>NZ_BBVA01000002.1:0-2438518 GCF_001652995.1 Micromonospora sp. NBRC 110037
AAGAAGGGTCCCTTCCTCTACCCGAGGCGTTAACAAGGGGCCCTTCCTTACACCCGGACGTCGTAGGCGGGACCGTCGTGCGCGGCGAGGAACTCGTGGCCGCGCATCCGGCACCACGCCGGGATGTCCACCGCCGCCGCCGGGTCGTCGGCCAGCACCCGCACCACCGCGCCGGCCGGCAGCCCGGGCACCAGCCGGGCGAGATTGATCACCGGCAGGGGGCAGCGCTGCCCCCGGCAGTCCAGCACCTGATCCGGCTCGCTCACAGGTCGGTCACCCCCGCCTGCGCCCGCAGGTCCGCCACGATTCCGGGCAGCTCGGCCAGGAACCGCTCCACGTCCGCCTCGGTGGTCTCCCGGTGCAGCGACACCCGCACGTTGCCGTGCGACAGCACCCCCATCGCCTCCAGCACGTGCGACGGGCGCACCGTCGACGACGTGCACGACGAGCCGGAGGACACCGCGAACCCGCGCCGGTCCAGCGCGTGCAGCAGCGCCTCGCCGTCCACGTACAGGCAGGAGAACGTCACCAGGTGCGGCAGCCGGTCGACCGGGTCGCCGACCACCTCCACGTCCGGCACCTCGGCCGCCACCCGCGCCCGGATCCGGTCCACCAGCGGGCCCAGCCGCGCCGCCTCGGCCGCCGCGTCGGCCGCCGCCGCGCGCAGGCTCGCCGCCGCCGCGACCACCGCCGGCAGGTTCACCACCCCCGGGGTACGCCCCGACTCCCGCTCGTCGGCCGGGTACGGCGACTCCCACCGGGCGCCCTTGCGCACCACGAGCAGCCCGACGCCGGGCGGCCCGCCCCACTTGTGCGCGCTGGCGCTCAGCACCGACCAGCCCGCCGGCAGTGGCGCCCGGCCGGCGAGCTGCGCCGCGTCCACGTACAGCGGCACGCCCGCCTCGGCGCACAGCTCCGCCGCGGCGGGCACCGGCTGCACCGTGCCCACCTCGTGACTGGCAGCGATCAGCGCCGCGAGGGCCACGCCGGGCGCGGCCACCGCCGACGCCCAGGCGTCCAGGTCCACCCGGCCCAGCCGGTTCACCGGTACGGACACCGCCGCGCCGCCACCGGCCGTGTGCCGCTGCGCGGCGTGCAGCACCGCCGAGTGCTCGACCGCCGAGTGCACAAGCGTCGCCCCGGCCCGCCGCCGCCCGGCCAGGCCACCGAGTACGGCGGCGTGCGCTGCCGCCGTACCGCTGGGGGTGAAGGACAGCTCGTCGGCGCGGACGCCGAGCGTCTGCGCGGCGGCCTCGCGCGCGGCGTCGAGGAGCTGGCGGGCCCGGCGGGCCGCCGAGTAGAGCCGGGCCGGGTCGGCCCAGCCGTCGTCCAGGGCGGCCAGCATCGCCTGCCGCGCGACCGGATGCAGCGGGGCCGCGGTGGCGGCGTCCAGGTAGACCGGGGAGGCGCTCATGACGTTCCACGCTATCGCCCGGTTACGCCCAAGATCCCCCCGATGGGGGTGGACAGCGACCCCAAGACGGCCTGGCCGGTCATGGTCGAGTAATCTGCGACCGTCGGTGACGCCTTTGCCGTCGGTGTCAAGGAGAACAACCGCCGCGGCGCGCTAGGGAGGCAGGACCAGGTGGTCGCAAGGAGTTCGGAGGTACGGCGCTCGGCCGTACGGGACAGCGCTTCCCCGGGGGCCGGTGGACGCCGGCGGCGTGGTGCTGGTCGAATCGCCGGGCTCGGTCTCGGCGCGGCGGCGCTGCTGGTCTCGCTCACCGGCTGTGACGTCGGCAAGGCGTTCGGCGGGTTCGGCTGGCCGCAGGGCGGCATCACGCCCGAGTCGCAGCGCATGTACGACCTGTGGATCGCGTCCTGCATCGCGGCGCTGGCCGTCGGTGTGTTCGTCTGGGGCCTGATCTTCTGGTGCGTGGTCCGCTACCGCAAGCGCGGTAACGAGCTGCCGGTGCAGACCCGCTACAACCTGCCGATGGAGTTCCTCTACACCATCGCGCCGATCCTCGTGGTCTCCGTGCTCTTCTACTACACCGCGGTCGTGCAGACCGACGTGATCAAGGAGTCGAAGAACCCGGACGTCACCGTCGAGGTCGTGGCGTTCAAGTGGAACTGGCAGTTCAACTACCGCGACGGCCAGGGCCGCGACGCCAACACCGTCGCCTCGGTGCTGGGCACCAGCGAGGTCATCCCGGTGCTGGTGCTGCCCAGCGGCCGCTCGATCCGGTTCGAGGAGACCAGCCGCGACGTCATCCACTCGTTCTGGGTGCCGGAGCTGCTGTTCAAGCGCGACGTCATGCCGGGCAACGTGCGCAACACGTTCGAGGTCTCCCGCATCGACCAGGAGGGCGCGTTCGTCGGCCGCTGCGCCGAGCTGTGCGGCAGCTACCACGCCTTCATGAACTTCGAGCTGCGGGTCGTCTCGCCGGAGAAGTACGACCAGTTCCTCGCGGCCAAGAAGGCCGGCAAGTCGACCCAGGAGGCGCTCGGCGCGATCGGTGAGCCCGAGTACGCCACCGAGACGAAGCCGTTCGACACCCGGCGCGACGTGAACAACTTCAACCCGTCCGACGCCCAGGCCGGCGCGGGAAGCTGAGAGGTCCGGCATGAAGACCGAGTGGAAGATCTTCCTCACCATCGCCACGTTCCTCCTCGGCGCGACCATCCTCTACGGCGCCTGGACGTACGCGGACAGCGACGGCCGCATCGAGTGGATCGGCACCGTGGCGCTGCTGCTCTCCTTCCTGCTCTGCGCCATGTGCGGCGGCTTCTTCTGGTTCGTCTCCCGCCGGATCGACCTGCGCCCCGAGGATCGGCCGGACGGCGAGATCGCCGACGGCGCCGGTGAGGTCGGCTTCTTCAGCCCGGGCAGCTACTGGCCGTTCGCGTTGGCGCTGGCCGCCGCGATCGCCGGCCTGGGCCTGGTGTTCTGGCAGTTCTGGCTGCTGGGACTGGGCCTGGTGACGGTCGTCTTCGCCACCTGCGGGCTGCTCTTCGAGTACTACTCCGGCACCCGCCGCACCGCCGAGCACTGACCCAAAGCGCCACGGCAGGCCCGCACCCCCTCCGGGGGAGCGGGCCTGCCGCGTTCCGCGTTCCCCCTCCGCCGTCCCCGTTGATCATGAAGTTGACGGCACCGGCGGTCCTTTTTGTCCCCGCCAACCTCATGATCACCGCCCGTGCGGCCGACCCGGCGCTCTGGGCTCTCCCGTTCCGCCGCCGGTGCGCACCACCGGCTCACGCCGGACTGTTCCATCAGCCGAGAGCGCCGTTCCAGTTGGCAGGACCACGAGAGATCTTGGAAGGAAACGGTCTCCATGACGGCCGTTTCCTTCCAAGATCTCGCCGCGCGGCTCGGCCAGGTGGGGCGAACCGCAGTCCGCTCCCCATGACGCGGTGCCGCCACCGGGTCATCGTTGGCACTCACGCCCGAGCCCACCGCGCTCCCGGCGCCGCCCCGCCCCGTTGATCAAGGAGTTTGTGTCCGCCTGCACAACCGTGGGGGACACAAACTCCTTGATCACGCGAGGCAGGCGGTTGGGCTGTCGGGCGTGGCGGGGAGGGAAAGGGCGCCGAAAGGGAGTGGGGGTCAGGCGGCCTGGGGGTGGGAGGGGCGGCGGGTGCGGCGGCCGGACAGGCGGGCCGCGCGGAAGGTGAACGTGGCGATCACCACTGCCGCGCCGCAGCGGGTGCAGATCAGCTCCGGGCAGTCGGCGCCGTGCCCGTCGCCGCAGGGCGGCGCCTCGAACAGCACGACGTCCTCGCAGGTGTCGCAGTGCAGCTCGCGGTCAGACACGGGTGGCTCCTCTCGCTCCGGGCCCGGGGCGAGGCGGTGTGGCGCCGGCCGGTGGACCGAAGACCGAAAACGGATAGACCGAAAACGGAAAATAACTCCCGTGTAGTTTGGCACGCGGGTACGACACCCTCGCCGTCAGGCGGCGCGTGCCACCTCCAGCCAGCGCTCCAGCGCGGCCGCCGCGGCGCCCGAGTCGACGGCCTCGGCGGCCCGGTCCAGGTTGGTCCGCAGCGCCTCGTGCAGATCGCCGTCGAGCGGGCCCTGGGTGGACAGCGCCACAGCGGCGTTGACCAGCACCGCGTCCCGTACCGGGCCGGTCTCGCCGGCGAGCAGGCGGCGTACCACGTCGGCGTTGTAGGCCGCGTCTCCGCCGCGCAGGTCGGCCAGGGTGGCCCGGGGTACCCCGAGCTCCGCCGCGTCCAGCAGCGCCTCCGTGACGGTGCCCTGCTGCGCCACCCAGACCCGGGTGGGCGCGCCGGTGCTGAACTCGTCCAGGCCGTCCTCGCCGCGTACCACGATCGCGGAGTCGCCCCGGGCCGCGAACACGGCCGCCATCACCGGGGCCATCCGCTTGTCGAAGCAGCCCACCGCGCCCGCGCGGGGCCGCGCCGGGTTGGTCAGCGGGCCGAGGAAGTTGAACGCGGTGGGTACGCCGATCTCGCGCCGGACCGGGCCGGTGTGCCGCATCCCGGGGTGGAAGCGGGCGGCGAAGCAGAAGCCGATGCCGGCCTCGGTGACGCAGCGGGCCACCTGCTCGGGCTCCAGGTCCAGCGGTACGCCGAGCTCCTCCAGCACGTCCGCGGTGCCGCACGAGGAGGAGGCGGCCCGGTTGCCGTGCTTGACCACGCGGACGCCGGCCCCGGCGACCACGAGCGCCGCCATGGTGGAGATGTTCACCGTGTGCGCGAGGTCACCGCCGGTGCCGACCACGTCCAGCGCGGTGTCGCGTACCTCGTCGGGCAGGAGCACCGGCACCGCGCGGGTCAGCATGGTCTCGACCAGGCCGCCCAGCTCGTCGGGGGTCTCGCCCTTGGTGCGCAGCGCCACGGCGAACCCGGCGATCTGCGCCGGTGTCGCCGAGCCGGCCATGATCTCGCCCATCGCCCACGCCGTGTCGGCGGTGGAGAGCTCCTCGCCGCGCAGCAGCGCGTTGAGCAGAAGCGGCCAGGTCCGTTCGCCCATGACGGGCCTCCCGAGCGGCGTGAGGAAAGCGGTTGGGGCTTGCCACGGCCGCGTCGCCGTGGCGCGCGAGGGCCGGGGGATCAGGCCGCGGCGTGGGTGCGGCGCAGCAGCTCCGCGACGGTGCTGCCGGCGACCACCGGGTCCAGCGGGTGGGTCAGCGTGGCGTCGACCTCGGCGTACGCGGCCAGCCAGCGGTCGGCGGCGCGGGCCAGCACCACGCAGGTCGGCGGCGCGTCGTCCCGGTCGTCCTTGATCTGGCGGGCGATGCCGATGCCGCCGCCCGGGCTCGCCTCGCCGTCGAGCAGCAGCAGGTCGATCTCGTAGTCGTCGACCAGCCGGACGCAGGCGGCGTACTCGTCGGCCTCGACGAACTCGATCTCGATGCCGGGCGCCGGGCGGGTGCCCACGGCCAGCCGCATCCGGTCGCGGACCTTCGGGTCGTCGCTGTAGAGCAGGACGGTGCAAAGACGATCGCTCATCGTGACGTGGCTCCCACCTCGTAGCTGCCCGCTGATCGTAGCGGGCGTCACGTTCGGCCTGTCCTCCGCCCGGGCGGGGGAGGGCGTACCCCGTCAGGGGCCTCAGGCGCTCGCTTCCGCGGCGCGCTCGCGGGCCTCCTGGCGGTCCAGCTCGCGGTCGAGCCGGCGGGCCTCGCGCTCGGACTGTCTGACCCACTGGACGACCAGGACGGCGAGCATGGTGACGCTGACGAACTCGCCGCCGGCCCAGAGGACGCCTCCGGCCACCACCTGGTCGTTCCAGGGGTCGGACCAGGACAGGTTGAGCGACGGGTACCAGTCGCCGCCGAACAGCGTGGTGCTCTGCATGATGGTGAGCCCGAGCACGGTGTGGAACGGCACCGAGAGCAGCATGAGCAGCGCGCGCGCCGGGTACGGCCAGCGTCCGGGCAGCGGGTCGAGGCCGAGCAGCGGCCAGAAGAAGACGCAGCCGGTGGCGATGAAGTGCGCGTGGACGAGTTCGTGCGCCCACTCGTGGCGCAGGGTGAACTCGTAGAGGTCGGTGAAGTAGAGCGCGAACGGGTTCACCACGAAGATGGTGAACGCCACGAGCGGGAAGCTGTAGATCCGCGCGATCCGGCTGTGCACGATCGCGAGCAGGCGCTTGCGCGGGCGTACCGGCAGCGTGCGCAGCGCCAGCGTGACCGGCGCGCCGAGCGCCAGGAAGATCGGCGCGATCATCGACAGCACCATGTGCTGGACCATGTGCACCGAGAGCAGGGCGGTGTCGTACGCGCCGAGCCCGGTGAGCGTGACCAGCGCGATGCCGCCGAGGCCGGGGCCGAGGAACGACACGGTACGGATGACCGGCCAGCGGTCGCCGCGCAGCCGCAGCCGGTGCACCCCGTAGAGGTACAGGCCGGCGGCGAGCACGATGCCCAGCGTGAGCCAGCTGTCCAGCCGGGTCTCGGTGAACACCCGGGCCACGGTGAACGGCGGCGGGGCGCTCTCGCCTCCCGCCGCCAGCGTCGCCGGAACGGCCGAGGTGACGGCGAGGATCTGATCGACGTGCAGCACGCTTTTCAGGGTAGGTCAGGCGAAGCGGACCACCACGATCGGGCCACGGAAGGGCCGGGTTTGGCACCCCGCTGATCGTCGGTCCCGGTCAGGGGCAATAATGACCGCGTGACTGCGGCCCCAGCCATTGACAAGAGCCGGATCCACTCCCTGACGCGACCCAACATGGTCAGCGTCGGGACGATCGTGTGGCTCTCCAGCGAACTCATGTTCTTCGCGGCGCTGTTCGCGATGTACTTCTCCATCCGCGCGGCTGCGCCGGAGCAGTGGGAGAAGCACACCGAGGTACTGAACATCCCGTACGCGACCACGTTCACGGTGATCCTGGTGCTCTCCTCGATCACCTGTCAGATCGGCGTGTTCGCGGCCGAGCGCGGCGACGTCCACGCCCTGCGCCGGTGGTTCACGATCACGTTCATCATGGGTCTGATCTTCGTACTCGGTCAGCTGAACGAGTACCGGACCCTGGTGCACGAGGGCGTGAAGATCAACGAAGACGGCTACGGGTCGATGTTCTACCTCACCACCGGATTCCACGGTCTGCACGTGACCGGCGGTCTGGTCGCCTTCATCATCTTCATGATCCGCACCACCATGGGTCGGTTCACCCCAGCCCAGGCGACCTCGGCGATCGTCGTGTCCTACTACTGGCACTTCGTGGACGTCGTGTGGATCGCGCTCTACGCCATGATCTACTGGCTCCAGTGATCTTGGCGCGTCACGAACCGCGCCGCTGCTCCGTCCCCTGAGACAAGGTCCAACCGGTTAAGGACACAGGTCATGACTTCTGACAACGACCGCCGACGCGGTCTGCTCGCGCGGCTGCGCGGGCGGCCCGTAGCGCGCAGCAGGGGCCGCCGCCGGCTGGGCGCCGCGGTCCGGCTGTTCGCCGCGCTGATGCTGGCCGGCGGTGCCTACACCGTCTTCGCCCCCGGCGTGCAGGCGCAGGACAACCCGCCGTTGACCGCCGCAGGCAACGAGGGTAAGGCGCTGTTCGACGTGAGCTGTGTGACCTGTCACGGTCGCAATGCCCAGGGCGTCGAGGGCCGTGGTCCGAGCCTGATCGGCGTCGGGTCCGCCTCGGTGGAGTTCCAGGTGAGCAGCGGTCGCATGCCGATGGCCCGGCAGGAGGCCCAGGCCATGCGCAAGCCGCCGCAGTTCACCGACGAGCAGGTGCGCCAGCTCGGGCAGTACATCCAGGAGCTCGGTGGCGGTCCGGAGGTGCCCAACGGCGACCTGCGTGAGGGCGCCAACCTGGCCACCGGTGGCGAGCTGTTCCGGATCAACTGCTCGCAGTGCCACGCCTTCGGCGGTGGCGGCGGTGCGCTGTCCTCCGGCAAGTACGCGCCGAGCCTCGCGCCGGCCAGCGACCGGCAGATCTACGCCGCGATGCTGAGCGGTCCGCAGAACATGCCGGTGTTCGGTGACAACCAGATCACGCCGCAGGAGAAGGCGGACATCATCGCCTACATCCAGGACACGCTGAAGAACGACGGCGACCCGGGCGGGTTCAACCTGGGCCGGTACGGCCCGTCGACTGAGGGCATCGCGATCTTCCTGGTCGGCATCGTCGCGCTGGTCTTCGCGAGCCTGTGGATTGCGGGCAAGTCGTGACCGGACGGATCAATGGTTCCAGTGCTGTGGCGCCGACCCCCGGCGTCACCCGTAGCGAGGTGACGGCATGAGCACCCACACCGAGCACCAGGCCCAGCGGGGCCCGGAGCCGCTCGACGTGAACGACCCCCGGCTCTCCCGGTTCGAGGTCGTTCAGGAGGGCGCCCGGCGGGACGACATCGAGATCGTCCACTACGAGCCGCAGGTGGTCCCGGGCAGCAAGGCCGAGCGCCGGCTGACCCGTACCGTCGCCCTGATGTTCCTGCTGACCGGCGTCTTCGCGACCGCCTTCCTGGTGGTCTACATCTGGTGGCCGTGGCAGTGGGAGCCGGGTCGCGGCGGCGACAAGCTCTACACGCCGCTGCTCGGCGTGACGCTGGGCCTGGCGCTGCTGGGCATCGGTTTCGGCATCCTGACCTGGGGCAAGAAGCTGCTGCCCAAGGAGGTGTCGATCCAGGACCGGCACGACCAGGTCGACGACCCGGAGGGTCGCAAGATCACCGGTGAGACGATGCTCTACCTCGCCGACGAGATGGGCGTACGCCGCCGGCCGCTGCTGGGCATCTCGCTGCTCGCCGGCCTGGCGCCGGTGGGCGCGGTGGCCGCCGCGCCGCTGATCGGTGGCCTGATCGAGCAGCCGCACAAGAACAACCAGATGTTCACCACCGGCTTCCAGCCGGGCGAGGGCGGCAAGAAGATCCGGCTGATCCGTGAGGACGGCCGTCCGATCCGCCCGGCCGACGTCAGCGTCGGCGGCCAGCTCACCGTGTTCCCGGGCATCGACGGCGGCGTCAGCAACAAGCACGCCGACTCGCCCACCCTGCTCATCCACCTGCGGGAGGACGACGCGCAGAAGTCGCGCGCCGCGAACGAGCGCAAGGGCCACGGCGACTACATGTGGGGCAACTACGTCGCGTACTCCAAGATCTGTACGCACGCCGGCTGCCCGGCCAGCCTCTACGAGCAGCAGACCAACCGCCTGCTCTGCCCCTGCCACCAGTCCCAGTTCCTCATCACCGACAACGCCAAGCCGATCTTCGGCCCGGCGAACCGGCCGCTGCCGCAGCTGCCGATCGAGGTGGACGAGGAGGGCTTCTTCGTGGCGAAGTCCGACTACACCGAGACCATCGGTCCCGACTTCTGGGAGCGGCCATGAAGCGCCGAAAGTTTGATGCCGCCGCGCTGCCGGCCAAGAGCGCGCGGGCGGTGGACGACCGCTTCCAGGTGGCCACGCCCCTGCGCAAGCTGCTGAACAAGGTCTTCCCCGACCACTGGTCGTTCCTGCTGGGCGAGATCGCGCTCTTCTCGTTCATCGTCCTGCTGCTGACCGGCGTCTTCCTGACGTTCTTCTTCGAGCCGACGATGACCGAGGTCATCTACAACGGCAGCTACGCGCCGCTGCGGGGCACCCCGATGTCGGCCGCGTACGCCTCCAGCCTGGACATCTCGTTCGATGTCCGGGGTGGCCTGATCATGCGGCAGATGCACCACTGGGCGGCCCTGCTGTTCATGGCCGCGATCGTGGTGCACATGCTGCGGGTGTTCTTCACCGGCGCGTTCCGCAAGCCGCGTGAGACCAACTGGATCATCGGTTCGCTGCTGTTCTGGGTCGGCTTCCTGGCCGGCTTCACCGGCTACTCGCTGCCGGACGACGGCCTGTCCGGCACCGGTCTGCGCATCGCCTCCGCGATCATCCTGTCGATCCCGGTGATCGGGTCCTGGGTCAGCTCGTCGATCTTCGGCGGGGAGTTCCCCGGCACCATCATCATCAGCCGCTTCTTCATCGCCCACGTGCTGCTCGTCCCGGGTCTGCTGGTGGCGCTGATCAGCGTGCACCTCGGCCTGGTGTTCAAGCAGAAGCACACCCAGTGGCCCGGCCCCGGCCGGACCAACTCCAACGTGGTCGGCGAGCGGATGTTCCCGCGCTACGCGCTCAAGCAGGGCGGCTTCTTCATGGTCGTCTTCGGCGTGATCGCGCTGATGGGCGGCCTGTTCCAGATCAACCCGATCTGGCTGTTCGGCCCGTACGAGGCGTGGGTGGTCTCGGCGGCCAGCCAGCCCGACTGGTACGTCATGTTCCTCGACGGCTCGACCCGGCTCATGCCGGGCTGGGAGATCCACATCCCGATCGGCAACGGGTACGTCATCCCACCGCTGTTCTGGCCGACGGTGGTCCTACCCGGAATCCTGGTGGGCCTGTCGACGATGTACCCGTTCCTGGAGGCGCGCCGCCTCAAGGACTACAAGCACCACAACCTGCTCCAGCGGCCCCGGGACGTTCCGGCCCGGACCGCCGTGGGCGCCATGGCGCTGGCCTTCTACATCGTGCTGACGCTCTCCGGCGCCAACGACGTCATCGCCGACAAGTTCCACATCAGCCTGAACGCGATGACCTGGGCCGGCCGGATCGGCCTGCTGATCCTGCCGCCGATCGCGTACTACATCACGTACCGGATCTGCCTGGGTCTGCAGCAGCACGACCGGGAGGTGCTGGCCCACGGCGTGGAGACCGGCATCATCAAGCGGCTGCCCGACGGCCGGTTCGTCGAGGTCCACCAGCCGCTCACCTCGGCCGAGGGGCACGACGGTCACCCGCCGGCGCTGGACTACGTCGGCTGGGTGGTGCCGAAGAAGATGAACCGGCTCGGCGCCCTCGGCCCGGCGATCCGGGGCTTCTTCTACCCGATCGAGAAGCCGGCCGAGGCGCCGGTCTCGCCGGGGCACCCGCCGGTCGAGGACCGGCCGGAGCGGGAGGAGATCGGCAGCGGCGAGAGCCGTCGCTGACCTTCCCGGTACGACTGACAGTGGCGCCCGCCGGATCATCCGGCGGGCGCCACTGCCGCTTTACGTACCTGTCGTCCGGTTGTGCCCGCCCGGCGCCCGACGTGCGGTGCACCGGTCCCCGCCGCCCCCCGACACGGACGGGTGGAATCGCAGGAATAACCCCGGTCAGCCGGGTATCCGTGCGGTCCGACGTCTCATGGGGGAGGAAAGATGCTGGGAATCAAACGCCTGGGCCTAATGGCCGCGCTGGTGGTCGTGGGGCTGGCGCCCGCCGCCGCGGCACAGGCCGCGGCGCAGCCGTCGACGCAGGACACGCAGTACCTGCAGGCGGTGCACCAGGTCAACCTGTTCGAGATCACCGCCGGTAACCTGGCCCAGCAGAAGGGTCAGAACCAGCAGGTCAAGGACCTGGGCAAGATGTTCGTCACGGACCACACCCAGCTGGACCAGACGGTGCAGTCGACCGCCCAGCAGCTCAACGTGCAGCTGCCGGCCGACCCGACCGCCGACCAGCAGAAGGTCCTCGACAAGCTGAACAACCTCAACGGGGCCGAGTTCGACAAGGCCTGGGTGACCGCGCAGCTCGCCGGCCACGTCCAGGCCATCCAGGCCACCCAGACCGAGATCTCGCAGGGCTCGGAGCAGTCGGTGGTGCAGATCGCGCAGGACGCGCTGCCGGTCCTGCAGGCGCACTACGACGCGCTGGTGGCCCTGGCCCAGACGCTGGGTGTCCCGGTTCCGCAGACCAGTGCCAGCGGCACGCCCAGCCCGGGCGGCACCACCTCGCCGGGTGGCACCGAGTCGCCGGCTCCGGGCGGCACCGAGACCGAGGAGCCCGCTCCGGGCACCACGGAGACCCCGGTGCCCAGCCAGAGCTGACGTACCGCACGGTCGACGGTGGCCGGTCCGCCCACGGGGCGGGCCGGCCACCGGCTCGTGTCAGTCGGCGCTCGCGAGCCCGATCGCGAACGCCTCCTCCAGGTCGTGCTGCGAGTACGCGCGGAACGCGATGTGCGACTCGGTGTTCAGCACGCCTGGCACCTTCGAGATGCTGCCGGCGATGACCTGCGCGATCTGCTCGAACTCCCGGACGCGGACCATGGCGATCAGGTCGACGTGCCCGGCCACCGAGTAGACCTCGCTGACGCCGGGCAGGTTGGCCAGGGTCTCGGCCACCTCGGGGATGGAGTCGGTGGCGCAGTCGATCAGCACGATCGCGGTGATCACGGGACGGTTCTCCGTTCGTCGGCGACGAGGCCCATGCTAGATCCCGCGGCCCTCACCGCGCCGCCGGGACGGTCAGGTCGTCCCCGGCCCGGATCACCCGGTGGAGGCTCTCCCCGGCCGCGACGGTCGCGCCCGGCCACACCACGGACCGGTCCAAGTCGCCGTCCACCCGCGCGCCCGCGCCCACCACCGAGCCGGTGAGCCGGCCGGTCACCGTCGCCGCCGGGTCCACCAGCCCGTCCGGTCCGGCGGCGTGCAGGTTGGCGTCCAGGTAGTCGGCCGGGGTGCCGGTGTCGTAGAACGTGCCCCGGTAGGGCACCACGGTGAGCGCGCCGGCCGCCTCCGCGGGCCGCCACACCGCCCGGACCAGGTCGCCGAACGTGGCCGGCAGGTCGCGGACCAGCCGCCAGGGCAGCAGCGAGAAACCCACGAACTCGTGGCCGTCGAACGTCCCGGGGGCGTCCGGGTCGTCGGCGGGCCGGCCGAGCAGGCGTACGCCGTGCCCGTCCCAGCCGTCCAGCAGCGCGGCGATGTCCGGCCCGGGCGGGGCCGCCGGATCGGCCAGGTACGCGTCGGCGTTGCCCACCAGCACGCCCCGGCCGGCGATCCAGTCCCGCAGCCGGCCGACGCCTCCGGCGGTGCCCAGCGGGGCGTCCGGCTCGACCGACAGGTGGGCCCGGTCGCCGACCCGCGCGACCACCTGGTCACCCAGGTAGCAGGCGTTCACCGCGACCCGTTCCGGACCGGCCAGGCCGAGCCCGGCCAGCCGGGCCAGCGCCCGGTCCAGCAGCGGGACGTTGCCGACCGGGCAGAGCGCCTTCGGCACCCGCTCGGTGAGCGGGCGCAGCCGGGTGCCCTCACCGGCGGCCAGCACCACCGCGCACACCTCGCCCCCCGGCGCCGGAGCGCCCGCGTACGGGGTGCTCACGCGGCCGGTGGGCGCTCGCCGGCGCGCGGGCCGATGCCGTAGAAGCCCAGCAGGTTCGCGGTGGCGCGGCTGAGCCGGGGCAGGTCGTCCAGCGGATGGAAGGCGGCCTCGAAGACCTCGGCCCCGTCCACCTTCAGCTCCGTGGTCGACGCCGGCACCTCCGCCTCGAAGACCACGTCCACCCAGCCCTTGGCGTGCACCACCGCGTTCGGCACCGCCGGGCGCAGCGCGTCGGGGGACAGGCGGACACCTGATTCCTCGTACAGCTCCCGGGCGGCGCCGACCACCGGGGCCTCGCCGCGTTGCAGCAGCCCGGCGGGCAGCGTCCAGCTGTAGCCGGGCGGCTGGCGCAGCAGCAGGATGCGGCCCGCGCCGGTGGCCTCCGCGTCCTTGACCAGCGTGACCGCGCCGACGACGTACTTCGGCACGGCCAGCCGCACCAGCCGCCGCCGCAGCGGGACCGGAAGCCGGTAGAAGATCTGGTAGCCGAGGGCCCGTCCGGTGGCACGCGCGCGGGGGATCATGCCGTCCAGGCTAGTGGTCCCGGCGCGGACCGGCTTCGTCTACTGCCTGTGGTCGACCAGATCGATCAACTGCTGGACCACGGTGTCCGGCTCGACGGTGCGGTCGAAGACCGCCACCAGCATCGTCTCCAGGTCGGGGTAGCCCAGTTCCTCGGACAGCCGCAGCAGCGGCAGGTCGCTGGCCAGACCCCGGTTGTGCTTGCGCAGCGCCAGCCCGATGGAGGCCCGGCCGAGGCGTACCTTGTCGGCGATCGAGATGCCCGGCTCGGTGTGCTCGGCGAACCAGCGGTTGATCTGCATCTGGGCGTGCGGCGACTTGACGAAGCCCAGCCACTCCCGGCGCGGGCCGCGCGGGGCCACGTCGGCCTCGAAGCCGCTCTCCGCGTCGCGCTCGGTGTAGATCTCCACCACGTCGCCCTCCTCCAGTTCGGAGGAGAGCGGGGCGAGCCGGCCGTTGATCCGGGCCGCCAGGCAGTGGTCGCCGCGCTCGGTGCCCAGCTCGTACGCGAGGTCGACCGGCGTGGCCCCGGCCGGCAGCACCACCTGCCGCCCGTCGGCGACGACCTGGATCTGCGCCTCCGACAGGTCGCAGCGCAGCGACTCCATGAACTGGGTCGGGTCGACGGTCTCCTGCTCCCAGTCGAGCACCCGGCGCAGCCAGGCCAGCTCGTCCGCCCGGTCGACGGCCCGGCCCGCGGCGCGGGGGAAGCGGTAGTGGGCGGCTACGCCGTACTCCGCGGAGCGGTGCATCTCGGTGGTGCGGATCAGCACCTCGACGGTGCGGTCCTGCGGGCCGCAGACGCTCGTGTGCAGGGAGCGGTAGAGGTTGTTCTTCGGGGAGGCGATGAAGTCCTTGAAGCGGCCCGGCACCGGCCGCCAGAGCCCGTGCACGGCGCCCAGCGCGGCGTAACAGTCGGTCGCCGGACCGTCCACCACGATCGCGATACGCGGCAGGTCGTACGGGGCCGTGTGACCGCCGGCGACGGTGTCCTTCCAGATCGAGTAGAGGTGGCGGGGGCGGGGGGAGACGTCGGCGTCGACCCGGTTGCGGCGCAGCGCCACCCGGGTGCGGGCCACCACGTCGGCGAGGTAGGCGTCCCAGCCGGGCCGGTCGTGCACGAAGCGGGCGAGCCGGGCGTGCTCCTCCGGCCGCAGGTGCAGCAGGACCACGTCGTCCAACTCGCGTTTGAGCGTCTGGATGCCGAGCCGGTCGCAGAGCGGGACCAGCACCTCCTGGGTCTTGCGGGCGATCCGCTCCCGGGACGCGGCCGAGCGGACGCCGAGCGTACGCATGTTGTGCAGCCGGTCGGCCAGCTTGATCACCAGCACCCGGACGTCCTTGCCGGCCGCCACGATCATCTTGCGGACGGTCTCCGCCTCGGCGGCCTTGCCGTAGAACGCCTTGTCGAACTTCGTCACGCCGTCGACCAGGTGGGCGACCTCGCGGCCGAAGTCCTCCTGGAGCGCCTGGAGCGTGTAGCGGGTGTCCTCCACCGTGTCGTGCAGCAGCGCGGCGACCAGCGTGATGGTGTCCATGCCGAGGTCGGCGCAGATCTGCGCCACCGCCAGCGGATGGGTGATGTACGGCTCGCCGCTCTTGCGGAACTGGCCGCGGTGCATGTTCTCGGCGATCGTGTAGGCGCGGCGCAACACCGAGGCGTCGGCGCTCGCGTGGATGCCGCGATGGGCCCGGACCAGCGCGGTGACCGGGTCGCCGTCGGAGGTCGGCCAGGTGAGCAGGGAACGCAGGCGGCGGGTGAGTGGCAGTTCGCCCTGGGCTGGAAGCGCGCCACCCAGGGCGGCGCCGTGTCCGGCGTCGACGTCCACCTGGGACACCTCCTCACCCCGGCCCTCGGCCGCCGGGAACCGGCGACCGGGAGCAGAGCCCGCGAATCGGGCAGGTCTGCACTCCTTTAACAGACTAAGGGAGTCGAGGTAGTCCGATCGGTCAGTTGGTCATGAGCGTTCGGTCGAGACTTTGTGGGTTCCGCCGCTCTCCGCCTTCGTCAGGAGGTCGCGGAAACGCCCCGCGCCGGCCACCGGCGAGGCCCATCCGGCGCTCGCCTCGACCAGGCGGGTCTCCGGTCGCTCCAACCAGGACAGGATCCGTTCGGTCTCCTCGGCGGTCGCGGCCGGCACCGGCCCGTGCCCGGGCAGCACCGTCTCGGCGGTGGCCCGGATCGCGTCGATCGTCGGTCGCGGATGGACACCCGGCGGGGACACCCCGGCCCCCGCCAGCCGCCCGTGCCGCACCAGCGCCAGCTCCCAGCCGCCCCGGGCCGCCGGCCGGGCGGCGGCCAGCTCGGCGATGCCGGTCAACGCGGCCAGCCGCTGCATCCGGACCGCCGCGCGCAGCACCGCGACCAGCCGCCCGCGCACCACAGCCGCCTCCTCGTAGCGCTGGGCGGCCGACAGCACCTCGATGCGGGCGAGCAGCGCGTCCACCACCACACCGGGATCGTCGCTGGTGGCGGTGCGGAACGGCGTCGCCGCCCGGTCGTCGTACTCCTCGGGGGTGATCCGGTGCTCGCAGGGCGCCGGGCAGCGACCCAGCTCGGCCAGCGCGCAGGCCGGCATGGTGGTGCGCCGGGACAGCCGGTGCGTGCACTGCCGCAGCGGCACCGCGTCGTGGAAGCCGGCGGCGGCCAGCTCCGCCGCCTGCCGGGACCGGAACGGCCCCAGGTAGGCCGTGTCGGTGGGCGCGATGTCGCGCACGATCGACAACCGGGGGTACGCCTCGTCGGTGAGCTTCAGCCACACCTGGCGCTCCGGATACTTCGACCTGCGGTTGTACGGCGGCGCGTGCGCCGCGATCAGCCGCAGCTCGCGGACCTCCGCCTCCAGCGAGTGGGCGCACTCGACCGCCTCCACCCGCTCGGCGGCGGCGAGCATCTCGGAGATCCGGGCCCGCTTCTCCGCGGCGGTGAAGTAGCTGCGCACCCGGGTGGCGATGTCGCCGGACGTGCCGACGTAGAGCGGCCGGTCGTCGGCGGCCCGGAAGATGTAGACGCCCGGCACCTTCGGCAGCCCGTCGGCGAGGTGCCGCTTGCGGCGCTGGGTGGGTGTGACCGCGCGGGCGAACTCGATCGCCTCGCCGACCGTGTCGACGCGGTGCCCGCCGAGCCGGCCGATCAGCCCGTGCAGCACGTCGACGGTGGCCTTGGCGTCGTCCAGCGCCCGGTGGGTGGGCTGGGTCGCGGTGCGGAAGTAGGCGGCGAGCGTGCCCAGCTTGCGGTTGGGCACCTCGTCGCGGGTCAGCACCCGCCGGGCCAGCGCGGCCGTGTCCAGCACCCGGGGGTTGGGCCAGCGGTAGCCGTGCTTCGCGCAGGCCGCCTTGAGGAACCCCACGTCGTACGGCGCGTTGTGGGCGACCAGCACGGCGTCGCCGACGAACTCCAGGAAGCTCGGCAGCACCTGCTCGATCGGCGGGGCGGGCAGCAGCATGGCCTGCGTGATGCCGGTGAGCACGGTGATGAACGGCGGGATCGGCACGCCCGGGTTGACCAGCGTGGCGAGCACGCCCAGCTCCTCGCCGCCGCGCACCTTCACCGCGCCGATCTCGGTGATCCCGCCGCCGTCGGGCGCGCCGCCCGTGGTCTCCAGGTCGACCACCACGAAGGTGGTCGCGTAGAGCGGCAGCGCCGGGTCCACGCCGCTGCCCGCCGCAGTGTCCAGGCCGGCCAGCGACTCCTGGACGTACTCCGCTCGTGTCACCCGCGGGACGCTAGCGGCACGGTCCGACACTTGCGTCACTGCGGCCCCAGGAGATACCACGGGGGTACGATGAGAGATCGGCTCACTCACCGGGCGGTGGGCCCGTTCGGGGTGGGAGACTTGCCTCATGCCCCTCACCGAGCCGCACGACGACCACTCCTCCGCGGAGGAGCCGGTCCTCGGCGTGCCCGGCACCGGTGAGGACGCGCCGACCCCGGTCGAGCCCGAGCCCACCCTGCCCGAACCGGTCCGGCAGCGGATCGTGACGCTCACCGCGGCCGTGCTGCCCGGCCTGCCCGCCGACGAGGTGCCGGTGCCGCTGCGGCGGGTCGCCAAGTTCGCCCCGAACCGCCGCGCCCGGCTCGGCGCGCCCGCGATCGCCGCCCAGCTCACCGCCGACCCGCTGTTCCGGCAGCGGGTCACCGCCCGGGTGCTCGCCGACGCCGGCGACCTCGGCGCGGCGGTGGTGGAGGGCACCGCCCCGGCCGCGGCCGACCCGGTCGAGGTGGCCGCGCTGGCCTACCTGGCCCGGCCCCGGGGCTGGCGGGAACTGATCGAGGCCAGCGGCGAGGCGGTACGCGCCGAGGCCGACAGCGCTGTGGTGGCCGAACTGGTCCGCGAGGCCGAGCAGCGGGCCGCCCGCGCCGAGCACGACCGGGCGGTGGCCCGGGTGGAGGCGGAGAAGCTGCGCGACGAGCTGGCCCGGGTCCGCGAGGAGCTGGGTCAGCTCCGCGAGGAGGCGCGCCAGCTCGCCCGTACCCTGCGGGAGACCCAGGCCCGCGAGCGCAAGGCCACCGAACTGCTCGCCACCGAGCGGGGCCGGGCGGCCCGCGCGGCGGCCGACGCGGACGCCGAGCTGCGCCGCGCCCGAGCCCGGCTGGCCGAGGCGGAGGCCGCCGCCGGCGTGGCCCGGGCCAGCGCCAAGGAGGCCCGGTCGGTCGACGACGCCCGGCTGTGGCTGCTGCTGGAGACGATCGGCCAGGCCGCGGTCGGGCTGCGCCGCGAGCTGGCGCTCGACCCGGTGGACAAGCTTCCGGCCGACTTCGTCGCCGACGCGTTCGCCGAGCAGCCGGGCGCCGCGCAGGCCGGCCCGTCGACGCGGGCCCGCGACACCGACGACCCGGCCCGCCTCGACCAGTTGCTCGCGCTGCCCCGGGCACACCTGGTGGTGGACGGTTACAACGTGACGAAGCGGGGCTTCGGCGAGATGTCGCTGGAGCAGCAGCGCAAACGGCTGATCACCGGGCTGGGCGGGATCGCCGCGCAGACCGGGGACGAGGTCACAGTGGTCTTCGACGGCGCCGAGCGGATCCACGGCCTGCCCCCGGCGCCGCGCGGCGTGCGGGTGCTGTTCTCCCGCAAGGGCGAGACCGCGGACGAGCTGATCCGCCGGCTGGTCCGCGCCGAGCCGGCCGGGCGGCCGGTGGTCGTGGTCTCCTCCGACCGCGAGGTCGCCGACGGGGTACGCCGGCACGGCGCGTACCCGCTGGGCGCCGACTCGCTGCTGCGGCGCCTGGCCCGCTCCTGAGCCTTCTCTCTCCCCCTTGATCGACTCCAGATCGGGGGAGTGGTGGGGTGGGGCGCGTGCTGATCGCGCCACTTCGGCGTACTGGTTCTGGTTCGCGGCGGGTGCTGCCTCGTTGTCCGGTTCTGTCGTACCGGGGCGTTAGCGTTCTGGTGACCGACGGTGGTGGTCCCTTCCCCGAGCGCCACCGGCGACCCGTCAGGAGGCGTTGATGCTGATCGACTGCGACACCTGCGGCAACCGTGGCGCCGGCTGCTCCGGCTGCCTGGTGACCGCACTGCTCGACTCCGACCCGGCCGACCTGGGCCCGGCCGAGCACCGGGCGATCGAGGTGTTCGCGCGGGCCGGGTTCGAGGTCGAGGTGCTACCACCACCCGCGCCCGCCGAGGCGCTGGCGCCGATGCCCCGCCGCCCCGGCCGTCGCCGCCGGGTCGCCTGACGCCGCCCGCCGCCCGCCGCCCGCTGCCCGCCGCTCGCTGCCCGCTGCCCGCCGCCCGCTGCCCGCCGCCCGCTGCCCGCCGCCCGCTGCCCGCCGCCCGCTGCCCGCCGCCCGCTGCCCGCCGCCCGCTGGCTTCCGCCTGCCGCTGAAGGAACGCTGCCCCGGGGTGCTCAGGCCGGCCGCCGGGATCACCCCGTCCACCGCATGTCGATCGGGCCCGGGCCGCCGTCTGCCGCGCCGGCCCACCCTGGCATGCGCTGCTCCTCGATCCCCCGAGTCTGGATCCCAGCCACATCTGACGCTCCTTCTCGTCCCCGCCCCGGCAACGGCCGCCGATCTTGGAGTTGTGGTGCCCAGGATGTCCGAGTAGCCACGTTTGTCAGCCGCCACAACTCCAAGATCGGCGCGCGGGGCGGGCTGGGGCCGCGCGGGGGCGGGGCGGGGCGGGGCCGCGGGGCGGGCACGGTCTCGCTTGCGCGGCCGGGCAATAGGATGAGCGGTCACGGCGGGAGGGGGCGGGATGACGCGGACCGGGCACGACGGCGGGGTGGAGCGGTGACCCCGCGCGCGTGGGCCCTGCTGACCCTGGCCGGCCTGGCGGTGGCGCTGCTCGTGGCGGTGGCGCTTCTGGTGCCGTGGAGCCGGCCGCCCGCGCCCCGAGCCGACCAGCTCGCGGCGCTGCGTGACCTTCCGGCCGAACAGGTGACCCGGGGCCGCGCGTTCCACGGCGCGCTGCGCCCGGCGGCCTGGTCGGCGCTGGTGGTCGGGCTGGTGGTGGCGTTGCTGCTCGGCCTGACCCCGCTGGGCGGACGCCTGGTCGAACTGGCCGGCCGGCCCTTCGGCGGGCACTGGATCGCGCAGGCGGTGCTCGGCGGGCTGGCCGTCATGTTCCTCGCCGACCTGCTCACCCTGCCGTTCGCGGCCTGGCGGCGCACCGTGCTGGTCCGCTACGGGCTGAGCACCCAGAGCTGGGGCGGCTGGGCGGTCGACCTGCTCAAGTCGTACGCGGTCAGCGCCGTGATCGGCGCGCTGGTGCTGCTCGGCTTCTACACCGTGGTCCGGCTGGCCCCGCGCTGGTGGTGGGCGTTCGGCGCGGCCGGCGCGGCGGCGCTGGTGGTGGTGCTGTCGTTCGTGCTGCCGGTGCTCGTCGAGCCGGTGTTCAACCGGTTCACCCCGATGGAGCCGGGCCCGCTGCGCAGCGAGCTGACCGCGATGGCGGCCCGGGACGGCGTACCGGTGCGCGACGTGCTCGTCGCCGACGCGTCGCGGCGCACCCGGGCGGTGAACGCGTACGTCTCCGGGCTCGGGCCGACGCGGCGGGTGGTGGTCTACGACACGCTGCTGCGCGAGGCGGAGCCGGCCGAGGTGACGAGCGTGGTCGCCCACGAGCTGGGGCACGCCAAGGACCGGGACGTGTGGACCGGCACGCTGCTCGGCGCGCTCGGCGCCGCCGCCGCGGTGGTGGCGCTCTACCTGATCGGCTCCTGGACGCCGCTGCTGCGGCTCGCCGGCGTCGACTCGATCGCCCAGCCGCGGGCGTTCCCGCTGCTGATCGCGCTGGTCACGGTCGCCGGGCTGCTCACCACGCCGGTGCAGGCGCTGGTCTCCCGCCGGATCGAGGCCCGCGCCGACGCCCACGCGCTGGCGCTCACCGGCGACCCGGCGACGTTCGAGGCGATGCAGCGCCGGCTGGCCGGGGTGAACCTGGCCGACCCCGACCCGCCGCGCTGGGAGCACCTCTGGTCGGCGACCCACCCGTCCACCGTGGAGCGGATGGCAGCCGCCCGCGCCTATGCCAGGGAGTCCGGCCGATGAGCCGCACCTTGCTGATCACCAACGACTTCCCGCCGCGCCCCGGTGGCATCCAGTCCTTCGTGCACAACCTCGCGGTGCGACAGCAGCCCGGCTCGGTGGTGGTCTACGCGTCGAGCTGGCGCGGGGCGGAGAAGTTCGACGCCGACCAGCCGTTCGAGGTGGTGCGGGAACGTACCCGGGTGCTGCTGCCCACGCCGCTGATCGCGCGGCGGGCGGCGCGGCTGGCCCGCTCGTACGACTGCGACACGGTCTGGTTCGGCGCGGCGGCCCCGCTGGGGCTGCTCGCGGCGGGCCTGCGGCGGCGGTCCGGGATCCGCCGGGTGGTGGCGTTGACCCACGGGCACGAGGTGGGATGGGCGGCGCTGCCCGGCGCCCGCTCGGCCCTGCGCCGCATCGGCCGGGGCGTGGACGTGACCACCTACCTCGGCGAGTACACCCGGACGCGGCTGGCGCGCGTGCTGGACGGGCTGACCGAGCTGCGGCGGCTCGCGCCCGGCGTGGACGTGGACACCTACCACCCGGACGTCGACGGCACGAAGGTCCGCGAACGGCTCGGGCTGGCCGACCGGCCGGTGGTGGTGTGCGTGTCGCGGCTGGTGCCCCGCAAGGGCCAGGACATGCTGATCCGCGCGCTGCCGGAGATCCGCCGCCGGGTGCCCGGCGCCGCGCTGCTGGTGGTCGGCGGCGGACCGTACCGCTCGACGCTGGAGAAGCTGGCCCGGCAGAGCGGGCTGGAACAGGACGTGGTGTTCACCGGTTCGGTGCCGTCGGCCGACCTGCCCGCCCACTACGCGGCCGGTGACGTGTACGCGATGCCCTGCCGCACCCGTAACCGGGGCCTGGACGTGGAGGGCCTCGGGATCGTCTACCTGGAGGCGGGCGCCACCGGGCTGCCGGTGGTGGCCGGCGACTCCGGGGGCGCGCCGGACGCGGTCCGCGACGGCGAGACCGGGTACGTGGTCGGCGGCCGGGACGTGGCCCAGCTCGCCGACCGGGTGGCCACGCTGCTCGCCGACCGGGACCTGGCCCGGCAGTTCGGCGCCGCCGGCCGGGCCTGGGTGGAACGGGAGTGGCGCTGGGAGACGCAGGCGCAGCGGATGGCCGCGCTGCTGGCCGGCTGACCGCCGCCCCCGCGACCCGCAAGCGGCTCCGGCACGACCGCCGAGCCGCCTCAGGAGACGGCTTCGACGTGCACGGGCACCCGGCCCAGGTGCGGCGCCGCCGGGCCGGGGCGGCCGAAGTGCCAGCCCTGCCCGGCGTCGCAGCCGATCGCGCGCAGCCGGTCCGCCTGGTCGGCCGTCTCCACGCCCTCGGCGGTGACGGTCAGGTCCAGCGCGTGCGCCAGCGACACGAGCGAGGCGAGGATCCGCTCGTCGGTGCCGCTGTCCGGCGCGCGCAGGCCGGTGACGAACTCACCGGCCACCTTCAGCTCGTCGACCGGCAGGTCCCGCAGGTACGCGAGGTTGCAGTAGCCGGTGCCGAAGTCATCGATGGCGACCCGGACCCCCAGGTCACCGAGCACCCGCAGCGCCCGCACCGGCTCGACCACGGTGCTCATCATGGTGCTCTCGGTGATCTCCAGTTGCAGCCGGCGCGGCGGCAGGCCGGTGCGGCCGAGCACGCCGCGTACCTCGGGCACCAGGTCGGCCCGGTGCAACTGGCGTACGGCGAGGTTGACGCTGACGAACGGCGCGTCGCCGTCGACCGCCGACCAGGTGCCCGCCTCGCGGCACGCCTCGGCCAGCACCCAGCTGCCGAGCGGGACGATCAGCCCGGTCTCCTCGGCCAGCGGGATGAAGCTGTCCGGCCGCAGCACGCCCAGTTCGGGGTGGCGCCAGCGGACCAGCGCCTCCATGCCGAGGACCCGCCCGTCGCGCAGGGACGTCAGCGGCTGGTAGTCGAGGTAGAACTCGCCCCGGTCCAGGGCGGCGGGGATGGCCGCGGACAGCGCGTACCGGGCCAGGTCGCGGCGGTTGCGGTCGGCGTCGAACAGCGACCAGCGGGCCCCGCCCGCGGCCTTGGCCCAGTGCAGCGTGCTGTCGGCCGCGCGCATCAGCTCCATCGGGGAGGTGCCCGCGACCGGGCGCTCCACGATGCCGATGCTCGCCGAGACGGTCAGCTCGTGGCCGTCGACCAGCGCCGGCTCGCGTACCGCGGCCAGCGCCGCCTCGGCGACCTGCACCGCGTCGTCGGTGCCGGTCGTGCGCTCGATCAGGATCACGAACTCGTCGCCGCCGAGCCGGGCCACCAGATGCTCGCCGAGCGCCTCGTGCAGCCGCTGCGCCACCGCGACCAGCAACGAGTCGCCGACCTGGTGGCCGAGGGAGTCGTTGACGACCTTGAACCGGTCCAGGTCCAGGAAGCAGACGCCGACCCGGTCGGCGCCCCGGTTGATCGCGGCGGCCAGCCGCTCGGTGAACAGCGTGCGGTTGGGCAGGCCGGTGAGCGGGTCGTGGGTGGCCTGGTGCCGGAACCGGGCCTCGCTGTCGCGCAGCGCCCGTTCCGCCTGCGCACGGGCCATCATGGCGGCCCGGCGGATGGACTCCTGCTCGTCGAGCGTGCGGTCGCGCAGCGCGCGGGCGTACCCGGTGGCGACGGTGGCGAGCAGCCGGGCCATCCGGTCCTCGACGTCGTCGACGACCAGGTCGAGGTCGCGGACCAGGCGCAGCTGGATCACCTCGACGGTGCGGCCCAGCCCTTCGGCGGAGGCGATGTGCGCCTGCACCAGCTCCGCGCCGACCTGCTGGCCGATCCGCAGGTCGAACGGCTCGGCACGCAGCGCCTGGGCCAGCCGTTCGGTGAGCCGTTGCAGCATCTCCTCCAGCTGCGACTGGGTCATCGGCAGGTAGCTGGTGCCGGACACCGCCTTGGCCCAGGCCCGGGCGAACACGCCGGGCCTGCTGCGGGCCGCGTCGTCACCCACCGAGCCGCCCGACCCCGCCCATGAACACGGCCCGCTCGGCGTTCTCGGCCTGGTCGGGGGAGTCCGGCCGCCACTGCGGCACCCACACCACACCCGGGTCGACCAGTTCGAAGCCGTCGAACAGCGCGGTCAGCTCGGCCCGGCTGCGGATCCAGAGCTGGCTGTCGGTGCGCCGGTAGACCCGCTCCGCCTCGGCCCGCTCGCCGGTGCCGTCGCGGCCCTCCTCGCTGGCCTGGGAGAGCACCAGGTGGCTGCCGGGCGCCAGTGCTCCGCGCAGCGTCCGCAGGATCTCCTCGGGGCGGTCGCTGTCCGGGATGAAGTGCAGCACCGCCACGATCATCACCGCGACCGGACGGCTGAAGTCCAGCAGCCGGGTGACCTCCGGATGGGTCAGGATCGCCTCCGGGCGGCGCAGGTCCTCCTGGAGCACGGTGGCGTGCTCGTTGCCGGCCAGGATCTCCTGGCTGTGCGCCACCGCCACCGGGTCCACGTCGACGTAGACGACGCGCGACTGCCCGTCGATCCGCTGGGCGATCTCGTGCACGTTGCCGACGGTGGGGATGCCGGAGCCGATGTCGAGGAACTGGCGGACGCCGGCCTGGGCGAGGTACTGCACGGCCCGGCGCAGGAACGCGCGGTTGGCCTGGGCCATCAGTGGCGCCTCCGGCACCGCCTCCACCATCGCGCGGGCGGCCGCCCGGTCGGCGGCGAAGTTGTGCGAGCCGCCGAGGTAGTAGTCGTACATGCGGGCGACGCTGGGGCGTTCGATGTCGATCGTCTCGGGTGCCCAGTCCGGCCGCTGCATGTCCTGCCCCTCGGGTGTCGACGGCGCGCGGTGGTCACCGCCGCGCGGATCACCCGGGTATTCTGCCCCTCCGCCGTCGTGGTGCAAAGACCGTCGTCGCTATGCGTCCGGCCGTTCACCGTACGCGGTCAGCCGCACCCACGACGCCGGAGAGGCCCGCGTCCGCGGTGGACGGGGCCTCTTCCGGCGGTATGCCTCAGAACTTGGGCGCGTCCGGTGCCTCGAGCAGGCCCAGCCGCAGCGCGGTCATCAGCGCCTGGGCCCGGTTGGCGGCGCCCAGCTTCTCGTAGAGCTTGGAGATGTGGGTCTTGGCGGTCGACTCGCTGACGAACAGCTGCTTGGCGATGCCCGCCACGCTCATGCCGTCGGCGAGCAGCCGCAGCACCTGGCCCTCACGGGGGGACAGCTGCGGGCCGGACGGGGCCAGCCGGCGCTTCATCGCCTCGGCCAGGTCGGCGGCGGTGAACGCGCTGGGGGAGGAGGCGGCGTGCCGGGCGGCGGCGACCACCTCGTCGGCCGGCGCGGTCTTCGGCACGAACGCGCTCGCGCCGGCTTCCAGGGCGCCGAAGAGCTGGTCGTCGCCGGCGTACATGGTCAGCACGACGATGCCCATCGACGCGCTGGACTTGCGCAGGGCGCGGGTGGCCTCCAGGCCGCTGCCGTCGGGCAGGCGAAGGTCCATGATCACCACGTCGGGCTGGAGCGCGCCGGCCTGGCGCACGCCCTCCGCGGCGGTGGCGGCCTCGCCCACGACCTCGAACTGACGGTCACGCTCGAACGCGTGACGAAGACCCTTACGGATGAGGTCGTGGTCGTCGACTAGGAGAACCTTGGTACGGGTGGCCGGTGTCGGACTGCTGGTCATCCTCGGGTTACTCCCCTTCTGCTGCTGCGGCGCTGCCGCGCACCTTATCGCGCCGGGGCGACGAGCCGAGCACCACGGCCACTGTCGTCCCACTGGGTCGACGTGGCCTGATCTCCAACCGGCCTCGGATACGTTCCGCCCTCTCGGCCATGATCGCAAGGCCATAGTGCCCGTCCGGGCGCTGGTCACCGATGCCGTGACCGTCATCCGACACTTCGATTCGGGTGTACGGGGGATCCACCTCGCACGTGACCCACAGATTCGACGCGCCGGCGTGCTTACGGGCGTTCGTCACCGCCTCCTGCGCGATGCGCAGCAACTCGGCCTCGGTCGCGGCCGGCAGCCGGGCGGTGGACTCGTCCAGCGACAGGTGCACCCGCAGGCCGCCGGAGGCGCCGACGGTGCGGGCGTACTCGGCGATGGCGGCGGCCAGGCCACCGTGCCGGTCCACCTCGCTGCGCAGCTCGAACAGGCTCAGCCGCAGCTCGGTGATCACCCGGGTCACCTCCTGGCGCAGCGTGCGCAGCGAGTCGGCGGTCTCGTCGGCGTCCTCGTGCACGGTGGCCAGGGCGTTGTCGATGCCGTACCCGACCATGACCAGTTCCTGGGCGACCCCGTCGTGGATCTCCCGGGCCAGCCGCTGCCGCTCCTCGTTGGTCGCCAGCGAGCGCACCTCGTCGAAGAGCAGCGCCGCCTCCAGCCGCAGCGCCGCCGGGCCGGTCAGCGCCGTCACCCGGGACACCACCGGCGGCGGGTACGCGGCGGCGGTGTCCGCCTCGATCACCACCAGGCCGACCGTGCGTACGCCCGCCACCAGCGGCACGATCAGCGCGGAGACCTCGCCGGAGTGCCGGGACCGGGCCTGCGACCGGGACGAGACGGTCGGCTGCTGGCTGGCCCAGGCGTCGGCGATGGCCGAGTCGGCGTCGAGCGTGGTCTCCCAGTCGACCCGGTCCGCGCCGATCTGGGCCAGCACCACCAGCCGGCCGCCGCCGCTGGCGGAGAGCACCGCGCCCCGGTCGGTCTTCGCCACCACCCGCAGCTCCTCCAGCAGGTGCTCGGAGATGCCGCCCGGGTCGAGCGTGGCGCCGGGCAGCTGGCGGGCGACCGTACGCAACTGGGTGAGCAGCCGGGTCGCCTCGGCGTACGGCTGGGGTTTGCCCTCGCCGCGGACCCGCATCACGCGCTGGAGCGTGCCGGCGGTGTAGAGGCCGAGACCGGCCAGGATCAGCCACTGGGCGCAGACCGCCAGGTAGCCGACCTGACCGAGCTGCGCGCCGCCGTCGACCCGGGTGAACGCGGCGCTCGCCACGAGCGTCGCCGCCGCCACCGCGAGCAGCGCGGCGCCCTCGCGGAACCGGCGGCTCAGCGCGGTCACGGTGACCGGCACCGCGAGGTACGGCAGCACCGCCGAGGCGCCCACCCCGCCGGTGACACCGGTGAGGTGGGTGTCGGCGGCGACCTGGCTGGCGGCCAGCCCGAGCACCACCACCTCGGCGAACCTGCTGATCGGGGTGAGCAGCCGGTGCTGTGGGGCGAGCACGGCGGGCAGCCCCGCGACGCCCAGCAGGGCGATCCACCAGAGCTGGGCGGCGTCGCGGGTGGCGAACAGGGTCAGGGCGGCGACCAGCGCGAGGAGGACCGCGCGGGCCGCGACCGCGAGGGGCTGCGTCTGCGGCTGGCCGGATGTGGAGGCGGGCACGTGACGGATCGTAGTCAGCGTTGGTAGATCTCCGCGATCTCCGAGGCGTACGTCTTGTGCACGACCTGCCGCTTGACCTTCAGCGACGGGGTCAGCTCACCGGTGGTCTCGGTGAAGTCCTGCGGCAGGATCCGGAACACCTTGATCGCCTCGGCCTTGGAGACCGCCTGGTTGGCCTGGTCGATCGCGCCCTGCACCTCGGCGCGCAGCGTCGCGTCCTCGCGCAGCTCGGCGATGCTCGTGGTCTCCGGGCGGCCCTGCGCGGCGAGCCACTTCGGCAGCGCCTCCTCGTCGATGGTGACGAGCGCGGCGATGAACGGCTGCCGGTCGCCGACCACCACGCACTGGCTGATCAGCGGGTGCGCCCGGACCTGGTCCTCCAGCACCGCCGGGGCGACGTTCTTGCCGCCGGCGGTCACGATGATCTCCTTCTTGCGGCCGGTGATGCTCAGGTAGCCGTCCTCGTCGAGGTGCCCGAGGTCGCCGGTGCGGAACCAGCCGTCGGCGCTGATCGCCTCGGCGGTGGCCGCCTCGTTGTGCCAGTAGCCCTGGAAGACGATGTCGCCGGCGATGAGGACCTCGCCGTCGTCCTCGATCCGGATGGTGACGCCGGGCAGCGGGCGGCCGACGGTGCCGATCCGGGTGCCGGTGGGCAGGTTCGCGGCGGCGGCCGGGGAGGTCTCGGTCAGGCCGTACCCCTCGCAGATGGTCACCCCGATGCCGCGGAAGAAGTGCCCGAGGCGCGCGCCCAGCGGCGCGCCGCCGGAGATGGCGTCGCGGCACCGGCCGCCCATCGCCGCCCGCAGCTTGCGGTAGACCAGCTTGTCGAAGAGGGCGTGCTGCGCGCGCAGGCCCAGGCCGGGACCGCCGGGCAGCTCCTGCGCCTCGCTCCAGGCGATGGCGACCTTCTCCGCCCGGTCGAAGATCTTGCCCTTCCCCTCGGACTCGGCCTTCTGCCGCGCGCCGTTGTAGACCTTCTCGAAGACCCGGGGTACGGAGAGCACGAACGTCGGCTTGACGTCCTGCAGCTCGGCGACCAGGTTCTTGGTGTCCGCGCAGTGCGCCATGGTGGCCCGGGCGTGCACCACGCCGACCTGGATGAGCCGGGCGAAGGCGTGCGCGAGCGGCAGGAACAGCAGCGTCGAGGCGCCCGGGCGGAACAGGTTCGGCAGCACCGGCACCGCGTTGGCGATGTCGGTGTAGATGTTGCGGTGGGTCAGCACGCAGCCCTTCGGCCGGCCGGTGGTGCCGCTGGTGTAGATGATCGTGGCGACGTCGCCGGCCTTGAGCATGGAACGGCGCGTCTCGACCTCGGCCGGGTCCACCGCCTCGCCGGCGGTGACCAGGTCGTCCACCGCGCCCAGCTCGATCTGCCAGACCTCGCGCAGCTCGGGCAGCCGGTCCCGGACGCCGGCGACCAGGGTGGCGTGCGCGGTGCTCTCCACCACCACGGCGACGGCGCCGGAGTCGCCGAGGATCCAGGCGGCCTGCTCGGCGCTGGAGGTCTCGTAGATCGGCACGGTGACCGCGCCGGCGGCCCAGATCGCGTAGTCGAACAGGGTCCACTCGTAGCGGGTGCGGCTCATCAGGCCGACCCGGTCGCCGGGGGAGACGCCCGCCGCGATCAGGCCCCGGGCCACCGCGACCACCTCGTCGCGGAACTGCCGGCAGGTCACCTCCTCGCGCGCCGTCCCCGCGCCGGGACGGACGAACTGCACGGTGTCCGGGGCGACCTCGGCGTTTTCCCAGACCGGGTCGGTCAGGTTGGCCGCGTCGCCGACGGTGACGATCGGCGGGACGGAGAACTCGCGCACCTGCACTCCCTCGTGCTCTACCGGCGGGGGCCGGCCTGGTCGGCTCTGTCGAAACCTACCCGCACACCCCGGGGGGTCGGCCAGGGAGGTTGGCCGACCGGCTGGTGGGAGGCCCGTCGGCGGGTGGAGCGGCGCCGGGCGGGACGCGGCCGGGTAGCCTCCCCCCATGGCGGACTCCTCCACCCAGTCGATCATCATCGGCGCGTCACCGGATCGGGTGGCGGCCGTCATCTGCGACTTCCCCAGTTACCCCGAGTGGACCGAGGCGGTACGCGAGGCCGAGGTGATCGAGGAGTACGAGGACGGCTATGCCAGCCAGGTCCGGTTCACCCTCGACGCGGGCGTGCTGGCCGACGAGTACGTGCTGGCCTACGAGTACGCCGAGGACATCTCCCGGATCGAGTGGCGCCTGGTCGCCCCGTCGAAGATGCAGCGGTCCCAGCGCGGGTCGTACGACCTGGTGGGCAACCCGGACGGGACGACCACGGTGACCTACACGCTGGAGGTGGAGCTGTCCGTGGCGATGCTCGGCATGTTCCGCCGCAAGGCCGAGAAAATGATCATGGATACGGCGTTGAAGCAGCTCAAGCGCCGGGTAGAAGCACCCGGTGCGGCGCACTGACCCGACCGTCCCGGTAGTCACGCTGGAGGAGCCGAACCATGGGCACCACTGATCCGGGTTCGGCCCGGGAAGAGGCCGAGCGCCTCGTCGCCACCCTGCTCGCCGGCGCGAAGATGGCCGCCGCCGCGCCCGGCTCCGGCGCCTGGGGTCCGCTCGGTGGGATCCTCTCCGGTGTCCTCGGTCACACCCCGCCCGGCGCCGGGCCCGCTCCGGAGACGCCCGCGCCCGCCGGTTTCGCCACCGGCTCGCCGGAATGCTGTGTCTGCCCCGTCTGTCGCGGTATCGCCGCGTTGCGCGACCCGAGTCCGGAATTCGCCGAGCGGCTCGCCACCGGCGCCGGGGACCTGGCGGCCGGCGTGGCGAGCCTGCTGCGCGCGTTCACCCCCGCCGAGCCGGAGCGAACCGCCGACGACGGCACCGCCGCGGCGGACGGATCCGGGGACCACGTGTGGCGCGAGGCGACCCGTACCGGGCATGATTCTCAGCCGGCACCCGAGCAGGACGTGTGGTCCGCCGCCACCCGGGGGGAGGGCGCGGCCGATTCGGGTGCCGCCGCCGACGCCGCCGGGCCGCCGGAGCCGGCGACGAGCCGGCCACCGGCCGGCCGTCCCGTGGTGCCCGCCTCGCGGGCGTCCGGAGAGGTGGGCGCGGACGCACCAGGCGACGGGGCCTGACCACCGGACATCCCGGGACCGTACGGCTGGTTCGGCCGGTCCCCGGGCAGCACAGCAGAGGGGAGTGGCAGCGGTGACGCTGACCATCGGAGTCGACGTCGGTGGCACGAAGGTGGCCGGCGGTGTCGTGGACGACGCCGGCACGGTACTCGTGCAGACGCGACGGGACACCCCCGCCGACGACGTGGCCAAGACCCGCGACGTCATCATCGAGGTGGTCACCGAACTGGCCGCCGGGCACGCCGTCGAGGCGGTCGGCATCGGCGCCGCCGGCTGGATCGACGCCTCCCGCTCCACCGTGCTGTTCGCCCCGAACCTGGCCTGGCGGGACGAGCCGCTGCGCACGTACGTCGGGGACGCCACCGGCCTGCCGGTGATCGTGGAGAACGACGGGAACGTGGCCGCCTGGGCGGAGTTCCGCTACGGCGCGGCCCGCGACGCCGACGACTCGATGGTCATGTTCACCATCGGCACCGGCGTCGGCGGCGGCATCGTGCTCGGCGGCGGCCTGGTCCGCGGCGCCAACGGCATCGCCGCCGAGCTGGGGCACATGCTCACCGTGCCGGACGGCCACCAGTGCGGCTGCGGCCGGCTGGGCTGCATCGAGCAGTACGCCAGCGGCAGCGCCCTGGTCCGCTTCGCCCGCGCCGCCGCCCGGCAGGAGCCGCACCGGGCCACCGCGCTGCTGGAGCTGGCCGACGGCGAGGCCGAGTCGATCACCGGCCCGATGGTGACCGCCGCGGCCAAGGGCGGCGACCCGGTCTCCACCGAGGCGTTCGCCCAGGTCGGCCGCTGGCTCGGCACCAGCCTCGCCGACATGGCGCAGATCCTCGACCCGCAGGTGCTGGTGGTGGGCGGCGGCGTGATCGACGCCGGCGACCTGCTGCTCGGCCCGACCCGCCGGTCGTTCGCCGAGGCGCTGGCCCAGCGCAGCCGCCTGCCCGTCGCCGAGGTACGCCCGGCCGAGCTGGGCAACACCGCAGGTGTGATCGGCGCCGCCGACCTGGCCCGGCGGATCTGACATGACGGACTCGGGTGTGCCGCTGCGGGTGCTGTCGTACAACGTCCACGGCCAGCGGGACGACACCGCCGCGCTGGCCGAGGTGGTCCGGGGCGCGGACCCGGACGTGGTGATCGTCCAGGAGGGACCGCGCCGGTTCCGGTGGCGGCAGAAGTGCGCCGCGCTCGCCGAGTCGTTCGGCATGGTGGTGGCGGCCGGTGGCCTGCCGTCGCTGGGCAACGTGCTGCTGACCAGCCTGCGGGTGCGGGTCACCGACACCAGCTGCCAGCGCTATCCGCTGACGCCGGGGCGGCACATGCGCGGCGCCGCGTACGCGCGCTGCCGGGTCGGCGGCGTCGACGTGCTGCTGGCCGGCTCGCACCTGTCCACCGACCCGGCCGAGCGGCCCGCGCAGGCGGCCGCGTTCAAGCGGGAGCTGGCCGCGTCCACGCTGCCCGTGGTGGCCGGCGCGGACCTCAACGAGGGCCCGGACGGGCCGGCCTGGCGGACGGTCGCCGAGGGGCTCACCGACGCGGCGCTGGCCGCCGACCGGGCCGACCGGCACACGTTCTCCTGCGCCGACCCGCGCCGCCGCATCGACGCGCTGTTCGTCGACCCCCGGATCACAGTGGTCGACTACGACGTGGTGGACACGCCGCTGACCCGTCGCGCCAGCGACCACTTCCCGGTCCTGGTGGACCTGCTGCTGCCCACCGCCTGACGGCCGCGGACCGCCGGCCGTGACGCACGGTCACGGACCCGGCGGCCGGCAGGACAACCGCTTCGCCGCCTTTGCTCTGCCGCCACATGCGCATCAGTTACCTGTCGTGATCGGCGGCCGCCTCCCGGCCGGCCGGCCGAGAGGCGTCAGGCCAGCTCCCGCCGGTGCCGCGTCCGTGGCGGCAGAGCAAAGGGCGCACGAGGTACGCCTCCGGCGCGGCCGGTCCATTCACGCTCGGTGACCGGGTCGGCGGTGACGCTGTGTCAAGCGAGTCGAGCGGGTGGGCGGCGGCGAAATCGGTGGCTGGACAACCGCTGGCATTCTCGGCAGGATTTCGCGGTGTCCTCCTCCACCGACCCCGGCCACCCCGATCCGGACTCCACGGTCGCATCGAGCCGTGCCGAACGCCCGGTCTCCGACCGGGGTGACACGGTCTGCGTCATCGGCGCCGGCGCCAGCGGCCTGACCGCCGTCAAGAACCTCCGCGAGGCCGGCTTCGGCGTGGACTGCTACGAGCGGGAGACAGGCGTCGGCGGCGCCTGGAACTGGCGGCACGACCGCAGCCCGGTGTACGCCAGCACGCACCTGATCTCGTCCCGGCCGTTCACCCAGTTCCCCGACTTCCCGATGCCGGACGACTGGCCGGACTACCCGCACCACAGCCAGCTGCTGTCCTACTTCGAGCGGTACGCCGACCACTTCGACCTGCGCCAGCACGTCTGGTTCGGCACCGAGGTGGTCCGGGTCGAGCCGGTCGAGGGGGACCGGTGGGACGTGACCACGCGCAGCACCGGCGGCTACGGCCCCGAACGCACCTCCCGGTACGCCGCCGTGGTGCTCGCCAACGGGCACAACTGGTCGCCGAAGCTGCCCCGCTACGAAGGGCTGGAGCAGTTCCGGGGCGAGGTCATGCACGCCTCGTCCTACAAGGACCCGGCGCAGCTGCGCGGCAAGCGGGTGCTGGTGGTGGGCGCCGGCAACACCGGCTGCGACATCGCGGTCGAGGCGGCCCAGCAGGCGTCGCACTGCTGGCACTCCACCCGGCGCGGCTACTGGTACGCCCCGAAGTACGTCCTCGGCCGCCCCGCCGACCAGGTCAACGACACGCTGCTGGCGCTGCGGGTGCCACTGCGGGTACGGCAGTGGCTCTACCACTGGACGCTGCGGCTGACCGTCGGCGACCTGACCCGGTTCGGCATGCCCGAGCCCGACCACCGCGTCTACGAGACGCACCCGATCGCCAACAGCCAGCTCGTCTACTACGTCGGGCACGGCGAGGTCACGCCGGTGCCCGACGTGGCCCGGTTCGACGACCGTGCGGTCGAGCTGACCGACGGCCGGCGCATCGACCCCGAGCTGGTCGTCTTCGCCACCGGCTACCTGCCGCGCTTCGAGTTCCTCAAGGGACAGGTGCTCGGCGACGAGGACGGGTCCGGGCGGCCCCGGCTGTGGCTCAACGCGTTCACCGCCGGGCATCCCACGCTCGCCGTGGTCGGCCTGGTGCAGCCGGACTCCGGCATCTTCCCCATCTCGCACTGGCAGAGCGTGCTGTTCGCCCGGCTGCTCACGCTGCGCGCCACCCGGCCGGAGCGGGCCGCCGCGTTCGAACGCAAGGTCCGCGCGGGCCTCGGCGAGCGGTACTCGGCCAAGGTCAAGGACAGCACCCGGCACTGGTTCGAGGTCGGGCACGCCGACTACCTGCGTGCGCTCCAGCGGGCGCTGCACGAGCTGGAGGGTGTCAAATGACGGTTGAGCGTGTGCGGGTGGTCCGGTCCTGGGAGTGGGCCCGGCCGGAGCGGGCCGTCCGCCGCGAGGTTCTCGCCGCCGTACCCGAGCGGGAGGAGGCGAAGCCGCCGCTGCTGTTCGTACCCGGCTTCGGTCACGGCGCGTGGGCGTTCGCCGAGCACTGGCTGGGGCACGCCGCCGGTCGCGGCTTCCCGGCGTACGCGCTGAGCCTGCGCGGGCACGGCGGCAGCGAGCCGGCGCCGGAGGCGACGCTGCGCTCGTACACCCATGACGTGACGCAGGTGGCGGCGAGCCTGCCGCGGCAGGCGGTGCTGGTGGGGCACGGCGCCGGCGCCCGGGTCGTGGCGCACGCGCTGGCCCGCTACCCGGCGCGGGCCGCGGTGCTGGTGGCGCCGGTGCTCGGCGGCTGGGCGACGTTCGGCACGGCGTTGCGGCGCAATCCGGCCGGGACCCTGCCGGCGGTCTTCGGCGCCGGGCTGCGGCTGCACCGGCGGCAGCTGTTCAGCCGGGAGCTGCCCGACGCCGACGCCCGGCGGCACCTGGCCCGGCTGGGCCGGGCCGGGCGGCGGGCGCAGTGGCAGCTGCTGACCGGCCGGGGGCCGGAGCCGGCGGTGGGCCGGCCACCGGTGCTGGTGCTGGGCAGCCCGGACGACCGGGTCGTGCCGGCGTCCGCGCTGATCCGGGCTGCCCAGCGGTACGCCTCCGCGCCGCTGCTCTTCCCCGGCATGGGGCACGACCTGATGCTCGACGCCCGCTGGCGGGAGCCGATCGACGCGATCCTGGACTGGCTGGACAAGGACCCGGCGTCCGCGGCGGGGTGAGCGCCGGGGCGCCGGCTCAGCGGGTTGCGGCGCGGCGGCCGGCGAGCGACCCGCTCTCCTCCAGCGCGCTCAGGTAGGACGCCGCCCAGGCGTGGATGTCGTTGCGCGCCAGATGGTCGCGCATCGCGCGCATCCGCGCCGACACGTCCTCCGGGCCGGCCCGCAGCGCGGCCAGCAGCCCCTGCTTGAGGCCGTCGAGGTCGTGCGGGTTGACCAGGTACGCCTGCTCCAGCTCGGAGGCGGCGCCGGCGAACTCGCTGAGCAGCAGCGCGCCGGTGCCGTCGACCCGGGCCGCCACGTACTCCTTCGCGACCAGGTTCATCCCGTCGCGCAGCGGCGTCACCGCCATCACGTCCGCGACGCGGTAGAGCGCGACCAGCTCGGCCCGGTCGAACGGCTGGGAGAGGTAGTGGATCGCCGGCTCGCCGACCCGGCCGAACTCGCCGTTGATCCGCCCGACCTGGTGCTCCACCCGGTCCCGCAGGATCTGGTACTGCGCCACCCGGTCGCGGCTGGGCACCGCCACCTGCACCAGCACGGTGTCGCGGACCTTGATGTCGCCGCTGGCGAGCAGCTCGCGGTACGCCTTGAGCCGCTGCTCGATGCCCTTCGTGTAGTCCATCCGGTCGACGCTGAGGATCACCTGCTCCGGCTGGCCCAGGTCCTGCCGCAGCCGGCGGGCCCGCTCGGCGACCTCCGGGCGGGCCGCGAGCGCGGACATCTCGGCGGTGTCGATGGCGACCGGGAAGGCGCCGATGCGCACCACCCGGCCGTCGACACCGATCCGCCGGTCGGTGGCGGGCAGGCCGAGCACCTTGGTGGCGAGCTGGGCGAAGTTGTGCGCGGCCTGGGCCCGCTGGAAGCCGATCAGGTCGGCGCCGAGCATGCCGCGCAGCAGCTCGGCGCGGCGCGGCAACTGCATGAACAGCTCCGGCGGCGGGAACGGCACGTGCAGGAAGAAGCCGATCCGCAGGTCCGGCCGCAGGTCGCGGAGCAGGCCGGGCACCAGCTGGAGGTGGTAGTCCTGCACCCAGACCAGGCCGCCGGGCTCGGCCGTCTCGGCCGCGGCCTCGGCGAAGCGCTGATTGACCCGCTGGTACGCCTCCCACCACCGGCGGTGGTACTCCGGCTGCTCGACGGCGTCGTGGTAGAGCGGCCAGAGGGTGGCGTTGGCGAAGCCCTCGTAGTGGTCGCGGAAGTCCTCGGCGCTCAACGGGACGGTGTGCATCCGGACGCCGTCCACGTCCGGCAGCGCGGGGGCGGGACCGGTGCCGCCGGCCCAGCCGACCCAGGTGGCGGGCGTCTGCCGCAGCAGCGGGTGCAGGGCGCTCACCAGGCCGCCGGGGCTGCGGCGCCACTCGAAGGCGCCGTCGGGCGCCACACTGTCGTCGATGGGGAGGCGGTTGGCCACCACCACCAGGGGGCTCTGTCGCATCGGGCATTCCGCTCAGCAGGGGACCGGCGACCCGGAAGAGACGCAAGCCGGACAGCCGGTGCGGGACGTGACGTTCAGCCTATTCCTACTGACTGTAAGTTACACGCTTGTTACGTCCCGGCCCAGGGGCGAGCGGCGTCCCGCCATCCGGGCAGAGCCGGACGGCGCGACCTCAGACGACCGCGCCGTCGTCCGGGTCGTGGTCGTCCCGGTCGCCGGGACGCAGCCGCCAGATCAGCATCACGAAACCGGCCAGGATGCCGGAGAAGCCGAGCAGCGTCACCACCGACGGGTCGACCAGCGACACCACGGTGGGGGACAGGAGCAGCAGGAAGCCGAGCACGATGCAGGCCACGCCGAGCACCGCGTACTTGGAGAAGCGGGGCAGCGGCGGCGGCGGGGGCGGGGTGTAGTGCTCCTCGTCCGACGCCTCGTCGGGCAGGTTGGCGCCGAACGTGTCCAGGCCGTCCAGCAGCGAGGGCTCGTCGTGCCGGTCCCGGCTCAGCGAGACGCCGGAGATGTCGGCCGCGTACGGCAGCCGGCGCACGTCGGTGGCGGTCGGCCCGGCCGGTTCCTCGGGGCGGCTGCCGGCGGCGGCGCCCGGCGGGGGTGGGTCGTCCACGTCCTCGGCCGCGGGCCAGGGGTGGCTGCCGGCGCTCGGCGCGGTGTGGAACCCGGCGACGATCTTCGCCCACTCGGCCTCGATGTCCGGCTCGTCGGCGCGCGGCTGCTCGCCGCCGCCCTCGTCGGCGAGCTGGGTGAGGTAGTCCCGGGCGGTGGTCAGGTGCGACCTGTCGACGTAGAGCCGGTCGACCGGGCGGGCCGGGACGGTGGTGGTGCGGGTCACCGGGTTCAGGTCGGCCGAGGGCTGGAGGTAGGCCGCGATGCCACCGGCGGCGAGCACGTCGAGCAGGTGCTCGCCGACGCGTGGATCGACGTCGCCCGCGACCGCGTACTCGGCCGCGTCGAGCCCGTTGTCCCGCCGTCCCCGACGGGGCCCGCCCCCTGACACCGGACACCCCCTTCGCCGATCCCTGCCCGTGCCCTGAATCGTGACACGTCGGCACCCGGTTCCGGGAGTGCGTTGTGGCGTGCCGCTCGTCGTTCGTACCCTCTTCCCGGACTCCTCCGGGCGCCGACGGCGCCTCCGGGGCCACGCGGCGACCCGCCCGCCGCCACCGACACGGGAAGGACGCCGGTGCTGTACTGGCTGCTGAAGTACATCATCCTCGGCCCGCTGCTGAGGCTGATCTTCCGCCCGCAGGTCGAGGGACTGGAGCACGTGCCGGACACCGGGCCGGTGATCCTCGCCAGCAACCACCTCTCCTTCTCGGATTCGATCTTCACTCCGTTGATCGTCAAGCGAAAAGTCACATTCATCGCCAAAGCCGAATACTTCACGGGTAGGGGCCTCAAGGGCTGGCTCACCAAGATGTTCTTCGTCGGCTCCGGCACCATCCCGGTCGACCGCTCCGGCGGCCGGGCCGCCCGTGCCGCCCTCGACACCCAGCTGTCGGTGCTGCGGGCCGGCGGCATCGCCGGCATCTACCCGGAGGGCACCCGGTCGCCGGACGGCCGGCTCTACCGGGGCAAGACCGGGGTGGCGCGGCTGGCGCTGGAGAGCGGCGCCCCGGTGGTCCCGATGGCCATGCTCAACTCCGACGCCATCCAGCCGACCGGCCAGATCATCCCCAACCTGGGCCGGGTGCGGATCCGGTTCGGGCCGCCGCTGGACTTCTCCCGCTACGCCGGGATGGCCGGTGACCGGTTCGTCGAACGGGCCGTCACCGACGAGATCATGTACGAGCTGATGGAGCTGTCCGGCCGCGAGTACGTCGACACGTACGCGCAGAAGGCCAAGGGCGCCGGGGCGCGCCAGCCGGTACCGGCCTGACCCTCAGCCCGCCCCGGCGATCCGCAGCAGCCCGCCCGCGGCGTGCCGGTCGGCGAACGCGCGTACCCGGGCCAGCGTCGCCGCCGCGGCCGGCGGGTCCGCCTCGGTCAACGGCCCGACCGCCAGCGCGGACGCGATCATCTGGTCGGTCACGTCGGTCATCTCCGCGTACCCCTCGGCGGCGGTGGTGAGCAGCCGGCCCGCCCGCGCGGCGTCCCCGGCCCGCCGGGCCAGCGCCGCCTCGGCCGACCCCCCGGCCGCCCGCGCCCAGCGGGTCACCCGTGGCGCGTGGGCCAGCAGGTCGCGCACCAGCTCCGCGGCGTCGCCGCCGAGCAGCGCGGCGACGTGACCGACCGCCGGCACCCACTCGGCGAACGGGATCATCTTGGTCTGCCGCCAGTCCTCGTCCAGCTCGGTGAGCAGCGCCATCGCCTCGTCCCGGCGGCCCTGCACGGCGCGGCAGAGCGCGGCGTGCGCCAGCGTGGAGCGCAGCACGCGCTGGAAGCCGCTGCGCCGGGCCGCGACGAGCGCCTGGTCCACCAGGTCCTCGCCGGCGCCCGGGCCGGCCGGGTCGTCGCCGAGCGCCCGGATCCAGCCGGACACGGCCACGATGTGCAGGTCCCACTCGTCGGTCGGGCGTCGCGTCGACCCCTCGGCCATCCGCAGCGCCGCCGTCCAGTCCCCGCTGTAGTACGACTGGGCCCACTGGTCGCTGAAGCTCACCGTCAGCGCGTGCTCGCCGGCCAGGTCCAGGGACCGCTGCTCGTCGACCAGCCGGGCCGAGCCGGTCAGGTCGCCCTCCTCCTGCAACACCCAGGCCAGGTTGTGCACCGCGCGGCGGCGGCTGGTCAGCCGCTCCACCCGGCACTCCTCGGTCACCTCGGCCAGCTCCGCGTACGCCTCCTCGGCGCCGGCCTGGTAGCGGACCACGGCGAGCGTGATGCGCGCGTTCGCCCGCGCCTCGGGCAGCCCCAGCCGCTCGGCCAGCTCGGCGGCGCTGCGCGCGGCCACGCACGCCGGCTCGGTCTCCGCGTCCAGCATGTGCGCCCGGGCCAGCTCCAGCAGCACGCCCACCTTGTCCTCGCTGTCCGGCAGCGTGGCGTGCAGCCCGATCGCCTGATCCAGGCAGCGCATCAGCTCCGAGCGGTCGGCCCGGGCGAAGGCCGCCGTGGCCAGCAGCCGCCACGCCTTCGCCGCGCCGGGCCGGTCACCGGCGTCGGCCAGCCGGCCGGCCAGCGTGGTGAGCAGCGCGGTCCCGCCGCCGTCGAGGAACCCGTCGCGGTCCCGGTAGAACGCCAGCTCGGCCTGGAACAGCTCCAGCGCCGGGTCCGGTCCGCACTCCACGCTCAGCGCGCGCTCCACGAGCGTGGCAGCGGTCTCCAGCGCGTGCAGCTCGTACGCCCGGCGGGCGGCCCGGTGCAGCGCGGACCGGGTCGCGGCGGCGTGCGGGGCCTGGTCCAGCCCGACGGTACGGGCGATCTCGTGCGCCGCCCACCTGTGGTTGGCCAGCACCTCGGCCCGGTCGTGCTGCCGGCCGTCGGCGAGCTGCTCCAGCCAGTCGGCGGTGCGCTGGTGCCGGGCGACCCGCTCGGCGCGGGGCAGCCGCTGGTAGCAGACGTCCCGGACCAGCACGTGCCGGAACCGGTACTCGGCCTGGCCGGGCATGGTCGAGACGGGCAGCTCGTAGACCAGGTCCCGGCGCTGGAGGTGGTGCAGCGCGCGCTCGACCCACTCCGTCGGGCGGCCGAGCGCCAGCGCCACCGGCGCCGCCCAGAACTGCACGCCCACCACCGAGGCGGCCTGGAGCACCGCGCGGTCGGCCGGGTCGAGCAGGTCCAGCCGGTTGGCGATGACCGCCTGCACGGTACGCGGCATCCCGGCGACCCCGGCCGGGTCGACGAGCGCGAGCCCGGCGGTCCGCTCGGCGAGCCCGCCGTCGAGCAGCATCCGCGCGTACTCCTGGGCGTAGAGCGGGTTGCCGTCGGCGAACTCGATCAGCGGCGCCCGCGCGTCCTGCGGCAGCGTGGCCTGGCCGAGCAGCAGCGAGTAGAGCGTGTCGATGTCCCCGTCGTGCATCGGCGGCACCGAGATGGACATCGCCCCGCTGATCGTGCCGGTCCAGGCCGGGTGCCGCTCGCGCAGCTCCGGCCGGGCGGTCGCGACGACGAGCAGCGGCACGTTGCGCGCCGCCGCGCCGAGCTGCTCGACGAAGGACAGCATCGCCTCGTCGGCCCAGTGCATGTCCTCGAAGACGAGCACCGTGGGGCCGGTCGCGGCCAGGGCGAGCAGGAAGCGCCGCCACGCCGCCTCGGTCTCGGCCGAGGTGAGCCGTTCGCCGGAGACGCCGACGAGCGGGCCCAGCGCCTCGGCCAGCCGTACCGCGTGCGGCTCGGCGAGGCGCCCCAGCCGCTCGCGCAGCCGGTCCCGGACGGTGGCCGGGTCGTCGGCGCCGGTCAGCCCGGCCCAGCTGCGGACGATGTCGGCGAGCGCGGCGTAGGTGACGTTCTCGCCGAACGGCGGGCACTGGCCGGTCAGCCAGGTGACCCGGGCGCCGGGCAGGCTGGCGGCGTGCCGGGCCAGCTCGCGCAGCAGCCGGCTCTTGCCCACCCCGGCCGGGCCGAAGACGGTGAGCAACTGCGAGGTGCGCTCGGTCAGCGTGCGGTGCAACGCGCTGACCAGCAGGCCCCGCTCGTGGTCCCGGTCGACCATCGGGGTCAGCTCGGCGGTCTGCCCGTCGCGCCGGGGCCGTGCCCGCACGGCCAGCCAGATCCGGCTCACCGTGGACCGGCCGCGCAACGTCACCGGCGGCTGGTCCGCGTACTCCATCTCGCGCCGGGTGGCCGCCCACGTGCTCTCGTCGACCACCACGCCGCCGACCGGGGCGAGCGCCTGCAACCGGCTGGCGGTGTTCACCACGTCGCCGGTGACGAACGCCTGGCCGCCGTCGCGCGCCGCGGCCAGGTCGACGAGGGCCTCGCCGGTGGCGATGCCGACCCGGAAACCCAGCGGCGGGTGCGGCCCGGCCGGCTGGCGGGCCAGGCTGCGCTGCAGCTCCAGCCCGGCGCGTACGCAGCGCAGCGCGTCGTTGTCGGTGGCCACCGGCGCGCCGAACAGCGCCATGACGGCGTCGCCGATGTACTTCTCCACCACGCCGCCGTACTGGTGCACCAGCCGCCGCGCGGTGGCGAAGTACGCCTGCTGCAGGCCGCGTGCCTGCTCCGGATCGGCCCGCTCGGCGTACGTGGTGAAGTCGACGATGTCGATGAAGAGCACGCTGACCTGCCGGCGGTCCTCCTGTACCGCCACCGCGTGGTCGCGCAGCGGCTGACCGCAGTTGGTGCAGAAGTTCGCGCCGGTGTCGTTGGCGTGCCCGCAGCCCGGGCAGGACGCCGCCAGCGGACGGCCGCACCCGCCGCAGAAACGGTCGTCCGGCCCGGCGGTCCGGGCGCAGTGTCCACAGGTGAGGTCGATGTCCGGCTCCGTACGCGTGAGGTCCCCAGTGTCCCGCGCGGCCGCCGCAGTCGGGTACCCGACGGGTCGGCGGGACGTCACGGCTGTTCGGCCGGGTCTAGTCTCCCCTAGCAGGAAGTCCCGTCGACAGGGAGATTGCCGTGCACGTCCGGCTGTCCGCCTCATGGACCGATCCACGGGGGACGGTGTGGGCCGTCGGCGACACGGTCGACGTGGACGCCGTAACCCTCGCCGAACTGGAGGAAAAAGGAATGGTGGAGCAGCCCGCGGGTAGCGGATCGACCGAGACCACGACCACCACGACGACCCCGCCGAAGAAGACCGACCCCTCGAAGATCGGCCCGGGCCCGAGCGCGCCCCCGGCCGACAGCGACAAGGACTGACGGTCCGACCACGACGACGCGGGGGCCGGCGGGACGACCGCCGGCCCCCGCGTCGTCGTCGCTCAGCGGTCGTTCATGCCGGCCCGGCGGCGCAGCGCGGCCACGTCGGTGACCACGATGCGGCGCCCTTCGGTACGCAGCCAGCCCCGGCTGGCGAACGAGCCGATGGCCTGGTTGACGCTCTGCCGCGAGCCGCCGGCCATCTCGGCGAGCTGGCTCTGGTTCAGCTCGATGGTGATCATCGGGGCCTGGCTCTCGCCGGCCAGCCGGACCAGCGTCTTGGCCACCCGGCCGGGCAGGTCGAGGAAGACGTGGTCGGCGTTCTGCTCGGTGAGCCGGCGGATCAGCTGGCCGAGCGAGCGCATCACCGCGTCCAGGATGCGCGGGTTGGAGTGCACCAGCTCCATGAAGGCGGGCCGGGACAGCGCCAGCGCGGCGCAGTCCTCGATCGCCTCGGCCGAGGCGGACCGGGTGGAGGCGTCCAACAGGGACACCTCGCCGAGCACGTCCGGGGGTCGGATCACCGACAGCACCGCGCGCTCGCCGGTCGGCGCGGTACGGAACACCGCGACCGCGCCGCGGCGCAGGACGATCAGCGACTCGCCGGGGTCGTTCTCGACGAAGAGCAGCTGCCCCTTGCGGTAGGTGCGCGGTACGGCCGCGGCGATGACCCGCTGCCGCACCTCCGGCTCGAGCCCGGCGAACATCTCCACGCCCGTGAGCGCGTCACCCGGCTCCGGCAGGCGAGACTCCACGGCTCAACCCCTCCCCGGTCAGAAGTCACGACTCGCACACCGGGTGAAGCTGTCAGTCCCGGTACGAAGGCAGCTCAACCGGTTCGGCGCCCGACGGCGGTACACATCAGATCATGACGGTCCCGTCGCGTGCTGTACACCCCCGGAGACACTTCCGTGACCATGGCCCGGCCGTGTCCGGCACGCCGCCGACCTCGGCGGACGCCCCGGCGGGCGGTCCCCGGCGGTGATGGGCGAGGATGAGGGCGATGGTCTACCGCTATTTCTACGACTGCGAATTCATCGAGGACGGCCGGATCGTCGACCTGGTGTCGATCGGCGTCGTCGACGAGTACGGCCGCGAGTTCTACGCGGTCTCCACCGAGTTCGACGATTCCCGGGCGGTGCCCTGGGTGCGGCGCAACGTGCTGGACAAGCTCCCCTCGCCGGCCGACCGGGCCTGGCGCTCGCGCGCGCGCATCCGCGACGACCTGCACGACTTCCTGCTGGAGCCGGTGCGGGACCGGCCGGGCGAGCAGCTGGAGCTGTGGGCCTGGTACGCCGCGTACGACCACGTCGTGCTGGCCCAGCTCTGGGGCGCGATGCCGGCGCTGCCCCGGGAGATCCCCCGGTTCACCAAGGAGCTGCGTCAGCTCTGGGACGACCGGGGGCGTCCCCGGCTGCCGGACGCCGAGGCGGACCGGCACGACGCGCTCGTCGACGCCCGGCACAACCTGGCTCGGTGGCGGGCGATGACCGCGCGGGAGGTTTGACCCGTTCCGGCCCGGGCACCGCAGCGGCATCACGCCGATCTGAGACAGGAGTGCCCATGAGCAACGAGCCGACCACCGCAGCGGACGCCCGCCGCCGGGTCACCGAGCTGATCCGGGACGCCCGGATCTGCCTGCTCACCACCACCGGCGTGGACGGGCGGCTGGTCAGCCGGCCGATGGGGCTGCAGGAGGCGGAGTTCGACGGGGACCTGTGGTTCTTCGCGTACGCCGACTCCGCCAAGATCCGGCAGATCCGGGTCAACCCCCAGGTCAACGTCGGTTTCTCCGACCAGCGGCACCACGCCTGGGTGTCGGTGGCCGGCACCGCCACCGAGGAGTGGGACCCCGAGCGGGCGAAGGAGCTGTGGAACCCGCTGCTCAAGGTGTGGTTCCCGGACGGTCTGGACACGCCGGGGGTCACGTTGATCAAGGTGCACGCCGGCTCGGCGGAGTACTGGGACTCGCCCGGCAGCACAGTGGTGAACCTGCTCGGGTTCGCCAGGGCGGCGGTGACCGGCAAGCCGCCGAAGGCGGGGGAGAACCACGAGGTCAGCTACTGACGGGTAGGGCCGTCCGTCGTCCGGAACGGCCCGGGGTGCGGTGTCGGCGTACACCTGTGGCGACTACAGTGCGCACTGACGGCCCGCCCCGGGCCGGCAACGGCGCCGATGGTCTGATCTGACACATATCCTGGGGCTTATCCGGGCTTCACCTGATGCTCCAGGAGGATGAGCAGATCATGCGTATCGGCGTGCTCACCGGCGGCGGCGACTGCCCAGGTCTCAACGCGGTGATTCGGGCGGTGGTCCGCAAGGGCGTCGCCACCTACGGTCACGAGTTCGTGGGCTTCCGGGACGGCTGGAAGGGCCCGCTCGAGGGCCTGACCAAGCCGCTGGGCATCCCCGAGGTGCGCGGCATCCTGCCCCGCGGCGGCACCATCCTCGGCTCGTCCCGCACCAACCCGTTCAAGATCGAGAACGGCGTCGAGCGGATCAAGGAGAACCTGGCCGCCCAGGGCGTGGACGCGCTGATCGCGATCGGCGGCGAGGACACGCTCGGCGTCGCCACCAAGCTGCACGAGCTGGGCGTCCACGTCATCGGCGTGCCGAAGACGATCGACAACGACCTGGGCGCCACCGACTACACGTTCGGCTTCGACACCGCGGTGAACATCGCGATGGAGGCGATCGACCGGCTGCACACCACCGCGGAGAGCCACCACCGCACGCTCGTGGTCGAGGTCATGGGCCGGCACGCCGGCTGGATCGCGCTGCACGCCGGCCTCGCCGGTGGCGCCAACGTGATCCTGCTGCCGGAGCGGCAGTTCGACGTCGAGCAGGTCGCCGGCTACGTCGAGAAGCGCTTCCAGCACCAGTACGCCCCGATCGTCGTGGTCGCCGAGGGCGCCCAGCCGCTGGACGGCCAGATGGTGCTGCACAACCAGGAGCTGGACGCGTTCGGCCACGTCCGCCTGGGCGGCATCGGCCAGTGGCTCGCCGAGCAGCTGGAGGCGAAGACCGGCAAGGAGGCCCGCACCGTGGTGCTCGGCCACATCCAGCGCGGTGGCACGCCGACCGCGTTCGACCGGGTGCTCGCCACCCGGCTCGGCCTCCACGCGATCGACGCCGCGAACGAGGGCGACTGGGGCAAGATGGTCGCGATGCAGAGCACTGACATCGTCCGGGTCCCGCTGGCCGACGCCACCCGCGAGCTGAAGACCGTGCCGCTGGAGCGGTACGCCGAGGCCGAGGTCTTCTTCGGCAGCTGATCGACGGCGCACGGCGTGGCGGGCCGGTGATCCGGCCCGCCACGCCACGCCCACGTGACCCGGGAAGGGGTACGGCTGATGGCACGCGAGGTGCACACGGTCGCGGTGATCGGCGCCGGCAAGATCGGTGAGCTGATGCTGTCCGGGCTGCTGCGCTCCGGCTGGCCGGTGGAGCGGCTGCTCGCCACCGCGCGCCGCCCGGCCCGGGCGAAGGAGCTGGCCGACCGCTACGGCGTACGGGTGGTGGACAACCTCACCGCGGTGACCGAGGCCGAGGTGCTCGCGGTGTCGGTCAAGCCGCAGGACGCCGCCGCGCTGCTGGACGAGATCGGCCCGAAGGTGCCGGCGGACAAGCTGGTCATCTCGCTCTGCGCCGGCCTGCCGACGGCGTTCTTCAACCGCCGGCTGCCAGAGGGCACCCCTGTGGTCCGGGTGATGACCAACACCCCGGCGCTCGTCGACCAGGCGATGAGCGCCATCTCGGCGGGCGCGTACGCCACCGGCGAGCACCTGGCCCTGGCGGAGGAGATGTTCTCCCCGCTCGGCTCGACCGTCCGGGTGCCCGAGTCGCAGCAGGACGCGGTCACCGCGCTCTCCGGCTCCGGCCCCGCCTACTTCTACCTGCTGGTCGAGGCCATGATCGACGCGGGGATCCTGCTCGGCCTGCCGCGCCAGGTGGCGCACGAGCTGATCGTGCAGACCGCGATCGGTTCGGCGGTGATGCTGCGCGACTCCGGCGAGCACCCGGTGAAGCTGCGCGAGGCGGTCACCTCGCCGGCCGGCACCACCATCTCCGCGGTCCGCGAGCTGGAGAACCACGGCGTACGCGCGGCCATGCTGGCGGCGCTGGAGGCGGCCCGGGACCGGGCCCGGGAACTCGCCGCCCAGGCGGACTGACGCTCAGCCGCGACGCGACGCCGGCCGCGGATGCCGCCGGAGCAGCAGGATCAGCACGGCCAGGGCGAGCGTCCCCCACAGTGGCACCCAGCGGGGCCGGTGCTGGGCGAGCGTGCCGACCGCGCCACCGACGCTGTAACTGACCAGGGCGAGCAGCCCGAGCAGGGTGCCCCGCCGGGCCCGGGCCCGGCCGGCGGCGGGGCCGAGCAGCCAGCGGGCGGCCCGCTCACCGGTCTTGGTCGTGGTGCCCGACTGGTAGGTGATCGGCGTGGCGATCCCCGCGGTACGGCTCGCCAGCGTGGTCAGGCTGCCCATGGCGGCCGCGCCGGCGGCGGCGAGCAGAACCCGGGACGCCGTGCCGTCCCGGCCGTACGCGAGCGCCAGGTTGAGCGCCGCCCAGACGATCATGGCGGCCTCGGTGACCGCGATGTCCACCAGCGGCGCCGACGTCGGCCCGGTGCGGCCGCGGAGCAGGCTGACCAGCCCGGCGGCGGTGGCGAACGCGACGATCGAGGCCGCGGAGACCGGCCACGTGGAGTGCCCGCCGGCGGGCCCCATGCCGAGGAAGATGGCGTTTCCGGACTGGTTGGCGACGAACGCGCCGTATCGCAGGAACGCGAAGGAGTCCAGCGCGCCGGCGGTGACGACGGCGAGCACCAGCGCCGCGAGCGGGCGCCGGAACTCGCGGTAGGAGTCCGCGGGGTCGTACGGCGCCGACCGGTTCACCCGTCCCCCGTCCGTGTGCAGGAGCAGCCCGGCAGTTTCGCTGTCGGGCCGCCGCGGCGAACCTACTATATGTCGCATATGTAGGGTTTAGGGCGCTTCGCAACGCGGCGACCGGACGCGCGGCCGGCCGCTGGGGCGCCGGGTACCTGATCACGCAGTTCTTCCTGGGCCTGCTCGACGCGCTCGGTCGCTCGGGCGTGTTCGCGCTGTTCGCCGCCGACTACGACCGGCGGAGGCGGGTCCACACCGGTTCCTGAAATCTCCCTGAACGGCTGCGGCTGCACCAAACCGCTCTTACCGTGACGGGATAGCTGAAACCGTACAAAGCGTGCGGACGAAGGGATCGCGAAGTGCATCTCACGCCGAAGGAATTCGACAAGCTGACGATCCACTCGTTGGCGATGGTCGCAAACGCCCGCAGGGCGCGCGGGGTCAAGCTCAACCACCCCGAGGCCGTGGCGGTGATCTGCGCCGCGGCGCTCGAAGGCGCGCGGGAGGGCAAGACCGTCGAGGAGGTCATGAACGACGCCAGCCACGTGCTCACGGCCGACGACGTGATCCCCGGCGTGGCGGACATGATCCCGATGCTCCAGGTCGAGGCGGTCTTCACCGACGGGTCACGGCTGATCACCGTCCACTCACCCATCCAGTAGAGCAGCGACCGGAGGCCACGGTCTCCGGCAGAGCGGGGGCGACATGGCGAAGCAACACCCGGGACCGAACTCCAAGCACCTTCGGCCCATCGGCGGCTACAAGCTCAGCGACCAACCTCTGGAACTCAACGCCGGGCGGCCGGTGACCGAGGTGGTCGTGCACAACACCGGTGACCGGCCCATCCAGGTCGGCTCCCACTTCCACTTCTTCGAGGCCAACCGTTTCCTGGAGTTCGACCGCCCGGCGGCGTTCGGCAAGCGGCTGAACATCCCGGCCACGACCTCGATCCGGTTCGAGCCCGGCGACCGCAAGACAGTGCAACTGATCCCGTACGGCGGTTCCCAGCGGGTGTACGGCTTCAACGGACTGGTCCAGGGCTGGACCGGCGACGGGCCGATCCCCGGATACCGGCCGGACCGGGCCGAGGCGCTCCACCAGGCCCAGACGCGCGGCTTCAAGACCACGTCGCAGGACCAGGACCAGGGCAAGGGTCAGGACCAAGGCAAGGGCAAGGGCAAGTAGCCCGCCACTCTCAGACGCGCCAGAGCTGGAGCGATAACGCATGAGTCAGATCTCACGGCAGGAATACGCCGGAATGTACGGCCCGACCACGGGCGACCAGATCCGGCTGGGTGACACCGACCTCTACATCGAGATCGAGAAGGACCTGCGGGTCCTCGGTGACGAGGTGATGTACGGCGGTGGCAAGACCCTGCGCGACGGCATGGGCAGTGCCAGCCAGGCCACCAGCGCCGAGGGCGTGGTGGATCTGGTGATCACCAACGTGACAATCGTCGACGCGCTGCTCGGCGTGGTCAAGGCGGACGTGGGGATCAAGGACGGCAGGATCGCCGGGATCGGCAAGGCCGGCAACCCCAACATCATGGACGGGGTGACCCCGGGCCTGGTGACCGGACCGGGCACCGACGCGATCTCCGGTGAGCACCTGATCCTGACCGCCGGCGGCATCGACGCGCACGTCCACCTGGTCACTCCGCAGCAGGTGTACGCCGCGCTCAGCAACGGCGTCACCACCCTCTGGGGCGGCGGCACCGGGCCCAGCGACAGCACCAACGGCGTCACCATCACGCCCGGCCCGTGGAACATCCACAACATGATGCGGGCCTTCGAGAACCTGCCGATCAACATCGGCCTGCTGGGCAAGGGCAACAGCAGCGGCCGGGCGCCACTGGTCGAGCAGATCATGGCCGGGGTGCCCAGCTTCAAGATCCACGAGGACTGGGGCGCGCCGCCCGCGGTGATCCGGTCCTGCCTGGCCGTCGCCGACGAGTACGACGTCCAGATCAGCATCCACACCGACACGCTCAACGAGAGCGGCTACATCGAGGACAGCATCGCCGCCTTCGAGGGCCGGACCATCCACACGTTCCACACCGAGGGCGCGGGCGGCGGGCACGCGCCGGACATCATCAAGGTCGCCGGCCAGATGAACGTCCTGCCCGCGTCGACCACGCCCACAGTGCCGTACGGCATCAACAGCCAGTCCGAGCTGTACGACATGATCATGGTCTGCCACAACTTCAACCCGAAGGTGCCCTCGGACGTCGCCTTCGTGGAGAGCCGGATCCGCACCGAGACCATCGCCGCCGAGGACGTGCTCCTCGACGAGGGCGTCATCTCGATGATGCAGAGCGACTCGCAGGCCATGGGCCGGGTGGGGGAGACCTGGCTGCGCACCGTCCAGCTCGCCGGGCAGATGAAGAACGCCCGCGGCAAGCTGGCCGAGGACTCCGACGCCAACGACAACTTCCGCGTCCTGCGCTACGTCGCCAAGATGACCATCAACCCGGCGATCACCCAGGGCGTCTCGCACGTCATCGGCTCGGTCAGCCCGGGCAAGCTCGCCGACCTGGTGCTCTGGGAGCCCGCGTTCTTCGGCACGAAGCCGAAGATGGTGCTCAAGGGCGGCATGATCGCCTGGTCGATCATGGGCGACCCGAACGCCTCGCTGCCCACCCCGCAGCCGGTCTACTACCGGCCCATGTTCGGCGCCACCGGCTCCCAGCTCGCCAAGAACTGCGTGACGTTCGTGTCCCGGGCCGCCCACGAGTCCGGTGTGGCCGAACAGCTCGGCCTGCAACGGCAGGTCATGCCGGTCTACGGCTGCCGCAATCTGACCAAGCGCGACATGGTGCGCAACGACCGTACGCCGAAGCTCGAGGTCGACCCGGAGACCTTCGCCGTGAAGATGGACGGCGTGCACGCGACCGTGCCGGCGGCCAAGAACCTCCCCCTCAGCCAGCTCTACTTCTTCAGCTGACCCGGCGCGACGCCCGCCCCCGGCCGGGCCGGCGGCGGGGTCGCGTGAAAGGAGAACACATGCTCGTCGAAACGGTACTCGGCAACGTGAACGAGCCGGCCTGGACCGAGCGGCTCCGGGAGGCCAAGGTCGACGACCTGGTCCTCGACCAGTGGGACGCCCAGAAGAGCCGGCTGCGCCGGACCACGAGCCTCGGCACCGAGCTGGCGCTGTCCCTGGCCCGCGGCGTACGGCTGCGCGACGGCGACGTGCTCGCCTGGGACGACGCCACGGCGACCGCTGTGGTGGCCCGGATCGCGCTCGGCGAGGTGATGGTCGTGCACCTCGACACGCTGCACGGCGAGTCGCTGGACATGGTGATCCGTTCCGCCGTCGAACTCGGCCACGCGATCGGCAACCAGCACTGGCCGGCGGTGGTGAAGGGCACCAAGATGTACGTCCCGCTGACGGTGGACCGCAAGGTCATGGACTCGGTGATGCGGACACACGCGTTCACCGGCCTCACCCACGAGTTCATCCCCGGCACCGAGATCATCGCGTACCTGGCCCCGCACGAGTCGCGGCGGCTGTTCGGCGGGGCCGACTCGACCCCGCACACGCACCTGCCCGCCGACCTGAACTGAGGGGCCGGGGTGTCCACGGTGACCGAGGCCCTGAAGCTGCTCCAGTTCGGCGACTCGGTCTTCCCGGTCGGCGCGTTCTCCTTCTCCAACGGGCTGGAGACGGCGGTCGAGCAGGGCGCGGTGCACGACCGGACCACGTTGCAGGAGTTCGTGCGGACGGTCACCCGTGCCGCCGCCACCGGTGACGGGGTGGCGCTGCTCGTGGCGCACCGCGCCGCGCGTGCCGGTGACCTGGACCGGATCCGGGCGGCCGACGAGGCCGTACACCTGCGCAAGATCAACGAGGAGACGCGGACGATGACCGTCCGCATGGGGCGCAAGCTGGCCGAGGCCGCCGAACGGGTGGTGGGGGAGTCCCTGCTGCGCAAGCGCGTCGCGGAGAGCGGCGGCGGCGTCCCGGTCACCTACCCGGTCGCGCTCGGCGTGCTCTTCGCCGAACTCGGCGTGGGCGAGGCGGACGCGTTCGCCGCCCACCAGTACGGCGCGGCCTCCATGGTGCTCGGCGCGGCGGTCCGGCTGATGCGGGTGGACCACCTCGACACCCAGTCGATCCTCTTCGCGGTGAACGAGCGGGTCGGCGAGGACTACGAGGAGGTGCGCACCGCCGGGCTGGACGACATGCAGAGCTTCGCGCCGCACCTCGACGTGCTGGCCGGCGCGCACCAGCACGCACACGTACGCATGTTCATGAGCTGAGCGCTCACCCACCTGAAGGGCTTCATCAGATGAAATCAGCGAGTCGGATCGGCGTCGGCGGCCCGGTGGGCAGCGGCAAGACGGCCATCATCGAGGCCGTCGTGCCCCGCCTGGTCGAGCAGGGCCTGCGCATCCTGGTCATCACCAACGACGTGGTCACCACCGAGGACGCCAAGCACGTCCGCCGCGCCCTGACCGGCGTGCTGGTGGAGGAGCGCATCGTCGGCGTGGAGACCGGCGCCTGCCCGCACACCGCCGTCCGCGAGGACCCCAGCATGAACCTCGCGGCGGTGGAGGACATGGAGGCGCGGTTCCCGGACAGCGACGTCGTGCTCATCGAGAGCGGCGGGGACAACCTCACGCTCACGTTCAGCCCCGCGCTCGTCGACTACTTCATCTACGTGATCGACGTGGCGGCCGGCGACAAGATCCCGCGCAAGAACGGTCCGGGCATCTCCAAGTCCGACATCCTCGTGATCAACAAGACCGACCTGGCCCCGTACGTCGACGCCGACCTGGACGTGATGGCCCGCGACGCCGAGCTGATGCGCGGCGGCAAGCCGTTCGTGTTCACCAACTGCAAGACCGGCGAGGGCATCGACGACCTGGTGGACCTGGTCCGCCGCAACGCGCTGTTCGACGCCGAAGTGCTGGCATGACCACTCTGGACTCCGTCCGGGAACTCGCGCCGTACCAGGACCAGCCGGCGCAGCTGCCGGCCGCCGCGAACGGCAAGGTGGGCATCCTCCGGCTGGGGTTCGAGTGGCGCGAGGACCAGGACCGGACCATCCTGCGCGACGTCTTCCGGCAGTCGCCGCTGCTGGTGCAACGCGCGCTGTACTGGGACGAGGAGATGCCGGGCCTGCCCTGCGTCATGATCCTCACCACCTCCGGCGGCGTGCTCCAGGGCGACCGGCTGCGCATCGACGTCGACCTGGGGCCGGGCGCGCAGGCGCACCTGGTCACCCAGGCCGCCACCAAGATCCAGGAGATGGACGCCAACTACGGCACCCAGACCCAGAGCTTCACCCTGGCGCAGGATGCCTACCTGGAGTTCCTGCCCGAGCCGGTGATCCCGTTCCGGCGCAGCCGGTTCGTCTCCGACACCGTGGTCCGGCTCCCGGAGACCGCGACAATGCTGTACGCCGAGGTGCTCCAGCCCGGCCGCAAGTACTACCGCGACGGCGAGATCTTCGCGTACGACCTGTTCTCCACCACGCTGCGGGCGCACCGGCCCGACGGACGCCCGTTGTTCGTGGAGAAGTTCGTCATCACTCCCGGCCGGTTCCCGGTGACGCGGATCGGCATGATGGACCGCTTCCACGTCTTCGGCAACGTCGTGCTGCTCACCGACCCGGACCGGGCGGCCCGGGTCTTCGAGCGGACCGCGACGCCGGTGTGGGACGAGCAGACGCCGCTGGCCACCGCCGTCAGCCGACTGCCCAACGACGCCGGCCTGGTGTTCAAGGTGCTCGGGCAGGAGACCGAACCGGTCCGCGCCGCGGTACGCGCGTTCTGCACTGCCGCCCGCGAAGAGGTGACCGGCTGCACCTTCCCGCCGGTCTTCAGCTGGCGTTGAGGCGAGGAGAACAGCGGCATGGCCGACATCGGACGTGGCTGGCACCGGCTGGCCGACCGGAACCCGGCGGTCGGATTCGTCGACGCGAGCCTGCGCGGCGCCGCGCAGGTGGTGCTTCAGAACAATCCGCTCAGCGGCCTGCTCATCCTGATCGCGCTGGCCTGGGGCGCGTTCGAGAACGGAACGCCCCGGGTGTTCGGCGGCGGCGTGCTCGGCCTGGTCGTGGGCACCGCGACCGCGCTGGCGCTGCGGGTCGACATGTCCAGCTGGCGCAAGGGCCTGTTCGGCTTCAGCCCGCTGCTGACCGGCCTCGCGGTGCCCACGTTCCTCGACCAGCGCCCGCTGATGTGGCTCTACCTCGTGCTCGGCGCGATCGGCACGGTGGTGGTCACGCTCGCCCTCAACGCCGTGTTCAAACGCTGGAACCTGACCGCCTACACGTTCCCGTTCGTGCTCACGACCTGGTTCCTGCTGATGGCGGCGTACCAGTTCGACAGGTTCACGGTGCTCACCAAGCTGACCCCGAAGTTCCCCGGTGAGGGATCCCTGACCCGCGGCACGTTCGACTGGGGCCTCATCCCGGTCTTCTTCAAGGGCGTGTCCCAGGTCTACCTGATCGAGAGCTGGGTCACCGGCCTGCTCATCCTCGTCGCCCTGCTGATCAACTCCCGGTGGTCGGCGCTGTTCGCGGTGATCGGCGCCGTCGGCGCGACACTGCTGGCGCTCTGGTTCGGCGCCGACGGCGCGTCCCTGGACAAAGGGCTGTTCGCCTTCAACGCGGTGCTGACCGCGATCGTGGTGGGCGCTGTGGCGCACCGCCCCGGCGCACTGGTCACCGTCTACACGCTGTTCGGTATCGCGCTGACGCTGTTCGTGCAGATGGCGCTGACCACCATGCTCACCCCGCTCGGCATCCCGGTGCTCACCGGGCCGTTCAACATCGCCACCTGGCTGTTGCTGCTGCCGGACCGGCACTTCGCGCCGGTGCCCAACCACGAACGGGTCAGGGACACCGTGATGCACACCGTCCGCGACTCCGTCCACCTGCGAGAGAAGGAGGGAAACCGTGTCCGCTCCGAACGCGGGTGACACCGCCTGGGTGCTCGTCTGCGCCGGCCTGGTCCTGTTCATGACACCGGGGCTCGCCGCGTTCTACGGCGGCATGGTCCGCACCCGCAACGTCCTGGCGATGCTGCAACAGAACATGATCGCGCTGGGCGTGGTCAGCCTGACCTGGGTGCTCGTCGGCTACACCATCGCCTTCGGCGACGACGCCGGCAGCGGACTGTTCGGCAACCTGGAACTGTTCGGGCTCGCCGACCTCAAGGTGCCGCCCGCGCCCAACCTGCACGTGGTCGACGGCCGGATCACCATCCCGACGCTGGCGTTCGTACTGTTCCAGATGATGTTCGCGGTGATCACGCCGGCGCTCGTCACCGGCGCCACCGCGGGCAGGCTGCGTTTCGGCGGCTGGGTGCTGTTCCTCGCGGTCTGGTCGGTGGTGGTCTACGCGCCGATCGCGCACTGGCTCTGGCATCCCGGCGGATGGCTGGCGAAGTTCGGCACCCAGGACTGGGCCGGCGGGCTCGTCGTGCACGCCAGCGCCGGCGCCGCCGTCCTCGCCGTCCTGCTCGTCGTCGGCCGGCGCCGGGACTGGCCGCACACCGCCGCGCCACCCAACTCGATCCCGCTGACCATCGTCGGCGCCGGCATCCTCTGGTTCGGCTGGTTCGGCTTCAACGGCGGCGACGGCCTGCAGGCCAACGGCCTGGCCGCCCAGGCCGTCCTCAACACGCACCTGGCCGCCGCCGCGGCCATGCTCGTCTGGCTGGCGCTGGAGCGCGTCACCGACGGACACAGCACCGTCGTGGGCGCGGTCTCCGGCGCGGTCGCGGGCCTGGCCACTGTCACCCCGACCGCCGGGTACGTCAACGCGGCCTCGGCCGTCGCGATCGGCGCGCTGGCCGGCCTGGTCTGCCACTTCGCGCTGAAACTGAAGTACCTGCTGCGCCTCGACGACGCGCTCGACGTGCTCGCCGTGCACTTCGTCGGCGGCATGCTCGGCACGCTCCTGCTCGGCCTGTTCGGCAACCGCGGGGTCAACCCGCTCGGCGCGGACGGGCTGTTCCTCGGCGGCGGAGGCGGCCTGCTGTGGCGTCAGCTCGTCGGCGTGGTCAGCGTCGTGGCGTTCTCCTTCGTCCTGACCTGGCTGATCGCCGCCGGGGTGCAGGCGCTCATCGGCCTGCGCGTGCCGCCGGCCGACCAGGAACGCCTGGACCAGGCGCAGCAGGGCGCCGACGCGTACCACCTGGGCGGGGTCACCAGCCTGACCGCGCCGGGCGCGCCCCGCCGCCGTACCGCGGCGGCACCGGCCGGCGAACCAGCAGTGCCACCAGGCCAGCGGGTACGGCTGGTCACCGCGCTGCTGGAGCCGGACCCGGCGGCGAACAGCGCCGACCTGCGCGACGCGCTGCTGCGCGCGGGCGCGATCTCGGTGATCGTCAGCGACGCCGCCGTGGCGACGACGACACCGCAGGCGAGCCTGCTGCCGCGTGGTTACTGGCAGGACCAGCCGCTGTCGGCCCGGCTGCGCGTCACCGTGCTGGTGGGTGCGGACGGGGTGGGGGCGGTGCTGGACGAACTGGACCGGATGGGCGCGCGGCGAAGCGACACGTTCGTGCAGGAGGCGGAACGAATCTCGTCCTGACAACGCCACATGTCCCGCCATCGACGGGTCGGTGTCCGACCTGACGTCGGGCGGTGGGCCGCTTGCCTCTGGCTCGGACGAGCCTACCTCTCCCCACTTCGGTCACGGTGAAGGTTGCGAGTGCTTCGGGACTGCACGGTTGCAGCGTTGAGATGATTGAATCAGCGCCATGTATGTCCCCTTGACCCGCCTCCCCGACGAGGACGTGCCTCGGGATGAGTCATGAGTGCTGACCAGGCATCCCGTCATCGTGTAGCCGGAGCCGACTACCAAACGATGCGTAGCCTTCCCGAGCACACTGTGGATTGCTGGGTTAGCTCGGCTCTGCTCGCGTGGGACTCAGAGGTGCTGCTATGGGCGCCGACTCAACGCGGGTCGGACAACTGGGATATGGCGTTTCGAGAGTTGGGCGGCGGAAAGTGTCTAATATTCGAAAACAAGGGTACCGTTGGTGGGTATGCAGACCCATTTAGGCACGTTGTTCAGATAGACATACCTCAGCTCATCAGGTACCTTCGAGTGCCGTCTGCCCCGGTGTATTACGTCATGCCGGCCCCGCCGTGGAGAAGTAGCATTTCTTCAGCACAAATCGATCCGAGTGCGCCTGTTCCGATGCCCGCCCTATGTCGCACGGGATCTCACTGCGACAGGTCGGACCACCCGCCCCACGGTCCATTTGAGACTTGGGCCTACGTGATCGAAGCCATGGACTTGCTGCACCTTGTGTGGTCCAGAATCCGCCGTTGGCCGCTGCAGCAAAAGGTAGACGTGCCTTGCCGCGATTTCCGCTCTGCGCCCCGAGTTGTGGATCTTCGAACATTCCTCACGGATCTGCGCGCCTGTCGACGAGGCGGACCTCGCTACGGCGATGCAAAAGAAGCCCGGCGATCCTGGGAACTGCTGCACAGGCAGCGAATTGGTGTGGTAGCGGATTTCGCTGGTGGCTGGGGTGATGAACGGGAAGCGTCCATCAGTGGGCGAGTACTTATGGCGTTCGTGCCAGTTCCAGAACGTGGCTAGGTGCTGAAGTGACTGGTCTCACTGCGAACATCCGAGACGCCCGATCACCAAGAGGGTCGGCGAATGGCAGGCGCGACGGTGCCAGACGCTTGCTGGTGCTCGGGGGAACCTGGTTTGTTGGGCATGCCATCGTCGCCACAGCGCTGCGGGCGGGGTGGGATGTAACGGTCTTCAACCGCGGCATTTCGCCTTCTGAACCGAGTGGTGTGCGACTGGTCCGAGGTGACCGGACGCGCACAGGTGATGTGGCAGCTCTGGTCGCCTCCGGCCCCTGGGATGCCGTTGTAGACACCTCCGGTTACGTACCGGCCAACGTGCTGGCTATTGCGGGTGCCCTCGCCCCCGTCGCAACCCGCTACGTCTTCATGTCCACGGTTAGCGTCTATCGGAACTGGCCGGTGAAGCCGCTCAGCGAGGGCTCCGAGGTCCTGCAGTGCCCACCTGATGCTGGACCCGACTACGGCGCCGACACTGAGGACGGACCAACGCGGTATGGCTACCAGAAGTCCGGTTGTGAAGCGGCGGTGATGGCCACATTCGGTGAGGAGAGGGCAATTCTTCTACGCCCGGGGGTGATATTCGGTCCTCGCGAATATGTCGGTCGGCTTCCCTGGTGGCTGCGCCGAGTAGCAGCCGGGGGAGAGGTTCTGGCACCCGGCTCGCCCGACCGAACGATTCAGCCGATCGATGTGCGCGACGTCGCGTCCTTTGCGCTACTTGCGACAGACAAGAACCTGGCCGGCGCATATAACGTATGTCGCCCCGTTGGAAGCGCCACCTTCGGCGATCTGCTGCACGCCTGCGCCGCCGTGATCGGAGAGACTCCGCTCTTTACCTGGGTTCCTGATGACGTGCTCGTGCAGCACGGAGTGCGGCAGTGGTCGGAGCTGCCGCTGTGGCGCACATTCGAGGGAGTGTGGCAGGTCGACTCGACCAAGGCGCAGAGAGCCGGGCTGCGCTGGCGGCCGTTTCATGAAACGGCCGCCGACACCTGGCAGTGGCTCAAGTCCACCCGAGCGGCCCTGGCCAATGAGCGGGCAGCCGAAATCGGACTGAGTCCGGAGAAGGAGGCTCGTGTGCTGGCCGCCTGGCACAGGTCAATTGAGCAGCACAGGTGACTTGTTGGTCAGCCAACCCGAGACTGCCTCTGCGAGCTGCCGTGCCTCATGGTCGTGCGTCCAAGGCGATCCACCCAGCACATGCCGAACTCTCGTCATTCGGCCCGTCAGCGAGGTGTTCCTCTTCTCGGGAGGAAGGGTCAGGACGTCACCCAAGGCATGGACGGCAGCGTCCCGGTCACTCATGCCCAGGTAAGCAGCCGCCAGGTCGATCTTTATGCCGTTTATCTGTGAGTATGGCCGCCGGGCTGGTGGCAACTGGGTGTAAGCGTCGACCGCCTCCTGCGCGCACTTGGCTGCCTCTTCGCCGTCGCCGAGGTCCAGCCATGCTGCGGCTGCGCATGCTGCGGCCCTCGCTGGCCCGAAGGCAAACTCGCCTCCGAACGACGAGCTGAGATCATCTGGGCGTTTGGTCGCAAGATCCCGGTCCCGGTAGGCAGCTCGCAGAGCCTGCTTGAGGGAGGGCGAGTTGCCAAGTAGTGCGTAGGACCGTGAAGCGATGTGACGGAGCCTCAGCCTCGGCTCGCCGGCGGGCGCGACCGACATCGCCTTGGCGAAGTACGCCAGCGCGGCGTCCGGCTCATTTCGCCAGTTGGCGAGCGTCATCTGGAGACCCAACGTCCACGCTACCAGCGATGCATGACCGGCTAGATCGGCGTACTGATTGGCGGCTCGGGCGAGCGCTGCCGATTCGTTCCAATAACCGAGGTCGAAGGCAGTCGATGCCATCAGAGCGGTTCCCTGGCCAAGGACCACATAGAGGTCGGCGAGGTCATGCGGTCGCCGAGCCCGCTCAGCCAGCGTTCGGGCCTCCGCGCAGAGCCGTCGGACGGAGGTGAAGACGTCAAATGCTGCCATATTGGCGGTCCGAGCCAGGACTGCCATGTCGTGCTGTAGGGATTGGATGCGGTCGCGTGACATTGGTGCGGTGACCAGCAGAGGGTCGTTGGTGAGAGTATCCGCCGCTCGACCAATCGAATCGACGGTCGTGTCGGCACAACGATCCGAGCCTGGATCATCCAAGGGATGCCGGTTGCCCTGCTGGGTATCGGTCAGCAGCTCGTTCAACTGCTGAGGTGTGACCTGAAGCGCCTCCGCAAGTCCGGGCCGGACCCAGGGTTGCGGCGTCGACTCGGCCCGCTCCCATCGGATGACGGTGGTGCGGTCGACGCCGAGCTTTTCTGCGAGACCTTCTTGCGTTTGGCCGACCATTCTCCGCTGCTGAGCGAGGCGCTCGCGCTTCAAGGTCATGGCGGCACCCTTCGTTATGGATCGTCATCAGCCACGCGTAACAAATACTCGGGCGGGTCAGCTTTGCGCAACCCCTCGGGCCTGACGCGTCGACGCTGCATCTTCGTCTGCGACCACCGGCCCGCAATGTCGGAGGGTCGCCTCACCCGCTCGTCAGATTCCACTGTGTCCTACCCGCGGTGTACCGTCTGCAGGATCCTGCTCAGGTGGAGTGAACGGGGGCGATCGTGAGTCGTCAGATGTCGCACCTGATGACGCCTGCCAACCTCGGTGCCCTGCTGTCCCCCCTGGCGGAAGCGGTGACAGTCGGCGGTGTCACCTGGACCACCAAAAATAGTGTGGTGAGAGAGGGCGTCGTTCGGGTCAACACTGTCATCTCAGCGCTTAGCCCTTGCCGGCTACGGATGACGGTCAATCGGATGAAGCCGAGCGAACCCGCACTTCAGTACCTGGCGGGTGATGGCCGCACGGGCTTCTCCGCGCGTCGGCTTTGCCTAAATACCCCACACTCTCCTTTTCCGGGCACCCACAAGCATCGGGTTGAGCCCGGCGGCGGCGATGAGAGGGCGTACGAGCCAGACGACATTCCCCCCGTGCCGCTCCAGCCGAGGGTCGCTCCCGGGACCTATCGTGCGATCCTGGAAGCGTTCGCAGCGGAGTGCTTCATCATGATCGGGGACGACTTCGCCTGGATAGAGCCGTGATGAGGAGGGCGATCATGGACGCCGCGACTGCTATCGGTGCCGTCCTCCGCACCGTCAACGACCACACGGTGGTGCACCCGTACGGGGACGGCCTGCTGGTCGATCTTCCGCTGACCTATGGCGATGGTGACGGTGTGCGGGTCCTGGTTGAGCCTATGGGCTCAGGGTATCGGGTTACTGACCGCGCAACTGCCGCAACCCTTCTCGCGATGGCGGGGGTGAACCTTTCCGCTGGCCGGGCTGCAGAAGCGCTTGGCGAGATCATGCGTAACGCGGGCCTTAATGGTGTCAATGCCGAGCCAGGAGAAATTGCTACCTTCGGCGAACCTGACGACCTCGGCGGGCTGATCCTCGGCGTGGCGCAGGCGTCACTGCGCGCCGATCAGCTTCGTTGGCTCGCGCCTCGGCAGGCAGGAATGAGATTCGTTGACCGCGTCACCGACAGGGTCACTGTCTGGGCGGGCCGTAGTCGTAAGCTGCAGCGCGATGCTCCTATCCCCCTGCAGTCGGGGCGCAGCCGTCCTGTTACGTTGCGGGTAGCCAATGATGGCACGGCTGCATATGTGCAAGCAGTAAGCCTCCGTGATCCCGACCAAGCTGCCGAGCATTGCTACCACATCTTCGGCCTGTCGAAGATCCCCAGGGAAAACCGGGTGGCGGCTCTGGATGGGTCGGAGCGTGATTGGTCGAAAGCGATCGTCGCTGAACTGCGAACGGTCAGCGATGTCGAGTTCTTTGACGAACCGTTCAGCCTTGAGCGTCAGCTTGAGAAGGTGATCCCGCCCCCGCAGCCAGCGCTCTCGGCATGACGCCTTGGCAGGCTCTTGCCTGAACAGGGGCGGCAAGTCGCTCCATTGTTGATCATGTTCGATGATCACTCCGGCGGGGTCGCGAGTTGGCATCTCGAAAGCGGCAGTAGTCGATCAGTTCAGCCTCGACGCCAGACTTCGACGGACTAACTCCAGTCGCAGTGCGCACTTTGCTCGATCTTGATCGTGATGCAGCACCTACGCGACTGTTCCGCCATGTTGCTGCTCTGTGACGGGCATGCCTTCACTACGAGGGTGGACGCATGGCCCGGGGCGGGTGCTGGGCTCCGGCGGGGCGTCACCCGAGCGCGTCCGTCGTCCCCGCCCGCCCCGGTGCCGCTCCGACTCTCGACGGAAGGGCTCTTCATGGCGGCGGTGCTGGACGACTTCCCGGTGTTCACCCCGGTCAGCGACGAGGACGTGGCGTTGGCCGTACGCGCGGTGGCGGTGCATGTGCCGGAGCGGTGGCCGGCGGGTCCACTGTGCCGCAGTGAGCGGGTCCCGCATCCGTGCCGGCTGGCCCGCTGGGGCCGCAGCACATTGCAGGCGGCCGGGCTCACCGAGGAGCGCGTAGACGAGTTGGTCGCCGCCGGCGACCCGGGCGCCTGGCCGTGGGCGTGACCGGGCTCGGGGCGTACCCGACGGAGAGCTGGCCCGGGTCGGCGGCGGTGCGTGAGGCGGTGGCCCGGTGGCTGCGGCTGGTGGCGGCGGACGCGGAGCTGGCGCCGTACCTCGTCGGGGTTGATCGGGCCCGGCTCGCCGGACACCTGGCGCTCACCCTCACGGTGGCGCTCGGCGGACCGGCGGGCGACATCGCCCGGCCGGCGGCCGAGGCATGGCGCGGCCTGGGCCTGACCGAGGCGCAGCACCGCCGCGTGGTCGACTACCTGGCCGGGGTGCTCTGGGCGCTCGACGTGCCGGCAGGCTCGGTGACAGCGGCCCGGCGGGCCTTCTCGGACGAGGCCGGCTCGTGACCGCCGCCCTCGCTGCGTCGTGGTCCGTCACCATGCGGTACGCCCGCGAGGCAGCCGACCACTTCTGGTGCGCGGTCGAGGAGCGCTGCCCCGGGACGCTGCCGGAGCGGGAGGCGGCGGTGTTCCTCGCCGCATTCGGACGGCTGGTCAGCGGTGGCGACGACCCGGCCGGGCGGGCGGCGTTGTTGACCGTGCTCGGCCGGGCCTGTCGCCGCTACCGGCTGCTGCCGCACCAGCTCACCGTCGAGGCCGCGCTCGTCGCGACGGTGTCCCGGCAGGCGAGGTTGACACCGGAACTGGTGGCGGCCTGGGCAGGGGCCGCCCGGCGGGCCACGGCGGCGGTGAGCCGTGCGGTCGAGCAGGCCGACGACGGCCCGCCCTGGTGGCCGGCGCAGGTCGTCGACCACGACCGGGCCGCCGACGGCATCGCCGTGGTGACCGTGCGCCCCTGGCGCCGCCTGACGTTCCGGCCCGGCCAGGCGCTGCCCGTCTGCGCCGAGCGCCGGCCCGGCCGGTGGCGCTGGTACTCGCCGGCCAACGCTCCGCGCGCCGACGGCACCATCGAACTCCACGTCCGTGCCGTCGCCGCCGTCTCCCGCACGCTCGTGCACCGGGTACGCCCCGGTGACCGGATCTGGCTCGGCCCGCCCCGGTCGACCGGCCTGACCCTCGACCCGGCGTCGAAGGCGGACCTGCTGCTCGTCGCCGGGGGGACCGGGCTGGCGCCGCTGCGCGCCCTGGTCGAGCAGGTCGCCGCCGCGCCGGCCGGTCGCCGGGTCACAGTGGTGGTCGGCGCCCGTACCCTCGCCGACCTCTACGACCCGATCAGCCTCGACAAGCTTCAGAGCAGCAACGACTGGCTGACCGTCGTGCCCGCGTTCTCGCACGATCCGGTGGCGGAGGCGGGAGAGCAGGGTGATGCGCTCACCGTCGCGCTCGACCACTGGCGACCCGGCCAGGAGGTCTACCTGTGCGGGCCACCGTTGATGGTGGCCGGGTCGCGGCTGCGCTTGCTCGCCGGTGGGGTGCCGGCCGAGCGGATCCACCTGCCGGACGGGTTCGGCGTCTGATGGGCGTCTATCACAGCCGCAACGCGCTGGCCGGCCCGCTCACCGCGGACCGGCTCAGCGCCGTCGAGCTGCCCCGCACGTCACTGGGGCGGCGCGGTTACCGGACCGACGACGTCGACGCGCTGTTGCACCGGCTCGTCTACGAACTGGGGGAGCGGATCCGGCTGCTCGACGACGCCCGGGACGAGAACGACCGCATCAAGCGGGCCCTGCGCGCCTGGCAGGCCGAGGTGCGGGAGGCTGCCGGTGTCGTCTGGTCTCCCGCGGCCATTCCAGGCGCACCGTCTCGTCCCGGCCCCGACGGTCGACGTGCGGGTGAGCGGTGACCCGGACGACACCGGTCGTGCCGCATACTGGCCCGGTGTTCACTCTCGCCCAGGCGCGACACCTGGTGGCCACGCTGCGGCCGCGCGTCGACGAGCTGATCCGGCTGCGGGCCGACCTGGCCGAGCTGCGTGTCGATCTGGCCGACCACGGCGTCAGCGCGCTCGGCGGGCTCGCCGAGGTGAAGGCCCTGGAGGCGCGGCTGCACGTGGTGGTGGACGAGTTCCACCAGCACGACATCGCGGTCAAGGGGATCGCCCCGGTGCTGCTCGACTTCCCCGGTGAGCGCGACGGCCGGGCGGTGCTGTGGTGCTGGCTGGAGGGGGACACCGACATCCGGTGGTACCACCGGGTCGAGTGCGGATTCGCCGGCCGCCGTCCGGTCTGAGCCGGCCTGTGGGTGACGCGCGCCGGGCGGTGCCGTCCGACGCCGACGAGCTGGTGCGGCTGCGCGGGCTGATGCTCGCCGGAATGAGCGGCGCGCCGACGCCGCCGGGCCGCTGGCAGGACGTGGCCCGGGACAATCTGCGCGCCTGGCTGGCCGAGCCGGACCCGTGGCTGGCCGCAGCGCACTGCTGGCCTGGTTCCGGGACCGGGGCGTGCGCCGGGTCGACCTGCGGGCCTCGGCGGCCGGTCGGCCGCTCTACCGTGCCCTGGGTTTCCGGGAGACCGCCGACCCGGCGATGCGCCTGACGTTCCCGGCGGAACAATCCTTCATCCCGCTCCGCGAGACCGGCAACGATTTGTAGGCGTAAGTCGCTATGCGCGCTGAACCGCAAATCGGTGATCTTCCATGCGCTGTGATCTTATTGATATCTATCTCTCACCACCACTTCACGCCCCCAGGAGTGCGACGTGCGGAGATCCCGTCTTGCCACCCTCGCCCTGACCCTGGCCGCCTCGGTCGGGGTCACTCTGTCTCTGGCCGCCCCCGCCCAGGCGGCCCCGTCCGACCGCTACGTCGCGCTCGGCGACTCGTACGCCTCCGGCGTCGGCGCCGACAGCTACACGTCCGAGAGCGGTAACTGTCTACGCAGCACGAACGCCTACCCGGCGCTCTACAACGCCAACATCAAGCCGGCGTCGTACCGATCGGTGGCCTGCTCCGGCGCCACCACGGCCGACGTCATCAACAGCCAGCTCTCCGCGCTCTCCTCGACCACCACGCTGGTCAGCGTCACCGTGGGCGGCAACGACGTGGGCTTCGCCAACATCATGAGCACCTGTGTGCTCCAGGGGGAGACCCAGTGCGTGGCGGCAGTGCAGTCCGCCATGAACGTGGCCCGCACCTCGATGCCGGGCCGGCTCGCCAACGTCTACAACGGCATCAAGAGCCGCTCGCCCTCGGCCCGCGTCGTGGTGGTCGGCTACCCGGTCTTCTACCAGCTCGGCACGACCTGTGTCGGGCTCAGCGCCACGTCCCGGGCGAAGATCAACGAGGGCATCAACCTGCTCGACGACATCACCCGTACGGCCGCCGTCTCGGCCGGCTTCAAATTCGCCGACGTCCGCTCCATCTTCGTCGGCCACCAGCTGTGCAGCGGCGGGACCAAGTGGCTGCACGCGCTCAACGTGCTGAGCCTGAGCAAGTCGTACCACCCGACGGCGGCCGGGCAGTCCGGCGGCTACTACCCGGTCTTCCGCTCCGCCGCCGGCTGACCCCGGCCCGACCGCCCGCGCCCCGGCCCCACGTGGAGCCGGGGCGCGGCCGTCGCCGGAGCGGTTAGCGCACGAACTGGTTGATCAACTGGCTCAGGCCCCAGGCGCCCCCGGCGATGCCGCCCACCGCGCTGAGCCGGTTGACCAGCCGGTCCACCTTGGCCATCACCCGCTTACGGTCCGGCCGCTCCTGCTGGATCAGGTCCGCTATGTCGTCGACCTCCTCCAGCGCCAGCTCCGGTTCGACCAGCTGTGACCGGTTCTCCTCGATCCATTGCCGGGTCGTCCGCAACTGCTCCAGGATCTCCCGCAGTGACGCCTCGCCCATGTGGTTGATCTGAGCGGCCATGGCGTTCGGCCCGGCCGCCACCGGTCCGCTGGACGAGCCCTGGATCACCACACCGTGGTTACCGTCGTGCGTCACCGCTCTTCTCCTTTCGCTTGCCGCCACCGTCGTTCAGCAGCGCCGTGGCTCCGGGGCCGGCGGCTGCGGGCCCGTGGTTGTCGCCGCGGATGAAGACGCCGTGGTTGTTGAAGACGTTCATCCGGGTCTCGTACTCGGAGGTGTCGATGCCCTGGTCGGCGAGGTAGCCGAGGACCGCCTCACTGACCCGCCGCTCCATCAACTTGCTGTACTTCTCCGCGTCCAGCCGTTGCAGGTATGTCACCGGACGGCCGGCGGAGGCGAGCTGCCGGACCTCGGCGCGGGCGCCGAAGTCGTACCGGGGGAGGCGTTCGGTCTCCCGATCCGCCCGGGTCATCCGGCGGTTGGCGCCGACGGCGCGAACGACGGTGCGCACCAGCCGCGCCGGGGCGATCAGCACTGTGGCACCGAACAGTCGCAGAGCCTCGCGAACCGGCTCCTGCCAGTTGTCGTCACCCGCGACGTGCTGGTCCAGGTCGAGGAACTTGTCCCGGATCGGACCGAGGACCGTGGAGACGCTCTCCATGTAGAGCATTCCGCCCTCGACGGCGACGTGTGTGAAGGTCGAGACCACGATGTTCTGGTACTCGGCCGGCATGATGACGTCCCCGGCGGCGCCGGTCGCCGCACGGGTGTCGGCGCCGACGCTGGCCCGCAGGAAGTGGCGGACGCTCGGCTGAGGCGCGCGGATGATCGCCTCGACGGCTCGGGGCGAGGCGTGGGAGAAGGGCTGCCGGAGCCCGGCATCGATGAGCGGATAGTTCCGCCACTGGGCGCCCGAGGCCACGATCTGGTCCCGCAGCACCAGGCCGGTCATGCGCTCGTCCGCCGGCAACTCCGCCGAGGCGAGCGCGGCTAGGCGTCGTTTGACGTGCCGGTTCAGCGCCACCGGGTCCACCGCGACCGGGCCGGTGGCGGTCGGCCGGTGCTCGTCGGGCCCCCGGTCCCGCTTCAGCTCCATCGCCACGGACCAGGCGCGGACCACGTGGCCGCCGCCGAGGAAGGGGTCGTAACCCGAATGCAGTACGACATTGCCGTGCTGCGCGGCCGCGACGCTCTTGATCCGGCTCAGGATCGCCGGGTTGGTCACCTCGGGCGGCTCGTGCCGTCCGCCGGGTGCCAGGTCACGAGTGAAGATCCGCACGACGGTCGCGCGGGTGAGGGCGATGACGGCGAGGGTGAGCAGACCGAGCCCGATCAGCCACCAGAGCACGGGCCAGTACGACATCGTGAGCTCCGGCGGCGCCGACGGGCCGGGCGGCTCCTCGCTCGACAGGCCGAGCAGGGCCAGCAGCGGTGCGCCGAGCAGCCACACCAGCGCGACCAGTGCGACGCCGCCGAGCACGAGACGCGCCGTCGGCCAGTCCGCCTGTTCGGCCGGCGGGCTGAGAAGGTTCGCCAGGAACGCGACGCCGATCAGCAGGACTGTGGACCAGGTCGCCACGAAGATGCCGAGCAGCAGGATCGCCGAGATGAGCGCGTTCTGGAGAAGCCAGAGGTGCCGGGCGTGGTAGCAGTGACGCAGGATCGGCTCCAGGTCGTACCCGACGGTCGGCACCACGGCCCGATGGCCGTCGTCGACCAATTCGGTGATCACGCCGTCGGCGAATCGTTCACTGCGGTACGCCGCTCCGCACAAATAGCGGGTGGTCGGCGACATTGTCGCCCGCTGTCGCTCCCGTGGCGGATTATGCGTGAAGAACGACGTCATTTCTGTCGGGTTCCTGTCACCGTCGACCGTGCTCGTCATGTGACCACCAATCGATGACGATGTGCCGGGGTCAGCCACGTTATGAGTTCACGCCCGCCGCCGGAAACCGGCCATAGGTACCGCTCGCGGGGATCGACGGTCTGGTCCACTCGTACGGCCGGACGGAGTTGCGACCGAACAGGACACAGTCGAGCCGCCGGCACGATTCGGTGTTGCGCGACGACAACCGTTTCCGATTCACTCGGACGAATTCTTTCTCCCGAGTGCGTGGGGAGTCGCCGATGTCTGTTCGAAAATGCGCGGAATGCGGCTCGGTCGTCCCGCCCGGCGCGTCGCTCTGTCCGGTGTGCGCGGCGCCCTTCGCCCCCGTGGAAAGCGGCGAGTTCGCGCTGGCGGGCCAGGACGAGCCCACGGCGGCCGATGGTGACGTCGCGGTGCCGGCCTGGCCCGGCGACGACGAGCCGGTGGTGAGCGTCGACCCGGAACCGGTCCAGAGTTTCGCCCCGGCCGACGCCGATCCGGACGCGGACGTCGACACCGAGCCCTACGGGGGCCCCGTCCTGGACAGTGGGCCAGGTCGGGACGAGCCCGGGATGCGGTCGCCGGAACCGTCGCGCCAGGCGTTCGTGCGGGCCATGCTGGTAGCCGCCGCCGTCACCGCGGTGGTCGCCATCGGCGCCGGTGGCGTCCTGTGGGCGACCCGGGACGACGGGGCCGACGCGCCGGTGGTCGCCGGGCCGACCGGCCGGACGCCTCCCGGCGAGACCGGCGACCCGGGGGCGCCTGCAACCCCCTCGTCCGACCCGGCGAGCACCGACCCGGCGAGCGCCGACCCCACCGAACTGACGCCGTCCCCTTCGGAGTCACCGGCCGTGGTCGGCCTCGTCACCATCGAGACGGACGTGCCGGACGAGCGGGCGACGGCGGTCGCCAGTACCTTTGACACCTACTTCAGTGCCGTCAACGACCGCGACTTCCCGTCCGCCGCTGCCGTGTTCGACCCCGCCGGCGACGTCCTCGACCCGGCCGACGAGCAGGCCGTGCAGCGATTCGGGCGTCAGCTCGTCACCACGCGCGACTCCGAGGTGGTGCTGCGGTCGCTGACCGACGCCGGCCCGGGAGTGGTCGCCGCCGTGGTGACCTTCCGGAGCACGCAGGACCCCGGCTACGGGCCGAAGGGCCGCCCGCAGGAGACCTGCACGCTGTGGCAGGTCCGCTACGAACTGTCGACCACCGCGTCCGGGGCGTATCGGATCCTGCGGAGCAAGTCCGCGGTGCCGTCGCGGCCCTGCCCGGCGTAGCCGGGGCGGCGCCGGGACCGGAGCGGCCCCGGCGTGACCGTCAGGCCGGCAGGACCTTCTCGATCGCCGCGCGCAGCTCGGGCGAGTCCGGCGTGACCTGCGGGGCGAACCGGGCGGCCACCGTTCCGTCCGGGGCGACGAGGAACTTCTCGAAGTTCCAGCGCACGTCGCCGGTGTGCCCCTCGGCGTCCGGCGTGGACACCAGTTCGGCGTAGAGCGGGTGCCGGTCCGGGCCGTTGACGTCGACCTTCTCCGTCAGCGGGAACGTCACGCCGTAGTTGACCTGGCAGAACTCCTCGATCTCGGCGGCGCTGCCCGGCTCCTGGCCGGCGAACTGGTTGCACGGCACCCCGAGCACCGTGAGCCCGCGCCCGGCGTACGTGTCGGCGAGTTCCTGAAGGCCCGCGTACTGCGGGGTGAGGCCGCAGCGGGAGGCCACGTTGACCACGAGCAGGGCGCGGCCACGGTAGCGGCCGAGGTCGGCCGGTCCGCCGGTGAGGGCGTCGATCTGGACGTCGAAAACGGTCATGTGACGAGGCTACGGGCCGTCACGCGGACCGTCCCGCGCCACCCGTGAAATCGACGCATCTACATCTTGACGAAGTGGTGACGGCGTGAGTAGCGTCTCAGCAATCAATTTGGAAACTTTCCTAACTATTGGAGGGACGCCGTATGAAGAGATCGCTCCGCCGGGCCCTGTGGGCCACCGGCGCCGTGGTCGCGCTCGCGGTCGCCGCGGTGCCCATGACCACCGCGTCGGCCGCCGGCAGCGTCACCGCCACCTTCGCCAAGGTGCAGGACTGGGGGACCGGCCACGAAGGGCGGGTGACCGTCACCAACGGCACCAGCTCCACCGTCAACGGCTGGCGCATCGAGTTCACGCTGCCCTCCGGCACCTCGATCAGCAGCTCCTGGGACGCCGACATCACCCGCAGCGGTGACCGCTACGTGGCGGTCAACAAGAGCTGGGCCGCGACGCTCGCCCCGGGCGCCAGCTTCAGCTGGGGCTACAACGGCACCGGCGGCTACAAGGCGCCGGTGAGCTGCACGATCAACGGCGGCACCTGCACCGGCGGCGGCACGCCGACGACCACCGCGCCGACCACGGCGCCACCGACCACCGTGCCGCCCACCACGGCGCCGCCGACGACCGCCCCGCCGACCACGCAGCCGCCCACCACGCCGCCGCCCGGCGGCAAGAAGGTCGTCGGCTACTTCGCCGAGTGGGGCGTCTACGCCCGCAACTACCACGTCAAGAACATCCACACCAGCGGCTCGGCCGCGAAGCTCACCCACATCCTGTACGCCTTCGGCAACACCACCGGCGGCCGGTGCAGCATCGGGGACAGCTACGCCGACTACGAGAAGGCGTACACCGCCGCGGACAGCGTCGACGGCGTGGCCGACACCTGGGACCAGCCGCTGCGCGGCAGCTTCAACCAGCTGCGCAAGCTGAAGAAGATGTACCCGAACCTGAAGGTCCTCTGGTCCTTCGGTGGCTGGACCTGGTCCGGCGGCTTCACCCAGGCCGCGCAGAACCCGGCCGCGTTCGCCGACTCCTGCTACTCCCTGGTCAAGGACCCGCGCTGGGCGGACGTCTTCGACGGCATCGACGTCGACTGGGAGTACCCGAACGCCTGCGGCCTCCAGTGCGACAGCAGCGGCCCGAACGCCTTCAAGAACGTGGTCTCGGCGCTGCGGAGCAAGTTCGGCTCCAGCTTCCTGGTCACCGCGGCGATCACCGCCGACGGCAGCAACGGCGGCAAGATCGACGCGACCGACTACGCGGGCGCCGCGACGAACCTCAACTGGCTGATGCCGATGACGTACGACTACTTCGGCGCCTTCAACGCCCAGGGGCCGACCGCGCCGCACTCGCCGCTCTACTCGTACTCGGGCATCCCGCAGCAGGGCTTCTGGTCCGACGCGGCGATCCAGAAGCTGAAGTCCAAGGGCGTACCGTCCAGCAAGCTGCTGCTCGGCGTCGGCTTCTACGGACGCGGCTGGACCGGCGTGACCCAGGCCGCGCCCGGCGGCAGCGCCACCGGCGCGGCCCCCGGCACCTACGAGGCCGGCATCGAGGACTACAAGGTGCTCAAGAACAGCTGCCCGGCCACCGGCACGGTCGGCGGCACCGCGTACGCCAAGTGCGGCAGCAACTGGTGGAGCTACGACACCCCGGCGACCATCGGCGGGAAGATGAGCTACGCCAACAGCCAGGGCCTCGGTGGCGCGTTCTTCTGGGAGCTCTCCGGTGACACCAGCAACGGTGAGCTGATCGGCGCCATCAAGGGCGGTCTCGGCTGAGCCGAGGGCCGACGCACCACCCACCCGGCGGGGAGGGGCCGTACCGGCCCCTCCCCGCCCGCGTGCCGCCCTGGCCGCGCGCGCCGATCCGGGTCAGGATGGGGAGTCACCCGGCCGCGCGGGCCGGGTGTGGCACACTCGCCGCTCGACGAGTCCACGCGACGGGAGGACCGATGGATCGCAGCCACCGCGGCCGGTTCGCCGCGCTCGCCCTCGCCTTCGCGCTCACGCCGGCGCTGGCCGCCTGCGGCTCCGGCCCGGACGGCGTCGCCACCGCGCCCAGCGGCCGGGCGCCCGCCGAGGAGGCGGCGGCCAAGAGCCGGGAGCGCGTGCAGGCGTACCTCGACGCGCTCACCGCCCGCGACGCCGACGCCGGCCGTAGCCAGCTCTGCGCGCCCATGCACGCCGCCTTCGACGCCGCCGCCACCGGCCCGAACGGCGACTTCGCCGACCACTTCACGGTGCCCGACGCGACGATCACCGACGTCCGCTCCGGCCCGAACGGGCAGGAGGTCAGCGCCTCCGTCACGGTGGCCGCCGGATCTCGCAAGGCCACCCGGTCACTGCTGTTCACGGTGACCCGTAACGGGGCGGACTGGTGCATCTCCGGCGAGGTTCCCGGCGACCGCACGGCCGACCCGTCCGAGCCGCCGCCGGCGGCGCGGCCCTCGCCGGTCTCCTCCCAGTGACCGGAACCATGCCCCTCGGCGGCGAGTGATCGCGACGGTCGCCGTACGCTTTCCTCCATGCGCCATGAGTGGCATCAGCTGAGTCACCCCGCCGTGGGCAGCCCTGGCCTGCAGACCAGCCGCCCGACCGCCGACTCCGCCGAGGACGCGGCCCTCGGCCTCGACCGATGGCGGGAGCTGCCGCGCGCGCAGACCCCGCCGTGGGACGACCCGGCCCAGGTCGCCGAGGTCTGCCGGGTGCTGGACACGGTTCCCTCGGTGGTCGCGCCCTACGAGGTCGACCAGCTACGACAGCGGCTGGCCCTGGTCTGCGAGGGCAAGGCGTTCCTGCTCCAGGGCGGTGACTGCGCCGAGACGTTCGCCGACAACACCGAGAGCCACCTGCTCGCCAACGCCCGCACACTGCTCCAGATGGCCATCGTGCTCACGTACGGCGCGTCACTGCCGGTGGTCAAGGTGGCCCGGGTGGCCGGCCAGTACACCAAGCCCCGGTCCCTGCCGACCGACGCCCGGGGGCTGCCCGCCTACCGCGGCGACATGATCAACTCGCTGGAGGCCACGCCGGAGGCGCGGGTCGCCGACCCGCAGCGCATGATCCGGGCGTACGCCAACTCGGCCGCCGCGATGAACATGCTCCGGGCGTACCTGGCCGGCGGCCTGGCCGACCTGCACGCGGTGCACGACTGGAACAAGGACTTCGTCCGGCAGTCCCCGGCCGGGGAGCGCTACGACGCGATCGCCCGGGAGATCGACCGGGCACTGGCCCTCATCCGGGCCTGCGGGATGACCGACGACGAGGCGCTGCGCACCGTCACGCTCTACTGCTCGCACGAGGCGCTGGCGCTGGAGTACGACCGGGCGCTGACCCGGATCTCCGACCACAAGGCGTACGGCCTGTCCGGGCACTTCCTCTGGATCGGCGAGCGGACCCGGCAGATCGACGGCGCGCACATCGACTTCATCTCCCGCATCGCCAACCCGATCGGCGTCAAGCTCGGCCCCACCACCACGCCGGACGAGGCGATCGAGCTCTGCGAGAAGCTCAACCCGGACAACATCCCCGGCCGGCTCACGCTGATCAGCCGGATGGGCAACCACCGGGTACGCGACGCGCTGCCGCCGATCGTGGCGAAGGTCACCGCCGCCGGCGCGAAGGTCGTCTGGCAGTGCGACCCGATGCACGGCAACACGCACGAGTCCTCGAACGGCTACAAGACCCGGCACTTCGACCGGATCGTGGACGAGGTGCTCGGCTACTTCGAGGTGCACCGCGGCCTCGACACCCACCCGGGCGGCCTGCACGTCGAGCTGACCGGCGAGGACGTCACCGAGTGCCTCGGCGGCGCCCAGGGCATCGAGGACCTCGACCTGCCCGACCGGTACGAGACCGCCTGCGACCCCCGGCTCAACACCCAGCAGTCGCTGGAGTTGGCGTTCCTGGTGGCGGAGATGCTCCGTGGCTGACGCGAGGAGTGAGCTTGCGAGCCCTGAGCTGATCGATCTGCGGACCGACACCGTGACCCGGCCGACGCCGGGGATGCGGGAGGCGATGGCCGCCGCCGAGGTGGGCGACGACGTCTACGGCGAGGACCCGACAGTCGCCGCCCTGGAGGCGGAGGTGGCCGCGCTGTTCGGCCACGAGGCGGCGCTGTTCGCCCCGAGCGGATCGATGGCCAACCAGATCGCGCTCCAGTTGCACGTGCCGCCCGGCGACGAGTTGCTCTGCGACGCCGACGCGCACGTGGTCACGTACGAGGTGGGGGCCGCCGCCGCGTACGGTGGGATCTCCTCGCGGACGTGGCCGGCGGTGGGCGCGGACCTGGACCCCGACGTGGTCGCCGGGATGATCCGGCCGGACGGCTACTTCGCGGTGCCGACCCGCGCGATCGCGGTGGAGCAGACCCACAACCGGGGCGGCGGCGGGGTGATCCCGCTGCCGACGCTGCGCCGCATGCGTGCGGTCGCCGACGAGCACGGGGTGGCGCTGCACTGCGACGGTGCCCGGATCTGGCACGCGCACGTCGCGGACAGGGTGCCGCTGGCCGGGTACGGGGAGCTGTTCGACACGCTCTCGGTGTGCCTCTCCAAGGGCCTCGGCGCGCCGGTCGGCTCGCTGGTGGTGGGCAGCGCGGAGAAGATCGCCCGCGCGCGGGTCCTGCGCAAGCGGATGGGCGGTGGCATGAGGCAGGTCGGCATTCTTGCCGCCGCCGGCCGGTACGCGCTGGCGCACCACGTCGAGCGGCTCGCCGAGGACCACGTGAAGGCGGCCCGGCTGGCCGAGGCGGTCGCCCCGCACGGGGTGCTCGCGTCGGTGGTGCGCACGAACATCGTGCCGCTGGACCTGACCAAGCACCCTCTCGACGCGCACGCGCTGGCGGCGGCCGCGCGGGAAGCCGGTCTGCTGATCTCGGTGCTCGGCCCGCGTACCGCCCGGTTGGTGACCCACCTGGACGTCACCGACGAGCAGATCGACAGCGCCGCCACCATCCTCGACACCGCCCTGCGCGCCTGACCCTCCGGCAACGCCGTGGCGAGGGCGGGAGGAAACGGCTGTGTCAGGGGCGCAGGCGTTTGAGGCTGGCGATGTCGGCGGCGTGGCCGACGTGCTTCTCCGTGGGGGTCTCCACCAGCACCGGTACGCCGGCGGTCGCCGGATGGCGCATCAGCTCGGCGAACGCCGGTTCGCCGATGGTGCCCTTGCCGATGTTCTCGTGCCGGTCCCGGGTGGAGCCGCACAGGTCCTTCGAGTCGTTCGCGTGCACCAGCCGCAGCCGGTCGGCGCCCACCGTGGCGACCAGCGTGTCGAGCGTGGCGGTCATGCCGCCCTCGGCGGCCAGGTCGTGCCCGGCCGCCCAGGCGTGACAGGTGTCGAAGCAGACGCCCAGCATCGGGTGCCGGTCGACCGCGTCGAGGTAGGGGCCGAGGTGCTCGACCCGGGACGCCAGTGACCGGCCGCCCCCGGCGCTCGGCTCGACCAGCAGCATCGGCCCGCCGGCGGCCGCGGCCTCGTCGAGCAGCGGGAGCAGCGCCTCCCGGACCTGCCGCAGGGCCGCCTCGGCGTGCCCGGCGTCCACCGAGCTGCCGGCGTGGAACACCACGCCCTCGGCGCCGATCGCCCGGCCCCGCCGCAGCGCGTGGGCGAGCGTCTCCGCCGACCTGGTGACCGTCGCGGGGGTGGGGGAGCCGAGGTTGACCAGCAGCGACGCGTGGATGTACACGGGCAGGCCACGCTCGGCGCAGCCGTCGCGGAACAGCGCGTCCTGCGCCGGGTCACCGGCCGGCAGCGCCCAGCCACGCGAGTTCGAGACGTAGACCTGCACCACCTCGGACTCGGCCGCATCCGCGTACGGCAGGGCCGCCCGCGCCAGGCCACCGGAGGTGGGGGTGTGCGACCCCACCGGCCGGCACCCGTTCGCCGCGCTCACAGGCACGTCACAGTGATCGTGGTGCCCGGCGGCACCGGCGTGTTCTCGGCCGGGTTCTGGATCCGGACGATGCCGTTCGGGTTGAGCTGGATGTTGACCGGGAAGCCCTGGCTCTCCAGCGTCTGCTTGGCCTGCTGGCAGGGCATGTCGACCACCCGGGGCACGGCCACCTGCGGCGGGCCCTTGCTGATCTCCAGCTTGACCTGGGCGCCCTTTTCCACACCGGTGCCGTCGGCCGGGCTCTGGCCGAGGATCTCGTCCTTCGGCTTGTCGGACTCCTTGACGTTCTCCACCGGCTTGAGCCCGAGCCGCGCGAGGATGGCGCGCGCCTCGGTGAGGCTCTTGCCGACCAGGTCGGGCACGCTCACCGGGGCGCGGCCCTTGCTGAGGATCAGCGTCACCTTGGCCCCGGGCTTGACCTCAGTGCCCACCTTCGGGTCGGTGGCCAGCACGACACCCGCCGGCAGCGCGTCGTCGTAGCGGGAGCTGCCCTTGGCCGCGACCAGGTTGAGACCCTCCAGCTCCACCTGGGCGAGCGCGAAGTCCTTGCCCACCACGTCCGGCACCGGCAGGCGCTCCGGACCGAGCGACAGGGTCAGCGTGATCGTGCCGCCCTTGACGATCCGGGCGGCCGAGCCCGGCGCCTGCCCGAGCACGGTGTCCTTCGGGACGTTCTCGTCGTACCGGGGGTCGGCGTAGCGCAGCGTGAAACCACCGCGCTGGGCCTGCGCCTCCGCCTCGGCCTTGGTGAGGCTCACCATCTGCGGCGCGACCGTGTAGCGGCCCACGCCGAACCACCAGCCGCCGACGGCGGCGACCAGGCCGAGCACCACGACCGCCGCGGCGACGGCCAGCCGGCCGCGCGGCGAACCCATGATCCGGGTACGCAGGGCGGCGAACCGGGCGCCCACCCCCTCCGGTTCGGCGGCGCGGCGGCGGTGCGGGCGCTGCGTGGCGGCGCCCTCGGGCAGCCGGGCCCACGACGGGCGCTCGATCGGCTGCAGCGCGGCCACCACCTGCGTCGGCTGGCTCAGCACCGCCGTGTCGTCGCTGAGCTGACGCAGGACAGTGGTGTGCGTGTGCGGGTTGCCCAGTTCCTCGCGCGCCGCCTGCACCTCGGTCAGCAGCGCCGCGGCGTCGGCCGGACGGGCGGCCGGGTCGCGCCGGGTGGCCCGGGCGACGAGCGCGTCGACAGCCGGCGGCAGCGCCGGAACCAGCGTGGACGGGGCCGGCACATCCCGGTCGACGTGCTGCCAGGCGACCTCCACCGGGCGGTCGCCGTCGTAGGGCACCCGGCCGGTGAGCATCTCGAACAGCACGATGCCGGCCGAGTAGACGTCGGTGCGCGGGTCGGCGTGGCCCTGGGTGACCAGCTCCGGCGCCACGTACGCCACCGTCGCCATGAGCTGGTTGCCGTTCTCGTCCTCCGCGCTCGCCTCGACGGCCCGGGCCAGCCCGAAGTCGGCCACCTTGACCACGCTGTCGACCAGGTCGCGGCTGCCGCCGGCGGGCACCTCGGCGACCAGGACGTTCTCCGGCTTGACGTCGCGGTGCACCAGGCCGGCCCGGTGCGCGGCGGCGAGCGCGGCGAGCACCTGCTCGGTGATCGCGAGCGCCTCGTCCGGGTTCAGCCGGCGGCGCTCGGCGAGCACGTCACGCAGCGTGCGGCCGCGCACGTACTCCATCACCAGGTACGGCAGGCCGGCGTGGATGCCCTGGTCGTAGACCGCCACCACGTTCGGGTGGGTGAGCCGGGCGATCGTCTTCGCCTCGTCGGTGAACCGCTCGACGAACCCGGCCATCCGGGCCCGGGCCTGCGGCGCCTGGGTCGGGTGAATGATCTTGACCGCCACGGTGCGCTCCAGGCGCTCGTCGGTGGCGGTGTACACGGTCGCCATGCCGCCACGGGCGACGCGACCGCGAATGCGGTAGCGCCCCTCGATCAGCGAGCCCAGCAACGTGTCGGCGACCTGTGTGTCCATCGGCAGGCAGTCTATGTGTCGGAAGGGTGAACGTAGAACAGGATGCTACCGCCGGGTTGGGACACCGGTGGCCCGGCGCGCTCCGGCGCAGGTCGGGGGGTGCCGTGCACCGGATCCGGCGGGCACGTGGCAGGGTGGTCGGGTGACCGATTCCGTACCCGCCGAGACCGGCGCCGACCTGGCCGGACCGGCCGACCCGGCCGGCTGGCTGACGCTGCCCGACGTGGCCGAGCGCCTGGACCTGTCGATCAGCAAGGTGCACCAGATGATCCGCGACCGCGAGCTGCTCGCGGTGCGCCGCGACGGCGTCCGCCGCGTCCCGGCCGACCTGGTGGCCAACCGCACCGTGCTCAAGCACCTGCCCGGCGTGCTCAACCTGCTCGCCGACGCCGGGTACGACGACGAGGAGGCGCTGCGCTGGCTCTACCGGGAGGACCCGTCGCTTCCCGGCACCCCCGCAGTGGCCCTCGGCGGCGACCTGGCCCGCGAGGTCAAACGCCGAGCCCAGGCCGTGGCCTTCTAACCCACCCCCACCCACCCCGTCGATCATGAAGTTGACGGCGAAGTCGATCTCCAAAAGTGCCGCCAACTTCATGATCGACCGCTTCGGAGGCGGGGGGGGGCAGCGCGGGGGGAGTGGTTGTCAGGCGGGGCGGCGGGTGGCGGCTATGGCCAGGTCCACCAGCGCCTGGCGGGCCTCGGTGTCCAGGTCGACGGCGGTGAGCGCGGCCAGCGCGCTCTCGGTGAGCGCGGTGATGTGCCGTTCGGCACGCTCCAGCGCGCCGCTGGAGGTGATCAGCTCGCGCAGCCGGTCCACCCCGGCCGCGTCCAGGTCCGGTACGCCCAGCCCGGCCAGCAGCGCCTCCCGGCCGGCCTCGTCGAGCGTCTCCAGGGCGGCCGCCACCAGGTACGTCCGCTTGCCCTCGCGCAGGTCGTCACCGGCCGGCTTGCCGGTCAGCTCCGGGTCGCCGAACACGCCCAGCACGTCGTCGCGGAGCTGGAACGCCTCACCCAGCGGCAGCCCGTACGCGGAGTAGGCGGCGTGCACCTCGGGCGGGGCGCCGGCCAGCGCGGCGCCCAGCAGCAGCGGCCGTTCGACCGTGTACTTCGCCGACTTGTACCGGGCCACCTTGGCCGCCCGGTCGAGCGAGGTGTCAGCGGTCGCCTGGGTCAGCACGTCCAGGTACTGCCCGACGGTCACCTCGGTGCGCATCTCGTCGAAGACCGGCCGGGCCCGGGCCACCGTCGCCGGCGGCAGGCCGGAGGAGTGCAGCAGCTCGTCGGACCAGACCAGGCACAGGTCACCCAGCAGGATCGCGGCCGAGTCGCCGAACGCGTCCGCGTCGCCGCCCCAGCCGGCCGCCCGGTGCCGGGCGGCGAACCTGCGGTGCACCGCCGGCTCGCCCCGCCGGGTGTCCGACCGGTCCATCAGGTCGTCGTGAATCAGCGCGCTGGCCTGCACGAACTCCAGCGCGGCCAGGGCGGCGACGACCTGGTCGGAGTCGACTCCGCCAGCGCCCCGGTAGCCCCAGTAGCCGAACGCCGGGCGCAGCCGCTTGCCGCCGCCCAGCACGAACGCCTCGATCGCCTCGGCGACGGGCAGCAGGCCGTCGTCGACGGCGGTCAGCCAGCCGCGCTGGCCGGCCAGGAACTCGGTGAGCGCCTTGTCGATCCGCTGACGCAGGCCGGCACGGTCGACGGGGGAAACGGGAGCAGCGTGGGTCACGCCACGACGCTAGCGGTTCGGGCCCGCTCCCGTCGTGCCGCCGTCCCGGCGTGCCTCGCAGCTCACCGGCGGCGACGGCCGCCACGGGTGCCGTGACGGCAGGTACGGACGGGTCGCCGCGAGCAGCCGTGCGTACCCCCGGGTCGCCGGTCCGGGCGGACGGCGGGCCAGCCCGCGGCGGAACTCGGTGAGCTGGCCGACGGCCCGGGGCGAACCGGAGCGGACCGCGTCGAGCAGCGCCTCGCCGGCCACCGCGCACGCCTCGGGCTCCGCGCCGAGCCCCAGGTGCGCCCGGGCCAGCCAGCCGCCGTACACGGCGGAGCGGCGCGGGCGGCCCGGCGCTGTCACCACGGGCGTCAGCAGCGGCACGGCCGCGGCGGCCCGGCCCAGCGCGACGAGCGTGCGCCCGGTCATCGCGGCCAGCTCGGCGGCGTCCAGCCAGTAGAGCCACTGCGGCTCCCGGCCGGGCTCGGGCGGCCCGGCCCGGTCGGCGCCGGCCAGCGCCTCACCGGCGGCGCGACGCCGCCCGCCGAGCGCGGCGGCGAGCGCGACCCGGTGCAGCAGCAGCGCCCGCAGCCCCGGGGAGGCGGTGGCGCGGCTGGCCGCGTACCCGATCCGGGCCAGGACCAGCGCGCCGGCCGCGTCACCGGCGTCGGACAGCAGGTGGCTGGCCGACCCGAGCACGTGCCCGGCCAGCGGCGGCTCCCCGGCGGCCACCGCGGCCCGCAGCGCCAGCCGGTAGGCGACCAGGCCGCCGGTGAGGTCGCCGGCGTCGGCGGCCAGCCACCCGGCGAGCTGCGCCGACTCGGCCAGCGACGGCAGCATCCGCCGCCGGCCGGCGGGCCCGGCGCGCCGGTAACCGCGGACCGAGCGGCGCAGCCGGCGGGCGCCGAGGCCGGCGAGGTCGCCGCCACCGAGCAGGTCGTCCCAGCGGCGCAGCGTGGCCAGTGACGCCCCGTCCGCCGGGTGCCCCCGGACGGGGCCGGCGCGGTCGGCGGCGCCGGCCGGTCCGTACCCGTCGCCGGTGGCCGGTCCGGGGACCGGCGGTGTGGCCGGGCCGGTGAACGGACCGGCCAGCGTGCCGCCGCCCGGGTCGGCGGCCCAGCGGTGCGCCAGGGTGAGCAGCGCCAGCCGGGCCCGGGACCCGGCCGGGTCGACGGCCACCGGCGTCACGCCGAGCCGGCGGCTGCTGGCGGCGGCCCCGGCGAGCAGCTCGCCGGGCACGCCCAGGACCGTCGCCAGCCACGCGGACCAGAAGTCGCCGGGGAGCCGGAGCTGGCGCTCCCAGCGGGACACCTCGTGCCGGGTCAGGGTGGGCACGCCGGAGGCGGCGCAGAGCTCGGCGGCGAGGCGCTGCTGGCTCCAGCCGCGGGCGGCCCGCAGCTCGGCCAGGAGCGGCCCGAGCAGCCGCGGACCGGGCGGCCAGGACGGGATCATGGTGACCTCCGGGGGCGACGACGTGAAATGGCGACGCGGACGTCCGGCTGGCGCCGGCGCGTCACCGTCGTGCGACCCCCGCGCGGGCCCCCGGGACGGCCGTCGGCCGCCCCACCGCGCTGTGGTCTTTCTACCCCCGGGGTACGACGTCGCGCCGCGAAGTGTTCGCGGGCTGGGAAGACCCTCGGTAAGCCGTGCGCTCCCGGCTACAGTCGGTCCGTGGCGCTCGGTCTTCCCTCGGTCCTCCCCAATCCCCAGCCGGCCATCGGGGAGCTGATCCGTGACGGCCGCCCCACCTTCTCCTTCGAGTTCTTCCCGCCGAAGACGCAGGCCGGGGAGAAGCTGCTCTGGCAGGCCATCCGCGAGCTGGAGTCGCTGCGCCCCTCGTTCGTCTCGATCACCTACGGCGCGGGCGGCTCGACCCGCGACACCACGGTGGCGGTGACCGAGCGGATCGCCACCGAGACCACGCTGCTGCCGATGGCGCACCTGACCGCGGTGAACCACTCGGTCGCCGAGCTGCGGCACGTGATCGGCCGGCTGGCCTCGGTCGGGGTGCGCAACGTGCTGGCCGTGCGGGGTGACCCGCCGGGCGACCCGGGCGGCGAGTGGATCGCCCACCCCGAGGGCGTCCGGTACGCCGAGGACCTGGTCCGGCTGGTCCGCGACAGCGGTGACTTCAGCGTCGGCGTGGCCGCTTTCCCGTACAAGCACCCGCGTTCGCCGGACGTGGACAGCGACACCGCGTACTTCGTGCGCAAGTGCCGGGCCGGCGCGGAGTTCGCGATCACCCAGATGTTCTTCGACGCCGACGACTACCTGCGGCTGCGTGACCGGGTGGCCGCCACCGGCTGCGACACGCCGATCCTGGCCGGGGTGATGCCGGTGACCCAGATCGGCACCATCGAACGCTCCGTGCAGCTGTCCGGCGCGCCGTTCCCGCCGGCGCTCGCCGAGCGGTTCGAGCGGGTGGCCGACGACCCCGAGGCGGTCCGCCGCCTCGGCGTGGAGCAGGCGAGCGAGATGTGCGAGAAGCTGCTCGACGAGGGCGTGCCGGGGATCCACTTCATCACGCTCAACCGGTCCACCGCGACCCGCGAGGTGTGGCAGCGGCTGCGCGCGGCCGCACGGGTGTGACCACCCGCCACACGACACCCGCGCCGTGCTTCTACGGTTGATCCGTGGTGGGCACACAGCTGAACTGGGACCAGTACGCGACCGCGTGGGCGCGGCTGCACGGCGGATTCGATCCGCGTACCGCCGCGCCGGTGGTGCGTGCCTGGCTGCGCTTCGCCTACCACGTGGGCTACGTGCTGGGCCGGCTGCGCGTCGGCCCCACCCCGGTGACCGTGTTCGGGGTGCTGCTCTGCTTCTGCGTACCCCTGTTCGCGGAGCGGCCCGGCGACGGACCGTTCCTCGGCGCGCTGTTCGTGCTGCTGGCGGCGGTGGCCGACAGCGTCGACGGCGCGGTGGCGGTCGCGACCGGCCGCACCACCCGGCTGGGCTACGTCTACGACTCGGTCGCCGACCGGCTCGGCGAGGTGGCCTGGCTGATCGCGTTCTGGCTGCTCGGCGCGCCCGGCGCGCTGGTCGCGGCGGCCGGGGGCCTGTCCTGGCTGCACGAGTACGTGCGGGCGCGCGCGGTGTCGGCGGGGATGCGGGAGATCGGCGCGGTGACGGTGGGGGAGCGGCCCACCCGGGTCAGCGTGGCGCTGGTCGGGCTGCTCGTCGCCGGGCTCACCGGGCTGATCGACGCCGACCTGACGGCCGGCACCATCACCATGGCCACCACGGTGTGGGTGCTGCTCGCCGGGTTCGGCCTGGGGCAGTTGCTCTCCGCCGTCCGCCGCGCCCTGGTCGACGCGGGCTGACCGCCGCGCCCGCGCCCGCGCAGCCCCGCCGCGCCCACGCGAGGCGCGCGGCGGGCGGCGGGCGGCGCGCGTTAATAAGGGGCCCTTCCTCTACCGGAGGCGTTAATAGGGGGCCCTTCCTTACACCCCTCACCAGGCGGGGCCGACCGCCTCGGCGACGATCTCGGCGGACATCGTGACCATGGGCAGGCCGCCGCCCGGGTGGCTGGAGCCGCCGACCAGCCAGAGCCCGGCCGCCGGGCCCCGGTTGGCCGGGCGCAGCAGCCCGCCCGCGGTGCCGTAGATCGCCCCGCCCGGCGCGCCGGTGGCCGCGTCCAGGTCGGCCGGGGTACGGATCTCCCGGAACACCAGCCGGTCCCGCACGTCGGCGCCGCGCTCGGCCAGCACGTCGAGGATCCGGTCCGCGTACGCCTCGGCCAGGCCCGGCCGCCGCCAGTCCACGGCGCTCGCGGCGGTGCCGTGCCGGGGCGCGTTCACGAGCACGAACCACGCCTCGTGGCCGTCCGGGCGGACCGCCGGATCGTCGGCGGCGGTGACGAACACGGTCGGGTCGGGCGCCGGGCGGGCCCGCACCCCGCGACCCGGGTCGCCGAACACGGCGTCGAACTCGGCGTCGTAGTCGCGGGGGAAGAACACGGTGTGGTGGGCCAGCCCGGAGTCGCCGCGCACGCCCAGCAGCAGCACGAATCCGGCCAGGCTGCGGTCGGTGAGCGCGGCCAGCCGGCGCGGGTCGGGCAGCAGGTCCCGGTAGACGGTGAGCGCGTCCACGTTGGCGACCACCACGTCGGCCGGCACCGGCGCGGCCGACCCGGCCACGCGTACCCCGTGCACCCGCCCGCCCGCGGCGTCGATCCGGGTGACCGCGGCGTCGGTGCGTACCACCACGCCCAGGTCCAGGCAGCGCGACAGCAGCGCGTCGGCGAGCGTGCCCAGCCCGCCGCGCAGGTACCAGCCGCCGTACGCCAGCTCGGCGTAGGGGACGGCGACGAGCGCGGCCGGGGCGCGGCGCGGGTCGGCGCCGGTGTACGTGGCGTACCGGTCCAGCAGCATCCGCATCCGCGGGTCGGACAGGTGGCGGCGGCCCAGCCCGCGCAGGCTGCGGCCGGGGCCGATGGCGGCCAGGTCGCCCAGCCGCCAGGCCAGCGCCGCCAGGTCGCGGGGCGAGTCGACGGTACGGCGCAGGATGTCCCGGTGCGAGGCCGCCCACACCCGGCCGGCGCGCCGCCACAGCCCGCGCCAGTCGGCGGCGGACCGGTCGCCGAACGCGGCGCCGATCCGGGCGGCGAACTCGTCCGGGTCGGCGCAGGAGTCGAGCGCCTGTCCGCCGCCGGGGAAGACGTGCCGCACGATCGGGTCCAGCGGGACCAGGTCCAGGTATTCGTCGAGCTTCGCGCCGGTCGCCTCGAACAGGTCGTGGAAGACCTGCGGCAGCGTGAACAGGCTCGGCCCGGTGTCGAAGTGCCACACCCCCTCCGGGGTGTGGTGGGCGTACCGGCCGAGCTTGCCCCCGACCGTGCCGGCCCGTTCGAGGACGGTGACCTCGTGCCCGGTGACCGCGAGCCGGGCGGCGGCGGCGAGCCCGCCCACCCCGGCGCCGATGACCACGATGCGCGCCATGGCGTGCCCCTCCTAGGTGACCGGGCGACCCCGCCAGGTGAGCCGGTGTCGCTTCCGCAGATGGTACGACCGGACGGTCAGCCAACCGAGGACCACGACCGACACGGGGTGTGCGAGCGCGTCGGGCCACGCCCGTCCGCCGGTGGCGCGGGCGCTGACCACCCGCCCGGCGACCCCGGCCAGGTAGGCCAGGAACGCCACGGCGGCCACCGCTGGCGCGCCGGCGAGCAGCGCCCCGAGCGCCAGCAGCGGCGGCGCGACGTAGAGCGCGAGCAGCAGCGTCAGCACGGCCGCCGCGGCGGCCGGGTGCCCGAACGTCGCCCACAGCGACTTGGTGTAGCCGTCGCGCAGCTGCGGCCAGGTGTCGTACATCCGGCAGGACGCCAGCCGGGACCCGTCGGCGAGCGCGATCCGCCCGCCGGCCCGTTTCACCGCCCGGGCCAGCTCGATGTCCTCCAGCACCTTGTCGGCCACCGCCGCGTGCCCGCCGGCCCGCAGGTAGCCGGCCCGGTCCACGACCAGGAACTGCCCGCCCGCCGCCGCGAGGGACGGCCGCCGCGAGCGTTCCATCGCGCGCAGCGGCAGGAACGTCAGCCACAACCACTGCAGCAGCGGCTGCGCCAGCCGGTCGGCCACCGTCCGCACCACGATCCGGGGGTACGGCGACAGCAGCGCCGCGTCCGCCGCGCGCAACTCGGTCACCGCCGCCGCCACCGCGTACGGGGTGAGCACCACGTCCGCGTCGACGAAGGCCAGCACCGCCGGCTCCGGGGCGGTCCGGGTGGCGAGCTGCCAGCAGGCGTGCGGCTTGCCCAGCCAGCCCGGCGGCGGGGCGATGCCGGTGAGCAGCGTGAGCCGGGGATCGTCACCGGCCACCGCGCGGACCACGTCGGCGGTGCCGTCGGTCGAGCCGTCGTCGAGCACCACGATCCGCAGGTCCGGCACGCCGCGCTGGGCCAGCAGCGCGCGCAGGCACGGGGTGACCCGGTCGGCCTCGTCGCGCAGCGGCAGCAGCACCGCCACCGGCTCGGTGACCTCGGCCGGGCCGGCGGCCGGGCGGCGCAGCCAGGCGTACGCGTTGACGATCGTGTGCCCGGTGAGCGCGGCGACCGCCACGGCCAGCGCGAGGGTGGCGATCATGCCGGGGCGTCGACGCGCGGCGCCGGCTCCGGCGCGGCGGCCCGGTCCCGGCGGGCCCGCCACAGCGTCACCGCCAGCGGCACCGCCGCCACCGCCATCCCGGCCGCGCCCCACAGCGCCGACGCCGGCAGCCGCAGGAACACCGCGTGCGCCAGCACGCTGGAGGCGTACGTCCAGAGGTAGAGCGCGAACATCGGCGCGTCCCGGCCGTCGGTCCGGTCCACCGACGGCCCGGCGAGCGGGCGCAGCGCGACCGCGAGCAGCACCGCGAAGCCCAGCCAGCCCAGGTAGTTGCTGACCGGGATGCCGGGCAGCCCGGGCAGCGCCGGGGTGGCGTCGCGCCAGGTCCAGTAGCCCTCGGCCACCATCTGCGGGTCGAGGAACAGGTCCCACGCGGCCAGCCCGACCGCCGACAGCGCGATCCGGGCGATCCGGGACCGGACCAGCCGGACCGCGGTGAGCCACGCCGGCCAGGCCATCCAGGTCCAGGCGAGTGGGATGATCAGCGGCACCCCGGCCAGCTTCGGGCCCAGCTCCCCGGAGTAGTCGTAGGTGCCGAACGGGAACCCGGTGGCCACGCCGATCGCCTCCACCGCGAACCCGCCGCCGGTGACGACCGCGACCAGCGCGGCGGCGGTACGGACGCCGCGGGTGAGCAGCGCGTGGCCGACCGAGAGCAGCCAGCCGAGCACCACTGTGGCCACCGTGAGCCCGGCCCGGGTCGCGCCGCCGGTGAGCGGGTAGCAGATCTGGGCGAGGATCAGCGCGGCCAGCAGCGCCCAGGGCAGCCGGGCTCTCATGCTGTGCCGCCTTTCGTTCGCGACTGCGGGGCTCGCAAACCCGGCTCACTCCTCGCGCTCACGGGGCGTCCGGCGGGGGCAGCGGCAGGTCCCGGCCGAGCACGCCGAACGGCCGTTCGTCGCCGGGGAAGTGGAAGTGCCGCAGGACGTCGACGAAGCCGAACCGGCGGTACAGCCGCCAGGCCCGGGACTTCTCCTCGTCGGCCTCCGGCGTGGACAGCAGCGTGGTGTCGCCCTCGGCCACGGCGAGCAGCGCGCGCAACTGGCGGGCGCCCAGGCCGTGCCCCTGCGCGGGCGGGCGGACGTGCAGCTCGACCACCTCGAACGGGTGCGCCAGCCAGCGCTGCCGGTCCCGCGCGTTCAGCGCCCGGTGCACCTGGTCGTGCCACCACTGCCCGGTGGCGCCCCGGTAGCCGTACCCGAAGCCGGCCAGGTGGCCCTCGGTGGTGAGGCTGGCGACGGCGCGGAAGCCGGGGCGGCGTACGTGGGTGGCGATGTAGCCGCGGCGGGCCTCCAGCAGGTCGGGCCGGTAGCCCATCGCCTCGCCGTAGACGGCCACCACGTCGTCCAGCCGCCGGACCAGGTCGTCCGGTGTCCACCGCACCAGCCTCATGCGTACCCTCTCGCTGTTTCCGGGCCGCCCTCGGCGGCCCAGCCGAGCACCGTGCGGTCGCCGACCACGTCGCCCACCGCGAACCGCGCGAACAGTTCCTCCGCGTACCAGCCCTCGGTGGGGGTGCGGGTGATCGCGGCGCGGTGCTCGGGGGAACGGTACGCGAACGCGACCAGGTCCGCCGGGTCGCGCCACACGCTCACCGTGCCCTGCCAGCCCAGCGGCGCCTCGCCGACGCCGAAGCGGGCGAGCAGGCCGGGCGCGGCGTGCAGCTCGGTGGCGACCGGCGGGATCGCCCGCCAGAACGTGGCCGCCCGGCGGGCCCGCAGCCGGGCCCGGGTCAGCGCCAGCACCGGCCCGGTGACCCGCCCGCCCGACGGCGCGCCGAACGGCTCCCGGCCGGACCACCGGCCGCGGCTGGTCAGCGGGCGCAGGTCGACCCGTACCGCGGCGCGGGCGATCCGGGCCCAGGAGCGGGCGACCGGGGAGGCGTCGAAGCCGGCCGCGTCGGCGGGGGAGTCCCAGACCACGAGCGCGGCCCACCGGGTCAGGTCGGCGTCGCCGGGGCCGAATCCGGTGCCGGTCCCGGTGCCGAGCAGCTTGGCGAAGCGGACGCCGGGCAGGCGGCGCAGCCGCGCCGGGTGGGTGGCCATCCGGGCCGGCACACCGGGTACGGCCCGCCGGGGCACACGCCACACGTGCAGCGTGACGAGTTCGGGGTTCACGCCACCTCGGCCGGCGCGCCGGCGGTGATCCGCAGCAGTTCCGCGTACGTGGTGGGGAACACCGCCCGGGGTACGCCGCCGGCGGCCCACACCTCGTCGTACCCGGTCAGGGCGGTGTCGACGACGGTGCGCAGCGGCGTGGGGTGGCCGACCGGGGCGACGCCGCCGATCACCTGCCCGGTGTGCTGCTTGACGAACTCCGGGGTGGCCCGGCGCAGCCGGGTCACGCCCAGCGTGGCGGCCAGCCCGGCGGTGTCCACCCGGTGCGCGCCGGAGGTGAGCACCAGCAGCGGCGCGCCGTCCGCGTCGAAGATCAGCGAGTTGGCGATGGCGCCGACGGCGACGCCGAGCGCCTCGGCCGCGGCGGCGGCGGTGTGCACCGCGTCGGGCAGCAGTCGGACGAGGCTGGCCTCGCCCGATCCGTCCCGCGCGCCCGCCTCGTCGAGCGCGCGCTGCACCGCCTGCACGTTCGGGTGTGGCTGCATGCCCCCATTCTTCCCTCACCCCCGGTCCGGCCCCGCCGGGGGCCGTGGCCCTCCCGTGTGTCCCCGGCGCGTCACACGTTGCGTTTTCGTCGGTAGGGAGGTGTACTGTCAGGGTAGTTAGAACGAGTGTTCGATTCGGTTAGAGCGGATAGCGGCTCAGCTCCCCGGCTGGCCCGGCTCCGGTCCGACCGGTCGGGCACCCGTCGAACGCTCCGGAAGCGGTGTTTCGCGGCACCGGCTTCCGGGAGGTGCGGCACCGCGGGCCGCACCGGGTTCGGACAGTCGCGAGTCCGGGCCCGTCAGGCAGGTCGTCGCCCGCCGCCCACGACCCCCGGGCGGCGGGCGACGGACCCGCCGGCACGCCGGCCGGGGGTGGGTGTGGGGAAGCGTCCACACCCGGCCGGCCAGCCACCTGAAGGTGCGTCTTCCTCCGCACCGACCGCTCCGGGCGACCGGGCGACGGTTTTCCGTCGCGCGACCGCCCGCCCCGGCCACACGCGGAGGAGAGACCCATGCCGACCAGTCCGGCCCAGGCGCCCACGGTGCCCGCGCACGTGCTGCCGCACCGCACCCCCGCCCAGTTGCTCGCGGTGGCCCGCGACGGGCTGGCCGAGGCCGCCCGCACCCGTCCCGACGGTCTCCGGTACGCCGCCGCCCACCTCGCGGCGCTGCGCGCCGCCGCCGCAGTGCTCGCCGCCCGGGCCCGTCCCGCGCCCACCCGGCGGAACCGGATCACCAGCGTCTGGGTGCTGCTCGCCACCGTCGCCCCCGAGCTGGACGAGTGGGCCGCCTACTTCGCCGCCGGCGCGAGCAAGCGGGCCGCCGCCGAAGCAGGCATCCCCCGGGTGGTCACCGCCCGGGAGGCCGACGACCTGCTGCGTGCCGCCGAGGAGTTCGTGACAGTGGTGGAGACCGCGCTCGGCCTGGCCCACCAGCCGGCGCTCGACGGCCTGCCCCGGCCCCTGCGGCGCGGCGTCTCCGACTCCCCGCCGTCGCGGCCCGGAGCGGCAGCCGCCTGATTCGTGGCGCCCGGCCACCACCGGCGGGACCCCGGGTGGCCGGGCGCCGCACCAACGGCACCACGTGCCGCAGCACCGACACGATCCACAGCACACGATCCACAGCACCATCCACGGGCGGGCCCGTGGCGGAAACACGACGGGGGGTTGGTCCGATGGCGGGCCGCATGGTGGTCGGTTCCGCCGCCCTGGCCGAGCTGGTCCGTCCGGCGAGCGCGCCCGACCCGGCCGGCGGCCACCGGGTGCTGCCCGTCCGGGCCGAGCTGACCGGGCTGCTGCCCAACCGTGGTCTGCGCCGGGGCAGCACCGTCGCGGTCGGCGCGGGCCAGCCCCGGCGCAGCGGCGCCACCTCGCTGATCCTCGCGCTGCTCGCCGAGGCGTCCCGGGCCGGCTCGTGGTGCGCCGTGGTCGGCGTACCCACCTTCGGGGCCGGCGCCGCCGCCGAGGCGGGCATCGCCCTGGACCGGCTGGCCCTGGTGCCCGACCCCGGGCCGGAGTGGCCCACAGTGGTCGCCGCGCTCATCGACGGGGTCGACGTGGTGGTCACCGCCGTGCCGGCGACCGTCTCCGCCTCGATCGCCACCCGGCTGGCCGCCCGCGCCCGGCAGCGCGGAAGCGTGCTCGTCCCGTACGGCCGGTGGGACGGCGCGGACGTCACGCTCCAGGTGGTCCGGGGCGTCTGGCAGGGGCTCGGCGCCGGTCGCGGGCGGCTGCGCCGCCGTGAGGTGACCGTCTCGGCCCGGGGGCGGGGCGCCGCCGCCCGCCCCAAGGAGATCAAGGTGTGGCTGCCCGGCGACGAGCTGACCCGGGTGATCCCCCGCTCGGCCGGGTTCGGCGCACCGTCCGCCGCGCCGTCGCGCCGGCTGCGCGTGGTGGCTCCGCCCGCCCGTACGCCCGCCGTGGCCGGGCCGGCGTGAGCGGCGTACCGCAGCGGACGCTGCTGCTCTGGTGCCCGGACTGGCCGGTCCTCGCCGCCGAGATCGTCGACGGGGTGCCCGCCACCGACCCGGTCGTGGTGCTGCACGCCAACCGGGTGGTCGCCTGCTCCGAGCGGGCCCGTGCCGAGGGGATCCGGCGCGGGCTGCGCCGCCGGGAGGCGCAGGGGCGCTGCCCGCACCTGACGGTGGTCGACCACGACCCCGGGCGGGACGCGCGGGCGTTCGAACCGGTGGTGGCCGCCGTGGAGGAGGTGGTCGCCGGCGTCGAGGTGATCCGGCCCGGCGCCTGCGCCACGGCGGCCCGGGGGCCGAGCCGCTACCTCGGCGGCGAGGAGGCGGCGGCCGAGCGGATCGTCGAGCACGTCGCGCAGAGCTGCGCGGTGGAGAGCCAGGTCGGCATCGCCGACGGGGTGTTCGCGGCCGGGCTGGCCGCCCGGGAGGGGCGGATCGTGGCGCCCGGCGGCACCCGCGAGTTCCTGGCCACCCGGCCGGTCGAGGCGCTCGGCCGGCCCGCCCTGGCCGACCTGCTGCGCCGGCTCGGCGTCCGCACCCTCGGCGACTTCGCGGCGCTGCCCGCCGGGGACGTGCTGGCCCGGTTCGGTTTCGACGGCGCGCTGGTGCACCGGCTCGCCGGCGGCCGGGACGACCGCCCGCTCGCGGTCCGGCAGCCGCCCGCCGACCTGATCGTCACCGCCGACTACGACGAGCCGGTCGACCGGGTCGACGCCGCCGCGTTCGCCGCCCGCACGCTCGCCGAACTGCTGCACGAGCGGCTGGCCGGGTACGGGCTGGCCTGCACCCGCCTCGGCATCGAGGCGGTCACCGCGCACGGCCAGGAACTGCACCGGGTCTGGCGGCACGACGGCCTGCTCACCGCCGCGGCCATCGCCGACCGGGTCCGCTGGCAGCTCGACGGCTGGCTCACCGGCAGCAACGGCCGGGGCGGGACGCGCCCGGCCCGCCCGACCGCCGGGATCGTCCGGTTGCGGCTGGTGCCCGACGGGGTGCTCGCCCAGGCGGGCCTGCAGCCCGGGCTGTGGGGGGAGACCGGCGCGGAACGGGAGCGGGCGCACCGCGCGCTGAGCCGGGTGCAGGGCATCCTCGGCCCCGAGGCGGTGGTCACCGCCGTGCTCGGCGGCGGGCGTTCCCCGGCCGACCAGGTGCGCCTGGTCCCGTGGGGCGACGAGCGGGTGCCCGCCCGTCCCGGCCCGCCACCCCTGCCGCCCGCCTCTCCCGCCGCCGCGCCACCGGTCCCGGCCGGTTCGGTGCGCGGTGTCGCGTCGTCGCGCCCGGTCCCGGCCGGTCCGGCTGCCGCTCCGGCGAGCGGCGTGACGCCGTCGCGCCCGGCCGCCGGGGCCGCTCCGGGTGCCGCGTCCGCCCCTGTCGTCGTACCCCCTGGGGGCCGTGCGGGGCGACGGGCCGGGCGGGGCCGGGCGATGGCCGAGCCGCCGTGGCCGGGGCGGATCCCGCCGCCGTCGCCGGCCGTGGTGCTGCCCGCCCCACTGGCCGCCGACGTGCGCGACGCGGCCGGGGATCCGGTGGTGGTGAGCGCGCGGCTGGCGGTCAGCGCGGCGCCGGCCCGGCTCACCGTCGGCGACGGGCGCCCGGCCGAGATCACCGGCTGGGCCGGCCCGTGGCCGGTGGACGAACGCTGGTGGGCGCCGGCCGAGGCGCGCCGCCGGGCCCGGTTCCAGGTGTGCCTGGCCGACGGTGCCGCGCTGCTGCTCGCGGTCGAGGGCGGGCAGTGGCTGGTGGAGGCGATCTATGACTGAGCGCCGGGAAAGATCTTGGTACGAAAGCGCCCCTCCGGGGGCCGCTTCGTACCAAGATCTCGGGCTTTCGGGTGCAGGGCGAGGCGGGCACCGGTGAGCTTCCACAACCCGAAGATGCCGTGGTCGAAGCTGGAGCAGGTGCTCTCCGGCCGGGCCAAGGGCGAGCGGCACCTGCACGTGGTCGACCCGCTCGCGGTCGACGCCGACGGCGGCGACTCACCGGCGTGGAGCCGCAAGCGCCAGGAATACCAGCCGCCGCAGCTGGACCGGCCGGACGGCGTGGTGCCGTACGCGGAGCTGCACGCGCACTCCAACTTCAGCTTCCTCGACGGGGCCAGCCACCCGGAGGAACTGGCCGAGGAGGCGGCCCGGCTCGGGCTCACCGCGCTCGCCGTCACCGACCACGACGGCTTCTACGGCGTGGTGCGCTTCGCCGAGGCGGCCCGCGCGCTGCGGCTGCCGACGATCTTCGGCGCGGAGCTGTCCCTCGGGCTGCCGGGCCCGCAGAACGGCGAACCCGACCCGCTCGGCCGGCACCTGCTGGTGCTGGCGCACGGCCACGAGGGGTACGCGCGCCTGGCCGCCACCATCTCCCGGGCCCAGCTGCGCGGCGGGGAGAAGGGCCGCCCGGTCTACGGCGAGCTGGAGGAGCTCGCGGCGGAGCTGAAGGACCACGTGCTGGTGCTCACCGGCTGCCGCAAGGGGCACGTGCCCGCCGCGCTGCTCACCGAGGGCGTCGACGCGGCGGCCCGGGAGCTGGACCGGCTCACCGCGCTGTTCGGCGCGGAGACGGTGGCGGTGGAGCTGACCGACCACGGCCACCCGGTCGACGCCGACCGCAACGACGCGCTCGCCGACCTGGCCGCCGCGGCCGGGCTGCCCACAGTCGCCACGAACAACGTGCACTACGCCACCCCGGGCCGGCGTCGGCTGGCCACCACGGTCGCGGCGGTCCGGGCCCGGCGCAGCCTCGACGAGATCGACGGCTGGCTGCCCGCCGCGGCCACCGCCCACCTGCGCAGCGGCGCGGAGATGGCAGCGCGGTTCGCCGCGTACCCGGGGGCGGTGGCGCGGGCCGCCGAGTACGGCGCGGAACTCGCCTTCGACCTGCAGCTCGTGGCGCCGAAGCTGCCGGCGTACCCGGTGCCGCCCGGGCACACCGAGATGAGCTGGCTGCGCCGGCTGACCATGGACGGCGCCCGCGAGCGCTACGGCCCGCCCGAGGCGCACCCGGAGGCGTACGCGCAGCTGGAACACGAGCTGCGGATGATCGAAGACCTCGGGTTCCCCGGCTACTTCCTGGTGGTCTACGACATCGTCGCGTTCTGCCGCGCGCAGGACATCTACTGCCAGGGCCGGGGCTCGGCGGCCAACTCGGCGGTCTGCTACGCGCTGCGCATCACCAACGTGGACGCGGTCCGGCACCGGCTGCTGTTCGAACGGTTCCTCGCCCCGGAACGCGACGGCCCGCCCGACATCGACGTGGACATCGAGTCCGACCGCCGGGAGGAGGTGATCCAGCACGTCTACGCCCGCTACGGCCGGGAGCACACCGCCCAGGTCGCCAACGTCATCTCGTACCGGCCCCGGTCGGCGGTGCGGGACGTGGCGAAGGCGTTCGGCTTCTCACCCGGCCAGCAGGACGCCTGGAGCAAGCAGATCGACAGGTGGGGCTCGGTCGCCGCGGTCGACGTGGCGGACATCCCGGAGCAGGTGGTCGCGTACGCCAACGAGCTGCAGACGTTCCCCCGGCACCTGGGCATCCACTCCGGCGGCATGGTGATCTGTGACCGGCCGGTGATCGAGGTGTGCCCGGTGGAGTGGGGCCGGATGCCCGGCCGCAGCGTGCTCCAGTGGGACAAGGACGACTGCGCGGCCGTCGGCCTGGTCAAGTTCGACCTGCTCGGCCTCGGCATGCTCTCGGCGCTGCACTACGGCTACGACCTGATCGGCTCCCGCCTCGACCTCGGCGACATGACGCTGGACGACCCCGAGGTCTACGACATGCTCTGCCGGGCCGACTCGGTGGGCGTGTTCCAGGTGGAGAGCCGCGCCCAGATGGCCACGCTGCCCCGGCTCAAGCCGCGCGAGTTCTACGACCTGGTGGTGGAGGTGGCGCTGATCCGGCCCGGCCCGATCCAGGGCGGCTCGGTGCACCCGTACATCAGGCGCAAGAACGGCCAGGAGCCGGTCACGTACGCGCACCCGCTGATGCGCAACGCGCTGGAGAAGACGCTCGGCGTGCCGCTGTTCCAGGAGCAGCTCATGCAGCTCGCCATCGACCTGGCCGGGTTCGACGCGGCCGGCGCCGACCAGCTGCGCCGGGCCATGGGGGCGAAACGGTCGGTGGAGCGGATGGCGCAGATCGCCGACCGGCTCTACGCCGGGATGGCCGAGCGGGGCATCACCGGCGAGCTGGCCGACGACGTCTACCGCAAGCTCACCGCGTTCGCCAGCTACGGCTTCCCGGAGAGCCACGCGATGAGCTTCGCCTACCTGGTGTACGCCAGCTCGTGGCTCAAGCGCTACCACCCGGGCCCGTTCCTGGCCGCGCTGCTCAACGCCCAGCCGATGGGCTTCTACTCGCCGCAGACGCTCGCCGACGACGCCCGCCGGCACGGCGTGGAGGTACGCCGGCCGGACATCAACGCCAGCGGCGCCAAGGCGGTGCTGGAGTCCACCCCGCAGACGCGGTGGGGCAGCGTGCCGGGCGAGCCGCCGCACGCCTGGGGGCTGGGCGGCCCGGCGGTACGGCTCGGGCTGGGCAGCGTCCGTACCCTCGGCGAGGACGTGGCCGAGCGGATCGAGGCGGAACGGACGGCGCACGGGCCGTACCGGGACATGCCGGACCTGGCCCGCCGCGTCGGTCTCACCGCCGCGCAGCTGGAGGCGCTGGCCACCGCCGACGCCTTCGCCTGTTTCGGGCTGACCCGGCGGCAGGCCCTCTGGGCCGCCGGCGCGGCGGCCCAGGACCGGCCCGGCCGGCTGCCCGGCACGGTGACCGGCGCGGACCCGCCCACGCTGCCCGGCATGGCCGCGGTGGACCGCCTGGTCGCCGACGTCTGGGCCACCGGCCTGTCCCCGGAGAGCCACCCGGCCCGGTTCATCCGGGACCGCCTCGACGAACTGGGCGCGGTGCCGATCGCCCGGCTCGGCCAGGTGCCGCCCGGGCAGCGGATCCGGGTCGGCGGGATCGTCACCCACCGGCAGCGCCCGGCGACCGCCGGCGGCGTCACGTTCCTCAACCTGGAGGACGAGACCGGAATGCTGAATGTCACTTGCTCCCCGGGGCTGTGGCAGCGCTACCGTCGAATCGCCCGCACCAGTGGAGCACTGGTGGTGCGGGGCCGGCTGCAGCGGCACGAGGGCGTCACGAACCTCACCGCGGACCGGCTGGACGCGATCGAGCCCCCCGTCACACCGGCATCCAGGGATTTCCGTTGATGGAGTGATCCACATTACGGTTTCCGTGAGCCGGAGGCGGGAGACTCCCGACGCGGGTGGGCAGAGTGGCCCACCCGGGGTATGGGGGATGAACAGATGACCTTTCACCGCACGTACGCCGGTGGCGTAGCCAACGCCCGACGGACCCGCCTCGGCGCCGACTGGGCGCCCACCCACGAGGCCGAGCCGCGGGAATACCAGGTGACCGACGGCCCGGTGGCCAACGACCAGCGCTCCCGCGCCGAGGACGACCCCGCCGGCGGCGGCGAGTCCTGAACCTGGGCCGGGGGGTGACTAGGCTCGGCGCGTGGAGCAGATCCGAACCCTCACCCCCCGCACCGCCGTCATCTGGTCGGTGCTCCGGGCCGAGCTGGACCGGCGGGCCGGCGAACGACTCTCCGTGCTCGACGTCGGCGGCGGGACCGGCGGCTTCGCCGTCCCGCTCGCCGAGGCCGGTCACCGGGTCACAGTGGTCGACGCCAGCCCCGACGCGCTCGCCGCGCTGACCCGCCGCGCCGCCGAGGCCGGGGTCGCCGACCGGGTACGCGCGACGCAGGGCGACGCCGACGCGCTCGCCGGGCTGGTCGAACCGGCCACCGTGGACCTGGTGCTCTGCCACTCCGTCCTCGAAGTCGTCGACGAGCCGGAACCGGTGATCTCCGCGCTGGTCACCGCGTTGCGCCCGGGCGGCGCGGCGAGCGTGCTCGTCGCCGGCCGGGCCGCCGCCGTGTTCGGCCGGGCGATGAACGGGCAACTTGACGCCGCCGCGGCGCTGGCCGCCGACCCGCACGGCACCACCGGCCGCCGGGACACGCTGCGCCGCCGCTACGACGCCGCCGACGCGAGCGCGCTGCTCACCGCCGCCGGCCTCGCCGTGGAGGAGATCCACGGGGTACGGGTGCTCGCCGACCTGCTTCCGGCCGCCGTGGCCGACGGTCAGCCGGCCGCCCTGGTGGAGCTGGAACGGGCGCTCGCGGCCCGGCCCCCGTACCGTGATCTCGCCGCTCAGCTGCACCTGTTCGCCCGCCGCCCGGCATGACCGGCCCGGCTCCCGGCCCGCTGGACCGGGTTGCGCCGCGCTACGACGGCGGCAGCCTGGCCGACGTGCTGCCCAGCGCGCTGTCGGTGCTCGGCGTACCCGGTGCGGCCGACCGGCTCGGCCTGGCACCGGGGCTGGCCGGGGTACGCCGGATCGCGGTGCTGCTCGTCGACGGCCTCGGCTGGTACCAGATCCCCACCGCCGCCCGGTACGCCCCGACGCTCGCCGGACTGGCCGCCACCACCGGCCGGCCGCTCACCACCGGCTTCCCGTCCACCACCCCGACCAGCCTGGTCAGCCTCGGCACCGGCACCGCGTCGGGCGCGCACGGCGTGCTCGGCTTCACCGTCCGGGTGCCCGGCACCGACCGGGTGCTCAACCACGTCGACTGGGCCGGCGACCCCGACCCGGTGAGCTGGCAGCCGGTGCCCACCTGGTACCAGCGGGCGCGCGCCGCCGGGGTGGCGGTGACGGTGGTCAGCCGCCCCGAGTTCGCCGGCAGTGGTCTGACGCTCGCCGCCAACCGGGGCGGCGACTACCGGGGCGCGGCCGGCGCCGACGCGCTCGCCGCGCGGATGCTGGCGGCGCTGGCCGCCGGGGACGGACCCGCGCTGGTGTCCGGGTACCACCCCGACCTGGACCGGCACGGGCACCTCAGCGGCGTCGACTCCGCGCCGTGGCGGTCCGCCGCCGCCGATGTGGACGCGCTGCTGGCCCGGCTCGTCGACGGGCTGCCGCCGGACGCCGCGCTGCTGGTCACCGCCGACCACGGCCAGCTCGACGTGCCCGCCGGGCACCGGATCGACCTGGACGCCGATCCCCGGCTGCGCGCCGGGGTACTGGTGGTCGCCGGTGAGCCCCGCGTCCGCTACCTGCACACCGAGCCGGGCGCCGAAGCCGACGTGGTGGCCGCCTGGACCGAGCTGCTGGGCCCGGCCGCGCACGTGCTGACCCGCGCCGAGGCGGTGGCGACCGGCTGGTTCGGGCCGGTGCCCGAGGCGCACCTGAGGCGGATCGGCGACGTGGTGGTGGTCTGCCGGGACACGTACGCGGTGGTCGCCACCCGTTCCGAGCCGCCGATGGCGTCGCGGCTGGTGGCGTACCACGGCGCGGACACCGCCGCCGAGATGACCGTTCCGCTGCTGGTGGTGCGGGGCTGACCCGACTCATCCGCGGCTGCGGCCGCGTCGGTGGCCGCCGGGCTGGGCGGTGGGGTTGTCGGACCGGCGGGCTAGCCTGCTGGCATGGGCCGCAGCCAGTCGTTGCCCCGAGGCGGTGACCCGCGCTTCGGGCCGGACGCCGACGACACCGGCTGCGCCATCCTGCACGTCGACATGGACGCGTTCTACGCCTCGGTCGAGGTGCGCCGCCGTCCCGAGCTGCGCGGGCGGCCGGTGGTGGTGGGCGGCGTCGGCCCGCGCGGCGTGGTCAGCTCCGCCAGCTACGAGGCCCGGCAGTACGGCGTCCGCAGCGCCATGCCCACCGCCCGCGCCCGGGCGCTCTGCCCCGGCGCTGTCTACCTGCCGCCCGACTTCACCGCCTACACCGAGGCGTCGCGGGCGGTCATGCGGATCTTCCGGGACGTCACCCCGCTGGTCGAGCCGCTCTCGCTGGACGAGGCGTTCCTCGACGTGGCGGGCGCCCGCCGGCTGTTCGGCCGGCCCGCCGACATCGCCGCGCTGATCCGCCGCCGGGTCGCCGAGGAACAGCGGCTGACCTGTTCGGTGGGCGTCGGGCCGAGCAAGTTCGTGGCGAAGCTCGGCTCCACCCGGGCCAAGCCCGACGGCCTGCTCGTGGTCCCGGCCGCTCAGGTGCTGGACTTCCTGCACCCGCTGCCGGTGTCCGCCCTGTGGGGCGTGGGGGAGCGTTCCGCCGACGCGCTGCGCCGCCTCGGCCTGCGCACCGTACGCGACCTCGCCGAGGCGCCGGCCGGCCTGCTGCGCCGGGCGGTGGGCGAGGCGTCCGCCGCCCACCTGCACGAGTTGGCCTGGGGGCGTGACCCGCGCGGGGTGACGCCCGAACAGGTGGAGAAGTCGATCGGCGCGGAGGTCACGTTCGACACCGACGTGACCGACCCGGACGAGATCCGGCGGTCCCTGCTCGCGCTCGCCGACAAGGCCGGCGCTCGGCTGCGGGCGGCCGGGCAGGTGGGCCGTACCGTGTCGCTCAAGGTCCGTTTCGCCGACTTCCGGACGATCAGCCGCTCCCGCACGCTCGCCGTGCCCACCGACACCGCCCGGGAGATGTTCGACACGGCCTGGGCGTTGTGGGGCGCGCTCGCTCCCGGCGAGCCGGTTCGGCTGGTCGGGGTCCGGATGGAAGGTCTCGCCCCCGCCGGGGAGACCCCGCAGCAGCTCACCCTCGGCGCGCCCGAGCGCGGCTGGCGTGAGGCGGAGGCGGCGGCCGATGCGGCGGCCGCCCGATTCGGGCGGTCCGTCATAGGTCCGGCCAGTCTTCTCGGCCGTCGTGATACACGACAAGTCGAAAAACCGACCCGGCCGTAGGTCGTCCCGCTTTCCGACGCGCGGGGGCCCTCGTAGACTTGCGGGTAAGCAGCCGGTTGGCTGCCACGGTCTGTCGGCCCGCCCGGGTCGACCAACGTGACCGGGGAGGAGTGCCGTGCCGCTCTCGGAGCACGAGCAGCGGCTGTTCGAGCAGATCGAGCGGTCGCTTGCCGAGGACCCCAAGTTCGCCTCGGCCGTGCGCGCCAGCGACCCGCGTTTCCACGCGCGGCGTCGCGTGCTCGTCGCTGCCGGCGTGGTCGTCGCTGGTCTGGCCCTGTTGATCTATGGTGCCGTGATCAAGATTCCCGCGGTGGCCGTGGCGGGTTTCGTCGTCATGCTGGCCTCGTTGGGCTACGCGGTGCAGTCGCACCGCCGATCCCAGTCGCCCGACCTGCACGTGGTCGGCGGCACAACGAGCCGGCGTCGTCCCCGTGGCCGCAGCAGTGGCCGCCGGGGCTCCTTCCTCGACCGGATGGAGGACCGCTGGCGGCAGCGCCCGGAGGGACACCGCTGACCGTGCTCCGCCCCGGACCGGGGCGGATGTCGCGGCGACGCCCGTCGGCGTGCGCTTCGTCGTGCCCGCTCCACGGCGGCGGGTGCGCGTAGCCGTCGATCGCGCCGCACCCGTCCACGCCCCGATGTCGGCCGGTGTGGCGGTGCCCCCGGATTCCCCGGCTGCGGCGTGAGTCTCTCCCCGGTCCGCTGGCCAGTGCTTCGCAGCCGATCATCGCCTCCGCGCCGACCTGCGGCGGCTCCTGTCGGCTGATAGTCCACGACTAGAGATCGATCTTCCAAAGCGCGGGAAACGCGAAGATCTTGGTAGGAAAGGGCCGCTATAGGGGCCTTTTCCTACCAAGATCTCAAGCGCCCCCGCTCCCCACCCCGCCAGCCCGCTGAGCAGTCGGTGATCAAGGAGTTTGTGTCCGGTCGGAGGCCTCGCGGAGACACAAACTCCTTGATCAACGGGCCGGGGGCCGGGGGGACGGGGCGGGGGACGGGGCGGGGGACGGGGCGGGGCGGTCAGCGGGCCGTGCGGCCCGCCAACAGGCGGCGTGGGCTCCAGCGCAGCATCTGCGTCCGGGCCTGCCCGCTCGTGGTGACGATCCGGGCCGACTGCTCGGCCAGGGCGGTCCGCCAACGCTGGATCACCGACGGGGGCAGCAGCGCGGCCAGCAGCCGGGTGCGGCGGTCGGCCCCGGCCGCGAGCGCGCCCCGGACCGTCCGCAGCGCCGGTTGCAACTCCGCGCCGGCGAGCGGGTCCCGCGCGTACCGGGCCCGCTCCTCGGCCCGGCCCAGCAGCCGTACCCCGGTCGCGGCGTCGCCGTTCTCGGTGAGCGCCTCCCGGGCCAGCCGCTCGGCGGTCGCGCGGGGGGTCTCCGTGCGGTCCACCCGGACGTGGAAGTCGACGAGCGTGTCGAGCAGCTCGTCCCAGGCGGCGTGCGCGTCGGCGCGGGCGGACTCGGCGTCCACGCCGACGACGACCTCCCGTGCCTCGCCCCGCTGGCCCGGCACCGCGAGCGCGGTGGCCGAGGGCGCCCGGACCCGGACGCGCCGGCGGCGGCGCAGGGTGGAGCGGCGCAGGCCCGGTACGGCGAACAGCGCCAGCAGCGCCAGCGCCGCGGCCAGCCACCACGGCCACACCCGGTTCTGCTCGGCCGGGTCACCTCCGCCCAGGGACAGGCCCTGGTCGGTGTCCTTGTCGAGCCGGTCCGCCTCGTTCGGGCCGGCCGACGGGTCGGCGGCGCCGGGAGCGACGGTGCTGCCGGGCGACGGGGTGACCTCCTCGGGGGCGTCGGTGTCCGGCGCCCAGGCGGAGCGGACCGAGCCCTGCACGCTCGCCGCCGGGGTGGCGTCGAACGGCACCCAGCCGATCCCGTTGCCGAAGTTGACCTCGGTCCAGGCGTGCAGGTTGCGGTTGGTCAGCACGTACGTGCCGCCGTCGGACTTGCTGCCGTTGGTGAAGCCGACAGCCACCCGGGCCGGAATGCCGGCGGCCCGGACCAGCCAGGCCATCGCCGCCGCGTACTGCTGGCAGTAGCCGACCTTGGTGGCGAGGAAGTCGGTGATGTCCTGCCCGCTGCTGCCGTCGCGGGTGGACAGCGAGTAGGTGAAGCCGTTCTCCACGGAGAAGTACTCGTAGATCGCGCGGACCTTGTCGTAGTCGTTCGACTTGCCCCTCACCAGCTCGTCGACGAGCTCCTCGACCTCCGGGACCGACGGCCGCTCGGTCTGCTGGCGCTTCACCGGGCTGTCCGCGGGCAGGGACGGGGCGGCGCGCAGCGCCGCCGGGCTGAACGTCGAGCGCACGTACTCGAACGAGTAGCTCTTGCCGCGGGCGTTCTCCCGGTTGGAGAAGACTATCTGCTGGCTCGAGTCGTACAGCCAGTTGCCGTTGAGGTCGTCCGCCTTCACCGGATCGGCGTAGACCGGCAGCAGCGGCATGTTCAGGTTCTTCGACACCTCGACGGTGGCCTTGTAGCGCTGCCGCTCGACGCCACGCGGGGTGCGCTCGCTCGGGTCGGGCAGGCCGCGGGTGACCGGCCGCCCGGTGGGCACGCGCGCCTGGAAGCCGCTCGGCCGCAGGTCGTCGACCACGCCGAGGCGCAGGTAGAACGGGCTCGGCTCGTTGGTGCTGACCTTTACCAGCTCGGTTTCCTGGCTCTGGTTGAGCTGGCCGCTGAGCGCTGCGAACAGGTCGATCCGGCCCGGGCTGCCACCCTGGCCGGGCCGGCCGTTGCCCTCACCGGGCCCGGCGCCGACGTTGTTCATCAGCCCGCCGGTCATCCCGGGCACGGCCAGGGGCAGGGCCACCGCCACCGCCACGCCGACCACTGCCAGCCGGCGGCCCGCCGCGGCCAGCGGCGACGCCTCCCAGACGTCGACGTCGCGTCCCTCACCGGTGAACCGGCGGCCGAACCGGCGTACCCGGTCGACGTTGTCGGTGACCAGCAGCCACAGGTAGCCGGCGGCGCCCACCACGAACGGGGTGGCGGGGACGCTGTCCAGGTAGACCGCCACCGGCACCGAGTAGATGGCGAGCATCGGCAGGCCGGCCAGCGCCGGCCGGCGCAGCCCGACCGAGAGGACGTCCACCACCACGGCGACCGCGCCGATGCCGAGCACCGCGAGGAACAGCAGCGAGTCGACGTCGGGCACCTTCACGCCGTACGAGCGCATGTCCTCCAGCGACGCCTGCGTCAGCTCGCCGAAGTGGGCGAACGTGCCCGGGGCCGGGATGAACGCGAGCAGCTCGGCGCCGCTCGGGAAGATCCACGTCAGGCCCAGGGTCAGGCCGGCGAGCATCGCCAGCACCTGGCCCCACAGCGGCGCCCGGGCCAGCCGGCTCAACGCGGCCGAGCCGGCCACCACGGCGACCACGATGGTGGCCTGGATCAGCCACGTCCAGCGTTCGAAGATCGCCGACAGCGGGGCCGCCGCCAGCAGGGTCGCCGCCGCGGCGACGAACCCGATGTTGCGATGGGGGGTCACGGGAGCTTCCTTCCGGTCATCGCATGCCTCCGGCGACCGTCTCGGCCAGGGCCGCCCGCAGCGCGAACCCCTGCGATCCGCGCCCGGCCTGCGGCCACAGCACCGGCAGACGGCTGCCGTGCTCCACCCCGATGACCCGCCAGCCGCTCTGCAGCAGCGCGAGCGCGGCGGCGCCGTGCGCCCGTTCCGCCTCGGTGCGGGCCTTCGGCGGCAGGTTCAGCCAGGTGTTGCTGTCGAGCAGGAACGCCACACAGGTCGCCCCGTTGCCGCGCAGCCCGGCCAGCAGCTCCGCCTCGGCGGCGCCGAGCGTGCCGAGCAACGCGATGATCAGGCCGCCGTCGGCCCGCTGCCGGACCTGCTGCACCAGCGTGGTGATCTCGCCGCGCCGGTCCAGGTGCACGTCGGCGAGCTGGTCCAGGAGCAGGCCCTCACCGCCGGCCTCGGTCGCCGCGACGTCGGCGCCGTTGCCGGTGACCAGGCGCAGCTTGTAGCCGGCCTGGCGCAGGTGCACGGCGATGCTGGCGGCCGCCGAGACCGCCCACTCGAAGCTCGCCGTCGGCCCCTCGCCCCGGTGCCCGGCGGCGCGCGTGTCCAGCACGACGGTGGCGCGGCTCTCCCACGGCTGCTCCTCGCGGCGCACCATCAGCTCGCCGGTGCGGGCGGTGGACTTCCAGTGCACGCGGCGCAGGTCGTCGCCCATCCGGTACTCCCGGGTGGCGGCGTCGTCCTCGCCGTGTACCGCTACCGAGCGGGCCCGGCTGTCGCCGCTGCCGGCGTACTCGCCTGGTAGCCGCACCGACGGCAACGGAGTGACCTGCGGGATCACCGTGAGGTGGTCGGTGCTGGGGAACGAGCGGGTCAGCTCGCACAGCCCGAACGGGTCGGTCAGCCGGATCACCAGCGGGCCCACCTCGTAGCGGCCGCGCACGTCCGCCCGGACGGTGTACGCCACGGAGCTGGCCTGGTGCGCGCCGAGCCGCTCCAGCACCACCCGGGGGCGGCTGCCCAGCGCGTACGGCAGGCGGTCCTCCAGCAGCAGCGTGCCGGTGGGCAGCCGGGACAGGTTCTGCAACCGCAGCACCACGCGGGAGCTGGCCCCGACCGGCACCCGGTGCGGCTCCAGCGACCTGTTGCAGGCCAGCTTGTACCGGCTGCGCCCGACGTACGCGGCGGCCAGCAGCGGCAGGACGGCGAGCAGGACCGCCACCCGGAGCAGGTCCTTCTCGCCCAGGATGCCGGCGGAGATCGCCGCGGCCACCGCGGCCGCCAGGAAGGAGCGGCCGCGGGTGGTCAGCCCACGCAGGCCGTCGCGCACGTCACGGCCTCCGCGGCTCGTACGGCCCGCGGCCGTTGTTGCCGCCGCCGGGGCGGGTGTCGTACGGCGAACGCTGCCGGTCGTGCGGGAGCGGCAGGCGGTGCACCAGCTCGGAGACGATCGCGTCGGTGGTGCGCCGGGCCAGCTGGGCGTCGGCGGTCGGGATGATCCGGTGCGCCAGCACCGGCACCGCGAGGACCTGGAGGTCGTCCGGCAGCACGTAATCGCGGCCCTCCAGGGCGGCCACCGCGCGGGCGGTGCGCAGCAGCTGGAGCGTGGCCCGCGGGGACGCGCCCAGGCGCAGGTCCGGCGCCTCCCGGGTGGCGGTGACCAGGTCGATCGCGTACTGCTTGACCGCGTCGGCGACGTGCACCTGCCGGACGTGGCCGATCAGCCGGCGGACGGTGGCCGCGTCGGAGACCGGCCGCAGCCCCGACAGCGGGTCGGTGGCGCCGTGCCCGTCGAGCATGGCCAGCTCGGCGCGCGGGTCCGGGTAGCCCATGGCGATGCGGGCGGTGAACCGGTCGCGCTGCGCCTCGGGCAGCGGGTACGTGCCCTCCATCTCGATCGGGTTCTGCGTCGCGATCACCATGAACGGCGTCTGCAGCTGGTAGGTGACGCCGTCGACGGTGACCTGGCGCTCCTCCATGCACTCCAGCAGCGCCGACTGGGTCTTCGGCGAGGCCCGGTTGATCTCGTCGCCGACCACCAGGTTGGCGAAGACCGCGCCGGGGCGGAACTCGAAGTCGTGCGTCTCCTGGTTGTAGACGCTCACGCCGGTGACGTCGCTGGGAAGCAGGTCGGGGGTGAACTGGATCCGCCGGACCGAGCAGTCGATGGACCGGGCCATCGCCTTGGCGAGCTTGGTCTTGCCGACGCCGGGCACGTCCTCGATGAGCAGGTGGCCCTCGGCCAGCAGCACCGCCAGGGCGAGCCGGACGGTGGCGGTCTTGCCCTCGATGACCTGCTCGATGTTGGCCACGATGGCCTCGCTGGCGGCGCGGAACTCGTCGTGCGGCAGCAGACCGCCCACCTCGTCCCAGGTCTGTTGTGTCACGGGCCTCCTCCTCGTCGCCTGGACGGCAGCTCTTTATAGAGCACCTGGACCCGCCGTTGGGTTCGCGACGCCGAGCCACGTCTGCCGCAGTAATCTCACTGGCCTCTCAGGCTAACCATGTTTGTCGTTACTGCCGACTCCCGCAGGTGGTCGGTCGGTTACGCCCGGAATATTCGCCGGACCGGGGGACCGGCCGCCCCGGGCGGAACGGGCGCGCCGCCGCCGAGGGCTGCGAGGTACACTGCCTGCATGGCCGGGTTCTTCCTGCTTCTTACCGAGCCGTGTTGATGCGCTGAACGCGCGACAGCACGGCCGCCCCTCCTGCGCGAGGGGCTTTTTTGTGCCCGCAGCAGACCGCCCACAATTTTTCGAATCGCCCGATCCGCGCCGAGGAGACGCCATGAGTGAGGCAGCCGCACCGGCGACCGACATTCCCCCGTTCCGGTACACCGCCGCACTGGCCGACGAGATCGAACACCGCTGGCAGGACACCTGGGAGCGGGACGGCACCTTCCACGCGCCGAACCCGACCGGCCCGCTGGCCGACCCGGGTCATCCGCGCGCGGGCGCCGAGAAGCTGTACGTGCTGGACATGTTCCCGTACCCCTCCGGCGCCGGCCTGCACGTCGGCCACCCGCTGGGCTACATCGGCACCGACTGCTACGCCCGCTACCAGCGGATGGCCGGGCGCAACGTGCTGCACGCGATGGGCTTCGACGCGTTCGGCCTGCCCGCCGAGCAGTACGCGGTGCAGACCGGCACCCACCCCCGCACCACCACCGAGGCGAACATCGAGCGGTACCGGGCGCAGCTGCGCCGGCTGGGGCTGGGCCACGACGAGCGGCGGTCGGTGGCGACCATCGACACCGACTTCTACCGCTGGACGCAGTGGATCTTCCTGCAGGTCTTCAACTCCTGGTACGACACCGATGCACGCAAGGCCCGGCCGATCGCCGAGCTGATCGCCGAGTTCGAGGGCGGCACCCGCGCCACCCCGGACGGGCGGCCGTGGGCCGAGCTGTCCGTGGGGGAGCGGCGGCGCGTCGTGGACGACCACCGCCTGGCGTACGTCTCGGAGGCGCCGGTCAACTGGTGCCCGGGCCTGGGCACCGTGCTGGCCAACGAGGAGGTCACCGCCGACGGCCGCTCCGAGCGCGGCAACTTCCCGGTCTTCAAGCGCAACCTGAAGCAGTGGATGATGCGGATCACCGCGTACGGGGACCGGCTGCTGGAGGACCTGGACACACTGGACTGGCCGGAGCCGATCAAGCTGCAGCAGCGCAACTGGATCGGCCGGTCGACCGGCGCGCACATCGACTTCCCGACCGCCGCCGCGCCGGTGCGGGTGTTCACGACCCGGCCGGACACCGTCTTCGGCGCCACCTACATGGTGCTGGCCCCCGAGCACGAGCTGGTCGACGTGCTGACGCCGGCCGCCTGGCCGGAGGGGACGAAGGACGCCTGGACCGGTGGGCATGCGAGCCCGCGTGAGGCCGTCGAGGCGTACCGGAAGGCCGCCGCGGCCAAGACGGACATGGAGCGGCAGGCGGACAGCAAGGAGAAGACCGGCGTCTTCGTCGGCGCCTACGCGACCAACCCGGTGACCGGCGGGCAGATCCCGATCTTCATCGCCGACTACGTGCTGGCCGGGTACGGCACCGGCGCGATCATGGCGGTGCCCGCGCAGGACGAGCGGGACTGGGACTTCGCCGAGGTCTTCGAGCTGCCGATCGTGCGGACCGTGCAGCCGCCGGAGGGCTTCGCCGGCAAGGCGTACACCGGGGACGGCCCGGCGATCAACAGCGCCGCGCCGGAGCGCGGCATCGACCTGGACGGCCTGGGCGTCACCGAGGCCAAGGCGCGGATCATCGAGTGGCTGGAGGCGAACGGGCACGGCGCCGGCGCGGTCACCTGGCGGCTGCGCGACTGGCTGTTCTCCCGGCAGCGTTACTGGGGCGAGCCGTTCCCGATCGTGTACGACGAGACCGGCGCGCCGATCGCGCTGCCCGAGTCGATGCTGCCGGTCGAGCTGCCCGAGGTGGAGGACTTCTCGCCGAAGACGTTCGACGCCGACGACGCCGACAGCAACCCGGAGACCCCGCTGTCGCGGCGGCGCGACTGGGTCGAGGTGGAGCTGGACCTGGGTGACGGGCCCAAGCGCTACACCCGCGAGACCAACGTGATGCCGCAGTGGGCCGGCTCCTGCTGGTACGAGCTGCGCTACCTGGATCCGACCGACTCGCAGCGCTTCGCCGACCCGGAGAACGAGGCGTACTGGATGGGGCCGCAGCGTCCGGGTGACTGCGGCGGCACCGACCTGTACGTCGGCGGCGCCGAGCACGCCGTGCTGCACCTGCTGTACGCGCGCTTCTGGCACAAGGTGCTGTACGACCTGGGCCACGTCTCGTCGTTCGAGCCGTTCCGCCGCCTGTTCAACCAGGGCATGATCCAGGCGTACGCGTTCGTCGACCCGCGCGGCGCGTACGTGCCCGCCGAGGAGGTCGTCGAGGTCGACGGCCGCTGGTTCCACGGCGAGACCGAGGTCCGGCGCGAGTACGGCAAGATGGGCAAGTCGCTGAAGAACGTCGTCACCCCGGACGACATGTGCGCGGCGTACGGCGCGGACACGTTCCGGGTGTACGAGATGTCGATGGGCCCGCTGGAGGTGTCCCGCCCGTGGGAGACCCGGGCCGTCGTCGGCTCGTACCGGTTCCTGCAGCGGGTCTGGCGCACCGTCGTCGACGAGCAGACCGGTGAGCTGCGGGTCACCGACGCGCCGGCCGACGAGGCGACCCGGCGGCTGCTGCACAAGGCGATCGACGGGGTCCGCGCCGACATGGACGGGATCCGGTTCAACACCGCCATCGCCAAGCTGATCGAGCTGACGAACGGCCTGACCCGGCTGGCGGAGACGCCGCGTGAGGTGGCCGAGCCGCTGGTGCTGATGGTCGCCCCGTTCGCCCCGCACATGGCGGAGGAGCTGTGGCGCAAGCTGGGCCACGAGGAATCCCTGACGTACGCGGACTTCCCGGTCGCCGACCCGGCCCTGCTGGTGGCCGAGTCGGTCACCTACCCGGTGCAGGTCAACGGCAAGGTCCGGGGCCGGATCGAGGTGCCCGCCGACGCGTCCGAGGAGACGGTCCGCGCGGCGGCGCTGGAGGCGGTGGCAGGCACCCTGGCCGGCAAGGAGCCGCGCAAGGTGATCGTGGTGAAGGGCCGGATGGTCTCGGTCGTCGCCTGACCGTCCACCGTGTGCTTGAGGCGCGTCCCGTTCGCGGGACGCGCCTCAACCGGCCTCCAGCACCGCCTCGACCGTCGGGCGGTGCCGGAGCAGCCACCCGTGCCAGCCGCGCACCAGTTCGACCACGCCCGCCGCGCGGAGCCGGCGCATGCCCGGCTCGTTCCGCTCGGCGCCGACGTCGATGCCCCGCCATGTGCCAACGAGCTGGTCGAGCATGACGGCGACCAGTTCGGACCGGGGCACCGACACCCCGGGGCCGGCCGCCTCGTAGGCGTCGCAGAGCAGCCGGCAGCGCCGGGCCAGCTCGGCCGGGTCGGCGTCCCCGCCCAGCGCGGCCCAGTGCCAGCCCGCGAACGCCACGTCCTCGATCCGGCGGCCCGGCCCGGCCCGGTCCCAGTCCAGGAAGGCCACCGGCAGTGGCCCGGCCGGCGAGTCCCGGTAGACGGTGTTCTTCGGCGACAGGTCCCGGTGGCAGACCGTCTCCGCGTCGCCGGCCAGGCCGGTGCCGGCGCAGGCGTCGTGCAGCGCCCGCATGAGGCCGGCCAGCCGGGTGAGCGCGGGGGCGGCGAAGTAGGCCGGTTCCTCCCGGTCCCGCCAGGGCACCCGCCCGTCGATGTGGGTCAGCACCTGCCGGCCTCGCTCGTCGACGCCGAGGTACCGGGGCGCCAGGCCGACGGGCTCCAGGTGCCGCAGGAGCGCGGCCACGAAGCCCGCGTTCGGCGGGGCCGTACGTCGGACCGTGTCACCGACGCGGACCACCTCGGCGACGAACCCGCCCGGCAGCGGCTGCCCGTGCTCCGTCACGGGCACGCCGGCAGTGGCGGCAGCCGGTCCAGGCGCAGCAGCGAGTACGCGTGCCGCTCCGCGGGGACCGAGTTGTCTTCCGGGTCCATCAGCAGCGCGGGGCCCGAGACCATCGCGTCGGCGTGGTCCGCGGTCAGCCGGACGTACGAGCCGGTCCGCAGGTCGGCCACGTACCAGCCCTGGTGGTAGTCGAAGAGCACCAGATCGCCGACGGCGGTGGGTCCGGCGATCCGGTGGAACGGGTCGTCGGTCGGTGGCCTGGCGCCGGGCGGCAGCGACGGCGTGGCCGGCGGGGGAGAAGTGACCCGCAGGATCCGCACGGGTGCCGTCCAGTCCGGCCGCCAGACGGTCAGGTCGCGCTCGTCCCGGGACACCCAGGCGGTGGTACGGCCGTCGGTGGTCACGTCCACCGCACCCGGCCCCAGGGCCGGCTGTGCGGAAGCGCCCGCCGTCCCGTCCGGGCCGATCGCGTTCAGGCGACCAGTTGCCCTGTCGAACCAGATCAGATCGGCGCCGCGGAACCCGACAGCGCTCACCTGTCCGGTGGCCACCGTGCGGACCGATCCGGCCGCCAGGTCGTGCAGGGTCAGCTCGGCCCGGTCCTTGCCGAGGATCCGGGTCACGGCGAGCCTCCCGTCCTGCAACAGGAACGGGACGGCCCTCTGCCCGGCGTTCGCGACCTGCCGTGGCTCGGCCCCGGTCTCCGCGTCCCAGACGAAGAGCTCGGCGCTTCCTTCCCCGTGCGGCGCCGCACGGGACAGGTCGGTGCGCGCGTAGACCAGCCAGCGCCCGTCGAAGTCGCCCCATAGCGGGAAGGTGAACAGGTCCGGCATGGTGGCCACGACCCGTCGGTCGCCGTTCTTCTCCTGCTTGACCAGCAGCATCGGGAGACCGTCGCGCTGCACGGTGGCGAACGCGGAGCGGCCGTCCGGTGCCGGGGCGAACCCTGACCACCTCTCCCCGGGCTCCTTCGGCAGCCGGCTCTCCCGGACCGCGTCCTGCCAGCTCTGCGGCACGGTGACCAGGCAGAAGTCGGCACGCGGCGGGGCGGTCACCTGCGTCGACGGCGTTCCCTCGGTGACCGGGGCGGCCGTCGGGTCTCCCGGAGTGCAGGCGGCGAGCAGCGCCGCCGCGAGGATCGGAGCGAGGACGGCGGCGCTCCGGACGCGGGCTCGGGACGAGGGCCTCATGCTCGCGAATGCTAGGGAGCGCCGGTGCCGCGCGGTGCCCGGCGGGCGGGATCGTCGTGCGGTCGTTACCGGGCCGGTCCGGAGGTCCTCCGCGTGCTTGTGCGCCTTCGCCGCCGGGTCAGCCGGCCGGTCCGGCAGACCGGCGCCGTTCGGCCCGCCACCAGCGGTGGACGATCAGCACGCTGGCGATCAGGCCGAGGCTCGCAGGCGCCGCCGCGTACCAGTTGATCGACCCGGGCGTGGTCACCGCCGCGCCGATCGCCGCGTAACCGATGGCGGTGGGGGCGGAGGCGATCACGCTGCCGGCCAGGAACGGCACCACCCGGGCGGCGGTGGTGCCGTAGCCGTAGCTGACCAGGCCGAACCCGGCGATCGGCAGCAGCCGGACGGTGATCACGCCGAAGACGCTCTGCCGGGCGAACCAGCCGTCGAGGCGGGCCAGCCGGCCGCGTACCCGCTCGGCGACGAAGTCGCGCCCGAGCACCCGCCCCACCGTGAAGCCGAGGGCCGCCGCCAGCAGCGCCGCGCCGAGCGCGTACGCGGCGCCCTGCACCGGGCCGAAGATCGCGCCCGCGGCCAGCGTGACGAACGTGCGCGGCACCAGAGCCACCAGCAGCAGCGCGCCGCCGAGAACCGCCGCGGGCGGGCCGTAGCCGCCGAGCGAGTCGGCGAGCCGGGGCAGGTCGGCCGGATCCGGCCGCGGCACCAGCAGCAGCGTCACGCCGAACCCGGCGAGCAGCAGCAGGAGCAGCCCGAACCGGCGCGCCGAGGGCTGCCGCAGCAACCCGGCGAGCCGGCGGGCCACCGGTCGCCGCCCCGGCCGGGCGGCGTCGGTCACGGCCTCGGGGCGGCGGCCACCGCGGTGCGGCGTTCGGAGCGGAGCCGGTCGGCCCAGGTGTCGTCGAGCGGCGGAAGCTGGTGGATGCCGGTCGCCCAGCGCAGCAGCAGGTCGGCCAGGTCGGGGTTGCGCGCCAGCGCCGGGCCGTGCGAGTAGGTGCCGAGCAGCTTGCCCCGCCACGCGCCCTCGGTGGCGCCGTCGTTGCCGACGCCCGTGGTGACCCGGGCCAGCGGGGACACGCCGGGGCCGAGGTGGGTACGGCCGCCGTGGTTCTCGAACCCGGACAGGTGCGGGATGCCCAGCCGCGGGTCGACCTCGCCGGCCAGCTCGCCGACGGCCCGGGTGGGACCGCGGTCGGAGGAGAGGTCGAGCAGCTCCAGGCCGGCGCACTGGGTGCCCTTGGCGAAGAAGGAGGTGCCGAGCAACTGGTAGCCGGCGCAGACGCCGAACACCACCGAGCCCTGGGCCACCGCCCGGTGCAGGCCGCCGTCGGCGATCAGGCGCTGGGCGCCGAGCGCCTGCGGGCCGTCCTCGCCGCCGCCGAGCAGGTAGATGTCGGCGGTGGCGGGCAGCCGCTGGTCGGAGCGGACCTCCAGCACCTCGACCGGCATGCCGCGCAGCTGGGCCCGGCGGGCCAGGATCAGCGCGTTGCCCCGGTCGCCGTAGGTGGACAGCAGGTCGGGATAGATCCAGACGATGCGCAGGCTCTCAGTTGACACGGTCCAGCTCCGCTCGGATGTCCTGGAAGGCGGTGTAGTTGGCGATGACCTCCAGCCGGCCCGGCGGCACCGCGCGGACCGCCTCGTCGAAGCTGCGGACGTGCTGGAACGGCACGCCGTTGACCTCGAGCCGCACCGCCAGGTCGTACGCCCGGTCGCCGGTGATCAGCACCTGCCGGCCGGTCAGCGGGGAGAAGTCCACGTCGAACAGCCAGGACGTGTCCAGCCCGTCGGGGTCGCGGGCGTTGATGGACAGCAGTGTCGGCGCGACGTCGGCCATGTCGAACGCCTCCAGCCAGCTCGCCGGGTTCTTCGCCAGCAGCAGCCGGATGTTGCGCCCGTCGCGGTTCACCTGGGCGTAGCGCCCGGCCACCGAGGTGACGGTGCCGAGCCGGGAGACCGCGTCCACCGGGCGTACGCCGAACTCGGCGGCGACGGCCAGGGCGGTGGCCGCGTTGCCGAGGTTGACCTTGCCGGGGAGCTGAAGCTGGATCTTGTGCCAGGCGCCGGTGGGGTCGAGCACGCCGTCGTCCTCGACCGTCCAGTTCGGCTCGGGGCGGCGCAGCGGGCAGCCGGTGCACCACCACTGCTCGCCGGAGCGCTGGATGGTGGAGCCGCACTCGGGGCAGACCCAGGAGTCGTCGTGCCAGCGCTGCCCGGCGCTGAACCAGGTGACGTGCGGCGGCACGTGGCCCTGGGCCGGGTCGGCCGGCGGGGTGGCGGCCCACACCACCATCGGGTCGTCGGCGTTGGCGACCACCCGTACCCGCGGGTGCCGGACCAGGGCGGCGCGCCAGAGCTGCGCCATCATGGCGACCTCCTTGGCGCGGTCGAGCTGGTCGCGGGAGAGGTTGAGCAGCGCCACCACGTGCGGCTCGGTCGCCTCCAGCACCTGGGCGAGGTAGTGCTCGTCCACCTCCAGCACCGCGTACGGCGTGCTGCCGGCCTTGGCGAGCGCCGAGGTGTGGCCGGTGGGCATGTTCGCGCCGAAGGAGTTGGTGGCGACCCGGCCCAGCACGCCGACCGCGGCGGTGGTGAGCCGGGTGGTGGTGGTCTTGCCGTTGGTGCCGGACACCAGGGCGATGGCGCGCCCGGCCGAGAGGTGGGCGAGCAGGTCCGGGTCGATCTTGAGGCCGATCCAGCCGCCGATCACCGAGCCGTCGCCACGGCCCGCGGCCCGCGACAGCGCCGCGGCGGTGCGCGACACGGAGCTGGCCACCTTTGCCCGCAAGGGCATCTTCGCGTCCGTCACGCGAGCGAGGTTACCGGACCGCCACCTCCACCAGATCGCCGCCGACGGCGAACCGTTCGGCCGGGGACGTTCCGGCGGACGGGTGGAGCGCGCGGGGCCGGACGGCGTCGGTCGATGTCGGGTAGCGGACGGTGCCGGGCGCGCCCCACCCCCTCCACTCCGCCCCACCCGCGTTGACGTGCGGTTTTGCGCGCGGAAACGCCACGCCGCGCGGGCGATTCTGGTTGCAGGTGGAGGGAAGTGGAGTAGAGTGGGGCGCGATGGTGAGGCCGGGAGGGCCACACCGGCCCGGGGGGTCAGCGGCGCCGCGAACGCCGCTCAGGGCGAGGGGGTTGGGCCGATGTTCCTCGGCACCCACACTCCGCGCCTGGACGACAAAGGCCGGTTGATCCTGCCGGCGAAGTTCCGGGACGAACTGGCGGGGGGTGTCGTGATCACCAAAGGGCAGGAGCGCTGCCTCTACGTCTTCCCGATGCCCGAGTTCCAGCGGATCGCCGACCAGTTGCGCGCGCAGCCGATGACCAGCAAGGCGGCCCGGGCCTACAGCCGGGTCTTCTTCGCCAGCGCGCACGACGAGGTGCCGGACAAGCAGGGGCGGGTCACCATACCCGGCCACCTGCGGTCGTACGCGGCACTGGACCGGGATCTGGTCGTGATCGGAGCGAGCACCCGGGTGGAGATCTGGGACAAGGCGGCCTGGGAGGCCTACCTCGCGGAGAGCGAAGACGACTTCGCCGACATCGAGGAGGGGGTGCTGCCCGGCGGTCTGTAGGGCGTGACGGCGCCCGACGTACTGCGAGATCTCCAGCCGCTTTCGAGTTCCTGGCACCCCTTCCCCGGTGCCAGGCGCACGATCCGACACGGAGGGCCGCGGCCTCCGGCGGGCGGGAGCGGATGGGGATCTGGCGGTATGGCGAGGCGTCGTGGCGACGACGGACACGTGACGGAACGGTTGGCGAACGGGGTGGGGGTCGAGATGGGGGAGCTACGCGGCACGCACGTGCCGGTGCTGCTCGAGCGGTGTCTCGAGCTGCTGGCCCCCGCACTGGGCCGGCCCGGTCGCACCGTCCACGTCGACGCCACGCTCGGCCTGGCCGGGCACGCCGAGGCGGTGCTCACGGCGCATCCGGACACGGTGCTGATCGGCCTGGACCGGGACACCGAGGCGCTCGCCCACGCGCGGGTCCGCCTGGCCCGGTTCGCCGACCGGATCCACCTGGAGCACGCCGTCTACGACGAGCTGCCCGAGGTGCTCGACCGGCTCGGTTACCCGGCGATCGACGGGGTGCTGTTCGACCTGGGCGTCTCGTCGCTGCAACTGGACGCGCCCGACCGCGGGTTCGCGTACGCGCAGGACGCGCCGCTGGACATGCGGATGGACCAGACCCGGGGGGTGACCGCCGAGGAGGTGGTCAACACCTACTCCCACCCGGACCTGGCCCGCCTGCTGCGGGTGTACGGCGAGGAGAAGTTCGCCGGGAAGATCGCCTCGGCGATCATCCGGGAACGGGAGCGGGCCCGGATCACGTCGTCGGCCCGGCTGGCCGAGCTGGTCCGGGAGAGCATTCCGGCGCCAGCCCGACGAACTGGCGGACACCCGGCAAAGAGAACGTTTCAGGCTTTACGGATCGAGGTAAACAGAGAACTGGCAGCGCTGGAGACAGCGCTGCCGGCCGCTCTGGACAAGCTCACAGTGGGCGGCCGCATGGTGGTCCTGTCCTACCACTCGCTGGAGGACCGGCTCACCAAGCACGCGCTCGCCGACCGGGTCCGCAGCAAGGGCCCGGTCGACCTCCCGGTCGAACTGCCCGGGTCGGGCCCGACGTTCCGGCTGTTGAGCCGGGGCGCCGAGCTGCCCGGGGAGGCGGAGGTGGCCGCGAACCCGCGCGCCGCCTCGGTGCGGCTGCGGGCAGCGGAACGGCTCGACCCGGAGGCGGCCCGGCAGGGGCGTACCGACCGCGAACGGTACCGCCGCCGGGTGAAGGCGATGCACCAACCGGGGACGGGGTCACCGGGGTCCGGGACGGACCCCGCGTCGGCTCCGGGGGACGGGATCGGGACGGACGAAGAGGGGGAGGGGACATGAACGTCGAGAAGCGCGACGGCCGGGGAGCCGTCGGGCAGCGCGCACCGCGGTCGGGGGGCCGGACCGCGGCGCAGCGCACCACGCGGGCCACGACGGCGACCGACCGCCGGGAGGACACTCGCGCCCGGGGGGCGCGCGAGTTCCCGACGCAGGGCAGCGCCGCTCTGCGGCCGGCCGAGCGGACCCGGGTCACCGGCACGCCGGCGCCGCGCCTGCGGGTCGCCCCGCCGGCGCCGATCCGGGTGCCCCGGGCGCCTTTCGTCGCACTGATCCTGGTTCTCGTGGTCGGTGGGGTGCTGGGCATCCTGGCCGTCAACACCAAGATCAATGAGAACGCCTTCAAGCTGGAGAGGCTCCAGCAGCAGCAGGCCAAGCTCGACGTGGACGAGCAGGAGCTCAAGAAGGAGATCGCCAACCAGAAGGCGCCCGGCAACCTGACCGCCAACGCCCGCAAGCTGGGCCTGGTCGAGTCCGAGGACCCGGCCTACATCCGGCTGCCGGACGGGCAGACCATCGGGGTGCCGCACCCCGCCCAGGGCGCCCCGTCGGTCACCAGCCAGCAGGGCAACGGAGGCTGAGCGGTGCCGCCGAGATCGGAGGATCCGCGCCGGGACGCCACGGGCTCCCGGCGCGGATCGTCGCGGGGGTCGGAGCCGCGCGAGCCGGGTCTCGGCGGGATCTCCGACGCCCGGGCGTACACCCCACGCGGACGGACCGTGCGCGAGGGCGGCGGCGCCGAGCAACGGCGTACCCCCCGCAGCACCCGGTCCGGCGACCCGTTCCGGCCCGCGTTGCAGGTGCTCGACGGCGGCCGGGCCGGGCGTGCCGGCACGCGCGAGCCCACGGGTGACGGCGCCCGGACCGGCCGCCGGGCCACCGCCGCGGGCGGCCGGGCCGGCGTGGTGCGGACCGTCTCGTCCCGGCCCGTGCGGGAGCCGTTCGACGACGAGGAGGACGCGCCGCCGCCGCGCCGCCGGTCCCAGCCGCGCCGTCCCGCCGCCCAGCCGCGCCGACCGGTCCGCAAGCCGCGCCGGCCCCCGCGGCTGGGCGATCCGCGCCGGCGGCTGCGCCTCGGCACGCTGCTGGCGCTGACGTTGTTCGCCAGCATCGGCGTGCGGCTGGTCTACCTCCAGACCGTCGACACCCCGGCGTACGCCGACGGCGGTCTGCCCAACCGGCTCGCCGTGGTCGAGCTGCCGGCCCCGCGCGGGGCGATCCTCGACCGCAACGGTGAGCCGCTGGCGCACAGTGTGGAGGCCCGGTACGTGTTCGCCGACCCGACCCGGGTCAAGGACCGCGCCGCCACCGCACGGGCGCTGTCCCCGTTGCTCGGCGTGCCCGCCTCGGACCTGGCCGAGAAGATGCGCGAGCGCAACCTGCCCGGCACCGACACCCCGTTGCAGTTCGTCTACCTGGCCCGGGGCGTCGAGATCGGCACCGCGAAGCGGATCATGGCACTCGACCTGGCCGGCATCAACGTGCACCGGGACGAGCGGCGCGAGGTGCCCGGCGGAGACCTGGCCGCGAACCTGCTCGGCTTCGTCGGCCAGGACATGAACGGCCTGGAGGGGCTGGAGGCCAGGTACGACGACGTGCTGCGGGGACAGGCCGGCAAGCGGACCTACGAGGTGGGCCAGGGTGACCTGGCCGCGCCCATCCCGGGCGGCTACAGCCGGACCACCCAGCCGAAGCCGGGCAGCTCGCTGCAACTCACTGTCGACCGGGACCTGCAGTTCATGACGCAGCGGATCCTGGCGAAGCAGACGGAGAAGGTCAAGGGCAGCGTCGGCGCCGCGGTGATCATCGAGATCCCCAGCGGCGAGGTGCTGGCCCAGGCCAGCCAGCCGACGTACGACGCGGCCAACCCCACCAAGGTCACCTCGCCGTCGGACCGGGACGACGCGGCCACCACGTTCGTGGTCGACCCGGGCTCGATCCACAAGGCGATCACGTTCGGCGCGGCGCTCCAGGAGGGCGTGATCACCCCGGACACCGCGTTCCCGGTCGCCAACACCATCGAGCGGGGCGGGGTCACCTTCCGCGACACCCACCCGGTCGACGGCCGCACCATGAGCATCCCCGGCATGCTCGCCTTCTCGTCGAACGTCGGCACGATCGAGATCGGCGAGAAGCTGGGCAAGGAACGGCTCTTCGACTACCAGAAGCGGTTCGGGCTGGGCCAGGTGACAGGCGAGGGCATGCCGGGTGAGGCGGCCGGCCGGCTGCTCCCGCCGGACCAGTGGAGCGGCTCGGCGTACGGGTCGGTGCCGATCGGGCACAGCGTGGACGCCACGCCGCTGCAGATGGCCGCCGCGTACGCGGCCATCGCCAACAACGGCACGTACGTGCAGCCGCACCTGGTCAAGGAGACGATCGGCGCGGACGGCACACGCAGCCCCGCCGCGACGCCGACCACCCGGTCCGTGCTCAGCCCCGCGAACGCGGCCGCGCTGCGCCGGATGATGGAGGCGGTCACCACCGTCGACGGCCCGGAGGGGCAGGCCACCGGGCTGGCCGCCGCTGTGCCCGGCTACCGGGTGGCCGGCAAGACCGGCACCGGGCTGCGCTACGACAACGGCAAGCAGCAGCCCGGTGAGGTCGGCTCGTTCATCGGCATGGCCCCGGCGGAGAACCCCCGGTACGTGGTGGCGGTCTTCGTGTGGAGCCCCGGCGGCGGTGGCGGCGCGGTGGCCGCGCCCGCGTTCCGGGAGATGATGGGCTTCACTCTCCGCCACTACCGGGTGCCTCCGTCGCTGACCAACAAGTCCCCGAAGTTCGAGGTCTTTCCGCGCTGAGCCGGGACGGCGGGACATCATCGGTGAGTGGCGACGAACCACCGGGGCGGCTGTGCGGTCGGAACCGGACGACCGGGTAGGGTCTGACGCCGTGCCCGGCAATCCACGTCCCGCCACCGTGCGTCCCGTACGGCTCGGCGACCTCGCCGCCCGCGTGGCGGTGACCCCGCCGGAGGGGGCCGCCGAGGTGGCTGTCACCGGCGTGACCCACGCCAGCCAGGAGGTCCGCCCCGGCGACCTGTACGCGGCCCTGCCCGGCGCGCGGCGCCACGGCGCGGAGTTCGCCGCCGCCGCCGTCGAGGCGGGCGCGGTGGCCCTGCTCACCGACCCGGCCGGCGTGGCGCTGGCCGCCGGCACCGGCCTGCCCGTGCTCGTCGTCGACGACCCGCGCGAGGCGCTCGGCGAGGTGGCCGCCACGGTTTACGGCGACCCGACCGCCGGCCTGACCGTGATCGGCGTGACCGGCACCGCCGGCAAGACGTCCACCAGCTACCTGGTCGAGTCCGGGCTGCGCGCCGCCGGGCGCGTCACCGGCCTGATCGGCACCGTGGAGACCCGCCTCGGCGACCTGGTGATCGACAGCGTCCGGACCACCCCGGAGGCCACCGACCTGCACGCCATGCTCGCGGTGGCCCGCGAGCACGGGGTGGACACCGTGGTCATGGAGGTGTCCAGCCACGCCCTGGCGATGGGCCGCGTCGGCGGCGTCCGGTTCGACGTCGGCGGCTACACCAACTTCGGCTCCGACCACCTGGACTTCCACGCCGACGAGGCGGACTACTTCGCGGCCAAGGCCCGGCTGTTCGACGGCCGCTGCCGGGTCGAGGTGCTCAACCACGACGACCCGGCGCTGCGCCCGCTGTACAAGGCGGGCACGGTCACCTACTCGGCGGCCGGCGACCCGGACGCCACCTGGTGGGCCGAGGGCATCGACGGCGAGGGGTACGCGCAGCGCTTCACCCTGCACGGGCCGGACGGGCTCGCGCTGCCCACCGGCGTGGCGCTGCCCGGCCGGCACAACGTGGCGAACGCGCTGCTGGCCGTCGCGCTCCTGGTCGCCGTCGGGGTGGACGCGGAGACCGCGGCGCGCGGCGTGGCCGCCTGCGGCGGCGTGCCCGGGCGGCTGGAACTGGTCAGCGGCGACGCCCCGGTACGCGGGGTGGTCGACTACGCGCACAAGGCCAACGCGATCGAGGCGGTGCTGACCGCGCTGCGCGACCTGACCGGCGGCCGGCTGATCTGCGTGCTGGGCGCCGGCGGCGACCGGGACCGGGGCAAGCGGCCGGTGATGGGCGGCGTGGCCGCGCGCGGCGCCGACGTGGTGCTGGTGACCGACGACAACCCGCGGACCGAGGACCCGGCCGCGATCCGGGCCGAGGTGCTGGCCGGCGCGTACGCCGCCGCGACCCCGGCCCGCGTCATCGAGGTGCCCGGGCGGCGGGCGGCGATCGAGGAGGCGGTCCGGGTGGCCGAACCGGGTGACGTGGTGGCGGTGCTGGGCAAGGGCCAGGAACGCGGCCAGGAGATCGGCGGCGAGGTGCTGCCGTTCGACGACCGGGTGGAGCTGGCGGCGGCGCTGCGCGCCCGCTTCGGTGACCTGGTGGGTCAGCGGTGATCCCGCTGACGCTGGCCGAGGTGGCCACCGCCGTCGACGGCCGGCTCGTCGGCGCCGACCCGGACGCCCGGGTCACCGGCACCGTCGAGTTCGACTCCCGCAAGGTGAGCCGGGGCGGCCTGTTCGTGGCCTTCCCCGGCGAGCGGGTGGACGGCCACGACTACGCGGCCGGCGCGATCTCCTCGGGCGCGGTGGCGGTGCTCGGCACCCGGGAGGTGCCGGGCGTGCCGATGGTGCTCGTCGGCGACGCGCTCGACGCGATGGGCCGGCTGGCCCGCGCCGTCGTCGACCGGCTGCCCGGCCTGACCGTGATCGGGCTGACCGGCTCGTCCGGCAAGACCACCACCAAGGACCTGATCGCCCAGGTCGCGGTCCGGCTCGGCCCGACGGTGGCCCCGCCCGGCTCGTTCAACAACGAGCTGGGGCACCCGTACACGGCGCTGCAGGCCACCCCGGAGACCCGCTTCCTGGTGATGGAGAAGGGTGCCCGCGGGGTGGGGCACGTCCGGTACCTGTGCGACGTGGTGCCGCCCCGGATCTCGGTGGTGCTCAACGTCGGCGTGGCGCACCTGGGCGAGTTCGGCTCGGTGGAGGCCATCGCGCTGGCCAAGGGGGAGCTGGTCGAGGCGCTGCCCTCCGACGGGCTGGCGGTGCTCAACGCCGACGACCCGCGGGTGGACGCGATGTCGACGCGTACGCAGGCCCGGGTGGTGCGGTACGGCGAGTCGGAGCGCGCCGACGTGCGCGCCGTGGACGTGACGCTCGACGGCCGGGGCCGGCCCTCGTACACGCTTGTCACCCCGGAGGGGAGCGCGCCGGTGCGGCTCGGGCTGACCGGCCGGCACCAGGTCTCCAACTCGCTCGCCGCGGCGTCGGTCGGGCGCGAGCTGGGCCTGCCGCTGCCCGACCTGGCGGCGGCGCTGAACGAGCTGGGCCTGGTCTCCACCCGGCGGATGGACGTCTTCGAGCGCCCCGACGGGGTGACCGTGATCGACGACTCGTACAACGCGAACCCGGCCTCCACCGGCGTGGCGCTGCGGGCGTTGGCCAGCATGCGCGGCGAGGGGCGTACGGTCGCGGTGCTCGGCTACATGGCCGAGCTGGGTGACTTCGAACTTCAGGGGCATCAGCAGGTCGGCCGGCTCGCGGCCGAGCTGGGAGTGGACCGGCTGCTCGTGGTGGGCGAGCCGGCGGCGCCGATCCACGAGGGCGCGACAGCGGTAGGCAATTGGGGAGGAGAGTCGGTGCTGCTCAGCGATCAGGCGGCGGCCGTCGAGGTGCTGCGGAGCGAGCTGCGTCCGGGAGACGTGGTGCTGGTGAAGGGCTCCCGGTACCGGACCTGGGAGGTGGCCGACGCGCTGCGCGCGGACGCCCGCGAGGGTGCGACGGAGGGCGGCGCCGCATGAGGGCGGTCATCGTCGCCATCGGGGTCGCGTTCCTGATCTCGCTGTTCTGCACCCCGATCGCGATCAAGGTGTTCGCCCGGCTGAAGGCCGGCCAGCCGATCCGGTCGAACCTCGGGCTCGCCAGCAACGAGGGCAAGAAGGGCACGCCGACGATGGGCGGCGTGGTCTTCATCCTGGCCACTGTCATCGCGTACGTCGCCGGGCACCTGGCCCTGACCACGCTGCCGGACGCGCAGATCGCCCAGGTCGAGCCGACGATCACGGCGCTGGTGCTGCTGGGGCTGATGGTGTTCTCCGGCGCGGTCGGCTTCATCGACGACTTCCTGAAGGTGCGCAAGCGGCACAGCGGCGGCCTCAACAAGCGGGGCAAGCTGGCCGGGCAGATCCTGGTCGGCGCGGTCTTCGGCGCGGTGGCGGTCTACTTCCCGTCGAGCATGACCGACGCCGGCGGCAACGCGACGAACACCGAGACGGTGGCCAGCACCACGCTGAGCTTCATCCGGGACATCCCGGCGCTGGAGATCGGCAAGATCGGCTCGGTGATCGTCATCATCATGGTGGTCATGGCCGCCACCAACGGCGTCAACCTCACCGACGGCCTGGACGGCCTGGCCACCGGCGCCTCGGTGATGGTGCTCGCGGCGTACGCGCTCATCGCGTTCTGGCAGTACCGGCACTGGTGCGCCGACCCGAACTACACCGAGGCGTACTGCTACACCGTGCGCGACCCGCTGGAGATCGCGCTGATCGCCGGCGCGGCGGCGGGCGCCTGCGTGGGCTTCCTGTGGTGGAACACGTCCCCGGCGCGGATCTTCATGGGTGACACCGGCGCGCTCGGGCTGGGCGGCCTGATCGCCGGCATGGCGATGTCCACCCGCACGATCCTGCTGCTGCCGATCCTGGGCGGCCTGTTCGTGATCATCACGATGTCGGTGGTCATCCAGATCATCTCGTTCCGTACCACCGGCAAGCGGGTGTTCCGGATGTCGCCGTTGCAGCACCACTTCGAGCTGGCCGGCTGGAGCGAGGTCAACATCGTCGTCCGCTTCTGGATCATCGCCGGCATCGGCGTGGCCATCGCGCTGGGCCTGTTCTACAGCGAGTTCCTCGCCGCCGTCAGCTAGGTGTAAGGAAGGGCCCCTTATTAACAGACGTCCGTTAATAAGGGGCCCTTCCTTCAGATCCGACACGCCGACCGGGCGGTTGCGCCACGGGCGGGCGGGGCGAGCGGCAATGATGGGCCTGTGGGGGAGGGACGAGACATCCAGGTGACCAGCGACCCGCCGGCCCGCCGTGCGCCGGCGGCCACGCCTCCGGCCGAACCGCCGGCGGCGCGCTGGGATCCGGCCGGTGGGCTGGCCGCGCTGCGTGGCCTGCTGGCCCGGCCGCTGGCCTCGTACTACCTGCTGCTGTCCAGCGTCGGACTGCTGCTGCTGATCGGCCTCACCATGGTCTTCTCCGCGACCAGCGTGAAGGACTTCGCCGAGGGCGGCGACGCGTCCGCGTCGCTGACCAAGCAGGCCGTGTTCGCGGTGATCGGCATCGGCGCGTTCTGGGCCTGCCAGCGGCTGCCCGCGCGCACGTTCCGGGCGGTCAGCCGCCCGGCGCTGGGGGTGGCGGTCGCGCTGCTGCTCCTGCTCAACCTGCTCGTCGCGATGGGCTCGCTGTTCGGGGTGACGTCGATCGGGCCGTTGCGGGCCGAACTCCTCTCACTCTCGCTCGGCCCGATCTCGCTGCAACCGGTCGAGGTGGCGAAGTTCGCGCTGGTGCTGTGGGCGGCGCACGTGCTGGCCCGCAAGGGCGCGGTGCTGGGCTGGTGGAAGGAACTGGCCACGCCGCTGTTCCCGGTGGTGGGCCTGCTGTTCGTGCTGGTCGGCTACAACGACCTGGGCAGCATGCTGTGCCTGCTCGCGCTCGTGGTCGGCATGCTCTGGGCGGCGGGCGTACGGACCCGGGTCTTCGCCGCGCTCACCGCGATCGGCCTGGCCGGCATCGGCCTGCTGGTGGCCGCGGCCTCGCTCGGCGCCGGCTCCGGCTCCCGGGGCGCCGACAACTACCGGCTCGGCCGCCTCACCATGTGGCTCGACCCGCCGTCCCCGCGCACGTGTTTCGAGCAGGAGCTGCCGAACTGCTACCAGCTCGTGCAGGCCCGCTACGCGATCGGCAACGGCGGCTGGTTCGGCGTCGGCCTGGGCCAGAGCTCGCTGAAGTGGAACTGGCTCCCCGAGGCGCACAACGACTTCATCTTCGCCATCGTCGCGGAGGAACTGGGCGTGGTCGGCTGCACCGTGATCCTGGTGCTGTTCGCCGTGCTCGCGTACACCGGGCTGCGCATCGCCCGCCGGGTCGAGGACCCGTTCCGCCGGCTCGCCGCCGCCGGCGTGACCGCCTGGCTGGTCGGCCAGGCCGTCATCAACATCGGTGGCGTGACCGGGCTGCTGCCGCTGACCGGCGTACCGCTGCCGTTCATCTCCGACGGCGGCAGCGCCCTGGTGGTGACGCTCGCCGCGGTCGGCATGCTCGCCTCGTTCGCCCGCGCCGAGCCGGACGCCGCGCGAGCGCTGCATGCCCGTCCGCCCGCCCGATGGGTCCGACTAGTGTGGGCCCCGTTGCCGCCGCTTCCCGGCCGGCGCCGCAAGCCGGCGTCGCCGCCGGCCGACCGAGGGTCCGTGCCCCGGTCCCGGCAGCGGCGGCAGGACGATCAGGCCGCGCCCCGCGGCGCCCGGTCCGACCGGGCGCGCACCGGCGCGGCGAGCGAGAGGAGACGCTGATGGGTCCGCTGCGTTCGGTGGTGCTCTGCGGAGGGGGTACGGGCGGGCACATCTACCCGCTGCTCGCCTTCGCCGACTGCCTGCGCCGACACGACCCGAGCGTCCGGATCACCTGTCTGGGCACACCGAAGGGGCTGGAGAACGAGCTGATCCCGCCGGCCGGCTACGACCTGCGGCAGATCCCGGCGTACCAGCTTCCCCGGTCGGTGAACATGAGCCTGGTGCGCACCCCGGACCGGATGTGGAAGGCGGCCCGCGCCGCGGGCAAGGTGATCGACGAGGTCCAGGCCGACGCCGTGGTCGGCTTCGGCGGGTACGTCTCGGTGCCCGGCTACCTGGCCGCGTGGCGGCGGGAGCTGCCGATCGTCATCCACGAGGTGAACGTGCCGCCGGGCGTGGCGAACCGGCTCGGGATGAAGTTCACCAAGAACGTCGCGGTGGGTTTCCCGCACCAGCCGGCCCAGGCCGAGGCGTTGCGCGACGCCCGGGTGGTGGGCGTGCCGCTGCGCCGGGGCATCGCCGGGCTGGACCGGGCCGCCCTGCGTGACGCCGCCCGCGCCCACTTCGGACTCCGTCCCGACCTGCCGGTGCTCTTCGTCGCCGGTGGCTCGCAGGGCGCCCGCTCGATCAACCTGGCCGTGTCCGGCGCGGCGAAGGAGCTGGCCCGCAACGGCGTGCAGGTGCTGCACGTCATCGGCGCCCGCAACGAGCCGGTCTCGGTGCCCACCGACCTGCCGGTGCCGTACGTCACGCTGCCGTACCTGTCCGAGATGGAGCTGGGCTACGCCGCCGCCGATCTGATGCTGGCCCGGGGCGGCGCGATGACCTGCGCCGAGGTGGCCGCGATCGGACTGCCCACCGTCTACGTGCCCTACCCGCACAGCAACCAGGAGCAGAAGCGCAACGCGCTGCCGGTGGTGGAGGCGGGCGGCGGTCTGCTGGTCGACGACGCCGAGATGACCCCGGCCTGGGTGGAGCGGACGGTGATCCCGCTGATCCGGGACCCGCAGCGGCTCTGGGCGATGAGCCAGGCGGCAGCCGGCTACGGCCGCCGCGACGGCGACGTGGCGCTGCTGAACTTCGTCTACGAGGCGGTGGCCCGCTGATGAGGGAAACCGCGACGGGAAGGTACGTCTGATGAACACCGCGCAGTTCACGCCCGCCGGCACCATGACGGCGGAGGACCTGGGCCGGATCCATCTGATCGGCGTGGGCGGGGTCGGGATGGCCGGGCTGGCCCGGCTGTTCCTCACCCGGGGTCTGCCGGTCTCCGGCAGCGAGCTGCGGGAGTGGCCGTCGCTGGCCGGCCTGCGGGCGCTCGGCGGCACCATCCACTCCACCCACGAGGCGTCCAACCTCGACGGCGTGGACACGGTCGTCTACTCCTCGGCGATCCCGCAGGACCACCTGGAGATGGTGGAGGCGCGCCGGCGGGGCCTGCGGGTGCTGCACCGGTCCGAGGCGCTCGCCGCGGCGATGACCGGCCGCCGTACGGTGGCGGTGGCGGGCACCCACGGCAAGACGTCCACCACCTCGATGGTCACCATGGTGCTCCAGCAGGCCGGCACCGATCCGTCCTTCGTGATCGGCGGCGAGATCTCCGAGGTCGGCTCCGGCGCGCACCACGGGACCGGCGAGCACTTCGTGGTCGAGGCGGACGAGAGCGACCGCTCCTTCCTCATCTACCGCCCGTTCGTGTCGATCATCACGAACATCGAGGCGGATCACCTCAACACCTACGGCGACCTGGCCACGCTGGAGGCGGCGTTCGCCGAGTTCGCCCGGCTCACCGACCCGGCGGGGTTCGTGGTCACCTGCGCCGACGACCCGGGCGGGCGGCGGCTGGCCGAGACACTGCGCGCCGAGGGCCGCCGGGTCTGGACGTACGGCGAGTCCGCCGACGCGGACCTGCGGATGAGCGACGTCGTCTCGTCCGCGCACGGGGTGCGCTACCAGGCCGAGATCGAGGGCCGGGCGTTCGGCGAGTTCCGGCTGCCCGTACCGGGGCGGCACATGGCGCTCAACAGCGCCGCCGCGGTGCTCGCCGCGTACCTGCTGGAGCTGCCGGTCCCGGCGGCGGAGGCCGCGCTCGGCGCGTTCCCCGGCGTGCGGCGCCGCTTCGAGCGCAAGGGCGTCGCCGACGGCGTGCTGGTCTACGACGAGTACGCCTACCACCCGACCTCGATGACGTTGGCGTTGCAGACGCTGCGCGAGGTGGCCGGCGACGGCCGGCTGATCGTGGTGTTCCAGCCGTACCGGCTCTACCGGACCCGGGACAACCAGGCGGAGATCGCCGCCGCCCTCGGCATCGCCGACGAGGTGGTGCTGCTGGAGGTGTTCGGCCCCGGCGAGACGCGCCGCCCCGGCGAGGGCTCGGCCGCGCTGATCCAGGACGTGCCGCTGCCGGACGAGCGCAAGGTGTTCGTCGAGGCGTGGGACGACGTGCCGGCCGAGGTGGCCCGCCGGGCCCGGGCCGGCGACGTGGTGGTGACCATGGGCGCGCCGCCGATCTCGCTGATGGGTGACCAGTTGCTCGACGCCCTGCTGGCCCGCTCCGGCGGCACGGGGCTGGACGCCGGCGTCGGCCCGGACGGCGCGGCGGCCACCGCCGGATGAGTCCCGGTCCGGCCCGCGGCCGTACCCCCGGCCCGGACGGCGGAGGTGGCCGGCGCAGCCCGGTGCGGCGCTGGCAGCTCGTGCGGGCCAACGCGGACGCCGTGCCGCCGTCGGCCCGCCGGTTCATGGCCCGGGCCCGGCAGCGGCGGATGCGGGCCGCGCTGCCGTGGGCGGTCGCCGCCGCGGTGCTCGCCGTCGTGGGCCTGGTGGCGTGGACGGTGCTCGGCACCGGCCTGTTCGGCGTGCGCGAGGTACGGGTGGTCGGCGCGCGGCTGGTCACGCCGGTGCAGATCCGCGACGCCGCGGCGGTGCCGGACAACGAGCCGCTGGCCCGGGTGGACCTGGCCGCGACCGCCCGCCGGGTCGGCACGCTGCCGCCGGTGGCCAGCGCCAGTGTCGAGCGGGAGTGGCCGGGCACGCTGGTGATCCGGGTGCGGGAGCGCACCGCGGTGGCGGCGGTGCCGCAGGGCGACGGGTTCGTGGTGGTGGACGGCTCGGGCGTGGTCTTCCAGCGCCTGGACCGGGCGCCGGACGGGTTGCCGCTGGTCAAGGTGGCCCGGCCGGGCCCGGACGATCCGGGTACGCGGGCCGGGCTGGCGGTGCTCGCCGCGCTGGGGGAGAAGCTGCGCGCGGAGCTGGTCGCGGTGGACGTGGCCGGCCTGGCCCGGATCACGTTGCAGCTGCGCGGCGAGCGTCAGGTGTTCTGGGGCGACGCCTCCCGGGGCGCGGACAAGTCCACCGTGGCGACCGCGTTGCTGAGCCGCAAGGCGGACCGGATCGACGTCAGCGCGCCGGACGTGGTCACGTTCGAGTGACCCGCGGCTCAGCGAGCGGACGCTGTGTCCCCTGTCGCTCGGTCGCGACACGCCGGAACAGGTCCTTGGCTCCTGGCGCGGCGGCGCATACGTTGCCCCGAAGAGATCAGTGGTTGACATAACTCTAAGCCTCTAGTAGAGGGTGAGGGTTCAGCCGTCGGAGGCCGCTGATCCGGCCAAGCCGTGTGGGGTCGGCCCATGCCAATCTCGAAGGGAAAGGACCGGAGATGACACCTCCGCACAACTACCTGGCGGTCATCAAGGTCGTCGGCATCGGGGGCGGCGGAGTCAACGCCGTCAACCGGATGATCGAGGTTGGGCTCAAGGGCGTCGAGTTCATCGCGATCAACACCGACGCGCAGGCGTTGCTGATGAGCGACGCCGACGTCAAGCTCGACGTGGGCCGGGAGCTGACCCGGGGACTGGGCGCGGGCGCCAACCCGGACGTCGGCAAGAACGCCGCCGAGGACCACCGCGACGAGATCGAAGAGGTCCTCAAGGGCGCCGACATGGTGTTCGTGACCTGCGGCGAGGGCGGCGGCACCGGCACCGGCGGCGCGCCGGTCGTGGCGAACATCGCCCGCAAGCTCGGCGCGCTCACCATCGGCGTGGTGACCCGGCCGTTCTCGTTCGAGGGCAAGCGCCGGCAGGTCCAGGCCGAGGCGGGCATCGAGGAGCTGCGCAACCAGTGCGACACGCTCATCGTGATCCCGAACGACCGGCTGCTCGCGCTCGGTGACCGCAACATCTCCATGATGGACGCGTTCCGCACGGCGGACCAGGTGCTTCTCTCCGGTGTCCAGGGCATCACCGACCTGATCACCACGCCGGGTCTGATCAACCTGGACTTCGCCGACGTGAAGAGCGTGATGAGCGGCGCGGGCAGCGCGCTCATGGGCATCGGCAGCGCCCGGGGCGAGAACCGCGCCGTCGAGGCGGCCGAGGCGGCCATCTCCAGCCCGCTGCTGGAGCAGAGCATGGACGGCGCGCGCGGTGTGCTGCTGTCCATCGCCGGCGGGTCGGACCTCGGCCTGTTCGAGATCAACGACGCGGCGCAGCTGGTCACCGACGCGGCCCACCCGGACGCGAACATCATCTTCGGCGCGGTCATCGACGACGCGCTCGGTGACGAGGTGCGGGTCACCGTGATCGCGGCGGGCTTCGACGGGGGCGCGCCCGCGTACAAGGCGGTCGAGCCGCCGCGCAAGAGCAACCAGAACCCGCCGGCCCAGCCGAACGCGCCGGTGAGCCCGCCGGCCACCATGCCGGCGCCGCAGCAGCCGTCGCGGCGGGTGCTCTTCGACGACGTCGACGTGCCCGACTTCCTCAAGAACGGGTCCTGAGCCGCGCCGATGACGGAGTCACAGACGGCGGTGCGGCCCGAGCGGCGCGCCGAGCTGGCGGCCGGGCTGGCCCGGGTCCGGGCCCGCATCGCCGACGCCTGCGCGGCGGCCGGGCGGCAGCGGGACGCGGTCACCCTGGTCGCGGTGACCAAGACGTACCCGGCGTCGGACGTGGTGGCGCTGGCCGCGCTGGGCGTGACCGACGTCGGGGAGAACCGCGACCAGGAGGCGGCGCCGAAGGCGGAGGCGGTGGCCGAAGCCGGCGCCGCGCCGCGCTGGCACTTCATCGGCCAGCTGCAGCGCAACAAGGCCCGGTCGGTGGTCCGGTACGCCGACGTGGTCCAGTCGGTGGACAGCGTCCGGCTGGCCGCCGCGCTGGACGCCGCCGCGGGCGCGGTCCGGGACCGGCCGCTGGACGTGCTGGTGCAGGTGAGCATCGACGGCGACCCGGCCCGGGGCGGGGCACTGCCGGGCGCCGCCGATCCGCAGCGCGGGCTCGACCCGGTCGCTGCGGCGGTGGCCGGCGCGGACGGGCTGCGGCTGGCCGGCCTGATGGCGGTGGCGCCGCTGGGCTGGGAGCCGGACCGGGCGTTCGCCCGGCTGGCCGAGGTGGCGGCGGCGCTACGGGCCGACCATCCGGGCGCCACGGTGCTGTCGGCGGGGATGAGCGGCGACCTGGAGAGCGCGATCGGGCACGGCGCGACACATGTCCGTGTCGGCAGCGCGTTGCTCGGAATGCGCCCTGCGCTGCGGTAGCCTCACCACGACGGAAGCAAATTACATCAGTGTTGTTCAGGACGGCGTCCCCGTAGCCGGGGGCCGTGACGGGCGGACCGCGAACCGCACGTCAGGGGATTGCCGATCCGGTCCGGTGGGCATGATCGTCCACTCGTGATCAAGCGACACGGCACGGGGGCGCGTGCCGCACGGCGGACGGAAGGGCGCGGGGATGGGTGCACTGCGCAAGGCGGGGGTCTGGCTCGGTCTGGTCGAGGAGGACGACGAGCGGGCGTACGAGGACGGTGGCTACGACAAGGGTGGCTACCGGGACTCGTCGCGCTACCGGTCGAGCCGGTACGCCGAGGAGTTCGCCGACGAGGACGACGACGAGGCCGACGAGCCGCCGGCGACGCGGTCCCGCCTCAGCGACCGGGGCCGGCTGTCCGAGCGCGCCTCCAGCCGGTCGGTCGACACCGACCGGGGCGACGTGGAGCGCCCGGAGCGGGTCGAGCGCTCCAGCGTCCGGTCGATCACCCGGTCCTCCGCCGGCGAGACCTCGGGCGCCCTGACCTATCACACGCGGGACAATCTCGCGCTCGCGCCGCAGGCCCAGCCGCGCGAGCGGGAGCGGGTGGCGCCGGAGGACGAGCAGCGCTACCAGATCACCACGCTGCACCCGACCACCTACCGCGAGGCGCGGACCATCGGCGAGCACTTCCGGGACGGCGTCCCGGTGATCATCAATCTCACCGAGATGGACGAGGCGGACGCCCGCCGCCTTGTCGACTTCGCCGCCGGGCTCGCGTTCGGCCTGCGCGGTACGATCGAGCGCGTGACCAACCGGGTGTTCCTGCTCTCACCGGCCAACGTCCAGGTCACCGCGGAGGACAAGGCCAAGATCGCTGAGGGCGGCTTCTTCAGCCTGAGCTGACCCACATGACCGAGGGACGTCGCCTGCCGTGTTGTCGATCCTGTTCCAGGTGCTCTACCTGCTGCTGTACATCTTCCTAATTGTCCTTTTGGCGCGATTTGTTATGGGGGCGGTGCTGGCCTATGGTCGCCGCTGGCAACCGGGCCGGGGAGCGTCGGCGGGACTGGAAGTCGTGTGGAGCGTCACTGATCCGCCCCTGCGAGCGTTGAGGCGTGTGATCCCGCCACTGCGAATTGGTACCGTGAGCATCGACCTGGCCTCCCTTGTGCTCCTGGTTATCCTGTTCGTGCTGATGGAGTTCGTGTTTAGGCGCCTGATCTTCGCGTTTGCCTGACCAGAGCGCTTTCGCGGCCGCAACTGACCCGAGGAGTTTCGATGCCGCTGACCCCGGCCGACGTTCACAACGTCGCCTTCAAAAAGCCGCCGATCGGCAAGCGGGGGTATGACGAGGAGGAGGTCGACGCCTTCCTGGACGAGGTCGAGCGCGAGCTGGCCCGTCTGATCGAGGAGAACAACGAGCTGCGCGCCCAGGTGGAGCGCGGCGGTCGGGGTGGCGCTCCCGCCGGCCCCGGCGGTGACGCCCGCCTCGCGGCGGAGCTCAACGACGTCAAGGCCCAGCTCGACCGGGTGCAGCGCGACAAGGCGGCCGCCGAGCAGGCGGCCCGCGCGATGCAGGCCGAGCTGGAGCAGGTCCGCACGCAGGGCGGCCCGGCCGGGGTGACCGGGGACGGCGAGCAGCAGGCGCTGCGGGTGCTCATGATGGCCCAGCGCACCGCCGACGACCACGTCTCCGACGCCCGTCGCGAGGCCGACCAGCTGCTCTCCGAGGCCCGTTCGAAGGCCGAGGAGGTCACCCGGGAAGCGCGCGCCAAGGCCGACGCCCTGGAGCGGGACGCCCGCCAGCGGCACCAGGAGGCCATGGGCGGCCTGGACGCCAAGCGCACCGCGCTGCAGAAGCACATCGAGGAGCTCAAGCAGTTCGAGCGCGAGTACCGCACCCGGCTCAAGGCGTACCTGGAGAGCCAGCTGCGTGACCTCGACGGTCGCGGCCAGGGCCTCGAGGTGGAGATGAACCGCGCCGAGGGCACCCGTGCCGCCGGCAGCAACGGTCTCGCCGCGGCCGGCCTCGCCGGCTCCTACGGCGGTGGCCGCGGCGCCGGCTCGCTCGAGTCCGGCCGCTGATCCCGCGTCGGTGGCCGTCCCCGTGACGGCCACCGACCGCCCAGACCGACACGACGCGGCCGGGGGTGAGCCGTGGTAGCCGCCAGCATCCTGCTCATCGTCGTCGCGGTCGTGCTGCTGGTCGCCGGGCTCGCCGGCGGATCCAGCATCCTGCTCATCGTCTCGATCGCGGCCAGCGTCCTGTCCGCCGTCGTCTTCGTCGCGTTCGCCCGCCAGGCGGCCGCGGCGCGGGCCACGGCCGGCCGGGCGACCGGGCCGCGTACCCGGACCGCGCACACCGTCCCGTCTCCGGACGACCCGGTGAGCCCGGTCCCGCACCACACGTCCACGGTCGACGCCGGCGGATCCGGGTGGCGGCAACCGCCCGGGTCGCCGGTGACCGAACCGGACGACACCCCGCCGCCGGCCGCGTACTCACCACCGGCCGATCCGTTCGACGCCGATCCGTACACCGCGCCTTACGAGCCGGCGACCGCCGAGTCGTACGAACGCGTCGCCGCCGAGCCGGTGACCGACGCGGAACCGACGCCCTACTCACCGCCCGGCCAGCGCGCCTCGGACGCCACGCGGCCCACCTCGCCCGCGCCGGGCGATGCGTTCGACGGCGACCCGCCGGCCGAGTACCTCTCCGCCGGGCAGGTGGCCCGGCTGGTGCGGCTGCCCGGCGAGGTCCTGGTGGTCGACGGCCACCCCCGCTTCCACCTGCCCGGCTGCCCGCATCTGGTGGGCCGGGAGGACGAGCCCGTTCCGGTCGCCGAGGCGGTCGGCCTGGGCTTCACCCCGTGCGCGCAGTGCGCCGCCGCCACCACCCTGCTGGCCGAGGCCCGGCCCCGCTGACCATGACGATCGCGGACGACACGCTCACCGTCGCGGTGCGGGTGAAGCCCGGCGCGGCCCGGACCCGGGTCGGCGGCCGGTACGACGGGCCGCTGGGTCCCGCGCTCGTCGTCGCGGTGCACGCGCCGGCGGTGGACGGCCGTGCGACCGAGGCGGCCCGGAGGGCGCTCGCCGAGGCGCTCGGCGTCCGGCCGGCGACCGTGTCGCTGCGCTCCGGCGCGGCCAGCCGGGACAAGCTCTTCCTGGTGGAACGCCCGCACGCCGAACTGCCCGAGGTGCTGCGGCGACTGCGCGACGGCAGCACGCCGTGAGATCCGCCCGGGCCGGTCGGCGATGACCCCCGGGCTGGACGTCGCGTTGCTGGTGGGCGCCGCCGTGCTGCTGGTGGCGGTGGGCGCGGTGCGCTTCTCCACCCGGCTCGGCGTGCCGAGCCTGCTGGTCTACCTGGCGCTCGGGGTGCTGCTCGGCGAGGCCGGGCTGGGCATCCGCTTCGACGACGTCGAGCTGACCCGGGTGCTCGGCTTCTGCGCGCTCATCGTGATCATCGCGGAGGGCGGCCTGACCGCCCGGTGGAGCACGCTGCGGCCGGTGCTCGGGCTGGCGGCCACGCTGTCCACCGTCGGCGTGGTGGTCAGCATCGTGGTCGTCGGCGTGGTGGTGCACCTGCTGCTCGACCTGGACTGGCGGCTGGCGCTGCTCTACGGCGCGGTGCTCTCCTCGACCGACGCGGCGGCGGTGTTCGCCACGCTGCGCCGGTTGCGCCTGCCACCCCGGCTGGTGGCCGCGCTGGAGGCCGAGTCCGGGGTGAACGACGCGCCCGTCGTGCTCGTGGTGCTGCTGCTCTCCCGCGCCGGAGCGGAGGCGGCCCACCCGTGGTGGTACGAGGCGCTGCTGCTCGGCTACGAGCTGGGCGTCGGCGCGGCGGTCGGGGTGGGCGCCGGGCTGGCCGGGCGGTACGCGCTGCGCCGGGCCGCGCTCCCGTCGGCCGGCCTGTACCCGATCGCGGTGGTCGGCTTCACCGTGCTGGCGTACGCGGCCGGCTCGGTGGTGCACGCCTCCGGCTTCCTCGCCGTGTACGTGGCCGGCGTGCTGCTCGGCAACTCCCGCCTGCCGCACCGGCAGGCGATCCTCGGCTTCGCCGACGGGCTGGCCTGGCTGGCCCAGATCGGCCTGTTCGTGTTGCTCGGCCTGCTGGTCTCGCCGAGCCGGCTGGAGACCGCGGTGCTGCCCGCCGTGATCACCGGGCTGGCCCTGCTGCTGCTCGCCCGGCCGTTGTCGGTGGCGGTGTCCGCGCTGGCGTTCCGGGTCAACCTGCGCGAGCAGCTCTTCCTGTCCTGGGCGGGTCTGCGCGGCGCGGTGCCGGTCGTGCTCGCCACCATCCCGCTGTCGCTGCACGTGCCGGGGGCGGACCGCCTCTTCGACGCGGTCTTCGTGCTGGTGGTGATCTTCACGTTGCTCCAGGCCGGAACGCTGGCGCCGGCGGCCCGCCGGCTGGGCGTGATCGCGCCGGCCGAGCCGAACGAGATCATGCTGGAGACCGCCCCGCTGGAGCGGATGCGCGCCGACCTGCTCCAGCTGGAGGTGCCGGACGGGTCCCGGCTGGCCGGGGTGCACGTGGACGAGCTGCGGCTGCCGGTGGGCGCCGCGGTCACGCTGGTGCTGCGCGACGGCGTCGGGTTCGTGCCCGGCGCGGACACCCGGCTCAAGGTCGGGGACAGCCTGCTCATCGTCGCCACCGCCGGCGTACGGGACGAGACCGAGCGGCGGCTGCGGGCGGTGAGCCGCCGGGGCCGGCTGGCGCGATGGTTCGGGGAGTACGGCGAGGAGACGGCCCGCTGATCTGCTACCGTTCCTTTTGCCCCGATTGATGGCAGTCCGGGGCGGATACGTGGGACGACGGTGCGGCACGTTGTCGGACGCCTGTACGTTCCGTATTCTTGCCAACCTCCGGAGTGCACGGCGGGCCCGCTCGCCGTGCACCCTTCCGTACGCGGAGACGCCGACGACGGCGTCCCCGCCCACGTACCGCTGACCGCCGCGCCACGCGGCTGAGGGAGCTGACGATGGCGAAGCCAGCCGACACCAGGACCGCCGGCCGCAAGCCCGCGCCGAAGGCCACCCGCAGCGCGGCGGAGACCGAGAAGATCCGGGCCGCCCTGGCGGCGCGGCGGGACGAGCTGAACGCCGAGTACGATCAGACGCTGAGCGAGATCACCGAGCTGCAGCGCGACCGGCTGACCGACTCGGCCGGGGACGACCAGGCCGACACCGGCACCAAGACGTTCGAGCGGGAGCAGGAGATCTCTCTCGCCAACAGCATCAAGGAGCGGATCACGCAGGTCGAGCGCGCGCTGGAGCGCCTCGACGAGGGCGGCTACGGCTGGTGCGAGCGGTGCGGCAACCCGATCCCGGTGGAGCGGCTCGCCGCGTTCCCGTCGGCCACCCTCTGCGTGACCTGCAAGCAGCTGGAGGAGCGGCGCTGATCACCGCTCCCCGGCGGCCGTACGGCAGACGGTGACCACGCCGTCGCAAGCGTCGATGGGGAGCAGATGACCGCAGCACCGCCCGCCGGTTCCGGCACCACCGAGTCGGGTGCCGGCGCGCCCCGCCGCAGGGCCGTCGGCCTGCTGCTCGGCGTGTCCCTGTTCTCGCTGCTGGCGGATCTGGGCACCAAACAGCTCGCGCTGGCCGAGCTGACCGGCCGGGAGCCGGTGTCGGTGCTCGGCGGCGCGGTCTACTTCAGCCTCACCCGCAACAGCGGCGCCGCCTGGAGCATCGGCTCCGACCACACCTGGGTCTTCCCGATCATCACGTTCGTGGTGATCGGGTGGATCGCGTGGATGGCGCTGCGGCTGCGCTCGCTGCCGTGGGCGGTGTCGCTGGGCCTGGTGCTGGGCGGCGCGCTGGGCAACCTGATCGACCGGATCTTCCGCGCGCCCGGGCACTTCGTCGGCCACGTGGTCGACATGATCAGCCTCTTCGACCCGTACGGCCAGGTCTGGCCGGTGTTCAACCTGGCCGACAGCTCGCTGGTCTGCGGCGTGGTGCTGGCGGTCTTCCTGGAGCTGACCGGCCGGCAACGCGACGGCTCCCGGCTGCGCGACGAGAAGCGCGACGACGCCGCCGCGACCGAGCAGCGGGAGACCGCGTGACCTCCGCGTTCGCCGCCGGCGGCGACACCCGCTCCCTGCCCGTCCCGGACGGCCTCGACGGCATGCGCCTGGACCAGGCCGTGTCCCGGCTGTTCGGGCTCTCCCGCACCGCCGCCGCCGGCCTGATCGACGCCGGCGACGCGCTCGTCGACGGCGTGGCCCGGCCCAACTCGCACAAGGTCAAGGCCGGCTCGTGGCTGGAGGTCACGCTGCCTGCGCCGCCCGCCCCGCCGACCGTGGTGCCGCAGGCCGTGCCCGGCCTGACCGTGGTGTACGCCGACGACGACATCGTGGTGGTGGACAAGCCGGTCGGGGTGGCCGCGCACCCGAGCCCCGGCTGGACCGGCCCGACGGTGATCGGCGGGCTGGCCGGCATCGGCCACCGCATCTCCACCAGCGGCGCGGCGGAGCGGCAGGGCGTGGTGCACCGGCTCGACGTCGGCACCACCGGGATCATGGCGGTGGCCAAGAGCGAGCGCGCGTACACCGCGCTGAAGCGGGCGTTCAAGGAGCGCGAGGTGGAGAAGCGCTACCACGCCGTGGTGCAGGGCCACCCGGACCCGCTGCGCGGCACCATCGACGCGCCGATCGACAGGCACCCGCACCACGACTACCGGTGGGCGGTGGTCTCCGGCGGCAAGCCGAGCATCACCCACTACGACACGCTGGAGGCGTTCCCCTCCGCCAGCCTGCTCGACGTACGGCTGGAGACCGGGCGCACGCACCAGATCCGGGTGCACTTCTCCAGCATGCGGCACCCCTGCGTGGGCGACCTGACCTACGGGGCGGACCCGACTCTGTCGGCCCGGCTCGGGCTGTCCCGGCAGTGGCTGCACGCCCGTTCGCTGAGCTTCGCGCACCCGGGCACCGGCGACGAGGTGACGTTCGTCAGCGACTACCCGGAGGATCTGGCCCGGGCGCTGGAGATCCTGCGCGACTGACCATGAGCGACGACACCGCGCCGCCGCGCCGGTCCCGGTTCACCACGCTGACCTGGTTGGCGCTGGCCTGCGCGCTGGTGGTGCTGGTGGTAGCGGTGGCGCAGCGGCGGGACCGTCCGGTGAGCGACCGCACTGTCGGCGAGGTGACCCGGGTCGGGGTGGCCGCCGGCGCGAGCGTCCCGGCGTACCTGCGTGCCGCCGGGGAGGAGCTGGCCGCCCTCGACGCGCCCGACGCCTACGCGCTCGTCTCGTTCGCCGGCTACCTGACCCCGGCGCGGGCGGCCGCCGCGCTGGACGGCGCGCCGGTCTCGGCGGTGGTGGCGCGGGTGCCGCTGTCCGGCCGGCAGACCGAGATCGTCCGGATCGCGGCGTTGCGGCTGCCGGACGACGTGGTCGCCGGGATGGCCGACGTCGCCGGGCGCAAGGACCGGGAGGCCGCCGACTACCGGTCGCGCGCCGCCGCCCCGGCGGCCACCGCCGATCCGGAGCTGCGCCGGGTGTACGAGAGCGGGGCCGAGGTCGCGGCCCGGGAGGCGGCCGCCTACCGGACCGGGTGCGCCTGCGTGTACGCCGCGGTGGTCCGTGCCGCGCCGGACGCGCTGCGCGCGCTCGCCGGGCGCCCGGACGTACGGGTGGTGGACCCGGCGCCGGAGGTCACCCGGCTCGACCGGACGGTGTTCACCCCGCCGCTGCCGGAGCAGCGTGACGTGGCCCGGCCGCCGGCGGACAGCGCGGCGGCCCAGGGCGGCGGAATGGGCGATTCGTCGGAAGCTGCACGGACGGTGAGCGGACCTTCACCGACCGCCCGTGCGCCGGTCCCCGGATCCGGGCCACCCAATCCCGCTCCCACCTCCTGAGACATCAGCGGGCGCGGCCACCCGGTCGATCCCACCGTGCGGCGGGTCACCGGGCGATGTGCGGCGCGGGGAGTGGTCCGAATAGGGTTTCGTTCGTAGCCTGTCAGGCGGAGATCGATGGGCTGGGGGAGGGCGAATCCTTGGACGGCAGCGAGACCGGCTGGGGTCGGCAGGGCGAGCCGGCACCGCGGTGGCGGGCGCTGCTCGACCGGGCCCGGCTCGGCGGTCGCGGCGCGGAGCACGCCGACGCCGACCGGCACGTCGAGGACCACCACGCGCCGCCGCCCGACCCGCTGCCACGCCGCGCCGCCGGCACCGGCTGGACCGGGCGCGCCGCCGCCGTCGGCCGCGCCCCCGACGGGTCGTACGGCGCCGAGCCCGGTTACCGGGCCGAGGCCACGTTCCGCGTCGACCCCGCCTTCCGCGCCGACCCCCGCCAGGAGGGTGAACCGGCCTACCGGGCCGAGCCGGCGTACCGCACCGACCCGGAGCCGTCCTGGCGCGCCGGGCAGCCCTATCCGGCCGAGCCGTCCTGGCGCGCCGAGCCGTCTGTCGCGCCGGACCCGTCCTTCGCCGCCGAGCCCCGGCCGGAGCCGTCCTGGCGCGCCGAACCGGCGCTGCCGGAGCCGCGCGGCCGGGCCGAGGCGCCGGCCGAGTCGCGCTACTCCCTTCTCGACGGTGGCTACCGGCCCGCGCCGCCGCCGGCCGAGTCCCGGTACGCCCTGCTCGACCGGGGCCGCTACCGGCCGGACGTCCCGCCCGCGCCGGAACCGGTGGTGCCCGCGCCGCGCAGCCCGCTGGAGGGCCGCTCCGGCCGCGCCGGGCGGGTCGCGCCGGCCCAGGCGCAGTGGCGTGCCCCCGAGCCGGACGCCGAGCTGGAACGCGCCACCAGCGTGCTGCGCCGCGAGCTGGGCACGCCCCGGGTGCTCGCGTTCGCCAACCCCAAGGGCGGGGTGCACAAGACCACCGCCACCGTGCTCGCCGCGGCGACGGTGGGCAGCGTCCGCGGGCGCGGCGTGCTCGCCTGGGACGACAACGAGCTGCGCGGCACGCTCGGGCTGCGGGCCGGCAGCGCCCGGCACGCCCGCACCATCCGCCACCTGATCCACGACCTGGCGCAGATCGAGATCCTCGAGGGCAACCGGCTGCTGTCCCACCTCGACGACTACCTGCGGCACGCCTCCGACGGCTCGTACGACGTGCTGGCCGGCGAGGAGAGCCCGCGCTTCGCCCAGCGGCTCGACCAGTTCACCGTCAAGCGGGTGCTGGAGCTGCTGCGCCGCACCCACGAGGTGGTCTGCGTGGACACCGGCAACAACGTGGAGAGCCCGAACTGGCGCACCGTGATGCAGGCCGCCGACCAGCTCGTGGTGACCACCGTGCCGCGTGAGGACGCGGCGTTCAGCGCGGACTGGATGCTCGACCTGCTGCACGAGGAGGGCATGGGCGACCTGGCCGACAACGCGGTCACGTTGATCTCCTGCCCGACGCCCGGCCGGACCTCCCTGCAGGACGACCTGGAACGGCACTTCGCCACCCGGACCCGGGCGGTGGCGGTGGTGCCCTACGACCCGGCGCTGGAGACCGGCTCCTCGATCGAGTACCACCAGCTCCAGGCCGAGACCCGCAACGCCTGGCTCAAGGCCGCCGCGGTGATGGTGGAACCGTTCGCGCGCTGAGGCGGCGACCACCGCCCCGCGCCGTGCCCCGGCCTGAGAGGATCAACGGGTGACTCCGGACACCCCTGATCCCGAGCGGACGCGCGAGCGTGCCGACGGCGCCGAGGCGCGGCCCGAGCGCGAGCAGCCGCCCGCCTGGCCCGGCGGACCACCCGGCTGGCCCGGCGGACTGCCGGTGCCCGCCGGCACCCCGGTCACCGCGCCCGGCGCCGACCCGCTGGCCGGGCATCCGGGCGTCGTGACGCAGCTCCCCGGTGCGTCGCCCGCGTCCCGGCGCTCCGCCGGCCGGGTGGTGGCGACCACCCTCGGCGTGGCCGCGCTGCTCACCGCGCTCGGCGCGCCGCTCGGGCTGCTCTGGGTGTGGGCGGCGCCGGCCACCCCGGTACGGCAGACGCCGGCCGGCGCGGTCTACGCCACCACGCAGCCGGAGCAGCCGATCGCCGCGGACGGCTGGTTCAGCCTCCTGACCCTCGGCTTCGGCGTGCTCGCCGCGATCACCCTGTGGGTGGTGCTGCGCCGCCGGCGTGGTCCGGCGGGCCTGCTCGCGGTCACCCTCGGCGGTCTCGGCGCGGCGGTGGTGGCCTGGCAGGTCGGCCGCCGGATCGGCCTGTCCACGTTCCAGCGGCTGGTGGAGACCGCGCCGCCGGGTACCGCCTTCACCAAACCCGTCGACCTGCGCGCCGGCGGCGTCGACTGGTTCGGCCCGCTCCCGCTGCCGCACGGCAACCTGCTGCTCGCCGCGTTCGGCGCCGCAGTCACGTACACGCTGCTCGCGGGCTGGTCGCGGTGGCCGTCGCTGCGGCCGGAGCCGGAGTTCGACGGCGGGTGGCCGCCGCCGGGGTTCAGTTCGGCGCCGGGAGACCCGCCAGCTCGCTGAGCGGCACCGGCACCGCCCGGACCTGCCGCAGCAACGCCGTCTCCCGGTTGAGCAGGCGCAGCTCGGCCCGCAGGCGGGCGGCGGTGTCGTCGATGGCGAGCAGTCGCTGCCGATCGTCCACGGTCAGCGCGGCGGTCGCGGCCACCAGGTGCGAGAGCACCGTCGGGTCCTCCGGCAACTGCTCGGAGATCTCCTGCTGGTCCGGCCGGATCAGGCCGAGATATTGCCGGAACACCGAGATCACCCGGGCCGCCAGCAGGTCGGCCGTCTCGTCCGGGCCGCCCGGCTCGGGCAACCACTCCACCTCCGCCGTCAGGTAGGGCTCGGCGGAATGGTCGACCTCGGCGAGGCGGAACCGGCGCCGCCCCACGGTGACGATGTCGAACCCGCCGTCGGCCAGCTCGGTGACCTGCCGCAGCTCGGCGGTGCAGCCCACCTCGTGCAGCGTGACCTCGCCGGCGGTCAGCCCGAAGCGCCCCGGCGGCCCGGCCGGCGCCACCTCCCAGCCGGCCCGGATCGCGACCACGCCGAACTCGCGCGGCGCGCCCTCGGGCAGCGCCACCAGGTGGCGTACCAGCGCCCGGTAGCGCTCCTCGAAGATGTGCAGCGGAAGGACCAGCCCGGGGAAGAGGACGGTCCCGAGCGGGAACACCGGCAGCCGTGCGCTCACGCGATCGAGCGTATCCCCAACGCGCCCGCCCGCGCGTGTCCCGGCTCACCGTCCCGGCGTGCGGGCGGCCCGGGCCGGTCGCCGCGGCGGCGGCCTAGACTCGCAGGCGTGCTGAATCGGATCGACCTGCGCGGCGGGGCACGTGACCCGCGCCGCCTGCTGCCCCGTGCCCAGCTCGACGTCTCCGTGGCGGTCGAGCGGATCCGCCCGCTGGTCGAGGCGGTCCGGGAGCATGGGTACCCGGCGATCCGGGAGGCCAGCGAACGGTTCGACGGTGTGTCACCGGAGCGGCTGCGGGTGCCGGTCGAGACGATCCGCGCCGCCGAGGACGAGCTGGACCCGCAGGTCCGCGCCGCGCTGCTGGAGTCGATCACCAGGGCCCGCAAGGTGCACGCCGACCAGCGCCGCACCGACCACACCACGACCGTGGTGCCCGGCGGCACGGTCACCGAGCGGTGGGTGCCGGTCGACCGGGTCGGTCTCTACGTCCCCGGCGGCCTGGCCATGTACCCGTCGACGGTGGTGATGAACGTGGTGCCGGCCCAGGCGGCCGGGGTGCGCTCGCTGGTGGTGGTGAGCCCGCCGCAGAAGGACAACGACGGCCTGCCGGACCGCCGGGTCCTGGCGGCCTGCGCGCTGCTCGGCGTGGACGAGGTGTACGCCGTCGGCGGCGCCCAGGCCGTCGCCATGCTCGCGTACGGGGCGGGCGCCGACCCGGCCGGGGACGAGCGCTGCGAGCCGGTCGACATGATCACCGGCCCGGGCAACATCTGGGTCACCGCCGCGAAGCGGCTGCTGCGCGGCGTGGTCGGCATCGACGCCGAGGCCGGCCCGACCGAGATCGCGATCCTGGCCGACGACACCGCCGACCCGGCGCACGTCGCCGCCGACCTGATCAGCCAGGCCGAGCACGACCCGCTCGCGGCCAGCGTGCTGGTCACCCCGTCCACCGCGCTGGCCGACGCGGTCGACGCGGAGCTGACCCGGCAGGCGCCCGCGGCCAAGCACGCCGAGCGGATCGGCACCGCGCTGCGCGGCGAGCAGAGCGGCGTGGTCCTCGTCGACGACCTGGAGGCGGGCCTGCGGGTGGTCGACGCGTACGCGGCCGAGCACCTGGAGATCCAGACCGAGAACGCCCGCGAGTGGGCGCTGCGGGTCCGCAACGCCGGTGCGGTGTTCGTGGGCGCCTGGTCGCCGGTGTCGCTCGGCGACTACTGCGCGGGCTCCAACCACGTGCTGCCCACCGGCGGCTGCGCCCGGCACTCCTCCGGGCTGTCCGTGCAGTCGTTCCTGCGCGGCGTCCACCTGGTCGAATACACGCAGGAGGCGCTGCGCGACGTGGCCCCGCACGTGGTCACGCTGGCGACCGTGGAGGACCTGCCCGCGCACGGCCAGGCGGTCAGCGTCCGGTTCCCCGAGGGCGGGGCGTCGTGACCACGCTCGACGACCTGCCGATCCGCGAGGACCTGCGCGGGCGCACGCCGTACGGCGCGCCGCAGCTCGACGTGCCGGTGCGGCTGAACACCAACGAGAACTCCTACCCGGTGCCCGAGCCGGTGGTCGAGGCGATCGGCAAGGCGCTCGCCGCCGAGCTGCGTGACCTCAACCGCTACCCGGACCGGGACGCGGTGGCGCTGCGCGCCGACCTGGCCGCCTACCTGGGACACGGGCTCACCGCCGACCACGTGTGGGCGGCGAACGGCTCCAACGAGATCCAGCAGCAGCTGCTGCAGGCGTTCGGCGGTCCCGGGCGCACCGTGCTCGGCTTCACCCCGGCGTACTCGATGCACCCGCTGCTGGCGCTCGGCACCGGCACCCGGTGGGTGCCCGCCCGGCGCGGCGCGGACTTCGGGCTCACCGCCGCCGACGCGGTGGCCCAGGTCCGCGAGCACCGGCCGGACGTGGTGTTCCTCTGCTCGCCGAACAACCCGACCGGCACCGCGCTCGACCCGGCCGTGGTCGCCGCCGTGCTGGACCAGGCGCCCGGCATGGTGGTCGTGGACGAGGCGTACGCCGAGTTCGCCCGGCCCGGCACGGTGAGCGCGCTGGCGGTGCTGCCCGGCCACCCGCGGCTGGTGGTGACCCGCACCATGAGCAAGGCGTTCGGCTTCGCCGGCGGGCGGCTCGGCTACCTGGCCGCCGACCCGGCGGTGGTGGACGCGGTGCAGCTGGTCCGGCTGCCGTACCACCTGTCCGCGCTCACCCAGGCCGCCGCCCGCGCGGCGCTGGCGCACCGGGACGCCCTGCTCGGCACCGTGGCCGCGATCATGGAGCAGCGGGACCGGATCGTCGCCGAGCTGCGCGCCCGGGGCCACCGGGTGGCCGACAGCGACGCGAACTTCGTGCTGTTCGCCGTCGACGGGGACCAGGCGGTGGCCTGGCGTACCCTGCTCGATGCCGGCGTGCTGGTGCGCGACGTCGGCCTGCCCGGCTGGCTGCGCGTCACCGCCGGCACCCCGACCGAGACCGACGCCTTCCTCACCGCGATGGAGAACGTTTCATGAGCCGGATCGCCCGGATCGAGCGGGTCACAAACGAGACCAAGGTGCTCGTCGAGATCGACCTCGACGGCACCGGCCAGGCCGACATCTCCACCGGCGTCGGCTTCTACGACCACATGCTCAACCAGATCGCCCGGCACGGCGGCTTCGACCTGACCGTGCACACGGTCGGCGACCTGGAGATCGACGCGCACCACACGATGGAGGACACCGCGCTGGCGCTGGGCGCCGCGTTCGACCGGGCGCTGGGCGACAAGGCGGGCATCCGGCGGTACGGCTCGGCCACCGTCCCGATGGACGAGGTGCTGGTCCGCGCCGCCGTCGACCTGTCCGGCCGCCCGTACGTGGTGCACGACGAGCCGGCGCTGGCCCCGTACATCGGGCCGGTCTACCCGACGAGCATGACCCGGCACATCTGGGAGTCGTTCGGCCAGTCGGCCCGGATCACGCTGCACGTGGACGTGCTGCGCGCGGCCCGGCCGGGCGGTCACCCGGACGCGCACCACGTGGTCGAGGCGCAGTTCAAGGCCGTCTCCCGCGCGCTGCGCGAGGCCACCGCGCTCGATCCCCGTAACGCCGGTGTGGTGCCGTCCACGAAGGGCGCTCTCTAATGAAGGTGCTGCCCACTCTCGTGTTGATCCTGGCCGGGCTGCTGGTCGGCGGGACGTGGTCGCTGCTCAAGCAGGGCGCGCCGCGCGCCGCCGTGGTGGTCACCGGGCTGCTGGCCGTACTGGCCACCGTCGCCGGGGTGCTCTGGCTGCTGCCGGGGGAGAGCTGATGACGCGGCGCGTGGTGGTGCTCGACTACGGCTCGGGCAACCTGCGGTCGGCCGAGCGCGCGGTGGCGCGGGCCGGCGCCGACGTGACCGTCACCGACGACCTGGACGCCGCCGCGTCGGCCGACGGCCTGGTGGTGCCGGGCGTCGGCGCGTTCGCCGCCTGCATGGCCGGGATCGAGGCGCTGGGCGCCGGGCCGGTGATCGCCGAGCGGGTCGCCGCCGGGCGGCCGGTGCTGGGCATCTGCGTCGGCATGCAGATCCTCTTCGGGCACGGCGAGGAGCACGGCGTGGTCACCAAGGGGCTCGGGCTGCTGCCCGGCGGCGTGACCCGGCTGCCCGCGCGGCGGCTGCCGCACATGGGCTGGAACACGGTGCGGCCGCCGGCCGGCTCGACGCTGTTCGCCGGGCTGCCGGAGGGCACCCGGTTCTACTTCGTGCACTCCTACGGCGTGACGGACCCGGCGGCGCTGGCCGAGGCGGGCGCCACGGTGACGACCGCGCACCACGGCACGGACTTCGTGGCCGCGGTGGAGCGGGGCGCGCTGTCGGCCGCCCAGTTCCACCCGGAGAAGTCGGCCGACGCCGGTTCGGCGCTGCTGCGCAACTGGCTCGGCACGCTGTGACCGGCCCGCTGGCGTCGGCGTGAGCAAGGAGCGGGCCCGCCGCCGCGCGGCGCGCGAGGCCGAGCAGGAGCGTGCGCGCGCCGCCCGCGCCCGCCGGGTGGCCCGCCGGGAACGGCGTCGTTCCCTGGTACGCCGGCTGACGCCGTCGCTGCGGCGCGGCCGTACCGGCCGGCTGCGCCGGCACACCCGCCGGGAGCGGGCGACGATCCTGGTGCTCACCGCGGTGGCGGTGGTCGGCATCTGGAGCCTGGTGGACGACCTGGCGCTGCGGCTGGTGCTGGTCGCGTTGTTGTTGCTGGTCCTGCCCGCGATCGTGGTGATCGCGCTGGACCGTCGTTGAGGATCCGAGGAGAGAAGCGTTGAGCCTCACCCTGTTGCCCGCCGTGGACGTCGCCGACGGCCAGGCCGTCCGGCTCGTGCAGGGCGCCGCCGGTAGCGAGACCGCGTACGGCGACCCGCTGGACGCGGCGCTGGCCTGGCAGTCCGACGGCGCGGAGTGGATCCATCTGGTGGATCTGGACGCCGCGTTCGGGCGGGGCTCCAACGCCGCGCTGCTGGCCGAGGTGGTCGGCAAGCTGGACGTGAAGGTGGAGCTGTCCGGTGGCATCCGCGACGACGAGTCGCTGCGGGCGGCGCTGGCCACCGGGGCGGCGCGGGTGAACATCGGCACCGCCGCGCTGGAGGATCCGCAGTGGTGCGACCGGATCTGCGGCGAGTACGGCGACCGGGTGGCGATCGGGCTGGACGTGCGCGGCCGTACCCTGTCGGCGCGCGGCTGGACCCGCGACGGCGGTGACCTGTACGAGGTGCTGGCCCGGCTGGACGCGGCGGGCGCGGCGCGGTACGTGGTCACCGACATCACCAAGGACGGCACCATGCGCGGGCCGAACCTGGACCTGCTGCGCGAGGTGTGTGCCCGCACCGACGCCCCGGTGATCGCCTCCGGCGGCGTGTCCACGCTCGACGACCTGCGGGCGCTGGCCACGCTGGAGCCGGTGGGCGTGGAGGGCGTGATCGCCGGGAAGGCGCTCTACGCGGGCGCGTTCACCGTCGCCGAGGCGCTGGCGACGCTGCGGGCCGGCGCGTGACCGCCGCGCCGCCCGAGCCGCCGGCGGACGCCGGTGTGGTGACCCGGCTCGGCTCGGGCGGCCCGTGGGAGGCGCTGTACGGCTACTCGCGGGTGGTCCGGGCCGGTTCGCTGGCGATCACGGCCGGCTGCACCTCGACTGTGGACGGCCGGGTGGCGCACGCCGGCGACGCGGCGGCGCAGACCGCGCAGGCGATCCGGATCGGCCTGGACGCGCTGGCCGAGGTGGGCGCCGGTCCGGGCGACGTGGTGCGGACCCGGATGTACGTGACGGACCGGATCTTCGCCGACGAGGTGGGCCGGGCGCACAACGCGGTGTTCGGCCCGGTACGCCCGGTGGCGACGATGGTGGTGGTGGCCGGGCTGATCGACCCGGACCTGCTGGTCGAGGTCGAGCTGGAGGCGTACCTCCCCGCCTGAGGCGGTCCGGGGTGCCTCGCGCGCCCCGGACCACACGCCGATCGGTTGTGCGCAACTTAATTGTGCGTTACGGTTCCACGGTGACCGATGATCTGGTGCTGCGCCGGCAGGTGTGCTTCGCCCTCTACGCGGCGTCGCGCGCCATGACCGACGTCTACCGGCCCATCCTCGACGAGCGCGGCCTGACCTACCCGCAGTACCTGGTGCTGCTGGTGCTCTGGGAGCGTGACGACGACGCCCCCACGGTCTCCGAGCTCGGCGCCGCGCTCCGGCTCGACTCCGGCACGCTCTCCCCGCTGCTCAAGCGGCTGGAGGCGGCCGGCCTGGTGGTGCGTACCCGCTCGGCTGCCGACGAGCGCCGGGTCGAGGTGGGCCTCACCGGCCAGGGCCGGGCCCTGCGGGAGCGGATGTGTGACGTGCCGCGGCAGGTGGCCACCGCCACCGGGCTCACCGAGGCCGAACTGGTCTTCCTCCACGGCATCCTCACCCGGGTCACCGAGACGATCCACCGACAGAAGGAGCAGTGACATGCAGGTGCTCTACACCGCCTCCGCCCGCGCCACCGGCGACGGCCGCGACGGTCACGTCCGCACCTCCGACGGCACGGTCGAGCTGGACCTCGCCGTACCGAAGGAGATGGGTGGCGCCGGCGGCGCGGCCAACCCGGAGCAGCTCTTCGCGGCCGGCTACGCGGCCTGCTTCCACTCCGCGCTGCGCGTGGTCGCCCGCAAGGCCAAGGCGGACGTCTCCGGCTCGGTGGTCGAGGCCGAGGTGGGCATCGGCCCGAACGGCAGCGGCGGCTTCGGCCTCGCCGTGACGCTCGTGGTGGACCTGCCCGCGGTCGAGCGCGCGGCCGCCGAGCAGTTGGTCGACGCGGCCCACCAGGTCTGCCCCTACTCCAACGCGACCCGGGGCAACGTCGAGGTCACCCGCACGGTCCGCGAGGCCCGATGAGCGGGATGAACCGGGAGATCCATCTGGCGTCCCGGCCGCAGGGCTGGCCGACCGCGGAGAACTTCCGGCTGGTCACCACCGAGGTGCCGACGCCGGGCCCGGGGCAGGTGGTGGTCCGCAACCGGTTCATGTCCGTCGACCCGTACATGCGCGGGCGGATGAACGACGTCAAGTCGTACGTGCCGCCGTTCGCGCTCGACGCCCCGCTCGACGGGGGCGCGATCGGTGAGGTGGTGGCCGGCGAGGCCGGCGGCGTCAAGCCCGGCGACACGGTGCTGCACGGGCTGGGCTGGCGCGAGTACGCGCTGGTGGACGCCAAGGGCGCGCGCAAGATCGACCCGGACCTGGCACCGGTGACCGCCCATCTGGGCGTGCTCGGCATGACCGGGCTGACCGCGTACGCCGGGCTGCTCGACGTGGCCGCCATGAAGCCGGGGGAGACCGTCTTCGTCTCCGGCGCGGCCGGCGCGGTGGGCAGCATGGTCGGCCAGATCGCGAAGCTGCGCGGCGCCGGCCGGGTGATCGGCAGCGCCGGCTCCGCGGCGAAGGTGGAACGGCTCACCGCGCTCGGCTTCGACGCCGCGTTCGACTACCACGACGGCCCGGTGTCCAAGCAGCTCAGGGCGGCCGCGCCGGACGGCGTCGACGTGTACTTCGACAACGTCGGCGGCGACCACCTGGAGGCCGCGATCGGGGCGATGAACGTGCACGGCCGGGCCGCCATCTGCGGCATGATCGCGCAGTACAACGCCACCGAGCCGCCGGCCGCGCCGCGCAACCTGGCGCTGGTGATCGGCAAACGCCTGACGCTGCGCGGGTTCCTCGTCAGTGACCACGGTCACCTGCGGGAGCAGTTCGTGCAGGAGGTGGCGGGCTGGCTGCGCGAGGGCCGGCTGTCGTACGACGAGACGATCGTCGACGGCATCGAGCAGGCCCCGGAGGCGTTCCTCGGCCTGCTGCGCGGCGAGAACCTCGGCAAGATGCTGGTCCGTCTCTGACCGGCGTGAACCCGTACCACCACGGGCGGTGGTGACCGGCCTCACCGGCGGGTCACCACCGCCCGCGCGTTGGCTAGGCTCGGGGCATGACGGTGGCGGTACGGGTCATCCCGTGTCTGGACGTGGACGCCGGGCGCGTGGTCAAGGGGGTCAACTTCCTCGACCTGCGCGACGCGGGCGACCCGGTGGAGCTGGCGGCGGCGTACGACCGGGCCGGCGCGGACGAGCTGACCTTCCTCGACGTCACCGCCTCGTCCAGTGACCGCGGCACCATGCTGGACGTGGTGCGGCGTACCGCCGAGTCGGTCTTCATCCCGCTCACCGTGGGCGGCGGCGTCCGCCAGGTCGCCGACGTCGACACGCTGCTGCGGGCCGGGGCGGACAAGGTGGGCGTGAACACCGCCGCCATCGCCCGCCCGGAGCTGATCGCCGAGATCGCCGACCGGTTCGGCAGTCAGGTGCTGGTGCTCTCGCTGGACGTGCGCCGCGCGCCCGACGGCACGACGCCGAGCGGTTTCGAGGTGACCACGCACGGCGGGCGGCGGGGCACCGGGCTGGACGCGGTCGAGTGGGCGGCGCGCGGCGCCGAGCTGGGCGCGGGGGAGATCCTGCTCAACTCGATGGACGCCGACGGCACCAAGGCCGGGTTCGACCTGCCGCTGATCCAGGCGGTCCGGGAGGTGGTCGACGTGCCGGTGATCGCCAGCGGCGGCGCGGGCGAGGTGGCGCACTTCCCGCCGGCCGTCGGCGCGGGGGCGGACGCGGTGCTCGCGGCGAGCGTCTTCCACTTCGGTGAGCTGACCGTCGGCGAGGTCAAGGACGCGCTGCGCGGCGCCGGGCACCCGGTGCGCTGAGGCGCGCTCACTGCCGGCCGGAGTGCCCCTCGGGGGAGCGGCGCGGCATCGGGATCGAGCGGACCACGTACTCCTGCACGGCGGCGGCGTGATCGTCCTCGTCGAGCTGCCACTCGGACTCACCGGGCGGGTGCCGGCGGGTCAGCACGCCCTGCACGGTGTCCACAGTGGTGCCGAGCCCGGCGCTGGGGCGGGTGCGCCAGAGCCGCTCACCGTCCGGTGTGACCCGGAACCAGCCGTCGGCGACGCTGACCAGGCCCGCGCCGACGAGCCGCCGGACCGCGCCCTCCACCTCGTGCCGCTCGGGGATGGCCTGGTTGAGGTGGTCGGCGGTGGAGAGGACGTCGGCCAGTCGTACGCCTTCGGGGCGGCGTGTCGACGCGGACCGCCGGTGCCGGCCGGCGCCACTGGCGATGACAAGCGCGACGAAGATCCAGGCGTCGCTCCAACGCCATCCGTTCTCCCCCATGCAGGAATGATGCCCGGCCGCGACGGCGGAGGAAACACCTGGTTTTGCTGTTCTTCGTCACCGCAGCTCAGCGCGTTGCGGATCGCTTCGGGCCGTGGCGGTCGGCCCGGCGCCGGTCACGTAGCGTAAGCGCCGCTCGCCGGACGTGCGGGCAGCGCGAAGACCGGGATGAAGAACTGGGCGAGCGGGCCGATGGTCAGCGCGTACGCCACGGTGCCGAGGCCGACGGTTCCGCCGAGCAGCCAGCCGAGGGCCAGCACGGTGACCTCGATGCTCGTGCGGACCAGCCGCACCGAGAAGCGGGGATGACGGGCGACGAATCCGGTCATCAGACCGTCGCGGGGCCCGGGGCCGAGCCCGGCGCCGAGGTAGAGCCCGGTGGCGGCGCCGTTGGCGACGATCCCGGCCACGAGCATCGCGGCACGCGCCGGCATGCCCTCACCGGGCGGCAGCACGGCCAGGGTGGCGTCGACGACCAGGCCGATGACCACGACGTTGCTGACCGTGCCGAGGCCGGGCCGCTGCCGCAGCGGGATCCAGAGCAGCAGCACGAGAGCGCCGACGGCGATGGTGACGGTGCCGAAGGAGAGACCGGTCTGCCGGGCGAGCCCCTGGTGGAACACGTCCCACGGGTCCAGCCCCAGCTCCGACCGGATCATCAGCGCCATGCTGAGGCCGTACAGGACGAGCCCGGCGTAGAGCTGGGTGAGTCGTCGAGCCGAACGGTGCCCGAGATTGCCAAGCGGTGCCATGCATGCCACCCTAGGGGCCAATTGCAGGACGTAAGGGGTCCAATTTCGGAGGTGTGGCCATGACCAGCCAGGTGCGCGGCGTCCAATTGGCGCGACTCCTCGGCCAGTGGCATGCGCTGCCGGGCCGCCGCCGCAGCCCCGACTACGCCGCGCTCGCCGGCGCCGTCCGGGGCCTGCTCGCCGACGGCCGGCTGCCCCTGGGGGTACGCCTGCCGGCCGAGCGGGAACTGGCCGAGGCGCTGCGGATCAGCCGGACCACTGTCACCGCCGCGTACCGGGAACTGCGGGAGAGCGGCCACCTGGCCAGCCGCCGGGGCGCCGGGAGCTGGACCATGCTGCCCGGCGGCCACCGGGTCGCCAGCACCGGGCTGTGGACGCCGCTGGACGACCGCGACATGATCGACCTCGGCGTGGCCGCGCTGTCCGCGCCGCCGCAGCTCGTCCCGGCCGCCCGGGCGGCCGCCGAGGACCTGCCCCGCTACCTCGGCGGGGCCGGCTACCACCCGACCGGCATCATCGAGCTGCGGGAGGCGGTGGCCCGCGGGTACACCGAGCGCGGGCTGCCCACCAGCCCGGAGCAGATCATGGTCACCAGCGGCACCCAGCACGCGCTGGACCTGGTGCTGCGGCTGGCCCTGTCGCCCGGTGGCGCGGTGCTCGTCGAGTCACCCACCTACCCCAACGCGCTGGCCGCGCTGGCCGCCCGGCGCGCCCGGATCGCCACGCACGGCCTGTCCGACGAGGGCTGGGACGCCGAGCTGCTGCTCGGCAGCATCCGGCAGACCCGGCCGAAGCTCGCGTACGTGATCCCGGAGTTCCACAACCCGACCGGCCACCTGATGGCGGCCGACCTGCGCGAACGGCTGGTCGGCGCGGCCCACGCGGCCGGCACCGACCTCGTCGTCGACGAGTCCTTCGTCGACCTGCCGCTGGACGGCACCCCGCTGCCGCCGCCGGTCGCGGTCTTCGACAGGCACTCCCGGGTGATCAGCATCGGCGGGATGAGCAAGCCCTACTGGGGCGGCCTGCGGATCGGCTGGGTCCGCGCCTCCGCGCCCCAGGTGCAGCGGCTCGCCGCGGCCCGGGTCGGGGTGGACATGGCCAGCCCGGTGCTCGACCAGCTCGTCGCCGTGCACCTGCTCGCCGAGGCGCCGGCCATCGTGGCCGCCCGCCGGGCCCAGCTCGCCGCGCAGCGCGACGCCCTGGTCGCGGCGCTCGCGGAGCAGCTGCCCGACTGGCGGGTCACGCCGCCGCGCGGCGGCGTGACGCTCTGGGCCGAGCTGGACGGCCCGATCTCCAGCGCGCTGGCCCGGGCCGCCGAGGAGGTCGGCGTACGGCTGGCGCCCGGACCCCGGTTCGGCCTGGACGGGACGCTCGAGCGCTTCCTGCGGTTGCCCTTCACGCTGCCCGCCGAGGAACTGGTGGAAGCGGTGGGCCGGCTCGCCGCGGTGCGCTACGACCTGGACCGCACCAGCCGCCCGCAGTGGCGCGAGCCGAGCGTCATCGCCTGACCGCCCGCCCGATCCGGTGGTGAACCGCCCGAACCACAGCTGCGGGCGGGTCCGCGCCCGCACACTGCCCGGGTGGGAGACGGGGACGCGGTCCGGTGGTCGTGGGCGGTGCAGCGCAGCGCGCCGGGCTCCCGCACCACCCGGCTGGAGCTCTTCTACGACCTGGTCTTCGTCTTCGCGTTCCTGAGCGTCACCACGCTCACCGCCTCGGTGCTCACGCCCGCCAACCTCTACCGGTTCCTGCTGGTGCTGGCGCTGCTCTGGTGGTCGTGGACCGGCTTCGCCCGGATGGGCAACGCGTTCCGCGCCGACCAGGGGATGCTGCCGCTGATCGGCGTCGTCACCGTGGCGGCCACGTTCCTGCTCGTGCTCAGCACGCCCAGCGCGTTCGCCAACAGCGGTGGCTGGCTGCCCGGGCCGCTGGTCTTCGCCGCGTGCTACTTCGTGATCCGGACCGCCCAGCTCACCGTCTTCGCCTGGGCCGACCGCGCCGACCCGGCCCGGCGCCGGGGACTGCGGATGCGCTTCCTGGCCCCGACGGTGGCCACGGCGCTGCTTGTCGTCGCCGGCACACTCCCCGGCCGGCTGCCGCAGGAGCGGTTCGCGGTCGGGCTGCAACTGGCGCTCTGGACGCTGGCGCTGCTTGTCGAGTACGTCGCCGGGACGGTCCTGGGCCAGCAGTGGTGGGTGGTGCTCTCGGCCGGGCACTGGGCGGAACGGCACGCGCTCATCGTGCTCGTCGCACTCGGCGAGTCGATCATCGCGCTGGGGCTCGGCCCGAAGCGCGGGCTGCCGCTCACCGGCCCGGTGGCGATCGCCGCGTTGCTCGGCATCACGGTCGTGGCGGCGCTGTGGTGGGCGTACTTCGACACGCTGGCGTTCGCCATGGAACAGGTCCTGCACCAGGCCCGGGACCGCGCCACACGGCTGCGGCTGGCCCGCACCGCGTACACGTTCCTGCACCTGCCGATAGTCGCCGGGATCATCCTCTACGCGCTCGGCCTCAAGGACCTGCTGGCCGAGGCCGCCGATCCGCACACGCCCGCCTGGGGGCTGCCGCTCGGCGACTTCTGGGGCGCGATCCTGTTCGGCGGGGTCGCGTTGCACCTGCTCGGCGTCGCCGGGTGCTGGTGGGTGGCGCTGCGCGAGATCCACTGGCGGCTGCTGACCACCGTGGGGGCGCTGACCGCGGTCGCCCCATTCGTGTTCCGTGTGCCGGAGCTGGTCGCGCTGATCGTGCTGGCGGTGGTCACCGGCGCGGGAGTGGCCTGGGAGACCCGGGGCGAGAACGGTCACCGGCGCCGGGTACGCCAGCTCGCGCTGGAGGAGCAGATCGCCGCCGAGGCCGAGCAGAGCCGCTGGCGGCAGCAGCACCTCTGACCGGCGCCGACGCGAACGGCCGTGCCCCGGGACGGTGGGGCACGGCCGGCGCTACCGGCTGGCGGTGCGGGTCACAGCTCGGCGAGCGTGCCCTCGTACATCTTGTCGATCTCGGAGGAGAAGTTCGTCTCCACGCTCCGGCGCTTGATCTTCAGCGACGGCGTGACCTCGCCGTCCTCGATGGTGAGGTCACGGGGGAGGATCGTCACCTTCTTGATCGTCTCCCAGCGGTTGAGCTTGGCGTTCAGCTCGGCGACGTACCCCTCGACCATCTCCCGCGCCTGCGGCGAGGTGACGATCGTGGTGTAGTCGCTGCCCTCCAGCGGGGTGCCGGCGGCCCAGCCCTTGATCGCGTCCGGGTCCAGCGTGACGAGCATGGTGCAGTAGTTGCGCGCCTGCCCGATCACCACCGCCTGCGAGGTGTACGGGCAGACCGCCTTGAACATGCCCTCGATGTGCGACGGCGCGACGTACTTGCCGCCGGACGTCTTGACCAGGTCCTTCTTGCGGTCGGTGATGCGCAGGTAGCCGTCGTCGTCGAGCGTGCCGATGTCGCCGCTGCGGAAGAAGCCGTCCTCGGTGAACGCGGCGGCGGTCTCCTCGGGGAGGTTGTGGTAACCCCGCATGACCGGCTTGCCCCGCATCAGGATCTCGCCGTCGGTGTCGATCCGGCACTCCAGATCACCCATGGCCCGGCCCACGCTGCCGATCTTCAGCCCGTCGGGCGGGTTCACGAACGCGCCGGCGCTGGTCTCGGTCAGGCCGTAGCCCTCGGAGATGGGCAGGTTGGCGGCGGCGAAGAAGGTGGCGATCTCCTTGCTCAGCGGCGCCGCGCCGGAGACCAGCACCCGCATCCGGCCGCCGAGCCGGGCCTGCAGCTTGCTGAACACCAGCTTCTCGGCCAGCGCGTACTTCATCCGCAGCCCGGCCGGCACCGGCTTGCCGGCCTGCTCCAGCGCGACCTTCTCCTTGCCGACCTCGACGCCCCAGGCGAAGATCTTGGCCTTCGCGCCGCCCGCGCCCTGCGCGGTGGTGACCGCCTTGTTGTAGACCTTCTCGAAGACCCGGGGCGCGCCGCACATCAGCGTCGGCCGGATCACGCCGAGCAGGTCGACCAGCTTGTCCACCCGGCCGTCGACGTACGTGGGCAGGCCGACGTGGGTGGCGCCGCAGAGCAGCGTCTTGCCGAACGAGTGCGACAGCGGCAGCCACAGGTACTGCAGGTCGTCGGTGCGCAGCAGGCCCAGCTCGGCCTGCGCCACGCCCTCCCAGCACCAGCCGCCGTGCAGCAGCTCCACGCCCTTCGGGCGGCCGGTGGTGCCCGAGGTGTAGATGAGCGTCGCCAGGTGGTCCGGGCCGATGCCGGCCACGAGCATGTCGATCAGGTCGGGCTCGGCGCTCAGCGCGGCGGCGCCGCGCTCCTCCAGCTCGGCCAGGGTGAGCTGCGGGACGGCGGCGGCCGGGTCGGGCGCGCCGTCGAAGAGCACCACGTGGGTCAGCGCGGGCAGGTCCGCTCCGGCGATCTTCGCCGCCTGGGCCGGGTTCTCCGCGAACAGCACCTTCGAGCCGGAGTCGGCGATGATGTAGACCGCGTCGTCGGGCTCGGTGGTCGGGTAGACGGTGGTGGTGGCCCCACCGGCGCACATGATGCCGAAGTCGGCCAGCACCCACTCCAGCCGGGTGTTGGCCAGGATCGCCACCGGGTTCTCCAGGCCGACACCGAGCCCGTGCAACCCGGCGGCGATCGCCTTCGCGCGCTGCCCGACCTGCTCCCACGTCAGCCAGACCGGGCCCGAGTCGTCGGGTGCGGGGTGAGCGAACGCCTGGCGGTCGGGGGAGTCCGCCACGCGCTTGAGGAACATGTCGGGTACGGAACGGTACGGTACATCGAGAGCCATCGCTGTAGCCGCCTTCAGGGGTGGAGGGACGTGACGGGGGTCACGCCGGTCTGCGGTTACCGAAGGGTATTGCCTGTACCCGGCCAGCGGCTAGCCCTGATCGGCCGAGTCGCCACCGGTCCCGACTTCTGGAATCGGATCAGGCATATCGGCTGGCGGCGCGGGACCAGTCGTAGGTGGCCCGGATCCAGTCCCGGCGGGTGTCCAGGAACGCCCGCATCCCCTCGTCGGCCCCGGCGCTCAACGCCGCGTCCCGCTCCGCGTACGAGGCGAGGGCCGCGTTGAAGCGGTTCGCCGCCGCGTTCAGCGCCGCCGACTCGTCCTGCCCGGTCTCGCCCGCGATCGTGGTCACCAGGTTGTGCGCGTCCGGGGTGACGCCCCGCTCCTTGCCGTAGGAGAACACGTCGTTGCACCAGCAGACCAGGTCGGTGGCGAGGGCGTCCAGCGCGGTGAGCGCCGGGGTCGCCCGCTGGTCGGCCCGGGGCAGGGACGGGCGGGCCAGGTCGGTCACCGTGAAGCTGGGGCGTACGCCGCCGGTGTGGCGGCGCATCTGCACGTACTCGGCGACCCCGGGCACGCGCCGGCGCTCCCGGTTCGCCGCCTCCCACAGCAGCGCCAGCAGGTACTCCCGCAACTGGCTCACCAGCCGCATCAGGTGCGCCGGCCGGCCCCGGCCGCGCGCCCGCCGGCACAGATCGTGCAGCGCCAGGCCCATCGGGCCGGCGTCGGTGGGCGCGGGCGCGTCCGGGTCACCGTGCCGGTCGAGCACTTCCAGCAGCGCCGCCAGGGTGGGCGCGAGCACCGTCGGCGCGGCGCCCAGCCCGTCGTCGTCGCAGGCGTCGTCCACCACGAACAGCCAGTTGATCAGGTCGGTGAGCAGCCGCAGACCGGCCGGGGACGCCTCGGGGCAGGCCCGTCCGGCCAGCTCCGAGGCATGGGCGCCGGCCAGCCGCAGCAGGCCGGCCTGGGTCTTGACCAGGCCGAAACCGCGCACCCAGGCGACGCTCTGCGCGGCCACCTCGTCCGCGGCCGGGTGACACCGGGAGGGAAAGGGCGGCTCGTGCAGCGCCGAGAGCGCGAAGTCCCGCATCGTCGTCCCCTGTCCGCCGCCCCGCAGGGTCGGGCCGGTGCGCAGGAGCGTACGGCAGCCGGCGAACGTTATCGAACGCCGGGTGTCCACATTCTACGATCGCCTGGGTGGGCGGGCGGAAACGTCTGTCACAGGCCCAGTTCGGCGGTACGCAGACGCTCGGCGCGCTCGGCCGGACCGTCCACCTGGACCCGGGCCACCCGCTGCCGCCCGGTGAGGAACAGCACGAGTTCCCCCGGCGCGCCGACCAGCCGCAGCCGCTCGCCGCCGCCACCGGCCCGCAGCTCGCCGTGCCCCGGCGCCTGCACCAGCACCTCGGCCGGGAAGCGCCGCAGCGCCATCCGGGCCAGCAGGGCGACCCGCTTCCAGAGCACCGCCTGCTGCCCGGCCGGCAGGTCACGCGGCTGCCAGCCCGGCCGGGCCCGGCGGACGTCCTCGTGGTGGATGAAGAACTCCATCCCGTTCGCGATCTCGTCGGTGAGCGGGTTGCTCACCGGGCTCCACACCGGGGGACGGCGGACCCGGGCGATCAGGTCGGCGTACGGCCCGGCGGCGATCCGCCTGCGGACCGACTCGCCGTAGCCGCGCAGCGGCGGCAGCAGGATCCCGCCCGCCGCGTCCGGCCGGCGCTCCCGCACCAGCAGGTGCGCCGCCAGGTCGCGGGTGGTCCACCCCTCGTTCACAGTCGGCGCGTCCGGTCCCAGCTCCAGCATCAGGTCGGCGAGCGCCTCGCGCTCCGTTCGGGCGTACCGCGGCATGGCCCGATCGTAGGCCCGTCGCGGCCGATCGGCGCGCCACGCCCGGCGCTACGGCGGGCCGCGAGTATCGAGGGCCGGTGTCCGCCCAGGTCCGGTGCGAACGTGACGGCGGACATATCCCGGCCGGGTCGGCGGAGCTGGCGGCGAGCGGTAAGGATGGGGGAGAAAATTGCGGCTTACGGCGGGGGCGAACGTGGCGAGCGGGACAAGTCGGGACGTGCTCGGCAGAGGGCTACGGGTGCTCGGCCGGGCCATCCGGGAACAGCCGCGGATCTTCGCGGTGGCGGTCAGCGGCAGCGTGCTGTTCGGCCTCCTGGTGATCGCCAGCGCGTACGTGGTCGGCGGGGTGGTCGGCAAGGTCGTCGTGCCCGCGGTCGAGCGCGGCGAGGTGGCCCGCGGGACCCTGGCGCTGGCCGCGGCGGCGCTGCTCGGCATCAGCGTGCTGCGGGTCGTCGGCATCTTCGGCCGGCGGCTCGGCGCCGGTTACATGCAGTACCGGCTCCAGGCCGCCTACCGCCGCCGGGTCACCCGCCGCTACCTGGAACTGCCGCTGGCCTGGCACCACCGCAACTCCACCGGCACGCTGCTGTCGAACGCCAACTCCGACGTGGAGGCGGCCTGGTACCCGATCGCGCCGCTGCCGTTCGCGGTCGGCACGCTGGTGATGCTGGTCGGCGCGGTGGCGTCACTGTTCGTCACCGACTGGGCGCTGGCCCTGGTCGGCCTCGCCGTGTTCCCCGCGCTGTTCGCGCTCAACGTGGTCTACTCCCGCCGGATGGCGCCCCGGCAGGCCCGGGCGCAGCGGCTGCGCGCCGAGGTCAGCGGCATCGCGCACGAGAGCTTCGACGGCGCGCTGGTGGTCAAGACGATGGGCCGCGAGGCCCAGGAGACCGCCCGTTTCGCCGCCCGCGCCGGCGAGCTGCGGGACGCGCTGATCTCGGTCGGCCGGCTGCGCGGCGTCTTCGACCCGATGCTGGAGACGCTGCCCAGCCTCGGCACGCTCGCCGTGCTGGTGGTCGGCGCGATCCGGCTGCGGCAGGGCGCGATCACCGTGTCCGAGCTGGTCAGCGTCGCGTTCCTGTTCACCGTGCTGGCCTTCCCGGTGCGCGCCATCGGCTGGGTGCTGGCCGAGCTGCCGCGTAGCGTCGCCGGGTGGGACCGGGTGCGCCGGGTGCTCGACGCGACAGGCGAGATGCCGTACGGCACGAGGACGCTCGACCCGGCCACCCGTACGCCGGCCACGCTCGCGTTCCACGACGTGCACTTCGCGTACGAGCCGGCCGAGGCGCACCTGCCCGGCGCCCAGGTGCTCGGCGAGGTGACGTTCACCGTGCCGGCCGGGAAGACCGTCGCCCTGGTCGGGCCCACCGGTTCGGGCAAGTCCACGATCGCGTCGTTGGCCGTGCGCCTGGTCGACCCGGGCGCCGGGCGGGTCACGCTGGACGGCGTGGACGTGCGGGAACTGACCGCCGCCTCGCTCGCCGGCAACGTGGCGCTGGTGGCGCAGGTGCCGTTCGTCTTCGACGACACGGTCCGGGCCAACATCGCGCTGGACCGGGCCGGCATCGGCGACGACGAGGTGTGGGCGGCGCTGCGGCTGGCCGAGGCGGACGGCTTCGTGGCCGCGCTGCCGGACGGGCTGGACACCATGGTCGGCGAGCGGGGCACCTCGCTGTCCGGCGGGCAGCGGCAGCGGCTGACGCTGGCCCGGGCGCTGGCCGGGCGCCCCCGGCTGCTGGTGCTCGACGACGCCACGAGCGCTGTCGACCCGCGCGTCGAGGCGGCCATCCTGGCCGGGCTGCGCGCGCCCGCCGACGGCGGCGCCCCGGCGTCGATCCTGGTGGTGGCGTACCGCCGGGCCACCATCGCGCTCGCCGACGAGGTGATCTACGTGGAGCAGGGCCGGGTGGTCGCCCGCGGCGCCCACACCGAGCTGCTGGCCACCGTGCCCGGCTACGCCGACCTGGTCACCGCGTACGAGCAGGCCGAGCAGGAACGCGAGCACAAGCAGACGTACGACGAGGTCACGCCGCTGGCCTCCGGCCTGGAGGTGGAGCGGTGAGCGCGACGACGGCGGAGGCGGACCGGAGCACCGAGACCACCGAGTCGACCTGGCAGACGTTGCGGCGCGGGCTGGCGCTCTCCCCGGAGCTGCGCACCGGTCTCGCCGGCACGCTCGCGCTGGCGCTGGTCTACATGGTCGGCCGGGTCGCCGTGCCGGTGGCGGTGCAGCGCGGCATCGACCACGGCATCGTCGGCGGGCTCGACCTGAACGTCATCTCGCTCACCGTGGCGATCACCGCCGGGGTGCTGGTGGTCACCACCGCCTGCGGCTACCTGATGATGCGCCGGCTGTTCACGGTGAGCGAGACGGCCCTGGCCGGGGTGCGCACCCGGGCGTTCCGGCACGTGCACGACCTGTCCATGCTGCACCAGCAGTCCGAGCGGCGCGGCTCGCTGGTCTCCCGGGTGACCAGCGACGTCGACCAGATCACCCAGTTCCTGCAGTGGGGCGGCGTGATCCTGATCGTCAACCTGGGCCAGCTGCTGGTGACCACAGCGGTGATGCTCGCGTACTCCTGGCAGTTGACGCTCGTGGTGCTCGTCGCGTTCGCGCCGGCGGTGCTGGTGATCCGGCAGTTGCAGCGCCGCCTCGCCGGGGCCTACGGCCTGGTGCGGCAGCGCACCGGCACGCTGCTCGGCGCGATCGGCGAGAGCGTGGTGGGCGCGCCGGTGATCCGGGCGTACGGCATCGCCGGGCGGACCGCGCGGCGGCTCGACACGGCCATCGACGGTCAGCGGGTGGCCCAGCAGCGGGCGATCCGGATCAGCATCATGGGCAGCTCGGTGGGGGAGCTGGCGGCCGGGCTGGCGCTGGCCGGCGTGGTCGTGGTCGGGGTGAGCCTGGGCGTCGACCGCACGCTGTCGGTCGGCCAGCTCACCGCGTTCCTGTTCCTGGTCACGCTGTTCATCCAGCCGGTGCAGATCGCCACCGAGGTGCTCAACGAGGCGCAGAACGCGATCGCCGGCTGGCGCCGGGTGCTGGACGTGCTGGACGTCTCCCCGGACGTGGCCGACCCGGGCGAGCAGGGGCGGGAGCTGCCGCCCGGGCCGCTGGACGCCCGGTTCGCCGGCGTGACGTTCGCCTATCCGGGCGGCCCGCCGGTGCTGCACGACGTGACGCTGGACATCCCGGCCAAGAGCCGGGTGGCGGTGGTGGGCGAGACCGGCAGCGGCAAGACCACGTTCGCCAAGCTGCTCACCCGGCTGATGGACCCGACCGAGGGCGCGGTGCTGCTCTCCGGCGTCGACCTGCGGCAGGTGCGTTTCGACTCGCTGCGTTCCCGGGTGGTGATGGTGCCGCAGGACGGCTTCCTGTTCGACGCCACGGTCGGGGAGAACGTCCGCTTCGCCCGCCCCGACCTGACCGACGAGCGGCTCACCGCCGCCTTCGGCGAGCTGGGCCTGGCCGACTGGCTGGACGGGCTGCCGTCCGGGCTGGACACGCCGGTCGGTGAGCGCGGGGAGGCGCTCAGCGTCGGCGAGCGGCAGCTCGTGGCGCTGGCCCGGGCGTACGTCGCGGACCCGGACCTGCTGGTGCTGGACGAGGCGACGAGCGCCGTCGACCCGGCCACCGAGGTACGCCTGCAACGCACGCTCGACGCGGTGACCCGGGGGCGGACCACGCTCGCCATCGCGCACCGGCTGTCCACCGCGCAGGCGGCGGACGAGGTGATCGTGGTGGACCGGGGCCGGATCGTGCAGCGTGGCCCGCACGACGAGCTGGTCCGCGACACCGACTCCGTGTACGCGCTGCTGTACGCGTCCTGGTTGGAGCAGACCCGGTAACCGGTCAGCGGGAGTAGAACTCCACCACCAGTTGCTCGTCGCAGACCACCGGCACCTCGTGCCGGGCCGGTTCGCGTACCAGCGTGGCGCGCAGCTGCGCCGGCTGCGCGGACAGGTACGGCCGGGGTTGCGCGTCGGCGTGCGCCCCGGCGGCGGCGAGCTGGAACGGTGGCAGCGTGCGGCTGCGCTCGCGTACGCCGACCACCTGGCCGGGCCGCAGCCGGTACGACGGCCGGTCGACCTTGCGCCCGTCCACGGTGATGTGGCCGTGCCCGACGAGCTGGCGGGCCTGGTAGATGCTGCGGGCCAGCCCGGCCCGCAGGACCACCGCGTCGAGGCGTCGTTCCAGCAGCGCGACGAGCGTGTCGCCGGTCTTGCCGGCGGCCCGGGCGGCCTCGTCGAACAGCCGGCGCAACTGGGCCTCGCTGACGTTGTACTGGTGGCGCAGCCGCTGCTTCTCCAGCAGCCGCACCTGGTAGTCGGAGGTGGTGCGGCGGGACCGGCCGTGCACGCCCGGGGGGTAGGGGCGCCGCTCGAAGTACCGCACGCACTTGCGGGTCAGCGGGATGCCGAGGGCCCGGGAGAGCCGGGCTTTGGGCCGGGGGTGGTTCACGGGGGCGTCTCCGATCGTCTAGCCTGCTTCTTAGGTAAGCCTAACCTATCTTGAGGAGGTCGGGATCATGCGGCCCAGCCCGGCGGAGATCGTGCGAACCCTTGTCGCGGGCCGGTTGCCCGCCCTCGTCCACCTGGCCCGGCACCCCGGCCCGCACCAGGTCCGGCACGCCGTCGACCCGGACGGGCGGGTGCTGCTGCTCGTACCCGTGGTCAGTGACCTTGCCGCGGCGCTCGTGCCGCCGGCGGGCGACGCCGACGTGGCCGCCGTGCTCGACGTGCTCGACCTGCCGCCGGCGGCCGGGGCGCCCTCGCTCGGCCGGGCCTGGGTGTCCGGCTGGGCGACGCGGCTGAACGGGGACGCGGCGCGCGACGCGGCGGTCGACTTCGCCGCCACCGACCCGGTCGCCGATCTGCTCGACGTGGGCAGCCGGTTCCACCTGCACCGCTTCGAGGTGGCCGAGGCCCGCTGGGAACGCGCCGGGCGGGTGCGCCGGATCGACCCGGAGGCGTTCGCGGAGGCCGAGCCGGACCCGCTGCACCCGGTCGAGGCCGCCCTGCTCGCGGACCTGGCCGACCACCACGCCGAGCAGGTCGGCGACTACCTTCGGCGGCGGCTGGACCTGCCCGGCGACCAGATCCCGCGGGTGGTCCGGATCGACAGGTACGGCCTGCTGGTCGCGCACGGGCGGCCCGGCGCGACCCGGCGGGCCCGGCTCGCCTTCCCCCGGCCGGTCGCCGACGTGGCGGAGCTGTCCCGCCTGCTGCACCCGATGCTCTGCCCCCGGGCGGCCGCGGCCTGAGCCGCGACGGCTCAGGTGATGTCGCCGGTGAGGTACCGCTGGACCGTCGGGCCGACGGCGGCCACCAGCGTCGCCGGCTCGGCGGTGGCGACCGCGTCGAGGCGGAGCACGTACCGCATCATCGCCAGCCCGGCGAGCTGGGTGGCGACCAGGCCGCCGCGCAGCGCGCGCTGCGCCGGGTCGACGTCGAGCTGGTCGAGCACCCGCCGCAGCACCTGGGTGACCAGGAACTCGCGCAGCAGGCGCGCCGTCCAGTCGTTGCTGACCGCCGAGCGCAGCAGCGCCACCGCGGCGGTGCCGGTGGGGGAGTCCCAGACCTCCAGGAACACCCGGACCATCCGCTCGCCGAGCGCGTCCGGGCCGCCGGCGAGCACCGCCGGCAGCAGCCGTCCCGGGTCGGCCGGGAACGCCGTCGCGGCCCGGAACAGCTCCTCCTTGCCGCCGAAGTAGTGGTGCACGAGCGCCGGGTCCACGCCCGCCGCCGCGGCGATGGCCCGGATGGACGCGGCGTCGAACCCCCGCTCGGCGAACGCCTCCCGCGCCGCGGCGAGGATCGCCTCGCGGGTGTCCGGAGTGCCGGGCCGCCGCCCGGTGCGCCGCGCGTTCACCCGCTGCGCCGGCGCAGCGTCGCGGCGGCCAGCACCAGCGCCGCCACCGCCGCCCCGGTCACGATCGCCACGTCCCGCCACATCGTCCCGGTCGGCTCGGCGTGCGCGCCGACCTCCTGCAGCGCCTCGACCGCGTACGACAGCGGCAGCGCGTCGCTGACCGCCTGGAGCCAGCCGGCCATCTGGTCGCGCGGCACGAACAGGCCGCACAGCAGCAGTTGCGGGGCCACCACCACCGGCATGAACTGGACCGCCTGGAACTCGGTGCGGGCGAACGCCGAGCAGAACAGCCCGAGCGCCACCGCCAGCACCGCGTTCACCCCGGCGATCAGCACGACCAGCCACGCGCTGCCCGCGGTCTCCAGGCCGAACACCTGGTACGCGACGACCGAGGCGACAGTGGACTGGAGCACCCCGGCCAGGCCGAACGCGATGCCGTACCCGAAGAGCAGGTCGAGCTTGCCCAGCGGCGTGGTGAGCAGGCGCTCCAGCGTGCCGGTGGTGCGCTCGCGGAGCATGGCGATGCTGGTCACGAGGAACATGATGATGAACGGAAAGAAGCCCAGCATGATCAGGGCCACCCGGTCGAACGTGCTGGGCGCGCCGGGCGGGGCGGGCTGGTCGACGTACATGAAGTAGACGAGCGTGAGCAGCACCGACGGCACCACCACGAGCAGCGCCACGGTCCGCCGGTCGTGCCGGAGCTGGCGCAGGATGCGCCCGGTGGTGGCGGCCAGGATCCGTCCGTTCATCGCGCCTCTCCCTCGGCGTCGCGGATCAGGCGCAGGAACGCCTCTTCCAGGTCGTCGGTCCCGGTGGCGGCGCGGACCGCGGCCGGGGTGTCGTCGGCGACCAGCCGGCCCTCGCGGATCAGCAGCAGTCGGTCGCAGCGGGCGGCCTCGTCCATCACGTGGCTGGACACCAGCAGCGTGGTGCCGGCGGCGGCCATGGCGTGGAACCGGGCCCACAGGTCGGCCCGCAGCACCGGGTCCTGGCCGACCGTCGGCTCGTCGAGGACGACCAGCTCCGGCTCGCCGACCAGCGCGCACGCGAGCGAGGCGCGGCTGCGCTGGCCGCCGGAGAGCGTGCCGACGAGCTGGTCGGCCGCCTTTCCCAGGCCGACGTCGGTGACCGCGCGGTCGGCCTCGGCGCGGCCCCGGCCCTGGAGCACCGCGAAGTAGCGGGCGTTCTCCCGCACCGTCAGGTCGGCGTAGACGCTCGGCGCCTGGGTCAGGTAGCCCACCCGGCGGCGCAGGTCGGCCGAGCCGGCCGGGCGGCCGAGCACGTCGACCGCGCCGGAGCCGACCGTCTGCACGCCGACCACCGCGCGCATCAGCGTGGTCTTGCCGCTGCCGCTGGGCCCGAGCAGCCCGGTCACCGTGCCCCGGGGCACCCCGCAGGTGATGCCGTGCAGCACCCGCCGCCCGCCCCGGTCGACCACCAGCTCGCGGACCGACACCGCGTCGTCCATGCTCGCCTCCGTCAATTCATCACCCGATGAACTCAACGCTAGATGAATTCCGTCGGCGAGGCAACGAGGGACTTGACTTCGAGTGGGCTCGAACTGGAAGCCTGGAGGGCGTGGACATCAGCACGCGGGAGACGAGCCTCACCGTGGGTGAGGCGGCGGAACGGGTCGGCCTGACCACCTACACGCTGCGCTGGTACGAGCAGGAGGGGCTGGTGGGCCGCGTCGGACGGGACTCCTCCGGCCGCCGGCGCTACACCGAGTCCGACGTCAACTGGCTGTTCCTGCTCACCCGGCTGCGGCGCACCGGGATGCCGGTGCGCGACATGCGCCGCTACGCCGAGCTGGCCCGGCACGGCGACAGCACGCTCGGCGCGCGGCGGGCGCTGTTCGAGGCGCACCGCGCCCGGGTGCTGGCCCGGATGGCCGAGCTGGAGGAGGACCTGAAGGTTCTCGAACACAAGATCGACGCGTACCGGCGGGCGGAGGAGGAGTCGGGCTGAACACCCGGCGGCGGACAGGGAGTCCGGCATCGGAAGATCAGGTTTCGGCACCATGAGGCAGTGGGTCCAGCTCCGTTGTCCGACACCGGGTTCCTCGACCTCTGGGCCGCCCGCCTGCGGCACGCCGCCGACCGGCCGGTCGTCGGGATCATGCTGCGGGGCAGCCACGCCCGGCGGGCCGCCACCGAGCACAGCGACGTGGACGTGGACGTGCTGGTGGCCGCCGACGAGCCACGCGCCACCGGCGGGCCCCGGCCGGTCACGTCCCGCCGCGGCACGCCGTACGCGGCCCGGCGGGCGTACCTGACCGAGTTCGGCGGCCGCCTGGTGCACGTCTCCGTGGCCGCCCGCGACGTCCGCTCCTGGGTACGCCGGCTCGGCCAGCCCGCCGACTGGGCGTTCGGCCTCCCGGTCACCGCGCCGGCCCGGCTGCTCTGGGCGGTGCCGGAATGGCGGCGCCGGATCGACCTGCCGGTGCTCTGCCAGCCCGCCGACGAGCCGCGCCTGGAGGAGCTGATCGCCACGCTGGGCAAGGTCGCCGCCGCGCGCCTGGCCGGTGACCCGGTCGGGGTCCGGCTCGCCGCGGCCGACCTGGCCCGGCTCTGCCCCTCGGTGCTGCGGCCGGCCAACCCGTCGGTGCGCGTGGTGTCCCGCCGGGCCGCCCTGACCGCCGCGCTGGACCTGCCGGTCGCCCCGCCCGGCTACCGCGACGACATGCTCCTCTGCCTCGGGCTGCGCCCCGGCGACCCGGCCGAGGTCGGCGCCGCCGCCGGACGGCTGGTCACCGGCATCCTCCCGCTGGTGCGCCCGTACGCGGCGGAGATCGCCCGGACCACCGGGACCGACCTGGCCGAGGCGCTCACCGACGGCCGGGCGGACCGCTACCTGCGGCAGCTGGGCCGGGCGCTGGCGACGGTGACGCCCGCCTCCCGGGACACGTCGGCGGTACCCGGGCCGCGTGCGGGAGAATGGTCAACCGTGCCCGCCCCTGACGCGCCGCTGACCGGCGCCCCCAGTCCCGGCCCGGCCCGGCCGTCCCGGCTCGACCCGGCCATCGCGGCCAAACTCCGCCGCACCCCGGACGGCCTGGTCGCCGCCGTGGTCCGCGCCCACGACACGGGCGAGGTGCTGATGGTCGCCTGGATGGACGACGAGGCGCTGCACCGCACGCTCACCACCGGCCGGGCCACCTACTGGTCGCGCAGCCGCGGCGAGTACTGGGTCAAGGGCGCCACCTCCGGCAACCACCAGTACGTGCGCTCGGTGGCCCTGGACTGCGACGGCGACGCGCTGCTGGTCAGCGTGGAGCAGGTCGGCGCGGCCTGCCACACCGGGCAGCGCACCTGCTTCTTCACCGACCTGCCGGTCAGCTCACCGGAGGAGACCCCGTGACCGACGGCACCGTCAGCCCGGACCGGTCCACCTTCGCCGACCTGGCCGCCCGCTGGCGGGTCGTGCCGGTGACCCGGCGGCTGCTCGCCGACGCCGAGACCCCGGTCGGGGTCTACCGCAAGCTGGCCGGCGGTCCCGGCACGTTCCTGCTGGAATCCGCCGAGCAGGGCGTCGGTTCGGCCGGCACGGCCTGGTCGCGGTACTCGTTCATCGGCGTCCGCAGCAGCGCCACGCTCACCGAGCGGGACGGCGAGGCGCGCTGGACCGGCACGCCACCCGCGGGCGTACCGACCACCGGGGACCCGGTCACCGTGCTCCGCGAGTCGGTCGACGCGCTCGCCGGCCCGGCCTGGGACCCGGCCGGCGGAATGCCGCCGCTGACCGGCGGGCTGGTCGGCTACCTCGCCTACGACCTGGTCCGCCGCTTCGAGCGGCTGCCCGAGCTGACCGAGGACGAGCTGGACGTGCCCGAGCTGGGCATGATGCTCGCCACCGACCTGGTGGTGCTCGACCACTACGAGGGCTCGGCGATCCTGGTCGCCAACGCGGTCCTGCCCCCGCTCGATACGCCCGGGCGGGCGGAGCTGGTCGACGCCGCGTACCACCACGCGGTGGGTCGCCTGGACGCCATGACCACCGCGTTGTCCCGACCGATCCCGCCCATGGTGTCCACCGTCGGCCGGCCGGGCGTCGGCGAGGTGGTCAGCCGGACCCCGGAGGGCGGCTACCCGAAGGCCGTGGCGGCGGCCAAGGAGGCGATCCGCGCCGGCGAGTGCTTCCAGATCGTGCTCAGCCAGCGTTTCGAGCGCCCCACCGAGGCCGACCCGCTGGACGTCTACCGGGTGCTGCGCACCACCAACCCCAGCCCGTACATGTACCTGCTGCGCTTCGACGGCTTCGACATCGTCGGGTCGTCCCCGGAGGCGCACCTCAAGGTCAGCGCCGGCCCGGACGGGCGGCGGCGGGCCCTGCTGCACCCGATCGCCGGCACCCGGCCGCGCGGCGGCTCCCCGGAGGCCGACGCCCGGCTCGCCGCCGAGCTGCTCGCCGACCCCAAGGAACGCGCCGAGCACGTCATGCTTGTCGACCTGGGCCGCAACGACCTGGGGCGGGTCTGCCGGCCGGGCACCGTGGAGGTGCCCGAGTTCGCCACCATCGAGCGCTACAGCCACGTCATGCACATCGTCTCGACGGTCGTCGGCGAGCTGCGCGCCGACCGCACCGCGTTCGACGCGCTCGCCGCCACGTTCCCGGCCGGCACGCTCAGCGGCGCGCCCAAGGTACGCGCCATGGAGATCATCGAGGAGCTGGAGCCGGTGCGGCGCGGCGTCTACGGCGGCACCGTCGGCTACTTCGCCTTCGGCGGCGACCTGGACATGGCCATCGCGATCCGTACCGCGCTGATCCGCGACGGCCGGGCCTACGTGCAGGCCGGCGCCGGGATCGTGGCCGATTCCGATCCGGCCGCCGAGGACCGGGAGACGCGCAGCAAGGCCGCCGCCGTCCTCGCCGCGATCGCGGCCGCCGAGACGCTGCGGGCAGCCCGGTGAGCGCGCCCGGCACCACCGCGCCGCCGGCCCGCGGTCGGCGCGAACTCGCGTACGCGGTGCTGCTCTGCCTGGCCGGGGCGGGCCTGGCCTGCTGGGCGGTGACCCGGACCTGGTCGGTGGAGATGACCGCCCGGGGGTCGCTGCCGCCCGGCCGGGCCGACCGGACCGGCGCGGAGCTGCTGCCCTGGGTGCTGGCGCTGACCTACGTGGGGCTGGCCGGCGGCGGCGCGGTGCTCGCCACCCGCGGCCGCCTGCGCCGGCTGCTGGGCCTGCTGCTGGGCGCGGTCGGCGTGGCCGTGGCGGTCGGCGGCGGGATCGGCCTCACCGAGGCCGGGGTGAGCCGCCAGTGGCCGGCGCTGGTGCTGGCCGGCGGCCTGGCCCTCGCGGCCGGCGGCGCGTTCACCGCGCTGCGCGCAGCGGGCTGGCCCGCGATGGGCGCGCGGTACGAGCGACGGGCCGTCCCGGCGGTCGAGCCCGGCCGGCCGGCGGTCGAGCGGGGCACCCGGGACGCGTGGGACGCGCTGGACCGGGGCGAGGACCCGACGGTCAGCTGACCGGCTGCGCCTCGCGCGCGTCGCGCCGGCGGCGGGCCGCGGCCCGTGCGGCGGTCAGCTCGGCCACCAGCCGCTCCAGCTCGCGGCGCTGGGCGGCGCGGGCCCGGTCGGCGCAGACGGCCTCCCAGGCGTTGCCCTGGGCGGTACGCGTCCGGCCGTCACCGGCCACCGCGCGCTCCAGCGTGTGCACCACGCCGAAGGCGAGGGAGGCGACGGTCCGGGAGATGGTGGTCAAGCCGATGGTCTGGCTCGGCCCGTTGGCGCTCATGGTCACCCCGCACGAGATGGTTGTCGGCGGTGGTCAGCCGCCGGTGTCGAGTCTGCCCGAGGACGATGCTGCCGGGCTCACGTTTCGCCCTCGTGAAGCACAGGTCAACGGTCCGCCAGGCGGCCCGACCTGGGCAGGGCCGGAGGTCCTTGAGCTTGGTCACAGCCCGGCGCGGGAGCGGTGCTGCGGCGACGGATCAACCGTGGTGAGATGGGGGATGGGTGACGGTCGATGCCAGCGTGGCGCTGCGTGACGTGGCGTTCACCGGAAGTCGGCCATCATGCCACAGCCCATGTCGTGAGGTGCGCCATACCCCCCGGCACTTGTCGCCAGGTGGCGCCCCCTAGCATCGGCCCATGACGCCCGGAGAGGGGAGTCCGTTGGTGACTGCTGAGCATGCGCACGCGGAGGGGGACGACGCCGGAGCGGCGCCGTCCGCAGGCGTGCTCGACGAGATCCTGGCCGGTGTGCGCGAGGACGTGGCCCGGCGGCAGGAGCAGGTTCCGCTGGAGCGGATCCGTGAGCTGGCCGCCGCCGCGCCGCCGCCGCTGGACGCGTACGCGGCCCTGCGCCGGCCCGGCGTGGCCGTGATCGCCGAGGTGAAGCGCTCGTCGCCGTCCAAGGGGCGGCTGGCCGAGATCGCCGACCCGGCGGACCTGGCCGGTGACTACGCGGCCGGGGGAGCGCGGGCGATCAGCGTGCTCACCGAGGGCCGGTGGTTCGGCGGGTCGCTCGACGACCTGGCGGCGGTGCGGGCCGCGGTGAACGTGCCGGTGCTGCGCAAGGACTTCGTCGTCTCCAGCTACCAGGTGCACGAGGCCCGCGCGCACGGCGCCGACCTGGTGCTGCTGATCGTCGCCGCGCTGGAGCAGAACGTGCTGGTCGGCCTGCTGGAGCGGATCGAGTCGCTGGGCATGACCGCGTTGGTCGAGGTGCACACCGAGGAGGAGGCGGACCGCGCCCTGGAGGCCGGCGCGCAGGTGATCGGCGTGAACGCCCGTGACCTGCGTACGCTGGAGGTCGACCGCTCGGTGTTCGAGCGGATCGCGCCCGGCCTGCCGAGCAGCGTCGTCAAGATCGCCGAGTCCGGGGTGCGCGGTCCGCACGACCTGATCCGGTACGCCTCCGCCGGCGCCGACGCCGTGCTGGTGGGCGAGGGCCTGGTCACCCAGAAGAGCCCGCGTGAAGCGGTCGCCGAGCTGGTCAACGCCGGTAACCACCCGGCCACGCCCCGCCCGGTGCGCTGAGCCGCCGGGCCACCCGATCCGAGAGGACGCCCGCGATGAGCGCCGCACCCGCAGCCGGCCAGGTTCCCGACGCCGCCGGCCACTTCGGCCGGTTCGGCGGCCGGTTCGTCCCGGAGGCGCTCGTCGCCGCGCTGGACGAGCTGGACGCGGCGTACCGCAAGGCGATGGGCGACGAGGACTTCCTCGCCGAGTTCGACGCGCTGCTGCGTGACTACGCCGGCACGCCCTCGATGCTCTACGAGGCCCGGCGCTTCTCCGCGCAGGTCGGGGCGCGGGTCCTGCTCAAGCGGGAGGACCTCAACCACACCGGCGCGCACAAGGTCCGCAACGTGCTGGGCCAGGCGCTGCTCACCAAGCGGATGGGCAAGCGGCGGGTCATCGCGGAGACCGGCGCCGGCCAGCACGGCGTGGCCACCGCCACCGCCGCCGCGCTGTTCGACCTGGAATGCGTCGTCTACATGGGCCAGGTGGACACCGAGCGGCAGGCGCTCAACGTGGCCCGGATGCGGATGCTCGGCGCCACCGTCGTCCCGGTGACCACCGGCTCGCGCACGCTCAAGGACGCGATGAACGAGGCGATGCGGGACTGGGTCGCCAACGTCGACGACACCCACTACCTGATCGGCACCGCCGCCGGCCCGCACCCGTTCCCGGAGATGGTCCGCGACTTCGTCCGCGGGATCGGCGTGGAGGCCCGCCAGCAGTGCCTGGACCTGACCGGCACGCTGCCGGACGCGGTCGCGGCGTGCGTCGGCGGCGGCTCCAACGCGCTGGGCATCTTCCACGCGTTCGTGCCGGACGCCGGGGTCCGCCTCTACGGCTTCGAGGCCGGTGGCGAGGGCGTCGGGACCGGCCGGCACGCCGCCAGCATCACCGGCGGCTCGTCGGGCGTGCTGCACGGCACCCGCACGTACGTCCTGCAGGACGCCGACGGGCAGACCATCGAGTCGCACTCGATCTCGGCCGGCCTGGACTACCCGGGCGTCGGCCCGGAGCACGCCTGGCTGCACGACACCGGGCGGGCCACGTACCTGCCGGTCGACGACGCCGACGCGATGGCCGCGTTCGAGCTGCTCTGCCGCACCGAGGGCGTGATCCCGGCGATCGAGAGCGCGCACGCGCTGGCCGGCGCCCGCGCGATCGCCCCCCGGCTCGCCGAGGAGCTGGGCCGGGAGCCGTTGATCGTGGTCAACCTGTCCGGCCGGGGCGACAAGGACGTGCACACCGCCGGCGCGTACTTCGGCATCCTCGACAAGGAGTGACAGCGTGAGCCGCATCGGGGTCGCCTTCGACAAGGCGCGGGCGGACGGCCGGGCCGTGCTGGTCGGCTGCATGCCGGCCGGTTTCCCGACCGTCGAGGGCAGCATCGCCGCCATGAAGGCCATGGTCGAGGCGGGCGTGGACGTCATCGAGGTGGAGATCCCGTACTCCGATCCGGTGATGGACGGCCCGGTCATCCAGAAGGCGAGCGACATCGCGCTCGCCGGTGGCGTCCGCGTCGCGGACGCGCTGCGCGTCGTCGAGGCGGTCGCCGCGACCGGGGCGAGCGTGGTCACCATGACCTACTGGAACCCGATCGAGCAGTACGGCGTCGACGCGTTCGCCCGCGACATGGCCGCCGCCGGTGGGACCGGCCTGGTCACGCCGGACCTGATCCCCGACGAGGCCGCCGAGTGGCTGGCCGCTTCCGACGCGCACGGCCTGGACCGGACGTTCCTGGTCTCACCGTCCTCGACCGACGCGCGGCTGCGGATGACCGCCGAGCACTGCCGCGGCTTCGTCTACGCCACCGCGATCATGGGCGTCACCGGCGCCCGCGCGCAGACCTCCGAGGCGGCCCCGGTCCTGGTCTCCCGGCTGCGCGAGGTCACCGACATCCCGGTCGGCGTCGGGCTGGGCGTGGGCACCGGCGCGCAGGCCGCCACCGTCGCCGGGTACGCCGACGCGGTGATCGTGGGCAGCGCGCTGGTCCGCTGCGTGCTGGACGCCCCGGACCAGGCCGCCGGCCTGACCGCGCTGCGCAAGCTGAGCGCCGAACTGGCCGAGGGCGTCCGCAACCCGGCCCGCTGACGCCCGGCTCGCCACCTGCTTGATCGACTCCATTTCGCCGAGCTGGCGTGGTCCAGGACGCCGGGATACCGCCACTTCGCCGAACTGGTGTCGATCAAGCGCGAGCGCGACCCGGCCGCCCGAGATCTTGGTACGAAACGGCCCTCATAGGGGCCGAAACGTACCAAGATCTTCAAGGTGTCCCGCGTGAGCGGGCGGGCGGTCAGCGGCTACTGCTGTCGACCTGCTCGGAGGCGCGCTGGCCGGGCGGGGCGGGCTGCCCGTCGCCGGGCTGCCCGTCGCCGGGTGGCGTGAGCGCGTCGGCGGCGGTCGTGTGCCGCAGCACGCCGGCGCGGCCGGCGAGCGCGTCCGCGATCGCCGCGCGCGTCGTGGGGGTCAGCACGTCGGGCAGCTCTTGCGGCGGCCACCACCGAGGCAGGCACCCGGTCGCCGGTTCGCCCGCCGGTCCGGCGTCGGCCGGTCCGGCGCGGAACACGTGCACCAGCACGTCTGGGCGCGCGCCGCACCGCCCGGCCGGTGGGGCGGGCACCGGTGGACCGGTGACCCGGTAGAGGCCGACCAGGTCGGCGGGCGCCACCGCCCAGCCGGTCTCCGTGCGGACCGCCCGGACGACGGCATCCACCGGGCTCTCGTCGTGGCGCAGCCGCCCGCCCGGCAGGCCCCAGCGCCGGGCCCCCTCGGACCGGCCGCAGAGCAGCAGCCGCCCGGATGCGTCGGTGACGACAGCGGCGGCCGCCCAGGTGAGCGGGCTCATGGACAAACAGCCTACGACCGTGCAAACCAGAAGTCATCCGACCCGCGCGGCAGGCGGCCCGGGGTGCCGCACACACAGTCCGCACCGGTACCGTGTGCACCCGTGACCCTCGCCCCGATGACCCCACTGGCGGCCATGCCCAGCCCCAGCACCGCCGTCTGGCAGCTCGGTCCGGTTCCGATCCGGGCGTACGCGCTCTGCATCATCCTCGGCATCGTGGTGGCCTGCGTGGTCACCGAGTACCGGCTGCGCCGCCGCGGTGTGGCGCCGGGCGCGGTGCTCGACATCGCCGTCTGGGCGGTGCCGGCGGGCATCATCGGCGCGCGGATCTACCACGTGATCACGTCGCCGGAGAAATACTTCGGCGCCGGCGGTGAGCCGATCAAGGCGCTCTACATCTGGGAGGGCGGGCTCGGCATCTGGGGCGCGGTGGCCGGTGGCGCGGTCGGCGCGTGGCTGGCCGCCCGGCAGCTCGGCATCCCGTTCCCGGTGATCGCCGACGCGCTGGCGCCCGGGCTGCCGCTGGCTCAGGCCGTGGGCCGGCTGGGCAACTGGTTCAACAACGAGCTGTACGGCGGGCGGACCACGCTGCCGTGGGGCCTGGAAGTGCACGTGATGGACCCGGACAACCCGGGTCATGCACTGCGCGACGACGCCGGCAACCCGGTGCTCCAGCCGGGGCTCTACCACCCGACGTTCCTCTACGAGGCGCTCTGGAACATCGGCGTCGCCGCGCTGGTGCTCTACCTCGACCGCAAGCTGCGGCTCGGGCGCGGCCGGGCGTTCGCGCTCTACGTGATGGGCTACACGGCGGGCCGGTTCTGGATCGAGCTGATGCGCACCGACGAGGCGAACCTGATCCTCGGAGTACGCCTCAACGTCTGGACCGCCGTGCTGGTCTTCCTCGGCGCGCTGGCCTACTTCGTCCGGGTGCGGGGACCCCGTGAATACCTGGTGCCGGTGGGCGAACCGGCCGCCGCGCCCACCCCGTCCGGGGACGTCTCCCAGGTCGACCTCTCCGCCCGGGAGGCCGCCGCGCGGCCGGCCCCGCCCGAGGGCTACCGGGTGGTGAGCGAGGAACAGTTCGACGCGTACCGGAAGACCGGCGTGCTGCCCCCGGTGGAGCCGGCGGCCGACGACGACCGGCCGGAGACCCCCGACGGTGCCACCGACGGCGACGCGGAGCAGGCCGACCGCACGGACACCGACCCCGCCGCCACCGACGGCGCCGACGCGGACGGCACCGACGCCGACCCGGAACGGACGAACGCCGAGCGCACGAACGCGGGCCGGGCCGACGCCGCCGCGCGCCCCACCGACCGGGACAGCTGAGCGGGGGAGTCATGCGCAGCGCGGTGGTGGTCGGCGCCGGCCTCGGCGGGATGGCGGTGGCCGGCGTGCTGGCCCGCTCGGGATGGCAGGTCACGCTGCTGGAACGCGCCGACCGGGTCCGGCCGGTGGCGACCGCCGTGGTGCTCTGGCCCAACGGGGTACGCGCGCTGCGCGCCCTCGGGCTGGGCGACGGGCTGGACGCGATCGCCACCCCGCTGCCCGACGGCGGCGTGCGCCGCCCGGACGGGCACTGGCTGGTGCAGGCCCGGTCCACGCCGGCCGAGCGGATGCCGGTGGTGGTGCACCGGGAGGACCTGCACGACGCGCTCATCGCCGGCCTGGGTGACCGGGTCGAGCTGCGTACCGGCGTGAGCGTGCGGACGGTGCGCGCCGCGTCCGGTGAGCGTCCGGCGGTGGGCGACGGCCGGCACACCTACGAGGCGGACCTGGTGGTGGCCGCCGACGGCACCGACAGCGAGATCCGCCGGCAGTTGGCGCCGGAGACCTCGGTGGTCAGCTCCGGGTGCGCGGCGTGGCGGGCGGTCATCCCCTGGTACCGGGCCCCGCAACTGCCCGACGACCAGCCGCTGCAGGGGGAGACGCTGGGCGCCGGCTACCGGTTCCTGGCCGCCTCGCTCGGCGAGCGGGGCAACGCCGGGGCGTCCCGCCGGGGCGGCGTCTACTGGGTGGCCACGGCGGCGGGCGCGCCCCGCCCGGAGCCGCCCGAGGTCCAGCTCGCGCTGCTCAAGCGCTGGTTCGCGGGCTGGCCCGCGCCGATCGGCACGCTGCTGGACGCGACCGACCCGGACGACGTGGTGCAGCAGGAGATCCGCGAGCTGCGTCCGCTGCCCAAGGCGTACGGCTTCCCGGCCGGGCCGGGCGGCGTGGTGCTGCTCGGCGACGCGGCGCACGCCATGCCGCCGCACCTCGGCCAGGGCGCCTGCCTGGCGTTCGAGGACGCGGCGACGCTGGCCGGACTGCTGCGGGAGTCGCGGCTGCCGGACGCGGTGACCGCGTACGACAGGCTGCGCCGGCCCCGCGCGGCCACGATGGTCCGGCAGACCCGGCGGATGTCGGCGGTCCTGCAGGCCCGGGGCCGGCTGGCGCTGCGCGCCCGCGACGCCGCCCTCGGCACGATCAGCCCGCGCCTGCGTAACACGGCCGCCGCGGCGGCCGCCGCCTGGCAGCCGCCGTCCTGACCTCCGCCGCGGCGGCCTCAGATGACCGCGGCGGGCTCGGCGATGCAGGCGGTGCCGATCCGGCGGAACCCGACCCGCAGGTAGACCCGGGCGATGTCCTCGCTGCCGGCGCTGAGGAAGATCAGGTCGGTGCCGGCGGCCCGCAGTTCCCGAGCGAGGGTGGCGGTCACCGCCGCGCCGAGGCCGCGCCGCCGCGCGGACGGCAGCGTGGCCACCCCGGCGATCTCCGCCACGTCGCCGACCCGCATGGCCATGCCGCCGGCGAGCGCGCCTTCCTCGGGCGTGCCGGCGAGGACGGAGATGCGCCGGCCGTCGGCGACCCGGGTCGCCTCCTCCTCCAGCGCGGCCACGTCCAGCCCGGAGACGGCGGCGTCCCGCTCGGCCGGTCCGGCCTCGCCGCGCGCGGTGCCGCCGTTGGCGAAGCCGACCGCGGCGACGGCCCGCCGCAGCGCGATGTCCGCGGCGAAGCCCGCGTCGCCGGGGTCCAGCACCCGCACCGGTACGTCGCTGAACGTCCCCGGTTCGGGCAGGCGCTCCGGTTCCAGCAGCATCAGCGGCGCCTCCAGCACGCTCAGCCCGGCTGAGCGGGCCACCGCCAGCAGCTCCGGTTGGTGCTCGTGCACCCATTCGAACGCCTCCGGCAGGCCCAGTTCCTGCTGCCGGGTGCGTACCGCGTTGACATCGGCGAGGGTGGGGTGCTCGGTGGCGTCGAGCCGGGGCCGGGCGTAGAACGGCCATCCGGCGCCTTCCCGGACGAAGAGCACCAGGGCGCCGTACTCCTCGGTCCGGGCCCCGTCGCGGGGCACCGCGTCGTAGAACCGCTCCAACCGGTCGAGTACGTCAGCGCGTGCGAGATCCACCGCGCGAGACTACATGTCCCAGCATCTGGAAGTGTGATCAATCTGAACTGGCCTTGCGCCGGAAGCCCTAACGTAGACTCAATAAACCGCAGAGGGCCGACGTCGTCCCCATCATGATCCATCCTGAGTGACGACAGGAGGCCCGGTGGCCTTTCCGTACCCTCACAGCCCGCAGTCGGCCCCACCGGCGACCGGGCTCTACGACCCCGCGTACGAGCATGACGCCTGCGGTGTGGCCTTCGTGGCCGACCTGCACGGGCGGCGCTCGCACCAGGTCGTCGCGAACGGCCTCGGGGCGCTGTGCCGGCTGGACCACCGGGGCGCCCGGGGCGCGGAGCACAACACCGGGGACGGCGCCGGCATCATGATCCAGGTGCCGGACGCGTTCCTGCGCGCCACCGTCGACTTCCCGCTGCCCCCGGCCGGCCAGTACGCCACCGGCCTGGTGTTCCTGCCCGACGACGACGCGGCCGAGACCCGTGCCCGCCAGGTGGTCGACAAGTACGCGCTGGTCGAGGGCGCCGACGTGCTCGGCTGGCGTGAGGTGCCGACCGACCCGTCCGGCCTGGGCGAGACGGCGCTCGCGGCGATGCCCCGGGTCCGGCAGCTCTTCGTGGCTGCGCGCCGGCTGACCGGCTCGCCGGCCGGCCCGGCCGGTTCCCCGCTGACCGGGCTGGACCTGGACCGGGTGGCGTTCTGCCTGCGCAAGCAGGTCGAGCGGGAGACCGCCGAGCGGGGCGTGCCGGCGTACTTCCCGTCGCTGTCCGGCCGCACCATGGTGTGGAAGGGCATGCTCACCCCGGACCAGCTTCCGGAGTTCTACCCGGAGCTGACCGACGAGCGGGTGGTCAGCGCCATCGCGCTGGTGCACTCGCGCTTCTCCACGAACACGTTCCCGTCCTGGCCGCTGGCGCACCCGTACCGGTTCATCGCGCACAACGGCGAGATCAACACGATTCGCGGCAACCGCAACTGGATGCAGGCCCGCGAGGCGCTGCTGCGCAGCCCGAACCTGCCCGGCAACATCCGCCGGGTCTTCCCGGTGTGCACCCCGGCCGCGTCCGACTCGGCGAACTTCGACGAGGTCCTGGAGCTGCTGCACCTGGCCGGGCGGAGCCTGCCGCACGCGGTGCTCATGATGATCCCCGAGGCGTGGGAGAACGACCCGGACATGCGCGCCGACAAGCGCGCCTTCTACCGCTTCCACGCCAGCCTGATGGAGCCGTGGGACGGCCCGGCCTCGGTCGCCTTCACCGACGGCGAGATCGTCGGCGCGGTGCTCGACCGCAACGGGCTGCGCCCGGGCCGCTGGTGGCACACCGCCGACGGGCTGGTGGTGCTTGGTAGCGAGGCGGGCGTGCTCGACCTGGACCCGTCCACCGTGATCGCCAAGGGCCGGCTCCAGCCGGGCCGGATGTTCCTGGTCGACACCGTCAACGGCCGGATCGTCTCCGACGACGAGATCAAGACCGAGCTGGCCGCCGAGCAGCCGTACCAGGAGTGGCTGCATGCGGGCCTGATCGAGCTGGACGACCTGCCGGCCCGCGAGCACATCGTCTACACCCACGACTCGGTACGCCGCCGCCAGCAGGTGTTCGGCTACACCGAGGAGGAGCTGAAGATCCTGCTCGGCCCGATGGCCCGCAGCGGCGCGGAGCCGATCGGCTCGATGGGCACCGACACGCCCATCGCCCCGCTGTCCACCCGGCCGCGGCTGCTCTACGACTACTTCCATCAGCTCTTCGCGCAGGTCACCAACCCGCCGCTGGACGCCATCCGGGAGGAGCTGGTGACCAGCCTGGCGTCCACCATCGGGCCGGAGGGCAACCTGCTCGACCCGGGTCCGGCGAGCTGCCGGCAGATCGTGCTGCCGTACCCGGTGATCGACAACGACGAGCTGGCCAAGATCCTCTCCATCGACGAGGACGGCGACCTGCCCGGCTTCAAGGCGGTCCGGGTCTCCGGTCTCTACCGCCTGCGCGACGGCGGCGCCGGCATCAAGGCCCGGCTGACCGAGATCTGCCGGCACGTCTCCGAGGCGATCGAGGACGGCGTACGCATCCTGGTGCTCTCCGACCGGGACTCCAACGCCGACCTGGCCCCGATCCCGTCGCTGCTGCTCACCGCCGCGGTGCACCAGCACCTGGTACGCGAGCAGACCCGCACCCAGGTCGCGCTGATCGTCGAGTCCGGCGACTGCCGCGAGGTGCACCATGCGGCGGTGCTGATCGGGTACGGCGCGGCGGCGGTCAACCCGTACCTGGCCTTCGAGTCGGTCGAGGACATGATCTCCACCGGCGTGCTGGCCGGCGTCGACCGGGTCAAGGCGGTCCGCAACTACGTCAAGGCGCTCGGCAAGGGCGTCCTGAAGATCATGTCCAAGATGGGCATCTCGACCGTGTCGTCGTACTGCGGGGCGCAGGTCTTCGAGGCGGTCGGCCTGGAGACCCGCCTGGTCGACAGGTACTTCCGGGGCACGCCGAGCACCATCGGCGGCATCGGGCTGGCCGAGATCCACGCCGAGGTGGCGGCCCGGCACGCGCGGGCCTGGCCGGCGCCGGGCGCGCAGGCCACGGACCGGCTGGAGGTCGGCGGCGAGTACCAGTGGCGCCGCGAGGGCGAGCTGCACCTGTTCAACCCGGAGACCGTCTTCCTGCTCCAGCACGCCACCCGCAGCCGCCAGTACGACGTGTTCCGGCAGTACACCGCCAAGGTCGACGAGCTGGCCGCGCAGGCCGGCTCGCTGCGCGGGCTGTTCACGCTGCGCACCGGCGTACGTCCGGCGGTGCCGCTGGACGAGGTCGAGCCGGCCAGCGAGATCGTCAAGCGCTTCGCCACCGGCGCCATGTCGTACGGGTCGATCTCGGCGGAGGCGCACGAGACGCTCGCGATCGCGATGAACCGGCTCGGCGGCAAGTCCAACACCGGCGAGGGCGGCGAGGACGTCGAGCGGCTGCACGACCCGGCGCGGCGCTCCGCGGTCAAGCAGATCGCCAGCGGCCGCTTCGGCGTGACCAGCGAATACCTCGTCAACGCCGACGACCTCCAGATCAAGATGGCGCAGGGCGCGAAGCCCGGCGAGGGCGGGCAGCTACCCGGCAACAAGGTCTGGCCGTGGATCGCCCGGACCCGGCACGCCACCCCCGGTGTCGGCCTGATCTCCCCGCCGCCGCACCACGACATCTACTCCATCGAGGACCTGGCCCAGCTCGTCCACGACCTGAAGTGCGTCAACCCGGCCGCCCGGGTGCACGTCAAGCTGGTCAGCGAGGTCGGCGTGGGCACCGTCGCAGCGGGCGTGGCCAAGCTCAAGGCCGACGTCATCCTGATCTCCGGCCACGACGGCGGCACCGGCGCGTCCCCGCTCAACTCGCTCAAGCACGCCGGCACCCCGTGGGAGCTGGGCCTGGCCGAGGCACAGCAGACGCTGTTGCTGAACAAGCTGCGCGACCGGGTGACGGTGCAGGTCGACGGCCAGCTCAAGACCGGCCGGGACGTGCTGATCGCGGCGCTGCTCGGCGCCGAGGAGTTCGGCTTCGCCACCGCCCCGCTGATCGTCGAGGGCTGCGTGATGATGCGGGTGTGCCACCTGGACACCTGTCCGGTCGGCATCGCCACCCAGAACCCGGTGCTGCGCGAGCGCTTCACCGGCCGCCCCGAGTTCGTGGAGAACTTCTTCCTCTTCCTCGCCGAGGAGGTCCGCGGCTACCTGGCCGAGCTGGGCTTCCGCAGCATCGACGAGGCGATCGGGCACACCGAGCTGCTCGACGTGGCTGGCGCGATCGACCACTGGAAGGGCCACGGGCTCGACCTGAGCCGTGTGCTGCACCTGCCCGAGCTGCCCGAGGGCGCGGCCCGCCGGGGCGTACGCGCCCAGGACCACGGCCTCGACGCGGCGCTGGACAACCGGCTCATCGAGCTGGCCGGGCCGGCGCTGCGGGAGCGCACCCCGGTCCGGGTCGAGGTCGAGGTGCGCAACGAGCACCGCAGCGTCGGCGCGATGCTCGGCGGCGAGGTGACCCGCCGCTTCGGCGGCGCCGGCCTGCCCGACGACACGATCGAGTTCCTGCTGCGCGGCACCGCCGGCCAGTCGTTCGGCGCGTTCCTGCCGCGCGGCGTCACGCTGCGCCTGCACGGCGACGCCAACGACTACGTCGGCAAGGGACTGTCCGGCGGACGCATCGTGGTGCGGCCGGACGCCGACGCGCCGTTCGTCGGCGTGGACGCCGCGCCCGGCCGCCGGGCCGAGGACCAGATCATCGCCGGCAACACCATCCTGTACGGCGCGACCGGCGGCGAGGTCTACCTGCGCGGCCGGGTGGGGGAGCGGTTCGCGGTGCGCAACTCCGGCGCGGTCGCGGTGGTCGAGGGCCTCGGCGACCACGGTTGCGAGTACATGACCGGCGGCACCGTCGTGGTGCTCGGGCCGACCGGGCGCAACTTCGCCGCCGGCATGTCCGGCGGCACCGCGTTCGTGCACCGGCTCGACCGGCGACTGGTCAACACCGAGCTGGTCGACCTGTCGTCGCTGCGCGACGAGGAACGCGACCGGCTGCACGAGCTGGTCCAGCGGCACTTCGCCGAGACGGACTCGGCGGTCGCCGAGGACCTGCTCAAGCGCTGGCCGCAGGCGGTGGAGGAGTTCACCGCGGTGGTGCCCCGGGACTACCGCCGGGTCATGGAGATCATGCGGGCCGCCGAAGCCGCCGGCCGAGACGTCGACGACGCGGTGATGAGCGCCCTCTCGCCCGCGCCGGTACCGCCCGCGCCCCGGGCGGTCGCCCAGGAGGTGGCTCGTGCCTGACCCGAACGGTTTCCTGCGCTACGACCGGCGGCTGCCGGCCCGCCGTCCGGTGCCGGTGCGCATCTCCGACTGGCGGGAGGTGTACCCGCCGGCCGGTGAGGAGCTGATCCGCGAGCAGGCCACCCGGTGCATGGACTGCGGCATCCCGTTCTGCCACGACGGCTGCCCGCTGGGCAACCGCATCCCGGACTGGAACGACCTGGTCCGCACCGGCAACTGGGACGCGGCGGTGGACTCGCTGCACGCCACCAACAACTTCCCCGAGTTCACCGGCCGGCTCTGCCCGGCGCCGTGCGAGGCGGCCTGCGTGCTCGGCCTGGGCGGCCAGCAGCCGGTCACCATCAAGCAGGTCGAGGTGGAGATCGCCGACGCGGCGGTGGCCCGCGACGGCCTGCGGCCCCGGCCCGCGTCCGTGTCCACCGGCCGGTCGGTGGCCGTGGTCGGCTCCGGCCCGGCCGGGCTGGCCGCCGCGCAGCAGCTCGCCCGCGCCGGTCACACGGTCACCGTGTACGAGCGCGACGACGCGATCGGCGGCCTGCTCCGCTACGGCATCCCCGACTTCAAGCTGGAGAAGCAGCACATCGACAAGCGGCTGGCCCAGCTCACCGCCGAGGGCGTGCGGTTCCGCACCGGCGTCGAGGTCGGCGTCGACGTGACCGCCGAGCAGTTGCGCGCCGAGCACGACGCGGTGCTGCTTGCCTGCGGCGCGTTGCAGGGCCGGGACACCCCGGAGACGCCCGGCCGGGCGCTGCGCGGCGTGCACCAGGCGATGGCGCACCTGGTCGCCGCGAACCGGGTGGTGGCCGCCGCCGGGGACGGGAAGCCCGCCCCCGCGACGCTGCCCGACGGTACGCCGATCGACGCCGCCGGCAAGCACGTGGTGATCATCGGTGGTGGCGACACCGCCGCCGACTGCCTCGGCGTGGCGCACCGGCAGGGCGCGGCCGGCGTACATCAGCTCGACCTCTACCCGGAGCCGCCGGCCGAGCGGGACGCGGCGCGGGACCCGTGGCCGACCTGGCCGTGGGTGCTGCGCAACTACCCGGCGCACGAGGAGGGCGGCGAGCGGGTCTTCGCCGTCGCCGTGCAGGAGTTCGTGGACGACGGCACCGGCCAGGTCCGCGCGGTCCGGATCGCCGAGGTGACAGTGGAGAAGGTGGACGGTCGCCGCATCGTCACCGCGCTGACCGGCTCCGAGCGCGAGATCCCGGCCGACCTGGTGCTGCTCGCCATCGGCTTCGAGGGCACCGAGGAGCAGCCGCTGCTGGCCCAGTTCGGGGTGACCCGCAACGGCCGGGGCGCGATCGACTCCGGCCCGGACTGGCAGGCCACCGACGGCGTCTTCGTCGCCGGTGACATGCACCGGGGCGCCTCGCTGATCGTCTGGGCGATCGCCGAGGGACGCGCCGCCGCGGCGGCGATCCACACGTACCTGGGTGGGGTGGGCGACCTGCCCGCCCCGGTCGACCCGGCCCGCCAGCCGCTCGCCGCCAGGTGAAAGGAAGGGCCCCCTCTTAACGCCTCAGGTAGAGGAGGGGGCCCTTCTTAACACCCGCCGCCGCCGCGCGGCCGTCCGGGAAGGGTGGCCCAGGTCATGCCGGACGGGGCCCCGGCGGCACGACGACCGTCGTTAGGCTGCGGCCATGGACGTCGAGGTACGCCTGCGGCGCATCCGCCGCTGGCTCTGGCTGGTGGTGGCGGGGCTCTTCCTCAGCGGGGTGACCGCGTTCCCGCTGGAGGTCGAGGTGCGCTGGCTGCTGGCGGCGTCCGACCCGCTCGCCGGGCAGTTCCCGGCGCTGGTCGACTGGATCGAGCGGGTCCACGTCGGACTGGTGGCGGCCGGTGAGGACTACCCGTTCCTGCGGTACGGCACCGACTGGCTGGCCTTCGCGCACCTGGTGCTCGCGGTGGCGTTCTGGGGGCCGCTGCGTGACCCGGTCCGCAACGTGTGGGTGGTCCAGGTCGGAATGATCGCCTGCGCCGGCATCGTGCCGCTGGCGGTGATCTGCGGTCCGATCCGGGACATCCCCTGGTTCTGGACGCTCGTCGACCTCTCGTTCGCGGTCGGCGCGTTCCCGCCGCTCTGGTTCGCCTACCGCCACATCCGCGCGGTCGAGGCGGCGCAGCCCTGGACGGCGTCGACTGCGGCACCCGTGCCGACCGCCGGTTGACCGGCCGGCCGGGCCGCCCCCGTCGTGGGGGAGCGGCCCAGCCGGCACCCGGTCAGCGGCCGAGCAGGTCGTGCGCCGCGCGGATCTTCGTCCACGAGGCCGGCTGCGCCGGTGCGGCGCTCGTCCGCGCGGCGGCGGTCACGTCGGGGCGGCCGGGCGTGAACAGCCAGGTGGTGAACACCGCGTCGAGGTCCCGCCCGGAGATCCGCTCGGCGAGCGCCTGGAACTGCGCGACGGTGCCGTTGGCGTACTGCCGCTTGGCCGTCCAGGTGCGCAGGATGCGGAAGAACGCGGCGTCGCCGACGGCGAGCCGGATCTGGTGCAGCGCCATCGCGCCCCGGTCGTAGACGGCGTCGTCGAAGATCCCGCTCGGGCCCGGGTCGCCGGGGCGCACCTGCCAGAACTCGGAGTCGGCCGGGTAGCTGTCGTAGGCGAAGTCGAACAGCTCCTGCGCGGTGCCCTCGCCCTGCTCCTCGGACCAGAGCCACTCGGCGTACGAGGCGAAGCCCTCGTTGAGCCAGATGTGCCGCCAGTCCGCCACCGACACCGAGTCGCCGAACCACTGGTGGGCGTTCTCGTGCACCACCACGTACGGGTTGGCGCCGCGCCGCCAGAAGCCGGGGCCGTACACCGGGCGGGTCTGCGTCTCCAGCGCGAAGCCGATGCCGTCGACCGGCCCGGCCACGCCGCCCTGCGCCTCGAACGGGTACGGGCCGAACAGCCCGCTCTCCCAGTCGACGATCTCGGCGGTGCGTTCGATGCTGGCCCGCGCGGCGGGCAGGCGCTCGCCGAGCGTGGTGCTGTACGCGTTCACCACCGGCTGGCCGTTCGGCGCGACGTCGGTGACGATGTCGTACTGCCCGATGGTCAGGAACGCCTGGTACGTGGCGCCGGGCTTGACGCTGCGCCAGCTCCACCGGGTGCGGTTGCCGGCCTCGGGCAGCGGGTCGCGCGGCTGCACGCCGTTGCTGATCACCTCGACGCCGGTCGGCACCGAGACGGAGATGTCCCAGGTGGCCTTGTCCTTCGGGTGGTCGTTGCTCGGGTACCACCACCAGGCCGACTCGGGCTCGTTGACGGCGAGCGCCCCGTCGGCGGTACGGGTCCACGCGGTGTAGCCCTGGACCGTGGTCTGCGACGGCACGCCCGCGTACTTCACCACGACGGTGAGCTGCTGCCCCTTGGTCAGCGGCCGGGCCGGGGTGATCACCAGCTCGTGGTCGCCGGCTCGGGTGTACGTGGCGACCCAGCCGTTCACGCGCATCGACTCGACGGCGAGGACGAAGTCCAGGTTGAACCGGGACAGGTCCTTGGTGGCGGTGGCCAGGATCGTGGTGGTGCCGGTGAGCCGGTCGGTGGCCGGCTCGTAGCGTAGCCGGATGTCGTAGTGCCCGACGTCGTAGCCGCCGTTGCCGTAGTCGGGGAAGTAGCTGTCGCCCAGCCCGGGGCTGCCGGGCGTCGGGGTGGCCGCCGCGGGTTGCGGCCGGCCCCATCCGGCCGGGGCGGCCTGGCCGGGCGCGCCGGTCACTGTGGTGCCGGCCGCGGTGAGGGTCAGGGCGGCGATGGCCGCCGTGAGTGCGCGTCGCACGGGGGACTCCCTCCGTCGGGTGTCGTCACCGCCAAGCTAATCGACGCATGTGAACGCATCTGTCCCGTCCGGCCGATCTCGACTATTCAATTTCGGCAAATGTTTCGATAGCATTACCGACCAGTAACAGCACTGATCCCTCGGCCACGCGCGCGGTCAACGGGCTCCACCACCCTGCCCCGTGGAGGCTCTGCCATGCCCCGTCGCGTCCGTACCGTGTTCGCCGCCGTCCTGGCGGCCGTCCTCGGCGCCGTGCTCCTGCCCGGCGCCGCCCGGGCGGCCACCGTCAACTACGTCGCTCTCGGCGACTCCTACTCCTCCGGAGTGGGCGCCGGCCCGTACGACCTGTCCACCTGCCTGCGCAGCCAGAAGTCGTACGCCCCGCTCTGGGCCGCCGCCCACTCGGTCACCAGCTTCAAGTTCCCGGCCTGCGGCGGCGCGGTCACCGCCGACGTGCTCAACAACCAGGTCGGCCAGCTCAGCAGCAGCACCACGCTGGTCACCATCACCATCGGCGGCAACGACGCCGGCTTCGCCGACGTGATGACCAGTTGCCGGTTCGGCAGCACGTCGAGCTGCGAGAGCGCTGTGAACGAGTCGAAGGCGTTCGCCACCGCGACGCTGCCCGCCCGGCTCGACGCCACGTACACCGCGATCCGCAACCGGGCCCCGAACGCCCGGCTGGTGGTGCTCGGCTACCCGCGGCTGTTCGAGACCGGCTCCTGCGGCCTGCTCGCCATGAGCAGCTACAAGCGCACCATCCTCAACCAGGCCGCCGACACGCTCAACGGCGTCATCTCCGGCCGGGCCGCCGCGGCCGGGGGCACGTTCGTCGACGCGCGGCCGTTCTTCGCCGGGCACGGCGTGTGCGCCGCCGACCCGTGGATCCGTGACGTCAGCGGCGTGATCGAGGCGTACCACCCGAACGCCAGCGGCTACCGCTACGGCTACCTGGCGGCGCTGACCGCCGCCATCGGCTGACCGGCACGGCGAAGCCCCGCCCGGCACCGGCGCCGGGCGGGGCTTCCGTCCGCGTACCCCATGGGGTCAGCGGGCCGGGACCAGCTCCGGCGCCGGCGCCAGGTCCGGCACCGCCGGCCCGATCCGTCGCCGCGGCCACCGGCGGCGGCCGGAGGGTACGGCGAGCGCGGCCAGCGCCGCGGCCACCGAGATGCCGGTGAGCAGCAGGAAGCCCGCCGTGAAACCGGCCTCCCGGGGCAGCCCGCTCGGCTGCGGATTCGCAGTGATCACGGCACTGGCGAGCGCCGCGCCGATCGCGCCGCCGATGGTACGGATGTTGGCGTTCATGCCGGTCGCCGCGCCGGTCTGCCCGGCCGGCACGTTCGCCACGATCAGGTTGGCCATCGAGGCGAACGCCAGCCCGATGCCGAGGCCGACCAGGCCACCGGCGACACCGACCTGCCAGCGGGTGTCGTGCGCGACGGTCAGCATGGCGGCGGCCGCGACGTTGAACACCGCGCCGGTGCTCAGCTGCGCCTTGGCGCTGAACCGGGACTGCAGCCGTCCGGCCAGCAGGCCGGCCACGAACATGCCGACGAGCATCGGCAGCATCAGCAGCCCGGCCTGGGTGACGCTGGCGCCGAAGCCGTAGCCGGCGCTGGTCGGGATCTGCGCGAACTGCGGCAGGAAGGCGTAGACGGCGAACATCGAGGCGCCGTAGAGCAACCCCACGAGGTTCGTGGTCCAGACCGCCGGCAGGCGCATCATCCGCAGGTCGATCAGCGGGTTCGCAGCCCGCGCCTCGGTCGCCAGCCAGGCGACCGCGAGCACCGCGGCCAGCGCCAGCAGTCCGACCACCCGGCCGGAGCCCCAACCCCACGCGGCGCCCTTGCTGACCGGCAGCAGCAGCGCCACCAGCCAGCCGGACAGGAGTACGGCGCTGAGCCAGTTGATCCGGCCCGGGGTGCGTACCGGCGAGCGCGGCACGAACCGGTGCGCGGCGAGCGCGGTCAGGCCGACCACCACCAGCGGGATCCAGAACAGCCACCGGTAGCCCAGCGTGGCCACGATCGGCCCGGCCAGCACCACGCCCAGCCCGCCGCCGACTGCGACGACCGCGGAGACCGAAGCCACCGCCGAGCTGACCCGGGCGGCCGGGAACTCGTCGCGGATGATGCCGAACGACAGCGGGAAGACGGCACCGCCGATGCCCTGCACCACGCGGGCGGCGATCAACACGCCGATGCTGGGGGCGATGGCCGCCAGCAGGCAGCCCAGCGCCAGCGCGGCGAGCGAGAAGACGAGCGTCTTCTCCTTGCCGACCATGTCGCCGACGCGGCCGACGATCGGCGTGAAGACGGACGCGGAGAGCAGGTAGGCGGTGAGGACCCAGGTCACCGTGTTGGGCGAGGTGTGCAGGTCGTGCTGGATGGTGGGCAGCACCGGCGTGATCAGCGACTGGAGCATCGCGAAGAATCCGGTGCCGGCGGCCAGCACGAGGAAGGTGAGCCGGCGCGAGCCGCGCCGGGTTGAGTGGATCATGTGGGACGACTCCCCGTTCGGTACGAGACTGGTGGCCGCTCGCGCGGTCGTGCGGCGGTGGCGGCCGGAAGTCCGGAGTAAGCTATCCGGAGGGGTGGCTCCGGTCAGCAACCGGAGGCTTGCCTCCATTAACTTAGCGGAGGGCTACCTCCGGTTGCAAGACGGAAGGGGTGACGCGGGTCATGACCGACGCCGACGTGCCCGGTGAGGTCTTCTCCCGCCGCCCGAAACGGGCCGACGCCCGCCGCAACTACGACGCGCTCATCGCCGCCGCCCGTGAGGTCTTCGGCGAGCACGGCGCGGGGGCGTCCCTGGAGGAGATCGCCCGCCGGGCCGGCGTGGGCATCGGCACGCTCTACCGCAACTTCCCCCACCGGCGTGACCTGTTCGAGGCGGTCTACGTCGAGGAGGTGCGCGCGCTCAGCGCCTCCGCCGCCGACCTGGCCGACGAGCCGCCCTGGGACGCCCTCGTCGGCTGGCTGCACCGGTTCGTCGCCTACGTGGCCACCAAGCGAGCGCTGGCCGAGGAACTGGTGCACGACTCCGAGGTGTTCCGCAGCTGCCGCACCGAGATCTACGCGACCGGCGAGCCGCTGCTGCGCCGCGCCCAGGAGGCCGGGGCTGCCCGGCCCGACGCCGGCTTCGACGACGTGATCCGGCTGATCAGCGGGCTGGCCGCGTACCAGTTCCCGGACCCGGCCCAGCGCGACCGCGTCCTGGCCATCGCGCTGGACGGCCTGCGCCCGCCGGCCCGTGTGACCTGATACGTCTCGTCGCCCGGCCGTCTGTCGACGTGACGCATCAAGGGCTGCTCGGCACGGGAGGAAGTGGCGGGCGCGGCCGTGCCCAGCCGACGAATCGAGCGAACAACACTTGTGGGCTGGGAGCCTCGTACGGGTTGAGGCGATGTAGCTCGTGGGCTGCGTCATAGAGCTGCCCACACAGGTAGATCGACAGGGCGACACGATCGTTCGCGTACTCGGCGAGCAGTGCGAGTCGAGCCTCCGCGCACGGCCACGGATAAGCGCAGCGTTTGCAGATCCAGAGTGGGCGCATAGGCAGATGCGCGCGAGCGCCCGTGCTCACCCCAGCCCTCGCAGCCGCGTGGCCGCGTAAGTGCGGCTGCTGCTGGACATGCGCTCCCGAGTTGTTGATTCCAGTCGGTGCAGACCAGCCAAATACACGAAAAGTTCCCGCTTGGTGACTGCGGTGCCTCGGGCGTTGAACTCGTACGCCTCGATCCATGCCCAGCCGTCGTATGGCTGGCGATCCTCGATCTCCCGGATCACGCGAACGGTGATCGGGCGAAAGAACTGAACGCTTGCCCTGCGGTCGAGGCAGAGGAGGTCTCCCGCCTTGAGCGGGCTGTCATTCGCCGTTGCGTCGCGTCGACCCGCCCTCGGCCTGCTGTCGGGCATGAGTTTCCTCTCCTGCCAGGGGGGCTGCGTCGGGCGGCTCGCCCGACATCCCTGGTCCTGTGGCCGCCGGACGTCCGAGCACCGGCTGTGTCGCCTGGAGGTCAGCTTTGCTGAGAGCTATGGGACCAATACACAGCGTTGATGTATGGTGCCGAGACGTTCGGGACGTCCATGAGGGAGGAAGGATGAACCACGCGCTCCAGGTGGCGATGGCCGAAGCCGGTGAGACGGCGGAGAGCCTTGCAGCTCAGATCGGCGTGGATCCGAAGACGGCGGCCCGTTGGGTCTCTCCGGGACGTATTCCGCAGCCTCGGCGACATGCCCAGGTGGCGGCGCTCCTCGGCCGGGACGTCGGGGATCTTTGGCCGGACGTCCTCAAGCGCCGTGAACCGCCGTGGCTGCGTGAGTGGGTCGACTGGGAGCGGGACGCCGTGTCGATCCGCTGGTTCGAGCACACATGGGTGCCCGGGCTGTTGCAGACCGAGGCATATGCACGCGCGACGCTGACCGGCGAGGCGCTGACCGCAGCGGAAATCGATGAGCTGGTCGCCTCGCGGCTCGAACGACAGGCGATCCTCCGTCGGGACCGGCCGCCTCTGGTCGTCGCGGTCATCTTCGAGGGCGTACTGCATCAGTCGGCCTACGGCGACCGGGAGCTGATGCGGGAGCAGCTTGAGCACCTGGTCCACTGCGCAGCCCTGCCCGGTGTGCAGATACACGTCGTGCCGAGGGACATCGGCATGTATCCGGGGCTCGGTGGCGGCTTCATCCTCGCCGAACTGCCCACCGGTGAACATGTCGCGCACGTCGACAGCCAGGCGTCCGCGCAGCTACTTAATGAGGCTGCGGCCGTTGCTACGCTCAGCCGTAGGTGGGAGCGCATCAGGGGCGAGGCCCTCTCCCGAACCCAGTCACTAGACCTGATCATGGAAGCGGCAGGATCATGGACATGACCGCTGCGCGATGGCGCAAGAGCACGAAGAGCGGCAACAACGGCGGCTCTTGTGTGGAGGTCGCCGACAACCTCGCGGGCGTCGTGCTGGTCCGGGACACCAAGGACCGGGCCGGCGCGACGCTGGCCTTCGCGCCGGCGGCCTGGCAGGGATTCGTCGACCTGGCCAAGGAGATCGGCGTCAGTGAGCGTCGATGACACCAGCACCGACGCTCGGTGAAGATCTCGATGCCGAACTGGCCCGGCGGGGGATGGCGGTCTCCGCCGAGGGCTGCGCTCGCGCGGGGAGGCAACGTGCTCAGGTGGAGCAGCAGTGGCCTCGCGGTCGTCGGGTCAAGCTGCGCGAACGAATGCGTCAAGCGGCACAGGAGATATCCTCCAGGATCTATGACTGAGCAGCGTGGCTCAGCTGATACGCCGGACGACCGGATCGAGCGCTGCCGTCAGGAGGTCCGTCTCGCCGGTGTTCAGGTGCTGGACGCAAGCGTCGATGTTGTCCGCCGCGTCGAGTTCCGACCAGTCGAGCAGGTAGCCGGCCGCGGCGCCGAGCTGGCGCAGGAAGGCGCGCAGGGTCCGTCCGTTGCCCTCCCGGAACGGATGGCAGACGTTCAGCATGATCCGCCTGGCCAAGCGACCCGTGCAGCGGTGTCGAATGGGACGTCTGTCGCAGACCAGCACTGCTCGGCCGGCGGCTCCCGAGCGAGAACCGCCGGCCGCTCACCGTCCCGTCAGCGGTGCCCGTTGCCCGGCCGCCCCCACGGCCCGGTGATCGCGAACACGTACCCCGGCGACTGGATGTTGGCGAACAGCGTCCTGCCGTCCGCGCTGAACGTCGGCCCGGTGAACTCGCTGTCGTTCAGCTCGTTGCGCGCCAGCGGATACGCAGTGCCCTGCTCGGTGACGCCGACCAGGTGCGACACACCCTCGCCGTCCTCGGCCAGGATCACCCCGCCGTACGGCGACACGGTGATGTTGTCCGGCCCGTCGTAGTTGCCGTGGTCGGCGTCCGGGTCGGTGTTCACCCCGAAGATGGTCTTCAGCGTCACGGTCTGCCGGCGCGGGTCGTAGAACCACACCTGCCCGTCGTGCTCGTTGGCGCTGCCGTCGTCGTGCCGGGCGTAGCTGGCCACGAAGTACGCGCCGCCGTCGCCCCACCAGGCGCCCTCCAGCTTGCGGCTGCGGGTCACCTCCGCGTCGGTGAACTGCTTGCGTACGGACACGGTGCGCGCGTCGCGATCCGGCACCTCGACCCACTCGACCCGGTAGCGGGTGCCGGGGGTGGTGGCCTCGGACAGGTCGGCCACGTGGGTGTCGCCGCGCAGGCAGCGCATCGCTGCGAGGCTGCCGGCGGTGCCGCCGTCGGGCCGCTGGGCGAGGGCCCGCAGCGCGCCCTTGCCGGCCCGGAAACCGGGCGGCGGCGTCCACCGGAAGTACAGGCCGTTGGGCCCGCTCGCGTCCTCGGTCAGGTAGATCGAGTGCGTGTACGGGTCGACCGCGACCGCCTCGTGCGAGTACCGCCCGAGGAACGTCAGCGGCACCGGGTCGGTGTTGGCGGACCTGTCGTGCGGGTCGACCTCGAAGACGTACCCGTGGTCCTTCAGGAATCGCCCACCGGCCCGCTGTTCGGTCTCCTCGCAGGTCAGCCACGTGCCCCACGGGGTGATGCCACCGGCGCAGTTGTTGTGCGTGCCGGCCACGCTCACGTACTCGCGCAGCCGCCGCCCGTGCCGGTCCACCTCGATGGTGGTGGTGCCGCCGCGGGCGCCCGGGTCGTAGGTGAGACCGGTCAGCGCCGGCACCGGGTACGGCTCGTCGCCGCCGATCTCGTGGTTGTTCACCAGCACCGAGCCGCGCGGGCCGCGGAAGCAGCCGGTGCCGTCGGCGTCGCTGGGGGTGGGCTGCCCGGACTCCAGCAGCGTCGCGCCCGCCTGCGCGACCACCGTGTACGAGAAGCCCGGCGGCAGCGCCAGCAGGCCGGCCGGGTCCGGCACCAGGTCGCCGTAGCCGACGGCGGGACGGCACGCGGGCCGGGCCGCGGCCGGGCCGGCGATCGCCTCCAGGCTGCCGGCCACCACGATGCCGAGCCCGCCGGCCACGCCGCCGCGCAGCAGGGACCGCCGGGGAAGAGGTGAGGTCACGTCGTCGCCTTCCTGTGCGCCACGATTGCCTGGAGGAAGGCAAGCGGGGCCGGGGGAACGGTGGGCGGCGCGCCCGTCCGCCGCCGGGTGAACAGTGGACGAATCCCCGGGTGCGGAGCGCCATGTGCCGCTGCGCCGCGCGTCCGTTAGGGTTCCCTCGATCGCAAGACGTCGGAGGGCGGACGGTGGGCAGACTCGCGGCGGCGTACCGGCAGGCGGTCGATCGGCACCGGCAGGCACTGCGCCACTGGGAGGCGGCCCGGCGGCTGCTCGGCGCCGCCGGCCCGGCGCCGGTGGGCAGCCCCGAGCTGGTCGCGCGGCTGGCCCGCCTCGGCGGTGAGCTGGCCGCCGCGGTGCCCGGCACCGCCCGCGTCGCGACCCACCCCGTTCCGGTACGCCTCGGCGCGGCGACCACAGTCGACGGCGCGTTCCCGGTGCTCGTGCCGGTGGGGGCGGGCGCGCATCTGGCGCTCGATCAGGACGCCCGCGACCCGCGCGTCGGGGAGCTGCTGCGGGCGGTGGTGGTGCGGCTGCTGACCGCCGCTCCGGCCGGCGCGATCCGGGTCGTCGGCATCGATCAGGCCGCCTTCGGCGCGGCGTTCCTGCCGCTGCGCCCACTGCAGGACGCCGGGGTGCTCGCCGCGGCGGCGACCACCGAGGCGGAGACAGCAGCGCTGCTCGACGCGGCCGAGCGGCACGCCCGTACCGCCCAGCGGTCCGCGCCGGAGGAACGCGAGCTGCTGGTGGTGGTGGCCGCGTCCGTGCCGCCGCCCCGGGAGCTGGCCCGGCTCGCCGCGCTCACCCACGCCGGCCCGGCCGCCGCGGTCTGCGTGCTGCTGGCCGGTCACCGGCCCGCCGGGCCGAGCGCCGCGCCGCCGCTGGGCGCCACCACCCACCTGCGGATCACCGAGCGGTACACGCTCGTCGGTGACCCGCCCGGCCGCCCGTTCAGCGCCGACGGCAGCGGGCTGGCCGCGCCGGTGGTGCTCGACGGCGACCCGTCGCACGCCGCGGTGACCGCGCTGGCCCGCCGGTACGCCGAGACCGCCGACCAGGACGTCGTCACGTTCGCCGACCTGCTGCCCGCGCAGCGCTGGGCCGGGTCCGCCGCCTCCGGCCTGCGTACCGTGCTCGGCCGCGCCGGCCGCCGCCCGCTCGCGGTGGCGTTCGACGACGCCACGCCGCACTGGCTGATCGGCGGCCGCACCGGCGCCGGCAAGACGGTGCTGCTGCTCGACGTGCTCTACGGGCTGGCCGCCCGCTACTCCCCGGCCGAGCTGCGGCTGATGCTGCTCGACTTCAAGGAGGGCGTGAGCTTCACCGAGTTCGTGCCCACCGACCGCGACCCGTCCTGGCTGCCGCACGCCGACGCGGTGGGCATCGAGTCCGACCGCGAGTACGGCGTGGCGGTGCTGCGGGAGCTGCGCGCCGAGTTGGGCCGCCGCGCCGACCTGCTCAAGCGGCACGGGGTCAGCCGCCTGGCCGACCTGCCGCCCAACGCCCGGCCGCCCCGGATCGTCACCGTGATCGACGAGTTCCACGTGCTGTTCGCCGGCAACGACGCGCTGGCCCGGCAGGCCGTCGACCTGATCGAGGAACTGGCCCGCAAGGGCCGCTCGTACGGCCTGCACCTGGTGCTGGCCAGCCAGAGCACCACCGGCATCGAGGCGCTCTACGGCCGGGCCGAGGCCATCTTCGGCCAGTTCCCGCTGCGGATCGCGCTGCCCGGCGGGGACGCCGTGCTGGACCCGCGCAACGACGCCGCGCGCGGGCTCACCGTCGGCACGGCAGTGGTGAACACCGCCGCCGGCGCGCCCGGCGCGGACGCGGAGGTGCGGTTCCCCGACGCGCACGCCGCCTCGGCCGACCTGGCAGCGCTGCGCCACGAGCTGCACGCGGCCCGCCCTGCCGGGTCGCGCCCGCCGTCGGTGTTCCGGGGACACGAGACGCCCCGGCTCACCGACGACTCTGCGTGGACCGCGTTGACGCCGGGCGCCGACCCGCCGTACGCGCTCGTGGGCCGCGCGGTCGACGTCGCCGGCAGCCCGGCCGGGTTCGCGCTCGACGCCAGCCCGGGCCGGCACCTGGCGGTGGTCGGCACCGCCACCGTCGGCGCGGAGGTGCTCCGGTCGGCCACGCTGTCCCTGGCCCGGCAGCACGCGCCCGGCACCGCCCGGTTCCTGTTCGCGCCGCTGGCGCCCGGCACCACCGACGCCGCCGACGACCTGGCCATGACGCTGGCCGCCGCCGGCCACCCGGTCCGCCGCCTGGCCGCCGAGGCGCTGCGCGCCCAGCTCGCCGAGGCCGCCGCAGGTGACGACGCGGCCTCCGGGCGCACCTACCTGGTGGTGTTCGGGGTGGACGCCGCCGCCACGACGCTCGCCGCCTCCGACCCGGCGACGTTCCGTTCCGGGTACGACGACCTGCGCGCCGTGCTGCGCCAGGGGCCCGCGCGCGGGGTGCACGTGCTCGGCTGGTGGCGCGGGCTGCGCCGGCTCGCCGACGACCTGGGCGGCAGCGGGCAGCGCGACGACGTCACCGGCCTGGTCGCGCTCAACGTGCCCGCCGCCGACCTGGGCCTGCACCTCGGCGTGCACGACCTCGCGTACGTGCCGCGCGAGGGCCGCGCGCTGCTCGTCGACCGGCACGAGCACCGCACCGCGCTGATCGTGCCGTTCGCCGCGGGGAGTGATGTCCCATGAGTGGATTCGACGAGTACGCGGCGCTGCTGCGGGAGCTGTCCACCCGGCAGCGGGGCGGGGAGCGGGAGATCGCGGCCGAGGCGGAGCGCCGCCGTGGCCTGCAGGCCGCCGTCGACAAGCTGGGGCAGCGGCTCGTCGCCCAGGGGCAGCACCTGGACCGGCTGGGCCAGGCAATCGGCACGCCGATGACCTCGGTACCGGCGCCGGCGGTTGCGGTGGCCGCCGGACCGGCCGCGCCGGAGGCGGCAGATGCGGGCGGGCGGACGGGCGCCGGGCGGGGGGAGGACGCGGGCGGGCGGACGGGCGCCGGGCCGGGGGACGGCGTGACCGGCGGCGCAGCCGCCGCGCCGGGGCAGGCGGGCGTCGGGGCGTACCCCTCTCCGGGTGTGGCGCCGCGGGCGGGTGACCCGGCGGCGGAGCTGGCTGCGGCGGAGCGGCTCGCCGGGGAGGCCGACGGGTACGGGCAGCAGGCCGACGCGCTGGCCCGCACGCCGGTGCTGTTGCCGACCTGGTCGGCGCCGGCCCGGGCGGTCGCGGTGTACGGCGGTTGCGCGCTCGTCGGCTCGCTGCTGATGCTTGTCGCGCTGGTGGGGTCGCCGGTGCCGGTGGCCGGGCTGGACCTGGTGGCGGCGCTGTCCTGCGCCGGGGTGCCGCTGCTGTCCTTCGTGGCCGGTCAGGTCGTGCTGGCCCGGTGGGGCCGCCCGGCGCTGGCCGGCGGTGAGGCCACGACCGGGCGGTACGTGCCGCTGGGCTTCGTGATCTGCGCGCTGGTCTCCCCGTCGCTGTTCTGCGTCTACCTGCTCCTGTTCCGCCTCCTCCGCTGACCCCAGCCCCTGTCGATCATGGACTTGTGGCCCTCGGGGTGGGCTTGATGTGGCTTTTGCCGGGGCGGAAACTGCAAGATCGCGAAGGGGTGGGGGTGGGGGAGGGCGGTAGGGTTCCCGAGGGTGGGTGAGGTGGGGGAGGGGTTGTGAGCGCGGCGGAGATCATCGCGAGGCTGGCGGCGGCGGCGCAGAAGCTGGACGAGGCCAAGGCGCGCACGGCTGCCGCGGCACAGGACGCGGCGGAGGCGCGGGCGCTGGTGGCGGGCGCGCTGGAGGGGGCCACGGCCGGGCCGCTGATCGGCGTCATCGACTCCTACCGGCAGGCGCTGGCGCAGGCCGCGCAGGGCGGGGAGCCGGCCCGGCAGCACGTCCAGGAGACCATCGCGAAGGTCCAGGCGCTGGGCAACTGAGCCCGGCCCGGCTTGCCGGTTTGCGCGGTGGGCGCGACAAGTGGTTACCGCCGCGTAACTTTTCATTGACGTGTGTGAAATCGGACACGCATCATCGTGTCCACGATCGATCGGATCCCACCCGTCCCCTCCCGGTCCGACCGGGTGCCTCCCCCTCGGAGGTGCAGCCCATGCTGCTCCGAACGATCCTGGCCGCCACCACCGCCGCCACCGTCCTGCTCGTCCCGGCCGCCGCCCAGGCGGCCGCCGCCGAACCCGCCGCCCCGTCGAACACGGCCACCGTCACCACCGCCGCGCAACGGGCCGCCGCCGCGGCCGCCGACCCGGTGATCGTGGTCGGCGGCCTCAGTGGAATCTCCATCGCGTACGAGCCGATCGCCGCCCGGCTGCGCGCCGACGGCTACCGGGTCTCGATCTTCCAGTTGCCGAACCTCGGTCTCGGCGACATCCGCGAGTCCGCCCGTGCGCTTTCGACCTACGTGGACCAGGTCCGTGCCGCCACCGGAGCGGCCCGGGTCGACCTGGTCGGCCACTCCGAGGGCGGCCTGGTCAGCCGCTGGTACGTCAAGTACCTCGGCGGCGCCGCCACCGTCGACCAGTACGTCAGCCTCGGCAGCCCGCAGTACGGCACGTACGTCGCCAACCTGGTCGCGTTCCTCGGGCTGGGCAGCTGCGCCGGGGTGATCGCCTGTCAGCAGATGTCGATCGGGTCGAGCTTCCTGGCCGACCTCAACGCCGGTGACGACACGCCCGGGCCGGTTCGCTGGGCCACCGTGCGGACCTGGCAGGACGAGCTGGTCCGGCCGGTCGACAACGCGCTGCTCGCCGACGGCGCCACGAACGTCCTGGTGCAGGCGTGGTGCCCGCTGCGGGTCGTCGGCCACCTCGGGCTGGTGCTGGACGGCACCACGTACACGGTGGTGCGCCAGGTGCTCGCCGGCGCCCCGGTCCGGCCGAACTGTTTCGCGGTCTGACACCGGTGCCCGGGCCCGCCGTCGCGCGGGCCCGGGCGCTGTCAGCTCCCGTCCCGCCCGCGGATGACGTCCGCGGCCCGCCAGGCCAGCGCGCTCACCGGGGCGCTGGTCCAGCCCGCCACCATCACCGGCAGCACCGACGCGTCGACCACCCGCAGCCCGTCCACGCCGCGTACCCGCAGCTGCGGGTCGACCACGTGGTCGTCGCCGTCGCCCATCGCGCAGGTGCCGATGGCGTGGTAACCGCAGTAGCCGCGCGCCACCGCCGCCTCGACGATCTCGGCGTCGGTGCGGACCGCCGGGCCGGGCACCGTCTCGGCCCGGATCCGCTTCGCGATCGGCCCGGTGGCGAAGAACTCCCGCATCCGGCGGAACAGGTCCGCCGCCACCCGCCGGTCGTGGTCGGTGGTGAGGTAGTTCGCCACGACAGCCGGCGGCGTACGCGGGTCCGCGTCGGTGATCGTCAGACTGCCCTCGCTGTCCGGCCGGGTGACGGTGCCCAGGCACATCAGTCCCGGTTCCCGTTCCAGTTCGAGGGCCTTGCCGGGCCGGGGCGGGGCGGCCGAGAACGGCGCCATCAGCAGGTGCGCGTCCGGGCGGTCCAGCTCCGGCCGGGACTTGACGTGGGCCGCCACGTCCAGCACCGGCAGGGCGAGCGGGCCGCCCCCGGTGAGCAGCCAGCGCAGCGTGGCCCGGGCCTGCCCGAGCGGGCTGCCGATGGTCATGTTGTGGCCGCCGGGCTCGGCGAGGCGGTACTGCAGCACCATCGACCGGTGCTCGCGCAGCCCCGCGCCGACCCGGGGCCGGTCGAGCAGCACCGGCACGCCCGCGGCGCGCAGCGTGTCCGCCGGCCCGATGCCGGAGACCTGCAACAGGTGCGGGGTGGCCAGGGCGCCCGCGGCGAGGATCACCTCCCCGGCCGCCCGGCGCTCGACCTCCCGGCCGCCGTGCGCCACCCGTACGCCGACCGCCCGGCCGCCCTCGACCAGCACCCGCAGCACGACGGCGCCGACCTCGACGGTCAGGTTGGGCCGGCGCCGCACCGGGTGCAGGAACGCGTTCGCGGCGCTGACCCGCCGTCCGCCGTGGATGGTGGCGGTGGGGTAGCCGATCCGCTCGTCGTCGTCGGCGTCCAGGTCGTCGGCCCGGCGCCAGCCCAGCTCGGCGCCGGTGGCCACCATCTCCTCGGCGAGCGGGTCGGTGCCGGTGGCGATGGACAGCCGCACCGGCCCGCCCGCGCCCCGGTGCGGCGCGGGGCCCAGCGGGTGGTCCTCCAGCCGCGTGAACACCTGCCGCATGGCCGACCAGCCCCAGCCCAGCGGGTCGAGGGCGTCCCAGTCGCGGGCCGCGCCGCGGCTCCAGATCATGCCGTTCACCGACGTCGAGCCGCCGATCATCCGGCCGCGCTGCCAGATCTCCTGGCGGCCCGGCCCGGTGGTGGCCGGGTAGTGCCAGGCGGTGCGCTCGTCGTCCATCAGCCGGGAGAACGCCTTTGGCACCCGCACGTACGGGCTGCGGTCCCAGCCGCCCGCCTCCAGCAGCAGCACCCGCGTCCCCGGATCCTCGGTTAGCCGGTTGGCCAGCACGCACCCCGCCGCGCCGGCCCCCACGATGACATAGTCGAACTCCTCCACAGCGGACCCCCACTCGTGAGAATCCTTCTGACGGTAGTTGCTCGATCACGTTCCGCGAAAGGGCTGGACGGCGGCCGACTCAGGCCGCCTTGGCCAGCGCCTCGAACTCCTCGTCGGTCAGTTCCACCTCGGCCGCCGCCACGTTCTCCTCCAGGTGCGCCACCGACGACGTACCGGGGATCGGCAGCATCACCGGCGAGCGGCGCAGCAGCCAGGCCAGCGCGAGCTGCGCCGGAGTGGCGCCGTGCGCGGTCGAGATCGCGTCCAGCGGGCCGCCGGGGCGGGCGAGGTTGCCGGTGGCGATCGGGAACCACGGGATGAACGCCAGGTCGTGCCGCTCGCAGTGCGCCAGCACGTCCTCGGCGCCGCGGTCGGCCAGGTTGTAGAGGTTCTGCACGGACACGATCGGGACGATCTCCCGGGCCGCCTCGATCTGCTCGACGCTGACCTGCGACAGCCCGATGTGCCGGATCTTGCCCTCCTGCCGCAGCAGCGCCAGCTCGCCGAGCTGGTCGGCCAGCGGCACCTTCGCGTCGATGCGGTGCAGCTGGTAGAGCGGGATGCAGTCCAGGCCCAGGTGGCGCAGGCTCAGCTCGCACTGCTGGCGCAGATACTCCGGGCGGCCCACCGGCCGCCAGTCGTCCGGGCCGGAGCGGGTCAGCCCGGCCTTCGTCGCGATGACCAGGTCGTCGGCGTACGGGTGCAGCGCCTCGCGGATCAGCAGCTCACTGACGAACGGCCCGTACGAGTCGGCGGTGTCGATGAACGTGACGCCCAGCTCGTACGCGCGGCGCAGCACCCGTACCGCCTCGGCCGGGTCCTTCGGGTCGCCCCACACGCCGGGGCCGGTGAGCTGCATCGCCCCGTAGCCGAGGCGGTCGACCCGCAGGTCACCACCGATCCGGTAGCTGCCGGACGCCTTGGCGGGCTGGGTGCTGGTGGCCATCGCGGTCCTCCTGTGCTCGTACGCGGTCGCGGGCGGCGCGCGCCCCGACCCCTGGACATTCCCCGAATCGTGGCGGCGAAGCACTGATAGTTGCGGCGAGCGGCCCCGGCGCACCGGACCGCCGTGCGAGGCTGGGCGCAACGGTGGTCAGCAGGAGGTGCGCATGGGCACGACGCCACGGCTCGACTTCGCGCTGGACACGTACGAGTGCATCGTGCTCTACCCGGGGCCGTCCGGCCGGGCCCTGCCGGAGGAGACCGTGCAACGGCTGCAGGCCGAGCATCTGCAGCACATGCGGGCGCTGCAACGGCGCGGCATCGTGCTCGTCGACGGCTCGGTGGACGGCCCGGCCCGGGAACCGGACCCGCCGATCGGCTTCGGCCTGGCCCGCACCGGCTCGGTGGACGACGTGCGCAGCGTCATGGAGGCCGACCCGGCGGTACAGGCCGGGCTCTACCGGGTCGAGGTGCTGACCTTCCTCTGCCCGGCCGGCTCGCTGGAGTTCCCGCTGGTCAAGACGGAGAGCTGACGGCCGGCGCGGTCTCGTCGCCGTTCTCGGCGATCGCGCTGCACCAGTTTCCACGGCGCCGCGAGCCGGGTCCCGCTGGAGCGGACCGCGTCCGGGCTGCGCGCCGACCACCTGCTCGCCGAGATCATCGCGGCCCGGCCGCCCGGCGGCTGCCCGAACCTGCCCCCGGCCGGTCCGGCGGGGCCGCGCCACGGCGAGGGCGGACGGCATCCACGGGAGCACCCGGCCGGCACGTGACGGCGAGGGGTACCATTTCCGCCGCGCGGTCGCCGATGCCCGCCACACACGACGTTCCGGTGCGGTACGCCAACCGCCCGCCCGCGCGGTACACGCGCGTCGTTGGACAACTGTTCCGCTGTCCGCAAGGGGTCGGCCGGGAGGCCGATCCGGAGGAGAGACTAGCCTGATGGGCGTGACACGCCGCGCGAAGATCGTCTGTACTCTCGGCCCCGCCACCTCGTCCCCGGAGCGTATCCGAGGGCTCGTCGAGGCGGGCATGAACGTGGCGAGGCTCAACTTCAGCCACGGCAGTCACGCCGACCACGAATCGGTCTACCGGCTGGTCCGGGAGGCCGCCGAGGCGTCCGGCAAGCCGGTCGCGGTGCTGGCCGACCTCCAGGGGCCCAAGATCCGGCTGGGCCGGTTCGCCGACGGCCCGCACGAGTGGCGCACCGGCGACTCGGTCGTGATCACCGGTGACGACGTCGTCGGCTCGAAGGAGCGCGTCTCCTGCACCTACCGCAAGCTGCCGCAGGAGGTGAAGCCGGGCGACCGGCTGCTGATCGACGACGGCCGCGTCGCGGTCGAGGTCAGCGACGTCACCGGCAACGACATCCGGTGCCTGGTCACCGAGGGCGGCCCGGTCTCCAACAACAAGGGCGTCTCGCTGCCGAACGTGGCGGTCAGCGTCCCGGCCCTGTCCGACAAGGACGCGGAGGACCTGCGCTTCGCCCTCGGCCTCGGTGTCGACCTGGTCGCGCTCTCGTTCGTCCGCTCACCCGAGGACATCAAGCTCGTCCACTCGATCATGGATGAGGAGGGCGTGCGCCGCCCGGTCCTGGCCAAGGTCGAGAAGCCGGAGGCGGTCGACCACCTCGAGGCGATCGTGCTGGCCTTCGACGGCGTCATGGTCGCCCGCGGCGACCTCGGCGTCGAGCTGCCGCTGGACCAGGTGCCGCTCGTGCAGAAGCGCGCCGTGCAGCTCTGCCGGGAGAACGCCAAGCCGGTCATCGTGGCCACCCAGATGCTCGACTCGATGATCGAGAACTCCCGCCCGACCCGCGCCGAGGCCTCCGACGTGGCCAACGCGGTGCTCGACGGCGCGGACGCGGTGATGCTCTCCGGCGAGACGAGCGTCGGCAAGTACCCGGTGCTCACCGTCAGCACCATGGCCAAGATCGTCACCACCACCGAGGCCGGCTCGATCGCCGTCCCCCGGTTGCAGCACGACCCGCGTACGCACGGCGGCGCGCTCACCGTGGCCGCCTCCTCCATCGCCCGGGCCATCGGCGCCAAGGCCATGGTGGCGTTCTCGCAGACCGGCGACACCGTCAAGCGGCTCGCCCGGCTGCACTGCGACCTGCCGCTGCTGGCCTTCACGCCGGTGCCGGAGGTGCGCAACCAGCTCGCGCTCTCCTGGGGCGTGGAGACGTTCCTGATGCCGTTCGTCCAGCACACCGACGACATGTTCCGCCAGGTCGACCAGGCGCTGCTGGGCCTCAACCGGGCCAACCCGGGCGACTACGTGGTGATCGTGGCGGGCAGCCCGCCCGGCACCCCCGGCTCCACCAACACGCTGCGCGTGCACCAGCTGGGTTCGCTCGTGGACGCGGCCTCGGCGCGAGCGCTCCAGTGAGTGCTGCGGCGACCGGGCAGGCGGCGGTCGACCAGCTGCTGGAGGTGCTCGACCTGGACCGTACCGGGGAGATGACCTTCCGGGGGATGAGCCCGCCGGTGGGCCCGCAGCGGGTCTACGGCGGGCAGGTCGCCGGCCAGGCCCTGGTCGCCGCCGGCCGCACCGTCGACGCGGAGCGGGCCGTGCATTCCCTGCACGGCTACTTCGTGCGCCCCGGTGACCCGGCCGAGCCGATCGAGTACCAGGTGGAGAACGTCCGCGACGGCCGGTCCTTCTCGGTGCGCCGCTCGGTGGCGTTGCAGCACGACAAGCCGATCTTCTTCATGTCGGCGTCGTTCCAGCGACAGGACGAGGGGCTGGACCACCACGCCCCGGTGCCGCCGGACGTGCCCGGCCCGGACGACGTGCCGACCATGACCGACCGGCTCTCCCGCTACCCGGAGCGGCTCGGCATCTGGGGGATGATCCCGCGCCCGATCGACGTGCGCTACGTCGGCGAGCCCGGCTGGGTACGCCCCGGCGACCGCCCGGCCGAACCGCACCAGCGGGTGTGGATGCGGCTGGACGGCAAGCTGCCGGACGATCCGCTGCTGCACGCGTGCGCGCTGACGTACGCCTCCGATCTGACGCTGCTGGACTCGGTGCTGTCGGTGCACGGCGAGGTGTGGGGCCCGGGCGGCGTGGTCGGCGCGAGCCTCGACCACGCGCTGTGGTTCCACAGGTCGTTCCGCGCCGACGAGTGGTTCCTGTACGACTGCTGGAGCCCGTCCGCGTCGGGCGGCCGTGGCCTGGCCACCGGCCGCATGTTCACCGCCGACGGGCGGCACATCGCCAGCGCCGTGCAGGAGGGACTGCTGCGCCGCGTCGGCGGCTGAGCGGCGGGTGATGATCGTCCGGGCGCGGGTCGGCGGGGCGGCCCGCACCCGAGCGGACTAACCTGGCCGTATGCGTCTTTCCGCCCGGGTCGACTATGCCCTCCGCGCGGCCGCTGAGCTGGCCTCGGTCGCGGACGGGACCGCCGAGCGGAGCCGCCCGGTGACCGCCGAGCAGATCGCCCGGTCCCAGGACATCCCGCCGAAGTTCCTGGAGAGCATCCTGCTCCAGCTTCGCCGGGGCGGCATCGTGCACGCCCAGCGTGGCCCCGAGGGCGGCTACTGGCTGGCCCGGCCGGCGAGTGAGATCTCCCTGGCCGAGGTGATCCGCGTCATCGACGGGCCGCTCGCGCACGTGCGCGGCCAGCGTCCGGAACAGCTCGGCTATCAGGGCGCGGCCCGCGCGTTGCAGGACGTCTGGATCGCGTTGCGGGCCAGCGAGCGGGAGATCCTGGAGCTGGTCACGATCGCCGACGTGGCCTCCGGTGAGCTGCCCGGCCGGGTCAACGAACTGGCCGCCGACCCGCGCGCCTGGAGCTGACCGCGCCGTCCGGCGCGTCCTACCAACCGGATGGGGGACTTGACCGGGACCACCTTCGTGCCGCATTGTCGGCCAAGTCGATAGGAGATACCGAAAAGTCAGGGGGCGCTCGTGCGCAAGCTGCTGGTCCTCGCCCTCGTCGGGCTCGCCGCGCAACTGGTCGACGGCTCGCTCGGCATGGCGTACGGGCTGACCTCCTCGACGCTGCTCCTGTTCGCCGGTGTCGCGCCGGCCGCCGCGTCGGCCTCGGTGCACCTGGCCGAGATCGGCACCACGCTCGCCGCGGGCGTCTCGCACTGGCGCTTCGGCAACGTCGACTGGCGGGTCGTCGGCCGGATCGCGCTGCCCGGCGCGATCGGCGCGTTCGCCGGGGCGACGTTCCTCAGTTCCATCTCCACCGAGGCCGCCGCGCCGTGGATGGCGGCCATCCTGTTCACGCTCGGCGCGTACCTGCTGGTGCGGTTCTCCCGGCCGCTTCGGGCCACCCGCGCCGCCGGCCGGCTGCGGAGCCGCTTCCTCGCCCCGCTCGGCCTGGTCGCCGGCTTCGTCGACGCCACCGGCGGCGGAGGCTGGGGCCCGGTCGCCACCCCGGCGCTGCTGGTCTCCGGCCGGATGGAACCCCGCAAGGTCATCGGCTCGGTCGACACCTCCGAGTTCGTCGTGGCCGGCGCGGCGAGCGTCGGCTTCCTGATCGGCCTGGGCACCGAGGGCTTCCTGCTGCCCACGGTGGCCGCGCTCCTGATCGGTGGCCTGATCGCCGCCCCGATCGCGGCCTGGCTGGTCCGCATCGTTCCCGCTCAGCTGCTCGGCGCCGTGATCGGCGGCGTGATCGTGCTGACCAACGCCCGCACGCTGCTCAGCGCCGGCGGCGTGAGCGGCTCGGCGCCGGTGGTGGTGTACGCGCTGCTCGGTGTCGCCTGGGTGGTCGCCATTGTCCTGGCGGTGCGGGCGCTGCGCCGCACCCGCCGCGCCCGCGCCACCGTCGAAGCGGCGCTGGCCTCCACGCCGCCGGCCTCCGCGTCGCCGGCCTCCGCGTCGCCGGCCTCCGCGTCGCCGGCCTCCGCGCCGCCGGTCGAGGCCGCGCCCGTCTCCGCGTCGCCCGCGGAGGCGGGGGAGCCCGCTCGGCCGGGGGAATCCGTCGGGTCGGCAGAGGCCGCGAAGTCGGGGCAAGTCCCGGAGCCGGTGGTCACCGCCGAGACCTCCGAGCCTGCCGAGGCCGCGGAGTCGCGGAAGCTCGCCGCCGCCGTCGAGGGCTGAGCCGCTCGCGTTCCCGGGCCGCGCCATCGCCCAGGAGTGTTCTGTCTCGGCGTGTCGCGCGCCGTAGAGACATGTCCTGCTGACCGATATACCTCAGAGTCATAATTATGACTCTGAGGTATATCGGCTTTCAGGCATCTCTTCTCGTCGGCGTCGGCGTCGGCTGTTGGCCGCCGCGCTCCTGCGCCGCCACTCCATCGCGCCGTTTCGCCGCCCCGCCCGGCCCCGCGCCGCCCCGCCGCGCCGCGCCGCCCGCGCCGCCGCGCCGCCCGCGCCGCCGCGCTGCCCGCGCCGCCGCCCCACCCGCGCCGCCGCGCTGCCGCGCCCACGCCGCGCCGCCGCGCTGCCGCGCCGCCCCGCCCGCGCCGCGCCGCCGCGCTGCCCGCCCCGCGCACGCCGCCGCGCTTGTGGGGGTGTCCGGCGGTGACCTAGGCTGACGGAGCGCGGAGCCGAATCATCGACGTCGATGCGTTGACGTCGCCCGTCGCGTCAGGGCACGTATCCGCCGGTCCGGGCAGGCCGGCGTCGTCGCGTGCCTGACATCCGCGAAAGGCATCCCCGTGCACCTCACCACCCCACGCCGCCGGCTCGCGCTGCTCGCCGCGGCCTCGGCGCTCACCCTGTCGGCCGGCGCGCTCACCACGATGACCGCCGCGGCGGCGGCCGCCGGCTGCCGGGTCGACTACCGGATCACCAACCAGTGGAGCGGCGGATTCGGCGCCGACGTGACAGTGACCAACCTCGGCGACCCGGTCAACGGCTGGACCCTCGGCTGGAGCTTCGCCGCCGGCCAGCAGGTCGTCCAGGCGTGGAACGCGACGGTCAGCCAGTCCGGCGCGCAGGTGAGCGCCCGCGACGCCGGCTACAACGCGGCCATCGGCACCGGCGGCACCGCGAACTTCGGCTTCAACGGCTCGTGGAACAACGCGTCGAACCCGGTGCCGGCCGCGTTCACGCTCAACGGCACCGCCTGCACCGGCGCGCCGTCCACCAGCGCGCCGCCGTCGACGCCGCCGCCGCCCACCACGCCGCCACCCACCACGCCTCCGCCCAGCACACCGCCACCCACCACGCCTCCGCCCAGCACACCGCCACCAACCACGCCCCCGCCCACCGACCCGCCGGCCGGGGCGAAGCAGATGGAGAAGCTCGACCGAGGGCTGGTCAGCGTCCGCTCCGGCAGCGGCAACCTCGTCTCCTGGCGGCTGCTCGGCACCGAGACCACCGGTGTGGCGTTCAACCTCTACCGAGGTGGCACAAAGGTCAACGCCAGCCCGATCACCGGCGCCACCACGTACCTGGACAGCGGCGCGGCGGCCGGGTCGGCGTACACCGTGCGGGCCGTGGTGAACGGCGCCGAGCAGGCGGCGTCGGCCCCGGCGCTCCAGTTCGCCAACGGCTACCTGGACGTGCCGATCCAGCCGCCGCCCGGCGGCACCACCCCGGCCGGGGAGGGGTACAGCTACTCGGCGAACGACGCGAGCGTCGGTGACCTCGACGGCGACGGCCGCTACGAGTTCGTGCTCAAGTGGGACCCGTCGAACGCCAAGGACAACTCGCAGTCCGGCTACACCGGCAACGTCTACGTCGACGCGTACACGCTCACCGGCACCCGGCTGTGGCGCGTCGACCTGGGCCGCAACATCCGCGCCGGCGCCCACTACACCCAGTTCCAGGTGTACGACTACGACGGCGACGGAGACGCCGAGGTGGCCATGAAGACCGCCGACGGCACCCGCTCCGGCACCGGTCAGGTGATCGGCAACGGCTCGGCCGACCACCGCAACTCCAGCGGTTACGTGCTCGCCGGCCCGGAGTACCTGACCATGTTCGACGGCCGCACCGGCGCGGCCCTGTCCACAGTCGACTACGACCCGCCGCGCGGCACCGTCTCGTCCTGGGGCGACTCGTACGGCAACCGGGTCGACAGGTTCCTCGCCGGCACCGCGTACCTGGACGGGCAGCGCCCCTCGCTGATCATGGCGCGTGGCTACTACACCCGGGCCGTCGTCGCCGCCTGGGACTTCCGCGACGGCACGCTGCGCAAGCGCTGGACGTTCGACTCGAACGCCTCCGGCAACGGCGCCGCCGCCGGCCAGGGCAACCACCAGCTCTCCGTGGCCGACGTCGACAACGACGGCCGTCAGGAGATCGTGTACGGCGCCGCCACCATCGACGACAACGGCCGGCTGCTGTACTCCACCGGCAACGGCCACGGCGACGCGCTGCACGTCGGCGACCTCGACCCGTCCCGCGCCGGCCTGGAGGTGTTCAAGGTCGACGAGGACGGCAGCAAGCCCAGCTCCTGGATGGCCGACGCGCGTACCGGGCAGATCATCTGGCAGACCGCGCCGAACGGCGACAACGGCCGCGGCGTCTCCGGCGACGTCTGGGCCGGCAGCCCGGGCGCGGAGTCCTGGTCGTCGGCCGTCGACGGGCTGCTCAACACCCGGGGCCAGAACGTCGGGCGCAAGCCGTCGTCGGCGAACTTCCTGATCTGGTGGGACGGCGACCCGGTCCGGGAGCTGCTCGACGCCACGAAGATCGACAAGTACGGCACCGGCGGGGAGACCCGGCTGCTCACCGGCAGCGGCGTCGCCTCGAACAACGGCACCAAGTCCACCCCGGCGCTCTCGGCGGATCTGCTCGGCGACTGGCGGGAGGAGGTCGTCTGGCGCACCTCCGACAGCACCGCGCTCCGGATCTACAGCACGCCGGTCACCACCGGCCTGCGGCTGCCGACGCTGATGCACGACCCGCAGTACCGGGTGGCGGTGGCCTGGCAGAACACCGCCTACAACCAGCCGCCGCACCCGGGCTTCTACCTTGGCGACGGCATGAGCACCCCGGCCGCGCCGAACATCTACCTGCGCTGAAACGACAGGCACCGGGTCGCCGGCCGCGGAATCCGCTCCGCCGGCGACCCGGTGCACCACACCGCAGCATTCCCGACCCGTCCCGACCGGGAATGCCGTACCACCACCGGGGACAAAGTTATGCGTCCCGCGCGACGCTGCGGTGACGTGGCTATGAAGAGCGTGTTTCAGCCCTCCCGGCGCAGCCCGCCCGCCACCTTCTCGGCGATCAGCTCGAACGAGCGGACCCGGTCCGCCACGTCGTACACCATCGTGGTGAGCATCAGCTCGTCCGCGCCGGTGCGCTCCAGCAGCTCCCCGAGCTGCCGGGCCACCGTCTCCGGCGAGCCGGTCGCCTGGCCGTCGCGGCGCTGGGCGACGAACTCCCGCTCGAACTCCGAGTACGGGTACGCCGCCGCCTCCTCCGGCGTGACCAGCGGCTCCGGGCGCCCCGAGCGCAGCTTCAGGAACGACAGCCCGGCCGGCCCGGCCAGCCACTCGGCCCGCTCGTCGGTCTCCGCGCAGACCGCGTTGACCGCCACCATCGCGTACGGCCGGTCCAGCCACTGCGACGGCCGGAAGTTCTGCCGGTAGAGCTGCAACGCCGGGATCGTGTTCTGCGAGCTGAAGTGGTGCGCGAACGAGAACGGCAGCCCGAGCAGGCCGGCCAGCTGCGCGCTGAACCCGCTCGACCCGAGCAGCCACACCTGCGGCGACTGGCCGCGGCCCGGCGTCGCGGTGATCGGGCCCGGCTCGGCGCCGGAGAAGTAGTTCATCAGGTCGGCCAGCTCACGCGGGAAGTGCTCCGCGGACAGGCCCTCCATGGTGCGGCGCAGCGCCAGCGCGGTCACCTGGTCGGTGCCGGGCGCCCGGCCGATGCCCAGGTCGATCCGGCCCGGGTGCAGGGCCTCCAGGGTGCCGAACTGCTCGGCCACCACCAGCGGCGCGTGGTTAGGCAGCATCACCCCGCCGGAGCCGAGCCGGATGGTGCTGGTGTTCGCCGCCAGGTGCGCGAGCAGCACCGCCGGCGCGGAACTCGCGATCGCGGGCATGTTGTGGTGCTCGGCCACCCAGAACCGGCGGTAGCCCAGTTCCTCGGCGCGGCGGGCCAGCTCCGTGGTGTACCGCAGCGCCTCACCGGCGTTGCCGGTCGCCGCCACCGGGGCAAGATCAAGAACAGACATGGGTACGTCGATCACAGCGTGGTGCAACAGGTCACGTGCCGGAATTGTTCCGCCGGGTGCGCTACCCCATACCCCGGGCCTGCTCGAAGATCAGGCTGGTCTGGGTGTGCTGCACCGCCGGATCGACAGCCAGGTGATCGAGGACGAAGTCCCGCAGCGCGTCACCGGAGGCGGCCCGCACGTGCAGCACGTAGTCCTCCGCGCCGGCCACGTGGAACACCGACACCACCCCTGGTAGCCGCACCGACCGGGCCCGGAACGCGTCCACGGCGGCCCGCTCGTGCGCCGTCAACCGCACCGACACCAGCGCCTGCAACGGCAGCCCCACCGCCGCCGGGTCCACCTCGGCGTGGAACCCGCGGATCGCCCCGCACTCGCGCAGCGCCCGGGTACGCGTCAGGCACGTCGACGGCGCCACCCCGACCCGCTCGGCCAGCGCGTTGTTCGGCAGCCGGCCGTCGGCCGCCAGTTCGGTGAGGATCGCGCGGTCGACGTCGTCCAGGCCGGCGAACGGCCGTACATCATTCGGTGCGGCAGGCATGTGACCATCCTTCACCGAATCGCCGCTGGGCGAAAGCGTGATTTCCAGAATCTTCTTCGCCGCTATTGCCTCTAGTCATCGTCATGTTCGACGCTTCCGGCATGACTTCCGTGGACACCGCAGCCGTACACGCCGGGCGCGCCGACCTCGCCGGGCTCGGCGTCCACGTCCCGCCGATCGACCTGTCCACCACCAACCCGCTGCCCTCGGTGGCCGGCGGCGGTGACGACTACGAGACGCTCGCCACCGGTGGCACCCTCCCGGCCGGCGGCAGCGCCGTCTACCAGCGCCTCTGGAACCCCACGGTGGCCCGGTTCGAGACCGCGCTCGCCCAGCTCGAAGGCACCGCCGAGGCCGTCGCCTTCGCCAGCGGCATGGCCGCGCTCACCGCCGCCCTGCTCGCCGCCACCCGCGACGGCAACCGCCACATCGTCGCCGTCCGCCCCCTCTACGGCGGCACCGACCACGTCCTCGCCACCGGCCTGCTCGGCACCGAGGTCACCTGGGCCACCCCCGCCGACGTTGCCGCCGCGATCCGCCCCGACACCGCCCTGGTCGTGGTCGAGACCCCGGCGAACCCCAGCCTCGACCTGGTCGACATCGCCGCACTCGCCGACGCCGCCGGTGACGTCCCGCTGCTCGTCGACAACACCGTCGCCACCCCGGTGCTCCAGCAGCCCGCCCGCCACGGCGCCGCGCTCGTGCTGCACAGCGCCACCAAGAGCATCGGCGGCCACGGCGACGTCCTCGCCGGCGTGATCGCCTGCGCCCCCGAGTGGGCCGCCCGGCTGCGCCAGGTCCGCGCCGTCACCGGCGCCGTCCTGCACCCGCTCGGCGCGTACCTGCTGCACCGCGGCATCCAGACCCTCCCGCTGCGCGTCCGCGCCCAGCAGGCCGGTGCCGAGAAGCTCGCCGCCTGGCTCGCCGGGCACCCCGCCGTCGAGCGCGTCCACCACCCGTCCCTGCACGACCCGGCCGGGCTGGTCGGCCGGCAGATGTCCGGCACCGGCAGCCTGCTCGCCTTCGAGGTACGCGGTGGCGCGCCCGCCGCGGCCGAGGTCGCCGGCGCCTGCGAACTGATCACCCACGCGGTGTCGCTCGGCGGCGTCGACACGCTGATCCAGCACCCGGCCTCGCTCACCCACCGGCCGGTCGAGGGTGACGCGAAGCCCTGCGGCGGGCTGCTGCGCGTCTCGGTCGGCCTGGAGGACCCGGAGGACCTGCGGGCGGACCTCGCGCGGGCGCTGGCGCGGATCTGACGCCTGCCGGTCGGCCGGGTCGGCGGCGCGGGCCGGTCACGACTTGGGGCCGACGTGCTGGTCGAGGGCGGCGACCGCCTCCCGGCGGGCCACCGACAGGGAGTTGGGGCGGTTCATCCGCCAGGCGATGCCGAGCCGGTCGAGGGCCTGCTGGCACAGGCCCATGATGTCGGCCGACTCGTTGTGGAACATGTAACGGGGATAGACGTACTCCTTTTCCCGGACGACGACGCGGTTGGCGAAGCGGCACCCGTCGGAGTGGAAGAGGCCGCGCAGGAAGTCGCCCGCCTGAGCCTCGACGATGGGGCGCTGCCAGTCCGCCAGGACGATCGGGCGTTGGTGCTTCTTGCCGGGTCCGTGCTGTGGGAACAGGCACGGCCAGTGCTTGCCGTAGCTCTGCACGCTGACGCAGCCCGGATGTTGGACGCGCTGGACCTTCGCCGCCAGGACCCGCCGCATGACGTCGTCGCAAGCCTCGATCAGCCCGGGCCAACTGTCACTGCAGGAGATCCGGAGCACCGGCACCCGCGCCCTGGTCACGAGATGCCCGTCGCCCAGGTAGAGCCCGAGGAGATAGGCATAGGCCGCCGGATCTGTCGGAACGCGGACACCCTCGCGGCAGCGGAAACACCGCAGCGCGGTGCCGTGCTGCCTCGACTCCGGCCGATCCCTGCACCAGTGCCAGACGGTTCGGTAGTTGAGGCCCACTGCGCGGGCCGCCTCCGCGACGGTGGCCCCGGACAGGAAGGCCTGACGTGCTCGCGCGCGTATCTCGGGTGGATGCACGCGGACATCTTCGAACGCGCGTACGACAGTTTCGGTGTCCCCGGTGGGATTCGAACCCACACTGTCGGAGGTTTGAGCTCCGTTTCTCTACCGGTTGGAATACGGGGACAGGCTCGCGCGACGCTCTCGCGTCGTGCCATAGGTTACCTACTACGCTAGGGGCGGCGACACCCGGCAGGGCGGGTGTCGGGCTCGAACCGGTGGGAGTGGCTCGTGGGCGAGATGCAGGCGGACGCCGAGCGCAAGCGCGTTCTGATCGCCGAGGACGAGGCGCTCATCCGGCTGGACCTGGCCGAGATGCTCGTCGAAGAGGGCTACGAGGTGGTCGGCGAGGCCGGCGACGGCGAGACCGCCGTCAAGCTCGCCGAGCAGCTCAAGCCGGATCTGGTCATCCTCGACATCAAGATGCCGATCATGGACGGGCTGGCCGCCGCCGAGCGGATCGCCGGCGCGCGCATCGCCCCGGTGATCATCCTGACCGCGTTCAGCCAGCGTGACCTGGTGGAGCGGGCGCGGGCGGCCGGCGCGATGGCGTACCTGGTCAAGCCGTTCCAGAAGAGCGACCTGGTGCCGGCGGTCGAGATCGCGCTGTCCCGCTACTCGGAGATCGCCGCGCTGGAGTCGGAGGTCGCCGGCCTCACCGACCGGCTGGAGATCCGCAAGACCGTGGAGCGCGCCAAGGGCGCGCTGATGACCACGTACGGCATGACCGAGCCGCAGGCCTTCAAGTGGATCCAGCGCACCGCGATGGACCACCGGATGACCATGAAGGAGGTCGCCGAGCGGATCCTCGCCGAGACCGCCGGCGGCGAGGTGGAGCAGCCGGCTTCCTGACCTGCCGGAAGGTGCCCGATCGATAGGATCGGGTCCATGCCTTCCGTGCGCGTCCGGCCGGCGCTCGCCGCCGTGACCGCTGCCGCGTCGCTCGTGGCGGCCTGTCACGCCACCCCGCGGCCGCTGCCCGTGCCGGCGCCGGTGCGTCCGGAGTGGCGGGCCGTGGAGCTGGCCCTTCCCGCCGGCGCCGCAGGTCGCCCGGTGCCCCGCGATGCCGCGCGCTGTGCCGGCCGCTGGTACGTGGTGGGTGGGCTGGTCGACGCGGCGGGGGAGACCCGGCCGGCGGTGTGGTCCTCATCGGACGGCGTGACCTGGTCGCCGATCCCGGTACGCGGGCAGACGTTCTACGGCCGTCAGCACGTGCTCTACGCGGTCGCGTGCCGCGACGACGGGATGGCGGCGCTGGGTGCGAAGACCGGTGGTGTGCACGGCAATCCGCGTACCGGGACGTGGGTCTGGCGTCCGGGTGGGCCGGTGCGGGAGGTGCCGGCGGCGTTCGAGTTGTTCGGTGGCCCGCGCGCGGTGAGCGCGTCGCGGCTGGCGGCCGGGCCGGGTGGGTGGTTGGTCGCCGGGTCGCGCGCGGACGGCGCGTCGGTGTGGGCGTCGCCGGACGCCGAGGGGTTCGTACTGCGTGAGGGCGTGGCGGAGCTGGCCGGTGACGGCCGGGGCCGGACGGCGGCGTACGACGTGGCGGCGGTGGGCTCGGGTTGGCTGGTGGTGGGGTCGTTGCTGCCGCCCGGCGGTACGGCCCGGGTTCCGCTCGCGTGGTCCTCGGCCGACGGCCGGGTGTGGCGGCGCGCGGCGTTGCCGGTGCCGGCGGGCGCCGCCGGGGCGGCGGAGCGGGTGGTGCCGGCCGACGGCGGGCCGGTGGTGCCGGCCGACGGCGGGCCGGTGGTCCTCGGGCCGGTGGGTGACCGGTTCGCGGTGTGGCGCGGGTGCGACGACTGCGGCTCGCCGTCGGCCGGTTCGGCGGGTGCGGCGCAGGGGTGGCGGCGGGTCGGCGGGTTCGGTACGGCGGGTCCCGGGGTGTCGTCGGTGGACGCGCTCGCGGCGGCGGGTCGGCGGCTCGTCGCGGTGACCGGTGACGGGGCTCAGCGACGGCTCTGGATGTCGCGTGACGGCGGCGCGTCGTGGCTTCCGGTGATCACTCCGGTGCCGGTGCCGGACGGTGGCGACGCGGCGCTGGCGGTGGCCGTCGGCGACGACGGGCTGTTCGTGGTCGCCGACGATGGGAAAACGTCCCGTGCCTGGTGGGGGGCGTTGCCGGCCATCGATCGGTAGCGGGTGATCGCCGATGGGCCCGTTACCGAGGAATAGTTGGTGAAAGCCTTTCCCCGCCTACGGTTCTTACGGCGATCGGCTTGAATCCGCCACCGCGTGTAACGGTTCGGTCAACCCCGCTTTCCAGGTCTTACGCCACCGCTTCCGGTGGGATAACGTCCCGGCCCAGACCGGCGACGACGGTCTTGGTTCGTCCACCCCGCAAGGGCCAATCAGCGGCGGGTGGTTCGGATCATGGACGGAGGAGGGTTCGGGCCTTGAGGCAGAAGCTCGCACGCGTGATCGGCGGGGTCGCCATGCTGGCGCTCGTCGCCGGTGGCACCGCTTGTTCCAGCGGCAGCGACGATGAGGGTTCCGGGGGCAGCGCCTGCGGGAGCAAGATCGCTTTCTTCGGCGCGCTGACCGGTAGCTCGGCCGCGCTGGGCATCAACGAGAAGAACGGCGTCAAGCTGGCCGTCGACAAGTACAACAAGGAGAACCCGGACTGCAAGGTGGAGCTCGCCGAGCTCGACTCGCAGGGCAGCCCGGACCAGGCGCCGGGTCTGGCCCAGAAGGCGATCGACGACACCAAGATCCTGGGTGTCGTGGGTCCGGCCTACTCGGGCGAGTCCGAGGCCGCCGGTCCGCTGTTCAACGAGGCCGGTCTGGTCACCATCACCCCCTCCGCGACCCGTCCCAGCCTCGCCGAGCAGGGCTGGAAGACGTTCTTCCGCGCGGTCGGCAACGACCTGAGCCAGGGCCCCGCCGCCGGTAACTACATCAAGAACGTGATGAAGGCCGACCGGGTCTACGTCATCGACGACCAGTCCGCGTACGGCGCCGGCCTGGCCGACGAGGTCAAGAAGGTTCTCGGCGCCTCGGTCGTGGGCAGCGACAAGGTCCAGGGCGAGGGCAAGCAGGTCGAGTTCTCCGGTGTGGTCACCAAGGTCAAGGCCGCCAACGTGAAGGCGGTCTTCTACGGCGGTTACTACCAGGAGGCCGGCCTGATCCGTAAGCAGCTCACCGCTGCCGGGGTCACCGCTCCGCTGGTCGCCGGTGACGGCGTGAACGACGGCGCGTACATCACCTCCGCCGGTGCGGCCGCCGCCGAGGGCACCATCCTCACCTGCCCCTGCGCTCCGTCCACCGAGGCGCGCGGCACCTTCGCCGCCGACTTCAAGGCGCTCAACGGCACCGACCCGGGCACCTACAGCGACACCGCCTACGACGCGGCGAACATCCTGCTGGCGGGCATCAAGGCCGGCAAGAGCAGCCGCGCCGACCTGCTGGAGTTCGTGAAGGGCTACAGCGGCGAGGGCGTTGCCGCCAGCTACAAGTTCGTCGAGGGCGGCGAGCTCGACCCGGCGCAGGTCAAGGTCTGGGCGTTCAAGGTGCAGGGCGGCAAGGTCGTCCCGGACCAGGAGATCCCCAAGTCCTGATCGTTCGATCGCTGGACTGGCGATTGAGTAGTGATCGCGGGTGCGGCCGGGAGCTGGCTCCCGGCCGCACCCTCTTTTTCTCTTGAGCGACGGAGCGTCCCTCCCTTGGACTTCGACGGATTGTTCTCCAACTTCGGGGAACTCACCACGACCGGCTTGACGCAGGGCGCCATCTACGCCCTGGTCGCGCTCGGCTACACGCTTGTGTACGGCGTGCTCAGGCTCATCAACTTCGCCCACTCCGAGGTCTTCATCGCCGGCGCGTTCGCCGCGATCTGGACCTGGAACGGATTCGGACTCGACCAGAACTCGCAGGTCAGCGGCCTCGGCTCGATCCTGTTCTACCTGCTGGTGGCGATGATCGTGGCGGCCATCGCCTCGGCGGGCACCGCGACGGTGATCGAACGGGTGGCGTACCGGCCGCTGCGCAAGCGCAACGCGCCGCCGCTGGCGTTCCTCATCACCGCCATCGGCGCCTCGATCGCCATCTCCGAGGCGTTCGGCGTCTACACCCGGCGTCGGCCGGAGGGCGCGCCGATCCTGGTCAGCTCGGAGCCGCTGTTCCACATCGCCGGGGTGCCGATCGACGCGGTGCAGCTGCTCACGATCGGTTCCGCGCTGGTGATGATGTTCGCGCTGGACCAGTTCATCAACCGCAGCCGTACCGGCCGCGGCATCCGGGCGGTGGCCCAGGACGCCAACACGGCGGCGCTGATGGGCGTCAACAAGGACCGCATCATCCTGATGGTCTTCATCGCCGGTGGCACCATGGCCGGCGTCGCGGGCCTGCTCTACGACGTGCGGATCCAGACGCTCACCTACAGCGTCGGCTTCCTGCTGGGCCTCAAGGCGTTCACCGCCGCGGTGCTCGGCGGTATCGGCAACCTGCGCGGCGCGCTCGTCGGCGGGTTGCTGCTCGGCGTCGTGGAGAACTACGCCGCGGGCCTGTTCGGCAGTCAGTGGAAGGACTTCGCCGCGTTCGCGGTGCTGGTCGTGCTGCTGATGTTCCGGCCGACCGGTCTGCTCGGCGAATCACTGGGGAGGGCACGCGCATGACGACCACCATCGACCCGCCGGAGCGGCGGGAGACGGCGGCGGACAAGCTGCGGCAGGGCCGGCACGCGATCTCGGAGCGCTGGCACCACGCGCCGCGCTGGGTCCGCTGGGTGCTGCTGGTCGCGGTCATCGCGTTCTTCTACGCGCTGCCGAACAAGGAGTTCTACCAGTACCTCGGGCCGATCCCGACGCCCGGCGCGAACTTCACCCAGGTGATGTTCACGGTCTCGATCTACGTGCTGCTGGCGGTCGGCCTCAACATCGTGGTCGGCTTCGCCGGTCTGCTCGACCTCGGCTACTTCGGCTTCTTCGCCGTCGGCGCGTACACGGTGGCGGTGCTGACCTCGCCGAGCAGTGACCTCAAGACGCTGTGGCCGTGGCTGGCGGTGGTGCCGATCGCGATCGGCCTGACCATGGTCTCCGGCGTCATGCTCGGCACGCCGACGCTGCGTCTGCGCGGCGACTACCTGGCGCTGGTGACGCTCGGCTTCGCCGAGATGATCCGGATCGCTGCGGTCAGCTCCGAGTTCCTCAAGGGACAGCGCGGCTTCAACCAGATTCCGCACCCGCCCGGCCAGTACGCCGACGGCCGGCCGTGGTTCGGCGTGCTCGACGCCCGCCCGTACTACTGGCTGGTGCTCACGCTGATCATCCTGGTGGTGATCGGGGTGCGGAACCTGACCCACAGCCGGGTCGGCCGGGCCTGGATCTCGATCCGTGAGGACGAGGACGCGGCCCAGCTCATGGGTGTGCCGACGTTCAAGTTCAAGCTGTGGGCGTTCGCCTCCGGCGCGGCCATCGCCGGTCTGGCCGGCGCGTTGTTCGCCGGTAAGCAGAACTTCGTCAACTCGCAGAACTTCGAGCTGCTCAACTCGATCATCATCCTGGCCGCCGTCATCTTCGGCGGCTCGGGCAACATCGTCGGCGCGATCGTCGGCGGCGGCCTGGTCGCGTACATGATCGAGCGGTTCCGCGGCATCGAGCTGTTCGGCATCGAGCTGTACGAGTACCGGTTCCTCTTCTTCGGTCTGGTGCTCGTGGTGATGATGATCTTCCGGCCGCAGGGCCTGATCCCGAACCGGCGACGAGCGGCGGAGTTCAAGGACCGCCGCAAGGAGGTGATCGTCGGTGAGTGACACCGAGCAGACCCCGGCAGTTCCGGCCCAGGCGGCGGCCCCCGCCGTCGAGACGGTCGACAAGCGGGAGCCGTTGCTGGAGGTCGACCACGTCACGCTGCGCTTCGGCGGTGTGGTGGCCCTCAACGACGTGGACTTCACCCTCTACAAGGGGGAGATCCTCGGTCTGATCGGACCGAACGGCGCCGGCAAGACCACCTGCTTCAACGCGATGACCGGTATCTACCAGCCCACCGAGGGGCAGATCCGGTTCCTGGGCCAGAAGATCAGTGGCAAGAAGCGCCACCAGATCACCCGGATGGGCATGGCCCGTACGTTCCAGAACATCCGTCTCTTCCCGGAGATGACCGCGCTGGAGAACGTCCAGGTCGGCGCGGACGCGCACCACAAGACCAGCGTGATCGCCGCCCTGCTGCGCCTGCCGCGGCACTGGAAGGAGGAGCGCGAGGGCCGGGAGAAGGCCGAGCGCCTGCTGGAGTTCGTCGGCATCAGCAACCGGATGCACGAGTTCGCCCGCAACCTGTCCTACGGCGAGCAGCGCCGGCTGGAGATCGCCCGCGCGCTGGCCACCGACCCGAAGCTGCTCTGCCTGGACGAGCCGGCCGCCGGCTTCAACCCGGCGGAGAAGGAGGAGCTGCTGCAGCTCATCCGGCAGATCCGGGACCAGGGCGTGACGGTGCTGCTGATCGAGCACGACATGCGCCTGGTGATGGGCGTGACCGATCGGATCGTGGTCCTGGAGTTCGGAAAGAAGATCGCCGAAGGGCTGCCCGCCGAGGTGCGGGACAACCCGAAGGTGGTCGCGGCGTACCTGGGGGTGCCGGACGATGCTGCTTGAGATCGAGGACGTGAGCCTGCTCTACGGGCGGATCCAGGCGCTGCACGGCATCAGCCTGACCGTGGACGAGGGGGAGATCGTCGCGCTGATCGGCGCGAACGGCGCCGGCAAGTCCACTACCATGCGGGCGATCTCCGGCATCCGGCCGGTCGCCTCCGGCACGATCAAGTTCGCCGGTGAGGACATCACCAAGCTCCGCGCCGACCTGCGGGTCCGGCGCGGGCTGTGCCAGGCGCCCGAGGGCCGGGGCATCTTCCCCGGCATGACGGTGCTGGAGAACCTCGACATGGGCGCGTACACCCGGCGCGACAAGGCCGGCATCGCGCAGGACCTGGCCCGGGTGCTGGACCTGTTCCCGCGGCTGGCCGAGCGGCGCAAGCAGGCCGGCGGCACGCTCTCCGGCGGTGAGCAGCAGATGCTCGCGGTCGGCCGGGCGCTGATGAGCCGGCCGAAGCTGCTGCTGCTCGACGAGCCGTCGATGGGCCTCGCGCCGATGCTGATCCAGCAGATCTTCACGATCATCACGGAGATCAACCAGCAGGGCACCACGATCCTGCTGGTGGAGCAGAACGCCCAGCAGGCGCTGGCGCGCGCCCACCGGGCGTACGTGCTGGAGACCGGCCGGATCGTCAAGAGCGGCACCGGCGCGGACCTGCTGCACGACCCCTCGGTCAAAGAGGCCTACCTCGGCGTGGCCTGACCGACCGACCCCTCGCAATAAGGAGTACAGCCATGTTCCACCCCAACCCCGGACGGCGGGCGGCGCTCGGCGTCGCCGGTGCGGCCGTCCTGCTGCTCTCCCTCGCCGCGTGCGGCGAGGAGGAGAGCACCGAGCAGCCCGGTGGCGGCCCCAGCGTCTCGTCGTCGGTCGACGCCGCGCTGGCCGCGAAGGTCCCGGACGCGATCAAGTCGGACGGCAAGATCGTGGTGGGCACCGACTCCACCTACGCCCCGGCGGAGTTCCTGGACACGGACGGTAAGACCGTGATCGGCTTCGACGTCGAACTGTTCACCGCGGTGGCGGCCAAGCTGGGCCTCAAGGCGGAGTTCGTCTCGGCGCCGTTCGGCGACATCATCAACGGCGTCAACTCGGGCAAGTACGAGGCGGGCGTCTCGTCGTTCACCATCAACGACGAGCGCAAGGGCCAGGCCAACATGGTCAGCTACTTCCAGGTCGGCACGCAGTGGGTGACCAAGAAGGGCAACCCGGCCGGGGTCGCGCTGGACAACGCCTGCGGCAAGAAGATCGCGGTGCAGAAGGACACGGTCCAGGTCGAGGACATCCAGAAGCGCTCCAAGGCGTGCACCGACGCCGGTAAGCCGGCCATCACCGTCGACCAGTTCCCGGGCCAGGACGCCGCCACCGCCGCCGTCGTGTCCGGCAAGGACGACGCGATGCTGGCCGACTACCCGGTCGGCGTGTACGCGGTGACGCAGTCCAACGACGCCCTGGAGCTGCTGGACAAGCAGTACGAGGCGGCGCCGTACGGCTACGTGCTGGCCAAGGAGCAGACGCAGCTGGCCGAGGCGGTGCGTGACGCCACCAAGGCCGTGATCGCCGACGGCTCCTACAAGCAGGTGCTCGACAAGTGGAAGGTGGGAGACGGCGCGATCACGGACCCCGCGATCAACCCGTGACGACATGACCACCGAGGAAGCGACAACCGCACGGGCACGGCCGGAACCGATCAAGGCCGTGCCCGTGCGGCACCCCGGACGATGGGTCGCGGTGGCGGTGCTCTCCGTCCTGGCCGCGATGTTCGTCCACCTGCTGGTGACCAATGAGGCCTTCAACTGGTCCTTCATGGTCGACAAGATGTTCCGGCCGCCGATCATCGAGGGCCTGCTGCGCGGCACCGTGCTGATGACGGTCAGCGCGATGCTGATCGGTGTCACGCTCGGCGTGGTGATCGCGGTGATGCGGCTGTCGGACAACCCGATCCTGCGCGGCGTGGCGTGGCTCTACACCTGGTTCTTCCGGGCCGTGCCCCGGCTGGTGCTGCTGGCCGTCTTCGGCAACATCGGCATCCTGTGGAGCCGGGTCGAGTTCGGGGTGCCGTTCGACACCCAGATCGGCCAGCTGTTCGGCATCGACAACCTGCAACTGCGGCTGTTCGGGTTCTCCTCCCGTGACATCCTCACCGGGTTCATGGCCGGTCTGCTCGGCCTCGCGCTCTCCGAGGCCGCGTACATGGCGGAGATCGTCCGGGCCGGCATCCAGTCGGTCGACCCCGGCCAGACCGAGGCCGCCCAGGCGCTCGGCCTGAGCCGTTCCCAGTTGCTGCGCCGGGTGGTGCTGCCGCAGGCGATGCGGGTGATCATTCCGCCGACCGGCAACGAGACGATCGCCATGCTCAAGGACACGTCCCTGTTGCTCTACGTGCCGGTGAGCGTGGAGCTGTTCTTCCAGCTCGACGCGGTCGGCAAACGGACGTTCCAGATCTTCCCGATGTACGTCGCGGCCTGCCTGTGGTACCTGTTCCTGACCAGCATCCTGCTCGTCGGGCAGTACTACCTGGAACGCCACTTCGGCAAGGGCTACGGCGTGACCGGACGGGCCCGGCTGAAGCTGCGGGGGATGACTGCCGAGGCCGGCGGCGGCGCGGGGGTGGTGAAGTGACCGAGCTGATCGTGCCCGCGCAGGCCACCGCGTCGGCCGCCGAGTCCGGGCTGATGGTCCGGGCCGAGCAGGTGCACAAGTCGTTCGGGCCGCTGGAGGTGCTCAAGGGCATCGACCTGGAGGTCCGCTCCGGCGAGGTGTGCTGCCTGCTCGGGCCCTCCGGCTCCGGCAAGTCGACGTTCCTGCGCTGCATCAACCACCTGGAGAAGATCGACGCCGGCCGGATCTGGGTGGACGGCGACCTGATCGGCTACCGGGAGCGCGGCGGCAAGCTGTACGAGATGCGCGACCGGGACGTGGCCGCGCAGCGCCGCGCCATCGGCATGGTGTTCCAGCGGTTCAACCTGTTCCCGCACATGACCGTGCTGCAGAACGTCATGGAGGCCCCGGTGCTGCTGCGCCAGGCCAAGAAGACGGAGGCCCGGGAGCACGCCGCGCAGCTGCTGGACCGGGTGGGACTGGGCGACAAGCTCGGCGCGTACCCCGGTCAGCTCTCCGGCGGCCAGCAGCAGCGGGTGGCGATCGCCCGGGCGCTGGCCATGCGGCCGAAGCTGATGCTGTTCGACGAGCCGACCAGCGCGCTCGACCCGGAGCTGGTGGGCGAGGTGCTGGACACGATGAAGGACCTGGCCCGCGACGGCATGACGATGATCGTGGTGACCCACGAGATCGGCTTCGCCCGCGAGGTGGGCGACCACCTCGTGTTCATGGACGGCGGCGTGGTGGTCGAGCAGGGGGACCCGCGCGAGGTGATCTCGGCGCCGAAGCACGAGCGGACCAAGGCGTTCCTGGCCAAGGTTCTCTGACCTCGGCCTCCGGTGCGGCGCGCGCCGCACCGGAGGCCGGAGTTGTCGGGCGTACGGACTAGAGTCGCAGCCGTGACAGCTACGACGCCGCGCCTGCTCCTCGTCGACGGACATTCCCTGGCATACCGGGCGTTCTTCGCCCTGCCTGTGGAGAACTTCTCCACCACCACGGGGCAGCCGACGAACGCCGTCTACGGCTTCACCTCGATGCTGATCAACGTGCTGCGCGACGAGCAGCCGACGCACATCGTGGTCGCGTTCGACGTGTCCCGCCGTTCCTTCCGCACGGAGAAGTACTCCGAGTACAAGGCCGGCCGCAGCGAGACCCCCACCGACTTCAAGGGCCAGGTCAGCCTGGTCAAGGAGGTCCTCGCCGCGCTGCGCGTGCCGGTGGTCGAGAAGGAGGGCTACGAGGCCGACGACGTCATCGCCACGCTCGCCTGCCAGGCTCGCGACCAGGGCATGGACGTGCTGATCACCACCGGCGACCGGGACGCGTTCCAGCTCGTCGGCGAGCGGGTCACGGTGCTCTACCCGCGCAAGGGCGTCTCCGACCTGGCCCGGATGGACCCGGCCGCGGTCGAGGCGAAGTACGGCGTCACCCCTGATCGCTACCGCGACCTGGCCGCGCTGGTCGGCGAGACCAGCGACAACCTGCCCGGCGTGCCCGGCGTCGGCCCGAAGACCGCGGCCAAGTGGATCAACCTGTACGGCGGCGTCGAGGGCGTGGTGGCCCGCGCCGACGAGATCAAGGGCAAGGCCGGCGACAGCCTGCGCGAGCGGCTCGCCGACGTGATCCGCAACTACGAGATCAACTGCCTGGTCTCCGACCTGGAGCTGCCGGTACGCCCCGAGGACGCCCGCTGGCAGGGCTGGGACCGCGAAGCGGTGCACCAGGTCTTCGACACGCTCCAGTTCCGCATCCTGCGCGACCGGCTCTACCAATACCTGGAGGCGGTCGAGCCGGAGGCCGAGGCGGGCTTCGACCTGGACGGCGCGGTGCTCACCGAGCCGGGCGCGCTCGCGGGCTGGCTCGACACGCACGCCCCGGCCGGCACGCCGGTCGGCCTGGCGGTCACGCTCGACACCGGCCCGAACCGCCGCCACACCGCCACCGTGACCGGGATGGCGCTGGCCACCGCCGCCGGCGCGGGCGCCTGGTTCGACCCGAGCCGCCTGGAGGCCGGCGACGAGACCGCGCTGGCCGGCTGGCTGGCCGACGCCGACCGCCCGAAGGTGCTGCACGACAGCAAGCCGGCGGTGCTGGCGTTCGCCGCGCACGGCTGGGGGCTGGAGGGCATCGCCCGCGACACCCAGATCGCCGCCTACCTGGCCCGCCCCGACCAGCGCTCGTACGACCTGACCGACCTGGCGCTGCGCTACCTGCACCGGGAGCTGCGCGTCGACGCTCCGGAGACCGGTCAGCTCACGCTCGACGGGTTCGGCGACGAGGGCGCGGCCGAGCAGAACCTCATGCTCCAGGCCCGCGCCACGCTCGACCTGGCCGACGCGATCGACGCCGAGCTGTCCCGCGACGGCGAGCAGTCGGCCCGGCTGATGGCCGGCGTCGAGCTGCCGCTGATGCGGGTGCTCGCCGCGATGGAGCGCACCGGCATCGCCGCCGACACCGACTACCTCTCCGAGCTGGAGGCGCACTTCGCCGCCGAGGTGAAGGCCGCCGCCCAGAGCGCGTACGAGGTGGTCGGCCGCGAGTTCAACCTCGGGTCGCCGAAGCAGTTGCAGGAGATCCTCTTCACCGAGCTGGGCCTGCCCAAGACCAAGCGGATCAAGACCGGCTACACCACCGACGCGGACGCGCTCCAGTGGCTCTACGCCCAGACCGAGCACCCGCTGCTGCACCACCTGCTGCGCCACCGCGACGTGGCGAAGCTCAAGTCGACTGTCGACGGCCTGCTCAAGTCCGTTTCCGACGACGGCCGGATCCACACCACGTTCAACCAGACGGTGGCGGCGACCGGGCGGCTGTCGTCCACCGAGCCGAACCTGCAGAACATCCCGATCCGCACCGAGGAGGGGCGGCGGATCCGCCGCGCGTTCGTCGTCGGCGAGGGCTACGAGTGCCTGCTCACCGCCGACTACAGCCAGATCGAGATGCGGATCATGGCGCATCTGTCCTCCGACGACGCGCTGATCGAGGCGTTCAACTCCGGGCACGACTTCCACGCGGCCACCGCGTCCTCCGTCTTCACCGTCGAGGTCGGCGAGGTCACCGCCGACCAGCGCCGCAAGATCAAGGCGATGAACTACGGCCTGGCGTACGGGCTCAGCGCGTTCGGCCTGTCCCAGCAGCTCGGCATCAGCGCCGAGGAGGCGCGCGGGCTGATGGAGAACTACTTCGCCGGGTTCGGCGGGGTGCGTGACTACCTCCAGGAGGTGGTGGCCCGCGCCCGCCAGGACGGCTACACCTCCACCATCCTGGGCCGCCGCCGCTACCTGCCCGACCTGGTCAGCGACAACCGGCAGCGCCGGGAGATGGCCGAGCGGATGGCGCTCAACGCCCCGATCCAGGGTTCGGCGGCCGACATCATCAAGGTCGCGATGCTGCACGTCGACGGCGCGCTGCGCGAGGCCGGGCTGCGGTCCCGGATGCTGCTGCAGGTGCACGACGAGCTGGTTTTCGAGGTCGCGCCGGGCGAGCGGGAGACGCTGGAGGCGCTGGTGCGCAAGCAGATGGGCGAGGCGTACCCGCTGTCGGTGCCGCTGGAGGTGTCGGTGGGCGAGGGCCGCGACTGGAACAGCGCCGACCACTGACACCCCGCCGCCGTCCCACCCGCGCCACCACCCGCCCGCCCCGGCGGTGATCAAGGAGTTTGTGTCCCCGAACGGGCTCTGGCGTGACACAAACTCCTTGGTCACCTCACAGGAGGCGACGGCGGCGAGAGGAGGGGCGAGTGCGCAGGGGCGGCGGCCTGGAGGGCGGCGGCCAGGCGGTCGCGGACGGCCACCTGGGCCGCGATCCGGGCGTCCAGCACGGCCAGCCGCTCCCGGCCGACCCGCAGCCCGGCCACTGACGGCGGCGCGGACGCCACGTCCCCGTCCAGGCAGGGCAGGAAGACCCGCACGTCGTCGAGCGTCAGCCCGGCGTCGAGCAGGTGACGGATGTTGCGGACCCGGGTGACCACCGCGTCGTCGTACTCGCGGTAGCCGTTCGTGGCCCGGGCCGAGGCGATGAGCCCGTGTTCCTCGTAGTGCCGCAGGGCACGCGGCGTGCAGCCCGTCGCCTTCGCCACCGCGCCGATCCGCACCGCCGTCACCGTCCTCTCACGCGACCACCGCGCCCCCGTCCACCGGCAGCACCACACCGGTGACGAAGCCCGCCTCCGGCTCGCACAGCCGCCGGATCGCCCAGGCTACGTCCTCCGGGCGGCCGATCCGGCCCGCCGGGGTGTGCGCGAGTTGCCAGTCCCGCACCGCCGCTCGACCTTCGGAGGACAGGCCACTGTGCACGCCGATCGGCGTGTCGATCGCTCCGGGCGCCACGGCCACCACCCGGACGCCGCGCGGCGCGAGTTCCACCGCCCAGCTGCGGGTCAGCGAGTCCAGCGCGGCCTTGCCGGCCGCGTACACCGAACTGCCCGGCCAGGCGCGCAGGCCGACCGACGTGGTGACGTTGACCAGCACACCGCGTGTCGCGGCGAGCGCCTCGACGGCGGCGTGCGCCAGCCGGACGGGCGCGAGGAGGTTCGTCTCCAGTTGCCGCCGGGCGGCGTCCTCGTCCAGATCCGCCAGCGGCCCGCCGCCGGCCACGCCCGCGTTGTTGACCAGGACGTCCAGGCGGCCGTACCGGTCGAGCGCGGCGCTGACGATCCGGCCGGGCCCGTCGGGCGCGGTGACGTCGGCGGTCAGTGGCGTGATGTCCGGCCGGCCGGCGGCGGTCTCCGACAGCGGCGCGGCGCGCCGGCCGACGGCGACGACGGCGTACCCGGCGGTGGCGAGGGTGTGTGCGGTGGCCCGGCCGATGCCGGTGCCCGCACCGGTGACCACGGCGGCCCGTGGTGTGCAGCGTTCCATGCCGGCATCGTCCGACCCTGCCGCCTGCGGCAGGGTCAAGTCAGAGGCCGAGCAGGACGGGCATCGCGTTTACCGCGCCGTGCACCACGAGCAGCGGCCACATGCGGCGGTACCGCGACCACAGGTAGCCGAGGAACAGCCCGGCGACCCCCTGGTTCACGATCACCGACGCCAGGTCGACGGCGGGACGGCCGCTGCCCTGGATGGCCACGTGCCAGACCGCCCACACCAGCGACGCGAGCACGATCGCCGGCCAGCGTCCCAGCAGCGACTCCCACCGGGTCTGCAGCCACCGCCGGTAGAAGACCTCCTCCAGCAGCGCGTTCACCGCGAAGGCCACCAGCAGCGTGACGACCAGATCGACCGGCCCGACGGTCCGCCCCCAGTCGCTCGCCGGCACGGCCAGCGGCGTCGCGTAGCTGAGCGCCAGCCACACCGCCACCGGCAGCGCCGGACCCCACCGGTGGGCGGCGTCCGCCGGGGCCGGGCCCGGCGACCACCGTGGCGGCCGGCGGCGCGCGGCCAGGAACACCACGAGGGGTACGCCGAGCAGCAGCGCGAGCTTCAACACCGTGTACGCGGGTTCGCCGCCCAGCAGCGGCATGACGGCGGCGAACGCGATCCCGGCCAGCAGCAGCGGCACCGCCTCGCGGTACGGCGCGACCGGGTCCGGCCACCTCGGGTCGGGCGCGGGCGGGATCAGCCGGATCAGCGCGATCCCGGCCAGCGCCGGGATCCAGCGGCTCCACATCGGCACGGTGCCGTCGTGGTCGGCGCTGTACCTGACGCCGGTGTTGCCGGTTGCCACCAGGAAGACTGCCGCGACGGCGATCAGGCCGAGGCCCGCCAGGAGGACCACCCGTCCGGCGCGGGGATGACGGCCGGCGGTCGGGACGTCTGTCGTCATCGCCGGCACGGTACCAACGCGCGGCGAACGACCCGGGCGGCTCAGCCCTTGAGCGGGTCGTGCCCCCAGTTCATCAGCGACCAGCGCCACCTGGTGTCCCGCACGTCCCCGGACGGCCGCTGGGCGAGGTGGCGGTGGACGTACCCGATCACCTTGCGCATGTGCTTGTAGTCGGCGGCGGTCAGGTCGGCGCGCTTGCGGCGCAGCAGGTCGACGATGCGCCGGCCGGAGTCGTGCCCGACCGACTCGCCGCCGGCGGTGCCCTTCTTGTGCCAGCCGACGTGCTTGGACTCCTCGGTCTCCAGCCAGCGGGACAGCTCACCCGGCTTCATGTTCACCGCGTCGGTGAACTCCCGGTACGTCTGCTGCAGGTCCTCAGCGCGACTCATGGCGCAGCACCTCCGGGCGGTGGGCGACGTCGCGGCCCGAGTCGTCGTTGGTGATCCGGTACTGCGGCTGCTCCGGCGAGGCGTTCACGGTGTGCCCGCGGACGTGGGTGCGCTCGGTCAGCTTCTCCTTGACCACCCCGTACGCCCGGCCGCTGTGGCTGGCCCAGGAGACGTGGTCCCCGGCGTGGAACTCCTTCTCGGCCATGCCGCCCGGTTACCCGCGGCGGCTACCGAGTAACGGCGTCGTCAGGGCCGGATCTCCGCGATCGGCAGCTTGATCGCGAAGGGCTCGGGCAGCTCGATCACCTCGCTGCTGTCGTCCACCAGCTCGTACTGCCGCTCGCCGCCCGGGCCGATCCGGTCACCGAGGCGGTACGCGTGGAGGTGCACCGGATCCTGCTCGATCCGCCAGTAGAAGGGGATCCCCGCGGCGGCGTACTCGCCCGGCTTGGCGAACCGGTCGACGCGCCGGGTGCCGGGGGAGACGATCTCGACGGCCAGGACGACGTCCGCCGGTAGCAGGAGGGACCTGTCGCTCGGCAGCCCGGCGTGGTGGAGCAGGACGTCCGGTCGGCGGCTGGCGTCGACGTCCAACCCGATGCTCACTGCCTGGGTCGCACGCAGATACGCCGGCGCGTGGGATCGCAGCCACCAGGTCAGCAGGCCGGCAGCGTCAGCAGTTCCTCCACCATGTGGTCGGCACGCTGTTGCCGAAGCGGGTCCGGACGCCATGGAGAGGATGGTGTCGCGATCGGCTCGGCGGTCACCAGGGCAACGTAGGGGCGCTACCGCCGCCCCGATCGCACCGCGCGTCCGTCCGGCGTCAGCGGGCCGGTTTCTCGGCGACGAAGATCGCCGTGCCGGGGAACAGCCGGCCGCGCAACGGGCTCCACTGCCCCCAGATGCCCTCGTGCCCGGCCGGCCACTCCGGCTCCACCAGGTCCAGCAGCCGGAACCCGGCGCCGACCAGCTCCCGGATCCGGTCGCCCAGGGTGCGGTGCTGCTCGACGTACGTGGCCACGCCGTGCTCGTCCTGCTCGACGTAGGGGGAGCGGTCGAAGTACGAGTGCACGGCGGTCAGCCCGCCCTCGCCCGGGTCGTCCAGGAAGATCCAGCGCATCGGGTGGGTGACCGAGAAGACCCACCGGCCGCCGGGGCGCAGCACCCGGGCCACCTCGCGCATCGCCGCCGCCGAGTCGTCCACGAACGGGATCGCGCCGAACGCGGTGCAGACCGTGTCGAACGCGGCGTCGGCGAACGGCAGGGCGAGCGCGTCGGCCTGCACCAGCGGCACGCGTACCCCGGTGCGTTCGGCGGCCTCGGCGGCGTGCCGCAACATGCCGGCGGACAGGTCCAGCGCGACCGGCCGGGCGCCCTGGGCGGCGAGCCAGCGGGCGGCGGCGGCCGCCCCGGCGCCGAGTTCGAGGATCCGCCGGCCGGCCACGTCGCCGAGCAGCCGCGCGTCGGCCTCGCGCAGGCCCTCCGGGCACCAGACGAAGTCGGCGTCACCGAGGAACGCGCCGTGCTCGGCCTGGTACGCGTCGGCGTCGGTGTCCCACCAGCCGCGGTTGGCCCGGCGGATCTCACCGGCGTCGACCCGTCGGCGGGTCACCCTGTCGTCGTCCACCCGTCCACGCTAGGTCCGGCGGCGTCCGGCCGGTCGGGTGGGGTGGCGGTTGGGACGGGTGTGACGGACGAGACAGCTGTGGCCCCTTACCGCGCAAAATCTCCGCTTTCGCAGCGGATGAGTTCGCGCGGACCCGGGAGGGCTTGCACGCTGTGGTAATGCAGCGGGTAGGCTAGACGATGCGCTCGCGGATCGTGTGCCTCGGCAGGGAGCAGGTGCGCGGTCACCGGAGCCACTAATGATCTTCTCGCGTCGATCGTTCGGTGTGCCCGGCGACGGATCCGTTGGCGCGGCAGAGTCACCGCGACACCCATGCCCGCTGTGACAACCCATCCGACCGGAGCAACCGCCCACATGACGAGCAGCATCGAGGCCACCTCGAGCGCCAACAAGGTCACCCACGACGACCTCGGCTCTGAGGAAGCTTTCCTCGCCGCGATCGACGAGACCATCAAGTACTTCAACGACGGCGACATTGTCGAAGGCACCGTCGTCAAGGTCGATCGGGACGAGGTCCTGCTCGACATCGGCTACAAGACCGAGGGTGTCATCCCCTCTCGGGAGTTGTCGATCAAGCACGACGTGGACCCGGCCGAGGTCGTTTCGGTGGGCGACCACATCGAGGCCCTCGTCCTCCAGAAGGAGGACAAGGAGGGTCGGCTGATCCTCTCCAAGAAGCGGGCGCAGTACGAGCGGGCCTGGGGCACGATCGAGAAGATCAAGGACGAGGACGGCGTCGTCCGCGGTTCGGTCATCGAGGTCGTCAAGGGTGGTCTCATCCTCGACATCGGCCTGCGCGGCTTCCTGCCCGCGTCGCTCGTCGAGATGCGGCGTGTGCGTGACCTGCAGCCGTACGTCGGCCGCGAGCTCGAAGCCAAGATCATCGAGCTGGACAAGAACCGCAACAACGTGGTCCTGTCCCGCCGTGCCTGGCTGGAGCAGACGCAGTCCGAGGTGCGCACCGAGTTCCTCAACAAGCTGCAGAAGGGGCAGGTCCGCAAGGGCGTCGTCTCCTCGATCGTCAACTTCGGCGCGTTCGTCGACCTGGGCGGCGTGGACGGCCTCGTGCACGTCTCCGAGCTGTCCTGGAAGCACATCGACCACCCGTCCGAGGTCGTCGAGGTGGGCCAGGAGGTCGAGGTCGAGGTCCTGGACGTCGACCTGGACCGCGAGCGGGTCTCGCTGTCGCTGAAGGCGACGCAGGAGGACCCGTGGCGTCAGTTCGCCCGCACCCACGCGATCCAGCAGATCGTGCCGGGTAAGGTCACCAAGCTGGTGCCGTTCGGCGCGTTCGTCCGGGTGGACGACGGCATCGAGGGCCTGGTCCACATCTCCGAGCTGGCCGAGCGCCACGTGGAGATCCCGGAGCAGGTCGTGCAGGTCGGCTCCGAGGTCATGGTCAAGGTCATCGACATCGACCTGGAGCGCCGCCGGATCTCGCTGTCGCTCAAGCAGGCCAACGAGGGCTTCGTCGAGGGCGAGGAGCACTTCGACCCGACCCTCTACGGCATGGCCGCGACCTACGACGAGCAGGGCAACTACATCTACCCGGAGGGCTTCGACCCGGAGACGGGCGAGTGGCTCGAGGGCTACGACAAGCAGCGCGAGACCTGGGAGCAGCAGTACGCCGAGGCACGTCAGCGCTGGGAGGCCCACACCAAGCAGGTGCAGACCTCCCGCGCCGCCGACGCCGAGGCCGCTGCCAACCCGGCTCCGCCCGCCACCAGCGGCACCACCACCTCGACCTCGGCCCCGAGCCGTCAGGCCGAGGAGCCGGCCGGCACGCTCGCGACCGACGAGGCGCTCGCCGCGCTGCGGGAGAAGCTCGCCGGCGGCAAGTGACCGGACGCTGACGCCGGCTCGTCCCACCGGACGAGCCGGCGACCGCCTCTGACGACGGGCCCCGTCCCCGCGTTCCGCACCAGCGGAGCGCCGGGGGCGGGGCCCGCGTCGTGTGCCGGGACGGTTTGGCATGTGGACGAGCGATCCGGTTGACTGTCCGGGTGCTGAAGGTGGGGCTGACCGGCGGAATCGGATCGGGCAAGAGCGCGGTGGCGAGCCGCCTCGCCGCGCTGGGCGCGGTGATCGTCGACTCGGACCGCATCGCCCGCGAGATCGTCGCGCCCGGCACCGACGGGCTGGCCGAGGTGGTCGCCGCCTTCTCCGACAGGGTCCTCGACGCCGACGGGGCGCTGGACCGGGCCGCCCTCGGCGCGCTGGTCTTCGGCGACGAGGCCGCCCGCCGCACGCTCGAAGGGATCACCCACCCCCGGGTACGCGCACGCAGCGCCGAACTGGTCGCCGCCGCCCCGGCCGACGCGATAGTCGTCAACGACGTCCCGCTGCTGGTCGAGGTGGGGCTCGCGCCCACGTACCACCTGGTGGTCGTGGTGCAGACGGCCGTGCCGACCCGGATGGCCCGGCTGACCCGCGACCGGGGCATGGCCGCGGCGGAGGCGCAGCGGCGCATCGCCGCGCAGGCCGACGACGCCACCCGGCGCGCGGTCGCCGACGTGCTGCTGGCCAACGACGGCACGCTCACCGAGCTGCACGCCGCCGTGGACGCCCTCTGGCGGGACCGCCTGGTGCCCTACGAGCGCAACGTCCGCGAGCGCCGCGCCGTGTCGGCCGACCCGGCGGCGCTCGCCGGGCCGGACCCGACCTGGCCCGAGCAGTACGCCCGGCTGGCCGCCCGGATCCGCCACGCGGCGGGCGGTGACGTCCGGGTCGACCACGTCGGCTCCACCGCCGTGCCGGGGCTGGCCGCGCCGGACGTGATCGACATCCAGGTGACTGTCTCCTCGCTGGACGAGGCGGACGGGCCGCTCGCGCAGCGGCTGGCCGAGGCGGGCTTCCCGCGCCTGCCGGGTGACTGGTGGGACGTCCCCCGGCAGCCGGAGCCGGTGCGCTGGCCCAAGCGGCTGCACGGCGGCGCGGACCCGGGGCGTCCGGTGCGGCTGCACCTGCGCGAGGCCGGCTCGCCCGGCTGGCGGTACGCGCTGCTGATGCGCGACCACCTGCGCGCCGACCCGGCGCGGCGGGCCGACTACCTGCAGGTGAAGCGGGAGCTGGCGGCCACCGCGCCGGAGCACGCCGCGTGGGGCACTGTCAACGACCCGTGGTTCGACGAGGAGCACCTGCGCGCCGAGGAGTGGGCCGCGCAGACCGGCTGGCGTCCCTGACGCTCACCCGCGGCCTCGCGCGCGGCGGCGGGCGGGTCAGCGCGACGCCGGGCCCGCTGGACCGGCGGACACACGGCCCGGCGTGAGGTCGAGCCGGACCCAGACACCGGACCCGGTGCGCAGTTCCAGCCGGCGTGGCAGCCCACCGCGGTCGAGCCACCAGCGCCTGCCGCCCGGCACCTCGACCACGTCGACGGTCCGGTCGGCGACCCGGTCCTCCCGTACCCGGAGGGCGCCGTCCGGCGCGTGCGTCCCGGCGCGCAGCGCCGCGTCGATCAGCCGGTCCAGGTCGTCGCCGGGCGGGCGCGCGGGCGCCGCGAGCAGCCCGGCCGGCATCGGCGTCGGCGGCGTGGCCGGCCCGTCGGGGGACCGGTGCGCCTCGGCCACCCGGCCCGGCCGGACCCAGCGCAGGGTGCGCCGGCCGCTGCCGTCCTCGATCACCACCAGGTACGCCGACGAGGTAGCCCAGCTCAGCGTGCCCGTGCCGCGCAGGGTGGCGGACGGGCCGAGCGGGGCGGTCACGGTCACCGCCGCGCCGCCGACGGCGCGCAGGCGGGCGGGCAGCGCGGCCAGCCGCTCGGCCTCGTCGTCGGTGAGGTCACGGGGTTGCCCGGGCCGGCCGCCGAGGGCGTCCACCGGGTGCAGCGTGGGCCGGTCCGCGCGGCTCAGCTCGACGGTGACCGGGGTGCCGTCGGCCAGCCGTCCGGCGAGCCGGTGCAGGCGGGCGTCGGCGTCCAGCCAGAGTGTGGGCCGCGGGTCGCCCGGCACGGCGAGCGGGGCCTGGAGCACGTCCACCGGGATCCCGCCGACGCTGTCGTGGCGCAGCCATCGGCCGTCGGCGCCGGGCGGGTCGACCCGCGCGGCGCCGAGCCCGATCAGCAGGTCGCGTACCGCGCCCAGGCCGTGCCCGCCGCCCGGGGCCCGCATCCGCCAGCCGTCAGTGGGCGGCACCAGCGGGGGCCGGGCCGGCGTGGGGAGCGCGCCGGGGTCGGGGCGCACGAGCAACGCGGAGCCGGTGGCCTGGGCCAGGCCCCGGTCGGCGTCCGCGCCGGGGCCGCCGACGTCCAGGTAGACCAGGGGGCGGGCCCAGTCGACCCAGCCGACCAGTTCGGTACGGGCGCCGCCGGCGCCCACAGTGACCCGGACGCCGGCGCGTACGTCGCGCAGGTTGGTGACCCGCAGCGCGGCCACCCGGTCGGCCTCGGCGGAGGTGAGCGGGCGAGTCGTCCCGGCCGGTGCGTCGGGCCCGGGCGTCCCGGTCAGCAGCGCGGCGACCAGCGCCGTCGCGGAGATCACGGCGGCGCCGGCGAGCGCGGCGAGCATGATCCGGCGGCGGCCCGGCCCGTCCGGTGGGTCGTCGGCGCCGTCCAGTTCCGGGCCGCCTCCGGGCCGGGCCGGGTGAGCGGGGGAGCGGCCGGTGACGAGCTCGCGGCGGCGCCGGCCGGCCACGGTGGCGGGCCGGGCCGGCGTGCTGGTGCGGGCGCGGCGGTGCCGGCGGCCGGGCTCACGGGGCACGGACTGGTCGCCGCCGCCCCGGGCGGTGAGGCGGCGGGGGCGACCCGCGCCGCGTGGGCGGCCGGCGTCGTCGGCGGACGGGGGCGCGCCGGTGTCGGGCGGCTCGCGTCGCGGCCGGCGGTCGGGAGAGGTCCCCACGAGTGGAAAACGCGAGAGCGGGGTTTCGGTGACGAGCAGGGGCGCTCGCGGCGGCCGGTCAGCGCCTGCGCGCGACCACCGTCGGCGCGCACGCCGGTCGACCCGGGTGCTGCGGCCCTGGCGCCGGGGGCAACCGGCCCTCGGAAGGGGGCGGTCGCCGGCCCGGTCGGCCGCCGCGAGCGGCCTACGGTACGAGGGTAAACCCGTGAGATGAGCCACACAATGGGAATATCGAAGCTGATCAGGGACGGTCCGTGGTCGTGGCCGGAAGTGTCGGACCGCGGGCGTACGGTTGGTGTCATGGCGCTCGACATTCCCCGGCTCGACGGCCGCTTCCAGGTCGTCAGTGAGTTCCAGCCGGCCGGTGACCAGCCGGCTGCCATCGACGAGCTTGAGCGTCGCGTGCGGCGCGGCGACCGCAACACGGTGCTGCTCGGCGCGACCGGCACCGGCAAGAGCGCCACCACGGCGTGGCTGGTCGAGCGGCTGCAGCGGCCGACCCTGGTGCTCGCCCCCAACAAGACCCTCGCGGCCCAGCTGGCGAAGGAGTTCGGCGAGCTGCTGCCGCGCAACGCCGTCGAATACTTCGTCTCCTACTACGACTACTACCAGCCCGAGGCGTACATCCCGCAGACCGACACCTACATCGAGAAGGACTCCTCGATCAACGAGGAGGTCGAGCGGCTGCGGCACTCGGCCACCATGTCGCTGCTCACCCGGCGCGACGTCATCGTGGTCGCCACCGTCTCGGCGATCTACGGGCTGGGCACGCCGGAGGAATACCTCGACCGGGCCGTGCGGGTGAAGGTGGGGCAGGAGCTGGACCGTGACCAGTTGCTGCGGCGGCTGGTCGACATCCAGTACACGCGCAACGACATGGCCTTCCAGCGCGGCACCTTCCGGGTCCGCGGCGACACGCTGGAGATCATCCCGGCGTACGAGGAGCTGGCGGTCCGCATCGAGCTGTTCGGTGACGAGATCGAGAAGCTCTACTACCTGAACCCGCTGACCGGTGACGTGGTCCGCGAGGTCGACAGCTTGATGATCTTCCCGGCCACGCACTACGCCGCCGGCCCGGAGCGGATGGAACGGGCGATCCGCGACATCGAGGCCGAGCTGGGCGAGCGGCTGGCCGAGCTGGAGCGGCAGGGCAAGCTGCTGGAGGCCCAGCGGCTGCGCATGCGCACCACCTACGACATCGAGATGATGCGGCAGGTGGGCTTCTGCTCCGGCATCGAGAACTACTCCATGCACATCGACGGCCGGCTGCCCGGCAGCCCGCCGCACTGCCTGCTCGACTACTTCCCCGACGACTTCCTCACCGTGGTCGACGAGTCGCACGTGACGATCCCGCAGATCGGCGGCATGTACGAGGGCGACGCCTCCCGCAAGCGGATGCTCATCGACCACGGCTTCCGGCTGCCCAGCGCGGCGGACAACCGCCCGCTGCGCTTCGACGAGTTCCTGGAGCGGGTGGGCCAGATGGTCTACCTGTCCGCCACCCCCGGCCCGTGGGAGCTGGAGCAGGCGCAGGGCGAGTTCGTCGAGCAGGTGATCCGCCCCACCGGCCTGATCGACCCGGAGGTCGTGGTCAAGCCGACAAAGGGCCAGATCGACGACCTCATGCACGAGATCAAGCTGCGCACCGAGCGGGACGAGCGCGTCCTGGTCACCACGCTCACCAAGAAGATGGCCGAGGACCTCTCCGACTACCTGCTGGAGAACGGCATCCGGGTGCGCTACCTGCACTCCGAGGTCGACACGCTGCGCCGGGTCGAGCTGCTGCGCGAGCTGCGCAAGGGCGACTACGACGTGCTCGTCGGCATCAACCTGCTCCGGGAGGGTCTCGACCTGCCCGAGGTCTCCCTGGTGGCGATCCTCGACGCCGACAAGGAGGGGTTCCTGCGCAGCGGCCGGTCGCTGATCCAGACCATCGGCCGGGCGGCCCGTAACGTCTCCGGCCAGGTCCACATGTACGCCGACAAGATCACGCCGTCGATGGCGGACGCGATCGACGAGACCAACCGGCGCCGGGCCAAGCAGATCGCGCACAACGAGGCGAACGGCATCAAGCCGGAGCCGTTGCGCAAGAAGATCCACGACATCCTCGACGACATCTACCGCGAGGCGGAGGACACCGAGAACAGCAACGTCGGCGGTGCCGTGCGGCAGCTCTCCCGGGGCAAGGCGCCGGTGAAGGAGACCCGCAGCCGCCGGGGCGCCGCGACCACCCCGTCCCGCGAGGGCATGGCCCGGGCCGACCTGGCCAACCTCATCCAGGAGCTCAACGACCAGATGCTCGCCGCCGCGCGGGAGCTGCAGTTCGAGCTGGCCGCACGCATCCGGGACGAGGTCGCCGACCTCAAGAAGGAGCTGCGCGGGATGGACGCCGCAGGAGTCCGGTGACCGGCGTGACGGCCGGGGCGGCGCGATGCTGACCGAGGCCGTCGTCGCGCGCCCCGATCCGCGACTGCGCCAGTGGGTGGACAGCTACCTCGGCTACCGCGAGGACGTGTCCGTCCCGCTGGTGCGCCGGGAGGTGGCGGGCGCGTTCGTGGTGCTGATCCTCGGCTGGGGCGACCCGCTGGACGTCACCGACCCGCGTGACCCGGCCCGGGGCGCATACTCCACGAACGCCTTCCTGGCCGGCCCGTTCGACAGCTGGTGCGCCACCCGCACCGTGGGGACGGGCACCGGGGTCCAGGTGATGCTGACCGCCCCGGCGGCCCGCCGCCTGCTCGGGCTGCCGCTGGCCGAGCTGGCCAACCGGGCGGCGCCGGTCGACGCGGTGGCGGGCTGGCTGGCCCGGCTGCGCGACGAGCTGGCCGCAGCGCCGGGCTGGCCGGAGCGTTTCGCCCGGCTCGACGCCGCGCTGTCCGCGCGGCTGGCGGCGACCACGCCGGTGGACCCGCACCTGCTGGCCGCCTGGCGGCGGCTGGACGGCGGCGGGGAAGCGGTCGGCGTGGCCACGCTGGCCGAGGAGCTGGGCTGGTCGCGTCGCCACCTGTCGGTCCGGTTCCGACGGGAGTTCGGCCTGCCGCCGAGGACCGTCGCCCGTCTGCTGCGTTTCGACCGGGCGTACGCGAGCCTGGGCCGCACCGTGCTCACTGCGCCCTTCGCCGTGCCCGGCGACACCGGCTGGGCGGAGCGGGCGGCCCGGTGGGGCTACTACGACCAGTCGCATCTGATCCGGGAGTTCCGCGAGTTCGCCGGCGTCACCCCGGCCGCGCTGGCCGGGCCGGGATCTCATTCGTCCAATCCGGCCTGACCGAGGCGGCGGCAGACTGGCGGCATGCAGAGCGTTTATCCCGTCTTGCGCTATCCCGACGTGCGAGCCGCCGTCGACTTCCTCTGTTCCGCGTTCGGCCTCACCGTGCGCGAGCTGCACGAGCTGCCCGACGGCACCCTGGTCCACGTCGAGCTGGAGTACGCCGGCGATCTGGTGATGCTCGGCCCGGGGCCGGCGCCGCAGCCCCGCCCGGCCGACGACGACTACCGCGTCTACCTGGCGATCGACGACGTCGACGCGCATCACGAGCGGGCCGGGGCGGCCGGCGCGGAGATCATCAGGGCGCCGTTCGACACCGACTACGGCTCCCGTGACTACATCGCCCGCGACCTGTCCGGGCACGTCTGGTCGTTCGGCACCTACCGCCCCTGAACGACTGGCGCCTACTCCGGGCGTGGTAGCGCTGTGTGGGCGAGGTATTGCCGAGCGTGATGGTCATGCGTACTCTCCTCCCCTGGGAGGCGTGCATGCCGTTGTCAGCAAGTCCCGTGGTCCGGAGGGCGCGGCTCGGTGTGGAGCTGCGCCGGCTGCGCCGTCGCGAGTCGCTCACGTTGGAGCAGGTCTGCGTCCGGCTGGGTTGGGCGTCCACCTCGAAGCTGTCCCGCATCGAGCTGGGGCAGAGTCGGCCCGACCTGGCCGACGTGCTCGACCTGCTCGACGTCTATCAGGTGCCGTCACCGCAGCGGGACGAGCTGATAGTCATCGCCCGGGACGCCGCCACCGGACGCGGCTGGTCCCGGGCGCTCGGCGAGATGGGCGAACGGCAGCGGGCGTACGTCGAGCTGGAGGCGGGCGCCGAGCGCATCGTCGAGTATCAGTGCGCGCTCGTGCCCGGCCTGCTCCAGACCCCGGCGTACGCCCGGTTGCGCGTATCGGCGGGCGCGGCGCTGACCGGGGACGTGGACGTGGAGGCCGAGGTCCGCGCCCGCGCGGCGCGTCAGGAGCTGCTGATCCGGCCGGATCCGCCGCACTACACGGCGCTGATCGACGAGCGGGTCTGCGACCCGGACGGCCTGCCCGGTGACGTGTGGCGTGACCAGATGCGGCATCTGCTCGCCCTCGCCGAGCGGCCTCGCGTCAGCGTCCGGCTGCTGCCCGGCGCGTCCTGCGGCGACGGCCCGCACCCGCTCGCGCCGTTCTCCTACTACGCCTACCCCGATCCGGCGGACCCGCGCACCGTGCTGGTGGAGACGCTGACCACCGACGTGCGCCTGGTGTCCGAGACGGACGTGAGCCACTACGAACGGGTCATCGAGCGGCTGCTCGCGGTCGCGCTGCCACCCGATGCCACGGCCGAGCTGGTGGCCCGGCGGCTGGGGGCTGCGCCGGTGCCCCGTCAGCGCGATCCGCACGACCTGGGCTGACCGGCGCGAGCTGGATCGACCGGCACGAGCTGGCGCGACCACCGGGCCCGGCGCCCCCGATGACCGTCGGGGCCGGTGGCCGCGCAGCGCGCAGGCTACGGCACGGGTACGACAGTTCAGGCCGGGACGTCGGTGAAGTGCTCGACCAGCGGCGGCCCGGCGAAGTACGGGCCGATCAGCCCGCGCCACTGCGCGAACCGGTCGGTCTGGCGGAAGTTCACGTCGTGCGCCTCGACCGAGTCCCACTCGACCAGCAGGACGAACCGGGTGGGCGACTCCACGCCCCGGGTCATCCGCACGGAACGGCAGCCCTCGGCGCCGGCGAGGATCGGCCGTGCCTGCGCGTAGGCGGCGGCGAAGTCGTCCTCGTTTCCGGGCGTCACATCGATCAGCGCGACCTCAAGAACCATGTCCGCAGCCTGCCATGCCACCCCGCCGGGTGTACGCACCGGGGGAGACGCCCGGGCGAGAGTTGCTGGGCTAGCCTCCTAGGATGCGCTACGCGGGGTGAGGCGGCGCACGTCACCCAGCCGTACGACGGCCCGGAGATGCGGCACCTGGGTGTGATGGTGAACAATGGCGCCCGAGGAGGGGAGTATTCCCTCGCGGTGGAGTCGTCAGCACGGAAGAGCGCCGGTACCTTACGGTGGCCCGACCCGGCTCCGTCGGTCGGAACCTGCTGTCAGGCTCCGGCGGAAGAGACCTCCGACAGTCACCCCTGTCAGCGTCGACGCACCCCTGCAGCCCACCCGGCGTACGGTGTGCCCGAGGCCGCGTGTCTGCCGGAGGATGGATTTGAACGTGTCCGCATTGGTGTGGGCGGTAACGCTGATCGCGATGATCGCGGTCCTGCTCGCCGACCTGTTCATCATCGGCCGGCGACCGCACGAGCCCAGCGTCCGCGAGTCCAGCCTCTGGGTGGGCTTCTACGTCGGCCTGGCGCTGATCTTCGGCGGGGTGCTCTGGCTGACCGCCGGTGGCCGCGTGGCGGGGGAGTTCTACACCGGCTGGCTCACCGAGTACAGCCTCTCGGTGGACAACCTCTTCGTCTTCGTCATCATCATGGCCCGCTTCGGGGTGCCCCGGCAGTATCAGCAGAAGGTGCTGCTCGTCGGCATCATCCTGGCGCTGGTCATGCGTGGCGGCTTCATCGCGGCCGGCGCGGCGCTGATCTCCCAGTTCTCCTGGGTGTTCTACATCTTCGGCGCGTTCCTCATCTACACCGCGGTGAACCTGGCCCGGCAGGGCGAGCCGGACGAGGACGAGTTCAGCGAGAACGTGCTGATCCGGTGGAGCCGGCGGGCGCTGCCGCTGTCCCGGGACTACGACGGGGCGAAGATCACCACCCGGGAGAACGGTCGGCGGCTGTTCACCCCGATGCTGATCGTGATGATCGCGATCGGCACCACCGACCTGATCTTCGCGCTCGACTCGATCCCGGCGATCTTCGGCATCACCCAGGAGCCGTACCTGGTCTTCACCGCCAACGTCTTCGCCCTGATGGGGCTGCGGCAGCTCTACTTCCTGCTCGGCGGCCTGCTGGACCGGCTCATCTACCTCAGCTACGGCCTCGCCGTGGTGCTCGGCTTCATCGGCGTGAAGCTGATGCTGGAGGCGCTCGCCGACAACCACCTGCCGTTCATCAACGGCGGCGAGCCCGTGGGGTGGGCCCCGCACATCCCGATCTGGCTGTCGCTCACCGTCATCCTCGGCACCCTGGCCGTGGCCACTGCGGCAAGCCTGGCGAAGTCGTCGCGGGACCGGCGACGGGAGCTGGTCAAGACCCGCCCCTGACCGCAGGGTCAGACGCGGTGCGCGCCGACGAGCGTGGCGGCCCGGTCGGCGGGCAGCTCCTCCTCGACCACCCGGCGGGTCAGGTAGCAGGCGTGCAGCATCCGGCGCCGGCCGCCGTGCGGCTCGGCCGAGACGATCCCGACGTGGTGGACGCGCCGGCCGGGCCGCGCGAAGAAGTAGAGGTCGCCGGGACGTTCGTCGCCGAGCGCCACCGGCGTCGTCGCGTCCGCCTGGTCGTCGGCGTCGCGGGGGAGCGTGATCCCGTGCCGCCGCCAGGCCAGGTGGACCAGCCCGGAGCAGTCGATGCCGTCGGTGGACAGGCCGCCCCAGACGTAGAGCAGGTCACGCAGCCGCTCGGCGACCGCGAGCACCTCCTTGGCCTCGGGGCGTTCGGCCGGCAGCGGCACCAGGTCGCCCTCCGGGGCCCACAGCGGGTCGGCCCGACCCGGTACGCGGACCGGTCGCCCGCCGTCCACCGGCCGCCCGGCCGACTCCAGGCGGGTGCCGAGCACCAGGCCGCGAAGCGCCGGTGCGCCGCCCGGCGAGGCGTGCAGCGTGGTGTGGGCGACGTCGACGGTCAGCGCGGCGCCGGCCGGCTCGGCTGTGGTCAGGTGGGCGGTCCGCACCCAGCCCGGGTAGCCGTCGGCGCCGTGTTTCGCGGCGGGCTGGCCGAGCGCGACGACGCGGGCCCAGCCGTCCGGCCGCGTCTCGGTGATCCGTACCGGCTCGCCGAGCAGCAACTGGGTCAGGACGCAGTCACCGACCCGCTGGTCGCGGTCCATCCCGGCGATCCAGCCGGCGACGTCGGGGCAGTCGGCAAGAGCGGGCCGGTCGATCGGGCGCACCGCATCGGGTGCTGTCCACAGGGTCGCCACCGGCACCCGTACGACGGCCTGTCGGCACGGTTGAGGCGCCACGCGTACCCCTCTCTGGAATGCTTCTCCGGGCGACCATATGAAAAATTCTGCCGCTACTCAACCATGTGACTGAATTTTAGCTTCACGGAGGCCGGTGACGCCGAGACCCGGCGCGTCCGGCAGCAGCACGCTCGCGCCCTCGTACCGGATGCCGCCGGTCACCGGCGACCAGGCCAGCCACCAGGCGGCGTCGAGGTCCGACACGGCGGTGGTGCCGTAGGCGGCGACCAGGCTGGCGGCGGCGCCCACGCCGACCGGGCCCTCCATCATCGAGCCGACGATGGTGCCCATGCCGTGCGCGGCGGCCAGGTCCAGCAGCGTGCGGGCCGGTTGCAGCCCACCGCACTTGGCCAGCTTCACGTTGACCATGTCGGCGGCCCGCCGCCGGATCACCTCGACCATGTCCCGCACGTCGAAGACGGACTCGTCGGCCAGGATCGGCAGCCCGACCCGGTCGCTGACCCAGGCCAGCCCGTCCAGGTCACGGCGGTGCACCGGCTGCTCGACCAGCTCGACGTCGAGCCCCGCGTCCTCGATCGCGCGGATCACCCGCACCGCCTCCCGGGGCGTCCAGCCCTGGTTGGCGTCCAGCCGGATGCGCACGTCCGGCCCGACCGCGGCCCGCACCGCGCGCACCCGGTCCAGGTCGCCGCGGGCGTCGGTGCCGACCTTGAGCTTGAGCACCCCGAACCCCTCGGCGCCGCGCCGCGCCGCCGTCGCGGCCAGGTCGACCGCGTCGCCGGCGGCCAGCGTGACGTCCGTCGGCACGCGCAGCGCCGTGCCGCCGAGCAGACGCACCAGGGGTACGCCGAGCCGCCGCGCGGCCAGGTCGTGCAGCGCCACGTCGACCGCCGCCTTCGCCGACTCGTTGCCGACCACCGCGCGACGCACCAGCGCGCAGCCCGCCTGGAGGTCGTCGGCGTCCCGGCCGATCAGCAGCGGCGCGAGCAGTTCGCGTACGCACGCCTCGGCGCCGGCCACCGACGCGCCGGTCACCTGCCAGACCTGCGGCGCCTCACCGAAACCCGAGCGGCCGTCGCCGTCGATCACCTCCACGACCAGCGTGTCCACTGTGGTGGTGCGGCGCAGCGCGGTGACGAACGGGGTGTGTAAGGGGGCCGACAGACGGTGGGTGCGTACCGCGGCGATGGTCATGTGGGGCACCCTATAGCCAACTGGCGGCGAGCAGGGGAGGGCCGATGACCGGGCGGGAATGGGAGCTGGTGGGCGCGCCGAACGCGCGTGACCTGGGCGGACTGCCGACGACAGACGGGCGGCGGATACGCGCCGGGCGGCTCATCCGCACGCCCGCGCTGGGCCGGCTCACCGACGAGGACCTGCCGGTGCTGGGCAAGCTCGGCCCGGCCTGCGTGGTGGACCTGCGTGACGTCCACGAGCAGGCGGTGGCCCCGCCGGACCGGCTGGCCGGTGCGCCCCGCGTGGTGCACCTGCCCGTCTACGACGCGGCGCATCCCGTTTTCACGTACGTCTCGGCGGTGCTGCAGGGCCACGACCTGAACGCCTACGCGGCGCTGGCCCGGGAGGGCATGCCGGGGGCGATGACGGCGATCTACCGCTGGTTCGTCACCGGCGAGTCGGCGCGGGCCGGTTTCAGCGCGGCGGTGCGGCTGGCCGTCGAGGACGCGAACCTGCCGCTGCTGTTCCACTGCTCGGCCGGCAAGGACCGCACCGGCTGGCTGTCGGTGGTGCTGCTGACCGCGCTGGGCGTCCAGGAGGAGGCGATCCGCGCCGACTACCTGGTGCACAACGAGCTGACCGAGAGCCTGCGCGAGGTGCTGCTGTCCGCGATGATCCAGCGCCGGCCGGACCTGGATCCGGCGGTGGCGCGGCCGCTGCTGGAGGTGCGCCCGGAATACCTGGACGCCGCCTACGACGAGGTGCGCCGGACGCACGGCTCGTTCGAGGCGTACCTGCGCGACGGTCTGGGGGTGACCGACGCGGACCGCGCGGCGCTGCGCGAGCGGCTGCTGGAGTAGCCGGGTCAGCCGGCCAGGTCGTGTCGCGCCGCCCAGACCCGCGCGGAGACGTGCGCGATCAGCCGGCAGGCGTCGTCCTCCACCTCGTCGCCGTCCGCGCCGCCGTCGGCCAGGTCGGTGGTGGTGCAGACGACGATCGTGTACGGCGGCGCGTCGTCCGGGAAGACCACGCCGGCGCCGTGGCGCACGCCGCGCACCCAGCCGTTCTTGTGCGCGACGCGGGTGCCGTCGGGCAGCCCGGCGGCGAGGTCCTCGCGGTGCTCCTGGGCGGCGAGCACGTCGAGCATGGCCGCGCAGGCAGACGGCGAGGCGAGCGGGCGGGGCCGGGTCGCGCCGAGCGCCAGCTCGCCGAGCAGGGCGGCCAGGTCGGCGGCGGTGACCAGGTTGTCGATGCCGGAGTCGCGGGCGGCGAAGTCCTCGATGCCGCGGCCGGTGACGCTGTGCCGCGCCCCGGCGAGCGCCCACGCCCGCGCCACGGCGGGCAGCCCCACCTGGCCGATGCAGATGTTCGTGGCCAGGTTGCTGGACCGGACGATCATCCGTTCGGCGAGCCAGCGCAGCGGCGCGTCCCCGCCGACGCGGTCCCAGACCGCCTCGTCGTTGTCGTAGTTCCGGGCGTTGGCGAACCGGGGCGCGCCGGGCAGCGCGGAGTCGAACGAGTTGCGCACCGGCACCGGCGCGTCCAGGTCGAGCCGGCCGGCCTCGGCGGCGCGGAACAGCGCCACCAGCACGGCGAGCTTCATCGTGCTCGCCGCGTAGTGGGTGGCGTCGGCGCGCCGCGTCCACGTCGGCCGCGCGCCGGGCCGGCCCACGTACGCGGAGACGGTGCCGGGCACCTTGTCCAGGTGCGCGTCGAGCTCCTCCCAGGTCATGGGGGCACCGTAGCCGATCTGCGGGGCAGCGGCGGGCCCGGTGCGGGGCTAGCGTGCGGAGATGACGACCCCGTTGTACGACGACATCGCCGACTGGTACGAGGAGTACGCCAGCGAGACCTCGTCGGTCTACATGGACCGGATCCGGTCGGTGCTGGCCGGCCTGCTGGGCGAGGGCCCGGGCCGCTGCCTGGACCTGTGCTGCGGCACCGGCGCGCACGCGGCCGAGCTGCGCCGTCTCGGATGGACGCCGGTGGGTGTGGACCTGTCCGGCGGGCAACTGCGCCACGCCCGGTCGCGGCTGCCGGTGGCCCGGGCTGACGCGACAGCGCTGCCGCTGGCCGCCGGCGCGGTGCCGGCCGCGGTGTGCGTGCTCGCGCACACCGACATGCCCGACTATCCGCCCGCGCTCGCGGAGGCGGCGCGGGTGCTGGCGCCCGGTGGCCGGCTGGTGCACGTCGGGGTGCATCCGTGTTACGTGGGCGCGTTCGCCGACCGGTCCGAGCCGGAGCGGATCGTGATCGACGGCGGGTACGCCTCACGGGAGCACACGCTGCGGTCGTGGAACGTCGTCGGGGTGCGGGCGCGTGTCGGCGCCTGGCACCTGCCCCTGGCCGACCTGCTCAACGCCGTCACCGCGGCCGGTCTGGTGGTGACCCGGGTGGTCGAGTCCGGCTCCGGGCCTGTCCCCGACGCCCTGGCGATCGCCGCCACCAAGCCCCGCTGACGCCTCGTCCCCACGATCGTCCTGTTACGGGCGTTCGTCCGGGGCAGTGCCGCCACCGCTGTCGCCCGACCTCCACCGTGGTCGGCCACTCGTCCGCCCGCTTCCGGGATCCGCCCGCCCGCTCCTGCCCCCGTCCGCCGGCTTCCGCCTGCGTCGGCCCGCTCGCTTCTCCTCCGCCCACCGGTTCCGGCCTGCGTCGGGACGTCCACTGCTGGCTCAGTCCGCCAGTTCCACGTCATCCGACGGCCGCTCCCATGCCGTCCGCGGAGACCGCCCAATCTCCCACTATCCGGGATCTAGAAGGTCATATCCCGAGATCCGTGTAGATCTTGGTAGGAATCGGCCCCTGGAGGGGCCATTTCGTACCAAGATCTCGCGCTTGGCGGTCGATCATGAGGTTGGCGGCGGTTATGGAGATCGAAAACGCCGCCAACCTCATGATCAACCGGGCAGGGCAGGGCAGGGCAGGGCAGGGCAGGGCAGGGGGAGAGACGGGGGAGCCCGGTCCGCCTGGGGCGGGCCGGGCTCCGGGTGGGGCGGGGTGGGTCAGCCTGCGTGCTTGCGGCGGGCCGCCATCCGGCCGCGCTGGGTCTGGTCCAGCACCACCTTGCGGATGCGCACCGCGGCCGGGGTGACCTCGACGCACTCGTCCTCGCGGCAGAACTCCAGCGCCTGCTCCAGGGACAGCTTGCGCGGCGGGATCAGCTTCTCGGTCTCGTCGGCGGTCGACGAGCGCATGTTGGTGAGCTTCTTCTCCTTGGTGATGTTGACGTCCATGTCGTCGGAGCGGGAGTTCTCGCCGACGATCATGCCCTCGTACACCTCGGTGCCCGGCTCGACGAAGAGCTGGCCGCGTTCCTGGAGGTTGGTCATCGCGAACGCGGTGACCGCGCCGGCCCGGTCGGCGACCAGCGACCCGTTGTTGCGGGTGCGCAGCTCGCCGAACCACGGCTCGTACGACTCGAAGACGTGGTGCAGGATGCCGGTGCCGCGGGTCTCGGTGAGGAACTCGGTGCGGAAGCCGATCAGGCCGCGCGCCGGGACCAGCCACTCCATCCGGATCCAGCCGGTGCCGTGGTTGACCAGCTGCTCCATCCGGCCCTTGCGGGTTGCCAGGAGCTGGGTGATCGCGCCGAGGTACTCCTCCGGGGCGTCGATGGTCAGCCGCTCGACCGGCTCGCAGGTCTTCCCGTCGATCTCCCGGGTGACGACCTGCGGCTTGCCGACGGTGAGCTCGAAGGACTCGCGGCGCATCTGCTCGACCAGGATCGCCAGGGCCAGCTCACCACGGCCCTGCACCTCCCAGGCGTCCGGCCGCTCGGTGGGCAGCACCCGCAGCGACACGTTGCCGATCAGCTCCTTGTCGAGCCGGTCCTTGACCATCCGGGCGGTGACCTTGGCGCCCTTGACCCGGCCGACCAGCGGCGAGGTGTTGGTGCCGATGGTCATCGAGATGGCCGGCTCGTCCACGGTGATCAGCGGCAGCGGCACCGGGTTCTCGGCGTCGGCGAGTGTCTCACCGATCATGATCTCCGGGATGCCGGCCACGGCGATGATGTCGCCCGGCCCGGCGGACTCGGCCGGCTTGCGCTCCAGGCCCTCGGTCATCAGCAGCTCGGAGATGCGTACCCGCTGGGTGCTGCCGTCGGTGCGGCACCAGGCCACGGTCTGGCCCTTGCTGATCGTGCCCTGGCGGACCCGGCACAGCGCGAGCCGGCCCAGGAACGGCGAGGCGTCGAGGTTGGTGACGTGCGCCTGCAGCGGCGCGCCCTCGTCGTACGCGGGCGCGGGGATGGTGTCCAGCAGGGTGCGGAACAGCGGCTCCAGGTTGCTGCTGTCGTCCGGGACCGCGCCGTCGGCGGGCTGGGTCAGCGAGGCGATGCCGTCGCGGGCGCAGGCGTAGACGATCGGGAAGTCGATCTGCTCCTCGTCGGCGTCCAGGTCGAGGAACAGCTCGTACGTGTCGTCGACGACCTCCTTGATCCGGGCGTCCGGACGGTCCACCTTGTTGATCACCAGGATGATCGGCAGCCGCGCGCGCAGCGCCTTGCGGAGCACGAACCGGGTCTGCGGCAGGGGGCCCTCGCTGGCGTCGACCAGCAGCACCACACCGTCGACCATGGTCAGGCCGCGCTCGACCTCGCCGCCGAAGTCGGCGTGACCGGGGGTGTCGATGATGTTGATGGTGACCGGTTCCGAGCCGTCCGCCGGCAGGTACCGCACGCCGGTGTTCTTGGCGAGGATGGTGATGCCCTTCTCGCGCTCGAGGTCCATCGAGTCCATGACCCGCTCGGTGTTCTCACCGCGGGCGCCGTAGGCGCCGGCCTGCCGCAACATGGCGTCGACCAGGGTCGTCTTGCCGTGGTCGACGTGGGCGATGATGGCGACGTTGCGGAGGTCGGTGCGTAGCTGCATACCCTCCATACTCCTGTCTGCGGTAGCCCGGGCACGCCTCGGGGTCACCCCGAGATCGCCCGGATCTGCGTCGAAAGTGCTGTGCCGACCGTTCCAGCGACTGGCATGCTGACACCCGTGCGGGGTGTCCGATGCCTGACCTGCTGAGCTGGCTGCAGGAGCTGCCGCCCCTGCTGATCTACCTGGCCGCCGCGGCGATCGTCGCGGCGGAGACCGCGGTGATCGTCGGGCTGCTGATGCCCGGCGAGGCGACCCTGCTTCTGGTCGGCTTCCTAGCGTACGCGGGGACGCTGCGCCTCGCGCCCGTGCTGGTGGCCATGACCGCCGCCGCCGTGATCGGAGACACACTCGCGTGGCGGGCCGGGCGGCGGTACGGCCCACGGCTGCGCGCCTCGGGGGTGGGTGCCCGGATCGGGGCGCACCGGTGGCGGCGGGCCGATTCGCTGCTGGACCGGCTGGGCGGTCGCGGCGTGCTGGCCGCCCGCTGGATCGCGTTCGCCCGTACGCTGGCGCCCCGGCTGGCCGGGTCGGCCGGAATGCCGTACCGGCGGTTCGCGCCGTGGAACCTCGCCGGGGTGGCGAGCTGGGTCGGCGCCTCGGTGCTGGCCGGTTACCTGGCCGGGGAGTCGTACGAGCGGGTGTCGAAGCTGCTCGGCCAGGCCACCGGGGCGGTGCTGGCCCTGCTGCTGTGCCTGCTCGGCGTGGTGCTGGCGGGCCGCTGGCTGGGGCGCAACCCGGACCCGGTGCGCGCGCTGGCCGCCCGGGCCGCCGCGCTGCCGCCGCTGCGCTGGCTGCGGTCCCGGTACGGCGTGCTGTTCTTCCTGGTCGCGATGCGGGTCGGCCCGGCCTGGAGCCTGCTGGTCAACCTGGTGCTGGGGCTGGCGCTGCTGTTCGTCGCCGGGCTGGCCGTGGCGCTGCTGCTGGAGGCGGTGGTCCGGCACAGCGGGCTGGGTGTCCTCGACGGGCTGGTCTCCGACTGGTTCGCCGCCCGGCGTACCCCCGGGGTGGTCGACGCGGCGCAGGCCGCGGTGTCGGGACTGCGCGGCTGGCTGCTCATCGCCGCGGTCGCCGTGGTGGCCGCCGTGGTGACGGGGCGGGGCCGGCCGTGGCGGGCCGACCCGCTCGGGGTGCTGGGCACCGTCGGCGCGGCGGTGCCGCTGGTGTTGCTCGTCGTTGTCGCGGAGCTGACCGATCCGGGTGGCCCGGACCGGGCCGGTGACCTGTTCCCGACCCAGAACGCGGTGGTGACGGCGAGCTTCGGCACGCTGGCCTGGCTGCTGTCCCGCGGCGTGCGCTGGCCGGTCGGCGTGGCCGTGTGGACGGCCGCGTCGGCAGGCGTGGTCATGGTCACCGGCGCGCGGCTCTACCTGGGACTCAGCACCGCGAGCGGCACCGTCACGGCGGTGCTGCTGGGCCTCGCCTGGACCACCGTGTTCGTGGTGGCGTGGGCGACCCGGGACCGGCTGGCGGACGGCGCCGAGCGGCCGGACCCGGCGGACGGCGGCCCGGCCCCACGGGACGCGCCGCCGCGGCCCCGGCGGCGCCGGTCGGCGTCTCGGGTACCCCGCGGACCTGCCGATCCTTGTTAGGGTGCGCCGACGGCAACGACGGGGGAGGTCGGATGCGGCGAGGATTCGGCAGGTGGGCCGCGGTGGCGGTGGCAGCGCTGCTCGCGACGGGCACGCTGACGGCGTGCGGCGAACAGGAACGGCCGGTCCGCGAGGTCGCCGCGGACCTGCCCACGGCGGCGCCGGCGGACGAACCGCAGGAGGCGCCCGCCGACGCGCCCAGCGAGGAGCCACCGGCGGTCGCGGCGATGGGTGGGCGGCCCAGCCCGAGCGCGTCGGCGAAACCGAAACCGGCCGCGAAGCCGTCCCGCACGTCCACGGCCCCGCTGGCCAAGCCGAAGCCGCCGACCGAGACCCAGGTGCCTCCCGCCCCGCCGAAGCCGGCGGACGAGGGCTGTAAGCCGAGCTACCGGGGCACCAAGGCCAGCCAGAGCCAGGTGAAAGCGGCGCTCGCCGATGCCGCGGCGCGCACCTACTGGCCCACCTCGGCGCCGGACATCCGCATCCCGTCGGCCCTGATGAAGGCCACCGCCTGGCAGGAGAGCGGGTGGCAGTCCAACATCATCGCCTGCGATGGCGGGGTCGGGCTGATGCAGGTCATGCCGGCCACGGCGGAGTGGATGAACCAGCGGTTCGGGCAGTCGTACGACATCGACGCCTACCGCGACAACGCCTACCTGGGCGGCACGTACCTGGCCTGGCTGACCAAGTACATCGGCGACATGTACTTCGAGTCCGACTACCGCCTCGACGCCTCGCTGTGCACGTCCACGTTGAACTCCTGCCTGCTCAACGCCGTGATCGCGGCGTACAACTACGGGCACGGCGCGGTGGCGCGGGAGGACCAGCCGCTGACCATCCCCAACCCGCAGTACGTGCGCAACGTGCGGGCGCTGATGACCCAGTGCGAGTGCCTGAGCTTCTGAGCGAACGAGCGAACGAGCGGACAAACGAACGGGCGGGGCCGGCGAACGTGCCGGCCCCGCCCGTCTGTCCAGGTCAGTCCCGCGCGGGCACCGGCTCGGCCGGCGCGTCGACGGCGTCGCTGGGCGCGTCGGCGTCCCGGGTGATCCGGCCGGGCCACCAGAACCGGTCGCCGAGCAGGAACGCCAGCGACGGCACCAGCACGGTACGGACCAGCAGCGTGTCCAGCAGCACACCGATGCAGACGATGATGCCGATCTGGGTGAGCGTGATCAGCGGCAGCACGCCGAGCACCGCGAAGACCGCGGCGAGCAGCACGCCCGCGCTGGTGATGACGCCGCCGGTGACCCGCAGCGCCGACAGCATGCCGTCGCGGGTGCCGGTGCGCCGGGCGTCCTCCCTGGCCCGGGTGACCAGGAAGATGTTGTAGTCGACGCCGAGCGCCACCAGGAAGACGAACGCGAGCAGCAGCACCCCGCTGTCCAGCGCCGGGAAGTCCAGCACGTGGTCGAAGAGCAGCCAGGCCGCGCCGAGGCTGGCGAAGAACGACGCGATCACGGTCACCACCAGCAGCAGCGGCGCCAGGATTCCGCGCAGCAGCAGCACCAGCACCGCGCCGACCAGCAGCAGGATGAGCGGCAGGATCAGCTTGAGGTCCTTGGTGTTCGCCTCGTTCGAGTCGTAGGTCGCGGCGACCGAACCACCGACCAGGGCGCCGTCGGGGGCGTCCGCGCCGTCCACGGCGGGCGGCGCGGAATCCGGTACGGCGGCCACGGCGTCGCGCAGCGCCACCACGGCCCGGTCGGAGGCGGCGCTGCCGGGCTCGGCGGTGAGCACCACGTCGATCTGGGCGACCCGGTCTCCGGCGGCGCCCGGCCGGGCCGAGGCGACCCCGTCGACGTCGGAGGCGGCGGCGAGCACCGCCGGGGCGGCCTGCGGGTTGGTGAGCACCGCAACCGGCTGGGTGCTGCCGGCCGGGAACGCCCGGGCGAGCGTCTCCGCCCCGGCGACCGCCTCCGGCTTCTCACTGAACTGCTCGGTCTCGGACAGGCCGGTGCGGATGCCGAGGCCGCCGAGGGCCAGGCCGGCGAGCAGCAGTACGGCGAGCGCGGCGACCGGCAGCGGCCGGCGGATGACCATCTCGCCGAGGCGGCCCCAGATCCGGCCCTCGCGGGCGGCGCTGCCGACGCGGGGGATGAACGGCCAGAACAGGCCCCGGCCGAACAGCAGCAGGGCCGCGGGGAGCACGAACAGGGCGGAGAGCATGGCGAGGATCACACCGGTGGCGCAGGCGATGGCGAGCGCCCGGTTGGTCTCCTGCTCGGACAGCAGCAGCGTGAGCACGCCGAGGACGACGGTGCTGCCGCTGGCCAGGATCGGTTCGGCGGTGCGGCGCAGCGCCGAGCGCATGGCGGCGAACCGGTCCTCCTCCCGGCGCAGCTCCTCCCGGTAGCGGGCGATGAGCAGCAGGGCGTAGTTGGTCGCGGCGCCGAACACCAGCACGCTGGCGATGCCGGTGACCTGGCCGCTGGGCAGGTAGATGCCGAACGCGGGCACGAGGGACTCCACCACGCGCAGCGTGATCTGCTCGGTCGCGCCCACCACCAGCAGCGGTACGAGCCACAGGAACGGGCTGCGGTAGGTGACCAGCAGCAGCACCGCCACCACGGCGGCGGTGACCAGCAGCAGCGTGGTGTCCGCGCCCTGGAACACCTTGCCCAGGTCGGCGGTGAACGCGGGCCCGCCGGTGACCTCGACGGTCAGCTCGCCGGGCAGGTCACCGACCGCCTCGCGGAGCTTCTCCACCTCGTCGACCACCGCCGACGGGCCGCCCTCGGTGGACAGCGGCACCGCGACCAGCGCCACGGTCCCGTCCGGGGAGACCTGGGCGGGGGAGACCCGGCCGCCGGCGGCGAGTGAGCTCAGCTGGCCGGCGAGGCCGTCGAGCTGGCCCCGGTCGGCGCCGCTCAGCGGAGCCTGGTCGGCGCGGCTGACCACGACCAGGGCGGTCTGGGCGTCCTTGGAGGGCAACTGGTCCTGCAGCCGTTCGACCTGCGTCGACTGCCATTCCACGGACAGGCCGGTGCCGGAGACCGGGTCGGGATTGTCCGGCTTCGGCAGCCCGAAGGCGACTACGCCGACGACGAGCGCGACGGCCAGGGTGAGCCAGGCGGCGAGCCGGCCCCGGACGACGCGGGAGAACAGTGACATCGGATGCCCTCACTATTGGTCGCGGAGGATTCTCTCTGAACGAGTATCTTGATAGGCGAGATTATCCGGGGTGGTTCTATGCTGCAACCGGATCAGTTCGGGCAGGGGGTGTCGGCGAGCGGTGGCGCACAGGATGTACCGGCGACGGGACGACCCGCGCGGGCGGATGATCGCCGAGATCACCAACGACCTGCGGCGCTACTCCGTCGACGCCCAGCACATCGGGCACGCCTTCGCCGGGCTGCACGGGCTCAACGCCACCGACCTGCACGCGCTGATCGCGGTGATGGAGGCCGAGCTGGTCGGCGACCCGATCACCCCGGGCCGCCTCGGTGAGGCGCTCAACATCTCCTCCGGGTCGGTGACCGCGCTCGTCGACCGCCTGGAACGCGGCGGTCACATCCGCCGCGACCGGGACACCGCCGACCGCCGCAAGATCCTCCTGCACTACGCCGACCGTGGCGCCACGCTGGCGCAGAGCTTCTTCGGCCCGCTCGGGCGCCGCACCGACGAGGTGATGGACCGCTTCACCGACGACGAGCTGGCCGTGGTGCAGCGGTTCATGGCGGAGATGGTGCGCTCCATGCGTACCCACCGGGACGAGATCCGCGCCGCGCCCCGCCGCGGCGCCGCACCCGGCCCCGGCGAGGGCGACTGACCGTGCGGCTGGTCACCCGGGCCGCCGCCGTGGCGCTGCGACTACCGGCCGCCCGCACCGGGCGGGTCACCGTCACCCGGGACATCCCGATCCGGGTCCGCGACGGGGTGACGCTGCGTGCCGACCACTACGCACCCGACCTGCCCGGCGCGCACTGCGTGCTGATCCGCACCCCGTACGGGCGGGGCGGGCCGATCCGCCTGCTCGGCCGCCTGATCGCCGAGCGGGGCTTCCACGTGGTCATCCAGTCCTGCCGCGGCACGTACGGCTCGGGCGGCGAGTTCGCGCCGCTGGTGCACGAGCGCGACGACGGCCTCGACACGCTGGACTGGCTGCGCCGCCAGCGGTGGTGGACCGGCGCGTTCGGCATGTTCGGTGCCAGCTACCAGGGCTTCGTGCAGTGGGCGCTCGCCGCCGAGGCGGGCGACGAGCTGCGCGCGATGGTCGCCGTGGTGACCGCGTCGGGCACCCGCGACTCCACGTACGCGGGGGAGTCGTTCGCCCTGGACACGGTGCTCACCTGGGCCGAGCTGCTCCAGGCGCAGACGGTGCCCTGGCTGGCCCGGCAGTGGGAACTCAAGCGTGGTCAGCCCCGCCTCGTCCGTGCCCTGGCGCACCTGCCGCTGGCCGAGGCGGACCGGGTCGCCACCGGTGTCACGGTGCCGTTCTTCCAGGAGTGGCTGCGCCACCACACCCCCGACGCCGACTACTGGCGTACCCGGGTCTTCGGCGAACGGATCACCGAGGTGCGCGCCCCGGTCGCCATGGTCAGCGGCTGGCAGGACATCTTCCTGCCGGCCCAGCTCGACGACTACGCCCGCCTGCGGGCCGCCGGAGCGCGACCCCGCCTGGTCGTCGGCCCCTGGACCCATGGCAGCCCGGGGCTGCTCCTGGCGTCGCTGCGCGAAGGGCTGGACTGGCTCGACACGCACCTGGCCGGGCGACCCGCGCCGCAGCGCGCGCCGGTGCGGGTGCACGTCGGCGGCGCCGGCGGCGGCTGGCGTGACCTGCCGGACTGGCCGCCGCCCGCCACGCCCGTGCGGTGGCACCTGCGCTCGGGCGGCGGGCTCGCCCCGGAGCCGCCGGAGCCCGGCACCGCGCCCGACCGCTTCTGGTACGACCCGGCCGACCCGACCCCGTCGCTGGGCGGGCCGCTGCTCGTGGCCCAGCGGGCCGGCGCGGTCGACAACCGGCCGGTGGAGGCCCGGCCGGACGTGCTCACCTACACCGGTGGGCCGCTGCCGGAGCCGGTCGAGGTGGCCGGGCCGGTACGCGCCGAGATCCACGTGCGCAGCGAACTGTCGTACCTGGACGTGTTCGTGCGTCTGTGCGACGTGGACCGGCGCGGGCGTTCCTGGAACGTCTGCGACGGGCTGGTCCGGGTCGAGCCGGGCCGGTTCCCGCGTGATCCGTCCGGTGTGGTCGCCGTGCCGGTGACGCTCTGGCCGACCGCGTACCGCTTCGCGCCCGGGCACCGGCTGCGGGTCCAGGTCTCCGGTGGCGCCCACCCCCGGTACGCGCGCAATCCCGGCACCGGTGAGCCACTCGGCACTGCCGTGACTCTTCGTGCTGGTTGGCGAGAGATTCTCAGCGATCGTGAGCATCCCTCGGGGTTGGAGCTGCCGCTCACGCGGACACCGTCCACAGCGGGCTGATAGTCCAAAAAACCGTCCCTGAGCTGGGCACTTCTGCCTAACCGTGGTTAAGCTCGGAGCAAGTGCCCGGTGCCGTGCAGTTATCCGGCGGGGCGCGTCCGCGGATCGCACGCCATCACGCGGTGTGATTGTCGTGCCCTCGCCGGTCATCGATCGGAAGGGGATCTGCCATGACGTCGGCCCCGGCGAACCTGCTGGCCGTCCGGAACCTGTTGCTCACCTATCTCAACGTCGACAAGAAGGCCGTACGCGCCGACGACCTGGAGCCGGCGGAGGTCGGCATCGTCGGCGACCCCAACCACCGGGGCGGCTACCACTGCGGATCCGACCGGGTCGTGACGAACGACTACTCGGTGGTGGAGTCCACCCGGGACCGGTCCGGCCTGACCCTGTACGCGTCCGCGTTGGACGTCGGCACGTTCTCCGTCCGCTCCGGCGGCGGTACGCACAACCTGCGGACGTTCTCCACCTGGATGGTGGCGCAGTGCGTGGCGAACGCGGCCGACACCCGGGACATCCGGGAGATCATCTACTCCCCGGACGGGCGGACCGTGCGCCGCTGGGACCGGCTGGGACGGCGCACCAGCGGCGACAGCAGCCACCTGTACCACACGCATTTCAGCTTCTTCCGTGACTCGACAAAGGCGGGGCGTGACCTGACCCCGCTGTTCCGCCGCTATCTGACCGCGATCGGAATGATCGCCACCGCGAAACCGGAGGACGACATGGAACAGACCGACCGGCTCATCAAGGACACCGGCTCGAAGAACCGCACTGTGGGCGACGTCCTGGCCGACCTGCAGAACCTGCGCAACTGGCTGATCTCGCCGGCCAACACCACCGGGCTGGTCAACCCGCCCATGCCCAACTCGCCGTTGCAGCAGATGCTGGCGATGCTGCGCGCCTGGCCGGCGCTGGTCGCGCAGGTGAACGAGTTGTCCGGCCGGGACTTCACCGACGAGCAGCAGATCGTCTCCGGTGTGCTGGCCGGGTTGCCGCCGGAGAAGATCGCCGAGGCCATCCCGCCGCAGATCGCCCGGGACGTGGCCGACGAGTTGTCCCGGCGGTTGATCGCCTGACGGTCCGGCGCCGCGACCGCGGGGTCGCGGCGCCGTCGGCCGGCGCATTCCGCAAGAGCTGTTGCGCAACAGCTCTTGCGGATGTGAGACTCGGGCGCATGGAACAGCGGACCGTCCGGCAGATCACCGACTCGCGGGTGCTCGCCGCGCTCGCCCACCCACTGCGCCGCCGGCTCATGGACGTGCTCAAGGTGTACGGCCCGTGCACCGTCGGCATGCTCGCCGAGCGCACCGACCAGGCGCCGGCGAACGTGAGCCACCACCTCAAGGTGCTGGCCGCCGCCGACCTGCTGGTCGAGGCGCCCGAGCTGGCACGCGACCGCCGGGAACGCTGGTGGCGACTGCGCGATCGCGGGGTGCGCTGGTCCAACAGCGACTTCGGCGACGACCCGGCGGCCCGGGTGGTGGCCGACGCGGCCAGCTCGCTCAACCTGGAGCGGCACGCCGAGCTGGTCCGCGCCTGGCACGCCGCCCCCGACGAGGCGCACGCCGCGTGGCGAGAGGGGCCGTTCAGCACCGACAAGTGGCTGCACCTGACCCCGGACGAGCTGGCCGAGCTCAGCCGTGAGGTGATCGCGCTGTTCGCACGGTGGGCCGACCGGCCGGCGCCCGAGGACGGGCAGCGCCGCGAGCCGGTCTTCGTGTTCGCCCACGGCGTCCCGGGCCGGCCGTGACCGTCCACCGCGTTCCGGCGCCGTGCGGGAACGCCTTACCGGGACGCCCGTCGTGACCGCCCCCGCACGCATGTCGGGGCCGGCCGCCCCGACGCGCGGAGGGCTGTTCCGGCACCGCGACTTCCGGCTGCTCTGGACCGGCCACACGGTGAGCGCCGTCGGCAGCAACATGACCGCAGTGGCGCTGCCCCTGGTCGCGGTCGCGGTGCTCGACGCGAGCACGTTCCAGGTGGCGGTGCTCACCGCCGCGGCGTGGCTGCCCTGGCTGCTGGCCGGCCTGCCGGTCGGGGCGTGGGTCGACCGGGTCCGCCGTCGCCCGGTGATGATCGCCGCCGACCTCGCCGCCGCCGCGTTGTTCGCCAGCGTGCCGGTGGCCGCCCTGGCCGGGATGCTCACCGTCGGGCACCTGCTGGTCGTGGCGCTCGGCGCCGGCCTGGCCCGGGTCTTCTTCGAGACCGCCGACCAGGTCTACCTGCCCACGCTGCTGCGTCCCGAGCAGGTGCCCGAGGCGAACGCCCGGCTGCACGCCACCCAGACCGCGAGCTACCTCGTCGGCCCGGGACTGGCCGGTCTCGTCGCCCAGCTCGTCGGCGCGGTGACCGCGGTGGCGCTGGACGCGCTCACCTTCCTGCTGTCCGCGCTCTGCCTGCGCCGGATCAGCGCGGTCGAGGCCCGGCCGCACCGGGACGCCGGGACGACGTCGCTGCGCCGCGAGGTCGCCACCGGACTGCGGTTCGTCGTCCGCGACCCGTACCTGCGGGTGCTGACGGTCTTCGGGGCGGCGAGCAACATCGGGCTCACCGGCTACCAGGCGGTGCTCGTGGTGTTCCTGGTGCGCTCGGCCGAACTCCCGGCGGGCCTGGTCGGCCTCCTGATCGGACTCGCCAGCCTCGGCGGCGTGATCGGCGCCGCGCTCGCCGCGCGCCTGGCCCGCCGGATCGGCAGCGCCCGGACGTTGCTGGTCGCCGGCGCTCTCACCGGGCCGCCCGCGCTGCTCATCCCGCTCGCCGGTCCCGGCGCTCGCACGGCGTGGCTGGTGCTCGGCGGTGTGCTCGTGAGCCTGGGCGTCGCGGTCGGCAACGTGGTGAAGGGCAGCTTCCGGCAGACGTACACCCCGCACCGGCTGCTCGGCCGCGTGACGGTGAGCATGCATCTGCTCAACTACGGCACCATTCCGCTGGCCGCCCTGCTCGCCGGCGCGCTGGGCGCGGCCTGGGGGCCGGGTGGCGCGATCCGGGTGATGACCGCGTGGCTGGCGCTGACCCCGCTGATCCTGCTGGCCGGGCCGCTACGGAGACGGCGCGACCTGCCGGCCGCGCCGTCCTGATGATGCGCTGCGGCGGCGGTCGGAGCCCCGACCGCCGCCACCGGCACGTCACTACATCGGACGGACGTTGTCCGCCTGCGGGCCCTTCTGGCCCTGGGTCACCTCGAACTCGACCTTCTGACCCTCGTTCAGCTCGCGGTAGCCACTGCTCTGGATGGCCGAGTAGTGGACGAACACGTCCGGGCCTCCGCCGTCCTGCTCGATGAAGCCGAAGCCCTTTTCCGAGTTGAACCACTTGACCGTGCCGGTTGCCATGCGTCTCTCCCTGTTCAATGCGGGCGAGCGCCGGCCCCGCGGCCGGTGGTCGCCCTGTACCACCCCGACAGTAACCGTCCGGACCGCAATCCGCTGCCGGAAGCGCGCGGCGCGCCCGTGAATACGTGCCGCGCCGGGAAAATGACCCCGGCGCCGGGCGCGGCGCGGCATGCTTGCCCCGATGAGCACGCAGACGGCTCTGGCCGACCTGGAACAGGAGATCGCGGTGCCCGGCGCGGGCCCGGACCGCCTGCGACTGGTCGACACGCCGTTCGTGCCCGAGGTGCGCCTGCACCTGGCCGAGGACGCCATCCTGTGGTGGGCCCGGATGGAGGCCGCCGCCGGTCGGTCGCTGCCGCCGCCGTACTGGGCGTCGGTCTGGGCCGGCGGGCAGGCGCTGGCCCGGCACCTGCTCGACCACCCCGAACTGGCCGCCGGGCGGCGGGTGCTCGACCTGGCCGCCGGATCGGGGCTGGTCGCCATCGCCGCCGCGCTCGCCGGGGCGGACGAGGTGGTCGCCAACGACATCGACCCGTACGCGGTGGCGGCCGTCACTGTGAACGCCCGCGCCAACCGGGTCCGGGTGGCGGCCGACGGCGACGACCTGCTCGACGGCGTCGCGGGCGCCGACCTGCTGGTGGCCGGGGACGTGCTCTACGACGCCGGACTGGCCGCGCGGGTCCTGCCCTACCTGCGGCGCTGCGCCGACCACGGCGTCGAGGTGCTGGTCGGCGACCCGGACCGGGGCCACCTGCCGCCGGGCGGGCTGGAGCTGGTGGCCAGCTACCCGGTGCCGACCACCGAGCCCTCCGTCGACTCCCCGGTACGCCGGGTGCAGGTGCTGCGACCCCGATGACCCTCAGGGATCTCCGGGTCGGGTGTCGGGGGCCACTGGGGGATCATGCCCGATGTGCCGGGTGACCGGCGGGCCATAGCGTGCAGCTCATGAACGATCTCGTGGCCGCCGCCGGTGAGCTGCCCACCACCCTCCTGATGGGTCTGCTGGGCATCGTGATGCTCGCCGACGCCGTACCCTGATCGGGGTGCTGGTGCCCGGCGACGCGGCGGTCCTCGCGGCGGTCGGCGCCGGTCGCCCGGCCGGCGGGGCCCTGACCGTCGCCGCGGTGGTCACCGGCTGCCTGGCCGGCTGGTCGCTGAGCTTCTTCGCCGGACGGCGCTGGGGCGGGCAGTTGCGGGAGAGCCGGGTCGGCGGCTGGATCGGCGAGTCCCGGTGGACCGCCGCCGAGACGCTGCTGCACCGCGGTGGCGGACGGATCGTGCTGGTGGCGCCGTTCCTGCCGGTGTTCAACGCGCTGCTGCCGCTGGCCGCCGGCGGGCTGCGGATGTCGTACCGGCGGTTCCTGGCCTGCGCGGCGGCGGGGGCGACCGCCTGGGCCGGGCTCTACGTGGCGCTGGGCCTGACCGCGCGGGCGCTGACCGGGCTGCTGCCCGCGGCGCTCAACCCCACGGTGCTGACCATGGCGGTCGGGCTGCTGCTCGCCGGCCCGGTGCTGCTCGCCACCCGGCGCCGCCTGCGCGCGGTCACCGGCTGACCGCGCCCGGCCCGGCCGCCACGGGGGAGGCCGGACCGGGCGTGTTCACCAGCCGCGGGCGCGCCACTGCGGCAGCGCGGGCCGCTCGGCGCCGATGGTGCTGTCCTTGCCGTGGCCCGGGTAGAACCAGGTGTCGTCGGGCAGCCGGTCGAAGAGCTTGGCCTCGACGTCGTCGATGAGCTGCCCGAAGCGCTCCGGGTCCTGGTCGGTGTTGCCGACGCCGCCCGGGAAGAGAGAGTCGCCGGTGAACAGGTGCGGGGTGCCGGAGGGGTCGCGGTAGAGCAGCGCGATCGAGCCCGGCGTGTGCCCGCGCAGGTGGATGACCTCCAGCGCGCAGTCGCCGACCGGCACCGTGTCGCCCTCGCCGAGCCGCTCGGCGGAGATGGGCAGGCCCTCGGCGTCGTCGGCGTGCACGAGCGCGCGCGCCCCGGTCTTGGCCACCACCTCTTCCAGCGCGACCCAGTGGTCCATGTGCTGGTGCGTGGTCACCACGGCGGCCAGCCCGCCGTCGCCGGCCAGCTCCAGCAGGCGCGGCGCCTCGTTCGCGGCGTCGATCAGCACCTGCTCGCCGGTGGCGTTGCAGCGCAACAGGTAGGCGTTGTTGTCCATCGGGCCCACCGACAGCTTGGTGACGGTGAGCCGGTCGAGCTCGCGCACGGCCGGCGGCCCGCCGGGCGTGACGTCTCCGGTGTAGGTCATGACGATGTTCAGATCCATTCCGGTGGGTTGGGCAGAGGGCCGTCGGGGTCGACGGTGAGCAGCTCGCCCGCGCCCCGGCCGGTCAGCCAGGCGGCGAGTTCCGGCGCGGGGCCGGTGACCGTGGGCGCCCCCTCGGGGTCACCCACGACGAGTTCGGAGGCCGCGCCGTCGAAGCGCAGCACCATGGCCGGCGCGGCCGGATTGCCGGACAGCCCGGTCACCACCTCGTGCAGCAGCCGCTGGGCGAACGCCTCCGGCCAGTCCGCCGGAAGGTAACCGGCCGCCAGGTCGACGTGGTGGACCTCGACCTCGCGCAGCCGGCCCCAGACCAGCATCGCCGCCGGCCAGGGGCCGCGCCGGGTCTGCACGGTGGCGCCCCAGGCGTCCACGGGCATCGCCGCGACCGCCGCGTCGAAGCGCTGGCCGCTGCGGCGTACGTCGTCGAGCAGGTCGGCCGGACCCCGGTCGGCGCCGGCGTCGATGTCGGCGGCGCGGGCCTGCGCCGAGGCGTACATCGGGATGTCCTCGCCGGTGCGCGCGGAGGCGAGCAGGTTGACGAACCCGTCGGCGTTGCGGGCCAGGTGGGTGAGCACGTGCGCCCGGGACCAGCCCGGTAGCAGCGAGGGCGCCGCGACGTCCGCCGCGGTCAGGCCGGACACGGTACGCAGGAGACGGTCGTTCGCCTCGGCCAGCGGGCCGGTCAGCAGCAGGGGGTCGGTGGTCATCGCGTTCTCACGGTTCGACAGTAGCGGGCCCGGGCAGGGCGCGCCGCCGGGGAAATCGCTTTCGGCGCGTCGGCGCGGCACCTACCGTCGGGGCCGACGACCTGGGCCGCCCGGTCCGCGTCGTCGCCAACGCGGCACCGGGAGTCGGAGAGGAGGTGGTGTGCATGCCGGTCGCAGCGCGTGTGCTCCACCACGTATCCCTCGACACCGAAGAGGACACCATGACTCTCGACCTGACCGCCCTCGGCTGGGACGCCGGCTGGGCGGCCCACCTCGACCGGCGCGCCGGCCACCGTCCCGGGCGGGTCGCCCGGGTGGACCGGGGCGTCTGCACCGTGCTGAGCCCGCAGGGGCCGGTGCGGGCCAGCCTCGGCGGCGCCGTGCTCGCCGCCGCCGCCCGTGACCTGGCCGCGCTGCCCTGCGCGGGCGACTGGGTGCTGCTGTCCACCTGGCCGGACGGCCCGGTCACGGTGGAGGCGGTGCTGCCGCGGCGTACCGCGCTGGTGCGCCGTACCGCCGGCAAGGACGCCAGCGGCCAGGTGCTGGCCGCCAACCTCGACGCCGCCGCGGTGGTCGAGCCGGTGCACCCGGAACCGGACGCCGCGCGGATCGAACGGCTGCTCTCCCTGGCGCACGAATCCGGGGCGCAGCCGCTCGTCGTGCTCACCAAGGCCGACCTGGCCGCCGACCCGGAGGCGGTGGCCCGGCAGCTGGCCGACCTCGCGCCGGGCGTGCCGGTGCTGCCGGTCAGCGCCGAGCGGGGCGCCGGCCTGGCGCCGCTGCGCCGGTTCGTCGGCCCCGGGCGCACGCTCGGCCTGCTCGGCCCCTCCGGCGCCGGCAAGTCGAGCCTGGTCAACGCGCTGGCCGGGGCGGACGTGATGCGCACCCAGGCGATCCGCCGCGTCGACGGCAAGGGCCGGCACACCACCACCTGGCGGTCGCTGGTGCCCCTGCCGGGTGGGGGAGCGGTGCTGGACACCCCCGGCGTACGGGCGGTCGGCCTGCTCGACGGCGCGGCCGGCCTGGACCGTGCCTTCGCCGACATCGCCGAGCTGGCCGCCGGCTGCCGGTACGGCGACTGCGCCCACGACGCCGAGCCGGGCTGCGCGGTGCGCGACGCGCTGGAGGACGGCGCGCTGCCGGCGCGCCGCTGGGAGAGCTGGCGCCGGTTGCAGCGGGAGATCGAGTACGAGGGCGGCCGGCGCGCGGCCCGGCTGGCGGCCGAACGGCGGGGCGGCTGGCGTGGCGGACGGCGACGTACCGGGCGTCCGGCGCCGCCCCCGGCACCCGGGGCATTCTGAACCTGCGCGAGCCGGTCGGGTGGGCGTGAGTGGTTCCCGCCCGACCGGCCTGAGCTGGGGGAATGTTCGCGAGACGGAAGTTGTCATACGTCGGGGCTAGAGTTGCCGAGGCGTCTTCTCTGCGCCCCGACAACCTGTGAAAACCACCCAGACCCGGCGTCTGGTGCACAGATCCGCCTCATATTCTTCTTCCGGGAGCACACGCACCGTGGCCGACCGACTGATCATCCGTGGCGCGCGCGAGCACAACCTGCGTGACGTCAGTCTCGACCTGCCCCGGGACGCCCTGATCGTCTTCACCGGGCTGTCCGGTTCGGGCAAGTCGAGCCTGGCGTTCGACACCATCTTCGCCGAGGGGCAGCGCCGCTACGTCGAGTCGCTGTCGTCGTACGCCCGGCAGTTCCTCGGGCAGATGGACAAGCCCGACGTCGACTTCATCGAGGGCCTCAGCCCCGCCGTCTCCATCGACCAGAAGTCCACCTCGCGCAACCCCCGCTCCACCGTCGGCACCATCACCGAGGTCTACGACTACCTCCGCCTGCTGTTCGCCCGCATCGGCGAGCCGCACTGCCCGATCTGCGGCGAGCGGATCTCCAAGCAGAGCCCGCAGCAGATCGTCGACCGGGTCCTGGCCATGGCCGAGGGCACCCGGTTCATGGTGCTCGCGCCGGTGGTGCGCGGCCGCAAGGGCGAGTACGTCGACCTGTTCGCCGAGCTGCAGGCCAAGGGCTACGCCCGGGCCCGGGTCGACGGCGTGGTGCACCCGCTGACCGAGCCGCCGAAGCTCAAGAAGCAGGAGAAGCACACCATCGAGGTGGTGATCGACCGGCTCAGCGTCAAGCCGAGCGCCAAGCAGCGGCTGACCGACTCGGTCGAGGCCGCGCTCGGTCTCTCCGGCGGCCTGGTGCTGCTCGACTTCGTCGACCTGCCGGAGGACGACCCGGCCCGGGAGCGCCGCTACTCCGAGCACCTGGCCTGCCCGAACGACCACCCCCTCGCGATCGAGGACCTGGAACCCCGGGTCTTCTCCTTCAACGCGCCCTACGGCGCCTGCCCCGAGTGCACCGGCCTGGGCACGAAGAAGGAGGTCGACCCCGAGCTGGTCATCCCCGACCCGGAGCGCACGCTGCGCGAGGGCGCGATCCAGCCGTGGGCCACCGGGCACAACCTCGAATACTTCCTGCGGCTGCTGGAGGCGCTGGGCGAGGCCGAGCACTTCGACATCGACACGCCGTGGCGGAAGCTGCCGTCGCGGGCGCAGAAGACGATCCTGCACGGCTCCGACGACCAGGTGCACGTGCGCTACCGCAACAAGTACGGCCGCGAGCGCTCCTACTACACCGGCTTCGAGGGCGTGGTGCAGTGGATCGAGCGCCGGCACACCGACACCGAGTCGGAGTGGTCCCGGGAGAAGTACGAGGGCTACATGCGGGACGTGCCCTGCGCGGCCTGCGGCGGCGCGCGGCTCAAGCCCGAGGTGCTCGCGGTCACCCTGGCCGGCAAGAGCATCGCCGAGGTCTGCAACCTGTCCGTGGGTGAGGCCGCCGACCTGCTGGCCGGCATCGAGCTGACCGACCGGCAGAAGATGATCGCCGAGCGGGTGCTCAAGGAGATCAACGCCCGGCTGAAGTTCCTGCTCGACGTCGGGCTGGACTACCTCTCCCTGGACCGGCCCGCCGGCACGCTCTCCGGTGGCGAGGCGCAGCGCATCCGGCTCGCCACCCAGATCGGCTCCGGCCTGGTCGGCGTGCTCTACGTGCTCGACGAGCCGTCGATCGGCCTGCATCAGCGCGACAACCACCGGCTCATCGAGACGCTGCTGCGGCTGCGCGGCCTGGGCAACACGCTGATCGTGGTCGAGCACGACGAGGACACCATCCGGGTGGCCGACTGGATCGTCGACATCGGCCCGGGCGCGGGCGAGCACGGCGGCAAGATCGTGCACAGCGGGTCGGTGCCGGCGCTGCTGGACAACACCGAGTCGGTCACCGGGGCGTACCTTTCGGGGCGCAAGTCCATCCCGACGCCTGCCGGCCGCCGGCCGCAGACGCCGGGCCGCGAGCTGGTGGTGCACGGCGCGCGCGAGCACAATCTGCGCAACCTCACCGTGAGCTTCCCGCTCGGCCAGCTCATCGCGGTCACCGGAGTCAGCGGCTCGGGCAAGTCGACGTTGGTCAACGACATCCTCTACACGGTGCTGGCCAACCAGATCAACGGCGCCCGGCTGGTGCCCGGCCGGCACACCCGCATCACCGGCCTGGAGCACGTGGACAAGGTCGTCGGCGTGGACCAGTCGCCGATCGGGCGTACCCCGCGCTCCAACCCGGCCACCTACACCGGCGTCTGGGACCACATCCGCAAGCTCTTCGCCGAGACCACCGAGGCCAAGGTCCGGGGGTACGGCCCGGGCCGGTTCTCGTTCAACGTCAAGGGCGGGCGCTGCGAGGCGTGCTCCGGCGACGGCACCATCAAGATCGAGATGAACTTCCTGCCGGACGTCTACGTCCCCTGCGAGGTGTGCAAGGGCGCGCGCTACAACCGCGAGACGCTCGAGGTGCACTACAAGGGCAAGACTGTCGCCGAGGTGCTGGACATGCCGATCGAGGAGGCGGCCGAGTTCTTCTCCGCCATCCCGGCCATCCACCGGCACCTCCGGACGCTGGTCGACGTCGGCCTCGGCTACGTGCGCCTCGGCCAGCCCGCGCCGACGCTGTCCGGCGGTGAGGCGCAGCGCGTCAAGCTCGCCTCCGAGCTGCAGAAGCGCTCCACCGGCCGCACCGTCTACGTGCTCGACGAGCCGACCACCGGCCTGCACTTCGAGGACATCCGCAAGCTGCTGATGGTGCTGGAGGGGCTGGTCGACAAGGGCAACACCGTCATCACCATCGAGCACAACCTCGACGTGATCAAGACGGCCGACTGGCTCATCGACATGGGCCCCGAGGGTGGCCACCGGGGCGGCACGGTGCTGGCCACCGGCACGCCGGAGGAGGTCGCCGAGGTGCCGGAGAGCCACACCGGGCAGTTCCTGCGGCCGATCCTCAAGCTCGACGGCAAGGCCAAGGGCGCCAAGGCGGCCACCAGCCGGGCGGCCAAGGCCAACGGCAACGGCGGCGCCAAGCCGCGGGCCCGCAAGGTGCCGGCCGCGGCGCGCTGACCGACGTCCTCCATGCGATGCCCGGTACGTTGACGCGCCAGTATGAACCGTGCCCCACGCTGGTGCGTGTTTCCGCAGTAAGCCGAGAGAAAGGCCGGATATGAGTGATGATCAGGCGTTGACCCGACCGGTCACCCAGAGCCGCCGTGCCCTGCTCGCCGGAGCCGGGGCGGTCGGCGCGGCAGTGGTGCTCGCGGGCTGCGGCAGCGACGACGAGGCCTCGCCCGGGCTCGCCCCGACCAGCGGCGGCCCGCCCGGCGCCACCGCCACCGGGGACGCCGGCGGCGGCGACCGGGCCGGCAGCAACTCCGTGGCCCGCACCTCGGACATCCCGGTCGGCGGCGGCGCGGTCTTCGCCAGCCAGGGCGTGGTCATCACCCAGCCCGAGGCCGGCCAGTTCAAGGCGTTCGACCCGATCTGCACGCACCAGCGCTGCCCGGTGTCGAACGTCGACGGCGGCACGATCAACTGCACCTGCCACAACAGCCGCTTCTCCATCGTCGACGGCTCGGTGAAGGGCGGCCCGGCCACCAAGCCGCTCGCCGCGAAGGACATCACCGTCGACGGCGACCAGATCCGCCTGGCCTGACCACCCGCCGCGCCCCCGGTCACCCGGGGGCGCGGCGGCGGCCGGGTGTCAGGGGTGCGGACTAGGCTTGACAGCGTGGCTGACCCCTCGACGTACCGTCCCGCGCCCGGCACCATCCCGGAATCGCCAGGGGTCTACCGCTTCCGCGACGGCACCGGGCGGGTGATCTACGTCGGCAAGGCGCGCAACCTGCGCAGCCGGCTCAACTCCTACTTCGCCGACCCGGTCGGCCTGCACCAGCGCACCCGGCAGATGGTCTTCACCGCCGAGTCGGTCGACTGGATCACCGTCGCCACCGAGGTCGAGGCGCTCCAGCAGGAATACACCTGGATCAAGCAGTACGACCCGAGGTTCAACGTCCGCTACCGCGACGACAAGTCGTACCCCTATCTCGCGGTCACACTCGACGAGGAATACCCCCGGTTGCAGGTGATGCGGGGCGTCAAGCGCAAGGGCGTGCGCTACTTCGGGCCGTACTCGCACGCCTGGGCGATCCGCGAGACGCTCGACCTGCTGCTGCGCGTCTTCCCGGCGCGGACCTGCTCGTCCGGGGTGTTCAAGCGGGCCGGGCAGGTCGGCCGGCCCTGCCTGCTCGGTTACATCGGCAAGTGCTCCGCGCCGTGCGTCGGCAGCGTCACCGCCGACCAGCACCGGGAGATCGTCGACGGTTTCTGCGACTTCATGGCGGGCCGCACCGACACCATGGTCCGCCGGCTGGAGAAGGAGATGCTCGACGCCAGCGAGCAACTGGAGTTCGAGCGGGCCGCCCGCCTGCGCGACGACGTCGCGGCGCTGCGCCGGGCCATGGAGAAGCAGACCGTGGTGCTCGGCGACGGCACCGACGCCGACGTGGTCGCCTTCGCCGACGACCCGCTCGAAGCCGCCGTGCAGGTGTTCCACGTCCGCGGCGGCCGGGTGCGCGGCCAGCGCGGCTGGGTGGTGGAGAAGACCGAGGAGCTGAGCACCGGCGACCTCGTGCACCACTTCTGCACCCAGGTGTACGGCGGCGAGCAGGGCGAGGCCGACGTGCCCCGCGAGCTGCTCGTGCCCGAGCTACCAGGCGACGCCGACGCGCTCGCCGACTGGCTCTCCACCCGCCGGGGCAGCCGGGTGTCGCTGCGGGTGCCGCAGCGCGGCGACAAGCGGTCGCTGCTGGAGACCGTCGAGCGCAACGCCAAGGACGCGCTGGCCCGGCACAAGCTCAAGCGGGCCGGCGACCTGACCACCCGCAGCCAGGCGCTCGACGAGATCGCCGACGCGCTCGGCATGAACACCTCGCCGCTGCGCATCGAGTGCTACGACGTCTCCCAGATCCAGGGCACCGACGTGGTCGCCAGCATGGTCGTGTTCGAGGACGGGCTGCCCCGCAAGAGCGAGTACCGCCGCTTCATCGTGCGCGGCGCCACCGACGACCTGTCGGCCATGTCCGAGGTGCTGCGGCGGCGCTTCGCCCGCTACCTCGACGCCCGCGCCGAGACCGGGGAGCTGGGCGAGGAGACCGCCTCCGACCCGGACCGCCCCGGCATCGACCCGACCACCGGGCGGCCGCGCAAGTTCGCGTACCCGCCGCAGCTCGTGGTGGTCGACGGTGGCCCGCCGCAGGTGGCCGCCGCCGCGAAGGCGCTCGCCGAGCTGGGCATCGACGACGTGGCGCTGTGCGGGCTGGCGAAGCGGCTGGAGGAGGTGTGGCTGCCCGACGACGAGTTCCCGGTGATCCTGCCCCGCACCTCCGAGGCGCTCTACCTGCTGCAACGGGTCCGCGACGAGGCGCACCGCTTCGCCATCACGTTCCACCGGCAGCGGCGCTCCAAGCGGATGACCGAATCGGCGCTGGACAACGTCCCCGGCCTCGGCGAGGTACGCCGCAAGGCGCTGCTGCGGCACTTCGGCTCGCTGAAGCGGCTGTCGTCGGCCACCGTGGAGGAGATCACCGAGGTGCCCGGGGTGGGCAGGCGTACGGCCGAGGCGATCCTGGCCGCGCTGGACGGCTCCACCGACGCCACCACGGCCGCCCCCCGTTCCTGACCCTTCGCCTGCTCGCGCCTGCTCGCGCCTGCCGTCGTGGCCCCCGGCCGCTGTCCAGCGTGCGTCAACCAACGCCCGCTGTCCGGCCCGCCGGCCCGCCACCGCCGTCGCGTGCCGTGGGTGGAACGCCGTGGGTGTCTCGGGCTGCTTTTGACACCCATGCCGCTCCAGTCGCCGTCGCCAGGTGCCTCGGGTGGAACGCCATGGGTGTCTCCGCCCGCCTTTGACACATACGCCGTTCCAGCCATGGCTGTTCCCGGTGGGCGGAACCGTCCACCTTGCAGTTCGTGCCTAACGTATGACCGCTTTGTGAGGCTTGTCCGGGGGGCCGACTGCAAGGTCTGCCGTGCGCGTGCACCGCGAAGGCGCCGCCCAGTGCGCCCTGGGGCCGGTGTCCGGTTTGCCGGGGTGGCGCGTTGTGGTCGGCGCCATGCCCACGGCGGAATCCGGGGTGGGGTGCAGGCGTTGTACATGGCTGACCGCTCAGGCACCAGGGCCGAGCGCTCAACCCGGTCCGCCCGGCGCCACGGGTCAGGTCACGGGAATCGCCCCGGCCCGGCCGTCGTTACATCCCCCGACGACGAGCACCCCCGCCGGCGGGAATGACCCGGGCCCGGTGGTCGTTACATCCCCGAGCCGCGGAGCAGCCCCCTCTCGGGTCGCCCGCGTGCCAGCCCGCTCGACGGGCGCCCCCCAAGACTTTTCCCCTTCGCGGCACCCCCGCCGCGTATCCCCCATTTCAGGGAGGCAACCATCATGGCTACCACTCTGCTGCGCAAGACCGTTCTGACCGCTGCTGGTGTCGTCGCCACCGCCGGTGGCATCGCCGGCCCTGCCATCGCCGCCCACGCCGCCCCGGCCGAGAAGGCCGCCATCGTCGCCGACCGCAAGAGCGGTCATGGTGAGCGTGAGCTGGACGTGCGCTACGAGGCGCAGCCCAACTTCTACTTCTGCGGCCCCGCCGCCGCCCGCAACGCGCTGAGCGTGCAGGGCAAGAACATCGACGTGCACGCCATGGCCCGCGAGATGGGCACCACCGAGGCCGGCACCAACTCCATCAACGACATCACCCCGGTGCTGAACAAGGAGACCGGCGCCAAGGACGCCTACAAGTCGGTCGAGATCAGCACCCCCAAGGCCGACGACAAGCAGACCGACAAGCTGCGCGCCGACGTGGTGAAGACCGTCGACGCCGGCCGGGCCGTGGTCGCCAACATCGCCGGCACCGCCACCGACACCGACGGCACCACCCACTCCTTCGAAGGCGGCCACTACATCAGCGTCATCGGCTACCGCGACGACGGCAAGACCGTCACCATCGCCGACAGCGCCGACCCGAACACCGCCACCTACCGGATGAGCATCGACAACCTCGCCGACTGGATCGCCACCCGCGGCTACAGCACCAGCTAAGACCAACACCGCCGCACCCATGGCTGCAGAGCAAGAACGGCAGCACGCACACCGGAAGGGCCCGACCCCCACCACAGGGGGGCGGGCCCTTCCGCGCGTACGTCAGGACTCGGCGAGGACGGCCAGGATCGCCTCGCCGTACTTGGCGAGCTTGTTCTCGCCCACCCCGCTGACCCGGGACAGCTCGGCCAGGGAAGCCGGCGGCTCGGCGGCGATCTGCCGCAGCGTCGCGTCGTGGAAGATGACGTATGCCGGGACGCCCTGCTCCTTGGCGGTGGCCGCGCGCCACGCGCGGAGCCGCTCGAAGACCGGCGCGGCGGCGGGGGAGAGGTCGGCGACCACAGTGGCCGCGCCCCGGGGCTTGGCGGACCGGCCGGCCGCCGGCCGCTCCGGCTCCTTGCGCAGCGTGACCGTACGGCGGCGGCCGAGCACGTCCGCGCTGGCCTCGGTCAGCGCCAGCGTGCCGTAGTCGCCCTCGACAGCGAGCAGACCCTCGGCGAGCAGCTGCCGTACCACGCCACGCCACTCGGTCTCGCGCAGCTCGGTGCCGATGCCGAACGTGCTGAGCGAGTCGTGGCCGTACTGGTCGATCTTGTCGGTGTGCTTGCCGAGCAGGATGTCGATGCTGTGCCCGGCGCCGAAGCGCTGGTTGCGTTCGCGGTCGAGCCGGTAGACGGTGGAGAGCAGCTTCTGCGCGGCGACAGTGCCGTCCCAGGACTCGGGCGGGTCGAGGCAGGTGTCGCAGTTGCCGCAGGCGGCCACGCCGGTCTCGCCGAAGTATTCGAGCAGCTGGGCGCGGCGGCAGCGGACCGTCTCGCAGAGCGCCAGCATCGCGTCCAGGTGGGCGGCGAGGTTGCGCCGGTGCGCCAGGTCGCCCTCCGACGTCTCGATCATCTTGCGCTGCTGCACCACGTCCTGCAGCCCGTACGCCAGCCAGGCGGTGGACGGCAAGCCGTCGCGCCCGGCGCGGCCGGTCTCCTGGTAGTAGCCCTCGACCGACTTCGGCAGGTCCAGGTGGGCGACGAAGCGTACGTCGGGCTTGTCGATGCCCATGCCGAACGCGATCGTGGCGACCATGACCAGCCCGTCCTCGCGCAGGAAGCGCTGCTGGTTGGTGGCGCGGGTCGTGGCGTCCAGCCCGGCGTGGTACGGCAGCGCGGGGATGCCGTTGGCGACCAGGAACTCGGCGGTCTTCTCCACCGAGGCCCGGGACAGGCAGTAGACGATGCCGGCGTCGCCCGGGTGCTCGTCGCGCAGCAGGCTGAGCAGCTGGCGGCGGGGCTCCCGCTTCGGCACGATCCGGTACTGGATGTTGGGCCGGTCGAAGCTGGCCACGAAGTGCCGGGCCTCGGTGAGCCGCAGCCGGGTGGCGATCTCGGTGCGGGTCGCCCGGGTCGCGGTGGCGGTCAGCGCGATGCGCGGCACGTCCGGCCAGCGTTCGTGCAGCATCGACAGGTTGAGGTAGTCGGGGCGGAAGTCGTGCCCCCACTGCGAGACGCAGTGCGCCTCGTCGATCGCGAACAGCGCGATCCGGCCGCGCTCCAGCAGGCCGAGCGTGGACCGCACCGCCAGCCCTTCCGGGGCCAGGTAGAGCAGGTCCAGCTCGCCGGCCAGGTAGGCCGCCTCGACCCGGCGCCGCTGCGCCGGGTCCTGCGTCGAGTTGAGGAAACCGGCGCGTACGCCGACGGCGGTGAGCGCGTCGACCTGGTCCTGCATGAGCGCGATCAGCGGGGAGACCACTACCGCCACGCCGTCGCGGACCAGCGCGGGGATCTGGTAGCACAGCGACTTGCCGCCACCGGTGGGCATGAGCACCAGCGCGTCGCCGCCGGACACCACGTGTTCGACGACGTCCTGCTGGAAGCCGCGGAAGGCGTCGTACCCGAAGACCCGCCGCAACACGTCGAGCGCGTCGCCGGTCGGTGGGGAGCCGGCCGGTGCGGAGGTGGTCCGCTCGTCGGTGGGGGAGACCATCCGCGCAGTCTACGAGCGTCCCCCGACAGCGCCCGTCCGGCGAGCCGGTCCGGGGGTGGCGACATGTTCCGGTGGTCACCCCGTGGAATCCCGGACGGGGTCGCAGCCGTTAGAGTCGCTGATTGACCATGCGCGGCCGACCGGCCGCGGCGCCACGGCTGGGGGTAGCGGGTGAGCGAGGCGCGTACAGCGGGTGACCTGGGGCTGAGCGAGGCGGAGACGGCGCCGGCCGAGTCGGACACCTCACTGGTGGTGGTGACCGGGCTCTCCGGCGGCGGGCGCAGCACGGTGGCCCGGGCGCTGGAGAACGTCGGCTACTACGTGGTCGACAACCTGCCCCAGGCGCTGCTGCTCGACATGGCCGAGCTGGCCTTCAAGGCCGGCGGCGCGGCCCGGCGTACGGCGATGGTGCTGGACGTGCGCTCGCGCGCCTTCTCCACCGACCTGGCCGGGGCGATCCGGGAGCTGCGCGAGCGCGGCTTCTCCCCCCGGGTGGTCTTCGTCGACGCCGACGACGAGGTGCTGATCCGCCGGTTCGAGAGCGTGCGCCGCTCGCACCCGCTGCAGGGCGACGGGCGGCTGGCCGACGGCATCGCCGTCGAGCGGACGCTGCTGGAGGAGGCACGCGAGCAGGCCGACGTGATCATCGACACCAGCCACCTGAACGTGAACCAGCTTCGGCGCCGGGTCGAGGAGCTGTTCGGCGGCGAGGACGCCCGCCGGCTGCGGATCACCGTGATCTCGTTCGGCTTCAAGTACGGCCTGCCGCCGGACGCCGACTTCGTGATGGACGCCCGGTTCCTGCCGAACCCGTACTGGGTGCCGGAGCTGCGCGAGCACACCGGCCGGGAGGAGGCGGTCAGCGCGTACGTGCTGGGCCAGGAGGGCGCGGACGCCTTCGTGGCCGGGTACGCCGACCTGGTCAACGCCACCACCGCCGGTTTCGAGCGGGAGGGCAAGCGCTACCTGACCGTGGCGGTCGGCTGCACCGGCGGCAAGCACCGCAGCGTGGCGATCGCCGAGGAGCTGGCCGCCCGGCTGCGCCGCTCCGGTATCGCCGCCAACGCCCAGCACCGGGACCTGGGGCGGGAGTGACCCCGACCAGGGTGGTCGCCTTCGGTGGCGGGCACGGGCTCTCGGCGTCGCTGCGGGCGCTGCGGCACTGCGTACCCGAACTGGACCTGGACATCACCGCGGTGGTCACCGTCGGCGACGACGGCGGGTCCAGTGGGCGGCTGCGCGCGGAGCGCGGCGGCCTGCCCCCGGGTGACCTGCGTCAGGCGCTCGTGGCGCTGGCCGGCGACCATCCGGCCACCCGGCGCAGCGCGGCGCTGTTCCAGTACCGCTTCACCACCGCGACGCCGCCCCCGCCGACGCTCGCCGCGCCGGTTCCGGCCGCCCGCGCCGGCGACTCGCTCGCCGGCCACGCGGTCGGCAACCTGCTGCTGCACGGCCTGACCGAGCTGCTCGGCGATCCGGTGGCCGCGCTCGACCACGCGGGCGCGATGCTCGGCGCGGTGGGGCGGGTGCTGCCGATGTCCCGTCAGCCGGTGGGCATCGAGGCCCGGGTCCGCGGCGCGGACCCGGCCCATCCGGACGAGGTGTCCACCGTGCGCGGCCAGCACCAGGTCGCGGTCACCCCGGGCACCGTCGAGTCGCTGCGGCTCAACCCACCCGCGCCGGCCGCGTGCGCCGAGGCGGTGACAGCGGTACGCGCCGCGGACTGGCTGATCTTCGGGCCGGGCAGCTGGTACACGAGCGTGCTGCCGCACCTGCTGGTGCCGGGCCTGGCCGACGCGATCGTCTCCAGTCCGGCGCGGCGGCTGGTGACGCTCAACCTGGTGGCGGAGAAGGAGACCTCGGGGCTCTCCCTGCCCGACCATCTGGACACGCTGCGGCGCTATCTGCCCGAGCTGAAGGTGGACCGGGTGCTGGCGGACTCCACGGCGGTGGGTGATCCCGCGGCGGTCGAACGTGCGGCAGAATCGCTTGGTGCCCGGCTGGTCCTCGCTCCCGTCGCCGTCCTCGACGGCACGCCCCGTCATGATCCAGCCGCACTGGGCGCCGCGCTGGTGCCTGTCCTGCGCGCCGATCGTTAGACACGTACGTAATCACCGGCGACACGCCGGAACCGGTCCGTGAGGGGGCGCACTATGGCGATGACGGCTGCGGTCAAGGACGAGCTGAGTCGGGTCGACGTGCCCAAGCCCTGCTGTCGGCGGGCGGAGATGGCCGCCCTGCTGCGTTTCGCCGGCGGCCTGCACATCGTGTCCGGCCGCGTCGTGGTCGAGGCGGAGCTGGACACCGGCGCGGTGGCCCGCCGGCTGCGGCGGGAGGTGGCCGAGGTCTACGGCTACCCGAGCGAGATCCACGTGCTCGCCTCCGGCGGCCTGCGCAAGGGCAGCCACTTCATCGTGCGGGTGGTCAAGGACGGCGAGGCGCTCGCCCGGCAGACCGGCCTGCTCGACGTGCGGGGCCGCCCGGTGCGCGGCCTGCCGCCGCACGTGGTGGCCGCGAACGTCTGCTGCGCCGTGTCGGCCTGGCGGGGCGCGTTCATGGCGCACGGCTCGCTGACCGAGCCGGGCCGTTCCAGCGCGCTGGAGATCACCTGCCCCGGCCCGGAGTCGGCGCTGGCGCTCGTCGGCGCGGCCCGCCGCATCGGCATCACCGCGAAGAACCGCGAGGTGCGCGGCGTGGACCGGGTGGTGGTCAAGGACGGCGACGCGATCGCCGCGCTGCTCACCCGCATAGGAGCGCACTCCAGCGTGCTGGCCTGGGAGGAGCGGCGGGTACGCCGGGAGGTGCGCGCCACCGCCAACCGGCTGGCCAACTTCGACGACGCCAACCTGCGCCGCTCGGCCCGGGCCGCGGTGGCCGCCGCCGCCCGGGTGACCCGCGCGCTGGAGATCCTCGCCGACGACGCGCCCAACCACCTGACCTCGGCCGGCCGGCTGCGGCTGGAGCACCGTCAGGCGTCCCTGGAGGAGCTGGGCGCGCTCGCCGAGCCGCCGCTGACCAAGGACGCCATCGCCGGCCGGATCCGCCGGCTGCTCGCGCTGGCCGACAAGCGCGCCCGCGACCTGGGCATCCCGGATACGGAAGCGGCAGTCACGCCCGACATGCTCGTGGTCTGATAGGACTCGGGCGGCGAGCACGCGAGCGGGATCACCACCCGCCGCAGCGCGACGCCGCACGCTCGGATATGGTCGCTGCGTACGGCAAGGGGGCCGCGCACAGGCATCCCTCGCCGTGCTCACCGCCTCGGGCGGTCAGGTCTCCGTGACCGCGGCGGGGTGGCCGAGATGACATGTCGACGGCCGGCTCCAACGGTCGGCGCACACACCTCCGCCGGCCCCGGTCTGGCGCCGGCGGACCAGAACGCGAGGAGATGGGACCTGTGACCATCCGGGTTGGCATCAACGGCTTCGGCCGGATCGGCCGCAACTTCTTCCGGGCAGTGCTGGCGTCCGGCGCTGACATCGAGGTCGTGGCGGTCAACGACCTGACCGACAACGCGACGCTCGCCCACCTTGTCAAGTACGACAGCATCCTGGGCCGCCTCCCGCACGAGGTGAAGGCCACCGCCGACGAGATCACCGTGGGCGGCAAGACCATCAAGGCGTACGCCGAGAAGGACCCGGCGAACCTGCCGTGGGGCGAGGTCGGCGCCGACGTCGTCATCGAGTCCACCGGCTTCTTCACCGACGGCACCAAGGCGAAGGCGCACCTCGACGGCGGGGCCAAGAAGGTCATCATCTCCGCGCCGGCTAAGAACGAGGACGTCACCGTGGTCATGGGCGTCAACCAGGACCAGTACGACCCGGCCAAGCACAACATCATCTCGAACGCCTCCTGCACCACGAACTGCCTCGCGCCGATGGCGAAGGTGCTGCAGGACACGTTCGGCATCCAGCAGGGCCTGATGACCACCATCCACGCGTACACGCAGGACCAGAACCTGCAGGACGCGCCGCACAAGGACCTGCGCCGGGCCCGCGCCGCCGCGCTGAACATCGTGCCGACCTCGACCGGCGCCGCGAAGGCGATCGGCCTGGTGCTGCCGGAGCTGAAGGGCAAGCTGGACGGTTACGCGCTGCGCGTGCCGATCCCGACCGGCTCGGCCACCGACCTGACCGTCACGGTCGGCCGGGAGACCACTGTGGACGAGGTCAACGCCGCGCTCAAGGCCGCCGCCGAGGGCCCGCTGCGGGGCATCCTCACCTACAACGAGGACCCGATCGTCTCCGCCGACATCGTGACCGACCCGGCGTCGTGCATCTTCGACGCGCCGCTGACCAAGGTGATCGGCAACCAGGTCAAGGTCGTCGGCTGGTACGACAACGAGTGGGGCTACTCGAACCGCCTGGTGGACCTGGTCAAGCTGGTCGGTAGCTCGCTGTGAGCATCCGCAACCTCGACGACCTGCTCGCCGAGGGGGTGTCGGGTCGGCGCGTGCTGGTGCGCGCCGACCTGAACGTCCCGCTCGACAAGCAGACCGGTGAGATCACGGACGACGGCCGGATCCGGGCCGTCCTGCCGACGCTGAGCGCGCTGGTGCAGGCCGGCGCGAAGGTGGTCGTCTGCTCGCACCTGGGCCGCCCGAAGGGCGCGCCGGACCCGCAGTTCAGCCTCCGCCCGGTCGCCGGGCGGCTCGGTGAGCTGCTCGGCGCCCCGGTGGCCTTCGCCGAGGACACCGTCGGTGACTCGGCGCGGTCCACCGTGGCCGACCTGGCCGACGGCCAGGTGGCGCTGCTGGAGAACCTGCGGTTCAACAAGGGCGAGACCAGCAAGGACGACGCGGAGCGGGGCGCGTTCGCCGACCAGCTCGCCGCGCTCGGCGACGCCTACGTGGACGACGCGTTCGGCGCTGTGCACCGCAAGCACGCCAGCGTGCACGACGTGCCGGCCCGGCTGCCGCACGTCGCCGGCCGGCTGGTGCTGCGCGAGGTCGAGGTGCTCAGCCGCCTCACCGGCTCCCCGGAGCGGCCGTACGTGGTGGTGCTGGGCGGCTCGAAGGTCTCCGACAAGCTGGCCGTGATCGAGGCGCTGCTGCCGACCGTGGACCGGCTGCTCATCGGCGGCGGGATGTGCTTCACCTTCCTCAAGGCCCAGGGCCACGAGGTGGGCACGTCGCTGCTGGAGAAGGACATGGTCGAGACCTGCCGCAACCTGATGGAGCGCGCGCCCGGCAAGATCATGCTCCCGGTCGACGTGGTGGCCGCCGACGCGTTCGCGCCGGACGCCGCGCACGACACCGTGCCCGCCGACGGCATCCCCAGCCACCGGCTGGGCCTGGACATCGGCCCGGAGACGGTGGCCGGCTTCGCGGCCGCGCTGTCGCAGGCGAAGACCATCTTCTGGAACGGCCCGATGGGCGTGTTCGAGATGGCGGCGTTCGCCAACGGCACCCGGGGCGTGGCCGAGGCGATCACCAAGGCCGACGCGTTCAGCGTGGTCGGTGGCGGCGACTCGGCCGCGGCGGTGCGCGCGCTGGGCCTGGACGAGTCCTCGTTCGGGCACATCTCCACCGGCGGCGGCGCCTCCCTGGAATACCTGGAGGGCAAGACCCTCCCCGGCATCGCGGCTCTGGAGAACTGAATGGCGAGCACGACCCGCCGGCCGCTGATGGCCGGCAACTGGAAGATGAACCTGAACCACCTCGAGGCCAACCTGCTGGTGCAGAAGCTGGCCGCGAGCCTGAACGAGAAGCAGCTCACCGACGTCGAGTGCGTGGTGCTGCCGCCCTTCACCGACCTGCGTACGGTGCAGACCGCTGTGGACGGCGACAAGCTGCTGATCGGCTACGGCGCGCAGGACCTGTCGCCGCATCCGTCCGGCGCGTACACCGGTGACATCGCCGGGCCGATGCTGGCGAAGCTGGGCTGCGGCTACGTGGTGGTCGGCCACTCCGAGCGGCGGCAGTACCACCACGAGGACGACGCGCTGGTCAACGCGAAGGTGTCGGCGGCGCTGGCGAACGGGCTCACCCCGATCCTCTGCATCGGCGAGGGCCTGGAGGTCCGGGAACAGTCGGGGCAGGTGCGGCACTGCTGCGACCAGCTCGACGGCGCGCTGAAGGGGCTCACCGCCGAGCAGGTCACCAAGGTCGTCGTCGCGTACGAGCCGGTCTGGGCGATCGGCACCGGCAAGACGGCCACGCCGGAGGACGCCCAGGAGGTCTGCGGCGCGGTGCGCAAGCGCATCGCCGAGACCTACGACGAGGGCACCGCCGAGCAGGTCCGGATCCTGTACGGCGGGTCGGTCAAGGCGTCGAACGTCGCCGCGATCATGGCGCAGCCGGACGTGGACGGGGCCCTGGTCGGGGGCGCCAGCCTGGACGCGGAGGAGTTCGCGCAGATCTGCCGGTTCCCGGAGCACACCGCCCGCTGATCGCTCGCTATCCTTGACGCTGCCCGTCCACCGGTCGGTGCCGCAGTGCCCGACAGGTCCGGGCAGTGATCGCAACGAGAGGACTGACCCCCGCCATGCCGATCTGGTTCGCCTACACGATGATCACGTTGCTGGTCATCACCAGCGTGCTGCTCGTCCTACTGATCCTCCTGCACCGCGGTAAGGGCGGCGGGTTGTCGAGCATGTTCGGCGGCGGCGTCAGCTCCAGCCTGGCCGGTTCGTCCGTGGCCGAGAAGAACCTCGACCGCTACACCGTTCTGGTGGGAATCGTCTGGTTCGCCTGCATCATCGGGCTCGGGCTCTGGCTGCGGTTGCAGATGGCCAACGGCACCTGAGTCAGCGCTGAGAAGCGTACAATCTGCGCGCGGTCCGTCACGGACCGCGCGCAGTTTTGTTTCTCCGCGCGTCGCCCGTCGCCCATCCCCTCCGGCGGCGGTCCCCTCCGACGACAGGGAGCGAGCAATCGTGCCCAGCAACAACGTCATCCGCGGCACCCGGATCGGGTCCGCCCCCGAGCGCTTCGACCAGCGCGTGGAGCCCGCGCCGCGCCGCCCGGTCGTCTACTGGTGCCGCCACGGGCACCGGGTCGAGTTCCTGATCGCCGCCGAGGCGGAGACGCCGGCCGCCTGGGAGTGCCCCCGCTGCGGCGAGCCGGCCGGCCCCGACCCGGGCGACCCGCCGGGCCGCCAGCGCGCCGAGCCCTACAAGACCCACCTGGCGTACGTGCAGGAGCGGCGCACGCCGGAGGAGGGGGAGGCGCTGCTCGCCGAGGCCCTCGACGCGCTGCGCCGACGTCGTGGCCGCGCCTGAGCCGAGGCGTTAAGAAGGGGCCCCTTCTCTACCGGAGACGTTAAGAAGGGGCCCTTCCTTACACCTCAGCGGAGGCTGCGCAGGCGCGGGGGCACGTTGGCCGCCGCGGCCCGGTCGAGCAGCCAGAGCGTACGGGAGACGCCCTGCACCCCGGCGGCCGGCAACTGCACCGGCCCGGCCCCGGCCAGCGCCATGCCCACCGCCCGGGCCTTGTCCGCCCCGGCGGCGATCAGCCACACCTCTTCGGCCGTGTTGATCGTCGGCAGGGTCAGCGTGGTACGCACCGGCGGCGGCTTCGGGCTGCCCCGTACCGCGCTGACCGGGCGGTTGTCGTGGTGCACCGGGTGCTCCGGGAACACCGACGCCACGTGCCCGTCCTCGCCGACGCCGAGCATCAGCACGTCGAAGTGGGGCAGGACGGCGTTCCCGGGCCGGGCGGCGGCGGCCAGCTCCCGCGCGTACCCGGCGGCGGCCGCCTCCGGGTCGTCACCGGCCGGGCCGTCGGACGCCGGCATCGGGTGCACCCGGGCCGGGTCCAGCGGCACCGCGTCCAGCAGCGCCGCCCGCGCCTGCGTCTCGTTGCGCTCCGGGTCGCCGGCGGGCAGGAACCGCTCGTCGCCCCACCACACGTCGACCCGGGACCAGTCGACCGCGTCCCGGGCGGGCAGCTGCCCGACCGCCCGGTACACCGCAGCGGCGATCCGCCCGCCGGTCAGCACCACCGACGCCTGGCCGCGCTCGGCCTGCGCGTCGAGCAGCTTCACCACCAACCGGGCCGCCACCGCCTGCGCCAGCAGGTCGGGGTCGGCGTGTACGGCGACACTCGCCTCAGTCATCCGTCGAGCCCTCGTGTTCCGACCGCCCACCGGCGGTCACCTGTGCCTCCGACCACCCGGTCCGGGCGGTCACTCGTTCGCGGTCGCGCCCGCGTGCGCGGTCACGCCGGCCTCGGCCCGCTGGGCGGTCGCCGGATCCTTCCACACGTGCACCCGCTGGGCCGGCCGCTGGTCGAGTCCGGTGATCCCGGCCGCAGCGCCGAGCGCCTCCGCGTACACCTGGTCGGCGTCGAGGCGGCGCAGCTCCTCGGCCAGCTCGTCACCGAGCGGCCGGCGGACCAGCGGCAGCGTGCGGTCCTCCTGCCCGGTACGCCGGAACACCGCGATGCTGTCGTCGCGGGTCAGCGTCAGCTCGTCGCCGTTGGCGCAGCGCAGCTGCACCTGACGCATGCGCGGGAACTCGTCGGTCCGCTCCCAGGTCGGTTCGATGCCGAGCCGGGCCTTGAGCCACCCGCTCATCAGCGCGGCCGTCGGATCCGACGGGGGCGCCACCACGCTGGCCTCGGTGACCCGGGCCTGGGTGGTGTCGAACGCGCCCGCCACCAGCGTGCGCCACGGGGTGATCCGGGTCCACGCCAGGTCGGTGTCGCCGGGGGCGTAGTCGTGGGCCCGCTGCCGCAGCGCGGCGATCGGGTCGGCCGCCTGCGCCGAGTCGGTGATCCGCCGGTCGGCCACCACACCGAGGAAGTCGGTGGCGATCTCCTCCGGCGGCTCGCCGTGCCACCACGTCACCACCGGTACGTCCGGCACCAGCAGCGGCATCACCACGGATTCGGCGTGCAGCGCGAGCCGCCCGTACATCCGGGTCACCACCGCCTCGCACGGCCCGAGCCGGCCGCCCACGACGATCTCCGCGTCCAGCCGGTTGCGGTCGCGCTCCACGTCGGAGCGGACCACCACGAGCAGGCGGCAGGGGTGCGCCGCCGCGGCGATGGTGGCGGCCGCCTCGGCCTCCCGGACCCGCTTCTCGTCCACCACCACGATCAGCGTGAGCGCCATGCCGCTGGCCACCCCGCCCGCGCTGCGCCGTTCCGCGGCCAGCGCCTTGACCACCTCGTTGCCGGTGGTGTCCCACAGCCCGATCAATGGAGCCTCCTGGTTCGCTCGCAGTGCTCGCTCACGCTCTCCGCCAAGCCCGGCCCTCGCGGGCCAGCATCTCGTCGGCGGCCCGGGGTCCCCACTCGCCGGCCCGGTACGGCTCCGGCGTCGTGCCCTCCCAGGCGTGTTCCAGCGGGTCGACGACCTGCCAGCTCTGCTCGACCTCGGCGGCGTCCGGGAACAGCGTCCGGTCGCCGATCAGCACGTCCAGCACGAGCCGCTCGTACGCCTCGGGGCTGGACTCGGTGAACGCCTCGCCGTACTGGAAGTCCATCGCGATGTCGCGGACCTCCATCGTGGTGCCCGGCACCTTGGAGCCGAACTTCAGCACCACGCCCTCGTCCGGCTGCACGCGGATGACGAGCTGGTTGGGACCGAGGGACTCCATGTCGGCGGCGTTGAACGGCAGGTGCGGCGCCTTCTTGAACATGATGGCCACCTCGGTGACCCGCCGGGGCAGCCGCTTGCCGGCCCGGATGTAGAACGGCACCCCGGCCCAGCGCCGGTTCTGGATGCCCAGCTTCACCGCCACGTACGTCTCGGTGGTGGAGCCCGCCGGGACGCCCTCCTCCTCCAGGTAGCCCTTGGCGCGCTCGCCGCCCACCCAGCCGGGCAGGTACTGGCCCCGCACGGTGTCCTCGGAGACGTCGTGCGGCACGGTGATCGCCTTGAGCACCTTGAGCTTCTCGGCGCGGATCTCGTCGGCGTCGAAGCTCGTCGGCTCCTCCATCGCGACCAGCGCGAGCAGTTGGAGCAGGTGGTTCTGGAGCACGTCACGGGCGGTGCCGACGGAGTCGTAGAAGGCGGCCCGGGTGCCGATGCCGACGTCCTCGGCCATGGTGATCTGCACCGAGTCGACGTACTTGGAGTTCCACAGCGGCTCGAACAGGTTGTTCGCGAACCGCAGCGCCAGGATGTTCTGGACCGTCTCCTTGCCCAGGTAGTGGTCGATCCGGAACACGTCCTGGCGGGTGAAGACGTCGTCGACCAGGTCGTTGAGCGCCTTGGCAGAGGGCAGGTCGTTGCCGAACGGCTTCTCCACCACCACGCGGCGCCAGCCGCCGGACCTGTCGTTGTCGGCCATGCCGGTGCGGGCGAGCTGCTTGAGCACCACCGGGAACGCCGCCGGGGGGATGGAGAAGTAGAAGGCGGCGTTGCCGGCGATGCCGTGCGAGTCGCGCAGCTCGTCGAGCGTGGCGGCGAGCTGGTCGAACGCGGCGTCGTCGTCGAACGAGCCGCCGACGAACTTGATGTTGCCGGCCAGCCGGGCCCACACCTCCTCCCGCCACGGGGTACGGGCGTGCTTCTTGGCCGCCTCGTGCGCCACCGACTCGAAGTCGCCGTCGCCCCAGTCCCGGCGGGCGAAGCCCAGCACCACGAAACCGGGCGGCAGGAGCCCCCGGTTGGCCAGGTCGTAGACCGCCGGCAGTAGTTTCTTGCGGGCCAGATCGCCGGTCACCCCGAAGATCACCAGGGCACACGGCTCGGGGATCCGGGGCAACCGCCGGTCCTGGACGTCGCGCAGCGGGTTCACCGGGCCACCTCCTCCTGCGTCTCGGTCCGCTGATTCCAGGTCATTGATCGTCACGTGCGTGTCCGTCCGGCCGTATCCAGCAGCTGGGCGACGCCAGCCGCCCGCTTGGTCAGGTGCAGTCGCAGCACCGGTCGTTCCCGGCCGGCCAGGGCCCGCCGGTCACCGGCGGCCTGGGCCGCCTGGAGCTGCGCGAAGGTGTACGGACGACCGGGCACTTCCAGATCATCGGTGACCGCACCGGTGATCTGGAGGTGCCGGCCGCGGGTGTCCGTGTGTTCCGGCCGGCGCGGTCCCCAGGTGAAGGTGACCGGCCGCCGGGTGTGCCGTGCCAGCAGCGGGCGCAGCCCGGCCAGCGCCGCGTCGGCCCGCGGGTCGAGGTACGCGGTGACCGCGAGGTGTTCCCGTTCGCCCAGCCCGTCGAGCAGCCAGCACAGCGCGCCGGTCAGGTCGGCCGGCGCGCCGCTCGGGGCGTACACCTCGATCGCGTCCTCCACCGACGACGGCGGCCCGCTGTCCGCCTCGTCGTCGGCCGCCGCGGCGGCGGGCGCCGCGAACGGGTCGGTCCGCAGCGTCACCGCGGCGGTCGCGGCGGCGTAGGTCCAGGTGAGCAGGTGCGCGCCGAGCGGCCCGTTGACGGCGACGTCGGCGGCCACGCCCGGGCCGACGCCCGCGCCGAGGGCGCCGCCGAGACCGACTGTGAGCACGCCCGGCCCGGTGGCGCCGGGGGAGTCGGGGGACTCCACGGCCACCGGCAGGAGCCGTCCGCCGGTCGCGTCGGCGAGCAGCGCGCCCGCCCAGCGGCCCAGGCCGTCGAGTCCGGTGCCGTCGGGGACCAGCGCTACCGTGTGCCGGCCCTCGCCGGGCGCCGCGCCCAGGGCCGCGCCGAGCGCGAGGCCCGGGTTGTCCCGGTCCCGGTCGAGCGCGGCGGTGAGCGCCTCCGCCTCGTCCAGCACCTCGGCGACCGGCGCGCCGGCCAGCGCCGCCGGGACCACGCCGAACGCGGTGAGCGCGGCCCACGGCCCGGTCACGCCGGGCTCGGCCGGGAGCACCACCGCGCCCAGCTCGTCGGCGCGCGCCGCGAGGTCCGTGCCGGGCTCGGTGACCACCACGACGTGCCGGGCGGCATCCGGGCCCTCGTCCGCCCACGCCTGCCGGTAGGCCCGCAGGTGGGCGTCGGTGGTCCGGTCCAGGCCGTGCCGGGCGGCGAGCACCAGGAGGGTACGCGCCGGGCGGTCGGCGAGCGCGGCCCGGACCGGCCCCGGATCGGCGGTGTCGAGCACCGTCACCGGCCGGCCCAGGCATTCGGCCAGGACCTCGGCGGCGAGCGTGTCGCCGGGGGCGCCGGCCAGCACCACGTGGTCCAGGTCGCTCAGCTCGGCGGCCAGCTCGGCGAGCTGGGGGAGCAGGTCCCGGCTGCGCCGGTGGGCGTGCAGCCAGCCCAGCCGGTCGAGGGCCGCCGGCTCGGCGGCGGGCCCCCAGAGGGCCGGGTCGGCGGCGGCGAGCCGGGCCGGGACGTCGTGGGCGACGAGCGTGGCGCGCGCCGACGCGCCCAGGGCGTCCGCGCCGCGCACGGCCAGACCGGCGGCCATGTCGGCCCGCCCGGCCAGCAGGTCACTCACGGTGCCGCCCCTCACCCAAACCACGGTACGGCGCGACGCGCCCCGGGGCCGGGCCCCGGGACGCGTCGGACGCCGTCTGTCACGCGTTGCCGCCGGCCTGCTGCGCCGCCTGCGCGTTCTTCCCGGCCGCCCGGTGCGGGCTGCCCGAGCCCTTGGCCGCCTCGGCGAGGGACTTCTTGACCCCCTCCAGCAGCTCCACCCAGCTCGCCTCGAACTTCTCCACGCCCTCGCGCTCCAGCGTGGCGATCACGTCGGACAGGTCAACGCCCACCGCCAGCAGGTCGGCGAAGACCTGGCGGGCGTCGTCGTACGCGACGGTGACGGTGTCCGGCTTCGTCTCGCCGTGCTCGGCGTAGGCGTGGATCACCGGCTCCGGCATGGTGTTGACGGTGCCGGGCGCGATCAGCTCCTCGACGTAGATGACGTCCCGGTAGTCCGGGTTCTTCGTCGAGGTGGAGGCCCACAGCGGGCGCTGCGGGTGGGCGCCCGCGTCGGCCAGCTTCTGCCAGCGCGCCGAGGAGAACACCTCGCCGTAACGCTCGTACGCCAGCCGGGCGTTGGCGACAGCGGCCTTGCCGCGCAGCGCCTTGGCCCGGTCCGAGCCGATCTTCTCCAGCCGCTTGTCCACCTCGGTGTCGACCCGGGAGACGAAGAACGAGGCGACCGAGCCGATCTTCGACAGGTCGTGCCCGTTGGCCTGCGCCTGCTCCAGGCCGGCCAGGAAGGCCTCCATCACCTGCGAGTACCGGTCCAGGCCGAAGATCAGCGTGACGTTGACGCTGATCCCCTCGGCCAGCGTCGCGGTGATCGCGGGCAGGCCCTCCTCGGTGGCCGGGATCTTGATGAACAGGTTCGGCCGGTCGACCAGCCACCACAGCGCCTTGGCCTCGGCGACGGTCTTCGCCGCGTCGTGCGCCGAGCGCGGGTCCACCTCGATCGACACCCGGCCGTCCACGCCGCCGCTGGTCTCGTACGACGGGCGCATCACGTCGCAGGCCCACCGCACGTCGTACGTGGTGAGCATGCGGACCGCCTCCTCGACGTCCACACCACGTACGGCGAGGTCACGAAGCTGCCAGTCGTACTCGCCGGCGTCGCTCAGCGCCTTGGCGAAGATCGTCGGATTGGTGGTCACCCCGGCTACGTGGCTCTCCCGGCGCAGCTTGTCCAGCCCGCCGGAGCTCAGCCGTACCCGGGAGAGATCGTCGAGCCAGATCGCCACCCCGGCGCCCTGGAGCTCCTTCAGCCTGTCCGTCATGCCGTCCACGCTCCCCTCAGTTGCCGGTCGTGAAACCGGTGATGTCGCCCACCCGGGTCAGCGCCGCGTGCGCGGCGGCCACGATCCGGTCGGGGGTGAACCCGAACTGCTCGAAGAGCACGGTGTGCGGCGCGCTGGCGCCGTAGTGCTCGATGCTCACGCACTCGCCGCTGTCGCCGACGATCGCGCGCCACGACATCGCGATGCCCGCCTCCACGCTCACCCGTGCCTTTACCCCGCGCGGCAGCACCGACTCCCGGTACGCCTCGTCCTGCGCGAAGAACCACTCCTGGCAGGGCATGGAGACGACCCGGGTGGGGGTGCCGTCGGCCTCCAGCCGCTCCCGTGCGGTGAGGCAGAGCTGCACCTCGGAGCCGGTGCCGACGAGGATCACCTGCGGCTTGCCGTTCGACGCCTCGGCCAGCACGTACCCGCCCTTGGCGACGCCCTCGGCGCCGGCCAGGTCGGTGCGGTCGAACGTCGGCAGCGCCTGGCGGCTGAGCGCCAGCGCGGTCGGCCGGTCGGTGTGCTCCAGCGCCTGCCGCCACGCCCAGACCGTCTCGTTGGCGTCGGCCGGGCGCACCACGTCCAGGCCGGGGATGGCCCGCAGCGCGGTCAGGTGCTCGATCGGCTGGTGCGTCGGGCCGTCCTCGCCGAGGCCGATCGAGTCGTGCGTCCAGACGTACGTCACCGGCAGCTTCATCAGCGCGGCCAGCCGCACCGCCGGGCGCATGTAGTCGCTGAACACCAGGAACGTGCCGCCGTACGGGCGGGTGCCGCCGTGCAGGGCGATGCCGTTGAGGATCGCGCCCATGGCGTGCTCGCGGATGCCGAAGTGCAGCGTGCGGCCGTACTCGTCACCGGGGAAGTCCTTGGTGGCGTGCGCGGCCGGGACGAACGACGGCTCGCCCTTCATCGTGGTGTTGTTGCTCTCGGCCAGGTCGGCCGAGCCGCCCCACAGCTCCGGCAGCACCGGCGCCAGGGCCTCCAGGATCTTGCCGGAGGCGGCCCGGGTGGCGACGCCCTTGGCGTCCGCCGGGAAGGTCGGCAGCGCGTCGGTCCAGCCGGTCGGCAGCGTACGGGTGGCCATCCGGTCCCACAGCGCCTTGCGCTCCGGGTTGGCCTGCGCCCAGGCGTCGAACCCGGTGGTCCACTCGGCCTGCTCCTGCGCGCCACGCTCCAGCACCTGACGGGCGTGCTTGAGCACCTCCTCGTCGACCTCGAAGGTGCGCTGCGGGTCGAAGCCGAGGATCTCCTTGGTGGCCTTCACCTCGTCCGCGCCGAGCGCCGAGCCGTGGATCTTGCCGGTGTTCTTCTTGTTCGGCGCGGGCCAGCCGATGATGGTGCGCAGCGCGATGAACGACGGCCGGCCGGTCTCCGCCTTGGCGGCCAGCAGCGCCTGGTACAGCGCCTCCACGTCCTCGTGGTAGTCGCCCTGGTCGGCGTCGCCGCTGCGCCAGTCGACGGTCTGCACGTGCCAGCCGTACGCCTCGTAGCGGGCCGCCACGTCCTCGCTCTTGGCGATGCGGGTGTCGTCCTCGATCGAGATCTCGTTGTCGTCGTAGATCACGCAGAGGTTGCCGAGCTGCTGGTGACCGGCGAGCGCGCTGGCCTCGTGGGTGATGCCCTCCTCGATGTCACCGTCGGAGGCGATGCACCAGATGTCGTGCCGGAACGGCGAGTCGGCGCGGTCCGGCTCGCTGTCGAACAGGCCGCGCTCGCGGCGGGCCGCCATCGCCATGCCGACCGCGTTGCCGAGGCCCTGGCCGAGCGGCCCGGTGGTGGTCTCCACGCCCGGGGTGTGGCCGTGCTCCGGGTGACCCGGGGTGAGCGAGCCCCACTGGCGCAGCGCCTTGAGGTCGTCCAGCGACAGCGGGTAGCCGGAGAGGAAGAGCTGGATGTAGAGCGTCAGGCTGGAGTGGCCGGCGGAGAGCACGAACCGGTCGCGCCCGGCCCAGTTCGGGTCGGCGGGGTTGTGCCGCATGACCCGGTTGAAGAGCAGGTACGCCACCGGGGCGAGGCTCATCGCCGTCCCCGGGTGGCCGTTGCCGGATTTCTCCACGGCGTCCATGGCCAGCACGCGGACCGTGTCGACGGCCCTGCGGTCGAGGTCGGACCAGTTGAGAGCGGGAAGCTCGGGTCGGTTGGCAGCCACGATGGTTGTGCTCCTCGGCAGATGGGCGGAACCCTCACTGATGACCCTATCGAGCGGTGCTAAACGTCCGCCCGGGGATCTCAGCATGCTGTTCTGTACGGATCGCGGACGTCCGGTCGTTCAACCCCAGGTGTGACGGCTCGCACCGTTGCCGGGTCTGCGGGGCAGCCAAAACGACGCCGCGTAGTGTGTGGGGCGGTGTGTGGACCTCGACGGGTCCGGGCCGAACGACCTCCCCCCGCCGATGCCGGAAGGTGGCAATCCGTGAGCATGATCACCGAGCGCCCCGTCAGCAACCCTGCCGGGCAGCCGCCGGTGGGCGCGGTGGCGGAGGCGCCGGCGAGCGGCCGGCGGGACGTACGCGCCGTGGTGGCGGCGTACGTGGCGCTGACCAAGCCGCGGATCGTCGAGCTGTTGCTGGTCACCACCGTTCCGGCGATGATGCTCGCGGACGGCGGCATGCCGTCGCTGTGGCTGGTCGCCGTCGTGCTCGTCGGCGGCTCGCTCGCGGCCGGCGCGGCGAGCGTCCTGAACTGCTACATCGACCGGGACATCGACCAGCTCATGCGGCGCACCAAGCGCCGCCCACTGCCCGCGCACACGGTTTCGCCGCGCAGCGCGCTGATCTTCGGTCTGGTGCTGGCGGCCGTCTCGGTGGCGCTGATGGCGGCGACCACCAACTGGCTGGCGACGGTGCTGACGCTCGCCGCGATCGCCTACTACGACCTGGTCTACACGCTGTGGCTGAAGCGGACCACCGCCGCCAACACGTTCTGGGGCGGCATCTGCGGGGCCGCGCCGGTGCTGATCGGCTGGGCCGCTGTCACCGGCTCGCTGGCGCCGGCCGCGTGGGGCCTGTTCGCCGTGGTCTTCTTCTGGCAGATGCCGCACTTCTACGCGCTGGCCATCAAGTACAAGGCCGACTACGCGCGCGCCGGCGTGCCGATGCTGCCGGTGGTGGCCTCGGTCCGGCGGGTCAACGCCGAGATCATCGGGTTCTCCTGGCTGACCGTGCTCTCCTCGCTGGCGGTCTGGCCGCTCGGGATGAGCCCGATCTACGGTGTCACCGCGCTCGTGGTCGGCGGGATCTTCCTCGTCGAGGCGCACAAGCTGTGCCGTCGCGCGACGCGGGGCGAGGCGGTCAAGCCGATGCGGCTGTTCCACTGGTCCACCACGTACCTCACGATCCTCTTCGCGGCCGTCGCGCTCGACGCGCTGCTCTGACGCGCCCGTCCGGCGGTTCATCAGAAATTTTTTTCGGGCTTCCCCGGAGGGGTCCAACCCGGACAGATTGTGACGATCTCGCCCGCCCGCTTCGCCCAGATATAAGCGACATATGCAGGCGAATTACCTGTGGTTCTTCTTAAACCGGCGGGTAATTGGCATCACATTCAGTTCATGGTTCTCGCACATCCGGGTGGAACTCTGCTTAGGCTTCGCGTCATGGCAGATGGTTCCGATACGACGCTGACGGCTGACAAGACCGCGGAGCAGGCCCCCAACGGCCTGGTCGCGGGCATCAAGTCGTTCGCCGCCGGACACGGCGGCGCGAAGGCGGTCATCGAGTACGTCGGCAAGCGCGGCGCACGGATCGTCCTCGTGGGTTCCGACGGGGTATGGGCAGACCAGTTCGCCGACGGCACCGACGTCGCGCGGCAGGCCTGCGCGAAGGCCGGGGTCGACGTCGAGAACGCCTGGGAGCGTGAACTGATGGACCAGATGCGTCCGAGCAACGACCTGTGGCGGTCGATGGCCCGGCGCACGATGGCCCGTTGACATAACCGAATGACCAACCACCACCAGTCGACCCGGGGGAGACCCCGGGTCGCTTTCGTCACCTGCGCCGAGCTGCCCGACCTCGACCCGGACGACCGGCTCGCGCTCGGCCCGCTCGCCGCCCGCGGGGTCACCACCGAGATCGCGGTCTGGGACGACCCGGCCGTCGACTGGTCCGGGTACGACCTGGTCGTGATCCGCTCCCCGTGGGACTACGCGCGGCGGCGCGACGAGTTCGTGGCCTGGGCGCGTACCGTGCCGGCCCTGGTCAACCCGGCCGACGTGGTCGCCTGGAACACCGACAAGCGCTACCTGTCCGAGCTTTCCGCCGCCGGAGCGCCCACCGTGCCGACGCAGTGGGTCGAGCCCGGGCGGGAGTGGACCCCACCGGCAGGCGGCGAGTACGTGATCAAGCCGGCGGTCAGCGCCGGCAGCCAAAACACCGGCCGCTACGACCTGACCGACAGGGAGCACCGGGAACTGGCGGTGGCCCACGTACGGCGGCTCTCCGACGCCGGGCGGGTCACCATGGTCCAGCCGTACCTCGACGCGGTGGACACCGCCGGGGAGACCGCGCTGCTGTTCCTGGCCGGGCCCGACGGCCTGGCGTTCAGCCACGCGATCCGCAAGGGTCCGATGCTGACCGGGCCGGACCTGGGCGAGGCCGCGCTCTACAAGGAGGAGCGCATCGACGCGCGCACCGCCACCGCGGAGCAGCGCGCGGTGGCCGAGAAGGTGCTGGCAGCCGTGCCGGGCGGCCCGGACCGGCTGCTCTACGCCCGGGTCGACCTGATCCCCGGCCCGGACGGCACGCCGGTGCTGGTCGAGCTGGAGCTGACCGAGCCGAGCCTGTTCGTCGGGTACGCCGACGGCGCCCCGGACCGGCTCGCCGACGCGGTCCTCACCCACTTGACCCCCCGCGCCTGACCCGTCCCGCCTGGCGGTGGCCGTGGCCGTGGCCGTGGCGAGCGTGCCGGCCCTGGCGGCGTCCGGGCTTTGGCAGCGGGCCCGGGACCGCGACCCTCCCGGCTGCGGACGCACCTCGCCGACCCACCCGACGCGGTGCACGCAACGCCAGGCTGTCTCAGGGCTCGAGGCACCCACGGTGTTCCACTCGCTGTCTGCCGCGGCCCTGGGTGGAACAGCATGGGTGTCTCAGGGCTGTCCAGGCACCCATGGTGTTCCACTCGCGATCCGTCCGTGCCGTGAGTGGAACGCCATGGGTGGCACGAGGGGGCGCGTTTCCACTCGGGCTGGCGGCGCGTTTGCCGGCCGTCGCCGCCATCGTGGCGTCGGCGGCTTTCGCCGGGGCCCACCGGGCCGCGTCTTCGATACCATCAGCGCGCGCTGCTCGGCCTGGACGTCGCCAGGCTGCTGCACCGCGACGGCGATCTCTGGGTGCTGATCGTCGCGTACGCGGTCAGCAACGGCAGCTTGGTCATGCTGGCTGTCACCACCGACGCCGGCCCGGCTGAACCGGAGCCGCCCGAGCCGCCGGTGCCGCCCGCGCCGCCGGGAGGTCAGTCGCGGTCGCTGTGGTTGCGTGTCCAGCGGCCGCCGATCGGCGGCGTGTCCAGCCGCAGCGCGGCCTCGGCGCCGGCCAGGTCGTTGTCCTCGAACGCGCAGGAGACGCAACTGCCCGCCTCGGTGACCCAGATGCCGTACGCCTGGGTGTCGGCGTCCCGGTGCCAGATCCGGTTGGCGCGCACGGTGGCCGAGTCGAACGGCGCGGCGATGGTGATGCCGCCGCAGGCCGGCGGGCCGTCCGGCAGCTCGTACCTCGTGCCCGGCCCCGGGGTGGCCTCGTTCCAGCCGGTGGTGCCGTCCGGGCGTACCTCGGCCAGGGAGAGCCGGGTGGCGCTGTTGTCGGACACCACCGCGTCCCGTGAGCCGACCCGGACCACCTTGCCCCGGTGCCCGCCGTCGGGCCAGTCCGCGTTGCCGTCGGTGAGCTCGCGCGGGCCGTAGCGCACCGCCTCGCCGGAGCCGGAGCAGGCCGGGGCGGAGCGGCGGCCGTTGTCCCGGATCCGGTTGCCCACGATCGAGGTGTCCAGCATCGGCCGGTCGATCCGGATGCCGTCCAGCGCGTTCTCCCGGATGTCGTTGTCCTGGATCACCACGTCGGCCGCCGCGCCCCGGTAGCCGTGGCCCAGGTCGTGCTCGTGGTAGCCGAAACCGCCGTTGCGGCTGATCCGGTTGCCCTGCACCGTGTACGGGCCGGGGGTGTTGCCCATGCTGATCCCGTCGCCGACGTTGGCGTCGATCACGCAGCCGGTGAGCAGGCCGCCGCGCCCGGCCACCCCGGCGGTGCCGTTGCCGGACACGTCGAAGCCGGCCTCCAGGTTGTTGGTCATGGTGCAGCCGGAGACGATCAACCCGTCGGCGCCCCAGTCGGAGATGCCGAACCGGTTGGCCTGGCTGTGGCAGCCGATGATCCGGAAACCGCGCGGTGGGGTCCAGTAGTCCTTCTGCAACTCCAGGAAGATCCCGTTGGTGCCGTTGCCGATGGTGGTGCAGTTGGCGATGGTGAGGCGCTCCACGTCGCCCCAGCCGCCGATGCCGACGCCGATCCCGGCGCCGCCCATCTGGTCGCCGTTGTCCAGCCGGCCGCACCCGACCACGACCACGCCGTCGATCAGGCTGTCCTGGAGGAAGTCACAGCCCAGGCCGGTCGCCCCGGTGTGGTGGATGTAGAGGTTGCGGAACACGCCGCGCACCACGTACTGCAGGCCCAGCCCCTTGGCCAGGTAGTCGTAGGAGGTCTGGGCGACCCCGGAGCCGTCGATCTCGAAGTCGGCGAACGTGCAGTCGGCGATGTGCCGGTCCCGGTCCGCGCCGTGCTGGACGGTGGTCCAGTACGCCAGCGGGACCGGTGCGCTGCGGTCGCCCTCGTTGCTGAGCAGGAACCGGGTCGCGGCCGGTCCGGCGCCGATCAGCGAGACACCGCTGCGCCAGACGGTGCCGGCGTCGCGGATCGAGTACAGGCCGGGCGGACAGTAGATCACCCGGGCCCGGCCGTCGGCGTCGTACCCGGCGCCGAGCCGGTCCACCAGGGCCGCCAGCGCCGGCTGGTCGTTCGTCACCCCGTCGCCGGTGAGGCCGTGCTCGTGGGCGTCGCACCACAGCGGCGCGCCGGCGACCGGCGTCAGCCGTTGCGGCGTGGTGGTGGCGAGGCTCTTGCGCGGCACCGGGAACTCCCCTCGGGCGTACGGTCCGTGGCCCGGACTGCTTTCCCGTTCCCGTCGCGCGATAACGCCCCGCTCAGGCGCCGGCGCCCACCGGCTCGGCGACCGGCTCGGCCGGGGCCGGCGGGGCGGCCGGCAGCCGCTCCCGGGTCGCGAACAGGACGCCGAGCGTGGCCAGCAGCACCAGGCAGGAGCCGAGCATGTGCGCGCCGACCAGCACGCCCGGCAGGTGGGTGAAGTACTGGACGAAGCCGATCACGCCCTGGCCCAGCTCGACCGCGATCAGCACCGCGGCGGCCCGCGCCGCGCGCTCCGCGCCGACCGCCCGGAACGCGAAGTACAGCGCCACCGAGAGACCGATCAGCAGGAAGACGCCGTCGGCGTGCACCTGCGAGATCTGCGTCGGGTCCAGGCCGTTGCGGGCCGCGCCGTGGTCGCCGGCGTGCGGGCCGCTGCCGGTCACCCAGGTGCCGACCACCAGCACCGACGCGCTCACCGCCGTGGTGATCCAGGCGAGGGTACGCAGCGGCGCCGGCACGGTCGGGCTGACCGGCCCGTCCGGCTCCTTGATCCGCCGCCAGAGCGCGTACGCGGCGGCGATGACCGCCATCGAGGCGAGGAAGTGCAGCCCGACCACCCACGGGTTGAGGTTGGTCAGCACGGTGATGCCGCCGATGACCGCCTGGGCCGGGATGCCGAACAGCACGCCGACGGCCAGCGGGAGCAGCCCGCGCCGGCGGGGACGGTGGGCCAGCACGGCCAGCACGACGGCGAGTGCGATGATCCCCACCGCGAAGGTGAGCAGCCGGTTGCCGAACTCGATCACCCCGTGCACCCCCATCTCGGCGGTCGTGGTGTAGGAGTCGTCGGTGCACCGGGGCCAGGTGGGGCAGCCGAGGCCGGACGCGGTGAGCCGGACGGCCCCGCCGGTGACCACGATCGCGACGTTCGCGATGATCGAGGCGAGCGCGAGGCGGCGCAGCAGCGTGGACGAGACCGGGAACCGGACGGAACGCTTCACGGAGCGAATCCTACGCACCGTAGTTGATCCCGATCGGGTGACTCCGCCACCCCGGTGGTCGGAATCACCGGACCCGGGTTTGCGAGCCCCGGACGATTTACGTAACGTTGCCGTTGTGAAAAACGCGGCGGCGCTGTCCCGGGCGTCGGTGACCGGTGCGGTCACCGGCGGTTCGCGGTCGCGTCGTGGCACCCGGCACGTCGAGCGGGAGTCCGCTCCGGCCGACCTGTCGACCCGTGACCGGGTCACCCAGCTCCTGCTGGAGCGGGGCGCCACCACCGCAGCGCAGCTCGGCTCGGCGCTCGGCCTCAGCCCGGCCGCGATCCGCCGGCACCTCGACGCCATGCTCGCCGACGGCGACGTGGTCGCCCGCGACCAGGTCGTGCGCGGCAGCCGGGGGCGGGGCCGACCGGCCAAGGTCTTCGCGCTCACCGAGGCGGCCCGGGGCCGCTGCGGCACCCACCACTACGACAACATGGCCACCGCCGCGCTGCGGTGGATCGCCCGCACCGGCGGCGCCGAGGCGGTCGCGGCGTTCGCGGCCGAGCAGGTCTCCGCGCTGGAGACCCGCTGCCGGGCGGCCATGGAGGACGCGGGAGACGCGCCGCTCGCGCGGGCCGAGGCGCTCGCCGGGGCGCTCACCGCCGAGGGTTACGCTGCCAACGCGTCCACGATCGCCTCCGGCGGCCAGCTCTGCCAGCACCACTGCCCGGTGGCGCACGTGGCCGCCGAGTTCCCTCAGCTGTGCGAGGCCGAGACCGAGGTCATCTCCCGTCTGGTCGGCACCCACGTACAGCGCCTGGCCACCATCGCGCACGGCGACGGCGTGTGCACCACGCACATTCCCGCCCAGTCCGGTTCCACCGTCACCACTGTGAGGACAGATAGATGACCGAGCAGATCGTTCAGCCCCTGACCCAGGAGGAGCAGCTCGCGGCCCTCGGTCGTTACGAGTACGGCTGGGCCGACCCCGACGTCGCCGGGGCGTCCGCCCAGCGCGGCCTCAGCGAGGCGGTGGTGCGGGACATCTCGGCCAAGAAGAACGAGCCGGCCTGGATGCTCGACCTGCGGCTCAAGGGCCTGCGGCTGTTCGGCCGCAAGCCGATGCCGAACTGGGGCGCCGACCTCACCGGGATCGACTTCGACAACATCAAGTACTTCGTGCGGTCCACCGAGAAGCAGGCCACCTCCTGGGAGGACCTGCCCGAGGACATCAAGAACACCTACGACAAGCTCGGCATCCCGGAGGCGGAGAAGCAGCGCCTGGTCGCCGGTGTCGCGGCGCAGTACGAGTCCGAGGTGGTCTACCACCAGATCCGTGAGGACCTGGAGGAGCAGGGCGTCGTCTTCCTGGACACCGACACCGCGCTCAAGGAGCACGAGGACCTGTTCAAGGAGTACTTCGGCACGGTCATCCCGGTCGGCGACAACAAGTTCGCCGCGCTGAACACCTCCGTCTGGTCCGGTGGCTCGTTCATCTACGTGCCGAAGGGCGTGCACGTGGACATCCCGCTGCAGGCCTACTTCCGGATCAACACGGAGAACATGGGCCAGTTCGAGCGGACGCTGATCATCGTCGACGAGGGCGCGTACGTGCACTACGTCGAGGGTTGCACCGCGCCCATCTACTCCTCCGACTCGCTGCACAGCGCGGTCGTGGAGATCATCGTCAAGAAGAACGCCCGGTGCCGGTACACGACCATCCAGAACTGGTCGAACAACGTCTACAACCTGGTCACCAAGCGTGCCGTGTGCCACGAGGGCGCGACCATGGAGTGGGTCGACGGCAACATCGGCTCCAAGGTCACCATGAAGTACCCGGCGGTCTACATGACCGGCGAGCACGCCAAGGGCGAGGTGCTCTCGGTGGCCATGGCCGGCGAGGGCCAGCACCAGGACGCCGGCGCCAAGATGGTGCACGCCGCGCCGCACACCTCCTCGACCATCGTGTCGAAGTCGATTGCCCGGGGCGGCGGCCGCACCTCGTACCGCGGTCTGGTGCAGGTGCTGGAGGGCTCGACCAGCAGCAAGAGCACGGTCAAGTGCGACGCGCTCCTGGTCGACACGATCTCCCGCTCCGACACCTACCCGTACGTCGACATCCGCGAGGACGACGTGTCGATGGGGCACGAGGCGACCGTCTCCAAGGTCAGCGAGGACCAGCTCTTCTACCTGATGAGCCGGGGCCTGAGCGAGGACGAGGCGATGGCGATGATCGTGCGCGGCTTCATCGAGCCGATCGCCAAGGAGCTTCCGATGGAGTACGCGCTGGAGCTCAACCGCCTGATCGAGCTGCAGATGGAGGGTGCGGTCGGCTGACGCCGGCCCCCGTCCTCCGCCTCACCTGACACCTCGTCGCAGAACACAAGGAAGAGATGACTACCCAGGCTTCCGCGCCGCCCACGACCAAGTCGCAGGCGCTCCGCTCGTACGACGTCGCCGACTTCCCGGCCCTGACCGGCCTGGAGGAGGAGTGGCGCTTCACCCCGCTCAAGCGCCTGCGCGGCCTGACCGGGTCGGTGCAGGGCGCGACCGGCGCGGTCCGGCACGAGTACGGTGACCTGCCCGAGGGCGTCACCGTCGACCGGATCGGCCGGGACGACCCCCGGGTGGGCAGCGTGCTCACCCCGTTCGACCGGGTCAGCGCGCTCGCGTACGGCGGGGCCGACCGCGCGCTGCTGGTGCGGGTCGCCCGCGACGCGGTGGTGGAGGCGCCGGTGCGCCTGCGGGTGGTCGGCGAGAACGCCGAGGCGCTCGCCTTCGGCCACACGTTCGTCGAGGTGGACCGGTTCGCCGAGGCCACCGTGGTGATCGAGCACGTCGGCTCGGCCACGCTGGCCGACAACGTCGAGGTGTCGGTGGGCGACGGGGCGAAGCTGACCCTGGTCACCGTCGCCGACTGGGCCGACGACGCGGTGCAGGCGCAGCACCTGAAGGTGCGGCTGGGCCGCGACGCCCGGATCCTGCACGTGCAGGTCAGCCTCGGCGGCGACCTGGTCCGGCAGTACACGTCGGTGGAGTACACCCAGCGCGGCGGCGAGGCCGAGCTGTACGGCGTCTACTTCGCCGACTCCGGCCAGCACCTGGAGCACCGGCAGCTGGTCGACCACACCGTGCCGGACTGCCGCAGCAACGTCGGCTACCGGGGCGCGCTGCAGGGCGACGACGCGCACACGGTCTGGGTCGGCGACGTGCTGATCCGCGCCGAGGCCACCGGCACCGACACGTACGAGATCAACCGGAACCTGCTGCTCACCGACGGCGCGCGGGCCGACTCCGTACCCAACCTGGAGATCGAGACCGGCGAGATCGCCGGCGCCGGGCACGCCAGCGCGACCGGCCGGTTCGACGACGAGCAGCTGTTCTACCTGATGGCCCGGGGCATCCCGGAGGCCGAGGCGCGGCGCCTGGTGGTGCGCGGCTTCTTCGCCGAGCTGATCAACAAGATCCCGGTCGAGGACCTGCGCGAGCGCCTCGGTGACGCCATCGAGGCCCGGCTGGCGAAGGCCGGCGCCTGATGCTCAAGATCTGCTCCACCGAGGACGTGCCGAAGGGCACCGCGATCAGCGCCGACGTGGACGGCGTGCAGGTCGCGATCGTGCACGGCGAGGACGACGTGTTCTACGCGGTGCACGACGAGTGCTCGCACGCCGCCGTGGCGCTGTCCGAGGGCGAGGTCGAGGGCTGCACGCTGGAATGCTGGCTGCACGGATCCCGTTTCGACCTGCGTACCGGTGAGCCCACCGGGCTGCCCGCGACCGAACCCGTACCCGTCTATTCCGTCGAAGTCCGCGACGGCGACATCTACCTTTCCGTGGACGGCGACGGCCGTCCGCTGCCGAGCAATGGAGTGACCCGCTGATGAGCACCCTGGAGATCCGCGACCTGAAGGTGTCGGTCAAGCTGCCCGAGGGTGAGCTCAAGCCGATCCTGCACGGGGTCGACCTGACCGTGCGCTCCGGCGAGACGCACGCCATCATGGGCCCGAACGGCTCCGGCAAGTCGACGCTGGCGTACTCGATCGCCGGTCACCCGAAGTACGAGATCACCGGCGGCGAGGTGACCCTCGACGGCGAGGACGTGCTGTCCATGTCCGTCGACGAGCGGGCCCGCGCCGGTCTCTTCCTGGCCATGCAGTACCCGGTCGAGGTCCCCGGCGTGTCGGTGGCCAACTTCCTGCGTACCGCCAAGACCGCCATCGACGGTGAGGCGCCGAAGCTGCGCACCTGGGGCGGCGAGCTGCGCGGCGCCATGGAGCGCCTCCAGATGGACCCGGCGTTCGCCCAGCGCAACGTCAACGAGGGCTTCTCCGGCGGCGAGAAGAAGCGGCACGAGATCGTGCAGCTGGAGCTGCTCAAGCCGAAGATGGCGATCCTCGACGAGACCGACTCCGGCCTGGACGTGGACGCGCTGCGCGTGGTCAGCGAGGGCGTGAACCGGGTACGCGACACCGGTGACACCGGCCTGCTGCTGATCACCCACTACACGCGCATCCTGCGTTACATCAAGCCCGACTTCGTGCACGTCTTCGTGGCCGGCCGGATCGTCGAGCAGGGCGGCCGGGAGCTGGCCGACAAGCTCGAGGAAGAGGGCTACGAGCGCTACGTCGCCGGAGCCGGCGCGGCACGGGCCTGACCTGCCATGACCTCGATGGCCATCCCGGCGGGCATGCCGCAGTACGACGACGTGCCGCGCTTCGACGTGGCGAAGGTGCGGGCCGACTTCCCGATCCTCGACCGGGAGGTCAACGGCCACCCGCTGGTCTACCTGGACAGCGCCAACACCTCGCACAAGCCGCGGCAGGTGCTCGACGTGCTCGCCGAGCACTACGCGCTGCACAACGCCAACGTGTCGCGCTCGGTGCACACGCTGGGCACCGAGGCCACCGAGGCGTACGAGGGCGCGCGGGCGAAGATCGCCGCGTTCATCAACGCGCCGAGCGTGGACGAGGTGGTGTTCACCAAGAACTCCACCGAGGCGATCAACATCGTGGCGTACGCCTTCTCCAACGCCTCGCTGCGCGCGGACGGCGACCCCCGGTTCCGGCTGGGCCCCGGCGACGAGATCGTGATCTCCGAGATGGAGCACCACTCGAACATCGTCCCGTGGCAGCTGCTCGCGGAGCGCACCGGCGCGACGCTGCGCTGGTTCCCGGTCACCGACCAGGGCCGGCTCGACGAGTCCGGCCTGGACGACCTGGTCACCGAGCGGACGAAGATCGTCTCGCTGGTGCACATGTCGAACATCCTCGGCACCGTCAACGCCACCTCGCGGATCACCGCGCGGGTCCGCGAGGTCGGCGCGCTGCTGCTGCTCGACTGCTCGCAGTCGGTGCCGCACCTGCCGATGGACGTGGTCGACCACGACGCCGACTTCATCGTCTTCACCGGGCACAAGATGTGCGGCCCGACCGGCATCGGCGTGCTCTGGGGCCGGGGCGAGCTGCTCGCCGCGATGCCCCCGGTGATGGGCGGCGGCTCGATGATCGAGACGGTGACCATGGGCGGCTCGACGTTCGCCGCGCCGCCGGCCCGGTTCGAGGCGGGCACCCCGCCGATCGCCGAGGCGGTCGCGCTCGGCGCCGCGGTGGACTACCTCACCGCGATCGGCATGCCGGCCATCCAGTGGCACGAGAAGGAGCTGACGGCGTACGCGCTGGACGCCCTCGCCACCGTGCCCGGCCTGCGGATCTTCGGCCCGACGGTGCCGGTGGGCCGGGGCGGGACGATCTCGTTCGCGCTCGGTGACGTGCACCCGCACGACGTCGGGCAGGTGCTCGACTCGCTCGGCGTGCAGGTGCGGGTGGGCCACCACTGCGCCCGGCCGGTGTGCACCCGGTTCGGGGTGCCGGCCACGACGCGGGCGTCGTTCTACCTCTACACCACCACCGCGGAGATCGACGCCCTGGTGGCGGGTCTGGAGCGGGTGCGGAAGGTGTTCCAGTGATGCAGCTCGAATCCCTCTACCAGGAGATCATCCTGGACCACTACAAGCACCCGCACGGCCGCGGCCTGCGGGACGCGGCGGACCCGGCCGCCCGGGTCGGCGAGGCGCACCACGTCAACCCGACCTGCGGCGACGAGATCACCGTACGGGTGGCGACCGACGGCACGGTGTTCACCGACATCTCGTACGACGGGATGGGCTGCTCGATCAGCCAGGCGTCGGCGAGCATCCTGCACGAGCTGCTGCGCGGCAGGGCCGCGAGCGACGCCGCGGTGGTGCACGAGGCGTTCGTGCAGTTGATGTCCGGGCGGGGCCAGGTCACGCCGGACGAGGACGTGCTCGGAGACGGGGTGGCGTTCGCGGGTGTCGCGCGCTACCCGGCCCGGGTGAAGTGCGCGCTGTTGTCGTGGATGGCGTTCAAGGACGCCGCGGCACGCGCCGGGGTGGGCGTGAGCCCGGAGGTGAAGGCATGAGCGACGAGAACATGACCCCCGAGGCTGGCGCGGTGGCGACGGACGGCGCGGCCGTCAACGGTGCTGTTGCCGGCGGCGCGGCCGCGGGCGCGGCGGCGCCGGCCGGCGGCAAGGCCGCTATCGGCGACATCGAAGAGGCGATGAAGGACGTCGTCGACCCCGAGCTGGGCATCAACGTGGTCGACCTGGGCCTGGTGTACGGCGTCCACGTCGACGACGACAACGTGGCCACCCTGGACATGACGCTGACCTCGGCGGCCTGCCCGCTGACCGACGTGATCGAGGACCAGGCCCGGCAGGCGCTGACTACCGGTCCCGGTGGCGGCCTGGTGAACGACATCCGGATCAACTGGGTCTGGCTGCCGCCGTGGGGCCCCGACAAGATCACCGACGAGGGGCGCGACCAGCTGCGCTCGCTCGGCTTCAACGTCTGACAGTTCTCCCGGTCACCGCCACGGGCGCGGCACCCTTGAGGGGTGCCGCGCCCGCGGTGTTCTCTCGGCATGATCGACACCGTTACGCCGATGTGGTGTGGTCGGAGTGGCTTTGATGCCGCCACATCGGCGAAGTGGTGTCGATCAAGGTGACCCGGCGGCACTGCCACGGGCGTTAGTGCCCCGAACAGCGAGATCTTGGTACGAGATCGCCCCTGCGGGGGCCCCTGCGGGGGCAGATTCGTACCAAGATCTTCAGTCCAACCGAGGCGCGGGAAAACCGGTTCCGGGGTGGGGGAACCAGGGGGCAGGATGAGCGGGTGATCGAGGCGTACCCGAAGCAGGCTCCTGTCCGTGCGGCCACCGCCGCGCGCCGACAGCGCATCCTGCCCCCGGCCGCCTCGACCCGCCATCCCTCGTCGTGACCGGGGCGTTCCTGGCCGGCCTGGTCGCCGGCTACGGCGTCGCCATCCCGGTCGGCGCGATCGCGATCCTCATTCTCGGGCTCAGCGCGCGTACCTCGTTCCGGGTCGGTTCGGCGGCGGCGCTCGGCGTGGCCACCGCCGACGGGATGTACGCGGCCGTCGCGGCGCTGGGCGGGGCAGCGGTGGCGAGTGGCCTCGCGCCGTTCGCGGGTCCGCTGCGGCTGATCGCCGCGGGGGTGCTGCTGGCCCTCGCCTGCCTCACCGCCTGGCGCGCGATGCGCCCACCCGCCCCGGCGCAGGAGCCGAACTCACCCGCCCCGGCGCAGGAGCCGAGTCCGCGGGGTGGCCTGGACACGCCGGTGCGGGCGTTCGCCGCGGTCCTCGCGCTGACCCTGCTTAACCCGGCCACCGTCGTCTACTTCGTGGCGCTCGTCCTCGGCCGGGGCGACGTGCTCGGCTCCGGCGGGGCAGGTGCGATCGCCTTCACGGCCGGGGTGTTCCTCGCCTCGGCCAGCTGGCAGCTGCTGATCGCCGGCGGCGGCTCGCTGATCGGCCGGGCCCTCACCGGTCCCCGTGGGCGGCGGGTCACCGCGCTGCTGTCCAGTGTCATCATCGCCGCCCTCGCGGTCGCCACACTGCTCGGCGTCTGACCGAAGGGGACGGCCGCGGCCCGACGGCATCGATCGGATTCCGGGAGCCGGGACGACCCGGAGCATCGTCCGGACGCAACCGCATCATCTTCGCGGCTGATGTTCGGAGTCGCGAGTGGTCCTAGGGTCACGGAACAATCCGTGGACCGTTCACGTACATCCGGTCATCCCCACCGGTCGTGCGTCGATCCACACCAGACCCAGCAGGGAGAAGACTTGAGGATCACCCTGTGGCGTCCGCCGCGCGACCGGCAACCCGCCCGGCGCGGACGGACCGCTGCCCTCCTCGTCGCCGCGCTGGCCGCGGCGACGCTTCCCGTTCTCGCGGCGCCCGCGCCCGCCTCCGCCGCACCCGGCGTCCACGGGCCGTGGCAGAAGGTGGACGGCAAGCCGGCGGCCACCAAGGCGGGCCGCCAGGCCGCGATCAAGGCCAAGCGGCTGACCGCGTACAAGCTGGACCGCGGCACCATGAAGGGCCTGCTGGACAAGGCGCCGGCCGAGAAGCGCGTCGCGGTGGCCCGGGTGGCGAAGCAGGTGGTGTCGCTGCCCGCTCCGGACGGCAGTTTCCAGCGCTTCGAGCTGGTCGACTCGCCGGTCATGGAGGCCGGTCTGGCCGCGAGGCACCCGGAGATCACCACGTACGCCGGCAAGGGCCTGGACGACCCGGCCGCGACCATCCGCGCGGACCTCACCCCGCTCGGGTTCCACGCCTCGGTCCGGTCGGCCAAGGGCAACTGGTACATCGACCCGTACTACCAGCGTGACCAGAGCCTGTACGCGAGCTACTTCGCCCGCGACCTGGAGCACCCGGAGGGCGAGTTCGTCGAGCGTGCGGACGTCACGCAGGAGGCGCACGCCCTGGCCGAGGAGATCGCCGAGGCGGAGGTCCCGGCCGGGCCGCTGGTGAAGCTGCGCACCTACCGGGTGGCGCTGGTGACCGACCCGTCGTACGCCACCTACTTCGGCGCGGAGAACGTCACCGCCGCGAAGGTGACGCTGATGAACCGGGTCACCCAGATCTACGAGGACGAGACGGCGATCCGGCTCGTGCTGATCAACGACACCGACAAGACCAACCTGAACACGCCGGCCCTGGCCACCGAGCCGAACGGCCCGTGCGGCGCGGCGGCATGCTTCACGCCGGCGCAGCTCACCTCCTGCGGCAGTGGCACGCTCAGCCGTAACCGGATCGTGCTCGGCCAGCTGGTAGGCGCGAGCAACTACGACGTGGGCCACGTCGGCCTGGGCGTCAACGGCGGCGGCGTGGCCAGCCTCGGCGTGATCGGCGGCAACGGCAAGGCGCAGGGCTGCACCGGCCTGCCGACACCGGTCGGCGACTTCTACGCGGTCGACTACGTCTCGCACGAGATGGGTCACCAGTTCGCCGGCAACCACACCTTCAACGGCACCCAGTACAACTGCTCGGGCGGCAACCGCAGCGCGGCCAACTCGTACGAGCCGGGCAGCGGTTCGTCGATCATGGCGTACGCGGGCATCTGCCAGCAGGACAACCTCCAGCCGCACAGCGACCCGTACTGGTCGCACCGCAGCTACACCGAGATCACCAACTACGTCACGTCGAACCGCCCGGCCATCAACGAGGTGCAGAACGTCTCGCTGTACGGGTTCGACGCCGACGGTGACTCGTTCACCATCAGCTACGCGGGCAGCGACTCGGCGCCGATCACGCGGGGCGTCAACTACACCACCGCGGGCATCAAGGCGGCCATCGAGGGCATCGCCGGCTGGCCGGCCGGCGCGACGGTCACCGTGGCCGCGTTCGGTGGCAGCGGCACGCTCAACGACAACGGCTTCCAGATGACCTTCGGCGGCACGCTGGCCACCACCAACGTGGCGTCGCTGGAGCTGACGAACGCCTCCGGCGCGTCCGGTTTCGTCGGTGAGACGGCCAAGGGCGGCGCCATCGACAACGGCGGCTGGCTGGTCGAGGAGACCACCAACCACGCCCCGGTGGTCACCGTCCCGGAGACCGTCACCATCCCGGTGCGTACGCCGTTCGCGCTGACCGGCAGCGCCACCGACGCCGACGGCGACACCGTCACGTACCTGTGGGAGCAGAACGACAGGGGCGCCACGACCGGCACCGCGCTGACGAACAACACGAAGGTCAACGGTCCGCTGTTCCGGGTGTTCGGCGAGGCGGCGATCGTGTCGCCGACGGACACGCTGAAGTACTACTCGCCGGGGCTGAACGCGGTCACCACCGACTCGACCCGGGTGTTCCCGGACATGCGGCAGATCCTGGCCGGCAACACCAACGCGGTCACCGGCGCCTGCCCGGCTGCCCCGGCGCCGCCGGCCACCGGTGGCGCGTCGAACGTGCCGGCCGAGCTGGTCGACTGCTACTCCGAGTTCCTGCCCACCCGCGACTGGGTCGGCATCGCGGGTGACCGGACCCTGCACTTCAAGCTCACCGCCCGGGACGGGCGGCTGGGTGGCGGCGGCGTCGGCAGCGGCGACGTCGCCGTGGTGCTGGCGCCGGACGCGGGTCCGTTCCTGGTGACCTCGCAGGGCGCCGCCGCCGTCCTGGACGGCGGCTCGACCCAGACCGTGACGTGGGACGTGGCCGGCACCGACGTGGCGCCGGTGAACGCCGCGCAGGTGAAGATCTCGCTGTCCGCCGACGGCGGGCTGACCTTCCCGTACGTGCTGGCGGAGCAGACCGCCAACACCGGCTCGGCGACGGTGACGCTGCCGAACGTGGCGACCGGGAAGGCCCGGATCAAGATCGAGGCGGTCGGGAACGTCTTCTTCGACGTCAACGACGCCGACTTCACGATCCGGTCCGCCCCGGCCGTCACCAGCACCGCCCCGGACGGCGTGAGCGTCCAGTACAGCGACGCGCTCTCGCCTGCCGTCACGGTCACCGCCACCGACGGCGACACCACGGGCGCGGACCTGACCGCCGCCGCCACCGGGCTGCCCGCCGGCCTGTCCCTGGCCGTCACGAGCACCTCCGCGGCCGACGCCCGGCCGGGCTCGCGTACCTGGACGGTCGCCGGCACCACCACGGCGGCCCCGGGTGCCTATCCGGTCACGGTGACCGTCTCCGACGGCTCCGGGCTGACCGGCAGCACCTCGTTCACCATCACGGTCACCGCCGAGGACGCGGCGGTCAGCTGGGCCGGTGACACGCTGGTGAACACCGCGACCGGCGGCGCCTCCGGCAAGGCCCTGCTGCGGGCCGTGCTCCGGGACAGCTCGGTGCTGCCCGGCGCGACGGACACCACAGCCGGTGACATCCGGACCGCCACCGTCACCTTCACGAAGGACGGCGTGACGCTCTGCGCCGCAGTGCCGGCCCTGCTGGGCACGGCCACCACGAGCGCGTCCGCGGCGTGCGAGGCCACGCTGCCGAAGGGCACGCACACCGTCACCGCGACAGTGGGCGGCAACTACACGGGCAGCACCACCGCGCAGGTCACAGTCGCCGTCTCCGACGGCGGGTTCCTCACCGGTGGCGGTCACCTGACCGCCACCCGCTCGGCGGGCACCTACCCGGCCGACGTGAACTCCACCGTCGAGGTGGAGCTGAACGCGAAGCCGGGCAAGGCGAACAAGCCCGCCACCGGCAAGGCCGAGATCGAGTTCCGCTCCGGCGGGAAGGCGTACACGATCAAGGCCGGCACCGTCGACGCGCTCGGCGTCACCTCGGCGGGCAAGGTCGCCCAGGTGCGCTACCAGGCCGCCCTGTACGACAACAAGGGCAAGCTGGTGGCCTCCGGCCTGACCCTGGCCGTCACGGTGACCGACCGGGGCGCCCCCGGCAGGAACGACACCGTCGGGGTCACGCTGTGGAAGGGCGGCGCGCTGCTGTTCTCGTCCGACTGGACGGGCGGCGGCACCGCCGAGGTCACGCTGAAGGGCGGCAACCTCACCGTCCACTGATCCACCCGGTAGACGCGGGAGGGCACCGGTCACGGTGTCCTCCCGCGCTGCGTTCCCGGGTCCGGCGATGCCGTACCGTCGGGCCATGAGCAGCCGACCCGCCGCCGGCGGCGGCCGGTGGGTCGAGGTCGACCCCGGCCGCGTCGCCCGCTGGGTCGAGGGTTTCACCGACCGGCACGGCCCGCCCACGACCACAGTCCAGGAGTACGGGCTCCTCCTCACCGCCCCGGACGACGCCACCGCCGAGCTGCACACCCCGCCCGGGGCGAGCGCGTCGGCGGACGTACCCGGATTCGTCGCCTCCGCCACCGCGGCCCGCCGGCTCGGTCTGCTGCTGGCCCGCAAGGGCGCTGTCGCGGTCGGCGTCGCCGACGGCGCCGACCTGGTGGTCTCCAAGGTGGACACCAGGTACGTGCAGGGGCGTACCGCGGCGGGCGGCTGGTCCCAGCAGCGGTTCGCCAGGCGGCGCGACAACCAGGCGAAGGCGGCCCTGGGCGACGCGGCCGAGCTGGCCGTACGCCTGCTGTTGCCGGAGGCCGGAACGCTGTCGACGCTGGTGTGCGGCGGCGACCGGCGCGCGGTGGACACGGTGCTGACCGACCGACGGCTGGCCCCGCTGGCGGCGCTGCGCGCGCCGCGCCTGCTCGACGTGCCGGAGCCCCGGCACGCGGTGCTGGTGGCCGCCGTCGCGGCCGCCCGGGCGGTCCACATCCTGGTCCGCTGAACAGGAAAGATCACCTCAAGACGGCGCAATCCCGCTCCTCGATGGTGCATCGAATCGACTCGATGCCTATCGTCGGTGTCACGAAGCGGCGGGTCTCCGGGCGACCCGCAGGGGCAGCTTCGCCTCCGCCATCACGCGCCGACATCGTTGGGAGACAACAACTTCATGAGCGGATATCAGGACGGCCGGCTGCGAGCCCGGTGGCGCCGTGCGACGAGACTCCTCGTCGCGGCGGCGGCAATGAGCGCCGGAAGCCTCGTGCTCACCGCCACACTCACCGCCGGTACGGCGAACGCGGGCCCGGCGCAGCGCGCCGCGCTCGCCGCGCCCACCGTCAGCAGCGTCACCGCGGGCGGCGCGCACACGTGCGCGATCAGCACCGACGGGGGACTGTGGTGCTGGGGCTCGAACTACGGCGGTCAGCTCGGCGACGGGACCACCACGAACCGCAGCGCCCCGACGCGGGTCGGCACCGCCACCTGGACCAACGTCGACGCCGGCTCCGGGCACACCTGCGCGGTCCGCACGGACGGGACGCTGTGGTGCTGGGGCTCGAACTTCCGGGGCCAGCTCGGCGACGGGAGCACCACCAGCCGCAGCGCCCCGGTGCAGGTCGGCACCGCGACCACCTGGGCCCGGGTCGACGCCGGCCCCCAGCACACCTGCGCGATACGCACCGACGGCACGCTCTGGTGCTGGGGCTTCAACCGGACCACCCAGCTGGGCGTCGGCGCCTCGCCGTACGTCGCGAACACCCCGCTGCAGGTCGGCACGGCCACCGACTGGGTGAGCGTCTCGACCGGCTACGGGCACACCTGCGGTATCCGGACCGGCGGCACGCTCTGGTGCTGGGGGGCCAGCTCGGACGGCCAGCTCGGGCTCGGCAACCTGACGCCGCAGACCGCGCCCGCGCAGGTCGGCACCGCGACCGGGTGGACCGGCGTCGCGGCCGGGTACGCGCACACCTGCGGGGTCCGCGCCGGCGGGCTGTGGTGCTGGGGTGAGAACGGATACGGCCAGCTCGGCGTGAGCGGCTCGTACCGGACCGCGCCGGTGCAGATCGGCACCGCCACCACGTGGAACCGGATCGCCGCGAGCAGCGACACGTCCTGCGCGTCGCGTACCGACGGCAGCCTGTGGTGCTGGGGCAAGAACTCGGCCGGCCAGGTGGGCGACGGCAGCACCACCCACCGGTCCGCGCCCGCGCAGGTCGGCACCGCCACCAGCTGGACCGGCGGGCTCGCGGTCACCGACCACGGCTGCGCGATCCGTACCGACGCCGGCCTGTGGTGCTGGGGCGACAACAGCGGAGGCCAGCTCGGTGACGGGACGACTGTCAACCGGTCCACTCCGGCTCAGGTGACACTGCCGGCCTGACCGGCCCCGGAAACGACATCGGCCCGCACCGCCGTCCGTGGCGGTGCGGGCCGATGCGCCGAGCGGGGATCAGGTCCCGGCGCCGAAGGTGTCGCAGGACTTCGGGTCACCGGTGGTGAAGCCCTTGGTGAACCACTGCTTGCGCTGCTCCGAGCTGCCGTGGGTGAACTCGTCCGGGTTCACCGGGCGGCCGGAACGCTCCTGGATCGCGTCGTCGCCGATCTTCTCGGCGGCGTCGATGGCCTGGGAGATGTCCTCCTCGGTGATGCTCTTGAAGATCTTCTGCCCGCGGTCGTCGGCGGTGCCGGTGGCGTTCTTCGCCCACGCGCCGGCGTAGCAGTCGGCCTGCAGCTCCAGCTTCACCGACAGCGCGTTCGCGCTCTGCGGGTCACGCTCCTGCTGGCGGCGCATCTGCGCCTCGGTGCCGAGCAGGTCCTGCACGTGGTGGCCGTACTCGTGGGCCAGCACGTACGGCTGGGCGAACTCGCCCTTGGCGCCGAGCTGGTCGGCCAGCAGCCGGTAGAACGTGAGGTCGATGTAGACCTGGTCGTCGGCCGGGCAGTAGAACGGGCCCACGCCGGAGTCGGCGGCGCCGCAGGCGGTGCTGACGTTCTGGCTGAAGAACACCGTCTTCGACGGCTTGTACTGCTCGCCGAACGCCTCCGGCATCGCGGTACGCCAGTACGCCTGGATCGAGTTGACGTAGAGGGTGTTGCGGCAGTCGAGCTGCTCCAGCGCGTCCTGCGCCGAGCACTTCTGCTCCAGCGAGGTGTTGTCGCCCTGCTCGGAGCCGCCGCCGTTGGTGGCGGCGTTGAGGCCGAAGCCGCCGCCCACCAGGGCGACGAGCACGGCGATGATGATGCCCACGATCCCGCCCCGGCCGCCGCCGATCGGGATCGGAATGCCCATCCCGCCGCCTCCGCCGGACCCTCGCCGGTCGTCCACCTGGCTGGTGTCGACCCGCGCGTTCTCGTTCAGCTCCATGTTGACCCCGATCACCGATGTGTCCGTTTGTGATGGTTGCGGTACCGGACCGGGTCCGGACGGCGGATTTCGTACCCGATGATCTTGCACGGTAATCCGGCGGAGGGGGCCCGCGGGGACCGGTACACTTGCCCCCGTGCTGCGCTGCGAAGGCTGAACCGCCCCGCGCCGACGGGAAAACACCACCCGCCGGCGCTTTCGCGTGCCCTGAGTCAGCCCTTCCGGACCCGAGAGCGAGTACTCCGAGATGATCACTGCCACCGGCCTGGAACTGCGCGCCGGTTCCCGGATCCTGCTGTCCGACACCACCCTGCGGGTGCAGCCGGGGGACCGGATCGGCCTGGTCGGGCGCAACGGCGCCGGCAAGACCACCACGCTCAAGGTGCTCGCCGGCGAGGGACAGCCGTACGGCGGCCAGATCGACCGGCGCAGCGCCATCGGCTACCTGCCGCAGGACCCGCGCACCGGCGACCTGGACGTCACCGGACGGGACCGGGTGCTCTCCGCCCGCGGTCTGGACGTGCTCATGGCGCAGATGAAGGAGCTGGAGAACAAGCTCGCCGAAGGCGCCGACGACGAGCGGCTGGTCCGCCGCTACGGCGCGCTGGAGGACCAGTTCGCCTCGCTCGGCGGCTACGCGGCCGAAGCCGAGGCCGCCCGCATCTGCGCCAACCTCGGCCTGCCCGACCGCGCCCTGGCGCAGACCATCGGCACGCTCTCCGGCGGTCAGCGCCGCCGCATCGAGCTGGCCCGGATCCTGTTCCGCGACGCCGGCGAGAACGGCGGCGGCATCCTGCTGCTCGACGAGCCCACGAACCACCTCGACGCCGACTCGATCACCTGGCTGCGCGGCTTCCTCGCCAACCACAAGGGCGGCCTGATCGTGATCTCCCACGACGCCTCGCTGCTGGAGGCGGTGGTCAACAAGGTCTGGTTCCTGGACGCCACCCGGTCCGTGGTCGACACGTACAACCTGGGCTGGAAGGCGTACCTGGAGGCGCGGGAGACCGACGAGCGGCGCCGCCGCCGGGAGCGCGCAAACGCCGAGAAGAAGGCCGGCGCGCTGATGGCGCAGGCGGACAAGATGCGGGCCAAGGCCACCAAGACCGTCGCCGCCCAGAACATGGCCCGGCGCGCCGAGCGCCTGCTCTCCGGCCTGGACGAGGTCCGCGTCGCGGACAAGGTCGCCAAGGTACGGTTCCCGAGCCCCGCCCCGTGCGGCAAGACGCCGCTGACCGCCACCGGCCTGTCCAAGTCGTACGGGTCGCTGGAGATCTTCACCGACGTCAACGTGGCGGTGGACCGGGGTTCCCGGGTGGCCATCCTCGGCCTCAACGGCGCCGGCAAGACCACGCTGCTGCGGATGCTCGGCGGGCTGCTGGAGCCGGACACCGGCGAGGTACGCCCCGGGCACGGGCTGCGGCTGGGCTACTACGCCCAGGAGCACGAGACGCTCGACGTGGACCGGACGATCCTGGAGCACATGCGCAGCGCCGCGTCCGACCAGACCGACACCGACCTGCGCAAGATCCTCGGCGCGTTCCTCTTCTCCGGCGAGGACGTGGACAAGCCGGCCGGCGTGCTCTCCGGCGGCGAGAAGACCCGGCTGGCGCTGGCCACGCTGGTCTGCTCCGGCGCCAACGTGCTGCTGCTGGACGAGCCGACGAACAACCTCGACCCGGTCAGTCGTGAGCAGGTGCTCGACGCGATCGCCCGCTACCCGGGCGCGATCGTGCTGGTCACGCACGACCCGGGCGCGGTCAGCGCGCTCAAGCCGGACCGCGCCATCCTGCTGCCCGACGGCGACGAGGACGCCTGGTCCGACGACCTGCTGGAGCTGGTCGAGCTGGCCTGACCCGCCCTCTTTTCCCCGTGGGCCGGGTCGGGGCGGGTCGGGTCGGTCAGGTCAGGAGATCGGCCAGGTGGGGGAGGACGCCGGAGGTGAGCAGGATGGTCGCGCCGATGACTATGAAGATCACCGGCACCAGCCAGTGGCCGGCGCGGCCGACCAGGGCCACCACCCGGGGGTGCCCGCCGAGCGCGGCGGCGACCGCGCACCACACGGCCACCAGTAGCGCGAACACCAGCAGCCAGACCAGGCCGGTGGCCGGGTCGAGGGAGCGGAACACCGGCACGTAGACGGCGATGTTGTCGGCTCCGTTCGCCACGGTCACCCCGGCGACGCCGAGCAGGCTGCCGACCACCGCCGGCGGCTCGTCGTCGTCGCCACGGGACATCAGCGCGCGTACGCCGAGCGCGACCGGCAGCAGGCCGAGCAGGCCGGGCCACGGGTCCGGCATCACGAGCAGCCCGGCGGCGGCCACCACCGCGACCGCGACGAGCGCGCCGATGCCCGCGTACTGGCCGGCGACGATCTGCCAGGGCCGGGGGCGTCCGGTGTGCCGGAGGGCCACGAACAGCACCGTGAGCACGACGATGTCGTCGAGATTGGTGGCGGCGAAGACACCGGCGGCACCCGCCGCGGCCGTGATCACGTCAATCACCCCGCGCACGATACGGCCCGCCGCGCCGGCCATCGCATGATCCACACCAGTTCGCCGAAGTGGAGGTGTCCGGAGCGCGGTGACGCAGCCACTTCGGGGAGGTGGTGTCGATCATGGGGGAGGATGCGCTCGTCCGGCGGGGCGGTACGGATCAGCCGGTCGGAAGGATCACTCTATCGGGAAGCTGACATTGCGTAGCGTGTCGGTTGGCGAATAGTTGATATCTGGCGCATGATCGTCCGAGGCGGTCTAATAGGTGGGACCGTATCCGAACCGCACAGTCTGGGACGTGAGGGATCAGCATGGCAGCCACCGGCACAGCCACCAGCACTGAGAAGGGTCGCCGGATCGTCGGGGCCGAGCGTCAGACGCTCGCCAAAGACCTGGTAAAGCGGTACACCGGGGGTGAGAGCATCCGTGCTCTGGCGGCCTCTACCGGCCGTTCCTACGGGTTCATCCACCGTGTGCTCACCGAATCCGGCGTGCAGCTGCGGCAGCGCGGCGGCGCCCGGCGCCGGAAGAAGGCGTGACCCGCCGCCCAGCGTCGTCCATCAGCGCAGTGTTCCGGGGCGTCCGGTGACCGCCGAGACGACTGGAGTGCGCTTCGACTGCGACGGGCCGGTTGCGACGGTGACGTTGTGCCGGCCCGACGTGCTCAACGCCCAGACCCCGGCGATGTGGCGGGCGATGAGCGACTTCTCCCGCGACCTGCCCGGCGACGTCCGCGTCGTCGTCGTACGCGGCGAGGGGCGCGCCTTCTCCGCGGGCCTGGACCTGGCGGTCGCCGGTGCGACCGGGCCGGGCTCCTTCGCCGAGCTGGCCGCGCTCCCGGAGGCGGAGTGCGCCGACCGGATCGCCGAGTACCAGGGCGGCTTCACCTGGCTGCACCGGCCGGACGTGGTGTCGATCGCCGCGGTGCAGGGCCACGCCATCGGCGCCGGCTTCCAGCTCGCGCTCGCCTGCGACATGCGTGTGCTCGCCGCCGACGCCAGGCTCTCGATGGCCGAGGTGACACTCGGCCTGGTGCCCGATCTGGCCGGCACGCGCCGCCTGGTCGAGCTGGTCGGCTATTCGCGCGCCCTGGAGATCTGCGCCACCGGCCGCCGGATGGACGCCACCGAGGCGGACCGGATCGGCCTGGCCACGCTCGTGGTGCCGAACGACGAGCTGGACGCCGCGGTGCGTGACCTGTCGGCCGGGCTCCTCGCCAACAACCGGGACGCGATCGTCGAGATCAAGGCGCTCCTGGCGGGTGCGGCCGACCGTACGCACGCCGAGCAGCAGCGCGCCGAGCGGGAGGCGCAGACCCGGCGTATCCGGGACCTGGCCGGCCAGGGCGAGTAACCGGCCCGGAGCGCGATTTCGTAAGGACCGTTCGGGAAGATCTGAGTTACTCGCGAGGTTGTCACAGGCGTCTGGAGAATGGACTCCGACGATTCATGCTGCCTGACGACCTGGAGGTGACGAGTGTCCCACCCGATGGCCGGCGGCGGCATGGGCGGCTGGAGCATGCTCCGGTCGCTGCGCAACCGGGACGAGGTCTCCGCCCACGAGCTCAAGCGCGGCACGGCCCGGCGGATCGTCGCGTTCGCCCGGCCCTACCGGCGTGACATCGTCGTCTTCCTGATCACCGTGATCATCGCCGCGGTGATCGGCGTGGCCACGCCGCTGCTCGCCGGCGACGTCATCGACGCGATCGCCGGCGGCGGTCCGGACGCCCGCACGACTGTGGTCCGGCTCGCCCTGATCATCGCCGCGCTCGCCGTGGCCGATGCCCTGTTCTCCCTGGTCCAGCGGTGGTATTCGGCCCGCATCGGCGAGGGCATCATCCTCGACCTGCGCACCCGGGTCTACGACCACGTCCAGCGGATGCCGCTGCAGTTCTTCACCCGCACGCAGACCGGCGCGCTGGTGAGCCGGCTCAACAACGACGTGCTCGGCGCGCAGCGGGCGTTCACCTCGACGCTGTCCGGAGTGGTCAGCAACGTCATCCAGCTCGTGCTCACCGCCGGCGCGATGCTCGTGCTGTCCTGGCAGATCACCGTGCTGGCGTTGGTGCTGCTGCCGATCTTCATCATCCCGGCCCGCCGGGTGGGCCGGCGCCTGGCCGAGATCACCCGCGAGTCGTACAACCTCGACGCGAAGATGAACGCGACCATGACCGAGCGGTTCGGCGTGGCCGGAGCGCTGCTGGTCAAGCTGTTCGGCGCGCCGGAGGTCGAGGCCGACCGGTTTGCCCGCCGGGCCGAGCGGGTGCGCGACATCGGCATCCAGTCCGCGATGTACTCGCGGACGTTCTTCGTGGCGATGCTGCTCGTCGCGTCGCTGGCCCAGGCGCTCACCTACGGGGTGGGCGGCTGGCTGGCGGTCACCGGTGCGGTCAGCGCCGGCACCGTCGTCAAGCTGGCGCTGCTGCTGACCCGCCTCTACGGCCCGCTCACCGCACTCTCCAACGTCCGGGTCGACGTGATGAGCGCGCTCGTGTCGTTCGACCGCGTCTTCGAGGTGCTCGACCTGCGTCCGGGCATCGCGGAGAAGCCCGACGCGGTGCCGGTGCCGCGCGGCAGCGGCCGGGTCGAGTTCCGCGACGTGCGCTTCCGCTACCCGAGCGCCGCCGAGGTGTCGCTCGCGTCGCTGGAAGAGGTCTCGACCCTCGACCGTACGGTGAACGAGCCGGTGCTCAAGGGCGTCTCGTTCGCCGTCGAGCCCGGGCAGATGGTGGCCCTGGTCGGCCCCTCCGGCGCCGGCAAGTCGACGCTGTCCATGCTGATCTCCCGGATCTACGACGTCAGCGAGGGCCAGGTGCTGGTCGGCGGCGTCGACGTGCGGGACGCGACGCTCGCCTCGCTGCGCGACGAGATCGGCGTGGTCACCCAGGACTCGCATCTGTTCCACGAGACCATCCGCGAGAACCTGCGGTACGCCAAGCCCGACGCCACCGACGACGAGATCTGGGCCGCCCTGGCCGGCGCGCAGGTGGCCGACCTGGTCCGGGCGCTGCCGGACGGGCTCGACACGACGGTCGGCGAGCGCGGCTACCGCTTCTCCGGCGGCGAGAAGCAGCGCATCGCCATCGCCCGGTTGCTGCTCAAGGCCCCGTCGATAGTGATCCTGGACGAGGCCACCGCCCACCTGGACTCGGAGAGCGAGGCAGCGGTGCAGCGGGCGCTGTCGGTGGCGCTGACCGGCCGTACCGCGCTGGTGATCGCGCACCGGCTCTCGACGGTGCGCGACGCGGACCAGATCCTCGTGCTCGACGAGGGGCGGATCGTGGAGCGCGGCCGGCACGACGAGCTGGTGGCCGTCGGCGGCCTGTACGCCGAGCTGTACCGCACCCAGTTCGCGGTCACCGACTCGCCCGCGCCTCATGCCGAGGCGGAGCAGCCGGAGCCGGTGGTGACCACTGTGCCGATGGGCACCTACGTCGCCCACGAGGCCATGCCTCCGGCGGCAGCCAACTAGCGGCCCGCGAGGCCTCAATCCCGGCGCCGACGGGCGTGGATCGGCGCCGACCGGGTGGACGGGCACCCAGCGGCCGGGCCGTGGCGACCCGGACGGCCGCAGCCCTAGCTCGCGGCGACCGGGGCTCTAACCCGCGGCGACCGCGGCACGCAGCTCGGCGAACGCGGCGCCGAGCGTCTCCGGGGTGAAGTGGGCGTTCAGGCCGCTCGGGTTGGGCAGCACCCACAGCCGGGCCGGCCCGAGCGTCTCGGGCTGCGGCCCGAAGCCGGCCTTCGGCCGGGTGAACCCGATCCGGTACGCGGTCACGCCGACCACCGCCACCCAGCGCGGCCGGTACCGCTCGACCTTCGCGGTGAGCGTCGCCGCGCCGTCGACCAGTTCGGCGGCGGTCAGCTCGTCGGCGCGGGCACTGGCGCGGGCCACCATGTTGGTGATCCCGAGGCCGAGTGCGGGCAGCAGGTCCTGCTCGCTGGGGTGCAGCAGACGCGGGGTGAACCCGCCCCGGTGCAGGGCGGGCCAGAACCGGTTGCCCGGACGGGCGAAGTGCCAGCCGGTCGCCGCCGACCACAGACCGGGGTTGATGCCGACGAAGAGCACGTCCAGGCCGGGCGCGATGACGTCCGGCAGCAGCCGGTCGGCCGCCGCCGCGAGCTGCTCGCGGCTGGGGCGTGGGTGCCGCCGGGCGGGCGTGCCCGGCCCCGGGGCCGCCTCGGGCCGCCCACCGCCCGGGCGCCGTCGGTCGCTCACCGGCCCACCGCCCCGGGCGCCCGGCCCACCACAGCGGCCACTGTCACAGCCCGCGCAGCGCGCCGCCGTCGACCGGGACGGTCACCCCGGTGACGTACCCGGCGGCGGGGGAGAGCAGGAACGCCGCCACCCGGCCGAACTCCGCCGGGTCGCCGATTCGCCCGAGCGGGATCGCCGCCTCCGCCTGGGCGCGGGCGCGCTCGGGATCGCCGGAGCCGGCCAGCAGCTCCCGGTTGCGGTCGGTCATGATCCGCCCGGGTAGCAGGCTGACCACGCGGACGCCGCGCGGGCCGAACTCGTCGGCCATGTCCTTGGCCACGCCGGCCAGGCCCGGTCGCAGCCCGTTGGAGATGCCGAGGCCGGCCAGCGGTCCGCGTACCGAGGTGGACAGCACCAGCCCGATCGCGCCGCCGTCGGTGAGCGCGCCGGCCACCGTGCGGGCGAGCCGGACGCTGCCCAGGAAGACGGTCTCGAACGACTCGCGCCACTGCTCGTCGGTGACGGTGGCGGCGGTGCCGGGCGGCGGGCCGCCGACCGAGATCAGCGCGCCGTCGAGGCGGCCGAAGTGTTCGCGGGCGGCGGCGACGAGCCGGTCCGGGGTGGCGGGGTCGGCGAGGTCGGCGGTCAGCCCGATCGCCCGCTGCGGGTCGCCGAGCGCCTCGATCGCGGCGGCCACCCGTTCCGGGGTACGCGCGGAGATGACCACCCGGGCGCCGTCGGCGACGAGTTGTTCGGCGGTGGCGAAGCCGAGGCCGCCGGAGGCGCCGGTCAGCACGTACACCCGGTCGGCGAGTCCGAGATCCATACGCCCGATCCTGCCGTACCCGGGGGCGCGTGTCAGCGCGGGGCGGGCCGCAGCAGGCGTACCCGGCCGGCGAACTGGGCCGCGACGGCGCCGCCGGCCCGGGCGACGGCCGGCATCCGGCGGGGCCGGGGCGGGCGGTGGCCGTCGTAGCGGCTCGCGGCCTCGCGTGCGGCCAGCTCCTCCGCGCCCAGCGGCGGCAGCGTGCCCCGGTCGCGCAGCTCGCGGGCCAGGTCCCAGCCGTCGCGCAGGGAGCCGTTCGAGGGGCGTCCGTCCGCCCACGTGGTGAACGTCGCCGGCCAGTGCGCGCCGAGGCCGGCGGCGAGCAGCGGCCAGTGCCGGGCCACGTCCGCGGCCCGCTTGCGCAGCAGCGCCCGGCGGGCCGCCTCGACCGGGGCCGGTGCGAAGCCGGGCGGCAGCGGTCCACCGGCGACGAGCGCGGCGACCAGCTCGGCCTGCCGGGCCGCCAGGTCGCCGCTCACGTGACCGCCGGGTGGCCGGAGGCGGCGGCGAGCGCGTCCAGCTCCGCGCGCAGCTCGGCGGCGGGCGGGTAGTGCCCGTCGCGTTCCAGCAGCAACGCGGGCGGCCGGCGCCGCCGGCACAGCTCGCGGACCAGGTCCAGCACGGCGGCGGGCACCGGGTCGGTGTGCGTGTCGTGGTAGAAGCCGCCGTGTTCGGCGCCGCCCGCGACGTGCGCGTAGGCGATGCGTTCCAGCGGCAGCCGGTCCAGCAGCGCGGTCGGCTCGCCGCCCCGGTTGCGGGCGTTGGCGTGCACGTTCGCGACGTCGAGCAGCAGCAGCGCGCCGGTGGCGTCGAGGATCTCGGTGAGGAAGTCCGCCTCGTCCAGCTCGTCGTCGGGCCAGTCGAAGAGCGCGGCGATCGGCTCCAGGGCCAGCGGCACCGGCAGCTCCGCCTGCGTCCGCCGCACGTTCGCCACCACCGCGGCGACCGCCTCGCGGCTGCGCGGCAGCGGCAGCAGGTGACCGGCCTCCAGACCGCCGGCCCGCACGAACGCGATGTGCTCACTCACCAGCGGCGCGTCCAGGGCCGCGGCCACCGCGGCCAGGTGCGCCACCCGGGCCGGATCGACCGGTTCCGCGCCGCCGAGGGACAGCCGCACCCCGTGGGGTACGACATCGACGCCGCGTCCGCGCAGCTCGGCGAGCCCGTCCGGGAGCGGCCCGGCCGGTGCGACCGCCTCCGCGACCACCTCGACGAAGCGCAGCCCCGGCAGCCCGGCCACGAAACGGGCGATCTCGGGACGCCAGCCGATGCCGACGCCGGACGGGCCGCTCATCCGCCGCACCCGCCTCCGCCGCAGCCACCGCCTCCGCCGCAGGAGCTGCCACCGCCGCACGTGGAGGCGCCGCCTCCACAGGAGGTGCCGGAGCTCGCGCCGCCGACGTTGCCCATCGCCTGCCGCTGGATCTCGGCCTGCTCGGCGAAGCCCGGATCCATGGTCCAGAGCGTGGCGGTGCCGAACAGCGCCACGCCCAGCGCCACGTCCGTCGCGCCGTACGTGGCGTACGCGGGGGAGGCGGCCGGTCGCAGCCAGGCGTGCCGGCGGCGCATGTCGTTCAGCGCGGCGGTGGCCGCCCGGGTACGCCAGGGCACGCGGTTGAGCAGCACAAACGCGAGGCCGAGCGGGAACAGGCTGAGCAGCAGCCAGCCGGTGGGCCGGTCGTTGAGCAGGCCGGAGATCGCACGCACGACGCCAATTGCCAGCAGGAAGCCGATCAGCAGCGCGCCGCGCCGCAGCGTCCGGCGCCGCTCCTGGTCCAGGGCCAGGCCCCGGCGTACCAGGCCGTCGCGCAGCTCGTCGAGCGCGCGCCGCACCCACTCGTCGGCGGCCAGGTCCCGGGTCCGCAGGCCGCGGCTCGCCGCGTGGTGGACCGCCTGGTCCAGCGGGGTGGCCCCGGCCGGCAGCGGACCGCCGGTGGTGAGCCGCCGGTCGGGTCGTACGCCGACCGCGCCCGCGTGGCGCAGCGCGCCGAGCGTGGCCCAGACGGCGAGCTGGTCGCCGCCGTTGAGGTAGGCGACCTGCTGCGGACCCAGCGCGCCGTGATCGGTCACCGGCGTGCCGGCCAGCATCCGACGCCGGTACACGATCGCGCCGATGACCAGGACTACGGCGAGCAGGAGGTACCAGCGCAGGAATACGGGGCCGGGGATGCCCCAGGTGTCGGAGGGGGTCATCGTCTGCTCCTGTCGCGAGGAGGGGTCGCGGCTCATTGTGGAGCAGGCGCGCCAGAGTCGATCTCCTGGAGCGGCGCAGTTACCGGACCGAGACCGGCGGGCTCAGTGCCGGCGCACTGCCTCCTCGACCAGGTCGAGCACCCGGGCCAGGTCGCCGGCCGGGCGGCCCATCGCCAGGTGCAGCACCAAGCCGTCGTAGGCCAGCTCCAGGAACTGGGCCAGCACGTCGATCGGGACGTCGTCGCGCAGCACGCCGGCCTCGCGCTGGCGTACCAGGCGCTCCCGGGTCGCCGCGGCGATGGCTTCGGAACGCTCCGCCCAGCGCTTGGCGAAGGCCGGGTCGGTACGCAGCCGGCGCGAGACCTCCAGCTGGCTGCCGAGCCAGCCGGTCGTGTCGGGCGAGACCGCCCGGGCCAGCAGGTCGCGCATGACCTGCACCAGGCCGTTGCGGGCGACCGTCTCCACCATGGCGGCGGCGTCGTCCTCGGCGACGGCGAGGAACAGGGAGTCCTTGTCCCGGAAGTGGTGGAAGATCGCACCCCGGGACAGGCCGGTGGCCTCCTCCAGCCGCCGCACTGTGGCGCCCTCGTAGCCGTGCCGGGCGAAACACGCCCGCGCCGCCGCGAGGATCTCCTGCCGGCGCGCGTCGAGCTGGTCCTGACTTACTCTGGGCACGAACGGATCGTCGCAGGTGGAACCGCGTGATGCAAACCGTACGTACGGCTTGAGATGCGGATTCGGAAGATCATCCGGCCGCGTCCGATGGTTAGGATCGGCGTGTGACCGCCCTTCCCGCGCGCCCGCTCACCGTCGCCGCCGTCCAGGCCCAGCCCGTCCCCGGTGACGTCGCCGGCAACGCCCGCGCCGCCGCCCGCCTCGTCGCCCGGGCCGAGGGCGCCCGGGTCGTGGTGCTGCCCGAGCTGTTCCTGCCGGCGTACCACCCGCCGACGCTGGGCGCCGACCCGGAGGGCACCGACGTGGCCGCCGACGCCGACGGCCGGGTCGCCGACCCCCGGCTGGACCCGCTGCGGACCGCCGCCGCCGACGCGGGCGCGGCAGTGGTGATCGGCGCCGCCGTCCGCCACCCCGACCGGCGGCGCACCATCTCCTCGCTCGTCGTCGACCCGGCCGGCACGGTCACCGCCGCGTACGACAAGCAGCAGCTCTGGAGCGGCGAGCGCGAGCTGTTCGACGCCGGCCGCCGGGGCGCCACGCTCGAAGTCGACACGTGGCGGCTGGGCCTGGGCGTCTGCTACGACGGCTGCTTCCCGGAGCACGCGCGGGCGGCGGCCGGGGACGGCGCGCACGGGTACCTCTGCCCGAGCGGCTACCTGGCCGGCTCGGCGCACCGCCGCGACCTCTACTACGCCGCCCGGGCGCTGGACAACACGATGTACGTCGTGTTCGCCAACGCGGTCGGCGGCGCGGACCCCTGGCGGTTCAACGGCGGCGCGGCGGTGTACGACCCGGAGGGCCGGCCGCTGGCGCGGGGCGCCGACACCGGCGAGGACGTGCTGGTGGCGACGCTGGCCCCGGACGCGCTGGCGGCCACCCGCGCGGCGCACACCATGCTGCTCGACCGGCCGGTGGACGCCGGCGCGGCCCGTACGGCGCTCGTCGCCTGACCGTGGCTGGGCCCGGGGCCCTGTCGGTGCTCCGAGCGTTCCCGTAGGGTGCCCAAGTGCCGTTGCTCCTGCTCGATCTGGACAACACCCTGCTGGACCGCGACGGGCCGTTCCGTGTCTGGGGAGAACGCTTCCTGGCGGGCATCGGCGCGCCGCCCGCCGACCTCGACTGGCTGGTGTCGGTGGACGCCGACGGGCTGACCAACCGGTGGGACGTCGCGGACGCGATCCGCGACCGGTACGCGCTGCGCATCCCCTCGATCGACCTGGTGGACGAGCTGCACGACGGCGTGGTGGCGCACATGCGGCTCGATCCGCTGGTGGCCTGCGCGCTGCGGATCGCCGCCGACGCCGGCTGGGTGCCGGTGGTGGTCACCAACGGAGCGTCCCGTCAGCAGGACGCCAAGATCCGCAAGACCGGCCTGGACCGCTACGTCGCCGACTGGGTGATCTCGGAGGAGGCCGGCGTCAGCAAGCCGAACCCGAGGATCTTCGCGCTCGCCGCCCAGCGGGCCCGGATGCCGTTGCGTGGTGCGTGGGTGGTCGGCGACAGCCCGGAGGCGGACATCGGCGGCGCGACCGCGGTGGGCCTGCCCAGCGTCTGGCTGCATCGGGGGCGCCGCTGGTCGGACCCCCGGTTCGCGCCGACCCGGATCGAGGACGGGCTGATCGCGGCCGTCGCCGCAGTGCTGGCCGGCTGACCGGCGGCGCGGGCCGGCAGGCAGCGCGGCGGCGCCGTGCGGAAATCCGTTGACCCGCGCCGGGGCGCGTACGAGCATGGTGCCGCGCGAGTGCGCAGCCGGGGGGTGCCCGGTCGAGGAGAGGAGGTCGGTCATGGCCGTTTTCGCAGGGTCGTACCACCTGCCTCCACCAGCCTCGATCGAAGGACAGATCCACCCGTGCGCGATCACGACTTCCCGGCGCCGCAGCGCCGTGGCCGCGGCAAGAGCCGCTTCGACGACGACGAAACCGACTTCCTGAAGCGGGGGCGGCCCACGCCGGCCCTCGCCGACCCGGACGCCGAGCCCGACGCGGAGGACAGCTGGTCCTCCTGGGACCGGGCCGTCCACGGCCCCGAGCCGTACCCGGACTGGCTGGTCACCGAACTGGCCGCCCGGGACACCGAGCTGGGGGTGCTCAAGACCGGCAAGGAGGCGGACGTCCACCTGGTCCGCCGCGCCGTGCCGGACACCGACCGTTCGTGCCTGCTGGCGGTCAAGCGGTACCGCGACGCCCAGCACCGGCTCTTCCACCGCGACGCCGGTTACCTGGAGGGCCGCCGGGTACGCCGGTCGCGGGAGATGCGGGCGATGACCGGCCGGACCGCGTTCGGCCGGCAGATGATCGCCGGGCAGTGGGCGGCGGCCGAGTTCGCCGCGCTGTCCCAGCTCTGGGAGATCGGCGCCGCCTCCGGGCGGATCGCGGTGCCCTATCCGGTGCAGCTGCTCGGCACCGAGCTGATGCTCGAGTTCGTCGGCGACGCCGAGGCGGGGGAGGCCGCGCCACGGCTGGCGCAGGTCCGGCCCGACGCCGCCGAGCTGCGTGACCTGTGGGATCAGCTGGTCGAGGCGCTCACCGTGCTGGCCCGGGCCGGGTACGCCCACGGCGACCTGTCTCCGTACAACCTGCTGGTGCACGCGGGCCGGCTGGTGATGATCGACCTGCCGCAGGTGGTCGACGTGGTGGCCAACCCGCAGGGCGGCGAGTTCCTGGGCCGGGACGTGCGGGTGGTGGCCGCCTGGTTCGCCGCCCGCGGGATGCCGGCCACCGTCACCGATCCGGAGGCGCTCACCGAGGCGCTACTGCGGGAGGCGGGGATCCGCTGACGGGCGGGCGTCCCGGGTGGTCGAGCCGCCCGGGACGCCCACCCGTGCGGGTCATTGCAGGTAGCGCTCGACCTCCGGCACCGGGCGCTCGCCCTGGGCGTCCGGGTCGCCGTGCGCCTGGCGCGCGGCCCGGCGACGGCGCAGCAGGTCCCAGCACTGGTCCAGGGACTCCTCCAGGGCCCGCAGCCGCTCCCGGGCCTCGTCGTCGGTGCCGGACTCGTGCTGCTGCGCGTCGGCCCGCAGCCGGTGCTCCTCGTCGACGAGTTCCGAGATCCGGCTCAGGATGGTCTTGTCGTCCATGCCCGAAGCTTGGCACAGCGGACGGGTCCGCGCCCGCGTTCTGCCGGCGTCCGCGATAGGTGAGCGCTGCTCGCGCTCCGCAACCACCACTGTGTACGGGAGTGACGCACATCCCACGGGCTCCATTCTCGACAAAGAGATTGTTGTTACGTGAAATATCCTCCGACCTGCCTTTTGATCTGCGGCTCAGGATGGCATGCTCGCGAGCAACGTCACGGGTCGATACGAAGCCGCGACCCTGAGTCAACCGAGGGAGCGTTCAGGTGCCCGAACCAACGGACACACCGGGACCCACCGGCCGACCCCGAACCGTGCCGCTGCGGCAGATCCTGCCGGCGGTGCTCCGCGACCCCGCCCGGGCGCTCATCGACATCGGCAACCGTACCGAAGGTGAACTGGTCCGGCTGAACCTCGGCTCGTTCCGCCCCTACCTCGTCACCCACCCCAAGCACGTGCAGCACGTCCTGCGCGACCGGGCGGACAACTACGAACGAGCAGGCGATGGGCTGTTCTGGCGTCCGGTCAAGCGGCTGTTCGGCGAGGGGATCCTCGGCGAGGGGCAGATCTGGTCGGCCAGCCGGCGCATGCTCCAGCCGATGTTCACCGCCAAACGGGTCGAGGCGCTGGTCGACGGCATGGCCGACGCGATCCGCGACGCGGTCGACGAGCTGGACGAGCCGGCCCGCGCCGGCCGTCCGGTCGACATCGGCGTGGAGCAGGCGCGCATCGTCAGCCGGGCGATCATGAAGGTGCTCTTCGCCGACCGCATCTCGGTGCCGGACGCGATGCGCGTGATCGAGGCGCAGGACCGGATCGCCACCGCCGTCATCCCCCGCATCATCGTGCCGTTCGCGCCGCTGTCGCTGCCGATGCCGGGCGACCGCACGTTCGCCCGTGCCGTACGCATCGTGGACGACGTGCTGGTGCCGATCGTCCGCGAGACCCGCGAGTCCGCCGACCAGGGCGACGACGTCATCTCGACGCTCTGGCAGGCCCGCACCGACGACGGGCGGCAGCTCGACGAGCGGCAGGTCCGCAACGACACAGTGGCCATGTTCGCCGCCACCACCGAGACCACGATCAACGTGCTGACCTGGGCCTGGCCGCACCTGGACCAGCACCCCGAGGTGGCCGAGCGGCTCTACGCCGAGATCGACGAGGTGGTCGGGGGCGAGCCGGTACGCCGCGAGCACCTGAGCCGGCTCACGTACACCCGGATGGTGCTGGACGAACTGCTGCGGCTCTACCCGATCGGATGGATCATCCCGCGCCGCGCGGTCGCCGGGGACGTCATCGACGGCGTGCCGATCGAGCCCGGCGCGACGATGGCGGTCAGCCCGCTGATCACCCAGCGGATGCGGCAGTTCTGGGACCGCCCGGACGAGTTCGACCCGGAACGGTTCCGGCCCGAGCGGGTCCGGGCCCGGCACCGGTACGCCCACTTCCCGTTCGGCGGTGGGCCGCACCAGTGCCTCGGCATGTACCTGTTCTACCTGGAGGCGCAGCTCATCCTCGCCACCATGCTCAGCCGCTACCGGTTCCGGCTGCACCGCCCCGGCGTACCCGGGTTGCGGCTGGCCGCGGCGCTGCGGCCGCGCGAGCGGGTGGAGCTGACACTCGTCGCGGCCGGGCGGGCGGAGCGGGCATGACCGACGGGCCGACACCGGATTTACTCGCCGTCGCCGCGGAGCAGGGCCGGGTCTGCGCGCTCGCCGCGCAGGGCCAGCGCGGCCTGCGCAAGGCCGCCGCCGCGCACCCGGAGCTGTTCCCCGCGGACCCGTTCGACGCGACGCTGTTCAGCAGCATCGCCCAGGCGATGGCGTTCAGCGCCCCCTGGCACAGCGCCGCCGAGCTGGCCGTGACCAACCGCGCCGTGCTCTGGGGCTTCGCCGTGGACTGGCTGGTCGACCACCAGGCCACCAGCCGGGCCGAGGTCGACCGGATCACCGGTGTCTGCCTGGACGTGCTCGACGGCGCCGGCACCGACGACCCACTGGGCCGGTTCCTGGCCGAGCTGCGCGACGACGTGGCCGCCGCGCCCGGCTACCCGGCGCTGCGCGGCCACTGGCGTGCGGCGATGGAACGCACGCTCGACGCGATGGCCCGCGAGTGGGACTGGCGGCGCACCGGCCGCCCCACGCTCGCCGACTACCTCGCAAACGCCGACAACCTCGCCGCCACAGTGGTCAACGTGGCGCACTGGATCCACACCGGATCGGTGTCCACCGCCGAGGCGATGGACCACGCGGTCGCCGTCAGCGACGAGGTGCAGCGGGCCCTGCGGCTGGTGAACGACCTCGGCACCCACCGCCGCGACGCCGAGTCCGGCGACCTCAACGCGCTGCTGCTGGTGGACGACCCGGCCGAGGTCGAGCGGCGGTTCGCCGAGCAGGTCGACCACTGCCGCGTCCGGCTGGCGAAGCTGGCCGGTGAGGCGCCCCGGGAAGCCGACTTCCTGTCCCGGCAGCTCGGCTTCACCACCGGCTTCTACCGCAACACCGACTTCTGGGGCGTGCGGTGACGCTCACCGCCGGATCGGTGCCCGCCACCCGGTCCGGGACCGCGCACGACCTGGTCGCCGCGCTCACCGGCGAGCCGGCCGGGCAGACGTCGCCGTCGGTCTACGAGACCGCCCGGCTGGTCGCGCTCGCGCCCTGGCTGGACGGCCACGACCGGCGCCTGGCCTGGCTGCTGGCCCGGCAGCGGCCGGACGGCGGCTGGGGCGGTCCCGGCGGGTACGCGCTGGTGCCGACGCTGAGCGCGGTCGAGGCGCTGCTGACCGTGCTGCGTCGCGACGGCCCGGCCGCCGTGCCGGCCGCCGCGGCCCACCGGGGCCTGACGTTCCTGTCCGGCGCGCTGCGCGGCGACGCGCCGCCCGACCTGCCGGCCACCGACCTGATCGTGCCCGCGCTGCTCACTGCCGTGGACCGGCACCTCACCGGACCGGCCGGGCCGCCACCCGGGCTGGCCGAGTGGGCCGGCCGGCCCCGCCTGCCGCTGCCGGCCGGTCTCGACCCGGCCCGCCTGACCCGGGTACGCGCGCTGCTGGCCGCCGGGCGGCCCGTGCCGGAGAAGCTGGCGCACGCGCTGGAGGTCGCCGGTGAGCTGGCGTACCGGGCGGCCGGCGTGCGTCCCTCGGCCAGCGGCGCGGTGGGCGCCTCCCCGGCCGCCACTGCCGCCTGGCTGGGCCGTCCGGAGCCCGGAGCGGCGCTGGACTATCTGCGCGCGGTGGCCCGGCCCGGCCCGGTGCCCTGCGCCAGCCCGATCACCGTCTTCGAGCGCGCCTGGGTGCTCGGCATCCTGGTCCGGGCCGGTGTGCCGGTCGGCGCGCCCGAGCCGGTGCTCACCGAGCTGCGCGCCGCCGTCGGCCCGTCCGGCGCGGCCACCGCGCCCGGCCTGCCCGCCGACGCGGACACCACAGCTGTCACGCTCTACGCGCTGGCCCGGCTGGGCCGCGCCCCCGGCGTCGGGCCGCTGGCCGGGTTCGACACCGGACGGCACTTCTGCACCTGGCCGGGGGAGGACGGCGCGTCGCTGACCACTAACGCGCACGTGCTCGACGCGCTCGGCGAGCAGCCGAGCGGACCCGGCGTCACCGGCGCCCGCCGCCGGGTCACCGAGTGGCTGGTGGAGCGGCAGCAGCCGGACGGGCGCTGGGAGGACCGCTGGCACGCCTCGGCCTGCTACGCCACGTACGCGGTGCTGCTGGCGCTGGCCGACCACGCGCCCGACGGCACGGCGCGTGCCGCCGTCGAGCGGGGCGTCGCCTGGCTGCTGGACACGCAGCGCCCGGACGGCTCCTGGGGACTGTGGCACGGCACCGCCGAGGAGACCGCGTACGCGGTGCTCGCACTGGCCGGCGCAGGCCGTTCCGGGGACGCGCGGATCGCCGCGGCGCTCGCCCGCGGACGCCGTCGACTGTCCGAGCTGGACGGATGCGACGACGAACCGGCACTATGGCACGACAAGGATCTCTACCGCCCGACGCAGATCGTGCGCGCGGCGGTGCTGGCGGCCTCCGGCCGCGCCGTCGAGGCCGGACCCACCATGATCAGGATCGCTTGAATGGAGTTCACGACGGCTGCTAGCGTGCGCCGGAGTCGATCGGATTTCGGACCGACCGTAGACCGGGCCAGGACGGTGTGATGGGTTCCCGCAGTACGAATCTCCGTACGAAGATCATCGCGCTGCTGGCGTCGCTGACCGCGCTCTGGGCGTTCGCCGCGTGGGTGACCGTGCGGGACGGGTTCAACCTGCTCGGCGTGCAGACGCTCAACGCGCGCGTCTTCGAGCCGAGCGACCCGCTGCTGCAGGAGCTGCAGGCCGAGCGGCGGCTGTCGCTGCGCTATCTGGGCGAGTCCGATCCGGGCCGGCTGCGGGAGCTGGACGCCCAGCGCGCCCGTACCGACGAGACCGCCACCGCGCTGTGGCGCTCGGTGCAGGACTGGCGTACCGAGATCCCGGCCAGCGAGGAGCTGATGCAGCGGCTCGGCGAGCTGAAGACCGAGCTGGACCAGATCGGCCAGGTACGCGCCGACGTCAGCCGCAAGACCATCGACCGCACCGCCACGCTCACCGCGTACGACGAGGCGGTCGACGCGATCTTCGCCGTCTTCGACGCGCTCGGCGGCCTCGACGACGACGAGATCGCCAAGGACACCGCCGCGCTCATCGACCTCAACCGGTCCCGGGAGCTGCTGTCCCAACAGGACGCGCTGATCACCGGTGCGATCGCGGCCAACCGGATCACCGTGGCCGAGCAGACCGCGTTCGCCCGCCTGGTCGGCGCGCAGTGGTTCCTCGCCGACCGCACCGCCCGGGAGCTCGCCCCGACCGACCGCGCACGCTTCGAGCGGATGGTCGAGGGCGACGCGTTCCAGCAGTTGCAGACCCTTCAGGACCGGGTCCTCGCGGCCAAGGGCGCCGACGTGCGCCCGCCGGTGACCGCAGCGGCGTGGCAGGCCGCCGCCGAGCAGGCGATGGCCGACCTGCGCGGGGTGATCCTGGCCGGCGGCGAGGACATCGTGTCCCGGGCCATGCCGGTAGCGATCGGCGTCATCGTGCGGCTGGTGCTCGCCGCCGGTCTCGGCCTGCTCGCCGTCATCGCCTCCGTGGTCGTCTCGATCACCACGGCCCGGTCGCTGGTGCGGCAGCTCGAACGGCTGCGCGAGGCGGCCTTCAACCTGGCGCACGAGCGGCTGCCGAGCGTGGTGGAGCGGCTGGGCCGCGGCGACGAGGTGGACGTCGCCCGCGAGGCGCCGCCGTTGCAGTTCGGCGACGACGAGATCGGCCAGGTGGGCAAGGCGTTCAACGTCGTGCAGGAGACCGCCGTCCGCACCGCCGTCGAGCAGGCCGAGCTGCGCCGCAGCGTACGCGACGTCTTCCTCAGCCTGGCCCGGCGCACCCAGGCGCTCGTGCACCGGCAGCTCACGCTGCTGGACGCGATGGAACGCCGGGAACACGACGCCGAGGAGCTGGAGGACCTGTTCCGGGTCGACCACCTGGCCACCCGGATGCGGCGCAACGCGGAGAACCTGATCGTGCTCTCCGGCTCCACGCCCGGCCGGGCCTGGCGACGCAACGTGCCGATGGTCGACGTGGTCCGCGGCGCGGTAGCCGAGGTCGAGGACTACACCCGGGTCACGGTGCGCCCACTCGGCGAGGTGTCGCTGACCGGCCGCGCCGTCGGTGACGTCATCCACCTGCTGGCCGAGCTGATCGAGAACGGGCTCTCCTTCTCGCCGCCGCAGACCACTGTCGAGGTTCGCGGTCAGCTCGTGGCGAACGGCTTCGCCATCGAGATCGAGGACCGGGGCCTCGGCATGAGCCCCGACGAGCTGGCCGCCGCCAACGCGCGCATCGTCGACCGGTCCGAGCTGAACCTGGCCGACGCCGCCCGGCTGGGCCTGTTCGTGGTCAGCCGGCTCACCGAGCGGCACGGCGTCAAGGTGCAGCTCAAGGAATCCGCGTACGGCGGGACCACCGCCGTGGTGCTGATCCCGCGTGAACTGATCACCGCTGACGGCGCCGACGCGGCCGAGGCCCTTCCCGCACCCGGGACGGCCCTGCCCGTGGCGCCCGCGCCGGACCCGGTGCGGAGCACTCCGGCCGGCGACGGGCCGGCGATCCCGTCCGGCCCGGACGGCGCCGCCGAACCGGACCAGCCGGCCGAGCCCGCCCCGCAGGTGCCGGAGCCGGTGACGCGGGCGCCCCGGCTGACCCCGTCCGGGCTGCCGGCGCGTACCCGCAAGCGGCAGCCCGCGGTGGCCGGGCCCACCACGGAGCTGGCGGTGGTGGAGCGGCGGCCCGCCGCCACGACCGACGCGGCGGAGGCGTCGCCGGCGACGGAGCCGGAGACCGAGGCGGAGACGACGCCGGTCACCGACGCGGGACTGCCGGTCCGGGTACGCCAGGCCAGCCTCGCGCCGGAACTGCGGCACGACCAGACCGAGGCGGACGACGACGCCGCCGACGATGACACGGCGCGTGCACCGGAGCAGGTGCGCCGGATGATGAGCTCCTACCAGAGCGGCACCCGACGCGGCCGTACCGATGCCGCGCGCCTGCTCGGCGGGGCTCAGGGGGCCGGCGGTGCGCCGGCCGACGCGGACGAGCAGGTTACCTGACCGGGACGTCGACGCGACGGAAACCGGAAGCTGACGGCACACAGCCGGAAAGAAGAGGACGACGAGTGGCGCAGAAGACGGCTTCGAGCGCGGATCTGACGTGGCTGCTGGATGACCTGGTCGGCCGGGTCAAGCAGGCGGAGCACGCCGTGGCGCTCTCCACCGACGGACTGCTGATGGCCTCGTCCCGCGGATTGAGCCGGGACGACGGCGAGCACCTGGCCGCCATGGCGGCGGGCATCCAGAGCCTGGCCCGTGGCGCGGGCAAGCGGTTCGGCGGCGGGCAGGTGCAGCAGACCATCATCGAGATGCAGTCCTCCTTCCTGTTCGTCACAGCGGCCGGGCGTAACGCCTGCCTGGCGGTGCTGGCCTCGGAGGACGCGGATGTCGGCCTGATCGCGTACGAGATGGCCATGCTCGTCACCCGGGTCGGCCGGTTCGTCGCGTCACCGACCCGGGAACAGCCCCTCGGCGAGAACGCGGCACGATGACCGGCCGGGGGGAGTCCGCGGAGCAGGAGTGGGTGGACGACCACGCCGGCCCGGTGGTGCGCCCGTACGCGGTCACCGGCGGCCGGGCCCGCCCGGTGACCGGCACGTTCGACCTGATCTCGCTGGTCACCGCGACCCGCACGGATGTCGGGTCGGAGTCCGGGCTGGGCCCGGAGCACGTGGCGATAGTCGGCCTCTGCCAGCGGATTCTCTCCGTGGCCGAGATCGCCGCCCATCTCGACCTGCCGGTGGGCACGGTCCGGGTCCTCCTCGGAGACCTGGCCGCCCGCAGTCTGGTGCAGGTACGCGAGCCGCGCGCGACCACCGCCGGCCTTCCCGACGAGCACGTTTTCGAGGCGGTTATCAATGGACTACGGGCGCTCTGAGCGGCCGGCGGGCGCCGGGCCGCTGCCCACCGCGATCAAGATCCTGATCGCGGGCGGGTTCGGCGTCGGCAAGACCACCATGGTGGGCGCGGTCAGCGAGACCAAGCCGCTGCGCACCGAGGAGGTGCTTACCGAAACCGGGATCGGCATCGACGACCTGTCCGGCGTGGAGGAGAAGTCGACCACCACCGTGGCGATGGACTTCGGCCGGATCACCATCAGCGACGACCTGGTGCTCTACCTGTTCGGCACGCCCGGGCAGGACCGGTTCTGGTTCGTCTGGGACGAGCTGGCGCTCGGCGCGCTCGGGGCGGTGGTGCTCGCCGACACGCGCCGCCTGGCGGACTGCTTCCCGTCGATCGACTACTTCGAGGGGCGCGGCACGCCGTTCGTGGTGGCGGTGAACTGCTTCGAGGGGGCCAAGAAGTTCCGGCTCGACGAGGTGCAGGCGGCGCTCGACCTGGACCCGGGCGTACCTGTGGTGCTGTGCGACGCGCGCAAGCGTGAGTCGGCCAAGGAGGTGCTGATCACGCTGCTGGAACACGCCATGAAGCTGCGCGAGGCGCGCCGCCGCGCCGCCGGCGACTGAGGCTGCGTCGCATGACCGAGCTGAGTGTCCGGGCGATGTCACCGGAGGAGTTCGACAGCTGGCAGGACGAGCTTGCCGCCGGGTACGCGCGCGAGCACGTCACGGCCGGCAACTGGACGCCCGAGGAGGCGCTCGACCGGGCCCGGGAGGCCACCGCCGGCTTCCTGCCGCAGGGCATGGCCACGCCCGGCATGCTGTTCCTGGTCGGCGAGCTTGCCGACGGCTCACCGGTCGGCTGGCTGTGGATCGGCCTGACCCACCCTCGCGGTCTCGCCGACTGCGCGTTCCTCTACGACATCGAGGTGGCCGCCGGGCACCGGGGCCGGGGGCTCGGGCGGGCGCTGCTCGCGGCGGGGGAGCGGGCGGCCCGGGAGCACGGCGCCCAGGCGCTGGAGCTGAACGTCTTCGGCACCAACGAGACGGCGCGCAAGCTGTACGAGACGTCGGGATACCGGGTGGTCACCCAGCAGATGCGCAAGGACCTGCCCGCCTAGGCACGAGCGTCAGAGGCGGGTGGCGGTCCGGATCAGGCCGGCCAGCGCCCGGGACCGGCTGTGCGGTGGCCACGCGATGACTGTGGTCACCGCCGGCGCGTCCGGCACCGGCACGGTGGCCAGGTCGGCGAGCAGCAGCGACCGGGCCGACTCCGGCAGCACCACCACGGTCCGGCCGAGCGCGATGAGCTGGAACAACTGGGCGTGGTCCCGGACCTCGGGGCCGGGCCCGTCCGGATACGACCCGTCGGCCCGGGGCCAGCGCGGCATGGGCAGGCCCGGCAGCGCCTCCACCTCGGCCATCAGCAGGTGCGGTCGCCGGGCCAGCGGATGCCCGGCCGGCAGGATCGCCACCTGCGGCTCGGTGATCAGCTCTTCGGTGTCCAGCCCGGTCGTCGAGTCGTACGGCAGGTGCAGCAGCGCCACGTCGGCCCGCCCGTCGCGCAGCAGCCGTTCCTGCTCGCCGATGCCGCACAGCAGAACCTCGACCGGGACCGCGTCCGGCTCGGCGGCGTACGCGCCGAGCAGTTTCGGCAGCAGCTCGCTCGACGCCCCGGTCTTGGTCGCCAGCACCAGCCCGGGGCCACCGGTAGCGGCCTGCCCGGCGCGTCGGGTGCGGCGGTCGGCGGCGGCCACGGCGTCGAGTGCGGCCCGGCCCTCCCGCAGCAGCACCGACCCGGCCGCGGTGAGCGCGACGCTGCGGCTGTCCCGCTCCAGCAGAGTCACGCCGAGACGGCGTTCGAGCTGCCGGATCGCTCGCGACAGCGGCGGCTGGGCGATGCCCAGGCGCCGCGCGGCGCGGCCGAAGTGCAGCTCCTCGGCGACCGCCACGAAGTAGCGAAGCTCCCGCGTCTCCATCCCGCCACCGTACCGCCGCATCGATACCTTCCGGGTATCGCGCGCCACCGAAGCGGTGTTGGAGGCCCGCGCGGCCCGCGGACAGGATCGAGGGCATGAGCGAACGGACGATCGCGCTGGTGACCGGCGCGAACAAGGGAATCGGGTACGAGATCGCGGCCGGCCTGGGCGCGCTCGGCTGGCGGGTGGGCGTCGGCGCCCGGGACGAGCGGCGGCTCGCCGAGGCGGTGGCGAAGCTGCGCGCGGGCGGCGTGGACGCGTTCGGCGTACCGCTGGACGTCACCGACGACGCGAGCGTGACCGCCGCCGCCCGGCTGCTGGAGACGGAGGCCGGCGGTCTGGACGTGCTCGTCAACAACGCGGGCGTGACAGGTGGCGTTCCGCAGCACCCGGGCGACGTCGACCTCGCGACCATCCGGACCGCCGTCGAGGTGAACGTGATCGGGGTGGTCCGGGTGACCGAGGCGATGCTGCCGCTGCTGCGCCGCTCGGCGTCGCCCCGGATCGTCAACATGTCCAGCGGTGTCGGCTCGCTGACCCGGCAGAGCGCCTCCACCGGAGAGGACCAGACCGGGCCGCTGTCGGTGGCTTACTCACCGTCGAAGAGCATGCTCAACGCGGTGACCATCCAGTACGCGCGGGCGCTGGCGGACACCGGCATCCTGATCAACGCCGCCTGCCCGGGCTTCACCGCCACCGACCTCAACAGCTTCCGCGGTGTGCGGACCCCGCAGCAGGGAGCGGCGATCGCGATCCGGCTCGCGACGCTGCCCGACGACGGGCCGACCGGCGGCTACTTCGAGGACGCGGGCACGATCCCGTGGTGACTCCGGTCAGCTTCTAGACGTGACTGAGCGTGACGCTCACGGCGGGGTATACCGCTCTCAGGTGACGTCATCTTCCCCGGACGACACGCCCGGACATGCGGTGGTCCATCAGAGCGCGGTGCGGACCGGCTGTCGAGGGTGGCCCGTCAGAACCACATGACCGGGTTGCCGGTCGCCACCGACGCCGCGCACAGCCGGCGCAGCGGCTCCACGATGTAGGCGAAGTCGCTGCCCGACCGGCTCCGGGACCGCACCGCGAGCCGCTCGGGCGGCGGCTCGCCGTGCTCGCCCACGGGTCGCATCGCCAGCACCGTCCGTGTCCCGCCGGCGGTGAGCTCCACCCGGTCGCCGGGCAGCGGCCGCTGGCCGAACCGGACGGCCCGGAACAGCGTCACCGGCGGGTCGGCGGTGTCGACGACGAAGAAGCCGTCCGGATCTACCCCGGCCCGGAAGTCCGGGCCGAGCATGAACACCCCGTGGTAGCTCTCGACGTACTGCATCAGCACCCGGCCGGTCGCCTCGTCGATCAGTTCGACCCCGTCGGTGATCCGATCGGTGCGCGCGAACGCGTCCAGCTCGGCGAGCGCCACCGCCGCCCGGTCGGCCGGCAGCGAGCCGCCGTTGAGGTTCGGCAGCGCGGTGGCGAGCGTCGGGAAGCGCTCCGGGCCGGCGGCGCGTAGCGCCTGCTGGAACAGGCGTACGCCGGCCCAGTTGGAAACGTGCTCGCTCGCCTGCTCCATGGCCTTGTGCGGGCACGCCTCCGCCAGCCAGGCGTCGAACGTGCGGTGCGCGGCCTCGTTGCCCTCCCACTGCCGCAACAGCGCGAGACAGCCGTCCTCGTCGATGCCGACCGGTCCGACCGGGCACGGCGTGGTGAGGCCGTCCTGCCAGCACCGGCAGTACACGAACGCGTCGAGTCCCACGCCGGCACGCTACCGGCGCCCGTTCGTCGGCGCGTACCCGCTTTCCGCCGGTTCGTTTCCGGCGGCCCACTTCGGGCGCGGGTCACGTGATGGCGAGCAGCAGGCCGTCCCCCTGTTCGGCCGCGGCGCGGTAGAAGTCACGCAGCGCGGTGAAGTTCGGCAGCAGGTAGGCGTCGAACTCGTCGGCGCCGTCGTCCCAGATGTGCGGGTAGATCTCGGCCTCCGACAAGGCTGCCGGGTCGAAGCGGGCCCGCAGCGTCGCCTCGTCGATCGCGTCGAGCCCGCCGGCCACAGCGCGGACGGCGTCGGGCATCAGCAGCCGCGCCGGGCCCATCCCCAGGTCCGGCCCGATCGGGTCACCACCCAGGACGGCCGGCCCGGCGTCGCCCCGGATCTCGTACGTGTCGCCGGTCAGTAGGTAGTGCAGCCCGTGCCACGCCTTGTCGAGGTCGAGCTCGTCCGGGCCACCCTGGAACAGGGTGTCGACCTTCTCCGGGTCGGCGAGGACCGCCGCCAGCTCCTCGGCGGACAGCCGGCGTGCGTTGAAGATCATGCCCACGGGGTGCCTCTCAGGGGTGCCGGTCGGAATCGGCGGCAGCGTAGCGTGCGCTTGCGACAGGCATGGCACCATCGGCGCATGGCCACTGACACCCGCCACCTCGCCGTCCACATCGACCGTCCGGTCGCGGAGGTCTACGCCTTCGCCGCCGACCCGGCGAACCTGCCCCGCTGGGCGCCGGGCCTCGGCGGTTCGGTGAACCTCATCGACGGCCAGTGGTTCGTGGACACACCCGAAGGGCGGGCGCGGCTCACGTTCGCCCCGGCCAACGAGTACGGCGTGCTCGACCACGAGGTGCGGACGCCGTCGGGCGAGACGGTGTACGTGCCGTTGCGCGCCATCGCCGACGGCAACGCCACCGAGGTGGTGTTCAGCCTGCGCCGGATGCCCGGCATGAGCGACACGGACTTCGACCGGGACACCGCGCTGGTCGAGGCGGATCTGGCCCGGCTCAAGGCCGTGCTGGAGAGCGCCGCCGGCTGAGAGGCGCGCGTGGTCAGTCGGCAGTCCGGCCCCGACAGTGGCAAGGAGGGCGCGTCATGCCCCTGCTGCGGATCCACCTCGACAGCGACCCGACCACCGCCCGCCGCGTCCTGCAGACGCATCGCGAGGGCGGCGTGCATCACGAGTCGCGGGAAGCGGCCCGGGAGCAGGTGTGGTGCCAGGGCCGCACCCCGGCCGGTGACCCGGTCTTCGTCGGCATCACCAACGGACGCCGCAACGTGCAACTGCTCTACGACGTCGAGGTCTACTCCGATACCGTCCCGTGAACGCACGCGGCACTCACGCCCCTGAAATGGGAATTGCGCGCCGGGCTCGGCCGGTGATCGTGAGCGGGACGAAATTCGACGCACCTGGGCGCCGAATGCAATTCTTGATTCAGTCGCCGATCGCGTCCCGCATTCGTTCCCTCGTCCAGTATTCGGACGGGTCGGTGGCACCCGGGCTCGGATTGTGGGTCGCGACCACCGGGCCGGGCGGCGCCGGCCGCCCCGCGCCGCCGTCGCGCGCCGCGACGACCACGACGGCCACAGCCACGGCGAGCGCCGCGACGGCGGCCGCGCCGAGCAGTACACGATGTGACATGTCGCCTCCTCCGGACCGGTCGACCGGTGCCGGTCCGCCTGGTGCGCCGGCGGCACACCAGGCGGACCGTCGTTCACCAGGTGTCGTTCGCGTACGTGTTGTAGAGCGTCCCCACCACCGCGGCGGAGAAGTGCGGCGAGCCGTTCGTGTTCGTGCCGCTCGAGTAGCTCATCACCCCGTGCACGTCACCGCGCCTGGTGGTGTTGTCATAGCTGTAGTACCACGGGCCGCCGCTCGAACCGCCCCCGAAGCCGCAGTTCATCTCGATCCGGTTGCTGCCCGCGTCCCTCGACGTGCCCGAGCAGACCCACTGGATCTCGCCGCTGTCCTTGTTGCTCGGGTAGCCGAAGACGTCGTAGTGGTACGCGCGCCCACCGCCGGTGAGCAGGCCGTTCGCGCCGACCGCGTCCACGATCGACCGGCTGCCGTAGACGAGCGCGACCGCCACGTCGTACTGCCGCTCGCGGGTGCTGATCCAGCCGCTGGGCACCGCGAGCGTGGACCAGTCCCAGGTGCCGTACGGCTGCGCGCCGTTGCGGTAGGACGGCACGAACATCCAGTTCGCGGTGTGCCAGTCCCGGCCCGGCCCGTCGTGCACGCAGTGCGCGGCGGTGAAGACCATGTTGCGCGCCGGGCTGTTCACCACGCTCGCCGAGCAGTAATGGCCCAGGCCGTCGGTCGAGCTGGTGTAGAAGATCTTCCCCACCGTGATCGACTCGTTGAGCTGGGCGCCGAAGCCGCTGCCGTCCTTCGGCGCCACCGCCTCCGCGAAGCGCCGTACCCGCTCCGCCGTGGGGCTCTGGGTGACCGGGCCGGCGGCCTTCTCCACCTCGTCGGCGGGAGTGGCCGCCGCCATCCGCTCGGCCGTCCAGTATGCCCTGGCCTGCCCGGCCGACGACCCCACCTTGCGCTCGATCGAGGTCACCGCGGCCGGAGCAGCGGTGCCGGAGGTGGTGTCGGTGGCGGCCTGAGCCGGAGTGCCGGCGAGGATCGTCGGCAGGATCAGGGCCGGCAGGGCCAGAAGTCTGATCGTCGTCTTCATGAAATCCTTCCCAGTTTTCGATTCCCGGATCGAAACTGGAGCGCCCCGTTGTTCATCGCGATGTCGGCAACGTATCGACGGGATTCGGAGCGTGTCAATGAATCATGGACGTCGATTGTTTGCGGTGTCGGATGTGCGATCGGGGAGGGCGGGGACATCATCGAATTGCAATTCCGGGTCCGTGAGCGGCGCTCGACCTCGGTAGCCTCGAAGCCGTGACGAAGCGACCGGGGCCACGATGACTGCTGATCCGCCGCCTGCCGCCGAACGGCTGATCTTTGCCGAGATGACCGTCGACGACCTCGACGACATGGCCGCCATGCTCGGCGACCCGCTCGTGATGCGCTACTACCCGCGGCCGAAGACCCGGGCGGAGGCACTGGACTGGATCCGCTGGAACGAGGGCATCTACCGCAGCCACGGCTTCGGACTGTGGGTGCTCAGGTCACGGGCGACAGGCGAGTTCGTCGGCGACTGCGGTCTCACTCCGCAGCCGGTGGACGGGGTGATGGAGGTCGAAGTCGGTTACCACCTGCTGACCGCAACGCAGGGTCACGGGTACGCCACGGAGGCGGCGGCTGCGTGTCGCGACCACGCGCGCGACCGGCGGCGTCGACCGCCTCGTCGCGATCATCCACCCGGACAACACGCCCTCGCAGCGGGTCGCGGAGCGGATCGGGCTGAGCTTCGAGCGTGCGACGACGTCCGGATCGGGGGATCCGGTGCACGTGTACGCCGCGCGGCTGGCCTGACCGGCTCAGCGGCGGGTCGACGTCAGGAACCGGGTCCACGCGGCCGGGGTGAAGGTGAGCACCGGCCCGGCCGGGTCCTTCGAGTCGCGGACGCCGACCACACCGGGCAGGTTGCCGGCGACCTCGACGCAGTCGCCGCCGTTGCCGCCGCTGCGGGTGCTCTTGCGCCACCGGGCGCCGCTCAGGTCCATGCCTTCGCCACTTCCCTCAGCAGTTCCAGGGTCCGCGCGCGGGGCAGCGCCTCGCCCCGGATGCGTTCCCACCGACGCTCCAGGGTAGCAATCTCCGAGGGCTGCTCGATGATCTGCGCGCGGGCCTGGCTGTCCACATGCGCCACCCGGCTGCCGTCGCGCAGCTCCGCGATGACGAACGGCCCGTCCAGCCCGGGATAGGTCGGCGTGTCGGCCGGCACCACGTGGAGCTGCACGTTCGGCAGCTCGGCGCAGGCCAGCAGGTGGGCCACCTGCGCGGTCATCAGCGCCCGGTCACCGGCGGCGGCGCGGCGCAGCACCTGCTCGTCGAGCACCACGACGTACAGCGGCCCGCGCGGCCGGGTGAGGATGCCCTGCCGGTCCAGCCGGGCGGTGACCAGGTCGGTGATCTCGTCGGCGGTCAGCGGCTGGCCGATGAACGTGGCCCGGGCGTACGCCTCGGTCTGCAGCAGCCCCGGCACCCACGCCAGTTGGAAGGCTCGCAGCGCGACCGCCTCGCGTTCGATGTCCACCCATGGGCGGAACCAGACGGGCTCGCGGCGGCGGACCGCGTCCGGCCAGAGCGCCTCGATCGGCTGGCCCAGCAGGTTCGCCACAGTCGCGCGGTGCCGGCTCTGCGGGATGTGCCCGGGGTTCGCCCACCGGGCCACCGTCTTCGGGTGCAGGCCGAGCCGCTCCGCCAGGCTCTCGGCGGTGTGGCCGGCGCCGGCCAGCGCGGTGACGAAGGCATGGTTCATGCCCGTTCCTCCCCGGAGCAAAAGAACCGTCCGGAGGAGATTACACAACGCTGTGTGATTGTTCGGGCACCCTCGGCACGGTGAAGGCATGACCGAACCGACACCCACATCGGCGTACCCCCGGGTGGTGCTGCCGCTCACCGGCCACCGCGCGTGCGGTCCGGCCTGGCGCTGCGACCGCTGCGGCGAGCCCTGGCCGTGCCCGACCCTGCGGGCCGCGCCCACCGACGCGGCCCGCCGCGCCACGATGATCCCCGAATTCTCCCGGCTCACCCGGCAGGCGATCCGCGACCTGCGCGGCCACCCCGACGGCCCGGACCCGATCGCGATCGTGCGGCGCTTCCTGTGGTTCCTGCCGCTCACCGACGCCGAGGCACGCGCCGTCGCGCTCCGCCTGCGCTGAGATGTAAGGAAGGGCCCCTTCTTAACAGACGTCTGTTAAGAAGGGGCCCTTCCTTACATCCAAGGTCAGCTGGCGATCATGCGGCGCAGCACGTACTGCAGGATGCCGCCGTGCCGGTAGTAGTCCGCCTCACCCGGGGTGTCGATGCGGACCACGGCGTCGAACTCCACGCCGGTGTCGGTGGTGACCTTGACCGTACGCGGGGTGTCGCCGTCGTTCAGCGCGGTCACGCCGCTGATCGAGAACGTCTCCGTGCCGGTCAGGCCCAGCGACTCGGCGGTCTCCCCGCCCGGGAACTGCAGCGGCAGCACGCCCATGCCGATCAGGTTCGAGCGGTGGATCCGCTCGTACGACTCGGCGATGACCGCCTTCACGCCCAGCAGCATCGTGCCCTTGGCGGCCCAGTCACGCGACGAGCCGGAGCCGTACTCCTTGCCGGCCAGGATGACCAGCGGGACGCCCGCCTCCTGGTACGCCATCGAGGCGTCGTAGATCGAGGTCTGCTCACCGGTCAGGTGGTTGACGGTGAAGCCGCCCTCGACACCCGGGACGAGCTGGTTGCGCAGCCGGATGTTGGCGAACGTGCCCCGGATCATCACCTCGTGGTTGCCCCGGCGGGAGCCGTACGAGTTGAACTCGTGCCGGGCCACGCCGTGCTCGGCCAGGTACTTGCCGGCGGGGGAGTCCGCCTTGATCGAGCCGGCCGGGGAGATGTGGTCGGTGGTCACCGAGTCGCCCAGCTTCGCCAGCACGCGCGCGTCGGCGATGTCCTGCACCGGGGCCGGCTCCTGCTGCATGCCCTCGAAGTACGGGGGCTTGCGCACGTACGTCGACTCGCCGTCCCAGGAGAACGTGTCACCGGTCGGGGTCGGCAGCGACTGCCAGCGCTCGTCACCGGCGAACACGTCGGCGTACGCGGCGCTGAAGCCGGTCGCGCCGATCGCGGAGGCGATGACGTCTTGGATCTCGGCGCTGTTCGGCCAGATCTCCCGCAGGTACACCGGGTTGCCCTGGGCGTCCTCGCCGATCGGCTCGTTGGCCAGGTCGATGTCCATGGTGCCGGCGAGCGCGTACGCGACCACCAGCGGCGGGGACGCCAGGTAGTTCATCTTGACGTCCGGGTTGATCCGGCCCTCGAAGTTGCGGTTGCCGGACAGCACCGACACGACGGCGAGGTCGCCCTCGTTGACGGCGGCGGAGACCTCCTCCGGCAGCGGGCCGGAGTTGCCGATGCAGGTGGTGCAGCCGTAGCCGACCAGGTTGAAGCCGAGCTTCTCCAGGTACGGGGTGAGGCCGGCGCGGTCGTAGTAGTCCATGACGACCTTCGAGCCCGGCGCCAGGGTGGTCTTCACCCACGGCTTGCGGGCCAGGCCCTTCTCCACCGCGTTGCGGGCCAGCAGCGCGGCGCCGATCATGACCTGCGGGTTCGAGGTGTTGGTGCAGGAGGTGATCGCGGCGATCACCACGGCGCCGTGGTCCAGCTCGTACTCGACGCCGTCGGCGCCGGTCACCCGTACCGGATTGCTGGCCCGGCCGCCCGCGCCCACCGCGGCGGTCTCCAGGTCGCGCGGTGCGTCCGCCGGGTCGTTCACGCCGTTGGCGGGGGAGTCGCTGGCCGGGAAGGACTCGGCGGACGCCTCGTCGGCCGGGCCGTCGGCGCCGAACGGCTTCTCCTGCTGCGGCACGCCCGGCTTGCGGCCCGGGTCGCCACCGGTCTCGTCGGCGGCCACGTAGTCGCTGAGCGCGGAGCGGAACAGCGTCTTGGCGCTGCCCAGCGGCACCCGGTCCTGCGGGCGCTTCGGGCCGGCCAGCGACGGCTCGATGGTGCTCAGGTCCAGCTCGAGGCGCTCGGAGTACTCCGGCTCGCGCTCCGGGTCGTGCCAGAGGCCCTGCTCCTTGGCGTACGCCTCGACCAGCGCCACCTGCTGTGCGTCGCGGCCGGTCAGCTCCAGGTAGCGGACGGTCTCGGCGTCGATCGGGAAGATCGCCACGGTCGAGCCGTACTCCGGCGACATGTTGCCGATGGTGGCGCGGTTGGCCAGCGGCACGGCGCTGACGCCGGGGCCGTAGAACTCGACGAACTTGCCGACCACGCCGTGCTTGCGCAGCATCTCGGTGATGGTCAGCACCAGGTCGGTGGCGGTGGTGCCGGCCGGCATCTCGCCGGAGAGCTTGAAGCCGACGACGCGGGGGATCAGCATGCTGACCGGCTGGCCGAGCATCGCGGCCTCGGCCTCGATGCCGCCGACGCCCCAGCCCAGCACGCCCAGGCCGTTGACCATGGTGGTGTGCGAGTCGGTGCCGACGACCGTGTCCGGGTACGCCTGGCCGTTGCGCTCCATGATCGTACGAGCCAGGTACTCGATGTTGACCTGGTGCACGATGCCGGTGCCCGGCGGGACGACCTTGAACTCGTTGAACGCGGTCTGACCCCAGCGCAGGAACTGGTAGCGCTCCTTGTTGCGCTCGTACTCCAGCTCGACGTTGCGCTCGAAGGCGTCCTCGCGGCCGAACAGGTCGGCGATGACCGAGTGGTCGATGACCAGCTCGGCCGGAGCGAGGGGGTTGACCTTCGTGGCGTCGCCGCCGAGGTCGCGTACCGCCTCGCGCATGGTGGCCAGGTCGACCACGCAGGGCACGCCGGTGAAGTCCTGCATCAGCACCCGCGCCGGGGTGAACTGGATCTCCACGCTCGGGTCGGCGGTGGCGTCCCACGCGCCGAGCTGCTGGATGTGGTCGGCGGTGATGTTCGCGCCGTCCTCGGTCCGCAGCAGGTTCTCCAGCAGGATCTTCAAGCTGTAGGGCAGTCGCTCGTGGCCCTCCACCTTGTCGATCTTGAAAATCTCGTAGCTCGCGTCTCCGACGCGTAGCTGGGTCTTCGCACCGAAGGTGTCGAGGCTCGCCACGTCGTACTCCTTCACACCAGCGACCGTGAGTAGTCCTGAGCAGTTTGTCGCACCGACCGGAGCGCCGCCGTGCTTAGGCAACACTTACCTGCGTCGGTCTCTACAAAACCGTACGTCCGTCTTGCTATTCACGCAACCTCGTGCCACGCTGCGGGACGAGGAGGTGCCACCATGATCCATCACGTCCTGCTCGCCTGCCCCCGCGGCTCCGAGGATCTGTCCCGCTCCTTCTACACCGGCTTGCTCGGCCTCACCGAGAAGCCCAAACCCCCGGCCCTCGCCGCCCGCGGTGGTTGCTGGTTCACCGGGTACGACGCCGAACTGCACCTGGGCGTCGAGGACGACTTCCGTCCCGCCCGCAAGGCCCACCCGGCCCTGGTGCGCCCCGACCTCGACGAGCTGGCCGCCCGCCTGGACGCCGCCGGCCACGCCGTGACCTGGGGCGACGAGGAGATTCCCGGCATGCGGCGGTTCCACACGCACGACCCGCACGGCAACCGGCTGGAGTTCTTGGCCCCCGCCGGATGACCGGGCGCGGGTAGGGTCGGCGGGGTGGTCGACGTACAGCACTGGCTCGCCGCCCTCCCACCGGGCCTGATCTGCCTGCTCGTGGGCGTGGTGATCGGCGTCGAGAGCATGGGCATCCCGCTGCCCGGCGAGATCGTGCTGGTCAGCGCCGCCCTGCTCGCCGCCACCGGCGCCGTCGGGCCCGAGTGGGTGGCCGCCGCCGCAGCCACCGGCGCGATCCTCGGCGACTCCGTCGGGTACGCCGTCGGCCGCCGCGGTGGCCGTCCCCTCTTGGAGCGGCTCGGTCGGCGCTTCCCGAAACACCTCGGCCCCGCGCACCTGGCCCGCGCCGAGCTGAGCTTCGCCCGGCACGGTGTCTGGGCGGTGTTCTTCGGGCGGTTCGTCGCGCTGCTGCGCATCCTCGCCGGGCCGCTCGCCGGAGCGCTGCGCGTGCCGTACCGCCGGTTCCTGGTGGCGAACGCCGCGGGCGGGCTGGTCTGGGCGTTCGGCACTACCTACCTGTTGTTCTATCTGGGGCAGGCCGCCGAGCACTGGCTCAAGGACATCTCCTGGGCCGGGCTGGTGCTGGCCGTGCTGGCCGGCGTGGTGAGCACCGCGTGGCTGCGCCGCCGAGCCAAGCGCCTGCAGCCCCTGGACAGCCCCGACACCCCCGACCCGGTCCCCGCAGCCGACCGCTGACCCACCCCGCCCGCACTCCGGTCCCCGCCCTGGGCCATGGCCCCTGCTCCGGTCCCCGGCCCTGCTCCCGTCTCCGCCTCGCCTAGCTGCCTCCCCCGGGCGCCGCCGCCGAGGTGATCAAGGAGTTTGTGTACGGATTCGGCCCGCCAGAGGACCAAAACTCCTTGATCGTCCGGCGTGGGCGCTGGCTGGTGGGCTGTAGGCCGGGAAAGCGAGAACGGGCGGGGCGAGCGGGAACGGGTGCTCAAGCGCGGGTGCGGGATTCCGGTGCGCCACCCGCCCCGTTGATCATGAGGTTGGCGGCAGTTTGTGTCTGTTTTGTCCCGGCCAACCTCATGATCAACGAGACGGGGTGAGGGCGTGGGGAGATCTGGTGGTGCGATGGCCGGTGGTCAGGGGGCGGTCAGCAGGTCGAGCAGGGTGTCGCGGGCGGTGCGTACGGCGGCTCGGGACTCCTCGGTGTGGTCCAGCGCGTCGAATCCGTGCTGACCGTTCGGCACGTCCACCACGTGCAGCGGGATGCCGCGCCGCCGGGCGACCACCGTGAACGCCTCGATGGTGGGTGCGACCTCGGGCCGTTCCCGGCCCGCCCTGGTCAGCACCAGCGTCGGCCGAGCCGGCTCGGCCGGCCGTGCGGCGTCGATGCCCGTGTCGCCGGAGTCCACGCTGCCTGGCGTCGTGGTGTCGTCCGGCCGCGCCGGGGTGGCGGTGGCGTCGCCGGTGGGGGCGGGCAGGTCGAGCGCGTCGATCGGGCGGAAGCGCGGATCCACCGGGGGCCACCCGGGCAGCGGGGCCAGCAGCGGATAGGTCGCGGCCAGGCCGCGCAGCCAGCGGGGCGGGTCGCGGAGCCAGTCGCCGAGCAGCAGGCCGGCGCCGGAGAAGAACCAGAGGCCGAGCCGGTCGGCGTCGACGCGAGGATCGGCGCGGAGCAGTTCGGTGGCGGCGGCGACCCGCGCGGCGACGGCGTACAGGTCGTCGGGGCCGGCCACGGTGAGCTGGGGAGTCGCGGCCAGCACGCCCCGCTCGGCGAGCAGCGCGCCGTAACCGCGGTAGAGCGGCCAGTCGCGCGCGTCCGGCGCGTCGGGCGGGCCCGGCACGCCGTGCACGATCACGACTGCGGGGTGCCGGCCGTCGCCGGTGGGGACGTGCAGGTCGACGTCGCCGTGCCGCTCCACCGCGGCGGGCCGGGGGTCGAGGACGAACGGGCTTTCCCAGAAACTGGTTCCCATCACGCCGATGCTAGGAGAACCCGCCCGGCCGCGCCGCCCCGTGACTGTCCGCTCAGGAGGACGACGACGCCTTCGCGTGCCGTTCGCGCAGCCGGTCCCGGATCTCCTCCGGGGTGTACGCGCGGCGCCGCCGTTCCGCGCGCGCCACGACCACTCCGGTCGCCGCGACGCCGGCGAGACCCGCGAGTCCGAGTACCTTCCACCACCGCATCCGTTGCCGCATCCGCTTAGGGTAGTCCTCCATGAGCATCAGCCTGGACGAGGCCGTGGAGCTGACCCGCACCGGCGATCTGTGGGTGTTCCGCGGGCGCAGCGTGCCGGACCGCGCCATTCAGCTCACCACCAACAGCCCGGTCAACCATGTGGGCATGGCGGTGGTGCTCGACGACATGCCGCCGCTGATGTGGCACGCCGAGCTGGGCCGTTCGCTGCCGGACATGTGGACCGGCACGCACCAGCGTGGCGTGCAGCTGCACGACCTGCGCGACGCGGTCTGCGTCTGGGCCAACCGGTACGGCCAACGGGGCTGGCTGCGTCAGCTCGAGCCGCCGGCCGACCCGGCGATGGAGGAGGCGGTGCTGCGTACCGTGGCCCGTCTCGACGGCACGCCGTTCCCGTCCACCGCGCAACTCGCCTGGCGGTGGGCCCGGGGCCGGGTGCCGCACCCGCGCCGCCTGAGCCTCGACGGCATCAAGGGCCGGATCGGCGGCCGGGGCCGGACCAGGAGCGGAGACGAAAGCACGGACGGCGGGCAGAGCAGCGACAACGCGTTGGAGACGGCGTACTGCGCCGAGGTGGTGGCGGTGACGTACGAGGCGATGGGTCTGCTGCCCGCCGGGCGGCGGCCCAACTGGTACGACCCGGGACGGTTCTGGAGCGGCGACGACCTGGCCCTCAGCGGCGGCGCGCGCCTCGGAGCTGAGATCGAGGTGCGGATCCCGCCGCGCTGAGGAAGGTTTGCCGCCGCGCCGGGCCGGTAATGAGGAGCGTCGTGACGGCTTCCACCGACCTCGACACGCTCACCGACTTCTTCGACCGGTACGGCGTGGCGCTGACCACCGCCGACGTGCCGGCCATCGCCGGCTGCTACGCCCTGCCCGGGCTGGTGGTCGCCGACACCTACAGCTTCTCGTTCACCTCGCCGGCGGCGGTGGCGCTCAGCTTCGTCGGCGCCGCCCCCGACTACCAGGAGCGGGAACTGGTGGCCGCGAACGCGCAGATCGAGGACGTGCAACAGGTCTCGGCGCTGCTCACCGAGGTGGCGGTGCGCTGGGAGTTCCTGGACAGCCAGGGCGGCGCGGTGCCCGGCGAGCGTTACCGCTACCTGCTGCGTACCACCGAGGACGGTCCGGTCATCTGCACTGTCATCCGTACCGCCTGATCGTGGTGGTGCGGCGGCCGGCCACGCGGGCCGGCCGCCGCACCGACGGACGTCAGCGGTGGTGGGCGCCGGCCCAGCGGTCGGCCTCGGGGGCCGGGTGCAGGCCGGGCTCGTGCAGGCCCTCCTCGGTGACCTGGCCGATCCGGCGGTACGTCTCGGGCCGGCTGGTGCGCAGCACCGCGCCCCAGATCAGGCCGAGCACGCCCGCCGCCACCGGAATCGCCGGCAGCAGCCACTTCAGGTAGCTCGCGGTGTCGGGCGCGAGCAGCGCGTCGAAGTTGAACAGCAGCACCAGCAGCACGGCGGTGAGCAGGATCGTGCCGAGCCCCGGGGCGATCGCCCGCTGCCACGCGCTCTCCGGGCCGGGACGGCCCCGGAAGAAGCCCACGACGGAGGCCGAGGTGAGCGTCATCAGCAGCACGACGCCGACCGCCGCCGCGCCGGACAGCCAGGTGAACAGGTCGATGACCGGGTCACGGCCGGTCATCGCGAACGCCAGGAACACCACCACGGCGAGGATGCTCTGCACCAGCGAGCCCGCCACCGGGGCGCCGCTGCGGCTGGAGGTCGCGCCGAGGAAGCCCGGCAGGACCCGCTCGCGGCCCAGCGCGAACAGGTACCGCGCCACGCCGTTGTGGAACGACAGCAGGGCGGCGAGCACGCTGGTGATGAACAGGACGTTGGCGATGTCCGCGACGACCGCGCCGGTGTACTGGTCGAGCGCGCCGAAGATGACGCCGGGCCCCGCCTCGGCGCTGGCCGCCGGCGCGTTCTCCGGGCCGGTCAGCACGGTCAGCGCCCACGCGGAGAAGGCGTAGAACAGGCCGGTGAACGCGACGGCGATGTAGGTGGCCCGGGCCACCGTGCGCCGCGGGTCCTTGACCTCCTCGCTGTAGATGGCGCCGCTCTCGAAGCCGGTGAAGGAGGCGATGGTGAACGCGAGCACCGCGCCGAAGCCGGCGCCGAACAGGTGGCCGGGGCTGATGCCGGCGGTGGTGACGGCGCCGCCGGCCGGGTTCGCGAAGGCGACCAGGTCGAAGATCAGCACGGCGATGCACTCGAGGATGAGCAGCACCGCCAGCACGGTGGCGTTCAGGTCGATGCGCAGGACGCCGAGCGCGCCGATGAAGACCCAGGCCAGCAGCGCCCAGACCCACCAGTCGAGGCTGATGCCGGTCTTGGCGTCCATGAAGTCGCCGAGGATCGCGCCGAGCAGGCCGTAGAGACCGATCTGAATCGCGTTGTACGCGGCCAGCGCGACGGCCGAGCCGGCCACCCCGCCGGCTCGACCGAGGCCGTTGGCGATGTACGCGTAGAACGCGCCCGCGTTGGCGACGTACCGGCTCATCGCGGCGTAGCCGGTGGCGAAGACGGCGAGCACTGCTGCGAGCAGCACGTATCCGAGCGCGGCGCCGATGTTGCCGCTGACCGCGTACATGGTGGTGACGCCACCGCCGAGAACGGTCAGCGGGGCCGACGCGGCGACGGTGAAGAAGACGAGGTGAGCGGTGCCGAGACGACCGCGGCGCAGCCCACCGTCAGAGAAAAACGGATCGGAGGACAAGGCTTCTCCAGGGGAGGGAAGTGAGGGGGTTCAGCTGTCTACTTCGGAACAACCTGAAGCAGGGTATTGGTGATCACTGATCGTCACAACCCCGTCTCGATATCGATTTGGGGGGCTCCTGATCGACCGGAATTGAGCTGTGCGTGGTCATGCCGTACCGTCCCGTGTCGACGTTCACGGCCACCGTTCGAGGATGGACCATGACCTACCCCGGGGCGCAGGCCACCTACCGGCTTGCGGATGCGCTGTTCCTTATCGGACACGACGAGTTCACCGGCAAGCCGCATGTCGCCGTCGACCGGCTGGAGTGTGGGCTGGCCGGCGCCGCGCTCGCCGAATTGATGTTCGAGGGCCGGATCGCCCTCGACGGCGGCGGAATCGCCGCTGTCGATCCGCGACTGTGGCAGGAGCCGCTCACCGATCTGCTCATTACCGAGATTCTGCGTCGGGAGGGCGCGCACCCGGCCCGGCTGTGGATCCGTTATCTGCGGACCCAGCTCAACATCAACGAGCGTGTCGGCACCCGGCTGGTCACCGCCGGCGTGCTCCGCCGGGAGCAGGGCAAGCTGATCGGCCGGACGGTGCGCTGGCCGGCCAACGACCCGAACCAGGCGGCCTCGCCGCGGGTACGGCTGACCGCCATGCTGATGCACTCGTCCCCGGCCGAACTGGACCCGGGCACGCTGCTGCTGGCCAGCCTCGCCGAGGCGGTCGGGCTGGCCGCGAACATCTTCGACCCGCAGGTCGGCGTCCGGATGCGGGACTGCCGGCGGTTCCTGCCGGGGCAGCTCGACGGACTGCTCGCCGCCGTCGTGGGCGCGCTCGACGTGAGCACCACGACGGTACGGCGATGACGTCCCGCCCCGGGTGAGGCCGGGGCGGGACGATCCCGGTCAGGCCGGGTCGCGCCACATCGGGTAGAGGCTGGGCCCGTCCGGCAGGTCGAGCGTGACCGGGCGGCGCCGGAACCCGAGGCGCTCGTAGAGCGCGGCGTTGCGCGGCGAGCTGGCTTCCAGGTACGCGGCGGAGCCGGCCTGATCCAGCTCGGCCAGCTTGTTACGCAGCAGCGCCGACCCGACGCCCTTGCCGTGATGGTCCGGGTGTACCGCGATGAAGGGCAGGTACCAGTGCGGCTCGCTCGGGTGGCGGGCGCCCATCATCTCGTCGAGCATGCCGAACCGCTTCATGGCCTCGGCGCCGATCGCGGCCTCCATCTCGGCGAACTCGTCGCCCTCCTCGGCCTCGTGGCCGTCGCCGGTGGGCAGCCAGAGCGTGGCGCCCAGGCCGTCGCCCGCGAGGTGGACCTCGCCGGTGCGCAGCGCCAGCGCGACGAACGGCCCGAAGAAGGCGGGATGGACCCGCGCGCGGTGGTCGTCGGCCGGGAAGACCCAGCCGCTCACCGGATCCTGCATGAACGCCTCGGCGAGAATCGCGGTCACGACGGCGGCGTCCGCCGTGGACGCCCGCCGGATGTTGCCCTGCCACTCAGTCACTGGCCATCCGTCCTACCGGCTCGACGAGCCATTGTGGTCATTGATCGGCGTGCAAGGTATCAGGAGTCCGCGCCGTGCGGCAGGCCCGATTCCGGCCGCTCGCCGCGGCCCGGTCCCGGTGGCTACGCTGGCCCGGACCCCGACAGGAGGACCATGTCCCACACGCGTCGCTCCGGCCCGCAGCCCGGGGCCGCCATGACCTCGTCCCCCTGGATCCTCGTCGCCGCCGGCGTGGTCGTGATGGTGGTCCTGTTGGCGGTGGCGCTCGGTTCGGTGCGGGGACGGAGCACGTTCCCGGCGGCCGATCCGCCCGATCCGCTGATGCCGCTGCCGCACGTGCCGCCGACCCCCACGGCGGTCAGCGCCAGCGGTCCGTCGCCTGTCTCCGCCACCGCTCCGGTGTTGCCGGGTCTGTCGCCCCGCTCCACGGAGCTGCCCGCCCGGCCGACGCCGGCCGCGTCGACGCCCAGCCCCCGGGGCGTCGCCCGGCCGGTGCCGCCCCCGTCGTCTCCGCCGCCGGTGGCGCCGCCGTCCGCGGTGACCGGCAGGTACAGCGTGCAGAGCGCCTTCGACGGCGGCTTCATCGGCGAGGTGCTGCTCGTCAACACCGCGCGTTCGCACCGGGGCTGGACGGTGCGCGCGGTCTTCCCCGGCGGAAGGCTGGTCACCGCCTGGGTCGAGGGCGCCGAGCAGGGCGTGTTCCGTTTCGACGACGGCGTCTTCACCTACCGCAGCGGATTCGACCTGGCCCCCGGGCAGTCCCTGGCGGTGCGGTTCCACATCGAGCGGGCGGGCACCCGGCCGGCGAGCTGCACCGTCGACGGCACGCCCTGCGTCGCTCGGTAGAACCCGCGCCCCGGGATCGGGGCGACACGCGTGCACTCTCTTGCAAGGTAACTGCTTTGTTGCAGCATGGTTTGCAAGGTATTGCAGAATGTTTCGGCAAGGGCTAGCGTGCGGGCGAATCAGCGACCAGAGAAAGGCCGTCGATGAAACCGCCGCCGATATCCCCCAAGGCGCTGCTCGCCCTGGTCACCTCCCTCGTGCTCGCCGTCGTCGGCGTTCCGGTGGCCCTCCATCAGCTCGGCGACGACGCTCCCGAGCGCGCCGCCACCCCCGACGTCCTCGCCGCCGGCAACGCTCCCCAGTGGAACCACGAGCCCTCGCCCGACGCGCTGCTCGCGGCGAGCCGCAACACCGCCAAGGCCGAGCAGTTCTACTTCGTCCTGCCGGACCGCTTCGCCAACGGCGACAAGCGCAACGACAACGGCGGCCTCACCGGCGGCCGGCTCACCACCGGCCACGACCCGACCGACAAGGGCTTCTACCACGGCGGCGACCTCAAGGGCCTGATCGACCGGATGGACTACATCCAAGGGCTCGGCACCACCGCCATCTGGCTCGCCCCGATCTTCAAGAACCGGCCCGTGCAGGGCACCGGCGCCGACGTCTCGGCCGGCTACCACGGCTACTGGATCACCGACTTCACCCAGGTCGACCCGCACTTCGGCACGAACGCGGAGCTGAAGAAGCTGGTCGACCTCGCCCACCGGCGGGGCATCAAGGTCTACCTCGACATCATCGTGAACCACACCGCCGACGTCATCCGGTACGCCGAGGACAAGTACGGCTACGTGGACAAGAAGACCGCGCCCTACCGCGACGCGCAGGGACGACCCTTCGAGGACCGGAACTACGCCGACGGCACCCGTAAGTTCCCCGCCGTCAACGAGAAGTCGTTCCCGTACACCCCGGTGTTCGCCACCCCCGCCGACGCGAAGGTCAAGGTACCGGCGTGGCTGAACGACCCGACCATGTACCACAACCGCGGTGACTCCACCTTCGCCGGGGAGAACAGCGAGTACGGCGACTTCTCCCGCCTGGACGACCTGTGGACCGAGCGGCCCGAAGTGGTGCGCGGCATGACCGACATCTACGCCGAGTGGATCGGCAAGGCCGGCGTGGACGGGTTCCGCCTCGACACCGTCAAGCACTCGAACCTCGAGTTCTGGCCGCAGTTCGCCCGCGGCATCGACGCCGCCGCGGCGAAGGCCGGCAAGAAGGACTTCTTCATGTTCGGCGAGGTCTACAGCGCCGAACAGGAGATCCAGTCCACCTACGTGCGGCGCGGCGGCCTCCCCGCCACGCTCGACTTCTCGTTCCAGGAGGCGGCACGTGGCTACGCCGCCGCCGACGGCTCGGCCAAGGCCCTCGCCGACGTGTACGCCAAGGACGACCTCTACACCGCGCGGGACACGAACGCCAACCGGCTCACCACGTTCCTCGGCAACCACGACATGGGCCGGATCGGCTCGTTCGTCGCCGCCGGCGGCGGGGACGACGCCGCCCAGCTGACGCGCAGCCGGCTCGCCCACCAGCTCATGTTCCTCACCCGTGGCCAGCCGGTCGTCTACTCCGGCGACGAGCAGGGCTTCACCGGCCCGGGCGGGGACAAGGACGCCCGGCAGGACATGTTCGCCTCCCGGACCGCCGACTACCTCGACGACGACCTGATCGGCACCACCCGCACCCACGCCGTCGACCAGTACGACACCCGCCATCCGCTCTACCGGACCATCGCCGAGCTGGGCGGCCTGCGGGCCGCGCACCCGGCGCTGCGCGACGGCGTCCAGGTCACCCGGCACGCCGCCGACGGTCCCGGCGTCTTCGCGTTCTCCCGCGTCCTGCCCGCCGACCGGATCGAGTACGTGGCGGCGGTGAACAACGCCGCCACCCCGCAGACTGTCACGGTGGACACCTGGTCGGCCGGCGCCCGCTTCACCGGCGTGTACGGCGGCGCCGCAGACGTGACGGCCGCTGCCGACGGCAAGCTGAGCCTCACCGTGCCGGCGATGTCGGCGGTGGTGCTCAAGGCCGACCGGGCCATCCCGCACCCCGGGGCCGCTCCGAAGATCACGATCACCGAGCCGGGTGACGAGCCCGCCCCCGGCAAGGCCACCGTCACCGCCCAGGTCACCGGCGACCCGCTCGCCACCGTCACGTTCGCCGCCCGGGTCGACGGCGGGAAGTGGACGCTGCTGGGCAGCGCGCACCGCGCCCCGTACACCGTGCACCACGACCTCACCGGCCTGCCCGGCGGCACCACTGTCGAGTACAAGGCAGTGGTCCGCGACGGCAAGGGCCGCACCGCCACCGCCCGCGCCACCGGCACCGTCGGCACCCCGGACCGGGGCGAGTCGCGGGACTGGGCGATCGTGCACTACAAGCGCCCGGCCGGCGGGTACGACGACTGGCGGCTCTACGCCTGGGGTGACATCGACCCGGCGTACGTCACCGAGTGGCCCGCCGGGCAGCCGTTCGCCGGCGAGGACTCGTACGGCCGGTTCGCCTGGGTGAAGCTCAAGCCGGGCGCGAAGTCGGTCGGCTTCGTCGTGGTCGACTCCGGCGGCAACAAGGACGTCGCGGCCGACCGCTTCATCGACGTGACCCGGACCGGGGAGGTCTGGGTCAAGCAGGGCGACGCCGAGGTGTACCCGACGCGGCAGGCCGCCACCGGCGAGCCCGACCCGCCGGTGGCGCCGGACACGGCGCTGATCCACTGGCGCAAGGCCGACGGCAACTACGACGGCTGGGGCCTGCACCTGTGGGACGGCGCCGCCAGCCCGACCGACTGGGCCACGCCGCTCAAGCCGGAGAAGATCGACGCCTACGGCGCGGTGTTCCGCGTGCCGCTGAGCGCCGGCGCGACCGGGCTGAGCTACATCGTGCACTCCGGCGACCAGAAGGACCACCCCGAGGACCAGCGGCTCGACTTCGCCACCGCCGGGCGCGAGGTGTGGCTGCTCGCCGGCGTCAAGGGCCGGCTGCTGCCGACCACCACGTCCGGCGCCGCGACCGACATCGACATCACCAGGCAGAAGGCGAACTGGATCGACAGGTCCACAGTCGCCTGGGCCACCGGCCCGACCGACGGCAGGCGGTACGCGCTCGCGGTCGCCCCGGCCGGTGGAATCGGCGTCGCCGACGGCGAGCTGACCGGCACGTACACCGAGTTGCCGCTGCGGGCGCAGCGCAACGGGCTGACCGAGGCGCAACGACAGGCGTACCCCCATCTCTGGGACCGTCGCGCCTTCACGCTCGCGCGCGGCGACCTGGCCAAGGTGCCGGCGGCGCTGCGCGGGCAGCTCGTGGTGACCGAGCGGGACGCCGAGGGCGCCCTGCTCGCCGCCACCGGCGTGCAGATCCCGGGCGTGCTCGACGACGTCTACGCGGCCGCGACCGGCGCGAAACTCGGCCCGACGTTCGCCGGGCGGGTACCCACGCTGGCCGTGTGGGCGCCCACCGCGCAGAAGGTGGCGCTGGAGCTGTTCGACTCGCCAACGGCCGAGCCGACCACTGTGGCGATGCGACGCGACGACCGCACCGGTGTCTGGTCGGTGCGCGGGACGAAGGCGTGGACCGGCCGCTACTACCGCTACCAGGTGCAGGCGTGGCAGCCGGCGACACAGAAGGTGGTCACCGCGTCGGTGACCGACCCGTACTCGGTGGCGCTCGCGCCGAACTCCACGCACAGCCAGATCGTCGACCTGACCGACCCGGCGCTCGCGCCGGCCGGCTGGGCGAACCTGCGCAAGCCGGCCGCCCCGCCGGCGTCGAAGGCCCAGATCACCGAGCTGTCGGTGCGGGACTTCTCCATCGCCGACAACACGGTTCCGGCCGAGCGGCGCGGCACCTACCTGGCGTTCACCGACCCGCAGACGGCGGGCATGAAGCACCTGCGGGCGCTCGGCGACGCCGGGGTCAACTACCTGCACCTGCTGCCCGCGTTCGACTTCGCCACCATCCCGGAGAAGCGGGCCGACCAGGCCCAGCCGGCCTGCGACCTGGCCGCGCTGCCGCCGGACTCCGACCAGCAGCAGAAGTGCGTCGCGGCGGTCGCCGACACCGACGGCTACAACTGGGGGTACGACCCGCTGCACTACACGGTGCCGGAGGGCGGGTACGCCACCGACCCGAACGGCGCCAAGCGCACCACCGAGTTCCGGCAGATGGTCGCCGGGGTGAACAAGGCCGGCCTGCGGGTGGTCATGGACGTGGTCTACAACCACACCTCGGCCGCCGGCGCCGACCCGAAGTCGGTGCTCGACCAGGTGGTGCCGGGCTACTACCACCGGCTGCTCGACGACGGGTCGGTGGCCAACTCGACCTGCTGCGCCAACACCGCCCCGGAGCACGCCATGATGGGCAAGCTCGTGGTGGAGTCGATCGTCACCTGGGCCAAGGCGTACAAGGTCGACGGCTTCCGGTTCGACCTGATGGGCCACCACCCGAAGGCGAACATCCTGGCCGTACGGGCCGCGCTGGACAAGCTCACGCTCGCCCGCGACGGCGTGGACGGCCGGAAGATCCTGCTCTACGGCGAGGGCTGGAACTTCGGCGAGGTCGCCGACGACGCCCGGTTCACCCAGGCCACCCAGATCAACATGGCCGGCACCGGCATCGGCACGTTCAACGACCGGCTCCGCGACGCGGTGCGCGGCGGCGGCCCGTTCGACGCGAACCCGCGCGCGCAGGGCTTCGCCTCCGGCCTCTACACCGACCCGAACGGCGACGAGGTCAACGGCACGGCGGCCGAGCAGCGGGCCCGGCTGCTGCACCAGCACGACCTGATCAAGGTGGGCCTGACCGGTAACCTGCGCGACTACCGGTTCACCGACTCCTCCGGGAAGCGGGTCACCGGCGCGCAGGTCGACTACAAGGGCGCGCCGGCCGGATACACGGCCGCGCCGGGCGAGTCGGTCACCTACGTCGACGCGCACGACAACGAGATCCTGTACGACGCGCTGGCGTACAAGCTGCCGCAGGGGACCTCGGCGCAGGACCGGGCCCGGATGCAGGTGCTCGCGCTGGCGACCACAGCGCTCGGGCAGGGCGCCGGGTTCGTCACCACCGGCTCGGAGCGGCTGCGCTCGAAGTCGCTGGACCGCAACTCGTACAACTCGGGGGACTGGTTCAACCAGATCCGCTGGGACTGCGCCCAGGGCAACGGGTTCGGCGCGGGCCTGCCGCCGGAGGCCGACAACCGCGACAAGTGGTCGTACGCGAAGCCGCTGCTGGCCGACCCGTTGCTGGTGCCGGACTGCGCGGCGGTCGAACTGGCCGACGCCCGGTACGCGGAGCTGCTGCGGGTCCGCCGATCCTCGCCGGTGTTCGGGCTCAGCAGCGCCGAGCAGGTGCAGAAGCGGGTGGCGTTCCCGCTGTCCGGACCGAAGGAGACGCCGGGCGTGCTCACCATGACCCTCGACGCGCGCGGGCTGGACGGGACGTGGAAGTCGGTGACCGTCGTCTTCAACGCCACGCCGGAGACGGCGAAGCAGACGGTCACCGGGCTGCGCGGGGCGAACGTGGCGCTGCATCCGGTGCTGCGGAACTCGGCCGACCCGGCGCTGCGTACCGCCTCGTTCGACCGGGCCGCCGGCACGTTCACCGTGCCCGCGCGCAGCGTGGCGGTGTTCGTCCAGAGCTGACCGGCACGGCCGACCGGCCCCCTGCCACGTCACGTGGCAGGGGGCCGGTCGCGTACCCCGGGACCGTCAGGTCAGTTGAAGCAGTCCTCGACGGTGTTGGCGCAGTTGGTGGGGTCGTTGTTGCTGATGAGGGACTTGTCGTCGAGCTTGACGCGTCCTTCGTTGTTGAGGACGCCGCCGGCGACCCGGTGGAGCTTGCTGGAGTCGGTGGCGGTGTTCTTGGTGACGTGGGTCTTGGTGAGGGTGATCTTGGCCTTGTTGTTGAAGATGCCGCCGCCGTTGAGGGCGGTGTTGGCCTTGATCTCGGTGTCGCGGATGGTGAGGGTGGCGTTGTCGTCCTTGTCGTGCTCGCGGGTGAGGAAGCCGTCCTCGATCTTGATGAGCCACTCACCGTTGTAGATGCCGCCGCCGAAGCGGTTGGCGGTGTTGTCGACGATCTTGCTGTCGGCGATCGTGGCGCTGGCGTGCTCCTTGTCGTTCGGGTAGCCCCAGTGCTTGCCGCCGGTGACCACCACGCCGCCGCCGTTGCCGTCGGCGTGGTTCTTGGCCACGTGCACCTTGTCCAGGTCCAGGTCCGTGTTCTCGGCGTAGACGCCGCCACCGTTCTCGCAGGCGGTGTTGCCCGTGATCGCGGTGAAGGAGACCGTGACGGTGCCGCCGCTGCTGAACAGACCGCCGCCGTTCTTGCCGGCGCGGTTGTCCGACAGGCTGGACTTGATGCCGTCCTTGCCGTGGTCGGAACCGAAGATCTCGACGATCCCGGCCTCGTGGTGCTTCTCCTTCTTGTCGTAGCCCTTCGGCGCGGCCGAGGCCGCCGGGCCGTGCTCGCCGGAGAAGCCGCCGCCGTTGGCGATGCCGCCGCCGTTGCCGCCGGCGGTGTTGTCGTCGACGTGGGTTTCCTCGACCTTGAGGATGCCCTCGTTGAAGATGCCGCCGCCGTCGCCCTGGGCGTGGTTGTTGACGACCTTGCTCTCCTTGAGCCAGGTGCGGCCGTAGTTGGCGATGGCGCCGCCGTCGCCCTCGGCGTTGTTGTCGGTCAGCTTCACGTTGTCCAGGTGCGCGCTGCCGCCGCGCTCGACCAGGAGCGCGCCGCCGTCACCCTCGACCCGCTTGTCGTCGTCCTTGCCGCCGTTCATGCCGTCGGCGACGGGCGTGACAGCGGCGGCCGTGGTCGCCGCGGCCGGAGCCGCGACAGCCGGAGCGGCCGGGGCCGCCACCGCCGGGGCGGCCGCCGGAGCAGCGGCCGGCGGCTGGCCGCCGCCACCCGGGTACTTGAACTCGTTGGCGTTGCCGCCCTTGATTGTGAGGTCCTTGAGGGTGAGGTCGCCGCCGTCGCGGACGCGGAAGATGCGGAAGGTGTCTTCGGCGTCGCGCTTGATGGTGGAGCCGTTGCCCTTGATGGTGACGTCCTGCTTGATCTCGGGCAGGGCGGAGCCGAACTTGCGGTCCTTGACGCCGAGTTCGTAGGTGCAGTTCTCGGCGAGCTTGAGGGTGCCGCCGTGGTCGCGGTTGGCCAGTTCGAGGGCGTCGATCAGGGCGTCGTCGTCGCAGGCGACCTCGCGGGTCTTGCCGTGGTCGTCCTTGCCGTCCTTGTCCCAGTCGCCCTTGTCCGGGCCCCACTCGCCGCGGTCACGGCCTTCCTGGCCACGGTCCTTGCCGTCCTTGCCGTCCTTGTCGTACCCGTCCCGGCCGTACTCGCCCTTGTCGCCGTGGTCGTCGTCGCTGAGCTGCTGCGTGGTCGACCACTTGACGTCGGCGAGCCGGTGCGGGCCGGTGGCCCCGGTGGTCGCGTAGGCCACGCCGGCGAGGCTGACCGCTCCGGTCAGGCCCACGACGCCCGTGGCGAGCCACATCCGGCGACGCCGGAGCGGGGAGATGGTCTTGCTGGTGGCGTCATTGTTATTGCGAAGGTAGTTGGACATCGGAGCTCTCTGCCCTCTCCTTGTACCTGACAAGGTCGCTTCGCCCTGGCGAGGCGGCCTTCGCTACAAATCGGTTGTAGCTGCTGAGAACGACCGTATGAGAACCTTCTTCGCCTCGTGGCCATATACGAAAAAAACCCGCATAAGGGTGCGGGTGGGATGGGCGGGCGCAGTGCGGTCCGGACGCCCCGGTGGGGGACACCACGGCCAGCCGGGCCGCTCCGAGGTCGGGTGCCCTCCTCCCGCCGTCGCGGCGGAAGGAGGGCACCCCGGGTTATGTGGTGGAGCGAATCAGTTGAAGCAGTCCTCGACGGTGTTGGCGCAGTTGGTGGGGTCGTTGTTGCTGATGAGGGACTTGTCGTCGAGCTTGACGCGTCCTTCGTTGTTGAGGACGCCGCCGGCGACGCGGTGGAGCTTGCTGGAGTCGGTGGCGGTGTTCTTGGTGACGTGGGTCTTGGTGAGGGTGATCTTGGCCTTGTTGTTGAAGATGCCGCCGCCGTTGAGGGCGGTGTTGGCCTTGATCTCGGTGTCGCGGATGGTGAGGGTGGCGTTGTCGTCCTTGTCGTGCTCGCGGGTGAGGAAGCCGTCCTCGATCTTGATGAGCCACTCACCGTTGTAGATGCCGCCACCGAAGCGGCCGGCTGTGTTGTCCACGACCGCGCTGTCGGCGATCGTCGCGCTGCCCGCGAGGCCGTCCTTCTCGGCGCCGTTGCCGGCCCAGTCGCGCCCGCCGGTCGTCACCACGCCGCCGCCGTTGCCGTCGGCGTGGTTACCCGCCACGTGGACCTTCTCCAGGAGCAGGTCGGTGTTCTCGGCGTAGACGCCGCCACCGTTGTCGCAGGCGACGTTGCCGCCGATCGCGGTGAACGAGACGGTGACCCAGCCGCCGCTGCTGAACAGGCCGCCACCGTTGTGGCCCGCCCGGTTGCGGCTCAGGGTGCTCAACGAGGCGTCCTTGCCCTCGTACGCCCCGGTGATCTCGACCGTGCCGGCGCGGTGCTTGCCGTGCTCACCCTTGTCGGCCTTCGCCGCCGAGGCCAGGTCGACCGGCCCGTCGTGGTGCTCACCGCTGCCGTTGGCGATGCCGCCGCCGTTGCCGCCGGCGGTGTTGTCGTCGACGTGGGTTTCCTCGACCTTGAGGATGCCCTCGTTGAAGATGCCGCCGCCGTCGCCCTGGGCGTGGTTGTTGACGACCTTGCTCTCCTTGAGCCAGGTGCGGCCGTAGTTGGCGACGGCGCCGCCGTCGCCCTCGGCGTTGTTGTCGGTCAGCTTCACGTTGTCCAGGTGCGCGCTGCCGCCGCGCTCGACCAGGAGCGCGCCGCCGTCACCCTCGACCCGCTTGGCATCCAGCTCGGCCGGGTCGGCCGCCTTCGGCACGGACGGCCCGGGGTACTTGAACTCGTTGGCGTTGCCGCCGGAGACGGTGAGGTCCTTGAGGGTGAGGTCGCCGCCGTCGCGGACGCGGAAGATGCGGAAGGTGTCTTCGGCGTCGCGCTTGATGGTGGAGCCGTTGCCCTTGATGGTGACGTCCTGCTTGATCTCGGGCAGGGCGGAGCCGAACTTGCGGTCCTTGACGCCGAGTTCGTAGGTGCAGTTCTCGGCGAGCTTGAGGGTGCCGCCGTGGTCGCGGTTGGCCAGTTCGAGGGCGTCGATCAGGGCGTCGTCGTCGCAGGCGACCTCGCGGGTCTTGCCGTGGTCGTCCTTGCCGTCCTTGCCCCAGTCGCCCTTGTCCGGGCCCCACTCGCCGCGGTCACGGCCTTCCTGGCCACGGTCCTTGCCGTCCTTGCCGTCCTTGTCGTACCCGTCCTTGTCGTAGCCGCCGTCGGAGTCGTTGCCGGCGTTCTGGGGAGCGACGGCGTGGTTGTCCGCCACCGGCTCGGTGCCGGACTTGTCGTCGCGGGCGGCGAGACCGCCCAGCGCCGCCAGCCCGACGACGCCGGTCAGCCCGGCCACGCCGGTGGCGACCCAGAGCGCCCGCCGCTTGCTCGTCCGCGGGGCAGGCGCCATCGGCGCTCCACCGTCGGGTGTCGTTACATCGTTCGACATGAGATGAGAGCCCTTTCGGTTCTTCCCAAACGGGTCGCACCGCCCCAGGCCGGGCGACCAGCTACAAACCGGTTGTAGCCTCTGACCAGCACCGTATGAGAAGGTTCCTCGCGAGGAAGACGTATCCGAAAAAAGCCCGCATTCCTCCCACGATCGGCGGTCGGTGACCAACCACGTGAGCGGACCGCAACTCCCCCAGACGGCGGCGGGCCCCACCACCTGCCGTGAAGGCGCGGTGGTGGGGCCCGCCGGAAGATCGCGGCCCGCAGGACTCAGCCGGGCAGGCGGGGGCCCGCCTCACGCTGCTCGGCCAGCCAGGTCTCCACCTCGTCGGAGCGCCGCGGCAGACCGGCCGACAGGTTCACCGGACCGTCCGCGGTGACCAGGATGTCGTCCTCGATCCGCACGCCGATGCCCCGCAGCTCCTCGGGGACCATCTCGTCCTCCGGCTGGAAGTAGAGCCCCGGCTCGACGGTCAGCACGTACCCCTCGCCGAGCGGACCCTCCCGGTAGTTCTCCTTGCGCGCGTTGGCGCAGTCGTGCACGTCGATGCCGAGCATGTGGCTGGTGCCGTGCAGCGTCCACCGCCGGTAGACCGTGGAGGCCGGGTCCATCGCCTCGTCCACGCTCACCGGCAGCAGCCCGAGATCCTTCAGCGCCTCGGCCAGCACCCGCATCGAGGCCAGGTGCACGTCCCGGAACGCCACGCCCGGTCGGCACATCTCGATGCCGGCCTGCTGGGCGGCGTACACGGCGTCGTAGACCTGGCGCTGCAACGGCGTGAACCGGCCGTCGACCGGCAGCACCCGGGTGACGTCGGCGGTGTAGAGGTTGCGGTTCTCCACGCCCATGTCCATCAGCAGCAGGTCACCCGGACGGGTGGCGCCGTGGTTGTGCACCCAGTGCAGGACAGTGGCGTGCTCGCCGGCCCCGACGATCGAGCCGTACCCGACGTCGTTGCCGTCGTGCCGGGCGCGCAGCGCGAAGACGCCCTCCAGCAGCCGCTCGGAGACGCCGCGGTCGGCCGGCAGCGCCCGTGCCACGTCCTCGAAGCCGCGCACCGTGGCGTCGCACGCCTCCTGGAGCTGCGCGATCTCCCACTCGTCCTTGACCAGCTTCAGCTCGGCGATCGCGATGGCCAGCTCCCGGTCGCGGCCGGGCTGACCGTCGGCGCGCGCGCCGTCGTACTGACGCACCGCCGCGTCCACCCGGGCGTCGAAACCGCGCAGCACCCGGGTACGCCCCGGTGCCAGCTCGGCCAGCGTCGCGTCCAGCTCGCTCAGGTCGGCCGTCGGCAGGCCCAGCTCGGTGGACTTCTCCCGCAGCGTCGGCCGGCGGCCCACCCACAGCTCACCGTGCCGGCTGCGGAAGAACTCGTCGGTCACCCGCGACGACCGGGGCCGCATGAACAGCGTGGACTCGCCACCCGGGCGCAGCACGAGGACGCTGTCCGGCTCCAGGTCGCCGGTCAGGTACGCGAAGTCGCTGCCCGGACGGAACCGGTGCTCGGTGTCGTTGGCGCGTACCTTCTCGTTGCCCGTGGGGATGACCAGCGTCTCGCCCGGGAAGGCCTCGGCCAGCGCGGCCCGCCGCTTGGCGTGGTTGGGCGCCTCCGGGCGCGGGGCGACCGGCAGTTCGGTGTCCCGCCAGCCCTGGCGCATGAACGACAGGAACGCCTCCGGGAAGTCCGGGTCGTGCGACTCCGTACCGTCCGCCGGTTTGCCCTGTCGCGTCCGCTCCTCGGCCATGATCCGTCCCTCCCTGAGCCTCGTCGCTGGTCCAGACGGTACCGCGCGCACGACAGCGGGAGGTGCCTGCGGTGCCGCGACGGAGGCTTCCGGCGCGTGGAAAGATGGCGGCCATGTGCGGACTCCTGGCCTTCTTCAGCGCGCGCGGCGACGCCGCCGCCCACCGCGACAACATCGCCGGCGCACTGGAGTGCCTGCACCACCGTGGCCCGGACGAGACCGGGGTCGAGGTGGTCGGCGACGCCTCCGGCCGGTACGCGGACGGTGTGTTCGCGCACAAGCGCCTGGCGATCATCGACGTGGCGCTGAGCCACGAGCCCCTGCCGTACGCGGGCGGGCGGTACCTGCTCACCTTCAACGGCGAGATCTACAACTACATCGAGCTGCGCGAGGAGCTGATCCGCGACTACGGCGCCCAGTTCGCCACCAACGGCGACGGCGAGGTGATCGTCGCCGGCTACCACTACTGGGGTGAGCAGGTGCTCACCAAGCTGCGCGGCATGTTCGCGTTCGTCATCTGGGACCGGCAGGAGCGGCGGGCCTTCGGCGCCCGGGACTACTTCGGCATCAAGCCGCTGCACTACCTGGAGACCCAGGACGGCCTCTACCTCGCGTCGGAGAAGAAGGCGCTGCTGCCGTTCGCGCACTCGGCGTACCAGGGCGACGCGGGCATCGACACCGCCAACCTGAGCCATTACCTGACGCTGCAGTACGTGCCGGAGCCGGGCACGCTGCACAAGGGGATCAGCCGGATCGGCTCGGGGGAGTACCTGAACTGGACCCCGGGCGGCCGGATCGAGGTCCGCCGCTGGTACCGCCCGGTGTTCCGGCCGGCCCCGGTCTCCGACGAGCAGCGGCTCTACCACGACATCCGGGAGACGCTGCGGGAGAGCGTCCGGATGCACATGCGCTCGGACGTGCCGGTCGGCTCGTTCCTGTCCAGCGGCATCGACTCCACCGCCGTGGTGGCGCTGGCCCGCGAGTTCAACCCGAACATCCTCACCTTCACCGTCGGCTACGACGTGCCCGGCTACTCCGAGATCGACGTGGCCCAGGACTCGGCCCGGCACCTCGACGTGACCACCATCCCGACCAAGATCGGGCCGCAGGACATGATCGACGCGCTGCCGAAGATCGTCTGGCACCTGGACGACCCGGTCGCCGACCCGGCGCTGGTGCCGCTGTACTTCGTGGCGAAGAAGGCCGCCGAGCACGTCACGGTGGTGCTCTCCGGCGAGGGCGCGGACGAGTTCTTCGGCGGCTACACGATCTACCGGGAGCCGCTGTCGCTCAACTCGGTGAACAGCCTGCCCGACGGTGTGCAGAAGGGCCTGCGCGCGGTGTCCAAGGCCATTCCGCAGGGGGTCAAGGGCAAGAGCTTCCTGGAGCGCGGCACCACCCCGATCGAGCAGCGCTACTACGGCAACGCCCGGATGTTCACCGAGGAGGAGAAGCAGCACCTGCTGCGCCGCTACGACCCCTCGGTGCGCTACACCGACGTGACCGCCCCGATCTACGCCGAGTGCACCGAGCTGGACGACGTCACCAAGATGCAGTACGTCGACCTCTACACCTGGCTGCGCGGCGACATCCTGGTCAAGGCCGACCGGATCTCGATGGCGCACTCGCTGGAGGTGCGGGTGCCGTTCCTGGACCGGGAGGTGTTCAACGTCGCCGCCGGCATCCCGGTCGACCTGAAGCTGCCGCCCCGCTCCGAGGCCACCAAGTACGCGATGCGCCAGGCGCTGCAGGGCGTCGTGCCGCCGGCCATCGTCAACCGCAAGAAGCTGGGCTTCCCGACCCCGACCCGGGTCTGGCTGCGCGGCGAGATGTACGAGTGGGCGCGGCACGTGCTGTCCACCTCGGGCGCGGGCGACCTGATCGACCTGTCGTACGCGATGCGCCTGCTGGAGGAGCACAAGCGGGAGGAGGCGGACCACTCCCGCAAGGTGTGGACCGTGCTGATCTTCTGCATCTGGCACGCCATCTTCGTGGCCAAGACGCTCGACCCGGGCATCCAGCGCAACCAGTCCGCGCTGCTCACCAAGCCGGTCGTCGGCAGCATGGTCCGCTGACCCGAGCGTGACGAGGAAGGGCCCCCGGGGTGTTCCCCGAGGGCCCTTCCCGTTACGGGGTCACCTGCCGGTGCAGGTGACCGTCGGCAGGGTGTTGGTGCCGGAGAAGTTCGCGGTGAAGCCGAACGTGGTGGTGCCCTCCGGCGGGACGCTGCCGTTGTAGGCGGCGTTGGAGACGCTCACCGACGCCCCGCTGCCGCTCAACGTGCCGTTCCACACCTGGTTGATGGTCTGGCCGCTGGGCCAGGTCCAGTTCGCGGTCCACCCGGAGTACGTCGAGGTGCTGTGGTTCATGATCGTCACTTCGCCCTGGAAGCCGCCACCCCAGGCGGTGACCACCTTGTACACCGCCATGCAGGAGCCGGCCGGCATGGTCGGGCTGGTCGTCACCGGCGGAGGCGAGGTCGGCGGCGCGGTCGTCGGGGGCGCGGTGGTCGGCGGCGCGGTGGTCGGCGGCGCGGTCGTCGGGGGGTTGCTGCCGCCCGAGCCGATCCCGGTCACCTCGCCGTTACCGCCGTCGAACGTCACGTCCGAGCAGCCGAAGAAGTTCTCCTGGCTGTCCGAGCGGACCCAGCGCGAGTAGATGATGTGCCGGCCGCTCTTGTTCGACGGCAGGTTGCCGGTGAAGTAGTAGTGACCGTCGTTGGTGCCGACCGCGCCGCGCTGCGGCGGGTTGGTCACCTGCAGGAACGGCTGCTCCTCCAGGTCGCTCCAGGCCAGCGGCCGGTTCGGGCTCCAGCTGTCCTTGGTCACGTAGAAGTAGAACGTGCCCGGGTGGTGGGCCCAGTTGCTGTACCGGAACTCCATCGACCGGCCCGCCGTCAGGTGGGTGATCGGCCAGTCGTTGCGCGCCGCGTCGTACCCGCTGAAGCCGGGGTTGCCGCCGCTGCACAGCTTGCCGTCGGGGATGAACCCGACGGTCCGCCCGCCGGCGTCGGAGCGCAGCACGCTGAACCAGTTGTACAGCGAGTTCGCGCCGCTCTCGGCCACCGCCGACGAGCAGGCGGGGTTGTTCGGCCGGATCTCACCGGTCCCGGTGAGGCCGTCCTTCCAGCACAGGTAGGTGCGGGCGCCCGGCGTCATGGCCGCGCCGTGCGCGGCCGCCGGTCCGGAGTTGGTGACCAGGGCGAACGCGCCCAGGGTCAGGGTGGCGGCCGCGGTGAGCAACGCGGCCGTACGGGATCGGGATCGGTGCACGGGGATCTCCTGACTCGCGGAGCGTGGCCCGGTTCGGCCCGCCCCGCTGCGACGAGCGGATGCGACGATCGCGGTGCCCGCGCCCGGTCGGAGTGCGGCCGTGGCCGTCGACGGGCGCGCACCGTCTGCGGTCCGTTGCCCAACGGACCGTGGATGCCCTCGCGTCGGATCGACCCGGCGGCCGGTGACGCGGCAGCCCCCGCGTCGTCACCCGGCACCGCCATCCCACCACGTCCGGGCGCGGCCCGCAATAGGCGCCGTTCGATGCCAGGGTCCCGGCGCGCGGTGGCGCCGGTATGCGCCAGGATCGGGGTAGGACGACGAGGGGAGCCAGGATGGGGTACGCGGTGGTGCTCGGCGAGGCGCTGGTGGACCTGCTCGACGCCGAGCGCGACGGAGAGCCCGTCTACCGGCAGGCGATCGGCGGGGGACCGCTCAACGTGGCGGTGGCGACCGCTCGGCTCGGCGGAGACGCGCGGTTCGTCGGGTCGCTCGGCGACGACGCGCTGGCCGGACGGATCCGCGCCTTCCTCACCGACGCCGGTGTGGACGTGAGCGGGACGGTGACCGTGCCGGCCCCGACCGCGCTCGCGGTGGCCACCTTCGCCGGCCCCGAGCCGGACTTCCGCTTCTACGGCGAGCCCCGCTCGTACGCGCTGCTCGGCCCGGACGACCTGGACGTGGCGCTGGTCGAGGGCGCGGACGTGCTCTACTGCGGCTCGATCGTGCTGCTTGCCCCGCCGGTGCTCGCCGCCGCCCGGCGCGCCTGGTCGATCGCGGGCGCGCTGCGGGTGTTCGACCCGAACGTGCGGCCCCGGCTGCTCACCGCCCCGGACGCGCTGGACGGGCTGCGCGCGGTGGTCGCCGAGTTCGCCGCCGCCGCGCACCTGGTCAAACTCAGCAGCGCCGACGCGCGGGTGCTCTACCCGCACGAGCCGGTCGAGGGCGTGGCCGCGTACCTGCGGGAACTGGGCGCGAGCACGGTCGTGGTCACGCTCGGCGCGGACGGCGCGCTGGTCGCCGCCGGCGACGACGTGGTGCGCGTGCCCGCGCCGAAGGTGGACGCGGTGGACGCGACCGGCGCGGGGGACTCGGTGATGGGCGCGCTGGTGGCCGAGCTGCTGGCCGCCGGTGAGCCGGCCGACCCGGCCGGGTGGCGGGACCGGGTGGCGTTCGCGCTGCGGGTGGCCGCAGTGGTCTGCGAGTCCCCGGGTGGCGCCACCGCCATGCCCACCCGCGCCGAGGTGACCGCCCGCTTCGCGTGAAAGGAAGGGCCCCTTGTTAACGCCTCAGGTAGAGAAGGGGCCCCTTCTTAACGCGCTCAGCGCTCAGCCCGCGTGCGGGTCATCGTCAGGACGGTGACCAGGGTGAGGACGGCGGCGCCGGCCAGGACCGTGGCCATCGGCAGCGCGCTGCCCTCGCCGCCGAGCCCGACCAGGGGCGCGGCCAGCGCGCCGACGACCGACTGGATGCCGCCCATCAGCGCGGCGGCGGTGCCGGCGTGGCGGGCGTGCGCGTCCAGCGCCAGCGCCGTGCTGTTCGGCGTCACCATGCCCAGCGCGCCGACGTACCCGAACAGCGCCACCGCGGTCAGCGCGAGGCCGTCGGTCAGCGCGCCGCTCAGCACGCCGGCCGCGGCGACCAGGCCGACCGCCAGCGCGGTGACCAGCAGCCGGCGTGGCGGGAACCGGTCGAGCAGCCGGGCGTTCAGCTGCCCGACGGCCACCAGGCCGAGCGCGTTGACGCCGAAGATGACGCTGAACACCGCCGCGGAGACGCCGAAGACGTCCTGGAATACGAACGACGACCCCGAGATGTACGCGAACAGCCCGGCGAAGGCGAAGCCCTGGGTCAGCGCGTACCCGAGGTAGACCCGGTCGGCGAGCAGCGACCGCATGGTCCGGGCGGTGGCCCCCAGTCCGCCGGTGCTGCGGCGCTCGGCCGGCAGCGTCTCCGGCAGGCGCAGCGCGACCGCGACGGCCAGCACCGCGCCGATGGCGGCCAGCACCAGGAACACGGACCGCCAGGAGCCGAACCGGAGCACCAGGCTGCCCACGCCCGGCGCCGCGATCGGCGCTACCCCGAAGACCAGGGTGAGCCGGGAGAAGTACTTCGCGGCGGCCCGGCCCGAGTAGAGGTCGCGGACCACGGCGCGGGCGACCACCACGCCCATGCCGCCGGCCAGGCCCTGGGCGAACCGGACGGCGGCCAGCAGCGGGGCGTTCGGCGCCGCCGCGCACGCCAGCGCCAGCACGGTGTACGCGACCACGCCCACCAGCACCGGGCGGCGGCGCCCCCAGCGGTCGCTGAGCGGCCCGGTGACGAGCTGGCCGAATGCCAAGCCGATCAGGCAGGTGGTCAGCGAGAGCTGGATGCCGGCCTGGTCGGCGCCGAGGTCGCGGGTCATGGCCGGGAACGCGGGCAGGTACATGTCCAGCGAGAGCGGGCCGATCGCGGTGAGCGTGCCGAGCAGCACCAGCAGGCTCGCGCCCCCGGTGGACGCGGTGGCGCCGGCACCGGTCGGGCGGGCGGCGGGCGGCGCGGCTTGACTCACGAGCGGGTACCCCCTGAAATCCGATGTGCTCGGGTACCTTACCTCTGTAGTCAGAACTATTGCGATGTGAGGCGGGTGACCCCGTGTCGACGAACGAGCAGGTCGCGCGGTTCGGCGCGGTCCTCGGGGAGCTGCACCGGCTCGTGCGCCGCCGGTCCACGGCGCGCGCCGGGCGGGACCCGCTGCCCGAAGCTCAGGTGGAACTGCTCCTGCTCGTCCGGGACACGCCGGGCATCAGCGGCAAGGACGTGGCCCGGCGCCTCGGCACGGCGCCCAACACCGTGAGCACGCTGGTCCGCGACCTCACCGACGCCGGGCTGCTGGCCCGCGACCGCGACCCCGCCGACCGCCGCGTGGTCCGGCTGCGCGTCACCGAGGCCGCCCACCGGCGGATGGCCGACCACCAACGGCACCGCACCGCGCTGCTCACCGAGGCGCTGGCCGACCTCGACCCGGCGGCGCGTGACGCGATCCTGGCCGCCGCTCCGCACCTCGACACGCTGCTCACCACGCTGCGGGCACACACCCGCCCGGAACGGGACCCCCGTACGTCCGGAAACCCGGTGGCCGCCGCGCCGCCCGGGGCCGGATGATCGCCGGGTGATGCTGCACCAGGACGAGACACCTGTGGACGAGGGGATCGTCCGGGCGCTGCTGACCGACCAGCGCCCCGAGTGGGCCGCGCTGCCGTTGACCCCCGCCGGCGCCGGGACCGACAACACCATGTACCGGCTCGGCGACGACCTGCTCGTCCGGCTGCCCCGCACCGCGGAGAAAGCCGGCGCGCTGCGCAAGGAACAGCTGTGGCTGCCCCGGCTCGCGCCACTGCTGCCGTACCCGGTGCCGGAACCGCTCCACGCCGGGACGCCGACCGCCGCCTTCCCGCTGCCGTGGTCGGTGCAGCGGTGGATCCACGGCGACGAGGTCGGACCCGGCACGGTCCGGGACTGGGCCGCCCTCGGCGCCGACCTGGCGGTGTTCGTACGTCACCTGCACGCGGCCGACCTGCTCGGCGCGACCCGCGCGGACGCGCTGAGCGGATACCGCGGCGGCAGCCTGCACCCCTGTGACACCTGGGTCAGCGCGGCGCTCGACGACTGCCGGCGCAGGATCGGCGACGAGACCGACGTCGACACCCTGCACCGGCTCTGGCGCGACGCCCTCACCCTGCCCGAACCCGCCGGCCGGCACGTCTGGCTGCACACCGACCTCAAGCCCACCAATGTGCTGGCACGCGACGGCCGGCTGTGCGCGGTGATCGACTTCGGCGGGCTGACCGTCGGGTTCCCGGACGCGGAACACGCGCCGATCTGGGACCTGCCGCCGCAGGCCCGGCACGCCTACCGGGAGGCGCTCGGTGTCGACGACGTGACCTGGGTACGGGCCCGCGCCTGGGCGCTCGGGGTGGCGGCCAGCGGCGTCTCCTACTACTGGCACACGTTCCCGGCGTTCGTCGCCGAGTGCCGCAACCGTCTCCGCGAGATCCTCGCCGACGCCGGCTGAGCCCGGGCCGCCGCTCAGGCGGTGCCGTCGAGTTCGGCGTAGCCGCGGCGGGCGGCGATCAGGCCCGGCCGGGCGCCGAACGGCGACTCGGCCGCCACCCGCTCCGGCGGCGCGCTGCCGGTGTGCCCGGCGCGGATCAGCCACGCCTGCCGCGCGAGCTGCGCGTGCTGCTCGCGGACGAAATCCGCGCCGACCGGCTCGCCGTGGCCCGGCACCACCACCGTCGCGGGCGTGGTCAGGCGCAGCAGGTCGGCCAGCGCGTCCGGCCACCGCAACGGGTACGACTCCTCGAACGCCGGCGGCCCGCTCTGCTCCACCAGGTCGCCGGCCACCAGCACGTCCGCATCGGGCACGTGCACCACCAGGTCGGCGTCGGTGTGCCCATGCCCGGGATGGCGCAGCACCACCCGGCGGCCACCGACGTCGAGCACCGTCTCCTCGACCACCTCGTGCGTCGGCGCCCGCAGCTCGGTACGCGCCAGCTCCTCGGCCAGCGCCGGCTGCTCGGCGCGCATCTCCTCGTACGCGGCGCGGCGCAGCGCGTCCGGCCGGTCCCGCAGCGCCGCCACGGCCTGCGGGTGCGCGTAGATCGCGGTGTCCGGCCCGGCCAGCGTGGCGTTGCCGAAACAGTGGTCGAAGTGGTGGTGCGTGTTCACGATCGTCCACGGGTACGGCGTCACCGCCCGCGCCGCCGCCGCCAGCTCGCGCGCCTGCCCGGCCGTGGAGAGCGTGTCGACCAGCAGCGCCGCGCCGTCGCCGACCACGAGCACCACGTTCACCGCCAGCAGCGGCTCACGTCGCACGTGCACACCGGGGGCGACCTCGGTGAAGCCGGCGGTCATGACGGGCCGAGGGCCCGCTCGACGAAGCGCTGCCGGTCGACCAGCGCCCGCTCGACCCGGCCCTGCGCCGCCACTGCCGGACCGTCGGTGACAGTCACCTCGAAGACGAGCCGCTTCCCGTCGACCTTCACCAGCTCGGCGTGGGCGGCCACGGTACGCCCGACCGGGGTGGCCGCGCGGTGCTCCAGCTCCACCCGTACGCCGACGGTGGTCGACCCGGACGGCATCCGGGTCGCGGTGGCGGCCACCGTCGCCGCCTCGGCCAGCGCCAGCACGCGCGGGGTGCCGAGCACCGGCACGTCCCCGGAGCCCACCGCCTGCGCGGTGTCGGCGTCGGTCACTGTCAGCTCGACGCGGGCGGTCAGGCCCGGCGTGAAGGGCGACTCCGGCTGCTCCTGCATGCGGCCGAGCCTAGTGCAGATGAACGGGGGCCGTCCGGCGTCCGAGCCGCCGCGCCCGTGTCGTCCCCGCCCGCCCGCAGGCCCGCCCGTCGCCCGCCGTTAACCTTGTCCGCGATGGCCGAGCAGACACAATCTCCGACCCCCGCCCCCGACGCGACCACCGAGTCGCCCGACGGCGGGCGCCGCCGTGTGATCGCGATGACCATCTGGGGCGTCGCCTTCGTGGCGGGCTGGCTCGTCATCGGCCTGCCCACCGACCCGGCGTACGCGTTCCTGTGGATCTGGGCCGGCACCATCGCCTGGAACTCGGCCCGCCCGTGGCGCAGCCACCTGCGCTTCGCCCGGGACTGGATCCCGGTGGTGCTGCTGCTCGCCGCGTACAACCTGTCCCGGGGCTTCGCCGACAACGGCGCCACCCCGCACGCGATGGAGCTGATCGTCGCCGACCGGTTCCTCACCGGCTGGCTCACCGGCGGTGAGGTGCCGACGATCTGGCTGCAGGAGCGCCTGTACGACCCGTCCGAGGTGCGCTGGTGGGACGTGCTTGTGAGCTGGATCTACTTCTCGCACTTCGTGGCGACGTTCGCCGCCGCGGCCGTGCTGTGGATGCGCAACCGGCGGCGCTGGATCGCGTACATGTCCCGCTGGGGCTTCCTGTGCGCGGCCGGACTGGTCACCTACTTCGCCTACCCGGCCGCGCCGCCGTGGTGGGCGGCGCAGAACGGCCTGCTGACCGAGGTCGCGCGGATCTCCACCCGGGGGTGGAAGGAGATCGGCATGCACGGCGCGGGCAATCTGCTCAACGCCGGGCAGATCGCCTCCAACCCGGTGGCCGCCATGCCGTCGTTGCACACCGCGTTCGCGCTGTTCGTGGTGCTGTTCTTCATGCGGTCGGTGCGCAAGCGCTGGTGGCCGCTGATGCTGGCGTATCCGCTGGCCATGACGTTCACGCTGATGTACAGCGGCGAGCACTACCTGATCGACGTGCTGGTCGGCTGGGCGTACGTGGGCATGACGTTCCTGGTGGTCGGCCTGGCCGAGCGCTGGTGGGCGGCGCGGCGGGCCCGGCGTGCCGGTGAGCCCGCCGGCGCGGCCGGCGTGCCGCAGCCCGCCACCGCGGCCGTCGCCGACGCCCCCGCCGACGACCGGGACGCGGTGCCGGCCGAGCGACGCTAGCCCCGCTGGCGGGTCAGCGGCGGTGGTCGGCCCGGCGCGCGGCCCGCGACCGCTCGGTCAGCTCTGCGGCCAGCTCCCAGGCGTCGGCCAGGTCCCGGTCGACCGCCGCCGCCCCGGCCCCGCCCGCGGTGTCCGCGTGCACGGTGGCCAGCCGCAGCAACCGCTGCGCCGGCCCCTGCGTGACGCGCACGCTCTGGATCCGGGCGTACGGCACCAGCGTCAGCTGGCGGGTCAGCAGCCCGGACCGGGCCACGAACACCCGCTCGTCGAGGCCGGCGCCGACCACCTTGCGGCTCAGCGGGCGCAGCCAGCGGGCCCGGGACGGGGGCGGTGTGCCGGGCAGTTCGTCCAGCCGTACGCCGGGCAGCACCTCCGCCACCACCATCGCGCCGGTGCCGGCGTCGCCGACCGGCAGCAGCCGGTCCGGGCGGTTGCGGTCGTCCGGCTCACCGGCCGAGTAGCCGGCCACCTCCAGCCGCAGCCGCAGCCAGCCCTTCATCCGCCAGAGCAGCGGCCAGGTCGCCCGCACGGTCTGCACCCGGTGCAGCGGCACCGTCTGCACCCGCGTCTCCAGCAGCCCGTTGTGCACACGCAGCGTGCCGTCGTCCCGGTCGAGCCGGAAACTCCAGTCGTCGAGCACCCGCCGGACCGGTTGCAGCACCACACCCGCCATCGCGGTGAGCGTGCTCGCCACCGCGATGAACGACCACGAGCCCTCGGAGAGGAACTGGGCGCCCACGAACACCACGCCGACCGGCAGCAGGAACGCCTGCGGCGTGAGCAACTGGCTGACCAGCAGGTCCTGGTTGCGGACGACGTGCAGCCGGCGGCCGGCCGGCGCGGGCGCGACCGGCGTACCCGGGGCGGCCGGCACGCCCGGCTCGGCCACGGCGGACGGGGCCCGGCCGGCGACAGCGAGCAGCCGCTGCCGCAGCGCGGTGGCCTCGGCCACGCTGAGGTAGGCCAGCGGCGCCTCGGTCTTGCCCCCGCCGACCACCTCGAGCCGCAGCTCGGCCAGGCCGGTGAGCTGGGCCAGCAGCGGCCGGACCACCTCCACCGCCTGCAACCGCTCCAGCGGGATGGCGCGCGTGCGCCGCCACAGCAGGCCCTCGTACACGCGCAGCTCCCGGCCCACCAGGTGGTAACCGGTGTTCCACCAGCTCACCACGGACAGCACGGTGGCGCCGAGCACGAAGACCGTGACCAGCAGGGCGAACCAGCCGAACCCGACCCGCGACAGCGTCGACCAGGACAGACCGGCGATCACGACGACGAGTGACTTCGCGCCGTGCAGCGCGGGGCTCAGCGGATGCAGCCGCTGCCGCGGTTCCTCCCCGTCCGCCGAGGGCGCGGCGGCCGGACCCCAGGGTCCCGGGTACGGCGGAGCGGGCGCGGGCCACGGCCCGGGCGTCGCGTCGGCCGTCCCGTATCCGGGCGGGGGGCCGTAACCGGGTGGTGGCGCGTATCCGGGCGGCGGTCCGTAGCCGGGCGGCGCGGCGGGCGGCCCGTAACCCGGCCCGGGCGGCTGTTCCGGACCGACCGGCGGTGGGGGACCGGGCGCCGCCCCGGGCCGGTCGTCGTGGGGCCGCGGCGCGCCGGGATCGCTCCGGTCGCTCACAGGCCCTCCGCCCGGTCCTCGCCCAGCGCGGTGAGCCGGTCGCGCAGCCGGGACGCCTCGGCCGGACGCAGCCCCGGCACCCGGGCGTCGCTGGCGGCCGCCGCCGTGTGCAACTGCACAGTGGCGAGGTCGAAGGCACGCTCCAGCGGACCGGCGCTCACGTCGACGAACTGCATCCGGGAGTACGGCACGATGGAGAGCCGCCGCACCAGCAGACCGTGCCGCACCAGCAGGTCGTCGTCGCGCTCGGCGTACCCCCAGGCGCGGACCGCGCGCACGATGGTGATCGCCCGCCAGACGCCGATCAGCAGGGCCACGCCGACGGCGGCGCCGAGCAGCCAGTGCCCGGACAGCGCCCAGGCCACGCCGAGCACCACGAGCGCCACCGCCAGCCCGATGCCGAGCCGGATCAGCTCCACCCAGATCAGGTCGCGGGAGATCGGCCGCCAGTCGACGGTGTCCGGCCAGGGCTCCAGCGCGCTGCGCGACGCGGGCGGGAGGCCGGTGTGGCCGTCACCGCTCACCGGGAGGACCTGCCGTGCTCGCCGCCGGTACGGGCTCGGGTCGTCTGCTCGCTCACGCTTCGAGCGTAGGCGATCAGGGAAGCGGGACCACCTCGCGGAGGAAGCCGCGTGCGTCGAGGAAGTCCCCGAGGGAGTCCCGGTGCGCCGGGCAGGCGAGCCAGGTCTTGCGCCGGTCGGGCGCGTGCAGGCGGGGATTGTGCCAGCGAAGCTGGTAGGCGGCGGGAGCACGACACCCCCGCGCCGAGCAGATCAGCTCGTCTTCGGGGGCGTTGGGAGTCGTCACCGGGGCGAGTCTAGGCGTCGCACGCCGGGAGTTTTAGCGCCGGGCGGCCACGGGGGGAGCCGCCCGGCGACGGGGTGAATCGTACACACTGCGGACCCCTTTTTGTCCACCCGTGTTCAGCGTTTTCGTGCGGCGGTACGGCGTGGCCGGACGGCGCGGCGAAAATCGTGCCTCTCCCACCCTCGGCTCTCAGCGAGGCATGACAGTCTTGATACGCACCACGCCGCGACGACGACCCTGCTGTGGAGGACCGGTGGCCCAGCCGACCACACCCGACGTGCCGAACCCGACCGAGGCGCCGCCGGACGCCCCGCCCCCGGCGGCCACCACCCCGGCGCAGGACGCCACGCTGCTGGAGCGGGCGCTGTTCGAGACCAAGCGGGTGATCGTCGGCCAGGACCGGATGGTCGAGCGGATGTTCGTCGCGCTGCTGGCCCGGGGGCACTGCCTGCTGGAGGGCGTACCGGGCGTGGCCAAGACGCTCGCCGTGGAGACGCTGGCCCGGGTCGTCGGCGGATCGTTCGCCCGGGTCCAGTTCACGCCGGACCTGGTGCCCGCCGACATCATGGGCACCCGGATCTACCGGCAGTCCAGCGAGAAGTTCGACGTCGAGCTGGGTCCGGTCTTCGTCAACTTCCTGCTCGCCGACGAGATCAACCGCGCGCCGGCCAAGGTGCAGTCGGCGCTGCTGGAGGTGATGAGCGAGCGGCAGGTCTCCATCGGTGGCGAGAGTCACCGGGTGCCGGACCCGTTCCTGGTGATGGCCACCCAGAACCCGATCGAGCAGGAGGGCGTCTACCCGCTGCCGGAGGCGCAGCGGGACCGCTTCCTCATGAAGATCGTCGTGGGCTACCCGACCGACGCCGAGGAACGCGAGATCGTCTACCGGATGGGCGTCGCCCCGCCGGAGCCGGCCCGGGTGTTCGACACCCCCGACCTGATCGCCCTGCAGCGCAAGGCCGACCAGGTCTTCGTGCACAACGCGCTCGTCGACTACGCGGTCCGGCTGGTGCTCGCCACCCGGGCGCCGGCCGAGCACGGCATGCCCGACGTCGCCCAGCTCATCCAGTACGGCGCCAGCCCGCGCGCCTCGCTCGGCCTGGTCCGGGCCACCCGCGCGCTGGCGCTGCTGCGCGGGCGCGACTACGCGCTGCCGCAGGACGTGCAGGACATCGCGCCGGACATCCTGCGACACCGGCTGGTGCTCAGCTACGACGCGCTCGCCGACGACGTGCCGGCCGACCACATCGTGCACCGGGTGATGTCGACCATCCCGCTGCCCGCTGTCGCGCCCCGTCAGCAGGCCGCGCCGCCGCCGGCGGTGCCGCACAACGGATGGCCCGGGCAGCGGCCGTGACCCCGCCCACCCGGCTCGCCACCGGCGACCGCTCCGGAGCCGTGCTGGCCCGGCTCCAGCTCATGGTCACCCGCAAGCTGGACGGGCTGCTCCAGGGCGACTACGCCGGGCTGCTGCCCGGCCCGGGCAGCGAGGCGGGGGAGTCCCGGGAGTACCGGCCCGGCGACGACGTGCGCCGGATGGACTGGCCGGTCACCGCCCGCACCACCATGCCGCACGTGCGGCGTACGGTCGCCGACCGCGAGCTGGAGACCTGGCTGGCTGTGGACATGTCGGCCAGCCTGGACTTCGGCACCGGGCGGTGGCTCAAGCGGGACGTGGCGGTCGCCGCCGTCGCCGCGCTGGCCCACCTCACCGTGCGGGGCGGCAACCGGATCGGCGCCGTCGTCGGCACCGGCGGGGCCGGTGGGCCGGGCACGCTGCTGCGGCTGCCCGCCCGCGCCGGCCGCAAGGAGGCCCAGGGGCTGCTGCGGGCGGTGGCCGGCGCCGAGATCCGGCCCGGTCGCAGCGACCTCGGCGCGCTCGTCGACATGCTCAACCGGCCGCCCCGGCGGCGCGGCGTGGCGGTGGTCATCTCCGACTTCCTCGCGCCGCCGCAGCAGTGGGGCCGGCCGCTGCGTAAGCTGCGGGTCCGCCACGACGTGCTGGCCGTGGAGGTGGTCGACCCGCGGGAACTGGAACTGCCCGACGTGGGGGTGCTGCCGGTGGTCGACCCGGAGAGCGGGGAACTGCACGAGGTGCAGACCGCCGACCCGGGACTGCGCCGCCGGTACGCCGAGGCGGCGGCCGCCCAGCGCGGGGCGATCGCCGCCGAGCTGCGCGCCGCGGGCGCGGCCCACCTGCGCCTGCGTACCGACCGAGACTGGCTGCTGGACATGGTGCGTTTCGTGGCCGCGCAGCGGCACGCCCGCACCCGAGGGACGACGCGATGATCCGTTTTCTGCAACCGTGGTGGCTGCTGGCCGTGCTGCCGGTGCTCGCCCTCGCCGCCGCGTACGTCTGGCGGCAACTGCACCGCCGGCAGTACGCGCTGCGGTTCACAAACGTCGACCTGCTGCGTACCGTCGCGCCCAAGGGACTGGGCTGGCGGCGGCACGTGGCGGCCACCGCGTTCCTGCTCTGCCTGCTGGTGCTGGCGACCGGGCTGGCCCGCCCGGCGATCGACACCCGCGAGCCGCTGGAGCGGGCCACCGTCATGCTCGCCATCGACGTGTCGCTGTCGATGCAGGCCGACGACGTGTCGCCGAACCGCCTGGAGGCGGCGCAGGAGGCGGCCAAGCAGTTCGTCGGCGAGCTGCCGGAGAGCTACAACCTGGGGCTCGTGTCGTTCGCGAAGTCCGCGAACGTGCTGGTGCCGCCGACCAAGGACCGGGCGGCGGTGAACACCGCCATCGACGGGCTGGTGCTGGCCGAGGCGACAGCCACCGGCGAGGCGGTCTTCACCTGCCTGGAGGCGATCCGGTCGGTGCCGGCCGACGGCGCCGCGGGCATCCCGCCGGCCCGGATCGTGCTGCTGTCCGACGGCTACCGGACCTCCGGCCGGTCGGTGGAGGAGGCCGCCGCGGCGGCGCAGGCGGCGAACGTGCCGGTGTCCACCATCGCGTTCGGCACCGACTCGGGCCAGGTCGACATCGGCGGGCAGCTCCAGCGGGTGCCGGTGGACCGCACCGCGCTGTCCCAGCTCGCGGAGACCACCCAGGGCTTCTTCTACGAGGCCGCGTCGGCCAGCGAGCTGAAGCAGGTCTACCAGGACATGGGCAGCTCGATCGGCTACCGGACCGAGCCGCGCGAGATCACCCAGTGGTACGCGGGCGTCGCCCTGCTGCTGGCGCTGTGCGCGGGCGGGCTGAGTCTGCTCTGGACGTCCCGGCTGGTCTGAGCCGGGCCCGGCCGGCGGTGGTCAGTGACCGCCGCCGGCCAGCACGAACAGGACCGCCACCCAGACGGCGGCGAGGGTGAAACCCAGGGGGGCGACGTAACGGCTCATGGGTGTGCTCCGTGGCGACAGTCGGCCCGGTGCGGGCCGTGGGGGGTCGGGGCGTACGCGCACGAAGTCGTGACCGGGTGCTCCGCCGCGCGGCAGGGCCGCCCCGGCGTGGGCGCCGGAGAGCGGATGCGGTGCGGAGGGCGGGAAGCGGGTCAGCCGCGTCGACCGAGCCGTGGCTCAGCGGGGCTGACGGTGGGCCCGGCCACGACTGGGAGGATCGCTATCTCGCACAGCGATCACCTCCTACGGTCGGCGGGGCCCGGAACGCGGGCGCAGACCGGCCCGCAGACCCGGTGATCGTACACCGGTGTGTGCGGGGGTCGCGCGCGCGGCCGCCGACCCCGGCGGCGCCGGCGTGTGACCTGCTCGGGTTAGCGCTTACCTACCGGTAACCCCTAGGCTCCGACCGGACCGAGAGATCACTGGAGCAGAGGGGGATCCGTGGCCCGTACGGTGCTGGTGACCGGCGGCAACCGGGGGATCGGCCTGGCCATCGCGCAGGCCTTCGCCAAGCAGGGCGACCGGGTGGCCGTCACGTACCGGAGCGGCGAGGCCCCGGAGGGCCTGTTCGGGGTGCGGTGTGACGTGACCGACGCCGAGTCGGTCGACGCCGCGTTCACCGCGGTCGAGGCCGAGCTGGGCCCGGTGGAGGTGCTCGTCGCCAACGCCGGCATCACCGACGACACGCTGCTCATGCGGATGTCCGAGGAACAGTTCACCCGCGTGCTCGACACCAACCTGAGCGGCTCGTTCCGGGTCGCCAAGCGGGCCTCGACGAAGATGCTCCGGAACCGGTGGGGCCGGATGATCTTCATCTCCTCGGTGGTCGGCCTCTTCGGTGGCGCGGGCCAGGTCAACTACGCGGCCAGCAAGGCCGGCCTGGTCGGTGTGGCCCGCTCGATCACCCGCGAGCTGGGCAGCCGCAACATCACCGCGAACGTGGTGGCGCCCGGCTTCATCGACACCGACATGACCGCCGGGCTGCCCGAGGAACGCAAGGCGGAGCTGCGCAAGGCGATCCCCGCCGGGCGGATGGCCACCCCGGACGAGGTCGCGGGCGTCGTCACCTGGCTCGCCTCGGACGCGGCCGGCTACGTCACCGGCGCCGTCATCCCGGTCGACGGCGGCCTCGGCATGGGTCACTGAGCAGAGCACGGAGGAGACACGCAATGTCCGGACTTCTCGCCGGTAAGCGGCTGCTGGTCACCGGCGTCATCACCGACGCCTCGATCGCCTTCTCGGTGGCGAAACTCGCCCAGGAGAACGGCGCCCAGGTCGTGCTCACCGGCTACGGCCGGCTCTCCCTGGTGGAGCGGATCGCCAAGCGGCTGCCCGAACCCGCGCCGGTGATCGAGCTGGACGTCACCAGCGAGGAGCACCTGGCCGGCCTGGCCGACAAGGTACGCGAGCACGTCGACGGCCTGGACGGGGTGGTGCACTCGATCGGGTTCGCCCCGCAGAGCTGCCTCGGCGGCGGCTTCCTCGACGCCCCGTGGGCGGACGTGGCCACCGCGCTCCAGGTCTCCACCTACTCGTACAAGTCCCTGGCCATGGCCGCGCTGCCGCTGATGTCCTCCGGCGGTGCCGTGGTGGGCCTCACCTTCGACGCCACCAAGGCGTGGCCGGTCTACGACTGGATGGGCGTGGCCAAGGCCGGGCTGGAGTCCGCCTCCCGCTACCTGGCGCTGCACCTGGGCAAGCAGGGCATCCGCAGCAACCTGGTCGCGGCCGGCCCGCTGCGCACCATCGCCGCCAAGTCCATCCCCGGCTTCGACCAGTTCGAGGACGCCTGGACCGAGCGGGCCCCGCTGGGCTGGAGCCTCACCGACCAGGAGCCGGCCGCCCGGGCCTGCCTGGCGCTGCTGTCGGACTGGTTCCCGGCCACCACCGGCGAGATCGTCCACGTCGACGGCGGCTACCACGCCATCGGCGCCTGAGATGTAAGGAAGGGCCCCTTCTTAACGCCTCGCGCATAGGAAGGGGCCCTTCTTAACACCCCATGCCCGGGTGGTCACCGCGCCGACCAGGGGGCGTCGCCACACCGTCACGGCGGGCGAGGAAGAATGGACCCCATGGCGTACGACGCGTTGGTGCTGGTCTCCTTCGGCGGCCCGGAGCGGCCCGAGGACGTTCTCCCGTTCCTGCAGAACGTCACCCGGGGGCGGGGGGTGCCGCCGGAGCGGCTGGCCGAGGTCGCCGAGCACTACCTGCACTTCGGCGGGGTGTCGCCGATCAACCAGCAGTGCCGTGACCTGCTCGCGGCGATCCGCGCGGACTTCGCCGCCAACGGCGTCGACCTGCCGGTCTACTGGGGCAACCGCAACTGGGATCCGATGCTCGCCGACACGGTGGCGCGGATGCGCGACGACGGGATCACCCGGGCGCTGGCGTTCGTCACCAGCGCGTACGGCGGCTACTCCTCCTGCCGGCAGTACCAGGAGGACATCGCCTCGGCCCGCGCCGCGGTCGGCCCGGACGCCCCGCTGATCGAGAAGCTGCGCCAGTTCTGGGACCACCCCGGCTTCATCGAGCCGCACGCCGACGCGGTCCGCGCCGCGCTCGCCCAGCTCGACCCCGCGAAGCGGGACAGCACCCGGCTGGTCTTCACCGCGCACTCGGTCCCGATGTCGGCGGCCGCCAGCGCCGGCCCGCACGGCGGCCGGTACACCGCCCAGCTCGAGGAGGTCGCCCGGCTGGTGCACGCCGCGGCCGCGCCGGACCTCGCGTACGACCTGGTCTGGCAGAGCCGGTCCGGCCCGCCGCAGGTGCCGTGGCTGGAGCCGGACGTCAACGACCACCTGGCCACGCTGCCCGAGCAGGGCGTGACGAGCGTCGTGGTCAGCCCGATCGGCTTCGTCTCCGACCACCTGGAGGTGGTGTGGGACCTGGACACCGAGGCGCTGGAGACGGCCAAGCAGCTCGGCCTGGACTTCGTCCGCGCCGGCACCCCGGGCGTCGACCCGCGGTTCGTGGCGATGGTCCGCGAGCTGGTGCTGGAACGCACCGCCCCGGACGGCGAGCGGCTGCGCCGTCGGCTCGGCGAACTGCCGGCCTGGGACACCTGCCCGGCGTTGTGCTGCGTACCCCCGGCCCGCCGGCCCTGAGCCCGACCCGACGACACCCCTGGGGACGACACGATGCTTGACCGCAAGCCGGTGCAGAGCTGGCTCACCGACATGGACGGCGTGCTGGTGCACGAGGGACAGCCGGTGCCGGGCGCGCCGGAGTTCGTCAAGAAGCTGCGTGCCTCCGGCAAGCCGTTCCTGGTGCTGACGAACAACTCCATCTACACCCCGCGTGACCTCCAGGCCCGGCTGGCCCGGATGGGGCTGGACGTGCCGGAGGAGGCGATCTGGTCGTCCGCCCTGGCCACCGCCCAGTTCCTGGCCGACCAGCGGCCGGGCGGGACCGCGTACGTCATCGGTGAGGCCGGGCTGACCACGGCGCTGCACGCGGTGGGGTACGTGCTCAGCGACTTCGCCCCGGACTACGTGGTGCTGGGGGAGACGCGCACCTACAGCTTCGAGGCGATAACCAAGGCGATCCGGCTGATCAACGACGGCGCCCGGTTCATCTGCACCAACCCGGACGCCACCGGCCCGTCGATGGAGGGCGCGCTGCCGGCAGCCGGCTCGGTGGCGGCGATGATCTCCAAGGCGACAGGTGTCGACCCGTACTTCGTCGGCAAGCCCAACCCGATGATGATGCGCTCGGCGTTGAACACCATCGACGCCCACTCCGAGTCGACCGCGATGATCGGCGACCGGATGGACACCGACATCCTGTGCGGCCTGGAGGCCGGCCTGGAGACGATCCTGGTGCTCACCGGCATCAGCAGCCGGGCCGAGGCCGAGCGGTACCCGTACCGTCCGTCGCGGATCGTCGACTCGGTGGCCGACCTGATCGACGAGGTCTGAGCCGGGGTTCTACAGCCGCAGCGGCGCGTTGCAGGCGGCCACCAGGGCCTGCCGGCAGGCGGTGGTCAGCGGCCGCAGCGCCGCGTCGCGCTGCTGCGCCTCGTAGGTGTTCACCGCGCCGCCGGGCGCGCTCTCTCCGGCCAGCGCCAGCACCCGATCGAGTACGGCGGCGCGCGCGAACAGCCGGCGGGCCCGCGGGTCGAAGCCGGGCGGCAGGTCGGTGCCTCCGTCCGGGCGGCGCAACGCGGCGAGCGCACCGGCCAGCTCGGGCCGCCACTGCGCGACGTCGAGGCGGGTCAGCGTGGCTGTCGTCTCGGCGAGCACCGCGGAGAGTTCCGCCTCGGCCTCCGCCGCGCCGGGCGTGGACAGGGACGCCTTCGGCGCGTCCGCCGGCAGCGGGTGGACCCGCCAGAGCACTGTCTCCCAGGTCATCCCCGACCCGGAGGTGTGCGTGCGGACCTCCGGCACCAACCCCATGCCGCTGGCCACCACCGCCTCGCCGGCCACCAGCGCCGCCCCGGCGAACGCGCCCGGGCCGGGCAGGCCGCGCGGGTCGCCCGGCGCGGGCAGCACCAGGCGGATGTCGTCCGGGGAGTGCTTGGCCAGGCTGGGCAGCGCCTCCCGCAGGGACACGTCGGTCCAGGTGCCGGGTGCGTCGGCGACCAGGTGCTCCTCGTCGCCGGCGACCGCGTCGGCCACCTCGTCGAACGGCACCAGGCCGGCTCGCCAGGCACGCACCCAGGCGACGAACCGGCTCGACCGGCGCGGAGCCAGTGTGGCCGCGCCCGCTGCGGGGGAGGACATGCCGAAAGGGTACGTGCTCCGCGCCGCTGCTGTCTCGGCTGCCGCTCCGGTGGCGCGACCTGCCCCCAACTAACCCCTTCGCACCGTTTCGTGCCGACGGATGACGCCCCGGTCGGCGCGTCGGCGAGCGACACGCCGAGGTCGTGGCTAGCGTCTCCGGCATGGCGGGGCGATACGACGGCGACGTGCTGGCCGGCGACTGGCGGCGACGGAAGGTGACCCCCGAGGTCGACGCCGAGCCGGACCTGGTGGTCGAGGACGCCGACTCCGGGTTCTGCGGCGCGGTGGTCGGCTTCGACACCGGCGCGGTGGTGCTGGAGGACCGGCACGGGCGACGGCGAAACTTCCCGCTGCTGCCCGCCGCGTTCCTGCTCGACGGCCGGCCGGTCACGCTGCGGCGGCCGGCCCGCGCCCCGGTGCCCGCCGCGCGCCGCCGTACCGCGTCCGGCTCGATCGCTGTGGACGGCGTACGGGCGCAGGTCGCCAAGGCCAGCCGGATCTGGGTCGAGGGCGTGCACGACGCCGCGCTGGTCGAGCGGATCTGGGGCGACGACCTGCGCATCGAAGGCGTCGTGGTGGAGCCGCTGGACGGCATCGACGCGCTCGCCGACGAGGTACGCGCGTTCGCGCCCGGCCCCGGCCGCCGACTCGGCGTACTGGTCGACCACCTGGTGCCCGGCTCGAAGGAGAGCCGGATCGTCGCCCGGGTCAACTCGCCGCACGTGCTGGTCACCGGGCACCCGTACGTCGACGTGTGGCAGGCGGTACGCCCGGCGGCCCTGGGCATCGCGGCCTGGCCGGTGGTGCCGCCGGGGCAGCCCTGGAAGGAGGGCGTCTGCGCGGCGCTCGGGGTGGCCGAGCCGGCTGACATGTGGCGGCACATCCTGTCCCGGGTGGACAGTTTCGCCGACGTGGAGACGCCGCTGATCAACGCGATGGAGCGGTTGATCGACTTCGTCACCGAGCCTGTCTGAGAGGTCGGTTGCGGTTGAGGGCCGGGGGCGACCGTGCCCGGCTCCGGGCGGTCAGGCTTGATCCCTGCGCCGGTCACGGTCGCCCCCGGCCCCGCCGTGCGCCAGCGCCACCCGCCCCCGGACCTCCCGCCCCGCCCCTCGCGCCCCCCGCCAGGGTGATCAAGGAGTTTGTGGGTGAATTGGAGATCAACGCGGACGCGAACTCCTTGATCACGGGGTGAGCGGTGCGGGTGTGCGTCGATCATGGAGTTGTGGCCCCTGCGGATCGGGCATAGCGGGGCAAAATGAGGGCCACAAGTGCAAGATCGGCGGGGCGGGGGTGGGGCGGGGCGGGGGCGGGAGTTACGGGAGCTCGTCGGGGGTTCGGGTCAGGACGAAGGTGGCTATGTCCAGGGCTACCGGGGTTCCTGTTTCGTCGCGGATCACCGTCAGGATCTCGCCGTCCTGGGAGCCTGCGCGGCCCCGCCACCGGTCCGGTCCCTCGGGGGTGAAGCGCAGCTGCGGCCTGCCCACCTGGCCGCCGACCAGGTCACCGGCGGCGTCGACGCGGAACTCGTACTCGCCGCCCATCCACCACCAGCGCCCGGTCAGCGCGGCCACGTCGGCGGCGGGCGGGCCGGCCGGGCGCCAGGGGGCGGGCGCGGCCGGTTCGGCGTCCAGCACCAGCGTGAGCGCTTCCCGGCCGAGCGCGCCGATGTGGTGGCCGCGCAGCCCGTACGAGTTGGCGAAGTTGACCACGGCGGTGCCTGTGGGCCGGTGCACGGCCAGGCCGGCGACGTACCCGGGCATGGATCCGCCGTGCCCGACGTACACGCGGTCGCCGACCCGGTAGAGCTCGATGCCGAGGCCGTGCCCGCCGGTCCACGAGTCGAGGTCGTTGATGACCATGGGGGCGCACATCTCGGTGAGCGTGGCGGGGGAGAGCAGCGCCGGGTCCGGGTCGGCCAGGAACGTGGCCCAGCGGCCCAGGTCCTCGACCGTGGACCAGAGCTGACCGGCCGGCGCCATCGCCGCGGTGTCGGTGCGTGGCTCCTCCCGCAGCGTCTCGTGCCAGGGGTGGACGACGTAGCCGCGGGCGTACGGCTCGGTGGGGTGGTACGTGGTGCGGCGCATGCCCAGCGGGGCCAGCAGCCGCTCGGTCAGCAGCTCCGCCCAGGGCGTGCCGGTGATCCGTTCCAGCGCGGCGCCGAGCAGCCCGTACGCCAGGTTCGAGTAGTGGTAGACGAAGTGCGGCGGGTAGGCGATCTTGTCCGGCGTCAGCCCGGCGAGCAGGGTGTCCAGGTCCGTGCCCCCGACCCGCTCCCACCAGTCGCCGTCCGGCTCGCGTTGCAGGCCGCCGACGTGGCCGAGGAGCTGGCGCACCGTCACCGAGCCGACCGGGGTGCCGGGCAGGTGGGCGTCCAGCGGGTCGTCCAGTGACAGCCGGCCGGCGTCGCGCTGCTGCATCACCAGCACCGCGGTCATGGTCTTGGTGATCGAGCCGATCCGGTACTGCAGGTCGCCGTCGGGGCGGGGCGTCTCACCGGCGACGGCGAGGTGCGCCAGCCGGCCGTCGCGGACCACGCCGAGCGCGAGCGAGGGGCCCCGCCCCTCGGCCTGGGCCCGGGCGACCAACAGGTCCACCTGACGCGCGGTCTCGGGCAGCAGGGGCATCTCGTCCTCCTCGTCGGCGGTGGGCGCGGTACGCCGAGCCGAGCCTAGCGATCATGACAGTTCGATGACACGTGCGTTGACGTGTCAGGATTGTTCTCGTGGACGCCGTGTTCTGGATCGTTCTGGGTGTGGTATTGGCGGTCGCCGAGATCTTTACGACGACGCTCTTCCTGATCATGTTCGGGGTCGGGGCGTTCGCCGCGGCCGGCGCCGCGGCGCTCGGTGCGCCGGTGGCGCTGCAGGCGGTGATCTTCGCGGTGGTGTCGGCGTTGTCGGTGGCGGTGGTCCGTCCGGTGGTCCGGCGGCACGCGCGGCCGGCGATCGAGACCGGGGAGCAGCCGTTCGGGGTGGAGGCGCTGGAGGGGGCCACCGCTGTGGTCCTGGAGCCGGTCGACTCCGAGCGCGGGATGATCAAGATCGATGGTGAGCTGTGGACGGCCCGCTCGTACGACGCGACGCGCTCGTACGCCGAGGGTGAGCGGGTGCAGGTGATCAAGGTTCGGGGCGCTACCGCCCTGGTATGGCAGGACGACATTTCCACCCCGGGCGAGCTGCCCGAAGCGAAAAGGTGAACGGTATGGAGTTTCTGGCGATCCTGATGATCGCGGTGGCGTTGATCGGTGTGGTGACGCTGTTCAAGGCGGTGCGGATCGTGCCGCAGCAGCGGCAGGACGTGGTGGAGCGGCTGGGCCGGTACAAGCGCACGCTGAACCCGGGCCTGAACCTGCTGGTGCCGTTCGTCGACGCGGTACGCACCAAGGTCGACATGCGTGAGCAGGTGGTCAGCTTCCCGCCCCAGCCGGTGATCACCTCCGACAACCTGGTCGTCTCGATCGACACGGTCCTCTACTTCAAGGTGGTCGACTCGGTTCGCGCCACCTACGAGATCTCCAACTTCCTCCAGGCGATCGAGCAGCTCACCGTCACCACGCTGCGTAACGTGATCGGCTCGCTGGACCTGGAGCGCGCGCTGACCAGCCGCGAGGAGATCAACCGGCACCTGTCCGGCGTGCTGGACGAGACCACCGGCCGCTGGGGCATCAAGGTGACCCGGGTCGAGATCAAGGCGATCGAGCCGCCGCCGAGCATCCGCGACTCGATGGAGAAGCAGATGCGCGCCGAGCGGGACCGCCGCGCCGCGATCCTCAACGCCGAGGGCCACAAGCAGTCGCAGATCCTCACCGCCGAGGGTGAGAAGCAGGCCGCGGTGCTGCGCGCCGACGGTGACCGGCAGGCCCGGATCCTCCAGGCGGAGGGCCAGGCCAAGGCGATCCGTACCGTCTTCGACGCGATCCACACCGCCAACCCGAGCCAGAAGGTGCTGGCCTACCAGTACCTCCAGGCGCTGCCGCAGATCGCCAACGGCACTGCCAACAAGGTCTGGATCGTCCCGACCGAGCTGACCAAGGCCCTGGAGGGCATGGGCGGCGCGCTGGGCGGGCTGGCCAACATGGCCGGCGACGTGCCGTCGCCGGAGGCCGCCCGCAGCGCCGGCGAGGTCGAGCGGGAGGCCGCCGAGGCCGCCCAGGCCGCGGCCGTCGCGGCCCAGGAGATCCACAACGAGGTACGTGTGGCCGAGGCGCAGGCCACCGGCGGCAACGCCCCGCAGGGCCTGCCCGCGCCGGAGCCGGTGTCGCCGGCCAGCCTGGTGAACGACCCGGCGGACCAGCGCGAGCGGGGCTGACCGGCAAATCCGAAAAGTCCTCATACGGCGCTCCGGCGACTGCCACCATCGGTCTTGAGGACGGGTGGTGAGCAGGGCCGGAGCGCCGTTGCGTGTCCCGGGCCACCCGCGGCGCGAACGAGGTGACGCATGAAGGACCCGGCGAACCGGCTGTTCTCCCGTACCCCGGTCCCCGGCGCGCACGACCCCGCCGGGCCGATCGGCTCCCGGCGTACCGGAGGGGGGTTCGGGGTCCTGCCGTTCGTCTCCGAGCCCGGCCCCGGCGCGCCCGCCACCGACGCGACCTGGGCCTGGTCGATCCGCCGGTTCGCCCGCGCGGCGGTCTGGCTGCTGCCCGCGTACGCGGTGCTCTACGGCCTGGTGGCGATGGCCAGCGACGGCGGGGTGGGCAACGACCCGTACCCGGCCGACGGCCGGCCGCTCTACCTGGTCGGTTGGGTCGCCTCGGTGTGGCTCGGGCTGCTCGCCCTGCTCGCGCTCACCGGCCTGCTCGCCGCCACCCGCTGCCGCCGCGTCGCGCTGGCCGGGCTGCTCGCCAGCATCGGCGGGATGGTGCTGATGCTGCCGTTCGCCGGGCTGGCCGAGCAGACGCCGGTGTTCGGCGTGACCGCGCGCGGCATCGTGCTGTTCGGCGCCACGCTCTACAGCGTGGGCTGGTTCCTGACCGGCTGGTCGGTGGCCCGGTCCGGGATGTTCTCCTACGGCGACGGGACCATGCTGATGATCGCCGCCCCGCTGCTCGGCCTGGGCGGCGCGCTGATCGGCTCGCTGCAGACGTTCGGCGCGATCTTCGTGCTGGTCGCCGGCATCGGCATCGGCTACCGCAGCGGCCGCCTGGTGCCCGAGACGATCGTCCGGGACGCCGCAGCCGCCAGCGTCGCCGCCGCTCCGGTGCCGCCCGCGTCACCGAAGGGCCCACTCGGCGCCGGTTGACCGGTTCTCCAGCTGGGCGGCCGCCGTGAAGTAACTGACAGTTGCCTGGCGAGGTGGCCGGTAGGCGGCTTTCGTGGCAATCCTTGCCTTCATGCCGTCACCCAGGTCGCCGCTGTCGCGGCTGTTCACCGTGCTGCTGGCCGGCCTGCTCGCCGGGCTCGTCCTCGCGGTCGCCGCGCTTCCCGCCGGACTGCTCGGCGGGTTCGCCGCCCGGGCGGCGCTCGGCGCGTACGCGGACCTGCCCGACGCGCTGCGCACCCCGGCCCAGCCGCAGCGCTCCTACCTCTACGCCAACGACGGCAAGACGCTGATCACCACGTTCTACGACGTGAACCGCACCGACGTGTCGCTGGACGAGATCGCCCCGGTGATGCGGCAGGCGATCATCGCGGCCGAGGACCGGCGGTTCTACTCGCACGGCGGCGCGGACCTGCGCGGCATCGCCCGGGCGCTGGTGGCGAACGTCAAGGGCGGCGGCACCGAGCAGGGCGGCTCCACGCTGACCATGCAGTACGTCCGCAACGTGCTCAAGACCGACCCGAACCGCACGCCGGCGGAGCGGCAGGCCGCCACCGAGCAGACCGTCGGGCGCAAGCTCCAGGAGATCCGGTACGCGAACGCGCTGGAGCAGTCGCTGTCCAAGGACGAGATCCTCAACCGCTACCTCAACATCGCGTACTTCGGCTCCGGCGCGTACGGCGTCGCCGCCGCCAGCCAGCGCTACTTCGGCAAGGACCCGGCCGACCTGACGCTGGGCGAGGCGGCGCTGCTGGCCGGCCTGGTCCAGTCGCCGGAGGCGTACAGCCCGATCGATGGCGACCTGGACCAGGCGCTGGCCCGCCGGGCGTACGTGCTGGACGCGATGGCCGAGACCGGCGCGATCACCGCCCAGCAGGCCGCTGCGGCGAAGGCGCAGGCGCCCACGCTGCGGCCGACCGCCCAGCCCAACGGCTGCACCGCGACCGCCCAGGGGCACGACGACTGGGGCTTCTTCTGCGACTACCTGCGCCGCTGGTGGCTCACCCAGCCCGCGTTCGGCGCCACCCCCGAGGAGCGCGAGCAGGCGCTGCGCCGGGGCGGCTACCGGGTCGTCACCACGCTGGATGCGAAGATCCAGGAGACCGCGCAGGAGCAGGCCACCAAGGTCTACGGGTACGGCAACAAGCGCGCGTTGCCGATCGCGGCGGTCGAGCCCGGCACCGGCCGGGTGCTCGCCATGGCGGTGAACCGGCACTACAGCCTCGACGCCAACCCGGACGGGCAGGCCAACCACCCGAACACGGTCAACCCGCTGATCTCCGGCGGCGCCAGCGTCGACGGCTACCAGGCCGGCTCGACGTTCAAGATGTTCACCATGCTGGCCGCGCTGGAGGCCGGCAAGCCGCTGTCCACCGGCTTCGACGCCCCGAGCCGGCTGCCCACCCGGTACGCCTCGGACGACGAGGGCAACTGCGACGGCACCTGGTGCCCGGCGAACGCCAACCCGCAGTGGATGGACGGCTACCGGATGATGTGGGACGGCTTCGGCCGCTCCGTCAACACGTACTTCGTCTGGCTGGCCGAACAGGTCGGCGAGGACAAGGTGGTGGAGATGGCGCAGCGCCTCGGCATCACCTTCCGGGCCGACTCCGACGCCACGTTCGCCCGCGACCACGCCGCCGACTGGGGCGCGTTCACGCTCGGCGTGGCCGCCACCACCCCGCTCGACCTGGCGAACGCGTACGCCACGGTGGCCGCCGAGGGCACGTACTGCACGCCGCTGCCGGTGGTCTCGGTGACCACGCCCGACGGCGGGACCGTCGACGTGGGGCAACCGGAGTGCAAGCGGGTCCTCGACCCGGACGTGGCCCGGGCCGCCACCGACGCGGCCCGCTGCCCGGTCGGCCAGCAGTCGGCGTTCGGGCAGTGCAACGGCGGCACCGCCACCGCCGTCGACGCGATCGTCGGCCGCCCGGTCGCCGGCAAGACCGGCAGCTCGGAGCGGAACGCCACGGAGACGTTCGTCGGGTACACCCCGCAGGTCGCCGTGGCCGGCATCGCCGCCAACCCGGACGACGTCACCGACCTGGTCGGCTCCGCCGTGCAGGCGAAGGTGATCGACGCGGTCGCGCGGACCATCAGGACAGCGGTCACCGGCAAGCCGGTGGCCGACTTCACCGCGCCGAGCCGGGCGCTGGTCGGCGACCCGCAGCGTCCGCAGCCGCCCCGGCGGACCGAGCCGGACCGCCGCGAGCAGCGCGAGGACCGCGAGCTGCCCTCCGACGTGCTGCGCTGGCTGCGCGACCGCGGGTAAGGAAGGGCCCCTTCTTAACGCCTCCGGTAGTAAAGGGGCCCCTTCTTAACGCCGCACCCCACCCGCGCCCACGACGGCGTCCACCGCCGCGTCGAGGGCGGCGGCCACCTCGTCCACTGTGGCGTCGCCGTCGAGCGTGACGAACGAGCCGAACTCCGGCAGCGCCCGGTATGCCCCGTCCAGCGCGCGCAGGTGCGCCAGTTCCTCGGTGTCGATGCCGCGCTCGGCCACCCGCCGCCGGGCCACCTCGGGGGAGGTGGCCAGGAAGCACACCACCGCCGGGCGCGGGAAGACCGCGTAGACGGCGCGCACCACGTGCCGTCCCCGGTCGCCCCGGGCCGCCATGATCACGTCCTGGCACCAGGTCCACCGGTCCAGCACCGCCACCCGGCCGGTCAGGCGGGCCACCGCCACGGTCCGGGCCATCGCCGCCGCGCGCACCGTCGCCTCCAGCGCCGGATAGACGGTACGGCCGAACAGCGCCACCCCGTCGGCCCGGCCGAGCGCCCGGGCCAGCCGGTTCCACAGTGGCCGCCCACCGGCGTTCTCGAAGTACCGCGCCCGGACACCCCGCTCGCACAGCCGCGCCGCGAGCGCCCTGGCCTGGGTGGTCTTGCCGGAGCCGTCGACGCCGATCAACGCGATCATCACCGGGCGGCCCACAGCCCCGGACGCTAACGCACCCGGACAACCATGCACGTGACGTGTCGGATCCGGGCGGACGGCTCCGACCCACCGGCGAGCGCACCCGACCGGGACGCGCCGCAACGCGGAGGAACACATCATGGGCACTGTCAGCTACGGGGTGCACACGTCCGTCGACGGCTTCATCGAGGGCCCGAACGGCGAGTTCGACTGGCCGCAGATGGGGGAGGAGCTGTCCGCGTACTCGATCGACCTGGCCGAGCGGGCCGACGCCTTCGTCTACGGGCGGCGGGTGTGGGAGATGATGGCCTCCTACTGGCCTCAGGTCGAGTCGATCTCCGACCACCCGCACGACCTGGCGTTCGCGCCGATCTGGCGGCGTACCCCGAAGATCGTGGTCTCCCGCACGCTCGCCGAGGCTCCCCACGGCGCCGTGGTGGTCGGCGGCGGCGACCTGGCGAAGGAGTTCGCCGAGGTCCGCGAGCGGTTCCCCGGCGACCTGCTGGTCACCGGCGGCACCGGCGCGGCGACGGCGCTGGCCGCGCTGGGGCTCGTCGACACCTACGAGGTGATCGTGCACCCGGTGGTGCTCGGCGGCGGACGGCAGGTGCTGCCCGACCTGGCCCGCCAGCACCTGCGGCTGGTCGAGACGCGTCAGTTCGACGGGCGGTCGGTGCTGCTGCGCTACGCGCGGGCCTGACGCCTCAGCGGCCCCGGCGGCGGGGCCGGTACGTGGCGAGCGCGGCCGGTACGCCGCGGCGCACGATGCCGGCCCGGTCGCTGTCCCCGCGCAGCACCGCCGCGGCGGTCTTGCGGGCCTGCTCGGCGGTGAAGTGCGGCGGCAACATCAGCTCGGCCGGGTCCACCACCGCGTTGACCACCACCGGCCGGTCCGCGTCGAGCACCCGCTGCCACAGGCCGTCCACCCGGTCGGGGGAGTCGACCAGCTCACCGCCGAGGCCCAGCACCTCGGCCCACCTGTGGTACGCCACGTCCGGCAGGTCCTGGCTGTCCGGGAACATCGGCGTGCCCTCGCTGGACCGCTGCTCCCAGCTGACGAACGCGAGGTCACGGTTGTTGAGCACGAGCACCACGAACCGGGGGTCGGCCCACTCCCGCCAGTACTTCGCCACAGTGATCAGCTCGTTGACGCCGTTCATCTGCATCGCGCCGTCGCCGAGCAGCGCGATCACCGGGCGGTCCGGGTGGGCGAACTTCGCCGCCAGCGCGTACGGCATGCCGCCGCCCATGGACAGCAGCGTGCCGGAGAGGCTGGCCAGCATGCCGGGGCGCACGCGCACGTGCCGGGCGTACCAGGCGGTGGCGGTGCCGCAGTCCACGGCGAGCACGGCGTCGTCCGGCAGCGCGTCGTCGAGCGAGGTGAACAGCGACTGCGGGTTGACCGGGTCGGCGGGCTGCGCGGCGACCTCGCGCTGCGCGGCCCGCCACTTGCCGGTGGCGTCGGCGATGGTGGCCCGCCAGGCGGTCGGGCCCGGCCCCGGGCCCAGCTCCCGGAGCAGGGCGCGCAGCGTCGGTCCGGCGTCGCCGGTCAGGTTCACCTCGGTCGGGTAGCGCAGCCCCATCCGGCTGCCGTCGATGTCGATCTGCACCGCCCGGGCCTGCCCCTCCGGCGGGTAGAACTCCGAGTACGGCATCTGGCTGCCGACGATCAGCAGCCGGTCGCACTCGCGCATGAGTTGCCAGCTGGGGCGGCTGCCGAGCAGGCCGATCGCGCCGGTCACCCAGGGCTGCCGGTGGTCGACGGCGGTGAAGCCGAGCAGCGCGGTGGCCACCCCGGCGCCGAGCCGGTCGGCGATCCGGCGTACCTCGTCCTCGGCGCCCAGCGCGCCCTGCCCGACCAGCATCGCCACCCGCTGGCCGCCGCGCAGCACCTCGGCCGCGCGGCGCACGTCGGCCTCCGGCGGCACTGTCGGCTCGCTGCTCGGCACCGCGCTGGTGTGGTAGTAGCCGTGCGCGTGCGGCGGGTGCGGCACCGCCGGCAGGTCCTGCACGTCGGAGGGAAGGACCAGGGCGGTCACGGTACGCCGGGCCAGCGCGGTGCGGCAGGCCCGGTCCACCAGGTGCCGGGCCTGCGACGGATCGTCGAGCTGGGCCAGGAAGGCCGACGCCACGTCCTTGTAGAGCGAGAGCAGGTCCACCTCCTGGTAGTAGCCGCCGCCCTCGGCGGGCAGCGCGGTGTGCCCGAGCAGCGCCACCACCGGCTGGTGGTCGAGCTTGGCGTCGTAGAGGCCGTTGAGCGCGTGGATCGCGCCCGGGCCGCTTGTCACCACCACGCAGCCGAGCGGGCCGCCGCCGTACTTGACGTGCGCGCCGGCCGCGAAACCGGCGGTCTCCTCGTGCCGGACCTGGATGAACCGGGCGCGTCCCTCGGCGCGTTGCAGCGCCGAGGTCATGCCGTTGATCCCGTCGCCCGGGTAGCCGTAGTAGCGATGTACGCCCCACTCGGCGAGCCGGGCCACCAGGTAGTCGGCGACTGTGGCGTCGCGGGGGAGGTTGCCGTCGTGATCCGCGCCCATCGTGGTCCCTCCGTCGCGTCGGCCTTCGGGCTCCGTTCCCCGCCCGGGGCGGCGGAAACCCGGCCCGTGCCGGGGCGCCCCGGGCGGGCCGGGCAGAATCGCGTGGTGCCCGTCCACGAGATCACCGACCCCGACGACGACCGGATCGCCGACTACCGCGCGCTCACCGACGTGGAGCTGCGTACCCGCTGGGAACCGCCGCACGGGCTGTTCATCGCCGAGGGGGAGCTGGTGCTGCGGCGGGCGCTGCGGGCCGGCTACCCGGCCCGGTCGTACCTGGTCGACGCCAAGCGCGTGGACCAGCTCGCCGATCTGGACACCGGTGACGCGCCGGTGTACGCGGCCACGCCGGACGTGCTCCAGCGCGCCACCGGCTTCCACGTGCACCGGGGCGTGCTCGCGTCGTTCCACCGCAAGCCGCTGCGCTCGGCCGACGAGGTGCTGGCCGCCGCCCGGCGGGTGGTGATCCTGGAGGACGTCAACAACCACACCAACCTGGGCGCGATCTTCCGGGGCGCCGCAGCGCTCGGTGTCGACGCGGTGCTGCTGTCGCCGACCTGCGCCGATCCGCTCTACCGGCGCAGCGTACGGGTCAGCATGGGCGAGGTGTTCGCGGTGCCGTACGCGAAGCTCGACAGCTGGCCCGGCGGGCTGGACCAGGTCCGGGCGGCCGGGTTCACCGTGCTCGCGATGACGCCCGCGCCTGATGCCGTACCGATGCAGCGGCTGACCCCGGCGCAGCGCGAGCGGGCGGCGTTGCTGCTCGGGGCGGAGGGGCCGGGACTGACCGCGGCGGCGCAGGCCGCCAGCGACGTGCGGGTGGTGATCCCGATGCGGCGCGGCGTGGACTCGCTGAACGTGGCCGCCGCGGCGGCGGTGGCGTTCTGGGAGCTGGGGCGGGACGACCCGCTCTGACGACCGGCTTGCATGACCATGCGACGGCGTGCATAATCTTCCTTGTGTCCAAGGTTCTCACCTCCCTGCCCATCGGCGAACGTGTCGGCATCGCCTTCTCCGGCGGCCTCGACACCTCGGTCGCGGTCGCGTGGATGCGCGACAAGGGCGCCATCCCGTGCGCCTACACCGCCGACATCGGCCAGTACGACGAGCCCGACATCGCCTCGGTGCCCGGCCGCGCCCACACCTACGGCGCCGAGGTCGCCCGCCTCGTCGACTGCCGCGCCGCCCTGGTCGAGGAAGGACTGGCGGCGCTGACCTGCGGCGCCTTCCACATCCGCTCCGGCGGGCGGGCCTACTTCAACACCACGCCGCTGGGCCGGGCCGTGACCGGCACGCTGCTGGTGCGCGCGATGATCGCCGACGACGTGCAGATCTGGGGCGACGGCTCGACGTTCAAGGGCAACGACATCGAGCGGTTCTACCGGTACGGCCTGCTGGCCAACCCGCAGCTGCGGATCTACAAGCCGTGGCTGGACACCGACTTCGTCACCGAGCTGGGCGGCCGCACCGAGATGTCGGAGTGGCTGCTGGAGCGCGGCCTGCCCTACCGGGACAGCACCGAGAAGGCGTACTCCACCGACGCCAACATCTGGGGCGCCACCCACGAGGCCAAGACGCTCGAACACCTGGACACCGGCATCGAGACGGTCGAGCCGATCATGGGCGTGAAGTTCTGGGACCCGTCCGTGGAGATCCCCACCGAGGACGTCACCATCGGCTTCGACCAGGGCCGCCCGGTGACGATCAACGGCAAGGAGTTCGGCAGCGCCGTCGACCTGGTGCTGGAGGCCAACGCCATCGGCGGCCGGCACGGCCTGGGCATGTCCGACCAGATCGAGAACCGGATCATCGAGGCCAAGAGCCGGGGCATCTACGAGGCCCCCGGCATGGCGCTGCTGCACGCCGCCTACGAGCGGCTCGTCAACGCCATCCACAACGAGGACACGCTCGCCAACTACCACAACGAGGGCCGCCGCCTCGGCCGCCTCATGTACGAGGGCCGCTGGCTGGACCCGCAGGCGCTGATGCTGCGCGAGTCGCTGCAGCGCTGGGTCGGCACGGCGGTCACCGGCGAGGTCACGCTGCGGCTGCGCCGGGGCGAGGACTACTCGATCCTCGACACCACCGGCCCGGCGTTCAGCTACCACCCGGACAAGCTGTCGATGGAGCGCACCCAGGACTCGGCGTTCGGCCCGGCCGACCGGATCGGCCAGCTCACCATGCGCAACCTCGACATCGCCGACTCCCGCGCCAAGCTGGAGCAGTACGCCTCCGTCGGCATGGTCGGCGGCGGGAACCCGCAGCGGGTCGTGGGCGCCGCCCAGGCCGCTTCGACCGGGCTGATCGGCGCCATGCCGCAGGGCGGCGCCGAGGCCATCGCGTCCCGGGGCGTGCCCACCGCCGAGGACGAGGCGCTCGACCGGGCCGCCATGGAGTTCGGCGTCGACTGATCCCGCAGCCCGGCCGGTGCGGCCCTCGGCAACGACGGTGACGCAGGGTAGCGTGTCGCCCGTGTTCCCTACCGTGCGTGAGGTCCTGGACCTGGTGCCGATGCGCCACGGTGCGCCGCGCCTGGTCGCCGGGAACGCCGGGCTGGACCGGCCGGTGCGGTGGGTGCACATCGCCGAGGTGCCCGACATCGCCACCCTGCTCGGCGGCGGGGAACTGGTCCTGACCACCGGGATCGGGCTGCCGGCCGACGACGCCGGGCTGCGCGAGTTCATCGGCACCCTGGCCGACGTCGGCGCCTCCGGACTGGTGGTCGAGCTGGGCCGCCGGTACCTCACCGGAGTGCCCCGGGTGATGGCCGCCGCCGCCGAACGCCGCGGCCTGCCCCTGGTCGAGCTGCGCCGGGGCACCCCGTTCGTCCGGATCACCGAGGCGGTGCACGGGCTGATCGTGGACGCCCAGCTCACCGAGCTGCGCGCCACCGAGGAGATCCACCAGCGGTTCACCGACCTGTCGGTGGAGGGCGCCGAACCGGCCGAGGTGCTGCGGCAGGCCGCCGAACTGGCCGGCTGCCCGATGGTGCTGGAGAACCTGTCCCGGCAGGTGCTCGCGTACGACCCGGCGGGGGAGAACGCGGAACTGCTGCTGGACGGCTGGGAACAGCACTCCCGGCAGATCCGCCCGGCCGGGCGCACCGCGTACGACCCGGGCAGCGGCTGGCTCGTCACCACCGTCGGGGCGCGCGGGCAGGACTGGGGACGGCTGCTGCTGCGCTGGCCGGTCGCCGAGTCCACCCCGCCGACCCGGCTGACCATCCTGATCGAGCGGGCCGCCTCCACGCTGGCCCTGGGGCGGCTGATCCGGCGCGACGCCGAGGGCCTGGAACGGCAGATCCACCGTACGCTGCTGACCGCGCTCATCGACCACTCCCGCCCGGTGGACGAGGTGGCGCTGCGCGCCAAGGCGCTGGGCGTCGTCCTGGACCGACGGCACCTGGTCGGCGTGGTGGTCCGGCACCGTGGCGACGAGCCGGCCGCCGGCCCGGGCGCCGACGCCGACCCCGAGGCCGGTCCGGCCCGCCTGCGCGACCTCGCCGAGGCGGTCGGCCAGGCCGTGCGGGACGCCAAACTCACCGCCCTGACCAGCGCCGTCGACGACCATGCGGTGGGGGCGCTGCTGGCCCTGCCCGACGCGGCCGACGAGGAGAAGGCACTCGCCGCGTTCGCCACGGCGTTGCGCCGGGTACGCCTCGACGCCGCCCCGTCCCGCCCTCCGGCCACCCGCACCGTGGTGGCGGCCGGTTCGGGCGTGGGCAGTCTGCGCGAGGCGCGCCGCTCACTCGTCGAGGCGCGTCAGATCGCCGAGGCGGCGCGGCGGGACCCCCGAGACCTGCCCTGCTACCGGCTGCCGCACGTCGGGCTGGCCGGTCTGCTGCACCTGCTGCGCGACGAGCCCCGGCTGCAGACGTTCGTCGAGCGCGAACTCGGGGCACTGCTCGCGTACGACGCCCAGCACCCGCGTGAGCAGTTGCTCGGCACGCTGCGCGCGTACCTGGAGCAGGGGCGGAACAAGTCGGCGGGCGCTGCCGCGGCGCACCTGTCCCGGCCGGCGTTCTACGAGCGGTTGGCCCGGATCGGCCGCATCCTCGACGCCGACCTGGACTCGGTCGACAGGTGCCTGTCCCTGCACGTGGCCCTGCTGGCCCTCGACGCCATCCGAACCCCCTGACCCACCCCCGGGGCCGTCACGCCGGTCCCGCCGACCCCGCCGATCTTGGACTTGTGGCGCCCGAGATGCCCAGAACCGCGGCTTATGCGCGCCGCCACAACTCCAAGATCGATGGGCCGAGGCGGTGATCATGAGGTTAGGCCGGTGTTTTGCCCGGATTCGCCCCGCCAACTTCATGATCAACGCGGCGGGGGGGCGGGGGTGGGGGTGGGGGTGGGTCAGGTTAGGGCGGTCAGGGTTTTGGCGTAGGGGGGCGGGACGAAGTTCGGGCCGGCGGGGGTGAACACGTCGGAAGTGGCGGCCGCCTGCCAGGCGGTGTCGGGCAGGGCCGCGACCAGGGCGCGTACCACCGGGGCGTCGCGCCACTGGTCCTGCTGGGCGAGCAGGCTCAGCGCGACCACCGACTCCTCCACCTCGCCGACGCACTCGAACGGCTTGTGCCCGTCGACGCCGAGCAGCTCCCGGTAGCCGGGCACCTGGGACTCGTCGGCCAGCAGGTCGCCGCCGAAGATGCCGGTCAGTCGCTCCCGGGGCATGAACGGGGCCATGGCGAGGAACACGAAGCGGCACTTCGGGCAGTCGCGGCACCAGCGCTCGCTCGCGTCGCGCAGCTTGAACGCGGCGTTGCAGCTGGTCACCACCGCGTCGTACCGGTCGATCTCGGCGAACAGCCGGGCGATGTGCAGCTCGGACAGGGAACGCAGCAGCGAGAAGTACGGCTCGGTGAGCCCGGCGTGCTCGGCCAGCGCCGCGCGCAGCAGCCCTTCCGCCTCGACGCCCTTGGACCACTGGTGGTTGATCTCGTGGCCGTTCCAGATCAGGTTCGGGTCGGACGCCGAGCGCTCGTTCGACATCACCACCGGGCCGAGCCCGTGCAGGACGGCGGTGGCCACGGCGATCAGCGAGTTGATCGCGGTGACCGGAATGTGCCCGTTGCGCGCGCCGGCCGCGTTCAGCTCGAACAGCACCGGGTCCAGCCGCCGCCGGGCGGCCAGCGGCACCAGGTCCGACGCCTCGTTCACCGCCACGATCACGTGGTTCGGGTTGACCGAGAAGGGCACCGGGTCGAGGCCGGCGCGGCGCAGCGCCTCCAGCGTGACGATGGAGTCCTTGCCGCCGCCCACCGCCGACAGCGGCCGCCGGTCGGAGTTGTCCAGCGCCGGCGCCGGATCCACCGTCCCGGCGGGCACCTCGGGACGCAGCTCCAGCACGTGCGGCAGCTCGTTGCGGTACGCGTACTCGGCGAGGCCCTTGGTGTAGACGGCGGTGACCAGCTCGACGGCGGCGGCGCCCAGCGGCGCGGGCAGCACCAGCCGGGGTGGCGCGGCGGCCTTGTAGTAGCTGACGCCGGCGACCACGTGCAGCAGCTCCAGGACCCGCGCCAGGGTTGCCGCTGTGGCGTCGGGGACCGGCTCGGCCGGCAGCGGGAGCGTGATCACCTCGGTGAATCGCCGCTCGCCGTCGGGACCGGTCAGGGCGTAGTCGAACAGGACCTCGCCGGTGGCGAAGTCGATCGAGTAGGACGGGAAGGTGAAGGCGTCCATCCGCCGCAGCTGCTCGTTGGGCACACGCCATACTAGGCCCTGGTTCGTCCGCCCGTGTCCGGCTGGGCCGACCCCCACCGCCGTGCACCGACCGAGTCCGAGGAGAGCCCGTGCGCCTGTCTGATCTGCGCGGACGTCATGTCGCCGTCTGGGGCGCCGGCCGCGAGGGCCGGGCCGCGGTGACCGCGATCGCCGCGCACGGGCCGGCCGGCCTGGTCGTCGTCGACGACAGCGCCAACTTCCTCACGCTGCCCTGGGAAGGCCCGCTGGCCGACGCGGCGCCGCTGGTGACCGGCGAGGCGGGCTTCGACCGGCTGGCCGCCGCGGACGTGGTGGTCCGCTCGCCGGGCGTGCCGAACACGCACCCGTGGATGGTGGAGCTGCGCCGCCGGTCCGTGCCCGTCACGCAGGGCAGCGCGCTGTGGATGGCCGACCACGCGGACCGGACCGTCGGGGTGACCGGCAGCAAGGGCAAGAGCACCACGTCCAGCCTGATCAGCCACCTGCTCACCGCGATGGACCGGCCGAACGTGTTCGGCGGCAACATCGGGGTGCCGCTGCTGGACCTGCCGGAGGCGGAGCTGTACGTGCTGGAGCTGTCCAGCTACCAGTGCGCCGACCTGACCGACTCGCCCCGGGTGGCGGTGGTGACAGCGCTGTTCCCCGAGCACCTGGACGCGCACGGCGGTGAGCGGGAGTACTACCGGGACAAGCTGAACCTGATCGCGCACGGCCCGCACGCCGTGGTGGTCAACGGCGCCGACCCGCGCCTGGCCGCGGAGCTGGGCGACCGGGCCGCGATCCGGGCCGGCTCACCGGACACCACGCACGTGTCCTCCGGCCCGGACGGCACGCAGTGGTTCCACCTGCGGGACACGCCGCTGTTCCCGCGCGCGGTGCTGCCGCTGGTCGGGCGGCACAACGAGGGCAACCTCTGCGTCGCGCTCGCCGTGCTGGACGCGCTCGGCGTCGACGTGGTGGCGCGCAAGGACAGCCTCGCCGTCGCGGTCGCCGAGTTCCAGGGCCTGGCGCACCGGCTCACCGAGATCGCCGACCCGTCCGGGCTGACGTTCGTCGACGACACGCTCGCCACCAGCCCGTACGCGGCCATGCACGCGATCGACGCGTACGAGGGGCGGCCGTTGACGGTGATCGTCGGCGGCGCCGACCGGGGGCTGGACTACAGCCCGCTGCGCGCGCACCTGGCCGACCGGGAGATCACCGTGATCGGCGTGCCGGACAGCGGCCCCCGCATCGTGGAGGCGCTGTCCGGGCTGCCGTCGGTGCGTACCGAGCTGGCCGACGACCTGGTCGCCGCCGTCGGGCTGTCCCGCAAGCTCACCCCGGCCGGCGGGGTGGTGCTGCTGTCCCCGGCCGCGCCGAGCTACGGCCGGTTCCGCAACTTCGAGCACCGATCCGAGGTGTTCGCGCAGGCGGTGGCGGACACCGCCCGCTGAGTCAGCCGCGTTCCGCCCGGGCGTCCCGCGACGGCCCCGGCTCGGCCGACAGGAGCGCGTCGAGCGACTCGGTGGGCGCCGAGCTGTCCACCGGTTCACGCGGCCCGGGCGCGGTGGCGGCGACCGCCGTGCCGGCGGCGGGTGTCGCCTCGACGCGGGCCGGCCGCTGCTTGACCGGGGTCCAGGCGAACGCGAGCGCCCCGCCCACCAGCGCCAGCAGCATGCCGACCAGGAACCCGCCCAGGTTCGAGGTCAGCCAGGAGACCAGCCCGAGCACCAGGGAGAGCACCGCGTAGAAGACCCGTTGCTGCGGGGTGGTGATCAGCAGCACGCCGCAGATCACCAGGATCGCCGGGACCAGGTACGCGGCCAGGCCCTGCGGCCCGACGTGCAGCAGGACGCCGAGCGGCGCGCGCAGCGTCACCAGCATCTCCGCGCCGCCGAGCGCGATGAGCAGCCCGGCGGTGAACGGTCGCGCGCGCCGCCAGCGCCGCCAGCGTGCGCGGACGCCGGCGGCCGTGTGCTGTCCCGGGCTCATGTCAGCACCCGTCGGAGCTGAAGCCCATGCGCAGGTTGGGCAGCGTGAAGATCGCGGCGGTGGTGGCGTAGTTGTTCTGCCGCAGGTTGGTGATGGTCACCGTGTCGGCCTGCTGGGCGAACACGCCCGGGTTGCCCTTGACCCCGGGGACCTTGTCGACGGTGCTGGCGTCCTGCCCGACGTCGATGTTCTTGAAGGAGGCGTTGCCGGCGATCTCGTCGCCGTCGACCACGAGCGTGCGGGCGGTCACCGGCTTGCCGGAATTGCCGGCGGTGATCCGCAGGTTGGTTCCGCCGAGGTTGATGCTCTGGCAGAGGTTCGTCAGTTCGGCCTTGTCGATGGCCGAGACGATCACGAGCACCTGCCCGCCGGTGTCGCCCTGGTTGGGGCTGTCCGGGATCATCTGGTCGAGCGTGGCGAACTGCTCGAACCCGGTCCCCTCCAGTTTGTCGGCGGTGACGGTGAACGGCATGCCCGAGATGGCGAACTGCGCGCCGAGGACACCCTGCGCGGTGAGCATCACCATGCCGGCCGCGCCGACCGTCACGGTGCCGAGCGTGACGGCGAACCGGCGCCAGCGTACGCCGCTTCTCGGTTGATCGATCTGCTCCGACATGCTGGCTCCCTTTCGAGATCAATTCATCCGCGACGATGTGAATTGGATTCGCGGGGCGTCCGCGCCGGGTGGGCGCAGGCCGAAGTTACCGCTGAGTAAAGGGCCGGTCAACTGCCTGTAGCAGATCATTGGACGGCATTTGCCAAAAGCGGCCAAAGTGAAAAACCGCTGCGGTTTCTGATCGGTCAGGGATGAGCGGGCGGCGCGCACGGCGCCGTGGCGGCCGGTCCGTCGTCCGGTCGGGCGGCCCGGGCGGCGCGCCGGGCGCCCTCGGGACCGAGGAACGGCGCGGTGGCCGCGTACGTGAGCACCGGCAGCAGCGCCGGCAGCTCGTCGGCCCGCCCCTGCGCCACCCGCTCACGGATGGTGGCGTGGATGCCGCCGACCACAGTGGACACCAGCGCGTCGCGATCGACCTCCGCCGGCTCCGGACCGGTGCCGGCGAAGAACCGGCGGAAGCTGCGCAGCAGCGCGTCGCGTTCCCGGCGCGCGTCCGGGCCGGCCGCGTCCACCTCGACGAGTGCCATCCGGGCGAACGCGGGCACGCTCGCCAGCACGTCTAGCAGCGTGCGCAGCGCCGCGCGTGCCGCGTCCGGCCAGGCCGGTCCGGCGTCGCGGTAGGCGTCCTCCATCAGGTGCGACACCACGGCGATGCCGTGCCGGTACGCGGCCAGGAACGCGTCCTGCTTGCCGTTGAACAGCGCGTAGAACGCGGGCCGGGTGACTCCGGCCGCGTGGCAGATGTCGCTGACCCGGGCGTTGTCGTACCCCCGGGCGGCGACCTCCCGGACCAGCCCGTCGAAGAGGCGGTCGCGCTGGGTCGCCGCCACCTCCTCGGCCGGCACCCGGCGCGGGCCGCGCTTGATGGCGCGGTCCGGGTCGCGGCCGTGGCGGGCGCCCGGCAGGGGTGCGGGTGCCGGTGACGGCGGGCTCGGGATGGTCACCTGTCGACCTCTCTCGATGCGTTGACTTTACGACCCTCCGGGGTTTATAACTTTCGACACGCTCAGTTCACGCCCCGTCACCGCTGGTGATCTCTCCTCGTCGGTCACCCCGTACGTGTCGAAGGAGGGCCGGATGGCTGCCATTATCGCCGCGCGCACCCGTCCCCCCAAGGCCGGAAAGACCGAGGTGACGCGGCGTCGCCGCACTGCGCCACGCCGCCCGGCCCGCTGAGGCCGCAACGGCGCACCACCACCATCGGCGGCCCGGCCGCCGCACCCACCGGCTCCGTCCATCCCGGACGCCGCCGGAACCGTTTCCTGTCCCACCGCCGGAAGGAACAACCATGCCCAGGTACGGACGCATCGGCGCGGGTCTCGCCGCCCTGGCGCTGCTGACCGGTCTGGTCGGCGCCGCCCCCGCCACCGCCGCACCCACCACCTCGCTGGCCAGCAACGTGCTGACCTACCCGACCGTCGCCGGCACCGCCGTGTCGGTGGGCGACGTCATCCAGGCCAGCCTGCGCAGCGGCACGAACGCCACGTTCTACTCCTCGTCCAGCGGCACCACCGGCATCAAGTGCGCCGCGTCCAGCTTCAGCGCCAAGGTGCTGACCAACCCGACCGCCCCCGGCACCGCGACCGAGAGCCTGACCGCGCAGTCGTTCTCCAGCTGCACCACGAACGTCTTCGGCACCACCGGCGTGCAGAGCATCACCGTGAACAACCTGCCGTACACCACGTCGGTGACCAGCGCCGGCGTGGTCACCATCGCCGGCACGGCGGCCGCGCCGATCCAGAGCACCGTCGTGCTCAACTCGCTGCTCGGCGCGATCACCTGCGTCTACCGCACCAGCACGAACACGCTGACCGGTACGGCGTCCAACGGCACCAACTCGATCACCTTCACCAACCAGACCCTGACCAAGTTCTCCGGCCCGTCGCTGTGCTTCGGCACCGCGTACTTCACCGCCTCGTACTCGCCGGTGAAGGACACCAGCAAGACCGGCAGCCCGGCGGTCTACGTCAACTGACACCCGCTCCCGGGCCGGTGCGCGGCGGTACGCCGGGCGCCGGCCCGCACGCCGGTTCAGCCGGCCGTCAACGTGGCGTGCAGCGCGCGCATCGACCGCAGCGCCGACCGGATCTCCTGCAGGTAGCGGCCCGGCGTCAGGGTCGGCTCCGGCACGTCGACAGCGGCCCGGGCGGCCGGGTCCACGCCGACCGTCTCGATGCCGCACCCGTACGGCACGGCGAGCGTCCGCAGCGCGTCGCAGTGCTGGAACGGCACGTAGATCGGTGCGGTCACCATCAGCACCTCGTCGCCCGCGCGCAGCCGCACGTGCTCGGCCCAGAACCGCTGCGTGTCGGCGGTGTGCGCGCGACGCCGGTCCGGCTCGCTCGACGGCGCGGCGAGCACCCGTACCGGGGGCAGCCCGGCCGGCCGGTAGGTGCGCGAGGACCAGGACCGGTGCGGATGACCGGCGGGCTCGCCGCGCTCGTCGTCCGGCTCGGCCACCCCGAACGCCAGCCGCACCCCGGCGTCGAGGACGTCGACCTCGGTGGCGCAGCCGGACACCCCGGCCGCGTCGAGCGTGCGGCACTCGGCCGCCGAGAGCGGCCGGAAACTGCCCAGCACCGCCACCTCGCCGGTCACCCCGGCCGCCGTCCGGGCCAGCATCGCCGCGTACGCGGTGCGCCGCAGGCAGGCGTGCGCCAGCCCGCCGAGCACCAGCAGGTGCGCGTACCCGGATCGGGTCGGCGCGACGGCGCGGACCAGGCCCAGCGTGGCGGCCGCGCGCAGCACCAGCCCGGCGGTGGCCGGGCCGAACGCCGGCTCCCGGGCGTCCGGGCGTTCCCGTCCCTGCCGGAAGTCCCAGCGGCGGGCGGAGAACACGTCCAGGCCGGCCAGCACCGCCGTCAGGTCGCCGTCGGGCCAGTCACCGCCGAAGTGCGCCACCAGATCCCGCACCGGGACGGACTCCACCCAGGACCGGATCCCGGCCAGGAGGTCCGCCCGCGTCGTCCCCGCCGCGCCGCCCGGCAACGTCACCTGATCCGTCCGCACCCGCCGGATGCTACCGCCGGGCCGGCCCGCGAAGTGCCGGTTGTCCCGGCCCCGGTCGTGGTGGGAACGTGCGGGGATCCACCTCCGCTGAAGGGTGCGCCGATGACCTCCGACGACCTGCTGGCCCGGCACCGCGCCGTGCTCCCGTCCTGGATGCCGCTCTACTACGCCGAACCGCTGGAACTCGTCGCCGGGTCCGGTCGCCGGGTCACCGACGCGGCCGGCCGGACCTATCTGGACTTCTTCGGCGGCGTGCTGACCACGATGGTCGGCCACGACATCCCGGAGATCCGGGAGGCGGTCGAGCGACAGCTACGGACCGGGCTCGTGCACACCTCCACGCTCTACCTGATCCGCCGGCAGGTCGAGCTGGCCGAGAAGATCGCCCGGCTCTCCGGCATCCCGGACGCCCGCGTGTTCTTCACCAACTCCGGCACCGAGGCGAACGAGGCCGCGCTGCTGGTCGCCACGAACCACCGGCGCTCGCACCAGATCCTCGCGGTGCGCAACAGCTACCACGGCCGGTCGTACGCGACGATGGGCGTCACCGGCAACCGCGGCTGGTCGGCCAGCGCGCTGAACCCCTTGCAGGTGGCCTGGCTGCACTCGGGGGAGCGGCTGCGCGGGCTGCTGGCCCGGCTCGACGCCGCCGACCGGGTCGACGCGGCGGTCGAGGACCTGCGCGAGGTGCTCGCCACCCAGACCGCCGGCGACGTGGCCTGCCTGATCGCCGAGCCGGTCCAGGGCGTCGGCGGCTTCGTGCACGGCCCGGACGGGCTCTTCGCCGCCTGGAAGAAGGTGCTCGACGAGCACGGCATCCTGCTGATCAGCGACGAGGTGCAGACCGGGTGGGGCCGTACCGGCGAGCACTTCTGGGGCTACCAGGCGCACGGCGTGACCCCGGACCTGCTCACCTTCGCCAAGGGCATCGGCAACGGCTTCGCGCTCGCCGGGGTGGTCGGCCGGGCCGAGGTGCTGGAGTCGGTGCCGGCGATCAGCTTCTCCACGTTCGGCGGCAACCCGGTCTCCACCGCGGCCGGCAACGCGGTGCTCGACTACCTGCTCGACCACGACCTCCAGGGCAACGCCGCCCGGGTCGGCGCGATCCTCGGCGACGGCCTGCGCGCGGCCACCGCCGGGCTGGACCGGGTCGCCGAGGTACGCGGCAAGGGCCTGATGCTCGCCGTCGAGTTCGTCCACCCGGGCACCGTCGAGCCGGACGCGGCGCTGACCACCCGCGTGTTCGAGGCGTGCCGGGCCGGCGGCCTGCTGGTGGGCAAGGGCGGCCTGTACGGCAACGTGATCCGGATGGGCCCGCCGCTGACGCTCACCGAGGACGAGGCCCGGGAGGGCCTGGCGATCCTGGTCGACGCGATCCGCGCCTCGATCGAGGCGTGACCATCAGCCCGGCCGGTCCCGTCCGGACCTGAGCAGCCGCAGCAGACCCGCCCCGGCCAGGTACGCCACCAGCGCCGGGGCGGGCAGGCCCAGCGGCTCCGGTCCCTCTTCGGGCGTGAGGCTGTTCAGCAGCAGGCCGACGAGCACGCCCGCGTACCCGGCGAGGGCCAGCCCGGCGCGCAGCCGCCGCCTCCCGACGCCGGCCGGGCCGGTCGCGGCCGGGCGGCGGGTCCGGGCCTCGACCGGGCCGAAGACGGCGACCAGCACGGCCAGCACCGCGGCCAGCGCGAGCAGCCACGGTACGCGCCACGCCCACCAGGCCGCCGAGCCGACCGGGGGAGCGGGCAGCACGCCGAGCGCGTCCAGCAGGCCGACCAGCAGCACCGCGGCGGTCAGGTGCCAGAGGAACAGGGTGAGCACCACGGCGTTGACCGCGAGCACCGCCTGCCAGGGGCCGGACCGGCGCAGCCAGCGCCCGGCCGGGCGTCGCAGCAGCAGGATCAGGCCGAGCTGGGCGGCCGCGGCGGCCATCAGCGCCAGGCTCGGCGGCGCCGCGTTGTCCAGCCGCTCGCCGGGGACGTGGAGCATCGCCACCGGGTACGGTCCGGCCACCGTGAGCAGAACCAGCGCGACCAGGCCGCCGCCGAGCAGTACCGCGCCGGCCCGGCCGGACAGCGGCAGTCCGCGGCGGAACAGGCCACGCGGCGCGGCGTGTCCGGCGCGGTTGTCCGGCCGGGCGGCGTCGTACCAGGCGAACCCGACCTGGTGCACGGCCAGCCAGCCCAGCAGGTAGTTGCCGTCGGCGAGCACGGCCGGGCCGAGCAGCCGGCCGAGGTCGCCGAGCGCGACCAGCACCACGAGCACCACCGGCACGGCGGGCCCGAACCGGCGGTGCAGCGCGTACATCGGCGGGGTCAGCGCCACCACCGCCACGTAGGCGACCAGGAACCACAGCGGGATGGTGGCGAACCAGATCACCTCGCGCACCTGCGCCGCGTCGGCGCCGCGCAGCGTGGCGATCCCCGCTCCCGCCGCCAGGACCAGCAGCAACACGGTGGTGGGGCGGATCAGCCGGGCGCTGCGGTCGACCAGCCAGCCCGTCGCCGAGCCGCCCCGGCGGCGGCGTGAGGTGAGCGAGGCGGCGTTGGCGTAGCCGCCGACCAGGAAGAACACCGGCATCACCTGGGCCACCCAGGTCAGCGGCCAGGCCCAGCGCAGGTCCGCCAGCGCGGAGTGGCCGGCGGGGCGGCCGTTGTCGTACCCGATCACCGTGACGCCCCAGTGGCCGAGCACGACCATGGTGATGGCCAGCGCCCGGAGCAGGTCGATGTAGCGCTCCCGCCCCGGCGGCGTGCGTTGCGCGAGCTGCCGCAGGCGGCGCATGAAGTCAGGCTAGGCCAGCGCGCCGCGACCGGTACGGATAACGGATCGGTCGAGAGGGGTTGTGGTCCCCGTCGCACTGTCGTAGAAATTCTTCAGTGGAAATGCCTTATGTGAAGACAAGCGACAGATCGTTCACCGGGCGTACCCGAACCGAGGAGATGCGATGAACAGGCGTGAGATCCTTCGGCGCAGCGCCGCCGCCGGCCTGCTGGCCACCCCTGCCGCCGGCCTGCTCGCCGGCTGCGCCACCTCCGGTGGCGGCGACGAGGGCGACGGCGGCGCGTACAAGGGCACGAAGAGCGAGCAGAACCCGCTCGGCGTGGCCGAGGACGCCCCGCTGGAGGTGGTGATCTTCAACGGCGGCTTCGGGGAGGACTACGCCAAGGCCCACGAGGCCATGTACAAGGAGCGGTACCCGAAGGCGGAGATCAAGCACTCGGCCACCGCGGAGATCAGCAAGACGCTCCAGCCCCGCTTCGTCGACGGCAGCCCGCCCGACGTGGTGAACAACTCCGGCGCCGGCCAGATCGACTTCAACGGCCTGGTCTCCCAGAACGCGCTCGCCGACCTGGGCGAGCTGCTCGCCGCCCCCAGCCTCGACACGCCCGGCAAGACGGTCAAGGACACGCTGCTGCCCGGCACCGTGGAGGTCGGCTCCTACGACGGCCGGTTCCTGGTCCTCAACTACACCTACACGGTGTACGGCATCTGGCACTCCACCAAGCTGTTCGCCGACCGTGGCTGGGAGGACGCCAAGACCTGGGACGACCACATCGCGCTCTGCCGCCGGATCAAGGCCGCCGGCATCGCCCCCTGGACGTACGCCGGTGTGCACCCCCGCTACATGAGCTGGCCGCTGATCTCCACCGCGATCAAGCTCGGCGGCCCGTCCGTCGCGCTGGCGATCGACAACCTGGAGCCGAACGCCTGGAAGTCGGACGCGATGAAGACCGCCGCCGACGCCTGGCACCAGATCGTCAAGGACAAGTTCATCCTCGCCGGCTCCCCGGGCCTGGACCACAAGCAGTCGCAGACCGCCTGGTGCCAGGGCAAGGCCGCGTTCATCTCCTGCGGCTCCTGGCTGGAGAGCGAGCAGAAGGACGTCACCCCGCCCGGCTTCAACATGACAGTCGCGCCCACGCCGAGCCTGGGCAGCGGCGACAAGCTGCCGTACGAGGCGATCCGCGGCACCGCGGGCGAGCCGTTCATGGTGCCGGCGAAGGCGAAGAACGTAGCCGGTGGCCTGGAGTACTTCCGGACCATGCTGTCCCGCAAGGGCGCGCAGGACTTCACCAAGAAGGTCGCCAGCCTGCCCGTGGTCGCCGGCGCCACCGAGGGCGTCGACCTGCCGTACGGGCTCAGCACCGTGGTCAAGGCGCTCGACGCGTCCGGGTCCAACGGCTTCAACTGGGTCTACAACAACTACTATCGCAAGCTGGAGCGCAACCTCGTCGACGCGGCCTGCGGCGAGTTCTTCAGCGGCCGGATCGGCCCGGCCGAGTTCCTCGACCAGTGCCAGAAGGGCGCCGACTCGATCGCCGGAGACAGCTCGGTCAAGAAGTACAAGCGGTCGGCGTGATGCGACAGGGCCGCCTCCCCCTGATCCTCACGTTCCTGCTGCCCCCGCTGGCGCTGTACGGCATCTTCGTGCTCTCGCCGTACCTCCAGGCTTTTCAGATCTCCACCACCGACTGGATGGGCTACTCCGCGCAGGCCGACCCGGTCGGCATGGCGAACTTCCGCACGCTGCTGAACGACGGGTACGTGTGGAACGCCCTGAAGAACAACGCGATCCTGCTCGCCGTGGTGCCGGTGGTGACGATCGGGCTGGGCCTGTTCTTCGCCAGCATGCTCACCATGGGCGGCCGCCGGGGCCGGGCCGGGGTGACCGGGGTGCGGGGCACCTCGGTCTACCGGCTCGTCTACTTCTTCCCGCAGGTGCTCTCCGTGGTGATCATCGCGCTGCTCTGGAAGGAGATCTACAGTCCGACGAGTGGCCTGCTCAACGGCGCCCTGCGCGCCGTCGGGCTGGCCACCCCGGCCTGGCTCGGCGACCCGCGCTTCGCGTTCTGGTGCGTGCTGGCGGTGATGGTGTGGAGCAACGTCGGCTTCTACGTGGTGCTCTTCGGCGCCGCCATGCAGGCCATCCCGCGTGACATCTACGAGGCGGTGCTGCTCGACGGCGCGTCCCGCACCACGATGCTGCGGAAGATCACCATTCCGCTGCTCTGGGACACCATCCAGGTCGCGTGGATCTACCTGGCCATCGCGGCGCTGGACGGCTTCATCCTGGTCCAGCTCATGACCAACGGCGGGCCGAACTTCTCCTCCGACGTGATCGGGCTGCGGATGTACGACACGTCGTTCGGCAGCGAGAACAAGTTCGGGTACGCCTCGGCGATCGGTGTGGCGATGTTCTTCCTGACCCTCTCGGTGGCGGTGCTGGCGCTGCGCACCGCCCGGCGCGATCGGATCGAGTACTCGTGACCACCGTGGACACCGGCGCCCCGGGCGCCGAGGCGACCCGCGCGGCGACCCCGGCCGACCGTCCGCCCCGGCGTGAGCTGGGCGTGGCGAACGTCTTCTCGCACGGCTTCCTCATGCTCTGGGCGGCCATGACGGTGCTGCCGCTGGCCTGGATGGTGCTCAGCTCGCTGAAGAGCAACGGCGAGATCATCGCCGAGCCGTGGGGGCTGCCCGAGGCGCTGCGCTTCGACAACTGGGCGCGGGCCTGGAGCACCGCGCACATCGGCCGGTTCTTCTTCAACAGCCTGGTGGTGGTGTCCGGCTCGCTGAGTCTGACCATGCTGCTCGGCGCCACCGCCGCGTACGTCTTCGCGCGCTACGAGTTCCGCGGCCGGCAGGTGGTCTACTACCTGTTCGTCGGCGGCATGATGTTCCCGGTGTTCCTGGCCCTGGTGCCGCTGTTCTTCGTGGTCCGCAGCGTCGGCCTGCTCGGCACCTGGCCCGGCCTGATCCTGGTCTACACCGCCTACTCGCTGCCGTTCACGGTGTTCTTCCTGACCGCGTTCTTCCGGACGCTGCCGACCTCGGTGGCGGAGGCCGCGCTGATCGACGGATGCGGACACTTCCGGCTGTTCTTCCGGGTGATGCTGCCGATGGCGCGACCGGGACTGATCAGTGTCGGGATCTTCAACTTCCTGAGCCACTGGAACCAGTTCCTGCTGCCCCAGGTGCTCATCCCCGGCGACGGGCAGGACCGGATGCTCGCCCAGGGCCTGAGTTCGCTCGCGGTCAGCCAGGGCTACGCCGGTGACTACGCCCAGTTGTTCGCCGGCCTGACCATCGCGGTGCTGCCGGTCCTCGTGGTGTACGTGGCGTTCCAGCGTCAGGTCCAGTCCGGACTGACCGCGGGGCAGCTCAAGTGAGGTGGTTGCCACAGGCAACGGGGCAGTGGGGAAGATCGAACTGACCTAGGGTGGGCCGGCACGCTCATCTATCGACAGGAATCTCATGTTCTTCCTCATCTACACGCTGTTGCTGCTGCTCGGCGGCATCGCGATGGTCGCGGTAGGCGTGGCCGTCAAGGAACAGGGGACCGGCTCCCGCATCCTCAACGTAGTCGTCGGCCTGGCCTTCTTCGGGTACGGCTTCTACCTGCTGTTCCTCTTCGACGGCGACAGCTACCGGATCTTCTTCTACGTCTTCGTCCTGCCGATCCTGCTGATCGTGCGCGCGGTGAAGGCGCGCAAGGAGGCACGCGAGCAGGCGGCGGCACAGCAGTTCGCGGGCGCACCGCAGCAGCCGGGGATGTACCCGGCGGGACAGGGCCAGCCCGCGCCGTACGGCGCGCCGCAAGGTCAGCCGGCGCCGTACGGCGCGCCGCCGCAGGGGTATCCCGGTCAGGCGCCGCAGCAGCACGCGGCGTACCCGCCGCACGCCGGGCAGCCGGCGCCGCAGGGCTGGCAGCCGGGGCAGCCGGGCGGTCCGAACGCCTGAGCGGGTGACGGAGGCCGGTCGGCAGATCCCGGCCGGCCTTCGTTCCGCTTGACCGGTAGGAAATTTCCTACCTATGCTGGCGGGCATGTCCGTCACTCACGCGCAGATCGTCTCCGTCCCCGTCGGCGACCAGGACCGGGCCCGCGACTTCTACGTCGACGTCCTCGGCTTCGACCTGGTCCGGGACAACCCGATGCCGGACGGCCGCTGGGTCCAGGTGGCGCCCCGGGGCGCGGTGACCACGCTGACGCTCGTCACCTGGTTCGACAGCATGCCGGCCGGCTCGCTGCGCGGGCTGGTGCTGGAGAGCGACGACCTCGACGCGGACGTGGCCCGGCTGCGCGAGCGGGGGGTGGCGTTCGCCGAGGACAGCGTCCAGGTCGTGCCCTGGGGGCGCTATGTCACCTTCGCCGACCCGGACGGCAACGGGCTCGTCCTGCAGGAGACCCGTGTCTGAGCCGGACGTGTTCGCGGCGCTGGCCAACCCGACCCGGCGGGAGGTGCTGCGGCTGCTCCGCGACGAGGGGGAGCAGCCGGTGCAGCGGCTCGCCGACCGCTTCGAGATGCGGCGTCCCAGCCTGTCGGAGCACCTGCGGGTGCTCAAGGACGCCGGGCTGGTGATCGAGCGGCCCGTCGGCCGGCAGCGGGTCTACGCGCTGCGCCCCGAGCCGCTGCGGGAGGTGGCCGACTGGCTCACCCCGTACGAGCGGTTCTGGCGGCAGCGGCTGGCCGGCCTGGGCGACGTGCTGGACGCGATGCCGGATGAGTAAGCCGACCCGCATCGCGGTGGACCAGTTCCTGCCGCACCCGCCCGCCAAGGTGTGGCGCGCGCTGACCGATTCCGATCTGATCGGACGCTGGCTCATGCCGAACGACTTCCGGCCCGTACGCGGGCACCGGTTCACGTTCCGGACCGACGCGCGACCCGGCCAGCGGTTCGACGGGACGGTCCACTGCGAGGTGCTGGAACTGGACGAGCCGCGCCGGATGCGGTGGGCCTGGCGCGGCGGCACGCTCGACACGGTGGTCACCTGGACGCTTGTGCCCGAGGGGCGGGGCACCCGGCTGTTCCTGGAGCACGCCGGGTTCGATCCGGACGATCCGCTTCAGCGGCGTACCTTCACGCTGCTCGACGGCGGCTGGCGTACCCACGTCTGGGCGCGCCTCGCCGCCGCGCTGGCCGCGCTGCCCTGACCCGCCGCAGCGCGGGTCAGGCGGGTGGGGGCACGAGGCGGGCGTGCAGCGCCGCCGGGTCGGTCACCTCGGGCAGGTCCCGGGCGGCGAGCCAGGCCGCGGCGGCGGCCCCGTCCCCGGCGCTGAGCAGCGGCGCGTCCGGCCAGCGGCCGGCCAGCTCCGCGCGTACCGCGCCGGCCAGCGGCGTGTCGCCGGTGAGCAGCCCGCCGCCGAGCACCACGGGGTCGGCCGCTCCCGGCGGGCGGATCCGGGACACGCTCTGCGCCAGCGCCGCGGCGGCCTCGGCGATCAGCGCGACCGCCGTGGGCTCCCCGTCGCGGGCCGACGACACCACGAGCGGCGCGAGCCGGGCCAGCTCCACCGGCGGTCGGCGGGTCACCGCCTGCACCACGGCGTCGACCGTCGCACGGGGGCGGTCGTCCACAGCGGTCGCGCCGGTCAGTTCCGACAGCACCCGTCGGCCCAGGTCGCCGGGGGCTTGTGCGCGGTCCAGACCGGTCAGCAGCCGGCGGACCGCCTCGCGGCCGAGCCAGAACCCCGAGCCGGCGTCGCCGAGCAGCCAGCCGTGGCCGTCGGCGACACGGTCCAGCCGCAGGTCGCGTACCTGGGCGGCGATCGCGCCGGTGCCGGCGATGAGCACAGTGCCGTCCGGGGCGGCGGTGCCGGAGGCGTAGGCGACCAGCGCGTCGCCGTGCACCGCGTACGGGCAGCGCAGTCCCGCCTCGGCCCAGGCGCTGTCGAACGCGTCGCGGCCGTTCGGGTCGGCCAGGAGGCGGCCGGCCCCGGCGAGGCCGATGACGCCGGCGCGTACCCGGGTCGGGTCGATGCCGGCGAGCGCCGCGCGCAGGGCGGCGAGCAGTTCGGCGGCGGCCCGGTCGGCGCCGTGACTGGTCGGGTTGCCGCCGCCGGCCCGGCCTTCGCCCAGGCGGGCGCCGTCGAGGCTGAGCGCTGCCGCGCGGGTCGACGTACCCCCGACGTCGAGGCCGACCACGACGGTGTCCGACATGGTCCCCATGCTGGTCGGCCGCGTCGCCGGACGCAAGATCGCGGTCGTGCGCCAGGTAACAGTTTGAAAACTTCGCCCACGGCCTTGACACGGAGGGGCCTTCAGTAAGAACTTTTACCACTAACAGTTAACACTCTTTTCCGAAAGGCGCCCGCCGATGGTCGAGCACGAGGTGGAGACTTCCGCGGCGACCGCGGTGGTCGATGCCGGTCCGGCCGACCGGCTGGGCGCCGACGGTGTGCTGGCCCGGGTCCGGGCCGGCGCGGGGGAGTTGACCGGCGCGCTGCGCCGGGTCGCCGAGCACGTGCTCAGCGACCCGGAGGCGGCGGCCCGGGCCACCATCGTCGAACTGGCCGAGCGCAGCGGCACGTCACCGGCGACCATCACCCGGTTCTGCCGGGCGATGGGCTTCGAGGGGTACGCCGACCTGCGGCTCGGCATCGCCGCCGAGACCGGACGGGCCCGCTCCGCCGGCTGGACCGTCGACATCGGACGCGAGATCCAGCCCGGCGACCCGCTCTGCCGGGTGCTCGACCAGATCATGGCCGCCGACACGCGGGCCATGCACGACACCGCCGCGCTGCTCGACCTGGCCGAGGTGGAACGCGCAGCGGTCGCCATCGCCGGGGCCAGCCGGGTGAACATCTTCGGGGCCAGCGGCAGCGCGCTGGTCGGCGAGGAGATGCAGTTCAGCCTGCACCGCATCGGGGTCGCGGCGTGGGCCTGGAACGACGTGCACGAGGGGCTGGCCAGCGCCGCGCTGCTGGGCGCCGGGGACGTCGCGCTCGGCATCTCGCACACCGGGCAGACCCGGGAGACGATCGAGCTGCTCGCCGAGGCTGGCAGCCGCGGCGCGACCACAGTCGCGCTGACCGGCTTCCCCCGCTCGCCGTTGGCCGAGCTGGCCGACATCGTGCTGGTCACCGCCAGTCAGGCGACCACGTTCCGGCCGGACGCGCTCTCCGCCCGGCATCCCCAGCTCGTCGTGCTCGACCTGCTCTACATCGCGGTGGCGCAGCGTACCCACGACCGCGCCCACGCGGCCTTCCGGCGTACCGCCCAGGCCGTCGACGGGCACAAGGCCGCGAAGGGGTCCCTCTCATGATCAGTGCCCAGCGGTACGCCGATGCGGTCCGCCCGGTGCTCGACCGGCTGGTCGACACCCAGGCGGTCGCGGTCGACCGGGCAGCCGACCTGATCGCCTCCGGCCTGCGCGCCGGCGGCGTCCTCCAGGCGTTCGGCGCCGGTCACTCCGAGGCGTTCGCCGCCGAACTGGTCGCCCGGGCCGGCGGCCTGGTCCCCGCCAACCGGCTCTCCCTGCACGACCTCGTGCTGCACGGCGACGCGCCCCGCGACGTGCTCGCCGATCCGAAACTGGAACGCGACCCGGCCGTGGCGCACCAGCTCTACGCGCTGGCGGCGCCGCAGCCGGAGGACGTGTTCGTGGTCGCCTCGCAGTCCGGCATCAACGGCTCGGTGGTCGAGCTGGCGACGCTCGTCAAGCGCGGCGGCCACCAGCTGATCGCTGTCACCTCGGTCGAGCACACCGCCCGGGTAGCTCCTCGGCACCCGTCCGGGCACCGGCTCGCCGACCTCGCCGACGTCGTGCTGGACAACGGCGCGCCGTACGGCGACGCACTGCTGCCGCTCGAGGGCGGCGGCGCGGTCTGTGCGGTCTCCTCGGTCACCGCGGCGCTGCTGGCGCAGCTGCTGACCGCCGAGGTCGTACGACGGTTCCACCAGGCCGGAGAGGTACCCCCTGTCTACCTCTCCGCCAACGTCCCCGGTGGGGACGAGCACAACCTCGCCCTCGAGTCGCGGTACGCCGGGCGCCTCCGGCGGACCGCCTGACCCGACACCACAAGGAGAGACAAGATGTCGGTTACTCCCGAGAAGTTCGGCGACGTCAGCCGTCGGACCCTGCTGCAGCGTGCCGCGGCGGCCGGTCTGCTGGCCGTACCGGCGGCGGGTCTGCTGAGCGCGTGCGCCGGCAGCGAGCCGAGCAAGTCCGACGGCGGCGGCGCGGCCAAGAGCAAGGACAACCCGTTCGGCGTCAAGGACGGCAGCGCGGTCAAGGTGGTGGTCTTCAACGGCGGCCTGGGCGACCAGTGGGCCAAGGAAGACAAGGTCATCTTCAACGCCAAGCACCCGAACATCACGGTCAACATGTCTTCCACCCAGAAGATCAAGACCGAAGAGCAGCCCAAGATGGCGACGCAGCCGAGCGACCTGGTGATGAACTCGGGCGCCGACATGATGGACCGCAGCACGCTGATCAACGAGGGCGCGATCGAGCCGCTGGACGACCTGCTCACCGCGCCGGCCTGGGACAGCGAGGGGACCGTCGCCGACAGCCTGCTGCCCGGCACGGTCGCCGACGGTACGCAGAACGGCAAGTTCTACGTCGTCAACGTGGCGTACACGGTCTGGGGCAACTGGTACAACGCCGCCCTGTTCAAGAAGGAGGGCTGGACGGCGCCGACCACCTGGGACGAGTTCTTCGCGCTCGCGCCGAAGATCAAGGCCAAGGGCATGGCGCCGTACGTGCACGACGCGGTGCACGGCTACTACCCGCGCTGGGCGCTGTTCGCCAGCATCTGGAAGGCGGTCGGCAAGCAGGCAGTCGTCGACATCGACAACCTGAAGGACGGCGCCTGGAAGGCCGACGGCATCGTCGCGGCGCTGGAGCCGTGGGAGAAGCTGGTCAAGGACAAGCTGCTGCTGCCGGGCAAGCTCGACCACACCCAGTCGCAGCAGGCGTTCCTGGACGGCAAGGCGGCCTTCATCCAGGTCGGCACCTGGCTGAAGAACGAGATGGCCGCGACCATCCCGCCGGGCTTCGAGATGACCATCTCCGACTACTGGAGCAAGAGCGGGGACAAGGCCGCCAAGGACGTCTTCGCCTCCTCCGGCGAGGGGTTCGTGGTGCCGAGCAAGGCGCCGAACAAGGAGGCCGCGAAGGAGTTCCTGCGGGCCATCCTCTCCAAGGCCGGCTCGGCGAAGTTCGCCGAGCTGACCAAGTCGCTGGCCTCCACCAAGGGCTCCGGCGACAACGTCCAGGACACCGCGCTGGCGTCGGCGAACTCGCTGATGAAGAACGGCAGCTCGGACCTGATCTCGGTGAAGTTCCCGGACTTCTACGCCGACCTGGACAAGGAGAGCCAGAACCTCTCCGAGGAGCTCATGGCCGGCCGCCTGACCGCGCAGCAGTTCGTCGACAAGATGCAGGCGGCCGCCGACAAGGTCGCCAAGGACTCGTCGATCAAGAAGCAGACCCGCACCGCCTGATCACCGCGAGGAAGTGAGTCCAATGCGGCACGGAGTCGCGCGTTTCGTCACGGGCTTCCTGGCCCTGCCCGTCGCGCTGTACCTGTTCTACGTGGTGTGGCCGTTCGCCCAGGCGGCGGGATACTCGCTGACCGACTGGGGCGGGTACTCCGATTCCCAGCGCTTCGTCGGGCTGGACAACTACGTCCGGCTGTTCTCCGACGAGCTGATCCGGAAGGCGTTCTGGCACAACGTGTTCTTCCTGGTCACCGTGCCGCTGTTCACGATCGCGCTGGCCCTGTTCCTCGCGTTCCTGCTCAACGTGGGCGGACGCGAGGACAGGGCCGGCATCCGCGGAGTCTTCGGCTCCGGGATCTACAAGGTCATCTTCTTCTTCCCGCAGGTGCTGTCGCTGGTGGTCATCGCCGTCATGTGGCAGCAGATCTACCGCACCGACGGGCAGGGTCTGATCAACGGCCTGCTCATCAAGATCGGGCTGGTCGACGCGGACAACCCGATCGCCTTCACCGCCGACCCGGAGCCGTTCCTCGGCGTGCCGGCGGTGCTCTGGTGGCTGCTGTTCATCGCGGTGTGGAGCGGCGCCGGCTTCTACATGGTGCTGTTCTCCGCCGCGATGCAGTCGATCCCGAAGGACATCTACGAGGCCGCCATCCTCGACGGCGCCGGCCGGTTCCACACGTTCTTCAAGGTGACGCTGCCGCTGCTGCGGGACAGCATCTCGGTCGCCTGGGTCTATCTGGGTTTCATCGCGCTGGACATGTACGCGCTGGTCTTCGTCATGACGCCGAGCCAGGGCGGACCGAACCACGCCAGCGAGATCTTCGCCTCGGTGATCCAGTTCAACGCCTTCCAGAAGGGCCAGTTCGGTTACGCCTGCGCGATCGCCGTCGCGCTGGCCATCTTCACCATCCTGCTGGCCGCGCTCCAGCTGAGGATCACCCGCCGTGAGCGGATCGAGTTCTGAGGAGGTCTGGACGATGAGTACGGTGACGCACCCCTCCGGTCGGGCCCGGTCCGACACGGCGCCGCCGTCCCGCCCGCCCGCGGCCCGGCGGGACGTCGGCAACGGCTTCGGCGGCCGGATCTTCAACGGCTTCTCGCACCTGTTCCTCGCGGTCTGGGCGATCATGGTGGTCTACCCGCTGCTGTGGGTGGTGATGTCGGCGCTCAAGACCGACTCCGAGGTGATCCGCGAACCGCTGTCGCTGATCCCCGACGCGCTGCAGTGGGACAACTTCGCCCGGGCCTGGACCGCCGGGATCGACAGCTTCTTCCTGAACACGCTGCTCGTGCTCGTGTTCAGCGTGACGCTGACGATGCTGCTCGGCTCGATGGCCGCGTACGCGCTGGCGCGCTACGAGTTCCGCGGCAACCGGCTGATCTACTGGATGTTCCTGTCCGGGCTGACGCTGCCGATCTACCTGGCCGCGGTGCCGCTGTTCAAGGGCGTCTACAACACCGGGGTGAGTCTTCCGCTGCTCGGCCCGAACAAGCACCTCATGCTGATCCTGGTCTACGTGGCCTGGTCGCTGTCGTTCACGATCTTCTTCATGCACTCGTTCTTCCGGACGCTGCCCGACTCGATCGCCGAGGCGGCCCAGGTCGACGGGGCGTCGCACACCCGTACGTTCTTCAGCGTGATGCTGCCGATGGCCAAGCCGGGCCTGATCAGCATCGGCATCTTCAACGTGCTCGGCCAGTGGAACCAGTGGTACCTGCCGACGCTGCTCATGCAGTCGGTCTCCGGCGAGCCGAAGAACCAGGTGATCGCCCAGGGGCTGATCGAGCTGTCGGTCAACCAGGGCTACAAGTCGGACTGGAGCGGACTCTTCGCCGGTGTCACCATGGCGATGCTGCCGGTGCTGATCGTGTACATCGTCTTCCAGCGCCAGGTGCAGTCCGGCCTCACCGCCGGCGTCGGCAAGTAACCCTCCGGACGTAAGGAAGGGCCCCTTCTTAACGCTCAGCGTTAAGAAGGGGCCCTTCCTCTACCGCAGGCGTTAAGAGGGGGCCCTTCCTTACACGCGGAGCGTGTCGGGGGGAGGGGGCAGAATGCGTCCGTGCTGATGGCGGTGGTGGCGGACGAGCGGGGCGGCGGCGTGCTGCAACCGCTGCACGCCGACGGCACCCCGGCCGGCCCGGCCGAGGAGGTCACCGACCTGGCCGCCGCGGTGGCCGCCCGCGAGGCCGCCGGGCACCCCCGCTGGCTCTGGGCCGCCTGGGCGGGCGTCTACCCGGCGCTGCTGCGCGCCGGGGTCCGGCTCGACCGCTGCCACGACGTCGAGCTGACCGAGGCGCTGCTGCTCGGGCACGCCGGCCGTTGGGGCGAGCCCCGCGCGCTGCCGGCCGCCTGGGCCCGGCTGACCGGCGCGCCGGTCCCGCCGGACCCGGCGCCCCGCCCGCCCGAGCCGCCGGGCCAGGCCCAGGCCGCGCTCTTCGAGCCGCCGTCGGGCCCGCCCGGTCCGGGCGTCACGGCGTTGACCCGGGTGTACGCCGACCAGCTCGCCCGGATCGCCGCGACCACCCATCCCGGCCGGTTCCGGCTGCTGGTGGCCGCCGAGTCGGCGGGCGCGCTGGTGGCCGCCGAGATGGGCGCGGCCGGTCTGCCGTGGCGCGTCGACGTGCACGACGCGATCCTGGCCGACCTGCTCGGTGAGGCGTCACCGGTCGGCGGGCCGCCGCGTCGGCTGGCCGAGTTGCAGGCCCGGATCGCCGACGCGTTCGGCGTACGCCAGGTGCACGCCGACTCGCCGGCGGAGCTGTTGCGGGCGTTCGCCCGCGCGGGCGTGGACCTGCCGAACACGCGGGCCTGGGTGCTGCGCGGGGTGGAGCATCCGGCGGCGCCGCTGGTCCTGGAGTACAAGGAGCTGTACCGGATCTGGACGGCGCACGGCTGGGCCTGGCGCGACGCCTGGGTCGCCGGCGGCCGGTTCCACCCGGAGTACGTGCCGGGCGGCGTGGTCTCCGGCCGGTGGGCGACCCGGGGCGGTGGGGCGTTGCAGATCCCGAAGGTGATCCGGCAGGCAGTGGTGGCGGACCCGGGCTGGACGTTCGTGGTCGCCGACGCGGGCCAGCTCGAACCGCGCGTGCTCGCGGCGGTCTCCGGTGACGAGCGGCTCGCCGCGGCGGGTGGGGCCGGTGACCTGTATGCCGCGCTGGCCCGGGACGCGTTCGCCGGTGACCGGGCGAAGGCCAAGGTGGCCCTGCTCGGGGCGATGTACGGGCAGACCGGCGGCGCGGCGGTGCCGGCGCTGGCGGTGCTGCGGAAGAACTATCCGACCGCGTTCGGCTACGTGGAGGCGGCGGCGCGCACCGGTGAGGCGGGTGGGCTGGTCCGGTCCTGGCTGGGGCGTACCTGCCCGCCGGGGTCGGCGGGGTTCGCCGAGGGTGAGGAGGTGCTGCCCGACGGCGAGGCCGACCCGCACAGCCCGTCGGCCCGGGCGGCCCGGTCGCGTGGGCGCTTCACCCGCAACTTCGTCATCCAGGCCACCGCCGCCGAGTGGGCCTCCACGCTGCTGGCGACGCTGCGCACCGAGCTGGCGGGCACGGAGGCGGAGCTGGTGTTCTTCCAGCACGACGAGGTGGTGGTGCACTGCCCGGCCGGGCGGGCGGCGGCGGTCGCGGAGGCGGTCACCGCGGCCGGCGCGCGGGCCACCCGGTTGCTGTTCGGCGACACTCCGGTCCGGTTCCCGCTCGACACGTCCACTGTCGACTGCTACGCAGACGCGGCATAGTCACGCAAATTTCCGTTTTGCCCCGCTACCCGCATCCGGTCGTGCTCGTTGGGCCCGGTGTGCGTACGACGGGACGGACCGGGCGGCTGTGCCCGGTCCGTCCCCTGATCGAGGGGGCACAGCTGAACCGGATCGCTGCAATGATCATCGCCGCCGGAGGCGGCCGCCGCATCGGCGGACCCGAAGCGCTGCTGCACCAGGGCGAGAAGCCGCTGGTCAGCCAGATGATCGACACGATGGCCGAGGCGGGCTGCGCACAGGTCGTGGTCGTCCTGGGCGCGGCGGCCGAGCAGGTGCGTCAGACCACCGACCTGACCGGCGCCACGGTCGTGGTCAACCGCGCGTGGGGCACCGGCGTGGGCTCCTCGATCCGGGCCGGGCTCGCCGCGCTCACCGACGACGACATCGAGGCCGTCGTCGTGGTGCCGGTGGACATGCCCGGGCTCACCGCGGCGGCGGTCCGCCGGGTGACCGCGCTGCCGTACCCGGACGTGCTGGTCTGCGCCACCTATGACGGGCTGCGCGGCTACCCGATGCTGTTCGGCCGCCGGCACTGGTCCGGCATCGCCACGCTCGCCAGCGCCGACGTCGGCGCCCGGCCGTACCTGCTGGCGCACAAGGACCAGATCGTCGACATCGCCTGCGACTCGGTGGCCGACGGCAGCCGGATCGACAGTCCGGAGCTGATGGCGCTGTACGGCCTGTCCATCCCCGAACAGCGCGTCGGCGCCTGAGGCGCGCCCGCCTGTCGGACCCGGGTGCCAGGATCGGACCGTGGCCTACGACGAGGACCTGGCGAACCGCGTACGCGAACGCCTCGGGGGTGAGCCCGGGATCACCGAGCGGCGCATGTTCGGCGGCCTGGCGATGATGCTGCGCGGCAACATGGCGGTGGTGGTGCGCGGCGCGGGCGGCCTGATGGTCCGGGTCGACCCGGCCGAGGCCGACCGAGCGCTCGCCGAGCCCGGCGCCGAGGCGACCGTCATGCGGGGCTGGGTGATGCGCGGCTGGGTCACCGTGTCGCCCGCCGCCTGCGAGCGCGACGCCGACCTGGCCCGCTGGGTCGACCGGGGGGTCCGCTTCGCGCGTACGCTGCCGGCGAAGTAGCCCGCCGGATATCCGGGTGCGCGCCCGGCCCGGCCCGTCCTACGCTGCGGCCAGTCGGCAGCGGGGGATCGGAGACGACGGATGGCGGTTCACCTCTACGCGGTCAGCATGGACGCGGGCGACCCGCGGCGGCTCGCGCGGTTCTGGTCCGGCGTGCTCGGCCGGGAGATCCTCGACGACCCGCGCGAAGGCGTGGCGCTCGGCGGCGACGCCCACAGCGACGTCCGCATCCGGTTCCTGCCCAGCGACGCGCCGAAGACCGTGCAGAACCGGATCCACTTCGACCTGACCAGCGCGTCGCCGCAGGCCCAGCGGGACACCGTCGACCGCGCGCTGACGCTGGGCGGGCGGCACATCGACATCGGCCAGGGCCCGGACGACGACCATGTGGTGCTCGCCGACCCGGAGGGCAACGAGTTCTGCGTCATCGGGGCAGGCAACACCTTCCTCGCCGGCTGCGGCCCGGTCGGCGCTGTCAACTGCGACGGCACCCGGGCGGCCGGCCTGTTCTGGACCGAGGCGCTGGGCTGGCCGCTGGTCTGGGACCACGGCGAGGAGACAGCGATCCAGTCGCCGCGCGGGGGCGCGAAGGTCACCTGGAGCGGGCCGCCGCTGATGGACGCCGGCGGGCGGGACCGCGTACACCTGGACCTGGTCGCGGCCGGTGACCGGGACGCGGAGATCGACCGGCTGCTGGCGCTCGGCGCGACCCGGGCCGGTACGGGCCGGCACACCGCTGGCGACGTGGTGCTGGCCGACCCGGACGGCACCGAGTTCTGCCTGCTGACGCCCCGCTGAGGCGGGTGCGGCCCGGGGACCGCACCCGCACCGGTCAGCGCAGCCGCAGGCTCGGCTCCAGCGTGACCTCGAACAGCCGGTCCCATGGCAGCTCGACCCGCACCGCCGTGACCCGGTCCAGCGTCGCGGTGAAGGTCTTACGTCCGCGTACCCCGAGCACCAGCTCGTGCCCGGCGAAGTGGTCGGCGAAGTACCGCTCGGTCAGCGGCACCAGCCGGTCGCGTACCCAGCCGTCGAAGTAGCGCTTCTGCTCGGCGGTCAGCGCCAGCGGATCCCAGCCCTGCGCGCGGGCGTGCGCGTACGCCTCGGCCTGCACCACGTTCTTCCACGGGTCGTCCTTGACGAACCGGTAGAGCAGGTACTCGGCGTGCGCCTGGGCCGGCCCGCGCAGCTCCGGCACGCCGAAGCCGCTGCCGGACGAACGCAGGTACGCCCACCGCGCGGTGCCGTGCGCGAGCGCCAGCCCGAGCGCGTTGCCGCCGGTGTTCCACCCCGAGTACGACAGCAGCGCCGGCAGGTCCAGCCGGGACTCCATCCGGGACACCAGGTCGTGGTCGCCCTTGTTGACGATCAGCGGGTCCACCACGATCACCGGGGTGCCGGCGGCCAGCAGTTCACCGATGCGGCCGACGAACGCGTCCAGGTCGGCGGCCCGCTGCCCGGCCGCCGCCGACGGGGTGTTCACCGCGAGGACGATGTCCGCGTCGCCGGTCACCACCCGGCCGCCCACCGAGGTGACGTGCCGGCGGATGTTCTCCGCGAACGGGATGCCCTCCAGCGCGGCGGTCCAGCCCTCGCCGGACACCCCGGCGTACTCCACCCGGTAGGTGGGCGTGGCGCCGGCGGCGACGACGCGCGCGACGAGCAGCGCGTTGACCTCGTCGGCGCCGGGGAAGATCTCCACCCGGTCGCCGACGCCGAGCCGCGCCACCAGCGCCTCCAGCTCGACCCGCTCGGCGCGGGCCAGGCCGACCGGCGCGGTGTCGTCCTCGGAGAGCACCAGGTGGCTGATCGTCCCGTCCGCGACCCACTCCACCATCAGCCGGTTGACCTGGTGGTTGCGTGCCCGGGCGGCCAGGTAGTCCTCGACCACGGCGTCCGGGATGCGCGCCCGCACGGCGTCGAGCTGGCCCCGCAGCGCCTCCTGGCCCAGGTTGACCACCTGGTCGTACAGCTTGGCCCACTGGACCAGCAGGTCACGGTAGTTGTCCAGGTCGGTGCCGGTGCTGGTGATCGCGAGCCGCTGGATCGTGTCGTGCACCTCGATCACCGCGTCGGACCGGCGTGCGCGCAGCCGCCGGATCGCCTCCAGGTTGCGCAACGCGTCGGCCAGGGCCGGAGCGGCGGTACGCGAGGCGATCAGGCCCCCGTACGCCAGCATGCTCACCGAGATCACGTACCCGTCGACGCGGTCGGTGCCGTCGAGCCAGCGGGCGATGCCGGCGCCGTCACCGGGGGTGAAGAAACGGCCCAGCAGGTTCCGCGGCGGCAGCAGCACCTCGGCGTCGGCGCTCGCACCGGTCATCTCCGCGCAGTACGTGTTGACCGGCCGGTCGTCCAGCGGCACCAGCGCCACGCTGGGTCGCCGGCCGGCGGGCCGGGCGAACGCGGGGCCGCCGAGGGCGACGGTGGCCAGGCCGGCCGCGCCGGTGGCCGCAAGAAGGGTTCTTCTCTTCATTGATGCTCCCTTTTCTCCGGCGCGCTCGCCGCCCGGGGGGTGGCCGGTACCAGCCGGCGGGTGATCCACAGCGGTGAGGTGACGGCGTTGCCCATCACCACCGCGTGGGCGCCCGCCTCGAAGGCCCGGCTGATCTGCTCCGTGGTCCGGTAGCGCCCTTCGGCGATCACCGGCACGGGCAGCAGCGCGGCGAGTCGCGCCACGAGCCCGAGGTCGGGCCCGTCGATCGGTGGGCCGGCCGGCGTGTAGCCGGACAGCGTGGTGGCGACCGCGTCCGCGCCGGCCTCGACGGCGGCGACGCCCTCGGCCACCGTGGCGACGTCGGCCAGGACCAGCGCGTCGCTCTGTTCGTGGACCGCGCGGACGGTGTCGGCGAAGGTCCGGCCGTCGGGCCGGGGACGGTCGGTGGCGTCCACCGCGACGACGTGCGACCCGGCCCGCGCCGCTTCGAGGGCGTGCCCGGCGGTCGGGGTGATGAACACGCCCTGCGTGCCGTGCTTGTACAACCCGATCACCGGCACGTCGACGGCGGCGCGTACGGCCCGCACGTCGTCGGGGCCGTTGACCCGGACCGCCACCGCGCCGCCGCGGACCACGGCGGCCGCCACGCGGGCCTGGACGTACGGGTCGCGCATCGGGTCGTCCGGGTCGTCGGGCAGGGGCTGGCAGGACACGACCAGCCCGCCGGCGAGTTCGTCCAGGACACTCACGTGCTTGTTCCTCCGTCGTGGTGGATCGGTGCGGTGGCGAGCCGGGCGGCGCCGACCACCACCGCGTCGGCGCCCAGCGCCGCCGGAAGCAGCGGCACGTGCGCCCAGCCGCCGGGTAGCTCCGCCCGGTAGGCGGCCGTGGCGGCGGGAAGCAGCGTGGCGGCGGCGCCGCCGGCGACCACCACCGCATCCGGGTCGAGCAGGGCGACCAGCCCGGCCAGGGCCGCGCCGAGCGCGGCGCCGGCCCGGTCGACGACCTGCCGGGCGGTCGCGTCACCGGCCGCCGCGCGCCGCGCCACCTCCCGGCCGGTGACCGGGTCACCGCCGGTGAGCGCATACGCGGCGGCCAGGCCGGTGCCGGAGGCGATCGCCTCCAGGTGCCCGTACCGGCTGCAGCCGCAGCGCAGCCGGTGCGCGCCCGGTGCCGGCAGGTGCCCGAGCTGGCCGGCCGCGCCCCGGGCGCCGCCCTCGCCCCGCCCGTCGTTGACGATCGCGCCGCCCAGCCCGGTGCCGACGGCGGCCAGCAGCACGTGCCCCCGGCCCCGTCCGGCTCCGGCCCAGCACTCGCCCAGCGCCGCCGCGGCGACGTCGTTGGTAACGCGCACCGGCCGGCCCAGCCGCGCGGCCAGCTCGTCGGCCACCGGGGTGCCGGCCCACCCGGGCAGGCTGTCGGTGGCGTACCGGATGGCGCCGGTCGCCGGGTCGACGGTGCCCGCGGTGCCCACCCCGACCGGTCCGGGGCCGGCGGCGGCGAGCAGGTCCGCGGCCAGGCCGGCGGCGGTGTCCAGCACCGCGGCCGGCCCGCCGCGCGCGGGGGTGGGCGCCTCGCGGCGGTCGAGCACCCGCGCACCGGGACCGACGAGGGCGGCGGCGGTCTTGGTGCCGCCGATGTCGATCCCGACGACCGGCTCGGTCATCCCTTCAGACCGGTGTGCGCGAGGCCCTCGACGAACTGCTTCTGCGCGATGACGAACACCGCCAGCACCGGCAGCGCGGTCATCGACGCCGCCGCGAGCTGGACGTCCCACATCGGACCGCCGTACGCGTCGACGAACTGGGTGAGCGCCTGCGGCAGGGTGAACTTGTCCGGCGAGGAGAGGAACACGATCGGTTCCAGGTACAGGTTCCAGCTGTGCAGGAACGTGAAGATGGCCACCGCGCCGAGCGCGGGCCGGGACAGCGGCAGCGCGATCTTCCAGAACGTGGCGAAGCGTCCCAGCCCGTCGACCCGCGCCGCCTCCTCCAGCTCACCGGGGAGGCTGATGAAGAACTGCCGCATGATGAACGTGGCCAGCACGCTCGGCGCCCCGAAGATCGGCACCAGGATCAACGGCCAGTGGGTGTCGATCAGGTCGAGCTTGAAGAACATCTGGAACAGCGGCACGATCGTCACCTCGCTCGGGATGAGCAGGCCCGCGAGGACGACCAGGAACAGCACGTTCTGTCCCCGGAACCGGATCCGCGCGAACGCGTACCCGGCCAGCGACGCCACGGCGAGCGTGCCGACGGTGACCAGCAGCGCGATGTAGAGGCTGTTCAGGTACTGCTGCCCGAACGGCTGCAGCTCGAACACCCGCTGGTACGCGTCCAGCCGCGGATCGGTCGGCAGCAGCTGCGGCGGGAAGGAGAAGATGTCCGCCACCGGCTTCAGCGACGAGGTGACCATCCACCAGGTGGGGAACACGAACGGGACGGCCAGGACCATCAGCACCCCGTAGAGCACCAGCTTGGTCCGCCGGGACAGGTCACGATTCATGGAAGACCCACCTCTTGCGCATCTGCCACTGCAGCACCGTCAGCGCGAGCACGATGACGAACAGCAGGATCGACAGCGTGGCGCCGTAGCCGAAGTGATGGAACTGGAAGGCCTGCTGGTAGAGGTAGTAGACGAGCACCGTGGTCGAGGTGCCGGGTCCACCCTGGGTCAGCACCGCGATCTGCGCGAACACCTGCAGCGAGCCGACCACCGTGATGATCGACGTGAGCATGATCGTCGGGCTGATCAGCGGCACGGTGATCCGCCAGAACTGGCGCAGCCGGCTCGCGCCGTCGACCTCGGCGGCCTCGTACAGCTCGGCCGGCACGCCCTGCAGGGCGGCCAGGAACAGCACCATGTTCAGGCCGACGTTCTTGAACACCTGCACGACGATCACCGACAGCATCGCCGTGCCCTCGCCGCGCAGCCAGTTGGGGCCGTCGACGCCGATCGTGTCGAGCAGGCCGTTGATGCCGCCGTTGTCCTGCAGCAGGAAGCCCCAGACGATGGTCCACGCGACGAGCGAGACCACCACGGGGGAGAAGAACAGGGTGCGGAACACGATGGTCCCGCGCAGCTTCTGGTTGAGCAGGACGGCCAGCAGCAACGCCAGGCCGAGGTTGAACACGACCAGGCCGACCGAGAACAGGCCGGTCGACCGCAGCACCGGGCCCAGGTTGGGGTCGTCGGCCAGCGCGGCGTAGTTGTCGGTGCCGATGTAGTCGAAGCTGCCGGCCAGCACGTTCCACTCGTGCAGGCTGTACCAGACCACGAGGACCAGCGGCAGGATCACGAAGACCACGCTGCCGAGCAACTGCGGGGTGATGAACAGGTATCCGGTGAGCTGGTCCCGGCGGCGGGTGGTCCAGAACGGCCGGGCCCGGCCCGGGGCGGGCCCGGCAGCAGCCGGGCCCACCCTGGTGTCCGTCTGGGTCATGATCCTCGGCCCTACTTCGCCAGCAGCGGCTGGATCTTGGAGCAGACGCCGTCGAGTACGCCCTTGACGTCCGCGTCCGCCTTCCACAGCGGGTCGAGCGCGGCGCGCACCTGCTGGCTCAGCTCGGCCTGCCCGGAGTGGCTGGGCTTGACCGTGCCGTTGGTGATGCCGTCGATGACGACCTTCTGCAGCTGCTCCGGCTTGAGCTTCGGGTTCGTCTTCGCCAGCGTCTCGGCGGTCAGCTGGGACTGCCGCGGCGGCGGGAAGAACTGGGCCAGCTTCGCCGAGTTGGTGGGGTTGGTGAAGAAGGCCAGGAAGTCGGCGGCCTGCTCGGCGTGCGGGCTCTTCTTCATCACGCCGATGCCGGCCTGGCCGACCACCGCGTACGGGCCCTTCGGACCGGCCGGCAGCGGGACCAGGTCCCAGTCGAAGCCGTTCTCCTTCAGCAGCGAGGCGCGGGAGATCTGGGTGACGGTCATGGCCGCGTCACCGGCGAAGAAGTCGGCGGTCGTGCCCGGACCGGGCAGCGCCTTGCCGGTGAAGATCGCCTTGTGCAGCGTGGTCATCGCCTCGACCATCTCCGGGCTGTTGAACCCGCAGCTGCGGCCGTCCTCGCTCCACGCCTGGGCGCCCCAGCCGGTCCAGAACGTGGCCAGGTTGTCCCAGCCCTTGTAGTCGAAGTCGCGGACCACGAGCCCGGCCTTGCCCGACTTCGCGGCGGTGGCGCCGGCCGCGGCGAGCGCGGTGTCCCAGTTCCACTGCCCGGCCGCGATCAGCTCGGCCGGGGTCTTCTGCCCGGCCTTCTTGAGCATGTCGTTGTTGACGAACACGCCGAACGGCGAGGTCGAGAACGGGTACGCGAAGAGCTTCCCGTCGTTGCGCCACAGCTTCAGCGTGGCGGGGGACAGGTCGTCGTACTGGTAGCCGTCGGCCTTCTTCAGCGTGTCGTCGAGCGGGCTCAGCGCGCCGGAGGCGACGAAGTCCGGAGCCGAGTTCTCGAAGATCCACGCGAGGTCCGGCGCGTTGCCGCCGGCGATCTGCGTGGTGAGCGTCGTGGTGTAGTTCTCGAACGGCAGCGGATCGAACTTGATCTCCGCGACGTCCGGGTTGTTCTTGCGGTACTCGTCGGCGATCTCGTTGAACAGCTTGAGGTGCGCCTCGTTCGCCGACCAGACGGTCATCCGCAGGCTCGCCGGACCGTCGTCCTTGGCGTCGCCGCCACCGCCGCAGGCGGTCAGGGCGAGCACACCGGTCATGGTCGCCGCGACCAGGCCGGACAATCTTCCGTATCTCACTTTCCTTCTCCTCACCGGGGGTTCAGTAGCCCGCGATCTGCGGCCAGCGGCATTCCACGCCGGCGGCCGAGATGCGGTCCGTGAATTCGGCCAGCAGGCGGGGGGTGCCGCGGACCGCGCGCGGGGACTCGCCCCGCGCAAGGCAGAAGTCGGCCAGCAGGCCGGCGACCTCACCGACGTTCCACTCGACCGGGTGCAGTCGGTAGCTGCCGTTGGTGATGTGCGTGGTACCGATGTTCTTGCCGGCCGGCAGCAGGTTCTCCATCCGCTGCGGGATGAGCGCGCCGAGCGGGATCTCGAACGGGCAGGAGCCGACGTCGATGTAGTTGTCGCCGCCGGTCGACGGGTGCAGGTCGATGCGGTACATGCCGACGCCGATCGAGTCGGGGTAGCTCACCGCGCCGTGCTCGCCGCGTACCGCCAGGGAGAGGTCCTGCTCGACCACCGTGTACTCGGCGCGGATGCGGCGCGACTCCCGGATGTAGGGCGCCTGCGCCAGCCCGTCGGGGCTGCCGGTCACGTCGCCGCGCAGCCGCAGCCCCGGGTAGCCGGTGCCGCCGTCGGGACGGGGCGCCTCGGTCTGCAGCCAGTACAGGACGGAGTACGACAGCTCGCGTGCCTGGGACAGGTGCCAGGACGCGTTCGGCACGTCGATGACCGGGCCCTCGAAGTAGTCGATCATCGGCCAGTTGACGAGCGTGATGTCGCTGCCGTACGCGCCGTCGACGAAGTTGCGCCGCGCCGCGATGCGCCGGAACGTCCACAGGTTGCCGTCGCCCGGGTTGAGCCGCTGGTCGGCGTTGACGCCCAGCGGGTCGTCATCCGGGTTCGGCGTGAAGCTGCGCTCGACGATCTCCAGCGTGCGCGGGTGAGGTGACCGCCAGGACAGCAGCCGGTCACCCCAGAAGTCCGGCTTGTAGTCGCGCCAGAAGTCGTACCCGGCGGGCCGGTCGATGGTGTGGTCGCCGTCGACGTGGTCCAGCGCGAAGCAGACGGACACCGCCTGCATGTTCAGCGGCTGCGCCTCGGCCGGCGCGCTCGGCTCACCGGTCTGCGCCTGCGACTCGAACCCGGTCACGTACTCGGTGCCGGTCAGTGGCAGCAGCTCACCGGTCTCGGTGGCGTCCAGGACGTACGGTGCCTCCACCTCGATCCGCTCGTCGCGGTCCCGGTGGGCGAGCGTGACGCCGGTGACCCGGTCGCCGTCGGTCTCGGCCGCGACCGGCCGGTACGGCTGCAGCACCGTCAGCCGCCCGGACCCCCGGTACGGCGCGAGCATCTGCTCCAGGACCGCGACCGCCACCCGGGGCTCGTGGCAGAGCCGGCTCACCCAGCCCGCGCCCGGGTTCAGGTCGGTCCACGCCCGGGACCGCTCGGTCAGCGGGTAGTGGCGGCGGTAGTAGTCGCGGATGCCGTCGCGCAACTCCCGGTAGCTCGCGGTGGCGCCGAACTGCTCGATCCAGGAGTGCTCGTCCGGCGGGACCGCCTGGCTGGTGAGCTGCCCGCCGAGCCAGTCGAACTCCTCGGTCAGGATGACGGACCGGCCGGCACGGGCCGCGGCCAGCGCCGCGGCGACACCGCCCAGTCCGCCCCCGACGACGAGGACGTCCGCACGCATTAGTACCACTTGCTTCCTTCCAGTTGCGCGGCCGGGCGTGTCAGCGCCGGTCGGCCGCCGATCCAGGGACGCCGAGGGTGTCGCCCTCGACGAGTTCGCAGGGCAGGAGCCGTTGCTGGAGGCCGCCGGCGCTGCCGTCGATGACGCCGGTCAGCACCTCGACGGCCTGGCGGCCCATCTCCTCGCGCGGGATGCGGAACCCGGTGAACGTGATGTCCGTGGGCACCGGGACGGTCGGGTCGCCGAGGGTCACGACGGACAGGTCACCGGGCACCGTCAGCCCCTTGCGGCGGGCGGCCGTCTCCAGCGCCACGGCGGTGGCGAAGTCCTCCACGAAGGCGACGGTGCTGCCGTCGGCCCGCAGGTCGTCCACTGTGGCGTCGGCGGTCTCCGCCGTCGCGGTGATCTGGCGGGCGCTGTCCGCGCCGGCCGCGCCGGCGTGGAAACCGCTGCGCCGGTCGTGCGAGGACTCGGCCGAGGTGCCCATGCCCACGTACGTCAGCCGCCGGTGCCCCAGCTCCACCGCCCGCTCGGCCAGCCGGTGGACCGCGCTGGCGTAGTCGGCGCCGACGTAGGGCACCGGGCCGCCGGCGTCGTCGCGGCGCCCGACGGCGACGTAGGGGAACCCGTCGCGGTTGAGCCGGAGCAGCTCCGCGCCGTCGATCTCCCGGCCGAGCAGGATGCAGCCGTCGGCCAGCCGCAGCCGGTTGTCCTGGTGGAAGATGCGCCGCCGGCCGTCCACCACCGGGGCGCTGGTGAACAGCAGCAGGTCGCAGCCGACCCGTTCGGCGTACTCCTCGATGCCGAGCAGGAACGGGTGGAAGAAGTCCCGGCTGCCGCTGGGGAAGGCCGGCTCGTAGGTGAAGACGCCGATGATCCGGTTGAACCCGGAGGCGAGGCGGCGGGCGGCCGGGTCGGCGGCGTATCCCGTCTCGGCGATGACCTGCAAGACCCGGTCCCGTGTCTCCGGCGCGATCCGGACGTCGGCGTCGGTGCGGTTGTTGAGCACCAGCGACACGGTCGCCTGGCTGACGCCGGCCATGCGTGCGATGTCACGCTGGGTGACACGCCTGGGGGGAGGGGTCACGTCGGTCCTTCCACTTCCGCTAATGCGTATTAGCGATCGGGTCGGGATGGAGCCTCTCTGCTCTCCCGGCGTCCTGTCAAGGGGTGGCCGGAAGATTTCCGTTCGATGAACTCCCTGATGTAATGCGGATTAGCAACCGCGCCCGCCGCTGCCCTGCGGTTGTTCGGGCGGGAATCTTGACAAGGGCCGACCGGGCGCGCGACAGTAGGCGGACCTCCGCGCTAATGCGCATTAGCGTGTCGTCGATCGTCCGCACGGATGATCGACGACGCTTGCTTCCCTACCCAGGGTGATGTCGGGTGCGGCCTTTGCCCGCCGCCACCCCGGGCATTACCGTTCTCATCGGACGGTCGTGGCGCCGTCGCGGCGTGGGCTGGACGGCCCGGCTGATCCGGGCCCGGGCGGCCACCGCCCGCCCGGTACGCGCCGAGGCGGGCTGACCTACACCTGGATGTCGAAGCGCTGCAGCACCGAGGGTGCGACCAGCCCCACCGCGGCCAGGACGGACAGGATCGTCATCGCGGTGCGCAGCACCACCGTCTCGGCCTTGCTGCCGGTACGCAGAGCGATCTTGTTGGGCAGGCCGATCATCGTCCACATCCGGCGTTTGATCGGGATGGGCCACAGGATCGGCACCCCGGCCCGGGTGATCATGTCGCCGAGGATGTGCACGAAACAGCCCACGCCGACCGCGAGGCCGATCATCGGATAGCCCCGGTCGCCGGGCAGGTTGGCGAACGTGAACCAGGCTGCGGCGGCGGACACCAGCGTGACCACCACCCAGCCCGCGCGCTCGGCCCACTTGTCGAACAGCCCGCGCAGCGCCAGGCCGATCATGAAGAAGAGGATTCCGACGACGGCCCACTTGCCGTAGTGGGCGCAGAGCGCGGTGGTGCCCCAGCCGACCAGCACGGTGAACGGGATGGTGTGGGTGAGCGTGCGGTGCCCGTTGTTGCGGCGCGGATCCTTGCTGAGCTTGGTGGCGTAGTAGACGCCGAGTGAGACCTTCTCCACCACCTCGGCGACGAAGAGGCTGACCACGCCGAACGTGCGGGCCACGGTGGCGCCGCCCTGGTTGCGGGTGACCTTCCCGGACAGGTCGAGGTCGGGGAAGAGCGCACCGCCCGCGCAGACCGCAGTGCCCACCGCCAGCGCCAGCGGTGTCTGGTGGTAGTCCGCGAACTGGGCCATGGCCCAGGAGCCGGTCAGCCACACCGCCGCGCCCGAGAGCGCGTGGGACGGTCCCATCATCTCGGCTCGCCCTTCCCGAAGATCTTGATCCACGAAACTACGCCACTGTAGTCAGCCCGTGCGACAGCGGGGCATCAGCCGGACGGTCCACTGGGGAAGGGGTGCCGCGGACGCGCGACGGCGTACCGCTGCCACCCGGAATTATGGCGGGCCGGGCAGCCGGCGCCACGCCGACTGTCGGTGATGGGACGGGGTGCGGCTCAGCCCGCGGTACGGGTGGGCCGGACCGTGCCGAGGCTCGCCCGGATGACCGCGAACTGCTTCGACGCGTCCGCCCAGTCGGCGTCGGACGTGGTCAGCCCGAGCGTCCACCCGGCCCGCTGACCGGGCAGTACGCGCAACGCGCGCATCCGCTCGCCGTACGGCGCGGTCCACCGGCACTCCCACTCCGCGCCCGGACCGTCGGCGGCCAGCCGGATCTTCTCGTACTGCGGCAGCCGACCGGCGGAGGTCAGATCCCGCTCGGACGAGCGCAGCCGGCCCACCGGATCCCCACCCGGATACGGCTCGACGCCGAGGATGCGCCGGGTGGCCGGGTCCTGGAAGCAGGTCGTGTCGCCGGAGCGCAGCTGCAGCCACCCGGCGGGCAGGGCGATGTGGAAGCCGCCGGTGTCGGCGGGCCAGACCCAGCCGGCCGGCACGTTCACCGCCGGGTCCTCGGGAGGTGGGCCCTTGCGGACCGGCGTGCCCGTCACGTCCGGCCGGACGCAGGGGAACGGGGGAGGGGGCACGCCCGGGCCGCCGGGCTGATGATCCCAGGGCCGGGCGACGGCCTCGCCGGACCGGCGCGCCTCCGGACGGTCGTCGGCGCCGTCGGTGACCGCCAGCGCGGTGCCGACGCCGGTCGCCACGGCGAGCAGCACCGCGCCCACGGCGAGCCCCCAGCGTCGCAGCCGCTTCTGGTCCTCGGCGTCGAGCGGCCGGTCCGGGGGGCGCGGAACGCCGGTGGGCGGGGGCGGGCCGGCCCGCAGCGCACCGCTGTCGGCGGGGCCGCTGTGGGCGACCGGGGCCGGGCGGGCGACCGGCGCCGCGTCCGGGCCGGGGATGCGCACCGGGCTCAGCGCGTCGGCGCGGGGCGCGGACTCGGGGCCGGTCGGGCTCCCCGGGTCGACGAAGCTGGTGAGGACCGTCGGACCGAGGCTGACCGGACCCGAGCGGTCCGGGGCCGCCCGGGGCGGCTCCGCCGGCGTGGTCGCGGGGGACTCCGCCCGCTTCAGTTCGTCGGACCGGTCCCGCTGCGGCGGCTCCGGGCGGGGGCGCGGCGGTGGCTCGGGTCGGTCCGCCGAGCCCACGGGGCCGGACCGCTCGGCGCCGTCGCGCGGCGCGGGCCGGCCGGAGCGGGCGGCCGTGCCGGAAGGGCCGGACCGGCCGGACTCGCCGGAGCGCTCCGGCAGGTCGGCGGAGTCGGACGGACCGCCCGGCGGTGGCGCCCGGTCACCCTCGGCGGGCGGCGCCCACTCGCTGCGCTTCGCCGCCCGGCTCCAGGCGCGGGCGGCGGCGGCCGGCGGCATCAGGTCCGGGTACACGACGCCCGCCGCCGCAGCCGCCGGCTCGTCACCGGCGCCCGGGGGACGTCCCCGAGCGTCGCCCTCGCGCCCGGCGGCCGGCCGATCGGACGGTACGGCGGACCGGCCCGCGGACCCGCCGGCCGCCGTCGCGTCGGCGTCCGACACCGCGGCCACGCCGAGCAGGCGGGCGGTCTCGTGGTGGCCGAGCCGGGCGCGCGGGTCTCGCCGCAGCAGCCCGGCCAGCACCGGCGTCAGCGGGCCGGCGTGCGGCGCCGGGTCGGGCGGCCGGGTGGCGAGCGCGGCGAGCGTGGCCATGGCGGTGCTGCGGGCGTACGGCGAGCGGCCCTCCACGGCGGCGTGCAGCGTGGCGCCGAGCGACCACATGTCCGCCTCGACGCTGGACACGCCCTCGGCGGCCCGTTCCGGCGCCACGTACTGGGGGGAGCCGAGGACCAGGCCGGGGCGGGTCATGGCGCCGTCGCCGCCCTGGAACACGGCCAGCCCGAAGTCGGTGAGCAGCACCCGCCCGTCCCGGGCGAGCAGCACGTTCGCGGGTTTCACGTCCCGGTGCAGCACCCCGGCGTCGTGCGCGGCGCGCAGCCCGGCGAGCACCGCCAGCCCGATCTCGGCGGCCCGCCCGGGCGGCAGCGGCCCGTCGGTCTCGATGATCTCCTGGAGGGAGCGGGACGGGACGTACTCCATGACCAGCCAGGGGTCGCCCTCGACCCGGACCACGTCGTAGACGCGGACCACGTTGGGATGGTTGAGCCGCGCGGACGTCCGCGCTTCGCGCAGCGTACGGGCGCGCAGTTCGTCCCGCTCGTTCTCGGCGAGCCAGTTCGGCGGCACGACCTGCTTCACCGCGACCTCGCGATGCAGCTCCTCGTCGCGCGCCCGCCAGACCTGGCCCATCCCGCCGCGACCGACCAGGTCGAGCAGGCGGTACCGTCCGGCGATCACTACGTCCCGCACCGCACTCCTCACCGCTGGTCAGTGGTCCACAATAGCCAACGGATCGGACGGTACCTATCGCACGGCGAGACGTCATGCCCTAACTGGCCGTACCGGCGAGCAGATTCCCTTCCGGAATGGTGATCGCGGACCGGTCCCGGGCCAGCAGGGCGGTGGCCCGGCGGGCCTGGAACCCGTCGTGGTCGCGGCGCGCGGCGGCGTAGCTGCCCGCGGTGCGGGCGGCGATCGCGGACCAGGCGTACCGCTGCGTGACCATGGTCCGGGCCCGGCGCGCCACCCGGCGGGCGAACACCTCGTCGGCGAGCAGCCGGTCCACGGCGCCGGCCAGCGCGTCCGGGTCGCCGTGCGGGAACGTCACCCCGGTCACCCCCGGCTCGACGATCTCGGCCAGCCCGCCGGTACGCGCCACCGCCAGCGGCGCGCCGGCGGCCGCCGCCTCCAGCGCGATCATGCCGAACGGCTCGTAGAGGCTGGGGATCACGGTGGCGTCGGTGGCGGCGAGCACCGCGGGCAGCTGGGTGGAGTCCATGAAGCCGGCGAACCGGACCGTGTCGCCCAGCCGCAGCCGCCGCGCCTGGTCGACGAGCTCGTCCTTGTACGGCCCGTCCCCGGCGATCACCACGCGCAGGCCGGGATGCCGGTCGGCCAGGCGCGGCACCGCGTGCACCAGGTGCTGCACGCCCTTCTCGTAGACCAGGCGGCCGGCGTACCCGACCAGCGGCCCGTCCGCGGCGAAGCGGGCCCGGGCGGAGGCGACCGCCTGCGGCCGGGCCCGCCAGGCCCGGTCGTCGACGCCGTTGGCGACCACGTCGATGCGCCCGGACGGTACGCCGAACAGCCGGGCGACCTGCTCGCGCATGTACCCGGAGCAGGCGATCACCCGCCCGGAGGCGTTGCTCAGCCAGTGCTCGACGCCGTGGATGGTGCGGTTCATCTCCTCCGGCAGCCAGCCCTGGTGCCGCCCGGCCTCGGTGGCGTGGATGGTGGTCACAAGCGGCACGTCCAGGTGCTCGGCCAGCGTGACGGCGGTGTGCGCGACGAGCCAGTCGTGGGCGTGGATCACGTCGTAGGAGCCGGCGGAGGCGGCGCGCAGCGCGGCCCGCGTCAGCGTGTGGTTGAACGCCATGGTCCAGGCCAGCAGCGAGCCGGTGGCGAGCGGGAACCGGACCGGATCCTCGGCGGCGCGGACGACGCGCACGCCCTCGGCGTACTCCTCCAGCGGGGCGCCCTCGGCGTGGCGGGTGACGACTGTGACCTCGTGCCCGGCGGCGGCCAGCGCCACGGACAGCGCGTGGACGTGGCGGCCGAGGCCACCGACGAGCACCGGCGGGTACTCCCAGGAGAGCAGCAGCACCCGCAGGCGCCGGGCGGGCTGGATGTCGATCACTTCGGCGTCAGCTGACACGCGGCCCCCTTTGAGTTGTGGCGTCCCCACCCCGGCGGCGGCGTCGCCGCGGTGTCCGGTGGGGTCGGCACCCATCCTGCCGAGGGGTCGATAACCGGCGGCGACGCGCCGGTTGCCGGTCTGTAACGCGTTACCGGCGTGTCCGCCGCGCGCGCAGCAGCTCGGCCACCGACCACGCCTGGAACGGGCAGCCGGTGGCCGCGTGCGGGGCGTCGCCGTCGGCGGTCTCGCTCACCGAGCCCAGGCCGTCCTCGGCGAGGTGGCCCTCCAGGCCGACCAGCAGGTCGTCGGTGGGCAGCCCGGCCCGGCGGTACGCGTCCAGCAGCGGACCGGTCAGCCACGGCCAGACGGTGCCCTGGTGGTAGGCGGAGTCCCGCTCGGCCGGCCCGCCCCGGTGCCGGCCGGTCCAGCCGGGGGAGCCCGGGGCGAGGCTGCGCGGGCCGAGCGGGGTGAACAGCGCCTCGGTGATCCGGCGCAGCGTGGCCTCGTCCGGCTCCAGCGGCGCGTACGGCAGCGACCAGGCCAGCAGCTGGTTGGGGCGCAGCAGGTCGTCGTCGTGGTGCGTGGCACCGCCCAGCGGGTACGCCGGCGCCGGGGCGTCCACCACGTCGTACAGCCAGCCGGCCGGGGCGGGGAACCGCTCCCGGAACGCGGCGACGGCCCGCCGGTGCAGCGCGTGCAGCGCCGAGGCGTCGCGTCCGGCCAGCTCGGTCAGCTCGGCGAGCCCGGCCAGCCCGTTGATCCACAGCGCGTTCACCTCGACCGGCTTGCCGGTACGCGGGGTCACCGGCACCCCGTACACCCGGGCGTCCATCCAGGTGAGCGCGACGTCCGGCGGGCCGCCCTGGGTCAGCAGCCCGTCGGCCGGGTCGACGCCGATGCCGTACCGGGTGCCCGCCACGTGGGCCTCGACGACGCCGTGCAGCGCGGGCAGCAGCTCGTCGCCGAGGTCGGTGTCGCCGGTGACGGTGACGTGCCGGCTGACCGCGTGCAGGAACCACAGCGTGCCGTCGACGGTGTTGTGCTCGACCCGGCCGGTGTCGGCGGTGTTCGCCAGCATCCCCTCGGACAGCGTCGCCGCGTACGCCCGCAGCAGGTCCCGGCCCTCGTCGACCCGGTTCGTGCACAGGAACAGGCCCTCGTAGGAGATCATCGTGTCGCGCGACCAGGCCCCGAACCACGGGTAGCCGGCGACCACGTCCGGGCCGGTGGCGGTGCGTACCACGAACGCGTCGGCGGCGAGCGCGAGCGTCGCCTCGACCGCGTCGCCGGGCTTCGCCGCCGCCGTCACGGCCCGGTTGCGCCGCCGGGTCGACTCGACCACCGCGGTCGCCGGGGGCGGCTCCTCCGCCAGGTCGCCCGCCCAGGCCAGCACCGACACCGTCGCGCCGGGCTCGTCCAGCGCGCCGGTGAACCGGCCCGCGTACCAGAGGTCCTCGTCCGGGTGCAGGCCGCGCTCGGCCTCGGTCCGGTGGCGTACCCCGTGCCACCACTGGCCCTCCGGGGTCCAGTCCGGCCCGGCGAGCCGGTACGCGCCGTCGATCACCGCGCCGCCGGCCGCCGCCTCCAGCCGGGGCGCCGGACCGTCGGCGCGCCGCTCGCCGTGCGCGTCGCGCCACGTGCAGGCCGCCGCGAGGTCGAGCCGCACCGGGCCGCCGGAGATCAACCGGTGTACGACGGCGACGCACGAGCGGCCGTACGTCATGGCGATCTCCCGTTCGATCACCACGTCGCCGACGCGCCACCGCCAGCGCGGCACCCCGTCGGTGAGGTCGAAGCGCTCCAGCAGCTCGAAGCCGCGCGGGTCGACCACGCCGGAGGACCACTCGTGCGCGCCGAGGCGGACCTGCCGCCCCGACGGCAGCGTCACCGCCGGGTCGAGGCTTGCCAGTCCCACCTTTCGGGACGCGGGCGTGTCGCCGGCCACCACGAGCAGCCCGTGATACCGGCGGGTACGCAGCCCGGCGACGGTGCCCATGGCGTATCCGCCGAGCCCGTCGGTGACCAGCCATTCCCGCGTGGCGGCGGCGGACAGCTCACCGCAGACGCGCGGCCCGAAACGGATGTCGATCAACTTTCCTCCACCGGCAGCGAGGTGTGACATGCCACGGCGACAATGGCCGCTGTGGAGAAGTACCCCGGCGGCGTCGAAGATGTGCCAGTGATCACCGACCGGTCGACCTCCGCGTCCCCCGACCCCGAGCGGCACCGGCTCGCCCAGGCCGACGCCGGGGAGCAGGACTGGCGCGCATGGGGCCCCTATCTGTCCGAGCGGGCGTGGGGCACGGTACGTGAGGACTACAGCGAGCACGGCACGGCCTGGGACTACTTCCCCCACGATCACGCGCGGTCCCGAGCCTACCGGTGGAACGAGGACGGCATGGCGGGCGTCTGCGACGACCGGCAGACGTTCTGCTTCGCCCTGGCGCTGTGGAACGGGCGCGACCCGATCCTCAAGGAGCGGATGTTCGGCCTCGGCGGCGACGGCGGCAACCACGGCGAGGACGCCAAGGACTACTGGTGGTACCTCGACAGCACCCCCACGCACTCCTTCATGCGCTGGCGCTACCACTACCCGCAGGCCGCCTTCCCGTACGACGAGCTGGTCGCGGTGAACGCGCTGCGCGGCCGGGACGACACCGAGTACGAGCTGGTCGACACCGGCATCTTCGACGACGACAGGTACTGGGCGGTCACCGTCGACTACGCCAAGGCGTCCCCGACCGACATGTGCGTGGTGATCACCGTGGCGAACCGGGCCGACACCGACGAGACGCTGCACGTGCTGCCCACGCTCTGGTTCCGCAACACCTGGGCGTGGGGGCTGCCCGGCGCCGACCGGGTGCCGAAGCTGGTCGGCACGGGTTCCCGGCTCGTCGGTGAGCACTGGGTGCTCGGGCAGCTGCTGCTGGAAGGCGACGGCGACCCGGTGCCGCTGCTGTGCGACAACGACACGAACGCCGAGCGGCTGTGGGGGCTGCCGGGGCGGTCCGCGTACCCCAAGGACGGCATCAACGACCACGTGGTCAACGGCGCCGCCACCGTCAACCCGGAGCGCACCGGCACCAAGGGCGCGCTGCACTACGTGCTCGACGTGCCGGCCGGCGAGCAGCGGCAGATCCGGCTGCGGCTGACCCGTACCGCGCCGCCCCCGGCGGCCGCGCCGCCCGCCCCGGCCGACCTCGGTGACGGGTTCGACGCCGTGCTCTGGGCACGCCGGGCCGAGGCGAACCGGTTCTTCGACAGCGTGATCCCGGCCGCCGCCACCGCCGACGAGGCCCTGGTCGCCCGCCAGGCCATCGCCGGGCTGATGTGGGGCAAGCAGTTCTACCACTTCGACGTCGAGCGCTGGCTCACCGGCGACCCCGGCTCCACGCCGCCCGCCGGCCGCCGGCACGGGCGCAACAGCGCCTGGTGGCACATGAACAGCTTCGACGTGATCTCCATGCCGGACCCGTGGGAATATCCCTGGTACGCCGCATGGGACCTGGCCTTCCACTGCGTCACCATCGCCCGGGTCGACCCGGGCTTCGCCAAGGAACAGGTCCTCCTGCTGCTGCGCGAGTGGTACCTGCACCCCAACGGGCAGATCCCGGCGTACGAGTGGGCGTTCGGGGACGTGAACCCGCCGGTGCACGCCTGGGCGGCGCTGAAGGTCTTCGAGATCGACGGCTCCCGCGACCACGAGTTCCTCGCCCGGGTCATGCACAAGCTGCTGCTCAACTTCACCTGGTGGGTCAACCGCAAGGACACCGGCGGCAACAACGTCTTCGAGGGCGGCTTCCTCGGGCTGGACAACGTCGGCCCGTTCGACCGCTCGGCCGCGCTGCCGGTCGCCGGGGTGCTGGAGCAGTCCGACGGCACCGGCTGGATGGCCATGTACGCGCTCAACCTGCTCGACATGGCGATCGTGCTGGCCGAGCACGACCGCGCGTACACCGACACCGCCACCAAGTTCTTCGAGCACTTCGCGTACATCGCCGCGGCGGCGTACCACCAGGGGCTCTGGGACGCCGAGGACGCGTTCTTCTACGACGTGCTGCGCCTGGCCGACGGCACGAAGGTGCCGCTGAAGGTCCGCTCGGTGGTCGGGCTGCTGCCGCTCGCAGCCGTCACCCGGCTCACCGCCCGCACCATGCGCCGCCTGCCCGAGCTGGGCGCGCGGCTGCGCTGGTTCCTCACCAACCGCCCGGAGTACGCCGAGGTGATCGGCGGCCGCCGGATCGGCCCCGACGGCCGGCAGCAGCGGCTGCTGTCGATGGTCGCCCCGGACCAGGTGGTGCGGCTGCTGGCCCGGATGCTCGACACCGACGAGTTCCTCTCCGAGTACGGGCTGCGTACGCTGTCCCGAGCCCACCTGGACAAGCCGTTCACCGTCACGCTCGGCGGGCAGGAGTTCAGCGTCGGCTACGAGCCGGCCGAGTCGACCAGCGGCCTGTTCGGCGGCAACTCCAACTGGCGCGGCCCGATCTGGATGCCGACGAACTTCCTGCTGATCAGCGCGCTGCGCGACTACGCCGCGTTCTTCGGCGACGACCTGCAGGTCGAGTACCCGACCCGCTCCGGGGTCAAGCGGACGCTCGACGAGATCGCCGACGACCTGTCCGCGCGGCTGATCTCGCTGTTCACCCGCGACGGGTGGGGACGGCGGCCGATCTACGGCGCCGCGCAGCTGTTCCAGACCCACCCGGACTGGCGCGACCTGATCTGCTTCCCGGAGTACTTCCACGGCGACAACGGCGCCGGGCTGGGCGCCTGGCACCAGACCGGGTGGACCGCGCTGGTCGCCGACCTGATTCTTACGCTGCGCCGCTGACCGTGTGTGCGGGGCGCGACGGGAGAGCCCGCCGCGCCCCGCACGGTCACGCCAGCGGCAGGAACGCCAGCCGGGCGTGGTACTCGCCGGCCACCGTCACGGTGTCGCTGCCGACCCACAGGCCCCGGTCGGTGGCGTACAGCTCCTGGGTGCCGACACCCCGGTCCTTGGTCGGGTTCCACGGCAGCGCCTTGCCGGTGACCGGGTGGATCGCCCCGATGCCCGGCCGGGACACCGCGCCCGGACCGGCCGAGTTGCGGCCCTGCGGGTTGTCCAGCCAGCGCTGGTGGCCCCCGACGTAGACGGCCGCGCCGGTCACCGCCACCGACAGCAGCGTGTCGCCGCCGGTGTAGTTGGCCCAGGTGGGCTGCTTGCCGCCGGTGGCCGCACCGAACTCGAAACGCGCCGCGGTGTCGCAGAGCGTGGCCGGGAACGGGCCGCCGGTGGTGACCACCGCGAACCAGGTGCCGTCCGGCGAGATGTCGACGCCGCGCATGTAGACCGGCATCGTCCGCGCGCACTGCGGCTGGTAGCGGTCGGTGGCCCAGCCGGAGAGCGTGGCGCCCGACGCGCTCAGGTCGGCGACGGCGATCTGGTGCCGCGCCACGCCCGCGACGCTGCTGAAGCCGCCGACGAACACCAGCCGCCGGCCGTCGGCGGAGACGTCCAGCGCCTCGATCTTCACCGGCGCGGTGGCGCCGGAGGTGGTCGTGCGCGGACCGGCCAGGTTCAGGTTGACCGACGGATCGGCGGCTCCGGTGGTGGCGTTCACCGCCGCCAGGGCGCGCCGGGTCACCCCGCCGACGGTCTGGAACGCGCCGCCGACGATCAGCCGGTTGCCGACCAGGCGCATGTCGTTGACCTGGTTGTTCAGCGCCGGCGTGGTGAAACCGGCGACCCGCGCGCCGGTGGCCGCGTCGATCCGGGCCAGCCGGGACGCCGCGGCGCCGTTGACAGTGGTGAACGCGCCGCCGATGTAGAGCGAGCGGCCGTCCGGCGCGGCGGCGAGAGCCTTCACCGCGCCGTTCACCTGCGGCCGGAACGCGGTGTCGATCCGGCCGGTGGTCGCGTCGAGCGCCACCAGGCGGGGCATCGCCAGCTGGGCCGACTGCCCGGCGTTGCGCACCTTGGTGAACGTGCCGGCGACGTACACGCGGTTGCCGATCTGGAGGATGCGGTGCACGGTGCCGTCCAGCGCGTGCGGCGTCCAGTCGACCGGGTTCGTGCCGACGACTGTGGTGTGTGCGGCGTTGACGGCGAGCGCCGGGGATCCCGGCAGCGCCGCGCCCGCGACGGCGAGCGCCGCGGCCACGGCGACGGCCGCGCCCCGTCTGCGCCCGGGTGGATGATCGGGTGAGATCGTCATGGCCGAAGCATGTCGCCCGACCAGGGATCGCGCAGTCGGGTAGCCGCCGGTAACCGCCCGCCGACCGGATAATCCGCGTGGTCCGTCCGGCGACCGGGCAGTACGGTGTGCGAGGTCCGTGAGGGAGGGAGCCCCATGCCGCCGCGCCGGGATGCCGCCGTGCTGGTCTTCGACGCCGACGACACGCTCTGGGAGAACAACGTCCTGTTCGAGCGGGTGATCGACGACTTCCTCACCTGGCTCGACCATCCCACGCTGGACCGGGCCCGCATCCGCGCGGTGCTCGACGACATCGAGCGGGCCAACGCCGTCGCGCACGGCTACGGCAGCAAGGTCTTCCTGCGCAGCCTCGGCGAGTGCCTGGAGAAGCTGCGCGAGCGTCCGGCCACCGACCGGGAACGCGCCGAGATCGATCAGCTCGCGGCGGCTCTGATCGGGCACCAGGTCGAGCTGATGCCGGGGGTGGCCGAGACGCTCGACGACCTGGCCGGCCGGCACGAGCTGCTGCTGCTGACCAAGGGCGAGCGCGAGGAGCAGCAGCGCAAGCTGGACGCCTGCGGGCTGCTGCACCACTTCCGCGCCGCGCACATCGTGCCGGAGAAGGACGCCGACACGTACCGCTGGCTGGCCCGCGAGCACGCCTTCGACCCGGCCGCCGCCTGGATGATCGGCAACTCCCCGCGCTCGGACATCCTGCCCGCCCGGGCCGCCGGGATGAACGCGGTCTTCATCCCGAACGAGAACACCTGGATCCTGGAGCACGACGAGCTGGACCCGTCCGACTCCCAGGTGATCCGGCTGGCGGCGTTTCCCGACCTGGTCCAGCACTTCTAGGCGGCCGGTAACGTCCGGGAGGTGCCACTCACCTTCCCGTCGCACCTGGCGCCGGTGCTGCCGCTGAAGCTGTGGCGGCCCCGCTGGTTCGACGGGGTGGCGCTGTGCGCCGGTGCGGTCGCGCCGGACGCCGCGTACCTGTTCACCGGCACGCCGCTGGCGCTCGGCATGCGTACACACACGCTCGGCGGGCTGCTCTGGTGGGGGCTGCCGGTCGCGCTCGCGTACGCCTGGGTGGCGCGCCGCGTGGTCGCCGGCGTCGTCGCGCACCTGCCGGGACGGCGGTTCTTCGGCTGGGCCTGGTACGCGACGCTGGCCGGGGTGCGGCATCCCTGGCAGGTGTCGGTCTGCTCGGCGCTCATCGGCGCGTTCAGTCACGTCGCGTGGGACCGGGTCAGCCACAGCGAGCGCCTGCCCCGGCTGTTCGGCGTCACCGACTTCCACGCCCTGACCGGCGTGTACTGGTACCAGTTCGTGGACGTGACGGCCGGGCTCGGCGGCGGGCTGCTGGTGGTCGTCCTGGCCGTGGGGGAGGCCCGCCGGGGACAGCCGGCCCGGGGCGTCGCGCCGCCGCTGCCGGCGGCGAACCCGGCCGTGTTCTGGCGGGTGGCGCTGGCGGTCACCGGGCTCGGCGCGCTGCTGCTGCCCGCGCTGCCGGCGGCGGACGTCGCCGCCCCGGCCGGCGTACGGGCGCTGCACGTGGCCGCGCTGGCGCTCGTCGCCGGGGCCGCCGCGGCCCGGAGCGTCCCGCCGGGGCAGGCCGGGCGCAGTCCGCGTCTCGAAGTCGAACAGCGCGAAACCGGCTGACCCCGTTACGCCGACATGCCGCAATTCCGCATAGACATCAATCACAGGCGCGGCCACCGGTCATCGCTTGTCCGGCCTGCGCGTACGCGCCTAACCTGAGCCGGCGTCCACGCCTCGTCGGGGTGAGACGGGGGCGCACCGGAGTCCGGTGGTAAGAGCACCGTGGAGCTGAGTGCGGGCATACCGGCTCGCCGCGCGGAGCCCGGCGAACGGCGTCGTGCCACGCCTGCCGGGTTCCCGCGGCGCAGACCGCTACCCAACCGGACGGCCGGGGTCAGGGCCGGGGAGTTGCGGACCCGGTCCTGACCCGTCCGGCCCCGGAAACAGGCGCCGGAATCGGGTGGGACGCCTCTGGTGCGCGGGCCGGTCACGGAGCGACACTGAGTCATGACTCCTCAGCGCGTACCGCTGCTCGCCGGCCTGGTCGTGCTGCTCGCGGCGGCCTGCACGGCGACCGGCCACGACGGCGCGTCCACGGCGCCCACCCCGACGGCCGCGGCGGCCCCCGCGGCGACCGCGACGGAGGCCACGCCCACCCCGCCCGTGCCGACCGAAGCGGCCCCGACGGGCGGCTCGTGGCGTGTCACCTGGGACTGGGCCGTGCCCGGCCAGCCGGCCCGGGTCGCCCACCGGGTCCGGGTGCCGGTCACGCCGCCGCCGGGGGAGCCGCTGCCCGTCCTGGTGGCGGTGGACGTCGGCGACCATCCGGCGGAGGGCTTCAGCCGGATCACCTTCGCGTTCCGCGGGCCCACCCCGTCCTACCAGGTCGCCTACGTGCCGCGGGTGGTGACCGAGGGCCGGGGTGCGCCGGTCGCGCTGCCCGGTACGGCGTACCTGTCGGTGCGGTTCGAGCCGGCCCAGGCGCACGACGCGCGCGGCGGCGGAACGGCGGACCTGCCGCCGGCGGCGATCCGCTTCCCGACGTTGCGTGGATGGGCGGTGGCCGGCGACTTCGAGGGGCACCTCAGTTTCGGGCTCGGCCTGCTGCCGCCGGACGACGGCCGCCTGCCGGTGCGGCTGGGGGAGTCCACCCGCCCGGACGGCACGCACGTCGTGGCCGTGGACGTGCGCCGCAGCTGAGGCCGGCCCGCGCCGGCGGGAGCGGCGCGGGCCGACCGGGAATCAGCGGTCGATGATGTTGTTGTTCTCGTCGATGCCGTGGGTGCGCCAGTAGACGTCCCACTCGTCGTCGACGTGCTGCGGCACCTTGCCCTCCGGGTAGCGCACGTACGGCGGGGACGGCTCTTCCCCGTCCGGCACGCAGGAACTGCCGCCCTGCGGGCCGACCGCGATCACCGGGTACTCGTCGCTGCCGCAGATGCTCTGCCGCAGGGAACAGCCGGTGGTCGCCATCAGCCCGGCCAGTCCGAGCACGGCAAGAACGATCATGATTCGAGTTCGCACGGGGAGAATTCTCGCCGCCCCGGGCGGGCCTGCCATCGGTACGCGTACTCAATTCCAGGGTGCGGCCCGGGCTCAGGTCAGCTCGCCCCGCACGATCGCCACCGCCACCCGGCAGAACTCGTCCATGTCGGGCTGGAAGCCGGCCGCGATGTCCGGGTGCAGGCCGGAGCGGGTCTCGTCGAGCAGGCGGCGGCACACGTCCTCCACCGGCTCGCCCGCGTAGCCGGAGCGGACCCGGTCCGCGGCGGCCTGCAGGGCCGAGGTCAGCTGATCCTCCAGCGGGCCACGCAGCTTCTGCTGCACAGGGTCAAGCCCGCTCGGGTCGAGCGTGACATGTGGCTCCGACATCGGCGCTCCCTTCGTCGGCGTCCGCGGTACCCCACCGCGAACGTCGGTCAAACCATCGTCGGTACGGCCGACACCCGGACCAGGTACGAGAACTCCTCCGCCGGCTCCTCGACGTACGACAGCCGGCGGATCTGCCGGTCGTCGGACCAGAGCGCGACGTCGACCAGCACCCCGAGGTGGGCGAGACCGATGTTGGCGACCCGCTTCTTGTCCTGGAGCACCGCGCACACGCCGCCCAGCAGCGTGCTGGCGTCGGAGGTGCGGTGCCCGGGCGGGCACCGCAGGGTGAGGTCCACCTCGACCGGGCCGGTGAGCGGGGTCCACCCGGTGCGCTGGGCCGCCGTGCAGGCGGCCTGGAGCAGGGTACGGACTCTCGTCGCCTGCCGGTGCCCGGCGGCGAAGATGGACAGGGCCTCGGTCTTGACCGGGGGCAGGCCGCTCACCTCGAACGTCAGGGCGAGAGCGCGGGTGTCCTGCACGACGGCACCTCCTCGGGGCGAATCCTGCCCAACCGGGGAACGAGCGGACGGCACTTTCCCGACAGAACCAACCGATCGGGCGGGCAGTGGGGGACGGCCGGAGGCGTATCGACGTCGACGGCGACGCGCCGGCTACGGAGCCAGCCCCACGCTAATGCACGACCGCTGACGCTCGGTAGCCTCGCCGTTTCACGACGTGGGACGGCGTGTCGGCCGTGCCCCGTCGTCGCGCTGCCGACGGTGTGCGCGCCGTCACCGTCACATGTCCGTGATGTTTCGCTCCGTCGCAGGTCGGGCACGTTCAGCCGCACGACACGCCCGGGGCGTTCGGTGATCGGACCGAGAACCCCGCCGTCTCGCCGTGCGCCGGGGCACGGGTCACTCCCCGGTTCTTCGCCGAAGAGAGGGGGAGGGTGATGACGACAGTCCCCGACACGGCCGCACGACGGCCGGCCGGACGCGCGGTGGCGGCAGCCGCCGCGCTCGCGTTGGTGGCCCCGCTGGCAGCCTGCGGATCCGGCGGCGACGGCGGCGTCCCCACGATCAACCTGTACTACCCGCCGGAGCAGAACCTGCAGAAGGTCGTCGACACCTGCAACACGGCGGCGCAGGGCCGGTACCGCATCGACTACCGGGTGCTGCCGCGCGAGGCCGACGAGCAGCGGGTGCAGATGGTGCGGCGGCTCGCCGCGCAGGACAGCGGGATGGACGTGCTCGGCCTGGACGTCACGTGGACCCAGGAGTTCGCCAGCGCGAAGTGGATCCGGGAGTGGACCGGCGAGGACAAGGCCGAGGCGGAGCGGGGCACGCTGGCCGGCCCGCTGGACACCGCCCGGTACGAGGACAAGCTGTACGCCGCGCCCAAGAACACGAACGTGCAGCTGCTGTGGTACCGGTCGGACCTGGTGTCGCAGCCGCCGAAGACCTGGGACGAGATGATCTCCGCCGCCCAGCAGCTCAAGGAGCAGGGCAAGCCGTACCAGGTGCTCACCATGGGCGCCCAGTACGAGGGCCTGGTGGTCCTCTACAACACGCTCGCCGAGAGCGCCGGCGGCAAGATCCTCAGTGACGACGGCAAGAAGGCGGAGATGGACGCCGGCGCGGTACGCGCGCTCGACCAGCTCAAGAAGTTCGCCACGTCCGGCGTGACGTCGCCGTCGTTCAGCAACGCGCTGGAGGACCCGGTGCGGCTGGAGTTCCAGTCCGGCAAGGGCGCGTTCCAGGTGAACTGGCCGTTCGTCTATCCGGCGCTCCAGGAGGCCAACCCGGAGCTGGCGAAGAACGTGAAGTGGGCCCGGGTGCCGGGCATCGAACCGGGCACCCCCAGCAAGGTCACCATCGGCGGGGTCAACCTGGCGGTCAGCAGCTACTCGAAGCACCCGGAGGAGGCGTTCGAGGTGGCCCGCTGCCTGCGCAACGCCGAGAACCAGAAGTTCTCCGCCGTCAACGACGGCGTGCCGCCCACCATCGAGGCCGTCTACGACGACCCGGAGATGACCGAGGCGTACCCGATGAAGGAGACCATCCTGGAGGAGCTGAAGGAGCCGGCGGTGCGACCGCTGACCCCGGCGTACCAGAGCATCTCCACGGTGATGTCGGCGATCCTGTCGCCGCCGTCGGCGATCCGGCCCGAGCAGACCGCCGACGAGCTGCGCAAGGCGATCTCCGACGCGCTGGAGTCCAAGGGGGTTCTGCCATGAGCGTGAACGCCACCCCGGCCGGCGCGCAGGCCGCCGCCGAGGCCGAGTCCGAGCAGCCCGGCGGCCGGCACGCCGCAGTGCCGCAGCAGCGGTCGGGGCGCGGCTCCCGCGCCCCGCTGAGCGAGAACAAGCGGGCCGAACGGCGGCTCGGCTGGCTGCTGTGCGCACCGGCCGCGCTGGTCATGGTGCTGGTCACCGCGTACCCGATCCTGTACTCCGTCTGGTTGTCGCTGCAACGCTTCGACCTGCGCTTCCCCGACGAGCGGCAGTTCGTCGGGCTGGAGAACTACGTCACCGTGCTCACCAACGACTTCTGGTGGACCGCGTTCGGGGTGACCGCCCTGATCACCGTGGTCACCGTCGCGGTCGAGCTGGTGCTCGGCATGGGCCTGGCGCTGATCATGCACCGGACGCTCGTCGGCCGGGGGATCGTCCGCACCGCCGCGCTGATCCCGTACGGCATCGTCACTGTGGTCGCGGCGTTCTCCTGGCGGTACGCCTGGACGCCCGGCACCGGCTACCTGGCGAACCTGTTCGACGGCAGCGCCCCGCTCACCGAGCGGGCCAGCTCGCTGGCGATCATCATGCTGGCGGAGATCTGGAAGACCACCCCGTTCATGGCCCTGCTGCTGATGGCCGGGCTGGCGCTGGTGCCGGAGGACCTGCTCAAGGCGGCCTCCACCGACGGCGCGACGGCGTGGCAGCGGTTCACCAAGGTGATGCTGCCGGTGATGAAGCCGGCCATCCTGGTCGCGCTGCTGTTCCGCACGCTCGACGCGTTCCGGGTCTTCGACAACATCTTCGTGCTCACCAACGGCGGCAACGAGACGTCGTCGGTGTCGATGCTCGCCTACAACAACCTGATCCGGGGCCTGAACCTCGGCATCGGCTCCACGATGTCGGTGCTGATCTTCATCACCGTGGCGATCATCGCCTTCGTGTTCGTGAAGCTGTTCGGCACCGCTGCCCCGGGCAGCGACGATGGGGAGAGGCGCTGACATGGCAGTGGAATCCACCACGCGGGCGAAGGTGCGCTGGGGCCTGCTGGACGTCGTGGTCGTCGTCTTCGCGCTGGTCCCCGTGCTCTGGATCGCCTCGCTGTCGTTCAAGACCCCGGCCACGCTCACCGACGGCAAGTTCTGGCCGCGCGAGTGGACGCTGGACAACTACCGGACCATCTTCGACACCGATCAGTTCGTCCGGGCCCTGATCAACTCCATCGGCATCGCGCTGATCGCCACCACCATCGCGGTGGTGCTCGGGGCGATGGCCGCGTACGCGATCTCCCGCCTGGACTTCCCCGGCAAGAAGCTGCTGGTCGGCGTCTCGCTGCTGATCGCGATGTTCCCGCAGGTGTCGCTGGTGTCGCCGCTGTTCGAGATCGAGCGGCAGCTCGGCCTGTTCGACACCTGGCCGGGCCTGATCCTGCCCTACATCACGTTCGCGCTTCCCCTCGCCATTTACACCCTGTCGGCCTTCTTCAAGCAGATCCCGTGGGACCTGGAGAAGGCGGCGAAGATGGACGGCGCCACCCAGGCCCAGGCGTTCCGGCGGGTGATCGCGCCGCTGGCCGCGCCGGGCGTGTTCACCACCGCCATCCTGGTCTTCATCTTCTGCTGGAACGACTTTTTGTTCGCGATCACGCTCACCTCGACCGAGCGGTCCCGCACGGTCCCGGTGGCGCTGCAGTTCTTCACCGGCGAGTCGCAGTTCGAGGACCCGACCGGGGCGATCTGCGCCGCCGCCGTGGTGATCACCGTGCCGATCATCCTGTTCGTGCTCTTCTTCCAGCGCCGCATCGTCTCCGGTCTGACCTCCGGCGCAGTCAAGGGATAGGTGGTAGCAATGGCCGACATCGTGCTGGACAAGGTGAGCAAGCGGTTCCCGGACGGGACCACCGCCGTACAGGACGTCGACCTGGAGATCGCCGACGGCGAGTTCGTGATCCTGGTCGGCCCGTCAGGCTGCGGAAAGTCCACCACGCTCAACATGATCGCCGGGCTGGAGGACATCAGCTCCGGTGAGCTGCGCATCGGCGGCGAGCGGGTCAACGACAAGGCGCCCCGCGACCGGGACATCGCCATGGTCTTCCAGTCGTACGCGCTCTACCCGAACATGACCGTACGGGAGAACATGGCGTTCCCGCTGCGGCTGGCGAAGCTGGACAAGGAAACCATCAACCAGAAGGTCGACGAGGCGGCGAAGGTGCTGGAGCTGACCGCGCTGCTGGACCGCAAGCCGGCCAACCTCTCCGGCGGCCAGCGGCAGCGGGTGGCGATGGGCCGGGCGATCGTCCGCCAGCCCAAGGCGTTCCTGATGGACGAGCCGCTGTCGAACCTGGACGCCAAGCTGCGCGTGCAGATGCGCACTGTCGTCTCGCGGCTGCAGAAGCAGCTCGGCACCACCACCGTCTACGTCACCCACGACCAGACCGAGGCGATGACGCTCGGCGACCGGGTGGTCATCATGCGCGGCGGCGCGGTGCAGCAGGTCGGCCCGCCGCAGGAGCTGTACGACCACCCGCGCAACCTCTTCGTCGCCGGGTTCATCGGCTCGCCTTCGATGAACTTCGTGCACGCCGCGGTGGAGGACGGGAAGCTGCGGACCGCGCTCGGAGACGTGCCGATCGGCGAGCGGGTCCGCCGCGAGCTGGAGGCCGGTGACGCGCCCCGCGAGCTGATCCTCGGCATCCGGCCGGAGCACTTCGAGGACGCCGCGTTGATCGACGACGAGACCCGCCGCCGGGGCATGGAGTTCGAGGCGCCGGTGGACATCGTCGAGTCGATGGGTTCGGACAAGTACGTCTACTTCACCGTCGAGGGGGAGCGGGCGACCGCCGCCGAACTGGAGGAGCTGGCCGCCGACGCGGGCGCGGCGGACTTCGCGGGCGGCGGCTCGAACCTGGTCACCCGCCTGTCGGCGGAGTCCCCGGTACGCGAGGGCGAGTCGCGCCGGGTGTGGTTCAACCTGGAGAAGATCCACCTGTTCGACCCGGGCAGCGGCCGTAACCTGACGCTGCACGAGGGCCGTTCGGCCGGCGCTCTGGCCGACTGACCCCGGACGCGCGAAGGGCCGGTGGCACGCGGTGCCGCCGGCCCTTCGGCCTGTCCGGCCAGCTCACCCTCCCTCCGTCGTCGGCCATCGGCGTGAGTGGAACGCCACGGGTGTCTCGGCGCGGTTTTGACACCCATGGCGTTCCACCGAGCACGGGCGCGGCGACCCGATGCGCCGATGGCTGCAGAGCAAAGGGGATGCACGGCAGCAGAGGAGAATGAGGTAAGGCAACGGCGGGAGCCGTCGCTCACCAGGAGTGACGCAGCTCCAAGCCGAGGAAGCGGGCGTAACCCGTCAGCGCGGCGTCCACCCGGGTGCGCAGCGCGGCGTCGAACGGCACGAGCTGGTGCGCTGTCACTGTCACCGCCCGCGCGCCGATCGTCCGCGTCCAAGTGCCGACCACGCGCCCGCCGCGCACCACGGTCGACCGGAACATCCCGTTGTTGCCGGGGACCACCGCTGCGGCGTGCGCCGGGTCGAGCATCAGCGACCGGTCCTTGAAGCCGAGCAGGTATTCGTCGAAGCCGGGCAGCGTGTGCACGTCGTCGACGGGCGCGCGGGGCGTGTCGAGCAGCGCGGCGTCGACCACCGCCGGCTCGCCGTCGACCTCGACCGGGGCGAGCAGGTCACCGGCCAGCGTGATCGCCCGGGTCGCGTCGGTGACGGTGAGGCCGGTCCACCGGGCCAGCTCGTGCCGGGTCACCGGGCCGTGGCCGCGCACATAGCGGTGCGCCAGCAACGCCAGCGCCTCGTCGCGCTCCGGGCGGCGCGGATCGGGCGCCCACTCGTCGAGCAGCACGAACGTCTGTTCGTTGCCGACGTGCGGGGCGATGCAGGTGACGCCGCGCTGGCTGGCGTACCAGAGCAGGTGGTAGCCGCGTTGACCATCCGTGTCCAGCCCGGCGGCGCGCAGCGCGGCCAGGCACTCGGCGCGGGTGAGCCGGCCGCCGCCGGCCAGCGCCGCACCCAGCACCTCACCGGCCCGTTCACCGTCGGCGACCGTCAGCCCGAGCTGCCGCCACCGCGAGGCGATGCCGGCCAGCGTCCGCACCCCGGTCAGGTCCAGCAGCCACCGCGCGTCGCGCGCCGGCACCAGGTGCACGGTGCCGCGCATCGGCCAGGTGCGCAGGGCCTCGCGCCGCTCCAGCGCCGCGCGGACGTCGTTCTGGGTGGCGCCGGGAAGGCGTACGCCGAGCGACCACAACCCGCTCGCGGCGTCCTGGGCCTGCATGGCGCCGAACCACTCGACCACGTCGGCGACGCCCTCGGGACGGGCCGTCGGGTGCGGGCGCAGCAGCAGGCCGGTCATCCGTAGCGCGAGCGCCTCGGCGCGGCTGAGGCGAACGGTCACGGGCGTCAGCGTAGGCCCGGGGTCCGACAGCCCCTGATCGCGCTGCGCCGGCCGCGCTGCCGACGAAGCGCGATCCCCCGTTCAGGTTCCCGGCGCGGGGGCAGCCGACTTGGCTGGCGCCGGTCCGACCAGGATCCTCGCTGAGCTGGGCCGGGAAAGCGTTTTCGCGCGGAACTTGCGCAAATCTTGAGCCTCGGTCAGTCGAGCCGCCGGTGCATGACGAGCAGGTCGACGTACCCCCGGGTGGGGTGCCGGAAGCCCTCCGGCACCCGGCCGATCACCGCGAAGCCCAGCGACCGCCACAGCGCGACCGCCCGGGTGTTGGTGGCCACCACTGCATTGAACTGCATGGCCCGGTAGCCGTCGGCCCGGGCCGCGGCGAGCACGTGCCCGGCCAGTGCCCGCCCGACGCCGTGCCCGGCGGCGGCCGGGGCGACCATGAACGAGGCGTTCGCCACGTGGTCGCCGGGGCCGCCCTGGTTGGGCGCGAGCTTCGCCGAGCCGAGCACCGCGCCGTCCGGCGCCACCGCGACCACCGTCCGCGCCGGTGGGCCCGGCATCCAGAGCCGCCGGGCCTGCTCCTGCGTGACGTCCGGGGGCCACGTGTACGTCTCGCCGGCCGCGACGATCTCGCGCAGGAACGGCCAGATCAGTGGCCAGTCGGCGGGGGTGGCGGTGCGGATCTCCACCTGGCGAGCATGCCACGCCCGCCGTTTGACGCGACAAGTAACGGGTAGTCGCGGGAGTTGACCCCAAACGAGGAGGGATCGTCTGATGGATGGCCAGGTCAAGGTCGCGGTGATCTACTACAGCGCGACCGGCATCACCTACCAGATGGCGCAGTCGGCAGTCGAGGCGGCGGAAGAAGCCGGTGCCGAGGTGCGCCTGCGCAAGGTGCGTGAGCTGGCGCCCGACGAGGCGATCCGCTCCAACTCGGGCTGGCAGGCGCACCGGCTGGAGACCCAGGACGTGATGGAGGCCCAGCCGGACGACCTCTCCTGGGCCGACGTGGTGATCATGGGTTCGCCCACCCGGTACGGCATGGTCGCCGCACAGCTCAAGCAGTTCATCGACACCACCGGCCCGCTCTGGGCGGCCGGCGCGCTCGCCGACAAGGTGTACAGCGGCTTCACCTCGACCGCCACCTCGCACGGCGGCCAGGAGGCGACGCTGCTGTCGCTGTACACGATCTTCTACCACTGGGGCGGGATCGTGGTGACCCCCGGCTACACCGACCCGAGCCAGTTCGTCGCCGGCAACCCGTACGGCGCCTCGCACACCAGCAACAACGGCGAGGTGGCCCCGGACCACGTGGCCCTGACCGCCACCGCGCTGACCGCCAAGCGGGCCACGCTCATGGGCGCCGCGCTGAAGCGGGGCATGGCCGGCTGACCGGCGGATGGCGACCGGTGGCCGGACGGGGGCTCTCGAACCCGTCCGGACCACCGGTCGCCCCTCGCCCTACCCGCGATCGGCCGCTCCATGCGCGCTCAGCGCCGGCCGGTCGAGCAGATGTCCGAGCAGATCCGCCAGGACCGAGGTGCCGTCCTGGCTCAGCACCGACTCCGGGTGGAACTGCACCCCGGCGAAACCCGCCCCGCGCAGCGCGTGCACCGCGCCGTCGGCCGGGTCGCGGGACAGCTCCACCGGGCCGTACGGGCCGGTCATCCGGTCGGCGTCGGCGCGGGCGGTGAAGCTGGCGTAGAAGCCGACCCGGCGGGTCACCCCGAACACCGGCACGTCGCGCGGCAACCCCTGGTACGGCGCGTCCCGCCGGTGCAGCGGCAGACCCAGCAGCCCGGCGAGCAGCTGGTGGCCCAGGCACACCGCGAGCGCCGGCCGGCCGGAGGCGAGCAGCTCGGCCAGCAGCGCCCGCAGCGCCACCATCTTCGGCGCTGCCGGGTCCCGCGGATCGCCCGGACCGGGGCCGACCACCACCAGGTCGTACCCGTCGAGCGGCCCCGGGTCCGGCCAGTCCCGCCGGGTCACCGCCAGCCCCAGCGCGCCGAGCTGGTGGGCGAGCATGCCGGTGAACGTGTCCTCGCCGTCGACGATCAGCGCCCGCCGGCCGGCGAGCCCGCGCAGCGCCAGCGCGCCCGGCCGGCGCTGCTCCAGCCAGAACCGGGCCAGCGGCGCGTTGCGGGCGGCCAGCGCGGCGCGTACCTCCGGGTCGTCGGCGTACCTGACGGCCGGCTCGGCGCCAGCGCCCGGCGCGTCCGGGCCGAGACCGAGCGCGGCCAGCACGCCCGCCGCCTTCGCGTGCGTCTCGGCGACCTCCCCGGCGGTCGTCGAGTGCCGCACCAGCGTGGCGCCGACCGGCACCCGCAGCGCGCCCTCGGGCGAGATCTCGGCGGTCCGGATCAGGATCGGCGCGTCCAGCGTCTGCCGGCCCTGCTCGTCGCGTCCGAGCAGCGCGAGCACCCCGGCGTAGTAGCGCCGGCCGGCGCGCTCGTGCCGGGCGATGACCCGGCAGGCGTTCTCCATCGGGCTGCCGGTCACGGTCGGGGCGAACATGGTCTCCCGCAGCACCTCCCGCACGTCCCGGGAGCAGCGCCCGGCCAGCAGGTACTCGGTGTGCGCCAGGTGCGCCATCTCCTTGAGGTACGGCCCGACCACCTGGCCGCCGTGCTCGGCGACCACTGCCATCATCTTCAGCTCCTCGTCCAGCACCATGTACAGCTCCTCCACCTCCTTCGGATCGTGCAGGAAGCGCAGCAGCTCAGCCCGGTCGACGGTCTCGCCCCGGTGCCGGAACGTGCCGCTGATCGGGTTCATCTCGACCAGACCGTCGGCGACGCTGACGTGCCGCTCCGGGCTGGCGCCGACCAGGATCCGGGCGCCGGTGTGCACCAGGAACGTCCAGTACGCGCCCCGCTCGCGCAGCAGCAGCCGGCGCAGCGCGGCCAGGGCCGCGGCAAGTGGGTCGCCCTGCACCGTGGCGCGCATGGTGCGGTGGATGACGAAGTTCGCGCCCTCACCCCGGCCGATCTCGTCGGCCAGCACCCGGTCCACCACCGCCGCGTACTCGTCGTCGGCGATGTCGAAGCCGGCGTCGGTGGTGCGTACGGCGGCGTCGGGCAGCGCGCCGAGCAGCTCGGCCAGTGGTATCCGCCGGTGCGTCTCGACGGTCAGGAACTCCAGCGGCATGCCGTCGTCCACGCACTCGAAGCCACGCTCGGTGACCTGCCGGAACGGCACCACTGCCAGCGTGCGCGGGCCGGCGCCGTCGTCGGGCAGCGGCAGGTCGGCGAGCCGGTCGGCGGTGCGTACCGGGCCGGTGAACAGGTCGACGTGGTCGGCGCCCTCGCGGCGGACGAGCGCGAACGGGCCGGGGTCGTGGCCGGCCGCGACGGCGGCGAGCGGGTCGGACGGGCGGGTCATCGGGTCTCCTCGGTGGGCCGGTGACCGCCGACGTGGGCGACCCGGGATGCCGGGGAAGACCGGCGGCCGCCTCGTCGGGCGGCCGCGTGGGGAAGCTACGCGCGGGGGTGGGCCGCCGGGTCGGCGGGCCACCAGCAGGACAGGTGCGCGGGCATGACCGTCACTGTACGCGATCAGGCCGCCTCCGGTAAGCCGGTCGCGCCGGGTAGGTTGATCGGCGATGGACATCCTCGCTCTCGATCTGGGCACCTCCTCGGTGCGTGGGCTGGTGCTCGACGCGGACGCGGTGCCGCGTCCGGGCGCGCTGGCCCGTCGCCGGGTGCATCTGGTCACCGGGGACGACGGCACCGGGACGCTGGACGGCCCGGCCTACCTGGCGTGCCTGACGGAGTGCCTGGACGAGCTGGCCGCCGGCGGGCACCTGCGGGACGTGGACCTGGTGGCCACCTCCGCGCAGTGGCACTCGGTGCTGCCGCTGGCCGCCGACGGCACCCCGTCGGGACCGGTGCTGACCTGGCTGGACACCCGGCCGGAGGCGCTCGCCGGCGCGGTCGGCCCGGCCGACCCGGCGGACTTCCACAGGCGTACCGGCACGTGGTGGCACCGCTGCTTCTGGTCGGTGCGGCTGCCCTGGCTGCGGGAGCACGGCGCGCGGAACGCACGCTTCACCGGGCTGGCCGAGTACGCGCTCGGCGCGCTGCTCGGCGACGTGCCGATGTCCATGTCGATGGCTTCCGGCACCGGGCTGCTCGACCTGCGCCGCCTGGACTGGGACCCGGAGGCGTGCGAGCTGGCCGGCGTACGCCCGGAGCAGTTGCTGCGGCTGGCCCCGGACGGCTGGCACGGCCGGCTGAACGCGGAGCACGCGCGGCGCTGGCCGCAGCTGGCCGGGGCGCGGTGGGCGGCGCCGGTCGGCGACGGGGCGGCCGCCAACGTCGGGTCGGGCTGCGTCGACCCGACGCGCGCGGCGGTGACCGTCGGCACCTCCGCCGCGGTCCGGATGATGCAGGCCGTGCCGGCGGGCGCGGAGCCGCCGCCGCTGCCGGAGCAGCTCTGGCGGTACCGGGTGGACCACAACCACGTGGTGACCGGCGCGGCGTACTCCAGTGGCGGCAACCTGTTCGCCTGGGCCAACCGGGAGCTGCGGCTGCCCGAGGGCGCGGCGCTCGAGGCGGCGCTGCGCCGGACCACCGGCTCGGTGCGGGCCAACCCGCGGCTGGGCGGTGACCGGCCGCCGGGCACGGCCCCGGCGGGCTCGGGCGAGCTGCGTGGGCTCAGCTTCGGCACCACCGCCGTGGACGTCCTCGCCGGGCTGATGGGTGGCCTGTGCCGGCTCGTCGCCGATGACCTGGTCCTGCTGGAGGGCGGCGTCGGCGAGCCGATGGAGGTGGTCCTCGGCGGCGGGGCGCTGACCGCCTCGCCGTGGTGGCGCGCGGCGTTCGCCGACGCGCTCGCCCCGCGCGAGGTGCGGTGGCAGCGCAACCCGGAGATCGGGGCGGCCGGCGCGGCGCTCGTGGCGCTGGGACGTCTGCCCGAGGCGGCGCACATCGGCGGCATCGGCCGGACGGACGAAACCGCCTCGCACGCGTGACGGTCCGCCCGAAGCGCTGACCGGCCTGCTCGTGCCGTCCGGGCGGCCGTTGACACGGACCGCCGGCCTGGTTGGATGGACTCCGCTCCCCGACGTGGTGGAGTGGAACGAGGAGGCAGGTGTGGGCGCAGGTCCCGACCCGGCTCGTGGCGCGGTCCCGCAGCCGCACCGGCGGCGCTCCGGGTTCCGGCTGCGGGACTGGCGGATGGGCACCAAGCTCGCCACCGTGCTGGTGATCCCGTCGCTGGCGTTCCTCGTCCTGGCCGGCATCCAGACGCGCGGTCTGGTCGGGCAGACCACCACGCTGAGCGCCTTCGCCGAGCAGGTGGGCATCGGCCGGCAGATCGCCGTGGCCGTCGACCGGCTCCAGCACGAGCGGGACCGTACCGCCGGGGAGCTGGCGGGGCTGCGCCGCGCCGGCACCGGCGCCGACCGGGACGCCGCGGTCGCCGCCCTGAAGCCACTGCAGGCGGCCACCGACCGCGCGGTGGCGGACCTGCGTACCGCGGCCGCGCCGCTGGCCGACGCCGACGCGGCCTGGCGGGTGTCCTACTCGGAGGCGCTGGAGGCGTACGACCAGGTCGTCAACATCCGCGCCGCGGTGGCGCCGGCGGTGCTGTCCAGCGACACCGTCCTCAGCAACTACCACCGGTCCGTCGCGGCGCTGCTGAACCTGCTGGCCGAGCCGTCGCCCGGCGGCGGGCGGCAGGAGCTGACCGAGGCGGTGCTGCGCTACGTGCAGCTGTCCCGGGTCAAGGAGTTGTCCTCGCGGATCCGCGCGGAGCTCTACGCCGCCGCCCGCTCCGGCCGGTACGAGGCCGACGACCAGGTGACGCTCAGCGACCTGCGGGCCCAGCAGCTCACCGCGCTCGGCGCGTTCCGGGTCGCGGCGACCGCCGACCAGATCCGCCGCTACGACCAGACCTCGGTCGACCCGGCCTTCGTCGCGGCCACCCGGATGGAGGAGCGGACCCTGCCCGGCGGCGGCGACGCGAAGCCGGCGCTGCTCGACGCGGAGCAGTGGTGGTCGGCCAGTGAGCAGCGGCAGGAGTTGCTGCGCCAGATGGAGAGCGGGGTCGTCGACGACGCGGTACGCCGGGCCGACGACGCCAGCGCCCGGCAGCTGCGCGACACGCTGCTGGTGGCCGGTGGCATCGCCACAGTGCTGCTGGTGGCGGTGGCGATCTCGCTGCTGGTCGGCCGGTCGGTGGCCCGCGGCATGCGGCAGCTGCGCGGCCAGGCGCTGCGGATCGCGCAGGTGGATCTGCCGCTGACGCTGGAACGGCTGCGCACTGTGGACCGTCCGGTCGGCGCGATCGACGTGCCGCCCGCGGTGATCGACTCGCAGGACGAGATCGGCGAGCTGGCCGAGGCGTTCGTCGCGGTGCACCGCAGCGCCGTCGACGTGGCGGTCGAGCAGGCGATGATGCGGCGCAACGTCAACGCCATGTTCGTCAACCTGGCCCGGCGCAGCCAGGTGCTCGTCGAGCGTCAGCTGGAGCTGCTCGACGACCTCGAACGCGAGGAGAGCGATCCGGACCAGCTGGAGAATCTGTTCAAGCTCGACCACCTCGCCGCCCGCATGCGCCGCAACGACGAGAGCCTGCTGGTGCTCGCCGGCAGCGAGTCGACCCGGCGCTGGAACCGCCCGGTGGGTCTGGGCGCGGTGCTGCTGGCCGCGAGCGCGGAGATCGAGCAGTACCAGCGGGTACGCCACGAGAACCGGACGGACCTGCACGTCGTCGGGCACGCGGTGGGCGACCTGGTGCACCTGTTCGCGGAGCTGCTGGAGAACGCCACCTCCTTCTCCCGCCCGGAGACCACGGTGCGGGTCGTCGTCGAGCCGGACGGCCGGGGCGCGCTGGTGCGGGTCGTCGACGAAGGGCTGGGCATGAGCCCGGCGGCGCTGGCCGAGGCGAACGCGGTGCTGGCCGAGCCGCCGGCCGCCGACGTGTCGGCCTCGGAGCGGATGGGTCTGTTCGTGGTCAGCCACCTCGGCGCCCGCAACGGCGTACGGGTGCGGTTGCAGGCCGGCGGCGCGGGCCTGGTCGCCCTGGTGCGGATCCCGGTCGAGCTGCTGGCCGAGGCGCCCGCGCCGGAGGCGGGCCGGCCGGTGCCGGCGGGTCGGCCCGTACCGGGGGTGGACCGGAGCGTCCGCACGCCCATCGGTCCGGTCGCGGCGTCCGGGGCGCTCGCGGCGCCGACGGCCGAGCTGCCGGTGGCGGGATGGCGTCCGGCGCCCGGTCAGCCGGCGGCGCTGCCGCTGTCGCCGCTGACCGGCCGTCCGCTCGGGGACGGGCCGGAGGCGCCGACGTCCGGATCGCCGGCGCCCGCCGCGCCGGCCGGCGCCGCGCCGCGCCCCCGGCCGGCCCGGGCCGAGGACGTCCTGACCCCGGCTGTCGCCGGACCCGCCGGCGGTGGCTGGTTCAGCCGGCAGGGGCCGACGGCGTCGCCGCTGGGTGTGACGCCCGCCCCGGCGCCGACGCCGGTGACCGGAGGGACCAACGAGCGGGGACTTCCGGTACGGGTGCCGATGGCCCAGCTCGCCCCGGCCTCCGTGGCCGACCGCCCGGTGATGCGGCACGAGCCGGACCCGGAGGCGGTCGGCGGCATGCTGTCGCGCCTCTACAGCGGGGTGCGGCGCGCCGAGGCCGAGGAGACCACCGAGATGTACCTGCCGCGCGACGAAGGAGGACGACGACAGTGACGACGTTGAGCCAGGAGGCACGCGACCTGAGCTGGCTGGTGAACGCGTTCGCGGAGCGCGTTCCCGGGGTGGCGCACGCGGTGGTGGTGTCCTCCGACGGGCTCCTGGTGGCGATCTCGGCGCATCTGCCCCGGGACCACGCGGACAAGCTCGCCGCGGTGACCTCCGGCCTGATGAGCATCACCGCGGGCGCGGCCCAGATGTTCGACGGCGACGTCGTCAAGCAGACAGTGGTCGAGATGGGGCGCGGCTATTTCCTGGTGATGCAGATCCGGGACGGCTCGATCCTGGCCACGCTGGCCGGGGCGGACGCCGACATCGGCGTGGTCGGCTACGAGATGGCGCGGCTGGCCAAGCAGGCCGGCGAGATGCTCACCCCGGCGCTGCGGGCCGAGCTGCAGCAGGCGCTGCCGCGCTGATCCGCCGATGCGGGGGCCCGGCCGGCTGCGCAGCCGGCCGGGCCGCCACCGCCTACAGCCCGTTGCGGCGGATCACGTCGCGGTACCAGTGGGCGCTGCGCTTGAGCACCCGCCGCTGGCTCGCGTAGTCCACGTAGACCAGGCCCCAGCGCTGCTCGTACCCCTCGGCCCACTCGAAGTTGTCCAGCAGCGACCAGACGTGGTAGCTCTCCAGCGGTACCCCGTCGCCGATGGCCCGGTGGGCGGCGGCGAAGTGGTCGCGCAGGAAGCTGACCCGCCCGGCGTCGTCGACGTTGCCGTCCGCGCCGGGCACGTCGGGGCAGGGCAGGCCGTTCTCGGTGATGGTGATCGGCACCCGGCCGTAGTCCCGGGTGACCCGGGTGAGGATGTCGTACATGCCCTCGGGGTAGATCTGCTGCCACTCCGCCTCGGAGGTGGGCCACTTGCGGACCGTGCTGCCGTCGCCGGTGACGTAGATCGGCGTGTAGTACTGCACGGCGAGCAGGTCGACCGGGCTGGAGATGATCTTCAGGTCGCCGTCGCGGACGCCGCGGACCAGCCGGCTGTCCGGGCCGCGGTCGTCCAGCACGTCCTGCGGGTACGCGCCCTTGAAGATCGAGTCGAGGTAGAGGCGGTTCTCGTAGCCGTCGTGGAGCTTGGTCGCGGCGGCCGCCTCGGCGCTGTCGTCGGCGGGGTAGCAGGGGTGCAGGTTGAGGGCGGGGCCGATCCGGCCGGTGAGGCCGGAGGCGCGCAGCGCCCGCACGGCGAGGCCGTGGGCGAGCTGGAGGTGGTGGGCGACCAGGTACGCCGCGTCCTCGTCCCGGAAGCCCGGGGCGTGGTGGCCGAAGATGTAGCCGTTCTGCACCACGGTCTTCGGCTCGTTGACGGTCAGCCAGACAGGCACCTGGTCGCCGAGGGCGTGGAACACCGCGTCGGCGTACTCGGCGAAGCGCTCGGCGGTGTCCCGGTTCTCCCAGCCGCCGGCGTCCTGGAGGGCCTGGGGTAGATCCCAGTGGAACAGCGTGGCCATCGGCGCGATGTCACGCTCGTGCAGCCCGTCCACCAGGCGGCGGTAGAAGTCGAGGCCGCGCTGGTTGGGGCGGCCGGAGCCGTCGGCCTGGATGCGGGGCCAGGAGATGGAGAACCGGTAGCTGCGCAGTCCCAGGTCGCGCATCAGGTCGAGGTCCTGCGCGTACCTGTGGTAGTGGTCGGCGGCGACGTCGCCGGTGTCGCCGTTGCGGATGCGCCCCGGCGTGTGGCTGAAGGTGTCCCAGACGGACTCACCCCGCCCGTCCTCCTTGGCGGCCCCCTCGATCTGGTACGCCGAGGTCGCCGCGCCCCAGCCGAAGCCGTCCGGGAAGCGCAGTCCGCGGTCCTGCTCCGGGTCGGTGGCGCGCTCGGGCGGGCTGTCGCAGCCGCCGAGCGCGACTGTCGACGCGGCGGTCGCCGTCGCGGTGGCGCCGGCGAGCCCGGTCCGGGCCGCGCCGGCCGCGGTCGCGGACAGGGCGGCGCGGCGGAGCAGGCGCCGTCGGGTGAGTAACGACATGAGGTTTCTCCTCGGAGTGACGGGCCGCCCTGGGCCGGGAGCGCTCCCATCATAGCCAGGGAGCGGCCGGCCCTGATCCGGCGGTCGCGGCGAGGTGCGGCGCGGCCGGCGGGCGGCCGGAAAGTGGGTGGGCGGGGGCGTCGCTCGGGAACGCCGCTCGGGGCGGCGTGAGCGGCGAGGGGTGGGGTGGATAGCGAGAAAGGCCGTCCGGGTGGCGTGTCACGCCTGTCCCGTCGGCCTCTTTTGCCGTCGACAACGGGGGTTTAGTGTGGGGACGGGGGAGGGCAACCCCCGTCCCCACCGATGGTGCACACACGCACGAAGTGGAATTGGCGTCCGTCGTGCGCGTCGCGCGGGAGCCGGGCCACGCGAGTGGCTCTGGTTCCACCTCCCTCCGTTTGGCGGGTGGCGGCCGGTGGCGGCGTCCGGGCTGGTCCGCCGCCGGCCTCTGGGCCGACGCGCCGGGCACGGGCGTACCCGGCGATCCAGTACTTGTATCACCGTCGATGGAAGCGCTCCCATCGGCGATGCTGCGACTGTAACGCCCGTCACGGGTTTGGAAAAGCCCCTAAACGAGATCGAAACATGGAAGCGCGTATCTGCGCTGGCCGTTGTGGTGGGAGCGCTTCCATGTCACACTCTCGTCACGCCACGCGGAGCCAGTGACGCGAGCGCGGGCCGCCGAGGGCACCCGGTGACAACCGGTGCGGCGCCCCGATCCCCGGCACGGCCGGGACGACCACCTTTCCGGACGCCTCCGTCCCCCCGCGTACGCCCCGTCGACGCGTGGAGGCGCCCCGCCGGGACCCCGAGGTCCCGGCCCGGTCCGAGGAGACACCGCCCACATGAGACTTCTGGCCAGACGTCGCCGTACGGCGATGCTCGCCGCCGCCGCCCTCGTCATAGGCGGGGTGGCCCTGCCCGCGGGCGCCGCCCAGGCCGCGCCCGCCTGCGACGTGACGTATGCGTCGAGCGACTGGAACAACGGCTTCACCGCCAACGTGACCATCAAGAACCTGGGCGACGCGCTCAACAACTGGTCGCTGAAGTTCACCTTCCCGAACAGCAGCCAGCGCGTGGTCCAGGGCTGGTCGGCCCGGTGGAGCCAGTCCGGCAGCGAGGTGACCGCCACGAACGAGTCGTGGAACGGCAGCCTGCCCACCGGCGCGTCCACCAGCATCGGCTTCAACGGCAGCTTCAGCGGCAGCAACCCGAAGCCCACCGCGTTCACCCTCAACGGGGTGGCGTGCAACGGCGCGCAGACCAACCAGCCGCCGACGGTCTCGCTGAGCGTGCCGTCCGGCCCGTTCGAGGCGCCGGCGGACGTCCCGCTGACCGCGACCGCCAGCGACCCCGACGGCACCATCAGCAAGGTCGAGTTCTACCGCAACGGCCTGCTGGTCAACACCGACACCACCGCGCCGTACGGCTACGACCTGCTCGACCTGCCGGCCGGCAGCTACACGGTGCAGGCCAAGGCGTACGACAACGCCGGCGCCTCGGCGGTCTCGGAGAAGTCGTTCACAGTGACCGCGGCCACCGGGCCGAAGCTGGTCGCCACCCCGTCCGCGGTCACCGTGAGCGAGGGCGGCAGCGCCACGGTCCGGTACACGCTCAGCGCGGCGCCCAGCGCCAACGTGCCGGTGACCCTCGCCGTCACCGGTGACAGCGACATCACCGTGTCGCCGACCACGCTGACGCTCACCCCGAGCAACTGGAGCACCGGCGTCACCGCCACGGTCTCCGCCGCGGAGGACGCCGACACGGTCGGCGGCACCGCCACGATCACCGCGTCGGCCACCGGCTACGCGCCGGTCTCCGTCGTGGCCACCGAGGCGGACAACGACAGCCCCGGCGGCGACAACGCCTACATCAAGAAGTTCCTCGACCAGTACGGCAAGATCAAGAACTCGGGGTACTTCAGCCCCGAGGGCGTGCCGTACCACTCGATCGAGACGCTGATCGTCGAGGCGCCCGACCACGGCCACGAGACCACCTCGGAGGCGTTCAGCTTCTGGCTCTGGCTGGAGGCGCAGTACGGCCGGGTCACCCAGAACTGGGCCCCGTTCAACAACGCCTGGACGGTGATGGAAAAGTACATCATCCCGTCGCACGCCGACCAGGCCACGGCCGGCTCGCCCGGCACCCCGCAGTACGCCGCCGAGCACAACCTGCCCAGCCAGTACCCGTCGACGCTGGACGCCAACGTCCCGGTCGGCCAGGACCCGCTGCGCTCGGAGCTGCAGTCCACCTACGGCACCGGTGACATCTACGGCATGCACTGGCTGCTCGACGTGGACAACACGTACGGCTACGGCCGCTGCGGCGACGGCACCACCCGGCCCGCGTACATCAACACCTTCCAGCGGGGCACCCAGGAGTCGGTGTGGGAGACCGTGCCGCAGCCGTCCTGCGACACGTTCAAGCACGGCGGCCCGAACGGCTACCTGGACCTGTTCGTCAAGGAGTCCAACGCCCCGGCCAAGCAGTGGAAGTACACGAACGCCCCGGACGCCGACGCGCGTGCCGTCCAGGCCGCCTACTGGGCGCTGACCTGGGCCAAGGCGCAGGGCAAGGCGGGCGACGTGGCGGCCACCGTGGCCAAGGCCGCCAAGATGGGCGACTACCTGCGCTACGCGCTGTTCGACAAGTACTTCAAGAAGATCGGCAACTGCGTCGGCGCTAGCACCTGCCCGGCCGCCAGCGGCCGTGACTCGGCGCACTACCTGCTCTCCTGGTACTACGCCTGGGGCGGCGCGTACGACGCCTCGCAGAACTGGTCGTGGCGGATCGGGTCCAGCCACAGCCACTTCGGCTACCAGAACCCGTTCGCGGCCTGGGTGATGACCAACGTCGCGGAGCTGAAGCCGAAGTCGCCGACCGCGGCCTCCGACTGGCAGAAGAGCCTCGACCGGCAGCTGGAGTTCTACACCTGGCTCCAGTCGGCCGAGGGCGGCATCGCCGGTGGCGCCACCAACAGCTGGGACGGCAGCTACGCCCAGCCGCCGGCCGGCACCGCCACCTTCTACGGCATGTTCTACGACGTCGACCCGGTCTACAACGACCCGCCGTCGAACCAGTGGTTCGGCATGCAGGCCTGGTCGATGCAGCGCATCGCCGAGCTGTACCTGGAGACCGGCAACGCGAAGGCCAAGGCGCTGCTGGACAAGTGGGTGCCGTGGGCGATCGCCAACACCACGCTGGGCACCGACTGGTCGATCCCGTCGGACATGAAGTGGACCGGCCAGCCGGCCAACTGGAACCCCAGCAGCCCGCAGCCGAACACCAACCTGCACGTCGAGGTGACGGTCAAGGGCCAGGACGTCGGCGTCGCCGGCGCCTACGCCCGCACGCTCATCGCGTACGCGGCGAAGTCCGGCAACACCGCGGCGAAGGACACCGCCAAGGGCCTGCTGGACGCGCTCTCGGCGGCCGCCGACAGCAAGGGCGTCTCGACGCCGGAGAAGCGCGGCGACTACAAGCGCTTCGACGACGTCTACAACGCCGCCGACGGCCAGGGCCTCTACATCCCCAACGGCTGGACCGGGAAGATGCCCAACGGTGACGTGATCGCCCCGGGCAAGAGCTTCCTGGACATCCGCTCGTTCTACAAGAACGACCCGGACTGGCCGAAGGTGCAGGCGTACCTGGACGGCGGTCCCGAGCCGGTCTTCAACTACCACCGGTTCTGGGCGCAGGCGGACATCGCCATGGCGTACGCCGACTACGGCACCTACTTCCCGCAGGGGTGAGGTGACCCCTCCTTCGTGGGCGGGCTCGCGCCCGCCCACGAAGGAGGCCGACCCGGCCGATGGGGGAACGGAGCGGCCGGGTCGGCGGACGGCCTGACGCCCACGGTCAGGCCGGGTGGGCCGGCCGTCCGGCCGACGCAGCGGACCGGCCGGCCCACCACTCCGCCCGGTGACGACCCATGGCGCGAAAAGGCACGCAAAATTCAGCGGTCCACGGGATCACATCCGGGCCGTGGACGGAGTAACGTATTTGACGGAGAGGCCGCTCCCCCCGTGGCGGCCTCTCCATTACTCTTCCCGGACCGGCTCACCGCCGGGCACCGGCGCCGTCACCGGGTGCCGCAGTCCCGGATGCCCGGCCGGCAGCGACCGCCGGATCACCACCCAGCTCGACGCCAGCGCCGCCGCGATCAGCGGCCAGGTGAGCGCCGCCCGCGCCACGGTGAGCGCGACCACCTGCCCGTCCAGCCACAGCGGGATGAACACCGCCAACCGCAGCACGTAGGTGCCCGCCCACACCCAGCTGCCCCGGCCGTACGCCCGCAGCAGCGCCGGATCACGCCGCCACCGGGTCCGCTGGCCCAGCGCCGTGCCGACCACCACGCCGAGCAGCGGCCAGCGCACCACGATGCTCACCGCCCAGGCCAGCGCGCTCGCCGCGTTGGCGGCGATCTGCAGCAGGAAGAAGTCCTCGGCCCGGCCGGTCCGCAACGCGACGAGCGCGGCCACGCAGACCGCGAGCAGCCCGATCAGCACCGAGCGGGGGCGGTCCCCGCGCCGCCACCGCCAGCCGGCCACCGCCGTGCCGGTCAGCAGCGCGGCGAGCACACCGCCGCGCAGCCCGCCGAGCACCCAGCCGAGCCCGAACGCGAGCGGCGGCAGCGTGGCGTCGACCGCCCCGCGCCGGCCGCCGAGCAGGTCGGCCAGCGACTCCGGCCGTGGCCCGGCCTGCGGTTCCCGCTGCGGCGTGCCGGTCACGCCCCACCTCCTCGGATCGCCCGCCTCACCGTACGCCGAAGCCGATGGCGCTCCGCCGCGCGCGTCGGCGGCCCTACCGTTAAGTTGTCCGGGTGCGGGAGACGGCAAGGGGTTGGACGGCGGTCTGGTTGGTCGTACTGGCCCTGCTGCAGACAGCTGCGTTCGTGCTGGTGTGGCGCTTCGCCGTGCACACCGAACTGGGCCAGTGGCTGGACACGGTGGCGCTGACCGGCAACCAGATCGGCCAGGACCGCATCGACGGTCCGGTCGACACGCTCCTCAACGCCATGTCCGTGGTGTCGCTGCTGGCCGCGACCGCGGTGATCGGCTTCATCGCGCTGATCCGGGGCCGCAAGGCGCTGGCCGTCACCGCGACGCTGCTGATCGCCGGCGCGAACGTGACCACGCAACTGCTCAAGCACTTCCTGGTCCGGCCCGACTTCGGCATCGACCCGGAGCGGGCCGCCGCCGGCAACAGCCTGCCCAGCGGCCACACCTCGGTGGCCGCCTCGGTGGCGGTCGCGCTGATCCTGGTGCTGCCGCGCAAGCTGCGGGCGGCCGGGGCGTTCCTCGGCGCCGGGTACGCCGCCGCCGCGGGCGTCGCCACGCTCTCCGCCGGCTGGCACCGGCCCAGCGACGCGGTCGCCGCGTACCTGGTGGTCGGCGCGTGGGCCGCGGTCGCCGGGCTGGTGCTGCTGGTCTTCCAGCGGGAGCAGGCGGTGGTCGAGCCCGGCGACGCGCACCGGGTGACCGCCGCCGTGCTCGGCGGCGCCGGCGCGGTGGCGCTGCTGGCCTCCGCGCTCGCGTTGTCCTGGCTGGTGGACCGCTCCACGATCCCCGTCGAGGCGCTCAGCCGCCGTCAGCTCTTCGTCGGGTACGCGGGCAGCGCGGCCGGCATCGCCGGCACGATCGCCGTGGTGGCCGCGCTGGTGCTGGTCGTGGTGCACCGGCTGGTGCCCCGGTGGAAGGGCTGATCCGGCGGATGGAGACGGTACGGGCGGCGTTCCGGGCCGAGTGCGACCGCCTGGAGCGGGTGCTGCGCGACCTGGACGACGCGGCGCTGGACCGGCCCACGCCGTGCCCGCCGTGGCGGGTGCGCGACCTGATCGCGCACGTGAGCACCGGGGCCGGACGCCTGGCGGGCATGCTCGCCGAGCCCGCGCCGCCCCGGGCCGAGGTGGACGCGACCGCCTACTTCGGCGCGGCCAAGTTCAGCCCGCCGGTGGACCGGGACCGTGTCGAGGGCGCGCAGCGTGCGGCCCGGGAGCACCCGGGCGCCGCCGAGGTGGCGGCGGAGTTCGGCCGGGCCTGGCGCGCCACCGACGAGGCGGTCGCCGCGGAACCGCCCGCACGGGTGGTGCGTACCCGCCACGGTGACGCGATGGCGTTGCCGGAGTTCCTGCGTACCCGGGTGGTGGAGGTCGCGGTGCACGGCCTGGACCTGGCCGACGCGCTGGACCGGACGCCGTGGCTGACCCCGGCCGCCGCGGACGTGGTGATCGGCGTGCTCACCGGCGGCGTGCCGGTGCCGCCCGGACTGGGCTGGGACGCGCTCACCGTGCTGCGCAAGGCCACCGGGCGGCTGCCGGTCACCGGCGACGAGCGCGCGGAGCTGGCCCGCGCCGGCATCGGCCGGCTGGCTTTCGGCGGCTGACCTCAGCGCCCGGCGCAGCGCCGCAGGTGCTCCAGCACGATCGGGTCGATCCGGCCGGGCACGAAGCGTTCCTCCAGGTTCTCCAGACCCGTCCAGGCGGCCAGCGCCTCGTCCAGTCCGGCCGGGCCGACCGGGTGCCCGGTGGCGGCGAGCAGTTCGGCCACCTCGGCGGCGAGCGGGCCGGTGAGGTCGCGCAGCGTGGCCGGATCGGGGCGGCCGAACAGCATGTGGTGGATGCCGAGCAGGCGGCGCAGCTCGGAGACCGGGTCCACATGATCGTCCACCCGCAGGTCCACCAGCTCGTCGCCGGTTCCGGCGTAGCCGCCGTGGCGCTGCACCACGAGCATCGCCGCGCTCTGCCGCCCGCGCCGGTCGCCGCCGGCCGCGTCGCCGGCGGTGAGCGCGGCCAGCAGCCGCTGCGGGAACGGCAGCTCCGCACGGGCCAGCCAGGCGTCGCGCAGCGCGTCGATCACCTGCGGGCCGGTCAGGATGTTGCCCTGTGCGGCCCAGCCGTCGCCGGCCTGCCCACCGGCCCACGGGTGGCAGCGCGGCCCGGTCCAGGTGGCCCCGTCGCCGGTCGCGCCGACCACGGCGAGCTGCCGGTCGTCGCGTCCCGGATCGGCGGCCACCAGCCCGGCCACCGCGTCGGTGGCGCTGACGCCGGTCCGTAGCAGCGCGAGCGCCTGCGCCCGGTAGGCGAGGTTGGCGTGCGCCTGGGTGGCGACCGCCCCGACCAGCGCCTCGGCGGCCGGCACCAGCGCCCCGGCGGCGAGGAACCGGCTGGCCACTGCCACTCCGAACAGGCGCCCGTCGGCGGAGCGGGCGACGAGCGAGAAGGTCACGCGCGGATCGTAGCCCGCAGGGCGGGCACGGGGCCCCGCTCCGGCGGCACCGCTCAGAACGGCGGCGCGGCGTCCTCCGGCGGCCGGCCCCAGGCACGCCGGGCGTCGGCGACCGCCACCGCCGTCAGGACCGCCGCGGCGAAGCCCGACGCGACGAGCGGCGCGAGGCGCACCAGCAGCGGTACGGGCAGCAGCAGCGCGGCGATCCCCACCAGCCGGGACGGGGAGACCCGGCCGAACACCTCGTACTCGAAGCGGGCCCGGCCGGCCAGGAACACGGCCGGCCCGCCGAGGATCACGGCCAGCCAGGGCAGCTCGTTGTGCCCGATCGGGTGCTCGATCACCAGCTCGTAGCCGATCGCGGTGGCGACCACGCCGATCACCATGACCAGGTGGGTGTCGGCGGCGGACCGGCCGACGGTGGCCGGGTGCGCCGCCCGGGTCACCGCCTCGCCCAGGATCTGCCCGGCCCGCTGCACGTAGATCCGCCACAGCAGCACCGAGGTGGCCAGCGCGACGGCGAACGCGGTGACCATGCCGGGGCTGGTGGGGGAGCGGGTGAACGACAGGCCGGCGAGCAGGATCGTCTCGCCGAGCGCGACCAGGAAGATCTGCTGGTAGCGCTCGGCCAGGTGCTCGCCGTGGATGTCCCAGCGGGAGACCGTGGACCGGCCGAGGCCCGGCACCGGCCAGCCGAACCGGGCGGCGAGGTACTCCAGCACCAGCGCCGCGGTCCAGAGCGCCACCCGGGCGTTCACCGGCAGCAGCGCGCCGGCCAGCCAGAGCACGCCGGTGGCGCAGAACGTGATCAGCATGCGCCGCTTGAGCCGCCGGTACTGCTGGTTCTGCAGCACCAGCACGAGGATCGCCGGCCGGCTCACCTGGGCCACCACGTACGCGGTGGCGAACATCAGGCCGCTGTGGCCGAACGCGCGGGGGATCGCCACCCCCATCACCATCGCCGAGATCAGGGCGGTGATCACGATGATCTGCAACCACAGCTGGTGCGGGTCGTAGCGGCTGGTCGTCCACGCCGTGCCCTGCCACACGGCCCAGAGCGCGAGCAGAAGCAGCAGCGTCTTGCCGCCGCCGGTCACCGCCGACCAGCCCGTCTGCCCGCCCTCCAGCACCAGGTCCTCGAAGGCGCGCGCCGAGATCCGGGTCAGCGCGAACACGTACACCAGGTCGAAGAAGAGCTCCAGGAACGTGGCCCGGTCGGGGCCGCCGCCGGAGCTGCGCAGCGCGGCCGGCTCGGCGGTCCTCACCGCGCTGCCCCGTCCCCGGTCCACCTCATCCGGCAGTCGTAACACTCTTTCCCGGCGTCTCGGCACCGATCGCCCATATCGGTCTGGATCTTGCTCGCGGCGGTGCCGGACGGGCACCATCGACGGGTGACGAACCGATGGGGCATGACAGTGCCGCTGGGCGGTATCCCGCTCGCCGACCACGCCGCCGTCTACGCGGCCCTGGACGACGCCGGCTTCACCGACGTGTGGTCCTCGGAGGTGGCCGGCGCCGACGCGTTCACCCCGCTGGCCCTGGCCGCCGCCTGGTCGCCGCGACTGCGCCTCGGCACCGCGATCACACCGGTGTTCACCCGCGGTCCGGGACTGCTGGCGATGAGCGCCGCCGCGCTGGCCGAGGCGGCGCCGGGCCGCTTCGCGCTCGGCGTCGGCGCCTCGTCGCCGGTGCTGGTGCGGGACTGGAACGCGATCGAATTCGACGAGCCGTTCAAACGGACCCGGGACGTGCTGCGCTTCCTGCGGCCCGCGCTGCGCGGCGAGACCGTCGACGGCGCGTTCGACACGTTCGCCGTACGGCGCTTCACGCTGGAGCGTCCGCCGAGCGTGCCGCCGCCGGTCGTGCTGGCCGCGCTGCGCCCCGGCATGCTGCGCCTGGCCGCCGCCGAGGCCGACGGGGTGATCCTCAACTGGCTGGCCGCCGAGGACGTGCCGACCGCCCTGGCCGAGGTGGGCGAGCGCCGCCCCGGGTTCGAGGTGGCCGCCCGCATCTTCGTCTGCCCCACCGAGGACGCCGCGTACGCCCGCGCGCTGGGCCGCCGCATGATCACCGGCTACCTCACCGTCCCCGCGTACGCCGCCTTCCACAGATGGCTGGGCCGCGAGGACACGCTCGGTCCGATGTGGGCGGCATGGGCCGCGGGGGACCGGCGGGGCGCCTCCGCCGCCGTACCGGACGAGGTGGTCGACGCGCTGGTGCTGCACGGCTCGCCCGAGCAGTGCGCGGCCGCCGTCCGCCGCTACGCCGACAACGGCGTCGACGTGCCGGTGCTGGCGGTGCTCCCCACGCCCGAGATCACCGAGGGCGGCGCGGCGGCCTGGATGGATCTGCTGCCCCGGCTCGGCCCCGGGAAGGTGGCCTGAGATGAACCTGACCGACCGGGTGGTCGTGATCACCGGCGGGGCCGGCGGGATCGGCGCGGCACTGGGCCGACGGTTCGCCGCCGAGGGCGCCGCCGCCGTCGTGCTGGCCGACCTGGCCGCCGACGCGGCCCGCGCCACGGCCGAGGCGATCGGCCCGGTCGCCACCGGCGTCGGCCTCGACGTCACCGACGAGGCGGCGGTACGCGCGCTCGTCGAGGAGACCGAGCGCCGCCACGGACGGATCGACCTGTTCTGCGCCAACGCCGGAGTGGCCACCGGCGGCGGCATCGACGCGCCGGACGCCGACTGGGACCGCTCCTGGCGGGTCAACGTGTTGGGGCACCTGCACAGCGCCCGCGCGGTGCTGCCCGGCATGCTCAGCCGGGGCCAGGGCCACCTGCTGCTCACCTGCTCGGCGGCCGGTGTGCTCACCGCGGTCGGCGACGCGCCGTACACCGCCACCAAGCACGCCGCCGTGGGTCTCGCCGAATGGCTGGCGATCACCTACCGGGACGCCGGCATCCGGGTCAGCGCGCTGTGCCCGCAGGGCGTGGACACCCCGATGCTCGCCGACGGCCTCACCGAGGGGCACCTGGGCGCCCGGGTGATCGCCGCGTCCGGGACGATCCTCAGCCCGGATCAGGTCGCCGACGCGGTGATCGCCGGGCTGGCCGAGGAACGGTTCCTGATCCTGCCGCACCCCGAGGTCGCCGACTACGCCCGCCGCCGTGCCGAGGACCCGGACGGGTGGCAGGCCGGGCTGCGCAAACTCGTCCGCAAGCTGCGCGCCGCCGACCGCTGAGCCCTCACGGCGCGGACGGTCCGGTCAGCGTCGCCACCGTAGCGGCCCCGGATGGATCGTCCACAGCACCTGTCGCCACCGTGACCGGGCCGCGCGCAGCGCGTCGGCGAAGCCGGCGCTCAGCCGTGCGGCCCGGTCCGCCTGTTCCGGCGTGACACTGCCCGGCGCGAAGCCCGCCTGGTTGAGCAGACCGGCCAGCTCGTCCACCGCTGCGCCGTCCGGGTCGCCGATCGCCGCGCCCTCTCCGGGCCGCGCCGCGCGGGCCTCGGCGAGCGTCCGGCGGGCCCGCTCGGCGACCTCCGCCGCCGCCAGGTCCGGCCCGACCGGATGCCCGGCCAGACGCAGCGCGTCGGTCAGCTCCCGCCACGCTCCCGCGACCCGTTCGCCCGGATCGCCCACCGCCAGACGGGAGCGGGTCAGCCGCCGGCGCATCGCGACCAGCGCCGCCAGCACCGCGCCGACCAGCAACACCAGTCCGCCGACACCGCCGCCGACCAGCGCCGGTGTGCCAAGCCCGCCCTCGTTGCGGCCGGGTGCGGGCGCGGCGGCCGGAGGCGTGGCGCTCGGCTCCTCGGTGGGCGCGGGCACCTCCGACGGCGGCGGGTCCTCCGGCTGCGGCCGGAAGTCCTCCTCCACCGGACGGGGCTCGGAGTCCGGGCGCGGCATCGGATCGAACGGCACCCAGCCGACGCCGTCGAACAGCACCTCCGGCCAGGCGTACGCGTCGGCCGCCCGCACCGGCCCGTCGCCGTCGGGCCCGAACCCGACCACCACCCGGGTCGGCAGGCCGGCGAGGCGGCCGAGCACCGCGAACGCGGCGGCGAACTGCTCCGACGTGCCCCGCTGCCCGCCGCCGTTGCGCGGCCCGAACAGGAAGAACGCCAGATTCGGGTACGCGTGCCCGCTCGGCGCGTCGGCTGTCACCCGGTAGTGCTCGGCGAGGAACGTGGCGATCGCGTCGGCGCGCGCGTACGGAGCACCGTTCGACTCGGCGAGCTGGGTGGCCAGCCGGCGCAGCGGTTCCGGGGCGCCGTCGGGCACCCGCAGCACCCGGGCCACCTCGTCACCGGCGGGCACGTTCGCCGTGGGCAGCAGGTTCACGTCCGGGCGCTCCCGCACCGAGGACACCTCGTACCGCAGCCCCGGTACGAGCCCTTCCGGGCGGATCAGCGTCCCGGTCGCCGGGTCGTACGCCACCCGCGCGCCGTTCACCTCGCGCGGCGTGGGCACCGCGGGCAGCAGCCGTCCGGTCAGGTCGCCGACGGTGATCTCCTGGCGCACCTCGTCGGTGGCCGCGTTCGGGGCCGGCTCGGTGGCGGGCAGGATCCGCCCCGCGTTGCGGTACGTGGCGCCGACCCGCCAGGTCACCCCGTCGTAGTCGCTGAGCACCGCCAGCCGGATCCGCGGCGCCCCGCCGTCGCCCGCGCCCGCGACGGTGCGCACGTCCAGCAGCCGCTGGTCCGGGTTCAACGCCCACCCGGAGATCCGGATCAGCGGGTTCTCGTCCAGCGACTCCACCCGCGGCGGCTCCACGTAGCGGCGCGGATCGACCGGCCGCTCGTCCACCTGGGCGGCCACCACCGGGGCGAGCAGCGCCGCCAACGCCACCACCACCGTGAGCCCGGCCGCGCTCGCCGCCACCAGCCGCAGCCGCACCGCCGCGCGTACCGCCGGGGTCAGACCGGCGACCGGATCGGGCGCCGGGCCGTCGCGACGCCCCGGCGTCGCCAGGCCGGCCGCCGCGACCGCCGCGAACACCACCGTCGGGCCAATCGCCGGATCCGCATTCGGCCCGACCACGTAGAGCGCACCGGCGTAGAGCAGCGCCGGCGGCAGGTAGCCCAGCAGCACCCGCCCGGCGCGCAGCGCCACCTCGGCGGCGGTCAGCCCGGTCAGCCACGCGGCCACCACCGGGACCAGCACCGTGTCCGGGGCCGGCTCGACCGGAATCATCGCGGTGAGCAGCCGGGGAATCGCGTTACGGGCGGCGTCGGCGGTCACCTCGCCCAGCCCGCCCGGCAGCGCCGCGTGCGCGGCGGCCAGCCGCAGCGACAGCAGCGTCCACCCGGCCATCGCGGCCACCGACAGCGGCGCCACCAGCCAGGACGGCAGCCGCCGCGCGGCCACGCCGACCAGCACCGACCCGAGCGCCGCGCCGGCCATGAGCCGGGTCAGCAGCGGATCCGCGTACACCCGGCCAAGCACCACGCCGGAGAGCGCGACCAGCACGATCAGCGCGGCCGGTACCGGCACGGCCCGCAGCACCCGGACCGCGCGTTCCGCCGCCGGTTGGGTCCGTGGCGGCGTCACCACCGGCGGATCCCGTCCCACTCGGCGGCGAACGCCGCGCCGTCCGCCGCGTCCAGCACCGTGAGGCCCGTCGCGCCGGCCGCCGTCGGCCCGTCCGTGCCGAACATCCCGACCACCACCGACGGGTACGCGCCGCGCAGCGCGCCGACGTGCCCCAGCTCGTCGCGGCCACCCGGCCCGGTCAGGAAGACCAGCGTGTCACCGAGCCGGTCCCGGCGCAGCCGCCCGGTCGCGGCCGGCAGCACGTCCGGCCCGGCGTCCGCCAGCTCCACCGCGGCCAGCCGGTCCAGCGGCCCGGCCGCGCCCTCCGGCTCCACCTCTCCCGGTACGACGAGCAGCAGCTGCACCGGCAGGTCCTCCCGCACCGCGGCGGCCACCACCGACGCGGCCGCCTCGCACGCCGACTCGAACGACTCCGCGACCCCGCCCACCCGGCCCGGATGCGCCGACGCGCGGTTGTCCAGCACCACCACCAGGCGCGGCAGGCTGGTGTCCACGTTCTCCCGCACCATCAGCTCACCCACCCGGGCGCTGGTGCGCCAGTGCACGCGGCGCAACTCGTCGCCCACCACGTACTCCCGCAGCGAGTCGAACGTGATCGACCCGTGCGGCACGCTGTCGGTGCGCCCGTCCAGGCTGCGCCCGGCACCGGTGGGCACCGCGGACAGCGGATGGATGCGCGGGTGCACCCACACCGGCACCGTGCCGCCGTAGCCGCGCGCCAGCGCCACCAGGCCCAGCGGATCCCGGCGCACCACCCGCAGCGGCCCCACCGGCACCACCCCACGCCGGTGCGTCGGCACGTCGTAGCGCACCACCGTGTCGCGGCCCGGGCGCAACCGCAGCAGCGGCACCGGCACCAGCGCCCCGGCGCAGCGGTCCTCGGCCACCAGGTTCGCCGCCCGCAGCCGACCGGTGTTGCGCACCGTCAGCTCCATCGCCGCCGGCTCACCCCGGGCCACCCGGTCCGGGTCGGCCCGCCGCGCCACGCTCAGCCGGGGCCGCCAGGCCGCGTTCACCACGCCGTAGCCGACCGCCACCCCGGCTGCCGCGCCCAGCACAGTCAGCTCCGGGTACGCGTAGCGGAACCCCACGCCGAGCAGCACCAGGGCGGCGACGAGCAGCCCGATGCCACGGGCGGTGATCCCCACGCTCAGCCGTGCACCGGCGTGGCCTGGCCCGACGGCAACGGCACCGGCACCGACGCGACCGCTTGGCGCAGCACCTCGGCGGACGTCACACCACGCACCTGCGCGTCGGGGGTGAGCAGCAGCCGGTGCGCGAACACCGGCTCGACGAGCGCCTTCAGGTCCTCCGGCATGATCCAGCCCCGGCCGTCGATGAGCGCGTACGCGCACGCCGCCCGGGTCAGCGCGATCACGCCGCGCGGACTCACCCCGACCCGCACCTGCGGATGGGTACGGGTGGCAGCGGCCAACCGCACCGCGTACGCGTACAACGGCTCGGCGATGTGCACCCGCCGGGCCATCTTCACCATCTCGCCCACAGTGGCGGTGTCGGTGACGGCGGTCAGCGAGTCGGGGGAGCGGACCGTGGCGCCGCGCAGCACCTCCACCTCGACCGCCTCGTCCGGGTAGCCGACCGACAGCTTCACCAGGAACCGGTCGAGCTGCGCCTCGGGCAGCCGGTACGTGCCGTCCATCTCCACCGGGTTCTGCGTGGCCACCACCAGGAACGGCTGCGGCACCGGATGCCGTACGCCGTCCACCGTGACGGTGCGCTCCTCCATCACCTCCAGCAGCGCCGACTGCGTCTTCGGCGACGCCCGGTTGATCTCGTCGGCGATCACGATGTTGGCGAACACCGGCCCCGGGTGGAACTCGAAACCCCGGCTGGCCTGGTTGAAGATCGTCACCCCTGACACGTCGGAGGGAAGCAGGTCCGGCGTGAACTGGATCCGCCGCCACTGCCCCTTCACGGTGGCCGCGATCGCCCGCGCCAGCGTGGTCTTGCCGACGCCCGGGACGTCCTCCAGCAGCACGTGCCCCTGCGCGAACAGCGCGGTCAGCGCCAGCCGCACCACCTGCGGCTTGCCCAGCACGACCGCGTTGACGTTGTCGGCCAGCCGGGCGGCCAGGGCGGCGAAGCCCTGCACCTCCGGCTGGCTGAGCGGTTCGTGCGTGTTCACGGATGCGCCTCTCGGGGTGGTGCGGTCAGCAGGTGGGCAGCAGGTTGATGTCGTCGCCGCCCTCCAGGTTCAGCCAGGCCCACGGGATGTAGGTCTTGCCCTTGTACTCCACCTGGATCCACCAGGTGCTCTTCTTGTTGTTGTTGTAGATCCAGGCGTCCACTTCCTCGCCCTTGGCCTTGCAGTACGTGCGCAGCCGCCGGCCGTCCGGCACCCAGCCGGCCTGACGGTCGTTGTCCTGCCGGGTGACCTCGAAGATCTCATTGCCGTTGCGGCCCGGCACGTCCTTGTCGCAGTACGTCCGCTGGTCGCCGTCCGGACCGTTCTTGCAGGTGGCGATGCCGTACACCGGGTCGGTGGTCTGAGCGCGGCTGGCCGTGCCCTTACCGGCGGCGTTCGATGCGGTCAGCGTCACCGTGTACGCGGTACCCGGCGTCAGCCCGGTCACCCGCAGGCTGGAACAACTGCCGCTCGCCGTCTTCCCACCGGTCGCCGCCGTGCAGGTGGCCCGCCCACCACCCGCGTCCACAGTGAACGTCACAGTCACCGACGTGGCGTCCGCCGACGAGCCGGTCACCGTGATCCGCGGCTCGGCCACCGTCCGCGCGGTGGTGCTCGCCTCCGGCCCGGCGCCCGCCTCGTTTACGGCCTTGACCTTCACCGTCACGTTCTGGCCGTTGCCCAGCCCGCCCACAGTGGCCCGCACGTCGGTCACCTCGACGGACTTCCCGGCCGCCTCCACCACGTACTTCGTCACCGGCCGGCCGTTGTCCACCGCCGGGGACCACTGCACCGCGACCGTGCCCGGCTGGTCGGCGACAGTGGACGCGCGCAGCTCGCCGGGCGCCTTCGGCGCCGTGAACGGCACCACCGTGTTGCTCACCGGCGACGCCTTCGACCCGGCGCCCTTCTCGCTCACCGCCGTCACGGTGAACGCGTACTGGGTGCCGTACTCCAGTTGCCCGGCCGCCACCACCAGCTCCGTCTTCGCCGACTCGCCCGCCGGGGCGCTCGCGCCCGCCGAGGTCGCCGTCACCGCGTACTTCGCGATCTTGTTGCCCTGGCCGTCGGCCTCGGGCCAGCTCACCCGCACCGTGCCGTCCGGCCGCGCCTCGGCGGTCACCGACGCCGGCGGGTCCGGCACCTCAGCCGTCGGCACCACCGGGTTGCTGCGCCGCGCCGGCCCCTCACCCTTGGCGTTCACCGCGTGCACCGAGAACGTGTACGTCTCGCCGTTCGTCAGGCCGGTCACCTCCAGCGACCGCTGGTTCGCGCCGACCTGGCGGGTCTGACCGGCGCCCTCCACCACGTACCTGGTGATCTCGGCGCCGTTCGACGCCGCGGCCTGCCAGCTCACCCGCGCCGAGGCGTCACCGGCGGCGGCGGTGACCGACTTCGGCGCGCCCGGCTTGGACACCTTCGGCTTCTTCGGCGGGGGCGGCGGCGGAGCCACCGGCGGCGGATCCCCGCCGAGCACGTCGTTCGCGTACTTGTCGACCTCACGCACCTGGTTGCGGTCGTCGACCACCTGCGCGGTGGACGAGTCCGGCGGGTTGATGAACAGGTGGTTCTCGCGCACCTCCAGCTCGACCGGACCGGGGCGGCCGGCGCCCTTCACGGTCTGCACGAGCTGCCCCTCGGCGTCGAACGCGTAGACCGTGCCGGTCGTCTCGTCGGCGCAGTAGAACCGGCCCGCCCACGCCACCGCCGGGCTGAGCCGCACACCGTCGCCCGGCACCGTGAACCGCTTCACCTCGCGGCTGTCCCGCACCACGTGCACCGACCGCTCACCGGGAACCGTCACCGGCACCTGCTGCCCGCTGGTACGGGTCGGCAGGTAGCCCGGCGCGGTCATGGTCAGCTCGGCCCGCGTGGTCCGGCCGCCCACCACCGTCACCAGCGACGCCGAGGTGCGGTCCAGCACCGCCACGCCCTCGTCCAGCGTGGACACCACAAGCTCGTGCGCCGGCTCGGCCACGTCGTACGTCTCGACGCGCTTCGGGCTGAGCCCGGCGGGCGGCGCGTCACCGGGCGTCTCCGGCAGCTCGGCGGCGGTGACCGCCGAGACGGTGCCCTCGCTCGGCACCGCGATCCACAGCTTGCCGGCGCCGTCGAACGTGCCGCCGGCGATGCCCGGCGGGTAGCGGACCGGCTCGCCCACCGGCGTCAGCGCCCGCGGGTCGAGCTGCCGGACGATGCCCTGCACCGCGTCCACCACGAACGCCGCGTCCTCGTGCAGCGCCACGCTCACCCCGAGCCCCGGCGCGGTCGGCGTGGTCGCGGTGATCTGCAGCGTCGCCAAATCCAGCGAGCTGACCTGGCCGGTCTTGAGGTCGCGCAGGATCAGCAGCCGGTCGGTCTGGGCCACCTGCATCTGGTGCCGCCGCCCACCCGGCACCTCCATCCGGGTGTCCACCCGCGCGGTGACGCCGTTGACCCGGGCCAGCTCGCCGCGGGTGGTGCTCCACAACCAGGAGGAGGCGTCGTAGCTCGCCACCGCGTTGTCCGCGGCGCCCAGCCCGAGCACCGTCAACCCCATCGCGGCCAGCAGCGCGGCCACCGTGCCGATGGTGACCAGCCCGCCCCGCATACGCGATCGTGGACGAGCCTGCTCCGGCCCGGTGCCCGTGACGTCCTCGATGGTGGTCACTGCCGGCTGCCTCCCCGTGTCGGTGGGGGAGGCGCACCCGCGCGAGGTCGACCCTCCCCAGAGCCGGGAGCCATCATAGGTGCCGCCCGGTGCCGGTGAAACCCGCACCGTCCCCCTGTGGACACCGAGCGTGGCGTCCCCGGACCGTCAGTTCGGCGTCGCGCCGCCCTCCCGGTCCGTGCAGACCTGACCCGAGGTCGAGTACGAATCGGTCGCGTAGACAGCCAGCACGGTGAAGCAGTAGTCCAGCTTCGCGCTCAGCCCGTTCACCGTGTAGCGGGTCTGCCCCGCGTCCACTGTGGCCATCACGCCGAGCTTCTGCCCGGCCCGGCCACCCGCCACCACGAACGGCACCCCGCCGTTCGTCGGGTCGGTCCAGGTCACCGTGACAGTGGTGGTGTCGTCCCGTAGCTGCAAGTCGCCCGGCGGCGGACCGGCCACCTTCGGCGACGCGGAACCGGACGCGGGCACCGGAGCCGGCGGCGCCGCCTCCCGGTTCAGCAACACCACGCCGACACCGACCGCCGCCACCACCGCGAGCACCGCGCCCCCGGCCACCAGGGCCAGCACCGTGCGGTTGCGGCCCGGCCGCTCCGGCTCCATCGGGTACGCGCCCGGCGGCTGGACCGGCGCCGGCTGGTGGAACATCGGCGGGTTCACCGGCCAGGCGCCCGGCTCCGGCTGGGCCGGCGGCTCGGGTCGCGTGGACTCGGGAAAGTCCAGCAGATCCTCGTAGATCGGCATCGGCCGGTTCCGTTCCGGCGCGTCCCCTTCCGCCTGTCCGGCCGCGTCGCCGGCCGTCGGCTCGTCCGGGTCAGGCCCGTCCGTGTCCTGCTCGGGGTCGGCGGGCCGGTCGACCGGCTGGGACGGGGCGACACTGCTCCACGGCGGCGCGACCATGCCCCACGGCGGCACGGAGCCGCCGCTGACCGGCGCGGCGCTGACGGGCGCCGCATGTGGCTGGCCGGCCAGTGACGGGTAGTCGCCGTGACCGGGTGGTCCGCTGACCGGTGGTGGGTAGCCGCTGACCGGAATTCCGCTGATCGGGTACGCGGCCGCACCGCTCACCGGTTGCCCCGGTGGGCCGCTGACCGGATGCGTGGGCGGCGCGCTGACGGGATGCGGCGTGGGCGTGCCGATGGACGGTGCGCTTGCCGGCGGCGTGGGCGTGGACGGTGAGCTGGTGGGTGGTGCGCTGGCCGGGGGCCCGCTCATCACGGGTGCGTCGGCTGGAGGTCCGCTGCTCTGAGGACCGTCCACCGGAGGCGCACCGACCGGGGGTCCGCTGACGGACCCGGATGCCGCAGGATTGGCCGTGGTGCCGGTGGCCGCTGTCGCGGCTTGGCGCTCCGACTCCTCCTCCAGCAGCGGGCCGATCTGCTGTACCTGGATCGTCGGCTTGTCCCATCCCGGTCCACCCGGGACGGTCGGTGGCGTACCCGTGCCGGGGCCGCTCGCGTTCGCCTCGATCGCTGCGGGATGGACTTCCGAGGCTGCTGCCGTTCCGGTCCCGGCCGTACGGTCCGTGGCGGCGTTCGGGGGAGCGGCTGCGGCCTCGGCCACCGGTTGGACGGCTGCCGGCCGTGGCGGCACGGGGGTCGGCGGAGCGACAGTGACTGCCGGCGGTGGTGGCAGGACAACGTTCGCCGGTGCGGGGATGCTCGGTGCCGGCGGCAGGACGGTCGGCGGTGGCGGTGGCGGCACGACTCCCGCCGACGGCATCCGCGACGGAGGCGGGGTGACGGACGCTGGAGGCGCCTCGGCGCTCGGCCTCGCGGGTGGCGGCGGGATGACCGGCGGGGGCGGTAGCGGGGACGCCGGGCCGGGTACGGGCGGCGCCACCGGCCGCCCGTGCACCGGCGTCCCGGCCGCGGACGCTGTCGTCGGCGTTCCAGCTGTTGCCGTCGGCGTTCCGGGCGCTGCTGGGGGCACCACGGCACCGGGGACCGCCGGCGGCGGTGGTGGGGCGACCGGAGGACGGGGCGGTACCGGCGTCACTCCGGGGGCGGCGGGCTGCCGACCGTACGTTCCGGGTGCGACGGGGGTGACACCCTGGGCCGGGGGGACCGGCCGGACACCGGGAATCTGCGGGGCCGCTCCGGCGGCCGACTGCGGCGTCAGCGGGGTGGTGGGTTCGGCGGGCACTACCGGAAACCGGGAGGTCGCTTCCTCCGAGATCGGCGCGAAGCGGGTCGTCGCCTCCTCGGACGGCGCAGAGGGTGGCGAGGGCGGCGCCCACGGGCTCGTCGAGCCGTCCGGCCGCACGGCGGGATGCTGGCGCGGCGGGACCGGAGGGGCGGGCTGCGGGGGAGTGCCCTGCGGGTTCGGCACGGGATACGGCGACTGCACGGCGCCGGGCGCCGGGGACGCCGGGCCGGGGCGGGGCGCCCACTGTGCGCCGGATACCGGCGCAGCCGCGGCAGGCGTCCCCGGGGCGGCGGGGCGGGCCGGTGCGGGCGGGTACGGCGGCGGGATCGCCGGCAGCGACACGGTGGGCTCGGACAGAGCGGGACCGGAGTGCCCGGGGGAAACGGGACCGGGTTGGCCGGGCAGGACCTGTCCAGGCTGTGCGGGCACGACCGGACCGGAGTGCCCCGGCAGAGCCGGGTTGGGGGGTCCTGGCAGGGGCGGACCGGAGTGTGCCGGCGGGGCCGGGCTGTGGTGTGCCGGCGGGGCCGGGCTGTGGTGTCCCGGCAGGGACGGACCGGGGTGCCCGGGCAGGGACGGACCGGGGTGCGTGCCGGCAGCGGCGGCGAAGCCGCCGGGAGGTGGGCCGTAGCCGGCGGGAGCGGCGGCGGAGCCGCCGAGGTACTGGCGGGCTGCGCGTACCGCGGGGTGGTCCGGACCGAGCACGGCGGACCCGGCGGTGGCCACGCGGCTGTAGTTGCGGCGGGCCTCGTGCCGGTTGCCCAGCTCCTCGGCCACCCCCGCGAGGTCGAAGCTGAGCGCGAGCATCAGCGGGTCGCCGTCGCCCCGGCGGCGCTCGCCGGCGGCGTAGGCCTCTTCGAGTACGCGCCGGGCGGCGGCCGGGTCGTCGGCCTCGCGGTGCAGCCGGGCCAGCAGGTGACCTGTGGCCAGGACGTCCTGGTGGTCCTCGCCGTACGCCGGGCGGGCCGCGACGATCGCGTCGGCGAGCAGGCGGCGGGCGCTGGTCAGGTCGCCGGCGGCCCGCATCGCGAGGGCCTGGTGCTGGGTGGCGATCAACGGGGAGGGGTGGGACACGTGAGCAATGCTGCCCGGAATCGTCAGTTGCGCGCTACCCACCCGATTGTTGTGGCCTCTGACCTGCGCAAACGCGTGGCGTTGGTGCTGATGTGCATGATCGTTCCGGGCCGTGTACAGTAATGCCCCGTGCGGCCCGCCAGGCCGGCCGATGCGGTGAGATGATCACCTTGGCCGACCGGGTAGGCTGGTACGTGCAGGTCCGGGTGGCGGAATGGCAGACGCGCTAGCTTGAGGTGCTAGTGCCCGTATAGGGCGTGGGGGTTCAAGTCCCCCCTCGGACACCAATTTGCAGCATCCATGCTGTGTTTCGCGTACTGGTGGTCAAGCGCACTTGACCACGCAACTCTCAGCGCAGCGGCTCCCTCGATCGACCATGTCTCGATCGGGGGCGATTGTCGTGGCTGATCGTGCTGTGGCTCCCGTCATCCCGCCGGTGATGCTGGCCGACCGGGGGCAGGAGTCCCGTCGCCCCCGTGGCGGAGCGCTTCGCCGTTCGCTGTTTCCCCTGCCGGTGCTGCCGACGCCACGCGCCGGCACGATGGTGTACGGCCTGGCGGCCATCGACAGCAGCGGCAGGATCGCCGACCGCACGGTCGTCCGTGCCCTCGGATGGGGGCCGGGCACGCGGCTGCACATCCGCGAGGGCTCCGGAGTGATCGTCGTCCGGTTGGACCGGCAGGGCGTTTTTCCTCGACATGGGCGCGAGCTACTCCGTTTCGGGCCTGCGTTACCTGCCCCGGCAGGATGGCGGCTCCGGCGCGGTCAACGGACGCATCGGCCAGTACGAGGTGTACGTCAGCACCGACGGCACCAACTGGGGAACGGCCGTGGCCACTGGCGCGTTCGCCAACGGCGCGAGCCAGAAGGACGTCCGGTCCACCGCGAAGACCGGGCAGTACTCGCGACTGCGTGCCGTGAGTGAGGTCGCCGGCAACCCGTGGACGTCGGCCGCGGAGATCTACGCCCTCAACTGAGGCCCGTCCGTGCGTTCCCGGGGGAGTGACCGCACGGGACGGTAAGGCATGGGGTGGCCGCCACGGAGCGGGCACCCCATGCCGTTATGAGCCGGCTGCGCCCCGGTGCCAGAGGAAAAGGCGCATACGAACACCAAGTATCGGTCCGCTGAACAGGGATGACATGGTGCACTCCCGAAGAGTCGACGACTTCCGGAGTCAGTCTTCACCGAGCGGCGGCATAGGTCGGATCCTTGATCTGGCAGGGATCGGGTTCACGACTGCCTCGGGTGCCCGAGGGCTCCTACGCTGAAATTTGTGGAAGATGTCGATGACGCCCGCGAGCTCGTTGAGCAGCGGATGCGCGCCACGGGGTTCGAGGAGGACATCCTCGACAAGGTCTTGGATCTGCTGGAACGCTTCGACACCGATCGGGAGAAGCTGTTCGAGGAGATGCTCTCCAAGCTGGAGCAACCGGGCTATGACGGCCTGACCGACCGGTGGGAGACCAACTGCGAGCAAGCCGAGGCGCTGATGGAGCGCCTCGAATCGGACATCCGGTCGGTGCTGGAGGACAGCCAGGCCAACGCGATGTCCGTCGACGAACGGTGGACCGCGGTCGGCCCGCGTGACTTCCTCGCCGGGGAGCGCAAGATCTGGGCGCAGGTCGCCCGGCTCGACGTGCCCGAGGTCGCCACGTTGATGAGCAAGGTCCTGGAGGCCGACCTCGCGCTCATCAAGAAGTGCGAGGAGGACCTCAAGAACGCGCGCAGCAACGACGCGATCGTCGAGCAGCTGCTCCTCAAGAACTTCGGCTCCATCCAGGACACGGTCAAGAGCCTGCTCGTCAAATACCTCCCGACCTCGGGCGCCCGCTTGATCGTCCTCTTCATGAAGGACCCGTCGTCCAAGGAAGCCGCCAACGAGGCGATCAAGAACTTCGAGAAGCTCACCGCGGAGAACCTCATGGCGGCCAAGCAGAAGCGTGCCGCGAAGCAGACGGTGGTCGACAACATCAAGCTGCTGACCGCGGCCCGCGAACAGCTCGACGAGGACTGGATCGACAAGCTCTTCGCCCGCGGCGCCGAGGCGGCGGGGAACTGGCGCGGCATCGGCGCGTCCGGCGACTACCGGGCCACCGACTGGGACTGGATGAAGGAGAACGTCCTCGACCGAGGGCTCGACACGCGGGCCGAGGCGGCCAAGGAGCAGTCCCGCAAGCTCTACGACGAACTCTTCCCCACGCTCGTGGAGGAGAGCACCAACGCCTTCGCCCAGCTGACCGATGATCCGGGCACGCTGGCGAAGTTCAACGAGGAGCTGGAGAAGGCCTCGGAATCCCTGGAGTCGCTGCTGGCGACCGAGGAGGAATACGTCAAGGACCTGGCCGAGGGACCCTACAAGCAGACGGGCCTCGCCGCGTTCGCACAGGTCAGAGACGCGGTCAAGGTGGGCTTCAAGCTGCTCGCGGACAAGACGGAGGAAGCCGACGACGAGGTCAAGAAGTCATGACCGATTTCTTCGTCGCGGCGGGCGGCCCGGTCGGCGACGGCACCCGGGCCCGGCCGTTCCACGACCCGTGGCTCGCGCTGCGGCAGGCTGCGCCCGGCGACCGCATCCACATCGCGGCGGGCACCTATACCGGGCGCGGCGAGCGCTCCTCGTGGGTCGTCGACACCCCCGAGCTGACCCTGCTCGGCGGATACAGCCCCGACTTCGCCCGCCGTACCCCCTGGCAGACACCGACGGTCTTCGCGGCAAAGACCGGCCTGCGCGTCCCGAACGAGCCGAACATGCTCCAGGGCATCGGCGGCCACGACGGCCTCGTCCTGGACGGGCTGTTCTTCGACGGGGCCGGGCGCGACGACTACGACGAGCAGGGCGGCCTGCAGCGCGTCTCCTACGGGGACGGCCCGCTGGTGAGCCTGCGCGGCGAGCGCATCACCGTCCGCGACTGCTGCTTCGCCAACGGCAGCTCCGGCGCCGTCGAGCTCGGCGGCGACTCCGTGGTCTTCGAGAACAACATCGTCGTCAACTGCGTCGGCCTCAGCCTGCTCACCGTCCGCGACGGCGCCCCCGAGACCCCGGCCGCGGTCAGCCGCAACACCTTCGCCTTCGCCCACGACGACTCCGACCCACCGCGCGGCTCCGGCGCCGACCGGGCCGTCGGCGTACGGGTCAACGGCGCTGCCGCGATCGCCGACAACGTGTTCGTCGGCTGCGGCAACGCGGCCGTCGCCTGCCTGCGCGACGTCGGGCAGATCGCCATCGAACGCAACCTGTTCTTCGCCACACCGCGCGACATCGTGCGCAGCCGGGTGCCGGGCGCGGAGGCCGAGCTCACCGAGGAGTACGCCGCGGAGCTCGAAGACGTCGGCCTGCGCTCGGCGGCCGGCAACACCGTCGGCGACCCACAGCTGACCGGGCTCCCGGCGGCGTGGCTCGACACGTACACGGTGGACGTCGCCGTCACGTACGAGCGCCCGCCGATCGCCGCCCTCAACGCGCTGCGGAAATCGGCCGGCCTCGGCGAGCTGCCGTCCACATCGGACCACGATGTTCAGCGGCCCGTCATGCGCCGGCTCGCCCCGGCCGAGGTGCTCGCCCTCGCGGTCGGCGCGGCGCCGGGCGCGCACCCCGCCGACCTGGCGGCGCCGGAGCCGTTCACCGAGCCCCCGGCCGGTCCGGTGTACCAGGCCGTCGACTGGGCGCGGCTCTACGAGGCCGACCCGGCGCTCGCCGGAGCCCCGGTGCAGGTGCGGGCCGGGGTCGGCTTCGACCAGAACACGCAGATCCTCCCCGAGCTCGCGGAGACGCACATCGGCGTCGCCGTCTACGAGCCCGGCACCGACAACAGCCCGTGGTGGGCGCTCGCCCCGCGCTACGGCCTCGTCCATCATCAGACCGAGGAAGCCGTACGGTATTCGCGCGGCCTCGACGTCGAGTCCACGTACCTGCTCCGCGGCACGTACCGCCTCACGCCGCCCGGCGGGCGTCAGAGCGCCACCATCGTCCTCGACTCCCTCGCGCCCGTGCTCGACGTCACGGCCCCCGAGCCGCCCCGGCCGGCCGGCCGCGACTGGTTCGTGCGGGCCGGATCCTCCGGCGGGGACGGCAGCCGCGAGGCGCCGTTCCGCGACCCGTTCCAGGCCCTCGAAAAGGCCGCCGAGGGCGACCGCATCCTCGTCGCCGCAGGTGAGTACACGGGCCGCCTGCGGTCGGGCACATGGCGCATCCCCGTACGCAACCTGACGCTGCTGGGCGGGTGGGACGCCGAGTTCGCCGCGCGCGACCCCTGGCGACACCCCGTGCGCTTCGTGCTCACTCCGGAGACCAAGGCGAAGGGCATCTTCGGCGATCCGGTGCTCACCGGCGAGGACTCGGGGGATTGCCTCATCCTTGACGGGTTCATGTTCGACGGGGCGACCTACAACGCGTACGCCGACAGCGGCGCCCTCGACGCGGGCCACTCCCAGTCGGCGGCGCTGCTCGACCTGCGCGGCGGCAGCGGCGGCATCACCGTGCGCAACTGCGTCTTCGCCAACGCGGCGTACTGCGCCGTGCAGCTCAGTGCGGCGTACGGGACGTTCGAGAACAACGTGGTCGTCAACACGAGCGGCACCGCCGTCCGTGTCCAGGCACCCGGCGCGGGCCCCTGGACCATCCGCGGCAACACGGTCCTGTTCGCCGCCGACCCCACCGGCCGGGCCTCGACCGGGCAGTCCACGACCGGCTGCCTGCTGGACCTCTCCGGCCGGGGTGTCATGCGGGTCGAGGCCAACGTGCTCGCCTTCGCCGACAGCATCGCCGTCCGCGCGACCGTGCCCGACCAGAACCTGCTGCTCGACGGGAACGTGCTCGCCGCCAACCTGTACGCCGACCTCCACGACGGCCGCCACGTGCTCGTCGACGCCGAGAACCGCGACCGGGTGTTCCGCGACGCCCCGTTCGGCGCGCAGACCGGAACCCGGTTCGAGCTGCCGGCGGTGCCGGTCGACGCCGCGTACGCCGACCAGGCCGTCGGCCGCCTCTCGGCGCTGGCCGCCGCGATGCCGAAGGACGGGCTCAACGCCGCCGCGGCGGCGCTCGGCGTCTCGATCACGGCGCCGAAGACGGAGGCACCCGTCGAGGCGGCGCCCCCGGAGCCGAAGAAGGAACCGTCAGTGGCCGACCTGCTCGCGGACCTCGGCCGGGCCCGAAAGGCGTTCGAGGTGAAGGACGCGGCCCCGCCGGCCTCAGACACTCCGCTGTACTGCCCGGTCTATCCGGTCGAGGCGGCGCTGAGGCTGGCCCTCGACGCCCCGCCAGGCGAGCCCGGCGCCCACGCCCAGCCTTCATGATCGAAGAGCCCGACTCCACCGAAACCGGGGCGGTTCGGTGCCGGGTGACCGCCCATACCGTTGCCGCCACGAGCCGCGGGCGGCGCTTCAGGCGGAGGTGCGTTCCCGCCACGCCCGCAAGCGGTCACGCAGCCAGTGGTAGCTGGCCTTGGGCGTACGGGATCCGGTGGCGTAGTCGACGTGGGCCAGACCGAAGCGGGGCCCGTACCCGCGGGCCCACTCGAAGTTGTCGATGAGCGACCAGTAGAAGTACCCCCGCAGATCGAGCCGGTCGTCGACGGCGGCCGCACGGGCCGCCGCCGCCAGGTGCCCGGCCACGAACGAGATCCGTTCCGGGTCCGGCTCGGGTCCGTCCCGCAGGTCGGCGCAGCCGTTCTCCGTCACGTACACGGCAGGCAGGCCCGGGTAACGGTCCGCGAGCCCGGTCAGGGTGTCGAACAGCCCTTGCGGCTCCACCGGCCAGCCCAGGTCGGTGGTGGGCAACCCGTCCGGCCGTAGCTGCCGGACCCCGATGTCGAACGCGCTGCGCAGCGCCGGGTCGGGCTGCTCGTACGGGGCGTCGGCGACGTGGACCCGGTAGTAGTAGTTGACACCGAGGAAGTCCAGCGGCGTGGAGATCACCGCCAGGTCACCGTCCCGGCGGAACGACAGATCGCTCACCCCGGCGTAGAGCCGCTCGAACCCGGGCGGGTACGCGCCGCCCAGCACCGGATCCGTGAACTGCCGGTTGAGCATGAGGTCCTGCCGATCCGCCGCCGCCCGGTCGGCCTCGGTATCGCTGGCCGGCACGGCGGGGGAGAGGTTGAGCGTGATGCCGACGCGCGACCGCGGGCCGGCGGCGGACCGGACTGCGGCGACCGCCCTGCCGTGCCCGAGCAGCAGGTGGTGGGCGGCGGCCAGAGCGCCATGTCCTTCGGCGGTGCCGGGAGCGTGCCGGCCCTCCGCGTAGCCGACCATCGACGAGCAGTACGGCTCGTTCAGCGTGATCCAGTCCTGGACCCGGTCGCCGAGGATGCCCGCCACCGCGGCGGCGTACTCGGCGAACCACTCGGCGGTGTCCCGTACCCGCCAGCCACCCTCGTCCTCGAGCGCCTGGGGCAGATCCCAGTGGTACAGCGTGACGAACGGCCGGATGCCGTGCCCGCAGAGGGCGTCGACGAGCCGGTCGTAGTAGTCGAGGCCCCGTCGGTTCACCGCGCCCCGCCCGGCCGGCATGACCCGTGGCCAGGCGACCGAGAAACGGTAGGCGTCCACGCCGAGGCCGGCCAGCAGGTCCACGTCCTCCCGCCAGCGGTGGTAGCTGTCACAGGCGACCGATCCGGAGGTGCCGTCGTCGACGGCCCCGGGGCGGCGGCAGAAGGTGTCCCAGATCGACGGCCCGCGGCCGTCCTCGTCGACCGCCCCCTCGATCTGGTACGCCGCGGTGGCGGCGCCCCAGATGAAGCCGGCCGGCAGGTCCGGCAGCTCGGGCAGGTCCGGCCGGGTTGCGGCCGCGGCGGCGCCTTGGGATGTGGTGGTCATCCCTTCACCGCCCCCTGCATGATGCCGTCGACGAGATGCCGGCCGAGGAGCATGAAGACGACGAGGATCGGCAGCGTGGCGAGCAACGTGCCGGTCAGCGTCAGGGTGTAGTCGGTGGTGTAGCCGCTGGCCAGTGCGGAGAGCGCCACCTGCACGGTCGCGTTGTCCTGCAGCACGACCAGCGGCCAGAAGAAGTCGTTCCACGCCTGCATGAAGGTGAACAGCCCGAGCACCGCCGCGGCGGGGCGGGCCGCCGGCAGGACGATGTGCCAGTACAGGCCGAACGTGCTGGACCCGTCGACGCGGCCGGCCTCCAGCAGTTCGTCGGGCACGGCGCGGCCGAGGTACTGGGTCATGAAGAAGACGCCGAACGCGGTTACCAGCCCGGGCACGATCACGGCGGTGAGGCGCCCGGTCCAGCCGAGGTCGGCCATCAGGATGTACAGCGGGATGATGCCGAGCTGGTGCGGCACCATCGAGGTCGCGATGGCCACGACGAGAAGCGCCTTTCGGCCTCGGAACCGCAGTTTGGCGAAGGCGAACCCGGCCAGGGTCGAGAAGAACACCACGGAGACGGTGATCGAGCCGCTGACGATGAAGGAGTTCACCAGGGCCCGGCCGAAGTCGGTCGTGTCGAACACGCGCGCGATGTTGTCGAAGAGGTGCCCGCCGGGCACCAGGGCCGGCGGCACCTTCGTGACGGCGTCGCTGGTCTGCGAGGACACGACGATGGACCAGTAGAGCGGGAAGACCGACCCGGCCACGACCGCCAGCAGGGCCCCGTAGCTCCAGACCGAGGCCTTGCGTGGGTACCCGAAGCTCCGGCGCCGGTGGGACCGGCGTGGCGGCGGCGAGGGTGTGGTGCCGGTCTGTACGGGGTCCGCGAGGGTGGTCACGGCGTTCTCCTCAGTCCTCGTCCTTGGCGATGCGCCGGGTGAGCAGGAAGTTGATGATCGCGAAGATGGCGATGACCAGACAGAGCGTCCAGGCGACCGCCGAGGCGTAGCCGAAGCGGAACTCCCGGAACCCCTGCTCGTACATGAACAGGGCGACGGTCTGGAACTGCCGGTCGGAGCCGCCGGTGGGCGTCTGGGAACTGGCGAACAGCAGGGGTTCGGCCATGATCTGCAGGCCGCCGATCGTCGAGATCACCGTGGTGAAGATGATCGTCGGCCGCAGCATCGGGACGGTGATCCGCCTGAACTGCTGAGCCTGCGACGCGCCGTCGAGGTCGGCGGCCTCGTACAGGTGGTGCGGAATCGCCTGCATCGAGGCGAGGTAGATGAGGGCGTTGTAGCCGGTCCACCGCCAGGCGACGATGAACGAGATGGCCAGGTGGGAGCTCCAGGTGTTGGCCTGCCAGTCGATCGGGCCGATGCCGACGAGGCCGAGCGCCCAGTTGACCATGCCGAAGTCGCGGCCGAAAAGTTGGGTGAAGACGATCGTCACCGCCACGATCGAGGTGACGTTGGGCAGCAGCACGCCCATCCGTAGCGCGGTGCGGGCCCGCAGCCGGTGGTTGAGCAGGTGGGCGATCCAGAGCGCGGCGAGCAGTTGCGGCACGGTGGACAGCACCCAGATGCTGAGTGTGTTGCCCAGGGCGTTCCAGAAGTACGCGTCCTGCAGCATCTCGCGGTAGTTCGCGAGGCCGACCCAGCGGTGCGACCCGGAGTCGAGCAGGTCCCAGTCGTTGAACGAGACGTACGCCGTGTACAGCAGCGGGAACAGCCCGAACGCGCCGAACAGCAGGAAGAACGGCAGGATGTAGAGGTAGGGCGAGCCCTTGGTGTCGAGCCGGCTCAGGCCGGCCCGCCGGGCCTGGTGGAGGTAGGTGGCCATCGTCGATCCTTCGTCGCCGGGCGCCGCCGGCGGTCAGGGGCGACCGCCGGCGGCGCGGGTCGAGTTACTTGGCGAGGCGCTCGACGTCGCTGACCATCTGCTTCCAGGACTCGTCGGAGCTTTGCTTGCCCTGTTCGATGCGGACGAGGGCGTCGCGGATGGTGGTCTGCACGTCTCCGGCTCGCGGGCCCTGGTACTGGGGCTTGAGCTGCTTCGCCGCGGTGGTGAAGAGCTGGCCCACCGGTGCGTTGTTGAAGAAGGCGTCCTTGTACTGGGCAATGTCGGGCTTGTCGTACAGAGCCGGGATGGACGGCAGGTTGCCCCGCGCGGTGAACACCTTGGCCTGCTGTTCCGGGGCGGTCAGCCACGCCGCGAGCTTCTTGGCCTCCTCGATGTGCTTGCCCTGCTTGGGAACGGTGAGGTACGAGCCGCCCCAGTTGCCGCCGCCGCCCGGGACGCTCGCCACGTCCCACTTGCCGGCGGCGTGCTTCGCCTGGTCCTTGATCTTGGTCATCATCCAGGCCGGACACGCGATGGTGGCGAACTGGTCCTTCGCGAAGCCGTTGTTCCACTCCTGCGAGCTGCCGATCAGCTTGGCCGACAGGTTGCTCTGGATCGCCTTCACCGTCAGGTCCCAGGCCTTTCGGACATCGGGGCTGGTGCCCACGACGATGGCGTTGTCCTCGTTGTAGTACCCGACCGGGGCCTGGCCGATGATGGCGTTGAACAGTTGGCCTCCGCCATCGAAGAAGGCGCTGCCGGCCGGGGCCTTCGCCGCGTACCGCTTGCCGAACTCGATGTACTGGTCCCAGCCGCTGCCCCAGGCGGCCGACACCTGGTCGCGGTCGAAGGGCATGCCGGCCTTCTCGAACAGGTCACGCCGATAGCAGATGGCCAGGCCGCCGACGTCGGTGCCGTACCCGATCTGCTTGCCGTCCTTGGCCAGCGACGCCGCCCACTTCCAGTCGAGGTACTCGGACTGGCGGTCCTTGCCCAGGTCGACGAAGAGGTTGCCCCGCTCGCGCATCTGCGCGATGAAGCCCGTGTCGACGCCCTCGATGTCGCCCGCGCCGGAGCCGGTGGCCAGGTGGGTGATCAGGTCGCGGTGATGGTCGTTGTAGGCGGCCGTGCGCTCCTGGATCGTGATGTTCGGGTGCGACTTCTGGTACTCGGCGTACAGGTCCTGGTACCCGAAGTTGCCGAACAGGTTGACGTTCAGGGTGATCTTTTCGTTGCCGCCGCCGGAGCCTCCCTCGGTGCCGGTGCCACACGCGGTCAGCAGTACTCCGGCGGCCAGGGTGGCCGCCGCCAGTCGCAACAGTCGTTTTGGGTGCATGCCAGGGAACCCTTTCGTGCGATGTAACCGGTTACCTGAAACCGGTTACATTGTCGGCGAAGCGATGGTGGTGGGGGTGGGTGGAGTTGGATGAAGATCGGATGCCGGCCGAGTTGCGGGTGACCGCCCGGCGAGCGCCCTTCCTGGGAAGTGTGAACGGGTTCGGCTAGGGGGTGTCAAGTTACGAAACGATAACGTTCGATGCGGGTTGACCGGCGGACATCGCTGGCGCTACGGTCGTGAAACCGGTTACAGAGAAGGCACCACATTGGCCACTATCAGGGAGTTGGCGCGCCGCTCCGGCGTGTCCGTCGCCACCGTGTCCCGCGTCTTCAACACCCCCGAGGTCGTCAGCCAGCACACCCGCCAGCGCATCCTCGACCTGGCCGCCGAGATCGGCTACCTGCCGAACGGATCGGCCCGGACGCTCGCCACGAAGAAATCCAACATGGTGGGCCTGGTATGGGACACCGACCATCGCCGCCCTGGATGGCGCCACCCATTCCTGCAGGAGATCCTCGTCGCGCTCAAGACGGCGCTCAGCGCGCACGGGCTGAACCTGCTCATGCTCGCCGGCCACGACGCGGCGGGGCCCGACGACGGGCAGCGATACGTGCGCGCCGTCCGCCAGCACAACCTCGACGGCGCGGTCATCATCGACAACGGCACCCGGGACCCGGCCGTGCTCGCCCTCGTCGAAGCCCAGGTGCCGTGCGTCGCTCTCGACCTGCGGGTCGACGGCCCGACGTCGACCTACATCACCTCGGACAATGCCGGCGGCGCGGCGCTCGCCGTCCGCCACCTCGTCGAACGCGGCCACCGGCGCATCGCCACCATCACCGGCCCGCTGCGAACCTGGCCGGGAGCCGAACGGCTCGTCGGCTTCCGGGCCGCGCTGGCCGGGGCCGGCCTGCCGCTCGCCGACGGCCACGTCGTCGAGGGAGACTTCTATCTCGACGGCGGTCACGCCGCGATGGACCGGCTGCTCGCCCTCGACGACCGCCCTACCGCGGTGTTCGTCGCCGGTGACGAGATGGCTGTCGGCGCGATGCGGGCGGCCCAGGCGGCCGGCCTACGGATCCCCGACGACATTGCGATTGTCGGCTTCGACGACATCGAGGTGGCCGCGCTGATCCCGCCCGGGCTCAGCACCGTCGCCCAGAACAAGCCCGGCTTCGGCACGGCCGCCGCCGAGGCGCTGGTCGCCATGCTGCACGGCGGCGGCGACCCGCCCAAGCCGACCGTGTTGCCGACGACGCTCGTCGTCCGCGGCACCACCTGACCCGAACCGCGCGACGTCGGCGCCGTCCCGCTCTGGATCGTGCCGCTGCTCGCGGTCGCTGCTGCCGGAGTCGCTGTCACCGACCCCGCAACCGGGCCTGCCTCGAGCGTCACACCCGTGCCTGGGCGAGGTCGCGGCCGGCGGTGGCGCGAATGATCCGGGGCCAGGTCGGCGGGGCCAGCGCATTCAACCGCCTCGCCGCACTGCCGCGACCCGCCGGCTGACCCAGCAACCCCACGCCCCGACCAGCAGCACGGAGGAACCCGGCCCAGCGCCGGGTCGTCAGCATGCCAGCGAACTGGTACGCGAATCCCGAACCAACCTCATCGAACACGTCCAGTCGGCCGCGACAGCCGCAACCTTCCAGGCGTACGTGAGTTCGCCAGCCGAATCGGGCTGATCCAACCCGCTGCTTCCTGTCGCGGCTGCTGCTCCTGCGCGTGGGTGGGTTCCGGTCGGGCGGCGACTGTGGTGTCGGGACAGTGCACCCCTATAGACCCCTATTGATGCGTAGTGATGTCGTTGCGGAGCGTTATCGTCTGACGGTGTCGCCGCCCTCTGACGGCAAGATCGTCTGACGGAGAGGATCGCCATGTCGCTGCCCACCAACCCTCCGGCGCTGAGCGTGGTGATGCCGACCTACCAGGATCCGCAGTGCCTCGCGCTGACCCTCAGGGCGCTGACCCGGCAGACGCTGCCGCCGGAACGCTTCGAGGTGATCGTGGTCCGGGACGGTGGCTCGTCCGACGGGTACGCCGAGGCGCTCGCCGAGGGCGCCGGTCTCCGCCTGCGCGTGCTGGAACTCGCCGAGCGCAAGGGCCGCTCCGTCGCCCGCAACGAGGGGGCGCGCCGTGCCTGCGCACCTCTGCTGGTCTTCCTCGACGCCGACTCGTGGGCGGTGCCCGACCTGCTGGAGCGGCACCTGGCCTGGCACAGCGTGCCCGGCAACGCGGCGGTGCTGATCGGCCGGCGGGACGAGATCGGCCTCGCTGACCTGCCGGCAGTGCTGGCCGGGGAGCCGCACGCGGTCGCACGCGCCTTCCCGCACGGCGGCGACCTGCGGTTCGCCACGGGGCTTCCCGACGACGGGGGCGAGTGGCTCCGGGCCGGCTGGATCATCGCCTACACGCACAACATCTCGCTGTCCAGCGCACACTTCGCGCAGGTCGGTGGCTACCGCGAGGCGTTCGGTCTGAGCTACGGCGTGGAGGACGTCGAGTTGTTCTACCGCGTCGACCGCAGCCTCCCCGACGGCGTCAACTTCGGCTACGACGACGACGCCCGGGTCGTCCACCTGCCGCACCACAAGAACATCACCCGCAACTGGATGGAGATGAAGGCCAACTTCCAGCAGGCGGCCCGGCTCTATCCGTGCCTGGAGTGGGAGTTCCTCACCGCCGTCATGGGGTACGAGGCGATCCGGCGGATCCTGCACTATCGCGCGCTCATCGACGAGTGCGTCGAGCGGTCGGCCTGCGCCATCGGCCCCGCCGCCGCGCGCCTCGCCGGCCAGGTGCGGGGGCACCGCACGCTCTGGATCGGCACCGGCCGCGCCGATTCCGGGTTGCCCGCCTCGGCGTTGACCTTCGACTACGCCGCACCCATCGGGCGGACCAACTTCCACCTGCTCGGCGTCGCCCCGCCCATGCCGCCGGGCAGCCTGGACGCGGTGATCAGCGTGGACTTCTGGCGGTACCTGCTGTGGCCGGAGCTCTGCCAGTTCATCTCGGCCTCGCTGCTGCTGGCGGGCGAGGTCCACCTGGTCGCCACCGCCGACTCGACGCCGGGGATGTGCGCCGCCGACCCGCAGACGCTGGACTACCTGCGCCAGGCGCAGGCCGCGGCCTGCACGGCCGAGCTGCGCGCGGTCGAGGGGCTCGGCCACGTACTGATCCTGCGGCCCCTCCGACCCGCGCCCGGTGCCGCGCGCCGGGTACCCACTCAGACCGCCGCCAGGGCGCGACCCGCTGCCCTGGTGCCGGGGCGCTCCACGACGCGGGGATAGCAGATCGACGGTGCGGCCAGGCCCGACAACGCTGTCGGGCCTGACCCAGCCGCGCCCGGATCCGGCGTAAAAGACGGAAAGGCGAGTATTGTGCGCGTACTGCTGTCGACTCTCGGGTCGCGTGGCGATGTCCAACCACTGGTGGCGCTCGCGTCGCGGTTGACGGCCCTCGGCCACCAGGCCCGCCTCTGCGCCCCGCCCGACTTCGCCCGCTGGGTGGCCAGCTTCAGGATTCCCTTCGTGCCCGTCGGCCCGCCCTGGCGCAGGTCGGCGGCGCCCAGGTCGCGGGCCGCCGTGCCAAAACCCTCGCCCGCGCAGGTACGCAAGTTCGCCGAGTCCTCCATCGGCATCCAGTTCGAGGTGCTGTCGGCCGCAGCCCGGGACTGTGACGTCCTCGTCGCGTCGACGGGCCTCCAGATCGCCGCCCGCACCGTGGCGGAGAAGCGCGGCATCCCGTACGTCTTCGCGGCGCTCTGCCCGGCGGCCCTTCCCTCACCCCACCACCCCCCGCTGCCGCTGCCGGTGCTCGGGGAGGTCCCGGCGCCCGCGTCGGCCGACAACAGCGACCTGTGGGCCGCCAACCTGCGGCACGTCAACGACACCTTCGCCGCGCCCCTCAACGCGCTGCGGTCGGCGGTGGGGTTGGGCACGGTCGACGACGTCAGCGACCACATCCACACCGACCGGCCGTGGCTGGCCGCCGACCCGGCCTTGGCACCCTGGCCGGACGTCGCCGATCCGGCCGTCTACCAACCGGGCGCCTGGCTCCTGCCCGACAAGCGGGCCCTGCCCGCCGAGCTGACGGCCTTCCTGGACGCCGGCGGGCCGTGCGTCTACGTCGGATTCGGCAGCGTCGCCGCACCCCCGGGTCTGCTGGAGACGGCCGTGCGGGCCGTGCGCGCGGTCGGTTGCCGGCTGGTCGCCTCCCGGGGCTGGGCACCGCTCTCGCCGGTCGACCGGTCCCCCGACTGCCTGGTGGTCGGCGAAGTGAACCAGCAGGACCTGTTCCGGGAGGTGGCCGTGGTGGTCCACCATGGCGGCGCGGGCACCACGACCACGGCCGCGCGGGCCGGGACGCCGCAGGTCGTCGTACCGCAGGTGTATGACCAGCACTACTTCGCGCGCCGGGTGCCCGCGCTCGGCATCGGCACCGCACACCCCGGCTCCGTGCCGACCGTCGAGTCACTGACCGACGCTCTGGGCGCCGCGCTGCGGCCGGAGGTGGCCGCCCGCGCCCGCGAGTTCGCCGGCGTCGTACGCACCGACGCGGCGCAGGTCGCCGCGGAGCGGTTGGTCGTCGCACCGGGAGCCTGATCGGTGAGGCGACGCTCCAGGTACTGCGGGGGCGGGTCCGGCTGGTCGCGCCGGATCAGTCGTGGACCGGTGGGGAGGGCGACCTGCTGGTCATCCCGGAGGCCCGGCACTCGTTGTACGCCGAGGTTAGGGCGTCGGCGGACCGGACCGGTGTCGGGGTGCTCCCTACTCCGGCCGGCGCTGTTCACCGGCGGGGCTGCGGAGACCGTCGGTCGCGCCGCGGGCTCGTGGCGAGCGGCGCGCGACGGCGTCAGAAGCTGCTGACCAGCTTCACGAACGCTTCGTCGATCTTGGCGGGATCGGTCGCGTCGAAGGCCTTGCCCGATGATGCCTTGGCGATCCGGTCCAGGGTGGCGAAGTCCGACTCCCGGTCGAAGGCGATGCAGAACACCTTCACCGGACGCCGCGGGTCGAGGGCGACCTCGGCGAGCAGGCCGGCCAGGTCGTTGTCCTGCCGGTACTCGTTCTTGCCGTCGGTCAGCACGACGATCGCGTTGATCCGCTGCGGGTCGTACCGGTCGAGCAGCTCTCGGTGTGCGGCCCGGACCGTCGCGTAGAGGGCGGTGCCGCCATCGACGTGCAGGCCGGCGATCTTGCTGTTGATCCGCTTCTGGTCGAACTCGCCGAGAGGGATCTCCTCCCGGTAGGGGCTCTTCGGCCGCTTCCGGGTCTCCGAGGAGAACGACCAGAGACCCACCCGGTCCTCGGTGTTGAGCAGCGCGAGGCCCTTGCCCGCCGCTGCTGAGGCGACCTGGAAGCGGGTGCGGGTGCCGACCATCGCCTGCATGGACCCGGACGTGTCCAGGGCTATCAGGATGTTGGCCTTCTTGCGGAGCGTCCGCCAGCCGTCCAGCATCGCGCCGACCACCTGCGGGTCCGGGGGCTCGAAGTAGCTCAGCCCACCGGTGGGCTCGGCGCCGACGTTGGCGAGCAGCTCCGCCGAGGCTCGGCGCTCGTGGTCCCGGAAGCCGAGGCGGGCGAAGCTCTCCTGCTGGGCGTCCTCGGTCAGGAAGGCCAGGAAGTCGGCCGCCGCCGCCCGCTGCCGCTCGTCGGCGGAGGGCAGCACCACGAACGGGTGGTCCAGGTTGAACGTGCCCTCCTTGGGGTGGACGGCGACCAGCGGGACGTTCGGCCTGCGGCCCCGCTCCTGCCCGTCCTGCCGAGGGCTCAGCGCACCCGTGTTGTAGAGGTCCACGAGTTCCTCCTGGAGGACGATGGCGCTCATGTCGTCCGTACTGCCCGCGCCGCCCGCCAGGTCCGCCTCGGCGAGGCTGCGCAGCAGGTCCACCGAATCGTCGCTGTAGTGCGACACATTGGCCTCGATCCGGCGGACGAACTGGGTGACCGCGGGGTCGGCAAGGTCGGACCGGGTCAGGTCGCTGGACCGTTGCACCGCCGCGTAGTAGGTGGCGATGGTCGCCGCCAGCCCGGAGGTGGACAGGTTGGGGTTGTCCTTGCCGAAGGTGAAGCGGCCCCACTCCGGCTTGCCGAAGCCCGCCCACCCGTCCCGCCCGGACAGGCCCAGGATCTCCCCCCAGCCCAGCGGCCCGCGCCGGCGTATCAGTTCGGCCTTGGGCTGCGGCATCGCGATCACCAGTGGGCTGTTGGCGATCGACGGGTAGCGGTCCGGCGTCTGCGGTGCTCGCCCGGCGGCTTGGTCGAGCAGCCGGAGCTGGCCGGTCCACAGGCTCGACGTCGGCAGCCAGACCTGTGGTCGCGGCAGGCCGGTGTGGGTCCAGCCGGTGGCCAGCGCCTCGGCGGCCTGGCCCGAGTTGAGCGCGCTGACGTGCACCTGGGCGCAGCCACCGCCGTCGATCGACCGGCTGCTGCGGTTGTAGCGCTCGGCCAGGTCGACCAGCAGCGCCGCCTTCTCCGTCGACGAGTTGACCTGGAGGGTGGTGGCGCAGTCGGTGCGGGGCACCTCGCTGCCCGCATCGCGCTGCTGGACGAACACGAACGCCCCGGCGATGACCACCAGCCCGGCGGTGACGGCGGCGGTGTAGGGCAACCACTGCCGCGTGCGGGTAACGGATGGGGTCATCGGGGCGTCCTCCTCGGCGGGCGGCTGGTGGCCGTCAACCTATCGATCCGGCGCCAGCCGGCGACCCGGACCCCTGCCGCGGCGTCACGGGCGGTCGGACCGTCCCCCGACCGCCGTAGCGACCAGCAGCCGGACCAGGTAGACCACGACGAAGGCGACCGCCCCGACTGCGGCGGCCGGGCCGATCGCGCTCGACGCGACGTAGCCGGCGGCGGCGCCGGCCGAGCCGAGGAAGAGCGCTGTCGAGATGCCCCAGGCGTCGAGGGCCTCACGACGCAGTCGCCGCAACGCGCCGCCGGACCCGGCGCCGACGCCGGGCTCCGTCGCCGGCAGGTACGCCGGCTGGGTCGTCATCCGTGGGTGTGCCGGCTGCGTCGGCCGGCCCTGGGTCGGCACCGTCGGCTGTGGCTGTGGCTGTGGCTGCGTCGGGCGCGGCTGCGGTGCCGTCGGCGTGATCCGGGGAAGGGGATGGTTCGGCGTCGGCGTGCCCGCGGTCTCGTTGCCGACCTCGAGCAGGCTCTCCCGACGTAGCGGCACGGTGGCCGTGGCGTCCTGCCGCAGCAGCCGCACCAGCACCTGCTCGGCACCCGGCCGATCCGCCGGATCCTTCGCCAGGCACTCCCGGATCAGCTCGTCCAGCACCGGAGGCAACGCCGGCAGGTCGGGCGGATCGTGCAGCACCCGGTGCATCACGGCGAAGAGCGAATCATCGCCGAAGGGTGGCCGGCCACCGGCAGCGAACGCGATCGTGGCCGCCCAGGCGAAGACGTCGCAGGGCGGACCGACCGCGTCGTTGCGGAACCGCTCGGGTGCCATGTACGCGGTGGTCCCCATGACCCGGCTGGACGCCGTCTCGGTCACCCCTAGCGCGCGAGCGATGCCGAAGTCGATCACCCTAGGGCCGTCCCTGCCCAGCACCACGTTGTCCGGCTTCAGATCGCAGTGCACCACGCCGGCACTGTGGATCGCGGCGAGCGCGGTGACAGTGCCGACCGCGAGCCGGTGCAGGGCGTTACCGGTCACCGGGCCGCGTTCGCGGACGTGCCGGTGCAGGGTCGGGCCTTCGATGAACTCACTGACCACGTAGGGACGCTCGCCGTCGACCTCGGCGAAGAGCACCTGCGCGGTGCAGAACGGAGCGACCCGGCGCGCGGCGGCGATCTCCTTCACGAACTGCGACCGCGCCCGTGGATCAGTCAGATCGACGTTGACCATCTTGACCGCGACGCGGTCACCAGCGTCGTCCTCACCGAGGTAGACGACCCCCTGCCCACCCGCGCCCAGCCGGCCGAGCAGCCGATACCGGCCGGCGGTGACCGGGTCGTGCGTCCACAGCTTCGCCAATCCTGGCACCGGCGTGCCGGCCAGTTCTGACATCCCGACTCCATCAGTGTCGTGCCCGGCCACCGGCGGCGCAGGGCACGGCCATCGTGTCATGCCGCAGCGACGACAGAGGACAGCCGATCATGGGTGGAGGCCACCGCCGCCGGTGGTCTCGCGGTGGCGGTCGCCGCACTGCGCGGGCCGGCCCGGCCTACGACGGCGGGCGTCCCTCCAGGGTGTCCCTTCGTCCTCCGCCGGGGCCGGCGCGAACTCGTTTCCCGCCGTGCCGTGCCGGGCGGGTCGATGCCGGTGCCCGACCCCGGTCGCCGACGCGCAGCCGCAGCGGCGTCAGGCCCGGCGCAGCGTCCGCAGTGTGCCGGCCCAGGCGACCACCTCGTCGAGCATGGTGCCGAGGGCCTGCTCGTGGTGCGCGGCCGGCCGGAAGTCGCGGAAGTTGACGAAGTCGGTCGTCAGAGAGAGCGCGACCTGGGAGCGGACGTCGGCGACGCCGAGCTGCCCGAGAACCAGCCGCAGGTGCTCCGCCGCCCGGGTGCCGCCGTGCACGCCGTAGCTGACGAGGCCGGCGGCGGCGTGCTGCCACTCCTGGTAGAGGAAGTCGAGGGAATCCTTCAGCGCGCCCGGGATGGAGTGGTTGTACTCCGGCGTGACGAAGACGAAGCCGTCGAACCCGGCCACGGTCGCCGCCCAGCGGCGTACGGCCGGGCGTCGCGACGGCGCCATCGACGGCGGCAGCACCTCGTCGAAGTGTGGCAGGGCGTAGTCGGCGATGTCGACCAGTTCGACAGTGGCGTCGCCCCGCTTGGCGGCGACGTCGCGCACCCAGCGGGCCACGGCGTCGGCCTTGCGGCCGGGTCGCGTGCTGCCGACGATGACACCGATCCTGACCATGCTGCTCTCCTCTAGGCGATGGGGACGGGGCGCGCGGGAGCCGACGTGCCGGTCAGGTCACGAGCCAGCTCCACCGCGCCGTGCAGGGACGACAGCCCGCCGAGGGCGGCGGGACGCACCGGTGGCGCCGGGCGCCCGGGCCGGCCGGCGCGACGTGCCCGTTGCGCGACGAGCGGCACGAAGCCGGGCAGGCCGGCGGCGAACCCGCCGCCCACGATCGCCAGCGCCGGATCGAGGATCTCGCCGAGGCTCACCACCGCCGCCGCCAGCGCCCGGCAGCTCTCCTCGACCGCAGCCACCGCCCAGGGCTCGCGCCCGTCGAGTCCGGCCCGTAGGTCGTCGAAGCCCACCTCGCCGCCCCGGCGGGCGGCGGCGCGGCGCAGGGTGGCGGGGCCGGACGCGACGGACTGGAGGCAGCCGTGCCGGTCGCAGTCGCAGCGCTCACCGTCGAGGGCGACGACCATGTGGCCGATCTCGGCGGAGGACCGGCCCGGCACCGGCCGGCCGGCCAGCACGACGCCGCCGCCGATCCCGGTGCCGACGCCCAGGTAGACCACGTCGTCCGCGCCGGCGCAGCGCGCCTCGGCCAGGGCGGCGAGATCACCGTCGTCGGCGACGGCGGTCGCCGCGTCGGGAAAGAGGCGGCGCAGCGCGCCGGTGAGGTCGAGGCCCGCCCAGCCGGGGCGCCCAGGCCAGGTGGTGACGGTGCCCCCGGTGTCAGTGGTCGCCGGCATGGCCACCCCGACCGCGTCCACCGGTCCCCACCGGTCGAGCAGCCGGTCCACCTCGACGGCCAGCACCGTCAGGTCGTCGGCCGGGTCGGCGGCCCCCCGGGGCCAGCGGAAGGTCCGGTCGTACGCCGGCCGCCCGGGTGCCTCCGCGTGCAACGCGACCTTGGTGCCGCCGACGTCGATGCCGAGGACGCCGCCGTGGCGCTGCGGACCGGACACGGCCGGCCTCAGCCCAGCCGCACGTGCAGGTAGACGAGCGCCAGGGCGGCGACGGCAAAGATCACCGGCGTCAGGATCGTCGCGGCCGGGTCCTTCGCCCGGGCGTGGTAGACGACCGCGCCCGTCATCTGCAGGGCGAGACCGATCGCCGCCGCGATGCCCAGGGGCGGCCAGAGCAGGCCGAGCAGCAGCCCGGCGACCGCGGCGAGTTCCAGCACCCCCAGCACGCGGGTCAGCCCCGGCGAGACGCCGAGGTGGTCCATCCGCTCGCGCATCTGTGCCTGCCCGGTGAGCTTCGGCACGGCGGTGCCCGCGAACACGGCCGCGAGGACGAGGGTCAGGACGAGGACGGGAATCTCCACGTGAGGTCCTTCGGGAAGAGTCGGGACGTGCGGACGACCGTACCGCCGGCACGCCGGCGCCCACGGCACCGGACGGCGGGGTGCCCGGTCGTCATCGGACGGTCGCGGTGAGGGCGCGCGCGGCCAGCCGGTAGCCCAGCGCTCCGAGCCCGACGATCACCCCGCTGGCCAGCGGGGCGATCACCGAGTCGTGCCGGAAGCTCTCCCGCGCCCACACGTTGGACAGATGCACCTCGACGAAGGGCCGGGGGTAGTTGGCCAGCGCGTCGCGCAGGCTCCAGCCCGCGATCATCAGGGCGCCCGGGTTGACGATCGCGCCCACCGTGTCGTAGCTGTTCTGGATCGTACGGATCAGCGCACCCTCGCAGTCGTGCTGCTCGGCGACCACACCCCAGCCCCGGGCGGCGACCTCCTCGCCGACGGCGCGTTCGATGTCGTCCAGGGTGTCGGTGCCGTAGATCTCCGGTTCCCGCCGGCCGAGAATGCCCAGGTTCGGGCCGTTCAGCAGCAGCACGTCCGACACGCTTCACCTCGTGGGGCACGGCCCTGGTCCCGCAGAGCCTGATGACTGGTCACCGCAGTCTTACTACGCCGACGGCTCCCGGCGAACCGGCGGCGCCCGACGCACGGCGGACTAAGGGGTGGCTAGGGGCTGTTAGGGGCGGTGACCGCGTATCCGCGTCGGTTACCGTCCTCCCTGCTGAAGCGACGCCGCCGGCTCCAGACGGAGGCGTCACGTACCGCGCGGCCATCCCGGTGCTCCGCTGCGCCCGGCCCGCGCACCGGCGGTCTCGGGTCGTCCCGCCCGATGGTCCGCCCAAGCCCCTGGTCTGCCCGAGTTGGGAAGTGGGAAGTCATGAGTGGTCAGCCCTCGACGGTGTCCGAGTTCCCCGAGTGGCCGCAGTACGGCGACGAGGAGCGAACCGGACTGATCCGCGCCCTCGAACAGGGTCAGTGGTGGCGGATGGGCGGCAGTGAGGTCGACTCCTTCGAGCGGGAGTTCGGTGACTACCACGGCAGCCCCCACGCGCTTGCCGTCACCAACGGCACCCACGCGCTGGAAGTCGCGCTGGAGGTGCTCGGCGTCGGCCCCGGTACGGAGGTGATCGTCCCGGCGTTCACGTTCATCTCGTCCTCGCTGGCCGCGCAGCGTCTCGGCGCGGTCGCCGTGCCGGTCGACGTCGACCTGGACACCTACTGCGTCGACCCCGCCGCCGTCGAGGCCGCGATCACCCCCCGTACCAAGGTGATCATGCCGGTGCACATGGCCGGGCAGTTCGCCGACATGGACGCGCTCGACAAGCTCGCCGCCGACGCCGGGGTGGCTCTGCTGCAGGACGCGGCACACGCCCAGGGCGCGCAGTGGCGCGGCCGGCGGGCCGGCGCGCTCGGCTCGGTGGCCGCCTTCAGCTTCCAGAACGGCAAGCTCATGACCGCCGGCGAGGGCGGAGCGGTCGTCTTCCCCGACGAGGAACTGCGCGAGCGGGCATTCCTCGTGCACAGCTGCGGCCGGCCCCGCACCGACCGCGAATACCTGCACAGCACCACCGGCTCGAACTACCGGATGAGCGAGTTCACCGCCGCTGTGCTACGCGCCCAGCTGACCCGCCTCGACGAGCAGATCGCGCTGCGCGAGCAGCGCTGGCCGCTGCTGTCGAGCCTGCTCGCCGAGATCCCGGGCGTCGTGCCGCAGGCGACCGACCCCCGCACCGACCGCAACCCGCACTACATGGCGATGTTCCGTATCCCCGGGATCGGCATCGAGCGTCGCCGTGCCGTGGTGGACGCGCTCATCGCCCGGGGCGTCCCGGCGTTCGTGGCGTTCCGGGCGATCTACCGGTGCGAGGGCTTCTGGAAGGCCGGCGCGCCCGACGAGTCGGTAGAGGAGATCGCGGCCCGCTGCCCCAACACCGAGCAGATCCACTCCGACTGCCTCTGGCTGCACCACCGCACGCTGCTCGGCACGGAGCAGCAGATGCACGAGATCGTCGCCGTGCTCGCCGACATCCTCGCCGGATGACGGCCCGGCCCCCGGCCGCGGCCGGCCGGCCGGTGCGGGTCGCGGTGGTCGGCCTCGGCTGGGCCGGGCGGGAGATCTGGCTGCCCCGGCTCGCCGCACACCCCGGCTTCGAGGTGGTCGCCGTGGTCGACCCGCAGCCCGTGGTGCGCGATCAGGCCCGCGACACGCACGCCGTCGCGTCCGCGTACGCCGACGTCGAGGACCTGCCCGCCGGAACGGTCGACCTGGCGGTGGTCGCCGTACCGAACCACCTGCACGCGGTCGTCGCCGTCCGGCTGCTGCGCCGGGGCGTACCGGTGTTCCTGGAGAAGCCGGTCTGCCTGACCTCCGCCGAGGCGGGCATCCTGGCCGACGCGGAGCGCGACGGCGGCGCGGTGCTGCTGGCCGGCAGCGCCGCCCGTTACCGGGCCGACGTCCGGGCGCTGGCCGACGTGACCGGTGGGCTGGGCCCGATCCGGCACGTCGATGTGGCCTGGGTTCGCGCCCGAGGGGTGCCCGACGCGGGCGGCTGGTTCACCCGCCGCGACCAGTCCGGCGGGGGCGCGCTGGTGGACCTCGGCTGGCACCTGCTCGACACGGTGCTGCCGCTGCTCGGCCCGGCCCGGGTCACTCACGCGATCGGCAGCGTCTCGGACGACTTCGTCAACGACAGCGCCGCCCACGCCGCCTGGCGCGGCGGGGCCGACACCGCAGGCCATGTTCCCGGCGACGTCGAGGACACCGCCCGGGGGTTCCTGCTCACCGACACCGGCGCCTCCGTCGCCCTGCACGCCTGCTGGGCCTCGCACGAGTCGCTGGACCGCACCACCGTCACCGTGCACGGCGCCGCGGGGTCGGCGACGCTGCGCTGCACGTTCGGCTTCAGTCCCAACCGGGAGCCCACGCCGGTGCTGACGCGTACCCGCGACGGCCGGACCGCGCAGCTGCCGCTGCCCGGGGAGCCGATCGGCGCGGAGTACGACCACCAGCTCGACGCCCTGCCCGGGCTGCTCGCCGACCCGGCCGCCCGGGGCGCGGCCGTCGCCGAGGCCCGCCGGACCATCGACATCATCGAACGGATCTACCAGTGCGCCCGGCCCACCCGGCCGGAGCGCCAGCACGCACTGGTGGGCCATCGCGCCGGGTGAGAACCACCGTCGGCCCCAACCCCTTCCGGGAGCAGCCATGAGCCGTCCATCGTCCACAGTCGAGGTGACCCCGCCGTCGCCGGCGCGCGGCCCGATCCGCGCGGTCGTGTTCGACCTCGACGGCGTCATCGTCGACAGTTCGGCCGTCATGCGTGAGGCGTTCAGCATCGCGTACGCCGAGGTGGTGGGCGACGGGCCGGCACCGTTCGAGGAGTACAACCGGCACATGGGCCGGTACTTCCCGGACATCATGCGCCTGATGGGGCTGCCCCTGGAGATGGAGGGGCCGTTCGTCCGCGAGAGCTACCGGATGGCCCACCTCGTGCCGCTCTTCCCCGGCGTCCGGGAGACCCTGGAGACCCTGCACTCGCGTGGCATCCGGATGGGGATCGCCACCGGCAAGGCCGGCCCGAGGGCCCGCTCCCTGCTCGACCAACTCGGCGTGCTGGGCCTCTTCGGCCAGGTGATCGGTTCCGACGAGGTGGCCCGTCCCAAGCCTGCCCCGGACATCGTGCTCCAGGCACTGGGCAACCTCGACGTGCCGCCGCACGAGGCCATGATGGTGGGCGACGCGGTGATCGACCTGCTCAGCGGCCGGGACGCCGGGGCGACGGCCGTCGCCACGACGTGGCACGGCGGGGACATCGCCGCGCTGCTCGCCGCCGGCCCCGACCTGGTCGTGCACGCCCCGGCGGAGTTGCTGGCGCACTGCCCGGCGGCCCTCGTCCACTGACCCGGACCGGAGCGCGCCGGGCTGCTCGCGTGAGCAGCCCGGCGCGCTGCCGCCAGGCTGTGGTCAGCGTGTGTCGCTGACCGCCTCGGGGCCGGCTTCCAGGAAGCGCAGCATGCCGGTGGCCAGGATCTCGGCGGCGGGGGCCGGGACCAGGTCGGTACGGATGGTGACCCGCAGGAGGACACTCTCGTCGCCGGGCAGCACCTCGGCGACGCAGGCACCGGACCACTCCCGGGCGTACGGTTCGACGACCTCCTCGGTCCGGCAGCCGGGCAGGTCCAGCGGGAGGACGAGGTTGTCCTGGTAGGCGAACGAGGGCAGGCTGTTGATCACCTCGCGGGGCAGGTCGAGGACCGGGTCGTCGGTGACCATCTCCAGGAAGGAGACGTCCTGGGCGGCCATCAGCTCGTCCGCGGTCTGCTGGAGGGCGCGCATCAGGTCCTTCTCCGGGCCGCCGAACCGGACCCGGAGACAGTTGCTGCTGATCCTGCTCGTGAAGGCGGAGTCGAGGACGCGGCTGCCGCGCTGGGCGACGATCATCAGCAGGGCGATGTCGTCCTGCTGATGGATGGCGCGCAGCGCCGAGGCGTAGGCGGCGGCGAAGTAGGTGGAACGGCTGAAGCGGTGTTCGACGGCGGCCCGGTCCCAGCGCCGTACCAGCTCGGGCGGGACGGCGACGATGTGCCCGGTCTTGGGGCCCCAGGTCGGGGTCTGTTCCAGGATCTCCTGCGGCCGGCCTTCGCCTTGGCGGGGTAGGTCGCGTAGTTGTTCGCGCCAGTAGGTTCGTTGGGTTTGCAGGTCGGCGGCGTTGCGGAGGCGGGTGTATTCGTCGTGGGACTGGTGCAGTGTGGGTGCGGGGTGTGTCCAGGTGGGGGTGTGGCCGGTGTGTCGTGCGGTGTAGGCGTGGGTGAGGTCTCGGACGAGTAGTCCGTATGACCAGCCGTCGAAGGCGATGTGGTGGATGCCGATGCCGAACAGGATTCGGTTGGTGGTTTTGTTTCGGATCAGGGCGGCGCGCCAGTTGCGGCCTTGGGTGTAGTCGAGGGGTTGTTGTACTGCTTCGGCGAGTTGGTCGAGGGCGTCGTGTTCGGTGGCGGCGTCGGCGAGGAGTCGTAGCTGGGGCATGCCGGGGTTGGGTGGGATGATTGCGGTTGGTGGGTCGGTGCGCCGGTAGCGGGCGTGCAGGGCCTGGTGGCGGTGGTGGAGGTCGCCGAGGGCGGCCATGAGGGCTCGTAGGTCCAGTTCACCCTCGATCCACCAGGTGGTGGGGCAGACCAGTTCGAAGGGGAGCACGACGCACTTCGCGACGGACGGGGTCAGCGGGACGGGCTTCGACGGGCCGGGACGGCCGGTGACGGACGGCGCCGGCTCGGCCCCGGGGCGGCGGGGGGCGGTGGCGAGCCAGCGGGCCAGCCCTTGCGGGGTGGGGGTGCGGTGGATCTGCGAGACGGGCACGGCGACGTCGGCGGCCTCGTCGAGGGCGACAGCGACGGCGGCGGACTGCAGGGAGGTGCCGCCGAGGTGGAAGAACCCGTCGAGTGTCCCGACCCGGTCCAGCCCGAGCACCGTCGCGAAGATCCCCGCGACGAGGCGTTCGGAGTCGGTGGCCGGTTGGGTGTACGGCACGTCGAGGTCGGGACGGCGCGAGCCCGGTTCTGGTAGCGCCCTCCGGTCGATCTTGCCGGTGCCGCCGGTGGGGAACCGGTCCAGGACCATGATCACGGCGGGGACCATGTAGGGCGGGAGCACCGCGGCGGCGTGTGCCCGCAGGTCGGCGGTGACGGGGACGCGGCCGTCGCGTCCGGTGACGTAGCCGACGAGCCGGGCGGTGCCCTGGTCCTCGCGACGGGTGACGACGGCGGTGCCGACGTCCGGGTGTTGTTCGAGAGTCGCCTCGATCTCACCGAGTTCGATCCGGATGCCGTTGACCTTGACCTGGTGGTCCATCCGGCCGAGGATCTCCAGCGCTCCGGCGGCGTTCCACCGGCCGAGGTCGCCGGTGCGGTAGGCGGTCCCGCCGCCGTACGGGTCGGTGACGAACCGCTGGGCGGTCAGTTCGGGGCGGTTGAGGTAACCGTCGGCGACGCCGGCGCCGGCGATGAGGATCTCGCCGGGGACGCCCATGGGGACGAGGTCGAGATTGGGGTCGACGACGCGGATCTGCCGGTTGGGCATGGGTCGGCCGATGGGCACGTACGCGCCGGGCCAGCCCTTCGACGCGTCGTACCAGGTACAGGCGACGGATGCCTCCGCGGGCCCGTACGCGTTGATCAGGCGGGCACCGGCGGCCGTCCAGCGGTGCGCCATGCGGGGCGGAATGGGCTCCCCGGCGAGGGTCACACACGTCAGGCTGGGGCAGTCGGCGGGATCGACGGCGGCGAGGTTCGTGGGTGGGCAGAACGCGTGGGTGGCCTGCTCCTTGGCGATCAGCTCCGTCAACCGGCGGGCGTCGAGAAGATCGTCGCGGGAGCTGACGACGACGCGGGCACCGGAGGTCAGCGCGGTGTAGATCTCGCCGAGGGCCACGTCGAAGACCGGTGAACAGGAATGGAGCATCCGGCTGTCCGGCCCGACCGCGCACTCCTCCCGCATCCAGGTGACGAAGTTCGTCAGGTGCTCGTGGGTCAGCACGACACCCTTCGGTGTCCCGGTCGAGCCGGACGTGTAGATCACGAACGCCGGCCGGGAGGGTGCCACCACCGGCAGGTCGGCCGCCTCGGCCGCCGTCACGGTGGGCCAGTCGGCATCGAGGGCGACGACCCGTACGCCGTCAGGTCTGGGGACACGCGGGGCGACCTCGCCGACGGTGAGGACGACCCGGGCGCCGTGGTCGGCCAGCAGCATCCGCATCCGCTCCGCCGGCCAGGACACGTCCATCGGCGTGTACGCCGCCCCCGCCCGCAGCACCGCCAGGGTGGCGACGAGCGTCCACATGCTGCGGTCCAGCGCCAGCGACACCACGTCCCCGGGCCGTACGCCCATCGACCGTAGCCGCGCGGCCAACTCCCCCGAGCGGCGGGCCAGCTCCGCGTACGTCAGCACCTCCCCGGCGGCGACGCCGGCCACCGCGTCCGGCGTGCGTCGCGCCCATTCGAGCACCAGCTCGTGCAGCGGCACACCCGGCACCGGGCGGGCCGGGCCCCGGCCCCACGCGAGCAGCCGCTCGCGCTCGGTCGCGCCCAGCAGCGGCAGCGCGCCCAGCGGCACCCCGGGCTCCCGGACCCCGGCCGACAGCAACGACACGGTCTGGTCCACCAGGCCCCGCACCCAGTCCGCCGAGAAGCCGTCGGCGGCGTAGTCCACCCGGAGCGCCGACCCGTCCCCCGCGACGGTCACCACGATGTCCACGTCCACCACGTCCGGCCCCACCTCGGCCACCGGGGCGTCCACCAGCCCGACGACCACCGGCCCCGCCGCGCCCGCGCTGTGCGCGACCGGTCCGGCCAGCGCCGTGGCCACCCGCGACGTCAGCTCGCCGAAGCCCGGTTCGTCCGCGACGTCGACCCGCAGCACGCCGCCCGACGACAGACCGACCGCCACCTCGGCCTGGCCGGTGTACCGGGCCAGCACCCCCAGCAGACCGGCCAGCAGCACCGCGCCGGGGGAGGGCGCCCCCGCCGGGACGGGCAGGTCGACCCGCCGGTACGCGGAGGCCGCCCGGGCCGGCCACGCGGCCGGCCGGCGCAGGTCCCCCATCAGGTCGAGGACCTCGAAGCCGGGCCCAGCGACATCCGTGGTCTGCGCACCGACGATTCCGACAGACATTGAGCCAGCCTCCGATCAGGGCCGGCGCCACCCAGAGGGGTGCGCCGGAAGGGACAACCACGAACTCTCGGGACAACGGGCCGCGTGCCACGCGGCGACGAGCGGTCCGGTACGCAGGGGCGGACGGTCAGCCGGCGGTGGGCGTACCCGCCGGCCCGTCTTCGAGGAAGCGCAGCATGTGGTGGTTCAGCTCCTCGGCGAAGCTGTACGGCAGGTAGTCGGTGCGGATGGTGACGCGCAGGAGAGCATGGTCGACGCGGGGCAGCACCTCGACCGTGAGCCCGTTGGGCACCTCCCGGGCGTACGGGTCGACGACCTCCTCGGCCCGGCAGCCGGGCAGCTCCAGCGGCACCACCACGTTGTCCTGGAACACGAACGTCGGCAGGCTCGCGACCACCTCGCCGGAGAGCCCGGCGGCGGGATCGTCGGCGGTCTCCGCGAAGGGAACGTCCTGGGCCCGCATGAGATCGCGGATCGTCTCGTCGACCCGCAGGACCAGCTTGTCGTCGTGCGGCCCGTCGAAGCGCACCCGCACGCAGTTGAGGTTGAGCCGGGTGGTGAACGCGGAGTCGAGGACGCGGCTGCCGCGTTTGGCGACCACCATCAGCAGGGCGATGTCGTCCTGCTGATGGATGGCGCGCAGCGCCGAGGCGAAGGCCGCCACGAAGTAGCTGGAGCGGCTGAAGCGCTGGTCGCGGGCGGCCCGGTCCCAGCGGTCGAGCACCTCGGGGGTGACGGTGACGGTGTGGCCCGCCTTCGGTCCCCAGGCGAGGGCCTGCTCCAGGGGCGCGGTGGCCGGGCCTTCGCCCTGGCGGGGTAGGTCGCGTAGTTGTTCGCGCCAGTAGGTTCGTTGGGTTTGCAGGTCGGCGGCGTTGCGGAGGCGGGTGTATTCGTCGTGGGACTGGTGCAGTGTGGGTGCGGGGTGTGTCCAGGTGGGGGTGTGGCCGGTGTGTCGTGCGGTGTAGGCGTGGGTGAGGTCTCGGACGAGTAGTCCGTATGACCAGCCGTCGAAGGCGATGTGGTGGATGCCGATGCCGAACAGGATTCGGTTGGTGGTTTTGTTTCGGATCAGGGCGGCGCGCCAGTTGCGGCCTTGGGTGTAGTCGAGGGGTTGTTGTACTGCTTCGGCGAGTTGGTCGAGGGCGTCGTGTTCGGTGGCGGCGTCGGCGAGGAGTCGTAGCTGGGGCATGCCGGGGTTGGGTGGGATGATTGCGGTTGGTGGGTCGGTGCGCCGGTAGCGGGCGTGCAGGGCCTGGTGGCGGTGGTGGAGGTCGCCGAGGGCGGCCATGAGGGCTCGTAGGTCCAGTTCACCCTCGATCCACCAGGTGACCGGGACGACGACCTCCAGCGGCGACATCAGGCACTTCGCCACCTGCTGCGCGAGCGGGACCGGTCCCGGGCGCTGCCGGGCCTGTCCCGCGGTCGAGCCGGTGTCCGTACGGCGGGGGGCGGTGGCGAGCCACCGGGCCAGCTCGTGCGGGGTGGGGGTGCGGTGGATCTGCGAGACGGGCACCACCACGTCGGCGGCCTCGTCGATGCCTGCGGCGACGGCGGCGGACTGCAACGACGTGCCGCCGAGGTGGAAGAAGCTGTCGCGGGCGCCGACCCGCTCGATGCCGAGCACGCTCGCGAACACCTCCGCGACGAGGCGCTCGCCCTCGGTGGCCGGCTCGACGTACGGCACGCCGAGGTCGGGGCGCTGGGCGCCGGGTGCGGGAAGGGCACTCCGGTCGATCTTGCCGGTGCCGCCGAGGGGGAAGCGGTCGAGGCCGACGACGGCGGCGGGGACCATGTAGCTCGGCAGGTGGGCCGCGGCGTGATCGCGCAGATCGCCGGTGGCCGGGGTGCGACCGTCGCGCCCGGTGACGTACGCGACGAGCCGGGCCACGCCCCGGTCCTCGCGGCGGACGACGACTGCGGTCTCCACCTCCGGGTGCTGGGCGAGGATGCTCTCGATCTCGCCCAGCTCGATGCGGATGCCGTTGACCTTCACCTGGTGGTCCATCCGGCCGAGGATCTCCAGTGCGCCGGCGCTGTTCCACCTCCCCAGGTCGCCGCTGCGGTAGGCGAGCCCGCCGCCGTACGGGTCGGTGACGAACCGCTGGGCGGTCAGTTCGGGGCGGTTGAGGTAACCGTCGGCGACGCCAAAGCCGGCGATCAGGATCTCCCCGGGAACCCCGGCCGGCAAGAGGTCGAGGTTCGCGTCGACGACGCGGACCTGCCGGTTCGGCATCGGCCAGCCGATCGGCACGTACGCGCCACCCCACCCGGCCGACGCGTCGAACCAGGTGCACGCCACGGCGATCTCGGCCGGCCCGTACGCGTTGACCACCCGCGTGCCCGCCGTCAGCCACCGCTGGGCCAGCCGCGGCGGGACGGCCTCGCCGCCGAAGATGACGCAGCGGAGGCCGGGACAGGCGGCCGGGTCGAGCGGGGCGATGTTGGTGGCCGGTCCGAACGTGTGCGTGACGCCCTGGGTGTTGACGAGGTCGGTGAGCCGGCGCGCGTCGAGCAGATCGTCGCGCGGGCACACGACGACGCGGCCCCCGCCGGTGAGCGCGGCGAAGATCTCCCCGAACGCGGCGTCGAAGACCGGTGCCGCCGAGTGCAGCATCCGGCTGCCGGGGCCGATGGCGCACTCGCCGGTCATCCACGCCAGGAAGTTCGCCAGCCTCTCGTGTGACAGCACCACGCCCTTCGGCGTGCCTGTCGAACCCGACGTGTAGATGACGAACGCCGGCGCGTCCACCGGCACCGCAGGCAGATCCGCCACCGCACCGGCCGGTACCGCGGGCCAGCCGTCGTCCAGCGCCACCACCGTGACCCCGTCCCCGGCGGGAATCCGGGCCGCTACCGCACCGACCGTCAACACCACCCGCGCGCCGTGGTCGGCCAGCAGCACCCGCATCCGCTCCGCGGGCCACGACACGTCCATCGGCGTGTACGCGGCACCCGCCCGCAGCACGCCCATCGCCGCCACCAGCGACCACAACCCGCGCTCCAACGCCACGGACACCACGTCACCGGCACGGACACCCACCGACCGCAGGTACGCCGCCAGCAGCCCGGACCGGCGATCCAGCTCCCCGTACGTCAGCACCTCGTCGCCCGCGACACCCGCCACCGCCTCCGGCGACCGCCGCGCCCAGCTCAGCACGAGCTCGTGGATCGGCTCACCCGGCATCTCCCGCACCGGGCCGCGCCCCCACGTCAGCAACCGTTCCCGTTCCGCGGCGTCCAGCAACGGCAGTCGCGACAGGGCGACCTGCGGCGCCGCCGTCCCGGCGGAGACGAGCACCACCACCTGATCCACGAGTCCCCGCACGAACTGCGCGGAGAATCCCTCCACCGCGTAGTCCACCCGCAGCACGGACCCGTCCGCCGCCACGCGCACCACCATGTCGACGTCCACCACGGCCGGTCCCGTCTCCGCCACCGGACCGTCGGTGAACTCCACCGCCACCGGGTCCGGCCGGTCCGGGCCCGCCACCGGCGCCGTCCACGCCAGTCCCACCCGCGCCGCCAACTCCCCGAATCCCGGGTCGCCCGAGACGTCCACCCGCGCCACCGACCCGCCGGCCGGGGCCAGCCCGAGCACCACCTCGTCCTGGCCGGTCCAGCGGGCCAGGACCGCCACGAGCCCCGCCACCACGACGTGTCCGGCCGGTGTCACGCGCGACGGCCAGGCGGGAAGCACCCGGTGCACCGAGGCCGCCCGCGCGGGCCACACCGCCGGCCTCCGCAGGTCCCCCACGAGTTCCAGAGCAACCGCGCCGTCCGCGGCCTGGGCGCCATCGAACCCGACAGACAACAGCTCGACCTCCGATCGAAAGGGGACGACCGAAAGGCTCAGGGCCGCGACGATCGGTCAGCCGGGATGCCGTACGCCGGACGGCGGGGGTTGGCGCGAGGCGCGTCGACGGGCGGCACCGCTCGCGGGCCACCCGATCCGGTGCGCTGAGAGTGGCAACGACGAGCCGACGGGGCCCGACCATACGAAGCGCTGTGCGGTGACGTACACCCCTAGAGATCGGCACGTCGACCCCTAGCGCATCAGCCGGAGATCTCCTCCCCGGGCAGGCCCGGGACGTTTCGGCGGTGCCCGCCGGCCGCGTCGAGGCCGGGCCGGCGATGTGAGCTGGCAGGGGGCGTGGCCGTCGGAATCCGGGCACTCGACAGCGCGGGCTGCGACAGCGCCGTCCGGCGACTCCAGCCCTTCTGAAGAACAGCTTTTCGGTCAGCCCGAGTCGATGGCCGCGCTAGGAGTATCGGCGGCCTCGGCGGCGAAAGAGCCGTCCGCGTTCGCCTGTCTGGCCCATCCCGGGGCAGTGCATAGTGACTATGATCTTTCGATCATGACGCCGGTCGGTGGCTGGAAACTCGACCGCTGACCGGCGGTGTGCACCTCGCCGCCGCAACGCTGGCCATGAGCCAGCCGGCTTCCCGGCCGGTCCAGCTCACGACCGTCCGGTCGGTGCACGCGGCACGCCCGGCTCTCGCGGCCGAGCGGCCGTATCAGGACCGGGAGCCCACCCCTTCGGCCACGTTCTCCGCTGTTCGTGGCTGTGGCGCACCGGTTTCACCGCCACCCCGAGGCCCGCACCGGGCCGGCATGTCAGGAGACTAGATGCAGGCGCCCATCCAGGTACAGGTGTTCGCACACGACGGGGTGGTCCTGGCCCGACCGCCCGACCCGTCGGCCACCGCCGACAGCCCCTATCTCGCCGGCGCGGGCGCCGCTCTCCACAACGGCCTGGACATGATCACGGGTCTGCACCTGACCCTTCCGCACCAGTCGGCGGCGATCTGCAGCACCGGCTCCAGCGCGGACAAGTCGCTGCGTCTGCTCAGCCGGAGTGGTCTGAAGACGCCCAGCGACCTGCGGAAGTTCCGTTCCGGCGCGCAGGCGGTGCGGTACGCGCGGGAAGCCGTCGAGCGGGGCGAGACGCTGGAGTTCCAGTTTCCTCCGCATGACCCGCTGCTGCGGGCCGCTCGCGCCCGGGTGCCCGCGGATCTGGTCGCCCGCCTCAACAACAAGACCGTGCTGGAGACTCTGGTCGCGCCGGAGTACCTGCCCCGCCGGCAGGTCGCCACCCCCGCCGAGGTGCGCCGGATCGTGGCGCGGGACCGCCGGCCGGCGGTCATCAAACCGGCCGGGGTCGAGGTGTCCAGCGGAATTGCGATCTTCACCCGTCGGTTGGCGGACCGGCGGAACCGTTCCCTGTTCAACCAGTTGGAACAGGTGAGCGAGCAGTGGATCGTCGAGGAGGAGGTGCCCTTCCAGACGATCTGGGGTATCCAGTTCGGCGTGACCGAGAGCGGATCGGTGCACTACTTCGGATCGTCGGTACACCTGCCGCAGCCCACCTCGACGTGGGTCGGTTGTGTGATGGACGACGACCAGCCCCCGGAAGAGCTGGTCGAAGCGCTGACCGTAGGGGTCCGAAAGGCCAGTGAGCTCGGGTACCGGGGCTACTGCTCCTTCGACGCCGGGATCGGCCGCGACGGCGCCCTGCGGGTCATCGACCCGAACTTCCGGGTCAGCGGGGCCACCACCTCGCTGCTGCACCGCAGCTCGCTGCTGGGCCGGCATCCGTGCGCCATGACCACGTTCTTCTCACTGGCCCCCGGCGTCGACGCCGAGCCGATCCTCGCGCCGTTCATCGACCGGGGGCAGTTCGTCGTGTTCATGCACCACGACCCGGCGGAGACGGACAACGGCCCGCTGCCGGCGACCATCGTCGGCATGGTCGGGGCCGCGGACCGGTACGCCTGCGGCGTGCTGGTGGCGCAGATCCAGCGGGCCCTGGGCACCTGACGCGCCGGTCCGGGGCTCGGCTCCGGCGGCTCGTCATCCGTTCGCCGGCCCGGCCGCCCCCGCGGCGCCGGCCGGCGAACGGGCACCCGGCGGTGTCGGCCTCACATGCCGGAAAGTGCGGTACGCACAGCGGCCTCGGGGACGCGGGCGACCAGTTCGACTCCGCCCGGTCCGTCCAGGACGAAGGACAGGCCCGAGGTGGCCTTCTTGTCCCGGCGCATCAGCGTGATCAGCTCGTCGTGGTCGACGCCGCCGGGCAGCGTGGTGTCGAGCCCGTAGCCCGCCACCACGTCGTGGTGCTCGGCCACCCGGTCGGCCGGTATCCGGCCGAGGACGCCGGCCAGCCGGCCCGCGAAGACCGTGCCGACGCCGACCGCCTCACCGTGGCGCAGGCCGAAGTCGGTGGCCCGCTCCAACGCGTGCCCGAGCGTGTGGCCGTAGTTGAGGATGTGCCGCAGGCCGGAGTCCCGCTCGTCCGCGGCCACCACCCGGGCCTTCAACGCCACCGACGCGGCGATCTGCTCCGCCACCGGCCGGTCACGCAGATCACCGGCGCCGATGAAGTGCGCCCGGGCGATCTCCCCGTACCCGTTGCGCCACTCCCGCTGCGGCAGCGTCCCCAGGTGCTCGGTGTCGCAGAGCACCGCCCGGGGCTGCCAGTACACGCCCACGAGGTTCTTGCCCTCCGGCAGGTTGACGGCGGTCTTCCCACCGACGCTGGCGTCCACCTGGGCCAGCAGCGAGGTCGGCAGGTGGATCACCGGTACGCCCCGGTGGTAGAGGCCGGCGGCCAGCCCGACCACGTCCGTGGTGGTGCCGCCGCCGCACGAGACCACCGCGTCCGTCCGGGTCAGCCCGAACTCGGCGAACGCCCGGCAGAGCTGTTCCACAGTGGTCAGGTTCTTATCGTGCTCGCCGTCGCGGGCCGGCACCACCCGGTGCGGCACGCCCGGGTCGGGCGTCCACTCCGGTGGCCGGGCCGAGACCACCACGACCCGCTGGGCGCCGATCCGCGCCACCTCCGCCGGGAGCCGGTGGCGTACGCCGGGACCGATCAGCACCGGGTACGACCGTTCCCCGAGTGCCACCTCGACGCGGGCCGGCTCGCTGGCGGGACGGTCAGGTACCGGCGTGTGCATGTGGTTGCTGCCTCCTCTGCGGAACGCGGGCCGGCGCGGTCGCGGCCGGGCTGCCCCGCACCATCGACAGGCGCAGCGCCAGCGCGGCCAGCGAGTCGACCTCCGGCCGGATGCCCCACCGATCGTGGGTGAGCTGCGCGTGGTGCGCCAGCAGGAACCCGGGAGGCGCCGTCGGGTGGTCGTGGCCCACCACGTCGGTCACCCGGTCCAGGTAGCGCTGCCACGCCACTGCCACGTCCCCGCCCAGCGGTAGGTCACCGGCCGACAGGACGATCTTCTCCGCCCCGGCGTCGGCCTGCGCGGCCAGGTCCCGCCGCTGCGCGCCGGTGAGCCGCTGGCTGCGTTCCTGCCAGTGCAGGAACAGGAACGCCAGGCGGTCGGCCGCCGGCATCAGCCCGGTCAGGTGCCGCAGGTGCGCCACGGCCAGCGGCAACTCGCCGCCGGCCAGCCAGGGCACGTCGCCGCCGAGCAGGGTGAGGGCCAGTTCGCTGCCCGCGAACGCGAGCGGGCCGCCCCGCGCGGGGTCGCGCACGACGTACCGGTCCTCGGCGAGGGACGCTCCCGGGTCGTACGCGAGCAGTCCCGCCCGTACCGCGTCGAGCGCGGCGGGGGCGGCATGGAAGCCGAGGCTCAGCCGCCCGGCGGGGGAGTCCTCCGGGTCGAAGAACCAGTCCATGCCGGGATCGGCCCGGCGGGCGGCGGCGACCAGCCCGGTCAGGACGGTGCCGACCAGCTCGGTCAGCCGCGTGCCCGGGCAGCCGCCGGCCGGTACGGCCGAACGGGCGAACAACCAGCAGCGTTCCAACGACGGCACCTCGGCTGACGGGCGGGTGGAGCACGGGATTCGACGGTCCGCGGGGGTCGCCCCATCATCGGCCCGCGGGCCCGTTCCACCACCCGATCGGCGCTCCGAACTGGGGACGACTTAGGGGGTGACAGGGGTAGGACACCGGCAGGGTGCTCGGAAGACTTGGGCCGCTACGGCGAGCGAGGTCTACGCCGCGGATGAGGAGTCTCGCCGACGGATGGATGTGGTGACATGCTTCGGAGCGACCTGATCCAGCCGTTGTCCGATCTGATCGAGGCGCACGCCGCCAGGTCGGGGAACAAGGTCGCATTCCGCGACGACCGCCGGGCGGTCGGATACGCCGATCTGGCGGCGCGGACCCGTCGGCTGGCCGGTCACCTGGCGGCGGCCGGGGTCGCCCGGGGCGACCGGGTGGCCTTCTGCCTCGGCAACCGGGTGGAGACGGTGGAGACCTGGCTGGCCGTCACGCGGGCCGCCGCGGTCGGCGTGCCGGTGAATCCGCACAGCACCGACGCGGAACTGGCCCATCTGCTGGACGACTCCGGCGCGGTGCTGGTGGTCACCGACCCGCGTCACCTCGACCAGATGCTGCGGCTGCGTACCGGCCGGCCGGCCCTGCGGATCGTGGTCACCGGGGACGACCCGGTTCCGGACGGGGTCGTCGCCTGGCGCGACCTGGTCGACACCGAGCCGTCCGTGGGGGCCCGCGACGACCTGGGCCTCGACGAGGTGGCCTGGATGCTCTACACCTCCGGCACCACCGGCCGGCCCAAGGGTGTCCTTTCCACCCAGCGCACCTGCCTCTGGTCGGTCGCCGCCTGTTACGTGCCGATCCCCGGGCTCACCGCCGCCGACCGGGTGGTCTGGCCACTGCCGCTGTTCCACAGCCTCTCGCACATCGGGTGCGTGCTCAGCGTGACGGCGGTCGGGGCCACGGCCCGGCTCATCGACGGCTTCTCCGCCGACGACGTGCTGCGCGCGGTCGACGAGGACGAGGCCACAGTGCTCGCCGGTGTGCCGGCCATGTACCACCACCTGGTCACCGCCGCCCGGGAGACCGGCTTCCGCGCCCCGGCCCTGCGGGTCTGCCTGGTCGGCGGGGCGATCACCACCGGCGCGCTGCGGCGGGCGTTCGACGAGGTCTTCGACGCGCCGCTGCTCGACGCGTACGGCAGCACGGAGACCTGCGGCTCGATCGCCGTCACCCGGCCGGAGCAGCCCCGGGTCGAGGGCTCCTGCGGGCGCCCGGTGCCCGGCGTCGAGGTGCGCCTGGTCAGCCCGCAGACGGGTCTGGACGTGCCGACCGGCGCCGAGGGGGAGGTCTGGGTCAGCGGTCCGAGCGTCATGCTCGGCTACCACGGCCTGCCGGAGGTCACCGCCGCCGCCCTGCGCGACGGCTGGTACCGCACCGGCGACCTGGCCCGCCGCGACGCCGACGGCAACATCTTCGTCACCGGCCGCCACCAGGAGCTGATCATCCGGGGCGGGGAGAAGATCCACCCGGGCGAGGTGGAGGAGGCGCTGCGCGCGGTGCCCGGCGTCGCCGACGTGGCGGTGACCGGCCGGCCGCACGAGGTGCTCGGCGAGGTGCCGGTGGCGTTCGTGGTCCCGGGGCCGGAGGGCTTCGACCCCCGTGCCGGGTACGCGGCCTGCCGGGAGAGGCTCAGCTACCACAAGGTCCCCGAGGCGCTGTACGAGATCGGGCAGGTGCCCCGCACCGCGTCCGGCAAGGTCACCCGCCGGCTCCTGCTCGACGGGCCGGCCCGGCTGCGGGCGGTCAACGGCAGCCACCACGAGGCGCTCAGCCTGCTCGCCTGGCGACCGCTGGACCTGGCGGCCGTACCGCCGGTGGCGGCGCCCGTCCCGGCGGCCGCGCAGGACGCCGCCGCCCCGGCCCGCCGCTGGGCGCTCGTCGGCGCCGGGAGCGAACCGCTGGTGGAGCCGCTGCGCGCGGCGTCGCCGGGGGAGCGGTTCCGGGCCCACCGGGATCTGGCCACCCTGCGCGAGACTCCCGACGCGCCCGACGTGACGGTACTGCTGGCCGGGCCGGCCGACGCCGACGCGGCGGACCTCGCCGACCGGTTGCGTGGCTGGCTCGACGACGACCGCTTCGCCGGCACCCGGCTGATGCTGCTGACCGGCCCGGCCGGCGACGCGGCCAACGGCCCCGGCACGAGCGGTGCCGGCAGCGCGGGCGACGCCCCCGCGCAAGACGCCGCCGCAGGCGAGACCCCTGCGGGAGACGTCGCCGGGGGAGCCGCCGCCGGGGGCGACGCCGCCGGGTGGGCCGGGCCCGATACGGCGGCCGGCGCCGTCTGGGCGGTCGGGCGCAGCCTGCAGGCCGCGTACCCGGACCGGATCGTGCTGGTCGACCACGACGCCGCGGACCGCTCGCTCGCCCTGCTGCCCGCCGTCGTGGACGCCGGCGCCGCGCAGGTCGCCCTGCGGGCCGGGGCGGCCCGGCACGCGGCCCTCGTGCCCGCCCCGGCGACCGTGCCGGGACGGCCGGCGACCGTGGCCGACCCGGAGCGCCCCGTCCTGGTCACCGGCGCCGACGGACCGACCGGCGCCGCGCTGGCCCGGCACCTCGTCGCCGCGCACCGCGCCCGCCGGCTGCGGCTGCTGCACACTGGCGCGACGCCCGCCCCGGCCCTGGCGGACCTGGCCGCCGAACTCACCTCCGCCGGTGCGGAAGCCGTTCCGCTGCCCGCCGAGCGGGCGGGCGACGAGGCGTTCGGCGCCGTCTTCCTCTGCCCGTGCGACGACGACCTGGCCGACGCCGAGGCCGCAGCCCGGCTGCTCGGCCTCGCCGCGACGCTGGACGCCGCGAGCCGGCACCCGGGGGCCGCGTTCACCGTCCTCGCGCCGTCCGCCCTCCTGCTGGGCGCCGCGGGCCGGGAACGGGCCGCCTCGGCCGTCGGCGCCCTGCACGCCCTGGCCACCCGCCGCCGGGCCGCCGGTCACCCGGCCCGGCTCGTCGGCACGACCGGGCCCGCCGAGCGCGGGCCGGCGGCGACCGGACCCGCAGCGGGCACCGCGTCGGCGGCCGTCCGTGCCGACCTCGCCGCGTTCGACGTGGCCCACGACGGCGCCGACCTGGTCGTGCTCGCCCGCCCGGCGGGCCACGCCGACGCCGCGCACCCCGCCTGGCGCGGGCCCGTGGCCGAGCCCGGCGACGCCACGGACGACCGGGACGCCGCCGAGCTGCGCCGCCGGCTGGCCGGGCTCACCACCGCCGAGGGGGACCGGCTCCTGCTCGACCTGGTCCGCGCCGCCACCGCGCAGGTGGCCGGGCTGCCCGGCCCGGCCGCGGTCCGCCCCGGCCGCGCCTTCAAGGAACTCGGCTTCACCTCGGTCGCGGCGGTCGCGTTGCGCGACCGGCTGGCCCGGGCCACCGGGGTACGGCTCTCCGCCACGGCCGCGTTCGACCGGCCCAGCCCCCAGGCCCTCGCCCGGCACCTCGCCGCCCGGCTGCGCGGTGCCGCCGCGCAGGCCGCTCCCACGACGGACCCGGCGGTGGCGCCGTCCACCGGGGACGATCCGGTGGCCGTCGTCGCCATGGCCTGCCGGCTCCCCGGCGGCGTCGCCTCCCCCGAGGAGCTGTGGGAGCTGGTCGACCAGGGCCGGGAAGGGCTCACGGAGTTCCCCACGGACCGGGGCTGGGACCTGGCGAACCTGTTCTCCGACGACCCCGACCGCCCCGGCACCTCGTACGCCCGGGTGGGCGGCTTCCTCACCGGCGCCGCGGACTTCGACGCCACCCTGTTCGCGATCAGCCCGCGCGAGGCGCTCGCCATGGACCCGCAGCAGCGGCTGCTGCTGGAGACGTCCTGGGAACTGTTCGAGCGGGCCGGCATCGACCCCACCTCGCTGCGCGGCAGCGCCACGGGCGTCTTCACCGGCGTCATGCACCACGACTACGCCGCGAACCTGCGCCAGGCGCCGCCCGGCACCGAGGGCTACCTCGGCGTCGGCACCGCCGGCAGCGTCGTCTCCGGCCGGGTCGCGTACGCGCTGGGGCTGGAGGGGCCGGCTGTCACCGTCGACACGGCGTGCTCGTCGTCGCTGGTGGCGCTGCACCTTGCCGCCCAGGCCCTGCGCGCCGGGGACTGCTCGCTCGCCGTGGCCGGCGGCGTGGCGGTGATGGGCACCCCGCAGGCGTTCGTGGAGTTCAGCCGGCAGCGCGGGCTCGCCCCGGACGGCCGGTGCAAGGCGTTCGCCGACGGCGCCGACGGAACCGGCTGGTCCGAGGGCGTCGCCGTGCTGCTGCTGGAACGGCTCTCCGACGCCCGCCGGCACGGGCACCCCGTCCTCGCCGTGCTGCGCGGCTCCGCCGTCAACTCCGACGGCGCGTCCAACGGGCTGACCGCCCCCAACGGGCCCGCCCAGGAGCGGGTCATCCGCCGGGCGCTGGACGCGGCCGGGCTCTCCACCGCCGACGTGGACGCCGTCGAGGCGCACGGCACCGGCACGTCCCTCGGCGACCCGATCGAGGCGCAGGCGCTGCTCGCCACGTACGGGGTGGGCCGCGGTGACGCCGAACCGCTGCGGCTGGGCTCGCTGAAGTCCAACCTCGGCCACACCCAGGCCGCCGCCGGGGCCGCCGGGGTGATCAAGATGGTGCTCGCGATGCGGCACGGGACACTGCCGCGCACCCTGCACGTGGACGCCCCGACGTCCGAGGTGGACTGGTCCGCCGGCGCGGTCGAGGTGCTCACCGAGGCCCGCCCGTGGCCCGACGTACGCCGGCCCCGCCGGGCCGGCGTCTCGTCGTTCGGCATCAGCGGCACCAACGCCCACGTCATCGTCGAGGCCCCCGCCGATCCGCCGACCGCCGCCGGGGACGCCGCCCGGCAGTCGCCGCCCGCCACCGCTCGGCCGCCCGTACCGTGGCTGCTCGCGGCTGCCTCCGGCGAGGCGCTGCGTGACCAGGCGGCCCGCCTGCTGGCCTGGCTCGACGGGCCGGGGGCGCACGCCGACCCGGCCGACACCGGGCACGCCCTCGCCACCACCCGCGCCGCTCTCGAACACCGGGCCGTGGTGCTGGTGGGCGACGCGGAGTCCGCCCGGACCGGGCTCGGCGCGCTGGCCCGCGGCGGACCGGACCCGGACCTGCCGGGCGTGCTGACCGGCCGGGTCGTCGACGGCCGACTCGGCCTGCTCTTCGGTGGGCAGGGCGGCCAGCGCGCCGGCATGGGCCACGAGCTGCACGCGGCGTACCCCGTCTTCGCGGCCGCCTTCGACGCGGCCTGCGCCGAACTCGACCGCTGCCTCGCCGGCCACGCCCCGCTCCCCGTCGCGGACGTCGTCCTCGCGGCCGAGGGCACCGCACCGGCCGAACTGCTCGACGAGACCCTGTACACCCAGCCGGGCCTGTTCGCCTTCGAGGTGGCGCTCTACCGCCTCCTGGAGCACTGGGGGGTCCGCCCCGACGCGGTGCTCGGCCACTCCGTCGGCGAGCTTGCCGCCGCGCACGTGGCCGGGGTGTTCTCCCTCGCCGACGCGGCGGCGCTGGTCGCCGCCCGCGCCCGGCTGATGCAGCAGCTGCCCGCCGGGGGCGCGATGGTCGCCGTCGAGGCCGACGAGGCCGAGGTCGCCGCGCACCTGACCGACCGGGTGGGCCTCGCCGCCGTCAACGGCCCCACCAGCGTCGTCCTGTCCGGCGACACCGACGCGGTGCTGGCCGTCGCGGACACCCTGCGCGCGGCCGGGCGCCGCACCAGCCGGCTGCGGGTGTCGCACGCGTTCCACTCGCCGCGCATGGACCCGATGCTCGACGAGTTCCGCGCGGTCGCGGCCGGCCTCACGTACCGCACCCCGCACCTGCCGGTGGTGTCCAACCTGACCGGCCACCCCGTCGACCCGGCCCGGCTCTGCTCGCCCGAGCACTGGGTGGCGCACGTGCGGGGCACCGTCCGCTTCCACGACGGCGTACGGGCCCTGCACGGGCAGGGCGTCACCACCTTCCTGGAGATCGGCCCGGCCGGTGTGCTCACCGCGATGGCTCAGGACTGCCTCGTCGCCGAGGCCGACGAGCTGGCCTTCGTCCCCGCCGTACGGGGCACCGCGGGCGAGGCCGAGGCGCTGCTCGCCGCCGTGGCGCGGCTGCACGTGCGGGGCGTCGCGGTGGACCGTGCCGCCCTCGCCGGCCCCGGCCCGCACCGCCGCGTCGACCTGCCCACGTACGCCTTCCAGCGCCGGCACTACTGGCTGCCCGCTCCCACCGGCGCCGGCGGTCCCGTCGGCACCGGACTGGCCGACGCAGGGCATCCGCTGCTCGGCGGCCTGCTGGCGGTCGCCGGCACCGGGCAGGTGGTCTGCACCGGGCAGATCGCCACGGCCACCTCGCCGTGGCTGGCCGCGCCCGGCGACGGCACGGCGCCGCTGCTGCCCGCCACCGCCCTGCTGGACATGCTCACCCACCTCGGCGACCGGCTCGGCGCCCCGAGCGTGCGGCGGCTGCGCGTGCCCGAGCCGGTTCCGCTGCCCGCCGAGGCAACCCTCGAGGTGCAGATCGACGTGGGCGCGCCGGACGAGCACGGACGCCGGGTGGCGCACTGTCACGTCCGGGCCGGCGAGGGGCTGCCCTGGCGGGAGGTCGCCGAGGCCCTGCTCGCACCCGTCGACCCGGAGAGCGGCCGGGGCGCCCTCGCCCCCGCCTGGCCACCTGCCGGGGCCCGGCCGGTGGACCTGAGCGCCCCGCCGCACCGCGCGCCGGCCGGGGAGCTGGCCCGTGCCGCGTGGGTCGCCGCCGACCGGCTCTACGTCGACGTACGCCTGCCCGACGACGCCCGGGACCCGGACGCCGAGCGGTACGGCGTGCACCCGCTGGTGCTGGACGCGGCCCTGCGCCTGCTCCCGCTCGCCGGCTTCGCGTCGGTCGCCGACGCCGGGCCCACCGCCCGGCTGCTGCCCACCGAGTGGGCGGGCGTGCGCCGCCACGCCGTCGGGGCGCACGCGCTGCGCGTCTGCCTGGCCCCCGCCGGGGCGGACGCGGTGACGCTGAGCGCCGTCGACGACGCGGGCGGGCCCGTGCTCGACGCCGACCGGGTGGTGCTGCGGCCGGTGGACCTGCCGCCCGCCGACCCGCCGGCGCCGGCGGCCACCCCCGCCGGGCTGTACGCCGTCGACTGGCTGCCCGCCGCGTTCCCGGCGACCCCGGCGCCCTCCTGGACGCTCGCCGACGGCACGCCGCCGGACGGGCCGCTGCCGCCGCTGCTGGTGCTGCGGGTCGGCGACGGCGAGCCGGGCCGGCCGGTGCCCGACCGGGCGCACGCCGTCGGCCTCGCCGTGCTCGACGTGCTCCAGACCTGGCTGGCCGACCCCCGCGCGGAGACCACCCGCCTGGCCCTCGCCGTGCGCGACGGCGACCCGGTGCACGCCCCCGTGGCCGGGCTGCTCCGCGTCGCTCAGGCCGAGCAGCCCGACCGTTTCCTCCTGCTCAGCCTCGACACCACCGACGACGCCGCCATCCGTTCGGCGCTGGCCGCCGCCGACGACGAACCCGAGGTGGCCGTCCGCGACGGCCGCGCACTGCTGCCCCGCCTCCGCCCCGTCGAGCGGCCCCCGGCCGGCGCGCCGCTCGCGGCCCTGGCCGGCGGCACCGTGCTCCTCACCGGCGGCACCGGCGGGATCGGCCGGCACGTCGCCACCCACCTCGCCACCGCGCACGGCGTCACCGAACTGGTGCTGGTCAGCCGCAGCGGCCGGGCCGGCGACTGGACGACCGCGCTGACCGACGTCGGCGTCACGGTGCGGGTGGTCGCGGCCGACGTCGCCGACCGGGCGGCGCTCGCCGAGGTCATCGCCCCGCTGGCCGACCGGCTCGTCGCCGTCGTGCACGCCGCCGGGGCCACCGACGACGCCCTGCTCACCGACCTCGACCCGACCCGCTGGGCCCGGACCCTGCGCGCCAAGGTGCACGGCGCCTGGCACCTGCACGAGCTCACCGCCGGCCTCGACCTGGCCGCGTTCGTGCTCTTCTCCTCGGCCGCCGCCACCTTCGGCAGCCCCGGCCAGGGCAACTACGCGGCCGGCAACGCGTTCCTCGACGCGCTCGCCGCGCACCGCCGTGCCCAGGGCCGGCCGGCGAGCGCCCTGGCCTGGGGGCTGTGGGCCGCCGAGGACGGGATGGCCGGCCGGCTCAGCCCCGCCGACCTGGCCCGGCTCGCCCGCGGCGGCACCCGCCCCCTCGACACGGCCGCCGGGCTGGCGCTGTTCGACGCCGCCCTGCACGTGGACCGGCCGGCGCTCGTGCCGATCGGGCTCGACCTGGCCGCCGTACGGACCTCCGGCGAGGTGCCCGCCCTGCTGCGGGCGCTGCTGCCCCCGCCGCCCCGCCGGGCGGTCAACGCCGCCTCCGCGCCCGCCGCCGCGAAGGGCTTCGCCGACCGGCTGGCCGAACTCGCCGAGCCCGAGCGCGCCGAACTGCTGCTGGACCTCGTACGCGCCCGGTGCGCCACAGTGGTCGGGCACACCGGCCCCGAGCAGGTCGAGCCGCGCCGCCCGTTCAAGGACCTCGGCTTCGACTCGCTGATGGCCGTCGAGCTGAGCAACCGGCTCACCGCCGTCACCGGGGTCCGGCTCGCCCCGCACGCCGTGTTCAACCACCCCACCCCCGAGTTGCTCGCCGCGCACCTGCACGCCCGGCTGCTCGGCACCGCCGCCACCGAGGTCGCCGACGCGAGCACCGTCGCCCTGGACGAGCCGGTCGCCATCGTCGCGATGGCCTGCCGTTTCCCCGGCGGGATCGGTTCCCCGGAGGAGCTGTGGCGGCTGCTCGACGCGGGCGACGACGTCATCGGCGACCTGCCCGACGACCGGGGCTGGCCGCTGGCCGACCTCCACGACCCGGTGCCCGGCACGCCCGGCCGGACGTACGTGCGCTCCGGCGGGTTCCTCACCGGCATCGCCGATTTCGACGCCGAGTTCTTCGGCATCAGCCCCCGCGAGGCCCTCGCCATGGATCCGCAGCACCGGCTGCTGCTGGAGACCTCCTGGGAGGCGCTGGAACGCGGCGGCATCGACCCGGCCACCCTGCGGGGCAGCCGCACCGGCGTCTTCGCCGGCACCCACGGGCAGGACTACGCCGACCGGGTCGCCCCCGGTGTCGTCTCCGACGACGGCGAGGTCACCGCCGACGAGGGGCACCTGCTGACCGGCACCGCCGGCAGCGTCCTCTCCGGCCGGGTCGCGTACGCGCTCGGGCTGGAGGGGCCGGCTGTCACCGTCGACACCGCCTGCTCGGCGTCGCTGGTGGCGCTGCACCTGGCCGTCCAGGCGCTGCGCCAGGGCGACTGCGACCTGGCGCTGGCCGGTGGGGTGTCGGTGATGTCCACCCCGGCCGGGCTGACCGGCTTCAGCCGCCAGCGCGGTCTCGCCGCCGACGGGCGGTGCAAGGCGTTCGCCGAGGACGCCGACGGCTTCGGCATGTCCGAGGGCGTCGGGATGCTGGTGGTGGAGCGGCTCTCCGAGGCCCGCCGCCGGGGCCACCCCGTGCTGGCCGTCGTGCGCGGCTCGGCGGTCAACTCCGACGGCGCGTCGAACGGGCTGACCGCCCCGAACGGGCCGTCGCAGGAACGGGTCATCAAGGCCGCGCTCGCCGCCGCCGGGCTGAGTGCCGCCGACGTGGACGTGGTGGAGGCGCACGGCACCGGCACGTCGCTCGGCGACCCCATCGAGGCGGAGGCGATCCTCGCCACGTACGGGCAGCGCCCGGCCGGCGCCGCGCCGGTGCTGCTCGGCTCAGTCAAGTCCAACCTCGGGCACACCCAGGCCGCGGCCGGCGTCGCCGGCGTGCTCAAGATGGTCCTCGCCATGCGGCACGGGCGGCTGCCCCGCACCCTGCACGCCGAGCGCCGCAGCTCGCGGATCGACTGGGACTCGGGAGCGGTGCAGCTGCTCACCGAGGCCCGCCCGTGGCCGGCGGCGGACCGGCCGGTGCGCGCCGGCGTCTCGTCGTTCGGCATCAGCGGCACCAACGCCCACGTGATCGTCGAGTCGGTCGCCGAGGCGCCGCCGGAGGCCGCCGAATCCGAGCCGCCGCAGGAGCGCGCGCTGCCGTGGCTGCTGTCGGCGCGTACCCCGCAGGCGCTCGCCGGCCAGGCGCGGCGGCTGCGGGAGCACCTCGCCGCCCGCCCCTACCAGCGGCCCCTCGACGTGGCGTGGTCGCTGGCCACCAGCCGGGGCGCCTTCGACTCCCGAGCGGTGCTGGTAGCCGCGTCCGCGCAGCGGGTCGCCGACGCCCTCGACGCGCTCGTCGAGGGCCGGCCCGACCCGGCGGTCACGCGCGGCGAGGCGCGGCCCACCGGCCGGTGCGTCTTCGTCTTCCCCGGGCAGGGCTCCCAGTGGCTCGGCATGGGGTTGGACCTGCTCGACCAGGCCCCCGTGTTCGCCGAACGCATGGCGGCCTGCGACGCGGCGCTGCGGCCGTACCTGGACTGGTCGCTGCTGGACGTGCTGCGCCAGGCGCCGGGCGCGCCCGGCCTCGACGAGGTCGACGTCGTGCAGCCCGCCCTGTTCGCGATGATGGTGTCGCTGGCCGAGCTGTGGCGCTCGTACGGCGTGCAGCCGGCCGCCGTGGTCGGCCACTCCCAGGGCGAGATCGCCGCCGCCTGCGTCGCCGGGGTGCTCTCCCTGCCCGACGCCGCCCGGGTGGTGGCGCTGCGCAGCCGCGCGCTACGGGCTCTGGCCGGGCACGGGGCGATGGCCTCCGTCGCGCTGCCCGCCGACACGGTCCGCGACCGGATCGCCCGCTTCGGTGAGCGGATCTCGGTCGCCGCCGTGAACGGGCCGGTCGCCGTCGTGGTCTCCGGCGAGCCGGAGGCGGTCGAGGAACTGCTCGCCGAGCTGGCCGGCGAGCAGGCCCGGGTGCGGCGCATCGCCGTCGACTACGCCTCCCACTCCGCCCAGGTGGAACGCATCCGCGACGAGCTGGCCGAGGTGCTGGCCGGCATCGCCCCCGGCCCGGCCGCCGTGCCGCTGTTCTCCACCACCGACCTGCGCTGGCTCGACGGCGAGGAGATGGGGCCCGACTACTGGTACCGCAACCTGCGCCGGCCCGTCGAGCTGGAACGGGCGATCCGCGCGCTGGCCGCCGAGGGCCACGACACGTACGTCGAGTGCAGCCCCCACCCGGTGCTCACCGTCGGCGTGGAGGAGACCCTCGCCGACCACGACGGCGATGCCGTGGTGGTCGGCTCGGTGCAACGCGACCAGGGCGGCCGGGAGCGGTTCCTGCTCTCCCTGGCCCAGCTCCACGTGTCCGGGGTCGCGGTGGACTGGCGGCCCGCACTGGCCGGCGGCCGGCGCGTCGACCTGCCCACGTACGCGTTCGCCCACCGCCGCTACTGGCCCCGGGCGGTCTCCGGCCCCGGCGACGTCGGCGCCGCCGGTCTGGACGCCGCCGGTCATCCGCTGCTCGGCGCGTCGGTCGTGCTGGCCGAGACGAGGGGCCACCTGTTCACCGGGCGGCTGTCGGCCGACGCGCAGCCGTGGCTGGCCGACCACCGGGTCACCGGCAGCGCGCTGGTGCCCGGCACCGGCCTGGTGGAGTTCTGCCTGCGCGCCGGCGACGAGGTCGGCCACCCGTTCCTCGACGAGCTGGTCATCGAGGCCCCGCTGACCCTGCCCGCCGACGGCGCGACGCAGGTGCAGGTGGCGGTCGGCGCGGGCGCCGGCGACGGACGCCGGCCGGTGACCGTGCACTCCCGGCCCGCCGACGCGCCGGCGGGACAGCCGTGGACCCGGCACGCCAGCGCCACCCTCCGCGCCGACCAGCCCGCGGTGTCGCCGCAGCTCACCGCCTGGCCGCCGCCCGACACCCGGCCCGTCGACCTGACCGGCTTCTACGCCGGCCTGGAAGCCGACGGGTACGCGTACGGGCCGGCTTTCCAGGGCCTGCGCGCGGTGTGGACCGGCGGCGACGAGGTCTACGCCGAGGTGGAGCTGCCGGCGGCCCAGCGGGTCGACGCCGACCGGTACGGCCTGCACCCCGCCCTGTTCGACGCCGCCCTGCACGCCGCGCACTTCGGCGGTCTCGCCGGGGCCGGGGCCGGCCAGCTCCTGCTGCCGTTCGCCTGGAACGGCGTCAGCCTGCACGCCACCGGGGCCACCGCCCTGCGGGTACGGCTGACCCGGGTCGGGCCGCACGCCATCGCGCTGACCGTCGCCGATCCGACCGGCGCCCCGGTGGCCGAGGTGGCCGCCCTGACGATGCGCCCGATCTCCACCACCGAGCTGGCCGTCACCGACGACCGGGCCACCCGCGACGCCCTGTTCCGCGTCGACTGGACGCCGCTGCCGCCCGTCGAGACGGCCACCCCGGTTGACGCCGTGGCCGTCGCCCCCGGCCTGGACGGGTTCCCGCTGCACCACGGGCTGGACGGGCTCGCCGACGCGGTGGACGCCGGACTGGCCCTGCCCGGGGCGGTGCTCGTGCCGCTCGGCGCGCACCCCGCGCAGCCCACCCCCCGCGCGGCGCGCCACGCCGCCGTGCAGGCCCTCGACCTGGTCCGGCGCTGGCTCACCGAGCCCCGCTGGGCGGCGTCGCGGCTGCTGCTGGTGACCCGGGGCGCGGTGGCCGTGCACCACGCCGGCGAGGTGACCGACCCGGCCGCCGCGGCGGCGTGGGGCCTGGTGCGCTCCGCCCAGTCGGAGAACCCGGGCCAGATCGTCGTCGTCGACGTCGACGGCGACGGGATCGGCCCCGACGAGGTGGCCGCCCTCCTGGCGGCGGACGAGCCGCAGGCCGCGATCCGGGTCGGCGCGGCGTACGTGCCGCGGCTGGCGCGGGCCGGGTCGGCCGGCGAGCTGCCCGCACCGCCCGCCGCCGCGTGGCGGCTGGACGCGCCGGTGCGCGGCAGCCTGGAGAACCTCACCCTGGTCGCCACCGACGCCGCCGACGCCGCGCTCGGCCCCCGCGAGGTCCGGGTCCGCGTCCGCGCCGCCGGCCTCAACTTCCGCGACGTGCTCAACGCGCTCGGTCTCTACCCGGGCGACGCGGGCCCGCTCGGCGGCGAGGGCGCCGGCGAGGTCGTCGAGGTCGGCGCCGAGGTGACCGACCTGCGCCCCGGCGACCGCGTCTTCGGTGTCTTCGTGGGCTGCTTCGGACCCGTCGCGGTCACCGACCGCCGCCTGCTGGCCCCGATGCCGGCCGGCTGGTCGTACGTCGAGGCCGCGTCCGTGCCGGTGGTCTTCCTGACCGCGTACCACGGGCTGGTCAATCTGGCCGGGCTCACCCGGGGCGAGTCGGTGCTGGTGCACGCGGCGGCCGGCGGCGTCGGCATGGCCGCCGTGCAGCTCGCCCGCCACCTCGGGGCCGAGGTGTACGCCACCGCCAGCCCCGCCAAGTGGGACGCCCTGCGCGCGCTCGGTCTCGACGAGGAGCACCTGGCCTCGTCCCGGACCCTCGACTTCGAGACCCGCTTCACCGACGCCACCGGCGGCCGGGGCGTGGACGTCGTGCTGGACTCGCTGGCCCGCGAGTTCGTCGACGCCTCGCTGCGGCTGCTGCCGCGCGGCGGGCGGTTCGTCGAGATGGGCAAGACCGACATCCGCGACGCCGCCCGCGTCGCCGTCGACCATCCGGGGGTGGCCTACACCGCCTTTGACCTGACCCTGCAGGAGCCCGACGAGGTGCAGCGCATGCTGGTCGTTCTGCTGGGGCTCTTCGAACGGGGGACGCTCACCCCGCTGCCCACCCAGGTGTGGGACGTCCGCCAGGCGCCGGAGGCGTTCCGGCACGTCAGCCAGGCCCGGCACGTCGGCAAGGTGGTGCTCACCATGCCCCGGGCGTGGAACTCCGACGGCACGGTGCTGCTGACCGGCGGCACCGGGACCCTGGGCCGGCTGGTCGCCCGGCGGCTGGTCGAGACGCACGGCGTACGGCGGCTGCTGCTGGTCAGCCGCCGCGGCGAGCGGGCCCCCGGCGCGACCGAGGCGCTCGACGAACTGCGGGCCCTGGGGGCCGAGGCCACGGTGGTGGCGGCCGACGTGTCCGACCGCGACAACCTCGCCGGGGTGCTGGCGGCGGTACCGGAGCGGCACCCGTTGACCGCCGTCGTGCACCTCGCCGGGGTGCTCGACGACGGGGTGGTCACCGCCCTCACCCCGCAGCGCGTCGACACGGTCTTCGCGCCGAAGCTCGACGCCGCGTGGCACCTGCACGAGCTCACCCGCCACCTCGACCTCGCCGGGTTCGTGCTCTTCTCCTCCGGCGCCGGAGTCTTCGGCGTCCCCGGTCAGGCCAACTACGCGGCGGCCAACGCGTTCCTCGACGCGCTCGCCCTGGCCCGCCGTGCGCAGGGGCTGCCGGGCCGGTCGTTCGCCTGGGGGCTGTGGGAGCAGGCCAGCGAGATGACCGCCAAGCTGGACCGGACCGATCCCCGGATCACCGCCCGTGACGGGCAGCTCGCCATCCCGTCCGAGCTGGGGATGGCCCTGTTCGACGCGGGCCTGCGGCTGGCCGAGCCGGTGCTGGTGCCGACGAGGATCGACGTCGCCGCGCTCGGCGAGCGGGCCGAGCGGCCCCCGGCGCTGCTGCGCGGGCTGCTGCGCCGGGAGCGGCCGACGGCGCGGGCGGCCACCCCGGCCGGCGGCGGGCGCACGCTCGCCGACGAGCTGGCGGCGCTGGACGGGCCCGAGCGCCACACCCTCGTGGTCGACCTGGTACGCGAGCAGGCGGCGAGCGTGCTCGGGCACGGCAGCCGGGTGGCGGTGGCCCCGGGCCGGGCGTTCAGCCAGATCGGCTTCGACTCGCTGACCGCCGTCGAGCTGCGCAACCGGCTGACCACGGCCACCGGCCTGCGCCTGCCGGCCACGCTGATCTTCGACTACCCGGATCCGAACGAGCTGGCCACGTACCTGGTGTCCGAGCTGGCGCCGGACACCGGACCGGCGGCCCCGCCGGTCCTCGCGGACCTGGAGAACCTGGAGCGCTCGCTGACCGAGGCCACTGTGGAACCGGAGCTGCACGACCAGATCGGGTCGCGCCTGGAGGTGCTGATCGCCAAGTGGCGGACGATGCGCGCCGGCACGGGCGGCGATCCCGACCTCGATCTCGAACTGGCCAGCGACGACGACCTGTTCGACCTCATCGACTCCGAACTCGGCATCTGATGGCCGTCCGGCCGCCCCGCCCGCCGCAAGCCGACCCCGTGTCCGACCGACCCCTGAGGAACCGATACCGATGCTGACGACCGACGTCCTGATCGTGGGCTACGGCCCCGTCGGTGAGATGCTCACGATCCTGCTGGCGCAGCGAGGGCTCACCGTCACGGCGGTCGAGCGGTGGGCCACTCCCTACAACTTCCCCCGCGCGGTGTCGTACGACGGGGAGGCGAGCCGTGTCCTGGCCGCCGCCGGCGTCGCCGACCGCCTCGGGCCGGTGGTGGAGTCGTCCGGCGAGTACACCTTCAAGAACGGCTTCGGCCGGACCCTGCTGCACGTCAAGGTCACCGGCGACGGCCCGATGGGCTGGCCCGACTCGGTCTCGTTCTACCAGCCGGGACTGGAGGCGCTGCTCGCCGAGCGGGGCGCGGAGCTGCCGGGTGTCACGGTGCTGCGCCCGTACCAGGTGACGGGCCTGGTCGAGCACGACGACCGGGTCGAGGTGACCATCGCCGGCCCGGACGGCGAGGAGGTCCGCGCGGCCCGCTGGGTCATCGGCTGCGACGGGGCCAACAGCTTCGTGCGGGAGCACCTGGGCAGCGGCGTCACCGACCTCGGCTTCACGTACGACTGGCTGGTCTGCGACGTGGTCCCGCACGAGGCCCGCGAGTTCAAGCCGAACAACCTGCAGGTCTGCGACCCGGCGCGGCCCCGCACGGCCGTGTCGGCCGGCCCGGGGCACCGGCGGTGGGAGTTCATGCGGGTGCCGGGGGAGAGCCGCGAGGAGTTCGAGAGCGCCGCCAACGTGTGGCGGCTGCTCGGCCTCTTCGACATCACCCCCGACAACGCCACCCTGGAGCGGTACGGCGTCTACACCACCCAGGCATGCTCGGCCGGGCGCTGGCGTTCCGGGCGGATCCTGCTCGCCGGCGACGCGGCGCACGTGATGCCGCCGTTCATGGGGCAGGGGATGAGTTCGGGCTTCCGCGACGCACTCAACCTCGCCTGGAAGCTCGACCTGGTGCACCGCGGCCTCGCCGACGAGGCCCTGCTGGACACCTACCAGGAGGAGCGCTGCGCGCACGTGCAGCACGCCATCCGGATGTCCATGGACTCGGGCACGGTGATCTGCGAGACCGACCGCGCCGCCGCGGCCGGCCGCGACGCCGCGATGCTCGCCGAGCTGCGCCGGCGTACCGCCCGCCCGCGCACCCGGTCCCTGCTGGAGCCCCTGTCCGGCGGGATCCTGCACAGCGGCTGCGAGGCCGCCGGCGCCCCGATGCCGCAGGGCCGCGTCGAGGTCGACGGCCGCGCCGGGCTCTTCGACGAGGTCGTCGGCACCGGCTTCGTCCTGCTCTGCGCCGAGGACCCCGACGACCTGCTCGACGCCGACGCCCGGGCCTTCCTGGACACGCTCGGCACGCGGGTCGTCCGGATCGTTCCCGCCGGCGCGCCCGTACCCGGATCCGGCGCCGCGCCGACGGCCTTCGACCTCGACGACGTGTACCTGCCCCACCTCAAGCGGTACGACGCGGTGGCGGTGCTCGTCCGGCCCGACTTCTACGTCTTCGGCGCCGCCGCCGACCCGGCCGTCGTGCCCGCGCTCGTCGAGGATCTGCGCCGGCAGATCCGGCGCGGCTGATCGGCATCCACCCACCGGAAGGAACCGACATGTTCGAGAACCTGAAGATCGCCGGCCGGGCGATCCGCACGGTCTTCACCGCCGACCCCATCACCCGGGTCCGGCGCTTCTACGAGATCCAGTCACCCGACGTGGAGTTCGCGGCCCGCCGTACCCACTACATGAACGTGGGCTACTGGTCCGACGGGGTCACCGACATCGACACGGCCGCCGACGCGCTGGCCGACAAGCTGGCCGACGCCGCCGGGCTCAAGCCCGACGACACCGTGCTCGACGTCGGCTTCGGCTACGGGGACCAGGACTTCAAGTGGCTGCGGGAGCGCCAGGTCGCCAAGGTGTACGGCCTGAACATCACCCCGCACCACGTCGAGGCGGCACAGCGCCGGGCGCAGGAGGAGGGGCTCGCCGACCGGACCGACTTCCGGCTCGGCAGCGCCACCGAACTGCCCTTCGAGGACAACACCTTCGACCGGGTCGTCGCCCTGGAGTCCGCCTTCCACTTCTACCCGCGCAGCGCGTTCTTCGCCGAGGCGCTGCGGGTGCTGCGCCCGGGCGGCGTGCTCGCCACGGCCGACATCATCCCGGTCAGCGGCGACGTCGTCCGCGCCGCCATCCAGTCCGGCCCGCTGAGTTTCGTCAAGTTCAGCATCCCGAAGGAGAACTGGCACGACCGGGACACGTACCGGCAGCAGTTGGTCGAGGCCGGCTTCGCCAACCCGGAGGTCCGCTCGATCAAGGAGCAGACCTGGGAGGGCTGGCGGGCGTACATGGCCGAGCGGACCAACGACCCCGCGTTCCGGGCCGTCGTCAAGCCGGCCGTCCGCAAGAGCATGGCGGCCCACTGGAAGAACCAGGACCTCATGAAGCGTGAGCTGGCGCAGATGGACTACGTGATCGCGGTCGGCCACAAGCGGTGACACCGCGCACGGACGAGGGGCCCGCCGACCGGTCGTGACGACCGGCGGACGGGCCCCTCGTCCGGTGGGATCAGACCGCCGGCGCCGCGCTCAGTGCCGTCGAGATGGCCCGCAGGATCGCCGGCTGGTGCTCGGCGAGGAAGAAGTGCCCGCCCGGGTAGACCTTCAGGTCGAACGCCGCGGTGGTGTGGTCCGACCACGCCCGGGCCTCCTCGACAGTCGTCTTCGGGTCGTCGTCACCGGTGAGGACGGTGATCGGGCAGCTCAGCGGCGGCCCCGGCCGGTAGGTGTACCGTTCGGCGGCCCGGTAGTCGTTGCGGATCGCCGGCAACGCGGCGCGCAGCATCTCCGGATCCCCGAGGACGGCGGAGTTGGTGCCGCTCAGCTTCCGGACGTCGGCCAGCAGCCCCTCGTCGTCGAGCAGGTGCACCGTCTCGTGCCGTGACTTCGACGGCGCCCGGCGCCCGGAGGCGAACAGGTGCGCGACGCTGCCGCCGTCCTGCTCGATGAGCCGGGCGAGTTCGAAGCCGAGGCTGGCCCCCATGCTGTGCCCGAAGATGGCCAGCGGCTCGTCCCGCCAGGGCCGCAGCACGGTGAACACCTCGCGCGCGAGGTCGTGGATGTCGCCGATGCACTTCTCGTGGCGCCGGTCCTGCCGTCCCGGGTACTGGATCGACAGCACCTCCACGGCGGGGGAGAGAGCGCGGGACACCGGGAAGTAGAAGCTTGCCGACCCGCCGGCGTGGGGCAGGCACACCAACCGCCTCGCGCCGCCCGGAGCGGGGTGGAAGCGTCGCACCCACAAGCCGTTGTCGGTATCTGGCGTCGTCATCCTCTGGTGGTCCTTCCGGCGGCTGCGGTTGCCGACCGGATCGGCGCGGACCCGGTCGAGGCGACGCTAGTGCGACGGGTCGGGACCGGACACCCCTAGCTGGTCGGTTGCCTGGTTAGGGGTTGTCCGCGCTCGCGCGCAACCAATAACTTCTCCCGGCAGATGGGGATCTGCGTGGCTCTCGGCCGAGCGAGCCGAACGACAGATACAGGTGTCGCCTGAGACTTCTGCGCATTCGTACCGTCGCTTACGTCGAGTCTCCGCCGTGAATCGCGATGGGCTGGGTTGATGGACACCGAAGAGAAGCTCCGGGAGTACCTGAAGAGAGTCACCGCCGACCTGCGGCGGACCCGGCAACGGCTCCGGGACGTCGAGGCCGACGCGCAGCAGCCCATCGCGATCGTCGGCATCGGCTGCCGGTTCCCCGGCGGGGTGCGCACCGCCGAGGAACTGTGGGATCTCGTCGCGTCCGGCGGTGACGCGATCGCCTCCTTCCCCACCGACCGCGGCTGGGATCTCGACGCGCTCTACGACCCGGAGCGGTCCCGGCCGGGCACCTCCTCGGTCCGGGAGGGCGGATTCGTGGCCGACGCCGCCGAGTTCGACCCTCGGCTGTTCGGGGTCTCGCCGCGCGAGGCCCTCGCCATGGACCCGCAGCAGCGGCTGCTGCTGCAGACCTCGTGGGAGGCCGTCGAGACGGCGGGGATCGACCCCACAAGCCTGAAGGGCGCCCGGGTCGGGGTCTTCGCCGGCATGACCCACAGCGGGTACGCCCACCCGCCGGAGACCCCGCCGGCGGGCGTGGAGGACTACCTCGGCCTCGGCAACGCGGGCAGCATCGCCTCGGGCCGGGTGGCGTACTCGTTCGGGTTCGAGGGGCCGGCGGTGACTGTGGACACGGCGTGTTCGTCGTCGCTTGTGGCGTTGCACCTGGCGGTGCAGGCGCTGCGGTCGGGGGAGTGCGATCTCGCGCTGGCCGGTGGCGTGACGGTGATGCCCACTCCCGCGGTGTTCGTCGACTTCACCCGGCAGGGCAACCTGTCCCCGGTGGCCCGGTGCCGGGCGTTCGCCGACGCGGCGGACGGCACGGCGCTCGCCGAGGGCGTCGGTGTGCTGCTGGTGCAGCGCTTGTCGGACGCGCGACGCGACGGGCGTCGGGTGCTGGCGGTGGTGCGGGGTTCGGCGGTGAACCAGGACGGTGCGTCGAATGGTTTGACGGCGCCGAACGGCCCCTCCCAGCAGCGGGTCATCCGGCAGGCGCTCGCCAACGCCCGGCTGGGCGTCGCCGACGTGGACGTGGTGGAGGCGCACGGTACGGGTACGACGTTGGGTGATCCGATCGAGGCACAGGCTTTGCTGGCGACGTACGGGCAGGGCCGGGATGTGCCGCTGTTGCTCGGGTCGGTGAAGTCGAACATCGGTCACACGCAGGCCGCTGCGGGGGTGGCGGGCATCATCAAGATGATCTCGGCGATGCGGCACGGGACCGTGCCGGCGACGCTGCACGTGGATGTGCCGTCGTCGCATGTGGATTGGTCGTCGGGTGCGGTGGAGCTGGTGACCCAGGCGCGCGAGTGGCCGGGCGTCGAGCGCCCTCGGCGGGCGGGTGTGTCGTCGTTCGGCATCTCGGGGACCAATGCGCACGTGGTCCTGGAACAGCCGGAGGCCGAAGCCGATCCCGAGCCCGTCGCGGTGCCGGTGGGTGTGCCGGTGCCGTGGGTGGTGTCGGGGCGTTCGGAGCGTGCTCTGGTGGGGCAGGCGTCGAGGTTGGCGTCGTTCGTGCCTGGGTCTGGCGTGTCGTCGTGGGATGTGTCGTGGTCGTTGGTGAGGTCGCGGGCGGCGTTGGAGCACCGCGCGGTGGTGTGGGGCTCGGACGTGGACGAGCTGGTGGCCGGGCTGTCGGCTGTTGCCGAGGGCCGGTCGGTGGTGTCGGGTGTGGTGTCGGCGGGTCGTCGGGCGGTGTTGTTCACCGGTCAGGGTTCGCAGCGTGTGGGTATGGGCCGGGAGCTATACGAGACGTTCCCGGTGTTCGCGCAGGCCTTCGACGGGGTGTGTGCGGGGTTTGAGGGTTTGTTGCCGCGTGCGTTGCGGGATGTGGTGTTCGCGCAGGCGGGGTCGGATGAGGCTGCCCTGGTGGATCAGACCGTCTTTGCCCAGGCGGGGTTGTTCGCTGTTGAGGTGGCGTTGTGGGAGTTGCTCGCGTCGTGGGGTGTGCGGGCTGATTTCCTGGCGGGTCATTCGATCGGTGAGGTGACGGCCGCGTACGTGTCGGGGATGTTGTCCCTGAGGGACGCGTGCACGTTGGTGGCGGCGCGGGGCCGGTTGATGCAGGCTCTGCCGTCGGGTGGGGTGATGGCGGCGGTGGGCGCGGCGGAGGAGGCTGTCGCCGAGCTGATCGCGTCGTCGGGTGTGGACGTGGCGGCGGTGAACGGTCCGGCGTCGGTGGTGGTGTCGGGTGCCGCCGGCGAGGTCGCTTCGGTGGTGGCGGCCTGCCGTGAGCGGGGTTGGCGGGTCAAGGAACTGGCGGTCAGTCACGCGTTCCATTCGCGGTTGATGGATCCGATGCTGGACGAGTTCGCGTCGGTGGTGGCGGGGCTGGACTGGCAGCCGCCGCGGGTGCCGATCGTGTCGAACGTGACCGGCGCGGTCGCGGACGCGGCGGAGCTGACCGACCCGGGCTACTGGGTGCGGCACGTACGCCAGCCGGTACGGTTCGCCGACGCGGTGCGCACCCTCCACCAGCAGGACGTCACCCAGTTCCTGGAGGTCGGCCCCGACGCCGTACTCACCGCCATGGCGCAGGACTGCGTCGAGGCGGCCGGCGAGGTCCGGTTCACCGCCACGATGCGCGCCGGGCACTCCGAGGCCGACACGCTGCGCACCGCCCTCGCCGAGTGGTACGTCACCGGCGGCCACGTCGACTGGACCGGATACCTCGCCGCCCTCGACGGGGCCGGCCCCGAGCGGGCAGCCGAGGCACGCCCCCGCGCCATCGCCCTGCCCACGTACGCCTTCGACCAGCAGCGCTACTGGCTCAACGCCAGCGCGGGGGTCGAGACGGCGCCCGGGCTCGGTGTCCGCCCCGTCGACCACGCGCTGCTCGGCGCCGCCGTACGCGTCGCCGACGACGACGTACGGGTGTTCGGCACCGAACTCTCCGTACTGACACACCCGTGGCTCGCCGAACACGTCGTCTGGGACTCGGTGGTGGTGCCCGGCGCCGCCCTGGTCGAGATGGTCCTGCACGCGGGCGCGCAGGTCGGCTGCGACACCCTCGACGAGCTGACCCTCCAGGCCCCGCTGGCGCTCGCCGAGGACGGCACCCGGGCGGTGCAGGTGAAACTGGGCGCGGCGGACGAGGACGGTCGCCGGACGGTCGCCATCCACTCCCGCGCCGCCGCCGACCCGGACGGCGAGTGGGACCGCCACGCGGCGGGCGTCCTCGCCCCCGCCGTACCGCAGCCCGACCGGTCCGATCCGGCGCCGTGGCCGCCCAGCGCCGCCACCGCCGTCGCGGTCGACGGGATCTACACCGAGCTGTCCCGTCTGGGCGTCGAATACGGCACCCTCTTCCGTGGCCTGCGCGCCGTCTGGCGCACCGGCGACGAGGTGTGCGCCGAGGTGGCGGTGCCCGACGGCGCCGAGGTCGCCGGCTTCGGCCTGCATCCCGCCCTGCTGGACGCTGCGCTGCACGTCGTCGGCCTGCTCGACTCCGACGCGGATGATGCCTCCGGCGTACGCCTGCCCTTCGCCTGGACCGGCGTCACCCTCTCGGCGGTCGGCGCGACCGCGCTGCGGGTACGCGCCCGGCGCAGCGGCGGCGGCGTGGCCCTGACCCTGACCGACCCGGCCGGCGCCCCCGTCGCCCGGATCGACTCCCTGGTCTCCCGCCCCGTCACCGCCGACCAGGTGCGCGGCGGTGACTCCGCAGCCGACCCGCTGTACGCCGTCAACTGGCAGAGCGTGCGGCCGGGTACCCCGGCGACCGTCCGGGTGGTGCTCCTCGGCGACGCGCCGTCCGACCTGTCCGAGATCGCCAGGTACAGGCTCGCCGAGCTGGCGGAGGCGGTCGACTCCGGCCGGATCGACCCGGAACTGGTGCTGCTCGCCGCGTACACCGACGACGAGGACGCCCCGGTTCCCGCCGCGACGCGGAGCCGGCTCACGGCGGTGCTGGCCGCCGTCCAGGGCTGGCTCGCCGACGACCGGCTGGCACAGCGGCGGCTGGTCGTGCTGACCCGCGGGGCCGTCGCCGCCGGCGACACCTGTCGTACGGGCGACCTGCCCGGCGCGGCGGTCTGGGGCCTGCTGCGCTCGGCCCAGGCGGAGCACCCCGACCGCTTCGTGCTCGTGGACCTCGACGAGGCGCGGCAGCCGGAGTCCTGCACCGTGGACCTGGTGGCCCGTGCGGTCGCCACCGGCGAACCCCAACTGGCGGTCCGGGACGAGCAGGTGCTGGCGCCCCGGCTCGCGCCAGCCGTCCTCGACCCGGCGCCGGCCGCCGCCCTCGACCCCGACGGGACGGTCCTGGTCACCGGGGCCACCGGCGCCCTCGGCGGTCTGCTGGCCCGGCACCTGGTCAGTACGCACAAGGTGCGCCACCTGCTGCTGGTCAGCCGCCGCGGAACCGACGCCCCCGGCGCGGCGGAGCTGCTCGCCGAGCTGACCGCGCTGGGTGCGCAGGCCCGCCTGGTCGCCGCCGACGTGGCGGACCGGGACCGCCTGGCCGCGGTGCTGGCCGACGTTCCCGCCGAGCACCCGCTCACCGGCGTGGTGCACGCCGCCGGCGTCCTCGACGACACGGTGATCTCGGCGCTGACCCCCGGCCGGCTGTCAGCCGTTCTCTCCGCCAAGGCCGACGCCGCCTGGCACCTGCACGAGCTGACCCGATCGCGGCCGCTGGCGATGTTCGTCCTCTTCTCGTCGGTCGCCGGTGTCCTCGGCGGCCCGGGGCAGGGCAATTACGCCGCCGCGAACGCGTTCCTCGACGGCCTCGCCGGGCACCGGCACGCCTGCGGCCTCGCCGCCACGTCCCTGTCCTGGGGCCTCTGGGCCGCGGACAGCGGGATGACGGGCGCACTCGACGCCGCACAGCGGCAGCGGATGAGCCGCAACGGCCTCAGCCCGCTCGGCACCGGCCAGGCGTTGCGCCTCTTCGACGCCGGCCTGCACGGTGGACGCCCCCACCTGGTGCCGGCGCTGCTCGACCTCGCCGCGCTGCGCCGCCAGGCCGACGCCGGCCAGCTCCCGGCGCCGCTGCGCGGCCTGGTCCGGGCCCGGCGGCGCGTCGTCGACGGCGGCGGCGACGGCGGCCCGTCCTTCGCGCAGCGCCTCGCCGGCACGCCCGAGGCCGAACGCGGCCGGCTGGTGGAGGACCTGGTCAAGGCGCAGGTCATCGAGGTGCTCGGCTACCCGCCGGCCACCGTCGTGCCGTCCGGGCAGACGTTCACCGGCCTCGGCTTCGACTCGCTGACAGCCGTGGAGCTGCGCAACCGGCTGACCGCCCTCACCGGCATCCGGCTGCCGGCGAGCCTCATCTTCGACTGCCCCACGCCCGCCGCCCTCGCCGACTTCCTGCTGGTCGACGCCGCCCCGCCGAAGCCCGAACCGGGCCTGCTCGCCGAGCTGGACCGGCTGGAGGCCGCGTTCGCCGCGACCGCGCCGGAGGAACTGGAGCGGCTGGCCGCCGACGACGAGACGCGTACCGCCGTGGCGGTCCGCCTCCGGGCGCTGGTCACCCGGTGGAGCGACACCACCGACCGGCCCGACGACGTCGGCCAGGCCCTCGACGACGCCTCGGACGACGAGCTGTTCGACTTCATCGACCAGAAGTTCGGCCGATCCTGACCACGAGTCCGCCGCTTGCCCCTTAGCGACAGGTGATCAACCCGATGGCGAACGAAGCCAAGCTCCGCGAGTACCTCAAGCGCGTCACCGCTGACCTGCACGAGACCAGCGAGCGCCTGCGGGCCGTCGACGAGCAGAATCACGAGCCGATCGCGATCGTGGCGATGGGCTGCCGCTACCCGGGCGGGGTGCGGACTCCGGAGGCGCTGTGGCGGCTGGTCGAGTCCGGCGTCGACGCCGTCACACCCTTCCCGGCGGACCGGGGCTGGGACGTGGAGAGCCTCTACGACCCCGACCCGGACGCGCACGGCAAGTCGTACACCCGCGAGGGCGGCTTCCTGCACGACGCCGGCGAGTTCGACGGCGGCTTCTTCGGCATCTCGCCCCGCGAGGCGCTGGCCATGGACCCGCAGCAGCGCCTCCTGCTGGAGGTCGCCTGGGAGACGGTCGAGCGGGCCGGCATCGCCGCGGACTCGCTCAAGGGCAGCCGCACCGGCGTCTTCACCGGCGTCATGTACCACGACTACGTCTCCCGGCTCAACGGCGTGCCGCAGGAGGTCGAGGCGTTCGTCGGCACGGGCAACCACGGCAGCGTCGTCTCCGGCCGGATCGCGTACACGTTCGGCTTCGAGGGCCCGGCCGTCACCGTCGACACCGCCTGCTCGTCCTCACTGGTGGCGCTGCACCTCGCCGTCCAGGCCCTGCGTTCCGGCGAGTGCACCCTCGCGCTGGCCGGCGGCGTCACCGTCATGTCCAGCCCCGACACGTTCGTCGGCTTCAGCCGCCAGCGTGGCCTGTCCCCGGACGGGCGGTGCAAGTCCTTCGCGGCCACCGCCGACGGCACCGGCTGGAGCGAGGGCGCCGGGCTGCTGCTGCTGGAGCGGCTCTCCGACGCGCAGCGCAACGGCCACCGGGTGCTCGCCGTCGTGCGCGGCAGCGCGGTCAACTCCGACGGCGCCTCCAACGGCCTCACCGCTCCGCACGGCCCGTCGCAGCAACGCGTGATCCGCCAGGCCCTCGCCAACGCCCGGCTCGCCCCGGCCGACGTGGACGCCGTCGAGGCCCACGGCACCGGCACCCGCCTCGGCGACCCCATCGAGGCGCAGGCCCTGCTCGCCACGTACGGCCGGGACCGGGCCGACGACCAGCCCCTGTGGCTCGGGTCGATCAAGTCGAACCTCGGGCACACCCAGGCCGCGGCCGGCGTCGCCGGCGTCATCAAGATGGTCATGGCGATGCGTCACGGCGTCCTGCCGCGCACCCTGCACGTCGACGAGCCGTCCCCGCACGTCGACTGGTCGGCCGGCGCGGTGAGCCTGCTCCGCGAGCCGCGCCCGTGGCCGCGCGCGACGAGGCCCATGCGCGCGGGCGTCTCCTCGTTCGGTGTCAGCGGCACCAACGCCCACGTCATCGTCGAGGCCGCCCCGCCCGCGCCGCAGCCGGCCACCGACGCCGTCACCGGCCCCGACCCGCTGCCGTGGGTCGTCTCCGCGCGCAGCGCCGCAGCGCTCGGCGCCCAGGCCGACCGGCTGCGCTCCTGGCTCGCCGAGCACCCCGACGCCGCACCGGCCGCCGTGGGCCGGGCCCTGGCCACCGGCCGGTCCGTCCTGGAACACCGGGCGGTGCTGCTCGGCGCCGACCGGGACGAACTGCTCGCCGGGCTCGGCGCGCTGGCCGACGGGGTCCCGGCCCCGTCCGTGCGGCGCGGGGTCGCCAGTCCCACCCGCGTCGCCGTGCTCTGCACCGGCCAGGGCGCCCAGCGCGTCGGCATGGGCCAGCGGTTGTACGCCGCCTTCCCGGCCTTCGCCGACGCCTTCGACGCCGCCTGCGCGGAGCTGGACAGGCACCTCGACCGGCCGCTGCGCGGCGTGCTCGACGGCCCCGCCGACGTGCTCGACCGCACCGGGTACGCCCAGGCGGCGCTCTTCGCCATCGAGGTCGCCGCCTACCGGCTCGTCGAGTCCTGGGGTGTCGTGCCGGACTTCGTGGCCGGGCACTCGGTCGGCGAGGTGGCCGCCGCGCACATCGCCGGCGTGCTGTCGCTGCCCGACGCCGCCCGCCTGGTGGCCGCCCGGGGCACGCTGATGCAGGCGCTGCCCACCGGTGGCGCCATGGTGTCGATCCGCGCCACCGAGGCGGAGGTCCGCGCGCACCTGGCCACCGCCGGCGGGACGCCCGGCGCCGGGCTGGCCGCCGTCAACGGCCCGGAGTCCGTCGTCGTCTCCGGCGACGAGGACGCCGTGCTGGCGGTCGCCGCACACTTCGCAGCCCTCGGCCGCAGCACCAGGCGGCTGCGGGTCAGCCACGCGTTCCACTCCGCCCGCATGGACCCGATGCTCGACGCGTTCGGCGACGTGCTCGGGCAACTGACCTTCGCCGCGCCCCGCATCCCCGTGGTCTCCACCGTGACCGGATCGGTGCTCGACCCCGACGAGGTGTGCTCCCCGGCGTACTGGCTGCGCAACGTCCGCGACACGGTCCGCTTCGACGCCGCCGTGACCACGCTGCGTGAGCTGGGTGTCGGCGCGTACGTCGAGGTGGGCCCGGGCGGAGTGCTCTGCGCGCTCACCCAGGAGATCGTCGGCGCGGACCAGGCGGTCTGCGCCCCCGTGCTGCGCGCCGAGCACGACGAGGCGACGACCGCCCTGGCCGCCGCGGCCACCGTGTGGGCCAGGGGCGTGCCGGTGAACTGGGCGGCCCTGTTCGCCGGCCCGCCCGTGCCGGTCGACCTGCCCACGTACGCGTTCCAGCGCGAACGCTACTGGCTGCTGCCCCTGCCGCAGCCCGCCGACGTGACCGCCGCCGGGCTGACCCCGACCGGCCACCCGCTGCTCGGCGCGGTGTTCCGCTCGGCCGACGGCGACGAGGTGACGCTCACCGGCAGGTTGTCCGTGGAGACCCAGCCCTGGCTGGCCGAGCACGCCCTGCGCGACGTCGTGCTCCTGCCCGGCACCGGGTTCGTGGAACTGGCGATGCGGGCCGGCGCGGAGGTCGGCGCCGAACGGCTCGCCGAGCTGACCCTCCAGGCGCCGCTGGTGCTGCCCGAGACCGGCGGCGTCGACGTGCAGGTCGCCGCCGAACGCACCGGCGGCGGAGCGTGGCAGCTCACCGTCCACGCCCGCCGCGCCGGCACCGACGACATCTGGGTACGGCACGCCACCGGCCTGCTCACCGAGGAGCCGGATGAGGACACCGGCACGCTGGCGCAGTGGCCGCCGAGCGACGCCACCTCCCTGGACGTGTCGGAGCTGGCCGGGCGGGCGGCACGGGCCGGGTTCGCGTACGGCCCGGCCTTCTCCGGGCTGCGTGCCGCCTGGCGCGTCGGCGCGGACGTGTACGCCGAGGTGGCGCTGCCCGAGCCGGCGGCCGGCGACGCCGGTGGGTACGGGCTGCACCCGGCGTTGCTCGATGCCGCCGTGCAGGCGGTCGGGCTGGGCGTCGTCGACCCCGGCGAGGCCCGGATGCCGTTCGCCTGGTCCGACGTGACGCTGTCCGCCCACGGCGCCGACACGCTGCGGGTGCGGTTGACCCCCACCGGTCCGGACACGGTGTCCATGCTGGTCGCCGACGCCACCGGGGCGCCGGTCGCCCGGGTCGGCTCCCTGGTACTGCGGCCCCTGCCGGCGGGGGAGCTCACCGCCGGCGGGTCCGCGTGGCGGCGCTCGCTGTTCCGCCTCGACTGGCTCCGGCACCCCGTCGCCGGGGGCGCTGCCGACGGCACGACCTGGGCGGTGCTCGGCGAACGTCCCGCCCCGCTGCCGTCCGGCCCGCCCGCCGCCCGGTACGCCGACCTCGACGCGCTCCGCGACGCCGGGGTACCCGACGCCGTGCTGTACCCGGTGGCCGGCGCGACCGGCCCCGGCGCCGTCCACGACCTGCTCGCCGAGGTCCTCGCCGTGCTCCAGGGCTGGCTCGCCGCCGAACCGCACACCGGCGACTCCCGGCTGGTGGTCCTCACCGGCGGCGCCGTCGCCGTGGACGACGACGCGGAGGTCACCGACCTCGCCGGCGCCGCCGTGTGGGGCCTGCTCCGCTCCGCCCAGGCCGAGCACCCCGGCCGCTTCCTCGTCGTCGACGTCGACGACGAGGAGAACTGCGCGGCCGCCCTCGCCGGCCTGCTGTCGGCCGACGAGCCGCAGGCGGCGGTACGCGACGGGGCGCTCCGCGTGCCCCGGCTCGTCGCCGCCCCGGAACCCGACGCGCCGGCGCCGGCGCTGGACCCGGAGGGCACGGTGCTGGTCACCGGCGGCACCGGTGCCCTCGGCGCACTGACCGCCCGCCACCTGGTCACCCGGTACGGGGCCCGGCACCTGCTGCTCACCAGCCGGCACGGCGCCGACGCCGACGGCGCAGCCGACCTGGTCGCAGCCCTCGCCGACCTGGGCGCCACCGCGACTGTCGAGGCGTGCGACGCCGCCGACCGGGCCGCCCTCGCCGCGCTGCTGGACCGGATCGACCCGGCGCACCCGCTGACCGGCGTGGTGCACACCGCCGGCGTGCTGGCCGACCGCACCCTGACCTCGCTCACCCCCGAGACGCTCGGCGACGTGCTGCGGCCGAAGGTGGACGCCGCCGCGAACCTGCACGAGCTGACCGCCGCCGGCCGCCTCGCGCTCTTCGTCACGTACTCCTCGGCGGCGGGCGTGACGGGCAGCCCCGGCCAGGCCAACTACGCGGCGGCCAACGCCTTCCTGGACGCGCTCGCCCACCGGCGACGGGCCGCGGGCCTGCCGGCGCACTCGCTGGCCTGGGGCCCGTGGGCGGAGTCGGGCGGCGGCATGACCGCCGGCCTCGACCGCGCCGACACCGACCGGCTGGCCCGGGCCGGCGTACGGCCGCTTCCCGCGGCGGACGGCCTCGCGCTCCTCGACGCCGCCCTGCTCACCGGCCTGCCCGCGACGGTGCCGATGGCGCTGGACGGGCCGGCGCTGCGCGCCCAGGCCGAGGCGGGCACCCTGCCGCCGGTCCTGCGCGGCCTGGTCCGGGCGCCCCGTCGCCGCGCCGCGCGGTCCGGCCCGGCGGAGACCGCCGCGCTGACCGGGCGGCTCGCCGGCCTCGACCGCGAGGAGCGCGCCGCGGCCCTGCTGCGGCTCGTCCTCGACCAGGTCGCGACGGTCCTGGGGTACGCCGACGCCGCCGCCGTCGAGGCCGGGCGTCCGTTCACCGAGCTCGGTTTCGACTCGCTCACCGCCGTCGAACTGCGCAACCGGCTGGGCGCGGTCACCGGCCTGCGCCTGCCCGCGACGCTAGTCTTCGACCACCCGACCCCGCTCGCCCTCGCCGACCACCTGGACGCCGAGACCGCAACGGACGCCGGCACCCGGGCGGCTCCGGTAGCCGCCGTCGCGGCGCTCGACGAGCCGATCGCGATCGTCGGCATGAGCTGCCGCTACCCCGGCGGCGTACGCAGCCCCGAGCAACTGTGGGACCTCCTCGTCTCCGGTGGCGACGGCATCACCGGCTTCCCCGCCGACCGCGGCTGGGACGTCGACGACCTGTACGACCCGTCCGGCGCGCGCCGGGGCAGCAGCTACGCCCGCGAGGGCGGCTTCCTGGCCGACGCCGCCGACTTCGACGCCGACCTGTTCAAGATCTCGCCGCACGAGGCCCTCGCCATGGACCCGCAGCAGCGGCTGCTGCTGGAGACCTCGTGGGAGGCCATCGAGGACGCCCGGATCGACCCGCTTGCGCTGCGTGGCCGCCCCGTCGGCGTGTTCGCCGGCATGATGTACCACAACCACGCCGCAGGGCTGGCCGACGTCCCCGAGACCCTCGACGGCTACCTCGGCGTCGGCACCGCCAGCAGCGTGTTGTCGGGTCGCGTGGCGTACTCGTTCGGGTTCGAGGGCCCGGCGGTGACTGTGGACACGGCGTGTTCGTCGTCGCTTGTGGCGTTGCACCTGGCGGTGCAGGCGCTGCGGTCGGGGGAGTGCGACCTGGCGCTGGCCGGCGGCGTCACGGTGATGGCGACGCCCGAGACGTTCATCGACTTCTCCCGGCAGCGGGGCATGGCCCCCGACGGCCGCTGCAAGTCGTTCTCCGACGCGGCGGACGGCACGGGCTGGTCCGAGGGCGTCGGGGTGCTGCTGGTGCAGCGGCTGTCGGACGCGCGGCGTGACGGGCGCCGGGTCCTCGCGGTCGTGCGGGGCACGGCCGTCAACCAGGACGGCGCGTCGAACGGTTTGACGGCGCCGAACGGCCCCTCGCAGCAGCGGGTGATCCGGCAGGCCCTCGCGAACGCCCGGCTGGGCGTCGCCGACGTCGACGTCGTGGAGGCGCACGGCACGGGCACGACGCTGGGCGACCCCATCGAGGCCCAGGCGCTGCTCGCCACGTACGGGCAGGACCGCGACGACCGGGACGCGCTGCTGCTGGGGTCGGTGAAGTCGAACATCGGTCACACGCAGGCGGCTGCGGGGGTGGCGGGTGTCATCAAGATGATCTTGGCGATGCGGTACGGGGTGGTGCCGGCGTCGTTGCACGTGGATGTGCCGTCGTCGCATGTGGACTGGTCGTCGGGTGCGGTGGAGCTGGTGACCGAGTCCCGTGAGTGGCCGGGCGTGGGGCGTCCCCGGCGGGCGGGTGTGTCGTCGTTCGGCATCTCGGGGACGAACGCGCACGTGATCATCGAGCAGGCGGAGCCGGAGCACGCCGCGGGGTCTGCCGCGCCGGTCGGGTTGCCGGTGCCGTGGGTGGTGTCGGGGCGTTCGGAGCGGGGTCTGGTGGGTCAGGCGGCGCGGTTGGCGTCGTTCGTGCGGGAACGGTCCGGCCTTGTGGTGGCGGACGTGTCGTGGTCGTTGGCGACGACTCGGGCGGCGTTGGAGCATCGGGCGGTGGTGTGGGGTTCGTCGGTGGACGAGTTGGTTGCTGGTCTGTCGGCGGTGGCTGAGGGCCGGTCGGTGGTGTCGGGTGTGGTGTCGGCGGGTCGTCGGGCGGTGTTGTTCACGGGTCAGGGTTCGCAGCGTGGGGGTATGGGCCGGGAGTTGTACGAGGCGTTTCCGGTGTTCGCGCAGGCCTTCGACGGGGTGTGTGCGGGGTTTGAGGGTTTGTTGCCGCGTGCGTTGCGGGATGTGGTGTTCGCGCAGGCGGGGTCGGATGAGGCTGCCCTGGTGGATCAGACCGTCTTTGCCCAGGCGGGGTTGTTCGCGGTCGAGGTGGCGTTGTGGGAGTTGCTGTCGTCGTGGGGTGTGCGGGCCGACTACCTGGCGGGTCATTCGATCGGTGAGGTGACGGCCGCGTACGTGTCGGGGATGTTGTCGTTGGCGGACGCCTGTTCCCTGGTGGCGGTGCGGGGTCGGTTGATGCAGGCTTTGCCGTCGGGTGGGGTGATGGCGGCGGTGGGCGCGTCGGAGGAGGCTGTCGCCGAGCTGATCGGCGCGTCGGGCGCGGCCGTGGACATCGCGGCGGTCAACGGCCCCGCGTCGGTGGTCGTCTCGGGCGCGGCCGATGAGGTCGCTTCGGTGGTGGGGGCCTGCCGTGAGCGGGGTTGGCGGGTCAAGGAACTGGCGGTCAGTCACGCGTTCCATTCGCGGTTGATGGATCCGATGCTGGAGGAGTTCCGGTCGGTGGTGGCGGGGCTGGACTGGCGGGTGCCGCGGGTGCCGATCGTGTCGAACGTGACCGGCGCGGTCGCGGAGCCGCTGGAGCTGGTGGATCCGGAGTACTGGGTGCGGCATGTGCGGCAGCCCGTGCGGTTCGCCGATGGGGTGGCGGCGTTGCGGGCACAGGGGGTGGACACGTTCCTGGAGATCGGCCCGGATGCGACGTTGACGGCGATGGTGGCGGAGATCGTCGCGGATGCCGGGGTGCGGCGGGTTCCGGTGTCGCGGCGGGACCAGTCGGAGCTCGCTGCGGTGACGGCGGCCTTGGGGCAGTTGTGGGTGGCGGGTGTGCCGGTCGACTGGGCGGCGTACCACGGTCAGACCGGCGCCCGGCCGGGTGTGGTCGACCTGCCCACGTACGCCTTCGACCATCGACGTTACTGGATCAATGCGACGACGCGGTCCTACCGTCCCCCCGCCGCCCGGCGTACCGCCGCCGACGAGGACTTCTGGCGGGCGATCGAGGCGGAGGACCTGACGACCCTCGCCGAGAGCCTGGCCGTCGACGCCGACGCCCCCCTCGCGGACGTGCTGCCGGCGCTGTCCACCTGGCGACGCCGCCGGGACGCCGAGGCGGCCCTCGACTCCTGGCGCTACCGGGTGGCCTGGCAGCCGCTCACGCACGACGCCGCCCGCGCCGAGGCGACCGACTTCCTGCTCGTCGTACCGGCCGGCGCCGACGCGGCCGTGACGGACTGGGCCGCCGCCCTCGGCGCCGCCGGCGGGCGGATCGTCGAGGTCGACGCCACGTGCGACCGCAAGCGCCTCGCCCACGACCTCGCCGAGGCGTCGACCGGCCGCGACGGGGACGTGCTGCCCGTACTCTCCCTGCTGGCCCTCGACACCCGGCCGTACGCCGGGGCCGCCTCCGTGCCGACGGGCCTCGCCGGCACGGTCGCGCTCGCGCAGGCCCTCGGCGACGCCGGGATCACCGCCCGGCTCTGGATCGCCACCCGCGGCGCGGTCTCGGTCGGATCCCGTGACCGGCACGTCGACCCCGTGCAGGCCATGGCGTGGGGCTTCGGCAGCGTGCTGCGCGCCGAGCACCCGCACCGGTGGGGCGGGCTCGTCGACCTCCCCGAGCAGCCCGACCAGGGCGTCGTGCGGATGCTCCGGACGCTGATCGCCGGCACCGGCCGGGAGGACGAGATCGCCCTGCGCGGCACCGGCGGCCACGCCCGCCGGCTCGTTCGTGCGACGTACGGCGACACCGGTGCGCGCGGTTCCTGGACGCCGCGCGGCACGGTGCTGATCACCGGCGGCACCGGGGCACTCGGGGGACACGTCGCCCGCGCGCTGGCCGCCGACGGAGCCGAACACCTCCTCCTGGTCAGCCGGCGGGGTGGCGAGGCGCCCGGCGCGACCGCCCTCGCCGAGGAACTCGCCGGGCTCGGCGCCCGGGTAACCCTCGCGTCCTGCGACGTGGCCGACCGGGCCGCGCTCGCGACGCTGCTCGACTCGATCCCCGCCGAGCTTCCGCTGAACGCGGTCGTGCACACCGCCGCCGCCCTCGACGACAACGTCGTCGACGCCGTGAGTGTCGACCAGCTGGCCACCGCCCTGCGGGCGAAGGTCGACGCCGCGCGCAACCTGGACGAGCTGACCCGGGGCAGCGACCTCTCCGCCTTCGTCCTCTTCTCCTCCCTCGCCGGCCTCATGGGCGCCGCCGGCCAGGCCACGTACGCGCCCGGCAACGCGTTCCTCGACGCCCTGGCGCAGCGCCGCCGCGCCGAGGGACTGCCGGCGACCTCGCTCGCCTGGGGCCTGTGGGCCGACGGCGGGGTGAGCGCGGGCGACTTCGAACAGCGGCTCAGCCGTACCGGTTTCGGCGCGATGGCACCGGAGACAGCCGTGCGCGCCTTCAGCCGGGCGCTGGACCGCGACGAGACGTACCTCGTCGTGGCCGACATCGACTGGGCCCGGGTGGCCGCCACCGGTCCGCGGCGCGCCCACCCGCTGGTCCGCGACCTGCTGGCCGAGGCCGGCGCGGCGGTGCCCGCCGACGCCCCGGTGCCGGCGGCCGACCTGCGCCTGCGCCTGTCGGGAATGCCCGGCGCGGAGCAGTTGCGCGTCCTCGGTGAGCTGGTACGCGCCGAGGTCGCCGCCGTGCTCGGCCACGATTCCGTCGAGCGGGTGGCGCCGGACCGGGCGTTCCAGGATCTCGGTTTCACCTCGCTGGCAGCTGTCGAGCTGCGCAACCGGCTCGACGCGGCGACCGGCCTCGCGCTGCCGACCACGCTCGCCTTCGACTACCCGAACTCGGCGGCGCTGGCCGGCCACATCCACGCCGAGCTGCTCGGCGGGCAGGCGCTGCCCGTCCCCGCCGCCACCGGCCCCGTCGTGGGCGACGACCCGATCGTCATCGTCGGCATGGGCTGCCGTTTCCCGGCCGGAGCCGAGTCTCCGGAGGGGCTCTGGGACCTGCTGACGGCCGGTGCCGACGCGATGTCGGACTTCCCGGCCAACCGGCACTGGGATCTGGAGTCGCTGACCGGCACCGACTCCTACGTCTCGCGCGGTGCCTTCCTGGCCGACGCGGGTGGCTTCGACGCGGAGTTCTTCGGCATCTCGCCGCGGGAGGCGCTCGCCATGGACCCGCAGCAGCGGCTGCTGCTGGAGGTCTCCTGGGAGGCGTTCGAAGACGCCCGGATCGAACCGCTCGCGCTGCGCGGCAGCCGCGTCGGGGTGTTCGCCGGCACCAACGGCCAGGACTACGAGACCGTCGTGCGCGAGGCCGGTGAGTCGCTCGCCGGGTACGGCGCGACGGGTGCCTCCGCGAGCGTGTTGTCGGGTCGGGTGGCGTACTCGTTCGGTTTCGAGGGGCCGGCGGTGACTGTGGACACGGCGTGTTCGTCGTCGCTTGTGGCGTTGCATCTGGCGGTGCAGGCGCTGCGGTCCGGCGAGTGCGACCTGGCGCTGGCCGGCGGCGTCACCGTGATGTCCACCCCGGGCGCCTTCATCGAGTTCTCCCGCCAGGGTGGGCTGTCGGCGGACGGCCGCTGCAAGGCCTTCGCCGAGTCTGCGGACGGCACCGCGTGGGGCGAGGGTGTCGGTGTGCTGGTGGTGCAGCGGTTGTCGGATGCGCGGCGTGACGGGCGTCGGGTGCTGGCGGTGGTGCGGGGTTCGGCGGTGAATCAGGATGGTGCGTCGAATGGTTTGACGGCGCCGAATGGTCCGTCGCAGCAGCGGGTGATCCGGCAGGCGCTGGCGAGTGCGGGTTTGTCGGCGGTTGATGTGGATGTGGTGGAGGCGCACGGTACGGGTACGTCGTTGGGTGATCCGATCGAGGCGCAGGCGTTGTTGGCGACGTATGGGCAGGGTCGGGATGTGCCGTTGTTGTTGGGGTCGGTGAAGTCGAACATCGGTCACACGCAGGCGGCTGCGGGGGTGGCTGGGATCATCAAGATGATCTTGGCGATGCGGTACGGGACCGTGCCGGCGACGCTGCATGTGGATGTGCCGTCGTCGCATGTGGATTGGTCGTCTGGCGCGGTCGAGTTGGTGACGGCCTCGCGTGAGTGGCCGGGCGTGGAGCGTCCCCGGCGGGCGGGTGTGTCGTCGTTCGGCATCTCGGGCACGAACGCGCACGTGATTTTGGAGCAGCCGGAGCCCGAGGCCGTCCCCGAGGTCGCGGCGGAGCCGGAGTCTGCCCCGGCGTCTGCCGGGGGCGCTTCCGTGGCTTTGCCGGTGCCGTGGGTGCTGTCGGGGCGTTCGGAGCGGGGTCTGTCGGGTCAGGCGGGGCGGCTGGGGTCGTTCGTGCGTGGTCGTGGTCTGTCGCCGGTGGATGTGTCGTGGTCGTTGGCGACGACTCGGGCGGCGTTGGAGTATCGGGCGGTGGTGTGGGGCTCGGACGTGGACGAGCTGGTGGCGGGCCTTGCGGCGGTGGCTGAGGGTCGGTCTGCGGGTGTGGTGTCGGCGGGTCGTCGGGCGGTGTTGTTCACGGGTCAGGGTTCGCAGCGTGCGGGTATGGGCCGGGAGCTGTACGAGGCGTTTCCGGTGTTCGCGTCGGCGTTCGACGAGGTGTGCGTCCGGTTCGATGGTTTGTTGCCGCGTGCGTTGCGGGATGTGGTGTTCGCGCAGGCGGGGTCGGATGAGGCTGCCCTGGTGGATCAGACCGTCTTTGCCCAGGCGGGGTTGTTCGCGGTTGAGGTGGCGTTGTGGGAGTTGTTGTCGTCGTGGGGTGTGCGGGCTGATTTCCTGGCGGGTCATTCGATTGGTGAGGTGACGGCGGCGTACGTGTCGGGGATGTTGTCCCTGAGGGACGCGTGCACGTTGGTGGCGGCGCGGGGCCGGTTGATGCAGGCGTTGCCGGCCGGTGGCGTGATGGCGGCCGTCGGTGCGTCGGAGGAGGCTGTCGCCGAGCTGCTCGGCGTGACCGGCGTGGCGGTGGACGTGGCGGCGGTGAACGGTCCGGCGTCGGTGGTGGTGTCGGGTGCGGCTGACGAGGTCGCCTCGGTGGTGGTGGCTTGCCGTGAGCGGGGTTGGCGGGTCAAGGAACTGGCGGTCAGTCACGCGTTCCATTCGCGGTTGATGGATCCGATGTTGGACGAGTTCCGGTCGGTGGTGGCGGGGCTGGACTGGCGGGTGCCGCGAGTGCCGATCGTGTCGAACGTGACCGGCGCGGTCGCGGAGCCGCTGGAGCTGGTGGATCCGGAGTACTGGGTGCGGCATGTGCGGCAGCCCGTGCGGTTCGCCGACGGGGTGGCGGCGTTGCGGGCACAGGGGGTGGACACCTTCCTGGAGGTGGGCCCGGACGTGACGTTGACGGCGATGGTGGCGGAGATCGTCGCTGATGCCGGGGTGCGGTGTGTCGCGGTGTCGCGGCGGGATCAGCCGGAGGTCGGCGTGTTGACGTCGGCGCTGGGGCAGTTGTGGGTGGCGGGTGTGCCGGTCGACTGGGCGGCGTACCACGGTCAGACCGGCGCCCGGCCGGGCGTGGTCGACCTGCCCACGTACGCCTTCGACCACACCTGGTACTGGCCCGAGGCGGCGCCCGCGGCCCGCCGGGACGTGCACGGCGAAGCTCTCGACGGGCGGTTCTGGGCGGCCGTGGAGTCCGGCGACCCCGACCTGGCCGGCGGCGAGCTGGGTGTCGGCGCGGACGAACCGTTCAGCGCGGTCCTGCCGAAGCTCGCGCAGTGGCGGCGGGCCGCACAGCAGCGGTCGACGGTGGACTCCTGGCGCTACCGCGTGGTGTGGCGGCGCCAGGACGTGACCGGGAACGAGAACCTGACCGGCTCCTGGCTCGTGCTGATGGTGCCCGGCCAGGAGGACCACCCGTTGCTGGCCGGGCTGGCGGAGCGGGGCGCCGAGATGATCCCCGTGGTGCTGGACGAACTGGACCGGGACGGGATCGCGCGTCGGCTGTCCGCCGCCTCGGCGGCCGCAGGACCGGTCGCCGGGATGATCTCGCTGATGTCGCTGGCCGGCGCCGGTGTCGTCGAGGCACTGGCGGTCGCGCAGGCGCTTGCAGTCACTGAGGTCGAGGGTCGGCTGTGGTGGTTGACCAGCGGTGCCGTCTCCGTGGACGACTCCGAGCCTCTGACCGACCTGGACGGTTCTGCGGTGTGGGGTTTGGGTCGGGTGGTGGGTTTGGAGGTGCCGTTGCGGTGGGGTGGTTTGGTGGATTTGCCGGGTGTGTTGGGTGGTGGTGTGTGGGGTTGGTTGTGTGGGGTGTTGTTGTCGGGGGTTGAGGATCAGGTGGCGTTGCGGTCGTCGGGTGTGTTTGTGCGGCGGTTGGTGCGTGCGGGTTGTCCGGCGGGTGCGGGTGCGGGTGCGGGTGCGGGTGCTGGTGGTGGTTTTCGGTTGTCGGGGACGGTGTTGGTGACGGGTGGTACGGGGGCGTTGGGTGCGCGGGTGGCGTTGTGGGCGGTGGGTGTGGGTGCGGAGCATGTGGTGTTGGTGAGTCGGCGTGGTGGTGGTGCGGCGGGTGTGGGTGAGTTGGTGGGGCGGTTGGAGGGTTTGGGTGTGCGGGTGTCGGTGGTGGGTTGTGATGTGGCGGATCGTGGTGCGGTGGCGGGGTTGTTGGGGGATTTGGTGGGTCGGGGTGAGCGGTTGCGGGCGGTGGTGCATGCGGCTGGTGTGGCGCAGTTGACGCCGTTGGGTGAGGTGGGTGTGGGTGAGGTGGAGGAGGTGTTGCGGGCGAAGGTTGGTGGTGCGGTGGTGTTGGATGAGTTGACTGCTGGTTTGGATTTGGATGCGTTTGTGGTGTTTTCGTCGATTGCGGGGGTGTGGGGTTCTGCGGGTCAGGTGGGGTATGCGGCGGCGAATGCGTTTGTGGATGGGTTGGTGGTGTCGCGGCGTGGGCGTGGGTTGGTGGGGACGTCGGTGGCGTGGGGGCCGTGGGCTGAGGCGGGTATGGCGGTGGGGGTGGCGGGGGAGCAGTTGAGTCGGCGTGGTTTGCCGGGGATGGCTCCGGAGTTGGCGGTGGCGGCGTTGCAGCGGGCGCTGGATGGTGGTGAGGGTCAGGTGGTGGTGGCGGATGTGCGGTGGGATCGGTTTGTGCCGTCGTTCACGGCGTTGCGTCCGTCCCGGTTGTTCACCGACATCCCCGAAGCACAGCCCGCACCGGCCGAGGAGGCGCCGAAGGGCGAGGACCGCGGCGCGGCGTCGGCGCTGCGCGAGCGGCTCGCCGCCGCCTCCGGGCCGGAGCGCGACCGCATCCTGCTCGACCTGGTCCGCGGCACCGCCGCGGCGGTGCTGGGACACGCCACGCCGAGCGGGATCAGGCCCGCCCGCGGCTTCCTCGAACTGGGCTTCGACTCGCTCACCGCAGTCGAGCTGCGCAACCGGCTGACCGCCGCAACGGGCATCGGACTGCCCGCCACCCTCGTCTTCGACCATCCCACCCCGAACGCGCTCGCCGGTCACCTGCGGGCCGAGTTGGCGCCCGAGCAGCCGGCGTTGCCGATCGTGGCCGAGATCGAACGCCTCGACAAGCTCCTCGGCGGGCTGCCGGGCGACCAGGTCGACGACGCGGTCGTCGGTCGGCTGGAGGACCTGCTGACCCGGTGGCGGGGCCGACCCGCCGCCACCGCACCGGCGCCGGCCGCCGCAGAGGAGTTGGAGTCGGCCAGCCGGGACGAGCTCTTCGACATCATCCAGCGGGAGTTCGGCAAGTCCTGAGCGGATACTGCCCGACCCGGGCGGGACGGGCCGGGGAAAGGGGCACCCGACGGCGCCGGACGCCTGACCGGCGCTGTCGGGCAGGCGCGGCTGCCTAGGGGTCCACATATCCCGTCTAGGGGTGTGCCGGTGTGGATCCGGCTCCGTAGGGTCGGAGCACGCCAGGCCGTCTCGCCCTGCCCACCGGCAGCCGAGCGGTACGGATGTGGGTGCGTGCGGTACCCCGGATGGACGGGAGGTCCGCATGGCCGGATCCGGCTTGCCTCAACTGCTCGCCATCAGCGACCTGCACGTGGTGCACGCGGAGAACAAGGCCATCGTCGAGCGGCTGCGGCCGGAGCGCGACGGCGACTGGCTCGTCGTCGCCGGCGACGTCGGGGAGTTCGTCGGCGACATCGAGTGGGCGCTGGGACTCCTCAGCCGCCGCTTCGCCAAGGTCATCTGGGCCCCCGGCAACCACGAGCTGTGGACTCCCCGCGAGGACCCGATCCAGCTGCGGGGGGACGCGCGCTACCAGCACCTGGTGGAGCTGTGCCGGGGGCTCGGGGTGGTGACTCCGGAGGACCCGTACCCCGTCTGGGACCCGCAGGGCGACGACCCGGTCCTGATCGCGCCGCTGTTCCTGCTCTACGACTACACCTTCCGGCCCCCGGGGACGTACACGAAGGAGCAGGCCCTGGCACGGGCCCACGAGGTCGGCGTGGTCTGCACCGACGAGATCCTGCTGCACCCGGACCCGTACCCGACGCGGGACGCCTGGTGCCGGGCGCGGCTGGCCCTGACGGAGCGCCGGCTCACCGCCGAGCGCGGCGGGCTGCCCACCGTCCTGGTCAACCACTTCCCGCTCGTACGCGAGCCCACCCGGATCCTGCGGTACCCGGAGTTCGCCCAGTGGTGCGGCACCGAGACCACTGCCGACTGGCACGTCCGCTTCGACGCCCGCGTCGCCGTCTACGGTCACCTGCACATCCCGCGCACCACCTGGTACGACGGGGTCCGGTTCGAAGAGGTCTCGGTCGGCTACCCGCGGGAGTGGCGCCGCCGGTCGACGCCCCCCGGCCGGCTGCGCCGCATCCTGCCGTCGGCCGCCTGAATGGCCCTCGTGGCGCTGGTCACCGCCGCTCCCGGAGCCTGCCGGGACGCCGCCCGCGGGCCGGTCGATCAGGGGTTCTCTAGGGGTTGGGCGGGTGTTGGGCGCTCAGTACCGTCCAGTCACGGTGGCGGGCGTGTGTCGGCGGGACTGTCCGGCGTGGCGGGCGCCTGAGCAGGCACGACGACCGGAATCAGGAACAGGTGTGGGTTTCGTGAGCCGAACGGCCGCGTCTGCACCCACCTGTGCACGAAGCCGGCCCGCCGGCGGTGGTGTGGTCAACGAATCGGCAGATTCCGATCGATAGCAAGCTCTGGGCGGGTGGGTCATGGCGGACGAAGACAAGCTCCTCGAACACCTGAAGTGGGTGACCTCCGAGCTCCGCCTGGCGCGTCGGCGCCTGACCGAGCTGGAGGACGAGGACGCCGAGCCGATCGCGATCGTCGGCATGGCCTGCCGTTTCCCCGGTGGCGTCGCCTCACCTGAAGACCTCTGGGACGTCGTCGCCGGCGGGGTGGACGCCACCGGCGCGTTCCCCGACGACCGGGGCTGGGACCTCGACCGGCTCTACGACCCCGACCCCGACCACCCCGGCACCACGTACAGCAACCGGGGTGGCTTCCTGCGCGACGCGGGTCTGTTCGACCCAACCCTGTTCGGGATCTCGCCGCGCGAGGCGCTGGCCATGGACCCGCAGCAGCGCCTCCTGCTCGAGGTGACCTGGGAGGTCTTCGAGCGGGCCGGCATCGACGCCGCGTCGGTGCGGGGCAGCCGTACCGGGGTGTTCGTCGGCACCGCGGGGCAGGACTACACGTCCGTGCTGCGGCAACTGCCCGAGGGCACGGAGGGCTACGTCCTCACCGGCACCGCCGCGAGCGTCATGTCCGGCCGGCTGGCGTACTCCTTCGGGCTGGAGGGGCCGGCCGTCACCATCGACACCGCCTGCTCCTCGTCGCTGGTCGCCCTGCACCTCGCCGGTCAGGCCCTGCGCGACGGTGAGTGCTCCCTCGCCGTGGCCGGCGGCGTCACCGTGCTGGCCACGCCGGGCGCCTTCGTCGAGTTCTCCCGCCAGCGGGGGCTCGCCTCCGACGGGCGGTGCAAGGCGTTCTCCGCCGACGCCGACGGGACCGGCTGGTCCGAGGGCGTCGCCATGTTGCTCGTCGAGAAGCTCTCCGACGCCCGGCGCAACGGGCACCCCGTCCTGGCGGTGATCCGGGGCAGCGCCGTCAACCAGGACGGCGCCAGCAGTGGGCTGACCGCCCCCAACGGCCCCGCGCAGCAGCGGGTGATCCGGCAGGCGCTGGAGAACGCCCGGCTCAGTCCGTCCGACGTGGACGCCGTCGAGGCGCACGGCACGGGCACCCGGCTCGGCGACCCGATCGAGGCGCAGGCGCTGCTGGCCACGTACGGGCAGGGCCGCACCGCCGACCGCCCGCTGTGGCTGGGCTCGCTGAAGTCGAACATCGGCCACCCGCAGGCCGCGGCCGGCGCCGGCGGCGTCATCAAGATGGTGATGGCGATGCGGCACGGCGTGCTGCCGCCCACCCTGCACGTGGACCGGCCCTCACCGCACGTCGACTGGTCGACCGGCGCCGTGGCCCTGCTCGACGAGGCGCGCCCGTGGGCCGGCGGCGAGCACGTCCGCAGGGCGGGCGTGTCGTCCTTCGGCATGAGCGGCACGAACGCCCACCTGATCCTGGAGCAGGCGCCGGCCCCCGACCCGGCCGGCGACCACGCCACCCCGTCCCGCCGTCCCGCCGTCGTGCCCATGCTGCTCTCCGCCGCGCAGCCGGCCGCGCTCGCCGCGCAGGCGGACCGGCTGGCCCGTTGGCTCAGCGACGACGAGGAGCCGCGCCCGCTCGATGTGGCCTGGTCGTCGGTGGTGTCCCGCTCGACGCTCGACCGGCGTGCGGTGGTGGTCGCCGGGGACCGTGGGGGCCTGCTGGCGGGCCTGGAGTCCCTGGCGGCGGGCGCGCCGTCGGGCACCGTGGTCACGGGCCAGGCCGGGGACCGCGGTCCGCTGGCGGTGCTCTTCTCCGGCCAGGGCGCGCAGCGCGCCGGCATGGGCCGCGAGCTGTACGCCGAGTTCCCCGTCTTCGCCGCCGCCCTCGACGAGGCGTGCGGGCATCTCGACCGGGTGCTGCCGCGCCCGCTCAAGGAGGTGCTGTTCGCGCCGGAGGGCTCCGCCGAGGCGGAGCTGCTGGACCAGACCGCGTTCACCCAGGCCGGGCTCTTCGCCGTCGAGGTGGCGCTGTTCCGCCTCGTGGAGTCGTTCGGCGTGGTGCCGGACTTCGTGGGCGGGCACTCGATCGGTGAGATCGCCGCCGCGCACGTGGCCGGGGTGCTGTCCCTCCAGGACGCCTGCCTGCTGGTGGCGGCGCGGGGCCGGCTCATGCAGTCGCTGCCCGACGGCGGCGGCATGCTCGCCGTGGCCGCCGACGAGGCGGCCGTGACGGAGTCGATCGCCGGGCTGACCGACCGGGTCGGCGTCGCGGCCGTCAACGGCCCGACCTCCGTCGTGGTCTCCGGCGCCGTCGACGCCCTCGACGAGGTGGAGCGCGTCTGGCGCGACCGGGGTGTGCGTACCCGCCGGTTGGCCGTCAGTCACGCGTTCCACAGCCCGCTGATGGAGCCGGTGCTGGAGCGCTTCCGCGGCATCGTCGAGCGGCTGGACCTCGCCGCCCCCACGCTGCCGATCGTGTCGAACCTGACCGGTGCGCTCGCCGACGCCGACGAGATCCGCACCGCCGACTACTGGGTACGGCACGTCCGCGAGGCGGTCCGCTACGCCGACGGGTTCGCCGCGCTGCGCGCCGCCGGGGTCGACACCTTCCTGGAGGTCGGCCCGCAGAGCGTACTGACCGCGATGACGACCGACGTGCTGCCCGACGACGACGTGCTCGCCGTCGCAGCCCAGCGCCGGGACCGGCCCGAGGCGCAGGCGCTGCTGCACGCCCTCGCCGAGCTGCACGTGCACGGGTTGCCGGTGTCCTGGCGGGAGTGGTTCGCCGACACCGGCGCCGCCCGGGTGGACCTGCCCACGTACGCCTTCCAGCGGGAGCGGTTCTGGCCCGAGGTGCTGCCGTGGCGGGTCGGCGACGTGTCGGGCGCCGGCCTCGGCGTCGCGGGGCACCCGCTGCTCGGCGCGGCGGTGCGGCTCGCCGGCGACGACGAGGTGGTGCTGACCGGCCGGCTGTCGACGTCGACGCACCCGTGGCTGGCCGACCACGTGGTCGGCGGCAACGTGGTGGTGCCGGGCACCGCCCTGGTGGAGCTGGCGGTCCGCGCCGGCGACGAGGTGGGCGCGTCGCGGGTACGGGAGCTGACCGTGGCGGCGCCGCTGGTGCTGCCCGACTCCGGGGCGGTACGCGTGCAGGTGCGCGTCGGCGCTGCCGACGACGCCGCCGTCCGGACGGTGTCCGTGTACTCCCAGCCCGAGGAGGACGACGACACCGACTGGGTGCGGCACGCCGACGGCCTGCTCGAACCGGTGTCGGCCGACGAGCCGGGGCTCGGCGAGTGGCCGCCGGCGGGCGCGACCGAGGTGGACCTGACCGGCTGGTATCCGGCGCTGGCCGAGCACGGCCTGTCGTACGGGCCGGTGTTCCAGGGCGTACGGCGGGCCTGGACGGCCGACGGTGGGGCGTACGCCGAGGTGACGCTGCCGGACGGGGCGGCCGGCGAGGCGAGCGCGTTCGGGGTGCACCCGGCGCTGCTGGACGCCGCGCTGCACCCGGTGGCGCTGCTGCTCGAGGCCGAGGCCACGGGCGGGCCGCGCGTGCCGTTCGCGTTCGAGGGCGTGCAGGTGCACGCCTCGGGCGCCCGGACGCTGCGGGTGCGGCTGACCCGGGACGGCTCCGGGGTGCGGCTGGTCGCCTGCGACGGCTCGGGCGCGCCGGTGGTCTCGGTGGACTCGCTGGTGCTGCGGGAGATGACCGCGACGGCGACCCGGGGCGCTGCCGCCCGGTCGCTGTACGAGGTGACCTGGCAGGCCGAGCAGATCGAGAGCGTCGACGACCTTCCGGGGTGGGCGGTGCTGGGCCGGCCGGCACCGGACGCGCTGCCGGAGGTGCCGGTCTTCGCGGACGTGGCGACCCTGGCGGCGGACGGGGCCACGGCCCGGCAGGTGCTGCTGACGGTGCCCGCCGGCGATCCCGGCGTCCCCGTGCCGGAGGCCGTGCGGGCGGCCACCAGCGGTGTGCTGGACGTGCTGCGGTCCTGGCTCGCCGCCGAGCCGCTGGCCGACACGAAGCTCGTGGTGGTGACCCGGGGCGCGGTGGCCAGCGGGGACGACGACCAGGTCACCGACCTCGCCGCCGCCGCCGTCTGGGGCCTGCTGCGCTCGGCGCAGTCGGAGCACCCGGGGCGGATCGTCGTCGCCGACGTCGAGGGCGAACTGACCCCCGCGACCCTCGCCGTGCTGGCCGGGGCCGCCGTCGACCCGTCGGTCTCCGGCGGCCAGCTCGCGGTGCGCGGCGAGCGCACCCTCGTGCCGAGGCTGGCGCGGCCGGTGGGCGACGAACTGACCCCGCCGCCCGGCCCGTGGCACCTCGCCCCCGTCACCGGCGGCACCCTGGACGGGATCGCGCCGGTGCCGGCCACGCCCGCGGAGCTGGGCGAGGGCCAGGTGCGCATCGCCGTGCGCGCGGCCGGCGTGAACTTCCGCGACGTGCTGATCGGCCTGGGCATGTACCCGGATCCGGCGGCCGTGATGGGCAGCGAGGGCGCGGGCGTCGTGGTCCAGGTCGGCCCCGGCGTGACCGACCTGGCGCCCGGCGACCGGGTGATGGGCATGTTCGAACTCGGGTTCAGCCCGCAGGCCGTCGCCCATCGCCGGCGCATCGCCAAGATTCCCGCCGGCTGGTCCTTCACCCAGGCGGCGTCCGTCCCCCTGGTCTTCCTGACGGCGTACTACGCGCTGCGGGACCTCGCCGGGCTGCGGTCCGGCGAGTCGGTGCTGATCCACAACGGCGCCGGTGGCGTCGGGATGGCCGCCATCCAGCTCGCCCACCACCTCGGCGCCACCGTCCACGCGACGGCGAGCCCCGGCAAGTGGGGTGTGCTGCGGGGCCTGGGGGTGGCCGGGGAGCGGATCGCGTCGTCGCGGACCACCGAGTTCGAGCAGGTCTTCGGCGCGGCCACCGGCGGTGCCGGGGTGGACGTGGTGCTCGACGCGTTGGCCGGTGAGTTCGTGGACGCGTCGCTGCGGCTGCTGCCGCGCGGTGGCCGGTTCGTGGAGATGGGCAAGGCCGACGTACGCGACCCGGAGGCGGTCGCCGCCGACCACCCGGGCGTGGCGTACCGCGCGTTCGACCTGAACGAGGCGGGCAGCACCCGCATCGGCGAGATGCTCACCGAGATCCTCGACCTCTTCGCGCGGGGCGCGCTGCGTCCGCTGCCCGTACGGGTGTGGGACGTGCGTCAGGCCCGGCAGGCGCTGCGGCACGTCAGCCAGGCCCGCCACGTCGGCAAGGTGGTGCTGCGCATCCCCGCGCCCGCCGACCCCGACGGCACCGTGCTGCTCACCGGCGCGGCCGGAACCCTGGCCGGCGTACTCGCGCGGCACCTCGTCGCCACCGGCCAGGCCCGCCGCCTGCTGCTGGCCTCCCGCCGCGCACCCGGCCGGGACGACGCGTACGCCACCCTGGTCCGGGAACTGACCGACGCGGGCGCCGACGTCACCGCCGTGGCCGTCGACGTCAGCGACCCCGCGCAGGTCACCGAGCTGGTCGCCGGGATCGACCCGGCGTACCCGCTGACCGCCGTGGTGCACACCGCCGGGGTGATCGCCGACGCGACCATCGGTTCGCTGGACGAGTCCGCCCTGCGTACGGTGCTGGCGCCGAAGGTGGACGCCGGGTGGGCGTTGCACGAGGCGACCGCGCACCTGGACCTGTCGGCGTTCGTGCTGTTCTCGTCGGTGGCGGCCACCCTCGGCTCGCCGGGGCAGGGCAACTACGCGGCGGCGAACGCGTTCCTCGACGCCCTCGCCCGGCACCGGCGTGAGCAGGGGCTGCCCGCCACCAGCCTCGCCTGGGGCATGTGGGCCACCGACAGCACGATGACCGCCCACCTCGACGGCGACGACCAGCAGCGGCTGCGGCGCGTCGGGATGAGCCGGCTCTCCCCGGCCGAGGGCGTCGAACTCTTCGACGCCGCCCTGCCGGCGGCCCGGCCGGTGCTCGTCGCGGCCCGCCTCCACGTCACCGGCGAGGCGAGCGGCGTACCGCCGCTGATGCGGCACCTGCTGCGCGGCGGCGGCCGGCGCCGCACCGCCACCGATCGGCCGAGTGCCGGGGCGTCGTGGCGGGAGCGGCTCGACGGCCTGTCCGAGGCGGACGCCCGGCGGGCGCTCGTCGACCTGGTCTGCGGCCAGGCCGCCACGGTGCTGGGGCACGCCTCGGCACAGGCGGTCCCCGCCGCCCGCGCCTTCAAGGACCTGGGCTTCGACTCGCTGACCTCGGTGGAACTGCGCAACCGCCTCGGTGCGGCCACCGGGCTGCGGCTGACCGCCACGCTGGCCTTCGACCATCCCACCCCGGCCCGGCTGGCCGAGCACCTGTTCGCGCAGCTCGGCCCGGCCACGGGAGCCGGCGCCACCGTCCGTACGGTCGTCACCGCCGACGCCGACGAGCCGATCGCCATCATCGGCATGGCCTGCCGCTACCCCGGCGGCGTCGCCACCCCCGAGCAGCTGTGGCAGCTCGTCACCTCCGGGGCCGACGCCATCGGCGAGTTCCCGGCGGACCGCGGCTGGGACCTCGACCGGCTGTACGGCACGGACGGCGACCAGGCCGGCGGCACCGTCACCCACCAGGGCGGCTTCCTCTACGACGCGGCCGACTTCGACGCCGGCTTCTTCAACATCAGCCCCCGTGAGGCCCTCGCCATGGACCCGCAGCAGCGGCTGCTGCTGGAGACCGCCTGGGAGAGCTTCGAGTACGCCCGCATCGACCCCGCCACCCTCAGCGGCACCGCCACCGGCGTCTTCGTCGGCGCCGCCTCATCCGGCTACGCCACCAGCGGACGCGACGACCTGGACGGCCTCGAGGGGCACCTGCTGACCGGCACGGCGGGCAGCGTCGCCTCCGGGCGGGTCGCCTACATGTTCGGCCTCGAAGGCCCGGCGGTCACCGTCGACACCGCCTGCTCCTCGTCGCTGGTGGCGCTGCACCTCGCCGCCCAGGCGCTGCGCGGCGGCGAGTGCGACATGGCCCTGGCCGGCGGGGTGGCGCTGATGGCGCAGCCCGGCATGTTCTCCGAGTTCTCCCGGCAGGGCGGCCTCGCCCCGGACGGGCGGTGCAAGGCGTTCGCCGCCGGCGCGGACGGCACCGGCTGGTCCGAGGGCGTCGGCATGCTGCTCGTGGAGCGCCTCTCCGACGCCCGGCGCAACGGGCACCGGGTGCTCGCCGTGCTGCGCGGCTCCGCCGTGAACCAGGACGGCGCGTCCAACGGGCTGACCGCGCCGAACGGCCCGTCGCAGCAGCGGGTCATCCGCCAGGCCCTGGAGAACGCGCGGCTCGCCCCGGCCGACGTGGACGCGGTCGAGGCGCACGGCACCGGCACCGTCCTCGGCGACCCGATCGAGGCGCAGGCGGTCCTGGCCACCTACGGCCAGGACCGTGCCGCCGGCGAGCCGCTCTGGCTCGGCTCGATCAAGTCGAACATCGGCCACTCCCAGGCAGCGGCCGGGGTGGCCGGCGTGATCAAGATGGTGCTGGCGATGCGGCACGGCGTGCTGCCGCCGACCCTGCACGTGGACGAGCCCTCGCCCCACGTCGACTGGAGTGCCGGAGCCGTCGCCCTGCTCACCGAGGCCCGGCCGTGGCCCGCCGTCGACCGGCCCCGCCGGGCCGCCGTGTCGTCGTTCGGCATCAGCGGCACCAACGCGCACACCGTCATCGAGCAGGCACCCGGCGAGCCGGCCCCGACGCCCGTGCCGGCGGGGCACGTTCCCGGCCTGGTCGGGCCCGCCGCCGTACCCCTGCCGGTCTCCGGCAGAAGCCCCCGCGCGCTCCGGGCACAGGCTGCCCGCCTCGGCGAACGGCTCGCCGGCGACGCCGACCTCGACCCGCGGGACCTCGGCTTCTCCCTGGCCACCCAGCGGGCGCACCACCCGTACCGCGCGGTCGTCGTGGCCACCGGCCGGGACGACGCGCTCGCCCGGCTGGCCGCCCTCGCCGACGGCGACACCTCCCCGGCGGGCGCGGACGCCGCGTCGAAGGTCGTCTTCGTCTTCCCCGGCCAGGGCTCCCAGTGGACTTCGATGGCGCTGGACCTGATGGAGACCTCGCCGGTCTTCCGGCAGCGGATGGACGAGTGCGCCGAGGAGCTGTCCCGGCTGGTCGACTGGAACCTGGGGGACGTGCTGCGGCAGGCGCCCGGCGCGCCGCCCCTGGACCGGGTGGACGTGGTCCAGCCCGCGCTCTTCTCCGTCATGGTGTCCCTCGCGCATCTCTGGCGCGCGTGCGGCGTCGAACCGGCCGCCGTCATCGGGCATTCGCAGGGGGAACTCGCCGCGGCCTGCGTCGCCGGCGCGTTGACCCTCGCCGAAGCCGCGCGGCTCGTCGTGGCGCGCAGCCACGGCCTGCTGTCGATCGCGGGTCGCGGCGGCATGGTCTCCGTGCCGCTCCCGGCCGCCGACACCGAGCGGCTCATCGCGCCGTGGCGGGGCAGCCTCTCCGTCGCCGCCCTCAACGGCGCCGCCGTGACAGTGGTCGCCGGCGACTCGGCGTCGGTCGCCGAACTGCTCGCGCACTGTGCCGAGCGCGACGTCCGCGCCCGGCAGATCGCCGTCGACTTCGCGGCGCACAGCGGCCACGTCGACCCGATCCGCGACGAGGTGATCGCCCGGTTCGGCACCGTGGACCCCCGCTCCAGCACCGTGCCCTTCCACTCCACAGTCACCGGCGAGCCGATCGACACCGCCGGGCTCGACGCCGACTACTGGTACCGCAACCTGCGGGAGCCGGTCCGGCTCGCGCCGGTCGTGGACCAGCTGATCGAGCGGGGCTTCCGGACGTTCGTCGAGGTCAGCCCGCACCCCGTACTCAAGATCGCCGTGCAGGACGCGCTCGACCGGAAGGCCGACGGCGGCGTGGTGGTGGGCTCGCTGCGCCGCGACGGGCACGGGCCGCGTCAGCTACTGGCCAACCTCGGCGAGCTGCACGTCGCCGGCGTGCCCGTCGACTGGTCGCGCGTCTTCGCCGGCTCCGGCGCCACCCCTGTCGACCTGCCCACGTACGCCTTCCAGCGGGACCGGTTCTGGCCGGTGCTCGACCGCTCCGCCACCGGCGACGTGTCGGGCGCGGGGCTGGGCGCGGCCGGGCACGGGCTGCTCGGCGCGGCGGTGCGCCTCGCCGGCGACGACGAGGTCGTGCTGACCGGCCGGCTGTCGGCGTCCACGCACCCGTGGCTCGCCGACCACGTGGTCGGCGGCGCCGTGGTGCTGCCGGGCACGGCCCTCGTCGAGCTCGCGGTGCGCGCCGGCGACGAGGTCGGCGCCTCCCGGGTGCGGGAACTGACCGTCGCCGCGCCGCTGGTGCTGCCGAACCCGGGCGCGATCCGCGTGCAGGTGCGCGTCGGCGCTGCCGACGGCTCCGGAACCCGGAGCGTGGCGGTGCACTCGCAGCCCGACGGCGACCCCGAGGACCCCTGGACGCGGCACGCCGACGGTCTGCTGGAGCAGGCCACCGACGAGCCGGCGCTGGGCTCCTGGCCGCCGGCCGGAGGCACCGAGGTGGACCTCGCCGGCTGGTACCCGGCGCTCGCGGAGCGCGGCCTGGCCTACGGACCGGCGTTCCGGGGCCTGCGGCGGCTGTGGACCGCCGGCGACGAGGCGTACGCCGAGGTGACCCTGCCGGACGAGGCGGCCGGCGACGCCGACGCCTTCGCCGTGCACCCGGCGCTGCTGGACGCCGCCCTGCACCCCGTCGGGCTGCTGCTGGCCGAGCGCTCCGGCGGACCGCGTGTGCCGTTCGCGTTCGAGGGCGTGCAGGTGCACGCCTCCGGCGCCCGGACGCTGCGGGTGCGGCTGACCCGGGCGGGCTCGCGCGTGCGGCTGGTGGCCGGGGACGAGTCCGGCGTGCCCGTGGTGTCGGTCGAGTCGCTCGCCCTGCGGGAGATGACCGACGCCACCGGTGCGGAGGCCGCGGAGCGGTCGATGTTCGAGGTGACGTGGCAGGCCGAGACGGCCACCCCGGCGCGGGACGTCTCCGGCTGGGTGCTGCTCGGCGACGGACCCGCCCCGGCGGACCTCGTCACGCCGGTGTTCCCGACCGTCGGCGAGCTGACCGCGGCGGTCTCGGCCGGTACGGTCGAGGCGCCCCGCGCGCTCGTGGTCCCCGTGCCCGCCGGCACCCCGGACGGCGACCTGCCCGACGAAGTCCGTACGGCCACCGCCCGCGTCCTGGCCGTGCTGCACTCCTGGCTGGACAGTGAGGCGCTGGCCGACACCACGCTCGTCGTGCTGACCCGGGCGGCGGTGGCCGCCACCCCGGCGGACGCGGTGCGGGACCTGCCCGGCGCGGCGGTCTGGGGTCTGCTGCGCTCGGCCCAGTCCGAGCACCCGGGGCGGATCGTCCTCGCCGACGTCGACGGGGACCTCACCCCGGCCACCCTCGCCGTGCTCGCCGCCGTCGCCGAGAACCCCTCGCCGACCGGCGGCCAGGTGGCCGTACGCGGCAACGAGGTGCGCACGCCCCGCCTGGGCCGGCCCGCCGGCCAGGCCGCCGACGAACTCGTCCCGCCGGACGGACTGTGGCGGGTCGGGGCGGTCAGCCCCGGCACCCTCGACGGCGTCGGCATGGTGCCCGCCGCCACCGCCGCCCTGGACACGGGCCAGGTGCGCATCGCGGTGCGCGCGGCCGGCGTGAACTTCCGCGACGTGCTGATCGGCCTGGGCATGTACCCGGATCCGGCGGCCGTGATGGGCAGCGAGGGCGCGGGCGTCGTGGTCGAGGTCGGCCCCGGCGTGACCGACCTGGCCCCCGGCGACCGCGTGCTCGGCATGTTCGAGCCGGCCTTCGCCCCCGAGGTGATCGCCACCCGCGACCTCGTGGCGAAGATCCCCGCCGGCTGGTCGTTCGCGCAGGCCGCCTCCGTGCCGGTGGTGTTCCTGACGGCGTACTACGCGCTGCGGGACCTCGCCGGGCTGCGGTCCGGCGAGTCGGTGCTGATCCACAACGGCGCCGGTGGCGTCGGCATGGCCGCCATCCAGCTCGCCCGGCACTGGGGCGCGACGGTCCACGCCACCGCCAGCCCCGGCAAGTGGGGCGTGCTGCGGGAACTCGGGGTGGCCGAGGAGCGGATCGCGTCGTCGCGGACCACCGAGTTCGAGCAGACCTTCGGCGCGGCCACCGGAGGTGCCGGCGTCGACGTGGTGCTCGACGCCCTCGCCGGTGAGTTCGTGGACGCGTCGCTGCGGCTGCTGCCGCGCGGTGGCCGGTTCGTGGAGATGGGCAAGGCCGACGTACGCGACCCGGAGGCCGTCGCCGCCGACCACCCGGGCGTCACCTACCGCGCGTTCGACCTCAACGAGGCCGGGCACCGGCGCATCGGGGAGATGCTCACCGAGCTGCTCGACCTGTTCGCACGCGGCGCGCTGCGCCCGCTGCCGCTACGGGCGTGGGACGTGCGCCAGGCCCGGCAGGCGCTGCGCCACATCAGCCAGGCCCGGCACATCGGCAAGGTCGTCCTGCGGGTGCCCGCCCCCGCCGACCCGGACGGCACCGTGCTCGTCACCGGCGCCGGCGGCGCCCTCGCCGGCGTGTTCGCCCGGCACCTCGTCGCCACCGGCCAGGCCCGGCACCTGCTGCTGGCCTCCCGCCGTGGCCCCGAGCACTACCGGGAGCTGGTCGACGAGCTGACCCGCGCGGGCGCCCGGGTCACCGCCGGCACCGCCGACGTGACCGACCCCGTGCAGGTGACCCGGCTGCTGGAACTGGTGGACCCGGCGCACCCACTGACCGCCGTGGTGCACACCGCCGGGGTGATCGCCGACGCGACCATCGGTTCGCTGGACGAGTCCGCCCTGCGTACGGTGCTGGCGCCGAAGGTGGACGCCGGGTGGGCGTTGCACGAGGCGACCGCGCACCTGGACCTGTCGGCGTTCGTGCTGTTCTCGTCGGTGGCGGCCACTCTCGGTTCGCCGGGGCAGGGCAACTACGCGGCGGCGAACGCGTTCCTCGACGCCCTCGCCCGGCACCGGCGTGAGCAGGGGCTGCCCGCCACCAGCCTCGCCTGGGGGCTGTGGGCGACCAGCAGCGCCATGACCGCTCACCTGGGCGGCAACGAGCACCGCAAGGCGATCCGCGCCACCAGCGCCCCGTTGACCGACCGGCAGGGCGTGGCGCTGTACGAGCTGGCGCGACAACGCGGTGCGGCGCACCTCGTCCTCATGAACCTGCCGCCGGCGTCGCGGGCGACCGGCCAGAACGTGCCCAGCCTGCTGCGGGACGTGGTCCGTGCGGGAGGCCCGGCCCGGCGCGCGGTGGGTCGCGGCCTCGCGGACACCGCCTCCGTACGCGACCGGCTGGCGACGCTCGGCCCGGCGGAGCGGCGCTCCCACCTGCTCGACCTGGTGGCCGCCGGCGTGGCGGCAGTGCTCGGGCACCGCTCGGCGGAGACCGTCGACGCCCAGCGCGCCTTCAAGGAGCTGGGCTTCGACTCGCTCACCTCGGTGGAGCTGCGCAACCGGCTCTCCGCCGCCACCGGCCTGCGGCTGCCCGCCACCGTGGCGTTCGACTACCCGAGCCCGGTGGTGCTCGCCGAGTTCCTGGACCGGGAGCTCGGCGGCGCGGCAGTCGTGGACCGGCCCGCCGCGGTCGGCACCGCCGCCGCCCTCGACGAACCGATCGCCATCATCGGCATGGCCTGCCGGTTCCCCGGCGACGTGCAGACCCCCGAGCAGCTCTGGGACGTGGTCACCGCCGGCGCCGACGTCATCTCGCCCTTCCCCACCGACCGGGGCTGGAACCTCGACGACCTGCGCGCCGGCGGCCAGGACCCGGACGCCGTACCACGGCAGGGTGGCTTCCTCCACGACGCCGCCCAGTTCGACGCCGCCTTCTTCGGGATCTCGCCCCGCGAGGCCCTGGCGATGGACCCACAGCAGCGGCTGCTGCTGGAGACCTCCTGGGAGGCCTTCGAGCGGGCCGGGATCGACCCCCACTCGGCGCGGGGCAGCAGCACCGGCGTCTACGTCGGCCTGATCTACCACGACTACGCCTCCCAGGCCGCCGGCGGCACCGACGAACTGGACGGCCACGTCGGCAACGGCAGCGCCGGCAGCGTCGCCTCCGGCCGCATCTCGTACCTGTTCGGCCTGGAGGGCCCTGCCGTCACCGTCGACACCGCCTGCTCGTCGTCGCTGGTGGCGCTGCACCTGGCCACCCAGGCGCTGCGGCAGGACGAGTGCCGCCTCGCCCTCGCCGGCGGGGTGAGCGTCATGTCCACCCCCGGCATGCTCACCGAGTTCTCCCGGCAGCGCGGCCTGTCGCCCGACGGGCGGTGCAAGGCGTTCGGCGCCGGCGCCGACGGCACCGGTTTCGCCGAGGGCGTCGGCATGCTCCTGCTGGAGCGCCTCTCCGACGCGCAGCGCAACGGTCACCGCGTGCTCGCCGTCGTCCGGGGCAGCGCCGTCAACCAGGACGGCGCCAGCAGCGGTCTGACCGCGCCGAACGGCCCCGCACAGCAGCGGGTGATCCGGCAGGCGCTCGCCAACGCCCGGCTCGCCACCACCGATGTGGACGCCGTCGAGGCGCACGGCACCGGCACCGCCCTCGGCGACCCGATCGAGGCGCAGGCGCTGCTGGCCACGTACGGGCAGGGCCGACCGCAGGACCGTCCGCTGTGGCTGGGGTCGGTCAAGTCGAACATCGGCCACGCCCAGGCGGCGGCCGGCGTCGCCGGTGTGATCAAGATGGTGCTGGCGATGCGGCACGGCGTGTTGCCGCCGACCCTGCACGCCGAGAAGCCGTCCCCGCACATCGACTGGACGGCCGGGTCGGTCGCGCTGCTCACCGAGGCCCGGCCGTGGCCCGCCGTCGACCGGCCCCGCCGCGCGGCGGTGTCGTCGTTCGGCATCAGCGGCACCAACGCGCACACCATCGTCGAGCAGGCCCCCGAGCCCGCCCCGGCGCAGGCCGCCCCCGCCACGGGCGTCCCGGGCGACCTCGTCGCCTGCGTCCTGTCGGCCCGCGACGCCGCCGCCCTGCACGAGCAGGCGCGCCGGCTGCGGACCCTGGTCGACGGCGAGCCGGACCTGACCATCGCCGACGTGGGCCGGGCCCTCGCCACCGCCCGCAGCGCCTTCGAGCACCGCGCCGTGCTGCTGCCCGCCGACCGCGCCGGGCTGCTCGCCGCCCTCGGTGCGCTGGCCGACGACGAGCCCTCGGCCGCCGTCGTGCGGGGGATCGCCCGCAGCGGCCGCACCGCCGTCCTCTTCTCCGGCCAGGGCGCGCAGCGCGCCGGTATGGGTCGCGGGTTGTACGGGGCGTTCCCGGTGTTCGCCGCCGCGTTGGACGAGGTGTGTGGTCACCTGGATCCGTTGTTGCCGCGTCCGTTGCGGGAGGTGCTGTTCGCGTCGGAGGGCACGCCCGGGGCGGAGTTGCTGGATCAGACGGTGTTCACCCAGGCGGGGTTGTTCGCGGTCGAGGTGGCGTTGTTCCGCCTGGTGGAGTCGTTCGGTGTGGTGCCGGACCTGGTGGCCGGGCACTCCATCGGCGAGATCGCGGCGGCGCATGTGGCGGGCGTGCTCTCCCTGGCTGACGCGTGTGCGCTGGTCGCCGCGCGGGGCAGGCTCATGCAGGCCCTGCCGGCGGGCGGTGGCATGCTCGCCGTGGCCGCCGACGAGGCCGCGGTGGCCGAGTCGATCGTCCCGTTCGCCGACCGGGTCGGCGTCGCCGCCGTCAACGGGCCCACCGCCGTGGTGGTCTCCGGCGCCGCCGAGGCCCTCGACGAGGTGGAGCGGGCCTGGAAGGACCGGGGTGTGCGTACGCGCCGGCTCACCGTCAGCCACGCGTTCCACAGCCCGCTCATGGAGCCGATGCTGGCCGAGTTCCGGCAGACGCTCGACGGGCTGACGTTCCACTGGCCCGTCCTGCCGATCGTGTCGAACCTGACCGGGCAGGTCGCCGACCCCGACGAGATCGGCACCCCCGACTACTGGGTCCGCCACGTACGCGAGACCGTCCGCTTCGCCGACGGGGTCGCGAGCCTGCGCGAGCGCAACGTCCGTACCTTCCTCGAACTGGGCCCCGACGCGGTGCTCGCCGGCATGGTGGGCGCCTGCCTGCCGGACGACGACGCGGCGGCGGTCGTGGCGACCCTGCGCCCCGGCCGACCGGAGCCGGCGTCGCTGGTCCACGCGCTTGCGGAGCTGTACGCGCACGGCACGCCGGTCACCTGGACCGCCCTCCTGCCGGCCGGAACCCGCCCGGTCGACCTGCCGACGTACCCGTTCCAGCGGCAGCGCTTCTGGCCGGCCGTGGGCCGGCTGCGCGCCGGCGACGTCAGCGGCGCCGGCCTCGGCGTTGCCGAGCACGGTCTGCTCGGCGCGGCCGTGGACCTGGCCGGCGACGACGAGATCGTGCTGACCGGCCGGATCTCCCCGACCACCCACCCCTGGCTGGCCGACCACGTCGTCTCCGGCGTGCCGCTGGTCCCGGGCACGGCCCTCGTGGAGCTTGCCGTCCGCGCCGGCGACGAGGCGGACCTGCCGCGGCTGCGGGACCTGACGGTGCTCGTGCCGCTGGTGCTCCCCGAGTCCGGCGCCGTACGGATCCAGGTGCGGGTGTCCGCGTCGGAGTCGCCGCAGCGTCCCGTCGCCGTCTACTCCCGCCCCGACGACGACCCCGAGGCGGGCTGGACCCGGCACGCGGAGGGCGTGCTGGAACCGGCCACGGCCGACGAACCGCAGCCGACCGCCTGGCCGCCCGTCGGCGCCACCGAGGTGGACCTGACCGGCTGGTACCCGGCGCTCCTCGAACACGGCCTGTCGTACGGGCCGGCGTTCCAGGGGCTGCGCCGGGTGTGGACCGGCGAGGACGACGTCTTCGCCGAGGTGGTCCTGCCGGACGACGCGGCGGCGGAGGCGGCTCGCTTCGGCGTGCACCCGGCGCTGCTGGACGCCGCCCTGCACCCGATCGGGCTGCTGCCCGGCGCCGAGGAGACGGGCGGGCCGCGTGTGCCCTTCGCCTTCGAGGGCGTACAGGTGCACGCCTCCGGCGCGAGGCTGCTGCGGGTGCGGTTGACCCGCAACGGCTCCGCGGTGCGGCTGACCGCCCGCGACGAGGCGGGCGCGCCGGTGGTGTCGGTGGACTCCCTCGTCCTGCGGGAGCTGACCGGGGTGGCCGCCCCGAACGCGGCGTCGCGCTCCCTGTTCGAGGTGGCCTGGCAGGCCGAGGAGGCCGACCCGGTCGACGACGCGTCGGGCTGGGCGGTGCTGGGCGGGCCGGCCCTGCCGGGCGTCCCCGGTGGCCCCTCCGCCGAGACGATCCGGCAGCTGCGCGCCGCCATCGACGCCGGCATCGCCCCGCCGCGCCTGCTGCTCTTCACGCCGGCCGCGTCGCCCGCCGACGACGGCGACCCGGCGGAGGCCGTACGCACTGTCACCGCCGACGTGCTGGGCCTGGTGCAGGAGTGGCTGGCCGTCGACGCGCTGGCCGACTCGAAGCTCGTGGTGGTGACCCGGGGCGCGCTGGCCGTCCGCGACGGGGACCGGGTGAGCGACCTGGCCGCCGCGGCCGTGTGGGGCCTGCTGCGCTCCGCGCAGTCCGAGCACCCCGGTCGCATCGTCCTGGCCGACGTCGACGACGCGATCAACCCCGGCACGCTGGGCGTCCTGGCCCGCTTCGCCGCGGACCCGGCGGGCGGTCAGGTCGCGGTGCGTGCGGGCGCGGTGTTCGTGCCGCGTCTGGTGCGTGCGGTCGCTGCGGCGTTGGTGGAGACGCCGGTTGTGGGTGGCGGTGCGGTGCTGGTGACCGGTGGTACGGGTGCGCTCGGGGCGTTGGTGGCGGAGCATCTGGTGTCGGCGCATGGTGTGCGGTCGCTGGTGCTGGTGTCGCGTCGTGGTCCGGCGGCTGCGGGTGCGGGTGAGTTGTCGGAGCGGTTGTCGGCGCTGGGTGCGTCGGTGCGGGTGGTGGCCTGTGACGTGACCGACCGGGAGCAGGTCGGCGCACTGGTGGCGGAGGTCGTTGCCGGGGGTCGGCTGGCGGGTGTGGTGCATACCGCTGGTGTCCTGGATGACGGGGTGATCGAGCGGGTCACCGAGGAGCGTCTGGCAAGGGTGTTGGCGCCGAAGGTGTCGGCGGGTTGGTTGTTGCACGAGGCGACGGCGTCGCTGGGTCTCGACTTGTTCGTGGTGTTCTCGTCGGTGGCGGGTGTGCTGGGTTCGCCGGGTCAGTCGGCGTACGCGGCGGGTAACGCGTTCCTGGACGGGTTGGCGGTGTGGCGGCGGCAGCTCGGGTTGCCGGCGGTCAGCCTCGCCTGGGGCATGTGGGACACCGCAGGCATGGCCGCCTCGATCGGCGGCAACGACCGGGCCCGTACGGCACGCGCCGGACTCCGACCGATGAACGCCCGCACCGGCCTGGAACTCTTCGACGCCGCCGTGGGGGCACAGCGGGCGGCGCTGGTGCCGGCCGCGATCGACGTACCCGCGCTGCGGGCGGCAGCAGCCGGCGCGGTCGTACCGCCGATGCTGCGCAACCTGGTCGACGTGGCGACGACCCGCCGCCGCGCCGGCCAGGGCGCCCCCGGCGGCTGGGCCGACCGCCTCACCGGCCTCAGCGCAGAGGACGGCCTCGCGCAGGTCGACCAGCTGATCCGGGGCCTGGTCGCGCAGGTCCTCGGGCACGGCGGCGCCGAGGCGGTGCCGGCCGACCGGGCGTTCAAGGACCTGGGCTTCGACTCGCTGACCGCCGTCGAGCTGCGCAACCGGGTGAACGGCGCGACCGGCCTGCGCCTCACCTCGACCCTGGTGTTCGACCACCCGTCCCCGCAGGTCCTGGCGGCCCACGTGTACGCGGAACTCGCCGGCACCCGGCCCGGCACCGTCACGACCGACGAGGCGGCGACCGGCGACGCCGACGAGGCGATCGCGATCGTCGGCATGGCCTGCCGCTACCCCGGCGGAGTGGAGTCTCCCGACGAGCTGTGGAAGCTGGTCAGCACCGGTGGGGAGGGCATCGGGGAGTTCCCGGCCGACCGGGGCTGGGACCTGGAGACGCTGTACGACCCGGACCCCGACCACGCCGGCACCTCGTACACCCGCCACGGCGGTTTCCTGTACGGCGCGGCGGAGTTCGACCCCGGCTTCTTCGGTGTCTCGCCGCGCGAGGCCCTCGCCATGGACCCGCAGCACCGGCTGCTGCTGGAGGCGTCCTGGGAGACGTTCGAGTCGGCGGGCCTGGACCCGTCCGGCCTGCGGGGCAGCCGGACCGGTGTCTTCGCGGGCGTCATCTACCACGACTACTCGACGCGCCTGATGGAGACGCCCGAGGTCGAGGGCTACATCGGCACCGGCAACTCGGGCAGCGTGCTGTCCGGCCGGGTCGCGTACACCTTCGGCCTCGAAGGCCCGGCGGTCACTGTCGACACGGCGTGCTCGTCGTCGCTGGTCGCGCTGCACCTCGCGGTGCAGGCGTTGCGGTCGGGTGAGTGTGATCTGGCGCTCGCCGGTGGTGTGACGGTGATGGCCACGCCCGGCACGTTCGTGGAGTTCTCGCGACAGCGTGGCCTGTCGGCCGACGGCCGGTGCAGGTCGTTCGCGGCGTCGGCCGACGGCACGGGCTGGTCCGAGGGTGTGGGTGTGCTGCTCGTGCAACGGCTCTCCGACGCGCAGCGGGAGGGCCGGCGGATCCTGGCGGTGGTGCGGGGCAGCGCCGTGAACCAGGACGGTGCGTCGAACGGGCTGACGGCGCCGAACGGTCCGTCGCAGCAGCGGGTGATCCGGCAGGCGTTGGCGAACGCGCGGCTCACCACCGCCGAGGTGGATGTGGTGGAGGCGCACGGTACGGGTACGACGCTGGGTGACCCGATCGAGGCGCAGGCTCTGCTGGCGACGTACGGGCAGGAGCGTCCGCAGGATCGGCCGCTGCTGCTCGGGTCGGTGAAGTCGAACATCGGGCATGCGCAGGCGGCTGCGGGTGTGGCTGGTGTGATCAAGATGGTGTTGGCGATGCGGCACGGCGTCGTCCCGGCGACGCTGCATGTGGACGAGGCGTCCCCGCACGTCGATTGGACGGCCGGGGCGGTCGCTCTGGCGACCGAGGCGGTGCCGTGGCCGCGGGTGGGTCGGCCGCGTCGGGCGGGGGTGTCGTCGTTCGGGATTTCCGGCACGAACGCGCACGTGATCATCGAGCAGCCGCCCGCCGAGGTGGTTGAGGGGGAGGTCGTCGTCCGCGAGGTGCCGGTGGTGCCGGTGCTGCTGTCGGCCCGCGACGCCGCGGCACTCGCCGGCCAGGCGGGCCGGTGGGCGCGGTGGCTCGCCGTGGACGAGGCCCCACGCGGCGTGGATGTGGCCTGGTCGTCGGTGGCGTCGCGGTCGGCGTTGGAGCACCGGGCGGTGGTGTCCGGGGCGAGCCGGGACGAGCTGCTGGCGGGTCTCGCGGCAGTGGCGGCCGGCGAGCCGTCGGGGGCCGTCGTGACCGGTTCTGCCGCCGCGCGCGGCCAGTTGGCGCTGTTGTTCTCGGGTCAGGGTGCGCAGCGTGCGGGGATGGGTCGGGAGTTGTCGGCCCTGTTCCCGGTGTTCGCCGTCGCGTTGGACGAGGTGTGTGGGCACCTGGATCCGTTGTTGCCGCGTCCGTTGCGGGAGGTGCTGTTCGCGTCGTCGGGGTCCGCCGAGGCGGAGTTGCTGGATCAGACGGTGTTCACGCAGGCCGGGTTGTTCGCGGTCGAGGTGGCGTTGTTCCGTCTGGTGGAGTCGTTCGGGATCGTTCCCGATGTGGTGGCTGGTCATTCGATCGGTGAGGTGACCGCGGCGCATGTCGCGGGCGTGTTGTCCCTGGCGGATGCGTGTCAGTTGGTGGCGGCGCGGGGCCGGTTGATGCAGGCGCTGCCGACCGGTGGCGGGATGCTGGCCGTGGCGGCCGACGAGGCTGCGGTGGCGGAGTCTCTCGCGGGGCTGACCGGCAGGGTTGGTATCGCGGCGGTTAACGGGCCTGCCGCTGTGGTGGTGTCGGGTGCCGTTGACGCGTTGGATGAGGTGGAGCGGGTTTGGCGGGATCGGGGGGTGCGTACCCGTCGGCTCGCGGTGAGCCACGCGTTCCACAGTCCGTTGATGGAGCCGATGCTCGCTGATTTCCGGGCCGTTCTCGACGGGTTGGAGTTCGCCGCGCCGTTGTTGCCGGTCGTGTCGAACGTGACCGGGGCCCTGGCCGGCGATGAGATCCGTACGCCGGAGTATTGGGTGCGGCACGTGCGCGAGGCGGTGCGCTTCGCCGACGGGATCGCCGCTCTGCGGGCTGCCGGGGTGGACACGTTCCTGGAGGTCGGCCCGCAGAGCGTCCTGACCGCGATGACCGCCGACGTGCTGCCTGATGACGAGGCCGTGCTGGCGGTGGCTGTGCAGCGCCGGGACCGTCCGGAGGTGCAGGCGTTGCTGCACGCGCTGGCGGAGTTGCACGTGCATGGGATGCCGGTGACCTGGGCACAGTGGTTCGCCGAGACCGGCGCGCGGCGGGTGGACCTGCCCACGTACGCCTTCCAGCGGGAGCGGTACTGGCCCGAGCCGGCGAACCGGCCGCGGCAGACGGCGACCGACGGCGGCGACGCCGACTTCTGGAAGGCCGTCGAACGCGGCGACCTGAGCGCCCTCGCCGCCCAGTTCGGCGACGACGGCGCCGCCCTGGACGCCCTCACCCCGGCCCTGCCGGTCCTGTCGACCTGGCACCGGGCGCGCACGCAGCGGGCCGTCCTGGACGCATGGTCGTACCGCGTCGGATGGAAGCGCGCCGACATCACCGCCGGCCCGGCGCGGCCCGGCTCGTGGCTGCTCGTGACGGCCCAGGACGACCTGGCGGACGGCACCCGGGCGGAGGCGGTCACCAAGGCCCTCGCCGAGGTCGGCGCCGACGTGGTCCGGCTCACCGTCGACCCGGCCGGCACCGACCGGGCGGGCCTCGCCCGGCGGCTGGGCGACGCGCTGGCCGACGGTCCCGTCACCGGCGTGCTCTCCCTGCTCGGCCTCCGCGATCAGCCGCACCCCGCCCACCCGGCCGTGCCGGTCGGGACGGCCGCCACGCTGCTGCTGCTCCAGGCGCTGCACGACACCGGGGCGACGACCCGGCTGTGGTGCCTGACGCAGGGCGCGGTCAGCACCGGCGACGGGGACACCGTGCACGCTGCCGTCCAGAGCGGGCTCTGGGGCCTGGGGCTCGTGGCGGGCCTGGAACACCCCCACCTGTGGGGCGGGCTGGTGGATCTGCCCGAGCAGGCCGACGCGACGGCCTGGGACCGGCTGGCGCGGGTGGTGACCGGCGCCGGCGACGAGGACCAGCTTGCCGTACGCCCCTCCGGGGTGTTCGTCCGTCGCCTGGTCCGCTCGGCGCCCGCCGCCCCCGACACGGCGCAGCGGTGGCGGCCGTCCGGCGCCGTGCTCGTCACCGGCGGCACGGGCGCGCTGGGCGCGCACGTGGCCCGCTGGGCGGCGGCCAACGGGGCGGAGCACGTCGTGCTGACCAGCCGCCGCGGCGGGGACGCCCCGGGGGCCGTGGAGCTGCGCGAGGAGCTGACCGCCCAGGGCGTACGGGCGTCGGTCGTCGCCTGCGACGTCGCCGAGCGCGACCAGGTGGCGGAGCTGCTGGCCCGCCTCGACGAGGATCCGGCGCCGCTGACGGCCGTGGTGCACGCGGCGGGCGCCGGCGAGTCCGGGCTGATCGCCGACACCGACCTGGCCGCGTTCGCGGGCGTGCTCGACGGCAAGGTGGCCGGCGCGCTGCACCTGGACGCCCTGCTCGGCGACCGGCCGCTGGACGCGTTCGTGCTCTTCTCCTCCATCGCCGGGGTGTGGGGCAGCGGCGGGCAGTCCGCGTACGCCGCCGGCAACGCCTTCCTCGACGCGCTCGCCGAGCAGCGGCGCGGCCGGGGCCTGGCGGCGACGTCCGTGGCCTGGGGACCGTGGGCCGACGGCGGCATGGCCACCGGCGAAGCCCAGCAGATGCTGGCCCGGCGCGGCCTGACCGCCATGGCGCCGGCCGACGCCGTGCACGCCATGCGGTACGCCGCCGGCCTGCCCAGGGCGGCGCTGACCGTGGTGGACGTCGACTGGGCGGTCTTCGCCCCGGCGTACGCCTCGGCCCGCCCCCGGCCGCTGCTCGACGACATCGCCGAGGCCCGGGAGGCGCTGCACGCCCACGCCGTGGAGCAGCAGCCCGGCGGTGCCGCCGACGCCCTGCGGGAGCACCTGCTCACCCTGCCCCGCCCCGAGCGGGTCCGGCACCTGGTCGACCTGGTCCGCACCCACGCCTCGGCCGTGCTCGGCCACGCGGGAACGGACCGGGTCAAGCCGCAGCGGGCGTTCAAGGAGCTCGGATTCGACTCGCTGACGGCGGTCGAGCTGCGCAACCGACTGACCGGCGTCACCGGCCTGTCGCTGCCCGCGACCCTCGTCTTCGACTACCCGAACCCGGCCGTGCTCGCCGAGAACCTGCTCGACGGTCTGCTGCCCGAGGCGGCGCAGGCGGACGACGGCGACCCGGCGGAGGCGGCCGTCCGGCAGACGCTCGCGGCGATCCCGCTGGCCCGCCTCCGTGAGGCCGGGCTGCTGGACCTGCTGCTCAACCTCGCCGACACCGACGGCGACGACGGTGACGAGTCCACCGACGAGGACCTGGACCTCGACGACCTCGACACCGACGCCCTCGTCAGGCTGGCGCTTGACGGAACCGATTCCTGACCGTTGTCCCCAGTACGGAGCTCATGATGTCTACGTCCGCAGACAAGGTCGTCGAGGCGCTTCGCGCGTCGCTCAAGGAGACGGGCCGCCTCCGTCAGCTCAACCAGCAGCTGACCGCCGCCGCCAGGGAGCCGATCGCCATCGTCGCGATGTCCTGCCGCTATCCGGGTGGCGTCGCCAGCCCCGAGCAGCTCTGGGACCTGGTGGCCTCCGGCGGCGACGCGATCGGCGGCTTCCCGACGGACCGGGGCTGGGACCTGGACAACCTGTACGACCCGGACGCCGACCGGGCCGGCCGCTCCACCACCCGCGAGGGCGGCTTCCTCTACGACGCGGCCGACTTCGACGCGGAGTTCTTCGGCATCTCGCCGCGCGAGGCCGTGGCGATGGACCCCCAGCAGCGGCTGCTGCTGGAGACGTCGTGGGAGGCGTTCGAGCACGCCGGCGTCGCGCCCGCCTCGATGCGGGGGCAGAAGGTCGGCGTCTTCGTCGGCACCGCCGCCAACGGCTACGGCATGGGCCCGCAGAGCGAGGCCGAGGGCGCCGACGAGGGCTACCTGCTGACCGGTACGGCCACCAGCGTCGTCTCCGGGCGGATCGCGTACGCCCTCGGCCTGGAGGGCCCCGCGGTCACCGTGGACACCGCCTGCTCGTCGTCGCTGGTCGCCCTGCACCTGGCGTGCCAGGCGCTGCGGCAGGGCGACTTCGACCTGGCCCTGGCCGGCGGCGTGTGCGTCATGGCCACCCCCGGCCCGTTCGTGGGCTTCTCCCGGCAGCGAGGGCTCGCCCCGGACGGCCGCTGCAAGTCGTTCGCCGCCGCCGCCGACGGCACCGGCTGGTCCGAGGGCGTCGGCATCCTGCTGGTGGAGCGGCTGTCGGACGCGCAGCGCAAGGGGCACCCGATCCTCGCCGTGATCCGCGGCAGCGCCGTCAACCAGGACGGCGCGTCCAACGGTCTCACCGCACCCAACGGGCCGGCCCAGCAGCGGGTGATCCGGCAGGCCCTCGCGAACGCGCGGCTGACCACGGCCGACGTGGACGCCGTCGAGGCGCACGGCACCGGCACCGTCCTCGGTGACCCGATCGAGGCGCAGGCCCTGCTGGCCACGTACGGTCAGGGCCGCCCCGCCGACCGGCCGCTGCTGCTCGGCTCGATCAAGTCGAACATCGGCCACAGCCAGTCGGCCGCCGGTGTGGCCGGTGTGATCAAGATGGTGATGGCGATGCGGCACGGGCTCGTGCCGTCCACCCTGCACGTCGACGAGCCGACGCCGAAGGTGGACTGGTCGGCCGGCGAGGTGTCGCTGGTGACCGAGGCGACGCCGTGGCCCGCGACCGACCGTCCCCGCCGGGCGGCCGTGTCGTCGTTCGGGATCTCCGGCACGAACGCGCACACCATCATCGAGGAACCGCCCGCCCCGGACCCCGCCGACCCCGCCGACACCGGGCCGGCCCCGACCGTCGCCCTGCCGGCGGTGCCCGTGCTGCTCTCCGCCCGCTCCGAGGCAGCGCTCAGCGCGCAGGCGGGTCGCTGGGCCCGGTGGCTGGAGGACGACGAGGCCCTGCGCACCGTGGACGTCGGCTGGTCGTCGGTCGTGTCACGCTCCGCGCTGGAGCACCGCGCGGTGCTCACCGCCACCGACCGCGAGGAGCTGCTGGCCGGGCTGCGCGCCCTCGCCGCCGGCCAGCCGTCCGGCGCGCTGGTCGCCGGGCAGGCCGCCGACCGGGGTCCGCTCGCGGTGCTCTTCTCCGGTCAGGGCGCGCAGCGTGCCGGCATGGGCCGGGAGTTGTACGCGGAGTTCCCGGTCTTCGCCGCCGCGCTGGACGAGGTGTGCGCACAGCTCGACGCGCTGTTGCCGCGCCCACTCAAGGAGGTGCTGTTCGCACCCGAGGGTTCCGCCGAGGCGGAGCTGCTGGACCGGACGGTGTTCACGCAGGCGGGTCTGTTCGCGGTCGAGGTGGCGTTGTTCCGCCTGGTGGAGTCGTTCGGCGTCGCCCCCGACCTGGTCGGCGGTCATTCGATCGGCGAGGTCACGGCCGCGCATGTGGCGGGGGTGTTGTCGCTGGCGGATGCGTGTGTGTTGGTGGCGGCGCGGGGCCGGTTGATGCAGGCGTTGCCGGCCGGTGGTGGGATGTTGGCCGTCGCGGCGGCCGAGGCCGATGTGCTGGCGACGCTGGACGGCTTGACCGGTGTGGGGGTCGCGGCTGTCAACGGGCCGACGTCGGTGGTGGTCTCCGGTGCGGTGGAGGCGCTCGACGAGGTGGAGCGGGTCTGGCGTGGGCGGGGTGTGCGTACGCGCCGGTTGTCGGTGAGTCATGCGTTCCACAGCCCGTTGATGGAGCCGATGCTGGACGAGTTCCGGGTGGTCCTGGACGGGTTGACGTTCGAGGCGCCGGCGTTGCCGGTCGTGTCGAACGTGACCGGTGCGCCGGCTGACGTCGACGAGATCCGTAGTCCCGACTACTGGGTGCGGCACGTGCGGGAGGCTGTGCGTTTCGCCGACGGGGTCGCCGCGCTGCGCGCCGCCGGGGTGGACACGTTCCTGGAGATCGGCCCGCGCAGCGTCCTGACCGCGATGGTCGGCGACATCCTGCCTGCCGACGACGGGGTGCTGGCCGTCGCCGCGCAGCGCGCCGACCGCGCCGAGGCGCGGGCCCTGCTCGCCGGCCTCTCCGAGCTGCACGTCAACGGGGTACCCGTCGACTGGGCGGCCCTCTACGCCGGCGCCGGAGCGACCCCGGTCGCCCTGCCCACGTACGCGTTCCAGCGGCAGCGCTACTGGCCCGAGCAGATGCCGGCCTCGGCCACCGGCCCGGTCAGCCCGGACGTGGTGGACGTCGAGTTCTGGTCGGCCGTCGAGCGCTCCGACGTGGCGGCCCTCGCCGCGCAGCTCGGCACCGACGGGGCGGGCGTCCTGGCCCCGGCCCTGCCGGTCCTGTCGTCCTGGCGCAAGGCGCGGCTGCGGGACGCCGTAGTCGACAGTTGGTCGTACCGGGTGGTGTGGAAGCGGACCACCGTCCCCGCACCGCTCACCCCGCCGGGACGCTGGCTGCTCGTGGAGCCCGCCGACGACGCCGCCACGACCGAGCGGGCCGGGGCGCTCGCGGGGGCGCTGAGCGCCGCCGGCGGCGAGGTGTCCCGGCTGGCGGTGGACCCGCTCGCCGAGCGCGACCAGGTGACGTCGCGGCTGGCCGGCGCCGCGGGGGACACCCCGTTCACCGGGATCGTCTCCCTGCTGGGCCTGCTGGAGCGACCCCACCCCGGCCAGCCGGCGGTGCCGCTCGGCACGGCCGCCACGATGACGCTGGTGCAGGCCCTGCACGCCGCCGACGTCGCGACACCACTGTGGATGCTCACGCGGGGCGCTGTCGGCACCGGCGACACCGACCCGGTGCGCAGCGTCGCCCAGGGCGGGCTGTGGGGCCTGGCCCGGGTCGCCGGGCTGGAACACCCGCAGCTCTGGGGCGGCCTGGTCGACCTGCCGGACGCGCCCGGGCGCGGCGACTGGGACCACGCGGTGGGCGTCCTGACCGGGGGCGGCCACGAGGACCAGGTTGCCGTGCGGCCCTCCGGCGTCTTCGTGCGGCGCCTGGTGCGCGCCACGCCGGCGGCCGTCGGCACCGTCGACCGCTGGCAGCCGTCCGGCACCGTCCTCGTCACCGGCGGCACCGGGGCGCTCGGCGCGCACGTGGCCCGCTGGGCGGCGGCCAACGGCGCCGAGCACCTCGTGCTGACCAGCCGCCGCGGCGAGCACGCCCCCGGGGCGGCCGAGCTGCGCGACGAACTGACCGCGCTCGGCGCCCGGGTGAGCCTGGTCGCCGCCGACATGGCCGACCGCGCCCGCGTCGAGGCGCTGCTGCGCGACGTCGACGCCGACCCGGCGCCCCTGACCGCGGTGGTGCACGCCGCCGGGGTGGGCCAGCTGAACTTGCTCGTCGACACCGACCTCGCCGGCCTGGCCGGGGTGCTCGACGGCAAGATCGCCGGCGCCGTGCACCTGGACGAGCTGCTGGGCGACCGACCGCTCGACGCGTTCGTGCTGTTCTCCTCCATCGCCGGCATCTGGGGCAGCGGCGGCCAGGCCGCGTACGCCGCCGGCAACGCCTTCCTCGACGCCCTCGCCGAGCGGCGCCGCGCCCGCGGCCTGACCGCCACCGCGGTGGCGTGGGGCCCCTGGGCCGACGGCGGCATGGCCAGCGGCGAGGGGCAGGAACTGCTGGCCCGCCGTGGCCTCAGCCCCATGTCGCCGGCCCAGGCCGTGTACGCGCTGCGCAGCGCCGTCGGCCGGGCCGGGCCGGCGGTGACCGTGGCGGACGTCGACTGGTCCCTGTTCACCCCGGCGTTCGCCGCCGCCCGCGCCCGCCCCCTGCTCGACGACATCGCCGAGGCGCGCGACGCCCTGCGCGTGGTCGACGCGGAACCGGAGGGGACCGTCGGCGGCGGGCTGCGGCAGCACCTGCTGACGCTGCCCCGCGCCGAGCAGGACCGCCACCTGACCGAGCTCGTACGCACGCACACCGCCGCCGTGCTCGGCCACTCCGGCACCGAACTGGTCAAGGCCAACCGGGCGTTCAAGGAACTCGGCTTCGACTCGCTGACCGCCGTCGAGCTGCGCAACCGGCTCGGCGCCGCCACCGGCCTCAACCTGCCCACCACCCTGGTCTTCGACTACCCGAACCCGGCCGCCCTCGCCGACCACCTGTCGGCGACGCTGCGCCTGCACGAGGTCGAGACCGTCACCGCCTGGGGCCCCGCCGGGCCGGTCGACGACGACCCGATCGTCATCGTCGGCATGAGCTGCCGCTACCCGGGCGGCGTGGCCAACCCGGACGACCTGTGGGAGCTGGTCGCCACCGGGCGTGACGGCATCAGCGGCTTCCCCGACGACCGCCACTGGGACATGGGCCGGCTGCTGGCCGTCGACGCCGACGGGCAACCCGTCTCACACACCCGCGAGGGCGGCTTCGTCGACGGCGCCACCACATTCGACCCGGGCTTCTTCGGCATCTCGCCGCGCGAGGCCGTCGCCATGGACCCGCAGCAGCGGCTGCTGCTGGAGGCGTCCTGGGAGGCCATGGAGCAGGCCGGCATCGACCCGGAGGAGCTGCGCGGCAGCCGTACCGGCGTCTTCGTGGGCGCCTCCCCGTCGGGCTACGGCACCACCGACACCCCGGCCGAGCTGGCCGGCTACCAGCTCACCGGCGGCGCGCACAGCGTCATCTCGGGCCGGGTGTCGTACACCTTCGGGCTGGAGGGCCCGGCGGTGACGGTCGACACCGCCTGCTCGTCCTCGCTGGTGGCTGTGCACCTGGCCGCCCAGGCGCTGCGCGGCGGCGAATGCGACATGGCGCTGGCAGGCGGCGTCACCGTCATGGTGACGCCCGGCGCCTTCGTCGAGTTCTCCCGCCAGGGCGGCCTCGCCCCGGACGGGCGCTGCAAGTCCTTCGCCGCCGACGCCGACGGCACCGGCTGGTCGGAGGGCGTCGGCGTGCTGCTCGTCCAGCGCCTCTCCGACGCCCGGCGGCAGGGCCGCCAGGTGCTCGCCGTGCTCGCCGGCAGCGCCGTCAACCAGGACGGCGCGTCCAACGGTCTCACCGCCCCCAACGGGCCGGCCCAGCAGCGGGTGATCCGGCAGGCCCTCGCGAACGCGCGGCTGACCACGGCCGACGTGGACGCCGTCGAGGCGCACGGCACCGGCACCGTCCTCGGTGACCCGATCGAGGCGCAGGCCCTGCTGGCCACGTACGGCCAGGGCCGCCCCGCCGACCGGCCGCTGCTGCTCGGCTCGATCAAGTCGAACATCGGCCACAGCCAGGCCGCCGCCGGCGTCGCCGGCATGATCAAAATGGTGCAGGCGATGCGGTACGGCCTGCTCCCACGGACCCTGCACCTCGACGAGCCGACCCCCCACGTGGACTGGTCCGCCGGCGCGGTCTCCCTGCTCACCGAGGCGCGCCCCTGGCCGGCGGTGGACCGGCCCCGCCGGGCCGCCGTGTCGTCGTTCGGCATCAGCGGTACGAACGTGCACCTGATCCTGGAGCAGCCGCCCACGCCGACCGACGCGGACGAGCCGGCCGACGGCGACGAGCCGGTCACCGGTGACGAGCCGTCCCGGGTGCCGGCGGTGCTGCCGCTGCTGCTGTCGGCCCGCGACGCCGCCGGGCTGTCGGCACAGGCCGGCCGCTGGGCGCAGTGGCTCGGCGGCACCGGGGCCCCGCGCCCGCTCGACGTGGCGTGGTCGTCGGTGGCGTCGCGCTCCGTACTGGAGCACCGGGCCGTCGTGTCCGGGGCGAGCCGGGACGAACTGCTGGCGGGCCTCGAAGCCGTGTCGGCGGGCGAGGTCTCGGCCGGCGTGCTCACCGGCCCGGGCGGCCAGCGCGGCCAGTTGGCGCTGTTGTTCTCGGGTCAGGGTGCGCAGCGCGCCGGGATGGGTCGGGAGTTGTCTGCCCTGTTCCCGGTGTTCGCCGCCGCGTTGGACGAGGTGTGCAGTCACCTGGATCCGTTGTTGCCGCGTCCGCTCAAGGAGGTGCTGTTCGCTGAGGCGGGTTCCGCCGAGGCGGGGTTGCTGGACCAGACGGTGTTCACGCAGGCCGGGTTGTTCGCGGTCGAGGTGGCGTTGTTCCGCCTGGTGGAGTCGTTCGGGGTCGTGCCGGACATGCTGGCTGGTCACTCGATCGGTGAGGTGACCGCGGCGCATGTCGCGGGCGTGTTGTCCCTGGCCGACGCGTGTCAGCTCGTCGCCGCGCGGGGTCGGTTGATGCAGGCGCTGCCGACCGGTGGCGGGATGCTGGCCGTTGCCGCCGATGAGGCTGCGGTGGCGGAGTCGATCGTCGGGATGACCGGCCGGGTCGGTGTCGCGGCCGTCAACGGGCCTGCCGCCGTCGTCGTCTCCGGTGCCGTCGAGGCCCTGGACGAGGTGGAGCGGGTCTGGCGGGAGCGGGGCGTGCGCACTCGCCGGCTGACGGTGAGCCATGCGTTCCACAGTCCGTTGATGGAGCCGATGCTTGACGATTTCCGCGCGGTCCTGCACGGCCTCACGTTTGCTACGCCGTTGTTGCCGGTGGTGTCGAACGTGACGGGTGCCCTGGCCGACGCAGGCGAGATCTGCACGCCGGAGTATTGGGTGCGGCATGTGCGCGAGGCGGTGCGGTTCGCCGACGGGATCGCCGCTCTGCGGGCTGCCGGTGTGGACACGTTCCTGGAGGTCGGGCCGCAGAGCGTGCTGACCGCGATGACCGCCGACATGCTGCCTGATGACGAGGCCGTGCTGGCGGTGGCTGTGCAGCGCCGTGACCGTCCGGAGGCGCACGCGCTGCTGCACGCCCTGGCCGAACTGCACGTGCACGGGATGCCGGTGACCTGGACGCAGTGGTTCGCCGAGACCGGCTCACGGCGAGTCGACCTGCCCACGTACGCCTTCCAGCGGGAGCGGTACTGGCTGCCGCCCACCGGCCAGTCCGCCGACGTCTCCGGGGCCGGCCTCGGCGTGGCGCGGCACCCGCTGCTCGGCGCGGCGGTGTCGGTCGCCGGCGAGGACATGGTGGTGCTGACCGGCCGGCTGTCGGTGCCGACGCACCCGTGGCTCGCCGACCACATCGTCTCCGGCGCCGTGGTGGTGCCGGGCACCGCGCTGGTGGACCTCGTCGTCCGCGCGGGCGACGAGGTCGGCGCTTCCCGCGTCCGCGAGCTGACAGTGCTCGCCCCGCTCGTGCTGCCCGCCACCGGCGGCGGGGTACGGGTCCAGGTCCGGGTCGGTCCCGTCGACGGGACCGGCAGCCGCTCGGTGACCGTGCACTCCCAGCCCGAGGACGACTCCGAGTCGGGCTGGACCCGGCACGCCGACGGGCTCGTCGGCGTCCCCACTGCCGACGAGCCCACCCCGGGCGCCTGGCCGCCACCCGGCGCGTCCGAGGTGGACGTCACCGGCTGGTACGCGACGGTCGCCGAGCACGGGCTCGCGTACGGGCCGGTCTTCCGGGGCCTGCGCCGGGCGTGGACCGCCGACGGCGAGGTGTTCGCCGAGGTCGCCCTCCCCGACGAGGTCACCGGTGACCCGGCGGGCTTCGGGGTGCACCCGGCGTTGCTGGACGCCGCCCTGCACCCCGTCGGGCTGCTGCCCGCCGACCAGTCGGGCGGCGGTCCCCGGGTGCCGTTCGCGTTCGAGGGTGTGCAGGTCCACGCCGTCGGCGCCCGGACGCTCCGGGTCCGCCTCACCGCCTCCGGCAACTCGGTGCGGCTGGTCGCCGCCGACGAGACGGGCGTGCCCGTGGTGTCGGTGGACTCGCTGGCACTGCGCGAGATGACCGGCCTGGCGGCCGCGCCGGACGAGGCGTACCGATCCCTGTTCGAGGTCTCCTGGCAGCCCGAGCAGATCGCCGCGCCCGACGGCGCGTACGGCTGGGCCGTGCTCGGTGACCGCCCGCTCGACGGCGCGCCGCAGCTCCCGGCGTACGCCGACGTCGCCGCTCTGACCACGGCGGCGACGGACGGCACCGCCCCGGCGGCGCTGCTGCTACCCGTCACCCCGGCGACCTCCGGGACGGACGTGCCCGACGCGGTGCGCTCCGCCACGACGGACGTCCTCGGCGCGGTGCAGGCGTGGCTGGCGGCCGAGCCGCTGGCGGACTCGCGGCTGGTCGTCGTGACCCGCGGCGCCGTGACCACCGGCGCCGACGACCGCGTCAGCGACCTGGCGGGGGCGGCGGTCTGGGGCCTGCTGCGCTCGGCCCAGTCGGAGCACCCCGGCCGGCTCGTGCTGGCCGACCTGGAACCCGGCGCCGACCTGGACGCCGACCTGCTGGCCCTGCTCGCCGCAGCCGCCGACGACCCCGACCTCGGCGGGCAGGTCGCGGTGCGTTCGGGTACGGCGTACCTGCCGCGGCTGGTCCGCGCCACGGGCGCCGCGCGGACCCCGGCGACCCTCGGCGGGGGAACCGTCCTCGTCACCGGCGGCACCGGATCGCTGGGCGCCCTGGTGTCCGAACACCTCGTCACCGCCTACGGCGTGCGTTCGCTGGTGCTGGCGTCCCGGCAGGGCCCGGCGGCCCCCGGAGCCGACGAGCTGGTGCGGCGGCTGGCCGCGCTGGGCGCGACCGCCCGCGTGGTCGCCACGGACGTGACCGACCGTGAGCGCGTCGGCGAGCTGGTCCGGTCCATCACCGCCGAGGACCGCCTGGCCGGGGTGGTCCACACCGCCGGCGTCCTCGACGACGGCATCGTCAGCGGGATCACCGCCGACCGGCTGGCGGACGTGCTGGCCCCGAAGGTCACGGCGGGCTGGTGGCTGCACGAGGCGACCGCCGAGCTGGACCTCGACCTGTTCGTGCTCTTCTCCTCCGTCGCCGGGGTGCTCGGCTCTCCCGGCCAGGCCGCGTACGCGGCCGGCAACGCCTTCCTGGACGCCCTCGCCGTGCTGCGGGCGCAGCGCGGGCTGCCCGCCGTCAGCCTCGCGTGGGGCATGTGGGACACCGACGGCATGGCCGCGTCGATCAACGACACCGACCGGGCGCGGGTGACCCGGGCCGGTCTGGTCCCGATGACCGCCCCGGTCGGGCTCGGGCTGTGGGACGCCGCCCTGACCCACGGCGGCGCGGCGCTGGTGCCGGCCGTTGTCGACCTGCCCGCCATGCGGGCACGGACCGCCGCCGGCCGGGTGCCGGTGATGCTGCGGGGCCTGGTGGGACCGGCCGCGAAGCGTCGCCGCTCCGGCACCGGCGCGTGGGCCGACCGGCTGGCCGGCCTCGACCCGCAGGAGGCGCGTACGCAGGTGGCCCTGCTGGTGCGCGGGATGATCGCGCAGGTGCTCGGCCACGGCGGCGCCGATGCGGTGCCGGCCGACCGGGCGTTCCGGGAACTGGGCTTCGACTCGCTGACCGCCGTCGAGCTGCGTAACCGGATCAACAGCGCGAGCGGACTGCGGCTCACGTCGACGCTCGTTTTCGACTACCCGACCCCCGCTGCCCTGTCGGAGCACCTGTACGAGCAGCTGTCCGGCCAGGTCGCCGAGCAGCAGCGGGCCGTGCGGGCGACAAACGTCGACGAGCCGATCGCCATCGTGGGCATGGCCTGCCGCTACCCGGGCGGCGTGACGAACCCGCAGCAGCTGTGGGAGCTGGTCGCCGCCGGCGCCGACGGTATCGGCGAGTTCCCCACCGACCGGGGCTGGGACCTCGACCGGCTCTTCCACCCCGACCCGGACAACCCCGGGACGTCGTACACCCGCCACGGTGGCTTCCTGTACGGGGCCGCCGAGTTCGACCCGGACTTCTTCGGCATCTCGCCGCGCGAGGCGATCGCCATGGACCCGCAGCAGCGACTGCTGCTGGAGGCGTCCTGGGAGACGTTCGAGTCGGCCGGCCTCGACCCGTCGCGGCTACGTGGCAGCCGGACCGGCGTCTTCGCCGGGCTGATGTACCACGACTACGCCTCCGGCGTGCAGGACCTGCCCGAGGGCGTGGGCGGCTACCTCGGCACCGGCACCTCCGGCAGCGTGCTGTCCGGCCGGGTCGCGTACACCTTCGGCCTCGAAGGCCCGGCCGTCACTGTCGACACGGCGTGCTCGTCGTCGCTGGTGGCGTTGCACCTCGCGGTGCAGGCACTGCGCGGCGGCGAGTGCGATCTCGCCCTGGCCGGTGGCGTGACGGTCATGGCGACGCCGGGCACGTTCATCGAGTTCTCCCGCCAGCGGGGCCTGTCGCAGGACGGTCGCTGCAAGTCGTTCGCGGCGTCGGCCGACGGCACGGGCTGGTCCGAGGGCGTCGGTGTGCTGCTCGTGCAACGGCTCTCCGACGCGCAGCGGGAGGGCCGGCGGATCCTGGCGGTGGTACGGGGCAGCGCCGTGAACCAGGACGGTGCGTCGAACGGGCTGACGGCCCCCAACGGCCCGTCGCAGCAGCGGGTCATCCGGCAGGCCCTGGCGAACGCCCGGCTCACCACGGCCGACGTGGACGCCGTCGAGGCGCACGGCACCGGCACGACCCTGGGTGACCCGATCGAGGCGCAGGCCCTGCTGGCGACGTACGGGCAGGACCGGCCCGCCGACCGGCCGCTCTGGCTGGGGTCGATCAAGTCGAACATCGGCCACACCCAGGCCGCCGCCGGGGCGGCCGGCATCATCAAGATGATCATGGCGATGCGGCACGGGGTGCTGCCGTCGACGCTGCACGTCGACGAGCCGTCCCCGCACATCGAGTGGAGCGCCGGGGCGGTCTCCCTGCTCACCGAGGCCCGCGACTGGCCCGCGGCGGGCCGGCCCCGTCGCGCCGCGATCTCGTCGTTCGGCGTCAGCGGCACCAACGCGCACGTGATCATCGAGCAGCCCCCCGCCGAAGCGGAGCCCACCCGGGGCGAGCACGCGCCGACGCCCGCGGCCGGGTCGCTGCCGGCCCCCGTGCTGCTCTCGGCCCGCTCCGAGGCCGCCGTCGCGGCGCAGGCCGACCGCTGGGCCCGCTGGATCGCCGACGACGAGAAACTGCGCCCCGCCGACGTCGGCTGGTCGTCGACAGTCAGCCGGGCCGTGCTGGAGCACCGTGCGGTGGTCACCGCGACGGGCCGGGACGAACTGCTGGCCGGGCTGCGGGCGCTCGCCGCCGGTGAGCCGGCCGCCGCCGTGGCAACGGGGACCGGCACGACGCGTACGCAGCTGGCCGTGCTCTTCTCCGGCCAGGGTGCGCAGCGTGCCGGGATGGGCCGGGAGTTGTCCGCCCTGTTCCCCGTGTTCGCGACCGCGCTGGACGAGGTGTCTGCGCAGCTGGATCCGTTGTTGCCGTGTCCGTTGCGGGAGGTGCTGTTCGCTGAGGCGGGTTCCGCTGAGGCGGGGTTGCTGGATCAGACGGTGTTCACGCAGGCGGGGTTGTTCGCGGTCGAGGTGGCGCTGTTCCGTCTGGTGGAGTCGTTCGGGGTCGTGCCCGACGTGGTGGCTGGTCACTCGATCGGTGAGGTGACGGCGGCGTACGTGGCCGGGGTGTTGTCCCTGGCCGACGCGTGCGTTCTCGTGGCCGCGCGGGGTGGGTTGATGCAGGCGCTGCCGACGGGCGGCGGCATGCTGGCCGTGGCCGCCGACGAGGCTGCGGTGGCGGAGTCGATCGTCGGGATAACCGGCCGGGTCGGTGTCGCGGCCGTCAACGGGCCTGCCTCCGTCGTCGTCTCCGGTGCCGTCGAGGCCCTGGACGAGGTGGAGCGGGTCTGGCGCGAGCGGGGCGTGCGGACCCGTCGGCTCACTGTCAGCCATGCGTTCCACAGTCCGCTGATGGAGCCGATGCTCGACGAGTTCCGCGCCGTCCTGGCGGGGCTGGCGTTCCGGGCGCCGCTGCTGCCGGTGGTGTCGAACCTAACCGGCGCGCTCGCCGACCCGCAGGAGATCACCCGCGCCGAGTACTGGGTGCGGCACGTGCGGGAGGCCGTCCGCTACGCCGACGGCATCGCCGCCCTGCGGGCCACCGGGGTCGACACCTTCCTGGAGATCGGCCCGCAGAGCGTCCTGACCGCCATGAACGCCGACCTGCTCGCCGATGACGCGCTGGCGGTGGCCGTCCAGCGTCGGGACCGGCCCGCCCCGCAGGCACTGCTGCACGCCCTCGCCGACCTGCACGTCCACGGTGTCCCGGTGACCTGGACGCAGTGGTTCACCGACGCCGGCGCCGCCCGGGTCGACCTGCCCACGTACGCCTTCCAGCACCAGCGGTACTGGCTCGGCGCGGGCCAGACGCGTACCGCCGACGTGTCCGGGGCGGGCCTCGGCGTCGCCGGGCACCCGCTGCTCGGCGCGGCGGTCTCCGTGGCCGGCGAGGACATGGTGGTGCTGACCGGCCGCCTGTCGACGTCGACGCACGCGTGGCTCGCCGACCACGTCGTCTCCGGCGCGGTGATCGTGCCGGGCGCTGCCCTGGTGGAGTTGGCGGTGCGGGCGGGTGACGAGGTGGGTGCGTCGCGGGTGCGGGAGCTGACCGTGGCCGCGCCGCTGGTGCTGCCGGAGTCCGGCGCGGTGCGGGTGCAGGTGCGCGTCGGCGCGGCCGACGAGACCGGCACCCGGGTCGTGGCGGTGCACTCGCAGTCCGAGGGTGATCCGGAGGCTGACTGGGTGCGGCATGCGGAGGGCGTGCTGGAGCCGGCGTCGGCCGACGAGCCGCGCGTGGGGGAGTGGCCGCCAGTCGGTGCGTCCGAGGTGGACGTGGCGGGCTGGTATCCGGTGCTTGCGGAGCGTGGCCTGGCATACGGGCCGGTGTTCCGGGGGCTGCGCCGGGTGTGGACGGGCGGCGACGAGCTGTTCGCCGAGGTGGCGTTGCCGGATGAGGTGGCGACGGAGGCGGCGCGCTTCGGTGTGCACCCGGCGCTGCTGGATGCGGCGCTGCATCCGATCGGGCTGCTGGTGGGTGCGGAGGGTCCGGGTGGGCCGCGGGTGCCGTTCGCGTTCGAGGGTGTGCAGGTGTATGCCTCGGGCGCGCGGGTGCTGCGGGTGCGGCTCACGCGTGCGGGCTCGGCGGTGCGCCTGGTCGCGTGCGACGAGTCGGGCGCGGCAGTGGTCTCGGTCGACTCCCTCGCCCTGCGCGAGCTGACCGGCGTGACCGCGGCGGGCGCGGCGGCCCGCGCGATGTTCGAACTCACCTGGCAGGCCGAGGAGATCGCCGCCGCCGGGGACCTCTCCGGCTGGGCGCTGGTCGGCTCGCCGGCAACCGCCGACCTGCCGGCGTACGGCGACGTCGAGGCGCTCGTCGCGGCCGTCGACGCCGGCCGGACGATCGCACCGAAGGCGCTGCTGCTGCCGCTCGACGCGGCGGAGAGCGCCGTCCCCGACGCGGTACGCGCGGCGACCACGGCCGTGCTGGCGACCGTGCGGTCCTGGCTGGCGGCGGACGCGCTGGCGGAGTCGCGGCTGGTGGTGGTGACCCGGGGCGCGGTGTCGGTGGCGGCGGACGATCGGGTGTCCGACCTGGCCGGTGCGGCGGTGTGGGGTCTGCTGCGTTCGGCGCAGTCGGAGCACCCGGGCCGCATCGTGCTGGCGGACGTGGACGGCGACGTGGACGCCGGGCTGCTGGGTGTGCTGACCACGGTGGCCGACGAGCCGGTGGCGTTCGGTGGTCAGGTCGCGGTGCGTGCGGGTGAGGTGTTCGTGCCGCGTCTGGTGCGTGCGGTCGCCCCGGTGTCGGTGGAGACGCCGGTCGTGGGTGGCGGTGCGGTGCTGGTGACCGGTGGTACGGGTGCGCTCGGGGCGTTGGTGGCGGAGCATCTGGTGTCGGCGCATGGTGTGCGGTCGCTGGTGCTGGTGTCGCGGCGTGGTCCGGAAGCCGCGGGTGCGGGTGAGTTGTGGGAGCGGTTGTCGGCGCTGGGTGCGTCGGTGCGGGTCGTTGCCTGTGACGTGACGGACCGGGACCAGGTGTTCGGTCTGGTGGCGGAGGTCGTTGCCGGGGGTCGGCTGGCGGGTGTGGTGCACACCGCTGGTGTGTTGGATGACGGTGTCGTGGAGGGGCTGACGGCGGAGCGGCTGGCGGGGGTGTTGGCGCCGAAGGTGTCGGCGGGTTGGTTCCTGCACGAGGCGACGGCGGGTCTGGATCTGGATCTGTTCGTGGTGTTCTCGTCGGTTGCTGGTGTGTTGGGTTCGCCGGGTCAGTCGGCGTATGCGGCGGGTAACGCGTTCCTGGACGGGTTGGCGGTCCACCGGCGGCAGCTCGGGTTGCCTGCGGTGAGTCTGGCGTGGGGGATGTGGGACACGGCCGGCATGGCCGCCTCGATCGACGAGGCGGACCGGGCGCGGTCCGCGCGGGCGGGTCTGACACCGATGAGCGCCGAGATCGGGCTGGAACTCTTCGACGCCGCCCTGGTGGCGGAGCGGCCGGCGTTGGTGCCGGCTGTGATCGACGTACCGGCGATGCGCGCAGCGCTCGGCGCCGGCCCGGCGCCGGCCGTGCTGCGTACCCTGATCGGGTCGACGGCGTCCCGGCGACGGGCCGCGCGGAGCGGCGACTGGGCCAACCAGCTCGCGGGCCTCGCGCCCGACGAGGCGCGCGCCCAGATCGACGTGCTGGTGCGGGGTCTGGTCGCGCAGGTGTTGGGGCACGGTGGTGCGGAGTCGGTGCCGGCGGACCGGGCGTTCCGGGAGCTGGGCTTCGACTCGCTGACGGCGGTGGACCTGCGTAACCGGTTGAACGCGGCCACCGGGCTGCGGCTGGCCTCGACGCTGGTGTTCGACTATCCGACCCCGGCCGTGCTCGCCGACCACCTGCACGAGCAGGTCTCCGGGCAGATCACCGCCCGCCAGACGGCGGTGCTCACCGCCGGTACCGACGAGCCGATCGCGATCGTGGGCATGGCCTGCCGCTACCCCGGTGGCGTCGACAGTCCGGACCAGCTGTGGGCGTTGCTGGCCGGCGGCGGCGACGGGATCTCGGAGTTCCCCACCGATCGCGGCTGGGACCTGGAGAGCCTGTTCGACCCGGACCCGGAGCACAGCGGTACGTCGTACACGCGCCATGGTGGTTTCCTGTACGGGGCGGCGGAGTTCGACCCGGGTTTCTTCGGTATCTCGCCGCGCGAGGCCCTGGCGATGGATCCGCAGCAGCGGTTGCTGTTGGAGGCGTCGTGGGAGTCGTTCGAGTCGGCGGGGCTTGATCCGCAGCGGTTGCGGGGCAGCCGGACGGGTGTGTTCGCCGGTGTCATGTACCACGACTACGCCTCCCGCCTGATGGACCTGCCGCCGGACGCCGAGGGCTTCGTCGGCACGGGCACGTCGGGCAGCGTGCTGTCCGGTCGGGTCGCCTACACCTTCGGGTTGGAGGGCCCGGCGGTCACCGTCGACACCGCTTGTTCTTCCAGCCTCGTCGCGCTGCACCTCGCCGCGCAGGCGTTGCGTTCCGGCGAGTGTGATCTGGCGTTGGCCGGTGGTGTGACGGTGATGGCGACGCCGGGGACGTTCATCGAGTTCTCCCGTCAGCGCGGGCTGTCGCAGGATGGTCGCTGCAAGTCGTTCGCGGCGTCCGCCGACGGCACCGGCTGGTCCGAGGGCGTCGGCGTGCTGCTCGTGGAGCGGCTGTCGGACGCGCGGCGCAACGGGCACCGCGTGCTGGCGGTGGTGCGGGGCACGGCCGTGAACCAGGACGGTGCGTCGAACGGCTTGACGGCGCCGAACGGTCCGTCGCAGCAGCGGGTGATCCGGCAGGCGCTGGCGAACGCCCGGCTCACCACCGCCGAGGTGGATGTGGTGGAGGCGCACGGCACGGGTACGACGCTGGGTGACCCGATCGAGGCGCAGGCTCTGCTGGCGACGTACGGGCAGGAGCGTCCGCAGGATCGGCCGCTGCTGCTCGGGTCGGTGAAGTCGAACATCGGGCACACGCAGGCCGCCGCCGGTGTGGCTGGTGTGATCAAGATGGTCATGGCGATGCGGCACGGTCTGGTGCCGGCGACGTTGCATGTGGACGAGGCGTCGCCGCATGTCGACTGGTCGGTGGGGGCGGTGGCCCTGGCCACCGAGCCCACCCCGTGGCCGGCGGTGGACCGGCCGCGTCGGGCGGCGGTGTCGTCGTTCGGGATCTCCGGCACGAACGCGCATGTGATCATCGAGCAGCCGCCCGCTGAGACGATCGAGGGTGAGGTCGTCGCCCGCGACGTGCCGCCGGTCGTGCCGGTGCTGCTGTCGGCCCGCGACGCCGCCGCGCTGTCGGCGCAGGCGGGCCGGTGGGCGCGCTGGCTGACCGCCGACGAGGCCCCGCGTCCGCTGGACATGGCCTGGTCCTCCGTCACCACCCGGCCCGCGCTGGAACACCGGGCGGTCGTCACCGCCGCCGACCGGGACGACCTGGTCGCGGCGTTGACCGCCCTCGCCGACGGCGACCCCACCGGTACGGTCGTCTCCGGCGCCACCGGCCAGCGCGGCCAGATCGCGCTGCTCTTCTCCGGCCAGGGCGCGCAGCGCGCCGGGATGGGCCGGGAGTTGTACGCCGGGTTCCCGGTGTTCGCCGCCGCGTTGGACGAGGTGTGTGGGCACCTCGATCCGTTGTTGCCGCGTCCGCTCAAGGACGTGCTGTTCGCGTCGGAGGGTTCCGCTGAGGCGGAGTTGCTGGACCAGACGGTGTTCACGCAGGCCGGGTTGTTCGCGGTCGAGGTGGCGCTGTTCCGTCTGGTGGAGTCGTTCGGGGTCGTGCCGGACATGCTGGCTGGTCACTCGATCGGTGAGGTGACGGCGGCGTATGTGGCCGGGGTGTTGTCCCTGGCCGACGCGTGCGTTCTCGTGGCCGCGCGGGGTCGGTTGATGCAGGCGCTGCCGACGGGCGGCGGCATGCTGGCCGTGGCCGCCGACGAGGCTGCGGTGGCGGAGTCTCTCGCCGGGATGACCGACCGTCTCGGTATCGCGGCCGTCAACGGGCCTGCCGCCGTCGTCGTCTCGGGTGCCGTCGAGGCCCTGGACGACGTGGAGCGGGCCTGGCGCGACCGGGGCGTGCGCACTCGCCGGCTGACGGTGAGCCATGCGTTCCACAGTCCGCTGATGGAGCCGATGCTGGCCGAGTTCCGCGCGGTCCTGCACGGCCTCACGTTTGCCACGCCGCTGCTGCCGGTCGTGTCGAACGTGACCGGGGCCCTGGCCGGCGACGAGATCCGCACGGCCGACTACTGGGTGCGGCATGTGCGCGAGGCCGTCCGGTACGCCGACGGGATCGCCGCTCTGCGGGCTGCCGGTGTGGACACGTTCCTGGAGGTCGGCCCGCAGAGCGTCCTGACCGCCATGACCGCCGACGTGCTGCCCGACGACGACGGTGTGCTGGCGGTGGCTGTGCAGCGCCGGGACCGTCCGGAGGCGCACGCGCTGCTGCACGCCCTGGCGGAGCTGCACGTGCACGGGATGCCGGTGACCTGGACGCAGTGGTTCGCCGAGACCGGCGCGCGCCGCGTGGACCTGCCCACGTACGCCTTCCAGCACCAGCGCTACTGGCCCACCGCCGGCCGGGCGCGTACGGGCGACGTGTCCGGGGCCGGACTCGGCCGCACCGGGCACCCGCTGCTCGGCGCGACAGTGGACCTGGCCGGCGACGACGAGATGGTGCTGACCGGCCGGCTCTCCCTGACCACGCACCCGTGGCTGGCCGACCACACGGTCTCCGGGCTGACGCTCGTACCCGGTACGGCCCTGGTCGAGCTGGCCGTACGGGCCGGCGACGAGGTGGGCCTCTCCCGGCTGCGGGAGCTGACCATGGCCGCCCCGCTGATGCTCCCCGAATCCGGCGGCGTACGCATTCAGGTGCGGGTGTCCACGTCGGAGTCGCCGCAACGTCCCGTCGCCGTCTACTCCCGCCCCGACGACGATCCCGAGGCGGGCTGGACCCGGCACGCGGAGGGTGTGCTGGAGGCGTCCACCGCCGACGAGCCCGACACGATCACCTGGCCCCCCGCCCCGACGTCGGAGGTGGACCTCGCGGGGTGGTACGCGACGCTGGCGGAGCACGGCCTGGCGTACGGGCCGGTCTTCCAGGGACTCCAGCGCGCCTGGGTCGGCCGCGACGAACTGTTCGCCGAGGTGGCCCTGCCGGAGGCCGCCGCCACGGAGAGCGCCGGATTCGGCGTGCACCCGGCGCTGCTGGACGCCGCCCTGCACCCGATCGGGCTGCTGCTCGGTGGCGAGGAATCGAGCGGACCACGGGTGCCGTTCGCCTTCGAGGGCGTGCAGGTCCACGCCGCAGGCGCGGGGACGCTGCGGGTGCGCCTGACCCGCGACGGCTCCGGGCTGCGGCTGGCCGCGTACGACGAGGTGGGCGCGCCGGTCGTGTCGATGGACTCCCTCGTCCTGCGAGAGCTGACCGGCGCGGCCGCGCCGGGCGTGGCCTCGCGGTCGCTGTTCGAGCTGCGGTGGCCGGCCGTGCAGGCCGCACCCGCCGGGGAGCTTTCCGGATGGGCGCTGGTGACCGGCGGCCTGGAGCTGCCGGCACCGGTAGGAATGCCCACGTACGCCGACGTGGCGACGGTCACGGGGGAGGAGTCCGTCCCCCGGACGCTGCTGCTGCCGGTGTTCCCCGCGCCCGGCGCGGCGACGCCGGAGTCGGTCCGGGCAGTGACCTCGGACGTGCTGGCGACGGTGCAGTCCTGGCTCGCGGCGGATGCCCTGGCGGACTCGCGGCTCGTGGTCGTGACCCGGGGTGCGGTGTCGATCGGCGACGGCGACCGGGTGACCGACCTGGCGAGCGCTGCGGTATGGGGTCTACTGCGTTCGGCGCAGTCGGAGCACCCGGGCCGCATGGTCCTCGCGGACGTCGACGGCGACCTGGACGCCGCGCTGGTTGCCCTGCTGGACGGCGTCCTGCGGGAACCGGCCACGACCGGCGGCCAGCTCGCCGTCCGCGAGGGCGCGGTGTACTCGCCGCGCCTGGTCCGGGCCGGCGTCACGGCCGCGCAGACGCCCAGCTTGGGTGACGGCGCGGTGCTGGTGACCGGCGGTACGGGTGCGCTCGGGGCGCTGGTCGCGGAGCACCTGGTGTCGGTGCACGGCGTGCGGTCGCTGGTGCTCGTCTCGCGGCGCGGTCCGGAGGCCGCCGGTGCGGGTGAGTTGTCGGAGCGGTTGTCGGCGCTGGGCGCGTCCGTGCGGATCGCCGCCTGTGACGTGACCGACCGGGACCAGGTCGGCGCTTTGGTTGCCGAGGTCACCGCCGAGGGTCGGCTGGCGGGTGTCGTGCACACCGCCGGCGTCCTGGACGACGGTGTCGTGGAGGGGCTGACGGCGGCGCGGCTGGCCGGGGTGTTGGCGCCGAAGGTGTCGGCGGGTTGGTTCCTGCACGAGGCGACGGCGGGTCTGGATCTGGATCTGTTCGTGGTGTTCTCGTCGGTGGCGGGTGTGCTCGGCTCGCCCGGTCAGTCGGCGTACGCGGCGGGCAACGCCTTCCTCGACGGGCTTGCGGTCCACCGGCGGCAGTTGGGTCTGCCGGCCGTCAGTCTCGCGTGGGGCATGTGGGACACCGCCGGCATGGCCGCCTCGATCGACGAGGCGGATCGGGCGCGGTCCGCGCGGGCGGGTCTGACGCCGATGAGCGCCGAGATCGGGTTGGAACTCTTCGACGCCGCCCTGCGTGCCGACCGTCCGGCCCTCGTACCGGCCGTGATCGACGTGCCCGCGCTGCGGGCGGCGACCTCCGGCGGCCCCGTGCCGGCCGTGCTGCGCACCCTGATCGGCGTGACCGGCACCCGCCGCCAGGCGGGGCAGGGCGGTGGCGGCTGGGCCGACCGGCTCGCCGGGCTCACCGAGGACGAGGGCCGCGCCCATATCGACGTGCTGGTACGGGGTCTGGTCGCGCAGGTGCTGGGGCACGGTGGTGCGGAGTCGGTGCCGGCGGACCGGGCGTTCCGGGAGCTGGGCTTCGACTCGCTGACGGCGGTGGACCTGCGTAACCGGTTGAACGCGGCCACCGGGCTGCGGCTGGCCTCGACGCTGGTGTTCGACTACCCGACCCCGGCCGCGCTCGCCGACCACCTGTGGTCGGAGCTGGCCGGCGTCAGCGCGTCGGCCAGCGCACAGGTCGCCGGCACGGTCGTCGGCGCCGACGAGCCGATCGCGATCGTGGGCATGGCCTGCCGTTACCCGGGCGGGGTGGAATCCCCCGACGAACTGTGGGAGTTGCTGGCCGGCGGCGGTGAGGGGATCGGGGAGTTCCCGGCGGATCGCGGTTGGGACCTGGAGTCGCTCTTCGACCCGGACCCGAACCGCAGCGGTACGTCGTACACGCGCCACGGCGGTTTCCTGTACGGCGCGGCAGAGTTCGACCCCGGTTTCTTCGGTATCTCGCCGCGTGAGGCGCTCGCGATGGATCCGCAGCAGCGGTTGCTGTTGGAGGCGTCGTGGGAGTCGTTCGAGTCGGCGGGGCTTGATCCGCAGCGGTTGCGGGGCAGCCGGACGGGTGTGTTCGCCGGTGTCATGTACCACGACTACGCCTCCCGGCTCATGGACCTGCCGACCGAGGTGGAGGGCTACGTCGGGACCGGCACGTCCGGCAGCGTGCTGTCCGGTCGGGTCGCCTACACCTTCGGGTTGGAGGGGCCGGCGGTCACCGTGGACACGGCGTGCTCGTCGTCGCTGGTGGCGCTGCACCTCGCCGCGCAGGCGCTGCGTTCCGGCGAGTGCGATCTGGCGTTGGCCGGTGGTGTGACGGTGATGGCGACGCCGGGCACGTTCATCGAGTTCTCCCGGCAGCGCGGCCTGTCGCAGGATGGTCGCTGCAAGTCGTTCGCGGCGTCCGCCGACGGCACCGGCTGGTCCGAGGGCGTCGGCGTGCTGCTGGTGCAGCGGCTCTCCGACGCCCAGCGCGAGGGCCGGAAGATCTACGCCGTGGTGCGGGGCACGGCCGTGAACCAGGACGGTGCGTCGAACGGGCTGACCGCGCCGAACGGTCCGTCGCAGCAGCGGGTGATCCGGCAGGCGTTGGCGAACGCGCGGCTCACTGCGGCCGACGTGGACGCCGTGGAGGCGCACGGTACGGGTACGACGCTGGGTGACCCGATCGAGGCGCAGGCCGTCCTGGCCACGTACGGGCAGGACCGGCAGGGGCGGGAGCCGTTGTGGCTCGGCTCGGTCAAGTCGAACATCGGGCACACGCAGGCCGCCGCCGGTGTCGCCGGTGTGATCAAGATGGTCATGGCGATGCGCCACGGCGTCGTCCCGCCGACCCTGCACGTGGATGAGCCGTCCCCACACATCGACTGGACGGCCGGGGCGGTGGCCCTCGCGACCGAGCCCACCCCGTGGCCGCGGGTGGACCGGCCGCGTCGGGCGGCGGTGTCGTCGTTCGGGATCTCCGGCACGAACGCGCATGTGATCATCGAGCAGCCGCCCGCCGAGACGATCGAGGGCGAGGTCGTCGCCCGCGACGTGCCGCCGGTCGTACCGGTGCTGCTCTCCGCGCGCTCCGACGCGGCCCTGGCCGGCCAAGCGGGCCGGTGGGCGCGCTGGCTCGCCGCCGACGAGGCCCCGCGTCCGCTGGACGTGGCCTGGTCCTCCGTCACCACCCGACCCGCGCTGGAACAGCGCGCCGTCGCCGTGGTTTCCGACGGCAACGACCTGCTCACCGCGCTTCGAGCCCTCGATGCGGGCGAGCCGTCGGGGGCTGTCGTGACCGGTTCTGCCGCCGCGCGCGGCCAGTTGGCGCTGCTGTTCTCGGGTCAGGGTGCGCAGCGTGCGGGGATGGGCCGGGAGTTGTCCGCTCTGTTCCCGGTGTTCGCCGCCGCGCTGGACGAGGTGTGTGCGCAGCTCGATCCGCTGCTGCCGCGTCCGCTCAAGGACGTGCTGTTCGCGTCGCCGGGGTCCGCCGAGGCGGAGTTGCTGGACCAGACGGTGTTCACGCAGGCCGGGTTGTTCGCGGTCGAGGTGGCGCTGTTCCGCCTGGTGGAGTCGTTCGGGATCGTGCCGGACATGCTGGCCGGTCACTCGATCGGCGAGGTGACCGCGGCGCATGTCGCGGGCGTGTTGTCCCTGGCCGACGCGTGTCAGCTCGTCGCCGCGCGGGGTCGGTTGATGCAGGCGCTGCCCACGGGCGGCGGCATGCTGGCCGTTGCCGCCGACGAGGCTGCGGTGGTCGAGTCGATCGCCGGGCTCGCCGACCGGGTAGGCGTCGCTGCGGTCAACGGACCCACCGCAGTGGTGGTGTCCGGTGCCGTCGAGGCCCTCGACGAGGTGGAGCGGCACTGGCGCGACCGGGGCGTGCGCACTCGCCGGCTGACGGTGAGCCATGCGTTCCACAGTCCGTTGATGGAGCCGATGCTGGCCGAGTTCCGCGCGGTCCTGCACGGCCTCACGTTTGCCACGCCGTTGTTGCCGGTGGTGTCGAACGTGACGGGTGCCCTGGCCGACGCAGGCGAGATCTGCATGCCGGAGTATTGGGTGCGGCATGTGCGTGAGGCGGTGCGGTTCGCCGATGGGATCGCCGCTCTGCGGGCTGCCGGTGTGGACACGTTCCTGGAGGTCGGGCCGCAGAGCGTGCTGACCGCGATGACCGGCGACGTGCTGCCTGATGACGAGGCCGTGCTGGCGGTGGCTGTGCAGCGCCGTGACCGTTCGGAGGCGCAGGCGTTGCTGCACGCCCTGGCCGAACTGCACGTGCACGGGATGCCGGTGACCTGGACGCAGTGGTTCGCCGACACCGGCGCACGGCGGGTCGACCTGCCCACGTACGCCTTCCAGCACCAGCGCTACTGGCCCGAGGGCACGGCCGAGAAGCGGGCCGCCCCGGACGGCGGCGACGTCGAGTTCTGGACCGCCGTCGAGCGTGGCGACCTGGCCGCCCTCGCCGCCGAACTCGGCGACGACCCCGACGCCCTGGACACGCTCGGCCCGGCCCTGCCGGTCCTCTCGCGCTGGCGTCGTCACCGGTCCCGGGACACCGCGCTGGACGGGTGGTCGTACCGGATCGGGTGGGAGCCGGTCCGGCCGAACCCGAAGACCAGGCTGTCCGGGCGGTGGCTGATCGTCACCGTCGACAGCGGCGCCGACGCGGGCGTGGCGAAGACCCTCACCCAGGCCGGCGCCCGGGTGGACACGCTCACCGTGTCGTCCACCCTCGACCGCGCCGACCTGGGCGAGCGGCTGCGCCGGATCAGCGGGGACGGCTGGGCCGGGGTGCTCTGCGTCCTGCCCCGCCAGGACCGGCCCCCGGCGCACACGCCGGCGTTGCCCGCTGGCACGGCCGCCCTGCTCACCCTCGTCCGGGCGCTCACCGACACCGGCCTGGCCGGACGGGTGTGGGCGCTCAGTCGGACCGCGATGCCCGTCACGGCCGGCGAACGGGTCGACGACGTCTGGGCGGCCCTGGCCTGGGGCCTGGGCCGGGTCGTCGCCCTCGAACAGCCGGACCGCTGGGGCGGCCTGGTCGACCTGCCCGCCCGCGCCGACCGCGGCGCCCGCGCCGGGCTCGTCGCGGTCCTCGCCGACGGCACCCTGGACCAGGTGGCCATCCGGCGCAGCGGCATCTTCGGCCGGCGGCTGGTGCCGGCCGTGCCGCCGGTGGGTGTGGGTTGGCGGCCTGCCGGGACGGTGCTGGTGACCGGTGGTACGGGTGCGTTGGGTCGGCATGTGGCGCGGTGGTTGCTGGCGAACGGGGCCGGTGAGGTGGTCCTCGCCTCGCGGCGGGGTCCGGGGGCGCCGGGTGCGGCGGAGTTGGTGGCCGAGTTGGGTGCGGTGCGGGTGGTGGGGTGCGACGTCACCGACCGGGCCGCCGTCGACGCCCTCGTGGCGGACCTGCCGGAGCTGACCGCCGTCGTGCACACCGCCGGGACGTCCGGCGGCACCACCCCGGCGTACGAGGTGACCGACGGCGAGCTGTCGGACACCCTGGCCGGCAAGGTGCTCGGCGCCCTGCACCTCGACGCCGCCTGCCGGGGTCGCGACCTCGACGCGTTCGTGGTCTTCTCCTCGGTCGCCGGTGTCTGGGGCGGCGGCGGGCAGGCCGGCTACGCGGCCGGCAACGCCCTGCTCGACACCCTCGTCGCAGCCCGCCGGGCGAAGGGCCTGCCCGCCACCGCGCTGGCGTACGGCCCGTGGGCGGAGGACGGCATGGCCGCCGGGGAGACCGCCGACGGCCTGCGCCGCCGCGGGTTCAGCCCGCTCGCGCCCGACGCCGCCGTCGCGGCGCTCGGCCGCTGGGTGAACGCCCCCGAGGCGGCCCCGGTGATCGTGGACGTCGACTGGTCCCGGTTCGTCACGGCGTTCACCGCCGCACGGCCGAGCCACCTCTTCGACCGGGTCGCCCCCGCCGTCGCCGAGGAGCGGCAGCGGCCGGAGAGCGCCGCCGCCACCGACGGGCTGCGCAACCGGCTCGCCACGCTGCCGGCGACCGGCCAGGAGGCGCTGCTGGTCGACCTCGTCCGCGCGGAGGCGGCGGCCGTGCTCGGCCACCCCACCACCGACCAGGTGCCCGCCGGCCGGGCGTTCCGGGAACTGGGCTTCGACTCCCTCGCCGCCGTGCAACTGCGGGACCGGCTGGGCCGGGTCACCGGCCTGACCCTGCCGTCGACAGTGGTCTTCGACCACCCGTCGGCGGCGGAACTGGCCCGCTTCCTGCGTACCGAAATCGTCGTCGGCGCGGACGGCGGCCCGGTCACCGGCGGCGTGGCCTCTGCCCGGCCGGCGGCCGACGAGCCGATCGCGATCGTCTCCATGGCCTGCCGCTTCCCGGGCGGCGTGTCGTCGCCGCAGGAGCTGTGGCGCCTGCTGGCCGAGGGGGTGGACGCGGTCACGCCGATGCCGGCCGACCGGGGCTGGGACCTCGACGGCCTGTTCGACAGCGACCCGGAGCGGGTCGGCACCAGCTACACCCGCAGCGGCGGCTTCCTGCACGACGTCGTCGGCTTCGACGCCGCGTTCTTCGGGATCAACCCGCGCGAGGCCCTCGCCATGGACCCGCAGCAGCGGCTGCTGCTGCACACCACCTGGGAGGTCTTCGAACGCGCAGGCATCGACCCGCACCGGGTACGTGGCTCCGCCACCGGCGTCTTCATGGGCACCAACGGGCAGGACTACGCCACGCTGCTGCTGGGCGCCCGCTCGCAGGTGGAGGGCTACCAGGCGACCGGCAACGGCGCGTCCGTGGTCTCGGGCCGCCTGGCGTACTCGTTCGGGCTGCACGGCCCGGCGGTCACCGTCGACACGGCCTGCTCGTCGTCGCTGGTGGCGCTGCACCTGGCCGCGCAGGCGCTGCGCAGCGGCGAGTGCGACCTCGCCCTCGCCGGCGGCGTGACGGTGATGTCGACCCCGGGCGCGTTCCTGGAGTTCTCCCGGCAGCGCGGCCTCGCGGCCGACGGGCGGGTCAAGGCGTTCGCCGAGGCCGCCGACGGCACGGGCTGGGGCGAGGGCGTCGGCGTCCTGCTGCTCCAGCGGCTCTCCGACGCCCAGCGCGACGGCAACCGGATCCTCGCCGTCGTACGGGGCAGCGCCGTCAACTCCGACGGCGCGAGCAACGGCCTCACCGCCCCGAACGGGCCCGCCCAGCAGCGGGTCATCCGGCACGCGCTGGACAACGCCGGCCTCACCCCCGCAGACGTGGACGTCGTCGAGGCACACGGCACCGGCACCACCCTCGGCGACCCGATCGAGGCGCAGGCGCTGCTGGCCACGTACGGCAGGGACCGAACCGCCGAGCGGCCGCTGTGGCTCGGGTCGGTGAAGTCGAACATCGGCCACACCCAGGCCGCGGCGGGCGCGGCGAGCCTGATGAAGATCGTGCTGGCCCTGCAACACGAGGTGCTGCCGAAGACCCTGCACGTCGACGCGCCGACCCCGCACGTCGACTGGTCCTCCGGCACGCTGGCGCTGCTCACCGAAGCACGACCGTGGGCCGCCACGGACGGACCCCGCCGGGCCGGCGTCTCCTCGTTCGGCATCAGCGGCACCAACGCCCACGTGATCATCGAGGAGGCCCCGGCGCCGGTCGCCGCCGCCGACACCGCCGTGTTCGACGTGACCGCGGGGCACGGCGAAGCGCGACGCGACCACCGCGCCGTGGCCCTGCCGTGGCCGGTCTCCGCCGCCGATCTGCCCGCCCTGCGCGAGCAGGCCGGGAGGCTGGCTGACCACGTCGCGACCGGCGACGACCCGGCCGGCCTGGTCGCCTGGGCGCTCGCCGACGGCCGCGCCCACCTCGGCCGGCGGGCCACCGTGATCGCCGCCGACCGGGAGACCCGGCTGGCCGCGCTGCGCGCCCTGGCCGCCGGGGAGGAGCACCCAGCGGTGGTCACCGCCCGGCGACGCGCCGGCAGCCTCGCCGTCCAGTTCTCCGGCCAGGGCGCCCAGCGCCCCGGCGCCGGCCGCCAGCTGTACGACACATTCCCCGTCTTCGCGGCGGCCCTCGACGAGGTCTGCGCGGCCCTGGACCACCAGCTGCCGCAGCCGCTGAAGCCGGTGCTGTTCGCGGCCGAAGGCAGCGCCGAGGCGGCGCTGCTCGACGAGACGGTCTTCACCCAGGCGGGGCTGTTCGCGCTGGAGGTGGCCCTGTTCCGGCTGGTCGAGTCGTTCGGGGTGGTGCCCGGGCACGTCGCCGGGCACTCCATCGGCGAGATCACCGCCGCGCACGTCGCCGGCGTGCTGTCCCTCGCCGACGCCGCCACGCTGGTGGCCGCCCGGGGAAGGCTCATGCAGGCCCTGCCCGCCGGGGGCGGGATGCTCGCCGTCGCCGCCGACGAGGCTGCCGTCGTCGAGTCCCTGGCCGGGCTGGGTGACCGGGTCGGCGTCGCCGCCGTCAACGGCCCCACCGCCGTGGTGCTCGCCGGGGCCGTCGACTCCCTCGACGGGCTGGAGCGGCTCTGGCGGGAACGCGGGGTGCGCACCCGCCGGCTGCGGGTCAGCCACGCCTTCCACAGCCCGCTGATGGAGCCGATGCTGGCCGAGTTCCGGGCCGTCCTCGACGGGCTGGCGTTCGCCGCGCCGCTGCTGCCGATCGTGTCGAACCTGACCGGGCGGCTCGCCGAGCCCGACGAGATCCGTACGCCCGACTACTGGGTGCGCCACGTCCGCGAGGCCGTCCGGTACGCCGACGGGATCGCCGCGCTGCGCGACGCGGGCGTGGACACCTTCCTGGAGCTCGGACCGCAGGCGGTGCTGACGGCGATGGCCGCCGGCCTGCTGCCCGGCGACGAGGACGGCACTGCCGTGGCGGCGCTGCGCGCCGGCGCCGACGAGCCGGCCGCCCTGCTCGCCGCGCTGGCCGTCGTGGACGGCACCGGGCGGGACGTCGACTGGGCGGCGGTGCTCGCCGCGCTGGCCGGCCCCCGCCCGGATCCCCGCCTGCTGCCCGAGCTGCCGACGTACGCGTTCCGGCCGCAGCGCTACTGGCCGACCCTCGACACGTCGCCGGCAACGGTCGCCGACCCGGTCGACGACGCGTTCTGGCGGGCCGTCACCGACGGCGACCTGGGCCGCCTCGGCCTCGACCCGGACCAGCCGATGCGCGAGCTGCTGCCGGAACTGGAGTCGTGGCGGCGTCGCCAGCAGCTCGACGGCACCCTGGCCGGCTGGCGGTACCGGGTCACCTGGGAACGCCGGGCGCTGACCGGCGCCGACCCGGGCACGTGGCTGGTCGTGGCCCCGCCGCACCAGGTCACCGACCGGGTGCTCGCCGCCCTCACGGCCGGCGCCGCGGCGGTGCACCTGCTGACCGTCGACCCGGCCACCGCCACCCGCGACGGTCTGGCCGCCGACCTCGACCGGCTCGCCGCCGCGCACCAGCCGACGGCGCTGCTGTCCCTGCTGGCGTTGGACGAGGCGCCGCACCCGGAGCAGACCGCACTGCCGACCGGCCTGGCGGCGAACCTGCTGCTGGTGCAGGCGCACACCGGCCGCTCCGGCCCGGCCGTACCGCTGTGGCTGGCCACCACCGGCGCCGTCGCCGTCGACGGGGAAGCGGTCGCGCACCCGGCGCAGGCCACCACGTGGGGCCTCGGCCTCGTCGCCGCGCTGGAACACCCCCGGCACGTCGGCGGAGTCGTCGACCTGCCGGCGGGCCCGGCCGAGGCGGCGTACGCGGCCCTGGTCGGGGCGCTGGTCAACGTCGACGGTGAGGACCAGCTCGCCGTCCGGGAGGCCGGCGTGCACACCCGGCGGCTGGTCCGCGACACCGGGCTGCCGGCGGCGGGCGACGGCTACCGGCCGAACGGAACCGTCCTGCTCACCGGCGGGACCGGCGCCCTCGCCCGGCACACCACCGACTGGCTGGGACGCCACGGCGCCGAGGTGCTCCCGCTGGCCGAGCCGGCCACGGGCAAGCTCGGCGACCTGATGGAGCAGCTCGCCGCCGAGGAACGGTCGGTGACCGCGCTCGTGCACGTCCCGGCCGAGACCGGCTCGGTGCCGCTCGCCGAGCTGACCCTCGCCGGCCTGGCCGCCGACCTGGCCGCCACCGTCGGCGACGTCCCCAGGTACGCCGACGAGCTGGCGCACCGCCCGCTCGACGCGTTCGTGCTGTGCACCTCGACCACGGGGGTGTGGGGCGCGGGCGGCCGGGCCGGCCAGTCCGCCGGCGATGCGCTGCTGCACGCGCTCGCGGCGAACCGGCGGCACGGGGGACTGGCGGCCACCGCCGTGGCGTGGGGCCCGTGGAGCGACGACCCCGAGTCGCCCGAGCAGGCGCAGCTGCGTCGGCGGGGCCTGCCGGGGCTGCCCCCGGAGCTGGCCCTCGAGGCGTTCGGTCAGGCGCTGCGGGCGGAGGCGGGGCTGATCGTCGCCGACGTGCGCTGGGACCGGTTCGTGCCGACGTTCGCGTCGATGCGGCCGTGCCCGCTGCTGACGGGGGTCCCGGAGGCGGGCGCGGCGATGCCCGCCGACGACGAGCGCCAGCCGGCGGACGACGAGGCGGCGACCGCGCTGCGGGAGCGGCTGCGGCCGCTGAGCCCCGCCGAACGCGAAGGCGTCCTCGTCGACCTCGTGGGCGGCCTGGCGGCGACCGTGCTCGGCCACGGCGGGGACGCGGGGCTGGAGCCCGACCGGGCGTTCCGCGAGGTCGGGTTCGACTCGATGACGGCCGTGGAGCTGCGCAACCGGCTCCGCGCCGCCACCGGCGTCCAACTGCCCGCCGCCGTGGTGTTCGACTACCCCACGCCGGCGGCCCTCGCCCGGCACCTGCGCGACCGGCTCGCGGAGGACGGCGCCGCCGCGGCGGCCCCGCTGCTCGCCGAGCTGGAACGGCTCGACGGTGTCTTCGCGGCCGGCGCGCCGGACCGGCTGACCCGGCAGAAGCTGCTGGTGCAGCTGCAGGCGTTCGTCGCCCGGTGGGGCGACGACCGTGGTCCCGTCGAGGAGAAATCGGCCACGCACACCCTCGACGACGCCACCGATGCCGAGATCTTCGATTTCATCCACCGCGAGCTGGGTGGCCCCGGCGGCAATTTGCCGGGGATCTAGGAATGGTGTCGTACGACCGTTGTCGACGGTCGTGACACGCTGGGCCGGGCGGGTCCGCGCACCCGCCCGGCCGCACCCCGCGAGGGCGGTGCGCCACACCGGTCGCGGGGCGGGTCGGCCCAGCCTGCGCCCCCGCCACCTAGGGGCACCCGTAGGGGCACGCTAGGGGTTGTGACCGCCGTCCGGCGACAATTACCTTTCGTCCGGCGCGTAAGACCTGGTGGGGGGCTGAAACGCCATTTTGTCTGGCAATTCGTGGTCGGCTGAATGGGTTTGGATCTTCGCGGCTTGTGGCGTCCGTGGACGGTATTGGGTCGCTGTTTCTCTCCGACCCGAAGAGGTGGCGTCAATGGCGACTGAAGATACGCTCCGGGAGTACCTGAAATGGGTGACGGCGGACCTTCACCAGACCCGGAGGAAGCTCGGCGAGCTTGAGGCGGCCAACCGCGAGCCGATCGCCATCGTCGGCATGGCCTGCCGCTTCCCGGGCGGGGTGGCCTCGCCCGAGGAACTGTGGGAGCTCGTCGACTCCCGCCGCGACGCCTACTCCGCGTTCCCCGCCGACCGCGGCTGGGACCTGGCCCGGCTGTTCCACCCGGACCCCGACCACCCCGGCACGTCGTACGTGGCCGAGGGCGGCTTCGTCGACTCCGCCACCGAGTTCGACGCCGCGTTCTTCGGCATCTCGCCGCGCGAGGCGCTGGCCATGGACCCCCAGCAGCGGCTGCTGCTGGAGACGTCGTGGGAGGCGTTCGAGCACGCCGGCATCGACCCCTCGACGCTGCGCGGCCACCAGGTCGGAGTGTTCGCCAGCACCACCGGCCAGGACTATGTGGGGCTGCTCCAGCAGCCGCCGCCCGGCACCGAGGGCTACATCCTCACCGGCACCGCGGCCAGCGTCGTGTCCGGCCGGATCTCGTACGCGCTCGGCATCGAGGGCCCCGCCGTCACCGTCGACACCGCCTGCTCGTCGTCGCTGGTCGCGCTGCACCTGGCCTGCCAGGCGCTGCGGCAGGGCGAGTGCACCCTGGCACTGGCCGGTGGGGCCACCGTCATGTCCACCCCGTCCGCCTTCATCGGCTTCAGCCGCCAGCGTGGCCTGGCCATGGACGGCCGGGTCAAGTCTTTCGCGGCCGCCGCCGACGGCACCGCCTGGGGCGAGGGGGCCGGCCTTCTGCTCGTCGAGCGGCTCTCCGACGCCCGCCGCAACGGCCACCCCGTCCTCGCGGTCGTACGCGGCAGCGCGGTCAATCAGGACGGCGCGAGCAACGGTCTGACCGCTCCCAACGGCCCGTCCCAGCAGCGGGTCGTGCTCCAGGCGCTGGCCAGCGCCCGGCTCGCGCCCGAGCAGGTCGACGTGGTGGAGGCGCACGGCACCGGCACCACCCTCGGCGACCCGATCGAGGCGCAGGCGCTGCTGTCGACGTACGGGCAGGGCCGCCCGGCCGACCGGCCGCTCTGGCTCGGCTCGGTGAAGTCGAACATCGGCCACACCCAGGCCGCCGCCGGCGTGGCCGGCGTGATCAAGATGGTGATGGCGTTGCGGCACGACACCGTGCCCGCCACCCTGCACGTCGACGAGCCGACGCCCAACGTGGACTGGACGGCCGGCGCGGTGTCGCTGGCGACCGAGCCGCAGCCGTGGCCCGCCGGGGAACAGCCCCGCCGCGCGGGCATCTCCTCCTTCGGCATGAGCGGCACCAACGCCCACGTGATCATCGAGGAGGCGCCGGCCGCCGACCCGGCGGACGCCCCGGACGGCCCCGCCGCCGCGACCGACCCGGTCACCGCGCCCGTCACCGCCCCGGTCGACGGTGCCGGCCTGGTGCCGGTGCTGGTCTCCGCCCGCGACGCCGCGTCCCTGACCGTGCAGGCCACCCGCTGGGCCGACTGGCTCGACGAGCGCCCCGAGCCGCGGCTGACCGATGTCGGCTGGTCCTCGGCGAGCACCCGGGCCAGCCTCGAGCACCGCGCCGTGCTGCTCGCCGGCGACCGCGCCGACCTGGCCGCCGCCCTGCGCGCGCTGGCCACCGGCGGCGACGCCCCGGGCCTGGTCACCGGCGCGGGCCCGCGCGGCGGCAAGCTCGCGTTCCTCTTCTCCGGCCAGGGCGCGCAGCGCAGCGGCATGGGCCGCGAGCTGGCCGCCGCGTTCCCCGTCTTCGACCGGGCGCTGACCGAGGTCTGCGCCGAGCTGGACCGGCACCTGCCCCGCCCGCTCGCCCCGGTGCTCTTCGCACCCGAGGGCGACGAGGCGGCCGGGCTGCTCAACCAGACCCTCTACACCCAGGCCGGTCTGTTCGCCGTCGAGGTCGCGCTGTTCCGGCTCCTGGAGAGCTGGGGGATCGTCCCGGACGTGCTGCTCGGCCACTCGATCGGCGAGCTCTCCGCCGCGCACGCGGCCGGTGTGCTGTCGCTTCCCGACGCCGCCACGCTGGTGGCCGCCCGGGGCCGGCTGATGCAGGCCCTGCCGGCCGGCGGCGCGATGCTGGCCGTCCAGCTCCCCGCCGACGCCGTCCGAGCCGCCCTGGCCGGCGTCGAGGACGCCGTCGCCGTGGCCGCCGTCAACGGGCCCACCGCCGTCGTCGTCTCCGGCGCCGCCGACGCCGTCGAGGAACTCGAACGCCGCTGGGCCGACCAGGGCGTACGTACCAGGCCGCTGCGGGTCAGCCACGCCTTCCACAGCCCGCTGATGGAACCGATGCTCGCCGAGTTCGCCGCCGTGGTGCGCCGGCTGGAGCTGCAACCGCCGGCGCTGCCGATCGTGTCGAACCTGACCGGCGCCGTCGCCGACGCCGACGAGATCCGCACCGCCGAGTACTGGGTGCGGCACGTGCGGGAGGCGGTCCGCTTCGCCGACGGCGTCGAGCAGCTGCGGGCCCTGGGCGTGCGTACGTTCCTGGAGGTCGGCCCCAGCGGGGTGCTCACCGCGCTGGCCCGCGACGTCCTGGCCGACGACGAGACCGCCGCCGTGGCGCTGCTGCGCCGCGACCGCCCCGAGCCCACGTCGGCGCTCACCGCCCTCGCCGAGCTGCACGTCGGCGGGGTGGAGGTCGCCTGGACGCGGCTGTACGCGGGCGCCGAGACCGCGCGGGTGCCGCTGCCCGGGTACGCCTTCCACCGCCAGCGCTTCTGGCCCGAGCCGCCGCCCGCCGGCCCCGACACCGCCTCCGCCGACGGCGACGACGAGTTCTGGGCCGCCCTGGAGCAGGCGGACGTCGACACGCTGCGCGGCGAGCTGGGCGACGACGACGAGCAGGTGCGGGCGCTGCTGCCGGCCCTGCCCGTGCTGTCCTCCTGGCGCCGGTCCCGGCGGGAACGCTCCCTCGTGGACGGCTGGTCGTACCAGGTGAGCTGGCAGCCCGTGCCGGTCGGGGACGGCGACGCCCCGGCGGGCCGCTGGCTGGTCGTGCTGCCCGCCGAGGACGCGCCGGCGTGGGCCGACGGCCTGGCCGGGCTCTTCGGCGACGCCGAGCCGCTGGTGCTGCGCGTCGGCGCCGCGGACCTGGACCGCGCGGCGCTCGCCGCCCGGCTCCGGGTGCTGACCGGCGGCCGCGCTGTCGACGGCGTGCTCGCCGTCGTCGCCGGCCAGGACCGGCTGCTGCCCGAGCACCCCGGCGTGACCCTCGCCGCCGCCGGCACCCTCGCCCTCGTCCAGGCGATGACCGACCTGGACCTGGTGGCGCCGCTGTGGTGCGTCACCAGCGGAGCGGTGGCGGCGGCCCCGGGCGACCGGGTCACGCACCCGCTGCAGACCGAGGTCTGGGGCCTCGGCCGCGCGGCGGCCGTCGAGCAACCGCACCGCTGGGGCGGCCTGGTCGACGTGCCGGCCACCGTCGACGCCGCCACCACCCGGCGGCTCGCCGCCGTGCTGGCCGGCCACGGCGGCGAGGACCAGGTGGCCGTGCGCCCCGGCGGCACCTGGGCCCGCAGGCTCACCCCGGCCCCGCCGCCGACCGACGAGAACCCGGCCGGTGACTGGTGGTCCGGCGCCGTCCTGGTCACCGGCGGCACCGGCGCCCTCGGCGGCCACGTCACCCGCTGGCTGCTCGACCGGGGCGCCGGGCGGGTGGTCCTGGCCAGCCGCCGGGGCGCCGCCGCCCCCGCCGTGGCGGACCTGCTCGACCGGTACGGCGCCGACGGGCGGGTCACCGCCGCCACCTGCGACGTCACCGACCGGCGGTCCGTGGCGGACCTGGTCGGCTCGCTGCCCGACCTGACGGCGGTCGTGCACGCCGCCGGCACCGACCAGCTCACCCCGATCACCGACACCACCCTCGACGAGTTCTCCCACGTCGTCGCGGGCAAGGTACTCGGCGCCCTGCACCTCGACGCCTGCCTCGCCGAGCGCGACCTCGCCGCGTTCATCATGTTCTCCTCCATCTCCGGCGTGTGGGGCAGCGCCGGGCAGTGCGCGTACGGCGCCGGCAACTCCCTGCTGGACGCCCTGGCCGTCAACCGGCGCGACCGGGGCCGGCCGGCCACCGCCGTCTCCTGGACGGCCTGGGGCGGCGCGCACGGCATGGCCGCCGAGAACGTCGCCACCGAGCAGCTCAACCGGATGGGCCTGCCGCCCGTCGATCCGGAGAAGGCGCTCGTCGCCCTCGACCGGGCGCTGCGGCGGCCCACGCCCTGCGTGACCGTCGCCGACGTCGACTGGAGCCGGTTCCACCCCGCGTTCACGGTGGCCCGGCCCAGCCCGTTCCTCGGCGACCTGCCGCAGGTGCGGGCGCTCGTCGCGCAGGAGGAGGCCGCCGCGCCGGCGGACGGGGTCGCGGCGCCGCTGCGCCACCTCGCGGCGCTCCCGGCGGCGGAGCAGGAGCGGGAGCTGCTGCGGCTGGTCAACGAGCAGACCGCGGCGGTGCTGGGCCACGCCACCCCCGACGAGCTGCGCGGGCGCCCGTTCAAGGACCTCGGCTTCGACTCGCTGACCGCCGTGGACTTCCGGGGGCGGCTGAACGCGGCCACCGGCCTGCGGCTGCCCACCACGCTGGTCTTCGACTACCCGACCCCTGCCGAGCTGGCCGCGCACCTGCGCGAGCTGGTCTCCGGCGCCGCCCCGGCCGACGCCCCGCAGGCCGTCGTCGTCGACGCCGACGAGCCCGTCGCGATCGTCGGCATGGCCTGCCGCTACCCCGGGGGCGTCGACGGGCCGGAGACGTTCTGGCGGCTGGTCGCCGACGGCGTGGACGCCATCTCGCCGTTCCCCACCGACCGGGGCTGGGAGATCCCCGAGCCGGCCGAGGGGACGCACCCGCCGGCGGGCGGCTTCCTCCACGACGTGGCGGACTTCGACCCCGCGTTCTTCGAGATCTCTCCCCGCGAGGCCCTCGCCATGGACCCGCAGCAGCGGCTCACCCTGGAGACGTCCTGGGAGGCGCTGGAGCGGGCCGGCGTGGACCCGGCGTCGCTGCGGGGCACCCGTACGGGCGTCTTCGTGGGCGCCTCCACCTCCGGCTACGGCACGGGGCTGACCGAGGTACCCGAGGGCGTCGAGGGCTATCTGATGACGGGCGCCGCGCACAGCGTCATCTCCGGCCGGGTCGCGTACGCCCTCGGGCTGGAGGGCCCCGCCGTCACCGTCGACACGGCCTGCTCCTCGTCCCTGGTGGCGCTGCACCTCGCCGGGGCGGCGCTGCGGCGCGGCGAGTGCGACCTGGCGCTGGCCGGCGGCGTGGCCGTGATGGCCACCCCGACGGCGTTCCAGGAGTTCTCCCGCCAGGGCGGACTCGCCTCCGACGGGCGGTGCAAGTCCTTCGCCGCGACGGCGGACGGCACCGGCTGGTCCGAGGGCGTCGGCATGCTGCTCGTGCAGCGGCTCTCCGACGCCCGGCGGCAGGGCCGCCGCGTCCTCGCCGTGGTACGCGGCTCCGCCGTCAACTCCGACGGCGCGTCGAACGGGCTGACCGCCCCCAACGGCCCCTCCCAGCAGCGGGTGATCCGGCAGGCGCTGGCCGGCGCCGGGCTGGCGGTCACCGACGTGGACGTCGTCGAGGCGCACGGTACCGGCACCGTCCTCGGTGACCCGATCGAGGCGCAGGCGCTGCTGGCGACGTACGGGCAGGACCGGGGCGACGCCGGCCCGCTGCTGCTGGGCTCGGTCAAGTCGAACATGGGCCACGCGCAGGCCGCCGCCGGTGTGGCCGGCGTGATCAAGATGGTGCTGGCGATGCGGGAGGGCACCGTACCGGCGACGCTGCACGTGGACGAGCCGTCGCCGCACATCGACTGGTCGGCCGGCGACGTGGAGCTGGTGACCCGGTCCCGGCCGTGGCCGGCCGCCGGCCGGCCCCGCCGCGCGGCGGTCTCCTCGTTCGGTATCTCCGGCACGAACGCCCACGTGGTCGTCGAGCTGCCCGCCGACGCGCCCGCCGGCGCCGAGGCGGCCGACGCGCCGATGCCGCCGCCAGCCGCTGCGGCGGGGGAACGCCCCGCCGGGCTGCTCACCGCCGACGTGGTGGCCTGGCCCGTCTCGGCCCGCTCCGCCTCGGCCCTGGCCGCGCAGGCGTCCCGGCTGGCCCGGCATCTGCGCGCGCACCCCGGCCTCGCCCCGGCAGCGGTCGGCTGGTCGCTCGCCGCGACCCGCTCGGCGTTCGACCGGCGCGCCGCCGTGCTCGGCGCGACCCCCGGCGAGCTGCTGGCCGGCCTGGACGCGCTCGCCGCCGGCACCCCGGCCGGCAACGTCGTGACCGGCACCGTCGCCAACCACGGCGCGGGACCGGTGTTCGTCTTCCCGGGCGCCGCCCCGGCGGGCGCGGTGGCCGAACTGGTGGGCCGCTGCCCGGTCTTCGACGACACCCTCGCCGAGTGCCGGCAGGCCCTCGCGCCCTGGGTCGACGTCGATCCGGCCGCCCTGCTCACCGGCGCGGACGCTGCCTGGGCCGACCGGCCGGAGCTGGCCCGGCCCGTCCGGTTCGCCGTCGGCGTGGCGCTCGCCGCCGTCTGGCGGCACGCCGGTGTCACCCCCGCCGCTGTCGTCGGCACCGGCGACGGCGAGGTCGTGGCCGCGTACGTGGCGGGCCTGCTGTCCCTGCCCGACGCCGCCCGCACGGTGGCGATGCGGGCCCGCGCCGCCGCCGGCGGCCTGGACCACGACGGCCTCCGCGCCGCCCTGGCGGGGCTCGCGCCGCAGCCCGGGACCGCCCGGCTGGCCTCCACTGTCACCGGGGACTGGGCCGACGCGGCGGGCCTCGGCGTCGACCACTGGACCGACCCGGCCACCCCGGGCACCGACCCGGCCGTCCCCGGCGCCGGGGACGGGGGGCCGGAGCGGCTCGACGCCGCCCTGCGTGCCGCCGTCGCGGCCGGCCACCTGACCTTCGTGGAGGTCTCGCCGGAGCCGGCACTGGCTGCCGGGATCGCCGCCGCGCTCGACGCCGCCGGCACCCCCGGACACGTCCTGGACACCCTCGGCGGCTCGGCCGACGCCGCCACCCGGCTGCTGACCGGCCTCGCCACCGCGCACGCCCTCGGCCTGCCGGTGGAGCACCGCCGGCTGCTGCCCGAGTCCGAACCGGTCGACCTGCCCACGTACGCCTTCGACCGGCACCGCTACTGGCTGGAGCGCACCGGCGCGCACCGCTCCGTCCTGCCCGCCGTTGGCCTCGACGTGGTGGACCACCCGCTGCTCAGCGCGGTGGCCGACCTGCCCGGCGACGAGGGCCTGCTGTTCACCGGCCGGATCACCCTCACCACGCACCCCTGGCTCGCCGACCACGCCGTGCTGGGCACGGTGCTGCTGCCCGGGACGGCCCTGGTGGAGCTCGCGTCCTGGACCGGCCGGCAGGCCGGCGCGGCGACCGTCGCCGAGCTGAACCTGGAGGCGCCCCTGGCGATCCCCACCGAGGGAGGAATCGACCTGCGGGTACGCGTCGGCCCGCCGGACGAGACCGGGCACCGGCCCGTCGCCATTCACACCCGGCGCGACGACGACACCGCGGCCGACGGTTCCCGGCCCTGGCAGCGGCACGCCTCCGGGCAACTCGCCGACACCGCCGACCCGGATCCCGCGCCGGCCGCCGTGTGGCCGCCGGCCGCCGCCGAGCCGATCGCGCTCGACGGGCTCTACGCCCGGCTCGCCGCCCAGGGCTACCACTACGGCCCCACCTTCCGGGCGCTGCGTGCCGCCTGGCGCTCGGGCCCGGACATCCTCGCCGAGGTCGCCCTGGACGCCGACGCGTCCACCGACACCACGGCGTTCTCGGTGCACCCGGCCCTGATGGACGCGGCGCTGCACGCCATCGGCGCCAGCGCCACGGCCGACGACCCGGCCGGCGGCGCGTCGGGCACCGAGGGCGGCCCCGGCATCCGCCCGGGCCTGCCGTTCACCTGGTCGGGCGTCACCATCCGGCCCACCCGTGCCCGCGAGCTGCGGATCCGGCTGCGCGCCACCGACGCCGGCTCCGTGGCCCTGACCGTCACCGACACGGGCGCGACCCCGGTCGCCTCCGTCGACGGTCTGGTCCTGCGGCCCATCTCCGGCGAGCAGCTCAGCGCCGCCCGCCGCTCCGCCAGCCGGTCCCTGCACCGCCTCGACTGGCTCGCCCCCACCACCGGCCGCGCGGACACCGCCTCCCGGCTGGTCGTCCTCGGCGCCGACTGGTCCGGCGCCGACCGGCACCCGGACCTGTCGACGCTGGTCGCCGACGTACGCGCCGGTGCCGCCGCGCCCGACGCGGTGGTGGTGACCTGCGCCGGAGCCGCCGCCGACGAGCCGCACCCGGCCGCCCAGGCGCACCGGGTCGCCCACCGGATGCTCGCACTGGCCCAGCAGTGGCTCGCCGAGGAGGCCCTGACCGCCGCCCGGCTGGTGGTGGTCACCCGCGGCGCGGTCCGGGTCGACCCGGACGAGCGGATCGCTGACGTGCCGGCCGCCACCGCCTGGGGCCTGCTGCGCTCCGCCCAGTCGGAGAACCCCGACCGGATCGTGCTCCTCGACGTCGACGACGACGCCCCGGCCGCCGCGCTGCTGCCGGCCGCCCTCGCCACGGGCGAACCCCAGCTCGCCGTACGCGCCGGGCAGCTCCGGGTGCCCCGGCTGACCCGCCTCGGGCCGCCCCCGGCCGAGGCGTCCGGCCCCGACCTGGCCGCCGGCACCGTCCTGGTGACCGGGGCGACCGGCCTGCTCGGGCGGCTCGTGGCACGCCGGCTCGTCACCCGGCACGACGTACGGCACCTGCTGCTGGTCAGCCGCAGCGGAGCGGACGCCCCGGGCGTCGCCGCGCTGGTCGACGAGCTGGCCGGACTGGGCGCCACCGTCCGGGTGGCCGCCTGCGACGTCACCGACCGCGAGGCGCTCGCCCTGCTGGTCGACCAGCTCCCCGCCGACCTGCCACTGACCGGCGTGGTGCACGCCGCCGGGGTGCTCGACGACGGTGTCCTGCCGGCGCTCACCCCGGAGCGCTTCGACACCGTGCTGCGACCCAAGGTGGACGCGGCCTGGCACCTGCACGAGCTGACCGAGAAGCTGGACCTGGCCGCGTTCGTGCTCTTCTCCTCGGCGGCCGGCCTCTTCGGCGGCCCCGGGCAGGCCAACCACGCGGCGGCGAACTGCTTCCTCGACGCCCTCGCCCAGCACCGGCACGACCGGGGACTCCCGGCGCTCTCGCTGGCCTGGGGCCCGTGGGTCAACGACACCGGCGACGGGCAGACCGGGCACGTCGACGAGGCCCGGATGAACCGGGGCGGCTTCGTGCCGCTCGGCGCCGAGGAGGGCATGGACCTGTTCAGCGAGGCCCTGCGCTTCGCCGAGCCGGTGGTCGTACCGGTCGACCTGGACCTCGCGTTGATCGGCCGGCACGGGCCGGCGGCGGTGCCGCCGGTGCTGCGGTCGCTGGTGCGGCCGGCGGCGACCGGCGCGGCCCGGGCCGCCGAGCGGAACCCGGCCGAGGCGCTGCGGGAGACCCTCGCCGCCACGGCGGAGGCCGACCGCGACCAGGTGCTCTCCGACCTGGTGCGGACCCACGCCGCCGCCGTCCTCGGCTACGCGTCGATCCGCTCGATCGACGCCGAGCGCGGCTTCGTCGAGCTGGGCTTCGACTCGCTGACCGCTGTCGAGTTCCGCAACCGGCTCAACGCGGCCACCGGCCTGCGGCTGCCCTCCACGCTGATCTACGACCGGCCGACCACGGCCGCGCTCGTCGAGTACCTGCGCGGCGCGCTGCTGGCGGAGCGCAGCACGTCCGCGCTGACGGTGCTCGGCGAGCTGAACAAGCTGGAGCACGCCATGCGCGCGGTGTCCACCGGCGACACCGACCGGGCCGCCGTCGGCGTCCGGTTGCGCGAACTGCTCTCCCTGTGGACCTACACCGAGGCCGGTGCGGACTCCGCCGCCGACGAGGGCACCAGCCTCGAGTCGGCCTCCGCCGAGGAGATCTTCAGCCTGCTGGACGAAGAGTTCGGCTCGGCCTGATCCGGCATGTCGCACACCTCGAACCCCGATACGGAGTGGCCCGATGCCCACTGAGGCAGAGTTCCTCGACTACCTCCGGCGTGCCACTGCCGACCTGCGCGACGCGCGCCGGCGGGTACGCGAGGTGGAGGCCAAGGACCGCGAGCCGATGGCCGTCATCGGCATGGCGTGCCGGTTCCCGGGCGGGGTGTCCAGCCCGGCCGAGCTGTGGGACCTCGTCGACCGGGGCGGCGACGGGGTGGGCGACTTCCCGACCGACCGGGGCTGGGACCTGGAGCGGCTCTTCAACGTCGACCCGGACAACCCGGGCACGTCGACCAGCAACCAGGGCGGCTTCCTCTACGACGCGCCACAGTTCGACCCGGGCTTCTTCGGCATCAGCCCCCGTGAGGCCCTGGCGATGGACCCGCACCAGCGGCTGCTGCTGGAGACCTCCTGGGAGGCGTTCGAGCACGCCGGCATCGACCCGCAGGCGCTGCGTGGCAGCCGGACCGGCGTCTTCGCCGGGGTCATGTACCACGACTACGCGTCGCGGGTGCTGGACCTGCCCGACGGCGTCGAGGGCTACATCGGCACCGGCAACTCCGGCAGCGTGGTGTCCGGCCGGGTGGCGTACGCCTTCGGGCTGGAGGGCCCGGCCGTCACTGTGGACACGGCATGCTCGTCGTCGCTGGTCGCCGTGCACCTCGCGACGCAGGCGCTGCGCCAGCGGGACTGCGACTTCGCGCTCGCCGGCGGTGTGACGGTCATGTCCACCCCGGGCACGTTCGCCGACTTCTCCCGCCAGCGGGGCCTGGCCTCCGACGGCCGGTGCAAGTCGTTCGCCGCCGCCGCCGACGGCACCGGCTGGTCCGAGGGCGTCGGCGTGCTGCTCCTGCAACGGCTCTCCGACGCCCGCCGCGACGGCCGGCGCATCCTCGCCGTCGTCCGGGGCAGCGCGGTCAACCAGGACGGCGCCAGCAGCGGACTCACCGCCCCCAACGGCCCGTCGCAGGAGCGGGTGATCCGGCAGGCCCTCGCCAACGCCCGGCTCTCGCCGGCCGACGTCGACGTGGTCGAGGCGCACGGTACCGGCACCACCCTCGGCGACCCCATCGAGGCGCAGGCGCTGCTGGCCACGTACGGGCAGGACCGGGGCGACGGCGGGCCGCTCTGGCTGGGCTCGGTCAAGTCGAACCTGGGTCACACCCAGGCCGCCGCGGGCGCCGCCGGCCTGATCAAGATGATCGAGGCGATCCGCCACCGCACCATGCCCGCCACCCTGCACGTCGACGAGCCGTCCCCGCACATCGACTGGTCCGCCGGGCAGGTCTCGCTGCTGACCGAGGCGCGCGCGTGGTCGGCCACCGACCGGCCGCGCCGGGCCGCCGTGTCGTCGTTCGGCATCAGCGGTACGAACGCGCACGTCATCCTGGAGGAGGCGCCCGGCGACGACGCCCCGTCCACCGACGAGGCACCCTCCGCCGTCGACGCGCCGGTCGCGCTCCCGCTCGCCCCGGTGTTCCTCTCCGCCCGTACGCCCGAGGCGCTCGCGGGGCAGGCCGGCCGCTGGGCCGACCACCTCGCCCGCGTCGACGCCCCACGTCCGGTGGATGTCGCGGTCTCCTCGGTCAGCCGCGCGGGGCTCGAACACCGCGCGGTCGTCCTGGCCGGCGACGCGGACGACCTGCTCGCCGGGCTGCGGGCCCTCGCCGCGGGCGAGCCGACCGGCGCCGTCATCACCGGCGCGTCGGCCCCGCGTGGCCGGGTGGCCTTCCTCTTCTCCGGCCAGGGCGCGCAGCGCGCCGGTATGGGTCGCGGGTTGTACGGGGCGTTCCCGGTGTTCGCCGCCGCGTTGGACGAGGTGTGCGGTCACCTGGATCCGTTGTTGCCGCGTCCGTTGCGGGAGGTGCTGTTCGCGTCGGAGGGCACGCCCGGGGCGGAGTTGCTGGATCAGACGGTGTTCACCCAGGCGGGCCTGTTCGCGGTCGAGGTGGCGTTGTTCCGCCTGGTGGAGTCGTTCGGTGTGGTGCCGGACCTGGTGGCCGGGCACTCCATCGGCGAGATCGCGGCGGCGCATGTGGCGGGCGTGCTCTCCCTGGCTGACGCGTGTGCGCTGGTCGCGGCGCGGGGTCGGCTCATGCAGGTCCTGCCGGCGGGCGGCGGCATGCTCGCCGTGGCCGCCGACGAGGCCGCGGTGGCCGCCTCCCTGGCGGGGCTGACCGGCCGGCTGGACCTGGCCGCCGTGAACGGCCCCGCCGCCGTGGTGGTCGCGGGCGACGTCGAGGCGCTCGACGAGGTGCAGCGGGTGTGGTCCGAGCGGGGTGTGCAGACCCGCCGCCTGCGGGTGAGCCACGCCTTCCACAGCGCCCGGATGGACCCGATGCTGGCCGAGTTCGCGGCCGTCGCCGAGGGGCTGACGTTCCGGCCGCCGACGATCCCGGTGGTGTCGAACCTGACCGGCCGCGTCGCCGACGCCGACCAGCTCTGCGACCCGGGCTACTGGGTGCGCCACGTACGCGGCACCGTTCGCTTCGCCGACGCCGTCGACTGCCTGCGCGCCGAGGAGGTCGACACCTACCTGGAGGTGGGACCGAACGGCGTCCTCACCGCCATGACGCAGAACTGCCTCGCCGAGCGCGCGGAGGACGAGCCGGCGCCCCTGCTGGTGCCGGTGTCGCGCCACGACCGGCCTGAGCCGCAGGCCCTCCTGGAGGCCCTCGCGTCGCTGCACGTGCACGGCCGCGCCGTCGGCTGGGCGGGCCTGCTCGACCGGGCCGGCGGCCGGCACGTCGACCTGCCGACGTACGCCTTCGAGCACCAGCGCTACTGGCTGGAGCCGGCGGGCCGCTGGACGGACGTCTCCGGTGCCGGCCTCGGCGCGGCCGGGCACCCGCTGCTCGGCGCGGCGGTCTCCGTGGCCGGTGAGGACATGGTGGTGCTGACCGGCCGGCTCTCGACGTCGACGCACGCGTGGCTCGCCGACCACGTCGTCTCCGGCGCGGTGATCGTGCCGGGCGCTGCCCTGGTGGAGTTGGCGGTGCGGGCGGGTGACGAGGTGGGTGCGTCGCGGGTGCGGGAGTTGACCGTGGCCGCGCCGCTGGTGCTGCCGCAGGCGGGTGCGGTGCGGGTGCAGGTGCGCGTCGGCGCGGCCGACGAGGCGGGCGTGCGTGTGGTGGCCGTGCACTCGCAGCCCGAGGGTGATCCCGAGGCGGAGTGGGTTTCGCACGCGGAGGGTGTGCTGGAGCCGGCGTCGGCCGACGAGCCGGGCGTGGGGGAGTGGCCGCCGGTCGACGGTGTCGAGGTGGACGTGGCGGGCTGGTATCCGGCCCTGGCCGAGCGTGGCCTGTCGTACGGGCCGGTGTTTCGGGGGCTGCGCCGGGTGTGGGCGTGCGGCGACGAGGTGTTCGCCGAGGTGGTGTTGCCGGACGAGGTGGCCGGTGACGCCGCGGGGTTCGGCGTGCACCCGGCGCTGCTGGACGCCGCGCTGCACCCGATCGGGCTGCTGTCCGGCTCGGAGGGCTCGGGCGGGGCGCGGGTGCCTTTCGCGTTCGAGGGTGTGCAGGTGTGGGCCTCGGGTGCGCGGGTGCTGCGGGTGCGGTTGACCCGCAACGGCTCCGCGGTGCGCCTGGTCGCGTGCGACGAGTCGGGCGCGGCCGTGGTGTCGGTGGACACCCTCGCCCTGCGCGAGCTGACCGGGGTGTCGGCGTCCCCGGACGCGTCGGCCCGGTCGCTGTTCGAGGTCGCCTGGCAGGCCCAGGAGGTCGCCCCGGCCGGGGACGCCTCCGGGTGGGCGCTGCTCGGCTCGCCCGCCGCCGGCCTGCCGGCCGTCGCTGAGCTGCCGGTGTACGCCGACGTCGAGGCGGTCGCCGTGGCGTCGGGTGTGGCGCCGCGTCTGTTGCTGGTGCCGGCGGGTGGCCTGCGCCGGGCCCTGCACGCCGAGACGGAACCTGCTTCGGTCTCCGGTGAGATGCCCGCCGCCGTCGACAATGGCCCCGAGTCGGTGCGGGCGGCGACGTCGCAGGTGCTGGCGACGGTGCGGTCCTGGCTGGCGGCGGACGCGCTGGCGGAGTCGCGGTTGGTGGTGGTGACCCGGGGTGCGGTGTCGGTCGGGGACGGAGACCGGGTCACCGACCTGGCCGCAGCGGCGGTCTGGGGTCTGCTGCGATCGGCGCAGTCGGAGCATCCGGGTCGCATCGTCCTGGCGGACGTCGACGGTGACGTGGACGCCGGGCTGCTGGCTGTGCTGACTTCGGTGGCCGACGAGCCGGTGACGTTCGGTGGTCAGGTCGCGGTGCGCTCGGGTGAGGTGTTCGTGCCGCGCCTGGTGCGCGCGGTAGCGTCCTCGTCGGCGGACGGTGCCGTGGTGGGTGACGGTGCGGTGCTGGTGACCGGCGGTACGGGTGCGTTGGGTGCGTTGGTGGCGGAGCATCTGGTGTCGGCGCACGGGGTGCGGTCGCTGGTGCTGGTGTCGCGGCGTGGTCCGGAAGCCGCCGGTGCGGGCGAGCTGTCGGAGCGGTTGTCCGCGTTGGGTGCGTCGGTGCGGGTGGTCGCCTGCGACGTGACGGACCGGGACCAGGTGTTCGGGCTGGTCGGTGAGGTTTCCGCCGAGGGTCGGCTGGCGGGTGTCGTGCACACCGCCGGCGTCCTGGACGACGGTGTCGTGGAGGGGCTGACGGCGGCGCGGCTGGCCGGGGTGTTGGCGCCGAAGGTGTCGGCGGGTTGGTTCCTGCACGAGGCGACGGCGGGTCTGGATCTCGACTTGTTCGTGGTGTTCTCGTCGGTGGCGGGTGTGTTGGGTTCGCCGGGTCAGTCGGCGTACGCGGCGGGTAACGCGTTCCTCGACGGGCTTGCGGTCCACCGGCGGCAGCTCGGGTTGCCTGCGGTCAGCCTCGCCTGGGGCATGTGGGACACCCCCGGCATGGCCGCGTCCCTCGACGAGGCGGACCGGGCGCGATCGACCCGGGGCGGCATCACCGCGATGAGCGCCGAGACCGGGCTGCGGCTGTTCGACGCCGCCCTGACCGCCGGCCGGCCGGCCCTGGTGCCCGCCGTGATCGACCTGGCCGCCCTCCGGGCCGCTGCCGGCGCCGGCCTGGTGCCGCCGATGCTTCGTAACCTGGTCGGTACGACCACGACCCGCCGCCAGGCGGGACAGGGCACCACCTGGGCGACCCGCATCGGCGGCCTGACCGCCGACGAGGCGCGCGCCCAGCTCGACGTGCTGGTACGCGGCCTCGTCGCGCAGGTGCTCGGGCACGGCGGGGCGGAAGCCGTGCCCGCCGACCGGGCGTTCCGGGAGTTGGGCTTCGACTCGCTGACCGCCGTCGACCTGCGTAACCGCGTGAACGCGGCCACCGGCCTGCGGCTGCCCTCGACGCTCGTATTCGACTACCCGACGCCGCAGGCGCTCGCCGCCCATGTGCACGCCGAACTGGCCGGCGCCGCAGGTCGCCCCGCCGCGCCGGGCGCGCGGACCACCACCCGCGCCGACGAGCCGCTCGCGATCGTGGGCATGGCCTGCCGCTACCCGGGCGGCGTCGAGACGCCCGACCAGCTGTGGGCGCTGCTGGCCGCCGGCGGGGAGGGGATCGGGGAGTTCCCCACCGACCGCGGGTGGGACCTGGAGAGCCTGTTCGACCCCGACCCCGACCACCCCGGCACGTCGTACACCCGCCACGGCGGTTTCCTGTACGACGCCGGCGCGTTCGACCCCGCCTTCTTCGGCATCTCGCCCCGCGAGGCCCTCGCCATGGACCCCCAGCAGCGGCTGCTGCTGGAGGCGTCGTGGGAGACGTTCGAGTCGGCCGGGCTGGACCCGCAGCGGCTGCGGGGCAGCCGGACCGGTGTCTTCGCCGGCGTCATGTACCACGACTACGCCTCCCAGCTGATGGAGCTTGCCGACGAGGTCGAGGGCTACGTCGGCACCGGCAACTCCGGCAGCGTCCTGTCCGGCCGGGTCGCCTACACGTTCGGCCTCGAAGGCCCGGCGGTCACCGTCGACACCGCGTGCTCGTCGTCGCTGGTGGCGTTGCACCTCGCGGCGCAGGCGCTGCGGTCGGGTGAGTGTGATCTGGCGTTGGCCGGTGGTGTGACGGTGATGGCCACGCCCGGCACGTTCGTGGAGTTCTCCCGGCAGCGGGGTCTGTCGCAGGACGGCCGCTGCAGGTCGTTCGCCGCGTCGGCCGACGGCACGGGCTGGTCCGAGGGCGTCGGCGTGCTGCTCGTGCAACGACTCTCCGACGCGCAGCGGGAAGGCCGGCGCATCCACGCCGTCCTGCGCGGCACGGCCGTCAACCAGGACGGCGCGTCGAACGGGCTCACCGCCCCGAACGGCCCGTCGCAGCAGCGCGTGATCCACCAAGCCCTCGCGAACGCCCGCCTGACCCCGGCCGACGTGGACGCCGTCGAGGCGCACGGCACCGGCACGACGCTGGGTGATCCGATCGAGGCGCAGGCTCTGCTGGCCACGTACGGGCAGGAGCGTCCCGTCGACCGGCCGCTGCTGTTGGGGTCGGTGAAGTCGAACATCGGGCACACGCAGGCCGCCGCCGGTGTGGCTGGTGTGATCAAGATGGTCATGGCGATGCGGCACGGCCTCGTCCCGCCGACCCTGCACGTGGACGGGCCCTCCCCGCACGTCGACTGGACCGCCGGGGCGGTCGCACTCGCCACCGAGCCCACCCCCTGGCCGGCCGTGGACCGGCCGCGTCGGGCGGCGGTGTCGTCGTTCGGGATCTCCGGCACCAACGCGCACGTCATCATCGAGCAGCCGCCCGCCGAGACAGCCGGCGCGCGGCCCACCGACCGGCCGCGCGCCGACGTCGTACCCCTCGTGCTCTCCGCCGTGGACGCCCCGGCGCTACGCGACCAGGCGGCCCGGCTGAAGGCGCACCTCGCGGCACACCCGGAGCTGGCGCCGGCCGACGTCGCGCACGCCCTGGTCACCACCCGGGCCACGTTCGACCACCGCGCCGTCGTCCTCGGCCGCGACACCGTCGACCTGACGCGGGCCCTGGAGTCGTTCCACCTCGGCGAGGCCACCGCCGCCGTCACCGGCGTCGCGGCGCGCGCCGCCGACCCGGTCCTCGTCTTCCCCGGCCACGGCGACCCGTGGCCCGCCGCGACCGTCGAGCTGCTGGACCGGGCACCGGAGTTCGCCACCGCGATCGCCGCCTGCGAGGCGGCCCTCGCCCCCCACGTGGACTGGTCGCTCGCCGCCGTGCTGCGCGGCGCGGACGGCGCTCCCACCCCGGCCGAACCCGGGGTGGCGCCGGCCGTCCGGTGGGCCGTGGCCGTCTCGCTGGGACGCTGGTGGCGCTCCCTCGGCGTACGACCCGCCGCCGTGCTCGGGCACGCTCACGGCGCGCTCGCGGCCGCCTGCGTGGCCGGCGCGCTGTCGCTGGAGGACGCGGCGAGGACGATCGCCCTCGCCAGCCCAGCGGAGGACGGCCCGGACGCGCTGGCCGGGATCACCCTCCGGGCGGCCGACGTGCCGCTGTACTCGGCGACGACCGGCGGCCCGGTCGACACCGACGGCCTCGACGCCGCCCGGTGGTATCGGGACCTGACCACCGACGCCGACGCCGAACCGGCCGTACGCGCCCTGCTCGACCAGGGCCACCGGGTCCTCCTCGAGGCTGCCCCGGCGACCGTGCTCGCCGCCGGCATCCGCGAGAGCGCGCGGGCCGACGACGCCGTCGTGGTGGCCGCCGACGACACCGTGGCCGGCGGCTGGCAGCGCATGCTGACGGTCCTCGCCGGACTGCACGTGCACGGCGTGCCCGTCGACTGGACGGCGATCCTGGGCGCCCCCACCGGCCCGCCGCCCCCGCTGCCCACGTACGCCTTCCAGCGCCGGCGCTACTGGCCGCAGCCGACGGCGGCGACCGCCCCCGCCCCCGCCGGCACCGACGAGGCGGACCGGCGCTTCTGGGAGGCCGTGGAACGCGCCGACGCGTCTGCGCTGGCCGCCGCCATGCGCATCGACGAGGCCACGGTCAGCTCCCTCGACCCCGCGCTGCCGCTGCTCTCCTCCTGGCGCCGGCGCCGCCGCGACGAGTCCACCGTGGACTCGTGGCGCTACCGGGTGACCTGGAAGCCGCTGGCCGTCAAGCCGGAGGCCACCCTCGCCGGCACGTGGCTGCTGGTCGTGCCGGCCGCCGAAGCCGAGCACCCCCTGGTCGACGGCGTCGCCCGGACGCTGGGCGAGGGCGGGGCCGAGGTCGTCCGGATCGACGTGCCGGAGACGGGCCGGCCGGTGCTGGCCGAGCGGCTGGCGCGTACCGGCGGGCCCGTCGCCGGGGTGCTCTCCCTGCTCGGCCTGGACGACGCGCCGCACCCGGCCCACCCGGTCGTCCCGGCGGGTCTCGCCGCCACGTACGCCCTGGTCCAGGCCCTCGGCGACACCGGCGTCACCGCCCCGCTGTGGTGCGCCACCGCCGGCGCGGTCTCGACCGGCCGCGCCGACCAGCTCGACCGCCCCCGCCAGGCGATGCTCTGGGGGCTCGGCCGGGTGGTCGCCCTGGAGCACCCGGACCGCTGGGGCGGACTGCTGGACCTGCCCGCCGAGCTGGACCCCCGGGACCGGGCCCGGCTCGTGGCGGTGCTGGCCGGCGTCGACGCGGAGGACCAGCTGGCGCTGCGCCCCTCCGGGGTGTTCGCCCGGCGACTGGTCCGCGCCCGCGCCGAGCGCACCGCGACGCAGGACTGGCGTCCCGCCAGCGGCGCCGTCCTGGTCACCGGCGGCCTCGGGTCCATCGGGGCCCAGGTGGCGCGCTGGCTGGCCCGCGAGGGCGTGGGTGAGCTGGTGCTGACCGGCCGCCAGGGCCCCGCCACGCCCGGCGCCGACGAGCTGGCCGACGAACTGCGCGCCGCCGGCGCCACAGTCACCATGGCCGCCTGCGACGTCGCCGACCCGGCCGCCGTACGGGCCCTCGTCGAGCGGCTCGCCGGGCAGGGCACCCACATCGGGGCCGTGTTCCACACCGCCGGCGTCGCCCACGCCGCGCCCGTCGCGGCCACCGACGTCGCCGACCTCGCCGACGCCCTGCGGGCCAAGGTGGCCGGCGCGGTCAACCTCGACGAGGCGTGCGGCGACGAACTGTCGGCGTTCGTGCTCTTCTCCTCCGGCGCGGGCGTCTGGGGCGGCGGGCACCAGGGCGGCTACGCCGCCGCCAACGCCTTCCTCGACGCGCTCGCCGAGGACCGGCGACGGCGCGGACGGGCCGCCACCGCCGTCGCCTGGGGTGCCTGGGACGGCGGCGGCATGGTCGACGCCGAGGGCGCCGCCGACCAGATGTTCCGCTCGGGCGTCCGGGCCATGCGCCCCGACCTCGCGGTCTCCGTCCTGGCCGAGGCGCTCGACCACGGCGACACCACGCTCACCGTGGCGGACATCGCCTGGGACCGGTTCCTGCAGACCTACACGCTGGCCCGCCCCCGGCCGCTGATCGCCGACATCCCCGAGGTGGCCCGGCTGCTCGCGGCCGGGCAGCGCGACGGCGGCACGCCCGACGCGGCGTCCCCGCTCCGCGGCCGGCTGGCCGGCCTCGCCGCACCGGAACGCCGTCGGGTCCTGCTCGACCTCGTACGCGTCCACGCGGCGGCGGTGCTGCGCCTGTCCTCGCCGCAGGCGCTGGCGGCGGACCGGTCGTTCCGGGAGATCGGCTTCGACTCGCTCAGCGCCGTCGAGATGCGCAACCGCCTCGCCGAGGCGGTGGGACTGAACCTGCCGGCGACCCTGGTGTTCGACCGCCCGACGCCCGACGCCCTCGCCGAGCACCTGGCGGGCAGGCTCGCGGGCGACGACACCCCGGCGACCGAGCCCGTGCGGGCCGCCACCGCGCTGGACGAGCCGATCGCCATCGTCTCGATGAGCTGCCGCTACCCCGGCGGCGTCGCCGGCCCCGAGGACCTGTGGCGACTCGTCGCCGAGGGACGCGACGGCATAGCGGAGTTCCCGACCGACCGGGGCTGGGACCTGGCAGCCATCTACGACCCCGATCCCGACCGGCCCGGCACCTCGTACGTGCGCGAGGGCGGCTTCCTCACCGACGCCGCCGGCTTCGACGCCGCCCTGTTCGGCATCTCCCCGCGTGAGGCGATGGTGATGGACCCGCAGCAACGGGTGCTGCTGGAGAGCGCCTGGGAGCTGTTCGAGCGGGCCGGCACCGCGCCCGCCGACATGCGGGAGACCAACACCGGCGTCTTCGTCGGCACCAACGGCCAGGACTACGCGACGCTGCTGATGGCCGCCCGGGTCGAGACCGAGGGCTACCAGGCCACCGGCAACGTCGCCGCCGTCATCAGCGGTCGGCTGGCGTACCACTTCGGGTTGCAGGGGCCCGCCGTCAGCGTCGACACCGCCTGCTCGTCGTCGCTGGTGGCGCTGCACCTGGCCTGCCAGTCCCTGCGGCAGGGCGAGTGCGACGTCGCGGTTGCCGGCGGCGTGACGGTGATGGCCACCCCCGGCCCGTTCCTGGAGTTCGCCCGGCAACGGGGGCTCGCCCTCGACGGCCGGTGCAAGTCGTTCGCCGGGGCCGCCGACGGCACCGGCTGGGGCGAGGGCGTCGGCTTGGTGATGTTGCAGCGGCTCTCCGACGCCCAGCGCGACGGCCGGCGGATCCTCGCCGTCGTGCGCGGCTCGGCGATGAACCAGGACGGCGCCAGCAACGGCCTGACCGCCCCCAACGGGCCCGCGCAGGAGCGGGTGATCAACCAGGCGCTGGCCAACGCGCGGCTGAGCGCCGCCGACGTGGACGCCGTCGACGGGCACGGCACCGGCACCCGGCTCGGCGACCCGATCGAGGCGCAGGCCCTGCTGGCCACGTACGGGCGGCAGCGCCCCGCCGACCGGCCGCTCTGGCTCGGCTCCGTGAAGTCGAACATCGGCCACACCCAGGCCGCCGCCGGCGTCTCCGGCGTGATCAAGATGGTGCTGGCCCTCCAGCACGACCTGCTGCCGCCCACCCTGCACGTGGACGAGCCGTCGCCGCACGTGGACTGGTCGTCCGGTGCCGTCGCGCTGCTGACCGAGGCGCAGCCGTGGCCGGACGTGGACCGGCCGCGCCGCGCCGGCGTGTCGTCGTTCGGGGTCAGCGGCACCAACGTGCACGTGATCCTCGAACAGGCGCCCGCCACGCCCTCGGCCGACACCGCCGCCCCCCGTCCGGCCGGCGCCGCCGCGCCCACGACCAGCTCCAGCCGCGGCACGCTCGGCGCCGCCGACGGGACGCCGCTGCTGCCGTGGGTCGTATCGGCGGACACCGCCGACAGCCTGCGGGCGCAGGCGGCCCGGCTGGCCGACTGGCTGCCGGGCAGCGGAACACCCGCGGCCGACGCGGCCCGGGCACTGGCCACCGGACGGTCCCCGCTGCGGCACCGCGCGGTGCTGCTCGCCGCCGACGCCGACGCCGCCCTCGCCGGCCTGCGGGCCCTGGCGGCCGGGCAGGACCACCCCGGGCTCACCCGGGGCGCCGCCGAGCCCGGCGGCGCGCTGGCGGTGCTCTTCTCCGGCCAGGGCGCGCAGCACGCCGGGATGGGCCGACGCCTGTGGGAGACGTTCCCCGTCTTCGCGGCGACCCTCGACGAGGCGTGCCAGCACCTGGACGCGTACCTGCCGCGGCCGCTGCGCGGGGTGCTGTTCGCCGAGCCCGGCACCGCCGAGGCCGACCTGCTCGACCAGACCGTCTTCACCCAGGCCGGGCTCTTCGCCGTCGAGGTGGCGCTGTTCCGGCTGCTCGAACACTGGGGGGTCCGGCCCGACTTCGTGGCCGGGCACTCCGTCGGGGAGATCAGCGCGGCCCACGTCGCCGGAGTGCTCGACCTGGCCGACGCCTGCGCGCTCGTCGGCAACCGGGGGCGCCTGATGCAGGCCCTGCCACCCGGCGGCGGGATGCTCGCCGTCGCCGCGCCCGAGGTCGACGTGCTGCGGGCCCTGTCCGGCACGCCGGGACAGCCCGCCGTCGCCGCCGTCAACGGGCCGGCCGCCGTCGTCGTCGCCGGCGCCGAGGACGTGCTGACCGAACTGGCCGCCCACTTCGCCGACCTCGGCGTACGCACCAAGCGGCTGCGGGTCAGCCACGCCTTCCACAGCCCGCTGATGGAGCCCATGCTCGCCGAGTTCGCGGCCGTCGCGGCGACCCTGTCGTACGCCCCGCCGACGGTGCCGCTGGTGTCGAACCTGACCGGCACGGTCGTCGACCCCGAGCAGCTCTGCACACCCGACTACTGGGTCCGCCACGTCCGCGAGGCGGTGCGCTTCGCCGACACCGTCACCCACCTGCACTCCCACGGGGTGACCCGGTTCCTGGAGATCGGGCCGGACACCGTGCTGACCGCCCTGACCGCCGACGCGCTGCCGGTGGACGCGCCGGTCGTCGTGACCGGCGTGCAGCGGCCCGGCCAGGACGAGGTGGCCACCCTGCTCGGCGCGGTGGCCCGGCTGCACTGCCACGGCGTGCCCGTACGCTTCCCGGCACTGCTGCCCGGCGCCGCCGCCCCGGTGGACCTGCCCACGTACGCGTTCGCCCACCAGCGGTTCTGGCCGACCCTCGACGCGGCGGCGACCCACACCCCCGCCGCCGCGCACGACGACGTCGACTCGGCGTTCTGGCGGGCCGTGGCGTCCGGCGACGGCGACGCGCTCGCCGGCCGGCTCGGCCTCGACGCGGACCGGCCGCTGCGGGAACTGCTGCCGGAGCTGAACCGGTGGCGGCGCCAGCAGCAGGAGGACACCCTCGCCGGCGGCTGGCGCTACCGGATCACCTGGCGCCCGCGGGCTCTCGTCGCGGGTGCCGTCGACGGCACGTGGACCCTGGTGCACAGCGGTACGGACCAGCCGGTCGTCGACCGGCTCGCCGAACTGCTCACCGCGCGGGGCGGCACCGTGCGGCAGCTCGCCGTCGACCCGGCGACGACCGACCGGAGCACGCTCGCCGGGCAGCTCGCCGCCGCGGCGCCCACCCGGATCGTGTCGCTGCTCGCCCTCGACGAGCGGGCGCACCCCGACCGCTCGGCCGTGCCGCTGGGCCTGACCGCGAACCTGGCCCTGGTGCAGGCGGTCACGGACGCCCTGCCACCGGTGCCGCTTTGGCTGCTCACCCGGCAGGCCGTGGCCACCGGCGCCGACGACCCCGTAGCCCACCCCGCCCAGGCCACCACGTGGGGCCTCGGCCTGGTGACCGCGCTGGAACACCCCCGGCACTGGGGGGGCCTGCTGGACCTGCCCGCCACCCTGGACACCGCCGCCGCCGAGGGAGTCCTGGCGGCCCTCACCGCCGCCGGCGACGAGGACCAGCTCGCGGTGCGTGACTCCGGGACGTACCTGCGGCGGCTGGAGCGCGCGCCCCGCGCCGAGGCGCCGGCCGGCTGGCAGGCGCCGGGCACCGTCCTGGTCACCGGCGGCACCGGCGCCGTCGGCCGGTACGCCGCCGGCTGGTTCGCCCGGCACGGCGCGCGGCGGCTGCTGCTGGTCAGCCGGCGCGGCGCGGCGGCCCCCGGCGCGGACGAGGCGGTGGCGGAACTGGCCGCCCTCGGCGCCGAGGCGCGGGTGCTGGCCTGCGACCTGGCCGACCGGGACGCGGTCGCCGACCTGGTCCGTGGCCTGCGCGCCGACGGTGAGGCCGTGCACGCCGTGGTGCACGCCGCCGGGGTGGGCCGGCTCAACCCGGTCGCCGCCGTGACCGAGGCGGAACTCGCCGACGTCGTCTCCGGCAAGATCGCCGGCGCGCGGCACCTCGACGAGTTCCTCGACCCGGAGGCGCTCGACCTGGTCGTGCACTTCTCCTCCATCGCGGCCGTCTGGGGCGTCGGCGACCACGGGGCGTACGCCGCCGGCAACGCCTTCCTGGACGCCTGGGCGCAGTCCCGGCCGGCCGGGCGGGCCCGGCACCTCTCGGTGAACTGGGGACCGTGGGCCGGCGGCGGCATGGTGACCGACGCGCACGCGGCGGCCATGAGCCGGCGCGGGGTGTCCCTGCTCGACCGGGAACCGGCGATGGCCGCCCTGCGCGCCGGCCTCGACGGCGACGACACCGCCCTCACCGTCGCCGACATCGACTGGGAACGCTTCGCGCCGGTGTTCGCCTCCGCCCGGCCCCGGCCGCTGATCAGCGAGATCGCCGAGGTGGCCGCCCAGGCCGCGGCGGCGCGCGCCGACGCCGAGGACGGCGACCAGGTCGCCGGCGAACTGCGCAAGCGGCTCGGCGAGTTGTCGCAGGCCGAACAGGCACGGCTGCTGGTCGATCTCATCCGCACCGCCGCGGGCGAGGTCATCGGCCACGACAGCCCGTACGCCGTGGAGGCCGGGCGGCCCTTCCGGGACCTCGGCTTCGACTCGCTCACCGCCGTGGAGCTGCGGGGCCGGCTGGCCCGCTCGACCGGCCTCAGCCTGCCCAGCTCGGTGGTGTTCGACCACCCGACCCCGCAGGCGCTGGCCGAGCACCTGCGGGCCGAACTGCTCGACGAAGCGTCGGTCGAGGCGCTACCCACCCTCGCGGAGCTGGACCAGTTGGAGGGCGCCCTCGCGCTGCGCGACCCGGACGACATCGGCCGGGTGCGGATCACGATGCGCCTGCACAGCCTGCTCGAACGGCTCGGCGCCGCCGAGGAACGCCGGGAGGACACCGCCGAGGTGGCCGGCCGGCTGCGGGCGGCCAGCAACCAGGAGCTGTTCGACCTCATCGACCAGGACCTCGGGCTCTCCTGAGCCGCCCGGGGATCTGTGGTGTCACGAGAAAGCGAGATGTCATGGCGGACGAAGATCGGCTGCGCGAATACCTGACGCGCGTCGTCGCCGAGCTGCAGCAGACCCGCCAACGGCTGCGCGAGGTCACCGCCGAGGAGTCCGAGCCGGTGGCGATCGTGGCGATGAGCTGCCGCTACCCGGGCGGCATCAGCTCGCCGGAGGAGCTCTGGGAGTTCGTCTCGTCCGGCGGGGACGCCATCGGCGACTTTCCCACCGACCGCGGCTGGGACCTGGACCGGCTCTACCACGCCGACCCGGACAACGCCGGCACCTCGTACACCACCGCCGGCGGGTTCCTGCGCGACGCGGGGCAGTTCGACGCCGCGCTCTTCGGCATCTCGCCGCGCGAGGCGGTCGCCATGGACCCGCAGCAGCGGCTGCTGCTGGAGGTCACCTGGGAGCTGTTCGAACGCGCCGGCATCGCCCCGCTGTCGCTGCGTGGCAGCCGCTCCGGCGTCTTCGTGGGCACCTCCGGGCAGGACTACGCCGCCGTGCTGCACCGGGCGCCCGGCGTCGAGGGGTACGTGCTGACCGGCACCGCCGCCAGTGTCGTGTCCGGTCGGCTGGCGTACACGTTCGGCCTCGAAGGCCCGTCGGTCACCGTGGACACCGCCTGCTCGTCGGCGTCGGTCGCCATCCATCTCGCCTGCCAGGCGCTGCGCCAGCGCGAGTGCGGCCTCGCCCTGGCCGGCGGCGCGACCGTGCTGGCCACCCCCGGCCCGTTCGTCGAGTTCTCCCGGCAGCGCGGCCTCGCCGCCGACGGCCGGTGCAAGTCGTTCGCCGCCTCCGCCGACGGCACCGGCTGGTCCGAGGGCGTCGGCATGCTGCTGCTGGAACGGCTCAGCGACGCCCGCCGCAACGGCCACCCCGTGCTCGGCGTCATCCGCAGCTCGGCGGTCAACTCCGACGGCGCGTCGAACGGCCTCACCGCCCCCAACGGCCCGTCCCAGCAGCGGGTCATCCGGCAGGCCCTGGCCGGCGCGAAGCTCACCCCCGACCTGGTCGACGTGGTGGAGGCGCACGGCACCGGCACCACCCTCGGCGATCCGATCGAGGCTCAGGCGCTGCTCGCCACGTACGGCCGGGAGCGGGGCGACGCCGCGCCGCTGCTGCTCGGCTCGATCAAGTCCAACATCGGGCACACCCAGGCCGCCGCCGGCATCGCCGGTGTGATCAAGATGGTGCTGGCGATGCGGCACGGCGTCGTGCCGGCCACCCTGCACGTCGACGAGCCCACCCCGCACGTGGACTGGGCCGCCGGCGCGGTCACCCTCGTCACCGAGGCCACGCCGTGGCCGGCCGTGGACCGGCCGCGCCGGGCCGCCGTCTCGTCGTTCGGGATGAGCGGCACCAACACCCACCTCATCCTCGAACAGCCCGAACCGGCCGACGTCGAGGCGGACCACCCGGTGCCGCCCGCGCCCGCGCCGGTGCTGCTCACCGGCCGCACCCGCACCGCGCTGCGCCGCCAGGCCGAGCGCTGGTCGGCCTACGTCGCCGACGACGCGCACCTGCGCCCGGCCGACGTCGCCTGGACCTCGGCAGTCTCCCGCTCGCCCCTGAAGCACCGGGCGGTCGTGCTCGCCGACGACCGCGACGGCCTGCTCGCCGCGCTGCACGCCCTCGCCGACGACCGGCCCGCCCCCGGGCTGGTCACCGGCGCCGCCGCCGAACGCGGCGGGGTCGCGTTCCTGTTCTCCGGCCAGGGCGCCCAGCGCGCCGGTGCCGGCCGGGAGCTGTACGAGGCGTACCCGGTCTTCGCGGAGGCGCTCGACGAGGTCTGCGGCCACCTCGACCACCGGCTGCCCCGGCCGCTGAAGCCGCTGCTGTTCGCCGAGCCCGGCACCGCCGAGGCCGACCTGCTCGACCAGACCGTCTTCACCCAGGCCGCGCTGTTCGCCGTCGAGGTGGCGCTGCACCGGCTGCTCGGCTCCTGGGGCCTGGCCCCCGACATGGTCGCCGGGCACTCCGTCGGCGAGCTGACCGCCGCCCACGTGGCCGGCGTGCTCAGCCTCGACGACGCGTGCGCCCTCGTCGCCGCCCGGGGGCGGCTCATGCAGGACCTGCCCACCGGCGGCGCGATGCTCGCCGTGGCCGCCGACGAGGCCCGGGTCGCCGAGTCGATCGCCGCGCTGACCGGCCGGGTCGCCCTCGCCGCCGTCAACGGCCCCGACGCCGTCGTCGTCTCCGGCGACGCGGCGGCCATCGACGAGCTGGCGGAACTGTGGACCGGCCGGGGGGTGAAGGTGCGGCGGCTGCGGGTCAGCCACGCCTTCCACAGCCCGCTGATGGAGCCGATGCTCGCCGAGTTCGCTGCCGTCGCCGCCCGCCTCGACCTGCGCGCCCCCACCCTGCCGGTGGTGTCCAACGTGACCGGCGAGCTGGCCGACCCGGCGCAGCTCACCGACCCCGGCTACTGGGTGCGCCACGTCCGGGAGGCCGTCCGCTTCGCCGACGGCGTACGCGCCCTGCGCGCCCACGGCGTCGGCACCTTCGTGGAGGTCGGGCCGGACGCCGTGCTCACCGCCAGCGTCCAGGAGACCCTCGCCGGGATCGAGACCGACGCCGCCTCCGCCGTGGTGGTGCCGGTGCTGCGCCGGGACCGCCCGGACCGCCGTGCCCTGCTCGCCGCCCTCTCCCAACTGCACGTCGCCGGCACGCCGCCGCACTGGGCGGACGTCCTCGCCGGCCGGCTCGTCGACCTGCCCACCTACCCGTTCGAGCGGCAGCACTACTGGGTGCCGGCCGAGGCGCCCGCCGACGACACCACGACGGGCGGGGCCGGCGCGCTCGACCGCCGGTTCTGGGCAGCCGTCGAACGCGCCGACCTCGACGCGCTGCGCGACACCCTCGCCGTCACCGACACCGCCGCCGCCGAGTCGCTGCGTACCCTGCTGCCCGTCCTCGCCGACTGGCGGCGGCAGCGGCAGGAACACTCGGTCCTCGACGGCTGGCGGTACCGGGAGGAATGGCAGGTGGCCCCCGAGCCCGCCCCCGCCCGGCTGGCCGGCACCTGGCTGCTGGCGCTGCCCGCCGACGACGCCGACGACCCGGTGGCGCGTGCCGTCCGGGCCGCGCTGACCGGCGCCGGCGCCGACGTGCTGCCGCTGACGGTGGAGCCGGACGCCGACCGGGCCGGCCTCGCGGCGGCCCTCGCCGGCGCCGAGCCCGCCGGCGTCGTGTCCCTGCTCGCCGGGGAACCACGCACCGCCGACGGCACCGTCCTGCCCGGCCTGACCACCACCCTCGCCCTCGTGCAGGCGCTCGGCGACGCCGGCGTGGCAGCGCCGCTGTGGCTGGTCACCCGGGGCGCGGTCGCCGCCGCCTCGTACGACCGGCTCGCCGACCCGGCGCAGGCCGCGATCTGGGGCCTCGGCCGGGTCGTCGGCGTCGAGGCGCCGCACCGCTGGGGCGGCCTGGTCGACCTGCCGTCCGACCCCGACGACCGGGCCGCCTTCCGGCTCGCCGCGATCCTCACCGGCTCGACCGGCGAGGACCAGCTCGCCGTACGCGGCCCCGGCGTCTTCGCCCGCCGCCTCGTCCGCGCCGCCCTCGGCGACCGTCCGCCGGCGCGCCGGTTCACGCCCACCGGCACCGCCCTGGTCACCGGCGGCACCGGCGGGCTCGGGGCGCGCGCCGCCCGCTGGCTCGCCGCCGCCGGAGCCGAGCACGTCGTGCTGGTCAGCCGGCGCGGACCCGACGCCCCCGGCGCCGCCGAGCTGGAGGCCGAGCTGGCCGGCCTCGGGGCCCGGGTCACCGTCGCCGCCTGCGACATCGCCGACCGGGCCGCCCTCGCCGACCTGCTCGACCGGGTCGAGGCCGACGGCCCGCCGGTGCGCACCGTCGTGCACACCGCCGGCGTCGCGCAGGCCACCCCGCTGGCCGAGGTCACCCCCGCCGAGCTGGCCGGGGTGACAGTCGGCAAGACCGCCGGGGCCACCCACCTCGCCGACCTGCTCGCCGACCGGGAGCTGGACGCCTTCGTCGTCTACTCGTCCATCGCCGCCACCTGGGGCAGTGGCGGGCAGGCCGGGTACGCGGCCGGCAACGCCTACCTGGACGCGCTGGTGCGGCGGCGGCGCGCCGACGGCCGGGCCGGCACCGCCATCGCCTGGGGCCCATGGTCCGACGGCGGCATGCACGCCGCCGACGCCGAGCGGAACCTGCGCCGCCGGGGCCTGCCCGCCATGGACCCGGCCGTCGCCATGGCCGCGTTGCAGCAGGCCCTCGACCACGACGACGTCACAGTGACGGTGGCCGACGTGGACTGGACCCGGTTCGCCCCCGCGTACGCCTCCGCGCGCCGCCGGCCGCTGCTGGAGGGCGTACCGGAGGCGCGGGCCGCCCTCGACGGCGGCGCCGCGGCCGACGACGGCGACGACGGCCCGGCGGCCACGCTGCGCCGGCGCCTCGCCGCGCTGACCCCGGCCCGCCGCGAGGAGACCGTCGCCGACCTGGTCCGCGAACTCGCCGCCGACGTGCTCGGCCACGACGGCGGGGCTGCCGCCGTGGGCGCGACCACCGCGTTCCGCGACCTCGGCTTCGACTCGCTGACCGCCGTGGAGCTGCGCAACCGGCTCGTCGCCGCCACCGGGCAGGCGCTGCCCACCACCCTGGTCTTCGACCACCCCACCCCGGTGGTGCTGTCCCGCTTCCTGCTCGCCGGCCTCTTCGGCGCCGACGCCGGGGAGGCTCCCGTCGACGTCCCGGCCGCCGTGGGCGACGACGAGCCGGTGGCCATCGTCGCCATGGCCTGCCGCTACCCCGGCGGCGTCGACGGCCCCGAACGGCTGTGGCGCCTCGTCGCCGACGGCGTCGACGCGATCGGCGACTTCCCGACCGACCGGGGCTGGGACCTCGACCGGCTCTACGACCCCGACCCGGCCAACCCCGGCACCACGTACGCCGACAAGGGCGGCTTCCTGCACGGGGCGGGCGAGTTCGATCCCGGTTTCTTCGGGATCTCGCCGCGCGAGGCGGCGGCGATGGATCCGCAGCAGCGGTTGCTGCTGGAGGTTTCGTGGGAGGCGGTCGAGCGGGCAGGGGTTGCGCCTGGGGTTCTGCGGGGTTCGCGAACAGGGGTGTTCGTGGGCACGAATGGTCAGGACTATGGGGCCCTGCTGATGGCTGCGGGGGAGCAGGCCGAAGGGTTCGGGGCCACGGGCAACGCCGCCAGTGTGGTGTCGGGCCGGGTGGCGTACGCGTTGGGGTTGGAGGGGCCGGCGGTGTCGGTGGACACGGCGTGTTCGTCGTCGCTTGTGGCGTTGCACCTGGCGGTGCAGGCGCTGCGGCGTGGCGAGTGCGACCTCGCCCTCGCCGGTGGCGTCACGGTCATGGCCACCCCCGGCACCTTCTTCGAGTTCTCCCGGCAGCGGGGCCTGGCGGCCGACGGCCGGTGCAAGGCGTTCGCGGCGGGTGCGGATGGCACGGGCTGGGGCGAGGGTGTGGGCGTGCTGCTGGTGGAGCGGTTGTCGGACGCGCGGCGCAACGGGCACCGGGTCCTGGCGGTGGTGCGTGGGTCGGCGGTCAACCAGGACGGTGCCTCGAACGGGCTGACCGCCCCGAACGGCCCGTCGCAGCAGCGGGTGATCCGCCAGGCCCTCGCGGGGGCCCGGCTGGGCAGCGCGGATGTCGACGTGGTCGAGGCGCACGGCACGGGCACGACGCTCGGTGACCCGATCGAGGCGCAGGCCCTGCTGGCGACCTACGGCCAGGGCCGCGAGGGCGGCGAGCCGCTGCTGCTCGGCTCGATCAAGTCCAACATCGGCCACACGCAGGCCGCCTCGGGCGTCGCCGGTGTGATCAAGATGGTGCTGGCGATGCGGGAGGGCGTGGTACCGGCGACGTTGCACGTGGACGAGCCGTCGCCGCACATCGACTGGACCTCCGGCGCGGTGGAACTGGCCACGCAGTCGCGGCCCTGGCCGGTGGTGGACCGGCCGCGCCGGGCGGCGGTGTCGTCGTTCGGCATGTCCGGCACCAACGCCCACGTGATCATCGAGCAGGCCGACGAGCCGCAGGCCGTGGCTGCCGCTCCGGCCGAGCAGAGCCCCGGGCTCGTGGCCTCCGACGTCGTGGTGTGGCCGCTGTCGGGACGGTCGAAGGGTGCCCTGACCGGCCAGGCGGCTCGCCTGGCGGAGTACGTGCGCGAGCACGGCGAGGTGGACGCGGCGGCTGTGGGCTGGTCTCTCGCCGCCACCCGGTCGACGTTCGACCAGCGGGCGGCTGTGGTCGGGTCGGGCGTGGAGGAGTTGCTGGCGGGGCTGGACGCTCTGGCGTCGGGGTCGCCGGCCGGCAACGTGGTCGCGGCGGCGGCTCTGTCGCATGGCGCGGGTGCGGTGTTCGTGTTCCCGGGTCAGGGTGCGCAGTCGGCGCGGATGGCGGCGGGTCTGGTGGGTCGTGCGCCGGTGTTCGACGCGCGTCTGGCGGAGTGTCAGCGGGCCCTGGCCCCGTACCTGGACGTCGATCTGGTGTCGGTGTTGACCGGTGACGACGAGTCGTGGCTGGAGCGGGTCGAGGTCGTGCAGCCGGTGCTGTGGGCCGTGGGTATGGCCCTGGCGGCGGTGTGGCAGCACGCCGGGGTCACCCCGGCGGCGGTGGTCGGTCACTCGCAGGGTGAGATCGGCGCGGCGTGCGTGGCCGGGATCCTCAGCCTGGAGGACGCGGCGAAGGCTGTGGCGTTGCGGTCGCGGGCGCTGACGGTGCTGCGGGGCACCGGGACGATGGCGTCGGTGGACCTGTCGGCGGAGGCGGTGGCCGAGCGGCTGCCGGCGTTCCCGGGTGTCGGGGTGGCGGCGGTCAACGCCCCGTCGACGGTCGTGGTGTCGGGTCCGCCGCAACCGGTCGCGGATCTGGTGGAGGCGTGTCAGGCCGACGGGGTGCGGGCGCGGTTGATCCCGGTGGACTACGCGTCGCACTCCGTGGCGGTGCAGGACGTCGCGGAGCAGTTGCGCGCGGACCTGGCCGACGTGAGCCCGCAGCCGGGGCACACTCGGCTCGTCTCGACGTTGACGGGGGACTGGGTGGACCCGTCCTCGATGGACGCCGGCTACTGGTACGACAACCTGCGGCAGACGGTGCGCTTCGACGCCGCCGTGCGGGTGGCGGTCGAGGCGGGTCACACGACGTTCGTGGAGATCAGCCCCCACCCGGTGCTGACGATGCCGGTGACGGCGATCCTGGACGATGCGGGCGTCACCGGGCACACCCTGGGCAGCCTGCGCCGCGGTGACGACGACGCGACGCGGCTGCTGACGAACCTCGCGACCGCCCACGCGATCGGCCTGCCCGTCGACCTGACGGCCGTCCTCGCCGAGACCGACGTGGTGGCACTGCCCACCTACGCCTTCGAACGGGGACGCTACTGGCTGGACGCGCCCGCGCACCGCGTACGCGACGTCGCCTCGGCCGGCCTCCAGGACACCGGGCACCCGCTGCTCAGCGCGGCCGTACCCGTCGCCGACGACCGGACGGTGGTGCTGACCGGGCGGCTGTCGGTGCGTACCCACCCGTGGCTGGCCGACCACGCCGTCGGCGGGGCGGTGATCGTCCCCGGCACCGGCGTCGTCGACATGGTGGTCCGGGCCGGAGACGAGGTCGACGCCGGCCAGGTGGGCGACCTGACGCTGATCAACCCGCTGGTGCTCCCCGCGACCGGCGCGGTGCAGGTGCAGGTACGAGTGGGCCCGCCCGCCGACACCGGCGAGCGGAGCGTCACCGTGCACTCCCGCCCCGAAGAGGACGCCGACGCCGAGTGGACCCGGCACGCCGAGGGACTCCTGCTGCCGCAGCTGCCCGCCCCGACCGCCGTACCGGGGCAGTGGCCGCCGGCCGACGCCGTCGAGGTCGACGCCGACCTGGACGCCTGGTACGTGCAGACGGCCGAGGGCGGCCTCGGCTACGGCCCCTCCTTCCGGGGGCTGCGCCGGGTGTGGCGCGGCGACGGCGAGGTCTACGCCGAGGTGGCCCTGCCCGAGGAGGCGAGCGCCGACGCGTCCCGCTTCGCGCTGCACCCGGCCCTGTTCGACGCGGCCCTCCAGGCCAGCGGCGTCACCGCCCTGCTCGGCGACGCGGCGGACACCTCGGGGGCGGGCTGGATGCCGTTCGCCTTCCGCTCGGTCGCCCTGCACGCCCACGGCGCCACCCGGCTGCGGGCGCGGCTGCGCCCGCTCGGCCCGGACACCGTCGCGGTCACGCTCGCCGACACCGCCGGCCAGCCGGTCGCCACCGTCGAGTCGCTGACGTTCCGCCCGGTCGCCGCGGGCCGGGCCGACGAGGCCGCCGCCCTGCGCCGCACGTCGGTGTTCCACCTGGACTGGACGCCGTTGACGGACACCGGGGCGGCGGCCGGGGAGGCCCGCTGGGCGCTGCTCGGCGACGACACCCTCGGCCTCGCCGGGACGCTCGCCGCCGCCGGGCACCCGGTGCGGTCCCACGCCGACCTGGCGGCGCTGGTCGCCGAGATCGGGGAGTCCGGGGACGTACCCGATGTGGTGCTGGACCTGCGCTCCGGCGCGGAGCCGGACCCGCAGCGGGCCGGTGAGGCCGCGCACGACGCGGCCCGCGACGCCCTCGCGCTGGTGCGGCAGTGGCTGGGCGAGCCCCGGCTGGAGCGGTCCCGGCTCGTGCTGCACACCCGGGGCGCGGTCGGCGCGGCCCCGGGGGAGGCCCCCTGCGACCTGGCCCGGGCGACCCTGTGGGGGCTGGTCCGCTCGGCGCAGTCCGAGCACCCCGGCCGGTTCACGCTGCTCGACACCGATGACGCCGCCGCCTCCCTGGCGGCCGTCCCGGCGGCCGTCGCCTCCGGCGAGCCGCAGCTCGCGCTGCGCGACGGCGCGCCGCTCGTGCCCCGGCTGGCCCGGGCCCGCGACGCCGGTGTGTTGCCGCTGCCCGCCGACGAGGTGCCGTGGCGCCTCGACGTCACCGAGAAGGGCACGCTGGAGAACCTCGCCCTGCTGCCCGGTCCCGAGGCGGGCGGGGAACTGCCGGCGGGCCACGTCCTGGTCGGGATGCGCGCCTCCGGGCTGAACTTCCGCGACGTGGTGCTGGCCCTCGGCATGGTCCCCGACCAGGAGGTGCTGGGCAACGAGGGCGCCGGAGTGGTGCTCGGCGTGGGGCCGGGCGTCGCCGACCTCGCCCCCGGCGACCGGGTGATGGGCATCTTCTCCGGCTCGTTCGCCTCGGCGGCGGTCACCGACCGCCGGCTGGTCACCCGCATCCCCGACGGCTGGTCCTACACCGACGCCGCCGCCGTGCCCGTGGTCTTCCTGACCGCCTGGTACGGGCTGGTGGAGCTGGCCCGGCTGCGCGCGGGCGAGTCCGTGCTCGTGCACGCGGCGGCCGGCGGCGTGGGCATGGCCGCCGTGCAGATCGCCCGCCACCTCGGCGCGGAGGTCTACGGCACGGCCGGCCCCGGCAAGTGGCCGGCGCTGCGCGACACCGGCTTCGACGACGCGCACCTCGCCTCCTCCCGCAGCCTCGACTTCGCCGACGAGTTCGCCCACCGCACCGGCGGGCGGGGCGTCGACGTGGTGCTCAACGCTCTGCGCGGCGAGTACGTCGACGCGTCGCTGCGGCTGCTCGCCGACGGCGGCCGGTTCGTCGAGATGGGCAAGACCGACAAGCGGGACCCGCGGCGGGTCGCCGCCGACCATCCGGGCGTCAGCTACCAGGTCTTCGATCTCATCGAGGCCGGCCCGGAGAAGATCGGCGCGATGCTGGGCGAGCTGATGGCGCTTTTCGCCGCCGGTGCGCTGCGGCCCCTGCCCCGGCGCACCTGGGACGTCCGGCGCGCCCCCGAGGCGTTCCGCTTCCTCAGCCAGGCCCGGCACGTCGGCAAGCTGGCCCTGAGCATTCCGCAGGCGCCCCGGCTCGACGGCACGGTCCTGGTCTCCGGGGCGACCGGCACCCTCGGCGCGCTGCTCTGCCGGCACCTGGTCACCGCGCACGGCGCCCGGCAGCTGCTGCTGGTCAGCCGGCGCGGCCCGGACGCCGAGGGCGCCGACGAACTGCTCGCCGACCTGAAGGCGCTCGGCGCGGACGTGTCGATCGTCGCCGCCGACCTGGCCGACCCGGACGCCGTGGCGGACGTGCTGTCCATGGTGGACCGGCGGCATCCGCTGCGCGCCGTCGTGCACGCCGCCGGCGTCCTCGACGACGCCACCGTCGAGTCGCTCACCCCCGACCGCCTCGCCGCGGTGCTGCGGCCCAAGGTCGACGTGGCGTGGAACCTGCACCGGGCCACCCTCGGCCACGACCTGAGCGCGTTCGTGCTCTTCTCCGCCGCCGCGGGCGTGTTCGGCGGTCCGGGCCAGGGCAACTACGCCGCCGGCAACGCGTTCCTCGACGCGCTGGCGGAGCACCGGCGGGCCCTCGGCCTGCCGGCGGTCGCGCTGGCGTGGGGCCGCTGGGCACAGGCCAGCGGCATGACGGGCCACCTCGACTCGGCCGACATCCGCCGCCTCGACCGGGGCGGCATGGCGGCGCTCTCCGACGCCGAGGGGCTCGCCCTGTTCGACGCTTTCTGGCGCTCGGAGCGGGCGACAATCATGCCCGCCAAGATCGCCACCGGCGTGGCCGCGCCCGGGTCGCCCGTACACCCGCTGCTGACCAACCTGGTCCGCGCCGCCGGCCGCCGGGCCGCGGCCGGCGAGGCCGCCGACGGGCAGGCGTACGCCGAGACGCTGCGCGCCCTGCCCGACGACAAGCGGGTACGTGCCCTGCGCGACCTGGTGCTGGCGCACGTGGCGGTCGTCCTCGGCCACGGCGACCCGGCCGGCATCGAGCCGACCCGCGCGTTCCGGGAACTCGGCTTCGACTCGCTGACCGCCGTGGAGCTGCGCAACCGGCTCGGCGCGGCCACCGGGCTGCGGCTGCCGGCGACGCTGGTCTTCGACAACCCGACGCCCGAGGCGCTCGCCGTCCACCTGGCCGGGCAGTTCGCCCCGGTGAGCCCGGCCGGTGAGCCGTCGGCGGCGGGCCGGGAACTCGACCGGCTGGAGGCGGCGCTCGTCGGGCTGGACCCGGCCGACGACGAGTTCCGCCGGATCACCGACCGGCTGCACGGCCTGCTGGGCCGGCTGACCGAGCGGCAGGCGGACGCGGACGGCGACGACGACCTGGAGTCGGCCACCGCCGAGAACATCTTCGACCTGATCGACCGCGAGCTGGAGACGTCGTGACCACCAGCCGCAACGACATCGGCATGCCGAGTGAGGTAGGTCCACGGTGAGCAACGAGGACGAGAGGTACGTCGAGTACCTGAAGCGTACGACCTCGGAGCTGCGGCGTACCCGGCGTCGGCTGCGCGAGCTGGAGAGCCGGGACTCCGAGCCCATCGCCATCGTGGCGATGAGCTGCCGCTACCCGGGCGGCGTCGACAGCCCCGAGGCGCTGTGGCAGCTCGTGCACGACGGCGGCGACGGGATCGGGCCGTTCCCCGCCGACCGGGGCTGGGACCTGGAGAACCTCTTCCACCCCGATCCCGACCACCCGGGCACCAGTTACGTGCGCGAGGGCGGCTTCGTCTACTCCGCCGCCGACTTCGACGCCGACCTGTTCGGCATCTCGCCCCGCGAGGCGCTCGCCATGGACCCGCAGCAGCGGCTGCTGCTGGAGACCTCCTGGGAGGCGTTCGAGCGGGCCGGGCTGCCGCTGCCGGCCGTCCGGGGCAGCCGTACCGGCGTCTTCGTCGGGGCCTCGTCGCACGGCTACGACGGCATGATGGCGCAGGCCGAGAACGGCGAGGGCCACCTGCTCACCGGCAACGCCACCAGTGTCATCTCCGGCCGCGTCGCGTACACCCTCGGGCTGGAGGGGCCGGCGGTCACGGTCGACACCGCCTGCTCGTCCTCGCTCGTCGCCATTCACCTGGCCGCGCAGGCCCTGCGCAACGGCGACTGCGAGCTGGCCCTGGCGGGCGGCGTGACGGTGATGCCCACCCCGGCGGTCTTCGTCGGCTTCAGCCGGCAGCGCGGTCTCGCCGCCGACGGGCGGTGCAAGGCGTTCGCCGCCGGCGCGGACGGCACCTCGTGGTCCGAGGGCATCGGCATGCTGCTGCTCACCCGGCTCTCCGACGCGCAGCGGCACGGCTACCCGGTGCTCGCCGTGGTACGCGGCAGCGCGGTCAACTCCGACGGCGCGTCCAACGGGCTCAGCGCCCCGCACGGCCCCTCCCAGGTGCGGGTCATCCGCCAGGCCCTCGGCAACGCCCGGCTCACGCCCGAGCAGGTCGACGTGGTGGAGGCGCACGGCACGGGCACCCGGCTCGGCGACCCGATCGAGGCGCAGGCGCTGCTGGCCACGTACGGGCAGGACCGCGACGAGGCCGCGCCGCTGCTGCTCGGGTCGGTGAAGTCGAACATCGGGCACACCCAGGCAGCCGCCGGCGTGGCCGGTGTGATCAAGATGGTGCTGGCGATGCGGCACGGCGTCGTGCCGCCCACCCTGCACGTCGACGAGCCGTCGCCGCAGATCGACTGGACCGCCGGGGCCGTCACCCTCGCCACCGCCGTCACGCCGTGGCCGGCCGTGGACCGGCCGCGCCGGGCCGCCGTGTCGTCGTTCGGCGTCTCCGGCACCAACGCGCACACCATCATCGAGCAGGCCCCGGCTCCCGCCGAGGTCGAGGCCGAGGCCGAGCCGACCACGCCGCAGGCCCGCACGGTGGCCCCCGTGCTGCTCTCCGCCCGCTCCGACGCCGCGCTCGCCGCGCAGGCCGGCCGCTGGGCCGCCCGGTTCGCCGCCGACGACACCCTGCGCCCGCTCGACGTGGCCTTCTCGTCGGTCACCTCCCGCTCCACCCTGGACCGTCGGGCCGTGCTGTCCGCGACCGGCCGCGACGACCTGCTCGCGGGGCTGCGCGCCCTCGCCGCCGGGGAACCGGCCGGCACCGCCGTGCTCGGTGCCGGCGCGCCGCGCGGCCAGCTCGCGGTGCTCTTCTCCGGCCAGGGCGCGCAGCGCGCCGGCATGGGCCGGGAGCTGTACGCCGAGTTCCCGGTGTTCGCTGCGGCCCTCGACGAGGCGTGCGGGCACCTGGACAGGGCCCTGCCGCGCCCGCTGCGTGAGGTGCTCTTCGCCGCCGAGGGCTCGGCCGACGCCGAGCTGCTGGACCAGACGGTGTTCACGCAGGCGGGGTTGTTCGCCGTCGAGGTGGCGTTGTTCCGGTTGGTCGAGTCCTTCGGGGTCGTGCCGGATTTCGTGGGTGGCCATTCGATCGGTGAGGTCACGGCCGCGTGTGTGGCTGGGGTGTTGTCGCTGGAGCACGCCTGCGCGCTGGTGGCGGCGCGGGGCCGGTTGATGCAGGCGCTGCCCGCCGGGGGTGGGATGCTGGCCGTCGCGGCCACCGAGGCCGACGTGGCGGCCACGCTGGACGGGCTGGCCGGAGTGGGGATCGCGGCGGTCAACGGTCCGCAGGCTGTCGTGGTCTCCGGCGCCGTCGAGGCCCTCGACGAGGTGGAGCGGGTCTGGCGTGAGCGGGGCATACGCGTCCGCCGCCTCACCGTCAGCCACGCGTTCCACAGTCCGCTGATGGAGCCGATGCTCGCCCGGTTCCGCGCGGTGCTCGACAAGCTCACCTTCGCCGCGCCGTCGCTGCCGGTCGTGTCGAACGTGACCGGGGCACTGGCCGACGCCGACGAGATCCGCACGCCCGACTACTGGGTGCGCCACGTCCGCGAGGCCGTCCGCTTCGCCGACGGGGTCGCCGCGCTGCGCGCCGCCGGGGCGGACACGTTCCTGGAGATCGGCCCGCGCAGCGTACTGACCGCGATGGCGGCCGACATCCTGCCCGCCGACGACGCCGTGCTGGCCGTCGCCGCGCAGCGCGCGGACCGGCCCGAGGCGCACGGGCTGCTGGCCGGGCTGGCCGAGTTGCACGTGCGCGGGGTGGCGGTCGACTGGCGGCAGTGGTTCGCCGACACCGGCGCGCGCCGCGTGGACCTCCCCACGTACGCCTTCCAGCACCAGCGCTACTGGCCCGAGGTCGGCGGCACCGCCGCGACGGCCGTGCCGGGTGACGCCGCCGAGGGGGACTTCTGGGCGGCCGTGGAGCGTGGCGACCTGACCGGGGTCGCCGCCCACCTGGCCGTGCAGGACGATCCCGCGGCAGTGGAGGCGCTCGCCCCGGCCGTACCGGTGCTGTCGTCGTGGCGGCGGGCCCGGCAGCGCGACGCCGTGGTGGACGGCTGGACCTACCGGGTCGAGTGGGAACCCGTACGCCCCGCCGCCGTTCCGGCGCCGACCGGCCGCTGGCTCGTCGTCACCGCCGACAACGACGACGCCGGGGTGGCCGGCACGTTGACCGGTGCCGGCGCCCACGTCGACACCCTGACCGTCGCCCCGGGCGTCGATCGCGCCGAGCTGACCGGGCTGCTGCGCGGCCACGGCGAGCAGGGCTGGGCCGGCGTGCTCTGCGTGCTGCCCGCGACCGACCGGGCGCTGCCGGACGCCCCGGCCGTCTCCGTCGGCGCCGCGCTGCTGCTCACCCTCACCCAGGCGCTCGCCGACGCGGGCCTGCCCGGCCGGCTCTGGTGCCTCACCCGGGGCGCCGTGCGCGCCGGGGCCGGCGAGACCCTCACCGACCCGTGGGCCGCCCTGGCCTGGGGCCTCGGGCGGGTCGTCGCCCTCGAACAGCCGGACCGCTGGGGCGGCCTGGTCGACCTGCCCGCCCGCGCCGACCGCGCCACGGCCGACGCGCTGCTCGCCGTCCTCGCCGACGCCGGGCACGACCAGGTGGCGATCCGCCCCCAGGGCGTCCTCGGCCGGCGGCTGGTGCCGGCCGTGCCGCCGGTGGGTGTGGGTTGGCGGCCCGCCGGGACGGTGCTGGTGACCGGTGGTACAGGAGCGTTGGGTCGGCATGTGGCCCGCTGGTTGCTGGCGAACGGGGCCGGTGAGGTGGTCCTCGCCTCGCGGCGGGGTCCGGGGGCGCCGGGTGTGGCGGAGTTGGTGGCCGAGTTGGGTGCGGTGCGGGTGGTGGGGTGCGACGTCACCGACCGGGCTGCCGTCGAGGCTCTGGTCTCCGGGCTGCCGGAGCTGACCGCCGTCGTGCACACCGCCGGCGTGATCGACGACGGCGTCCTCGACGGGCTCGACCTGACCCGGATGCAGGCCGTCCTCGACGGCAAGGTCCGCGCCGCCCGGGTCCTGCACGAGGCCACCGCCCACCGCGACCTCGACGCGTTCGTGCTCTTCTCCTCCCTCGCCGGCGTCATCGGCAGTGCCGGGCAGGGCAACTACGCGGCGGCCAACGCCTATCTCGATGCGTTCGCGGCCTGGCGACGCGACCAGGGCCTGCCCGCCACCGCCATCGCCTGGGGCGCCTGGGCTGAGGACGGCATGGCCGCCGCCCTGACCGCCCGGCTCGCCCGGGGCGGGGTCGACGCGCTCCCCGCCGCCGAGGCCGTCACCGCCCTCGGCCGGCTGGTCAACACCGCCGAGCCGGCGGTCACCGTCGCCGCCGTCGACTGGGGACGCCTCGCCGCGTCCTGGGGCCGGCCCACGCCACTGATCGCCGCCCTGCCCGGGGTGCCCGCCGTGCCCACCGGTCCCGTCCGCGCCGTGGTGGTCGGCCGGTCCCTGCCGCAGCTCGCCGACCTCGTACGCACCCAGGCCGCCGTCGTGCTCGGCTACCCGGCCGGGCGGCCGCTGCCCGAGCGCACCTTCCGTGACCTCGGCTTCGACTCGCTCACCGCCGTCGAGCTGCGCAACCGGCTGACCGCCGAGACCGGTATGACCCTGCCCGCCACGCTGGTCTTCGACCACCCCACGGTCGCCGAACTCGCCGCCCACCTGCACGGCCTCACCGCCGGGCACACCACCGGCGAGGTGGTCGCCGACGGCACCGGCCGTGACCGCGAACCGATCGCCATCGTCGCCATGAGCTGCCGCTTCCCCGGCGGGGTCACCTCGCCCGAGCAGCTCTGGGACCTGCTGGCCACCGGCACCGACGCGCTGAGCCTGATGCCCGGCGAGCGCGGCTGGAACCTCGCCGAGCTGTACCACCCCGACCCCGAGCACCTCGGTACCAGCTACGTCCGGGAGGGCGGCTTCGTCGCCGGTGCCGGCGAGTTCGACCCGGCGTTCTTCGGCATCAGCCCCCGCGAGGCCCTCGCCATGGACCCGCAGCAGCGGCTGCTGCTGGAGACCACCTGGGAGGCGTTCGAGCGGGCCCGGATCGACCCGACCGCCCTGCGCGGCAGCCGCACCGGCGTGTACGTCGGCACCAACGGCCAGGACTACGGCTCGCTGCTGATGGCCACCGGGGATGTCGACGAGAACTACCTCGCCACCGGCACCTCCGCCAGCGTCATCTCCGGCCGGCTGGCGTACACCTTCGGGCTGCACGGCCCGGCCGTCACCGTCGACACGGCCTGCTCGTCGTCGCTGGTCGCGATGCACCTGGCCGCGCAGGCCCTGCAGACGGGGGAGTGCGACCTGGCCCTGGCCGGCGGCGCCACCGTGATGGCCACCCCCGGCATCTTCGTCGGCTTCTCCCGCCAGCGCGGTCTCGCCGCCGACGGCCGGTGCAAGCCGTTCGCCGGAGCCGCGGACGGCACCGGCTGGGGCGAGGGCGTCGGCCTGCTGGTACTCCAGCGGCTCTCCGACGCCCGCCGCGACGGCAACCCGGTCCTCGCCGTGCTGCGCGGCAGCGCCGTCAACCAGGACGGCGCCTCCAACGGCCTCACCGCCCCCAACGGCCCCGCCCAGCAGCGGGTGATCCGGCAGGCCCTCGCGAACGCCGGACTCACCGCCGAGCAGGTGGACGCCGTCGAGGCGCACGGCACCGGCACCACCCTCGGCGACCCGATCGAGGCGCAGGCCCTCATCGCCACGTACGGCCAGGACCGGCCCGCCGACCGGCCGTTGTGGCTCGGCTCGATCAAGTCGAACATCGGGCACACCCAGGCGGCGGCGGGTGTGGCCGGGGTGATGAAGATGGTGCTGGCGATGCGGCACGGGGTGCTGCCGCCCACGCTGCACGTGGACGAGCCCACCCCGCACGTCGACTGGACCGGCGGCAGCGTCGAGCTGCTCACCTCCGCCCGGCCGTGGGAGCCGGCCGACGGGGTACGCCGCGCCGCCGTCTCCTCGTTCGGGATCAGCGGCACCAACGTGCACACCATCCTCGAACAGGCCCCCGCCGACGAGCCGGAGCCCGGACCGGCGGCCGACGTGCCGACCGGGGAGCTGCCCTGGGTGCTCTCCGGGCGCACCGTCGACGCCCTCACCGCCCGCACCCGGGACCTGCGCGAGCACCTCGGCACAGTGGACGACGACGCGCTCGCCGACGTCGGCTGGTCGCTGGCCGCCACCCGCGCCGCCCACGACCACCGGGCCGTCGTCTTCGCCGCCGACCGCGACGACCTGGCCGCGTCCCTCGACGCGCTCGCCGCCGGCCGGCCCGGCCCGCAGACCGTCACCCGCGCCCCCGGCACGCCGGGCGAGGTCGCGTTCGTCTTCCCGGGCCAGGGATCGCAGTGGGCCGGGATGGCCGCCGAGCTGCTCGACACCGCCCCCGTCTTCGCGGAGACGTTCGCCGCCTGCGCCGAGGCGCTGCGCCCGTACGTCGACTGGTCACCGACCGACGTGGTGCGCGGCGCGCCCGACGCCCCGTCGCTGGAGCGCGTCGACGTCGTGCAGCCCACCCTGTTCGCGGTCAGCGTCTCGCTCGCCGCGCTCTGGGAGTCGTACGGGGTGCGCCCCGGAGCCGTCGTCGGCCACTCCCAGGGGGAGATCGCCGCCGCGTACGTCGCCGGTGGCCTCACCCTCGACGACGCGGCGGCCGTGGTCGCGCTGCGCAGCCGGATCATCGCCGGCATCGCCGGGGACGGCGGCATGGTCTCGGTCGCCACCACCGCCGACGAGGCCACCGCGACGATCGCCCGCTGGGCCGGCCGCATCGCCCTGGCCGCCGTCAACGGACCCACCTCCGTCGTGGTCTCCGGCGACGGCACCGCCCTCGACGAGCTCGTCGCCCACTACGAGTCCCACGAGGTGCGGGTGCGCCGCGTCCCCGTGGACTACGCCTCCCACTCCGCGCACGTCGAGCAACTGCGCGAGCAGCTCCTGGAACTGCTCGCCGGGCTGCGGCCCCGCACCGGCGAGGTCCGGTTCCGCTCCACCGTCGAGGGGGACTGGCTTGACACCGCCTCCCTCGACGCCGACTACTGGTACCGCAACCTGCGGCAGACCGTCCGCTTCGACGAAGCGGTACGCAGCCTCGTCGCCGCCGGCTACCAGACCTTCGTCGAGGTCAGCGCCCACCCCGTGCTGACGATGGCCACGCAGGAGAGCGTCGAGCTGGCCGCCGCCGACCCGGACGCGGTCACCGTCACCGGCAGCCTGCGCCGGGGCGAGGGCGGCCTCGGCCGCTTCCTGCGCGCCCTGGCCGAGGTCTGGGCCGGAGGTACGGCCGTGGACTGGCGGCCCGCCTTCGCCGGCCTCGCCGGGCGTCGCCTCGACCTGCCCACGTACCCGTTCCAGCGGCAGCTCTACTGGCCGCAGCCGTCGACCGCGCCCGCCCCCGCGGTCGGGACCGCCGGTGCCGTGGCCGACGACGAGGTCGACGCCCGGTTCTGGGCCGCCGTCGAGGCGGAGGACCTGACCGCGCTCACGGCCGAACTCTCCGCCACGACCGAGCCGGGGCCCGTCCCGGAGACGGCGTTCGCCGACGTGCTGCCGGTGCTCGCCGCCTGGCGTCGCCGGCACCGCGACCAGGCCACCGTGGACTCGTGGCGGTACCGGGACAGTTGGACGCCCGTCGCCCCCGACGCCTCCGGCGAGCCGGCCGTCACCGGCACCTGGTGGCTGCTGACCGGCCCCGACGACACCGGCGCGGCCGAGGCCGGCTTCTGCGCCGAGGCGTTGCGGCGCCACGGCGGTACCGTCGTACCGCTGGCGCTGGACGCCGACCGCACGGACCGCGCGGCGCTCGCCGCCCGGCTGCGCGACCTCGCCGACGGCGGCCCCCGCCCCGCCGGGATCGTGTCGCTGCTGCCGCTCGACGAGACGCCCGCCCCGGCGTACCCGTCCGTGCCGGTCGGTTTCGCCGGCACCGTCACCCTCGTGCAGGCGCTCGGCGACGCCGGCGTCCGCGCGCCCCTGTGGTGCCTCACCCGGGGCGCCGTCGCGACCGGCCCGGCCGACCCGCTGCCGCACCCGCTCCAGCAGCTCACCTGGGGCTTCGGCCGGGTCGCCGCGCTGGAGCACCCGGACCGCTGGGGCGGCCTCGTGGACCTGCCCGACGAGCTCGACGACGCGGCCGGCCGCCGGCTCGTGCGCGTCCTCGCCGGCGCCGACGGGGAGGACCAGGTCGCGCTGCGGTGGGCCGGCGCGTTCGGCCGGCGACTGCTGCACGCCCCGCTCGGCGACACGCCCGCCCCGCGCGCCTGGCGGCCCTCCGGCACCGCCCTGGTCACCGGCGGCACCGGCGCGCTCGGCGGGCACATGGCCCGCTGGCTCGCCGCCAACGGCGCCGCCCACCTGGTGCTGGTGAGCCGGCGCGGCCGGCAGGCCGAGGGCATCGCCGACCTCGAGGCCGAGTTGGTCGCACTGGGCGCCCGGGTGACCGTCGCCGCCTGCGACGCCGCCGACCGCTCGGCGCTCGCCGCCGTCCTCGCCGACCTGCCGTCCGAGCACCCGCTGACCACAGTCGTGCACACCGCAGCCGTGCTCGACGACTCGGTGATCAACTCGCTGACGCTGGACCAGGTCGACTACGCGCTCAGCGCGAAGGTCACCGCCGCACTGAACCTGCACGAGCTGACCCGCGCGCTGGACCTCGACGCGTTCATCCTGTTCTCGTCGATGGCCGGCACCGTCGGCAGCTCCGGCGTGGGCAACTACGCCCCCGGCAACGCGTTCCTCAACGCCCTCGCCGAGCACCGCCGCGCCCTCGGCCTGCCCGCCACCTCCATCGGTTGGGGCGCCTGGGGCGGCGGCGGCATGGCCGACGGCGAGTTCGGCCGGATGCTGCACCGCCACGGCGCACCCGAGATGCCGCCGCGGCTCGCCGTCGCGGCCCTGCACCAGGCCGTCGAGCACGACGAGACGTTCCTGACCATCTCGAACATCGCCTGGGAGCGGTTCTTCGTCGCGTTCACCGCCACCCGGCCCGGCCCGCTGATCTCGGAGATCCCCGAGGCGCAGCGGTTGCAGGCCACCAAGGGACTGGCCGAGACGAAGGAGACCGACGAGGCCGGCCCGGCCGGCGCGTTCACCCGGATGAGCGCCGCCGAGCGCCAGCAGGCGCTGCTCGACCTGGTCCGCGACCAGGCGGCCACGGTCCTCAGGTACGCCGACGGCCAGGCCGTCGACCCGCACCACGCGTTCCGCGACCTCGGCTTCGACTCGGTGACCGCGGTGGAACTGCGCAACCGGCTCGCCACCGCCACCTCGCTGCGGCTGCCGGTGACCCTGGTCTTCGACTACCCGTCGCCGACCGCGCTCGCCCGGCACCTGCACGAGGAACTGGGCGGGGAGGCCGCCGTGGCCGTCGAGGCCGCCCCGGTGGCGTTCGGCGACGACGAGCCGGTGGCCATCGTGGCCATGTCCTGCCGCTTCCCCGGCGGGGCCAACGATCCCGAGCGGTTCTGGCAGATGCTGCACGCCGGCCGCGACGCGGTGTCGGACCTCCCCGGCGATCGGGGTTGGGACGTCGAGCGCCTCTACGACCCCGACCCCTATTCCACCGGCACCTCCTACGTCCGCAGCGGCGCCTTCCTCTACGAGGCGGCGGAGTTTGATGCCGGTTTCTTCGGGATTTCCCCCCGCGAGGCGTTGGCCATGGACCCGCAGCAGCGGTTGTTGCTGGAGGTTTCGTGGGAGGCGGTCGAGCGGGCAGGGGTTGAGCCTGGGGTTCTGCGGGGTTCGCGAACAGGGGTGTTCGTGGGCACGAATGGTCAGGACTATGGGGCCCTGCTGATGGTGGCGGGGGACGAGGTGGAGGGCTTCGCGGGAACGGGCAACGCCGCGAGTGTGGTGTCGGGTCGGGTGGCGTACGCGTTGGGGTTGGAGGGGCCGGCGGTGTCGGTGGACACGGCGTGTTCGTCGTCGCTTGTGGCGTTGCACCTGGCGGTGCAGTCGCTGCGGCGTGGCGAGTGCGACCTGGCCCTCGCCGGCGGCGTGACCGTGATGGCGACGCCCGGGCTGTTCGTGGAGTTCTCCCGGCAGCGGGGCCTGGCGGCTGACGGCCGGTGCAAGGCGTTCGCTGCGGGTGCGGATGGCACGGGCTGGGGCGAGGGTGTGGGCGTGCTGCTGGTGGAGCGGTTGTCGGACGCGCGGCGCAACGGTCACGAGGTGCTGGCGATCGTGCGGGGCAGTGCGGTCAACCAGGATGGTGCGTCGAATGGGCTGACGGCGCCGAACGGTCCGTCGCAGCAGCGGGTGATCCGGCAGGCGCTGGCCTCGGCGCGGCTCTCCGCGGCCGATGTGGACGTGGTCGAGGCGCACGGCACCGGCACCACGCTCGGCGACCCGATCGAGGCGCAGGCCCTGCTCGCCACGTACGGGCAGGAGCGCGACGAGCCGCTGCTGCTCGGCTCCGTGAAGTCGAACATCGGCCACACCCAGGCCGCCGCCGGCGTCGCCGGCGTGATCAAGATGGTGCTGGCGATGCGGGAGGGCGTGGTTCCCGCGACGTTGCACGTGGACGAGCCGTCGCCGCACATCGACTGGACCTCCGGCGCGGTGGAACTGGCCACGGAGTCGCGGCCGTGGCCGGCCGTGGACCGGGCGCGCCGGGCGGCGGTGTCGTCGTTCGGCATCTCCGGCACGAACGCCCACGTGATCATCGAACTGCCCGAGGACCTCCCCGCCGAGAGCGTGGAGCCCGACGGCGAGGCCGCCGAGGATCGCAGCCCGGGGCTCGTGGCCTCCGACGTCGTCGTCTGGACGGTGTCGGGGCGGTCGAAGGGCGCGCTGGCCGGTCAGGCCGCTCGCCTGGCCCGGCACGTCCGCGCGCACGCCGACCTCGACGCGGCGGCTGTGGGCTGGTCTCTCGCCGCCACCAGGTCGACGTTCGACCAGCGGGCGGCTGTGGTCGGGTCGAGCGCGGAGGAGTTGCTGGCGGGGCTGGACGCTCTGGCGTCGGGGTCGCCGGCCGGCAACGTGGTCGCGGCGGCGGCTCTGTCGCATGGCGCGGGTGCGGTGTTCGTGTTCCCGGGTCAGGGTGCGCAGTCGGCGCGGATGGCGGCCGGCTTGGTGGGTCGTGCGCCGGTGTTCGACGCGCGTCTGGCGGAGTGTCAGCGGGCCCTGGCCCCGTACCTCGATGTGGACCTCGTTGCGGTGTTGACGGGTGACGACGAGTCGTGGCTGGAGCGGGTCGAGGTCGTGCAGCCGGTGCTGTGGGCCGTCGGCGTCGCCCTCGCCGCCGTGTGGCAGTACGCGGGTGTGGTTCCGGCTGCGGTGGTTGGTCACTCGCAGGGTGAGATCGGCGCGGCGTGTGTGGCGGGGATTCTCTCCCTGGAGGACGCGGCGAAGGCGGTGGCGTTGCGGTCGCGGGCGCTGACGGTGCTGCGGGGCACGGGGACGATGGCGTCGGTGGACCTGTCGGCGGAGGCGGTGGCTGAGCGGCTGTCGGCGTTCCCGGGTGTCGGGGTGGCGGCGGTGAATGGTCCGTCGACGGTGGTGGTGTCGGGTCCGCCGCAGCCGGTTGCGGATCTGGTGGAGGCGTGTCAGGCCGACGGGGTGCGGGCGCGGTTGATTCCGGTGGACTACGCGTCGCACTCGGCGGCGGTGCAGGAGGTGGCGGAGCGGTTGCGCGCCGACCTGGCCGACGTGACGCCGCGACAGGGCAACGTCCGGCTCGTCTCCACCCTCACCGGGGACTGGGTGGACCCGTCCTCGATGGACGCCGGTTACTGGTACGACAACCTGCGGCAGACCGTCCAGTTCGAGGCCGCCGTGCGGGTGGCCGTCGAGGCGGGTCACACGACGTTCGTCGAGATCTCACCGCATCCGGTGCTGACGATGCCGGTCACGGCGATCCTGGACGACGCCGGCGTGACCGGGCACACGCTGGGCAGCCTGCGGCGCGGTGACGACGACGCGACGCGGCTGCTGACCAACCTGGCTACCGCCCACGCGATCGGCCTGCCCGTCGACCTGACGGCCGTCCTCGCCGAGACCGACGTGGTGGCACTGCCCACCTACGCCTTCGACCGCAGCCGCTACTGGCCCACCGCCGTGACCGGGCAGGACGGCGCCGAGGAGACCCCGAGCGGCGTCGACTCCGCGTTCTGGGCGGCCGTCGAACGCGAGGACCTGGCCGCGCTCGCGGAACTCACCGAGCAGGACGCGACGGAATCCCTCGAACGGCTGGGCGGGGCCCTGCCCGTGCTCGCCTCCTGGCGACGCCGGCAGCGCAACCGGTCCGCCCTGGACGACCTGCGCTACCGCAGCGTCTGGCAGCCGTACACCGGCACGCCCGTCAGCTTCCTCCCCGGCGCCTGGTGGGTGATCGCCGACGCGCGGCACCCGGAGGAGGGCGAAGCCGCCGTCGCCGAACTGTCCCGCCGGGGCGCCGACGTCCGGCTGGTGTCGCTGCCGGAGAACCTGACCGACCGGGCCGCCCTCACCGCGCACCTGAGCGGTGTCACCCGTACCTCCGACGGCGGAACGGCCCCGGTCGACGGGGTGCTGTCCCTGCTCGCCCTCGCCGACGGCGCGGTCGACGACACCCAGCCGGTGCCGCCGTTCCTCGCCCGGTCGCTGGCGCTGATCCACGCGCTCGGGGACCTCGACGTCGCCGCGCCGCTGTGGTGTGTCACCCGGGGCGCCGCCGGCACCACCCGGGGCGGCACCGCCGGCCGCCCGGAGCAGTCGCTGCTCTGGGGCCTCGGCCGGGTCGTGGCCCTCGAACACCCCGAGCGGTGGGGCGGCCTGGTCGACGTACCGGCCACCCTGGACGACCACGGCTGGGACCTGCTCTGCGCCGCCCTCGCCGGCCTCGACGGCGAGGACCAGCTCGCGGTCGACGGCGCCACCATCCTGGTACGCCGGCTGGTACGCGCGCCCGGCGGCGAGGCGCCCGCCGACGACGCCGGCTACCCGGGCACGACGCTGGTCACCGGCGGCACCGGCGCGCTCGGCGCGGAGGTGGCCCGCTGGCTGGCCGCCCGGGGCGCCGAGCACCTGATGCTCGTCAGCCGCCGCGGCGCGGACGCCCCCGGCGCCACGGCACTAGTCCGTGAGCTGACCGGGGCGGGCACCCGGGTGACCGTCGCGGCCTGCGACGTGGCCGACCGGGCCGCGCTGGCCAAGCTGCTCGACGAGGTGCCCGCCGACGCGCCGCTGACCACCGTCGTGCACGCCGCCGGCGTGCTGGAGGACGGGGTGCTCGACGGGCTCACCTCCGACCGGCTCGCCACCGTCCTGCGACCCAAGGTGCTCGGCGCCCTGCACCTGCACGAGCTCACCCTCGGGCGGGAACTGCGCGCGTTCGTGCTGTTCTCCGCGATGGCCGGCCAGCTCGGCGCCGCCGGTCAGGGCAGCTACGCCGCCGCCAACGCCTACCTCGACGCGCTCGCCGAGCAGCGGCACCGCCAGGGCCTGCCGGCCACCTCGGTCGCCTGGGGCCCCTGGGCGGCCGGCGGGATGGCCGCCACCGACCAGGCCGTCGAGGAGCGCCGTCGGCGTACCGGCGTGGCCCGCCTCGACACCGCGCTCGCGCTCACGGCGCTCGCCCAGTGCGTCGCGCGGGGCGAGCCGGCGACGATGGTGACCGAGATCGACTGGGCCCGCTACGTGCCCGGCTTCGTGGCCGTGCGGCCCAGCCCGCTCATCGCGGGTGTGGCCGAGGCACGGCGGGCCGTCGCCGAGCGGGCCGAGGACACCGGCGTCTCCGCGGAGTCCCTGGCCGCCCTGCTCGCCGGGCAGACCGACGCCGAACGACGCAAGACCCTGCTGGAGCTGGTACGCGGGCAGGCCGCCGCGGTGCTCGGGCACGCCTCGATGGACGCCGTCGAGCCGGACCGGGCGTTCCGCGAACTCGGCTTCGACTCGCTGACCGCCGTGGAGCTGCGTAACCGGCTCACCGCGGCGACCGGCGTGCGGCTGCCCGCCACCGTGGTCTTCGACTACCCGACCGCCGCCGGGCTGGCCGAATACGTGCGGGCCGCGATCGTCGACGGCGGCGTGGCCGGGGTCGCACCGGTCTTCGGTGAGCTGGACAGGTTGGAAGCGGCACTCTCCGGCTCGGCGCCGGACCGCAGCGCCCGGATTCGGATCACCGAACGGCTGCGGGCGCTGCTGGCCTCCCTCAACGAGGCCGACGCCCCGGCGGACGGCGACACCGTCGCCGAGAAGCTCCAGGACGCGACGCCGGACGAGGTCTTCGACTTCATCGACCGCGAGCTGGGGATGTCCTGACGTGATCGCTGCTGCGACGACGGGTCAACACAAGGAGTGCGCGGTCCATGGCTGACGAGGCGAAGCTTCTCGACTACCTCAAGCGGGTCACCGCTGACCTGCACCAGGTGCGCCAGCGCCTGCGCGAGGTGGAGGCCGGTGAACAGGAACCGGTCGCCATCGTCTCCATGAGCTGCCGCTTCCCCGGCGGGGTGCGCTCTCCCGAGGACCTGTGGGAGGTGGTCGCGTCCGGCCGGGACGTGGTCACCGACTTCCCCGAGGACCGCGGCTGGGACCTCGGGTCGCTCTACGACAGCGACCCCGAACAGAGCGGCACGTCGTACACGCGGCAGGGCGGCTTCGTCCACGACCTGGCCGACTTCGACCCGGGCTTCTTCGCGATCTCCCCCCGCGAGGCGCTGGCGATGGACCCGCAGCAGCGCTGGCTGCTGGAGACATCGTGGGAGGCCCTGGAGCGGGCCGGCATCGACCCGCACTCGCTGCGCGGCAGCCGCACCGGCGTCTTCGCCGGCAGCACCGGCCAGGACTACGGCACCGTGCTGATGGGCGCCGCGCAGGGCCTGGAGGGGCACCTGATGACCGGCAACGCCGGCAGCGTGGTCTCCGGCCGGATCGCCTACACCTTCGGGCTGGAGGGCCCGGCGGTCACCATCGACACCGCCTGCTCGTCCTCGCTGGTCGCCCTGCACCTGGCGGGGCAGGCGCTGCGGCAGCGGGAGTGCACCCTGGCGATCGTCGCCGGGGTCACCGCCATGTGCACCCCGGCCGCCTTCGTCGAGTTCTCCCGGCAGCGCGGCCTCGCCGCCGACGGCCGCTGCAAGGCGTTCGCCGCCGCCGCCGACGGGACCGGCTGGTCCGAGGGCGTCGGCGTCCTGGTGCTGGAGCGGCTGTCGGACGCGCAGCGCAACGGCCACCCCGTCCTCGCCGTGGTGCGGGGCAGCGCCGTCAACCAGGACGGCGCCTCCAACGGCCTGAGCGCCCCGAACGGGCCGTCGCAGCAGCGGGTGATCCAGCAGGCGCTGGCCAACGCCGGCCTCGCCACCGGCGGCGTGGACGTGGTGGAGGCGCACGGCACCGGCACCCGGCTCGGCGACCCGATCGAGGCGCAGGCGCTGCTCGCCACGTACGGGCAGGACCGGGGGGACTCGGCGCCGCTGCTGCTCGGGTCGGTCAAGTCGAACATCGGTCACGCCCAGGCCGCCGCCGGTGTCGCCGGTGTGATCAAGATGGTCATGGCGATGCGGCACGGCGTCGTACCGCCCACCCTGCACGTGGACGAGCCGACGCCCGAGGTCGACTGGTCGGCCGGCGAGGTGTCGCTGGTGACCGAGGCGACGCCGTGGCCGGCGGTGAGCCGGCCGCGCCGCTCGGCCGTCTCCTCGTTCGGGGTGTCCGGCACGAACGCCCACACCATCCTGGAGCAGGCTCCGGCGCCCCAGCAGTCCCCGTCGGCCGACGCCGCGTTGCCGGTCGAGCGGCCGGTCGTGCCGGTGCCGGTGTCGGCCCGGGACGCGGCCGGCCTCGCCGCGCAGGCGGGCCGCTGGGCGGCCCGGATCGCCGCCGACGAGACCCTGCGGCCCCTGGACGTGGCCTTCTCGTCGGTCACCTCACGCTCCACCCTGGAGCACCGGGCCGTGGTTTCCGCGACCGGCCGTGAGGAGTTGCTGGGCGGGTTGCGTGCCCTGGCCGCCGGGCAGCCGTCGGGTGCGGTTGTCGTGGGCCAGGCCGGCGGCCGGGGTCCGTTGGCGGTGCTGTTCTCCGGCCAGGGTGCGCAGCGCGCCGGCATGGGCCGGGAGCTGTACGTCGAGTTCCCGGTGTTCGCCGCCGCCCTCGACGAGGCGTGCGGGCACCTGGACAGGGCCCTGCCGCGCCCGCTGCGTGAGGTGCTCTTCGCCGAGCCGGGTTCGGCTGAGGCGGAGCTGCTGGACCAGACGGTGTTCACGCAGGCGGGGTTGTTCGCGGTCGAGGTGGCGCTGTTCCGTCTCGTCGAGTCCTTCGGCGTCGCCCCCGACCTGGTCGGCGGCCACTCGATCGGCGAGGTCACGGCCGCGTACGTGGCGGGGGTGCTGTCGCTGGAGCACGCCTGTGCGTTGGTGGCGGCGCGGGGCCGGTTGATGCAGGCGCTGCCGACGGGTGGCGGGATGCTGGCGGTCGCGGCGGCCGAGGCCGATGTGGCGGCGGCGCTGGACGGGCTGGCCGGTGTAGGGATCGCGGCGGTCAATGGTCCGCAGGCTGTTGTGGTCTCCGGTGCCGTTGAGGCCCTCGACGAGGTGGAGCGGGTCTGGAAGGACCGGGGTGTGCGGACGCGTCGGCTCGCGGTCAGCCACGCGTTCCACAGTCCGTTGATGGAGCCGATGCTCGCTGATTTCCGGGCCGTTCTCGACGGGTTGGAGTTCGCCGCGCCGGTGCTGCCGGTCGTGTCGAACGTGACCGGTGCCCTGGCCGGCGATGAGATCCGCACGCCGGAGTACTGGGTGCGGCACGTGCGCGAGGCGGTGCGGTTCGCTGACGGGGTCGCCGCGCTGCGCGCCGCCGGGGCGGACACGTTCCTGGAGGTCGGCCCGCGCAGCGTGCTGACCGCGATGGTCGGCGACATCCTGCCCGCCGACGACGCCGTGCTCGCCGTGCCGGCGCAGCGCGCGGACCGGCCCGAGGCGCACGGGCTGCTGGCCGGGCTGGCCGAGCTGCACGTGCGCGGGGTTGCGGTCGACTGGCGGCAGTGGTTCGCCGAGACCGGCGCGCGGCGCGTCGACCTGCCCACGTACGCCTTCCAGCACCAGCGCTACTGGCCCGAGGCGGGCGCCGGGTGGACCGGCGACGTCACCGCCGTCGGCCTGCGCCCCGCGCAACACCCCCTGCTCGGGGCCGCCATCGGCGTCGCGCACGCCGAGGGGTTCCTGTTCACCGGCCGGCTGGCCCGGCGTACCCACCCGTGGATCTGTGACCACGTCGTCTTCGACACCGTGCTGCTGCCCGGCACGGGCTTCGTCGAACTCGCCCTCCAGGCCGGCGCGCACGTCGGCGCGGACCACGTCCGCGAACTCACCCTGGAGTCGCCGCTGATCCTGCCGGAGACCGGGGGCGTCGACATCCAGCTCTGGATCGGCCCGGCCGACGAGACCGGCTGCCGGTCCGTGTCGCTGCACTCCGCCCAGGACGGCGAGCCGGCCGAGGGCGCGGGCGAGCGGACCTGGACCCGCAACGCCAGCGGTGTGCTGGCCAGCGGCCCCGCCGCCCCGAGCGGCCCCGCCGGCTGGTCCGACCTGACCACCTGGCCGCCGTCGGGCGCCACCGAGGTCGGCACCGACGACCTCTACCTGAACCTCTCCGCCCAGGGCTACGACTACGGTCCGTCCTTCATCGCCCTGCGCTCCGCGTGGCGGCGCGGCGACGACCTCTTCGCCGAGCTGGCGCTGCCCGAGGCCCCCGCCGCCGAGGCCGGCGGGTACGGCCTGCACCCGGCCCTGCTCGACGCGGCGCTGCACACCCTCGGCCTGACCACGTCGGCCGGAGAGCCTTCAGGGGCGGGCATGCCCCCGGGGTACGGCCGGCTGCCGTTCTCCTGGAACGACGTCGCCCTGCACGGCGCCGGGGCCGCGGCGGCCCGCGTCCGGGTCTCGCACACCGGCCCCGACAGCATCTCGCTGCTGCTCACCGACGTCACCGGTGCGCCCGTCATCTCCGTCGGCTCCCTGGTCCTGCGGCCGGTCTCCGCCGACCAGCTCCGCACCGCCTCCGGCGGCGGCACCGAGTCGCTCTTCCAGGTCGATTGGGCGCCGCTCGCGCTGCCCGCCGGCCCGTCCACTGTCGACTGGGCGGTCATCGGCGACGCCGCGGCGCTCACCGACGCGGTCGCGGCCACCGGCACGGCCGTGGCGGCGTACCCCGACCTGACGGCCCTGGCCACGGCGATGGACGACGGGACGGACGCGCCCGGCGTGCTGGTCCTGCCGTTGCTCGACCCGCCCGCGTCGGCGGACGTGCCGCGCGCCGTCGCCGAGGCGACCCACCGGGTGCTTGCCGTGCTCCAGCAGTTCCTCGCCGAGGAGCGCTACGCGGTGTCCCGGCTGGTGGTGCTGACCTCGGGCGCGGTCGCCACCGACCGGGACGCCGACCTGACCGACCTGGCCGGCGCCGCCGTGATCGGCCTGCTCCGCTCCGCCCAGTCGGAGAACCCCGACCGGTTCGTGCTTGTCGACGTCGACGACGTGGCCGGCTGTGCCGCCGCGCTCGTCCCGGCCGTCGCGACCGACGAACCGCAGGTCGTGATCCGCGCGGGTGTCGCCGCCGGCGCCCGGCTCACCCGGGTTCCCGCCCCGGCCGAGCCGCCGGCCGCCCCGTTCGACTCCGACGGCACCGTGCTGATCACCGGCGCCACCGGCACCCTCGGCCAGCTGATGAGCCGGCACCTGGTCAGCACGTACGGCGTCCGGCACCTCATCCTCACCAGCCGGCGCGGCCGCGCCGCCGGGGGCGTCGCGGAGCTCTGCGCCGAGCTGGAGGCGCTCGGCGTGAGCGTCACCGTCGCCGCCTGCGACGTCGCCGACCGCGCCGCCGTGGCCGAGCTGCTGGCCGGCATCCCGGCGGAGCACCCCCTCACCGCTGTCGTCCACGCCGCGGGCGTCCGCGACGACGGCGTCATCTCCTCGCTCACCCCCGAGCGGATGGACGGCGTGCTGCGGCCCAAGGTCGACGCCGCGTGGCACCTGCACGAGCTGACCGCCGACCTCGGCCTGAAGGCGTTCGTCTCGTACTCCTCGCTGGCCGCCACCGCAGGCGGCCCGGGCCAGGGCAACTACGCCGCCGCCAACGCGTTCCTCGACGGGCTGGCCCACCACCGCAAGGCGCGCGGCCTCGCCGCGCTCACCCTCGCCTGGGGCCTCTGGGCCGACCGCAGCGGCATGACCACCGAGCTGGACGACGTCCACCTCAACCGGATCTCCCGCTCCGGCGTCGCCGCCATGGAGGCCGAGGAGGGGCTCGCGCTCTTCGACGTGGCCTGCCGCACCACCGACGCCGCGCTCGTCCCGGCCCGGCTGGACCTCGCCGCGATGAAGGTGCAGTTCGCCGGCGGGAGCATCCCGCCGCTGTACCGGGCGCTGATCCGCACGCCCGCGCGCGCCGCCGCGGCCACCACCGGCGCGTCACTGGTGCAGCAGCTCGCCGGGCTGGGCGACGCCGAGCGGGCCGCCGCGCTGGTCGAGATCGTCCGCGGGCAGGCCGCCGCCGTGCTCGGCTACCCCGACCCGGCGGCCATCGAGCCGCGCCGGGCGTTCAGCGAGTTCGGCTTCGACTCGCTGACCGCCGTCGAGATGCGCAACCGGCTCAACAACGCCTTCGGGATGCGGCTGCCGGCCACCCTCGTCTTCGACTATCCGACCCCGCACGACCTGGCGGGCTTCCTGGGTACGGAGATCGCCGGCACCCCGGTCCCCGTGCGACCCGCGACGACCACCGTGCCGGTCGGCGACGACGAGCCCCTCGCGATCATCGGCATGGCCTGCCGGCTGCCCGGCGGCGTGTGGTCGCCCGACGACCTGTGGCGGCTGGTGGTCGACGGCGTCGACGCGATCAGCGACCTGCCGACCGACCGTGGCTGGGACCTCGACAGCCTCTACAGCCCCGACCCCGACGCCCCCGGCACCTTCTACGCCCGCGGCGGCGGCTTCCTCAGCGGCGTGGACCGGTTCGACCCCGGGTTCTTCGGCATCTCGCCCCGCGAGGCCCTGGCCATGGACCCGCAGCAGCGGCTGCTTCTGGAAACCACCTGGGAGTCCTTCGAGTCCGCCGGCATCGACCCGGCCGACGTACGGGGCAGCAGCACCGGCGTCTTCGTCGGCACCAGCGGCCAGGACTACGGCTCGCTGCTCGCGTACTCGCCGGAGGCCGCCGAGGGCTACATGCTGACCGGGATGACCAGCAGCGTCATCTCCGGCCGGGTGGCGTACACGTTCGGGCTGGAGGGGCCGGCGGTGTCGCTGGACACGGCCTGCTCCTCGTCGCTGGTGGCCCTGCACTGGGCCGGTCAGGCGCTGCGGCGCGGCGAGTGCGACATGGCCCTCGCCGGTGGCGTGATGGTGATGGCCACCCCGACCGCCTTCGTCGAGTTCTCCCGGCAGCGCGGCCTGGCCGCCGACGGCCGGTGCAAGTCGTTCGCCGCGTCCGCCGACGGCACCGGCTGGTCCGAGGGCGTGGGCATGCTGCTCGTGCAGCGGCTCTCCGACGCGCGCCGACAGGGCCGCACCGTGTACGCGGTGGTGCGCGGCTCGGCGATCAACCAGGACGGCGCCTCCAACGGGCTGACCGCCCCGAACGGTCCCTCGCAGCAGCGGGTGATCCGGCAGGCGCTGGCGTCGGCCCGCCTTACCACGGCCGACGTGGACGTGGTCGAGGCGCACGGCACGGGCACGACGCTCGGTGACCCGATCGAGGCGCAGGCCCTGCTGGCCACGTACGGGCGGGAGCGGCCCGCCGACCGGCCGCTGCTGCTCGGCTCGATCAAGTCGAACATCGGCCACGCCCAGGCCGCCGCCGGGGTGGCCGGTGTGATCAAGATGGTGCAGGCCATCCGGCACGGCCTCGTCCCGGCGACGCTGCACGTGGACGAGCCGTCCCCGCACATCGACTGGACCTCCGGCGCCGTCGAGCTGGCCACGGAGTCGCGGCCGTGGCCGGCGGTGGACCGGCCGCGCCGGGCGGCGGTGTCGTCGTTCGGCATCTCCGGCACGAACGCCCACGTGATCATCGAGCAGGGTGACGAGCCGGTCGACGCCGCACGCGTGGACACCCGGCCCGGCCTCGTGGATTCCGGCGTCGTGGCATGGCCGCTGTCGGGGCGGTCGAGGGAAGCCCTGACCGGCCAGGCGGCCCGGCTGGCCCGGCACGTACGCGAGCACGGCGAGGTCGATGCGGCGGCGGTGGGCTGGTCCCTGACGACGACCCGGTCGACGTTCGACCACCGGGCGGCAGTGGTCGGGTCGAGCACGGAAGAGTTGCTGGCGGGGCTGGACGCCCTGGCGGCTGGTGCGCCGGCGGGGAACCTGGTCACGGGTACGGCCGTCGGGACGAGTGCGGTGTTCGTGTTCCCGGGTCAGGGTGCGCAGTCGGCGCGGATGGCGGCCGGTCTGGTGGGTCGTGCGCCGGTGTTCGACGCGCGTCTGGCGGAGTGTCAGCGGGCCCTGGCCCCGTACCTCGATGTGGACCTCGTTGCGGTGTTGACCGGTGACGACGAGTCGTGGCTGGAGCGGGTCGAGGTCGTGCAGCCGGTGCTGTGGGCTGTTGGTGTGGCGCTGGCGGCGGTGTGGCAGTACGCGGGTGTGGTTCCGGCGGCGGTGGTCGGTCACTCGCAGGGTGAGATCGGCGCGGCGTGTGTGGCGGGGATTCTCTCCCTGGAGGACGCGGCGAAGGCGGTGGCGTTGCGGTCGCGGGCGCTGACGGTGCTGCGGGGTACCGGGACGATGGCGTCGGTGGACCTGTCGGCGGAGGCGGTGGCTGAGCGGCTGCCGGCGTTCCCGGGTGTCGGGGTGGCGGCGGTGAACGGCCCGTCGACGGTGGTGGTGTCGGGTCCGCCGCAGCCGGTCGCGGATCTGGTGGAGGCGTGTCAGGCCGACGGGGTGCGGGCGCGGTTGATCCCGGTGGACTACGCGTCGCACTCGGCGGCGGTGCAGGACGTCGCGGAGCAGTTGCGCGCGGACCTGGCCGACGTGAGCCCGCAGCCGGGGCACACTCGGCTCGTCTCGACGTTGACCGGTGACTGGGTCGAACCGTCCTCGATGGACGCCGGCTACTGGTACGACAACCTGCGGCAGACCGTGCAGTTCGACGCCGCCGTGCGCGTCGCTGTCGCCGCCGGGCACACCACGTTCGTCGAGATCAGCCCCCACCCGGTGTTGACGATGCCGGTGACGGCGATCCTGGACGACGCCGGCGTCACCGGGCACACGCTGGGCAGCCTGCGGCGCGGTGACGACGACCCGACGCGGCTGCTGACCAACCTGGCTACCGCCCACGCGATCGGCCTGCCCGTCGACCTGACGGCCGTCCTCGCCGGGACCGACCCTGTCGCCCTGCCCACGTACGCCTTCGACCACCAGCGGTACTGGGTCGAGCCGCCGGCGCACCGGGCGCAGGACGTCAGCTCCGCCGGTCTCCAGGACGCCGGGCACCCGCTGCTCAGCGCCACGCTGACGTTCCCCGACAGCGAGCGGATGGTCTTCACCGGGCGGCTGTCGGTGCGTACCCACCCGTGGCTCGGCGAGCACCGGGTGATGGACAACATCCTGCTGCCCGGCACCGCCTTCGTGGAACTCGCCACATACGCCGGTGCGCAGGCCGGCTGCCCGACGGTGGAGGAGCTGACGCTGCTCGCCCCGCTCGTCCTGCCCGAACTCGGCGCGCTCCAGGTGCAGCTGACGGTCGGCGACCGCGACGACGACGGGCGGCGCACCGTCCAGCTCCACTCCCGGCCCTACCGGGACGGCTCCGACGAGATCCTCGCCGACGTCGCCTGGACCTGCCACGCCACCGGCCTGCTCGGCCCGCAGCCGGCCGACGCCGCGCCTGCCTTCGACCTGGGGGTGTGGCCGCCGCCCGGCGCGACGCGCGTCGAGTCCGACGACTTCTACTCCGGCATCGAGGCGACCGTCTTCGGGTACGGGCCGGCGTTCCGGGGTCTGCGTGCCGCGTGGATCCGCGACGACGAGGTCTTCGCCGAGGTCGAGCTGCCCGCCGGCCACCACGCCGAGGCCGGCCGCTTCGGCGTGCACCCGGCGCTGCTCGACGGCGCGCTGCAGGCCATGTCGATCGGCGGCTTCCTCGGCCGGATGGGCGACGGCGCCGACGCCGGCGTGCCCCGTCTGCCGTTCGCCTGGACCGGGGTCTCCCTGCTCGCCGCCGGGGCCACCGCCCTGCGCGTGCGCGTCGCCGCGGCCGGCGAGGTCGGCGTCTCGTTCCAGGTGGCCGACGCCACCGGCGCCCCGGTGCTGCACGTCGACTCGCTGATCATGCGCCGTGTCTCCGGGGACTCCCTCGGCGCGGCCCGCTCCGGCCGGCACGAGTCGCTGTTCCAGGTGGACTGGCCCGTGCTGCCGGTGCCCACCGGCCCCGTGCCGGCGGCCATCCGCTGGGTGGCGCTCGGCGACGACCTGGTGCTCAGCGCGGCCTGCGAGGCGGCCGGTGCCCGGGTGCGTACCGACGTCGGGCTCGACACCCTCGGCGACCTGCTCGCCGGGGGTGAGCCGGCGCCCGAGCTGGTGATCGTCCCGATCGGCGACGCCGGGAACCCGTCGGACCCGGAGCTCGCCGCGCAGGCGCGCGCCGCCACGCACCGTACGCTCGCCGCGTTGCGGACCTGGCTCGCCGACGACCGGTTCGCCGACTCGCGGCTGGTGCTCGTCACCCGGGACGCGGTCGCGGCGGGGGAGCAGGAGCAGGTGAACCTGCGCCAGGCCCCGGTCTGGGGCCTGCTGCGCGCCGCCCAGCTCGAACACCCGGGCCGGTGCCAGCTCGTCGACCTCGACGACGCCCCGGACAGCGCCGCCGCGCTGGCCGCCGCCATCGCCTCCGGCGAGCCGCAGCTCGCCGTGCGCGACGGGCAGGTCCGCACCCCACGGCTCGGCCGGGTTCCGGCCGGTGTCGAGCCGCTGCCCGGCGGGATCGACCCGGCCGGCACCGTGCTGATCACCGGCGGCACGGGCGTGCTGGGCCGCATCCTGGCCCGCCACCTCGCCACCAGCCACGGCGTACGGCACCTGCTGCTGGCCGGGCGGCGCGGCGCGGCGGCCGAGGGGATCGGCGACCTGGTCGACGAACTCGCCGGCACCGGTACGGAGGTGACCGTCGCGGCCTGCGACGCCGCCGACCCCGAGGCCCTGTCGGCGCTGCTGGCCGGGGTGCCGGCAGCGCACCCGCTCACCGCCGTGGTGCACGCCGCCGGCGTCCTCGACGACAGCGTGCTGGAGTCGATGACCCCCGAACGGGTGGACGCGGTCGCCGTGCCGAAGATCGACGGTGCCTGGCACCTGCACCGCCTCACGGCCGACGCGAACCTCGCGGCCTTCGTCCTGTTCTCGTCGGCGGCGGCCACGCTGGGCAGCGCCGGCCAGTCCAACTACGCGGCGTCGAACGCCTTCCTCGACGCCCTCGCGGCGCACCGCCGGGCACGCGGGCTCGCCGGCATCTCGCTCGCCTGGGGCCTGTGGGCGCAGGCCAGCGGCATGACGGGCCACCTCGGCGGCGACGACGTGCGGCGGATGGCCGAGCAGGGCGCCACCGGCCTGGCCACCGAACAGGCGCTGGATCTCTTCGACGCCGCGTGGCGGCTCGACGCGGCAACCGTCCTGCCGATGCGCCTGGACGTCGGGACGCTGCGCGGGCAGGCGGAGACCGGCACCCTCGCGCCCATGCTCCGGGCCCTGGTCCGGGTGCCGCTGCGACGCTCCATGGACGCCACCGGTGCCCGCTCCGGCGGGGTGCAACTCGGCCGGCGGCTCGCCGGACTGGCCGCCCCGGAGCGGCTCAAGGTGGTGCTCGACGTGGTACGCGCGAACATCGCCGCCGTCCTCGGCCACGCCGGCTCGGACGCGGTCGACCCGAACCGGCTCTTCACCGACCTGGGCTTCGACTCGCTCACCGCCGTCGACCTGCGCAACCGGCTCAACAGCCTGTCCGGTCTGCGGCTGCCGGCGACGCTCGTGTTCGACTACCCGACGCCGACGGCGCTCGCCGAGAAGCTGACGAGCGAGATCGCCGCCGACGCGGCGCCCTCCACCCAGCCGCTCTTCCAGGGCATCGACACGGTGGAGAGCCTGCTCACCGCCATCCCGCTCGACCCGGCGGCCCGCGCCCGGTTCACCGCCCGGATGCAGGACCTGCTCGCCAAGGCGTCCGACCTGGCGGCCGGGCCCGCCGTCGAACCGGACCGGCCAGACCTCGACTCGGCCAGCGACGACGAGATCTTCGACTTCATCAGCAAAGAGTTTGGAATCTCCTGAGATGACCAACCTTCGGACCGAGGCAGGGGCCACCCGATGAGCGACGACAAGCTGCGGTACTTCCTGAAGCGGGTGACAGCCGACCTGCACGACACCAAGCGCAAGCTGCAGACCGTCGAGGCCCGCGACCAGGAACCGCTGGCCATCGTCTCGATGAGCTGCCGCTTCCCGGGTGGCGTGCGGTCGCCGGAGGACCTGTGGGAGCTTGTCGCCGACGGCCGGGACGCGCTGACCGAGTTCCCGGACGACCGGGGCTGGGACCTGGAGGCGCTCTACGACCCCGACCCGAACAAGCCGGGCAAGAGCTACACCCGCATCGGCGGGTTCCTCGACGGCGCCGGTGACTTCGACCCGTCCCTGTTCGGGATCTCGCCGCGTGAGGCCCTCGCCATGGACCCGCAGCAGCGGCTGCTGCTGGAGACGTCCTGGGAGGCCGTCGAGCGGGCCGGCATCGACCCGCTGTCGCTGCGCGGCAGCTCCACCGGTGTCTTCGTCGGGCTGAGCACCTCGAACTACGGCATGGGTCTGCCGAACGTGCCCGAGGGCGTCGACATGTACATCGGCACCGGCAACACCACGAGCGTGGCGTCCGGCCGGATCTCGTTCACCCTCGGCCTCAACGGCCCGGCCGTCACCGTGGACACCGCCTGCTCCTCCTCGCTGGTGGCCCTGCACCTCGCCGTGAACGCCCTGCGCCGCGGCGAGTGCGACCTGGCCATCGCCGGTGGCGTCACCGTCATGGTCACCCCCGGCGTGTTCGTCGTCTTCTCCCGGCAGCGCGGCATGTCCGTCGACGGCCGGTGCCGGGCCTTCGCGGCCGGCGCGGACGGCACCGGCTGGGGCGAGGGCGGCGGCGTGCTCGTCGTGGAGCGGCTGGCCGACGCCGAACGCAACGGCCACCCGGTCCTCGCCGTGATCCGGGGCAGCGCCCTCAACCAGGACGGCGCCTCCAACGGGCTCACCGCCCCCAACGGCCCCTCTCAGCAGCGGGTCATCCGCCAGGCCCTCGCCAACGCCCGGCTCGGCTCCGCCGACGTCGACATGGTCGAGGCGCACGGCACCGGCACCACCCTCGGCGACCCGATCGAGGCGCAGGCGCTCATCGCCACGTACGGGCAGGACCGCCCGGCGGACCGTCCGCTGTGGCTGGGCTCGGTGAAGTCGAACATCGGCCACACCCAGAGCGCCGCCGGCGTCGCCGGGCTGGTCAAGATGGTGATGGCGCTGCGTAACGGCGTCATGCCGGAGACCCTGCACATCGACGAGCCGTCCCCGCACGTGGACTGGACGGCCGGGGCGGTCTCCCTGCTCACCGAGTCCAAGCCGTGGCCGGAACTGGACCGCCCCCGCCGCGGCGGCGTCTCCTCCTTCGGGGTCAGCGGCACCAACGCCCACGTCATCCTGGAGGAGTACCGCCCGCGCGTCGCCGAGGCGGCGACCGTCGACGGCGGGCAGGCGGACGGGACCGGCGCCGTCGAGCCCGCGCGCCGGCCGGGCCTGGTCGCCTCGGACGTGACCCTCTGGCCGGTGTCGGCCCGGTCGAGGACCGCCCTGGGCGGGCAGGCGGCCCGGCTCGCGGACTTCCTGCGCAGGCGCGGCGAGATCGATCCGGCGGCGGTCGGCTGGTCGCTGGCCACCACCCGCTCGACGTTCGACCACCGTGCCGCCGTCGTCGGGTCGACCGCCGACGAGCTGCTGGCCGGGCTGGACGCCCTCGCCGCCGGCCAGCCGGCGGGGAACCTCGTAACCGGTACGGTCACCAGCGCCGGCGCAGGTCCCGTCTTCGTGTTCCCGGGTCAGGGGGCGCAGTCGGCGCGGATGGCGGCCGGGCTCGTCGGTCGTACGCCGGTGTTCGACGCGAAGCTGGCCGAGTGCCAGCGGGCCCTGGCGCCGTACCTCGACGTGGACCTCGTCGCGGTGTTGACCGGTGACGACGAGTCGTGGCTGGAGCGGGTCGAGGTCGTGCAGCCGGTGCTGTGGGCCGTCGGCATCGCCCTGGCGGCCGTGTGGCGCGCGGCGGGCGTCGTCCCGGACGCGGTGATCGGTCACTCCCAGGGCGAGATCGGGGCGGCCTGTGTCGCCGGGATCCTGAGCCTGGAGGACGCCGCGAAGGCAGTGGCGTTGCGGTCGCGGGCGCTGACGGTGCTGCGGGGGACCGGGACGATGGCGTCGATCGACCTGTCCGCCGACGCGGTCACCGAGCGCCTGGGGGAGTTCCCGGGCGTCGGAGTCGCGGCCGTCAACGGGCCGTCCACCGTCGTGGTGTCCGGCCCGCCGCAGCCCGTGGCCGACCTCGTGCAGGCGTGCCAGGCGCAGGGCGTCCGCGCCCGGCTGATCCCCGTGGACTACGCGTCGCACTCCGAGGCCGTGCGGCAGGTGGCCGAGCAGCTCCGCGCGGACCTGGCCGGCGTCACCCCGCGGGCCGGCCACACCCGGCTGGTCTCCACCCTCACGGGCGAGTGGGCCGACCCGCTCACCATGGGCGCGGAGCACTGGTACGACAACCTGCGGCAGACCGTGCAGTTCGACGCCGCGGTCCGTACGGCGGTCGCCGCCGGGCACACCACGTTCGTCGAGATCAGCCCGCACCCGGTGCTGACGATGCCGGTCACCGCGATCCTCGACGACACCGGCGCGAGCGGGCACACCATCGGCAGCCTGCGCCGGGGCGACGACGACGCGACCCGGCTGCTGACCAACCTCGCCACCGCGTACGCCGTCGGCCTGCCCGTCGACCTGGCGGGCGTCCTCGCCGAGACCGAGGTCGCGCCGCTGCCCACGTACGCCTTCGACCACCAGCGGTTCTGGCTCGACGGCAGCGGCGGGCCCGACCTGGAGACCCTGCTGTCGGGCATGAGCGGCGACCCGGGCGACGCGGGCTTCTGGGCCGCCGTCGAGAGCGGGGACGTCACGGCGCTCGCCGAGACCATCGCCACCGAGGAGACCCCGGCACACGAGGTTCTCGACGCGCTGCTGCCGGCCCTGCCGATGCTCACCTCCTGGCGCCGGCAGCGGCGCCGGCAGGCCGACATCGACAGTTGGCGCTACCAGGACACCTGGAAGCCCCTGACCGGCGTCGCCAACCGGGGCATGGACGGCACCTGGGTCGTGGTCATGCCGACCGGCGACATCATCGAGCCCTGGCAGGACGCCTGCGTCGAGGCGATCGCGGCGGCCGGCGCGACGCTCGTGCCGGTGGCCGTCTCCACGCCCGACGTCGACCGCGACCAGTTCGGCAAGCTGCTGCAGGAGGCGCTCGCCGCCGCACCGGGCGGCGACGCCACCGCCGACGCCGCCGGCGTGGTCTCGCTGCTCGCCTTCGACGAGCTGGCCCACCCGCTGTACCCCTCCGTGCCCGGCGGCTTCGCCGCCACCGTCGCGCTCTTCCAGGCCCTCGGCGACATCGGCCTGCGCGCGCCGATGTGGAGCGTCACCTCCGGCGCCGCGTCGGTAGGCATGGCCGACCTGCTGCGCGCCCCGGCGCAGTCGCTGGTCTGGGGCTTCGGCCGGGTCGCCGCGCTGGAGCACCCGCAGCGCTGGGGCGGCCTCGTGGACCTGCCCGAGGCCGTGGAGGACCGCTGTGCCGACCTGCTGGTCGCGGCCCTCACCACCGCCGGGGACGAGGACCAGATCGCGGTACGCCCGAGCGGCCTGCTCGCCCGCCGGCTCACCCGCGTCCCGCTCGGCGACAGTCAGCCCGCCAACCCGTGGCAGCCGTACGGCACGGGGCTCGTCACCGGCGGCACCGGCGCACTCGGTGGGCACGCCGCCCGCTGGCTGGCCCGCAGCGGTGTGGAGAACATCGTCGTCGTCAGCCGGCGGGGCATGGCCGCGCCCGGCGCGCAGCAGCTCGTCGACGACCTCACCGCGCTGGGCGCCCAGGCCACAGTGGTCGAGTGCGACGCCTCCGACCGCGACGCCCTGGCCGAGCTGATCGAGGCGATCCCCGCCGAGTACCCGCTCACCGCGGTCGTGCACGCCTCCGCGGTCCTCGACGACGCCATGATCAACGACATCCGGCCCGAGCAGATCGAACGGGTGCTGCGGGCCAAGGTCGACGTCGCGTACAACCTGCACGAGCTGACCCTCGACCACGAGCTGTCCGCGTTCGTCATGTTCTCGTCCTTCGCCGGCAGCGTGGCCAGCTCCGGCGTCGGCAACTACGCCCCGAGCAACGCGTTCCTCGACGCGCTCGCCCAGCACCGCCGGGGCCTCGGCCTCACCGCCACCTCCGTCGCCTGGGGGGCGTGGGCCGGCGGCGGCATGGCCGACGGGCCGCTCGGCGAGCTGCTGCACCGCCACGGCGTACCCGAGATGACCCCGGAGGCGGCGATCACCGCGCTGCACCAGGCCGTGGACCACGGCGAGGCGTTCCTCACCATCGCCGACATCGCCTGGGAACGGTTCTCCGTCGCGTTCACCGCCACCCGGCCCGGTCCGCTGATCAGCGACCTGCCGGACGTGCGGCGGCTCGCCGCCGCCGAGGCGATGGGCAGCGTGGAGGTCGGCGACGGCCCGGAGTCGTTGCGGGAGCGGCTCGCCGGGCTGCCCGCCGCCGAGCGGTTCGCCGTGCTGCTCGGCCTGGTCCGTGGCCAGGTCGCCGCCGTGCTCAACTACCCGTCCGCCGACTCCGTGGACGAGCATCGGGCGTTCCGGGAGCTGGGCTTCGACTCCGTCACCGCCGTCGAGCTGCGTAACCGGCTCGGCGCGGCCACCGCCGTGGCCCTCCCGGTCACCCTGGTCTTCGACTACCCGACCCCGACGACCCTGGCGGAGTACCTCTACGCCGAGGTCGCCCACGACGACGTGGTCACCCCGAACGCGCTCCTCGACGATCTGGACCGGATCGCCGAGGGCCTCGACGTGGTCGCCCGGGACGAGGCGGCCCGGGTGCGGGCCACCGTACGCCTGCAGGCGATGCTCTCCCGGCTCGGCCAGGACAGCGGTGGCGCCGACATCGGCCGGCACCTCGACGACGCCACCGACGACGAACTGTTCGCGATGGTGGACAAGGACCTCGGCATCTCCTGACCCAGCTCCAGCTCTCTCCCGTCTCTTTCGAGGAAGCGGCACTCCGATGGCCAACGAAGACAAGCTCCGCGACTACCTCAAGCGGGTCATGGCTGATCTCCACGACACCCGCCGCCGACTCAGCGAGGCCCAGTCCCAGGAACTGGAGCCGGTGGCGATCGTGGCGATGAGCTGCCGGTTGCCGGGCGGGGTGCGCAACCCCGACGACCTGTGGGAGCTGTTGCGGGACGGCCGGGACGCCGTCGCGCCCTTCCCCGACGACCGGGGCTGGGACCTGGAGCGCCTCTACCACCCCGACCCCGACCACCCGGGCACCTCGTACGCCCGGGAGGGCGGGTTCGTCGACGGGGCCGGCGACTTCGACTCCGCCTTCTTCGGCATCTCGCCGCGCGAGGCGCTGACCATGGACCCCCAGCAGCGGCTGCTGCTGGAGACCTCCTGGGAGGCGGTAGAGGCCGCCGGCATCGACCCCGCCTCGCTGCGCGGCAGCCGGACCGGGGTGTTCGTCGGCACCAACGGGCAGGACTACGGCACCCTGCTGATGATGTCGCCCGACGGCGACGAAGGGCACTCGATGACCGGGGGCGCGGCGGCCGTCGCGTCGGGCCGGGTGTCGTACGCCCTCGGGCTCGAAGGACCGGCCGTATCCATCGACACGGCCTGCTCGTCGTCGCTGGTGGCGCTGCACCTCGCCGTACAGGCGCTGCGGGCGGGGGAGTGCGACCTGGCGCTGGCCGGCGGGGTGACCGTGATGGCCACCCCGGGCCTCTACATCGGATCCAGCCGGCAGCGCGCACTCTCCACCGACGGGCGCTGCCGGTCGTTCGCCGCCGCCGCCGACGGCGCCGGGTTCTCCGAGGGGGTCGGCTGGCTGCTGGTCGAGCGGCTGTCGGACGCCCGCCGCAACGGCCACCGCGTCCTGGCTGTGGTCCGCGGCACCGCCGTCAACCAGGACGGCGCGTCGAACGGGCTGACCGCGCCCAACGGGCCGGCCCAGCAGCGGGTCATCAGCCAGGCCCTCACCTCCGCCCGGCTCTCCACCGCCGACGTCGACGTGGTGGAGGCGCACGGCACCGGCACCAGGCTGGGCGACCCGATCGAGGCGCAGGCGCTCATCGCCACGTACGGGCAGGACCGTGACGAGGCACCGCCACTGCTGCTCGGCTCGGTGAAGTCGAACATCGGCCATGCCCAGGCCGCCGCGGGCGTGGCCGGCGTGATCAAGCTGGTGCTCGCCATCCGGCACGGCCTCGTGCCGGCGACGCTGCACGTCGACGCGCCGTCGCCGCACGTCGACTGGACGGCCGGCGCGGTGGAACTGGTGACGCAGGCCCGCCCGTGGCCCGAGACGGGCCGGGTACGCCGGGGCGCCGTCTCCTCGTTCGGCATCTCCGGCACCAACGCTCACGTGATCATCGAGCAGTCGGCTGAGCCGGTCGAGTCGGATGCGGGTGGGCGTGGGGCGGGGTTGGTCGCTTCGGATGTGGTGGCCTGGCCGGTGTCGGCGCGGTCGGGGACGGCGTTGGCCGGTCAGGTTGCCCGGCTTGCGCGGCACGTGCGTGAGCGGGGTGGGATCGATCCGGTGGAGGTGGGCTGGTCGTTGGCGGCTACCCGGTCGGCGTTCGATCATCGCGTCGTTGTCGTCGGGTCGTCCGTCGAGGGGTTGCTTGCCGGGCTGGATGCCTTCGCTGCCGGTCAGCCGGCGGGGAACGTGGTCACGGGGGTGGCGTCGAGTCCGGGTGCGGGTCCGGTCTTCGTGTTTCCGGGTCAGGGCGCGCAGTCGGCGCGGATGGCGGCGGGGCTGGTGGGTCGTACGCCGGTGTTCGACGAGTGTCTGGCGGAGTGCCGGCGGGCGTTGGCGCCGTATCTCGATGTGGATCTCGTGTCGGTGCTCACGGGCGAGGACGAGTCGTGGCTGGACCGGGTCGAGGTGGTGCAGCCGGTGCTGTGGGCCGTCGGTGTCGCTCTGGCGGCGGTGTGGCGTGCGGCGGGTGTGGTTCCGGACGCCGTGATCGGCCACTCGCAGGGTGAGATCGGCGCGGCGTGTGTGGCGGGCATTCTGAGCCTGGAGGACGCGGCGCGGACGGTGGCGTTGCGGTCGCGTGCGCTGGCGGTGCTGCGGGGTACCGGGACGATGGCGTCGGTGGACCTGTCGGCGGAGGCGGTGGCCGAGCGGCTGCCGGCGTTCCCGGGTGTCGGGGTCGCGGCGGTCAACGGCCCGTCCACCGTCGTGGTGTCGGGTCCGCCGGAGCACGTCGCCGGCCTTGTCCAGGCGTGCGGGGCCGAGGGTGTTCGTGCCCGGCTGATCCCGGTGGACTACGCGTCGCATTCGCCCGCGGTGCAGGAGGTCGCCGAGCAGCTTCGGGCGGACCTGGCCGGTGTCGGTCCGCGGGCCGGTCACACCCGGCTCGTGTCCACTCTCACCGGGGACTGGGTGGATCCGGCGGTGATGACCGCTGACTACTGGTACGACAACCTGCGGCAGACTGTGCTCTTCGACGCGGCCGTGCGGACGGCTGTTGCTGCCGGGCACACCACGTTCGTCGAGATCAGCCCGCACCCGGTGCTGACGATGCCGGTCACCGCGATCCTCGACGACACCGGCGTGAGCGGGCACACCATCGGCAGTCTGCGTCGTGGTGACGACGACGCGACCCGGCTGCTGACCAACCTCGCCACCGCGTACGCCGTCGGCCTGCCCGTCGACCTGACGAGGGTGCTGCCCGCCGCGGCCACCGTCGACCTGCCCACGTACGCCTTCGACCACCACCGGTACTGGCCCGCGCCGCCGCTCTTCCTCACCGCGGCCGACGCCGCCCCGGACATCGACCGCTGGCGCTACCGGGTCACCTGGCGGGCCCTGCCCGACCTGCCGCTGACCTGGCTCGCCGGCACCTGGCTCGTGCCGGTGCCCGCGGCGCTGGGCGACGACCCGCTGGTCACCGACGTGCTGTCGGCCCTGGGTAACTTCGGCGCGGACGTCGTCCCGGTGGAGTTGGACGTCACACACGACCCGGCGGCGCTGGCCGAGCGGCTGAGCGCCGCGCTCACCGGCCCGGACGGACCCGTCGCCGTGCTCTCGCTGCTGGGTCTGGACGAGCGGGCGCACCCGGAGCACCCGGCCACCTCGCTGGCCGTCTCGGGCACCGCCCTGCTGGTGCAGGCGCTCGGGCTGCTCGGCGTCGAGGCGCCGCTGTGGTGCGCCACCCGGGGAGCCGTCGTGGCCTGCGCCGACGACCCGGCGCCGCGCCCCGCCGCCGCCTCCGTCTGGGGGCTCGGCCGCGCCGTCGCCCTGGAACACCCCGCCCGCTGGGGCGGCCTGCTCGACCTGCCCGACGTGCTCGACGCGCAGGCCGGCGCGCTGCTCTGCGCGGCGCTCGGCGCCAGCGGTGGCGAAGACACCTTCGGCGACGACGGCGCGGAGCAGTCCGGCCGGGGCGAGGACCAGCTCGCCGTCCGCGCCTCCGGCGTCTTCGTCCGCCGCCTCACCCGGATCACCGAACCCGAGCCGGTCGACTCCGGCGACGCGGACGACACCCGGCGGATGCGCGGCACCGTGCTGATCACCGGTGGCACCGGCGGACTGGGCGGGCATCTGGCCCGCTGGGCGGGCCGCTCCGGCGCCGCGCACGTCCTGCTGGCCAGCCGGCGCGGCCCGGACGCGCCGGGCGCCGCCGAGCTGGAGGCGGAGCTGACCGGTCTCGGCGTACGGGTCACAGTGGCCCGCTGCGACGTCGCCGACCGGGCACAGGTGGCCGACCTGCTCGCCGCCGTCCCCGCCGACGCCCCGCTGAGCGCCGTGCTGCACACCGCCGCCGTCCTCGACGACGGCATCGTCGACACCGTCACCGCGCAGCGCCTGCACACCGTCGCCGCGTCGAAGTGCGTCGCCGCGCTGCACCTGGACGAGCTGACCCGCGACCTCGACCTGGACGCCTTCGTGCTCTTCTCCTCGGTGGCCGGAACCACCGGCAACGCCGGGCAGGGCGCGTACGGGGCGGCCAACGCCTTCCTCGACGCCCTCGCCGAGCGGCGCCGGGCCGAGGGACTGCCGGCCCTCTCGGTGGCCTGGGGCGCCTGGCGCGGGGCCGGCCTGCCCGCCGAGAACGAACGCGCCCAGGAACGGCTGCGCCGGGGCGGCATGATCGGCATGGACCCGGAACTGGCCGTCGAGGCCCTCGCCCGGGCGCTGCGCCGCGACGAGCCCACCACAGTCGTCGCCGACATCGACTGGGCCCGTTTCGCCCCCGCGTTCACCCTGGTGCGGCCCAGCCCGCTGATCGGCGACCTCGCCGAGGCCCAGGAGGCGACGCAGCCGGCCGGGCAGCAGGAGGCCGCCGAGGAGGAGACGGGCGTACCATCGGCCCTCGCCCGGCGGCTCGCCGCGCTCGCGCCGGGGGAGCGCACCGCGACACTGCTGGAGCTGGTGCGGCAGTGCGCGGCGACGGCCCTCGGCTACGGCGCCGCCGACGACATCCCGGCCACCCAGCCCTTCCGCGACCTCGGCCTGGATTCGCTGACGGCAGTCGACATGCGCAACTTCCTGGCCGCCGCCACCGACCTGCGGCTGCCCGCGACGCTCGCCTTCGACTATCCGAACCCGACGGTGCTCGCCGCGCACCTCGGCGAACTGCTCACCGGGATCGTCCCCGACGCGACCACCCCCGCCCCGGCCGCCGCGGCCGAGGACGACGACCCGATCGCCATCGTGGCGATGAGCTGCCGCCTGCCCGGTGGGGCGGACACCCCGGAGCAACTGTGGCAGCTCCTCGCCGCCGGCGGCGACGCCATCGGGGAGTTCCCCACCGACCGGGGCTGGGACCTGGACCGGCTCTTCGACTCCGACCCGGAGAAGGAGGGCACCAGCTACGCCCGTGAGGGTGGCTTCGTCACCGGCGCCACCGACTTCGACGCCGGCTTCTTCGGCATCAGCCCCCGCGAGGCCCTCGCCATGGACCCGCAGCAGCGGCTGCTGCTGGAGGCGTCCTGGGAGGCGGTCGAGCGGGCCGGGATCGACCCGCACACGCTGCGCGGCAGCGCCACCGGCGTATTCGTCGGCACCAACTACCAGGACTACCGCAACCTGATGTTCAGCGCCGAGGGCGCCGAGGGGCACCTGATGACCGGCAACGCCGGCAGCGTCCTGTCGGGCCGGGTGTCGTACACCCTCGGGCTGGAGGGCCCCGCCGTCTCGGTCGACACCGCCTGCTCGTCGTCGCTGGTCGCGCTGCACTGGGCCTGCCAGGCGCTGCGCCGCTCGGAGTGCTCACTCGCCCTGGTCGGCGGCGTCACCGTCATGTCCACCCCCGGGGTGTTCGTCGGCTTCAGCCGGCAGCGGGGCCTCGCCCCGGACAGCCGGGTCAAGGCGTTCGCCTCCGCCGCCGACGGCACCGGCTGGGGCGAGGGCCTCGGCCTGCTGCTCGTCGAGCGGCTCTCCGACGCCCGCCGCAACGGTCACCCGGTGCTCGCGGTCATCCGGGGCAGCGCCGTCAACCAGGACGGCGCTTCCAACGGCCTCACCGCCCCGAACGGGCCGTCGCAGCAGCGGGTGATCCGGCAGGCGCTCGCCAACGCCGGCCTCGCCCCGGCCGACGTGGACGCCGTCGAGGCGCACGGCACCGGCACGAAGCTCGGCGACCCGATCGAGGCGCAGGCCCTGCTCGCCACGTACGGCCGGGAGCGGCCCGCCGAGCAGCCGCTCTGGCTCGGCTCGATCAAGTCGAACATCGGTCACACCCAGGCCGCCGCCGGTGTCGCCGGGATCATCAAGATGGTGCTGGCGCTGCGGCACGGCTACCTGCCGCAGACCCTGCACGTGGACGAGCCGACCGACCAGGTGGACTGGAGCGTCGGTGCGGTCGAACTGCTCCGCGAGGGCCGCCCCTGGCCGGTCACCGACCACCCGCGCCGCGCCGCCGTCTCCTCGTTCGGCATCAGCGGCACCAACGCGCACACCATCCTGGAGCAGGCCCCGGAGCCGGTCGAAGCCGAGCAGCCGACCGGTGACCCGGCGCGGCTGCCGGTGGTGCCGGTGCTGCTGTCGGGCCGTTCGGGGCTCGCGCTGGCCGCCCAGGCGCAGCGCTGGTCCGAGCAGCTCACCGGGCTGGAGGCGCCACGTACGGTCGACGTCGGCTGGTCGTCGGCCGTCGCCCGGGCCGCCCTGGAACACCGGGCCGTCGTGCTGGCCACCGACCGGATCGCGCTGGGCGCCGGGCTGCGCGCCCTCGGCGCCGGCGAGGACGCGCCGCTGGTGGTCACCGGCGTGGCGGTGCCCCGGCCGAAGGTGGCGTACCTGTTCTCGGGGCAGGGCGCCCAGCGGGCCGGGATGGGTCGCGAGCTGGCCGAGGCGTTCCCCGTCTTCGCCGCCGCCCTGGACGAGGCCTGCGCCGCCCTCGACGCGCACCTGCCCCGCCCGCTCAGGCCACTGCTCTTCGCCGAGCCCGGCACGCATGAGGCCGAGGCGCTGGACCGCACCGAATTCACCCAGCCGGCGCTGTTCGCCGTGGAGGTGGCGCTGTTCCGGCTGTTCGAGGCGTGGGGGGTCCGCCCCGACGCCGTCGCCGGGCACTCGATCGGCGAGATCGCGGCCGCCCACGCCGCCGGTGTGCTCTCCCTGGCCGACGCCGCCGAGCTGGTCGCCGCCCGGGGCCGGCTGATGCAGGCGCTGCCGGCCGGGGGGGCGATGCTCGCCGTCGCCGCCACCGAGGCCGAGGTGACCGCCACGCTCGGTGAGCGGGCCGACCGGGTCTCCGTCGCGGCCGTCAACGGCCCCGCCGCGGTCGTGGTGTCCGGGGCCGGCGACGCCGTCGAGGAACTGGCCGCCCAGTGGGCCGCCCGGGGTGTCCGGGTCCGGCGCCTGGCGGTCAGCCACGCGTTCCACAGTCCGCTGATGGATCCGGTGCTCGACGACCTCGCCGCCGTCGCCGGACGGCTGCGGTACGCGGCTCCGAGCATCCCGATGGTCTCCACCGTCACCGGCGCGCCGGTCGACGCGGCGGAGATCGGCGCGCCCGGCTACTGGGTGCGCCACGCCCGCGAGGCGGTACGCTTCGCCGACGCCGTCGTGGCACTGCGCGAGCGCAACGTCACCGGCTACGTCGAGATCGGCCCGGACGGGGTGCTCACCGCCCTCGCCCAGGCCGTCCTGGCCGATGCCCCGGCCGGCGGCCGGGCCCCGCTGGTGGTGCCCGCCCTGCGCCGGGACCGCGCCGAGCCGAGCACCCTGCTGCGCGCGCTCGCCGCGCTGCACACCCACGGCGTCTCCCCGGACTGGTCCGCCGTCTACGCCGGTACCGGCGCCCAGCGGGTCGAGCTGCCCACCTACGCGTTCGACCGGCAGCGCTACTGGCCGGAGCCGCCGCCGTGGGCCGCCCTCGTGGCCGCCGACGAGGCCACCGAGGTCGAGCGCCGCTTCTGGGCCGCGGTCGAGGCCGAGGACCTGGAGTCGCTGGCCCGCGACCTCGACGTGCACCGCGACCAGCCGTTCGGCACCGTGCTGCCCGCCCTGTCGGCGTGGCGCCGGCGCGGCCGGGAGCAGGCCCTGGTCGACGGCACCCGCTACCGGGCGGTCTGGGAGCCCATCGCGGAGACCTCGCAGGAGCAGGACCCCGGCCGGTGGCTGGTGCTGCTGCCCGCCGACCGGGCCGACGACCCCGACCTGCACTCCTGCACCTGGGCCCTGGGCGCCGAGGTGAGCATCGTGCCCGTGGACACCGCCGCCGACTCCGAGGAGCTGTGCGGCGGGTTCGCCGACGTGCTCACCGAGGCGCTCGGCGCGGGCGACGGGCCGCTGTCGATCCTGTCCTTCCTCGGCCTGGACGACGCCCCGCACGCCGAGCACCCGGCGCTGCCGCGCGGCCTCGCCGCGACCGTGCACCTGCTCCAGCAGCTCGTCGACCTCGACGCCTCGGTCCGGCTCTGGTGCGTCACCCAGGGCGCCGTCGGCCTCGGCGACGGCGACGCCCCGGCCAACCCGCGGCAGGCGATGCTGTGGGGCCTGGGCCGGGTGGCCGCGCTGGAGCAGCCCGCCCGCTGGGCCGGGCTGGTCGACCTGCCCACTGACCTGGAGCCGTGGACGGCGATGCGTCTCGGCGGCATCCTCACCGGCGGCGGCGTGGAGGACCAGCTCGCCGTCCGCGAGTCCGGGGTGCTGGTGCGGCGGCTCGTACCGGCCACCACCACCGACGGGGAACTCACGCCGTGGCAGCCCCGGGGCACGGTGCTGATCACCGGCGGCGCCGGTGCGCTCGGTGGGCACGTGGCCCGCTGGGTGGCCGCCGAGGGCGCGCAACGGGTGGTGCTGACCAGCCGGCGGGGGACCGGCACCCCGGGCGCCGCCGAGCTGATCTCCGAGCTGGCCGGGCTCGGCGTGGACTGCCGGGTGGTCCGCTGCGACGCCGCCGACCGCGCCGCCGTCACCGACCTCCTGGCCGATCTCCGGCGGGAGGGGCCGCCGCTGCGCGCGGTGGTGCACGCCGCGGGTGTCAGCGAGGTGGTGCCGCTGGCCGACACCACCCTGGAGGACCTGGCGTACGTCATCGCCCCGAAGGTCTGCGGCGCCGAACACCTCGACGAGCTGCTCGGCGACGCCGAACTGGACGCGTTCGTGCTCTTCTCGTCCATCTCGGCGGTGTGGGGCAGCGGCGGACAGGGCGCGTACGCGGCCGGTAACGCCTACCTGGACGCGCTCGCCGAGCGGCGACGCGGCCAGGGCCGGGCGGCCACCTCCATCGCCTGGGGACCGTGGACCGAGTCGGGCATGTACACCGAGGGTGCGGCGGAGCAACTGCGCCGCCGCGGCCTCCAGGTGATGCCGCCCGGCGTGGCGATGGCCGGGCTGCGGCACGCCCTGGCGGTCGGCGACAGCTGCGTCACCGTCGCCGACGTCGACTGGGCCACCTTCCAGCCGCTGTTCACCTCGCTGCGGCCCAGTCCGCTGCTGGCCGACCTGCCGGCCGTACGCGGGCTGGCCGCCGCCCCCGCCGAGGCGCCGGAGGCGGTCGCGCCCGGCGCCCGGGACCTGCTCGCCGGGCTGCGGGCGCTGCCGGACGACGAGCGGCGGGCCGCACTGCTGGAGATGGTGCGGGTCGACGCGGCGAAGGTGCTCGGCCACCCCTCCGCCGACGCGATCGAGACCGACCGGGGCTTCCTGGACCTCGGCTTCGACTCGCTCACCGCCGTGGAACTGCGCAACCTGCTCACCGCGGCGACCGGGCACGACCTGCCCACCACCGTCGTCTTCGACTACCCCACCCCGGACGGCCTGGCCGGCCACCTGTACGAGCAGCTCTTCGCGGGCGCTGCGGGGGAGGACGGCGACGGCGGCGACGAGGAGTCCGTGCGCCGGGCCCTCGCCGCGATCCCGCTCGACGAGCTGCGGCAGGCGGGCCTGCTCGACCAGCTGCTCCAGCTGGCCCGTACGAGTGCCGGCACGCCGGCCGTGGCGTCCGCTGCCCCGGTCACGCCGTCCGCACCCGAGACCCAGATCCGCGAACTCGACGTCGCCGGCCTGGTCCGGATGGCCCTGGAAGGCTCCGACTCGTGACCCGGCCGGCCCTGAGGAGCGCCCGATGAATGTTTCCCTGGACGAGGTCGTCGGCGCGCTGCGTGCGTCCCTGCTCGACAACCAGAAGCTCAAGCAGCAGAACCAGCAGCTCACCGCCGCGCTCAGCGAACCGGTGGCGATCATCGGCATGAGCTGCCGGTTCCCCGGCGGTGTCGGGTCACCCGAGCAACTGTGGGACCTGGTGGCCGCCGGCGGCGACGCGATGTCGGCGTTCCCGGACGACCGGGGCTGGAACCTGGGCGCGCTCTACGACCCGGACCCCGACCCCGACAGCCGGGGCACGTCGTACGTGCGTGAGGGCGGGTTCCTCTACTCCGCCGGGGACTTCGACCCGGCGTTCTTCGGCATCAGTCCCCGCGAGGCCCTCGCCATGGACCCGCAGCAGCGGCTGCTGCTGGAGACCGCCTGGGAGGCGTTCGAGCGGGCCGGCATCGACCCCACCCGGCTGCGCGGCGCGCCCACCGGTGTCTACGCGGCCACCAGCAGCCAGGGTGACTACGCGGCCCTGCTCACCGGGGTCACCGGCGGCGTCGAGGGCTACCTCGGCACCGGCAGCGCCGCAGCCGTGGCGAGCGGCCGGATCTCCTACGCTCTCGGGCTGGAGGGGCCGGCGGTCACCGTGGACACCGCGTGCAGCTCGTCGCTGGTCGCGCTGCACCTCGCCTGCCAGGCGCTGCGGCTGGGCGAATGCACGATGGCGCTGGTCGGCGGGGTGTCGGTGATGGCCACCCCGACCGTCTTCGTGGAGTTCTCCCGGCAGCGGGGCCTGTCCACCGACGGCCGGTGCAAGTCGTTCGCCGCCGCCGCCGACGGCACCGGCTGGTCCGAGGGGGCCGGCATGCTGCTCGTCGAGCGGCTCTCCGACGCCCGCCGCAACGGCCACCCGGTCCTCGCCGTGCTGCGCGGCAGCGCCGTCAACCAGGACGGTGCGAGCAGCGGGCTGACCGCTCCGAACGGCCCGTCGCAGCGCCGGGTGATCCGGCAGGCTCTGGCGAACGCGGGGCTGGGTGCCGACCAGGTCGATGTCGTCGAGGCGCACGGTACGGGCACCACGTTGGGTGATCCGATCGAGGCGCAGGCGCTGATCGCGACGTATGGGCAGGGTCGGTCCGCGGATCGGCCGTTGTGGCTCGGCTCGGTGAAGTCGAACATCGGGCACACCCAGGCGGCGGCGGGTGTGGCCGGGGTGATGAAGATGGTGCTGGCGATGCGGCACGGGGTGCTGCCGCCCACGCTGCACGTGGACGAGCCCACCCCGCACGTCGACTGGTCGGCCGGGGCGGTGTCCCTGCTGACCGGCCCGCAGCCATGGCCGGAGACCGGGCAGCCACGCCGGGCCGCGGTCTCCGCGTTCGGCATCAGCGGCACCAACGCACACGTCGTCATCGAGCAGGCCGCCGCGACGGACACCGACGACGTCCGGCCGGCCGGTACGCCCGCCCCGCCGGTACCGTGGATCGTCTCGGCCCGCTCCGCACCGGCCCTGGCCGGGCAGGCGCGGCGGCTGCTGGCGCATCTGGCCGATCACCCCGATCTGACCCCCGCCGACGTGGCGTACTCGCTGGTCACCACCCGGGCGGCCCTGCCGTACCGGGCAGCGGTGATCGGCGGGGACCGCGACGCGCTGCGGGCCGGCCTGCACGCGGTCGCCGAGGAGCGCGACACCCCCGGCGTGGTGCGAGGCGTGGCCCGCCCGGCCGGCAAGGTCGCGTTCCTCTTCACCGGGCAGGGTGCCCAGCGCCTCGGCATGGGCGCCGAGCTGTGCCGCCGGTTCCCGGTCTTCGCCGCCGCCTTCGACGAGGTGGCCGGGGAGCTGAACCGGCACTTGAGCCGGCCGCTGCGGGAGGTGGTCTTCGCCGAGGCCGACTCGCCCGGCGCGGATCTGCTGGACCGTACCGAGTTCACCCAGCCGGCGCTGTTCGCCTACGAGGTCGCCGCATACCGGCTGGTCACCGCCTGGGGGCTACGCCCGCAGTTCCTGCTCGGCCACTCGGTCGGCGAGCTGGCGGCGGCACACGTCGCCGGGGTGCTGTCGCTGGCCGACGCGGCGACCCTGGTGGCCGCCCGGGCCCGGCTCATGCAGCAGTTGCCGCCCGGCGGGGCGATGCTGGCGGTGCAGGCGTCCGAGGCGGAGGTGGTCCCGCTGCTCGACGAGCGGGTGTCCCTGGCCGCCGTGAACGGCCCCCGGTCGGTGGTGCTCTCCGGCGACGAGGAGGCCGTGCTCGCGGCGGGGCGGCGGCTGTCCGCCGAGGACCGGCGGTCCCGTCGGCTGCGGGTCAGCCACGCCTTCCACTCCGCCCGGATGGACGCCATGCTGGCCGACTTCCGGATCGTCGCGGAGAAGGTCGCGTGGCACCCGCCGAACCTTCCGATCGTCTCCGACCGCACCGGCGAGCCGCTCACCGCCGCCCAGGCCACGGACCCGGGCTACTGGGTCGACCACGTCCGGGACACCGTCCGTTTCCACGCGGGCGTCGCCACCCTCGCCGCCGGCGGCGTCGGAACCTTCGTGGAACTCGGCCCCGACAGCGCCCTGACCGTGCTGGCCCGGGAGTGCCTGCCCGACATGGAACCGGCGGCCTTCGTGCCGCTCGCCCGCCGGGACCAGCCGGAGGCGACCACGCTGCTCGGCGCGCTGGCCGCGGTCGACCTGCGCGGTGCCGGGGTCGACTGGGCGGCTCCCTTCGACGGCAGCGACGCCGCGCGCGTCGAGCTGCCCACCTACGCCTTCCACCGCGAGCGTTTCTGGCCGGACCCGCCCACAGTGGATCTCATCCCGCCCGCCGCGACCGGAGAGGACGAGGAGTTCTGGGCGGCCGTGGCGCAGGGACGACCGGCCGAGCTGGCCGCCGAGCTCGGCCTGCCCGCCGACCGGCAGGACGCGCTCGCCGACGTGCTGCCCGCCCTCGCCTCCTACCGGGACCGGCGGCGTCGCGGATCGGAGCTGGACGGGCTGCGCTACCGCGCCGACTGGGAACGCGTCGACCTGTCCCCGGCCCGTACCACGCCGACCGGCCGATGCCTGCTGGTGGCCGGGGCCGGCACCGACGCCACCGCGGTGCTCACCGTGCTGCGCGCCGAGGGCCTGGAGCCGACGCTGGTCACGGTCGGAGACGACCTGGACGCCGTCGCCCGGGCCTCGCTCGCCGACGGCACCTGGTCGGTCGTGGTCTCGCTGCTGGCGGCGCAGGACCCGGCGGCCGGCGCGGGAACCGGCGCGCTCGCCGGGACGGCCGCGCTGGTGCGGGCCCTCGCCGCTGCGGGGAACGGCACGCCGATGTGGACCGTGACCCGGGGCGCGGTGGCCGTCGACGCGCACGACGCCGCTCCCGGCGTGGCCGGGGCGTACCTCTGGGGCCTGGGCCGGGTGCTGGCGCTGGAGCAGCCGCGCGTGTGGGGCGGGCTGGTCGACCTGCCGGCGGAGCCGGACGACGTCGCGCTCGCCGCGCTCGCCCGGGTCGTCGCGTCCGGCGGCGACGAGGACCAGGTGGCGGTACGCGCCGGCGGGGTGTATGCCCGGCGGCTCCGCCGGGCCCCGGCCGGCGCCACCGATACGGACTGGCGGCCCCGCGGCGCGGTCCTGGTGCACGGGTCCGCGCAGGTGCGTACCCCGCACCTGCTGCGCTGGCTCGCCGAGCGCGGCGCGTCGCACCTCGTCCTCGTGGGGCCGGTGGCGGATGCCGACCCGCCCGGCCCGGACGTCACAGTCACCGCCGTCGGCGACCTGGACGGGCTGCCCGAGGTGCTGGACCGACTGGCCGCCACCGGCAGCGAGATCCGCACCGTCCTGCACGTCGCCGACTCCGACGGGGCCGGCGACCCGGTGGCGGTGCTGGACCCGCACGAGCTGGCCGACGCCGTGGCCGCCCGTACCGCCGCCGTGGAACTGCTCGGGCGGGCCTGCGCCGGCCTGCCGGTCGACGAGTTCGTCGTCTTCGCCTCGACGGCCGCCGTCTGGGGCAGCGGGGGAGCGGCGGTCGCCGCCGCCGTGGGCGCCGGGCTGGCGGCGCTGGCCGCGGGCTGGCGTGCCGCCGGCCGCCCGGCCACCGTCGTCGCGTGGGTGCCCTGGGCGGACGAGATCACCGACGCGGCGCAGTTGCGCCGCCGGGGGGTCCGGCCGCTGCCCGCCGACGTGGCCCTGTCCGCGCTGGGGCAGGCTCTGGTCCGCGGCGACGACCAACTGGCCGTGGCCGACCTCGACTGGCCCGCGTTCGTGCCGGCCTTCACCGCCGTACGGCCCAGCGCGCTACTGCGCGGCGTGCCCGAGGCGACGGCCGGCGCGGAGCCGGGGGCCGGCGACGCCGCGACCGATCCCGCCCGCGCGCTGCGCGAGCGGCTGGCCGGCGTTCCGGCCGGCGACCGGCACCGGATCCTGCTGGACCTGGTCCGGGCGCGGGTGGCCACCGTCCTCGGGCACGCCTCGCCCAACGCGGTCGAGGCCGACCGGGACTTCCTGGAACTCGGCTTCGACTCGCTGACCGCACTGGAACTGCGCGACGCGCTGCGCCAGGAGACCGCGGTGGAGCTGTCGGCGACCCTGCTCTTCGACCACCCCACCCCTACGGAGCTGGCCGTTCACCTGCTCGGCCAGCTCCTCGGCGCGGACGACGCCGGTGGACCTGCCGGGGAGAGTGCCGGCGGCGGACTGCTCGGTGGGTTGTTCAACCAGCCGAAGGCGCGCGAGGACCCGGCCGGGTATGCCGAACTGCTGGTCAAACTCGCCCAGTTCCGCCCCCGCTTCCGCGAGCCGGCGCAGCTCACCCGCCCGGCCGGGATCCTCCGGCTGGCCGAGGGCGGCGCCCGGGCGCAGTTGGTGTGCTGCTGCACGATGTCGCTGCTCTCCGGCGCGCACGAGTACGCCCGGCTGGCCGCCGGCTTCCGGGGCGTACGTGACGTGTGGGCCCTGCCCAACCCCGGGTTCGGCGTGGGCGAGGAGCTTCCCGCCGACCTCGACGCGCTGCTGCGGGTGCACGCCGACACGGTGCTGCGTACCGTCGGTGCCGGCCCGTTCGTGGTGGCTGGTCACTCCGGTGGTGCGATGGTGGCCAACCTGCTCGCCGGGGAGCTGGAACGCCAGGGCCGCCCGCCGGACGCGGTGGTGCTCATGGACACCTACCCGGCCGACAGCGAGGTGCTCGGCGGGTGGGTGCCGCAGCTTCTCGACGGGATGATCGACCGGGACACCGCGTACACGCCGATGGACGACTGGCGGACGACGGCGTGGGCGGGCTACCTGCCGCTGTTCCTGGACTGGCAGCCGACCGAGATGGCGGCGGCGACCCTGCTGGTGCGGGCCACCGAGCCGCTGGGGGAGTGGGACGGCGAACCGGACGGCTGGCGGTCGCGCTGGCCCTACCCGCACGAGGCTGTCGACGCGGCCGGCGACCACTTCAGCATGGTCGCCGACCGGGGGCCGGAACTCGCCGGCACGGTCCAGCGCTGGCTGGCCGCGCGGGGTCTGTGACCGGTTCCGCCCCTGGCGTGCCCCTAGCGCCCCCTATCGGCACACATACATCTATCGGACCGACGTTCCAGGACGGAGCATGACGACGTGGACGAGGCAGTGGTGGTCACGGAGCTGGTCAAGCGGTACCAGCCCAACATGCCACCGGCGGTGGACGGGCTGAGTTTCTCCGTCGCCGCCGGTGAGGTCTTCGGCCTGCTCGGGCCGAACGGTGCGGGCAAGACGACGACGATCGGGGTGCTGACCACACGGGTGCGGGCCACCTCGGGCCGGGCCCGGGTGTGCGGCGCGGACGTGATCGGCTCGCCCGCCGCCGCCCGGCAGTTGCTGGCGGTCGTACCGCAGCGGGTGAACCTGGACCGGGCGCTGACCGTCCGGCAGAACCTGCTGTTCCACGCGGCCTACCACCGGGTGCCCCGGGCGCAGCGCATCCGGCGGGCGGACGAGCTGCTGGACCAGATGGGGCTCAAGGACTTCGCGAACCACCGCACCGACTTCCTGTCGGGCGGCCTCGCCCAGCGGACGATGATCGCCCGCGCGCTGATGCACTCGCCCCGGGTGCTCTTCCTCGACGAGCCGTCGGCGGGCCTCGACCCGCAGTCCCGGCTCTTCGTGCACGACCGGATCGCCGAGCTGAAACGGGACGGCGTGACAGTGGTGGTCACCACGCACGACATGGACGAGGCGGAGAAGCTCTGCGACCGGGTCGGCATCGTCGACCACGGCAAGCTGCTCACCATGGACACGCCGTCCGCGCTGACCCGTACGCTGCCGGGCAGCAGCACCCTGACCCTCGTGGTGACCCCCGGCGCCTCCGCCGAGGAGGTGCGGGCCGCGCTCGATGCGATCCCCGACGTGGAGCAGGTGGAACACTTCAAGATGACCGCCAAGGTGCCCGTCGCCGCGCCGGCGTTTCCCGGCATGCCGGCGATGCCGGTGCCCGCCCCGGTCCCGGACGCGCCCGCCGACTCGGACGCCCCCCTGTCCTTCCGGGTCTACACCAGCGGTCAGCCGGCCAACGCCATCCCGATGGCGATGAAGATCCTCGCCGACCTGGGTTGCGAGGTTCGTGACCTCAACATCGGCCAGCCCAGTCTGGAAGATGTCTTCATCCACCTGACCGGAAGGGAACTTCGGTGAGCGTCACCGCCCCCGCCCCCCCGTCCGCGCCGTCACCGCCCGCGGCGCCGCCGCCGGTGCGCGCGCTGGACCAGCTCGCCACCTTCCGCGCGGTGCTCTCGCGGGACCTGTTCGTCACCGGCCGGGAGCTGATCGGCTTCCTGCTCCAGGTCTTCATCCAGCCGCTGTTCATGCTGCTGATCTTCGGCAAGGTGCTCAGCGACCTGGGCTACGCCAGCGACGACTTCTCCAACGTGCTGCTGCCCGGCGTCATCGCGCTGAACGCCTTCCTGATCGGCCTGGAGAACACCGCGCTGCCGATGATGATGGACTTCTCCTTCACCCGGGAGATCGAGGACCGCCTCCTGGCGCCCATGGCGACCCCGCTGGTGGCGCTGGAGAAGATCGTTTTCGGGGGCATCCGTGGCCTGATCGCCGGTGTGGTGCTGATCCCGGTCGGCATGCTCATGCTCGGCGTCACCTGGCCCTGGGCGGTGGTGCTCAAGGTGGTCGGGGTGTTGGCGATCGGCGCGCTGGTCGGCGCGGCGGTCGGTCTCGCCTTCGGCACCCTGGTGCCCACGCAGCACATCCAGATCATGTTCACCGTGGTGATGACCCCGATCATGTTCACCGGCGCCACCCAGTTCCCGCTGCTCGGCCTGGACTCGCTGCGCTGGTATCAGGTGATCTGTTCGCTGAACCCGCTGACCTACATCAGCGAGGCGACCCGGTCGCTCGTCGGCCCGCCGGGGGTCGAGTCGCTGCCGCTCTGGCTGTGCATGTGTGTCCTCACCGGGGTCTTCGTGGTGTTCTCGGCGATCGGCATGCGTGGCTTCATGCGCCGCGCCATGGACTGACCGCCCGGACGCGATCCGCCGAGGGCCCGAACCGCAGATGCGGTTCGGGCCCTCGCTTTCGCCCCGTGTCGCAGGGGGGCCGGTGGTCACCGCGCCCCTGCGACAGCCGTCAGGACGTGGCGCTCTGTGCCTCGTCGGCCAGCGTCTCGGCATACACGACGAGCCGGGACGGCAGGTCGGTCCGGCGCTTCACGTCGAGCTTGCGGTAGACCCGGGTCAGGTGCTGCTCGACAGTGCTCACCGTGATGAAGAGCTTGCTGGAGATCTGGCGGTTGGTGTGGCCGTGTGCGGCCAGCGCGGCAACGCGCCGCTCGGCGTCGCTCAGCCCGTCGTCCGGTTCCTGGAGTTCGGCGGCGGCCGGGTACGCCGGCAGTCCACTGCCCGGCTCCCGGCGGATCAGCCGCTGAGCCAGCACCGACGCCCCGCAGTCCTGCGCGAGCTGGTAGGCGCGGCGGACGAGCAGCCGGGCGCGGGCGGAGTCTCCGGCGCGCTGCAGCGTCTGACCGGTGTCGCCGAGGGCGCGGACGAGCTCCAACCGGTCGCCGCTGGACTGGAGCAGGTTGACCGCTTCGGAGAGCAGCTTGCGCCGGTGGTCCTGGGCGGCGGTGGTGGCGAGCAGGCGCAGCGTACGGCCCCGGGTCCGGTCGTCGACCCCGTGCGGCACCCGCAGTTGCTCCTGCAGGAGCTGCATGGCCTGCGTCTTGTTGCCGACGCTGAGCTGCACCCGGGCCAGCTCCAGCCGCCACGGCACCAGTCCGGCCGCGTCGATCCCCCACGTGCGCATCAGCTCGCCGCAGCGCCGCAGGTCGGTGGTGGCGGCGTGCGGCCGGCGTACGGCCAGGTGGTGCCGGCCGCGTGCGGCCAGGTAGTGCAGGCCCAATGGGGTGCGGAAGATGCCGGGCGGGGTCGGGTGGGCCAGCCACCGGTCGGCCTCGGCGAACCGGCCCGACTCCGTCGCGGACGCGATCAGGGTGGACAGCGGTCCGGCGATCGCCACTCCCCAGGCGGGGGCTGGCATGTCCTCCAGGGCCGCGCGGGCGTGGTGCTCGGCACCGGGCAGATCGCCGACGCGCAGGGCCGCCTCCGCCCGGATCGCCCGGATCACCGCCCGCCAGCCCGGCGCGTGCTGAACCACCGGCCGGTCGAGCAGCACGTCGCCCCAGACCACGGCCCGGTCCGACCGGCCGGCCCAGAGCAGCGCCAGCAGGGGCGCGGTCAGCAGGCCGAGGGCGCCGTCGTCCGTGTGGTGGCGCTGCAGGATCTGCTCGGCGGTCGGCGCCGTGTCGTTGTCGGCGGTCGGCGTCAGCGCGGTGCCGAGCACCGTGACCGCCTGCAGGAGCGGGCTGACGGTGGTCGGGGCGCCGGCCGCGCGGCTCCAGGTGGCCGGCGTCTGCCGTACGCTCGCCAGGTGGTCCGGGTGGGAGAGGGAGACCAGAAGCTGCATGATCCGCAGGCGGCCGGGCGGGGTGGCCGGAGCCTGCTCCTCGTCCGCCGAGAAGCCGCTGACGGCCTCGGCAGCCTCGTCGACGCGGCCCTGCCAGAGCAGGTACGGCACCGCGGAGAGGCTCGCATCGGTGGACCAGCCGGCGGCGCGCGCCGTCTGCACCAGCTCCGTCAGCTGCCCGTTCACCGTCAACGGGTTTAGCTGCCAGCGGGCATTCACCAGCATCTCGGTGGTGGCGGTGCGTTGCCGCTCGTCCACCGGCGCGCTGGCGAGCAGCCGCAGGCAGGCCGCCGCGACGTCGGGCCGGCCGGACGAGAGCGCGTGACCGGCGGCGTCCTGGAGCACCGGCACCCGCCAGCCGGCCACCGTCGCACCGGCGGCCACGAGGTGCTCGGCTACCACGCTCGCCTCGGCGCCGCGGTCGTGCAGCACCTCGGCGGCCCGCTGGTGCAGGGCGCGCCGCTCGTCGGCCGACATGTCAGCGAGGATCGAGTGCAGGATACGCGAGTGGCGTAGCTGGTCGGACTCCATCAGACCCGAGGTACGCAACACCCGCACCGCCGGGACCGTGGTCGCGGGCATCACGTCGAGGAGGTGGCCGAGCAGTTCGGCCGACGCGGGCCGGTCGAGCACGGCGAGCGCCTGGGCCACCCGGCGTACCCCGGGCTCGTGGCGGTAGAGACACCCGAGGACGGCCTGGTCGAACGCGTCACCGACGGACGGAAGGTCGTGGTCGCTGCCCCCGCCACCGGCCCGTTCGTCGAGCAGCGCCCGGGTGAGCAGTGGATTGCCTCCGGTCATCCGTACGTAGTGTTCCGCGGTCCTGCGGGTGTCGGCGTCGTCGACGGCGCCCTCGACCAGCCGGGCGACGGCGTCGACGGTCAGTGGTGGCAGGCCGATCCGGGAGAAGTGCGGCTGGCTGAGCAGCTCGGCGCGGAACAGCTGGTGCGGCGGGCGCAGCGTCGACGCCTCCGCGAACACGACCATGATCCGGGCGTGGCGCAGCCGCCGGGTCACGTAGAGCAGGCAGTGCAGCGAGGCCGGGTCCGCGTGGTGCACGTCGTCGACGAGGAGGACCAGGGGCCCGTTGGCCGTCAGGTCGATCAGGGTGGTGAAGAGGCCGTGCAGCAGGGGTGCCCAGGCCCGGTCTACGTCGGACGCCTCGCCGCCGACTTCGGGCAACGGCACCGCGGAGGTGGCGTCGCGCAGCAGCTTCCCGACGTGGGCGGCGGCCTCCGGGGCGAGTCGTGCACTGTGGAACAGCTGCCCGACGACTCCCAGGTGGAGACCGCGCTCCGCCCGCGAGCCGGTCGCGCTCATCACCTGCCCGCGGGAGCCGGCCGTCCACTCGCCGAACGACTCCAGCAGGCTGGTCTTGCCGCTGCCCACGGCACCGGTGACCAGCGCGACGTGTCCGCGCTGCTGCTCTTCGCACGCGTGGAACACGCGCCGCAGACGGGTGATCTGTTCCTCTTGCTGAACCAACACCTGCGCGTAAGCCCTCCTTGTACGCGGCGCGGGCCTGGAAACGCCGGTGCGGCCCGACACCGCCACCCCTGCCGGAGACAGCCGCCCCTCCGCCCGCGTCTCGACGGGTAGGGGTGGAGCGCGCCGGGCGGCCACGCCGGGTGGACCTGAAATCCTTCGTCGGACCGGTCTTCTCGCCGTACGGTCCGCGTGTCGAGGCGAGTCTGGCACCGGCATGATGGTGCGACAACGGGCGTGAGACCCCATCGTTTCGCATCCAAACCTGCGGGCCCCGGAAGGCATTTAGGGGTTGCGCGGTTCGGGGTGATGGGTGTTGGAGCCGATCGGCCCGGGGGAGGCGACACGCCGGTGAGCGGCTGGTGTCGGGGCGTACGGCTCGATGGTGCCACACCGCGACTCCCGGCGCACGCCGATGGTACCCACAGTGGTGGTGAGCGAACTCTTCGCGACGGTCGGCGAGGGTGACGGTCGCGTGACGCCCGTCGGCTGTTCCGTGCGGAAGCCCGACCGGGATCAGCGCGGCCGAGGGCCGGACGGACGGCCGCCCGGGGGGTCCGTGCCCCGCGTCAGCGGATCCAGCACCGTCGTGCCGGAGCGGTCGAACCGCAGCCGTCCGGCGAGTTCGCCGCGCGAGTTGACGTCCAGCTTCCGGTAGATGCGCGTCATCCGCTGTTCGATCGCGCTGACCGTCAGGAAGAGCTTCTCGGCGATCTCACGATTGGTGTGACCCTGGGCGGCCAGGGTGGCCATCCTGGATTCGGTGTCCGTCAGGCCCTGGACCAAGACCGCCGCATCCGCCCGGCTGCCGGTGGCGCCGTCCCTGGTGGACAGGGCGCTGGGCCACAACGTCGGGATGCCGCACTCCTCGGCGAGAGCCCGGGCCGACCGGGTCGCGGCGCGGGCCTGCCGCCGGTCGCCGGCCTGCTCGTAGGCGTGACCGAGGTCGGCAAGGTTGTGCGCCAGTTCCATCCGGTCGCCGCACTGCCGCAGCAGCCGTACGGCGCTGCGCAGGTGCGGGATCCGTTCCTGTCCCTCCTCGGTCGCGGCCAGAACCCGCAGGGCCGCGGCCCGGTACCGGACATGGACGGGCCGCAGCCGGGCCAACTCGTCGCGCACCAGCTTGCGCGCCTGCAGACGGCGGCCCATCCGGAGCAGTGCCCGAGCCGACTCGGTGCGCCACGGCACCAGGCCCGAGAAGTCCAGCTGCCACCGCTGCATCAGCTGCCCGCAGAGCTGGAAGTCGGCCAGCGCGGCCTCGGGGCTTCCCGCGGCGAGGGCGTGCGTCCCGCGGGCGTGCAGGTAGTGCAGCCCGAGCGGGGTCTCGAAGATCGCCGGCGGCACCGGCACCTGAAGGCAGGCGGCCGCCGTGTCGAGCTGGTCCATATAGGTCAGGGCCCGTATCCGGACGGCGAGAGGTATCCCGATCACCACCCCCCAGCCTTTCGGCGAGAGCTGCCCCAGTGCCTCGTCGGCCAGCTTGCCGGCGCGGGGGAGGTCGCCGAGCCGGCCGGCGACGGCGGCCCGCAGGGCGGTGAGCGTGGCCGAGGGGGTGGGGTGGTGCGGGGTGGCGAGGTGGCGGTCCAGCCGGTCGCACCAGTCGTCGGCCAGGTCGAGCTGGTCGGCGTAGATCATGGCGATGAGGGCGCAGATGACCCTCCACATGTGCGGTTCGTCGTCCGGCCCGGTGGTCGACAGTGTCCGCTCGGCCTGCTCGACCACGCCCGCGTCACCCCGGGCCAGCACGCCGGACAGCAGGATGACTCCGCTGAGCCCGTGCTTGACCCGGGCCAGCGTGAGCGGATCCCGCGCGGCCACGGCGGGCGCGGGCCGGTCGACCATGACCCCGGGATAGAGCGTCGAGATCCAGCCGGTGATGATGAGCAGCTCGGCCACGGACTGCGGATCTGCGGGATCCGACCGCTCGCTGAGGTGCCTGACCAGGTCGACGGCCTTGTCGATCTCACCGTGCCAGAGGAGGTACTGGATGGGACCGGCGGCCTGTTGGCTGCCGAGGTGCCCGGCCCGGATGGCGGTGGCGACGCTGACCAGGTGGGGGATCGTGGCCTGCGGGTCGAGTCGCCACTCGGCGCGCGCCAGCGCGGAGCGGATCCGCGCCCGCAGACACTCGCCGACGCCACTGCGGTGCGCCCGGCGCAGGTACCGCAGGGCGGTCTCCACCTCGCCGTCGAGCAGCGCCTGCTCGCCGGCGTCCAGCAGGGTCTGCGCCATCCAGGGTTCGGCCAGCTCGCCGATGTCCACCAGGTGCGGCGCGATGCGGGCCGGGGGCGCGCCGTCGTCGTGCAGCAGGCGGGCTGCTCCCAGATGCAGCCGTACGCGTTCCTCGGCGGTCATCCCGTCGATCACGGCCTGGGTCACCGCCGGATGGCGCAACCCCTGTTCGTCGATCAGCCCCGCGCTGGTCGACTTGTCGACAGCGCCCAGCGCGGGGTGCAACCGGGCGTCGACGAGATGCGGCAGCAGGCTGCCGTGCAGCGGCTCGCCGGTCACGGCGAGCACCCGGGCGGCGTTGAGCACCAGGCGGTCGCAGCGGTACAGGCAGCTCAGCACGGCCTCCCGGAACGACTCGCCGACCGCCGGGGCGCCGGCGGACCGTGGCGCGGCTGCCTGGTCATCGGCGAGCGCGTGCACCAGGAGCGGATTCCCGCCGCTGATCCGGTGGCTCTCCTCGGCGATGCTGCGGGCGAGCGGGATGTCGAGCCGCTGGGCGAGCAGATGGAACGTCCCCTCGGCGGTGAGCAGCGGCAGGCGGATGCGGTGCAGCTTCGCCGGTTGCAGCATCTCGGCGTGCACGTCCGCCTGCCACGGCCGGGTGCGTGGCGCCTCCGTCAGGACCATCAGCACGGATAGGCCGGAGAGCCGCCGGGCCACGTAATCGAGACAGCGCAGCGACGGCACGTCCGCGTGGTGGATGTCGTCCACCACGATGACCAGCGGCCCCCGCGAGGTCAGTTCGAGCAGGGCGCGCCCGATGGCGGCGGTGAGCCGGGCGTTCTCCGCGTCCGCCGGATCGGCGTCGCTCCATGCGAGGGCGCCCGCGTCCAGCAGCCGGGCGAGGCGGGCCCGGATGTCGGGGGCGTCCGCGGCGCACGACGGCACCGCGCGGACGAGCTGCCGGACGACCTCCAGCGGTACGCTGCGCTCCGCGCGGGAGGCGCTCGCGCCGATGACCCGTGCTCCGGCGTCGCAGGCGCGCCGGGCGAAGGCCTGTGAGAGCGCGGTCTTGCCGGAGCCGACCGGGCCGGTCAGCACGGTCACCGGCCGGTCGGTCGGCGAGGTGCCGCCGCGGAGCAGGTCTGCGAGTCGGCGCTCCAGCAGGCCGAGCTGGCTCGAACGCTCGGTCAGCTCCATCACCGCCCCCTCCGGGGGAGGGCCGGGTGCCCGGTGCGGCCCGACAGCTCGACCAAATTGGAGACCGGCAATTCTTGACCCATTCCATTATCGGCAAGGATCGACTGGTGTCGAGCTTTGCCGGTGCGCCATCGACCGACTTGACCGGTTGGCTGCTGCGAGCCGTGTTCCCGTGTGCGTCGGCGATAATTCCCCAGCTCTCTCGGGGTCGACACTTCCTATCGACCTGCTTGATGGTGGGAGTATGGCAGTTGGGCAATTGGGCGGCAAGCCGAGTTGTGTAAAGGATGGGCAAACATGGGTTACTTGTCTCGGGTGACCCGACCGGGGGTGGCGACGGAAAGTCGCCGGCTGGTCCCGTACCGTGACAGAGCGCTCTCCTGAGCCGATGGTTCCGCTTATTCGGCCCGCCTGCTGATTGGCGAATGGGCTCTTCCGTGCTAATCCGACGTCCGGGCGTTACCGGTCGCTCTCGCCGCAAGGTTCGAAGCTGCCGCGGTCGCGGCGTGCGGAGGCGTCGAGCTGGGCGTCATCGTCGTTGAACTCGGCGTTCGTGACCCCGCCCGTGCCGATCCCGGCGCGGGCGGGCGTGGTGCCGGAAGCTGCTGTGGAGGTGTCGTCCGTCCCCGGGGCGGGGCCGTGGGGTCCGGTCGGGGCTCCGGCAATTGCCGGAGGCGCTCGATTGTTGCGATGTAAGGCATTGATGCCGGAACTGCGATCGATGCCTGTCCGGCCCTGCCGGCGGTCGAGGCTTGGTGTGCGTCGGCGGGCCACGATTCGGACGTTTGGGAGATTCTGCGATTATGTATGAAAAAGAATTATGAATCCGAGTGTCCCGTTGGTTGCGGAGGCCTGCGGTCCCATCCGGCCCGAAGGCTGGTCTCATGCGGCACACGTCAATGCGATAAAGCCGTGACGGCTAGCTGCCGGGCATCGAGGAGGACGTTTTACGGTCGATTTTCGCTCGCTGAGGACAAATGCGGCCTCTGCATTGTTCGCCGAGCCGGAGTGAGCGCTCGTGTCGGCCGTTGTGTCAGGACGGCCGGGATTCGGTCCTAGCTGGCCAGTAGGCCCGGACAGGGGGATTCGGACTCGGCGGCTAGGGGTTGTGCCCGACGATAGCCCGGCCCTAATTTCGGGGCACCCGGTCTCCACCGTCTGGATAGCCGGACATGGGGCCGTGCAGGCCCGAGACCTGAAGGGTTCTGTGGCCGTCGTGATGTCCCAGCTGCCGCCGCGACTCGTTGCGGCCCCGCGCAGGGGATAGCGGAGATGACACTGCTGCCGGTGCTGCGTGGATTCGGTGCGGATCGGGCCGACGCGGTCACGGTGGCCGGAGAAGCCCTCTCCAGCGAGGCCCTGCTGGGCTGCGTCACCGCCGTCGCTGATCGGATCAGGGGCGCGACCGCGGTCGCGGTCGAGGGCACACCGACGCTGGAAGCGGTGGTCGGAATGCTCGGCGCCCTCCTCGCCGGGGCACCGCTCGTACCGCTGCCTCCCGGCGCCGACGAACGCGAACGCCGCCGTATCCTGCGGCAGTCCGGAGCGACGGTGATCCTCGGCCGTGCCCCGTCCGGGGCCGACGGCCTGTCCACGATCCCGGTCGACCTGCGAGAACACGCCTCGACGCGGCATCCCGAGCCCGCCCCGGGCAGCGACGCCGTCATCCTCTACACAGGTGGCGCATCAGGGCCGCCACGAGGGGTGCGCATCTCGCGCCGCGCCATCGCCGCCGACCTCGACCTTCTGGCCCGTGCGTGGCACTGGAGCGAGGAGGACGTGGTCGTCCAGGGCACCCCGCTGTTCCGGGCGTACGGTCTGGTCGTCGGCCTGCTCGGCGCGCTGCGGGCCGGCAGCCGTTTCGTCCACCTCGACCACGCCGGCACCGGGCCGGTCGGCTCCGTGCACCTGGCGTCGCCCGACCAGTGGGCGAAGATAGCGCTGGACGGCCACCGGGCCCGGCCGCTGTCCGCGGCGCGGATCCTCGTTTCCGCGGACGGCCCGCTGGCCCGCGCCGTGGCCGAACGGCTCCGACTGCTCACCTCGCACCGGCCGGTGCAGGCCTACGGCACCACCGAGACGCTCGTCGCGCTGACCGGGCGCCCCGGCGACCGTACGGTGCCAGGCGCTGTCGGCACCCCCCTGCCCGGCGTCGAGACGCGCGTGCTGGACCGCGAGGACCGGCCGGTGCCGGCCGACGGCCAGTCGGCGGGCGAGCTGAGCGTCTGCGGGCCGATGCTGTTCAGCGGGTACGTCGGCGGGCGGAGCCTCGCCGCCGGTCGCTGGCACGCCACCGGCGACCTGGCCAGCGTGGCCCCCGACGGCACGTACCGGATCATCGGGCGACGCGGGCTCGACGTGGTGCACAGCCGGGGCCGGCGGATGCCCGCCGGGCAGATCGAGGAGGCGTTGCTGAGCCACCCCGGCGTGCGCGACGCCGCCGTCGTCGGCACGCCGCACCACGCGCTCGGCGAGCAGGTCACCGCCTACGTCGTCGCCGAGGGGGTGACCGCGCAGGTGCTCATCGACCACGTCGGCCGGTACCTCTCGGCGGGCCAGCGCCCCCGGCGGGTGCACTTCGTCGACGAGTTGCCGCGCAGCGCCTTCGGGCGGATCAGGAAGTCCCTGCTGATCGCCGGCGGCTGAGCCGGCCGGACAGGGGGCAGCGGTGACCCGCCCCCGCCACGGTCAGCCCTCCACCCAGCCGTGCCGCCGGGCCAGCTCCAGCATCCTCGCACGTACCGCCACGATCTGCGCTCCGGTCAGGTCCGACACGGAGGTCACCAGCGCCTCGGTGGTCTCCGCGGAGAAGGCCCGCTCGGAGAGGACGTCGCACAGGCCCTCGTCGTCCTCCGCGCCGCCCGTGGCCTGTCCGCTGTCCCTGCTGCGCCCGCCGCCGACCGCGACGCCGGACACCCGCACCAGCACGGCCTTGGGCCCGCGCTCGGTCTCCACCGCGTCGTACTCGACCGGGACGCCGGGCGTCAGTGCCCACTTGTCGCCGTCGAGCATGTTCGCGTGCACGAACACGTCGTCGCTGCCGTCGTCCGGGGCGATGAACCCGTAGCCCCGCACCTCGTCGAACCGCACCACTTTGCCAGTGAGCATCGCCATTCCCGCGTCCATCCGCCCCAAATCCAGGTGCCCCGCCCGCAGGACCGGGACGGCGCTCAGAGTGGCACCTGTCCCGTGCAGGCCGGCACCCGTACCCGACCCCTATGGTGCACCTATCGCCGAGGCCCGCCGCGGCGAGGGGTGCCGCAGCGCCTACCATCGGCCAACGTGATCGAGCAGATCCTGCCCTCCACCGTGGCGGTGTCCGAGTCCTTCACCGATCCCGCCGGCGTGACCCTGTTCCCCGAGGAGGAGGCGCTGGTGGCACGGTCGGTGGAGAAACGACGCCGGGAGTTCACCACCGTGCGGCACTGCGCCCGGCTGGCCCTCGGCGAGCTGGGCCTCGCCCCGGCGCCGATCGTCTCCGGCGCACGCGGTGCCCCGCTCTGGCCCGACGGCGTGGTCGGCAGTATGACGCACTGCGATGGCTACCGGGCGGCGGTCGTCGGCCGTACGGCGGCGTTCGCCAGCCTCGGGGTGGACGCCGAGCCGCACGCCCCGCTGCCCGACGGGGTGCTCGGAGCGATCGCCCTGCCGGCCGAACGGTCGCGCACCGTCACGCTGGCCGCGGTCCGCCCCGCCGTCTGCTGGGACCGCCTGTTGTTCAGCGCCAAGGAGGCGGTGTACAAGGCGTGGTTCCCGCTCACCGGCCAGTGGCTGGACTTCTCCGAGGCGGACATCGTGTTCGACCCGGCCGGCACGTTTGAGGCCCGGCTGCTGGTGCCCGGTCCGGTGCTCGGCGGGGCCGAGGTGCGGGCGTTCGCGGGCAGGTTCCTGGTCGAGCGGGGACTGGTGGTCACCGCGATCAGCATCCCGGCGGTCGCGTCCTAACCGTCGGCGCTGAGCCGCGTCTTCTGCACCTTGCCCAGGGCGTTGCGGGGCAGGGCGTCGACCAGGCGCACCTCGCGTGGTCGCTTGTGCGCCGAAAGGTGCCGGGCCACGAAGTCGATCAGCTCGGCCTCGCCCACCCCGTCGCCCACCACGTACGCGGTGACCTGCTGACCGAGGTCGGGGTGCGGTGTGCCCACCACGGCTGCCTCACGGACCCCCGGGTGCGTCAGCAGGGCGTCCTCCACCTCCCCCGCGCCGATCCGGTAGCCACCGCTCTTGATCAGGTCGGTCGACGCCCGGCCGACGATCCGGTGCCAGCCGTCCGGGTCGACGGTGGCGACGTCCCCGGTGCGGAACCAACCGTCCGGGGTACGGCTCGCCGCGTCGGCGTCCGGACGGTTGAGGTAGCCGTCGAACAGCGTGGGGCCGGTGACCTGAAGCTCGCCCATCGTCGCCCCGTCGGCCGGGAGCGGGGTGCCGTCGTCGCCGACCAGCCGCGTACGGACCCCGGGCAGCGCCAGCCCGACGGTGCCGGGCCGGCGTGGGCCGTCCGTCCGGGCGCTCACAGTGATCAGGGTCTCGGTCATCCCGTACCGCTCGACGACCCGGTGACCGGTGAGGGTGGCGAGGTCGGCGAAGACCGCCGCCGGCAGCGCCGCGCTGCCCGAGACCAGCAGCCGCGCCGGACGCAGCGCCCGGGCCGCGTCCGGGTCGGCGGCGATTCGGGACCACATCGTCGGCACCCCGAAGTACATCGTGCCGTTGGCGGCGGCGTACCGGTCGGGGCTGGGGCGGCCCACGTGGTGCAGCCGGCCGCCCAGCCGCAGTGGTCCGAGCACGCCGAGCACCAGCCCGTGCACGTGGAACAGCGGCAGGCCGTGCACCAGCAGGTCGTCCGGCGTCCATGCCCAGGCGTCGGCCAGCCCGTCGAGGCAGGCGGCGATCGCGCGGCGGGAGATCACGGCGCCCTTCGGGGCGCCGGTGGTGCCGCTGGTGTAGAGGATCACCGCGGTGCGGGCCGGATCCGGCTCGGGGTGGACGGTGTCCGACCGGCGGGTCAGGTCGACGGGTACGACGGGCCGGCCGGCGTCACCGACGGTGCGTTCCGCGCCGGCCGGGGCCAGCAGCGCCGTCGCGTCCGAGTCGCGCAGGATGTGATCGCGCTCCATCGGCCCGGCGTCCGGCGGGATCGGCACGACCGCAACCCCGGCCGTCAGCGCGCCCACCACGCCGACCACGGTCTCCAGGGTGGCGGTGGCCTCGATCGCCACCCGGTCGACGCCGCGCAGCTCGTCGGCCACCGCCGTGGCAAGGCGGCGAAGCTCCACCCAGGACGCCGCCCGGCCGCCGACCCGGATCGCGTCCGGGTGCTCGTCGGTTGTCTTCGTCAGCCAGCCCAGCAGCGGCATGGTGCGATCCTCTCAGCGGCCCGGTCCGAGCCCTGCCGGGGGCCGCGACGCCGGTAGGGTCGTGGGGTACCGCCGGATCCGGGCGGGCGAGTGCGCCGCCGGTGGGCCGGGAGAACGGTCCTGACCGTAGTCGGGGGTCTCCGCGGCCTGCCACCCCTACCGGCCGTGGCGGTCGTGCGGGCGGGGAGGTGACATCGATGGTCGCGAGGGCGACGGCGGCACCCGACGGTGTCCGGGCGGTGGTGTTCGACCTCGACGGGGTGCTGGTCGACAGCCTCGCCGTGGCCAGAGAGGCGTTCGCCCTCGCCTACGCCGAGGTGGTCGGCGACGGCCTGGCCCCGGTCGACGAGTACTGCCGCCACCCGGGCCGGTACCTGCCGGAGGTGCTGGAGCTGATGGGTCTGCCGGCGGCGCTCGCCGAGCCGTTCGTGCGGCAGAGCAACCGCCTTGCACACCGGGTCAGCCCGGTCGTCGGCGCGGCGGAGCTGCTGCGCACCCTGCGTCGGCGGGGGATCGGGCTCGCCGTGGCCACCGGCCGCAGCGGTGTACGCGCCCGGGACCTGCTCGGCCGGCTCGACCTGTTGCCGCTCGTCGACCACGTGGTGGGCTCGGACGAGGTGCCCCGCCCGAAGCCCGCGCCCGATATCGTACGGCGGGCGCTGCACCTGCTCGGGGCCCGGCCGGAGGAGGCGCTGATGGTCGGCGACGCGCCCAGCGACCTGGCCAGCGCGCGGGCGGCCGGGGTGACGGCGGTGGCCGCGCTGTGGGGCGAGTCCGACGAGGAGACGCTGCGCGCGGCCGGCCCGGACGTCGTTCTGACCCGGCTCGACGAGCTGCTGCCGCTCTGCCCGGCACGGCGGTGACGAGCCACACCGGATCCGTGGGCGAGAAGCCGCCCGGAGCCGCCGCCCGCCCGGACGGGACGCCCGGACACCTGGCGTGACCGGGCGACACCCCTGTCGCCGGGCGGTACCCCTGTGGAGGATGGTTTCCCGCCTCGACACCCCCGATTCGTCACCTGATCAGTTGATCGGGGCATCGGTTGCGCGGATGATGTCGGGCGTCGGTCGGCCCGGGTCCGGCCCGTTGCCGCGGACCGACGCCGCGATCAGCCGAGTGGTCCGCCCTTCCCGGCGGCAAACCGCACATGAAGGAGGACCATCCCGGATGCCGGTCATCGAGGTCGATCATCTGCAGAAGCGGTACGGCGAGAAGGTCGCGGTCGACGACGTTTCCTTCACCGTCGAGCAGGGCGAGATCTTCGGCGTCCTCGGCCCGAACGGCGCCGGCAAGACGACCACTGTGGAATGCGTGCAGGGGTTGCGCCGTCCCGACGGCGGGACCGTCCGGGTGTTCGGGCTGGACCCGGTGCGCGACCGCACCGAGGTGCGCCAGCGCGTCGGCGCCCAGCTCCAGGAGAGCCAACTGCCGGACAAGGTGCGGGTGCGGGAGGCGCTGGACCTGTACCGGTCCTTCTACCGCAACCGGGCCGACATCGACGAGCTGCTGACCGACCTCGGCCTGGCCGAGCAGCGCAACACCTACTTCCAGAAGCTCTCCGGCGGGCAGAAGCAGCGGCTGTCGGTGGCCCTGGCGCTGGTGGGCAGGCCGGAGATCGCCATCCTCGACGAGCTGACCACGGGCCTCGACCCGCAGGGCCGCCGGGACACCTGGGATCTCGTCGAGCGGATTCGCGACCGCGGCGTCACCGTCGTGCTGGTCACCCACTTCATGGAGGAGGCGCAACGACTCTGTGACCGGATCGCGATCATCGACAAGGGGCGGATGGTGGCCATCGACAGCCCCGCTGGCCTGCTCGCCCGGGTCGGCAGCGAGCACCGGGTGCACTTCCGCCCGGCGGAGCCGGTCGAGGACGCCCTGCTGCTCGCCGCGCCCGACGTGACCGGGGTCAGCCGCTACGGGGCGGAGGTGACGGTGACCGGCACGAAGGACGTGCTCCAGTCGGTCCTGGCAGTGCTCAACGGGCGCGGGACGACCTACACGGACCTGCGGGTCGAGCAGCCCACCCTCGACGACGCCTTCGTCGCCCTGACCGGCCGCGGCGGCCGGGCCGCCGCGCAGTCCCCGACCGACGGGAGGTCGTCGTGAGCGCCCTGTCCAAGCTGATCGCCGTCGAGACGAAGCTGTTCCTCCGGGAGCCCGTGTCGTTGTTCTTCGTCTTCGCCCTGCCGATCGGCCTGATGCTCGTCTTCGGCCTGCCGCAGCGTGCCGGTACCGCCGCCGACACCGGCCAGCACGCCGAGCAGACGTTCCTGCCGTCGCTCGCGCTGGCTCTCACCATCGGCATGCTCGCGCTCTTCACCCTGCCGATGGCGCTGGGCATCTACCGGGAACGCCGGATCCTGCGCCGTCTGGCGACCACCCCGGTGCAGCCCGCGCTGCTGCTGGTCGCCCAGGTCGTGGTCAACCTCGTGATGGGCGTGCTCGGTGCGGTGGTCACCTCGATCGCCGTGCGGTTCCTGCTGGACCAGCCGGCGCCGGCCAACCTGCCCGGGTTCGTACTGGCCTTCCTCCTCGGGGTCGCGTGCCTGTTCGCCGTCGGCCTGCTGATCGCGGCGCTGGCGCCGTCGGCCCGGGCGGCACAGTCGATCGGCCCCGCGCTGTTCTTCCCGCTGCTCTTCCTGGCCGGCGCCTGGCTGCCCCGCGACCGGATGCCGGGTGCCCTGGCGGCCGTGGCCGACTACTCGCCGCTCGGCGCGACTGTCGACACCATCGGCGCGGCGTGGGCGGGGGCCGACCCCGAGCTGCCGCAGCTGATCGCCCTGGCCGTCACGGCCGCCGTCGCCGCCCTGGGGGCGACGCGGTTCTTCCGCTGGGAGTGAGCCCGCCTCCCGACCGGGCTGGTCCGCCGGCATCGTCGCTGCCCAGGGCCGTTTCTAGGGGTGCGCTAAGGGTGCTCACGAAATGTGATCTGCACTACGTTCGGAGCTGAACGGGTGGCCGCTCACCGGACAAGGACGTTCGACCGCGGAGCGTCCGTTCACCCGGCAACGGGTGTCGTTGGACCTGTGTGGACCGAACCGCGTCGCCCCTGCGGCGGCTCGCGGGGTGTGCGGAATGCGACGGAGGTCGTGCCATGAAGGACGTTTCGCAAGCTGATCCGGTCGCCCGGGACGCCGCCGGCGTCATCGATGTCGTCCTGGAGGGCGGCCCGGCCGGCCTGCCGGCCGATCTGCGCAGCCGTCGGGTGTCCAGGGCCGAGAAGAAGATCAAGATCCTGTACTACGGCGGGTACGAGCACTTCGAGCGGGGCACCGCCGCCGCGACGGTCGAGCCGGTGGTCTTCCGCTGGACCGGCCGGACCCGGATCGCCGAGTAGCGAAGGGACGCAGCAGTCTCATGCGGGCACAGGACCAGCGGACGGGACCGCACCTGACGGTCAGCGACACGAGCGAGGCGATCGCCTTCTACACGGACGTCTTCGACGCCGTGGCCATCCAACGGGAGTGCCTGCTCGACGGGCATGTCGTGCACGCGGAACTGGCCGTCGGCGGTCATCGCCTGATCGTGAGCGAGTGGTGGGAGGCGGGCGACCCGTCGGTGGCCGCGAACCGTGACGAGGTGTTGACCATCGAGCGGACGGACCCCGAGTCGGTGCTGCGGCGGGCGGTGGCCGCGGGCGCCCATGTCGAGCCGCCGGCTGCCCCGTCGCACCAGGTCACGTTGCGCGACCCCGCCGGCCTCTGCTGGACCGTCGTCGGCCCGCAGCGGGCGGGGTAGGGCGAGTCCCGGCGGACCCGGGACAGGCCGCGGGAACCCGTGCGTACGGCGCGGGTTCCCGCGGCCTGTCCGGCGGGACGTCGCCGGAGTCCGCGCGGTGCGCGGCGCCTGGGCGCTCCTCCGGTCTCCTGGTCAGCCGCGCGGCGGTCCCGCCGACAGTCCGGCTTCCGCCGTCAGGTCCTGAGTCGTACGCGGGCCGGCGGGGGCGACGATCACCTGATCGTCTGCCGGGCCGACGGTTCCCTCAGCGCCTCCGCCACCAGCGTACGCAGCCGCCCGGCGGTCGCCCCGGCCGGCACACGCGGCGGTGGGCGTGCACCGTTCGCCGTTGGTGTCGGCCGGAGGTGTCGGATCTGGGCAGGGGTGTTCGTAGTCAATGAGCGGGGCAGCCCACGAGGCTGCTGGGTGATGCGCCCGTGCGTCCAGGCTGTTGCGGTTGACCATCGAGAGGTAAGGCATGGCCAAGCTGATCTATGTGAACAACGTGTCGCTCGACGGCTACATGGAGGACGAACGCGGCGCGTTCGCCTGGTTGCCGATGGACGACGAGGTGTTCGTCGTCTACACCGATCTCCTGCGGTCCGTGGGCACGTTCCTCTACGGACGGCGGCTGTACGAGGCGATGGCCGTATGGGAAACCGACGCCGCTCTGGCCGCGCAGTCCGACCTCATGGCCGACTTCGCAAGCGCCTGGCAGGCAGCGGGAAAGGTCGTGTACTCCACGACCCTCGCCGCGGTGTCGACCGCCGACACCCGGCTCGAACGCCGCTTCGACCCCGCCGCGGTACGCGAACTGAAGGCCACGGCCGGCAGCGATCTCACCGTTGGAGGTGCAAACCTCGCGGCGCAGGCTCTTGAGGCCGGGCTGGTCGACGAGTGCCAGCTGTTCGTCTGGCCCGTGGTCGTCGGCGGGGGTAAGCCGGGCCTGCCGACCGGCATGCGCGTCGACCTCGAACTCCTCGACGAGCGCCGATTCCGAAACGGCGTCGTACACCTCCGCTACCGCCCTGTCGGGCAGTGAACGACGGCCCGTCCGATCGCCTGCGCTTGCGTGAAGGTGGGGCGCTGACGGCTGATCCGACCGGATGAGGTCGACCATCACCCACTCCGGTGAACGCATCCCGGGCGCGGCTCAATCCCCGCTCTCGGTGTTCGGTGTTCGGCAGCGGCACCGTGGCAGCTTCTGTGACGCTGTCCTGGTGAGCGCGCCCGGTGACGAGGCTGTCGAGCTGCGTGTTCACGGGGTCTCCGGCGCGTCGGCGGAGACCATCGTCGATCATCCGATCGTGGTGCGGGTGGCGGGGGACCGGCACGCCGGGTTCTACCGGGTCCGGGAGGGACTCGGTCGGGCGGGCGGCGCCACCGCCGGGGTGGTGGTGGAGGCGTACCGGTGGGGGGCCCTGACCGCGGGGGTGGCGGTGCGGACGGCGTCCATGCTGCTGCTGTTGCCGTTCATGCTGGGCAACCTCGCGGTCTGGCTGCGCCCCACCCTGGCGGACCGGTTCGGCCTGCTCGGCGGGTTGTGTCGCCTGCTCGCCGGGTCGCTGACCGTGGCGTTCACGCTCGCGCTGGTCGGGGTGAGCATGAACCTGCCCGGCTGGCAGTGCGTGCCGTACGTGGAGTGCCGGCAGGGGCGGCCGTACCTGTCCTGGCTGGCGGCGTTGCCAATGGGCCCGCGCCTGGCGGTGCTGGCATTGGTGCCGCTGCTGGCGTTGCGGGTGTTCTGGGCCGTCGGCGCGCGCTCGGCGCGTGCCTTCGAAGGCTTCGAGGCCACCCCGCCACACGAGCGGCTGCTGGAGTCGACCGGGAGCCTAGCCGCACCGGGGATCTGGCACGACGAGCGGATGACGTCGTGGCTGCGTCAGATCCATGTCGGGCTGGGCGCCGGCACTGTTTACCTCAGCCTGGTCGTCGCGGTGTCACACGATCGGTGGAACGGCGTAGCCGTCGCGCTGCTCGGCCTCACCGGCGGACTCGTGCTGTTCTGCGCCGCGCTGCTGCTGGTGACAGTGAGCGTGAGGTGGGCCGGCCCGCTGCGACGCCTGCTGTGGATCCTCGTCGCGGTGGCCACCGTGTCGAGTCTCGGATACGCCGTGTCCCGACGGGAGGTGCCGGTGGTGGCCGGGCAGATGCCCGGCTACGAGGGCGCGGCCGCCGGCCTGGTCACCGCGCAGGGACTGCTGCTGGTCCTGATCGCCGCGGTGACGCTGGCGCGGCAGCGCACCCGGCCGGCCGGCTCGCGCGCGCTGCTGCGCGGACTCGGCACGCCGCTGGTGGCGGCGATGTCGGTCACGGTCACCTCCGCCTACACCACCACGTTGGTGTTCCGGACCGCCGACCATCTCGACCGGGGCCGCATCCCCGACCCGATCCGGCCCAGCCCACCTGCGCTGGGCCCACTGGAACCACCGGTGGCGTACTGGTGGGCCGCGCTCGCCGGGCTGGCCGCGTTGCTCGTCGTCACCGCGGCGATTGCCCTCACCCTGCCCGCCGCCCGGCGCCGTCGTCGGGCGTACGCGCAACGCGTGGTCGAGCGGGACTACCCCGACGCGCCCGCTTCGGCGGCGCCGCGGCTGGCCGCGGTCCGCGACACGGTCGCCCGCTCCTTCGTCACCGAGGAACTCGGGCCGACCCTGGTCGCGTTCTTCGTGGTCTCCTCACTCGGGCTCGCCACCGTGGCGCTCGACCTCGTCGGGATCGGCCCCACACAACTCGCCGCCCGCCTCAATCGGCGCCACGACGTCCTCGCCGTGCTCACCGCATATGTCACCGACATCGGTATCTGGATCATCAGCCTCATCGTCGTCGGACTGCTGATCCTGGCCTACCGCGCGTACCGGTCGCCGGAGACCCGCCGGCTCGTCGGCGTGTTGTGGGATCTGGGCACCTTCTGGCCCCGGACGGTGCACCCGTTCGCACCGCCCTGCTACGCGGCGCGGGCCGTGCCCGAACTGACGCGGCGGGTCTGCGCACTGGCCGCGCATGGGCCCGTGGTGATCTCCGGGCACAGCCACGGCTCGGTACTGGCCGCCGCCACCGTCCTGCACCTGCCATCCGAGACTCTGCCACGGATCGCGTTGCTGACCCACGGCAGCCCCCTGTACCGGATCTATGCCCGCCTCTACCCGGCCTACCTCGGCGAACGGGTGCTGTGGGAGCTCGGTGAGCGGATCGACTGGCGGTGGCGCAACCTGTGGCGTGACACCGACCCGATCGGCGCGCCGATCTTCGACCATCCCGACCTCACGCCTGGCGTACCTCGGGAGGCCGCAACTGTCGACGTGCGGCTGCGCGATCCCCGCGGTGTCACCGTGGAGCCGACGGACACCGTTCCGCCCGCGGTGGAACGCCACTGGCCGTATCACACGCAACCGGAGTACCAGGACGCTGTCAGGCTCCTCGTCGGGAGGATCCGTGGCCGTGCGCCGTAGGTGGCGAGGTCAGGTTCGGGGCGCGGCCTGGACGACCACGGGGGGAGTCGCCCAGGCCGCGTCGGTGGTCAGGTGTGACGACGGTGACAGCGGGTACCCGCGCCCGTGAACAACGGGTGGCGGGAGCATCCTCATGCCCGGATCCCTCCCGGAACGTGGCCTGCACCGGATCGCCGGTGTGGCGGCGGAGGGATCGTCGTGGTGTCGGCCGACATCGGCGCGGGCCACGACGCTGCCGCCGCTGAACTGGCTGCCCGGCTCGCCCTCGACGGCGTCGAGGTGCACCACCTCAACTTCTTCACGTCCCTGCCCAAGCCCCTGCACGGGATGATCCGCGAAGGTTACCGGTCGCTGTTGCGCTGGTGCCCGCTCAGCTACGACGCCTTGTTCACGATCACCGACCGTTCGCCACCGCTGGTGGCTATGATCAGGTCCGCCTTACGGTCGGCCCGCCGGCGGATGCTGATGCAAATGCCGCCGGACACCGGCCTGGTCGTGTCGACGTTCCCGTTCGCCAACCAGGTCCTCGGCCCGCTGCGCCACAGCGGGAGGCTGAGCACACCGGTCGTCACCTATGTCACCGACTTCGTCATCCACCCGACCTGGATGGCGACCGGCGTCGACACCTACTGCGTGATCCACGAGGCCACCCAGCAGCAAGCCGCTGTTCGTGGCGCACCGGACGTCCGACTCGTCGACCCGCTTGTAGCCGCCCGCTACCGGCCACCGACGGATGCCGCCAGACGCGCCGCCCGCGCCCAGTTCACGCTGCCCGAAAAGGGAAGACTAGCGCTCATCGTCGCCGGGTCCTGGGGTGCCGGCGACGTGGCCCGTACCGCCAGGGAGGTGCTGGCCGCCGGCTGTGTCACACCGGTGGTGGTATGCGGACGAAACGACAGCCTGCGCCGGCGCCTGGCCGGCTTTCCCGGGCACGTCATGGGCTGGGTCGACGACATGCCCACCCTCATGCAGGCGGTGGACCTGATCGTGGAGAACGCTGGTGGCCTCACCTGCCAGCAGGCACTGGCCGCGGGTCTGCCCACCATCACCTATCGCCCGCTTCCCGGCCACGGCCGAGCCAATGCGCAGGTGCTCGCCGGCGCAGGCCTGACCACCTACGTCCGAAACCCCGCCGACCTGTGCCAGGAGTTGACCCGCACAGCGGCTTCCGCCCTGCCGGCGTTCACCAGCGCCGACGACATGGCCGCGATCGTGTCCGCGACCCTGCGGTCCGGGGCCGGAGTGGATGGGAACCCGCGGTGACGTCCCGGCGCTCACCCGCGGACCACTCCTGCACCCAGCCATGATCTTTTACGCGCTGGCCGGGGCCTTCAGCTTCGCGCTGTCCGCCGCGCTGCATCAGCGCGCCGCGGCCCAGCAGCCGCGCTTCGCAGCGCTCGACCCGCGGCTGTTGCTGCGGCTGTTCCGCAACCGCCTGTGGCTTTCCGGCTGGATCCCGGACACGGCCGGAGTCGTCTTCCAGGTGCTCGCGTTGCGTTCCGGCGCGCTCGCGGTCGTGCAACCCATCATGGCCAGCGGGCTGTTCATGGCAGTGCTGATCGAGGCCGTCATCGCCGGCCAGCGCGTCGCGCGCCGGGACCTGCTCGCGGTTGCGGTGGGCGTGGTGGGCCTGACCGCGTTCCTGCTTCTCGCCGACGTCCGCGCCGGCGTGACCCGCCCTGCGCCGACGGCCTGGACGGTCGCCATGAGCTGCGCGGTGGCGGCCATTACGGCCTGCGTCCTGGCCGCGCGTCGCCGCCATGGCGCCGCGCGGGGCGCGCTGCTGGGCGTGGCCAGCGGCGTCGCGTACAGCTTCGCGGCGGCGCTGGTCAAGGACCTCGCCGGCGGCTCCCCGGGCTCCCTGCTGTCCGCCGTGGTCAGCTGGCGATCCGCGGCGCTGATAGTGGCCGTCGCCATCGGGCTGATCCTGAATCAGGCCGCCTTCCAGCACGGTCGCCTCGCCGCACCCCTGACAGCTCTCACGCTCACCGACCCCGTCGTCAGCGTTCTCGTCGCCATCACCGTCTTCCGGGAAACACTCTCCGACGAGCCCATCCGTATCGTCGGCCTTGTCCTGGCGGCCGTCACGGTCGGCGGCGGCGTGTGGCTCGCTGCTTCCGCCTGCTCGGCGGGATCGGTCGAACACCGCCGACGGTGACCGTCACCCTTCCCGGTGCCTTCGTGGGCGTGCTGCTCGGCGTCGGCACACCCGTCGAGGCGGTCGCCGTCGCGGTGACCATCGAACTGGTCGCCGACGGGCTGCTTCGCCGACCGGAACGCCGCGGATAACCCGATCTCCCCGAGGTCCCGCCACCGAGTCGGCAGGATGACATGGTGAACTACCGCCTGTTCGAACTCATAAACGATCACGCCGGACGCATCGACGGTATCGACGACGTCATGGAGTTCGCCGCGACCAGGCTGCTGTATCTGATCTTCGCAGTCACCGCATTGCTTGCCGTGGTGACACTGCGCCGCCGACGAACACGCCCGGTCGTCGAGCTCGGCGCCGCCCTGGTCCTCGCCTTTGCCGCAGCCACCGTCCTGGCGCATTCGAACAGTCAGCAGCGCCCGTTCCAGAGTCATCACGTGCACCAGCTGATCCCTCACGGTGCGGGAGTTTCGCTGCCCAGCGACCACGCCACCGCCGCGTTCGCGCTGGCGTTCGGCGCTTACGCCTTCCTGAGCCGCCGGTGGGGCGTGGTACTGGCCGGAGCGGCGCTTGTCGTCGGGGTCGCCCGCGTCTGGGTCGGCGTGCACTACCCAGGCGACATCCTCGCCGCGGCAGTCATCGCCGGCCTCGCCGTCGTGGCCGTCAGCCTGGCGGGCCACCGCCGGCGTCGACTCGGCGCACCGAGTCGACGAACATAGCGGGGCACCAGTCAGCCGGACCCTGGCTCCGATCATCACATTCACGAGGCGCCACCGCGTGAAGCCTTCGGTAACGACGAGGCCGTCACCCGTGATGACCGGCGTATGTCCCAGGAAGTGCCTCATGCCGGGCTGCCGCGAGGCAGACCATGCGTTGGGCGCTCTGCTTGTGACGCCCCTGCCATGGCCGCCGCCCCCGTAGGCGAGGTGCGGGGGCGGTGGCTGTGCCTCGGGGAGCGGGCTGCCCGTTGGGCCCTACGAGGCGTCCGCTTGGCCTGGGCGGTCAGGGGACCCAGCAGACGGAGGTTGCCGTGGGCCGGGACGCCGGGGTCGGTGGTGCAGAGGAACAGCGTCTGGTCCGGGGGCACCCGGCATGGCGCCTCGTCAGCATGCTCGGTCCGACCGCCGGGTGGCTCATCCGCTTGATGCCGTGCCCGCGCTCGTACACGTGGTGCCTGTTGCGGCAGGTACCGGACTGCGGATTCCTGATCGGCAGCTCGCTGACGAGCTGGTTGTTCGGGTGCACGGGTCGCCCGGCACGCCTGCACGGCCGGTGCATGTGGTCACGCACCGACCGTTCTCGGCCCGCCGGAGGTCACCCGCAGCGGTGACGCTCCCGCTTCGGTGTCTGGGATCGGCTCGTTTCGGCAAAGATCGGAGGGCGGGGCAGGCGCAGCAAGGGCACGAATGGGTGTCTGCCCGCCACATCGACGCTCCGCCAGCAGGGGCGAGTTCCTACGGAGGGTGTGGTGGCCGACGGGAACGCAAGCGACAGGGGCCTACGGCTGGCGGCTGTCCTGCTGGGCCTGGCCGGGATCTTCGACGCGGTAGCTGGTGCGGCCGACCTGAGCGGCACCCGCTACGTCTCGGTTGCTGACGGTGCCGTGCACGAGCACGACCTCACCGGCTGGGCTTGGCTGCATCTGGCCGTCGGGGTGTTCACGGCGCTGGCCGGAGCCCTCGGACCGCTCCGCCGCCGTTGGTCGACGTCCCTGGCTCTGGCCGCGGTGGTGATCTTCGTCGGGCTCCACCTGTTCTTCCTCACCTATCACCCGATCCGCACGGTGCTGGTGCTCGGACTGGCACTGGCTGCCGCCCGCTTACTGATCATCAATCGATCTCGCGCTGTGGCTTGAGAGCGTCCGGGCGACGGTACCCGCACGCCTTGGCAAGGCGAGCGGCCGGCTCCGCGGTGGGCCGGCGACCAACGAGGACGGATCAGTCGGTTGGCTGACACACCTTCCCCGTGAAGGCGGGATCGGGTTGCCGGAACGCGGACCAGGCCGGGTTGGCCGCGATGGGCAGGGGCGGGGCCTGCCAGGCGGCGCCGAGACGTTGCAGGAGTGGGTACTCCTCGCGTTCCTGCTGGATCGGTTCGCCGGAGAGGAAGGTCAGGAGCCGGTCTTCGACCAGGCTGCGGTTGAGAAGACCCCCGTGTACGCCGGGCATCTGGAAGACGGGGATCCCGCTGTAGTCGCCGGGTGGCGCCTCTGCGGCCGTGGTGGTGGGAATGAAAGCGACCATCCGGATCCCGGGCACCGGACACATGAGTTGGTTACGGTAGAACGGCGCGTCGTCGACCAGGGAGCGGATGAACGGTTCGTCGGGCCCGGCATGTGGGCCACCGAACAGGCGCATCACGCCGAACACGATCCGAAGCTGCGATCCCGTCGCCACGCCCCAGCCGTGGTTCTCGCGCGGGGGCGGGTAGTAGGCGCGACCCGCGTTGATCAGGGGACTGAACATGGCCAGCGTGTCGACGGCGGGGTGCGCTCGCTGCTGAAGGTAGGTTCGGGCGACGATCGCGCCTTCGCTTTCCCCGATCAGGGCGATCGGCCGGCCGGTGCGCTGGTGTAGCCGTCGCACCTGTTCGTCGAGGAGTCCCACGCTGTCCGCCACCGAGATCGTGGTGTCGTGCGGCCGGTAGGGCAGGGGTGTGCCGTCCCGGCTCAACCCCCGGTAGGAGAACCTCTCGACACGATTGTCGAGAGGTTGCTCGCCCCCGTACGACGACCCGTAACCTGCGAGGACGATGACTGCCTGCGGCACGTCGGGCGGCAGCGGGTGGTCGAGGACCACCGCCTCGGCCCGCAGGCTCTTGTCCGGCACGGCATCCACCATCGGCGGGATGAGCAACGGCACCGCAAGGGCGAGAACCGCCGCGACGGGAGTCGCCGGCACCCTCACCCACCGTGTCGATGGATTGATCAGCGCGGTACGGACCGTCCGGTTCCACAGCAGCCCGTTGACCACCCCGGCCACGGCGGCCACCGGCACCGACCACCAGCCCGGCAGACTCCAGCACAACGCGCCGGCCACGGTCAGCACCACGAAGTTGAGCATCGACCATCCCACCAGCGAGATCGACGGCAGGCCTCGCCACCACGGCCCTACCACAGCCGCCCGTTGCAGGAATGGCGCCAGCAGGAACAACGGCACCAGGGAGGCCAGCAGGACCCAGGACAGCGCCACCACCGACGCGGCCACCGAGATCAAGGCCCACGGGGCGACGAAGACCGCCACCAACGCGGCGAGCCCGACATTCCGTTTCAACAGCCACCGCGCCGGTGGCCGAGGCACCTCAGCCGGCCATGCCAACATCACCAGCAGCGTGTGAAAGAGCCCTCGGGCCACCACCAGCAAACTGAGCCAGAATACGAATGACGGCCACGAGTCGTGATAGACATACAGCCACCGCAGGTCGTGGTAGGTGTCGTACGGCCACACCGCCGCCGCCTGCGGCGCGAGGCCCCGCGCCGCGACGAAACCCAGCGAGACCAAGACGACGGCCTCGACCGTCGGAGACACCGCGGTCAGCAGCAGCAGGCCCACCAGTCTGCGGTCCGCGACCAGCACGCTGCCTCCCTTGCCGTTGCCCTCTGCATGGAGATTTCCGCACACCACACCCAAACGACGGCGTATCCCGCAAGGCCGTACCCGATAGGAACAGCACCGCCGCGCCTGCCGGGATGGCCGGACCGCGAAGGCGGCGTTGCTGGCGCCGCCGGCTGCCCTTCTGGGAGCGGGTTCGGACCCTTGTCAGCGAGTCGCCATCCGCGCACCGCGCCGGCTACCCACCACCGGGCGGGCCCTCACCCTCCGGCAACCTGTCCGACATCGACGCCGCCGGCCGCGGTGGCTGCACCTGCGTCCTCGACGTAGGGACGAAGTTCGGCGACGCTCGGTGCGGCAACCTCGTGCCATCGCGGCAGCGCGTTCGAGCACCGCCTGCCGTCGGATCTCCTCGTCTTCGCACCACAGTTGCAGGAATACCCGACGACGGCTTCCCCGACGTGCGCCCGCGTCAGCTCGCGAATGGGGTACTGCGGGAGTCCCTGGCGTGCCCTCCGACCCGGACACCGGCAGGGCTCGATCCCTCACACCGAGCACACTGTTGCCCCCGCCGGTGGCGATCCTCTACGGTCTGCTCAAGCGGTGGGCGGTGCGGTCCGCATCCGACCGACACCGCCGGGTGCCCGTCGAGCGGGCCGGGATGGTGGAGTCCCGGGCCACCCGTAGGCGGCGTCGCGGCGGTCGTGTGACTCCAGCTCGTACTCCGGGTGGTCCTGCCCGGCGCGGCTCCACGCGGAGCCGACGGCGAGCGGGCCACGCCGACCCCACCGGAGAATCCCGTGTTCCTCAGCCCGCACGAGCAGGACCGCCTGCTCGTCCACGTCGCGGCCGACGTCGCTCGCCGCCGCCGCGAGCGCGGCCTGCGACTCAACTATCCCGAAGCCGTCGCGATCATCACCGCTTTCCTTCTCGAAGGGGCCCGTGACGGACGGTCGGTGGTCGACCTCATGTCGGCCGGCCGGAGCGTGCTCGGCCGCGAGGACGTCCAGGACGGCATCCCCGAGCTGCTGAGGGAGGTGCAGGTGGAGGCGACGTTCCCGGACGGTACCAAGCTCGTGACGGTGCACCACCCGATCCCGTGATCCCCGGGGAGATCCTGCCGGCGGCCGGCCCGGTCGAGATCAACGTGGGCCGGCCGGTGACCACTCTGGTCGTGGTCAACACGGCCGACCGTCCGGTGCAGGTCGGCTCGCACTACCACTTCGCCGAGGCCAACCCGGCCCTGATGTTCGACCGGGCGCTCGCCTGGGGTCAGCGTCTCGCCGTTGCGGCGGGCACCTCGGTCCGGTTCGAGCCGGGCGTGAGCCGCACCGTCGAGCTGGTTCCGCTCGGCGGCGCACGCGTCGTGCCCGGCCTGCGCGGCGAGTGCGCCGGGCCGCTGGACGAAGCGCCACCGGCCGCGCCGGGAACAGACGCGCCGACGAGCGGGGCGCCGACGACCGACGGGCCGACGCGGTGACCGCCGTGCGGCGGGACCGCTACATCGATTTGTACGGGCCGACCACCGGCGACCGCATCCGGCTGGCCGACACGAGCCTCCTGATCGAGGTGGAGACCGACCACTGCGCAGGCGGCGACGAGGCGGTCTTCGGCGGCGGCAAGGTGATCCGCGAGTCGATGGGCCAGTCGCGGGCGACCCGCGCCGAGGGCGCCCTCGACACCGTCATCACCGGCGCGGTGGTGCTCGACCACTGGGGGGTGGTCAAGGCCGACGTGGGTCTGCGCGACGGGCGGATCGTGGCGCTGGGCCGGGCCGGCAACCCGGACACCATGCCCGGCGTCCACCCCGAGCTGGTCATCGGCCCGGCCACCGAGGTCATCGCCGGGAACGGCCGGATCCTCACGGCCGGCGCCGTCGACACGCACGTGCACTTCATCTGCCCGGAGATCGTCACCGAGGCGCTCGCCGGCGGCATCACCACACTCGTCGGCGGCGGCACCGGCCCCGCCGAGGGCACCCGGGCCACCACTGTCACCCCGAACGCCTGGCACCTGGCCCGCATGCACGAGGCGCTGGACACGCTGCCGGTCAACGTGCTGCTGCTCGGCAAGGGCAACACCGTCTCACCGGAGGCGCTGTGGGAGCAGCTGCGCGCCGGCGCGGGCGGTTTCAAGCTGCACGAGGACTGGGGCACCACACCGGCGGCGATCGACGCCTGCCTGCGGGTGGCGGACGCCTCCGGGGTGCAGGTCTCCATTCACACCGACACCCTCAACGAGGCCGGTTTCGTGGCCGACACGCTGCGGGCGATCGCCGGCCGGGCCATCCACTCGTACCACACCGAGGGTGCGGGAGGCGGGCACGCGCCGGACATCATCACAGTGGCCGGCGAGCCGAACGTGCTGCCGTCGTCGACCAACCCGACCCGGCCGTACACCGCCAACACCCTCGCCGAGCACCTGGACATGCTGATGGTCTGCCACCATCTCAACCCGTCCGTGCCGGAGGACCTGGCCTTCGCCGAGAGCCGCATCCGGCCGTCCACCATGGCCGCCGAGGACCTGCTGCACGACCTCGGCGCGATCTCCATCATCGGCTCCGACTCGCAGGCGATGGGCCGGGTGGGCGAGGTGATCCTGCGAACCTGGCAGAGCGCGCACGTCATGAAGGAGCGGGTCGGCGCGCTACCCGGCGACGGCGCGGCCGACAACCACCGGGCCCGCCGGTACGTGGCGAAGTACACCATCTGCGCGGCGATGGCGAACGGGCTGGACCGGGAGATCGGTTCGGTCGAGCCGGGCAAGCTGGCCGACCTGGTGCTGTGGGATCCGGCGTTCTTCGGCGTACGACCGCACCTGGTGCTCAAGGGCGGCATGATCGCGTACGCCCAGATGGGTGACGCCAACGCGTCCATCCCGACGCCGCAGCCGGTGCTGCCGCGCCCGATGTTCGGGGCGTACGGCGCCGCGGCGGCTGCGACCAGCCTGGCGTTCGTCGCGCCGGCGGCCCTCGACGCCGGGCTGCGCCTGGACGTGCGGCGACGGGTGGTGCCCGTCGCGGACGTGCGCTCGCGGGGCAAGGCCGACCTGCCGGAGAACGACGCGATGCCCCGGATCGAGGTGGACCCGGACACGTTCACCGTGCGGATCGACGGTCAGGTGGTGGAGCCGGACCCGGTGACACGCCTGCCGATGGCCCAGCGGTACTTCCTGTTCTGATGACGACGTCGAGCCTGTTCCTGCTGCTGGCCGACGGTCGCTTCCCGGCCGGCGCGCACGCCCACTCCGGCGGCCTGGAGGCGGCCGTCGCCGCCGGCCGGGTCACCGACCTGGCCACGTTGGAGGCGTTCCTGGCCGGCCGGCTGGCCACCGCCGGGCTGGTCGGTGCGGCGTTCGCGGCGGCGGCGCACCGGGCGGTGACGTCGGGTTCCGCCGTACGCGGGTCCACGCTGGCGTTGCTCGACGCGGAGCTGGACGCCCGGACGGCGGCGCCGGCGCTGCGTACGGTGTCCCGCCGCCAGGGACGGGCCCTGCTGCGCGCGGGCCGGGCCATCTGGCCGGAGGCGTCCTTCGACGACCTGCCCGCCACACCCGGCGGAGCGCACCAGCCGTTGGTGCTCGGGCTGCTCTGCGCCGCCGCGGGCCTGAGCCGCGCCGAGACCGCCACGGTCGCCGTCCACGGGACGGTGACCGGTGCGGCCAGTGCGGCGGTACGCCTGCTCGGCCTCGACCCGTACCGGGTCCAGGCCCTGCTTGTGGGTCTCGCCGGCCGGTGTGACGGCATCGCCGCGGCGGCGGCCCGGGCCGCCGACGACCCACCCGAGCGGCTGCCCGCGGCGGCCGCCCCGCTTGCCGACATCCATGCCGAAGCTCATGCCACCTGGGAGGTGCGTCTCTTTGCGTCCTGACACCGTTGCGCCCGAGGCCGACCGGAATCCTGCCCCGCACGACGAGACCGTTCCGCACACCCACCCCGAGCCGGGGGTGGACCCGCATCCGCCGCTGGCCCAAGCCGGCCGGGCGCTGCGCGTCGGCATCGGCGGGCCGGTCGGGTCCGGCAAGACCGCCCTGGTGGCGGCCCTGTGCCGGGCGTTCGCCGGGGAGCTGCGACTCGGCGTGGTCACAAACGACATCTACACGACCGAGGACGCCGACTTCCTCAAGCGGGCCGGTGTGCTGGACCCGGCCCGGATCCGCGCCGTGGAGACCGGTTGCTGCCCGCACACCGCCATCCGGGACGACATCGGGGCCAACCTCGACGCCGTGGACGAGCTGGCCGAGGCGGTCGGCCCGCTGGACCTGGTGCTGGTCGAGAGCGGCGGGGACAACCTGACCGCCACGTTCAGCAGAGGGCTGGTGGACCGGCAGATATTCGTGGTCGACGTGGCTGGTGGGGACAAGGTGCCGCGCAAGGGCGGACCCGGGGTGACGTCCGCCGACCTGCTCGTGATCAACAAGACCGACCTGGCCCCCATGGTGGGCGCGGACCTGGCCGTCATGGACCGGGACGCGCGGGCCCGGCGCGGCGACCTGCCGACCGTGTTCCTGTCGATCGTCGGCGACCCGGCGGCGGGACGGGTCGCCGACTGGATCCGCCACGAACTGGCCCACCACGCGGCTCTGCACCCGGTCGCCGCGCGGGGCGGCCCGGCCTGATGCGCGCGTACGCCCGGCTGGTGGCCCGGGCCGACGGCCGGGGCGGCACGGTCCTCGCCGAGCTGCGCGGTGAGACACCGCTGCTGCTGCGGCAGACGCCCGGGCGCGGTCGGGCCGTGACGGTGTACGTGGTCGGCGGGGCGGCCGGCCCGCTCGCCGGCGACGACCTGCGGCTGGAGATCGACGTGGGACCGGGGGCGGCGGTGCGGCTGCACACCGTCGCCGCCTCGGTCGCCCTGCCCGGCCGGCCCGGCGTCGTGTCGCGGATGGTGGTGCGTGCCGTGGTGCGCGACGGCGGCGCGCTGCACTGGCTGCCCGAGCAACTGGTCGCCGCGGCCGGCTGCGCCCACCTCGCCGAGTCCCGGGTCGAGGTGGCCGCCGGGGCGAGGCTGACGTGGCGCGACGAGGTGATCTGCGGCCGGTACGGCGAGGCGCCGGGCAGCGCGGTCGTGCACACCCGGGTCGACTACGACGGCCGTCCGTTGCTGCGCCAGTCGCTTGCCGTGGGACCGGGCGCGCCCGGCTGGGCCGGCCCCGCGGTGCTCGGCGGCGCGCCGGCCACCGGGTCACTGCTGGTGGTGGACCCGTCGCTGCCCCACGAGTCCGCGACGGTCGAGGGCACCGTCGCCCGGCTGCCCCTGGCGGGCGGTCCGGCGACACTGTGGACCGCCACCGCTGCCGACGCGCACACGCTGCGCGCCCACCTCGAAGGCGAGCCGCTGCTCACCGAGGTGTAGTGAGGCGAAGGCCGGCCGTCTCAGCGTCATCGCGCCGAGCCGCCGGGTCGAGGCGGGCGATCAGGTCGGCGAGGTGGTCGAGCAGGGCGGTGTCGGCCGGTACGCCCGCCTCGGCGAGGCTGGTGCGGACCCGCTCGTCGAGGCGGGCGTGCTCGCGGCGGCCTCGGGCGGTCAGGTGGGCCCGGATGCGTCGCCGGTCCAGCGGGTCGATCCGCCGGAACACCAGGTTCCGGTCGACGAGCTGGTCGACCAGCTTGGTGAGGGTCCCCGGCGGCAACGACGCCTCGGCGGACACTTCGCTCATCGGATGGCCCTGCCCGTCGGCGAGCAGGCAGAGCACCCGCCACGCCTCGGTGGTCAGGTCGTCGTCGGCCAGCACGGCGGCCAACCGGCGGGAGAGCAGCCGTTCGGCGCGGGTGAGCGAGCGCAGCAGATCGGCTGGCGCCCCGGGCACGTCTGACATGGAACTCCCTGGGCCGGTGGCCCTGCCATGGTAGCGACTCGTCCCGCTCCATGGAGAGCTATGGTTTTCCCACGTCGGCCGGGCAATCATGGGCTCATGTCCGCGCCGGCCCCGCCGTGGCTCACAGTCGATCGGGCCGTGGTCAGCATCGCGCTGGTGTACCCGATGCGCGGGCCGGCGGGAATGTTCGGCCCGACCTGCGAACTCTGCGCCCAGCTCGCGGTCGAGGAGATCAACGCCGGTGGCGGGGTGCTGGGCCGCGAGGTGCGGCTGGTGCCGGTCGACGGTGGCGCACCGCCGGCCGAGGTGGCCGCCCAGGTGGAGGCGCTGGTGTCGGTGGGCGCCGTGCAGGGCGTGACCGGCTGGCACATCTCCTCGGTGCGGCAGGCGCTCGCGCCCCGGGTCGCGCACCGCGTGCCGTACGTCTACACCGCCCTGTACGAGGGCGGTGAGCGTACCGAAGGGGTCTATCTGACCAGCGAGACGCCGGACGCGCAGCTGTGGCCCGCGATGCGGCTGCTCGCGGGGGAGCAGGGCGCGCGCCGCTGGTTCGTGGTCGGCAACGACTACGTGTGGCCCCGGCGCACCGCGCGGGCGGCCCAGCGGTACGCGCTGCGCGGCGGTGGTCGCGTGGTGGGGCAGGCGTTCCTGCCGTTGGAGACACACGACTTCGACGACGTGTTGCGCCGGATCGAGCGCAGCGAGGCCGACGCGGTGGTGATGCTGCTCGTCGGCGCGGACGCGGTGCGGTTCAACCGGGCGTTCGCGCGTGCCGCGATGGACCAGCGCTGCCTGCGGCTGAGCACCCTGATGGACGAGAACATGCTGCTGGCCAGCGGGGCGGGCGCGACGCGGCGGCTCTACAGCACGGCGGGCTTCTTCGCCGGCCTCGTGACGCCGGAGAACCTCGACTTCCACGGCGAGTTCGCCCGCCGGTTCGGGGTGGAGGCGCCGCCGCTGGGCAGCCTGGGGGAGTCCTGCTACGAGGGCGTGATGCTGCTCGCCGCGCTGATCGGGCAGGCCCGCACCCTGGACGTGCGGGCGATCGAGACGGCTGCCGACACGGTGGCGTACCACGGGCCGCGCGGCCGGCTGCAGCTGCGTCGACGGCACGTGCGCCAGCGGATCTACCTCGCCGAGGCAGACGGTCTCGACTTCACAGTGCTCGCCCAGCTCTGACCGCCCGGTACCGGCCCTTGACACGTCCACCCGGCCCGGCCCTAAGATACTTCCTGCGTGAAGTATCTACCCCAGGGGTGGATACCGCGAATGTCTGTCCACCGTCGGCGGAATCTGTCCGCCGACCATTGTGGTGGCGCAATTCCTCACCGAATTAATCACGGCCGGCACCGCCTCGCACGGGGCGGTGTCAGCCGTTGCGGCGTGCGTTCTCTCTGGGTTTCCGGGAAACAGTCAATTAAGGGCCGGGAAACGTCCGCGCAATCATGCCGGTCAACGCTTTGCGTGCCCAAAGCCGATGCGATGACCACAGGCGACGTCCACCCGTCGACCCCGGCATCGCCAACTCCACCGGACCGCACCGACCGTCCTTTCGCTACTTGAGCGCACCGCAGGGAGATTAGATGTCACTTCTTTGGGGCCGCCGCATCCTGGCGGGGGCCATGACCCTCATCGCCGCGGTCGCCGTGACCGCGTGCGGCAGCAAGACCAGTGACGAGGGCGGCGCGGCCGGCGTCACCGCCGACGTCTCCGGCGACACCGTCAAGGTGGGCCTGCTCAACTCGCTCTCCGGCACCATGGCGATCAGCGAGGTCACCGTCCGCGACTCCATCATGCTCGCCGTCGAGGAGATCAACGCGGCCGGCGGCGTCCTCGGCAAGAAGATCCAGCCGATCGGGGAGGACGGCGCCTCGGACTGGCCCACCTTCGCGGAGAAGGCCGAGAAGCTGATCTCCGAGGACCGGGTCGCGGCCGTTTTCGGGTGCTGGACGTCAGCCAGCCGCAAGGCGGTCAAGCCGGTGTTCGAGAAGAACAAGGCGCTGCTGTTCTACCCGGTGCAGTACGAGGGCCTGGAACAGTCGCCCTACATCTTCTACACGGGCGCGACGACAAACCAGCAGATCGTCCCCGGGCTCGACTACCTCAAGGCCCAGGGAACGAAATCGGTCTACCTGGTCGGCAGCGACTACGTCTTCCCGCGAACGGCGAACAAAATCATCAAGGCGTACGCGGCGGCGAACGGCATGACTGTGGTCGGTGAGGATTACGCGCCGCTCGGGTCCACCGAATTCGGCACGATCGTCAACAAGGTCAGGTCGTCCGGCGCGAAGGCGGTCTTCAACACCCTCAACGGCGACAGCAACGTGGCGTTCTTCAAGGAGTACAAGTCGGCCGGGCTCACCGCCGCCGCGATGCCTGTGGTGTCGGTGTCCATCGCCGAGGAGGAGGTCAAGAGCATCGGCACCCAGTACCTGGAGGGCCAGCTGACCGCCTGGAACTACTACCAGACCACGCCCGGCGCGGCGAACGGCAAGTTCGTGGCCGCGTACAAGGCGAAGTACGGCGCGGACAAGCCGACGAGCGACCCGATGGAGGCCGCCTACGTCAGCGTCTACCTGTGGAAGGCGATGGTCGAGAAGGCCGGCGCGTTCGACGTCGAGAAGGTCCGTGGCGCCTCCGACGGCATCACCTTCGAGGCGCCGGAGGGCCTGGTCACCGTCGACGGCAAGACCCAGCACATCGCCAAGACCGCCCGCATCGGCAAGGTCGGCGCGGACGGCCTGATCACCGAGGTGTGGAACTCCGGCAAGCCGATCGCGCCGGACCCGTACCTCAAGACCTATCCGTGGGCGAGCGGCCTGAGCTGACGACGCCGGCCCCGGGCGGGGTGGCCCCGCCCGGGGCTTCGACCAGCAGTACGGGAGTACCCACCGTGACAGTCCTCTTCGGTCAACTCTTCACCGGCATCAGCATCGGCGCGGTGCTGCTGCTCATCGCGCTCGGGCTGGCGCTGACCTTCGGCCAGATGAACGTCATCAACATGGCGCACGGCGAGTTCATCATGGCCGGCGCGTACACCACGTACGTGCTGCAACAGAGCATCACCGGCGCCGGCCTGTCGCTGCTGGTCGCGCTGCCGGTGGCGTTCGTGGTCGCCGGCACGATGGGGGTGCTGCTGGAGATCCTGCTGATCCGCCGGCTCTACGCCCGTCCGCTGGACACCCTGCTGGTCACCTGGGGCGTGTCCCTGATGCTGCAACAGCTCGCGCGGGACATCTTCGGCAGTCCGAACGTGCAGACCCGCGCGCCGGATCTGCTCACCGGCAACGTGGCGGTGCCCGGCGGGCTGACGGTCGCCAACAACCGGCTGTTCATCCTGGCCCTGGCCCTGGCCGCCGTCGCCGCCCTCACGCTGGCGCTGCGGTTCACCCCGCTCGGACGCCGGATCCGCGCGGTCGTGCAGAACCGCGACCTCGCCGCGGTGTCCGGCATCCCCACCGCGCGGGTCGACCGGACGACCTTCTTCCTCGGCTCGGGCCTGGCCGGGCTCGCCGGGGTGGCGCTCACCCTGCTCGGCCCGATCGGCCCGACCATGGGCACCAACCTGATCATCGACGCCTTCCTGGTCGTCGTGGTCGGCGGGATCGGTCAGCTCAAGGGCAGCGTGATCGTCGCCTTCGCCCTCGGGGTCCTCCAGGCCACCGGGGAGTACCTCACGACCCTCAGCGTCGCAAAGGTGATCGTCTTCGTGGCGATCGTCGCGTTCCTCCAGTGGCGGCCACAGGGCCTGTTCACCCTGCGGACCAGGAGCCTCGCATGACCGCCGTGACACCCGCGCCGCCTAGCACCGCCGGCGCACCGGCCCCGGCCGACGTCGCGCCTGGGAGCCGGCCCGGTGGCCGGTCCCGGCTGCGCGCGGCCGCGGGGTTCGCGTTCGGCGCGGCGCTGCTGTTCGCCGTCGCGCCGCTGGCGCTGTCGGACTTCCGGCTGGCCCTGCTCGCCAAGTACCTGTGCGTCGCCATGGTGGCCGTCGGCATCGGCATCGCCTGGGGGCGCGGCGGCATGCTCACCCTCGGCCAGGGCGTCTTCTTCGGCCTGGGCGGCTACGCGATGGCCATGCACCTCAAGCTCGCCGACGCGGGTCCCGGTGGGATGCCCGACTTCATGCAGCTGTACGGGCAGCTCGACGAACTGCCGGTCTGGTGGCGGCCGTTCGCCAGCCCGTGGTTCGCGCTGCCGGCCACGGTGCTGCTGCCGATGGCCGTCGCGTTCGGGCTCGGCTCACTGGTGTTCCGCCGCCGGGTGCGGGGCGCGTACTTCGCCATCCTCAGCCAGGCGCTCGCCGCCGCCATGGTGATCCTGTTGATCGGCCAGCAGGGGACCACCGGCGGCACCAACGGGCTCACCGACATCCAGGGCTTCTTCGGTTACGACCTGGACGACCCGGTCAACCAGCGGATGGTCTACTTCATCATCGCCGGCGTCCTGCTCGCGCTGCTCGCGCTGGCCCGCCAGATCGTCCACAGCCGCTACGGGGAACTGCTGGTGGCGGTGCGGGACAGCGAGGAGCGGGTCCGCTTCCTCGGCTACGACCCGGCGTCGGTCAAGCTCGTCGCCTACGTGGTGGCGGCGGGTATGGCGGGCCTCGCCGGCGCGCTGTTCGTGCCGGCGGTGGGCATCATCTCGCCCGCCCTCATCGGCATCGTCCCGTCGATCGAGTTCGTCATCGGTGTGGCGGTGGGCGGCCGGGCCACGCTGCTCGGGCCGGTGCTCGGCGCGGTGGCGGTCGCCTGGGCGCGTACCGCCCTCTCCGAACGTTTCCCGGGCACCTGGACGTACCTGCAGGGTCTGCTCTTCGTGGTGGTCGTGGCGTTCCTTCCCGGCGGCCTGGCGTCGCTGTGGGCGCTGGCCCGCCGCCGCGCCGAGCGGGCGGAGGTGCACCCGTGAGCGACGACCGGCTGGACGGGCTGTCCGTCCGTGACGTGCGGGTCAGCTTCGACGGCTTCACCGCCGTCGACGGCGTCTCGCTGGAGGTGCCCGCCGGTGACATCCGGTTCCTGATCGGGCCGAACGGCGCCGGCAAGACCACCCTTGTCGACGCGATCACCGGTCTGGTGCGGGCCACCGGCTCGGTGCGCTTCGGCGACCAGGAGCTGCTGGGTCGCCCGGTGCACCGGATCAGCCGGCTCGGCGTCGGCCGGACGTTCCAGACGTCGACCGTCTTCGAGGAGCTGTCGGTCGTGCAGAACCTCGACATCGCCGCGGGCGCCCGCCGGAGCTGGGCCACCCTGGCCCGGCGCCGGCGGGGGATCCCCGACGAGGTGGCCGCCGCGCTGGAGACCATCGGGCTGGCCGGCCGGGCCGACCAGCTCGCCGGCACGCTCGCGCACGGCCAGAAGCAGTGGCTGGAGATCGGCATGCTGCTGGTGCAGGACGCGCGGCTGCTGCTGCTCGACGAGCCGGTCGCCGGGATGAGCCACGAGGAGCGCGACGCCACGGGCGCCCTGCTGGAGACGGTGAGCCGGGACCGCACGGTGGTGGTGATCGAGCACGACATGGACTTCCTGCGTCGCTTCGCGCGCAGCGTCACCGTGCTGCACGCGGGGAGGGTGCTCAGCGAGGGCACCGTGGCGCAGGTCCAGGCGGACCCGCGCGTGCAGGAGGTCTACCTCGGCCACCCGGTCGACGCCGGGTCGGTCCCCAGCCCTCTGGAGGCATGATGCTGACCCTGCGTGGGGTGCACGCCGGATACGGGCGTTCCCGGGTGCTGCACGGCGTGGACCTCGCCGTCCCGCCCGACGGGGTGGCCGCGGTGCTCGGGCACAACGGCGCCGGCAAGAGCACCCTGCTGCGGGTCGCGGCGGGCCTGCTGCGCCCGAGCGCCGGCACCGTCGAGCTGGACGGCGAGGACGTCACCCGTCTCGCGCCGCACGAGCGGGTGGCGCGTGGCATGGCGTACGTCCCGCAGGGCCAGCAGTGCTTCCCGCACCTGACGGCGGCGGAGAACCTGCGCCTCGTCGCCGACGCCCGGCGCGACGGCGCGGTGGCGACGGCGGAGGCGCTGGACCTGTTCCCGGCGCTGCGTCCGCTGCTGCGGCGGCGGGCCGGGCTCCTCTCCGGCGGCCAGCGTCAGCAACTCGCCATCGCCCGCGCGTTGATCACCCGGCCCCGGCTGCTCATGCTCGACGAGCCGACCGAGGGCATCCAGCCGTCGGTGGTCGCCGAGATCCAGGAGCGGATCGTCGAGCTGACCCGGCAGTCCGGCTTCAGCGTGCTGCTCGTCGAGCAGCATCTCGGGTTCGCGCTGCGGGTGGCGAACCGCTATCACGTCCTCGAATCCGGCCGGGTCACCTCGCACGGCGACGGGGGAGTGACGGCGGAGCGGGAGGTACGGGCGGCTCTCGCGGTCTGATCCGGGACGGGTCCGATTTACATTGACGGCGGTCTTTACTAAGATCGTGGCTGGGAGTCGCCAAGCGCTGCTGGGCAGCAGTGCCGTCCACCTGGTGGGCGGCTTGAATCGATCGGCGTCACCTTCTCCGGGGTGGGCACCCAGCGAGGGCCACTGGGCGTCGGCGCATCCACTGGAGCATCATGAAAATCTCACGGACAGCACGCCGTCTGGGACTGGCCGCGGCCGCAGTTCTCGTCGCCTCGTTCACGATGGTCGTGGTCAACCAGGCCGGTCCGGCCTCGGCGCACGGATCGGTCACCAACCCGCCGTCACGCAACTACGGATGTTACGAGCGCTGGGGTTCCGACCACCTCAACCCCACGATGGCCCAGACCGACCCGATGTGCTGGCAGGCGTGGCAGGCCAACCCGAACACCATGTGGAACTGGAACGGCCTGTACCGCGAGAACGTCGGCGGCAACCACCAGGCCGCCGTGCCGGACGGGCAGCTGTGCAGCGGTGGTCGCACCCAGAACGGCCTGTACGCCTCGCTCGACGCGGTCGGCGCGTGGACCGCGAAGTCGATGCCGAACAACTTCACGCTGACGCTGACCGATGGCGCCAAGCACGGTGCCGACTACATGTTGATCTACATCACCAAGCAGGGTTTCGACCCGACCACCCAGCCCCTCACCTGGAACAGCCTCGAACTGGTGCTGCGCACCGGCAGCTACCCGACCACCGGGCTCTACGAGGCGCAGGTGAACGCGGGCAACCGCACCGGGCGGCACGTCGTCTACACCATCTGGCAGGCGTCCCACCTCGACCAGCCGTACTACCTCTGCAGTGACGTGATCTTCGGCGGCGGCAACAACCCGCCGCCGACGACCCCGCCGCCGACCACGGCGCCGCCCACCACGCCGCCGCCGACCACGGCGCCGCCCACCACGCCGCCGCCGGCCGGCAACGGCGCCTGCACCGCCACCTACCGCAAGACCAGCGAGTGGTCCGGTGGCTTCGGCGCCGATGTCACCGTCCAGGCCGGCAATGCCGCCATCTCCGGATGGACTGTGGCGTGGACCTGGCCCAACGGCCAGAGCATCACCAACGCCTGGAACGCGACGGTCACCTCCAGCGGCTCGTCGGTCTCCGCGTCGAACGTCGCCTACAACGGTTCCCTGAGCGCCAACGCCAGTACCAGCTTCGGCTTCAACGCCTCCTGGAACGGCACCAACTCCGCACCCACCCTCACCTGCACCGCCCGGTAACAGCGTCTGCGGTGGGGTGGCGCGGCACGCGCCACCCCACCGCCGGCAGGGCCCTGCGCCAGCATCAGGAACCGCGACGAGGTGAGGAACGACAATGATTTCCCGGGTAGGCGTCGGCGGCTGGTACCGAAGCGTCTTCGTGTGGATCGAGGTGTGCCTGCTTGCCGCGTCGCTCGGTGTGGCCGCCCTGGTCACCTCGACCACCCCGAGGACGGACCCGGCAGTTCTCCGCCAGGAGATCCTGACCCGGATGCGTACGACCCTCGAGCAGGCGGACCCGAAAGATCATCAGCACGCCGGGCACACCGCCCCACAGGCGCCGGCCGGAGATCAGGCGCCGCCGGCGATCGTCTGCGGAGTCCATGTCTACGGTTACGAGCCCACCGGGGCCGCCACACTGGCCGACGTCGAGACGGTCTACGGCTTCCACCTCTGCGGCGTCGCCGAACAGAAGCGCCACTGGGACGGGGCGGTCAAGCTCGTCGGCCCGGTGATCATGGACATGACCACCCAACCTCCCGGCATTCAGGTGGTCGAGGCGACCGCCGACGTCAGGTTCGTCGACCGGCTACGGGAGATGTTCCCCGACAAGTACGAGGAACTGGCGCTCAGGGAGGCGTTGCCCGCATCGGAGATGGCCGACCTGCGGCGCCGGTACGACGCCGCCGCCGGCCTCTGACCACGCCGGACGGCCGACACCCGCCGGCGGGCAAGCGGCCTGGCCGGCAGCAGATCGTCACCGGCGGGGATGCTCTCCTTCCGCCGTCTGTGGCAGCTGTTGCGCCGGTTCACGCCCGCGGCGGGTCCAAAAAGCGTTGTGCCAGATCGGCGAGGGTGTCGGCGGTGGTGTCGACGGGCGCGGTCGGCAGCACGATGTGGCTGACGACCAGTCGCGCGAGGGATTCGGCGCCGACGGTGACGTCATCGGCCGGCACCCGGGGCAGGTGCGTGCCCGCCCACTCTCTCAGCACCGTGACGGCGGCGGCCAGGGCCAGGTCGGCGCGGGTGGTCAGGTAGGGGAGCAGGGCGTCGGTGCCTCGGGCGCTGTTGAGGACGGTTTTGACCAGCGGGTCGGTGCCGGCCTGCGTCAACACGAACGTGACCGCGGCATGGACGGCGGCCCGTACGTCGCCGCCGTGTGCGGACAACGCCTCCCGTACGCCGTCCGTGAACCGGTCGATCTCGCGGTGTGCGATGGCTTCGCCGAGTCCGGCCTTGTTGGTGAACTCGTTGTAGAGCGTCTGCCTGCTCACGCCCACGCGGGCCGCCACGTCGGCCATTCGTACCGCGTCCCAGCCGCGGTCGATCGCCAGGTCGCGGCCGGCCTTGAGGACCGCGTCGCGCAGGTGGCGGCGCGCGGTGTGGCGATAAGGCGGAGGGTCGACCATGGTGCGCCGAGTCTATCGACTGGACACATGCGCCTTGCATGCCCACCAAATTTACGCGGGGTCAAATATTGTCAAGCATGGGTATCCGTGTGACAGTCGACGCAGCGCTCGACACTCCGGAGGCGGCACATGCAGACCTCGATCGATGCTCCAGCGGTCGCCGCCGGTTGGCATGACGGCAAGAAGCACCTGTGGCCACTGGCTCTTCTCGTACCGGTGCTGCCGTTCCTGGCGTACGCGTTGTGGCAGGCCGGTGCGGGACCCGCTGCCTGGTGGCTCACCCCGGCGGTGGTCTTCGGACTCATCCCGGTCATCGACGTGCTGCTCGGTGACGACGGGGAGAACCCGCCCGACGACGTCGCCCGGCGGTTGCAGGAGGTCCGTTACTACCGCTGGATCACGTTCCTGTTCCTGCCGGTGCAGTACGCCGCCCTGCTGCTCGGAGCATGGGTCTGGACGCGTGGCGGCCTCGGTCTCGCCGGCGCCGCCGGCCTGGTCGCCACCATCGGAATCGTCAACGGACTGGCCATCAACACCGCACACGAGCTCGGCCACAAGCGCGAAACGGTCGAGCGGTGGATGTCGAAGATCGCGCTCGCGCCCACCGGGTACGGCCACTTCTACGTCGAGCACAACCGCGGACACCATGTCCGTGTCGCCACACCGGAGGATCCGGCCAGCGCCAGGCTGGGGGAGAGCTTCTACTCGTTCTGGCCACGTACGGTCTGGGGCAGCCTCATCTCGGCGTGGCGGCTGGAGACCGGCCGCTTCCGGCTGCGGCACAAGAGTCCGTGGACGCTGCGCAACAACCTGCTCAACGCCGGGCTCATGACCGTCGTGCTCTTCGCCCTGCTGATCGCGGTGTTCGGGTGGCGGCTCGGGCCCTTCCTGCTCCTACAGGCGATCGTCGGCTTCTCGCTGCTGGAAGCGGTCAACTATCTCGAGCATTACGGACTGTGTCGCCGGCGCACGGCCACCGGCCGCTTCGAGAAGGTCGACCCACGGCACAGCTGGAACAGCGACCGCGTCGTCACCAACGTGTTCCTCTTCCAGCTGCAACGCCACAGCGACCACCACGCCAACCCGCTGCGCCGCTACCAGACGCTGCGCAGCTTCGACGTCTCGCCGCGGCTGCCCGGAGGCTACGCCTCGATGGTGTTGCTCGCTCTCGTTCCGCCGCTGTGGTACCGGGTGATGAACCCACGGGTTCTGGCGCACTACGGCGGCGACCTGAACCTCGCCAATCGCAACCCCCGCGCCGAGGCCCGGCTGCGGCGCCGCTACTAGACCTCGGCCCTGCGCCGCGAATTGCGAGCACCCTTCTTATTTGCATCGACCGGGATTACGCTCTGGGCCAGTCCTGAGGTGGATCACATCGGAGGTTCCTATGAGGAGAATGACCATCCGTCGCACTTCTGCGCTCCGCCTGGTGTCGGGCGCACGCCGGCTGTGGATCGAGTGGTGCTGGTAACTGCCGGTCCGGCGGGCGCTTCCGGGCGCCCGCCCCTGCGGCGGTGGGCCCTGCGGTGACCGGCGGGCCGGAACGTTACGACTGCCACCGCGACCACGGGCCGTACGCCGGGGTCTCGGTCTTTCTGGGTCGGGTCGCCGCCGACCGGCCCCGCCTGGCGGCCCGGCACGCGGTCGAACTGCGCGCGATCGCCCCCCGGCTCGATCCGGCGGCCCGGCCGGCCGCCGAGGAGGAGCCCATCCGCTTCCACCCCGCCCGCCGTACCGCCTGCCTGGCCTACGGCGCGGCGGAGCTGGTGGCGGCCTGGGCCGGCACGCTCCGGCGGCCCGTGACCGTCCGGTTCGATCACGTCGCCAGCGCCGACGAGACGACCACCGAGCTGCTGGACGCGCTGGCCCGCCGGCTCGGGCCTTCCCCGGTGCGCCTCGACCTGCGCGACGAGGGCGCCCCCGACCCGGCGCCCGACGGGCGCACCCCGCAGGCGCTGCGGCGGGCCCTGGGCGACAGCCTGGCCCGCGGCTACTACCACCACGCGGCCCGGGTCGCCCGGCGCGGGCGGGCGACGGTCACCCCCGACGGCGACCTGCGGCACTGGTGGGCGTTCACCACCGGCCTGGCCACCGCCCTGGCGGCCCTGAACCGGGCCGCCGAGGCGCTCGACCTCTACGACGAGGCGCGGGCAGTCACCGACGATCCGAAGATCACGATGTCGGCGGCGTACGCCACCGCCATGCTGCACGCCCGGCACCTGCCGGTGGCCGAGCAGGACCCGGCGCTGGCCCGGCAGTGGCTGGAGCGGGCGCTGTACCTCGCCGCCGAGCTGGCCGACCCACGCCAGCGGCTGTTGTCGACGGTCTTCTACGAGCAGGGCCTGGCGCTGCTGGACAGCCGGGCCGGCCGGCCCGACCGCGCGCTGCGGCTCGTCGACGACGGACTGGCCCGGCTGACGGCCGCGCTCGGGCCCGGCGAACGCCCGCAGGACCTGGCCCGGCTGCGCCACAACCGGGCGCAGGTTCACCTCGCGCTGGGCGACCCGGCGCGGGCGCTGGCCGACCTGGACACCGTGATCGCGCACGACCCGGACAACTGCGAGTACTACGTGGACCGCGCCGCCCTCTACCGGGCGGCGGGCCGGACCCGGGCCGCGATCAGGGACTACGACGCCGCCATCCGGCTGGGACCGCACCTGCCCGAGGCGTACTACAACCGGGCCGTGCTCCACCAGGAGCGGGGCCGCCCCGAGCGGGCGCGCGCCGACCTGGAGCGGGTGCTCGCCATCGAACCCGGGCACCTCGACGCCCGGATCGCCCTGGTCAACCTGCACGTGGAGCGCGGCGAGCTCGACGCCGCCGAGGCCGGCGCACGGGCCGGGCTGGCCGGCGCTCCGCACGAGCCCGCGCTGCTGTGCACCCTGGGCCTGGTTATCGCCGAGCGCGGCCGGCCCGCCGAGGCCGACGAACTGCTCACCCGGGCCCTGAGCGGGGACCCCGAGCTGGTGGAGGCGTGGACGAACCGGGCCGCCGCCCGGTTCGAGCGCGGCGACGTGGCCGCCGCGCTCGCCGACCTGAACCGGGCGGTGGCGCTGTCGGAGGCCCCCGTGCCGCGCTACAACCGGGGCACGGCCCTGACCCGGCTGGGCCGGTGGGACGAGGCGGCCCGCGACTTCGCCCATGCGCTCGCCCAGCCCGGCCTGGACCGGGCCCTGCGCCGGGATCTGCGCGCGGAACTCGCCCGCTGTCGCCGGGCGCTGGCCGGCTGACCCGGCCGGGCGTAGCTCGGGAGACGGCCGAAGACGCGCGGATCGCCACTGCCGCTCCGGCCCCGCCCACGATCGCCCGCCGTCGCCGGCGTTCACAGCAGCCGGCGCCGGGTCAGGAGCCGGAAGGCCAGATATCCCGGCGGTACCGGGAGCCAGAACGTCGCGAGACGGTAGATCAGGGTGCCCGCGACGGCGGCGTCCAGTGGCACTCCGTAGAGCAGCAGACCGGAGACGAGCGCGGCTTCGGTGGCGCCGAGCCCGCCGGGGGTGGGCGCGGCGGACGAGACACCCTCGCCGACGAGGCAGACCAGGATCACCGGGGGCAGGTGGGCCAGCGGGACCGGGCCGGCGGCGATCAGCGCGACGTAGAGACAGAGGCCATAGGTGAGGGTGAGCGCCGTCGACGCGACGACGAGCCACCGCAGCCCGTGCTGGTGGCGCAGTTCGCGCAGCGCGGTCACGACCTGGCCGGCCGCGGCGCGTCCACGCCGCCGGACCCGGGGTACGGCGAGCACGCCGGCGAGGACCAGCAGCACGGCCAGGGCGCCCAGTAGCAGCGGCAGTGCCCTGGCCGCGTCGTGGGTGAGGATGCGGGCGGGCTGGCGTGCGAACGGCAGCAGCACCGGCAGCAGCAGCACGACGGACACCACGCCGGCGGCGCGGGAGACGGCCACGGCGGTGCCCGCGTCAGCGGCGACGAGTCCCTTCTGGTGCAGGTAACGCAGGCTGAGCGCGGCGCCGCCGAGGCTGCCGGGCGCCAGCCGGTTGGCGAACGACGCGGCCACCTGCACCAGGGTGGCCTCGCCCAGCGGGACCCGGCCGGCCGTGGCCAACCGGAGCACGAGACCGCTGAGCAGGTAGGTCAGGGCGGAGCCGAGCAGCGTCGCGGCGACCGCTACCGGGTTGGCGTGCACGATCAGACCCAGGGCGGTGCGGATCTCGCCGAGCTGGGGGAGCAGCAGGTGCACGACCAACCCCAGGACCAGCAGCTCCAGGACGGTGCGGCGGCTGATCCGGACCACCTTCGCCGCCGGGCGGTCGCGGTCCGGGCTGCGTCGCAGGATCTCCTGGTGAAGGCTGTCGAGCATGCCGGGCCGGGCGCGCAGGGCGGTCCGGCCGGCGCGGGACAGCACCGCGGGTTGCAGGAACGGCACGCTGTCCGCGACCGCCGCGACACCCAGGCGGTCGATCGCCGCATCGACCACGCCGGCCGGGTCGACCCGGCCGGCCAGGGCGACCATCAGCTCGACGACGTCGCGGGCCCGCTGCTCGGCCGAGGCGTCGTCGGCGCCGAAGCCCAGGTCCACCAGGTAGACGTGGTCCCGGCCGACGAGCACATTCGCGGCCCGCAGGTCCCGGTGCGCGATGCCCACCCGGTGCAGACGCGCCACCTGGTCCCAGGCGTCGCGTACGGCGGCAAGCGGGACCGGCCCGACGACGGCGTCCAGCGGGGCGGCGTCGATGAACTCCTGCACCAGCACGGCGTCGCCGCCGGGCGCGGCGGCGGTCGTGACGACGGCCGGTATCCGCACGCCGGCACGCGCGGCGAGCAGGGTCAGACAGGTCTCGTGTTCGCTCTGCTGCCGTGCGCTCAGGTACGGCGGCGCGTCGGCCACGTGGCGGTAGCGCATCCGCCGGTAGAGCTTGTAGACCCAGTCCGCGTCGCGTTGCTCGCCACCGGTCACCTTGACGAACAGTCGCCGACCGCCGGTGGTGACCGCCTGCCACGGCTGCGAGCCACGGGCGTCGCCGTGGATCGGCGCCAACCATGCCACCTCGATCCCGCGCCGCCGCAGCGTCGCCCGCAGTGCGGGCACCGACCGTTGCGGCCCGACCTCGCCGACCACGAGTCGGGCCAGACACACCGCGAGCCAGCCGACGAGGACACCGCCGGCCACATCGATCGGCAGATGCGCTCCGACGTGGATCCGCGCGACGGCGACCAGCCCGATCACCACCCAGGCGGCGCGGCGCCACCGGGGGCCGCCGGCCCGCGCGGCGACGAGCGCCAGGGCGGTGGCGACCGCGACGTGTCCCGACGGGTACCCGAGGCGTCCGGTGATCGTCTCGCGCAGGACCACGTCGGTGAACAGCGCCGCGGGCCGCTGCCGGGCGACCGCGGCCTTGACGGCTGCCGCGAGCCAGTACGCTAGATTCCCGGCCAGCAGGAGAGTCCACGCGGCGCCGATGCGGCGTGCGATGACGGCTGCTGCGGCGGCGACGAACACCGCCGGGTACGAGCCGAGCTGCATGACCAGGACCAGGACCGGGGTCAGCCCGGCCGGAAGGTGGTTGAGCAGGGTGAACAGGTCCTGCTCCCAGCGAGGCACCCGGTGGCTGCGTACGGCCGCGCTGAGCGCCGCCAGAAGGCACGCCGAGACGGTCAGGCTGACCAGCAACGCCGGCGACGGGCGATGCGTACGCGCTCCCACCGGTCCTCGGCCGCCCCTCGTCCGGCACCGTCCCTGCCGTCGACCCGAACCCTACGGTTCGTCCGCCCGCGGGAGGCGCTTCTCTCTCACCGGCCACTCTCCGGGGCGACAATCATCGGGTGGACAGGATCATGGCGGTGCTCGTGGGGCTGCCGCCGCTGCTCGTCCTGACCCTGGTGATCGTCCTGCCGGCCCTGGAGTCCTCGACGCTGCTCGGGCTGGTCGTACCGGGTGAGACAGCGATCCTGATCGGCGGGCTGGTGGCCCACGGTGGCGCGCTGCCGCTGTGGGCGGTGGTGGCCGCCGGGGCGGCCGGGGCCTGTCTCGGTGACCAGGCCGGGTACGCCCTCGGCCGCCGGTACGGCGCGGGTGTGCTCGCCCGCGCCCCGCGAGTGCTGCGCCGGCGCCTCGACATCGCGCGGGCCCGCCGCCTGGTCGCCCGCCGCGGGGCGTGGGCGGTGCTCATCGGACGCTGGGTGGCGGTGCTGCGCGCCGTGGTTCCCATGATCGCCGGCGCCGGTGGGATGCGGTGGCCGGTGTTCCTGCGGGCGAACCTGGCCGGCGGCCTGGTGTGGGCAGCGGCCGTGGCGCTGCTGGGCTACCTGGGCGCCGCCTCCTACCGCTATCTGGAACGGGAACTGGGCATCGGGGAGTGGGCGCTGCTGGCCCTGATCGGCGTCGGCGTGGCGCTGCGGGCGTGGCAGAGGGCACGGCGCGAACCGGCCGACGGTGAGCGGGCAGGCCAATCACCCGCGCGCTGTGGGGCGGATCGGTAGCGTCACTCGTGGGGGTGGCCGGCGACCGCGGAGTGCGCAGTGGGGCGAGCAGACGACGGGCGCGCGGCGTTCTGGGCCGGGCCGCTGCCGCAGGCCGTGGCCGCCGTCGGAGCCTCCACGGCCGGGCTCACCGGTGAACGCGCCGCCGCCCTGCTGCGCGAGCACGGGCCCAACCGGGTCGACGCGGGCGCCAGGCGGGGCTGGCGGCTCCTGCTGTCGCAGTTCACCAGCCCGATCATCCTGATCCTGATTGCCGCGACCCTGCTGTCGATGGCCGTCGGGGATCTGATCGACGGCACCATCATCCTGGCCATCGTCGCGGCCAGCGGTGGCCTCGGCTTCTGGCAGGAACACGCCGCCGGGCGGGCCGTCGACGCGTTGCAGGCCCGGGTCCGGGTGGACACCGAGGTGATCCGCGACGGGCGTGAGGTGTCCGTACCGGTCGAGGAGGTCGTCGTCGGCGACCTCGTGGTGCTGCGCGCCGGGGACGTCGTCCCGGCGGACTGCCGGATCGTTGAGGCGGAACGTCTGCAGGTCGACCAGGCGGTGCTTACCGGTGAGTCGTTCCCCGTACCCAAGTCGGACGACCCGTCGCCGCCGGACGCGGAGCTGACCGCGCGCGGCAACGCGCTGTGGATGGGTACGCACGTGGCCAGCGGCACCGCGCGCGCGGTGGTGATGCGCACCGGCCGCGACAGCACCTTCGGAGCGGTGTCCCGCCGGGTCGCCTCCCGCCCCGCCAGCACCGGCTTCCAGCGCGGGCTGACCCGCTTCGGGCTGCTGCTCGTGCGGATCATGGTGGTCCTGCTGGTCGGCATCTTCGTCGCCAATCTGCTGCTGCACCGCCCGGTCATCGACTCCCTGCTGTTCTCGCTCGCCCTCGCCGTCGGGCTGACCCCGCAGATGCTGCCGGCGATCGTCGCGGTCAGCCTCTCCGCCGGCGCCCGTGCGATGGCCGCGCACCGGGTCATCGTCAAGCGCCTCGAGGTCATCGAGGACTTCGGCGCCATGACCGTGCTGCTGACCGACAAGACCGGCACCCTCACCGCCGGCACGGTCACCCTCACCGGCTGCCTCTCGGTCGACGGTGAGCCGGACGCCGAGGTGGCCCGGCTCGCGAGGCTCAACGCCGGCCTCCAGCGTGGATTTCCCAACCCTGTCGACACGGCGATCATGAGGGGGCAACCACCCGCCGACCCGGGCACCCGCATCGCCGAGGCGCCCTACGACTTCACCCGCCAGCGCCTGTCCCTGCTGGTGCGCGACGGAGACGAACCGATCCTGGTCACCAAGGGTGCGCTACGCGCGGTGCTCGACGTGTGCGCCACCGCACGCACCGCCGCGGGCACGGTACCGCTGGACGAGGTACGCGAGCGGGTCCTGCGACGGTTCGCCGCGCTCAGCGACCAGGGCGACCGGGTGCTGGGCCTCGCCGTGCGAGCCATGCCCGGCGCCACCGCCGTCGCCGTCGCCGACGAACGGGAGATGACGCTGGTCGGGCTGCTCGCCTTCCAGGACCCACCCCGCGCAGACGCCGCCGCCGCCATCCGCCGGCTCGCTGACATGGGCGTCACGGTCCGACTGGTCACCGGCGACAACCGGCACGCCGCCCGGCACGTCGCCGCCAGCGTCGACCTCGCCGGCGAACCGCTCGTCGGCGCCGACCTCGCCGCCTGCCCCGACGACCAGTTGCCGGAGCGGATCACCGACGTCACCGTGTTCGCCGAGGTGGACCCGCTGCAGAAGGAACGCATCCTGACCGCGCTGCGCCAACGCGGCGACGTCGTCGGGTTTCTCGGCGACGGCATCAACGACGCTCCCGCGCTGCACGCCGCCGACGTCGGCATCTCCGTCGACACCGCTGTCGACGTCGCCAAACAGGCCGCGGCGATCGTGCTGCTCGACAAGAACCTCGACGTGATAGCCGACGGCATCCGCCTCGGCCGCCGCACGTTCACCAACACCTTGAAGTACATCCGGGTCAACACCAGCGCGTCCTTCGGCAACGTCGTCAGCATGAGCATCGCCGCGCTCCTGCTGCCCTTCCTGCCGCTGCTGCCCCGTCAGGTCCTGCTGCTCAACTTCCTCTCCGACATCCCCTACACCACCCTGTCCACCGACTACGCCGATGCCGAGCAGATCCAGCATCCGCGTACCGTCGACGTCCGGACCATCCGCAGGTTCATGCTGGTGTACGGCTCGATCAGCATCGCCGTGGACCTCCTCGTACTCGGCGCCCTGCGCTGGTGGTGGCACGTGTCGACCGACGTCTTCCGCGCCGCCTGGTTCGTCCAGTTCACCGCCACCGAGATCATCGCGCTGCTGGTGCTGCGCTCCAATCGGAGTTTCCTGCGCAGCCGCCCCTCCGCCGCGCTCGCCGGCACCGGACTGTTGCTCATCACGGTCACCGTCGCGCTGCCCTTCAGCCCACTGTCCGCGCCACTCGGACTCGCCGCGCTCCCGCCGGTGGTGCTGGCGGCCCTCGCCGCGGTCACCCTGGTCAACGTCGCCGCCAACGAGACCGCCAAGCACGTCGTCCCGCCGGACCCGACCGCTGCACGGCGGGTGCCCCGCCCGTGACGGTCTCGCATCCATCGGTGATCGCCTATTGACAAACAATATTAACAATTGGACCCTGCTGAGAGAGCGCTCTCCCGTCCCTGTCTCCAGCGAGGTGTCGCCATGCGTCTTCGAAGAAAGCTGCTCGCCGCCGCGTCCGCACTGCTCGCCGGGCTCGCGGGCACCGTCGTCGCCACGCCCGCCCACGCGGTCGGACCGGCGTTGCTACCCGTCACCGTCACTAACACCACCGGTCGCACCGACCCGGTCTACCTCTACGTCATCGGCGTCCAGCTCTCCTCCGGCCGGCTCGGCTACGTCACCGCCGGTGGCGCCTTCGTGCCGTGGAGCGGCGGGCAGATCCCGCCGTCGCCCGCGCCGGACGTCTCCATACCGGGCCCCGGCAACGGCGGTAGCACCACGATCCAGTTCCCCCGGGGCTTCTCCGGCCGGGCCTACTTCGCCCTCGGGCAGAAGCTGAAGTTCTTCCTCACCCCGGACGGGCTGGTGCAGCCCGCGCCCTGGGCGGCCGGTGACGCGAACCGCGACATCCTCTTCGACTGGAGCGAGTTCACCTACAACGACTCCGGGCTGTGGCTCAACAGCTCCCAGGTCGACATGTTCGCGATCCCGCACGCGGTCACGGTGACCGGCGCCAACGGCGTCACCAAGCGCACCGGCGACGTGGTGGCCAACGGACGCAACGCGGTCATCGACGGCATCCGGGCGCAGCCGGGCTGGGCCAACACCGTCCACACCCGCTCCGACGGGACCGTGCTGCGCGTCCTGGCTCCGGGGAAGGCGGCCGGGGCCGGCCTGCTGAGCACCACCTATCTGGACTCCTACATCGCCTCCGCGTGGAACGCGTACACCACGAAGACGCTGACCGTGGCGCCCTTCGCCGACCAGCCGGCCATCCGGTACTACGGCCGTACCTCGGGCAACACCATGACCTTCACAAACGGCAGCGGCCAGGTGGTCGCCTCCTTCAACCGGCCCTCCTCGGCCAGCGTCTGGGGATGCGACGGCGACCTGCCCGCGCCGAACGACCAGGTGGTCGGCCCGATCTCGCGCACGCTCTGCGCCGCCCTCAACCGAGGCACGCTCGGCACCATCGACACCCAGCCCAGCACGAACGCCGCCGACTTCTACCGCAGCAACCCCACCAACCAGTACGCCCGCCTGATCCACGCCAACATGACCGACGGCCGGGCGTACGCGTTCGCCTTCGACGACGTCGGCGGATTCGAGTCACTGGTGCACGACGGCGACCCCCGTTCGGCCGGACTGATCCTCAGCCCGTTCACCGGCGGTGGGGGCGGCAACCCGGCCACCGGGGTGCCCGTGGTCAGCAACTGGAGCAACAAGTGCATCGACGTGCCGAGCTCCAACTTCGTCGACCGCGCGCCGCTGCAGATGTGGAACTGCAACAACACCAACGCGCAGAAGTGGACGTTCAGCGGCACGGCGCTGAAGAGCCAGAACAACAAGTGCATGGACGTCGACGCCGGGTCCACCGCCAACGGGGCGGTGGTGCAGCTCTACACCTGCAACGGCACCGGCGCCCAGCAGTTCACCCTGAACTCGGCCGGGGACCTGGTCAACCTTCAGGCCAACAAGTGCGTCGACATCAAGGACCGGAACGGCAACGACGGCGCGAGGCTCCAGCTCTGGGACTGCACGGGCACGGCCGGCCAGAAGTGGCGCAAGGGCTGACCGGCCCTGCGACGGGGGGCGGGGGCGACCGCGAGTCGCTCCCGCCACCCGCCGCGACGGCTCGCCGTCCCGCAGGACGGACGCGCCGACCACGTCGGCTTACCGCCCCATACGATGGACAACGGTGCTGGTTCGCCGTGCCCGTGAAGGGTGTGGCGTCGTAAGAGGGAACCCGGTGTGAGTCCGGGACTGCCCCGCAGCGGTGAGTGGGAACGACAGCCGTCATCGAAGCACTGGACCGTGAGGTCTGGGAAGCGACGGCCAGTAGGTGACCGGGTGGATCCGGTCGCGCCCGCGAGTCCGAAGACCTGCCCGCACCGCGCGCACCGTCCGGTGTGCGCCGCCGACGGTCGCTCGGGACGGCCGGTGCGGAAGCCGGTACGCCGTCTGTACCCCTTCCCTCCCCGCCTCGATCGGCCTCGTGTGCTTCGAGGGAAGGGATCTCCATGAGTACCGCATTCGGTCAGAGCACCGTGCTGGGCTATCCGCGTATCGGGGGCAACCGGCAACTCAAGAGGGCCGTCGAGGCCTACTGGGCGGGCCGGATCGACGCCGAGGAGTTGGCGGCGACCTCTGCCGCGCTACGGGCGAAGGTGTGGCGGACGCTGCGCGACGCGCGCCTGGACGCGATCCCGTCCAACACGTTCTCCTACTACGACCACGTGCTGGACACGGCCGTCGCCGTCGGCGCGATCCCGCGCCGGTTCGCCCGTCTCGGCCTCGGCGACCTCGGCACCTATTTCGCCATGGCCCGGGGCGTCGATGCCGAGCCGGCGCTCGAACTGACGAAGTGGTTCGACACCAACTACCACTATCTGGTTCCCGAGATCGGCTCCGACACCACCTTCGCGGCGAATCCCGACAAGGCGCTGCGCGAGTACCGCGAGGCCCGCGAGCTGGGAATCGACAGCCGGCCGGTGCTGGTCGGGCCGGCGACATTCCTGCTGCTGGCCAAGCCCACCGAGGCCCGCGGCGAACCGTTCGACCGGCTGACCGACCTGGTCGACGTGTACGCCGGCATCCTGCGATCCCTTGCCGCGGCGGGCGTGCGATGGGTGCAGCTGGACGAACCCGCCTACGTCGCCGACCGGAGCGCCGCCGAGATCGACGCGCTGCGGGAGGCGTACACCCGGCTCGGCGCGGTGGAACAGCGGCCGGCGATCTTCGTCGCCACCTATTTCGGCGAGCTCGGTGACGCGCTGCCCGCCCTGCTCGACACGCCGGTCGAAGCGGTCGGCGTGGATCTGGTTGCCGGGCCCGGCAACCTGCGGCGGCTGGCCGGTGCGGGACCGCTGCGCGGCAAGACGATCGTGGCCGGCCTCGTCGACGGCCGCAACGTCTGGCGTACCGACCTGCGGGCCGCCGTGGCGGCCGGTGCCGCCGTCACCGCCCTCGCCGACCACGTCGCCGTGTCCACCTCGTGCTCGCTGCTGCACGTGCCGGAGGACCTGTCCGCCGAGACCGCTCTCGACCCGGCGCTGCGTCAGCGGCTCGCCTTCGCCCGGCAGAAGGTCGATGAGGTCGTCCGGCTCGGCCGCGCGCTGCGCAACGGCACCACGTCCCTGCCCGAGCCGCTGCCGCCCACCCCTGCCGCCTGGCGCGACGACACCGTACGCGGTCGGCTCGCCGCGCTGCGCGCCACGGATCGGCAGCGCGGCGCGTACCCGGAGCGTGCGGCGGCACAGCAGGCCCGGCTGAACCTGCCGCCCCTGCCGACCACGACCATCGGATCGTTCCCGCAGACCGACGAGCTGCGCCGCGCGCGTGCCGAGCACCGGGCCGGGCGTCTCGACGACGCCGCCTACACGCAGCGGATGCGCGCCGAGGTCGAGCACGTCGTCCGGCTCCAGGAGCGGCTGGGCCTGGACGTGCTCGTGCACGGCGAGCCGGAACGAAACGACATGGTCCAGTACTTCGGCGAGCAGCTGGACGGGTTCGCCGCCACCGAACACGGCTGGGTCCAGTCCTACGGCTCCCGATGCGTGCGTCCGCCCGTCATCTACGGCGACGTGGCACGCAGGGCGCCGATGACCGTCAACTGGTCCACCTACGCGCAGTCGCTGACCGACCGGCCGGTCAAGGGCATGCTCACCGGCCCGGTCACGATCCTGGCCTGGTCGTTCGTCCGCAGCGACCAGCCACTGGCAGACACTGCGGACCAGGTCGCGCTCGCCCTGCGCGACGAGTGCCGTGATCTCGAGGCAGCCGGTATCCGGGTCATCCAGGTCGACGAGCCGGCGCTGCGTGAGACGCTGCCACTGCGCAGGGCGGACCAGAAGGCGTACCTGGACTGGGCAGTCGGGGCGTTCCGCCTGGCCACCTGCGGAGTCGCCGACGACACCCAGATCCACACCCACCTGTGCTACTCGGAGTTCGGGGAGGTGATCACGGCCATCGACGCCCTCGACGCCGACGTCACGAGCATCGAGGCATCCCGCTCCCGGATGGAGGTCCTCGACGACCTCGCCGCGATCGGATACCGCCGGGGTGTGGGGCCCGGCGTCTGGGACATCCACTCACCCCGGGTGCCGTCCCACGACGAGGTCGTCGGCGCGCTGCGCCGGGCCGTGGCCGCGGTGCCGGCCGAGCGGCTGTGGGTGAACCCCGACTGCGGCCTCAAGACGCGCGGCTATCCCGAGGTCGAGGCGTCCCTCCAGCACCTGGTCGCCGCCGCGGCCGAGCTGCGCGGACGCTGAGCCGCCGGCCGGGCGGAACGCCGCGCCGTTCCGCCCGGCCCGGGCCCGGTTCAGCCCTTGACAGGCCGTGCCCGGAGCGCCGAGGCTGCATGAAGTGATGTATGTCGATGTTACGGGGGCATGATGCGACGCAGGATCTTCGCGCTGGCTACAGCAGCCGCGGTCGTCGTCGGCGGGGCCATGACGATGGCGCTGCGGCCGGCCTACGCCGCGACGGCGTGCACGGTGGACTACACCATCACCCGGGAGTGGTCCAGCGGCTTCTGGGCCGAGCTCACCGTCACCAACCTGGGCGCTCCCGTCACCGACTGGTGGCTGCGGTTCCGGCAGGCGAACGGTCAGACGATCACCATGGGCCTCGACCGGCTGCCGGACGGATACACGCTGGGCAGCGGCGAGATGTATCCGATGACCATGCTCCGTCCGCCGGCGGGATCCACGCTGCCGACCGGCGCCTCGGTGACGGTGCGGTTCGGCGGCAACTACCAGGGTGCCGACCCCGAGCCGACCGACTGGGTGTTGAGCGGCCAGCCGTGCGACGGGGACGGCGCCGACCCGACCGGCTCGTCGCCGCCGCCGGCCTCGGGGAGCCCGCGGCCCAGCCCACTGCCGGGCGGGCCGTCGGTGGCGCTCACCTCGCCCCTGCCCAATGACTTCTTCGCCGCGCCGGGCGTCATCCCGATCCGTGCCGAGGCCACGGCGGCGCCCGGCCGGCGGATCGAGCGGGTCGAGTTCCGCGAGCGCGGCAGGCTGCTCGCCGTGGACACCACCGCGCCGTACGCGTTCGACTGGCGCGGCGTGGCGGCGAACAGCGGCACCCGCGTCACCGCCACCGCCTACGACAGCAGCGGCGCCCAGGCCACCGCCGAGGTCCGCGGCATCCGGGTGCTCCCGCCGCAGGCGCCCGGCGCCGCGCCTGCGCTGAAGGCGTTCGGCAACCGCATCCTCACGGTCACAGCCAGTCCGAGGCCGTACCGGCCCCGTGGAATCATCCGGTCGGCCGCGCCCGGCGAATGCGCATGGGGACCGATCCACTGGGACGGCCCGGTCGACGACGCGTCGGTAGGCGCGCTGCGGGCCCGCGGCGTCAACGCGGTACGGGTCGTGCTGAGCGACGCCTGCTACGCCTACACCGGCAGCCCTGCCGATCGGCAGAACCGCGTCGGCTACCTCGACGAGGCGGCCCGGTACGTCGACCGGCTCGTCGGGGCCGGCATCACACCCGTCGTGTCGCTGCGGCAGAGCGACATCTCCGCCACCCGCACGTTCTGGAGCGCGGCGGCGGAGGTGTTCGGCGACGACAACGCAGTGGTCTTCGACATCTCGCCGTACGACTTCCCGGCGGCCGGCGGCACCGATCCCGCGGCGGTCTGGACCTGCTGGCGCGACGGCGGATCCGAGTGCGCCGGCGCCGGTCTGCCGAACTTCGGCGTGCAGGAGCAGATCCGCCTGCTTCGCGTCCAGGGCTCGTTCAACCTGGTCCTCGCCGCCGGGATCGACGGCGGCAACGATCTGAGCCGGTGGCTGGAATATCGCCCGGCTGACCCGGACGGCCGCAGCGTGGCCGCCGCCTGGCGCGTCGACGACCGCTCGGCCTGCGCCACGCCGGCCTGCTGGCGGTCCACGCTGCTCCCGGTCGCCGCCCAGGTGCCGCTGGTCGCCACCGACGTCAGCGCCGGCTCGGGGGCGCCGACGTTCGTACCGCGGACTGTCGCCTGGCTCGACCAGCACGGCATCGGCCACCTGCGCCGGTGACCGGGGGAGGGGAGGCCGCGGCCGGAGGGCCGGTCAGACGGCCGCGCGCGCCCACTGCTGGTTGGTGCCGCTGCCTCTCCTACCCGTACGACCCCTCGACCGGGTCGGCGTGGGCGGGACATCGCACATCGAGCCGTCCATCGACGTTCATCCAACAGATCGGCGTGCGTAAGCTCCACACGGTCGGATCCATGGAACCTACGGAGGAGGTTCCATGGATCGTCGAACGATGTTGCGGGCCACCGTTGTCGGTGCGGGCGCCCTCGCCCTGCCGTTCACGGCGTGGTCGGCGGCGTACGGAGCCCCGGCACAGAACGCGGCGGGGCCCTACGGCGGGCTTCAGGCAGCCGACGCCAACGGCATCCAGTTGCCGGCCGGGTTCACCAGCTCGATCGTCGCGCGTTCCCGGCGGACGGTGCCGGGGACGTCGTACACCTGGCACGACGCTCCGGACGGTGGCGCCGTGTTCGCGAACGGCAGCGGCTGGATCTACGTGTCGAACTCCGAGGTGTCGGCCGGTGCGGGTGGCGGCGTCTCGCGACTCGTTTTCAACTCCAGCGGGGCCGTGGTCGGGGCGTCGCGGATCCTCTCCGGCACCAACAACAACTGCGCCGGTGGCAAGACACCGTGGAACACCTGGCTCTCCTGCGAGGAGGTGTCCCTGGGACGTGTCTTCGAGACGTACCCTCTCGGCGGGACCGCGGTGGCGCGTCCCGCGATGGGCCGGTTCAAGCACGAGGCGGCCGCGGCCGACCCGGTCCGCCGCGTGGTCTACCTGACCGAGGACGAGACCGACGGCAAGTTCTACCGCTTCGTGCCGGCCACCTGGGGCGACCTGTCCGCCGGAACCCTCCAGGTCCTCCGCGCCGGTACGGCCACCTCCGGCACGTTCACCTGGGCCACGGTGCCCGATCCGGACGGCTCGCCCACCCCGACCCGGCAGCAGGTGTCCGGCGCGAAGACGTTCAACGGTGGCGAGGGCTGTCACTACGCGGACGACACCGTCTGGTTCACCACGAAGGGCGACAACCGCGTGTGGCAGGTCAACCTGGCCGCCGGCACGTACGAGCTCGCCTACGACGACAACCTGGTCAGTCCGGGCGCCCCTCCGCTGACCGGGGTCGACAACATCACCGGGTCCACGGCCGGGGACCTCTACGTCGCCGAGGACGGCGGGAACATGGAGATCTGCATGATCACGCCGGACGACAAGATCTCGGTCTTCCTGCGGATCACCGGACAGAGCGGTTCGGAGATCACCGGGCCGGCGTTCACCCCGGCGGGGGACCGGCTGTACTTCTCCTCGCAACGCGGCACGACCGGCTCGTCCTCCGGCGGCATCACCTACTGCGTCACCGGTCCGTTCCGCCGTTGACCGGCTCCCGGTCCCGCCGGCAGTGACCACACGGTGAGGGACGCCCGGTCCTCACCGGGCGTCCTTCACCGGCGTGCTCCACGCGGACGCGCCGGGACGACGGCCTCTCGACGTCGGGGTGTGAAACCGCCGATTCCGCCGGCCGTCACGGCACGTGGCCGGTTCCTGGCGCATTGACATCGGCGCACCGGCCACAGCAGACTGTCGCGACAACTCAACCACCGCGTGTACGTGCGGGGGAAGACCGGTCGAAATCCGGCGCTGGCCCGCAACGGTAGGCCGCCCAGAGAACTCTGCGGCGGCGAGCCCGAATACCCGTCGTACGCGTGCAACCGCTCCCCACCCGTCGTGGCCCACGGGTCGGAGTCCCGGACGCCCCCGCGTACTGCGGCCGTCCGGGCTTTCGACGACCGCCGGGCCGGAAAGGCGCTTCCGATGGTCGTCCGCCGAAGCCGGCACCGCCTGCTCGCGCTCCTCTGCGGCGTACTCGCCGCCCTCACCCTCACCACACCGGCCGTCGCCGCCCCCGATCGCGCCGCCCTCACCCGCCCGGAGGCCGCCGCCGGCTGGCTCGCCCGGCAACTCGTCGACGGCGAACGCTTCGAGGCGGTCTTCGACGGTGTCGCCTACCCCGACCAGGGGCTGACCCTCGACGCCGTGTTCGCCTTCGCCGCCGCCGGCGTGGCCGACGACCACGGCGCCGGCGCGCTGGCCTGGGTCACCCGGCCGGACATCCGCGACGGCTATCTCGGCGACGGCGTCTCCGAGGCGTACGCGGGCGCGACCGCCAAGCTCGCCCTCGCCGTGCAGGTGCGCGGCGGCGACCCGGCCGACGTCGCCGGGGTGGACCTGATCGCCCGGCTGCGTTCGCTGCAGACGCCGGCCGGCCGGTTCAGCGACCGGTCCGCGTACGGCGACTACAGCAACGCGTTCAGCCAGTCCTTCGCGCTGCTGGCGCTGGACCGTACGGCGGCCGGGGCGCCACCGGCGGCGGCCGCCTGGCTGGCCGGCACCCGATGCCCGGACGGCGGCTACCCGCTGCTGCCCGCCCAACCGGTCTGCACGTCCGACGTGGACGCCACCGCGCTCGTGACGCAGGCGCTGCGCGCCGCGGACCGTCCGGCCGACGCCGCCGCCGGGCTGCGCTGGCTGGTGTCCGTTCAGCGTGCCGACGGCGGCTTCGCCAACGCGGCCGGCACACCGAACGCCAACAGCACCGGCCTCGCCGCGCAGGCCCTGCGCGACGGTCACCGGCTGCCGGCCTGGGCGCGGTCCCGGGCATTCCTCGCCGGACTCCAGGTCGGCTGCGCCGGGGCGCCCGCCGACCGGGGCGCTGTCGACTTCGACGGTGGCGGCTTCGACCCGGCCACCGCGCCCCGGGCCACCGCCCAGGCCGTCCTCGGTCTCACCGGGATCGGGTACGCCCGTCTGTCCGCCGCCGGCGCCGACCCCGGCGCACCGGTGCTCGCCTGCCCGTGAACCGCCTCGCCGCTCACCCGATCACAGGAGGACCCGTGTTCCGTCACCGTCCCACCGCCCGCACCTGGATGGCCGGCCTGCTGGCCGCCGTCGTGGCCGGCGTCGCGCTGACCGCAGTCGAACCCGCGCCCCGGTCGGCGCACGCCGCCGCCTGCGCCGGCACCTCGGGAGTCACTGTGGTCGTCGACTTCGCCGCGCTCGGCGGCGGCGTCCAGGTCGCCTGTGCGCCGGGCGATCCGGCCACCGGCCTGGCCGCGCTTCAGGCCGCCGGCTTCACCGTCACCGGCACCGCCCGCTGGGGCCTGGCCTTCGTCTGCCGGATCAACGGCAAGCCCACCGCCGCGACCGAGCCGTGCGTCAACACCCCGCCGGCCACCGCGTACTGGTCGTACTGGCACGCGTCCAGCGGCGGCTCCTGGTCCTACAGCACGTCGGGGGCGACCGGCTACAACCCCGCGCCGGGCAGCGTCGAGGGCTGGTCCTTCGGCGCCGGCGCCCCGCCGAGCATCGCCGCTCCCTGACCCGCCGGCTGCGAACGGTGTGACCAGCGGCGCACCGGGTACCGGCAGCTGCTCTGGCGTCGTCGCGCGCCCGGGCGGTACGGTGTCGGCACCCGGTGCGCCGGGCACAACTGCATACGTCCCGTGTGGGGGGAAGCCGGTTCGAAGCCGGCGCTGACCCGCAACCGTGAGCGAGAGTCCCTTTCGCGAGCCGGAATGCCCCGCCCGGGACGAGCGGCTTCCACTGTCGAGGTCTACAGGGTGAAGTCCGGGCGCCGAGGTCCGACCACCCCGCCCACCGCAGCACGCGGAGCGGGGTGTCCGTCTCTCGGGGTGCTTTCCGGAGGTTTCACCGACCGCTCTGCGAAAGGCACCCCTGATGCCCCTGTCCCGGCGTCTCACCACCGCTCTCGGTACAGCCACGGTGACGGCTCTCGCCGCGATCACCGGCGCCCCGCCGGCCGTTGTCGCGGCACCCGCCCCGGCCCACGTCACCGCCGCCCGCGATGCCGCGTCCTGGCTGGCCGGCGAGTTCACCGACGGGGCGCTGCCCGGCCCGTTCGCCCCCGAGGACTGGGGGCTGACCATCGACGGCCTGGTCGCGCTGTCCGCCACCGGCGTCGACGCACCGACCCGGCAGGCGGCGACCGCGCAGGTCGCGACACACGTACGGTCCTACAACAGCTACGACGACTGGGGCATCGAGGGCTTCACCGACGGCGGGGCCACCGCCAAACTGCTCTATGCCGCAGCCGCCGCCGACGCGGACCCCACCGACTTCGGCGGCTACGACCTGCGGGCGGAAACCCTGTCGCTGATCGCCACGGCCGACGCCGGGCACCAGCGGGGACGGATCACCAGCCGTACCACCGCCGACAGCGGCCCGGACGCCAGCAACACCTTCGACCAGTCCTTCGCCGTGCTCGGCCTGGCCCGCAGCGGCGACCTGCCACAGGATCCGGTGGACTTCCTGATCCGGCAGCAGTGCGCGGCGGGCGGCTTCCGGCTCTACCCGGACGCCGCCGACGGGCCGTCGCCGTCCTGCGACGACCAGCCCGGCGCCACCCTCGACGTCGACTCGACCGCGATGGCCGTGCAGGCATTGCTGGCCGCGGCCGAGGACGGCGCCACGGGCGCCGGCGACGCCGCCCGCAAGGGCGCCGACTGGCTGGTCACCCAGCAGCACGCCGACGGTTCCTTCGGCGGCTCGGGACCGACCACCGGCGCGAACTCCAACAGCACCGGCCTGGCCGGGCAGGCCCTCGCCGCCGCCGGCCGCGACGACGAGGCCGCCCGGGCGGCGACGGCCCTGGCCGCGCTGCAGCTCACCGCGGGCAACGGTGGCGCGGCCTCCGCCGACGCCGGCGCGATCGCCTACAACACCGACGGATTCACGGCTGCCGCGGCGGCCGGGATCACCGACACCGACCGGGACCAGTGGCGCCGGGCCACCGCGCAGGCCCTGCTCGGGCTGGCCCAGGTCCCGCTGGGCCGGATCGGCCTCGACCCGCCGCCCACGTCGACTCCCACCCCGACCGGCACGGCCTCGCCCACCGCGCCGTCCACGCCCTCCGCGTCTCCCACGCTCACCACGTCGCCTCCACCGACCGGCACCGCCGGCCCGACGCCGAGCGTGACCAGCCCTCCGGCGACACCCGCGCCCACGACCGCGGCGCCGGCCACCGCCGCGCCGCCGATCACGACCCCGGCCGCGTCCGGGCCGGGCGGGCTGCCGACGACCGGCGTGGCGATCGGTAGCTACCTGCTGATCGCGCTGCTGCTGATCGGTGGCGGAGTGACACTGCTCGTGCTCGGCCGACGGCGGGCGGGATGAGCCTCCGCGCCGCCCGTGGCGCGCTGGCCGTCGCCCTGGTCACCGCCTGCACCACGATCGGACCGGGCAGTCCTGCGGTGGCCGCCGGGTCGGCCGGCTACTGCCCGGACGCCTCCGGGGTCACAGTCGTGGTGGACTTCAACGAACTCGGCGGCGGGACGGTGGTGCGGTGCGCGCCGGGCACCCAGGCCACCGGCCTCGCGGCGCTCAAGAACGCGGGCTTCCCGATCACCGGAACCCTGCGCTGGGGCGAGGGGTTCATCTGCCGGATCGACGGCAAGCCGTCGGCCGCGACGGAGAAGTGCGTCGACACCCCGCCTGCGAGCGCCTACTGGTCGTACTGGCACGCCCCGAACGGCGGCAGCTGGACGTACAGCGACAAGGGCGTGCTCAACCGCAAGCCGGCGGCCGGTAGCTTCGAGGGCTGGTCGTTCTCCCTCAACCGCAACGCCGACGACGCGCCCCGTCCCGGAGTCGTGCCGAAACGCCCCGCCCCTCCACCGCCACCGCCACCACCGCCGCCGCCCACGGGCGGTGAGCCGGCGGCGCCACCACCGGCGGGAGGAACCGTCGCACCGCCGCCGGTCGCCGGTGGCCGGCCCGGCGAGCCCACCCGGCCGGGCGGCACCTCCGGCCCGCCGGTCTCCGTCGGCCCGCCGACCTCCGCCGGCACGTCACCGACGGCCGGTACGCCGACCCTGACGGCGACGCCGGGCGCCGCCACCGGCACGGCACCGCAGGGCTCCTCCGACGAGCCGGTGGTGACGGATGTCGCCGCGTCCCGTGACGACGACGGCCTGCCACTGGGCACGATCGCCGGGGTGCTTCTGCTCGCCCTGCTCGCCACCGGCGCGCTGGTCGCGGCCCGACGACGCCGTGCCGCCGACCCGGATGACTGACGTCACGGTCACCGGGTCGCGGCCGGCCGACGCCCGTCGTCTGCCGGGCCGATGGCCGGTGTGGTGGCTGCCCCGGGGGCTGCACCCGGGCGCATGGTGGCTGTGGGCGCTCGGCCTGGCCACCGCGGCCAGCCACACCACGAATCCGCTGCCGCTGGCCCTGCTCGTCGCCGTCGCCGGTCTGGTGGTGGTGCGCCGCCGGGGCGACGCGTCGTGGGCGTTGGCGTTCCGCATGTACGTCTGGCTCGGCGCGGTGATCGTCACGATGCGGGTGGTGTTCCGGATCGTGTTCGGCGGCGGCCAGGGCGACCACATCCTGGTCCGGCTGCCGGAGATCCCGCTGCCCGCGTGGGCGGCGGGCATCCGCCTGTTCGGACCGGTCGCCGCCGAGCAGATCCTCGGTGGCTTCTACGACGGGCTGCGGCTGGCGACGATGCTGATCTGCCTCGGTGCGGCGAACGCCCTGGCCAACCCGAAGCGGCTGCTCAAGGCCGTACCCGGAGCGCTGTACGCGATCGGCACCGCCGTCGTGGTCGCGTTGTCGGTCGCCCCGCAGCTGGTGGAGAGCGTGCTACGGGTCCGCCGGGCCCGGCGGCTGCGCGGCGCGTCCGCCCGCGGGATGAGGGCGCTGCGCGGGATCGCCCTGCCGGTGCTGGCCGACGCGTTGGACCGGTCCCTGGCCCTCGCGGCCGCGATGGACTCCCGTGGTTACGGCCGCACCGCGGCGGTGCCCGCCGGGCAGCGAACCGTCACCGGGGCGCTCGTCCTCGGCGGGCTGGTCGGCGTCTGCGCCGGCACCTACGGGCTGCTCGACACCGCCGCACCCGGCTACCTGGGGCTGCCGATGCTCCTGGCCGGACTGACCGCCGCCGTGACCGGCATGCTGCTGGCCGGTCGCCGGGTCCGCCGCAGCCGGTACCGACCGGACCGCTGGCGCCCGGCCGAGCTGCTCGTGGCCGGCTGCGGGGTGGCCGCCGCGGCACTGACCATGCTCGCCGGCTCGGTGGACCCGGAACTGCTCTACCCGCCGGTCAGCCCGCTCACCTGGCCCCAGCTGACCCCGCTGATGCTTCTCGCCGTCGGCGTCGCGGCGGCACCCGCCTGGCTGGCGCCGCCACCACCGCCGACGGTACGTGCCGGACGCCCGCCAGCGGTGGACCGGCCCATCCCCGTCACGGACGTGCCGGCAGACGGAGTGCGCGCCGCGAGGGCATCGACACCGGGAGACCGCCCATGATCACTTTCGACCGGGTCACCGTCCACTATGTCGAGGGCGGCCCGCCACCGTTGCGGGATGTGACGTTTCGCGTCGAGGAAGGTGAACTCTGCCTGGTCGCGGGCCGTACCGGTGCCGGAAAGTCGACGCTGCTGCGGGCGATCAACGGTCTCGTCCCACACTTCACCGGCGGCACCCTGCACGGCGCCGTCACCGTCGACGGCAGGGACACCCGCACGCACCCGCCGCGCGATCTCGCCGACGTCGTCGGCGTGGTCGGCCAGGACCCGTTGGCCGGCTTCGTCACCGACACCGTCGAGGAGGAACTGGCGTACGGGATGGAGCAGCTCGCCCTGCCACCCGCGGTGATGCGCAAGCGGGTGGAGGAGACGCTGGACCTGCTCGGCATCGCCGACCTGCGCGACCGGCCCCTGCGGACGCTGTCCGGCGGTCAGCAACAGCGGGTCGCCATCGGCGCGGTGCTCACGGCGCACCCCCGGGTGCTGGTGCTCGACGAACCCACCTCCGCGCTGGACCCCACCGCCGCGGAGGACGTGCTCGCCACCGTCACCCGGCTGGTGCACGACCTCGGAGTGACAGTGGTGCTGGCCGAGCACCGGCTGGAGCGCGTCCTGCAGTACGCCGACCGGCTGCTGTACCTGCCCGGCGACGGCCATGTCCACGACGGGACGCCGGCGACCGGGCTGGCCCACATCGACATCGCGCCACCCCTGATCGAGCTGGGTCGCCTCGCCGGCTGGACACCGCTGCCGTTGTCGGTCCGTGACGCCCGCCGACGGGCGTCCGACCTCCGGCACCGGCTCGCCGGCGTGGCGCCGCCGCCGGTCCCGGCGGGCGCGGACACCGGTCCCACGCTGACCGCGCGGAAGATCGTCGTACGGTATCCGGGCACCGTCGCGGTGGCCGGCGTCGACATCGATCTGCGCGCCGGCCGGGTCGTCGCGTTGATGGGCCGCAACGGATCCGGCAAGTCCAGCCTGCTCTGGGCGGTGCAGGGCAGCGGCCCACGCCACGGCGGCACCGTCGCCGTGACCGGGCCGAAGGGCACCGTCGACCCGAAGGCCCTGCCGGCCGGTCAGGCCCGCCGGCACGTCGGCCTCGTCCCGCAGGACTCCGGTGACCTGCTCTACCTGGAGACAGTCGACGCGGAGTGCGCCCAGGCCGACCGGGAGACCGGCGTGCCGGCCGGCACCTGCCGGGCGCTGGTGGACCAGCTCGTCCCCGGACTGCCCGGTGACCGGCACCCCCGGGACCTGTCCGAGGGACAGCGGCTCGCCCTCGCACTCGCCGTGCAGCTCACCGCCGCTCCGCCGGTGGTCCTGCTCGACGAGCCGACCCGCGGCCTGGACTACCATGCCAAGCGGCAGTTCACCGCCGTCGCCCGGATGCTGGCCGGCAGCGGCCGAGCCGTGGTGGTCGCTACCCACGACGTCGAACTCGTCGCCACCCTCGCCGACCGGGTGATCGTGATGGCCGAAGGGGAGATCGTCTCCGACGGCACCACCGCAGAGGTCATGCTCGCCTCGCCGGCGTTCGCGCCGCAGGTGGCCAAGGTCCTCGCCCCTGCCCCCTGGCTGACAGTGGAACAGGTCGCCGCCGCGCTCGACGAGACCAGGGCACCGGCATGAGCGTGCTGCGGGTCGCCCCGCGTACCGCTGTGGTGCTGACCCTCGCCTCGGCCGCCGCGCTGGCCACCTTCACCTGGCCGTTCTTCGTCCCCGCACACCCGGAGAGCACCGCCCGCACCGGCGAGGCGCCGCTGGTCTTCATCGTCATGCTGCCGGTACTCGTGGCGCTCGTCCTCGCCGAACTCACCTCCGGCGGCATCGACAGCAAAGCCCTGGCGATGCTCGGCGTACTCGCCGCCGTCAACGCCGCCCTGCGCCCCCTGGGTGCGGGGACCGCGGGCATCGAGACCGTGTTCTTCCTGCTCGTCCTGGCCGGCCGGGTCTTCGGACCCGGGTTCGGGTTCCTGCTCGGTGCCACGTCGCTGTTCGCCTCCGCCCTGCTCACCGCAGGCGTCGGGCCGTGGCTGCCGTTCCAGATGCTCTGCGCCTCGTGGATCGGCCTCGGCGCCGGCCTGCTTCCGGCCCGGCTGCGCGGCCGCGCCGAGGTCGCCGTCCTGGCCGGGTACGGGATGCTCGCCGCCTACGGCTACGGCCTGCTGATGAACCTGTGGTTCTGGCCGTTCAGCGTCGGCGCGGACACCCAGCTGTCCTACGTCGCCGGTGCCCCCGTACTGGAGAACCTGCACCGTCTCGCCCTGTTCACCGCCGTCACGTCCACCTTCGGCTGGGACACCGGCCGCGCGATCACCACCGCCGTGGCGATAGTCCTCGCCGGTCCCGCCGTCCTCGCCGCGCTGCGCCGCGCCGTCCGGCGGGCCGCGTTCGGCGCGCCGGTCACCTTCGCCGCGGCGTCCGACAGGCCCGCGGCGAAGGTGACAGGCATCCCGCAGTCCTCCTCGCAGGCGACGTAGGGCGCCGGCCGGAGGGTCGGTCAGACGGTCGTACGCGACCACTGCTGGTTGGCGCCGGTGTTGCACGCGTACTGCTTGAGGACCACACCGTCAGCGGTCGATGCGGCCGGTACGTCCACGCACTTGCCGCTGTGCCGTGCCCGGAGTTGGAAGTAGCTGCCGCCTGTGACCATCTGGAACTGCTGGTTGGTGCCGGTGCCGCAGGTGTACTGGATCAGTTCGGCGCCGTCGGCGGTGGACGCGCTCACGACGTCGAGGCACTTTCCGCTGTTGCGGCTGACGAGTCGCCAGTAGCCGTTGCCGGCGTCCTGGAACTGCCACTGTTGCCACGTGTTGCCGTTGTACGTGTACTGGCCGACGCGCGCGCCGTTGTCGGTGTTCGGTTGCTGGACGTCCATGGCCTTGCCGCTGTGTCGCACGGTGATCCGGTAGAACGTGTCAGTCGACGGCGGGGGCGTCGTGGGGCCGCCGCCGATGGTGTCGCCCCAGGCGTACCGGATCTGGTCGGCGCCGGAGGTGTTGCGGACGGTCAGGTTGAGGTCGGTGCCGCTACCGCTGAGCGAGTACATCGAGTACCAGTCGTAGCCGATGGTGCCGGGCTTGCCGCCGAGCGCGGGCCAGTAGGTGCCGCCCATCCGGTTGTCGCGCATGACCTGGGCCATGGCGCGGATGTGGCGCACGAAGTTGTCGGTGCTGTTCGCGTCGGCGTAGTTGCGGCCGTCGTTCATGGGTGCGCCGAACTCGGTGGCGACCGCCCGCGACGCGCAGTTGCCGAGGCGGGTCTGGATGTGGCTCCGGAAGGCGTCGTAGGTCATCTCGCCGTAGAAGAATGCGTAGTGGTGGAACGACAGCAGCGTCGAGGCGAATCGGTTGTCGTTGCAGATGTCGCGCAGGTCCTGACTGAACCCGGTGCCCCCGATGAGCACCCGGCTGGGCACCGCCGAATAGTGGTAGCTGAGCCAGTTGGCAGCGACGTTGCGCCACTCCGTCGAGCTGTAGCCGTGGGGCTCGTTCATCGGCTCGAAGTAGACGTTGGAGTTCGAGCCGTACGTGTTCGTCACCGTGGACCACATCGCGTTCCAGGCGGCGAGGTTCGTGATCCGGCCGCCGGAGGCGGCGCCGTCCTCCCAGTAGGCGAGGATGACCTTGAACCCGCGGGCGGTGGCGGCGTCGATGGTGCCCCGGTAGGCCTCCCACCACGCCGTCCCCACCGTGTGGGTGTTGATGGGCAGCCGGACGGTGTTGACGCCCATGGTGGAAGCCATGTCGTCGTAGAGGGCGTTGGCCTTGGCTCGCACCGTCGCGTTGCTGTCGGAGGAGCTGAGGCCCTGCACGACGAGGGGACCGGTGCTGAAGTTGTCACCCAGCACGGCCCAGTTCATGCCTCGGAACTGGTTCGTGGCGGCAGCGGCCGGCGACGACATGACGGCGACGCCGCCGACCATCGCCGTCGTCGCGGCCACCAACACGATCAGCAGCCGGCGTAGTGACCTGGTGCTCCGCGACGGGCCCGCTGGGCGGCGCCGCGACAAGGTGGTCCGCGTCGGGAAGTGGTCGATCATCTGATCCAGCCTCTCTGGCTCCGGACATCGGGCCGACCGCCGAATCCGCTGCTGCCCGTAGTGGTCCCGGCCGTCGTGAGGTCCCTCTGGAGATGGACGCTGTTAGCGCTAACGCCGGTGGAGCGGCGTACCTCCGGGCTTCAGCGGCGGGTTGCGTGACACCGAGGCAGGGGTATGCCTTCTGGCTGTTAAATGTGCGTTGCGAACAAGTGTTCGCGATAACATCCGGGGTGTCAACGCATCGACATGTGTCGTCCCCTGTGGCGATCGGGGTGCCGGGGTGGGGCGTGGCCCTGCGTCGACCTCGTGATCCAATGAGGCGCATGGTTCTCCAGTGGATCGCCGCCGGCCTCCTGTTGCTGATCGGGCCGGCGCGCTCGGCGGGCGGGCGCGGCGGAGGCGTCGGATACTGGGTCGATGACCAACCCCGACCTCGATCCCGAGGTGTACCCGCCGATCGACCCGCGTGAGGACGTGCCGGACGACCCCGGCGAACTCCTCCCGGACACGCCCGGTGAACTGCCCGAGGCGCCGGTCGAGCCGATGCCCGACGACGGGGAGCCCGGGGGTGTGCCCGAACCGGCCTGACCGGCCCGGCGCCGGGGTGCCCGATAGATCGACGATGGTGGATAATCTTGCGGTGACCGGCGCGCGGACCGCAGGGGAGACCGGATGAGAATCGTCGACGCCCGGGTGATCGTGACCTGCCCCGGCCGGAACTTCGTGACCCTGAAGGTCGTGACCGACGCCGGCGTCACCGGCGTCGGTGATGCCACCCTCAACGGCCGGGAACTGGCCGTCGCGTCCTACCTGCGCGACCACGTCGTGCCGCTGCTGATCGGGCGTGACCCGGCCCGGATCGAGGACACCTGGCAGTACCTCTACCAGGGGTCGTACTGGCGGCGCGGGCCGGTCACGATGAGCGCCGTCGCCGCCGTGGACACCGCGCTGTGGGACATCAAGGGCAAGGTCGCCGGGCTGCCGGTCTACCAGCTGCTCGGCGGCCGGTCCCGCGAGGGCGTGACCGTGTACGGGCACGCCAACGGCGAGACGGTCGACGAGGTGCTGACCGAGGTCGCCCGTTTCGTCGACCTCGGCTACCGCGCGGTGCGGGTGCAGTGCGGCGTGCCCGGCCTGCCCCGGACGTACGGCGTCAGCGCCGACAAGATGTTCTACGAGCCCGCCGACGCCGCGCTGCCGACCGAGACGACTTGGTCGACGGAGGCGTACCTGGCCCACGTGCCGGGCGTGTTCGCCCGGGTCCGCGAGGAGTTCGGGCCCACCCTCCGGCTGCTGCACGACGTGCACCACCGGCTCACCCCGATCGAGGCGGCGCGGCTCGGCAAGAGCCTGGAGCCGTACGCGCTGACCTGGATGGAGGATCCGGTCCCGGCGGACCTGCAGGAGGGCTTCCGGCTCATCCGCTCGCACACCACCACGCCGATCGCCGTCGGCGAGGTCTTCAGCAGCATCTGGGACGCCGCCCAGCTCATCCGGGAACAGCTCATCGACTACGTCCGTACCACTGTGGTCCACGCCGGCGGGATCACCCACCTGCGACGCATCTTCGACCTCGCCGCGCTGCATCACGTCCGCAGCGGCTCGCACGGAGCCACCGATCTCTCCCCGGTCTGCATGGCCGCCGCGCTGCACCTGGACATCGCCATCCCCAACTTCGGTCTGCAGGAGTACATGCGGCACACCGAGGCGACGGACGAGGTGTTCCCGCACGGCTACCACTACGACGGCGGCTACCTGCATCCGGCCGAGACTCCGGGGCTCGGCGTGGACATCGACGAGCAGGCCGCGGCCCGCTACCCGTACGCGCCGGCCTACCTGCCGGTGAACCGGCTGACGGACGGCACCGTGCACCCCTGGTGAGCGCGCCGGCTCAGTGGATGCGGCGGCCGTGCGCGTCCGGGATCCCGGACTTGCGGAAGAAGTACGTGTTGATCTGGTCCCGCCACTCGACGGCGCTGCGGAGCTGTTCGTCGAGGCGCTCGGCCACCCGGTCGTGGACGGCCGGGTCGACCGCCCCGGCGACGAGCCGCCACCGCTCCCGCATCGCCATCACCTCCTCGACCCCGGCGAAGTGCGTGTCGTAGATGTGCTGGATCACGGTGCGGCCGCTGTGCAGCACGTGCCGGTAGGGCACGTGATGGAAGAACAGCAGCAGTTCGTCGGGGCAGCGGTCGCGGGACTCGTACACCTCGGACCACGGCGGCGGGTACTGGCCGGTGAAGCCGGTCCCGGTCGCCCGGGTCCGGTCCACCCCGACGCCGTCGCGGTCGGCGAAGTGGTAGGTGCCCCACGGGGTGTACTCGTAGCCGTCCACGTCCGGGCCGTAGTGGTGGCCGGGCCGCACCATGAACCCGACGCCGAGCGGGGCGGTGTAGCGCTCGTAGGTGCGCCAGGAATCGTCCATGATCGCGTGCATCGTGCGCCGCAGCGCTTCCGGGTCGCCGGTGGTCACCGGCAGCCACGTCAGGTCGATCCACTCGTCGAGGATCGCGCCGGGATCCAGCAGCGGATCCCAGGCGAGCCGGCCGAAGGCGTACAGGTTCGCCTGGGCCAGCGGGTGCCCGGTCCAGAACGGGTCGTCGCCCACGTTGGACACGGCGACCAGGCCGCCACCGGCGCCCGCCCGTCCGGCCGCAATGTCGGCGATCGTGTCGCCGGCCGCGCCCCGGGGCCGGAACCGCAGCACCTCGCTCCACCAGGGCGCGAGGTAGCAGACGTGCCGCTGCTGGCCGGTGTACTCCTGCGTCGCCTGCACCTCCACCGCCAGCCGGGTAGCAGGCATCGCGGCGAGCACCGGGGACACCGGTTCGCGTGGCTGGAAGTCGATCGGGCCGAACTTCACCTGGACGATCACGTTGTCGGCGAATCGTCCGTCCAGCGGCGCGAAGTGGTCGTGGGCGGCCCGGGCGCGGTCGGTCGACCGGTCCCGCCAGTCCTGGTGGTGGTCGTAGACGAACGCCCGCCAGCGCACCACGCCGCCGTGTGGCGCGAGCGCCTCGGCGAGCAGGTTCGCGCCGTCGGCGTGGTCGCGCCCGTACGCGAACGGGCCGGGCCGGCCCTCGGAGTCGGCCTTCACCAGGTAGCCGCCGAAGTCGGGAATCCGCTGGTACACCCGCCGGGTGGCGGCGGCCCACCAGTCCCGTACGCGCTCGTCCAGCGGATCGGCGGTGGGCAGGCCGCCGAGGACCACCGGGGCGGCGAAGGTCACCGCCAGATGCACCCGGATGCCGTACGGGCGGAACACCTCGGCGATCTCCGCGACGTCACCGAGCCGGTCGGTCAGCAGCAGTGCCTCGGTGTCGTGCACGTTGACGTTGTTCACGCAGATCGCGTTGACACCGCAGGCGGCGAGCAGGCGGGCGTAGTCGCGGAGCCGGGCGGGCTCGTGCCGGGCGGCGCCGTCGCGCCAGAACAGGGAGCCGCCGGCGTAGCCCCGCTCGACCTGGCCCGACACCGGGTGCAGGGCCACGTTGTCCCAGTGGTCGAGCATCCGCCGGTCCAGTGCCGGCCGGTGCCGCCGCGCCGGAAGGTCGTCGTGGAAGGCCGCCGCGCCGAGCCGGATCACGTGGAACATCCCGTACAGCAGGCCGGCCGGCGCGTCGGCGAGGACCACTGTCACGCCGCTGGCCCGCGTCAGCAGGTACCCCTCGTCGCCGAGCGCGCCGTCGCCGGTGCCGTTCACCGCCGGTGTCGCGCCGAGCCGGACCGTCTCCGCCGCCGCGTTCGGCACCGGGCCGGCGCCGCGCAGGGCCAGCACCAGGTCGGCGTCGACAGGCCACGGTGGCCCGTGCCAGAGCCGTCCGCCGTAGCGGGCGCAGGCCCGGCTCACCTCGCCGAGGACGGTGTCGACCAGGAGCCCGTCGCCGTGCACCAGCACCGGCCGGGAACCGAGCTCACGGAACGCCGCAGTCGGTAGCCAGGCGGCATGCCAGGCCGACTCGCCGCTGTCGGCCGACAAGCGGCCGGTGACCGGGACGCTCACGCGGTGAACTCCGCCCGGATGTCGTCGATCATGGGAGCACCGATCCGCAGCAGCGCCAGCACCAGGAGCGCGGCGAGCAGGGCGAGCACCGCCTCGGAGAACACCGCGGTGACGCCGGCGGCGGCGACCAGCAGCGCGACGTTGCCGATTGTGACGCTGGGCTTGCGCGCCACGTAGTACACGGCGAGCCGGAGCACGTCGCGGGTGCGGAAGGTGAACAGCGAAACGATCACCAGCGCGTTGACCCCGACCAGGATCACCCCCGCCCCGACCACGACGAGCGGCACGGCCCACCAGCCGGGGACGGCGGCGGCGGGCAGGTTCGCCAGGTTGACCGCGATGACTGCGAGCCACAGCAGCGTCGGCGCCCAGACGCGCAGCACGCCCGCCAGGTTGGCCCGGTAGGCCCGGCGGAACGCGGCGGCGGGACGGAGATCGGTCAGGTCGGGGCGCTGGTGCCGCAGCGTGTGCAGCGCGGCCGAGACGGCCGGACCGACCGGCAGCGCGGCGGCGGCGACCAGCGGAAGGTTGCTGCTGTCGCGGTCGAGCAGCACGAGCACGGCCAGACCGGGCAGCGTGCTCACCAGGAGCAGCAGTTCGACCACGAGCAGGGTGTGGACCGTCGCGGCGGCCCGCGACAACGGCCCGTCGCCGAACTCCGGCAGCCCGCCGGTCGCGCCGGTCACCGTCGGTCCTCGTGCGGGTCGAGCAACCTGTCGTCCCACCACGGCGGCGTCTCGTCCACTACCGGGGTCAGCTCGGCGAGAGTCACCTCGTGCCGGGCGAGGACGAGGTCGAGGTCCGCCCGCCCGCCCGCGACCGGCACTGCGCGATGGGTACGGGCCGGCTCGGCGGCCTCCCGCAACGCGTCGAGCTGCCGTGGCCGGGGTGAGTGCGGGCTGCCCATCTCCCGCCAGGCCGCGAAGGCGTTGCCGGCGTCCTCACTCACTGCCGAGCGGAGCAGGAACGCCGACGCGGTGCCCGGCGGGCCGATCGGAACCGACAGCGACAGGGTGTGCCGCTCGGGTACCGGCTCGCGGCCGGTGACGTCCACCGGGGCCCAGGCCAGCACCGCGACCCGGCCGTCGGGGTGCCGGGTGACGAGATGGTCCGGCCCGCGCGCGAGCACCTCGTCGCCGAGCCGGGCCATGAACGCGTACAGATGGTAGGTGGGTTTCTTGATCTGCCGGTGGGTGAGCAGGCCGAAGCCGCCGTGCAGCGGCGCGGTCGGCACCCCCTCCTCCTCGAACACGTCGCTGAAGGTCCAGTAGGAGAAGGAGTCGACCAGATCCCCGCCGCCGGCCAGCACCGGAGCGAGGTAGGCGGCGTGGAAGGCCGTGTCGTGGATCGGGTTGTCCGGCCGGTAGGAGGAGTTGAACTCGGTGATGTGCACCGGGTGGTCGGCCAGCGCGGTGCCGGCCAGGTGCCGGCGGGGCGCGGCGAACTGTTCCAGCAGCTCCGTGGCCGGAGCCAGGGTCTGCCGGGTGCCGAACGGCAGGTGCCGGGCCGGGCCGGAGGTGTAGGCGTGCCGGCTGACGAAGTCGACAGGCACGTCGCGGTCGGTGACGAACTCGGCGAACGGCTTCAGCCACTCGTCGGCGCCGGGGGACAGGGCCGGGCCGCCGACCTGGAGCGCCGCGTCGACGTCCTTGACGGCGTGCGCCGAGACCTCGTACAGGCGGTGGTAGGCGTCCTGGTCGGCGCCCTGCCAGAACGCCGGCAGGTTGGGCTCGTTCCACACCTCGATCGGCCAGCCGCGCACCTCGTCGAGGCCGTACCTGTCGACCAGGTGGGCCACCGTGGCGCGCACCAGGTCACCCCATTCGGTGTACGACCGGGGCGGCGTCACGTTTCCCCGCCACCAGAACACGGTCTGGTCGCCGGAGGCGAGCGCCGAGGGCATGAACCCCAGCTCCACGAAGGGTCGGATGCCCAGCGCGAGGTAGGCGTCGACGACCTGGTCCACGTAGGTGAAGGCGTGCCGCACCCGGCGCTCGCCCCGGTATTCGTACGGGCGGTGCACGCCGACGCCGTCGCTGAGCAGCCCGTGGCCGCGGATGTGCCGGAAGCCGATGTCCTGCTGCACCAGCGCCAGCGAGTCCTGATAGTCACGTCGCAGAGCCAGGTCGAACCGGCCGGTGCCCACGCAGGTACGCCAGGCGTCGGTCAGCCGGCCGGCAGGCCGGTCGGGGACGAGGAGCCGCGTCATCCGTGGTTCTTGCGGTACCGGTCGTACGCCTTGTTGACCAGGTCGATGTAGGCCTGCGCGTTCTTGCCCTTCAGCTCCGAGACGTAGGCGTCCCACTCGCTCAGCGGCCGCTGGCCGAGGGCGAACTTCAGCGTGTTCTGGGTGACGTGGTCCTTCAGCGCGGTCGCCCACAGCGTCGTCTGCTCCCGCTCGGAGTCGCTGAGCGGCGCCGGTGGCGGAGTCACCCAGGGCGCGGCCTTGCGGGCGCTCATCTCCTTCTGGAACTCCAGTTCCTCGGGTGAGAAGAACGACTGCACCAGGTCGAGCTTGCCCCCGTAGGCGAAGACGCCGTTGTAGAAGCCGAAGTCCTTCTGCAGGTGCTTGGTGCCCTTGGGGTTGAGGCCGATGACGTTGACGTCCGGGGCGAGGGTGCGCTTGCCCGAGCCGTCCTTGGTGTACGTGGTTCCCTCGACGCCCCACTTGGCGAACTCCTGGCCGGCGTCGGAGTACCAGAGCCAGTCGACGAACTGCATCATGGCCACGAAGTTCTTGCCGTCGCGCGCCTTGCTGGAGATCATCACGCCGTTCTCCAGCCGGGTCGCCGGGTTGACCGCTCCGGCCGGCCCGACCGGGAAGAGGATCTTGCCGAGCCGGGCGTTCGGGTTGATCTTCGCGATGTCCGGGCGGTAGTCGTTCACCAGGGTCTGCGCGTTCGTGCTGATCACGAAGGACTTGCCGCTGGCGAGCTTCTGCCGGGCCTGGTCGTCGGTCTGGGTGAACGTCTCCGGGTCGAGCAGCCCCTCGGCGACCAGCTTGTGGAGGTACTCCACCACCTGCCGGTAGCCGTCCGAGGCGCCGGTGAAGATGTACTTCCCGGCCCCGGAGTCCCAGCTCGTCGGCTGGTAGTTCCAGCCGGCGCCGGGCAGGCCGTGCGCGAGGGCCAGCATGTTCAGCAGGTTGCCGGCCGGGTTGGGCTTGCCGAACCGGTCGGAGAACGGGATGACGTCCGGGTGGGCCGCCTTCATCGCCTTGAGCATGGCGTACACCTCGTCCCAGGTGGTCGGGGACGGGATCTTCAGCTGCTCCAGCACGTCGGTGCGGACCGCGAGCGTGTAGTCCTGCCAGGGCTTCTCGTGCAGGCCGGGCAGCAGGTAGAACTTGCCGTCCTCCTGCCGGAGCGTGTCCATCTCCGGCTGGAGCTTCCACTTCTCGATCTTGTCCTTGAAGTGCGGCATCAGGTCGAGGTAGTCGCTGACCGGCAGGATCGCGCCGGAGGAGACGTACGAGTTCTCCTGCGGGTGGTAGGTCTTCGGGATGATCATCGGGGCGTCACCGGAGCCGACCAGCACGCTGCGCTTCTGCTCGTAGTCGCTCAGCGGGACGGCGACCGGGTCCAGCTTGACGTTCGTCCGCCCGGCCAGCTCGGTCCAGAACAGCCACTCCGGCTTGAGCGGGTAGTTCGGGTGGTTGTTGTAGAGGATCGAGAACGTGACCGGCTCGGTGGCCTTGAACTGGTCGCCGATGCCGTACTTGTCCATCGCGCCCGTACGGTTGCGGTCGAGGTCCTTCTTGTCCGGGGTGTCGTCGCCGCAACCCGCCAGGGCGACGACGGCGGCCGCGCCGCTGGCGAGCAGTACCTGGCGCCGGGACAGCTGGGCCATGGGTTCTTCCTTCCGGTGGTGGGGTGGTGGTGCGGGCGGCGGCTATCCCTTCACGGCGCCGAGCATGATTCCGGAGACGAAATAGCGCTGGATGAAGGGATAGACCGCGAGGATCGGCAGGATCGTCAGCACGATCGTCACGGACTGGATGGTGGCGGCGGACTGGACGACGTCGCCGGCGCTGCCGAGGCCGCCGCCGGTCTGCGTGGCGTCGGTCGCGCCCGCGATGAGGTTGCGCAGATAGACCGTCACCGGGAGCAGGTCCTGCCGGTCCATGTAGAGGAACGCGGCGAACCACGAGTTCCAGAACGAGACGGCGTAGAACAGCACCATCGTGGCGACCATCGCCTTCGACAGCGGCAGGACGATCCGCAGCAGGGTGCCGTACGTGTTCAGCCCGTCGACGGCGGCCGCCTCCTCCAGCTCGACCGGCAGGCTCTCGAAGAACGCCTTCATCACCAGCAGGTTGAACACGTTTATCGCGTTGGGCAGGGCGATCGCCCACACCGTGTTCTTCAGCCCGAGGCTGGTGACCAGGACGTAGTTGGGGATCAGGCCGCCGGTGAAGAACATGGTGAACACGGCGATCCCGACCAGCGCGGTCCGGCCCCGCAGGTGCCGCTTCGACAGCACGTACGCGTAGCAGGTGGTCAGCACGACGGAGACGAGCGTGGCGACCACCGTGTAGAAGACGGTGTTGCGGTAGCTGACCCAGAACGTCGGGTCCGACGTCACCACCCGGTACGCGGTCAGGTTGAACCCCCGCGGCACGAGGTTCACCTCGCCCGCGACGATGTACGCGTTGTCGCTGAGCGAGCGGGCCACGATGGTGAGGAACGGATACAGGGTCACCACCACGACGCCGGTCAGCACGAGGGCGTTCACCACCTGGAAGACCCGGTAGCCGCGGGTGGGCCGGGGGCCACGCGGCCGGGCCACCGGTTTCCGTGTGCGGGCCTGGGCGCGGGCCTGCGTGCTCACCACAGGCTCGTCCCCACCGTGCGCCGGGAGATCGCGTTCGCCGACAGCACCAGCGTCAGCCCGATCACGGACTCGAACAGGCCGATGGCGGCGGCGTAGCTGAGGTTCCCGGAGACGATGCCCACCCGGTACAGATAGGTCGAGATCACGTCCGCCGTCGGGTAGGTGAGCGGGTTGTACAGCAGCAGGATCTTCTCGAAGCCGACGGCCATGAAGGTGCCGATGTTGAGGATCAGCAGCGTCACCATCGTCGGCCGGATCCCCGGCAGCGTCACGTGCCAGGTCTGCCGCCACCTGTTGGCGCCGTCGATGCGGGCCGCCTCGTACAGGTCGCCGTCGACGGTGGTGAGCGCGGCGAGGTAGAGGATGGTGCCCCAGCCGACGGTCTGCCAGACCTCGGAGGAGACGTAGATCGTCCGGAACCATCCGGCCTGCTGCATGAACGCCACCGGCTCGCCGCCCACGGCACGCACCATCTGGTTCACCGTGCCGTCCACCGACAGCAGTTGGAGGACCATGGCGGCCACGATCACTATCGACAGGAAGTGCGGCAGGTAGGACACCGACTGGACGAACCGCTTGAGCGCGCGGTTGCGCACCTCGTTGAGCAGCAGCGCGAGCACGATCGGCAGCGGGAAGCAGAACACCAGCGTCAGCGCGCCCAGCACCAGCGTGTTTGTGAACACGCTCCAGAAGGTCGGGTCGGTGAAGAACAACCGGAAGTACCGCAGCCCGGTCCAGTACTCGCCGAAGAGGCTGCCGCCCGGCTGGAAGCGCCGGAACGCGATCACGTTGCCGAGCATCGGCAGGTAGCGGAACGTCAGGAAGAACAGCAGCGGCAGGACTGCGAGCGAGTAGAGCTGCCAGTCCCGGCGCAGGGCCCGCCGCCAGGGCGTACGGCGACTGCGCGGGGTCGGGGCTGCCAAGCTCGTCCTCCCCCTGACCGTCGGCCGGAACGTTTCCGGTAATACGTCGTAAGCCTTTCGGAAATTTATGGGTATCGTTATCTTCGTGTCAAGAGCGTCGATTGATATCTCCCTAGGCCAGCTCCGCCGCTACACGCCGGCTGTCGTCGAGCCCGCCGACTTCGACCGGTTCTGGCGGGCCACCCTCACCGCCGCCGCGGCCAGCCCGGTGCTCGTCGACGTCCGCCCCGAACCCACCGACCTGCGGCTGCTCGACGTGTGGGACGTGACGTTCGCCGGGTTCGCCGGCGAACCGGTGCGGGCCTGGTACACCCGTCCCGCGGGCGTAGCCACACCGCTGCCGGCAGTGGTGGAGTACCCCGGCTACGGGCGCGGCCGGGGCCTGCCGGGGGAGCGGCTCACCTGGCCGGTGGCGGGCTACGCCCACCTGCTGGTGGACAACCGGGGACAGGCCGGCCTGTACAGCCGCGGTGACACCCCGGACCCGCACGACGCTCCCGGCGGGCCCAGCCCCGCCACGAGGGGAATCCTGTCCCCGGACGACTACCACTACCGCCGCCTGATCACCGACGCGGTCCGCGCGATCGACGCCGTCCGCGTACTGCCCGGGGTGGACCCGGCCCGCGTCGCCGCGGTGGGCAACAGCCAAGGTGGTGGACTCGCGCTCGCGGCGGCGGGCCTCGTCGACGGCCTCGCCGCGCTCCTGGTCACCGCCCCGTTCCTGTGCGACATCCAGCGCGCCATCGAACTGACCGAGGCGTCCCCGTACGGCGAGATCGCCCGCTACCTCGCGGTGCACCGCGAGGCCGAGGAGCCGGTCCGGCGCACGCTGTCCTACGTCGACGGCGTCAGCTTCGCCCGGCGCGCCACCGCCCCGGCGCACTTCGGGATCGGTCTGCGCGACGAGGTCTGCCCACCGAGCACCGGCTTCGCCGCCTACAACCAGTACGCCGCTGCCGCATCGGCCACTCCGCTACGGGAGATGCACACGTACCCGTTCAACGGCCACGAGGGCGGGGAGGCCGTCCACGTCCGGCGGCAGCTGCGCTGGCTGGACGCGGTGATGCGTTCCGCCGGGACGGCAGCCGGCTGACGGACTCACCGGATGTCCGATGCAGGGCGCTAGATCACCCGGCGGCGTACCCGCCACACCACCACGCCGATCAGGATCGCCGCGACCGCGACGAACACCGCCGCCTCGATGAGCTGGAACGTCCAGAACCGGTCGGCCGGGTGGTAGACCCCGAACCGCTGGATGCCGCGTTCGTGCAGGAACTGGCTGAGGTTCGTGCCGGCCTGGTTGGCCGCGTCCTCCAGTTCGTAGTACTCCGTCGAGCTCAGCCTGCGCCCGGCGGCGTCCGCGTAGCCGCGTTCGATCACCCAGTCGGCGACGCCGGCTCCGGCCTGACCCTTCGTGCCGCCGGCGGGGACCGGCTCCATGGTGGTGAGCGGCGTGGCGTACGCGGGACGGGCCAGCAGCGCCACCGACATCCGGGCGGCGAGGAACGCCCCGAACGCGACGCCGAACGCGGGCAGGCTGCGCCGCAGGATCGCCCCCGCGGCGGTGGCGACGCCGAACGCGAACAGCGCGTACGCCAGCGGAACGAGCCCTTCCAGGTCGAAGGCGTCGTACTGGAACCGCCCTTCCCAGGCATCGAACGGCTGCCGGAACCAGGTGAGCACGGCGGTGAACATGCCGGTGAGCGCGACTGTGACGCCGGCCAGCGCGGCGAGCTTGGCCGCCAGCCAGCGCATCCGCGGCACGGCCTGGGTCCAGGCGAGCTGCCAGGTGCCGTCCTCCAGTTCGCGGGCGAGCAGCGGCGCGCCGAGGAACGCGCCGATGACGACGGGCACCAGGTAGAAGGCCGCGAGGAGGTTCTCGACGTATCCGTACTCCTCGTCGAGCCGGCGGAAGGCGGCCGTGCACGTCTCGCCGGCGCCTGCTGTTCCCGCGCACCGGGCGGGGCCGCCGGGGAACAGGTCGTGGGCCTGCGTCCCGAGCACGAGCAGGGCGATGCCGAACACGCCGAGAAGCAGACCGAGGACACAGACCTCGGTGCGGTGCTGGCGCCAGATCAACCACGTCATGCCGCCACCTCCGACGGGACCGCGGCGCCCGGCTCGGACGGCCGGCGCAGGTACGCCAGCACCAGGTCCTCCAGCCCGACCGGCTGGGCCTGCCAGCCCGGCGCGGCCGGGATGCCGCCGTCGCGTACCAGCAGGGTGGTGTGCCGGTCGCTGTGGACGGCGTCCACGACGGCGCCGGCCCGGTCGAGGTCGGTGGCCGTGCGCGGGCCGACGAGCAGCCGGTGCTCGGCGAGGAGGGTGTCGATGTCACCGGTGAGCGTGACCCGGCCGTGGTTGAGCACGACCAGGTGGTCGCAGACACGTTCCAGCTCGTGCACGACGTGGGAGGAGAACAGGACCGTCACCCCGCCGTCGGCCACCGCGCCCATGAGGACCTGCAGGAATTCGCGCCGGGCCAGCGGGTCGAGGCTGGCCACCGGCTCGTCGAGGACCAGCAGGTCCGGCCGTTTCGCCAGGGCCAGGGCCAACGCGACCTGGGCCTGCTGCCCGCCGGAGAGCGAGCCGGCCCGGCGGTCCAGCGGGATGCCCAGCTTCGCCAGCCGGCGCTCGGCCAGCCCTTGGTCGAAGCGGAGGTTGCAGGCCCGGCCGAAGCGGAGCATCTCGGCGACGGTGAAGCGCTTGTACAGCGGGTGGTCCTGGGCCAGGAACCCGATCCGGGACAGGGTCTGCGGGGTGCTGGCGGTGACGTCGTGGCCGAGGACCTCGACGGTGCCGGTGCTCGGCGCCAGCAGTCCGACGATCAGGCGCAGCAGCGTGGTCTTGCCCGCGCCGTTCGGCCCGACCAGGGCGATCACGCCGCCCGCCGGCAGGGTCAGGGTGCAGTCGCGCAGCGCCCAGCCCTTCCGGTACCGCTTGCCCACGCCGTCGGTGCGCAGCGCGATCTCGGTGTCTGTCACGCCACGTCCTCGTTTCTCGTCTGCTGGTGGACGGAGGTGAAGAGCGCGTCGACCGCCTGCTCGTCGAGGCCGGCCTCGTAGGCGCGGCGCAGCCACGTCGCCAGGCCGCGGCGCAGCGACGTGTACGTCGACGGCGACATCGCGGCCGACTGCTGCTCGGTGACGAACGTGCCCTGGCCGGGCCGGCCGGTGACCAGGTTCTCCTGCTCCATCTGCCGGTACGCCTTGGCCACGGTGTTCGGGTTGATGGCCAGGTCCTCGACCACCTCGCGGATGAGCGGGAGGCGGTCGCCGGGTTGGAGGAAGCCCAGCAGCACCGCCTGGCGGACCTGCTGGACGAGTTGCAGGTACGGCGGCACGCCGGAGTGGGTGTCGAGCCGGAAGACGAACACGGTGTCCCTTCGCTGCTTTACTAGTACCGTAGTAAAGCAGCAGGTGGGCGGTCAAGAAGGGCGGGTTGGCCGCGGCTGGGGGATCGACATGATCGCCGATGGCTGTATCGTTGCCGACGCCGCATCCCGCAGGCCGCTTCCAGCAAGGACGACCATGACCGCCTCCACCGTCACCGCCGTCATTGACCTCGACCTGACCGGCCCCACCATCTCCCGCCACGTCTACGGCCACTTCGCGGAGCACCTGGGGCGCTGCGTCTACGGCGGCTTCTGGGTGGGGGAGGGCTCCGCGATCCCGAACGAGGGCGGGATCCGCCTCGACGTGGTGGAGGCGCTGCGCCGCATCGGCATCCCGAACCTGCGCTGGCCGGGCGGCTGCTTCGCCGACGACTACCACTGGCGCGACGGGATCGGCCCGCGCGAGCTGCGGCCCCGCATGGTCAACTCGCACTGGGGCGACGTGGTCGAGGACAACTCCTTCGGCACGCACGAGTTCATGGCGCTGTGCGAGCTGCTGGGCGCGGATCCGTACGTCTCCGGCAACGTCGGCTCGGGCAGCGTGCGGGAGATGTCCGAGTGGGTCGAGTACCTGACCCGCGGCGACGACTCTCCGATGGCCGCCCTGCGGCGGGAGAACGGGCGCGACGAGCCCTGGCGGGTCCCGTTCTGGGGACTGGGCAACGAGGCGTGGGGCTGCGGCGGCAACCTGCGCGTCGAGCAGTTCGCCTCGCTGGCCCGCCAGTACGCCACCTACGTCCGCGACCACGGCGACAACACCGTCTACCGGATCGCCGCGGGCGCGAACAGCGACGACTACCACTGGACCGAGACGTTGATGCGCTCCTTCGACGACCTCGCGGCGCCGGACTCCCGCGCCTGGCCGTTCCAGGCCGTCTCGCTGCACTACTACACGATGACCCGGGGCTGGTCGTCGAAGGGCGCGGCGACCGGCTTCGACGAGGAGGAGTGGTACCTCGCGCTCCGGAACGCGACCCGGATCGAGGAGCTGGTCTCACGCCACGAGGCGGTCATGGACCGCTGGGACCCGCAGCGCAAGGTCGGCCTCGTCGTGGACGAGTGGGGCACCTGGTGGGACGTGGAGCCGGGCACCAACCCCGGCTTCCTCTACCAGCAGAACACGCTGCGCGACGCGCTGGTGGCCGCGGTGCACCTCGACACGTTCCACCGCCACGCGGCGCGCGTCGTGATGGCGAACATCGCGCAGACAGTGAACGTGCTCCAGGCCATGATTCTCACCGACCCGGAGACGGGCGCGCTCGTGCTCACGCCCTCGTACCACGTGTTCGCGATGAACCGGGCCCACCACGACGCGGCGTCGCTCGCGGTGACTGTCAAGGGCGAGGTCCCGGTGCGCGAGGTCGCGGGGGATCACCTGGCGACGCTCTCCGCGTCCGCCTCGACGCGCGGCGACACGGCGCTGGTCTCGCTGTCGAACCTCGACGCGCGGCGTCCGGTGACCGTCGTCCTCGACCTGCGCGGTCGGGACGTCACCTCCCACCGTGCCACCGTCCTGACCGCCGACGCGCTCGACGCGCACAACACGCCGTCGACCACTGGCGTCGCGCCCCGCGAGCACGCCGGGGTCACGGACCACCCGCGTGGCCTGGAGGTCGAACTGCCGCCGCACGCGTACGTCACGGTGGCGCTCGACCTCGCCTGACCGCCGGACACACGGCTCCGCGCACGGCCGCGTGACGACAGCGGTCCGGTGACGCCTGCGTTCCTCTCCTCACTCCGGCGCCTGGGGCCAGTAATCGCCAGTGACCTCGGTCGATCGAGTTCGCCCAGTGGCGCGCTGCTCGGTCCGATAATTTTCGGTGCTGTGCCGGTCGGAACGTCTGCCTCTTGCCCGGTGCTACCGCAGGCAGCGGGGTCGTTGACGGATGGCGGGGCACTTAGTAGCCTCAGCGCACACAATCCTGGCATGTAAATATCTCGATAAGTTTCGGAGACGACGACCTCGCCTGCGGTGCCCACCGCCGGAGGGACCGTCGCGCTGATTCGCCGCGGTCACCCGACCACCGCCGCGCACGATTACCGCATGGAGGGCCGTTGAAACGCGTCCGGAGCACCGTAGCCATCATCGCCACCGCCGCGCTCCTCCTCGGCGGATGTGGCGGATCAGACGGCGAATCCGACTCGAAGACCTTCGAGTTCTGGTCGTTTGCCAACATCAACCAGAAGGCCGACGTCGACGTCTACACCAAGGCGCACCCCGATGTGCGCATCAAGCTCACCGAGGTCGGCAGCACCACCGAGACCGCGCAGGCGCTCACCGCCGCGCTGGCCGGTGGCAAGGTGCCCGACCTGGTGCTCATCCAGGCCGACGACCTGCCGAAGTTCATGCAGTCGCCGGACAACTTCGTCGACCTCACCACGCTGGGCGCCGGCGACATCAAGGGGAACTACCTCGACTGGGTGATGTCGCAGGCGACGACCAAGGACAACAAGATCATCGGGGTGCCGACCGACGTCGGCGGGCTGGCGGTCGCCTACCGTACCGATCTGTTCAAGGCGGCCGGCCTGCCCACCGACCGGGACGAGGTCGCCAAGCTCTGGCCGACGTGGGACGAGTTCATCAACGTCGGTAAGCAGTACGTCCAGAAGACCGGGAAACCGTTCGTGGACAACACGCCGACCAGCGTCTTCTTCCAGGCGGTCAACCAGGGCAGCCAGCGCTACTACAGCGCCGACCGCAAGCTCGACTACGACAACGAGCAGGTCAAGGCGGCGTTCGACGTGACGCTGAAGGCCTTCGAGGCGGGCATCTCCGCCAAGCAGGGGTCGTTCTCCTCCGGCTGGACCGCGGCCATGAAGAAGGGCGACTACGCGGTGGTGTGCTCACCGTCCTGGATGCTCAGCCAGATGAAGACGAACGCCCCCGAGACGAACGGCAAGTGGGACATCGCCACCATTCCCGGGGGTTCGGGGAACTGGGGCGGCAGCTTCCTCGCCATCCCCAAGCGCGCCAAGAACGCGAAAGCGGCGTGGAACTACATCTCCGAGATGCAGTCGCCGAAGGGCCAGCTCGAGCACTTCCTGATGCAGGGGTCGCTGCCCACCACGCCGTCGGTCTACACGGACCCGCAGCTGGTCGGAAAGACCGACCCGTTCTTCAGCAACGCGCCGATCGGCAAGATCTACACCCAGTCGGTGCTGGGGATCAAGCCCTTCTACTTCGGCCCGCAGGACGGCCCGATCGGCACCGAGTTCCTCAACACGCTCACCAGCGTCGAACAGGGCAAGGTGAGCCCGGCGAAGGCCTGGGACACCGCGCTGACAAACGTCAAGAACGCCGTACGCGAATGACCGAGGGCTGACGTGCGGCAGCCGGGCACCGCCCGGCTGCCGCCCATCGCGGAGGTGACGCTTTGACCACCATGCTCAGCCCGGCCACGGCCCCGCCGGACCTCCGGCGGCCCCATCGCAGACGGCGGATCCAGCAGGGCGTACGGGAGTTCTTGGCGCCGTACGCGTACATCGCGCCGTTCTTCGTGCTCTTCCTGATCTTCGGTCTCTTCCCGCTGCTGTTCACCTTCTACATCTCCCTGTTCGACTGGGATCCCATCGGTGAGCACCGTTTCGTGGGGCTGGACAACTTCACCGAACTTCTGCACGACCCGCGCTTCTGGGGCGCGTTGCGGAACACGTTCAGCATCTGGGTGATGTCGACGGTGCCGCAGTTGCTCCTGGCGCTCGGCCTGGCGCATCTGCTCAACCACGCGCGGCTGCGGCTGGCCGCGTTGTTCCGGATGTCGGTGCTCGTCCCCTACGTCACCTCGGTCGCGGCCACGACCATCGTCTTCGCGCAGATGTTCGACCGCGACTACGGCATGATCAACTGGTTCCTCGGGCTGCTGGGCTTCGACCACATCGACTTCACAGCCTCGCTCTGGGGCAGCCACGTCATGATCGCCACGATGATCGCCTGGCGCTGGACCGGGTACAACACGCTGCTGTACCTCGCCGCGCTGCAGTCGGTACCCCGGGAGCTGTACGAGGCCGCCGCCGCCGACGGCGCGAACGGCTGGAAACAGTTCCTGCACATCAGCATCCCGTCGTTGCGGCCGATCATCGCGTTCACCGTCGTGACGTCGACCATCGGCGGGTTGCAGGTCTTCACCGAGCCGCTGCTGGCCAACCCGGTGGGTGGGCTCACGTGCGGGGCGGCACGGCAGTGCCAGACCGTCACCCTCTACCTCTACGAGCAGTCCTTCGGGCAGTTCCACTTCGGCTACGGCGCGGCGGTCGGCGTCGCGCTCTTCGTCATCGTGGTCGCCTTCTCCGGACTCAACTATCTGCTGGCCACCCGCGTCCGCTCGGAGCGCCCATGAAGCCCGCACCCTCGACCGCCGCGCCCGTACGGACCCGGCGGCGCTCGGCCAACCGCGTCTCGATCGCGGTGTACGCGCTGCTCACGCTCGTGGCGCTCGCCAGCGTCTTCCCGCTCTACTGGATGTTCGTGGTGGCGACGACGGACTCCGCCACCGCGACGACCCTCCCGCCGACGATCACACCCGGCGGCAACTTCCTGCACCTGGCGGAGCTGGTCTTCACCATCGTGCCGTTCGTGCAGTCCCTGCTCAACAGCGTCATCGTCGCCGGCACGATCGCCGTGGGCCAGGCGGTGCTCTGCGCGCTGGCCGGGTTCGCCTTCGCCAAGCTGTCCTTCCCCGGCCGCAACACGCTGTTCCTCATCGTCGTGCTGACCATGACGGTGCCGGCGCAGCTGGCGGTGGTGCCGCAGTACCTGATCATGTCCCAGCTGGAGTGGGTCGACACCCTGCAGGCGGTGATCGTTCCCGGTCTGGTCAGCGCGTTCGGCATCTTCTGGATGCGTCAGCACATCGGCAGCACCATCGACGACGAGCTGATGGCCGCGGCACGTGTCGACGGCGCCACCACCTGGCAGATCTTCTGGCGGATCGCGTTCCCGCTGGTCCGCCCGGCGGCGTACGTGCTGGGGCTGTTCACGTTCGTCTACGCGTGGAACGATTTCCTGTGGCCGTTCATCGTCCTGAAGTCGCCGGAGAACTACACCGTCCAGATCGCCATCAAGGCGCTGCAGCAGAACCGGGACATCGACCTGGGGCTGGCCATGTCCGGCTCGTTCCTGGCCACCATTCCGCTGCTGGTGCTGTTCGTGTTCGTCGGACGCCGTCTGGTGCAGGGAATCATGGAAGGCGCATTCAAGGGGTGAGGTCCGTCTCGGTCCCGTCAGCCGGCCGGCCGGTAGTCGAACCAGTCGAAACCGGCGCTTCCCTCGGTGACGTACATGCCGATGACCCGGCCGGTGAACCCGGAGGCGACCTCGGTGGACAGGTAGCGCCCGTCGAGCTCCGCCAGGCACGACCAGCCGTCGCCGGTCTCGACCTCGAAGCTGATCGTGTCACTGCCGGCCGCCGTGACGCCGACGAGGCCCGCCCGCGCCAGGTCGCCGGACGAGGTGACCGTCGGGGGCAGCACGCCGGTGGTCCGGATGGCCAGCGCCACGGTCACCGCCCCCGCGGGCACCGGGCACTCCCCGAACACCTGCCGAAACGGTCCGACCCGGCCGACGACCCGGGCCCGCCCCCGGGCGAGCTCCAGGTCGTAGTGGTGGGCCTCGTCGATCCTGATCGTCAGGCCGGACCGGCCGGAGCCGGGATCGAGGCGGGCGCTGACCCGGCAGTCGTGGTGCTGCTGGCGGCGGCCGACGACGGTGGCGCCACTGCGGTCGAGGCTGTCGCCGGTCGCGTGCAGCGTCAGCCAGCCGGGCCGGTCGGTCAACGACCACGCCGAGTCGGGCCGGCTACGGGGAGAGATCCACTGTGGGCCGAGCCGCTCGTCGTCGAAGTCGTCCCGCTCGGCCCACCGGCTCGTCCCATCCGGGCCGTTGGCGATCGAGACCGGGTCGACCACCGGCCACCCGTCGACCCAGCGCACCGGCGCCAGGAACGTCTCCCGTCCCAGGACGTGGTAGGGCGGCCACTGGCCCTTTGGCCGGATCCCCAGCAGAACCATCCACCAGCTGCCGTCGGCCGCGTCGACCATGTCGGCGTGCCCGGTCGCCTGCACCGGCCGGTCGGTGCCGCGATGCGTCAGGATCGGATTGGCCGGCCCCGGCTGGAACGGCCCGCGTGGCGAGCGGGCGCGAGCGACACTCACCGCGTGGCCGGTGTGGGTGCCGCCCTCCGAGACGAGCAGGTACCACCAGTCGCCGACCCGGTACAGATGCGGCGCCTCCGGGTACTGGCCACCCGTCCCCGACCACATCGCCACCGGCCCTTCCAGGACCTCTCCGGTACGCGGGTCGATCCGGTACGACTCGACCCCGGACACCGTCATCCAGCAGGTGCCGTCGTCGTCCCACGCCAGCGACGGGTCCACGCGGGGCAGATCCAGGTAGACCGGGTCCGACCACGGGCCGGCCGGGTCGGTCGCCGTGACGATCAGGTGCCGGTCGAGCGTGACGTTCGTCGTGACGACCCAGAACCGGCCGTCGTGGTGGCGGATCGTCGGCGCGTAGATGCCCCGCGAGGCGAGCGTGTCGGCCGGCAAACGGAGCTGATCGGCGCGGTCCAGCACGTTGCCGATCTGCTGCCAGCTGACCAGGTCACGACTGTGGAAGATCGGCACACCGGGCGCGTACTCGAAGCTCGAACACACGAGGTAGTAGTCGTCACCGGCGCGGCAGATGCTCGGATCGGGCCAGAAGCCCGGGAGGATCGGGTTGCGGTAGCCGTCGTCCGCAGGCTCCGGTTCCATTTCCGCTCCTTCTCGTACGGGCACAACGCCTCCACGAGTGTCGATGTCGCGAACCGTATCGGACAACCCGCGAGTGGGCGATGACAGTTCTCGGCCGCCTCCTGTCCCGGCGCCCCCGTCGCGACGCGGCCACGGAGTTCCCGTACACCTTCACCGTGCGGCGCGGGCTGCGCGTGCCGATGGACGACGGCGTCGAACTGGTCGCCGACCTCTACCAGCCGGTCGGCGTGGTGGAACCGCCGTTGCCCACGATCGTCGTCCGCTCCCCGTACGGCCGGCACGGCTCGCTGACCCACGCGCCGGCGCTGGCCCGCGCGGGGTTCACGGTGCTGGTGCAGAGCTGCCGCGGCACCGGTGGCTCCGGTGGCAGTTTCCGGCCCCAGCTCGACGAGGAGCGCGACGGCATCGCCACCCACCGGTGGGTACGCCGCCAGCAGTGGTGCACCGGCACCGTCGCGACGTACGGGGAGAGCTACCTCGGCTACACCCAGTGGGCGGTGGCCGGACGGATGTGCCGTGACGACCCCGGCAACGCCCCGGACGCGCTGTGCCTGAACGTCACGATGGCCGACTTCGGCCCGATCACCTGGACCAACGGCGCGTTCTCGCTGGAGGGCTCGCTCGGCTGGTCGCGCCGGATGGACCTGCGGGGCCTGCGCGGCGCCCTGGTCCGGGCGTGGCTCGCGCGGCGGCCGGACCGGAAGCTGGCCGCGGCCTTCGACGTGCTGCCGCTGTCCCGTGGCGACACCGCGGTGGCGGGCCACCCGATCACCTGGTACCAGGACTGGCTGGCCCACGAGAAGCTCACCGACGACTACTGGACCCGGCAGTCGCACACCGCGTCGGTGCCCGACGTCACCGCGCCCGTGTACCTGGCCACCGGCTGGTACGACATCTTCCTGCCGTGGCAGCTGCGCAACTACGCCCAACTCGTCGCGGCCGGCCGCCCGCCCCGGCTGACCATCGGCCCGTGGGGCCACAGCAGCGCGCAGAGCCCGTTCCTCACCGAGTCGATCGCGTTCCTCAGGGAACACTTCGCCGGCGTGCCCACGACCCGGCCGGCGCCGGTGCGCGCCTTCCTCACCGGCGCGGAGCAGTGGCACGATCTGCCCGCGTGGCCACCGCCGGGCACCGTGGCGCAGCGGTGGCACCTGCACCCGTCGGGGCTGCTCGACCCGGCCGTCCCCGGCGCGGGCAGCACCCGCTACACCTACGATCCCGACCGGCCCACGCCCGCGCTCGGCGGCCCCGGCATGGGCCCGTCCCCGGGGCCGGTCGACAACAGCGCCCACGAACGCCGCGCGGACGTGGCCGTCTTCCGCAGTCCACCGCTGGCGCACGCGCTCGTACTCGCCGGGGAGCCGACCGCCCATGTCCGGTTCCGTTCGACGGCGGCCAGCGCGGACGTGTTCGTGCGGATCTGCGACGTGCACCCCGACGGCCGCTCGATGAGCGTGTGCGACGGGATCCGCCGCGTCGGCGGCGTCGGTACCGCGGCTACCGACCCGCAACCGGACGAGGACGGGTTCGTCGAGCTGGAGGTGCCGCTGTGGCCGGCGTTCCACCGCTTCGCCGCCGGCCACCGCGTCGCCGTGCAGGTCAGTTCCGGAGCGCATCCGCGCTACGCCCGCAATCCCGGCACCGGCGAGCCGGCCGCCACCGCGGCCAAAACGGTGCGGGCGGAGCAGGAGATCTCCCACGGCGGCGACCACCCGTCCCGGATCGACCTGCCGGTATGGACCTGAACAGACATCTCCAGAAGGGACCCCCGGATGGCATCCGTATTCCATGTGGCGACAAGCGGTTCCGATCGCGCCGACGGCTGCGCCGAGCGGCCGTTCCGGACGATCAACCGGGCGGCCGGCGTCGCCCAGCCCGGTGACACGGTGGTGGTGCACGCGGGGGAGTACCGCGAGTGGGTGAAGCCACGCCACGGCGGTCTCAGCGACTCCCGCCGCATCACCTACGAGGCCGCGCCCGGCGAGCACGTGGTGATCAAGGGATCGGAGCGCGTCACCGGCTGGGAGCCGCTCGGCGGGACGGTGTGGCGGGCACGAGTCGACAACGCGCTGTTCGGCTCGTTCAATCCGTTCGCCGAGGAGGTGACAGGTGACTGGATCGTCCACCGCACCGGCACGCCACCCAAGCACCTCGGTGAGGTCTACCTGAACGGCCTGAGCTTCTTCGAGGTGGGGAGCCGCGCGGAGGTCGAGGACCCGCCCCGGCGTACCGAGGTCGTCGACGACTGGACCGGGGTGACCCGTCCGGTCGGCGATCCCGACCAGACCCGGCTCGTCTGGTACGCCGAGGTCGGTGAACAGACGACGATCTGGGCCAACTTCCAGGGCGCCGACCCGAACACGGAACTGGTCGAGATCAACGTACGCCGCAGCGTCTTCTACCCGGAACAGCCGCACCTGGACTACATCACCGTCCGTGGCTTCGAGTTGGCGCACGCGGCCAGCCCGTGGGCGCCACCGACCGCCGACCAGCCGGGCCTGATCGGACCCGGCTGGGCGAAGGGCTGGGTCATCGAGGACAACGTGATCCACGACGCCAAGTGCTCGGCGATCTCGATCGGGAAGGAGGGCTCCACCGGGCAGAACTTCTCCGCTCTGCGCGGCGACAAGCCGGGCTACCAGTACCAGCTGGAGTCGGTCTTCGCGGCCCGCCGGATCGGGTGGGACCGGGAGCACATCGGCTCGCACGTGATCCGCCGCAACACGATCTACGACTGCGGCCAGAACGCGATAGTTGGTCACCTCGGGTGTGCGTTCTCCACCATCGAGGACAACCACATCCACCGCATCGGCCTGAAACGCGAGTTCTACGGGTACGAGATCGCCGGCATCAAGCTGCACGCCGCCATCGACGTGGTGATCCGGCACAACCGGATTCACGACTGCTCGCTCGGCACCTGGCTGGACTGGCAGGCGCAGGGCACCCGGGTCTCCCGCAACGTCTACCACGACAACTGCCGGGACCTCTTCGTCGAGGTCAGCCACGGCCCGTACCTGGTCGAACACAACATCTTCGGCTCACCCGCCGCGTTGGAGCTGTTCAGCCAGGGCGGTGCCTTCGTCAACAACCTGATCTGCGGCACGGTGCGGCTGGAGCCGGTGCTGGACCGCGCCACTCCGTACCACCTGCCGCACAGCACGCAGGTCGCCGGGTACGCGGTGATCTACGGTGGGGACGACAGGTACGTGGGCAACCTCTTCCTGGGCGGCGATCCGGGCGCGGCCTACGCGACGGGTGCGGAGGGTCGGGGGACGCCGCTGGGCGGCACCGCCGGATACGACGGCCATCCCGCGTCGTTCGCGGAGTACCTGGCCCGCCTGGACGAGCAGCCGCCCAGCGACCAGAAGAAGTACCTCGACGTGAAACAGCCGGTGTACGCCCGGGCGAACGCCTACGCCGCGGGCGCCCGGCCGTTCGCGGGCGAGCGTGAGCCGTGGGTGCTGGGCGCCGCGACGGTGACGGTCGTCGCGGAGGGGGACGCGGTCTGGCTCGTCACCGATCTGCCCGAGACGTTCGACGAGGCCCGTGTCGGTGTGGTCACCGGCCGGGATCTGGAACGGGTCCGGTGCGCCGACGCGGATTTCGAGGAGGCGGACGGCAGCCCGGCCGTCATGGACGTCGACCTGGTGGGGGAACTCCGGCAACCGGGAGGGGAAGGCGCCGTCGGCCCGATCGCGGGCCTCGCATCCGGGTCGCGCCGCACGCGCGTCCTCTGACGGCGGACCCGCCCGTACGCGAACGGAGACGGTGACGCCGGGCGGCGTCACCGTCTCCGTCTGCCTCAGCCGCGCGCGGCCCAGTCGCCGAGGGCCCAGTCGCGCACCTCGGGCATGTCCTCCAGGTGCTCCACCACGTACGTCTCGTGGCGGTCGAGCTGGCTGCGGCACCACGCCTTGAGGTCGGCGGCGCCGCGTGGGAGGCGCTTGGCGTTGTTGATGGCGTCCATCACGAGGTGGTACCGCGACGCCTTGTTGCGCACCGTCATGTCGAACGGGGTGGTGGTCGTGCCCTGCTCGATGAAGCCACGCACGCGGAACCGGTCCGCGTCCGGGCGGCCGTGGACGAGCTGGTGGATCGCGCCGGGGTAGCCGTGGAAGGAGAAGATCACGTCGACGTCGTCGGTGAACAGCTCGGTGAACAGGGTCTCGCTCATGCCGTGCGGGTGGTCCTTGGGCCGGACCAGGGTCATCAGGTTGACCACGTTGACCACGCGGACCTTGAGCCCGGGCAGCCGCTCGCGCAGGATCTGCGCCGCCGCGACCGTCTCCATGGTGACGACGTCGCCGGCGCAGGCCAGGACGATGTCGGGGTCGCTGGTGCCGTCGTCGGTGCCGGCCCACTCCCAGATCCCCGCGCCGCGGGCGCAGTGTTCGATCGCCTCGTCCATGGACAGGTACTGCAGCTGCGGCTGCTTGTCGATGACGATCAGGTTGATGTACGACCGCGACCGGAAGCAGTGGTCGGCCACCGACAGCAGGGTGTTGGCGTCCGGCGGCAGGTAGACCCGGGCGACGTCGCCCCGCTGGGTGAGCACCACCTGGATCAGGCCCGGCCCCTGGTGGGAGAAGCCGTTGTGGTCGTTGCGCCACGCCGTCGAGGTGAGCAGCACGTTGAGGCTCGGCACCTTCGCCCGCCAGGGCAGGTGCTTGGCCTCCTGCAACCACTTGCCGTGCTGCACGGTCTGCGAGGCGCTGACCATCGCGAACGCCTCGTAGGTGGCGAACATGCCGTGCCGGCCGGTCAGGTTGTAGCCCTCCAGCCAGCCGTGGCAGTTGTGCTCGCTCAGCACCTCCATCACCCGGCCGTCGCGGCCGATCGCCACGTCCTCCGGTGTCACCCGCTCCATGAAGGCACGGTCGGAGACGTCGAAGACGCTGCCGAGGCGGTTGCTGTTGGTCTCGTCCGGACAGAACAACCGGAACCGGTCGGCGTTGCGCGTGTAGATGTCGCGGATCATCTCGCCCAGCTTGCGCGTCGACTCGGCCCGCTGCTGCGCCGGCCGGGGCACCTCGATCGCGTACGACCGGAAGTCCGGCAGGTCCAGGTCCCGGGTCAGCAGTCCGCCGTTGGCGTGCGGGCTGGCGCTCATCCGCAGGTCGCCGCCGGGGGCCTGGTCCCGGATCAGCGCCACCGGCGCGCCGGTGGAATCGAACAGCTCCTCCGGACGGTACGACCTGAGCCAGCGCTCGAGCAGCGCGAGGTGCTCCGGGTTGTCCTTGACGCCGGACAGCGGCACCTGGTGCGAGCGCCACGTGCCGGTGACCGGCGTCCCGTCGACGGTGTCCGGGCCGGTCCAGCCCTTCGGCGACCGCAGGACGATCAGCGGCCAGGTCGGGCGGGTGCCGTCCCAGGAACCGTCACGGGCGGCGGTCTGGATGTCGTGGATCCTCGTCCACGCGGCGGCGAGCGCGGCGGCGAAGCGGTGGTGCATGCCGGGCAGGTCGGAGCCCTCGACCTCGATGACGTCGTAGCCGTGGCCCCGCAGCAGGTGGCGTACCTCCTCGGGGGCCTTGCGCCCGAGTACGGTGGGACCGGAGATCTTGGCGTCGTTGAGGTGCAGGATCGGCAGGACCGCGCCGTCGCGTTCGGGGTTGAGGAAGGACACGCCCTTCCAGGAGCCCTCGAGCGGCCCGGTCTCGGCCTCGCCGTCGCCCACCACCGCGATGGCCAGCAGGTCGGGGTTGTCCATCACCGCGCCGAACGCGTGGACCAGGACGTAGCCCAGCTCGCCACCCTCGTGGATGGAGCCCGGGGTGGTCACCGACACGTGCGACGGGATGCCGCCCGGGCTGGAGAACTGCCGGAACAGGCGCAGCATCCCGGCCTCGTCCTGGCTGACGTCCGGGTAGATCTCGCTGTAGGTGCCCTCCAGATAGCCGGCGGCCACCAGCGCCGGCCCGCCGTGGCCCGGGCCGGCCAGGTAGATCGCCTGCTGACCGGTGTGCCGGATCAGCCGGGAGACATGCGCGTAGATCAGCGACAGGCCGGGGCTGGTTCCCCAGTGGCCGAGCAGGCGCGGCTTGATGTGCTCGGCCGACAGCGGCTCGCGCAGCAGCGGGTTGCCCTGCAGGTAGATCTGCCCGATGGTCAGGTAGTTGTTCGCCCGCCACCACGCGTCCAGACGGGCGAGTTCGGTGTCGTCGAGTTCGGCGAGCGTACGGATTTCGGATTCGACCGCGGTCACCGTGCTTCCTTTCACTGATCTCGTCATGTCCGGACCCAGGTTAGGCCCAGCCGGGCTCGTTCACCGGGGGCCGCAGACCGCAAGCCGCGGGACCTTCGGCCCTCTCGATCCGTAGTACGCGGCGCGCATCAGTTCCCGCATGTCGCCGAGCATCGGCATCCGCGGATTGGCCGGCGCGCACTGGTCCTCGTACGCGTTCAGCGCCTGCTGCGGCAGCGCGGCGAGGAAGGCCCGCTCGTCCACCCCGACGGCCGCGAACGACGGCTCGATGCCGACCTCGTCGCGCAGGCGCTCGATCGCCGTGGCCAGGGCTTCGACCGCTTCGGCGTCGGTGGCCGCGGGCAGCCCGAGGGTACGGGCGATGTCGGCGAAGCGCTGCGGCGCCCGGTACGTCTCGTACCTGGGCCAGCCGGTGAGCTTGCTCGGCACGGTCCCGTTGTACCTGATGACGTGCGGGAGCAGGATCGCGTTGGTGCGCCCGTGTGCGACGTGGAACGTGGCACCCAGGGTGTGCGACATGGCGTGCACGATGCCGAGGAAGGCGCTGCCGAACGCCATGCCGGCGATCGTGCCGGCGTTGTGCATCTTCTCGCGGGCCACCGGGTCCGCGGCGCCCTGGTGCACGGCCCGGGCGAGGTTGCCGAAGATGAGCCGGACGGCGTGCAGAGCCAGACCGTCGGTGAAGTCGTTGGCGTAGACCGACACGTACGACTCGATGGCGTGGGTGAGCGCGTCGAAGCCGCTGTCCGCGGTGACCACCGCCGGCAGGTCGGCGGCCAGGACCGGGTCGACGATCGCCACGCTCGGGGTGAGCGCGTAGTCGGCGAGCGGGTACTTCTTGCCGGAATCGGTGTCGGTGATGACCGCGAACGGGGTGACCTCGGCTCCGGTGCCGGAGGTGGTCGGAACGCAGACGAGCTGGGCCAGCGCGCCGAGGGTGGGGAACTTGAAGGCGCGTTTGCGGATGTCGAAGAACTTCTCCCGCAGATCGGCGAAGACCACCTCGGGGTGCTCGTAGCGCAGCCACATCACCTTGGCGGCGTCCATCGCCGAACCGCCCCCGAGCGCGACGATGGTGTCCGGCCGGAACGAGCGCATCAACTCGGCGCCCCGGTCGACCGTTTGTACGCTGGGCTCCGGCTCGACGTCGTCGATGATCTGCAGGGCGACCTGCTCGCGGCGGCGGTGCAGCACGGACAGCACGCGGTCCACGTACCCCAGTCTGGTCATGGTGTGGTCGGTCACCACGGTGACCCGGCGCACGCCGGGCATGTCGGCGAGGTAGCGGATCGCGTTCGGCTCGAAGTAGATCTTCGGCGGCACCTTGAACCACTGCAGGTTGTTCGTCCGCCGGGCCACCCGCTTGATGTTGATGAGGTCGACCGCTGTGACGTTGTGCGACACCGAGTTGTGGCCGTAGCTTCCGCAGCCCAGCGTCAGCGACGGCAGGAAGGCGTTGTACATGTCGCCGATGCCGCCCTGCGAGGCCGGCGCGTTCCAGATGATCCGGACGGCCTTGACCCGGCGGCCGTACGCCTCGGCCAGGTCGGCGTCGCGCGTGTGGATGACGGCGCTGTGCCCCAGGCCGTCGAACTCGACCATCTGCTCGGCGTACTCGAATCCCTGGTCGTGGCCGGTGGCGGGCAGCAGGGCGAGCACCGGGCAGAGCTTCTCCCGGGTCAGCGGCTCGGCCGGGCCGACCCGGTCGACCGGAACCAGGATGATCGAGGTGTCCGGGTCGACCGGGAATCCGGCGTGTTCGGCGATCCAGGTCACCGGCTGCCCGACCACGTCCGGGTTGAGCTTCCCGGAGCCGAAGAGCAGCTTCTCCAGCAGCGACTTCTCCTCCGGCGTCGCGATGTGGGCGTGCAGTCGCCGGAACTCGGCGAGGGCGGCCGGCCGGATCGCGTCGTCGATGATGACGGCCTGCTCGGAGGCGCAGATCATGCCGTTGTCGAACGCCTTGGACAGCACCACGTCGTTCACCGCGCGGGCCACGTCGGCCGACGCCTCCAGGTACGCGGGGACGTTCCCGGCGCCGACGCCCAGCGCCGGTTTGCCGGTGGAGTAGGCGGCCCGGACCATGGCGTTGCCACCTGTCGCCAGGACCACCGAGACGTCGGGATGGCGCATCAGCTCGTTCGTCGCGGCCACCGACGGCTCGTCGATCCACTGGATGCAGTGCTCCGGCGCGCCGGCGGCGACGGCGGCGTCGCGGACCGTGCGGGCCGCTTCCTGGCTGCACCGTTGCGCCGCCGGGTGGAAGGCGAAGATGACCGGGTTGCGGGTCTTGAGGGCCAGCAGCGCCTTGAAGATGGTGGTCGAGGTCGGGTTCGTCACGGGCGTCACCGCGGCCACCACGCCGACCGGCTCGGCGATCTGGGTGATGCCCGTGATGTCGTCCTGAGCGATCACCCCGACCGTGCGGACGTCGGCCATGTGGTTGGTGACGTGTTCGCAGGCGAAGATGTTCTTCACCGCCTTGTCCTCGAACACGCCGCGACCGGTCTCCTCGACCGCCAGCATCGCGAGTTCGGCGTGCCGGCCGAGCGCCGCCACCGACGCCTTCTTCACGATCCCGTCGATCTGTTCCTGGCCGTAGGAGTCGTAGGCGGCCAACGCCGTGAGACCGTTCTCCACCAGGGTTCCGATCATGCTTCCGCCCTCCATCGGTCGTCACCCCGAACATAGATCCGCGGTGATCGATGCGACTATGGCCGGTGGGCCCGCGAGGACGGGACCACCGGCCCGCGCTTGGCCCGCTGGATCTGCTCGTAGACGTGGGTCCGCAGTTCGGTGAACCGGGGCAGGGCCCGGGTGGTGAGCTGATCGCGTTCCGCCGGGAGGTCGATCACCAGGTCCTCCTGCACCCGGGTCGGTGAGTTCGACAGGACGAGCACGCGCTGGCCCAGGTAGACGGACTCGTCGATGTCGTGCGTCACGAAGACGGTGGAGATCCCCCGGGTCAGGTGCAGTTCGCGGACGAGGTCCTCCAGGTCCGCGCGGGTCTGCGCGTCCACCGCGGCGAACGGCTCGTCCATGATCAGCACGTCCGGCTGGTACGCGATGGCGCGGGCGATCGCCACCCGTTGCTGCATTCCGCCGGAGAGCTGCCACGGGTGGCTGCGCGCCGACTGCGGCAGCCCGACCGCGTCGAGGGCGTCGGCGACCAGCCGGGCGCGTTCGGCGCGGGAGAGCTTCTTGTGGCGGAGCGGAAGCTCCACGTTGCCGCGGACGGTCAGCCACGGGTAGAGGCTGCGGCCGTACTCCTGGAAGACCACGGCCATCGCCGGGCTCGGCCCGGTCACCGGCGAGCCCTCCATCTCGACCAGGCCGCTGGTGGGCCGCAGCAGTCCGGCGAGGCATTTCAGGAGCGTGGTCTTGCCGCAGCCGGAGGGACCGACGACGCACAGCAGCTCACCGGGATCCATGGTGAAGCTGAGATCCCCGATCGCCTCGACCTCGCCCCGGCCGGAGGCGTAGACCTTCCGCAGGTGCTCGACCCGCAACAGGGGGGTCCCGTCAGGCACGGGTGATCTCCTTCATTCCGTGGTACCAGCGCAGGACGCGGCGTTCGACGACACCGAAGGCCACGGCGAGGAAGACGCCGATGAGACCGAGCAGGAGGATGCCGCTCCACATCTCGGCGATGAGGTAGTTCCGCTGGAAGTAGGCGATCCGGTAGCCGAGGCCCGCCGACGACGCGAACATCTCCGAGATGACCATGAGGATCAGGGCCACCGAGAGCGCCTGCCGTACGCCGGTCATGATGCGTGGACTCGCCGCCGGGAGGATCAGCAGCCACAGCCGGTCCCACCGCGAGATCCGGAACGAGCGCGCGGTCTCCAGCATCACGCTGTCGGTCGACCGGACGCCTTCGATCGTGTTCAGCAGGATCGGCCAGATCGCGCCGGAGGTGATGACGACGACCTTCATGGTGTCGGTGATGCCGAGCAGGAGCATCGCGACCGGGATCAGCACCGGCGGCGGAATCGCGCGGAAGAACTCCAGCAGCGGCTCGAGCATCTCGCGTAGCGGGCGGAGCCGGCCGATGACGACGCCGGCGGCGACGCCGAGCAGGATCGACGCGAACAGGCCGATCAGGAGCCGGTACACGCTCGGCAGGACGTCCTCGACGAACGCCGGGCCGATCCAGGTCTGCCGGAACGCGTCGAGGAGCGTGCCGGGGCCGACGAGGAACCGGCTCGTCGACCGGGTGGACCAGACCGCCCAGAGGCCCACGGCCAGGACCGGAAGGCCGACCGCGAACAGGAGGTTCTCGGCGACCCTGACGCCCAGGTCACGAGGGCGGGCCTTTGCCGCGCCGACGGCGGTCATCGGGCCGCCTCGTCCGCGAGCACCGACTGGTGCCAGGCCAGCGAGCGGCGTTCGACGAAGCGGAACACGACGTTCACCAGCAGGCCGAGCATCCCGGTGACCACGACGAGGCCGTACAGGCCGACGGCGTCACCGGCGGAGCGGGACAGCTCGATCATCCGACCGAGGCCGGGGTTGCCGATCACCATCTCGGCGGTGACGGCCAGGATGAGCGCGACCGCCGCGCCGAGGCGCAGGCCGGTCATCAGGTACGGCAGAGCGGTCGGCAGGATGAGGTAGCGCAGCCGCTCGGCGCGGGTGAGGCCGAAACTCCGCGCGGTGTCCCGGGCGACGCTGTCGACGTCGGCGACGCCGTAGATCACCTGCACGAACACCTGCCAGAACGCCGCGTAGACGATGATGACGAGAGCGGCGCGCATCTGCAGGCCGAACATCAGCACGGCCAGCGGGATCAGCGCGACCGACGGCACCGGTCGCAGGAACTCGACTGTCGTGTGGGTCGCGCGACGCAGGAACGGCACCATCCCGACCACGGTGCCCAGCGCGACCGCCGCGAGCGTCGCCACCGTCAGACCGATCGCCCACGACGTCATGGTGAGCCGGACCCGACGCCAGAACGCCAGGTCGCGGACCTCCTGGGCCAGCCGTCCGAACACGTCGGTGGGGTACGGCAGGTAGTCCGGGTCGACCAGCCCCAGCGCCGGGATCAGTTGCCAGACGACGAGGAACCCCAGCAGGCCGACGGCGCCCAGCAGGATCTTGCGCATCGGCCGGCTACTGCTGCTGCTGGATGAGGCGGTCGAAGTCGGGTCGCCGGTCGAGTACGCGGTACTTCTGGGCGAGCGTCGCCAGTTGCTCCAGGCCGGCCCGGTCGAGCTCCCACCCGAACGACGGGAGCCGCACGGAGTCCGCCACCGCCTCCGGCAGTTCGAGGTTGTCCTTGATGGCCTGGCGCAGATCCTTCTCGTTGGCCGGATCCTTGGCCCAGGTGAGCGTCTTCTTCATCGCCGCCGAGAAGTCCGCGACCAGGGCGGCATCGGAGTCCTTCAGCTTGCTCGACGTGATCGTCGTCAGGGTGGTGAGTCCGGGGACGGTGGCCTGGTACGGAGCGACCACGAGGACGTCGCCGCGCTTGCGCATCTGGGTGATGAACGGCTCGGTCACCCAGGCGGCGTCGATGTTGCCGGCGGCGAGCTGGGCGGGCGCGTCCGGGAAGGCCACCTCGACGAACTTGACCTTGGTGGGGTCGCCGCCGTCCTTCTCGACCGCCGCCATGATCGTGACGTCGCCGGCGGCGCCCAGGCTGTTCACCGACACCTTGCGCCCGGCGAGCTGGGACGGCCGGGTGATGCCGGATTTCGCCGACGCCAGCACGGCGTTGATGTCGTCACCGTCGGCGTAGGACGACGCGTAGTTGCCGATGATCACCACGCCGAGGTTCTGCAGGTCGGCCCGGAACGGGCCGAACGGCTGACCGATGGCGAAGTCGATGTCGCCGTTGATCAGGGCCGGGATGGCCTGGGCCCCGCCCTGTGCGGGCACCACTTCCACGTCGAGCCCCTGCTCCCGGAAGATGCCCGCCTTGATGCCGCCCCACAGCGCGGCGGTCTCGCTGATGGGCAGCGCCGCCACGCGGACCTTGCGCAGCTCGCCGCTGGACCCGGGGGACGGATCGGTGGCATCGGAGTCGGTGCAGCCGGTCAGGGCGATCGCGACGCTGGCGAGAACAGCCAGGGCGGTGACCTTCTTCATGGACGAGCCCTTCCGTGCGAAGCGCTGGTGCATCCGGAGGAGTGGGGGCCGGCGAACAGAGGTGAACCATCCGACCGCGTCGATCAGCGTCGTGCAGAGTTGATTGATTGTCAAGAATTCTGATAAGGCGACTCACATTGCGCCCGAAGCGGTCCGACCTCGATGACAATGCGTCTTGACGAATGACGATTTTGTGACCAAACTGTGCGGTGGCGGAGGGGGCGACGACTTGGCGATCGTGATCGTGGGCGCTGGTATCGGTGGCCTCACCACCGCGCTCAGCCTGCACCGGGCCGGCTTCCGTGACATCGCCGTCTATGAGCGCGCCGACGCGCTGCGCCCACTCGGCGTCGGGATCAATCTGCTTCCGCACGCCGTCCGAGAGCTGACCGAATTGGGCCTCGGAGAACGCGTGGAAAGGCTGGGCGCCGCACCCGGCACACTGGCTTACTACAACCGGCACGGTCAGCAGATCTGGAGCGAGCCGCGCGGACTGGACGCCGGATATCGCTGGCCGCAGCTTTCCGTGCACCGCGGCCGGTTCCAGATGGAACTGCTCGCCGTGGTGCGGGAACGGCTGGGCGCCGACGTGGTGCGCACCGGGCACCGGCTCGTCGGCGTCCACGACGGCGTCGCGCGCTTCGCCACGGCAGCGGGAGAGGTGAACGTCGCGGCCGACCTGATCGTCGGCGCGGACGGCATCCACTCCGCGCTGCGCCGGCAACATCAGCCCGACGAGGGTGAGCCGCTCTGGAACGGGCTGACGCTGTGGCGGGGGACGGCCCGGGCACCCGGATTCCTGGACGGGCGAACCATGATCATGGCGGGGGACGCGGAGCAGAAGTTCGTCGCGTACCCGATCGGTCCCGGCGTGATCAACGTCGTGGCCGAGCGGCGCGGCCCCGGCTTCGCCGGGCCCAACGCGGACTGGAACCGGACCGTCGACCCCGCGCCCGTCGTCGCGCTCTTCGCGGACTGGCGTTTCGCGTGGCTCGACGTGCCGGAACTGCTGGCCGCCGCCGACGAGATCCTCGAATACCCCATGGTGGACCGCGACCCCATCGACACGTGGACCCACGGGAACACGACACTGCTCGGAGACGCGGCACACCCGATGTACCCGAACGGCTCCAACGGGGCGTCGCAGGCGATCCTGGACGCGCGTACCCTCGCCTTCCACCTCGCCACCGCGACGACGGTCCCGGCGGCGCTGGACGCCTACGAGGCGGACCGGCGGCCGGCGACCACCGCGCTCGTGCTGAGCAACCGGCGGCAGGGCCCGGAGCAGGTGATGGTGCTCGCCCGCGAGCGCGCGCCGGACGGGTTCGCGCACATCCACGACGTCATCCCGCCGGAGGAGCTCACCGAGATCGCCACCGGCTACAAGAAGGCGGCCGGCTTCCTGCCCGCCGATCTCAACGAACGCGCCTCCCTGACGCCGACGGTCTTCTCCGGTGTCCTGCCGTGACCGGCCCCGAATCGGCCGAACTGGACGCGGCACGCCTGGCCTCGGTCATCTCACCGCTGCGCCGCACGCTGCTCGCCGCGGCCCGGGCCGCCGAGCACCTGCCGGAGATCCCGGACGCGCAGATCGAGATCGTGCGGGCACTGCCCCGCGGCACCGTGTCCGGCCCCGGTGAGCTGGCCGAACGACTCCGCCTGAGCCGCTCGACGGTCAGCAACCTGCTCACCACGATGGAGGGCAACGGCCTGGTCGAGCGCCGCCCCCGTCCCGGCAACCACCGCCACGTCGACGTCCTGGCCACCCCGAAGGCCCTCGACCTGTTCGACCGCTTCGACCTCGCGAGCGGAGACCTGGTCGCCCGCGCCGCGGCCACCCTGTCGGCGGCGGACCGCGCGGCCCTCGCCGCCGCGGTGCCCGCGCTGGAGCACCTGCGCGACGCGCTCGCGGACACCAAGGACACCCCATGAGTACGCGTCGACCCGCGGTCAGCGCCCCGGCGGTGCCCGGACTGGAGGCCGCGTTCGACGTGAAGGTGCGGCTCGGCGCGCTGGAGGACCACGGGGTGACCCGCGCGGGCCACCGGCGCGTGGTGCCTGTCGTCGGCGGCCGGGTCACCGGCCTGTTCGACGCCGACATCCTGCCCGGCGGCGCCGACTGGCAGCTGGTCCGCCCCGACGGCGCGATCGAGATCGACACGCGCTACTCGGCGCGCACCGCCGACGGCGGCCACGTCTACCTCCGGACGTTCGGCGTCCGCAGCGGCCGCCCGGAGGTCCTCGCGGCGTTGTTGCGCGGCGACGCGGTCGACCCCGCCGAGTACTACTTCCGCCTGGGCGTACGACTGGAGACGTCGGTGCCCACGCTGGCCGCGCTGGAGCAGTCGATCTTCGTGGCGTCGGCGATCCGCGAGGCCGACCGGGTGCGCTACACCGCCTACCGCGTCACCTAGGTGGTCCCGGGCGGCGGGTTGTGCGCGATCGCCCTCCCCGTGCCCGGCCCCTGTGCTATCCCATCTACTATGCGCCTGTAGTAGATGCTCGAGCCTGCGGAGGGGGTGGGATGGGACGCACTCACCCCCTGCTGCGGCTGGCGTTGTTCGTCGCCGTGGCGTTCGGGGTGTTCGGCATGCACACCTTCGGCCATCCGGCCGGACCCGACGCCGCCCACGCGAGCGCCGCACACGGGAGCACCGGCCACGGCGTCGGTGCCGCCCACGAGATCGCCGCCGCGCCCGGCGTCGCACACGAACCGGACGGCTCGCCCGGGCATCGCGACGGGGCGCACGCGTTCACCGTGTGCCTGGCGGTGCTGGGTGGCGCCCTGGTCCTCGGCGTCCTGGCCCTGTTGCGCCGACGCCACCGGGGCGCCGGCACACCGACTGGCCCCTGGTCCCGGATGAACCGCCCGGACCGGGGCCCACCCCGCCCGACCATCGGGCTGCGACTGCGAGCCGTAACGGTCCTGCGGACGTGAGGAGAGCACGGTCCGGCGTCTCGCCCGGACCCGACGACTCCGTTCCGGAACACCTCACGACAAGGACCACGTACTGATGAAACCGACCATCCTGCGCCGCGCCGCCCTCGCGGGCGTCGCCCTGTCCGCCCTGCTCGGCACCGCCGCCTGCGGCGGCGCGGACGACACCGGCGGCATGACGCACGGCACCGGCAGCAGTTCCGCAGCGGGCGCCTCGCCCTCGGCCGACGCCACCGTCAACGACGCGGACGTGATGTTCGCCCAGATGATGATCCCGCACCACCAGCAGGCGGTGACGATGGCCGACCTGGCCCCGACGCGCGCGAACGACCCCGAACTGAAGGCCCTGGCTGCCAAGATCAAGGCGGCGCAGGATCCGGAGATCGCCACCATGAAGGGGTGGCTCACGGCCTGGGGCAAGCCCACGGACCTGCCCAGCGACCACAGCATGCCCGGCATGAGCGCCACGCCCGGGCACGGCATGCCGGGGATGGACTCGGGGATGCCCGGCATGATGTCCGAGCAGCAGATGAAGGACCTCGCCGCGGCGAATGGCGCTGCCTTCGACAAGATGTTCGCCGAGATGATGATCGCCCACCACAAGGGTGCCATCGACATGGCCAGGACCGAACAGGCCGACGGGAGCAACCCCGAGGCCAAGGCGCTGGCCGCCAGGATCGCCTCGGATCAGGCCGCCGAGGTGCAGACCCTGCAGAAGATCCTCGACCGCCTGTAGGCGACCGGGTGCGGCCGGCCCTGGCGTCGGGACCGGCCGCACCGCCACGACACCTGACGTACCCTGACCGGCACGAAGGGAGAGCGCGTGGCGGAACTGGGCCGACTCGAATCGGCAGTGATGGACGTCCTGTGGCGTGCGCCCGAGCCCGTGCTCGTGCGCGACGTCCTCGACGCGGTGACCACCGACCGGGTCCTGGCGTACACGACGGTTCTGACCGTGCTGGACAACCTGCACCGCAAGGGCTGGGCCGTACGGGAGAAGGACGGCAAGGCCTACCGCTACCGTGCCGCCGGTACCCGCGAGGAGATCATCGCGCGGACACTGCGCCGGGTCGTCGAGACGAGCACCCACCCCGACCTGGTGCTCCTGCACTTCGCCCGATCCGCCTCCGACCGCGAGCTGCACATCCTGCGGCAGGTCCTGGACGAGCGGGAGTCCGGGAAGTGAGCCTCGCGCTCGCCCTCGTCACCGGCGCGGCGATGGTCGCCTGGTGTGGCCCCGCCGCGTTGCGGCTGTGCTTCCGGCACGTCGCCGACCCCGTCGCGATGCTGCTCGGCTGGCTCGGCCTGATCGTCGCGGTGTTCGCCACCTTCGTCCTCGCCACCGTGATGCTCCTCGCGCCGGGCAGCACCCGGCAGTGGGCGCTGCACGATCTCGCCCGCATCTGCTGGCACTGGGCGCAACCCAGCCGGCCGCCCGCCGTCGACGAGATCGTCGGGGCGACCGGCGCGCTGCTCCTGCTGGCCGTGCTCGCCCGGTTCACGGCGACCTGCACCCGCCGGGCGCTGCGCGCCCGCCGTGCCCGCCGCGCCCACGCCGACCTGCTCACGCTCGCCAGCGACCCGTCGGAGCGCGGCGAGGCGGCGGTGCTGTGGATCCCCCATCCGACCCCGATGGCCTACAGCCTCGGCGGATCCGGCGGGCTGACGGTGCTGGCCAGCGCCGCCGGTGACCTGCCGGCCGAGCAGCTCGCCGCGGTGCTCAGCCATGAGCGGGCACACCTGCGGGAGCGTCACCACCTCCTGGTGGCCGCCGTGGAAGGGCTCGCCGCCGCCGTACCGTGGCTGCCTCTGACCCGCCAGGCGCCCGCGGCCGTGCGCCTGCTCGTCGAACTGCGCGCCGACGCCGCCGCCGTCCGCGAGTGCGGCCCGACCGCCGTCCGCGACGCGCTGCTGACCTTCGCCGGCGCGCCGCACCCGCCGTCCGCGCTGTCGATGGCCGGTGCCGATGTGGCCATCCGGCTGCAGCGCCTCCAGGGGCGCCGCCCGCACCGCCGTAACCTGCTCGCCCGTGCCGTGCTCGCCTCGACCACCCTGGCGGCCCCGCTGGGCGCCGGTGTGGTCACCGGCATCCTGTTCTGCCTGTAGACCCCGGGACCACCCGGGCGTCGCGGCCTACGTGCCGGTGTTGACCAGGATCGCGGTGGCCAGCAGGACAGCCACCATCAACACCGCCTCCGCCAGCACCGTGCGGCGCAGGCGACGCATCCCGTCCGGGGTGGGGTCGTCCAGCCGGGGCACCACCCGCCTGCTGTTGTAAAGCCCGACGACGGCCACGACCGCCACCAACGCGACCTTGACCAGGAGCACCCGTCCCCAACCGGTGCTCACCAGGTGACTGGGTCGATCCAGGATCGCCACTGTCAGTGCGACGCCTGCGACACCCGTCAACGCCACGGCGGCGCTGGCCGGAACGGAGAATCGCACCGCCATCTCGGCGGCGCCCGTCGGCACACCGAGACGCGCACGCCCGAACAGCAACGCCGCCAGGAGCAGAACCCCGCCGACCCACACCGCCGCGGCGAACGTGTGCGCGACGTCCGCCGCCACGACGATCATCCGCGGTCCCGCGGTGACGGTGTGCCCGTCGAACAGGAACGAACCGAGCAGCAGCGCCACTGTGACACCGAGGAGCACCGGCCGGGCCGCTCGCGCGCGTATCCGCTGCGCCTCGCCGCCGCTCACGTCACCGGCGGGCGGCACGACCAGGGGACGAGGGGCGGTCGGGATCGCGGCGACCGTCGCCACGGCGTGCCGCCCGACCGCGTGCCGGCCCCGGATCAGCGCCGCCTCCAGGGAACCGGCCACGAGTAACCCGGCCGCACCGGCGAACCGCAGGCCCAGCCCGGCGGCCACCGGCGTACGGCCGAGCGCGGTCAGCGCCGGTACGCTGACCGCCGAGGTGAGACCGCCCCCGCCGAACACGGCCGCCAGGGCCGCCAGTTCGAGCACCACACCGGCCGCCACAGTCAGCCCGGCGACGCGTACCCAGACCTGGACCAGCCGGATGTCGCTGCGCGTACCCACCAGTGTGGTCAGCGCGAAGACCAGACCACCCACACCGAGCAGGATCGCCCCGTAGGACAGCCACCGCCCCGCCGTGCCGACGAACCGCACCGAACCCTGGTCGGCGTCAGCCGTGTGACCCACCGCGTGCCCAGCGGAATGGGCCGGTGGGGACGCCGACGGAACGGCCGGTCCACCGTGACCGGTGTGCCCGTGCGAACCGGCCGTGGGCCGGGGGGTGGCCGTCGCGCCCGGTGGCGCGTCGGCCGGGACCACGGTGAACGTGACATCGCCGGTCAGGGGATGGGCGTCCGGGGCGGCCACGCTCCAGCGCAGCGTGAACTCCCCGTCGGTCAACGCGGCGGAGGGGTGGACCAGCCAGGTACGGCCCCCGTCGGGGGTGTGAGTGGTCACCGGAACGGCCGCACCCTCGCGGGAGAGCCGGAAGCCGGCCGCGGTGGGCGTGCCGGGGGCGCTGAACGTCAGCCGGATCTCCGCGACCGCGGCGTCCACGCGCGTGCCGTCCGCCGGTACGACCTTGAGCAGCTTGAAGTGCGCGGCGGCGGGCGACGCGAACCCGAGCACCACGAACACGGCGGGACAGCACGCCAGCCACACCAGCAGCACCCACCGTGCCGCGCCGCGCGCCGGTGACCGATGACGCCCCGGGAAAGGCACCGCTGATCCCTTCGTCGAGGAGGCGTGGAGCCGGCGCCCATCGCTCCGACCTGATGCGGTCGCCATCCTAAGGGAACTACTAGCAGTTGGTAGTAGAGAGCTGGCCTGGTCAACGGAGCAGTGCGTCTTCGTGGCGTCGGCGATCCGCGAGGCCGACCGGGTGCGCTACACCGCCTACCGCGTCACCTAGGTGGTTTGCGTTCCGGGCCTCAGGCCTGCGCTCCCGCGTAGATCCACGGCACGATCAGCGCGTACCCGAGCAGGAGCGCGCCGACGGTGACGACCGGTGAAGGTCATGTGGGTGCCGGGTACGCCAGGGCGCGCTTGTCCGGCTTGCCGCTCGCCGCCACCGGAACCCGCTCGATGGCCTGGATCGTCTTCGGTGCCGACGAGTCGCCCAGCGCCTCCGTCACCACGGCACGCAGCCGCCCGGCATCGATGTCGTGACCGGCGGCCGGCACCACGTACGCGTGCACCGCCTCCCCGGTGACGTCGTCGGGACGGCCGACGACGTACGCCTCGGCGACCGTGGGATCGGCGGCGAGGACCCGCTCGATCGGGCCCGCGTACACCAGGTTGGCGTGCACGATGATGACGTCCCGGATCCGGCCGAGCAGGTGCAGGTAGCCGTCGCCGTCCAGCCGGGCCAGGTCGCGGGTGCGCACCCAGCCGTCGACGAACACGTCGGCGGTCTCGTCCGGGTCGTCCCAGTAGGCGGTGGCCTGCGCCGGTGTCCGCACGAACAGTTCCCCCTCGGTGGCGGGCCGGCCGTCGGCGTCCCGGATGGACAGCGCGGTCACCGCCGGTGGGCGGCCGACCGAGGCGAGCGCGGCCGGGGACGCCAGCATCTCGGCCGGCGTCACCATCGTGATCATGCCGGTCTCGGTCTGGCCGTAGCCGTGGAAGACGACGGGGCCGAGCACGTCGAGCGCCTCGGCCAGCCGGCCCGGTGGGAGTGGGGAGCCGGACACCAGCAGGGCCCGCAGGCTGCTCAGGTCGACCGGATCGGCGCGCTGGTCGCGCACGAGCTGGTACAGCTTGCCCACGGTGATGACGCTGGCGGTCGCCCGGTGCCGGGCGATCATGCCGGGGAAGCCCGGGGGCCGGGCCGCGACGAGGGTGCCGCCCGCAGCCAGGGTGAGGATGCCGTACTCCAGCATCACCTGGCTGCTCAGCGAGCCGAAGACCAGGTAACGCTGGAGCCGGGTGGCGAGGTCGGCGATCGCCGGGGGCCACCGGTCCGGGTACGGGGCCCAGGCCGCGCTCATCGCCGCGTACGTCTGCGCGCAGCCCTTCGGGCTGCCGGTGCTGCCGCTGGTCCAGACGATCCGGGCGACGTCGTCCGGGCGACCGGCGGCGATCAGCGGCCTTCCGTCGTCGGGGGTGCCCGCCAACTCGGCGACCCGGGCGTCGTCGACCAGCAGCGTGTTCTCGCCGAGTTGCCAGGCGCGGTGGGCCGGTGTCAGGTCGGGGCGGATTCCGGATACCCGGGCGCCGACCGCGAACGCCGCGATGATCGCCGCGAACGCCTCCGCGGTGACGCCGAGCCGCAGGGCCACCCCGACGCCGGGGCCGGCCCCCGCGGCCCGGAGCCCGGCGGCGATGCGCCGGACCAGCCGGTACATCTGGGCCGTGGTCACGGTCTGGTCGCCGTCCTCGAAGACCGGCCGGTTGTCACCGGTGGCGAGCAGGTCCAGCACGGGCTGCGGCCAGACCTCAGCCGGCATCGGAGAGCACGCCCTTGACGAAGAGCACGAGCGGCTGGTGGTGCACGTCCGGCAGATTCCAGTGGTTCTCCAGGTTCTCCGCGAGGTGGTGCGTCGCGACGACCCGGCCGCCGCGATGGACCCGGACGACCGGGTGCAGGTAGCTGGCGTCGTGCGCGTGCGCGGCGTCGTTCTCGGCGATCCGGGGCACCGTGACGTCGAACGGGTCGACCTGGTCGTGGTCCGGCCCGTACTCCAGGGTGACCACGAACGCGAACGGCTCCGGGCCCAGGCCGCCGTCGTGCACGTACGCGACGGGCACCTCCTCGTGGTAGCGCGCGGTGTCGCCGTCGACGACGACGACGTCGCCGAGGACCGCGAACTGCTGCCACAGCGCGGAGGTGCGGTTGATCCGGGCGATGACCGCGTCGGCGATCGCCTCCGGGGTGGGTTCCAGCGGCGTGGCCGGCCACGGGGTGTCGTGGTGGCGGGCGCCGAGGATGCGGTGCAGGGCCCGCACGCCGTACCGGAAGCCGTGGATGAACCCGTTCGTCGAGCGCTTGAAGTCGCGCTGCTGGGTGAGGGTGCCGGCGAAGTAGAGGCCGGGCACGTTCACCGACTCGTACGCCGGGGTCTGCTCCGGGAAGCGGTCGTTGATGACCAGCCGCGGCCGGGCGGACGGGTCGAAGATGCTCGCGTCGAACCGGAATCCGGTGCAGAGGATGACCCGGTCGTAGTCGATCTGCCGGATCGCCTCGACCGTGCGGGCGTACCGGAAGTCGATCCGGTAGCCGCCGTCGTCGCGCCGGGCGATCCGCTCGACGACGCCGTCGAGGACCGCGTTCTGCGACTTGAGCTGGTACGTGTCGAGGAAGTTGTTGTTCACCGCTCGCAGGTGCCCGACGTAGTGCGACTGCCACGCCAGCTTGATCGAGTGCGGGCCGGCGACGTGGATGACAGCGGCCGTCTCGACCAGGGCGTCAGCGGTCTCGAAGGCCGAGTTGCCCTTGCCGATGATGAGGACGCGCTGGTTCGTGAAGTCGTCCGGGTCGACGCTGACCGTGTCGTACCGCTCGGCGAGCGCGGCGCCCTCGATCGGCGGGACGTACAGCTGGGACACGCCGGTGGCGACGACCACCCGGCGGGCGGTGAGGGTGTCGTCGCCGGTGTCGACGGTGAACAGGTCGCCGTCGCGCGCGATCCGGGTGACCCGGGTGTCGTATCTGACCCGGAGGCCGCGTGCGAAGTCGGCGAGGTAGCGCACCAGGTCGGCCGCGTCCGGGAAGTACCGGCGGCTGTAGTTCTTGAACAGCAGCGCCGGATCGTCGGTGAGCAGCGAGTTCCAGTCCGCGCGCAGGTTGAACTCCGGATCGTCGGACCCGGTCCAGACCTTGTTGATCGAGATGAGTTGCCGGTGCCGGGGGTAGGTGGTGAAGAACGTGCCCGGCGCCGGGCCGGCCTCCAGGACCAGGTAGTCGCGGCCGTCGCGCTCCAGCAGGTGAGCGAGCTGCAACCCGGCCGGTCCGGCTCCGATGATCAGATAGTCGACCGTCATGCGCCGCAACGTAGCGACTCGATCTCAGAGCGTTCTGAGAATTCGTCTCTAGGGTGCGATCGCATGACGACAGAGGTGGACCTCGATGTCCCACTGCGGATCGCCGACCTCCGTGCCGCCCGTGACCCGGTCAAGGTCGTTGTCGGAGCACAGGCCAGGGAGCGCGTCACGGCCGCCCGTACCTTCCTGTCCGCGGTGCTCGGCGACGACCGTGCGGTGTACGGCGCGACCACCGGCTTCGGCGCTCTCGTCGGGTACGCGGGCCGCGCCGACCTGCGCGACCAGGCCGACAACACGCTCGCCCACCTCGGCGCGGGGCAGGGCCCGGAACTCGACCCGGAGGTGGTCCGCGCGACTCTGCTGCTGCGGGCGGCGTCGCTGGCCCGGGGCGCGTCGGGGGTCTCGCCGCACGTCATCGACGCGCTCGCGGCGATGCTCGCGACCACGTTCGTCCCCGTGGTGCCCCGGCTGGGTTCGGTCGGCGCCAGCGGTGACCTGATCCCGCTGGGCGCCGCCGCCCAGGCGTTACGGGGCCGTGGGCACGCCTACCTGGACGGGGTACGGCTACCGGCGGCCGAGGCGCTGCAGCGGGCCGGCCTGGAACCGCTGCCGCTGGACGGGCGGGACGCGCTCGCCCTGGTCAACGGCACGTCGCTGACCACCGCGGCGACGGCGCTGGCGCTGGACGCGGCCCGCTGCGCGCACCGGGCGGTCCAGGTGCTCACCTGCCTGCTCGCCGATCTGCTGGGCAGCGACACGCAGTTCCTCGACGCCCGGCTGCTGGCCGCGTACGGCCATCCGGGCGCGGTCGACGTGGGCGCGCGGATGCGGCGGGTCGGCGCCGGGATCGTCGCGTCCGGGGCGCGCCCGTTGCAGGAGCCGTACAGCATCAGGTGCGCGCCGCAACTGCTCGGCGCGGCCGAGGACGCGCTGCGCTACGTCGACGCCGTCGTCGGGGCCGACCTCGCGAGCGTGACCGACAACCCGCTGTTCTTTCCCGACGAGGACCTCGTCGTGCACGGCGGCAACTTCTTCGGGCAGCCGGCCGCGTTCGCCGCCGACGTGCTGTCGATGGTCGTGGCGCAGGTCGGCAACCTCGCCGAACGGCAACTGGATCTGCTCGTCGACCCGAACCGCAACGGCGGCCTGCCGCCGATGCTGGCCGCCGGCCCGGGACAGCAGCACGGGCTGCAGGGCGTGCAACTGGCGGCGACCGCCCTGATCACCGAGATTCGCCGGGACACCATGCCCGCGAGCATGCAGAGCGTGCCGACCAACCTGCACAACCAGGACGTCGTCCCGCTCGGCACCCAGGCCGCGCTGCGGGCGCTGGACCAGACCCGGCTGCTGCACCTGATCGTCGGATCGCTCGCGGTGGGACTGCGCCAGGCGGCGTACGTCGGCGCGCGTGCGCCGACCGCGCCCGGCTGTGCCGAGGCGCTGGCCGCGGTGGCCGCTGTCGTACCGCCGATCGACCCGGACCGGCCGCTGGACGCCGACGTGCGGCGCGCCGCCGATGTGATCGCCGATTTCTCCGTTTCCTTCTCCTGAGGTGGACGCACATGACGCTTGACTACCTGATCGTCGGAGCCGGACCGGCCGGCCTGCAGCTCGCGGCCCTGCTGGAGGCCGACGGCAAGCGCGACTATCTGGTCCTGGAACAGGCGGGGATACCGGGGGCGTTCTTCGCCACCTTCCCCCGCCACCGGCAACTGATCTCCATCAACAAGCCGCACACCGGCTCCGACGATCCGGAGCTGAACCTGCGGCTGGACTGGAACTCGCTGCTCAGCGACGACCCGGCGCTGCGGTTCACCGGCTACACCGAGCGGTACTTCCCCGACGCCGACGTGATGGTCCGCTACCTGGCCGACTTCGCCGCGAAGACGGGGGCGCGTGTCCGGTACGGCTGCCGCGTGACGTCGGTCGGCAAGGTCGACGGGGTGTTCGAGGTCCGGGCGGGGGAGGAGGTGTTCCGGGCGCGACGGCTCGTCGTCGCCACCGGCGTCTCGCAGCCGTACCGGCCGGAGATCCCGGGCCTGGAACTCGCCGAGCAGTACGCGGAGATGTCCGTCGACCCGCGCGACTACCTGGACCAGAAGGTGCTGATCATCGGCAAGGGGAACTCCGCGTTCGAGACCGCGGACAACCTGATGGAGACCACCACGCTGATCCACGTGGCCGGGCCGAGTTCGATCCGGATGGCCTGGCGCACGCACTACGTGGGACACCTGCGCGCGGTGAACAACAACTTCCTGGACACCTACCAGCTGAAGTCGGCGAACGCGATCCTCGACGGCGACGTCAAGCGCATCGAGCGCGACGGCGACGGCTTCACTGTGACGTTCTCGTTCTCCCGCGCCGACGAGGTGGTCAAGGAGCTGCGGTACGACCGGGTGCTCGCCTGCACCGGGTTCGCCTTCGACGCGTCCATCTTCGACGACACCTGCCGTCCGCAACTCGCCATCCGGGACCGCTTTCCGGCGCAGACCCCGGAGTGGGAGTCGGTGAACGTGCCCGGCCTCTACTTCGCCGGCACGATCAGCCAGGAGCGGGACTTCAAACGCTCGACGAGCGGCTTCATCCACGGTTTCCGGTACGCCGTTCGGGCGCTGCACCGGATCCTGGAACGACGGTACGGGGACACGCCGTGGCCGGCGGAGAAGCTGGACGCCACCGGAGAGCTGATCGCCGACGCCGTCGTCGCGCGGGTCAACCGCACCTCCGCGCTGTGGCAGCAGTTCGGTTTCCTCGCCGACGTGGTCACCGTCGCCGGGTCCGACGCGCGCTACCACGAGGAGGTGCCCGTCGAGTACTTCACCGGCACCGGCCTGCGTACCCCCGACCACGACTACGAGCACGCCTTCGTGGTCACCCTGGAGTACGGTCCCGAGCACGACCAGGTGGACCCGTTCGACGTCACCGTCAACCGGGTCGCCCAGGACGTCGCCGGCCAGGCCCACGACGCCGCCTACCTGCATCCGGTCGTCCGCCATCACCGGGCGGGCCGGCTCGTCGCCACCCACCACCTGGCGGAGAACCTGGAGAACCGGTGGGACCGCCCGGAGACCCACGTCGCGCCGCTCGTCGCGTTCGTCGACAGCTGCCTGAGCAGTGCCGAGAGCTGAGATGCGCCCGCTCGACGCGGCGCTGGACGGTCCGGCGCTGAACCTGGCCGAGCTGGCCGCCGACGCGCGGGGCCGCCTGGACCCGGTGCACTGGGACTTCTTCTCCGGCGGAGCCGGCGAGGAACGTACGGTGCGCGCCAACGAGGCGGCCTTCGCCCGGCGCTACCTGGTGCCCCGCGTCCTGCGCGGCGCCGCCCGGCGCGACCTGCGGGTCTCCCTGTTCGGCAGCCGGATCTCGATGCCGGTGCTGATCGCGCCGACCGCGTTCCACCGGCTGGCCCACCCCGAGGGCGAGGTGGCCACCGCCCGCGCCGCCACCGAGGCGGGCACGATCATGGTGGTCAGCATGGCGGCCACCCGCCCGGTCGAGGAGATCGCCGCCGCGGGCGGGCCGCTCTGGTTCCAGCTGTACCCGCAGCCGGACCTCGACTTCACCGCATCGGTGGTACGGCGGGCGGAGGCGGCCGGGTGCAGCGCTCTGGTCGTCACCGTCGACTCGCCCGTGTTCGGCCGGCGCGAACGCGACCTGCGGCACGGCTTCGTCGACCTGCCGGCCGGGCTGAGCTGCGAGAACATGCGCGACGCGACCGGCCGGGTGCGGGACATCGAGATGGACGCCGGGCTGGACTGGGCCCGGATCGCCCGGCTGCGCGAGATCACCGCGCTGCCGATCCTGCTGAAGGGGGTGCTGCATCCGGCGGACGCGGCGCTGGCCGTCTCGTACGGTCTCGACGGTCTGCTGGTCTCCAACCACGGGGGCCGGCAGCTCGACGGCGCGCTGGCCACCCTGGACGCGCTGCCCGCGGTGGTCGAGGCCGTCGGCGGGCGGCTGCCGGTGCTGCTCGACGGCGGTGTCCGCCGGGGCGCCGACGTCCTGGTGGCGCTGGCGCTCGGCGCGAGCGCGGTGCTGGTCGGCCGCCCGGTGCTGTGGGGGCTCGCGGTGGGCGGCGCCGCCGGGGTACGCCACGTGCTCGACCTGCTCCACGCCGACCTCGACCGGACGCTGACGCTGGCCGGCGTCACCGGGCCGGCCGACCTGCGCGACGACCTGGTCGCCACGGTGGCGTGCGGATGAGCGCCCTGATCGTCCTGCTGGTCCTGGCCGGGATCGGGTGGACCGTGCCGTACTGGCTGCCCCGCACCGTGGTCCGGCTGCGGGAGTGGGTGTTCGTCAGAGTCAACGGTGTCGAAGGCGTTCCGGTGCCGGGCCCCGTCGTCGGCATGGAGCACTTCGAGCGGGTGTACGCCGATCCTGCGGCGGACGGACGCAGCCGCGGGGCCGGGCTGTCGGACCTGTTCTGGTACTGGCTGGCGCCCGGACCGCACATGCACCAGGAACATCTGGAGCCGGGGGAGCGCTACCGCACCGTCGCCGCCACGACCCGGCGGGTGCTCGCGGTACGCCGCGAGCGCTGCGACGCTCTCGCCACCGCCGCCACCCGGCGGGTGCTCGACCGGTTGCCGGCCGACCGGACCAGCCACGTCCGGCTGCGTGACCTGATGATGCCGGTCTGGGCCGAGGTCTACTACGAGCTCGTCTTCGGCGAGGCGTGCCCGCCGCACGCGCGGGCGCTGATCGTCGCCAACGCCGACGACGTGGTCAGCGGGCTGAAGTGCACCGGACTGCGGCACATGCGCCGGCGCGAGCGGCTGACCGGGTATCTGCGCGACCGGATCGAGGCGGGCACCTGCCCGGTGACGCTGCCGCCGCCGTTCACCGCCCAGGAGACGGCCTGGTATCTCCAGGGCGCGTTCTTCAACACCGCCGTGGTGCAGATGTCCGAGGCGATGGCGCACGTGCTGCTCGCCCTCGCCACGCACCCCGACGTGCAGCGCGGGCTGGACGGTGACGACGCGCTGGACCGGGTGATCGACGAGACGCTGCGGGTGCACCCGCTCTTCGGCGTCGCGCACCGGATCACCTCGGCGCCGATCACGCTGCCCACCGGCGTGTCGCTGCCGGCCGGAACGGTGCTGCTCTTCAACTACCTGGCGTTCCACCGCGGTGGGGCTGCCGGTGACGACCGGTTCGACCCGGACCGGTGGCTGACGCTCAAGCGCGGCGACGCGCACTTCATCCCGTACGGGGTCACCGCGAACCGCGCCTGCCCGGCCCGCGGCGTCGCGCCGGTGATGATGCGCGCCGCGACCCGCGAGGTGCTGCGCCGCTACGTGCTGACCTCCTCCGTCTCACACACCCGGTCGCTGCCCAGCCGGGGCCCGGCGTATCTGACACCGGTCGGGAGCCCCCCGCCGGGGCGGCTGCGGCTGGCCGCGATGCGGTCGCGGGACCGGTGGGCCGACGTGGGCCGCAGTATCCGGCAACTGGTGTTCGGCACCTGGATGGTGGTCGACGCCCGCCGGCAGCGGTTGTGCACCGACTACTTCGAGAGGGCTGTCCGATGACACCAACGGAGCTGGCGCCACGGTTCTTCATCGCGGTCACGGTGATCCTGATCTTCTGCAAAGGGGTCGCGTGGCTGCTCGGCAAGGCGGGCCAGCCCGCCGTGGTCAGCGAGATGCTCGCCGGCGTACTGCTCGGCCCGTCGCTGCTCGGGCTCCTCCTGCCGGACGTGCAGAACGCCCTGTTCCCGGCCCCCCTGCTCCCGGTCCTCTACATCGTGGGTCAGGTCGGCCTGGTGCTGTTCATGTTCCAGGCCGGGTACGCGTTCAGCAGCCATCGGGTCACCGGGCTCGCCGGCACCGCCGGCGTGATCTCGCTGGCCGGAGTCACCGCGCCGCTGCTGCTGGGGGCGCTGCTGGTGCTGGTGACGGCGGGCGTTGTGCCGATCCAGGCCGACGGGACGTCACTCGGGGTCTCGGCCGCGTTCGTCGGCGTCGCCCTGGCCATCACCGCGTTCCCGATGCTGGCCCGGATCATCACCGAGAAAGGGCACGCCGGCACCCGGCACGGCACGCTCGCCCTGGCCAGCGGCGCGATCGACGACGTGGTCGCCTGGATCATGCTGGCCGCCGTGCTGGCGGTCGCGTCCGGCCGGGCCGGTCCGGCGATCGTCACCGCGGGCGGAGCGGTCCTGTTCGGGCTGGTGCTCTGGTTCGGCGGGCGTACGGCCGCCGCCACGCTGATGACCCACCGGGCCCTCAACGACCGCGCCCGGCTGCTCGGCACCGTCGCCCTGCTGTTCCTGGTCGCCTGGTACACCGACGAGATCGGGCTGTACGCGGTCTTCGGCGCGTTCGCGGTCGGCGTGGTGATGCCGCGCACCGACAACACCGACAAGGTGGTGGACACGCTCACACCGGTCGCCGCGACGCTCTTCCTGCCGTTGTTCTTCACCTACTCGGGCCTGCGTACGGAGTTCGGCCTGCTCGCCTCGCCGCCGGTGCTGTTGTTCGCGCTGGCCTGCGTGACGGCGGCGATCGCCGGCAAGTTCGGCGCCTGCTGGGCGGCGGCCCGGCTGCGGGGTGAGCCGTCGAGCGTCGCGATGCGGGTCGGCGCGCTGATGAACGCCCGTGGCCTGATGCAGCTCATCGCGCTGAACGTCGGGCTGGAGGCGGGCATCGTGAGCCCCGCCCTGTTCACCGTGCTGGTGCTGGTCGCGCTTGTCACCACGCTGATGACGACGCCGGCGCTGAGCTGGATCGAGCGCCGGGAGGCGCGGCAGCCTGACGGCGTACGGACGCCCGCGCTGGCGGTTTCAGATAGTTGAAGAGGCAAGTACTGACGCTTCCATCGTCAACCATCTATGAGATCGTTAACATATGCGGGGCGGAACATCGAACCGGCTGTTGCTGGTCGAGGACGACGCGGATCTGACCGAGATGCTCACCGAGACGCTCGGCCACGAAGGTTACCTGGTCGACCAGGCCTTCGACGGCCAGCGCGGGCTGCATCTCGGGCTGACCCGTCCGTACGACGTGATGGTCATCGACCGGATGCTGCCGGCGCTCGACGGCCTCGACCTGGTCACCCGCCTGCGCGCCCGGGCGGTCCCGGCCCGGACCCTGATGCTCACCGCCCTCGGCACCGTCGACGACCGGATCGCCGGGCTGGACGCGGGCGCCGACGACTACCTGGTCAAACCGTTCGACCTCGACGAACTGAGCGCCCGGGTCCGGGCGCTGTGCCGGCGCCGGCCCGAGCCGACCGACGTGCTGCGCATCGGCGCCGGGCGACTCGACCTGGGACCGCGCGAGGCGGTGCTGCCCGACGGCACCCGGGTGGCGCTGTCCACCCGCGAGTTCGAGCTGCTGCGGGTGCTGGCGGCCCGGCCGAACGCCGTCCATCCGCGAGCCGTGCTGCGCCGCAAGGTCTTCGAGGAGGCCGCCGGCGCGTCGATAGTGGACACGTACGTCTACTACCTGCGGCGCAAGCTCGGCCGCGCGGTGGTACGCACCGTGCACGGTCTCGGCTACCGCCTCGGGACCCTCTGATGGAGGCGGTCGAGAAGGCGATCGTCAGACGGGCCCGGCTACGGATCGGCCTGCTCGTCGGCCTCACCATCGGCGGCCTGCTCCTGCTGGCCGGCGGCATCTCCTACGCGGTCCTGGTCCGCGGCCAGGAGGCGCAGATCCAGCGTGAGCTGGCGTGGGGCACGGAACACGGGACGATCGCCGGGCCGCCCGCATGCAGTTGGATCTTCCGGTACGACGGCGCCACCGTGCGCACCGGCGCGAACCCGCCGCCACCGGGCTTCCCGTTGCACGACACGCTGGCCACCGTGGCGGCGAACCGGACCACCGAGATCACCACCGTCGCGCGTAACGGCACCACGTACCACGTACGCACCGAGGCGCGCGGCGACACCGTCGTCCAGGCGGTGTTCGACGCCCGCTTCCAGCTCTCCGACCGCCGGCACCTCCTGCTCGCGTTCAGCCTCGCGGCGGCGGCCGGGCTGCTCGCCGCCGTGCTCACCGGTGTGCTCGTCGGCCGCCGTGCCGTCGCGCCGCTCGCGGAGGCGCTGACCCGGCAGCGCCGCTTCGTCGCGGACGCCAGCCACGAGCTGAGGACGCCGATCGCCCAGGTGCACACCCGGGCCCAGCTGATCGCGCGCCGGGCACGCAACGACGGCGCCGCCACGAACCTGGACGACCTGGAACGGCTGATCGGCACCACGCGCCGGCTCGGCGAGATCGTCGACGACCTGCTGCTCTCCGCCCGGCTCGCCGCCGCGCCCGCCGACCGGGAGCCGGACCCGCCGGTCGACCTCACCGCGCTGATCGGTACGACAGTCGCCGCCGAAGGCGACCGGGCAGCCGAGCGCCAGGTCACGCTCGTCCTGGACGTCCCGGGTGACCCGCTGCCGGTGCCGGGCGTCGAGTCGGCCCTGCGCCGGGTCGTCGGCGAACTGCTGGCGAACGCGCTCGCCCACACCCCCGCGGGAGGCCGGATCACCGTGACGCTGCGGGCGGTGGACAACGCCGCGGAGTTCGTGATCGCCGACACCGGCAAGGGCTTCGACCAGGCGGACGCCCGGCGGATCTTCGACCGGTTCCACAGGGGCACGGGCGCCGGAGACCGCCGCTTCGGCCTGGGGCTGTCCCTGCTCCAGGAGGTCGTCACGAGCCACCACGGCACAATCGAGGCCGAGGGTCAACCGGGCCGGGGAGCCCGCTTCACCGTACGTCTTCCGATGCGACGATCGCCGAGCGCCGCAGGCCGGGCAGCGCGGATCAGGAACCTTCGGATGTGGCAGCTCGGCGCCGGTACGTGATCGCCGGAAGTGGAGCGCGTCCTGTCCTGCCGGGCCCGCCAGCCGTCCCGGTGCACAGTAGCGAGCGGTATCTCCACCGACGCGTACCCGTACCGGGTGCTCGGAGGTGCGCTGTTCCCTCGTAGTTTGAGACGTGGTCGAAGCCGGTAGTTATGCGCGCAGCCAGCCACCCCACCGGCCGTCGTCTTTGAGGCGCTCACCCAGCCCGACCGCGGCCCGGCGCGTCCGTGGCTACCCGAGGACGGGCAGCCGCCTCAGATCCTGCCGCCTGTCATCCGGGTGTGGCCGTCTGGTCGTCGCTGTGGGCCAGGCGACCGGATGCGTAGGTGCGTTTCGGGCTGGTGTCCGAGGGTGGGGAAGGCACCTATCTGCGCTGAACACTGCTCGTCGTCGAGCCCCATACCCGACCCGTCGCTCTTGGGACGCCTACGAAGCGCCTCAACCAACTGGTCAACTCGAATTGACCTCGTCGCGCTGACGCCAGTGCTTGGAGTCTTAGCTCGGGTCAGATCTGTCGCAATCTCTTCTCCACCAAGTACCGCAGATGGCAGGAGGACCTGCTCGGCACCCTACGGCCGAGTCGCTGGTCCACCGTTCGGGTGATCGAGCTTCGGTTGATGAGGACTGTCTAGTGTGGTCGATCATCTGTATCTGCATGGTTGCGGGGCCTATTGGCTGCGAACCACGCAGGCGATAGAGTCACGCCCGCGAAGCTTTCGATCAGAAGCGGCGCACTTGCTTGCCTGCGCGGCGAGCTGCGAGTAACAGAAGGGCGACGATGAGTGCGAGCCGGACCCGCACCTGTTCTTGGTGCGGTGAAGAAGGGCACGACAAGCGGTCGTGCGCGGTATCTCCGCACGCTGGGCGGTGCAGCGTGTGTTCCTATCACGGGCACGATAGGCGTAACTGCCCACGTAAGTGACCGCGGTGGCGGTAGCGCCTAATCGTCGGTGGGGACAGTCGGTCGAAGGCCGCAGCATCGGTGTTGTCGCAGGGGTTTCCAGCGGCTGTCGTTGGGCGTGCCGACGGCTCCACTTGCTTCGATTGTGTCGTGTCGACAAGGGTTACCGCGTCGGGCCGGGTTAGCGCGCATCCGCAGCTCGTTGTTTTCCTAAGACGAAAGATCGGAGTGGTTGCCTGCCGTGGCATGTGGTCGGCGCGAATCTAGCTGGTGGCCTTCTGGTGAATAACTAGGCAGTGCGAAGCGGACGCGATCAACCGCGGCTGCTCGTCGGGAGTGAGCCGTTTGGCGTGGTCGGATCGGCCGTTTCAATGAGGACGCGCAGAGGGGACGTCGGCAACGCTATCCATCCCTCGGAGCGGGCGAGTGGCCGTTGTTCGTCATTCGGCCCGTTGACCCTGCCGGTCGCAGCCGCACGAGCCGCCAACGAAGCGATCACCGCGTCGAACGCGTCGTGGCTACGCCGGGCCAGCGCCTCGAACGCGCCGAACTCCAGCCAGGGCGCGGCGTTGCTCAGCGCCGTCACGATATCGCCGGGCTGGACCTTGCGGCGTCGGCCCTTGTAACCGCGATGGGTCAATCCCCAGCGGTTCAGGGCTGCTGCCGGATACACCTCGACGGCACGGCCGTCACCGCAGCGATCGACATCCTGGCCGTCCGCGGCGAGCATCGACAGCAGGCCGGCGCAGCGGAAGGCAGCGTGCCCGATACGGTCCGCAGCTACGCTGAGCGGGACGATCCCGGTTTTGTCACGCACCACCTCGTCGGTCAGGCGATAGGCCAGCTCGCGTCGCCAGGCCCCACCCTCGACGTCGGCGACGGTCGTAACGTGACCGGCCTGGTGCGCTACGACGAAGGCGACGAACGGTGCCGGCCAGCCGAACGGGCAGTCAATCCCTGTCTTGTCCGCGTGCCGGCTCGCCTCGACAATCTGCGCGTCGTTGATGCCGAGGAGCAGGTCGCGCACCACCGCCCGGTCGGGCAGCCATTCGATCGCGGCCATCGCCGTACGCTCGTTCGCGGCTGCTAAGTCGACGCCGAGGGTCCGCACCGCACAACCGTAGTTATGGCCGGGGCTTCGCGGCCATAATCTGAACGACGATTCGATACGAGATGTTCGGGCGGGTGCCAGTCCACAGAACTGAGGGGCCGGTCCGCGGCCGCTAATCGGTTGCCCGTCGCGGTGACGGCTGCCTAGATTGCCGATCATGCACGACATCGACGGGCGTTCCGGATGAGCAGCCGTCTCCGCGAGATCGCCCGGCAGACGGTCGCGATCGCCGAGTCGGGGCGCTACCGCAACAATGCCGGCGAGGACATTACGATCGAAGCGGCGGTACGCGCCGCGGTCGACGGCACCCGCGAGCACCTGCCGGACGAGGCCCTCCACCTGGACGGCACGAAGCCCGGCGCCGACACCGTCGAGGTGACGTACGAGTCGACGTTGCAGGCGGCCCGCCGGCTCGGACCCGGCGCGGCGTGTCTGGTGTTCGCGTCGGCGAAGAACCCGGGTGGCGGGTTCCTGGGCGGGGCGAAGGCGCAGGAGGAGAGCATCGCCCGCTCGTCGGCGCTGTATCCCTGTCTGCTCGCCGCCCCGGACTTCTATGCCTTCCACCGGGGGCAACGGGATCTGCGCTACAGCGACCGCGTCGTCTACTCCCCGGGCGTGCCGGTGTTCCGTGACGACAAGGGGAACCTGCTCGACCGGCCGTACACGACGTCCTTCCTGACCGCGGCGGCGCCGAACCTGGGCGCGATCGTGCGCAACCAGCCGGAGCGCGCGCCGGACGTGCCGGCGGTGCTGGGCCGGCGGGCCCGGCGGGTGCTGGAGGTGGCGGCCGCGCACGGGCATCGGACAGTGGTGCTGGGCGCGTGGGGGTGCGGGGTGTTCCGCAACGACCCGGCCGTGGTGGCCGGCGCGTTCGCCGACGCGCTCCGGGTGGTCGACCGGTTCGGCCTGGTGGTGTTCGCCGTGCGCGACGGGCTGCCGGGCACGCCGGTGTACCGCACGTTCGCGGAGCGCTTTCGGTAGGTTCGTCGCATGAGTGAGGACACGCTCCGGTCGGTGGAGATCGAGCGCACCAGCGTGGGCAGGTACGTCGTGCGCAACGCCCGTGGCGGCGAGCTGTCGATGGGTACGGGGGAGGACGCGACCTTCACGCCCGTGGAACTGCTGCTGGCGGCGCTCGGCGGCTGCACCGCCGTCGACGTCGACCTGGTGACCAGCCGGCGCGCCGAACCGACCCGGTTCGCCGTCACGGTGAGCGGTGACAAGATCCGCGACCCGGAGGCCGGCAACCGGATGGAGAACCTCACCGTCACCTTCGCGGTGGCGTTTCCGGCCGGCGCGGACGGTGACCGGGCCCGCGAGGCGCTGCCCCGATCTCTGCGGCAGTCACACGACCGGCTCTGCACCGTGTCCCGCACGGTGGAGCTGGGCACCCCCGTCACCATGGTGGACGCGAGCGACAGGGGCCCGGCCGAGCCTCGGTGACCGCCGGAGACCCGGTGCCACCCGGGCCGATCCGCCAGGTCTGTTAACGCTAACCATTGCCGAGGCAGTGTCCCGGCATGGGTCGCCATCCGGCCACAGAAAAGCCTTCGGAAAGCTTTGACCCCCCGATTACCTTGACAGCCGTCTATGTTATCGAAAACATGACTGGTAACCCGGACGTAACGCCGCTGCCATGATCGCTCGCCCCGTCTCGTGATCTCGGGAGCGGAAGCGACCAAGCGCGGGAGGTTTCGGTGGCACGAACCGCTCAGACGACGCGGACGGTTGCGGTGGTGGTCTCGGCGACCCTGGCACTCGGCGCGGGGGCGCTGGCCGGGGTGCCGCCCGCGTCGGCGGCGACGGTGGACACGACCGCGTCGTACGTGTTCGTGAACCGGCACAGCGGCAAGGCGATGGACCTGTACGACTGGTCGACGGCGGAGAGCGCGCCGGTGAACCAGTGGACGCGCAACGACCTCGCGGTGCAGCAGTGGCAGTTCGTGGACGCCGGTGGCGGCTTCTACAGGGTGCGGTCGCGGCACAGCGGGAAGGTGCTGGAACTGCCGAGCGGCAGCGACGGCACCCAGCTGGTGCAGTCCACCGACAGGTCGTCGGCCACGCAGCAGTTCCGGTTGCAGGACTCCGCGGGCGGGTTCGTGCGGTTCGTGAACCGCCAGTGGAACAAGGTGATCGACGTGTGGGGCTGGTCGACCGCCGACGGCGGCCGGCTGGCCGGCTACTCCGACCTGGACGGCGGCAACCAGCAGTGGCAGCTGATCCGCCTGGGCGGCGGGACGCCGACCACCCCGGCACCCACCACTCCGGCGCCGGCCTATCCGCAGCCCGGCCGGGTCACCGGCGACATCGGCGTGCACGACCCGACGGTGGTCAGACGACCCGACGGCACCTACCTCGTCGCGCACACAGGTGACGACATCGCGTTGAAGACCTCCACCGACCGGGTGGCCTTCCGCAACGCGGGCACCGTCTTCCCCGGTGGCGCGCCGTGGACCACCACGTACACGGGTGGCGCGCGCAACCTCTGGGCGCCCGACCTGTCGTACCGCAACGGGCGCTATCACCTGTACTACTCGGCGTCGACCTTCGGCTCCAACCGTTCGGCGATCTTCCTGGCCACCAGCGCCACCGGAGCCTCCGGGAGCTGGACCAACGAGGGGCTGGTCGTCGAGTCGCGGACCACCGACGACTTCAACGCCATCGACCCGAACCTCACCGTCGACGACCAGGGCCGCTGGTGGCTCACCTTCGGCTCGTTCTGGTCCGGCATCAAGATGATCCCGATCGACCCGGCCACCGGGCACCGGCTCGGCACCGCCATGTACGGTCTCGCGAACTACGGCCCCGGCATCGAGGCGCCGGTCCTGGTCAAGCGCGGCGCCTGGTACTACCTGTACGTCTCGTTCGACAGATGCTGCCAGGGCGCCGCCAGCACGTACCGGATCATGGTCGGCCGTTCGGCGAGCCCGACCGGGCCGTTCCTGGACCGCGCCGGCCGGGACATGCTCGCCGGGGGCGGCACCCAGATCCTCGCCTCGCACGGCAGCGTGCACGGGCCCGGCCACCAGGCGGTCCTCGCCGACACCGACGGCGACGTCCTCTTCTACCACTACTACGCCGACAACGGCGCGTCGCTGCTCGGCGTCAACCGCATCGGCTACGACGCCGACGCCTGGCCCTACGTCTACTGACCCGGGACCACCGATACCTGGCCCACCTGGGAGGGCACATGCCGCTTCGACACCTGCTCCGCACGGCCCACCGGGCCGGCGCGGCGCCCGCACGCCGTCGCCTGCGGCCGATGCTGGCCGCGGCGCTCGCGGCGATCGCCGTGACCGCCGGCCTGCCGGTGGCCGGACCCGCGCAGGCCGCACCGGCGGTGAACCACACCAACCCGCTGGTCAACCAGCGTGCCGATCCACACATCGTCAAGCACACCGACGGCTACTACTACATGACCGCGACGGTGCCGGAGTACGACCGGATCGTGCTCCGGCGGGCCACCACCCTCCAGGGACTGGCCGGCGCCGCGGAGACGACGATCTGGCGCCGGCACACCAGCGGAGAGATGGGCGCCCACATCTGGGCGCCGGAGATCCACTTCATTGACGGCAAGTGGTACGTCTACTTCGCCGCCGGACGCACCGACGACGTGTGGCGGATCCGGATGTACGTGCTGGAGAACGCGAGCGCGAACCCGCTGTCCGGCTCGTGGACCGAACGCGGCCGGATCACCACGCCGTGGGACACGTTCAGCCTGGACGCCTCCACGTTCGTCGTGAACGGGGTGCGGTACCTGACCTGGGCCCAGCAGGAACCCGGCATCTCCACCAACTCCAACGTCTACCTCGCCCGGATGGGCGCCAACCCGTGGCAGATCACCGGCACGGTGACCCGGCTGGTGGTGCCGACGTACGACTGGGAGACCCGGGGTTACCGGGTGGCCGAGGGCCCGACGGTGATCCAGCGCAACGGCCGGGTGTTCCTCACCTACTCGGCGAGCGCCACCGACGCCAACTACTGCCTCGGCATGCTGACCGCGTCCGCCGGCGCGAACCTGCTCGACGCCGCCGCCTGGAGCAAGAGCCCGACCCCGGTGTTCGCCAGCAGCGCCGCCACCGGCCAGTACGGCCCCGGACACAACTCCTTCACCGTCTCCGAGGACGGGCAGAGCGACATCCTGGTCTACCACGACCGCAACTACCGGGACATCAGCGGCGACCCGCTCAACGACCCGAACCGGCGGACCCGGATCCAGAAGCTGTACTGGAACGCCGACGGCACCCCGAACTTCGGCATCCCCGTGCCCGACGGGGCCACCCCGGTCCGGCTGCGGTCACACGACCTGACGACGAGCTACGTCCGGCACTACGACTACCGCGCCCGCGTCGAGCCGAACGTGACGAAGCTGGCCGACTCGCAGTTCCGCATCGTCCCCGGCCTCGCCGGCGGCGGATCGGTGTCGCTGGAGTCCACGAACTTCCCCGGCTACTACCTGAGGCACCGCGCGTTCGCCCTCTACGTCGAACGCGACGACGGCTCCACCCTGTTCGACAACGACGCGAGCTTCCAGCGCCGTCCCGGCCTGGCCGCGCCCGAGGCGCTCTCGCTGGAGTCGCAGAACTACAGCGGCCGGTACGTCCGCCACCGCGACGGACTGCTCCAGCTCGAAGCGGTGGACACCAGCGCCGACCGGGCCACTGCCACCTTCCACCTGGAGTAGGCGCCCGCAAACCGGCGTACCCCCTTTGGAGGTCCACGATGCTCAACCCCGCAGTGACGTCGCCGCCCGGCGCCCGACGGCCCCGGCGGGCCGGCCTGGTGCTGGCCCTGGTGGCGGCGGTGGCCGGCGCGATCGGCGTGGCGGTGGTGGCCGCGCCGCCGGCGCAGGCCGCCACCATCGACACCAGCGCCTGGTACGTGCTGGTCAACCGCAACAGCGGCAAGGTCCTCGACGTCCGGGACACCTCGACCGCCGACGGCGCGGTGATCCAGCAGTGGTCCCGCAACGACGGCGCGTGGCAGCAGTTCCAGTTCGTCTCCTCCGGCAGCGGCTACTACCGCCTGCGGGCCCGCCACAGCGGCAAGGTGGTCGACCTGTGGGAGTGGAACACCGCCGACGGCGCCGAGTACCGGCAGTGGCCCGACCTCAACGGCACGAACCAGCAGTTCCAGGTCCTCGACTCGGACAGCGGCTACGTCCGCCTGATCAACAGGCACTCCAGCAAGGCCCTGGAGGTCTGGGAGCGGTCGACCGCCGACGGCGCCCGGATCAGCCAGTACGCCGACCTCAACGGGTGGAACCAGCAGTGGCAACTGGTCCCGATCGGTACCGGCACACCCACCACGCCGCCACCGGCCACCGGGTGCGGCAGCGGCTCGTACCAGGCCGAGGCCGCGTTGAACGGTGGAACCTGGACGGCCCGCAACGGATCGTCGACCGTGTACACCGGCTCGGACATGCTCGCCGCGATGCAGGCGGCGGTGAACTCGCTGACGCCGGGACGGACCGCGAAGCAGCGGGTGGTGGTGCGCGGCTCCGGCTCGATGAGCGCGGGCTCGCGGTTGTCGCTGCCGTCGTACACGACGCTGGCGGTCTGCGGCACGATCAACGTGACCGGCTCGGGGTCGGGCGACTACGCGCCGGTCTACTCCCGCGGCACCACCGACGTCGAGGTGCAGAACCTGACGCTCACCGGTGCTCCGCTGTACGGCATCTTCATGCGCAACGTGAACAACCTGACGCTCGGCCAGATCGACATGCGGCTGTCCGGCGGCCTGGGCGTGCGGATCGACAACCACGGTGGCGACCGGGCGGTCAAGGTGCGCAACGTGCGCATCGACACCGTGTACGTGTCGGGGACCGGCGCGCACGGCGTCGAGACGTACGGCGTCGACGGCCTGACGATCGGCACCGTCACTGCGCGCAACACCGGATACTCCGGTCTGCTGCTCAACGACACGATCAACGCCACAGTGGGCACCGTCGACGCGCAGGGCGCCGGCACCGGAACCGGCTACGCGGCGTTCCGGATGGCCAACCGCAACGGCCGGATCGGCAGCTCGTACCCGACGAACATCCGGGTCGGCACCGTGATCGCGTCCGGTGGCGGCCGGGGGGTCTTCTGCGTGTCGGAGTCCGGCGGCGCGGTCATCGACCGGGTGACGATCTCCAACACCGGCAACAACTCGATCCTCGTGGAGAACTGCTACAACGTCACGATCGCCGGGGTGTCCGGCACGGTGACCGGCGGCGGCGAGGTGCGCATCGCCTCCCGGACCGAGTTCCCGATCTCCTCGGGCATCCGCTTCCAGAACCTCACCGTCACCAACACCAACATCACCCAGAGTCCCTGCGGCGGAGCGAACAACACGATCAGCAACGTCACGCGGGTCAACTCGACGCTGACCTGGTGTTGAGCGCCGCAGGCGCACCCCCCCCCGCACCACCCACCCACCACCACCGTCCACCGGAGGAGTCCCCGTGACAACGGCTCTCACCACCACCGAAAGGCGCCGGCGGCACCGCTGGCGGTCAGTGGTCGCCGCCGCCGGCGCCCTCGTCGTCGGCACCGTCGGCGCGGTCGTCGCATCGCCCTCGGCGCAGGCCGCGACCATCGACACCAGCGCCTGGTACGTGCTGGTCAACCGCAACAGCGGCAAGGTCCTCGACGTCCGGGACACCTCGACCGCCGACGGCGCGGTGATCCAGCAGTGGTCCCGCAACGACGGCGCGTGGCAGCAGTTCCAGTTCGTCTCCTCCGGCAGCGGCTACTACCGCCTGCGAGCCCGCCACAGCGGCAAGGTGATCGACCTGTGGGAGTGGAACACCGCCGACGGCGCCGAGTACCGGCAGTGGCCCGACCTCAACGGCACGAACCAGCAGTTCCAGGTCCTCGACTCGGACAGCGGCTACATCCGTCTGATCAACAGGCACTCCAGCAAGGCCCTGGAGGTCTGGGAGCGATCGACCGCCGACGGCGCCCGGATCAGCCAGTACACCGACCTCAACGGGTGGAACCAGCAGTGGCAACTGGTGCCGATCGGCGCTGGCAGCCCCGGCACGCCCCAGACCGGGCTGGTCGGCTGGGCCACCCAGAACGGCGGCACCACCGGCGGCGGCAACGCCGCCGTCACCACGGTGACCAGCGCGTCCGCCCTGTCCAGCGCGCTCGGGTCGTCCAGCGCCGCGGTGATCCGGGTCTCCGGCACGATCTCCTGCTCCGGCATGCTGCGGGTCCGCTCCAACAAGACGATCCTCGGCAACGCCGGCGCGACGATCTCCGGCTGCGGATTCACCGTCAGCGGCGACCGCAACGTCATCGTCCGCAACCTGAACTTCCGCAACTGGAACGATGACGCGATAAACGTCGAGCAGTCGGCCACCAACATCTGGATCGACCACAACAGCTTCACCAACGGGTACGACGGCGCTGTCGACATCAAGCGCGGCTCCGACTTCGTCACCGTGTCCTGGAACCGCGTCTACGGTCACGACAAGTCGATGCTGCTGGGCCACAGCGACGACAACGGCAGCCAGGACGTCGGGCACCTGCGGGTCACCTACCACCACAACTGGTTCGACGGCTCCAACCAGCGCCACCCGCGGGTGCGCTTCGGCAACCCGGTCCACGTCTACAACAACCTCTACAGCAACGTCGGCGGCTACGGGGTGGCGTCGACGATGAACGCCGGGGTGCTCGTGGAGGGCAACTACTTCGAGAACACCGCCGACCCCTACCACCGGGGCGAGGGCTCCTCCGGCCCCGGATCCCTGGTCGCACGCAACAACTGCTTCGTCAACTCGGGGGCCGGGCAGGCCGGAGGCAGCGTCGCCGGCATCCCGTACCCGTACACGATGGACGCCGCCTGCGACGTGAAGTCCGTCGTGACGGCGGGCGCCGGCGCCGGCCGGATCAGCGTCTGACCGCGCGCCGCCTGGCGCCACCACGTCACCGGCTGGGCCGGCCCGGGCTTTCTCGGGCCGGCCCGGCCGTCGGAAGCAGGGCCGGGCCGGGCTCTCATTGCGGGGCCGCCGAGGGGGTGACGGGATGAACTATCGGAAGAAGTTCCGGAAACAGAAAGCGCTAACAGAACACAGATGGACTGGTCGTCGACATTGTCACTAGAACGCTTCAACGGATAGTCTGTGCCGGTCGGGCGATCGAAGTTCGCCGAAACTTTCGACAAGCTACCGCTACGGAGAAGCGACATGACGACCGCAACAAAGAGCCCCGAAACAGCCGGGCCCCACGGCGGCGAGGTGCGCGGCCGTCTGATCCGAAATCCGGTTCTTCCCGGCTTCAACCCCGACCCGTCGATCTTGCGCGTCGGCACCGATTACTACATCGCGACGTCGACCTTCGAGTGGTACCCGGGTGTCCGCCTGCACCACTCGACCGACCTGGTGCACTGGCGCCCGCTCGGCGGCGTCCTCACCGAGCGGCGTCTTCTCGACCTCACCGGAGCGGGTGACTCCTGTGGCGTCTGGGCGCCCGATCTGTCCTATGTGGATGGCGAATTCCATCTCCTCTACGCCGACGTCGCCAGCTTCGCCAGCGGTTACTGGGATCCCCAGAACTACCTGGTGACCGCGTCCGACCTGGCCGGGCCCTGGTCGGATCCGGTGGTGCTGCACGGGCGCGGGTTCGACGCGGCGTTGTTCCACGACGAGGACGGCACGACCTGGATGCTGTCGATGACCGCGGACTGGCGGCCCGGCCGCGACCGGTTCGCCGGCATTCAGATTCAGCAGTACGACCGTGAGGCCCGTCGCCTCGTCGGCGCCGAACGGGTCATCTTCCACGGCACCACGGTCGGCGTCACCGAAGGGCCGCACCTGTACCAGAAGGACGGCTGGTACTACCTGGTGACCGCGGAGGGTGGCACGTCCTGGACGCACCAGGTGACAGTGGCCCGCTCGCGTAGCCTGTTCGGGCCGTACGAGGTCGATCCAGCCGGCCCGATGCTCACCTCGCACGGTCGTCCCGAGCTGGAGCTGCAGAAGGCCGGCCACGGCAGTCTCGTGTCCACGCCGGACGGGCGTTGGTACCTGGCGCACCTGACCGCCCGGCCGTACACCCCACTCGGCCGGTGCGTGCTCGGCCGGGAGACCGCGATCCAGGCCGTGCAGTGGCCGGAGGGGGAGTGGCCGCGCATCGAGGGCGGGGTACCGGCGGTGACGGTGCCGGTGCCAGGCGAAGCCGAGCCGGCAGAGGATCCGACGGAGGACCGGGACGACTTCACCGGGCCGGTGCTCGGCCCGGAGTGGTCGACGCTGCGCCGCCCCGCCACTGCGGACTGGGTGGACCTCACGTCGCGTCCGTCGTACCTGCGGATCCAGGGCGGGCAGTCGCCGGTCGGCCGCCAGCGTCCGAGCCTGGTCGCGCGCCGTGTGACCGCGCAGCAGTGCGAGCTGACCGCGCACATGCGCTTCGAGCCGGCCAACTACCGCCAGCTCGCCGGCGTCACCGCCTACTACAACACCCGCAACTGGCACTTCGCCTACGTGACCGCCGACGACGACGGGCGGCCGGTACTCGAGGTGATGTCGTCCGACAACGGCCGGCGGGCCATGCACGACGCGTGCCGCGTCGAACTGCCGGAAGCGGGGGAGATCACGCTGCGGGTCACCTTCGACGGTCCCCGCGTCACGTTCGCCTATCAACCAGCCGGCGCGGCGCACTGGATCGGGCTGCCGGCGGAACTGGACGCCACCATCCTGTCCGACGAGTACGCGGCGACGCTCGTGGACGGTGAGCCGGAGGGCTGGGGCTTCACCGGCGCGTTCGTCGGCCTGTGGGTACAGGACCTGGGCGCCGAAGGCGGATACGCGGACTTCGACTGGGCCTCGTACCGCTCCTGGTGAGTAGTGGCCGGCCTGATCGCGGCCGGGTGTGTGCGCCGTCCCCGGCGTCCGCGCCCGGCCGCGTCGCGTTGCGCACCCGGTCGGTCGACGTCTCGGCGCGGCACGTGGAAACATGGTCGACGTACGTCGATCGATCGAACGGGGGATCATCGTGACGACGCAATTGTCAAAGGCCGCCGTCGTGCCGGGTCCGGCCGGGCATCCGCTCCTCGGCATGCTGCCGGCGCTGCGCCGCGACCTGCTGGGCACGATTCTGGACGGCTTCCACACGTATGGCGACGTGGTGGCGTACCACGTCGGACTGCCCCAGGGACCGCGCGCCGTCAGCATGGACGTGGTGAACGTGCACCACCCCGACGGCATCCACCAGGTCCTCACCACGCCGCAGGTGTTCAGCCGCCGCGCGAGCGCGTACGAGATCCTCCGCGAGTTCATCGGCGAGGGCCTGCTGACCAGCGACGGAGACCGGTGGCTGCGACAGCGGCGGACGCTGCAACCGCTGTTCACGCCGCGCCGGGTGGCCCGCTACACCGAGCTGATGACCGAGGAGGCAGCCCGCGTCGCCGACGACATGGCGCTCACCACGGGATCCGTCGTGGACCTCTACCAGGTGATGCAGCGCTACACCATGCGTGTCGTCGGCCGGGCGCTGTTCGGCGACGACATCGACGAGGTCGTACCCCGTCTGCAGGAGCTCATGCCGATTCTGGGCGACCTCGCGCTGGCGCGCGCCCTGCAGGTGGTCAAGCTGCCGCTGAGCTGGCCGACGCCGCGGGCACGCCGGATCGGGCAGGTACGCGCGAGTCAGTACGAAATCGTCGACCGCATCATCGCCGATCGACAGGGCCGGGCGGTCGGGGAGGGTAAGGAGGATCTGCTCAGCCGGTTGTTCGCGGCCGAGGATCCGGAGACCGGGCAGGCGCTGTCCATCGAGGAGATCCGGGACCAGGTCCTGGTGTTCCTGCTCGCCGGCCACGAGACGACCTCGGCCGGGCTGGCCTTCACCATGCACCTGCTGGGCCGCCATCCCGACGTGCAGGAGCGGGTCGCGGCCGATGCCGCCACGGGCGACGGGGAACTGGTGCGGGCCGCGGTCCTGGAAGGCATGCGGCTGTACCCGCCCGTGTACAGCATGGAGCGGATGTCCGAGACGGACGTCGTCGTCTCCGGTCACCGGATTCCCGCCAACACCAAGGTGGTACTCGCTCCCTGGGTCACGCACCGGCACCCGGAGTTCTGGCCCGACCCCGAGCGTTTCGAGCCCGACCGGTTCCTCGGCCGGCAGGAGCGACCGCGCTATGCGTATTTCCCCTTCGGTGGCGGGCCGCGTAGCTGCATCGGGGAACACTTCGCGCTGCTGGAGATGACCGTACTGCTGAGCGCGTTGCTCGCCCGCTATCGCGTCGACACGCGCGACGAGAGGCTGGAGCTCGTACCGATGGTCACTCTGCGTCCGGCCGGCGCGGTCCGGGCCACGCTGACCGTCCGGTGAACCGGCGCCCTGGCTGATCCGACGGGGTCAGCCAGGGCGCGTCCGGCTCCGGTGAAGGTCGGTCGCTACGTGACCCGCGACCCTTCGCCCTTCGCGGCGGGCACCGCCTCGACGGCTGGTGGAGCGCCAGTCACCGCGGCGGGCCGGGGATCGGCGGCACGCCTGCGGGGCCTGGCGAACCGGCGCATCATCGGCCGTTCCACGCTGACGTGCAACAGCGACGCGAGGCCGAGCGTCACCAGGTACGCGCCGACCATGACGGCCAGCGCAGCGGCGACACCGAAGCCGTTCGCGGACATGTTGCCGGCGCCGTACAGCACCAGGATGTGGATGAGATAGAAGGCGAAGGACGTGTCGCCCAGCCAGCCGGCGACCGGCCCGCGCAGTGGTGAGCGGTGCCCCTCGACGTCGGCCCGGGCTGCGGCGGCCACCAGCAGCGCGAGCGGGACGACCATCGCCGCGACGACCGAGTAGAGCAGCGGCACGACCTCGGAGACGCCGTAGAAGGCCAGCGTGACAAGTGCGGCGGCGGGCAGGCTCAGCCGGAACCACAGGCCCTGCATGACGAGCCGGGCGATGACGATCCCGAGGAGGAAGTCCAGCATCCGGATCAGCGGAAACTGTTGCACGAACCAGAACTGCGGAAATGCCGCATCCGCATAGGTGTACGTCGGCTCGGCGGGAAGGAACGCCGTGGAGACGACGGGGGCGACGAGCATCGCGGCGACGATGCCACCGGCGATCCACCAGAGCCAGACGGCGGAGAGCCGCCGGAACCCGGCGAGCAGCCACGGGAACGACGCATAGAAGAAGATCTCACAGCTCAGCGACCAGCTCGGCGGATTGATTCCGTTGAAGATGAACTCGTCCGGAATCCAGCTCTGCACCAGCGTGATGTTCGCCAGCGTCGGCCACAGCGGCGCGCCGCCCCGGATCAGGACCATGAGAACGACGACCACGGCGCACACGACCAGATGGTTCGGCAGGATCCGGGCGGCCCGGCGGCGCCAGAACTGGCGCTTCGGCTCGTGCTCCGGAGCCGACCAGGTCAGGACGAAGCCGCTGAGGATGAAGAAGAAGCCGAGGGCGGCAGAGCCGGTCCGGCTGAGGACGGCGAACCACCAGTCGTCGATCCGGCCGTCGGCGAAGAAGCCGAACAACGTCGTGTGGGAGAAGAAGACCGTCACGGCCGCGATCCCCCGCAACCCGTTGAGCGTCGGCAACTGCCGGGCCATGCGGCCCGCCTGCTGTGTCATCGGCGGCCACCCTCCGTGGTGTCGGACAACTCCTGTCGGCGTACCGGCCGGCGCGTCCGGAACGCCTGCTCCGCGATGTCGGCCGCGCGCCGTACGCCGTCCAACTCCGCGATCCTGCGCTTGTAGTGCTGGGCCTTCGCCCGGTAGGCGGGGTCGCCGCTCACCCTGTCGACGGCCGCACGAAGCCGCCCCGGAGTCACCTTGTGCACCGGGATGAACTCGCCCGCGCCGAGGTACTTGAGCCGGGCCGCCACGCCCGGCTGGTCGTTGCCCACGGGTAGCGCGACCATCGGCACGCCGTGGGCGAGGGACTCCAGCGTGGTGTTGATTCCGGCGTGCGTGATGACGAGGGACGCCCGCGCCAGCAGGTCGAGCTGTGGTGCGTACTGCACCACGATCGGGTTGCCGGCCAGGTCGGCCGGCGGCTCGACATCCGTGCTGCCGAGGGAGACGACCAGTTGCGCGTCGAGTCCGGAGCACGCCTGGGCGATCGCCCGGAATATGTGCGGGAGGCGGTTCTGGAGGGTGCCCATCGACGCGTAGATCAACGGGCGACCGTCGAGCTTCTCCCACGGGAAGGACACCGGCTCGGTGCTGTCCTCGTCATGGAACGGCCCGGTGTAGTGGAACGTGTCCGGCAACCGGGTGCGCGGGAAGTCGAAGAACGGCGGCTGCTGGGTGATCTGGGCGAGGTCCGAGCCGTCGTTGACTCCCTTGACCGGCGGCAGGCCCCATGCGGCGCGACGTTCGTTGATCCGTTGCACCACCGGCCGGATGACCCAGGCGATCACCTGGTCGCCCAGCATGTTGCGCACGCGCGCGAGCAGTGAGGGATGGTACGGCCACGCCGTCATGAACGGTGGTACACCCGGCTCGGTGTTCAGCGCCAGCGCGTTGCAGACGTTCACGACCGGAAGGTCGAGGTGTTCCGCGACGGAGTTGCCCGCGCCGTAGACCTGGTCCACCAGCAGCGCGTCAATGCCGTGCCGCTGCACCAGCCCCGGTAGGTCCCGTAGGAGGACCTCGACCTCCCGTACGTAACCGCGGACGATGAAACGGATCGCGGCGAGACCGGTCAGCCGGCCCTGTTCCTCGGAGAAGCGGGCCAGCGTACCGACCGGAAACTCGCGCTCGCCGATCGGTGCGAAGGCGAACCCGGCCGTGAACGACCTCGTCCCGGCGTCCGGCAGGGAGACCAGGGTGACCCGGTGGCCGCGTCGGAGCAGTTCCCTGCCGAGCGTCGCCATCGGGCTGAGCTGACCGGTGTAGTCGGGGACCACCAGTCCGATGTGGAACGTGTTCGGGGCAGGCATGTCTCGCTCCCTCGCTGGGCTCATACCACAGTCGTCAGACGCGACTGATGTATCGAAAACTCGGCCGGGGTACGTCCGACGATCTCGCCGTCCACCTCCACCGGCAGCGGACTGTCCGCGTCGACACGCACGGTGCGCACCTCCTGCCGGTGGATCGCCGGGTGTCCCGCGGCGGCGCCGCGGAACACCCGCCACATCAGCCCGGCCACGCCGGCCCGGCCCACACCGGCCACCCGGACCGCGTCCAGGTAACCCGCCCGCGGCGGCTCGGCGCGGCCGAAGGTCAGCCCGCCGGCGAAGTACGGCACCTTGAGCACGGCCAGATTGGTGATGATCTGGTGCGACGGTTCGCCGTCGAGTTCCAGCCGCACCGCGACGGGCCGCCAGCGGGCCAGCGTCCGGATGCTGGACGCCGTCTCGGCGAGTTGGAGGTTGAGCCGCTTGAGGACCCGGTTGGCGGGTGTCTTCTCGGTGAACCGCTGGCCGATCACGCTGATCAGCCCGACCGTGCAGCTGACGAGGAAGTACCTGTGGCCCCGGGTGCCGTCGGGCCGGGTGAAGGTCACCTCGCCGACATCGGTCTCCCGGTCGCGGGCGCGGTCGAGCAGACCGCCGAGGTCGGCGACCGGCCGCAGGCCGCGGGCGAAGTCGTTGCAGGTGCCGGCCGGCACGTACGCCAGCCGCACCTTCTCCCCGCCCGCCACCAGCACCCCGTTGGCGACCTCGGACAGTGTGCCGTCACCACCGACCGCCACCACCGTGCCGTACCCGTCCTCCACCGCCTGTCGCCCGAGCGCGATGCCGTGCCCGGGGTGGCGGGTGAACCAGCAGTCCGCCTCGGGTAGCTCGGTGGCGATCCGCTGCTCGATCGTGCGCCCGCGCTGGACCCCGGAAGCGGGGTTGACGATGCAGACGGCCGGGCCGCGCTCACCGGCCGCCATGTGCCTGCTCCTTCGTCAGGTCCGCCAGGGAGTGGCTCAGCGCCTCCGCGAAGCCGACCCGTGGTGAATAGCCGATCGACCGGATCCGGCCGACGTCGTACCGCATTCCTCCGGCGACGGACCGGACCGCGTAACGGGTGAGCAACGGCCGGCCCGACCCGGTGCCGATGCCGGCGAGCCCGGCCAGTTCGGACAGCGCGCCCACGGCCAGCGCCGCGCCGAACGGGACCGACGAGGTCGGTGGCCTTGCCCCGATCCGCTCGGCCACCGCGGCGAACAGCCGCCCCAGGGTCAGGCCGTACGAGTCGCCGACGATGAACCGCCCACCCGCGCACCCGGGTGCGGTGCCGGCCAGCACGATCGCGTCGGCCAGGTTCGCGCTGTACGTCAACTCGATCGGGGGCGCGCCGCGGTCGAACTGGACGAGCTTGCCGTCTCGCAGTCCGCGCACGAGCTCGGGCAGGAAATTGCGGTCACCGGGTCCGAAGACCCAGGCGGGGTACACCACAGTGACGTCCAGGCCGTTTCCGTGGTACGACCACGCCACGTCTTCCCCGGCAGCTTTCGACAGCGGGTACGGGTATCGCGGCACCCGCCGCGGTGACGCCTCGTCGATGACCTTCGCGGCGTCGAAACCGAAGACGTCGACGGTGCTCAGGTAGACGAACCGGGAGACGCCGCAGCGTCGCGCCTCGTCCAGCACCGCCCGGGTGCCGTCCCGGTTCACCTGCCAGATGCGAGGGCCGGGCCGCCAGTCGGTCAGATCGGCGGCCGCGTGCACCACGAGGTCGACGCCCGCGCAGGAGCCACGCAGCGACTCCGGATCGGTCAGGTCACCGAGGTGCGCCGCGTACGTCGCGTGGTCCGGTGCGGGCGTCCGCACCAGCCCTCGTACCGACCAGCCGTTCTCCGCGAGCGCGGCCGCGACCGCGCGGCCGACGCAGCCGGTGACACCCGTCACCAGCGCGACACGGGACCCCATCACGAGCCGCCCGTCAGCAGTGCACGCAGGTCGGCGAGCAACGACCCGGCCGGGTCGAGCGCCCGCATGCGCGGCAGCAGGTTGCGCAGGTCCCGGCGCTGGCCTGACTCGTCGATCAGCAGCAGTTCCGGGCCGGCGACGAACTGTCCCACGTGCGCGGGCTGGAGGCCGCGCTCCGACATCGCCCGGGAGCATCGCTCCGCGTCGGCCGGATCGATCGCGTACAGCAGCTCGAATTCGCCCCACTCCGCGGCAGCCGAGCACCACCGGGGCAGGTGGGCCGCCTCCGCGACGGCGGAGGCGATCGGCGCGTACATCTCGTCGTGCAGCACCACCTCGACCCCCAGGCCATTGAGCTCGGCCAGGCTGACCGCCGCGCTCAACAGGCCGTCGCTGGTGTCGATGCACGCCCGGGCGTACCGGCGCAGTGGATCGCCCGCGGCCACCCGCGCCTCGGGCAGCCACGGTTCGCCCGCCGCCGTGCCGCCCAGCGCCAGGGTGCGGAATCCGACCGCGTTGCCGGCGCCGACCGGACCGGTCACGTAGAGCGCGTCACCGGGCCGGGCGCCGAGCCGGCTCAGGACGGAACCGCGGCGCAGCGTACCCAGGGCACACGAGGTGAAGCTCTCCTCGTTGGCCCAGTTCGTGTCACCGCCAACGACGTGGCAGCCGTAGCGTTCGGCGGCCTCGGACGCGCCGCGCCCGAACTCGCGGGCGTCCTCGAGAGTCCATCTGTCCCGGCGCAGCGAGCAGGAGACGAGCACGGCGACCGGGTCGGCGGCCACCGCGGCGAGGTCACTCACGCTGACGGTGGTGGTCAACCACCCCTTCGCGTACGGTGTGGTGGCGGTGGCCAGCTCGGCGCCGTCGTTCAACGTGTCGACGGTCAGTGCCAGGAGCCCGCCGGCGCCCAGATCGAGGAGTTCGGCGTCGGCCTCGAAGGCGTTGTTGAGCTGCCGGGGCGACCGGACCATGCACTCGCGTATCGCGGTGATCAGGCTGCCCTCGGCCGCGTTCAGGGACAGCCGGTTCCAGGCGGTGGAGGTCATGTCATGCCTGCCGGGAAGACTGGGTCGCGCGCAACGTCAGCTCCAGATAGGCCATCATCGGAACGGCGACGACGAGGAAGAGCGTCGGCCGGTGCAGCGCGCCGAGCGACAGGAAGAACAGCGTGGTCGCCCTGATGAACCAGACCAGCGCCTCGTACGCGCGGGTCTCCGGCGCCCTGATGAGCGTCACGAGACTCTGCGTGAACCCGAGCCCGGACGCGACGAGCAGCGCCCAGAAGACGACCTCGGCATAGGCGCCCGCGCGATCGGCGCCCGCCACGGCCGCCGCGCCCGCGGCCACCACCGCCACGACCGGGAACACCACGGCGATCCGGCTGGAGGCCCTGGTCCCGATGGCCACCGGCAGCGTCCGGTAGCCCGCGACCCGGTCGCCTTCGATGTCCTTGAAGTACCCCACGAGGCAGAAGCCACTGAACGCGACCGCGACGAGCGCCGTCTGGAACCAGGTCACCGCCGGGATGTCGAGCCATCCCGCGTCGGGTCGGACGGCCACGGCGCCGAGCACCGTGAACAGCGCCATGTCGACGCCGTTGACGAGGTTGCCCAGCATGGGGATGCGCTTGGTCCAGGAGTAGACCAGGTGACCGCCGATCGCGATGACGCTCCACAGGGCCAGCGTCGGTGCGGCCACGACAGCCACCAGCATCAGCGCGGTGGACAGCGCGAGCGTCAGCCCCAGCCCGACGTGGGGGTTTATCAGCCCGGTGACGAAGGGGCGGTCCGGCGCGTTGACGGCGTCGGCCTTGCGGTCGAACCAGTCGTTCATCACCACGCCGACGCCGTATCCGAGGGTGCAGAACAGCAGCCCGATCACGATGCTCGCGGCGCTGGCCCCGACCGGCGGCGCCGTCATGCCGACCAGACCGGCCGACAGCGAGAAGGGCACGAAGTGGAGCCGCCACATCCGCGCCCAGGCCACCAGCAGGTCCCGGGTGCTGACTGCGGGTTCGAGCCGGCTGACGGTCATCGGTCCTCCAGGTGCATCAGGTCGCGGACTTCGGCGAACGCGGCGACGACGCGCTTGAGCTGCTCCGACGTGTGCGTGGTGGCGAAGCTCGCCCGCAGCCGGGGCGAGGCGGCCGGGGGGACCACGGCGTTGACGTACACGCCGTGGTCCAGCAGGCTGCGCCACGCGAGCAGGGTCTGCTGGACGCCGTCGAGCCGCACCGACACGATCGGCGTCTCACTCGGTATCGGGTCGTAACCCAGGGCGGTGAGCTCGCGACGCACGTACGAGGCGTTCTCGACCGCCTGCCGGCACAGCCATGGTTCCGCCCGCAGGATGCGCAACGCGGCGTAGGCGGCGGCCAGGTTCGCCGGCGGCGCGGATGCGCTGAAGATGAGGCTGCGCGCGTGGTGGCGGAGGTACTCGATGACATCCTCCGGACCGAGCACCGCGCCGCCGATCGACGCCAACGACTTGCTGAAGGTGACCGTGACGAGGTCGACCTGATCGGTGACGCCGAAATGGGCGCTGGTGCCCCGGCCGTCGGCCAGCACGCCGATGCCGTGCGCGTCGTCGACGAGCAGGCGGGCGCCGTACTGCCGGCACAGCCGGACCACCTCGTTCAGCGGGCACAGATCGCCGGCCATCGAGTAGACGCCGTCGACCACGACCAGCCGGCCGGCGTCCGAGGGGCCGGCCGCCAGCTGCCGCTCCAGGTCGGCCATGTCGTTGTGGGCGAACCGGCGGGTCTTCGCACGGCTCATGCCGCAGCCGTCGTAGGCCGAGGCGTGCGCCTCGCGGTCGAGGATGACCTCGTCGTGACGAGACAGCAGCGACGCGATGACTCCGACGTTCGCCTGGTAGCCGGTCGGGAACACCAGAGCGGCCGGCATGCCGAGGAACTCGGCCAGCTCGTGCTCCAGTTCCTCGTGCAGAGGTGTGTTGCCGTTGAGCAGCCGAGAGCCCGTACGCGACGACCCGTACGCCTCGATCGCCGCCTGCGCCGCTGCTTTCACCTGGGGGTGGGAGGTGAGTCCGAGGTAGTTGTTCGAGCCGCACATCAGGATGTCGCCGTCCCCGGTCTGCGCGACGGTCGCGTCCTGCCCCTCGAAAGGAGTGAAGTACGGGTAGAGCTTGGCCGCGCGAGCCTCCCTGCTCTCGGTGTACGACCGGCAGCGGCCGAAGATGTCCACTGTCACCACGTTCGCGTAACCCCTCTCGTCTGGTACCCCGTGTGCATCAGGTCATCGGGCGGACCTGCTGCCCCAGCTGTCGGCGAACTCGCTCCGGACGGCGGCGCACCGCCGACCGGTTCCGGCCGGCACGGAACCGCTGTGCGGAGGGAGGTGGGCGATCGGACGCGGACGGCGTACGGAGGCTCTGCGGGTGGGTGCCCGCCGAGGCGGGCCCGGGCTCTCGCCGCAGGGTGGCCGGACCTGCCCGGCGGCCTGGCGCAACGGCGCGCCGACACGCCGGTGGCGGGTTCGCCCGGGTGAACGACGGCCGCCGGCCGCGGTTCGGCCATTCCGAATGCGAGCGGGTGATCCGGGCACCGCGGCCTGCACTTCGATCCGGGGCCGGCGATATCAGCCGGCATCAGGCCATCAGGCTTGCGAAGGCTCTCGGAAGCCAGGACCAGAACCAGAAGACGCGCTTCTACAGCAGCCCGATGAAAACGGTATTTCGACGGCAACACATAGACCGGTACCTCCCCCGTTCCGCTGTCGACATTCATCAGCGGCGAATCGCTAAGCGATCTCTCTGGGGCAGGATGCTACGCCGGATCCGCAGCGCGAGTCCACCCCGCTTCGGGCGTCGGTTCCTCCCGGGCGCGGGGTCCACGCCGGCTTCCGGTGCGGTGCGCAGGGCGGTGATCGAGGGCTTGAACAGGGGCCATCCGGCCGGTTCGACAAGATCAACGAATAGTCGTCGATGAATAACCCGCATCTTCGTTCCGGCTGCCCGGCTTTGACCGGTCGCGCATCGGGCAGGCGAATCGGCGGGAGAATGTGGATAATGATCGTCGTGGCGCATCGCAGCAGACTCTCGACGATCCTGATCGACGTGCCGGGCGGTGAGGCGCCCGCAGCCGCCGCCTTCTGGTCGACGGCACTCGGCGTTCCGGCACGTACAGTCCCCGACGAGCCGCAGTTCACCTCTCTGCACGGCGCGTTGCCCGGCCTGGTGCTCGCGATCCAGTCCGTGGACGAGCCGGCTCGATATCACGTCGACATCGAGACCGACGACGTCGAGGCCGAAGCGCGCCGGCTGATCGCCCTCGGCGCTGTCGAGGTCGGCCGCTGGCTGGAGTGCATCACCTTACGGGCTCCGGGCGGTCATCTCGTGTGTGTCATCCCGTGCCACAGCGATCCGAAGACCTTCGAGTCCCTCTCCCAGGCGTGGGAGTAGGCGCGCGGCCACGCAGGCGTCCGCATGGCCCGTGTCATGCTCGAAGCGATGAGCACCCAGCGTCCGCGCGACCCACGTCCCCTCCGTCGGCCGCGCCGCCCCCTGGCCCGCGTCGCGTTGGTCGCCGGCGTCCTCGCCGCGTTGGGCGCCGTCGCTGTGGTCGTGGTGCCGCTGCTGCGGCCGCCGGGCCCTCGACCGGCCTTCCAGCTCCCGGTGGCCTGCGGTGAGACGTGGCGCCTGTCGACCTATCCCGGGCACGACGACTACGACATCGACCTGTTCCCGGCCCGGGGCGAGGCGTGGGGACGGCCGGTGCTGGCCTCCGCCGCCGGCACCGTCACCGTGGCCGGGGTCAACGGTTCCCTGGGTGGTCGCACCCCGCAGGACCCGAACGGGCCGAAGGGGCGCGGCGGCGGCTACTGGGTGAAGATCGACCATGGCGGGAAGTGGGAGACGCAGTACCTGCACCTGCTCGAACCGCCGCTGGTCGAGGCCGGTCAGCGGGTGGCCCGCGGCGATCAGCTCGGGCGGGTCGGCAGCACCGGGAACTCCGGCGCCCCGCACCTGCACTACGAGCAGCGCCGGGGCTGGGAGAAGGTGGAGGCCCACTTCGACGGCGTGCCGTCCGGCATCACGTCCGACGACCGCGAGTACACCGTCCGGCTGACCAGCGCGAACTGCGACCAGGGTCGCCGGTAGCCACGGTTCGGCGTACCACCGGGGTCGCGCCGGACGGCGGCGAGAGCGGTCCCGGCGATAGGATCACCGGCACCCGCCGCCCGTACCCGCTGGAGCCCCGCTGTCCCGGCAGCCCGCCACCCGTCCCGCCCGGCGTGCCCGCCGGGCGCTGGCGCTGGTGTGCCTGCTCGTCGTGGCCGGGCTGCCCGCAGGGTCGGCGCCGCTCGGCGAGCCCGGGTCCGGGACGCTGCGGGTGCTCCAGATGAACCTCTGCAACAGCGGCCGGGCCGGCTGCTACACCGGCCGGGCCGTCCGCCAGGCCGCCGACGTGATCGCCGTCGAGCGGCCCGACCTGGTCACGCTCAACGAGATCTGCCGCGACGACGTGGAGACGCTGGAGCGCGCGCTGCGGGCCGCCCGTCCCGGCGGCACGGTGGTGTCCGCGTTCCACGCCGCCGGTGACCGCCCCAACGCCGGGCCCACCTACTGCAACAACGGCCAGCCGTACGGGATCGGGTTGCTGACCCGCCTCGACGCGCGCGGCGCGCGGCCCACAGTGCACCGCGGCACCTACCCGGCGCAGGATTTCGCCGACCCGGAGGAGCGGGTCTGGCTCTGCCTGCGGGCCGCCGGGCTGCTGCACGCCTGCACCACGCACCTGGCGAACACCAGCGGTCAGGTCGCGCTGGCCCAGTGCGCCCAACTGGTCGGCGCGGTGGTGCCGGCGATCCGCCGCGACGGCGGGTACGCGCCCACAGTGCTCGCCGGTGACCTCAACCTGCGCGTCGGCGGCACGCCGGACGTGCGGTCGTGCGTGCCGGCGGGTTACCGGCGGATCGACGACGGCGCCCGGCAGCAGATGGTGACGACGGGCGACGTCACCATCTGCTGCCACCGGCCGGTGGACATGCGCGGGACGACCGACCATCCGGCGCTGCTGGCGACGGTGTCGATCGACGGCGAGCCCGCGACGGACCTACGGTTTGCGGGCGAGTAGCCCGACGAACGTGTGGTAGGTGTCGGTCTGCTGCGGCGCGGGCGCGCCCGGATCCGGACGCCACTCGGCCAGCGGCACCAGCCCCGGCTCCAGCACCGTCAGCCCGTCGGCGAAGGCGAGGATCTCCTCGTCGGTACGCCAGCGGCCGGTGCCCAGCGACTCGTTGAAGACCCGCTCGACCTCGCGCGCCTTGCGGGAGCCCTCCGGGTCGCGCTCGCCGGGGTCGCGGAAGTGCGAGATCGCCACGTAGCTGCCGGACGGCATCGCGTCGATCAGCTCCGCCGCCACCGCGCCCGGGTCCTCGTCGTCGCCGAGGTGGTGCAGGATCGCGAAGAGCAGCAACCCGATCGGCCGGTCGAAGTCGAGGAACCGGCGGACGTCCGGGTCGTTGAGGATCTCCTGCGGTGCCCGGACGTCGGCCTGGATCACCGTCGCGGTGCCCTCCGCGGCGAGCAGCGCCCGCCCGTGGGTCAGCACGATCGGGTCGTTGTCCACGTAGACCACCCGGGCGGCCGGGTTGTGCTCGGTGGCGACCTCGTGCACGTTGCCCTGCGTGGGCAGCCCCGAGCCGAGGTCGAGGAACTGGTCGATGCCCGCCTCGGTGACCAGGAACCGGATGACCCGGCGCAGGAACGCCCGGTTGGCCTGGCCGGCGGCGGGCCCGTCCGGCGTGATCCGCAGCGCGTGCTCGGCGACCTTCCGGTCGACCTCGAAGTTGTCCTTGCCGCCCAGGAAGTAGTCGTAGACCCGGGCGACGCTGGGAACGTTGAGGTCGATGCCGGGGGGTGCCGCCTTGTCGCGGGTCACAGGCGTCTCCATTCGATTCTGATCAGCGCCGCCCGCCGGTGGGGTTACGGGCGTTTTCGGGGAGTGTAGCGACCGGACGGCCCGAATTGTGGCCCCGGCTGGTACCGCTCCCACGGCGTCGGCCCGTCACCAGCACGTTCACCGTGCGACACGCGGAACGCGCCGGGCCGGAACCGGTTCGCCGATGTCCGATGTGGCGTTCACACTGCCATACTCGGCATCGGACAGGTGAACATCGTCGTAAGGGTGATGGCGTGCGGTTCCGGGTGCTGGGTCCGCCCGGCATCGACCGGGACGGGCGAGGCGTGCCGCTCGGCGGGCCGAAGCAGCGGGCCCTGCTGGCCCTGTTCCTGCTGCGGCCGAACCGGTTCGTCGCCGCCGACTGGCTGGTCGAGGCGCTGTGGGACGGGCGACCGCCGGCCAGCGCCCACACGACGCTGCGCACCTACGTCGCCGGACTGCGCCGGGCGGTGGAGCCCGAGCGGTCCCACCGCGAGCCGGCGCGCGTCCTGCGCAGCCGCCCCCGGGGGTACGAGCTGCGGGTCGAGGACGATGCCGTCGACGCGATCCGATTCGGACGCCTGGTGGACCGGGCGGCGGACACGCTCGCGGCCGGGCAGCCGGCGGTCGCCGAGCGGACGTACGCCGAGGCGCTGGCACTGTGGCGGGGCGAACCGCTCGCCGGCGTCGGCGAGCTGAACGCGGTGCGTCCGGAGGTGGCGCGGCTGACCGAGCTGCGGCTCACCGCCGAGGAGGGCCGCCTGACGGCTGCCGTCGCGGCCGGCCGGCACGCGCCGCTGCTGGCGGAACTGCGCCGCTTCGTGTCGGCGAATCCGCTGCGCGAGGGGGCCCGCGCGCAGTTGATGCTGGCGCTGTCCCGGTCCGGCCGGCAGACCGAGGCGCTCGCGGCCTTCGACGAGGGCCGCCGGTTCCTCGCCGCCGAGTACGGCCTCGACCCCGGTGAGCAGATGCGGGCGGCGCACCGGCTGATCCTGGAGCAGGCCGTACCGGCGCAGCCCGGACCCTCGGCGGTGGCCGGCCGGCAGGTCGTGCGGGCGGCCGGGCCCGCGCCGGCGCCGGCCGAACCCGAACCGGGCCCGGCCGCGGAGTCGCCGCGGCGGCACGCGGACCCGCTCGTGGGGCGCGGCGCCGAGCTTGCGCTGCTGCGGGAGACGCTCGACGCGGCCACCCGGCGCGGCGGGCGGGTGCTGGCAGTGGTGGGGGAGGCGGGCATCGGCAAGACCAGCCTCGCCGCGGCGCTCGGCGACCGGGCCGCCACCGGCGGCGTGCCGGTCGTCTGGGGTCGCTGTCCCGACGTCGGGCAGGCGCCACCGTTCTGGCTGTGGAACCAGGTGGTACGCGCGCTCGCGGCGATGCCGGACGCCGGCGCCACCGGCTCGGCGAGCCGCCTGGGCGGGTTCGCCGCCGGATCGCTGCCCGGCCCCGCGGAAGGCGGCGGCCTCGACCCCACGGCGCGGTTCCAGGTGTACGAGGCGGCGTCCGGCCTGGTGCACGCGGCGGCCCGGCGGCACGGCCTGCTGGTCGTGCTGGACGACCTGCACGCCGCCGACCCGGACTCGCTGCTGTTGCTGCGCTACCTCTCCGCCGGGCTGTCCACGTCCCGGGCGCTGGTGGTCGCCACGCTCCGTCCGTACGACCACTACCCGGCCCTGGTGGCGACGGTCGCCGAGCTGGCGCGCGGCCGCGACTTCGGTCAGCTCCGGCTCGCCGGGCTGGACGCCTCCTCGGTCGCCACCCTCGTCCGGCGCCGGACCGGGGTGGCGCCGCCGGAGCCGGTGGTGGCCCGCCTCGTCACCCGCACCGGCGGGAACCCGTTCTTCCTCACCGAGCTGCTGCGGTCCCGCACCGACGCGGCGGCCGACGCGGAACTGCCGCCGAGCATCCGGGACACGGTACGGCTGCGGCTCGTCGGGCTGCCCGAGCCCGCCCGACGCTGCCTCGACCTGCTCAGCGTGGCCGGACACGACCTGGACCTGCAGGTGATGGCGGCGGCGCTGGACACCACCGCACCGGCGCTCGCCGAAGCGCTCGCCCCGGCGTACACGGCCGCGCTGGTCACCGAGGCGGGGCCGGGCACCGTCACGTTCCGCCATCCGCTGATCGCCGAGGTCACCTACGCCGAGCTGGTCCCGCCGCGCCGGGCCGCGTTGCACGCCCGGCTGGCGCGCGCGTACGAGCGGGCCGCCGGTGTCGCGCCGGCCGAGCTGGCCCGCCACTACGGTCAGGCGATCGGCCTCGGACACGGCGAGGACCACCTGCGGTGGTCGCTGCGCGCCGCCGACGACGCGACGCGGCGGGTCGCCTACGAGGACGCGCTCGGCCACCTCGAACGCGCCGCGCACCGGCTGGCCCCGGCCGCGCAGACCTCGCCCGACGCGGCGTCCACCGAACTGACCGTCCAGCTGCGCCGCGCGGCGCTGTTGCAGATGACCGTCGGCGTCGGCAGCGACGCCGTCGACCAGGTCTGCGCCCGCGCCCGGGAGCTGCTGACGCTCGTCGGGCCGGACACCGACCTCCGGCACGCGCTCTGGGCGCTGGGTGAGCTGGCCGCCAACCGGGCCGAGTTCGCGATCTGCGCCGACCTCGCCGGGCGCCTGGTGCGGTCCGCGGACGACGGCAGCGGGCTGATCGCCGTGGCCGGTGAGTACCTGCTCGGCGCGGTCGGCTACTTCACCGGCCGTCAGGCCGAGGCCGAGCGGCGGCTCAGCGCCGGCATCGAACGGCTGCGTACCGTCGACCGGGCGCTGCTGCGCCGGGAGGTCGGCCGGCGGCCGGTGCTGGCCTGCCACAACTTCCGGGCGCTCGTGCGGTCGATGCGCGGCGACCCGGCCGGCGCCCGGGCGGACATCGCCGACGCCGAGGCTCTCGCCGAGGAACTGGACGACCCGTACGGCCGGGCCAACGCGGCGCTCTACGCGGCCTGGCTGGCGATGCAGGAACACGACGTCGACGCGGCCGACGCCGCGGGACGGCGGTGCCGGGACATCGGCCGGGCCACTGGCCTGCCGCACATGACGGCGACCGGCGCGTACTTCCTGGAGTGGGCCGCCGCCCGCGCCGGCGACCACGGCCGGCTCGACGCGATGCGCGCCGCCGCCGACGGGTTCTACCGTCCCGGGTTGCGGTCCACCCGCACCATCACGTGTGCCGCGATGGCCGAGGCGTACCTGACCGCCGGTCGCGCGGAGACCGCCGCGACGCTGGCCGAGGAAGGGCTGGCCGTGGCGGACCGGTTCGGTGAGCGCGTCGTCGTCGCGGAGCTGCACCGGATCCGTGGGGTGGCGCGCCGCGACCGCGCGGAGTGGGACCTCGGCGCCCGGATCGCCGCCGACCAGGGCGCCGCACTGCTGCGGCAGCGGTTCGCGACGTTCTGACCGGTGTGGCGGCCCGCCTCCACGCCTTCTCCACACCCTTTCCACGCCGGGCTGGTGCCCTGGTCGGCGTCGGACGGCCGGAGCCGTCCGGGACCACGTTCCGAAAGGGCATCACGATGGGATCAGTTCAGCCGCCGGATCGCCAGGCCGTCCAGGAGGTCGACGTCGCCGTCATCGGCTGCGGGCCGGTGGGCGCGCTCACCGCGAACCTGCTCGGCGCCCGCGGCGTCCGCACGCTCGTCGTGGAGCGCAGTGCGACGGCGCACGGCCAGCCGCGGGCCTTCTCCTGCGACGACGAGGCGATGCGCATCTACCAGCAGGCCGGCCTGCTCGACGAGATCCGCGACGCCACTGTCGCGCCGCCGCTCGTGGAATACGTCAACGGCGCCGGCCGGGTCTTCGCCCGGATGGCGCTGTCCGAGACGGACTTCGGGTACGGGCACGCGCCGCTGCGCTTCTTCGACCAGCCGCGGCTGGAACACACGCTGCGTACCGGGCTGGACCGGTTCCCGCACGTGCAGCTCTCGCTCGGCACCGAGATGGTCGGCCTCACCCAGGACGAGGACGGGGTCACCGTGCTGCTGTCCGACGTGGCCACCGGGCAGCGGCGGACGGTCCGCGCCCGGTACGTGCTCGGTTGCGACGGCGCGCGCAGCGCCACCCGCGCCGCCGTCCGGATCCCGCTGTCCGGGGCGAGCTACGCCGAGCCGTGGCTGGCCGTCTCCGGCGACGTGCCGCCCGACGCGGTACGGGTCGGGGACACCCGGTTCGTCTGCGACTGGCGGCGTCCGGCGTTCGTGTCCCCGGGCGCGGCAGGCAGCTACCGGATGGAGTTCATGCTGCGCCCGGGGGAGACCGAGGACGAGATGCAGCGGCCCGGGACCGTCGCCGCGCTCGTCTCGCCGTACGTCGACCCGGACCGGTTCACAGTCACCCGCGCGGTGGTCTACACCTTCCACCACCTCATCGCGCGACGGTGGCGGGAGGGACGGGTGTTCCTGCTCGGCGACGCCGCCCACCAGATGCCGCCGTTCATGGGCCAGGGACTGTGCAGCGGCCTGCGCGACGCGGCGAACCTGTCGTGGAAGCTGTCGCTGGTGCTGTCCGGCGTCGCCGACGCCGCAGTGCTCGACACGTACGAGATCGAGCGGCGCCCGCACACGGTGGAGATGGCGCGCACGAGCGTCCGGCTGGGGCACGTCTTCCTGGCCCGCAACCGGGTCACCGCCGGAATGCGCGACGCCGCGCTGCGGGCGGTGCAGACGATCCCCCGGGTGCGGCGGTTCGTGGAGCGCTTCGAGTTCAAGCCGGTGCCGGCGTACCGGCGGGGCCTGATGGCCGGCGGGCGGCGCGCCGGCGTGGTCGGGACGATGTTCCCCCAGCCGCGGGTCCTCGTCCCGGGCGCGCCCGGGGAGCGCCTGCTCGACGAGGTGCTCGGCGACGGTTTCGCCGTGCTCGGCCGCGCCGGCGTGGACAACCCGCTCGGAGCGTGGCGGTCGGCGCGGTTCGTCGCGGTCCACCCGAGCGGTACGTCGCTCGCCGACCTGCCGGATCCGCTTGCCGGCCCTCCGGCACCCGGCGGGCCGGACCAGGTCGACGTGGTGGACGCCGATGGGGTGCTCGGCGGGTGGCTGCGACGGCACGGCGCCGACCTGGTGGTGCTGCGGCCGGACCGGTTCGTGTTCGCCATGGTGGCTGCCGGTGGGATCGAGCAGGCCGGGCGGGACCTGTCCGACGCGCTCGGCGCGGCGCCGCACGGAGGCCGGAGCCGGGCGGACACAGCGGGACTCGCTGCGGCGCCGGGTTCGTGACCTGAGCCCCGGTGCCCGTGGCTCCCGCTCCTATCATCGTTCACTGTGGATGACGCGAAGGTCGACCGGGTGGCTGTCGACGGGGCGGGCTCGATCGCGCACCTGCTGCCCAGGTCACGCGGCCGGTGCGGCATCTACGAGCTGACCTTCGCCGACGGTGAGCGGTACGTGGGGCAGGCCGTCGACGTGGTGGCGCGGTTCGGCATGCACCGCCAGAAGTGGCACGACATCGTCGAGATCGCTTTCCGGCGGGTGCCGCGCGACCGGCTCGACGAGGAGGAGCGGGATCAGATCCGCAGGCGGGAGTCGGCCGGGGTGCGGCTGCGCAACGTCGTACACACCGCCGGCCGGCTCGGCGCCGCCGACCTGGACCGGATACTGCCCCCGCCGCGGCAGCAACGCTGGCTGGCCGGACACGAGCCGTGCCCGATCCCCCTCGCGCTCGGCGAGGGGGATCCCGACCTGCGCCGCCGTACCCGCCACCAGTTCGACCGGCTGCGAGCCGATGCCCGGTTCACCGCCGAGATGGGCCGTCTGGTCGGGGCGTACCTGCGCCTCACGATCCCCGCACCGGAGCAGACCGAGCGTGACTTCTGGACGCTCACCGCGCTGCCCGGCACCAACGCCGCCCGCTACCCGCGCCTGTTCACCGTCTCCGTGCACGCGCTGGAGACGCTGTTCGTCTGCCATGACCGGCGGCGGCCGCAGGCTCCGCACATCCGCCTGAACATCGACGAGACCGTGGCCCGGTCACAGTTCCGCACGCGGCTGCGGCTGCGAGCGATGGGTGCGGCCCGGGCCCCCTACCGCGTCCGACCGGGGGTTTTGGCGCTGGAGTTCGAGTCGGTCGAGAGCGCGCACGACGCGCTGACCCGGCGGCAGATCGTCAAGGCTGCTCGCCGGCTCAACCTGGACCTGATGAGGAAGGGACCCGCGCTCAACTGGAAGACCCACTGCCCGGACCTCGTCCGGCACGTGCTGTCGAGTTGAGCACGGGAAGGTTGGTGCGCTGCCGGGCGCGGCGGCCGCGACGGCGATCCCTTGCCGGGATGCGTGCACGCGCGTAGGAAGAGCACCACCATCCACCACCGTCGTACCACACTCCGATGCCGAAGGAGACGCGCGTGCCCACCCCCAGACGGCTCCGTCTCGCCGTGTCCGCGCTGGTGACCGTATCGGCCGTGTTGCTCGGCTCCGGCGCCGCCGCGGCGCCGCCCGCGCCGGCCGCGAACCGGTCCTGCGACCCGATCGACCCGGCGGCCTGCCTGCTGCCGTTCCCCAACGACTACTTCACCGTGCCGGACCGCAGCACGCCGACCGGCAAGCGGGTGCGGTTCGCCGCCTCCGCGATGCCGGCGAACGTGCTCGGCGTACCGATCGACCCGGCGGAGTGGAACCGGCAGGACGGGTTCAGCCCCGGCTCGCCGATCCTGGCGCGCGTACCCGGTCTCGACGCCACGCGGACCCGGATCGCGCCGGTCACCGACGTGGGCCGCTCGCTGGCGCCGGACGCGCCGATCGTGCTGCTCGACGCCCGCACCGGGCGGCGTACGCCGTACTGGGCCGAACTGGACGCGCACGCCGCCGGCAACCCGGACCGGCAGGTGCTGATCATCCGGCCGGCGGTCGCGCTGACCGAGGGCGCCCGGTACGTCGTCGGCCTGCGCGGCATGCGCGACGGCGACGGCGCGCTGATCCCGGCCCCGAAGGCGTTCCGCAGTTACGTGACCGGCGCGGGCCTGGACCGGCGTGACCCGCGCGCGCCGCAGATGAAACGGATCCTCGCCGACCTGACCCGGGCCGGCGTCAAGCGGCACAGCCTCTACCTGGCCTGGGACTTCACCGTCGCCAGCCGGCACGGTCTGACCGGGCGGATGCTGGCGGTCCGGGACGGCGCGTTCGCCGCGCTCGGCCGCCGCGCCCCCTCGTTCACCGTCACCCAGGTCACCGACTACACGCCCGAGCAGGACCCGCTGATCGCCCGGCAGGTGACCGGCACCGTCGCCGTGCCGTCCTACCTGACCGGTGACGGGGGACCGGGCTCCCGGCTGCACTACGGTCCGCCCGGCGGCGACGGCACGCCGCCGATGCCGAACGCGCTGCCCACACCGTCCGGCACGACGGTGGCGGCCGACTTCGTCTGCAACATCCCGCGCAGCGCGTCCGCCACGAAGCCAGCCCACCTGTCGCTCTACGGCCACGGGCTGCTCGGCCGGCCCACCGAGATCAACGCCGGCAACGTCAAGACGATGTCGCAGACGTACGACTTCACCTTCTGCGCGACCAGCTGGATCGGCATGGCGGCGGCCGACGTCCCGTACGTGGCGGGCGCCTTCACCGACCTCAGCGCCTTCCCGGCGGTGGCCGACCGGCTCCAGCAGAGCTTCCTGAACTTCCTCTTCCTCGGCCGGACGATGATCCATCGCAACGGGTTCGCCGGCCACCCGGCGTTCCGCGACGCCGCTGGACGGCCGCTGATCGACGTGGCCGGCGGGCTGCACTACGACGGCAACAGCCAGGGCGGCATCAACGGCGGCGCGCTGACCGCCATCGCCCAGGACTGGACCCGCTCGGTGCTCGGCGTGCCCGCGATGAACTACTCCACGCTGCTGCAGCGCAGCGTCGACTTCGCCCCGTTCCAGACCGTCCTGGACGGCTACTACCCGGACAAGATCGATCAGCAGCTCGTCTTCGGGTTGTTGCAGATGCTGTGGGACCGGTCCGAGGCCAACGGGTACGCCCAGCACATGACCGACCGGCCGCTGCCGCGTACCCCGGCGCACCGGGTCCTGATGCACGTGGCCTTCGCCGACCAGCAGGTCTCCACCGCGGCGGCGGAGGTGCAGGCCCGCACCATCGGCGCCCGCCTGCACACTCCGGCGCTCGCCGACGGCTGGTCACCGGACGTGCGCCCGTTCTGGGGCATCGCGCCGATCCGCAGGTACCCGTACGCGGGCTCGGCCATGGTGGTCTGGAACAGCGGCGCGGCGTACGCGCCACCGCCGACGAACCTCGCCCCGGCCGGACCGGAGTACGGCGAGGACTCGCACGAGTTCCCCCGCGCGCAGCCCGGCGCGCAGCGGCAGAAGGCCGTCTTCCTGCTCACCGGCAAGGTGATCGACGTCTGCCCGGGCCGGCCCTGCCCGTGACGTACGGACCGGGCGTGCGATGGCGCACGCCCGGTCCGCCGCCGGGGGAGTGGCGCCACCGGCAGCGGCGTGCGGCGTCTGATCGCTGACAGGTGAATCAGCGATTGGATATCCCGCGTCTTTACGGCCAGATCCCGAACAAGACCTCATTATCCGGCTCTTCTCCGCAGTAGGAACTGTCTCCGATAAGGCGCCGATTCCACATGAGACGGACATGTCCCTCCAGTCCGTGATTGCGGCACGGGTGGATGAGGCCGGCCGGCACGGTCTCCTGGGCGAGAAGTCAACCCCGTGGATCAGGGCAATTTTGAGGACTTCTTCCTCTTGTTTTCCCCCACTCCTTTCCTTTGGTCGACGCGCTTATCGCGCGCCCCGATCCGGATGCGGAAGCCATTTCCGCAGGTCGCGTGGAGTGTCGTGAGCATACTGATCTTGGCTGCCCGGATTGGCGGCCCTGATTGGCGTGATCGACGGGCAACGCAGAGCGACGCCTGGTGTTATGCTGCGCTCCGGGGGAGGTAGTCTGGATGATGTCATCGGCTATCAGACGGGCCTTGGCCAGGAGTTTCAGGCCCGTACACGACGGCGTTTATTCCACTCGTCAATATGTGCGGCGAGGACGGCATAGGCGGGGCGGATGACGCCCGCCGACGTGCTTCTTGGCTGAAGCGCACCATCCGTCACAGGCATGGCGCAGCGGGGCATGTAGGCCGCCGTACGCGCGTTCGCCCGCGTTTTCCCTGCGGCAAGGCGCGCCGCTGTGTATGCCATGATGGCCTACGGCCTGCGCTTTTGCGCGCTCCCTGCCGGGCGGGGCGCTGCTCCGGGTCGACTGTCGGGTAAGTGGCGCGCAATTATCCGACAGTGGCAGAGCCGCGTTCACCTGCAGTTATGAAAATCGTTCCCGCCTGTCGGAGAGTTGGCGCTCGGTGCGTTGCTTGCGCCTCCTGGGAAAACCGAGTTACACAAACTTTATCAACGATCAGGGTTGACACTCGCCGATGAACGCCGGGATGCTGGTGCCGCCGCCGTCCTGGTAGTCGGCGGGACGAACGCGGATCATTTCGCGAAGTCCAGAACGTGCTTTCCGGACTATTAACGTGGTGCGAACGCAGCATTAATCATGCATTCGTGCCGGACCTGCTGTGCCTTTACCGGACGTCAGAAGGAATCGGATCGTGGGCATTTCCCTGCCAGGACGAGGCGATGCGGCCGACCCAGTGCGACAGTCGGCCGGGTCCGCCGGTCGCGCTGGTCAACCGCCGAAACCCGGCACCCTGGTCGACCGGTTCCGTGCGGTCCTTCTCGACCGTCCGGACGGCGTGACCTATCGGTTCCTGGCCGACGGCGAGAACGACGAGGTCGCCATTTCCAACGCCGACATGGATCGGCGGGCCCGGGCCATCGCCGCCACGTTGCGAGAGCGCGTGAACGAGGGCGAGCGGGCGCTCATCGTCTGCCCGCCGGGCCTGGACTACCTCGCCGCGTTCCTGGGCTGCCTCTACGCCCGGGTGATCGCCGTACCGGTGTATCCGCCGAACCCGGTGCTGCTCAAGCGGACCCTGCCCCGGCTGATCGGCGTGATCCAGGACGCCCGTCCCGCTGTCGTGCTCGCGCCGGCGGAGATCACCGCGATGGCCGGCCAGATCACCGCGCTGGCGCCCGCGCTGGGCTCGCTCGTCTGGCAGGCCGTCGACCGGATCGACCCGGCCGTGGCCGACGGGTGGCGCGAGCCCGGCCTCGGCGGTGACGACGTGGCGTTCCTCCAGTACACGTCCGGCTCCACCGGGCGGCCGAAGGGCGTGGTGCTCAGCCACGCCAACCTGCTGGCCAACCTCGAGGTCACGAACCAGCGTTTCATCACCGACGTCGGGACCACCCGGCTGGTGAGCTGGCTGCCGCCGTACCACGACATGGGGCTGATCGGCGCCATGCTGCAGCCGCTCTACGCCGGGTTCCCGGCGACCTTCATGTCACCGACGTCGTTCCTCAAGCGCCCGCTCCGCTGGCTGCAGGCCATCTCCACCTACCGGGCCACGCTCAGCGGCAGCCCCAACTTCGGTTACGAGCTGTGCCTGGCGAAGACCACCGCGGACGAACGCGCGGCGCTGGACCTGAGCAGCTGGCGGCTGGCGTTCAGCGGGGCCGAGCCGGTCCGGGCCGAGACCATCGACCGGTTCGTGGCGGCCTTCGGGCCCAGCGGGTTCCGCCGCGAGGCCTTCTACCCCTGCTACGGCCTGGCCGAGGCGGCGCTGTTCGTCGCCGGCGGGCTGGCCGGCACCGAACCGGCAGTACGCCGGGTGCGTGCCGCCGACCTCGCCGACAACCGGGCGGTCGAGGCCGGCCCGGACGAGGAGAGCCGGACGCTCGTCAGCTGCGGAACGGCGGCCGCCGGGCACGAGCTGGTCATCGTCGACCCCGCTACCTGCGAGCGGCTCCCGGCCGGCCGGGTCGGCGAGATCTGGTTCGGCGGCGGCAGCGTCGCCCAGGGCTACTGGGGACGCCCGCAGGAGAGCGAGGAGACCTTCCGGGCCCGGCTCGCCGGCAGCGGCGACGGCCCGTTCCTGCGCACCGGCGACCTGGGCTTCCTGACCGACGACGGGGAGCTGTTCGTCACCGGCCGGCACAAGGACCTGATCATCATCGCCGGGCGGAACCACTACCCGAGCGACATCGAGGTGACGGTCGAGCAGAGCGATCCGACGCTGCGTCCGGGCTGCGGCGTGGCCTGTTCGGTGGAGGTCGACGGCGAGGAGCGGCTCGTCGTCATCCAGGAGGTCGGCGGCAGCCGCGCCCGGCTCGACGCCGAGCGCGTCGTCACGGCGATCCGCGGCGCGGTCGCCCAGGAGCACGGCCTCCAGGTGCACGACGTGGTCCTGATCAAGCAGGGCAGCATCCCGAAGACCTCCAGCGGAAAGCTGCAACGGCGGGCGGCCCGGCAGTCCTTCCTCACCGGCGACCTCACGGTGCTGGCGCGCTGGAGCGCGGCCGACCCGGAACACGTCACCGGCGGTGCGGGCAGCACGCCGGCACCGGCCGTGGCCGCGCCCGGTCGCGCCGAGGTCGAGCAGCGCCTCGTGGCGGAGCTGGCCGCCCGGCTGGGGATCAGCCCGCAGGCGGTGGACCCCACCCGGCCCGTCGCCACGTACGGGCTGCAGTCGGTGGAGATGGTCGGGCTCGTGGGCGAACTGGAGACGTGGCTGGGCCGTACCCTGTCCGCGACCCTGATCTGGGAGTACCCGACCATCGAGGCGCTGGCCGCCCACCTCGGCGACCCGGCCGCCGGCTCCGAACCCGCCGCGCCGGTCGAGCCCACGGCGCCGGCCGATCCGGCCGCGACCACGGCGACCGGCGCCGAGGCGACCGCGGGCCACGCGGACGCGACCGACGAGGCCGTCGCCGTCATCGGCATCGGCTGCCGCCTCCCCGGCGGCGTCGACGGACCGGAGAGCTTCTGGCGCCTGCTGACCGAAGGACGCGACGCGGTCCGCGAGGTGCCGGCCGACCGGTGGGACGCCGACGAGCTGCACACCGACGACGCGTCGACGCCTGGAAGGACGACCACCCGCTGGGGTGGCTTCCTGGACCGGATCGACCAGTTCGACCCGCACTTCTTCGGCATCGCCGCCCACGAGGCCGCCCGGATGGACCCGCAGCAGCGGCTTCTCGCCGAGGTGACCTGGGAGGCGCTGGAGGACGCCGGACTGGCCGCCGACGACCTGGCCGGCTCCCCGACCGGCGTCTTCATCGGTATCGCCACCAGCGACTACGCCCAGCTCACCCTCGCCGACCTCGACCGGGTCGACGCGTACACCGGCACCGGCAACGCGTTCAGCATCGCGGCGAACCGCCTGTCGTACCTGTTCGACCTGCGCGGCCCGAGCATCGCCGTCGACACCGCCTGCTCCTCCTCGCTGGTCGCGGTGCACCAGGCCGTCACCAGCCTGAGCCGGGGAGACTGCACGCTGGCCGTCGCCGGCGGGGTCAACGTGGTCCTGTCACCCGCGCTGGCGATCAACTTCAGCAAGGCCGGCGCGATGGCGGGCGACGGTCGCTGCAAGACCTTCGACGCCCGGGCCGACGGCTACGTCCGCGCCGAGGGCGCCGGCGTGGTGATCCTCAAGCCGCTGTCCCGGGCGCTCGCCGACCAGGACCCGATCTACGGGGTGATCCTCGGCGGGGCGGTCAACCAGGACGGCCGGACCAACGGGCTGATGGCGCCGAACCCGCACGCCCAGGAGGCGGTGCTGCGCAGCGCGTACGAGCGGGCCGGCGTGGCGCCGGAACAGGTCGGCTACGTCGAGGCGCACGGCACCGGCACGCTGCTCGGCGACCCGATCGAGGCCAAGGCGCTCGCCGCCGTGGTCTGCGCCGACCGCGATCCGGCGCGGCCCCTGCTCATCGGATCGGTCAAGTCCAACCTCGGCCACCTGGAGGCCGCCGCCGGGATCGCCGGCCTGATCAAGGCCGCGCTGGTCCTGCGGCACCGGCAGATCCCGCCGACCCTGCACTACCGGCAGCCCAACCCGCACATCCCGTTCGCGCAGCTCGCGCTCCAGGTGGCCGACACCGGCCAGCCGTGGCCGGACGGGTACGCGCGGGCCGTCGCCGGAGTCAGCTCGTTCGGCTTCGGCGGCACCAACGCGCACCTGGTCCTCGCCGAGGCGCCCCGGTCCGACCGGCACGCCTCCTCCGAAACGGCCGCCGCGCCCGGCGACCTCCGCCTCAACGGCAGCGCGCCCGCCGGAGGCGCCCCGGCGGACCCGGCCCGGCTGCTGACCATCTCGGCCCGTACCCCCGAGGCGCTCGGTGAACTCGCCCGGCGGTACGCGGCGAAGCTGGCCCCGCCCGGCGAAGGCGCGGACCTCGCCGCCGTCTGCGCCGCCGCCGCCGTGCGCCGCACCCACCACGAGCACCGGCTGGCCTGCGTCGGTGACTCGCCCGAGCAGGTACGGGACGCGCTCGTCGCGTACGCGGCCGGCACGGAACGGCCCGGGCTGTCGTGGGGCGCCCGGCGCGTCTCCCGGCGCCCGAAGCCCGTCTTCGTGTTCTCCGGCCAGGGGCCCCGGTGGTGGCCGATCACCGAGGACCTGCTCGCCGAGCCGGCGTTCCGCGACACGTTCGCGCAGTGCGACCGGGCGCTGCGGCAGTACGTCGACTTCTCCCTGCTCGACCTGGTCACCGGCCGGGACGACGCGAGTCTGCTGGACGACCCGGCGGTCGCCCAGCCCGCGCTGACCGCCGTGCAGATCGCCCTGGCCGCGCTCTGGTGCTCCTGGGGCGTCGAGCCGGCCGCCGTGGTCGGGCACAGCGTCGGCGAGGTGGCCGCCGCCCAGGTCGCGGGCGCGCTCGGCATCGCCGACGCGATGCGGGTCGCCCGCCAGCGGGGCCGGGTCATCCGCGCCGCCATCGGCAACGGCCGGATGGCGGTGCTCGGCCTCCCGCTCGACCGGACCGAGCAGTTGCTCGCCGAGCGGCGGCCGGGCGCCGTCTCGGTCGCCGCCACCAACGGACCGGAGTCCACTGTGCTCTCCGGCGACGGCGCGGCCCTGGCCGCCCTCGCCGAGACGCTGACGGCCGAGGGGACGTTCTGCCGGATGCTCGAATCGGTCGACTACGCCTCGCACAGCCCACAGATGGAACCGCTGCGCGCCGAGCTCGGCGCGCTGCTCGACGGGCTCACCCCGGGGCCCGCCGCCGTGCCGATGCTCTCCACGGTCACCGCCGGGCCGATCGACGGCGCCGCGCTCGACGCCGCGTACTGGGCCGACAACCTGCGCCGGCCGGTGCTGTTCGACACCGCCGTCACCCGGCTGGTCGACGCCGGGCACGACGTGTTCGTGGAGATCTCCCCGCATCCCATGCTCGGCGGCCCGGTCACCGAACGCATCGCCCGCCAGCAGCGTGACGGCGTCGTCGTCGCCTCGCTGCGGCGCGACGAGCCGAGCCGGGCCACGGTCCTCGGTGAGCTGGGCCGCCTCTGGACCGCCGGCTGCCCGGTCGACTGGCGCCGGATGTACGGGCCGGTCGTGCCGATGGCCGCGCTGCCGGCGTACCCGTGGCAGCGGGAACGGCACTGGCTCACCGACGAGTACCCCCGGACGCGGCGCACCGCCCACCGCGGGCACCCGGTGCTGGAGACGTACGTCCGGTCCGCCGCCGAACCGGGCGGACACCACTTCGGCGTCCGGCTCGACCTGGCCGGGTTCGGCTACCTGCGGGACCACGTCGTCGAGGACAGCCCGGTGCTGCCGGCCAGCCTGCTGCTCGACGCGGCGCTGGCGGCGACCCGGCGGCTCCTCGACGATCCGGCCGCGGTGGTCGAGCGGATCGAACTGACCCGGGTCACCCTCGTCGAGGAGCTGGCCGAGGCGGACACCGTCCAACTCGTCCTGCTCCCGGAGACCGCCACCGGCGGCACGCTGCGGATCTACAGCCGCGGACCGGACGACGCCTGGAACGAGGTGGCGCACGGCCGGTACGGCGCCGCGCAGCAGTTCCCGGCCGGCGCCGTCGAGCCGCTGACCACGGTCCGCTCGCGCTGCGGCGAGCAGCGGGACAGCGCCGAGCACTACGCCCGGCTGGCCCGGTCCGGCCTGCGCTACGGCCCCGCCTTCCAGGGCGTCGCCGCGCTCTGGCAGGGCGAGCGCGAGGCGGTCGCCGAACTGCGCGACCCGGCCGAGCTGACCGGCGACCGGGAGCCGTACCTGGTGCACCCCGCCCTGCTGGACAGCTGCCTGCAGGTGCTGGCGGCGGCCATGACCGGCGCCGACGACGGGACGTACCTGCCGGTGGGGGTGGAGCGTTTCGCCCTCGCCGCCGGCCCGGGCGTACCCCGATGGGCGCACGCCACCGTGGGCGGGGCCGCCACCGACGGCCCGGAGATCGACGGCGCCCGGGTGGTGCTCTACGACGCGGCCGGCGACCCGGTGGGCGAGATCGCCGGCGTGCGGCTGCGCCGGCTGGCCGGCTCCGGCCCGGCCGACCCGGTCGGCGAGGCGCTGCTCGACCTGGCCTGGCAGGAGGCCACCGACGGGGCACAGACGCCGGAGACCGGCGGCTGGTGGCTGCTGCTGGCCGGCGCCGACCCGGTCGGCGGCGACCTGCGGGCCGCGCTGTCCGGCCGGGGCGTGGACACGGTGACCGTCGCACCCGGTGACGCCTACCGGCAGGTTGCCCTGGACCGGTACGAGGTCGACCCGGCCCGGCCGGCGGACTTCGTGACGCTCCTGACCGACCTGCGTGCCGCCCGGCCGGAGCCGTGCGCCGGAGTGCTGCACGCGTGGAGCCTCGACGTGCGCCTCACCGAGCAGAGCCCGGCCGACCTGCCGGACACCCCACTGGACCGGCTCGAACTGCTCGGTCCGGTCGCCGTCACGCATCTGGTGCGGGCGCTCACCGAGGTCGGCGGCCGGTCACCCCGGCTGGTGCTGGCCACCCGGGGCGCGCAGGTGGTCGCCGCCGGCGCGGGCGCGCCGGACCCGGCCCAGGGCGGCCTCTGGGGACTGGCCCGGGTGGTCGCGCTGGAACACGCCGAGCTGCGCCCCACGATCGTCGACCTCGACCCGGCCGACGGGCGGCACGGCGTTCCCGGCCTGGTCGACGAACTGCTGCACCGGCCCGGTGGCGAGCAGGTCGCGCTGCGCGGCGGCCGGCGCTACGTGCCCCGGCTGGTCCCGTGGCGCGCGCCCACGGCCACGCCGGCGCGTCCGCACCCGTTCGACCGGTCCGCCGCCGACGGCAACTACCGGCTGCTGTCGGTGCAGGGACACCTGGGCAGCCTGACGCCGGTGCTCTCCGCACGCGTGCCGCCCGGCCCCGGCCAGGTGCAGATCGAGGTGGCCGCCGCCGGACTCAACTTCAACGACGTGCTCAAGGCGATGGAGATCTGCCCCGGCGTACCCCCGGGCATCGTGCCGCTGGGCGGCGAGTGCGCCGGCCGGGTCACCGCGCTCGGCGCCGGAGTCACCGGCCTGAGCGTCGGCGACGCGGTGATGGCGGTGGCCCCGTCCAGCATGGCCGCGTACACCACCACCCGGGCCGAGCTGGTCGCCCCCGTCCCCGGCGGGCTCACCGACGAGCAGGCCGCCGCGCTGCCGATCGCGTTCCTCACCGTGGTGTACGGCCTGGAGTACCTGGCCCACCTCGGCGAGGGCGACACCCTCCTGATCCACTCGGCCACCGGCGGCGTCGGCCTGGCCGCGCTGCAGGTGGCCCGCCGCAACGGCGCCGAGGTGCTGGCCACCGCCGGCAGTGAGGAAAAGCGGGAACTGCTGCGCCGCCTCGGCGTCAAGCACGTGATGGACTCCCGGTCGCTGCGTTTCGCCGACGAGGTGCTGGCCCTCACCGACGGCCGGGGCGTGGACGTCGTGCTCAACTCGCTCACCGGCGAGGCGCTCACCCGCAGCCTCGGCCTGCTCGCGCCGAACGGGCGGTTCGTCGAGATCGGCAAGCAGGACATCTACGCCAACAGCCACCTCGGCCTGCGGGCGCTGCGGCACAACCGCTCGTTCCTCGCCGTCGACCTGGAACGCGCCTTCGCCGAGCGGCCGAAGCTGATCGCCCGCCTCTTCGCCGAGGTGCTGCGCGGCTTCGACAGCGGCGAGTTCACCGCCCTCCCGGTGACCACCTACGACTACGCCGACGCGGCGGCGGCGTTCGGTCTCATGGCGCAGGCCCGGCACACCGGCAAGATCGTGCTCCGGCCCGGCGGGCACGAGGTGGCCGCCGTACCGCCGGGGGAGGTCCCGGTCCGGCCGGCCGCCACGTACCTGATCACCGGTGGTCTCGGCGCTCTCGGCCTGGAGACCGCCCGCTGGCTGGCCGGTCGCGGCGCGCGGCACCTGGCGCTGCTCGGCCGCAGCCGGCCCTCGGCGTACGCCGGGCAGGTCCTCGACGAGCTGCGCGGGCAGGGCGTCGACGTCCAGGTCCGGCAGGCCGACATCGCCCGCCACGAGGACGTCACGGCGGTGCTGGCGGACCTCGACCGGACGATGCCGCCGCTGGCCGGCGTCGTGCACGCCGCCGGCGTGCTGGACGACGGGCTGATGCTGCAGCTCGACCGGGCCCGGTTCCGGGCCGTGGCCGCGCCCAAGGTGGACGGCGCCTGGCATCTGCACCGGGCCACCCTGGACCGGGACCTCGACTTCTTCGTCCTCTACTCCTCGGCCGCCGCGCTGCTCGGCTCACCGGGCCAGGCCAACTACGCCGCCGCGAACGCGTTCCTGGACACGCTCGCGCAGCGGCGCCGGGCGCAGGGACGGGCCGCGCTGAGCGTCAACTGGGGTCCCTGGTCCGGGTCCGGCCTGGCGGCCCGCCCGGACCGTGGCGGCCAGCTCGCCGGTCAGGGCATCGTCGGCATCGACCCACGCGACGGCATCGAGGCGCTGGACCGGCTGGTGCGGACCCCGGCGGCGCAGGTGGCCGTCCTGCCGCTGGACCTCGACCGGCTCCGCGCGGCTGCGGCCGGCGGGCTCGTGCCCGCGCTGCTGGCCGACCTGGTCGCGGTGGACACCCCGCGCACGGCCGAGGGCCGGGCGCGCTCCGGCGAGGTACGCCGGCGGCTGCTCACCGTCGAGCCGGGCCGCCGCCGGCGCGCCCTGCTCACCGGGCACGTCGCCGGTGAGGTGGCCCGGGTGCTCAAGGTGGACGCCGACCGGGTCGACGTCACCTCGCCGCTGGCGAACATGGGCTTCGACTCGCTGATGTCGCTGGAGCTGCGCAAGCGGCTGGAGACGTCGCTCGACGTCGAACTGTCCGCCACGCTCGCGTGGCGCTTCCCGACCATCGACGCGCTCGTACCGCACCTCGCCGAGCGGATGGACGTGGCGCTGGAGGCCGGGCCGGACGCCGACGTCTCCCCGGCGGGGACGGGCCCGGCGACCGCGCCCGGCGCGACACCGGCCGCCGGGACCGACGACCCGGCCACCGACCTGGAGCAGCTCTCCGACGACGACGTCGAGGCGCTCCTGCTGGCCAAGCTCAACCAGATCGAGGAAGGGCGTCAGGGATGACCACGACCGGGCAGCAGGCGCAGGCGCCGAACTCCACGCTCAAGCGCGCCTACCTGCAGATGGAGCGGATGCAGCGGCAGCTCGCCGAGTACGAGCGCGGCCGGACCGAGCCCGTCGCGGTCGTCGGCATGGGGCTGCGCTTCCCCGGCGGCGCGGTCGACGCGGAGAGCTTCTGGCGGATCCTGCGCGACGGCGTCGACGCGGTCGCGGAGATCCCGGCCGACCGCTGGCCGGTCGACGAGTTCTACGACGAGCAACCGCAGCAGCCCGGCAAGATGCGGACCCGCTGGGGCGGCTTCCTGGACCGCGTCGACCACTTCGACTACGAGTTCTTCGGCATCTCCCGGCGCGAGGCGCTGGCCATGGACCCGCAGCAGCGGCTCGCCCTGGAGGTGTCCTGGGAGGCGCTGGAGAACGCCGGGAAGGCGCCGACCGCGCTGGCCGGCAGCCGTACCGGGGTGTTCCTCGGCGTGTGCAGCAACGACTTCGCCACCGAGAACTTCCCCGGGCTGGAGGACATCACCGCCTACGCCAGCACCGGCACCGCGCACAGCGTGGTGACCGGGCGGATCTCGTACGTCTTCGACTTGCGCGGCCCGAGCGTGGCGGTGGACACCGCCTGCTCCTCCTCGCTGGTGTCGGTGCACATGGCGGTGCAGAGCCTGCGGTCCGGCGAGTGCGACCTGGCCCTCGGCGGCGGGGTGAACGTCGTCCTGTCGCCGCTGCCCAGCGTGGCCTTCTCCCAGTTCCCCGGCATGGTCGCCCCGGACGGCCGGTGCAAGACCTTCGACGCCCGCGCCAACGGCTACGTCCGCAGCGAGGGCTGCGGCATCATCGTGCTCAAGCGTCTGACCGACGCGGTACGCGACGGCGACCAGGTGCTCGCGGTGATCCGCGGCGGCGCGGTCAACCAGGACGGTCGCAGCTCCGGGGTGACCGCCCCGAACGGGGTGGCGCAGCGCGACGTGCTGCGCCGGGCGCTCGCGGCGAGCGGCGTCGCCGCCGAGCAGGTCTCCTACATCGAGGCGCACGGCACCGGCACCACGCTCGGCGACCCGATCGAGGTCGAGGCGCTGGCCGAGGTGTACGGCCGGGAGGAGGGCGCACCGGTCTACCTGGGGTCGTCGAAGACGAACGTCGGCCATGCCGAGGCCGCCTCCGGCATCGTCGGGCTGATCAAGGTGGTGCTCGCCCTGCACAAGGGCGCGATCCCGCCGAACGTGCACTTCACCGAGCTGAATCCGCACATCTCCTTCGCCGGCACCACGTTCGCGGTGCCGACCGAGTTGAGCGAGTGGCCGGCGGTCGCCGAGCGGCCGGTGGCCGGGGTGAGCAGCTTCGGTTTCAGCGGCACCAACGCCCACCTGATCGTGCAGGCCGCGCCCGAGCCGCCGGCCGTACCGTCGGAACCGGCGGTGGAGCGGCCCCGTTCGGTGCTGCCGCTGTCGGCCCGGACGCCGGACGGGCTGCTGGAGCTGGCCCGGCGCTACCAGCAGCGACTGTCCGCCGACCCGGGCGCGGCGCTGGCCGACGTCTGCTTCTCGGCCGGCACCGGACGGGCCCACTTCCCGCACCGGCTGGCCGCCGTCGGCGCGTCCGTCCGGGAGGTCGCCGACCAGCTCGCCGACTTCGTCGACGGGCTGCCCGGCGACCTGCCGGTGGTGGGCGAGGCCGGCAGCGACGACGTGGTCTTCCTCTTCACCGGGCAGGGCCCGCAGCGCGTCGGCATGGCCCGCGCCCTCTATCAGACGCAGCCCACCTTCCGGCAGGCCGTCGACCGCTGCGACGAGATCCTGCGGCCGCTGCTGGACGTCCCGCTGCTGGACGTGATCTACCCGGCCGACCCGGACTCCGACCTGGTCTACCGCACGACCTACTCGCAGCCGGCGCTGTTCGCGGTGCAGTACGCCATGGCGCAGATGTGGCGCTCCTGGGGCGTCGAGCCGGTGGCGGTGCTCGGGCACAGCTTCGGCGAGTACGTGGCCGCCTGCGTGGCCGGCATGATGAGCCTGGAGGACGGGCTGCGGCTGGTCGTCGAACGCGGCCGGCTGATGTGGGAGCTGAACGGCAACGGCGCGATGGTGGCCGTCTTCGCCCCCGAGGCCGAGGTCACCGAGGTGCTCGCCGGGTACGCCGACCGGGTGTCCGTCGCCGCGGTCAACGGCCCCGGCACCACCTCCATCTCCGGTGAGCGGGAGGCGCTGGCGCGGATCTGCGCCGAGTTCGACAGGCGCGGGGTGAAGACCAAGCAGCTGCACATCACCACCTCGTCGCACTCGCCGCTGATCGAGCCGATCCTGCCGGGCCTGCGCGCGGCGGCCGACGCGGTGACGTTCACCCCGCCGCGCATCCCGCTCGTGGCGAACCTGACCGGTGAGCTGTGGCCGTGGGACACCGCCCCGGACGCCGACTACTGGTGCCGGCACGCCCGCCAGCCGGTGCGCTTCGCGGCCAGCATCGACACGCTGCGCGAGCTGGGCTACCGCACCTTCGTCGAGATGGGACCCGCGCCGACGCTGCTCGGCATGATCAGCGACAACCTGCCGGCGGGGGAGGCCCTGCTGGCGCCGAGCCTGCGGCCCAAGCACGACGACTGGGCGGTGCTGCTGCACACCGTCGCCCGGCTCTACACCGCCGGCGTGGACCTGGACTGGGCCGGTTTCGACCGGGACTACCGGCGGGCCCGGGTGCCGCTGCCCACCTACCCGTTCGAGAAGACGCACTGCCGGCAGGAGCCGCGCCGCACGCAGCGGCAGCAGCAGCGGCACACCAGATCATCCACCGTGGACGACACCGGCGAGGACGGCGCCGCCGCGTACGCCGACGACGACCTGCTCTACCGGCTCGACTGGCAACCTGTCGACGCGCCCGCGCCGGCTCCCGACCCGGAAGCAACCCCGGCCCGGACCTGGCTGGTGCTCACCGACTGGACCGGGGTCGGCGCCGGGTTCGCCGACGCCGTCGCCGCCCGGGGCGAGCGGGTGGTACGGGTGTCGCCGGGCCCGGCGTACCGCGTCGACGGCGCGCGGGCCGAGGTGCGCCTGGACGGCCCGGCGGACCTGAGCCGGCTGGTGGACGAGCTGGCGCTCGACGGCGGCGAGCTTCAGGTGCTGCACCTGTGGAGCCTCGACGACACCGACCCGGACGGCGCGGCGGACGCCGCCGCGCTGCTGCGGGCCACCGAGCGGGGCAGCCTCAGCGCGGTCCACACCGCGCAGGCCCTGGCCCGGGCGCGGGGCCCGGAGACGGTACGGCTCTGGCTGGTCACCCGCGGCGCGGTACGGCCGGCCGACGCCCCGGGCGGCCCGGTGTCGCTCGCGGTGGCCCAGTCGGCCCTGTGGGGCCTGGGCCGGTCGTTGCAGCAGGAGCACTCGGCGCTCTGGGGCGGCCTGATCGACCTCGACCCGGCCGCCGACCCGGCCACGCTGGCCACGCGTCTGGTGGGGGAGCTGACCGCCCGCGACGCCGAGGACCAGGTCGCGTTGCACGGCGACCGGCGGTACGTGGCCCGGCTCGTCCGCGAGGCGGTGCCCGAGGCCCACGCCACCGACGGGCCGTGGCGGCCCGACGCGAGCTACCTGATCACCGGCGGCCTCGGCGGCATCGGCCTGGAGGTGGCCCGGTCGATGGTGCGGGCCGGCGCGCGGCGGCTGGTGCTGCTCGGCCGCACCGTGCTGCCGCCCCGCGCCGAGTGGACCGCCCTGCCCGCCGACCATCCGGCGGCGGCACGTGTCGCCGGGGTGCGCGAGCTGGAGGCGCTCGGGGCCGCCGTGCACGTGGCCTCCGTCGACGTCGCCGACGAGGAGGCGGTACGGGCGTTCCTGACCGGCTACGACCGGGAGGGCCGGCCGCCGATCCGGGGCGTCGTGCACGCCGCCGGCACCGGTGAGGTGGCCCCGCTGATGGAGCTGACCCGGGCCGACCTGGAACGCCCGCTGCTGCCCAAGGCCGTCGGCGCCTGGGTGCTGCACCGCCTGTTCGCCGGCCGGGAGCTGGACTTCTTCATCCTGTTCTCCTCGACCAGCTCGCTGCTCAGCTCGCCGTTCGTGGCCGGGTACGCGGCGGCCAACGCCTTCCTCGACGCGCTGGCGGCGCAGCGCCGCGCCGCCGGACTGCCCGGTCTGAGCGTCAACTGGGGTATCTGGGAAGGGGTCGGCCTGGCCAACCGGGGCGCCGACGCCACCCCCGGGCTCAGCAAGGGCATGGGCACGCTGCGGCCCGGCCAGGCGCTGCGGGTCTTCCACCGGCTGCTGCGCCACGACGAGCCGCAGATCGCCGTGGTCCCGGTCGACTGGACCGAGTGGGGGCGCCGCTACCAGGAGGTCTCCGGCTCGGCCCTGCTCGCCCCGCTGCTGCGCGGCGACGGCCCCGCCCGGCCCGCCCGGCGTACGGCCCGGACCAGCCTGCTGCCCAGCCGCGCGCAACTGCTGGCCCTGCCGGCCGACCGGCGCGCCGAGACGCTCACCGGGCAACTGGTGCTCGCCGTCGCGGCCACCCTCGGCTCCGCGACGGCGTCGGTCGGGCTGGACCAGCCGCTGTTCGACCTGGGCCTGGACTCGCTCATGGCGGTGGAGCTGAAGAACGAGATCGAACGCCAGCTCGGCGTCTCGCTGTCCATCGCGGTGTTCCTGGAGGGCGCCACCCTGCGCACCCTCACCGAGCAGATCGTCAGCCGGCTGCCGGCCGGTGCGGACGACGGCGGCGCCGACACGGCGGCCATCGGGCGGGTCGAGCGGTTCGAGGACGTCGCCTCGGAGCTGCTCGCCGAGCTGGAGGGCCTCTCCGACGAGCAGGCGCGGGCCGTACTGGGCCAGGAGGCGTGAGATGACCGACCTCGACGCACGGCTCGCCGCGCTCTCCCCGGAGAAACGGGCGCTGTTCGAGAAGCTGCTGCGCGAGCGGGGCCAGGCGCGGCCCGCCCGGCGGGAGAACGTCTTCCCGATCTCCGTGATGCAGCAGGGCATCTGGTTCCTGGAGCAGCTCCGCCCCGGCAACCCGGCGTACCTGATCCCGGCGGCGGTGCGCATCCGCGGCCCGCTGGACACCGCCCTGCTGCGGCAGGCGGTCGACGGGATCGTCGCCCGGCACGAGTCGCTGCGGACCACGTTCGAGCTGCGCGACGGGCGGCCGGTGCAGGTGGTCCACCCGGCGCTCGCGATCCCGCTGGCCGAGACCGACCTGCGCGGCACGCCGGCCGGCGGCGACGAGCTGGAGGCGCGGATCGTGGCCGCGCTGCGCGAGCCGTTCGACATCACCACCGGCCCGCTGCTGCGGCTGGCCCTGCTCCGGCTCGGTGACGACGACTGCGTGCTCGGCGTGGCGATGCACCACCTCGTCTCCGACGGCTGGTCCGTCGGGGTGCTGCTGGGTGAACTCTCCACCCGGTACGCCGCGCTGGCCACCGGCGACCGGCCGGCGCTGCCCGAGCTGAGTGTCCAGTACGGCGACTACGCCGCCTGGCAGCAGGACTGGCTGCGCGGGGAGGACCTGTCGGCGGACCTGACCCACTGGCGGGAGCACCTCGCCGGGGCGCCGGCCGTGCTCGACCTGCCGACCGACCGGCCCCGCCCGCCGGTGCAGGGCTTCCAGGGCGCCTCCCACCCGTTCACGTTGCCCGAGCCGGTGCTCACCGCGCTCGGCGCGCTCGGCAAGCAGCACGGCGCGACCACGTACATGGCGCTGCTGGCCGCCTTCGGCGTGCTGCTGCGCCGCTACAGCGGGCAGGACGACGTGGTGGTCGGCGTGCCGATGGCCAACCGGGACCGGGCCGAGGTCGAACCGCTCATCGGGTTCTTCGTCAACACCCTGCCGGTCCGCGTGGACCTGACCGGCAACCCGACCTTCACCGAACTGCTGGGCCGGGTCCGGGACGCCTGCCTCGGCGCGTACGCCCACCAGCGGGTGCCGTTCGAGAAGGTGGTGGAGGCGCTGAAGCCGGCCCGCGACCTCAGCCGGCCGCCGATCTTCCAGGTGGGGCTCTCCTACCAGAGTGACCCGCTGCCCACGCTGGCCCTGGCCGGGGTGGAGTTCGAACGGCTGCCGCTGCGCGCCCAGGGCGCCCGCTTCGACCTGGAGCTGCAGCTGTTCAACGACGCCGGTGGGGTCAGCGGCTGGTTCGAGTACGACCGGGACCTGTTCGAACCCGCCACCATGGCCCGGATGGCCGGGCACTACCGGCGGATCGTCGAGCTGGCCGTCGCCGGCCCGCACACGGCTGTCGACGAACTGCCGTTGCTGGACGCCGACGAGCGGGACGCGGTGCTGGCGCTGTCCCGGGGCGAGGCGCGGCGGTGGCCCGGCGCGGGCTGGGCGCACGAGCAGATCGCCGAGCGGGCCCGGCGGACGCCGGAACTGCCGGCGGTGCGGTTCGCCGGCCGCACCGTCGGCTACGGGGAGCTGCTGCGCCGGGCCAACGGGCTGGCCCGGCGGCTGCGTGCCGCCGGGGTCGGCCCCGGCGTGCGGGTCGGCCTGGTGCTGGAACGCTCGGTGGAGCTGGTGGTCGGCCTGCTGGCGATCTGGCAGGCCGGCGGCGCGTACGTGCCCGTCGATCCGGGCCTGCCGGCCGGGCGGGTGGCGCTGATGCTCGACGACGCGGACCCGGCGGTGGTGCTCACCCAGCGGCGGCTCGGCGAGAAGCTGTCCTGGGACGGGCCGCTGTGGTACGCCGACGAGCTGCTCACCGACGACGTGCCCGCGGACGCCGCCGACGACCGGCCCACCCCGGTACGCGGCACCGACGTCGCCTACGTCATCTACACCTCCGGGTCGACCGGCCGGCCCAAGGGCGTGCCGAACACGTTCGCCGGCATCCGCAACCGGCTGCTGTGGATGCAGGACGCCTACGGCCTCGGCCCCGGCGACCGGGTGCTGCAGAAGACGCCGTACTCGTTCGACGTCTCGGTCTGGGAGTTCTTCTGGCCGTTGATGACCGGCGCGACGCTCGTCGTGGCCCGCCCGGACGGGCACCGCGACGGCGCCTACCTGGTCGACACGATCCGCTCTGAACAGGTCACCACCGTGCACTTCGTGCCCTCCATGCTCCAGGCGTTCCTGCGCGAGCCCGACGTCGAGCGGTGCGTGAGCCTGCGTCGGGTGATCTGCAGTGGCGAGGCGCTTCCGCGCGACCTGCAGGACCGCTTCTTCACCCGGTCCGCCGCCGAGCTGCACAACCTGTACGGCCCGACCGAGGCGGCGATCGACGTCACCGCCTGGGCCTGCCGCCGCGACGACCCCCGGCCGGTGCCGATCGGGCGGCCGATCGCGAACACCCAGGTGTACGTGCTGGACCGCCATCTGCAGCCGGTGCCCGTGGGTGTGCCGGGCGAGCTGCACATCGGCGGGGTCAACGTGGCGCTCGGCTACCTGAACCGGCCCGAGCTGACCGCCGAACGGTTCCTCGCCGACCCGTTCGCCACACCGGCGCCGGCCGGCGGCACGGCCGTCACCGGCGACCGCGACGACGACCGGCCGCCCGCCCGGCTCTACAGGACCGGTGACCTGGGCCGGATCCGTGCCGACGGCGCGATCGAGTACCTGGGCCGCCTCGACCACCAGGTGAAGCTGCGCGGCTTCCGGATCGAGCTGGGCGAGATCGAGGCGGCGCTGACCGCCTGCCCCGGCGTCACCGAGGCGGTGGTGGTGGCGCGTGCGCACGGCGGCGACACCCGGCTGGTGGCGTACCTGGTCGGGCCGGCCGTGCCGGCCACCGGTGAGCTGATCGGCCGGTTGAAGGAACGGCTGCCCGACTACATGGTGCCGGCGGTCTTCACCACGCTGGACGCCCTGCCGCTGACCCCGAACGGCAAGGTGGACCGGTCGGCCCTGCCCGAACCCGACCTGGCCCGCCCGGAGCTGCGCAGCCCGTACGTGGCGCCGCGCGACGAGCTGGAGCGCACCGTCGCCGGCATCTGGCGGGAGCTGCTCGGCGTGGAGCAGGTCGGGGTGGACGACAACTTCTTCGAGCTGGGCGGCCACTCCCTGCTGATGGCCGAGGCCCGCCTGCGGCTCGTCGCGGCGGCCGGCCGGGACGTGACGCTCGTCGAGCTGTTCCAGTTCCCGACCGTCGCCGCGCTCGCCGGTTACCTCAACCGGCCCGGCGCGGACGGCGACGGCCTGGGCGACGCCCAGGAACGGGCGGCCACCCGCCGGCAGTCACTGAGTCGACGTCGCCGCCGCTCGTCGGCCGCGCAGGCATGAACGGTAGGTGAGACAGATGTCAGACGACGTCGAGAACCTCGACCAGATAGCCGTCATCGGCATGGCGGGGCGCTTCCCCGGCGCGGCCGACGTGGACGAGTTCTGGGCGAACCTCACGGCCGGCCGGGAGGGGATCGCCCGCCTGTCCGACGAGGAGCTGCGCGCCGACGGCGTCGACCCGCAGGTGGCCGCGCGGGACGACTACGTGCCGGCCAAGGGCGTCCTGGCCGACGCGGACCGCTTCGACGCGGGCTTCTTCGGCTACCACCCCCGCGAGGCCGAGGTGCTCGACCCGCAGCACCGGGTCTTCCTGGAGTGCGTGTGGACGGCGCTGGAGTCGGCCGGCCACGACCCGAAGACCTTCGACGGGCGCATCGGCGTCTTCGCCGGGTCGAGCCTGAACTCGTACCTGCTGTTCAACCTGCTCGCCAACGAGCAGGCGGTGGACGCGGCCGGCAGCTACCAGACGCTGATCTCCAGCGACAAGGACTTCCTGGCCACCCGGGTGTCGTACAAGCTGAACCTGACCGGGCCGAGCATGACCGTGCAGACGGCCTGCTCCACCTCGCTGACCGCGGTGCACCTGGCGGCCCAGAGCCTGCTCAACGGCGAGTGCGACCTGGCCCTGGCCGGCGGCGTGTCGGTGAGCGTGCCGCTGCGCGGCGGCTACCGCTACGAACAGGGCGGCATCCTCTCCCCGGACGGGCACTGCCGGCCCTTCGACGCGCAGGCGCAGGGCACCGTCGCCGGCAACGGTGTGGGCGTGGTGGTGCTGCGGCGGTTGACCGACGCCCACGCGGCCGGGGACACAGTGGACGCGGTCATCCTCGGCACCGCGGTGAACAACGACGGCTCGCTGAAGGTCGGCTACACCGCGCCGAGCGTGGACGGGCAGGCCCGCGTCGTCGCCGAGGCGCTCGCCGTGGCCGACGTGGACCCGGACAGCATCGGCTACGTCGAGACCCACGGCACCGGCACCGCCCTCGGCGACCCGATCGAGATCACCGCGCTGACCCGCGCGTACCGCAAGCACACCGACCGGGTGGGCTACTGCGCGATCGGCTCGGTGAAGAGCAACGTCGGGCACCTCGACGCCGCGGCCGGGGTGACCAGCCTGATCAAGGCGGTGCTGGCGCTGCGCCACGAGGCGATCCCGGCGACCCTGCACCACACCCGGGCCAACCCCGAGCTGGCGTTGCCGACCAGCCCGTTCTTCGTCAACACCGAGCTGCGGCGGTGGCCCCGGCAGGAGACGCCGCGCCGGGCCGGGGTCAGCTCGTTCGGCATCGGCGGCAGCAACGTGCACGTGATCCTGCAGGAGGCACCGGCCCCGGCCGCGCCGGCCGCCGCGCCGCCCGCCGCACCGGCCGTAGCCCGGGTGCTGCCGCTGTCGGCCCGCTCCGCGCCGGCGCTGGCCGCCGCGGCCGGCCGGCTCGCCGACCACCTGGCCGCCCACCCCGACCTGGACCTGGACGACGTCGCGTACACGCTGGCCGCCCGCCGCCGGGCCTTCGAGCACCGTACGGCGGTGACCGGCCGGGACAGCGCCGAACTGGTCGCCGCGCTGCGGCGGGCCGCCGACGCCGGCACGGGCACGCCTGCCGGACGGGACGCGCCGGTGGCGTTCCTCTTCCCCGGCCAGGGCGCGCAGTACGTGGGCATGACGCGGGGCCTGTACCGCAGCGAGCCGGTGTTCGCCGCCGAGCTGGACCGCTGCGCCGACCTGTTCGCCGGCCACCTCGGCGAGAACCTGCGCGTGCCGCTGTTCGCCGCCGACGACGAGACCGGCGACGCGGCGCTGGCGCTGGCGCGTACCGCTGTCACGCAGCCGGTGCTGTTCGCGGTGGAGTACGCGCTGGCCCGCCTGTGGATGTCGTGGGGCGTCCGCCCGGCGGCGATGGTCGGGCACAGCGTCGGCGAGTACGTGGCCGCCTGCCTGGCCGGGGTGTTCTCCCTCGAGGACGCGGCGGCGCTGGTCGCCACGCGGGGGCGCCTGGTGCAGTCGACGCCGGCCGGGTCGATGCTCGCGGTGTTCCTGCCCGAGGCGGAGGTGACCGGCCGGCTGACCGGCGGCCTGTGCGTCGCGGCGGTGAACTCCACCGGCCTGTGCGTGGTGGCCGGCCCGACCGCCGAGGTCGACGCGCTGGCGCAGCGGCTCACGGCGGACGGGGTGGCGTGCCGCCGGCTGCGCACCTCGCACGCCTTCCACTCACCCAGCATGGACGCCGCTGTCGCGCCGTTCGTCGACGCGGTCCGCCGGGTCGCCCTGCGCCCGCCCGCCACCCCGTTCGTCTCCAACGTCACAGGCGCCTGGATCACCGACGAGCAGGCCACCGACCCGGAGTACTGGGGACGACACCTGCGCGCGCCGGTGCGTTTCGCCGACGCCCTGGACGTGCTGCTCGCCGACGAGGAGCTGGTGCTGCTGGAGGTCGGTCCGGGGCAGACGCTGCGCAACTTCGTCCGCCAGCACCGCGCCTGGCACGAGCGGCGGACGGTGGCCGGATCGGTGCGGCACCCGGACGAACCGCGCGACGACCAGGAGTACCTGCTGGCGGGGCTGGGTGAACTCTGGGCCGCCGGGGCGCCGGTGGACTGGGCCGCCCGCGCCGGGGACACGCCGCGGCGGCTGCTGCGCCTGCCCACGTACCCGTTCCAGCGCCAGCGCTACTGGATCGAGCCGCGGCCCGGCCCGGTCCGGCCCGCGCCGGTCGCGGCGACCGGGCCGGACGCGCAGTGGTTCCACGTGCCCGGCTGGCGGCGGCTCACCGCGCCGGCCGCCGGGACCACCGACGGGGCGACCTGGGTGGTGCTCGGCGCCGAGCTGCCGCTGGGCGTGGCGCTGGCCGGGCGGCTGGCCGACGACGGCGCGACAGTGCTGCGGGTCAGCGCCGGCGACGAGCTGCGGGAGACCGGCGAGCGGGCCTGGTCGCTGGACCCGGCCAGCCGGGACCAGCACGCCGCCCTGCTCAAGTCGCTGGAGGTGGACGCCGGCCGGACGATCCGGGTGGTGCACCTGTGGAGCCTGACCGTGGAGCCGGGCGACGGCCCGGATCCGGACCGGATCGACAGCGCCCGGCGGGTCGGGTTCGACAGCCTGCTGGCCCTGGCCCAGGCGATCGGGGACGTGCAGCCCGCCGGCCCGGTGGAGATCGACGTGCTCAGCCGGGGCCTGTTCGCGGTGACCGGCGAGGAGAGCCTGCAGCCGGAGAACGCCCCGCTGCTCGGCGCCACCACGGTCATCCCGCAGGAGGTCCCGGACGTCACCTGCCGCGTGCTGGACCTGCCCGGCGCCGACCTGCCCGCGGCCGACCCGGCGCCCGGCCCCACGACCGTGCTGGCCCGGCTGACCGCGCCCACCGCCGACCGGGAACTGGCGCTGCGCGGCCGGCACTGGTGGGTACGCGACTTCGAGGCCCTGCCCGCCGACGCCGCCGGCGGGACGGGCGGCCGGCTGCGGCCCGGCGGCGTCTACCTGATCACCGGCGGTCTCGGCGGGGTCGGGCTGGCGCTGGCCGAGCAGATCGCCCGCTCGGTCGACGCGCCGGTGCTCGGGCTGCTGCACCGCTCGGCGTTCCCCGACTCGACGCGGTGGCCGGACTGGCTGGCCGAGCACGGCGAGCAGGACGACACCAGCCGGCGGATCCGCGGCGTGCAGCGGCTGCGGGAACTGGGCGCGCGGGTGGTGGTGCTGCACGCCGACGTCACCGACCGGGCCGCCCTGTCCGACGCGGTCGGACGGCTGCGCGCCGAAGGCGGTGGCCTGCACGGTGTCGTCCACGCCGCCGGCCTGCCGTCGCGGGGACTGATCGCGGTCAAGTCCGGCCGGGACGTGACCGACGTGCTGGCCGCCAAGACCGTCGGCACGCTGCACCTGGACGCCGTCTGCGACGCCGACGGACTGGACTTCCTGCTGCTCTGCTCGTCGCTGACCGCGCTGCTCGGCGGGCCGGGGCAGAGCGACTACTGCGCGGCGAACGCCTTCCTGGACGTCTACGCCCAGTGGCGGCGAGCCACCACCGGGGCGCCGGTCGCGGCTGTCGCCTGGGACACCTGGCGCAACACCGGCATGGCCGCCGGCCTGGTCGAGCGGCTGCACGGCGGCGCCGCGCTGACCGGGCACCCGCTGCTGCAACGCCTGGTCTCCTCGACCGGCACGTCCCGGACGTACGCCACCACGCTCAGCACGGCCGACAGCTGGATCGTCGACGAGCACCGGATCATGGGCCACGGCCTCGTTCCCGGCACCACGTACCTGGAGCTGGTCCACGCGGCGGTCGCCGACCGGGCGGCCGGCCGGGTGGTGGAGCTGAACGACGTGCTGTTCCTGATGCCGGTGATCGTGCCGGACGGTCGGAGCCGCGAGCTGTTCACCACGGTGCAGGAGCGCGACGGGCAGCTCCGGTTCAGCGTGCAGAGCCGCGTCGACGGGGAGGCCGGCCGCTGGCAGGAGCACGCGAGCGGCACCGTGGCCTTCCACGAGCGGCCGGCGGACACGGCCCGGGACCTGGACCGGCTGCGCCGCGACTGCGCCGTCACCGAGGTGATCGACACCGAGGACGAACTGAAGCGGCGGCTGAAGCTCGACCGGGTGGAGCAGGGCGGCCGGTTGCAGTTCTCGTTCGGCCCGCGCTGGCGGTGCCTGCGCCGCATCGAGGCCGGCGAGCGGCGGCTGATGGTCACGCTCGAACTGGCCGAGGAGTTCGCCGCCGACCTGGAGCGCTACCCGCTGCACCCGGCGCTGCTGGACGTGGCCGGCGCGTCCGCACGGATCCGCGCGCGGGACGTGTTCTACCTGCCGTTCACCTACCGCAGCCTGCGGGTCTTCGCCCCGCTGACCCGGGTGGTCCACTGCCACGTCGAGGTGGACGAGGCCGGTGACTCCGGCGAGACGCTCACCGTCAGCATCGAGCTGATCTCCCCGCAGGGACAGCTGCTGGCCCGGATCACCGACTTCACCATCAAGCGGATCAACGACATCGACGGCCTGCTGGAACAGGTGCGCGACGGCGCGGTGACCGCCGCCGGCACGGGCGCGGGCGAGGCGACGCCGGGCACCCTGCACGTGCTCAGCGAGGGGATGACCGCCGCCGACGGGATGGCCGCCTTCGACCGGCTGCTCGCCGCGCCCGAGCTGCCGGAGCACGTGGTGGTGACCGGCCGGGACCTTTCCGGGCTGCGCCGGCTCGCCGCCTCGATCACCCCCGCGCTGCTCGCCGGGGAGGTGGAGCAGATCGCCCCGCCCCGGGGCAGCCACCCCCGGCCCGATCTGGACACCCCGTACGTGGCGCCGGGCACCGAGGCCGAGCGGACGGTGGCGGAGATCTGGCAGGAGGTGCTCGGCCTGGACCGCGTCGGCGTGCACGACGACTTCTTCGCCCTCGGTGGACACTCGCTGGCCGCCGTGCAGATCGGCGCGAAGATCCGCGGCCGGTTCGGGGTGGAGCTGAACCTGCGGGGCTTCTTCGACAGCCCGACGGTGGCGCACACGGTGACCGTGCTGGCCGACCCCGGCGGGCCGGGGGATCGGGGCGCCGACCGGATCGAAGTGGTGAGCCGGGACGTGCCCGACGACGAACTGGCCGGCCTCGACGAGCTGTCCGACGAGGAGATCGAGGCACAGCTCGCCGCCCTGCTGGCCGAGGACGACGGCGGGGGACGGGCATGAGCCGGCCGATTCCGCCCGCCCCGGCGCGTGCCCGCCGTACGCGAGCGCCGCACGTCCTGTCCGCAGCCGTGTCAGCTCACCCACACACCGAGGATGATCGCCCGTGACGACCACCGACCTGGGCAGCCTGTCCGCCGCCGAGAAGCGCGCACTGCTGGCCGAGCGGCTGCGGCAGAAGAAGCAGCGGCGGGAGTTCCCGGCCTCCTTCTCCCAGCAACGACTCTGGTTCCTGGAGCAGCTCTCGCCGGGCAGCGCCGCGTACAACATCCCCGGCGCCGTCCGCATCCTGGGCCCGCTGGACCTGGAGGTGTGGCGGCGCTGCTGCAACGAGATCACCCGCCGGCACGAGGCGCTGCGGACCACGTTCACCGAGGTCGACGGCGAGCCCCGGCAGCTGGTCAACGCCGTCTGCGAGCCGGAGTTCACCGTGGTCGACTGCGCCCACCTGCGCGGACCGCAGGGTGAGGCGGGCATCCAGGAGCTGGCCCGGGAGGAGTTCACCCGCCCGTTCGACCTGGCCGGCGGGCCGCTGCTGCGGGTGCGGTTCCTCCGGCTCGGCCCGCAGGAGCACATCCTGCTGCTGACCATGCACCACATCGCGGCCGACCTGTGGTCCATGTCCGTGGCCATCGCCGAGCTGGTCGAGCTGTACGGGGCGTTCGCCGCCGGTCGCGAGTCGACCCTGCCGGACCTGCCGATCCAGTACGTCGACTACACCGTCTGGCAGCGGCAGCGGCTGGAGGGCGACGCGCTCGACGCCGACCTGGAGTACTGGAAGAAGACGCTCGCCGGGGCGCCGGCCGCGCTGGAGCTGCCCATCGACAAGCCCCGCCCGGCGGTGCAGAGCACCCGGGGCGGCTCCCGGCCCTTCGCCCTGCCCGAGCCGGTGATGACCCGGCTGCGCGCGCTGAGCCAGCGGGAGGGCGCCACCCCGTTCATGACCCTGCTCGCGGCCTTCCAGGCGCTGCTGCACCGCTACAGCCGCGAGGACGACATCGTGGTCGGCGTACCGGTGGCCAACCGGAACCGGCCGGAGATCGAACGGCTCGTCGGCTACTTCGTCAACACCCTGGCGCTGCGCACCGACCTGTCCGGCGACCCGAGCTTCCACGAGCTGGTCGGGCGGGTCCGGCAGACCTGCCTCGGCGCGTTCGCCCACCAGGAGGTGCCCTTCGAGCGGCTGGTGGAGGAGCTGGCCCCGCGCCGGGACCTGTCCCGCTCGCCGATCTTCCAGGTGCACTTCATCTTCCAGAACATCCCGATGCCGAAGTTCGACGTGGCCGGGCTGCGGCTGGAGCCGGTCGACGTGGAGAGCTCCACCGCCCGGTTCGACCTGGAGCTGCAGGTCTTCGACCGGCCGGACGGGCTGACCGGCTGGTTCGAGTACAACACCGACCTGTTCGAGCCGGCCACCGTGGAGCGGATGTCCCGGCACCTCGCGCAGCTGGTGGAGAACCTGCTCGCCGACCCGGACCGGCCGATCGACCAGGTTCCGATGCTCGGCGCCGACGAGGAGCGTGACCTGCGGCTGCGGTGGAACGACACCCGCCGGGACTGGCCGCAGCCGGTGTGCGTGCCGCAGCGCTTCGCCGCCCGGGCCGCCGCCACCCCGCACGCCCCGGCGCTGCGCACCGACCGGGAGAGCCTGACCTACGCCGAGCTGGACGGGCGCTCGACCCGGCTGGCCCGCCGGCTGCGGCGGCTCGGGGTGGCCCGGGAGACGATGGTCGGCATCTGCCTGGAGCGTTCGGCCGACATGGTCGTGGCGATGCTCGCCGTGCTCAAGAGCGGCGGCGCGTACGTGCCGCTGGACCCGGGTTTCCCGCCGGACCGGATCGCCTTCATGCTCGCCGACTCCGACCTGTCCGTGCTGCTCACCAGCAGCGACGTGCTGGCGGGCCTGGGCGGGGTGAAGGCGCAGCCGCTCTGCCTGGACCTGCTCGGTGACGAGCTGGCCGCCGAGTCGGCCGAACCGCTGGACGTCGACGTGCGCCCCGACGACCTGGCGTACGTCATCTACACCTCCGGCTCCACCGGCCGGCCCAAGGGCGTGCAGGTGCCGCACGGGGCGCTGGGCAACTTCCTGCTCGCCATGGGCGAACGCCCCGGCGTCACCGCCGACGACGTGCTGCTGGCGGTCACCACGCTCTCCTTCGACATCGCCGGGCTGGAGCTGCTCCTGCCGCTGGTCGAGGGCGCCTGCGTGGCAGTGGTGAGCCGCCAGGTCGCCGCCGACGGGGAACGGCTGGCCGCCGCGCTGGACACCTTCGGCGCGACGGTCATGCAGGCCACCCCGTCCACCTGGCGGATGCTGCTCGACGCCGGCTGGACCGGCGAGGCCGGGCTGCGGGTGCTGGCCGGTGGCGAGGCGCTCCCCGCCGAGCTGGCCCAGCGCCTGCTCGGCCGGTGCGCCGAGCTGTGGAACATGTACGGCCCGACCGAGACGACCATCTGGTCGGCGGTGGCGCGGGTCGACCACGGCCCGATCTCCATCGGCGAGCCGATCGCCAACACCGAACTGCACGTGCTCGACGGCAGCGGCCACCTGGTGCCGCCGGGTGTCCCCGGCGAGCTGCACATCGGCGGCGCCGGCCTGGCGCGGGGCTACCTGGACCGGCCCGAGCTGACCGCCGAGCGGTTCGTCCGGCACCCCTTCCCGATCGGGCTGGGCGACCGGCTCTACCGCACCGGCGACCTGGTCCGCCGTCGCGCCGACGGGAGCATCGAGTTCCTCGGCCGGCTCGACCACCAGGTGAAGCTGCGGGGCTTCCGGATCGAGCTGGGCGAGATCGAGTCGGTGCTGGAGCGGCAGCCGCAGGTCAACCAGGCGGTGGTGACCGTACGCGAGGACACCCCCGGCGACCAGCGGCTGGTGGCGTACGTGGTGGCCGGCGCCGACGCCCGGGCCGAGGCGGCGGCGCAGTGGCCGCACGAGGTGGAGCAGTGGCGCGACGTCTGGGACGCCGCGTACGACGTGACGGACACCGGCGAGGTCGACCCGACGTTCGACACCCGGGGCTGGAACAGCAGCTACACCGGAGCGCCGATCCCGGTGGCGGAGATGCGCGGCTGGGCCGAGGCGACCGCCGAGCGGATCCTCCAGGACGGCCCGCGCTCGGTGCTGGAGATCGGCTGCGGCACCGGCCTGATCCTCTACCGGGTCGCCCCGCACGTGCGCCGCTACTGGGGCACCGACATCTCCGCTGTCGCCCTGGACCGGCTGCGCGCCGACGTGCCGGCGCGGGGACTGTCCGGGGTGGAGCTGTTCGGCTGCGCCGCCGACGAGCTGGACGCACTGCCCGACCAGCTCTTCGACGTGATCGTGCTCAACTCGGTGGCGCAGTACTTCGCCGACGAGGACTACCTGCTGCGGGTGATCGAGGGCGCGCTGCCCCGGCTCGCCCCGGGCGGCTCGCTCTTCCTCGGCGACATCCGCAGCCTGCCGCTGCTGGAGACCTTCCACACCTCGGTGCAGGTGGAGCGGGCCGAGGCGCAGGACAGCGCCGAGCAACTGCGCGAGCGGGTGCGCCGGGCCGTCGCCGACGACCGGGAGCTGGTCTTCGACCCGGGCTTCTTCACCGCGTTGCCGGCCCGCTTCCCCCGGCTGACGGAGGTACGGGTGATGCCGAAGCTCGGCTCGGTGAGCAACGAGCTGACCCGGTTCCGCTACGACGTACGGCTCACCGTCGACGGCGACGTCGTCGACGCCGGGGACGTGACGTGGCTGGACTGGCGCGACAGCGGGCTCACCGCGGCCGGGCTGCGCGAGCGGCTCACCGCCGACCGTCCGGCGCTGCTCGCGCTGCGCGGCGTACCCAACGCCCGCGTCGACCGCTGGGCGCGGGCGGCGACGGCGCTCGCCGGGGCGGCCGGCACGGTCGCCGACCTGCGGGCCGAACTGGCGTCCCCTGTCGACCCGGCCGCCGTCGAGCCGGAACAGCTGCGCCGGCTCGCCGACGAGACCGGCTACCGGCTGGACCTGGACTGGTCCGGTCACGGACCGGCCGGTGACCTGACCGTCGTGCTGCGCCGGCTGGCCGGCGACGGCCGGCCGGAGACGCCGCTGCCCCGGCTCGCCGGGCCGCCCGCCGCCGAGCCGCGCTGGGACTCGTTCGTCAACGACGCCCTCGGCCGCCGGGCGAGGCGGCTGCTGCCGCGGTTGCAGGCCGCGGTCGGCGAGCAGTTGCCCGACTACATGGCGCCCTCGGCGTACGTCTTCCTCGACGCGCTGCCGCTCACCCCGAACAACAAGGTCGACCGCAAGGCGCTGCCCGCGCCCGAGTCGGGCCGGCGGCAGGTGACATCGGCGTACGTGGCGCCGCGCACACCGGTCGAGGAGGTGATCGCCGGCATCTGGGCCGAGACGCTCGGCGTCGACCGGGTCGGCGTGGGCGACGACTTCTTCGCCCTCGGCGGGCACTCGCTGCTCAGCACCCGGATGGTGGCCCGGGTCCGGGAGGCGTTCGGCGTGGACGTGCCGTTGCACAAGGTCTTCACCGACCCGACGGTCGCCGGGCTCACCCGCGCGCTGACCGCCGACCCCGCGCAGCGGACCGTCGTGGAGAAGACCGCCGAGCTGCTGATCCGGCTCAGCGACCTGTCCGACGACGAGGTGCAGCAGGCACTCGACCGCGCCGACGGAAGGACGCAGGCATGAGCACCAGGCGGTTCGCCCTGTCCGCGCAGCGGCTCGCGCTGCTGGGCAACCTGCTCCAGGAGGAGGGCATCGACCGCGCCCCGGCGCGGACCGTGCCACCGCGCGCCGACCGGGACGCCCCGGTGCCGCTGACCTTCTCGCAGAGCCGGATCTGGTTCCTGGAGCAGTTCGCGGCGCACACCTCCGCGTACGTCATCTCCACGGCGATGCGGGTGCACGGCGACTTCCGCGCGGACCTGTTCGCCGGCGCCTGCGCCGAGGTGGTCCGCCGGCACGAGTCGCTGCGGACGGTCTTCTTCGAGCGGGACGGACGGCCGTACCAGCAGGTCCGGGCCGACCTGCCGCCGGACGTGCGGGTCGAGGACGTGCCCGGGGTGGCGCCCGGGGAGGTCGACGCCGAGCTGCGCCGCCGCGAGGAGGAGCTGATCGGCCGGCCGTTCGACCTGGCCGCCGGTTCGCCGGTGCGGGTCCGGCTGCTCCGCTTCGGCCCGCAGGTGACCGGCGTGCTGCTCAACCTGCACCACCTCGTGTCCGACCGCTGGTCGATGGGGGTGCTGCTGCGCGAGCTGATCGACTGCTACCGCGCCCTGCTGACCGGTGGGCCGCACGGCCTGCCCGAGCTGCCGGTGCAGTACGCCGACTTCGCCCTCTGGCAGCAGGAGCCGGACGCTCAGCAGGCGTGGGCGGCGGACCTGGCGTACTGGACGGGCCAGCTCGGCGGCGCGCCACCGGAGATCGGCCTGGTCGGTGACCGGCCCCGGCCGAGGGAGAAGAGCTACCGGGGTGACTCGGTGCCGGTGGAGATCCCGCCGGCCGTGGTGACCCGGCTGCGGGCGCTGTCCCGGCAGGAGAACGCCACGCTGTTCATGGTGCTCCAGGCCGCCTTCGCGGTGCTGCTGCACCGGCTCACCGGCGACGAGGAGGTGGTGGTCGGCTCGCCGGTGGCCAACCGGCGCCTGGTCGAGCTGGAACCGCTGATCGGGCTGTTCATGAACACCGTGGCACTGCGTACCGACCTGCGCGGCGAGCCGTCGTTCCGGGAGCTGCTGCGCCGGGTCGGCGCGGTGTGCCTGGCCGCGTACGACCACCAGGGCATCCCGTTCGAGCGGCTGGTCGAGCAGTTGCAGCCGGAGCGGTCGGCGGCCGGCACCCCGGTCTTCCAGGTGCTGTTCTCGTACCAGAACGTGCCGTTCCCGTCCTGGCACGACGGGCCGCTGCGGGTCGAGCCGGTCTCGCTGGACGCCCGCAAGGCCGAGTTCGACCTGCTGCTTGACCTCTTCGAGGACGGCGACACGATCTGGGGGCGGCTGGAGTACAGCACCGACCTGTTCGACGAGGCGACCGCCCGGCGTCACGTGAGCATGTTCCACCGTCTGCTGCGGGGCCTGCTGGACGACCCGGACACCCCGATCGGCGTGCTGCCGCTCGTCGGCCCGGTCGAGCGGGACGAGCTGCTGGCGCTGGCCACCGGCCCGGCGACCGACGCCGGCCGTCCGCTGGTCGGTGACGCCTTCGCCGCGGCGGTACGCCGTGACCCGGCCGCCCCGGCGGTGCGGTTCGGCTCGCGTACGGTCGGCTACGGCGAGCTGGACGCGCTCGTCGGCGCGCTCGCCGACCGGTTGCGGGCAGCGGGCGTGCGCCGGGGCACCCGCGTCGGCGTGCGGCTGGACCGGTGCGTGGAGCTGGTGGCCGCGCCGCTCGCCGTCTGGCGGGCCGGCGGGGTGGTCGTACCGGTGGACCCGGCGCTGCCCGCGGACCGGGCCGCCGCGCTGCTGACGGCGGCCGAGGTCGCGTTGCTGCTCACCGCGCGCCCGCAGGGCGGCGTCCCGCGCTGGTCCGGGCCGACCTGCCTGGTGGACGACCCGTCCGCCGACCCGCGCGCCGTGCCGGACGCCGCCGTGCCCGGTGCCCTCGTGCCGGACGCCGTGGCGCCGGCCGGCGCGGGCACTGTCACCGGCGGCGACCCGGCCTACGTCACCTGCCCGCCCGACGGTGCGCCGCGCACCACGGTGCACAGCCACGCCGCGCTGCGCGACCGGCTGCGCTGGTTGTCCGAGGCGGCCGGGCTGACCGCCGCCGACCGGGTGCTCCAGCAGGCGCCCCTGGCCGCCCCGGCGGCGGTCTGGGAGCTGTACGCCCCGCTGCTGAGCGGCGCGGCCGTGGTGCTGGCCCGGCCCGGCGGGGACCGCGACGCCCGCCACCTGGTCGGCCTGATCCGGGCGGAGCGGGTCAGCGTGGCCTGCTTCCGGCCCGACCTGCTCGCCGACCTGCTCGACCAGCGCGGGGTGGAGCGCTGCGCCGCGCTGCGGCATGTGTTCTGCGGTGGGGCGCCGCTGTCCCGGGACCTGGTGGCGCGCTTCGCGGAGCGGTCGCCGGCGGCCCTGCACCACGTGCTCGTGCCGCCGGACGTGGCCGCGCCGGTAACCGCCCACCTGTGCGCCGTCGACGGCGAGCCCACCGATCCGGCCACGCCCGACGGCGGGCCCACCGACCCGGCCACGCCCGACGGCGGGCAGCGGCAGTTGATGCCGGTCGGCCGCCCGGTGCCGGGCACCCGGGTGCACGTCCTGGACCGGGCCGGTCAGCCACTCCCGGCCGGCGTGCCGGGGGAGCTGTACGTCGGTGGCGACCCGCTTCCGGCGCCGGCCGGAGACGTGGCGGCGCTGCTGGCGCCGGACCCGTTCGGCACGGCGCGCGGCGCGCGGCTGCTGCGCACCGGCGAGCGGGCCCGGATGCGCGCCGACGGCGTGATCGAGTACCTGGGCCGCCTCGACCACCAGGTACGGCTGCGCGGCTTCCCGGTGGACCTGGACCTGGTCGAGACGACCCTGGCCGGGCATCCCGCCGTGACCGGGGCCGCCGTGGTGGCGCACGACGACCGGCTGGTCGCGTACGTCGTGGGGCAGGCCGGGGCCGGTGAGCTGGCGGCGTACCTGAGGCAGCGGCTGCCGGAGAATCTGCTCCCGGCCGCCTGGGTGGCGCTGCCGGAGCTGCCGCGCACCCCGGCCGGCACCGTCGACCGGTCCGCCCTGCCCGCGCCGCAGCCGCCCGCCGGCGAGCCCGCCGCCGCTGCCGAAGCGCCCCGCGACGAGGTGGAAGCGGCGATCGCCGACATCTGGCGGGAGCTGCTCGGGGTCGACGAGGTCGGCCGGGACGACAACTTCTTCACCCTGGGCGGGCACTCCCTGCTCGCCACCAAACTCGCCGCGCAGATCGACGCCCGGTACGGCGTACGGCTCGCGCTGCGCGACCTCTTCGGCAACCCGACCGTCGGCTGGCTGGCCGGGCAGGTCCGGCGGCACGCGAGCGGCGCGGACACCGGCCCGGCCCCGATCCCGCGCGTCGGCCGCGACGGCGACCTGCCGCTGTCGTTCAGCCAGGAACGGCTGATCCGGCACCACCCGCTCGGCCCGGCCGACCCGATCCACAACGTGGTGACCGCGCTGCGGCTGACCGGACCGCTGGACGAGGCGGCGCTGCGCCGCGCCCTGGACGACGTCGCCGGGCGGCACGAGGCGCTGCGGACCCGGATCGTGGACGGCCCGGACGGGCCGGCGCAGCGGATCGAACCGGCCGGCGGCTGGCCGTTGACGGCGGTGGACCTCCGCGACGCCGACCCGGGCGAACTGCGCGCGCTGATCGAGGAACAGGGACGGCGGCCGTTCCGCATCGACGCGGAGCCGATGGTGCGCGGCCTGCTGGCCCGCCTCGGCGAGGACCGGCACGCGCTGGTGCTCACCATGCATCACCTGGTCACCGACAACTGGTCCTACGGGGTGCTGGTGCGCGACCTGACCGAGTTCTACGGCGCCCACGCCACCGGCCGGGCGCCGCAGCTGCCGGAGCTGGCCGTGCAGTACCCCGACGTGGCGGCGTGGCAGCGCCGGCAACTGGCCGGCGGCGCGCTCGACGCGCACGTGGACCACTGGCGGCGCGCCCTCGCCGGCCTGCCACCGGCACTGACGCTGCGGCCACCGGCCACCGGGACGACCGCCGCCGACGGCTTCACCCGCGCGTTCCGCGTCGACCCGGCGGTCACGGAGAAGCTGCGTGGGCTCGCCCGGCAGGAGGGGGCCAGCCTGTTCATGGCGCTGCTGGCCGCGTACCACCTGCTGCTCGCCGCCTGCTCCGGCCGCGACGACATCCCGGTGGGCTTCCCGGAGGCGGGCCGGGACCGGGCCGAGACGGCCGACCTGATCGGCTGGTTCGTGCACCCGCTCGTGGTACGCGCCGACCTGACCGCCGCGTCGACGTTCGCCGGGCTGGTGCGGCAGGTCCGGGACCGGACGCTCGACGCGTACGCCAACCGGGCCGTGCCGCCGTGGCTGGCGGCGCCGGCCACCGCGGACGGTGACCCGACGCGGACCCTGTTCAACCTGCTCAACGCCGAGGTGCCGGAACTCGCGTTGCCCGGGCTGCGGGTCGATTCGTTGGAAATCGGTGACGACTACGTCTTCTCCGAGGTGCTCGGCACCAACCTCAGACCGGCGGAGGTCGACTTGGCTCTGATCATGCGGGAACAGGGCGCGGAACTGCACGGCACCTGGATCTTCTCCACCGACGTCCACGACGCCCGGGCGCTCCAGGCGCTGATGCGACGCTGGGACCTGCTGCTCGGCCGGCTGGCCGACTCACCGGCGGCGCCGCTGACCACGCTCCGTGCCTGGCTGGACGAGGTGGGCGCATGAGCCTCTTCGCCTACCTGCTGCGCTACAGCCGGGGCCCGTTCCTGCTGGCCATCGCGGCGGGCATCGTCAGCGGCGGCACCGGCGCCGCCTTCATCGCCATGGTCAACCTGGCGCTGGCCGCCGACGCCGCGCCCTCGCAGCGGCTGATCTGGGGATACGTGGCGCTCTGCCTGGCCACGCTGGTCACCAAGTTCGTCTCCCAGAGCATGCTGTACCGGCTGTCTCAGGGCGCCGTCTACCACCTGCGCCGCCGCCTCATCGACGGCATCCTGGACGCCCCGCTGCGGACCGTGGAGCGGACCGGCACGGCGCAGCTCTACTCGGCGCTCGCCGACGACGTGGTGGTGATCGCCGACGCGCTGCCCGGCCTGCCGGGCATCTGCTCGGGCGCGGCGTTCGTGCTGGTGGCCATCGCGTACCTGGTGATCGTCTCACCGGCGGTGGCGCTCGCCACCGGCGCCACGGTCGTCGTGGGCGTGCTGCTCTACCTGCTCGTCTCCGCCTCCGGCCTGGGCGCGCTCAAGGCCGCGCGGCGGGAGCAGGACGCGCTGTTCGGTCACTTCCGCTCGGTCACCGAAGGGCTCAAGGAGCTGAAGCTCAACCGGGAGCGGCGGGCCGCGCTGATCGACGGTGAGCTGACGGCCACGGCGTCCGCCTACCGCCGGCACAGCGTCTTCGGCCTCTCCGTCTACGAGGGCGCCACCGGTGGCGGCCAGGCGGTCTTCTTCGCCTTCATCGGCCTGCTGCTGTTCGCCTTCCCCGCCTGGTTCGCCCTGTCCGACCAGACGCTCACGTCGTGCGTGCTGATCCTGCTCTTCGCCGTCTCCAGCCTTCAGGGCGTCCTCGTCTGGTTCCCCGCGCTGGGCCGGGCGTCGGTGGCCCTGGGGAAGATCAAGGAGCGGCTCGCGGAGCTCGACGCGGGTCTCGGCGGGCCGGGCGCGGGGCGGGCGCCCGCCGTGCCGAACAGCAGGGTCCCGGCCGCCGCGGGCCGGGCGGGCAACGTCTTCGCCGGGTGGCGAAGCATCGCCTTCCGCGGAGTCAGCCACGTCTACCCCGGACCGAAGGGCGAGCAGTTCGTGCTCGGCCCGCTGGACTTCGAGTTCCGGCGCGGCGAGATCCTCTTCGTCGTCGGCGCCAACGGCAGCGGCAAGACCACCCTGGCGAAGGTGCTCACCAGCCTGTACGAGCCGGAGAGCGGCGCGATCCAGGTGGACGGCACCCAGGTCACCGCGGCCAACCGGGAGGACTACCGCAACCTGTTCTCCGCCGTGTTCTCCGACTTCCACCTCTTCGACAGCCTGCTCGGGCTGCCGGCGGGGGAGCAGGCCGCCAAGGCGCAGCGGTACCTGGAGCGCCTGCAACTGGACCACAAGGTACGCGTCGACGGGGACCGGTTCTCCACCACGGCGCTCTCGCTCGGGCAGCGCAAACGGCTGGCGTTGCTGGTGACGTACCTGGAGGACCGCCCCTTCTGCCTGTTCGACGAGTGGGCGGCCGACCAGGACCCGGTCTTCAAGGACTTCTTCTACCGGGAACTGCTGCCGGAGCTGCGGGACCGGGACAAGGCCGTCGTGGTGATCAGCCACGACGACCGCTACTTCGACGCCGCCGACCGGCTCGTCCGGCTCGACTACGGCCAGATCAGGGAGGAGGAGGTTCCCCGTGGACAGTCGGTGGCTGGGCGGTCAGGTGTGGAATCCGGACGCTGACGTCCGCCTGTTCTGCCTGCCGTACGCGGGTGGCGGCGCGGCGTCGTTCCGGGGCTGGCAGCGCGCCGCGCCACCCGGAGTCCAGGTGGTGGCGTTGGAGTTGCCCGGCCGGGGCACCCGGCTGCAGGAGGCGCCCTTCCTGCGCCTCACCCCGCTGATCCGGTCCCTCGCCGACGCGCTGACCGGCGCGCTGGACCGGCCGTACGCGCTGTTCGGGCACAGCATGGGTGGCCTGCTCGCCTTCGAGCTGGCCCGGGCGCTGCGCCGCCGCCCGGTGCGCCAGCCGGAGCACGTGTTCGTCTCCGCCGCCGCGTCGCCGGACTCCCCGTCGTCGCGACCGCTGCTGCACTGCGCCGCCGACGACGAGATCCGCGCGCACCTGGCGAAGCTGGGCGGCACCCCGCCGGAGGTGCTCGACAACGCCGACCTGATGCGGCTGATGCTGCCCGTGCTGCGGGCCGACTTCTCGGTGCTGGAGACGTACGAGCACCGCCCCGAGCCGCCACTGGCGACGCCACTGACGGTGCTGGGCGGCCGGGGGGACCGGATCGTGCCGCCGAGGGCGCTCGACGGGTGGCGGCGGCACACCTCGGCCCGGTCGCGGCTCTGCCTGTTCCCCGGCAACCACTTCTTCCTCCACGGCGCGCGGGCCGAGGTGGTGGCGACGGTGGCGCGGGATCTCGCCGCCGTCGTACCGCCGCCCTGGGTGTCCGGCGCCGCCGACCGGTACCACCACCGACCGCCCCCGACCACAGTCGCCGCCGTACCCGCCCGGAGCGGGCCGCCGGTGGACCGGAACCCAGGAGACGAGACATGACCCCCCTCGACCCGGCGGTGGACGCGGCCGACATCGAGCCGTTCACGCTGCTCAGTCCCCGGGACCGGGCGATCGTCCCGGCCGGCGTCAGCGACGCCTATCCGCTGCCCGACGTACCGGCCGACCTGGTCGCGCAGGCGTCGGCGTTCACCGAGGTCGACCTGGACGGCCGGCGGATCGAGGACCCGGCCCCGTTCGCGCCGGAGCGTTTCGCCTCGGCGGTCGAGGCGGTGGTGCGCGCGCACGAACTGCTCCGTTGCTCGACCGACCCGTCCGGCGGCACCGAGCCGCTGTACCTGGCGCATCCGGACGCCACGGTCCCGCTGGCCCGGCACGACCACCGCAGCGTCGACGCGGACAAGCGCGACGCGATGCTCGCCGCGCTGCTGGAGACCGAACGGGCCACGCCGTTCGACCCGGCCGCCGCCGGGGCGCTGCGGCTGACCGTGATCCTGGAGACCGAACAGAGCTGGACGCTGCTGGTCGCCGCGCCCCGGGCGCTGAGCTGCGTGGCCGACCCGGCGGGCATCCTCGCCGAGCTGCTGCGCGCCTATTACGCCGCGGCGCCGGTCACCGCCACCCGGCACGCGCCCTGCGTCGCGGACGCGCTCGACGCCGCCGCCGACTTCGAAGGCGAGGAGTACTGGACCCGGGCGCTGGCCGGCGGCTCCTGCGCCCTGCCCGGCGGCTGGGGCGGCGCGGCCGGGAGCACCGAGCTCACCGTCGACCTGGCCGGGATGTCCGCCGGGCTGGCCGTGCTCGCCGACGCCGCCGGGGCGCCGCTGTCCACTGTGCTGTTCGCCGCCCACCAGACCGTGCTCGGCATGCTCGGCGCCGAACCGGCCGGGCACACCGACGCCACCCTCACCCCGCACGGCGGCGCCGCGCGCCCGGACTGCGAGCGACTGCTGCACCGCGTGGTGCGGCCCGTGCCGACGGCCGCCCGCGCGGCGACCTGGCGGGCGCTGGTGCGCGACGTGGCCGCCCACGAGCGCGACGCGTGGACCCACCGGCTCGCGTACCGCCCGGTCACCGGCGGGCCGGGGCAGGGGCAGCACGCCCTCTTCGAGTGGGACCCGGCCGCCGGCCTGCCCGGTGAGCCGCTGCCCGGCCTGCCGGCCGACCGGGACGGGTACGGCCTGCGGGTCACCGCCGGGCCGGACCGCCTGCGCCTGCGCGTCGCCGGGGAGACAGTCGACCCCGGGTACGCCCGCCGGCTCGCCGCGCTCTACCGGGAGGTGCTGGTGGCGATGGCCGCCGACCCCGACGGTGACGCCGGGCGCACCTACCTGCCGGCGGACGAGCGCGACGCGGTGCTGCGCGACTGGGCCGTCGCGGAGACGGCGCACCGGGGCGACGTGACCGTGGTCGACCTGATCCGGGCCCAGGCCGACGCCACTCCGGACCGGATCGCCGTCCGGGTCGGCGACAGGCGGCTCACGTACCGGGAGCTGATGCGGCGGGCCAACCGGCTCACCCACCACCTGCTCGACCTCGGCGCCGGCCGGGACACCCTGGTCGGTGTGTGCCTGGGCCGCACACCCGACCTCATCCCCGCCCTGATCGCGGTCTGGCAGTCCGGGGCCGGCTACCTGCCGCTGGATCCGCAGCTGCCGGCGGAACGGCTGCGCTACATGATCGAGGCGGCCGGCAGCCCGGTGGTGGTCACCTCCACCGTCGAGCAGGCCACCCTCACCGGCCTGTACGACGGCGTCCTGGTCCTGGTCGACGCGGACGCGGCGGCCGTCGCGGCCCGGCCCGACACCCCGGCGACCGTGCCGATCGACCCGGCCCAGCTCGCCTACGTCATCTTCACCTCCGGCTCCACCGGGCGGCCCAAGGGCGTGCTGGTGCCGCACGCCGGCCTGGCCAACTATCTGCTCTGGACCGTCGGCGCGTACGCCGCGCACGGCCCCGGCGGCGCCCCGGTCTTCTCCTCGATCTCGTTCGACCTGGGCATCCCGAACATCTTCACCCCGCTGATCACCGGGGAGCCGGCGCACCTGCTGCCCGAGCCGCTGGACACCGCCGACCTCGGGGCGCACCTGCTCACGGGCGCGCCGTACAGCTTCATCAAGATGACCCCGGGCCACCTGGACCTGCTCACCTGGCAGCTCACCGGGGAGCAGGCGCGGGACCTGGCCGGCATGGTCATCGCGGCCGGGGACTCGTTCACCGCGGCGCTGGCCGAGCGCTGGCTGGATCTGGCCGGGCCGGACGGCACGAAGGTCGCCACCGAGTACGGCCCCACCGAGATCACCATCGGCAACTCGGGGCAGCCGATCAGCGAGCCGCCGGCCACCGAGCTGGTGCCGCTCGGAGTGCCGATCGTCAACACCACCATGTACGTGCTGACCGAGCGGCTCGACCCGGTGCCGGTCGGCGTGCCCGGCGAGGTCTGGATCGGCGGCGTCGGGGTGGCGCGCGGCTACCTGGGCCGCCCGGACCTGACCGCGGACCGGTTCCGGCCCGACCCGTACGGCCCGCCGGGCAGCCGCCTCTACCGCAGCGGCGACCTGGCCCGCTGGCTGCCCGACGGCACGCTGGAGTTCCTCGGCCGCATCGACAACCAGGTCAAGATCCGGGGCTACCGGGTGGAACTGGGCGAGATCCAGGCCCGGCTCGCCGCCCATCCGGGCGTCCGTGACGCCGTGGTGCTCGCCCGCGAGCCCAGCCCCGGCGAGAAGCGCCTGGCGGCGTACGTGGTGCTCACCGCCGGCGCGGCGGTGGACGCGGCCGCGTTGCGCGCCCACCTCGCCGTCGACCTGCCCGACTACATGATCCCGGCGGACGTCGTCGCCATCGACCACATTCCGCTCACCACCAACGGGAAGGTGGACAGCCGCGCGTTGCCCGCCCTCTGATCCGCTCCCACGAATCCCCTCCGTGCCGACACCGGCCCCCGTGCGCCGGGACGATCGCGCACGCCGTACGAGAGGACGAATCCATGACCACGACATCTGACCGGTCGACGCGCGGCGCGCAGGGACTGAGGCTGGACCTCGCCGACGACGAACGGACCGCCCTGCGGGCGCTGGCCGAGGAACTCGTCGCCGCGTCGCCGCGCCTGCTGGACGACCTGTCCTGGGTGACGCAGGCCCGGCAGGCGAGCTGCCGGATGCCGCTGCGGCTGATGGAGACGCTGCGCGACTTCCGCAGCGACGCCGGGGCCACCGGCTCACTCGTGCTCGCCGGCCTTCCGGTGGACGAGCGCGACCTGCCGAGCACTCCGACCGTCCGGGAGTCGGTGGAACGGGCGACCACCGTGCCGGCTGTCCTGGCCATGCTCGTCGGCCTGCACCTCGGCGAGGTGATCGCCTACCGCAGCGAGAAGAGCGGCGCCCTGGTGCAGAACGTCGTCCCGGTGCGCGGCCTGGAGGACTCCCAGAGCAACGCCGGGTCGGTGCCGCTGGAGTTCCACGTGGAGAACGCGTTCCACCGGGAACGCCCCGACTACGTCGGCCTGCTGTGCCTGCGCAACGATCACGCCAAGCGGGCCGGCACGCTGGTCACCTGCATCCGGCAGGCCCTGCCGCTGATCGAGGAGACCGACCGGAAGGTGCTGCGCGAGCCCCGGTTCGTCACCGCGCCGCCGCCCTCGTTCCGCCAGGGTGACCGCACCACGCCGCACGCGGTGCTCACCGGCAGCGTGGAGGACTCGAACATCTGCCTCGACCTGAACGCGACCACCGCGCTGGACGAGGAGGCCGGCGAGGTGATGGCGCGGTTGAAGCGGATCCTCACCGACGTCTCCACGCCGCTGGTGCTGCAGACCGGGATGATGGCGCTCATCGACAACCGGCTGGTGCTGCATGGCCGGTCCGAGTTCACTCCCCGCTTCGACGGGCGGGACCGTTGGCTGCACCGGGTCTACGTGCACCTGGACAACCGGCGGAGCCGGGAGTTCCGGGACGACGCCGGCGCCGTACTCAACTGATTTCGACGTTCACAAGGTCCACAAAACGGCCTCTAGTGGACGGTAGGCTGACCGGCGCCGGAAGGGGGCGCCGGCAGCCGTACCGCAGTGGCCGGCGGACATCAGTGCCAACCGTGAAAGGGATTCGATGACCGACACGCTGTCGCGCACCCGCCGAGGTGGCGAACACCGGCCGCTGGAGGAAGGCTTCCTCTACCGCTGGGCCGTCTGGGCGGCGCTCAATCCAGTGAAGGTCATCCTGGTCTGGCTGGTGCTGCTCGCCGGCGCGGCCGTCTCGGCCGGCTACTTCACCTCGCACCTGACCGGCAACACCAACTCCGTGATCGGCTCCGACTCGGAGAAGGCCGCCGAGCTGATCAGCGCCGAGTTCCCCGACACGCCGAGCGAGACCGACTTCGTGGTCCTGCACTCGACCTCGATCGACGCGCAGGACCCGGCGTTCCGCGAGGTCGTCCGCACCGCTGTCGAGCGCTACCGCCAGGCCCCGGACGTGCGCACCGTGGTCAGCCCGTACGACGCGCCGGACCGGCTCATCGCCCCCGGCGGGAAGACCGCGCTCGTGCCGGTCAGTCTCGACGGCGACGACAAGAAACTCCAGGAGCAGGCCGGGCCGCTCGGCGAGATCGCCGAAGGGCTCGGCACCGGCCAGGTGGAGGCGTACTTCACCGGCGTCTCGCCGCTCGCCGCGGCCGCCGTCGAGCAGGGCAACGAGGACCTGTCCATGGCCGAGACGATCGGCTTCCCGGCCGCCGCCATCGTGCTGCTGCTCGCGTTCGGGTCGCTCGTGGCGGCCGCCATCCCGCTCCTGCTCGGTGTCGTCGCCGTGCTCGCCGCGTTCGGCGCGCTCGGCATCGCCACCCACTTCACCACCTTCGACGTGTTCGTGCAGACCGCTGTCAGCATGGTCGGCATCGCGCTCGGCATCGACTACACGCTGTTCATCGTCACCCGGTTCCGCGAGGAACTGGCGAAAGCAGGTGACAGCGGCCGTCCGGAACGGGCCCGGGCCATCGGGCGCACCGTGGCCACCGCCGGGCAGGCCGTCCTGTTCTCCGGCATCACCGTCGTCGTCTCGCTGGCCGGGCTCTGGCTGGTCCGCTCCGCGAAGGTCTATTCGATGGCCGTCGGCATGACAGTCGCCGTGCTGGTCATGATGCTCATCGCGGTCACCCTGCTGCCCGCCCTGCTCGGTCTTCTGGGCCCCCGCATCAACCGCTTCGCGCTGCCCTGGGCCCGCCGGTCGCTGGCCCACCCGGACCCGGAGCACTCCGGCTGGGCCAAGGCCATCGCCGTGGTCATGCGCCGTCCGCTGCTCGTGGCCGCGCTCGGCACCGTCCTGCTCGGCGCCCTGTCCATCCCGGTCTTCCACCTTCAGTACGGCGTCGACCTCGGCGCCGGCGCGGTGGCCGAGTCGCCGCCGGGCAAGGGGTACGGCATCGTCTCCGAGGCGTACGCGCCCGGCGTGCTCGCCCCGATCACAGTTGTCGTCTCGGCCGGCGGCGACCGGTTCACCGACGCGCAGCTCGACGCCGTCGCCCGGTTCAGCGACCAGGCCGCCGGCAACCGGGAGGCCGCTGACGTCGTGAGCGTCACCCGGGTGCTCGACGCCCAGGCCAAGGGGCACACCACCGCCCACCTCGAAGCCGCGACGCGCGCCGCCGGCCCGGCCCTGGCCGAGCTGGTGAGCCGGGACGGGGACACCACTGTGGTCACCGTCCGTCCACGGCACGGCGCGGACACCGACGAGACGGCCGATCTGGTACGCGAGCTGCGCACTCAGGCCGGTGGCGCGTTCGCCGGCACCGGGCTGACCGCTCACGTCGGCGGTGGCCCCGCCGAGATCGTGGACATCACCGACGAGAGCTCCCGGGCCATGCCGCTGGTCATCGGCGCCGTGCTGGCGGCGAGCTGGCTGCTGCTGTTGATCGCCTTCCGCTCGCTGGTCCTGCCGTTCGAGGCGATCTTCATGAACCTGCTCACCTCGGGCGCGGCCTTCGGCGCGGCGGTGCTGGTCTTCCAGGAGGGGCACGGCGCCGACCTCCTCGGCGTCGAGCGGACCGGGTTCATCCAGGTGATCCTGCCGCTGTTCGCGTTCGCCCTGGTCTTCGGGCTCTCCATGGACTACCAGGTGTTCATGCTCTCCCGGATGCGCGAGGAGTGGGACCGTACCGGCGACAACGCCGCCGCCGTCCAGCTCGGACTGACCCGCACCGCGAAGGTGATCACCGCCGCCGCGGCGATCATGGTCGTGGTCTTCGCGTCGTTCATGTTCACCCGCATCCTCGAGATCAAGCAGATGGGCTTCATGCTGGCCCTGGCCGTGCTGATCGACGCGACGATCGTCCGGCTGCTGCTGGTCCCGTCCCTGATGCGGCTCATCGGTCGCGGAAACTGGTGGCTGCCCGGCTGGCTGGACCGGATCCTGCCACGCACCCGGCACTGACCGCGGCGCCGTCGAGGTCCCGCCGGACCGGCACGATCCGGCGGGACCGGCCGTTCGGGGCGGCCGGGCGGCCCGCTCAGGCGGCGGCCGGCTCGACCAGCTCGACCAGGATTCCGCCCGCGTCACGCGGGTGGACGAAGTTGATCCGGGAGCCGGCCGTGCCGCGCTTGGGCTGCTCGTAGAGCAGCCGTACGCCGCGCTCACGCAGCTCGGCGGAGGTCTCCTCGACGTCGTCGACGGTCCAGGCGATCTGCTGCACGCCCGGGCCGGACTGGCTGAGGAAGCGGGCGATCGGCGAGGTCGGGGTCAGCGGGGCGAGCAACTGCAGCCGGCCCTGGGCGGGGTCGGGGCCGATCGACATCATCGCCTCCCGGACTCCCTGCTCGGCGTTCTCCTCCACGTGCACGCACCGCATGCCGAAGACGGTCTCGTACCGCTCGATCGCCTCGTCCAGATCATTCACCGCCAGGCCGATGTGGTCGATGCCGCGCAGGCCGATTCCGGACAGCGCAGACTGCTGCGCCGAAGGTGAAAGCTCGTCAGACATGTCGTCAGCCTAGTGCCGGAAACGGGTTCTTCGAATAGGCGTCCATCGACGGAATGACGACCGGCGAGGGCGTGCGTGGCGTCCGGGCGAGGCGCTTGCCCCGCGTCCGAACCGGCCGTACCTTACATCGATGATCCTCAGTGACGGGTCGTCCCGGGACGTCGGCCACGGCGCTCCGCCGCCCGAGGACCTCGGCGGCATCGCCTACCTGCGCGGACTGTCCAGACGCGGGCTCCTCACCGGCGCCGCGCTGGCCGCGTCCGGGGTGTCGGCCGCCTTCGCCCTGCTGCCCGGCTCCGCCCGGGCCGCCGGCGGCTACCAGCGGCCGTGCGGACGTGTCCGCATCTCCAGCTCCTGGCAGGACCACCGGAACCGGACGCCGCCCTCGGCCGAGCCGGGCACCGACTACGCGGTCGGCGCCGGCACCCCGGTCATGGCGGCGGCGAACGGCACGATCCGGTTCGTGAAGGCCGACACGTCCACGGCCACCGGGCGGGTCGTGGGGATGGCCCACGACGACGGCAACTACACCCGGCACCTGCACCTGTCGGCGGTCGCCGTCTCACCCGGTCAACGTGTGTCGCGTGGCCAGACCATCGCGTACTCCGGCGCCTCGGCCAACGGCAGCGAGTCCGGCGTCGGGCCGCACGTGCACACCAGCCTCTGGCTGAACACCGCCAGTCCGACGGATTTCCGCGCGACAGTCGATTTCGAGAGCTGGGCCGGAGACGTCACCAACCCGAACCCGCCCGACCAGGAGGCAGACGACGTGTTCATCGCGAACGTGAAGGGCAACTGGTATCTCGTGGTCCCCCAGGGCACCGGCAAACCGCGGGCGGTGGTCCTCGGCGGCGACAGCAACGCCGCCGCCTCCGGCATCCCCGTCCTGAACTTCACCTGGGATCCGTCGATCAGCGCGCTGCGGGCCGCGGTCGACGGCATCGGCTGACCCGATCCCGCGTCCGACCGCGGCCCGTGCGCGCGGGACCAGCGGTCAGCGCCGGGCCGGCTCCGCCCGGGCGACGACCGCGCCGTCCACGAGCGTGCCCGCCGCGCCGAGGTAGCCGGCCGGATCACCGATCCGGGCCAGTTCCTCGGCGGTGTAGCGGCCGCGCAGCTCCGGCGTCTCCGCCAGGACGTCGTACAGGGGGCGGTCGGTCGCGTCGGCCTCCGCGGCGGCCCGGGTCAGCACCTCCTTGATCCGGTCCCGGCCGACGACGGGGGTGAGCCGGGCGGCGACCCGTTCGGAGGTGAGCTGGCCCCGGGTCAGCGCCAGGTTGGCCGCCATCCGCTCCGGGCGCACCACGAGCCCCCGCGTCAGCGTCACGGCCGCCTCCGCGGCGCCGCCGGTGAGCCGCAGGCACTCGCGCAGCAGCAGCCACTCGGCGTGCCACACGCCGGCGGACCGCTCGTCCTCGCTGAGCAGCGCCTGGGTGAGCCCGGCCGCCAGCGGCGGCACCTGGAGCGCGGCGCTGCGGATCAGCGTGGCGAAGACCGGGTTCCGCTTGTGCGGCATCGCGGAGGAGGCGCCGCGCCCGCTGGCCGCCGGCTCGGCCACCTCGCCCACCTCGCTGCGCGCCAGCGAGAGCACGTCGACGGCGATCTTGCCGAGCGCGCCCGTCACGAACGCGAGCACCGCGGCGAGGTCGGCCAGCGGCGTACGCAGGGTGTGCCAGGGCAACGCAGGCCGGCTCAGGCCGGTCTCCTCGGCGAACGCCGCCACGAGGCGGTCCACGTAGCCGGGGTCCGGCTCGGCCGCGCCGTCCAGCGCCGCGTACTCCAGATAGCCGGCCAGCGTGCCGGCCGCGCCGCCGAGCGACACCGGCAGGCCCTGGTCGCGTACCCGGCACAGCCGCACCCGGGCGTCGCGCAGCAACTGGTGCCAGCCGGCCGCCTTCAGCCCGAACGTGGTGGGGGCGGCGTGCAGGGCCAGCGTCCGTCCGGCCATCGGCAGGTCGCGGTGGGTCAGCGCCAGCCCGGCGAGCGCGTCGACGGCGGCGGCGAGGTGGTCGTCGATGACGGTGAGCGCCCGGTGCGCGACTGTCATCGCCGCGGTGTCCAGGATGTCCTGGCTGGTGGAGCCACGGTGGACGTACTCGGCGGAGGCCGGGTCCAGTTCGGCGACCGCGCGGGTCAGCTGGGCCACAAGCGCCACCACCGGGTTCGCGGTGTCCCGGGACGCCATCGCGACGCCCCGCAGATCGAACAGCTCGGCCCGGGCGGTCCGGGTGATCACCGCGGCGGCCTGGACGGGCAGCGTGCCCAGCCGCGCCTGGGCGCGGGCGAGCGCCGCCTCGGCGTCCAGCATGGCCTGCAGCCAGGCCCGGTCGCCGACCACCGGCTCGATGCTCGTGCCGGCGCGCACCGGTGAGAGCAGGCCGCTGTCCACCGCCACCTCCAGCGTGTCGATCACACGATCACCCCCGGGAAGCGGGCCGGCCCGGAGGCCGCGCGGTCGGCCACCGCATGTCCGGCCGGCGCGAGCGAGCGCACCTCGGCGGCGATCGCGTCGGCGTCGGCCAGGATCACCGAGTCGTTGCCCGGCCGGATGCCGGCCGCCGTCACCCAGTGCACCGACTCGGTGGGCACACCGAACGCGAACCGGCGCGGGTGCGGCTGATCCTGGGCGTCGACGACCCGGTAGGGACGTTCGGTCACGGCGAGTCCTCCTGTCTCGTACGTGCCGCCGTCGTAGGGGATCCGGTACGGCCGGCACTGTTCGGTGTCGAGCATGTGGCGCAGCAACGGGTCGGCGGTGCCGCGCAGGTCGGGTTCCGGCAGCCGCGCCTCGATGAGGACGCCGGCGCGGACCGGGGGACCGGGCACGGTCCGGGACGTCGCTTCGAACGCGGGTGTCTCGGTGTCGATGACGATCTGGGTGTCCGGCCCGGTCAGTTCCAGCACACCGGCTTCGATCAACGCGATCGTCTCCTCGATGCGCCGGGCCGGCGGGCCGATCGAGAGGAACGCGTTGAACGGGGTGAACCAGCCGGTCAGCTCGTCGCGGTACGAGTCGCCGTCGATCCCGCCGTGATCGACCGCCAGGCGGATCTCGTTGCGCAGGTCACGCAGGACGTCCAGCGCTGCCTTGAGCGGCCCGTCGACGTTGCCGGCCCGCGCGTGCGCAACGTCCCGGGCCAGGTGGTCCAGCGCCCAGGCGCGGAAGTCGTCCCGGTCGCGGAACTCGCGCCCGCGGTACGGGTGGGCCAGCCGGTCCCAGTCCCAGCGCCGCGCCGGCGGTATCGGGTACTCGTCGAGCAGCGCCGGCCGCCGCTCGGCGGGGGTCGCGAGGTAGCGCACGGTGAAACTCTCGGCCAGGCCGGCGTGCCCGGTGCGGCGCAGCAGCGTCGCGTAGTAGACGCTCTCCACCTCGGCGGCGATCAGCGGCCACACGTCGCGGCGGAACCGGATCGACTCGCCGCGGGCGCGGCGGGCGCGCAGCCGCGCCACGGCCTGCGCGGTCAGCAGCCGGGGCAGGTGCCGGCCGGTCACACCCTTCTGGTTGTCGCCCCGGGCGTGCGCCGGGATGCCCCGGCGGGAACTGGCGGACAACCTCGGTTCGGCGCCGCTGGGCCGGTACCGCAGTCGTCCGCCCTCCTCGGTGAAGCTGCCGCCGCGGCCGACGGTGAGCAGGATCAGGTGGTCGAAGAACGTCAGGCCCAGCCCGCGCAGCAGCACCGGCGCGCCCGCCGGGATGTGGCCGAGGTCGACGTCGGCGGGGTTGGCCTGGGGGAGATAGGTGAGTCCGTGCACCCGGGACAGGCTCGCCGTGCGTGCCTGCCGGGGATCCAGCCGGGCGGCGGCGTGTCCCAGGGCCAGCACCACGGCGTCCAGGTGGTGCAGCCGGGTGCCGTCGGCCAGCCGTACGCCCTGCGGACCGCCCGGCACGCCCGACGTGTCGGCGCTGGCCACCGCGCGGGAGCGGTGGCACCGGATCGAGACGTGCGGCGGCGCGCGGCGCACGATCCGGCGGAAGCTGTCCCGCAGGTAGTGGCCGTAGAACGCCCGGGTCGGATAGTCGTCGGGGCCGAGGGCGCGCGCCTCGTCGAGCACGTCGGGGTCGAGCGCGCCCCACGGGCCCGCCGACGCCACGCTCCGGGCCCACTCGTACAGGCTCGGCCCGGGCTCGATCGGCCCGGCCAGCCGGCAGCTCGGATCGGTGTAGACGGTGATCTGTGAGGCGACGGTGTTCGTCAGCAGCAGCCGGGACTGGTCGGTGCGCCACACCGCGCCGGCGCCGGGCGCGGCGGGGTCCACCACGTGCACGGTGAGGCTGGCGCAGGCCCGGTCGTGCCGTTCCTGGGCGCAGAGCCGCTCCAGGACGGACAGTCCGCGCGGGCCCGCGCCGACGATGCAGATCCGCAGATGCCGCGGGCCTGTCATCGCACGGCCTCGCTCGGGCGCTCGCCGCGCACCCGGGCGGCGTGCATCCAGGCCACCGCCGTGTGCAGCTCCTGCGGCGTCATCGCGGCGAGCGCCCGGTTGCGGGCCGTCGCCGCGTCCCCGGCGGCGTGCCAGAGCCGGATGCTGTCGCGGGAGACGGCCTGCACCGCGGCGGTCCGCTCCCGCCGTTGCGCGACGTAGCGGCGGAGCACCTCGGGCACCGGCTCGGCGCCGTCGCCGAGCAGGTCGCCGAGCACCACCGCGTCCTCCAGCGCCTGGCAGGCCCCCTGCGCGGCGTAGTGCAGCATGGGGTGCGCGGCGTCGCCGAGCAGGGCGACCCGGCCGTCGGCCCAGTCGTCGACGGGCGGCCGGTCGACGAGCACCCAGGCCCGCCACTCGTCGCTGAGGCGCAGCAGGTCACCGACCGCGCCGAGGCGCGACATCGCGGCCCGGACCAGTGCGCCGTCGGTGGGCCGGCCGGCGAACAGCGTGGGCGCGCCGTCGGCGTGACTGGCGGCCATGTTCAGGTACGCCCCGCCGCTGATCGGGTAGTGCACGAAGTGGCAGTCCGGTCCGGCCCACCAGGTGACCGCGTCCCGGCGTACCCGGGCCGGCACCTCGGACATGGGGACTATGGCGCGGTACGCGGTGATGCCGGAGTTGCGCGGCTCGCCGTCGCCGACGAGCTGGCGGCGGATGCGGGAGTGGATGCCGTCGGCGCCGACCACCATGTCGGCGGGGATCCGTTCGCCGGAGTCCAGGCGCACGGTGGCCTCGGCCGCGTTCTGGTCGTAGCCGGCCACCGAGGTGGCCGGGCGCAGCGTGATCCGGGGCAGCCGCCGGGCGGCGTCGAGCAGGCGGCGGTGCAACTCGGCGCGGTGCACCACCACGTACGGGCTGCCGAACCGGCGCTGGTAGCGCTCGGTCAACGGCATGCTGGTGACGTGTACGCCGGTCACGCCGTCCATGAACCGCAGTTCCGCCATGGCGACCGCGGTGGCCCGCACCTGCGGTCCCACACCGAGCGCGTCCAGCGCGTACAGGCCGTTGGGGGCGAGCTGGATGCCCGCGCCCAGCTCGGTGAACTCGGGCTGGCGTTCCAGGACCGTCACGTGATGGCCGTGCGCCGCGACCGCCAGCGCCGTGGCGAGCCCGCCGATGCCGCCCCCGGCCACGACCACGCGTACGGGCGTCCGGGTGCTCATCCGGCCGCGCTGTCCCGGTCGAGCAGCTGCCGGGCCAACTCCAACCGTTTGATCTTGGTGGTGGCGGTCTGCGGGAGATCCGCCAGGCGCCGCTGCACCGGACGGGCCATCGGCGGCAGCGTGGCGACCGCGCCGGCCCAGCGGTCGATGTCGATCGGCAGGTCCTCGCTGGTGCAGATCACCGGCACGGGCGGCCCGTCCGGCGCCGGCAGGATGATCACCTCGACGAGTTCGTCCAGCCGGGTGAAGAGCGTGTCCTCGACCGCCAGCGTGCTGCCGAACCCGTCGATCTCGTCGACCTCGCGGTCGAGCAGGTGCAGGCAGCCCAGCCGGGTGCGGTAGCCCAGGTCGCCCATCCGCCACCACGATCCGTGGCGCTGACCCTCGTACCGCTGCTGCTCGCCGAGGTAGGTGACGATGCGCCCGTCGGTGCGTACCTCGATGTAGCCGGGGTTGTCGCGGGTGGGCGGGCGTCCGTTGCGGCTGACCACCCGGATGTCGGTCATGCCGGGGAACGGCATGCCGACGCAGCGCCCGTCGGCGTCCTCGGGCCGGCGGCGGGTGAACGCGCGGGCCGCGACCGGGCCGACCTCGCTCTGCCCGTACAGCTGGCCGAACACCGGCTTGGGATGCGCGGAGGCCCCGAGCATGCGCCGGACCGTGCGCGGGTGGATGGCGTCGAAGGTGCTGCTGAAGTAGCGCACGGTGGCCAGCGGCGCGCGCGGGTCGTCGGCCAGCCGCTCCCACCGCAGGAACGAGTTGGGGTGGGTCTCCAGCACGCCCGGACGATGGGTGAGGAACAGGTCGGTGGCCTGGTCCGGGTCGTTGTCGGCGAGCACCAGCAGCGGGAAGCCGCGCAGCATCGTGATCGCCAGCGCGGTGAACAGGCGCGAGTGCACGAACGAGACGTGGATGGCGACCGGGCAGCGGCGGCGCACCAGCGCGGCGACCGACGCCTGCGGGCGGTAGCGCGCCTGCAGCGTCCGTCCGGTGTGCACGGCCAGCTTCGGCAGCCCGGTGGTGCCGGAGGTGTGGGTGACCAGGGTGGGATGGTCGGGGGACATGACGATCGGCGGGACGCTCGGCACACCGGTCAGGGCGCGCAGCGACGTGGCCGACGGATGCTCTCCGGAGGCGAGCAGCACCCCGGCGACCGCCGGGAACACGGTGTCCGCCAGTTCTCCGTCGAGGGTGGCGCGGTCGGTCAGCAGGTACGGCCGGCCGGCCCGGCGGATCAGGTGCAGCACCGTGGTGGCGTCGAGGTGGGGGGAGAGCAGCACCGGCACGGCCCCGATCCGGGCCAGCGCGCACGCGCTCAGCGTGATGTCGAAGTTGTGCGACTTGTGGACCACCACGCGGTCGCCCGGTCGTACGCCGGCGGCGTGCAGGCGGGCGGCCAGGTCGGCGACCAGGCCGGCGACCGCGCCGACGGTGAGCCGCCGGCCGAGTTCCGGCGCCACGTCGAGGTCGTGGTCGAGGGTGACGCTGTTGTCCGGGTGCCGGGCCGCGGCCCGGTCGAAGAGTGTGCCCAGTCGGATGCCGCGATTGGCGATCGTCTGCAGCAACATGTCCGGCTCCTACCGTTCGGTCTCGATGATCGACTTGAGTCGGCGCAGCGTCTCGTGCAGATCGGCGCCGACCTTGGCGCCCCATTCGGTGACGAAACGCCGGCGCTCGTCGTCGTCCATGTCTCGGGTGATCTTGCGGATGCCCTCGGTGGGCTCGTCCATCCGGAAGTGGTGCGTCAGGCGGCAGCCGGCGCCCTCGGGGCTCATCCGGAAGGCCCACACGCTGCTCTGGGCGCGCCCCCGGCTGTCCCGCATGGCCCAGCTGAACTCGACGCCGGGGATCGCGGTGTGCACCTGCGACTCCGTGGTCCAGACGCCGCGGACGACCGGCGCCCAGGCGACGACGTCCTCGCCGCGGACGTTGTGGCCGCGGAACACCGCCCCGGCGGCGCCGGGACGGCCGCTGATCCACTCGCCTCCGGTGCACTCGGTGCTCCACTCCCGGCACCGGGGAAGGTCACTGACGAGCGCGTAGACCTCGTCCGGAGTGGCGTCGACGACGATTTCCGCCTGCGATTCGAACAGTGGCGTGGTGGTATCGGTTTCGGCCATGCGGAGAATCGTCGTTATCGGCTTCCCGAAGGGTCAAAGTGTTCGACTCTGATTCATCAGGTTCGACGTCTTTCGTGGCCGGGGCGCCTATAATCCGGCGCAGATCCGCGACGCGACTACGGACACGGGAAGAGTCATGGGGGGGAGCACGGAACAAGGCACCGCCGTGCCCGGCTCCGCCGACGACGCCGGGGTGCCGCACGACGAAGGCGGTCTGCTGCGGGACATCGCTCGGCAGGGCCGTCGGCTGCTCGACGCGCCGGCCGCCTTCGTCGCCGTCGTGTCCGAGGACGGACCGACGATCACGGTACGGGCGGCGGACGGCCCCCACGAGGACGGCCGGCTGGACCTGCCCGGTCACCATCCCTCCGGCGCGGCGCTGCTGGACGGATCACCGCTGTGGTGCGGTGACGCGGAATCCGCCCCGGCCGCCGCGCCGGTGTCCGGATCGGACGACGACGGGGCACTGCACGCGGTGGTCGCGGTACGTCTGGGCCACCTGCGCGGATACGCCCCCCGCCGGTCCGTCGCCGCGCTGTACCTCGCCGACCGGCGCCCCCGGACGGTCACCGAGGGGGAGCGCGTCCAGTTGACCTCGTTCGCCCGGCTCGCGGGCGCGGCGATGGAGAAGACGCAACTGCTGGACGTCGCGATCGCCCGGCTCTACGGGCTGGAGCAGCAGTCCGCCCGTACCGCCGCCGACCTGGACCGGATGCGGGCGCTGCGCTCCGCGCACTACGGCTTCATCGACCTGGCCGTGGCCCGCGGCGACGCGCGCGCCTTCGTGGTGGAGGCCGACCGGCGTCTCGGCGCGTCGGTGCGGCTGTGCACCGACGACGGTCTGGTGGTCGCCGCGAGCCGGTCCGCCGCCGCCGGACCGGAGCCGGGCGTGCCGGACGGCCGCCGCATGGTCGTCCCGGTGCTGGCCGGCGACCGGCGGATGGGAGACCTGCTGCTGGAGATGGACAGCCCGCTCGCCGACCCGGACGGGCAGCTCCTGCTCCTGATCGCCCAGGCGGCGGCGGTGATCCTGCGCCAGCTCGACGACAGCCGGGAGAGCCAGGCCCGCCGTGCCCTGCTCAACGAGCTGATCACCACGCCGCAGCCCACCGGCACGCTTGTCGGACGGGCCCGGCGGCTGGGCGTGCGGCTGGACCGGCCGTACGTCGTGGTGGTGTTGCGCCCGGACGGCGTCAGCCCGCACTGGGCGTCGATGTGGAGCGCGGCGTTCGCCGCCCGGGGTGACGGTCTGTCCGCGCTGCACGACGACGACATCGTGCTGCTGCTGCCGGGGGAGGCCGACCCGGCCGAGATCGCCCGGACGGCGGCGGAGGAGTCGGGCGCGCTCTTCGGCCGCCCGGTGACGGCCGCGGCGTCCGACAGCGGTTCCGGGCCGGAGCGGGTGGCGGTGCGCTACCGGCAGGCGCTGCGCTGCCTCGACGTCATGATCTCAATGGAGCTGGCCGGTCGCGGCGTGTCGGTACGGGAGCTGGGTTTCCTGCCGATGCTGCTGGCCGGCCGGGAGGGCATCGACCAGTTCATCGACGCCACCCTCCAGCCGGTGCTCGACTACGACCGGCACCGCGACGGCGACCTCGCCCGCACGCTCGACGCGTACTTCGAGGCCGGCCGCAGCCCGACCAACGCGGCGGAGCTGCTGCACATGCACCCGAACACGGTCACCCGGCGGCTGGACCGGGTGAAGCGCCTGCTCGGCCCGACCTGGCAACTCCCGGCACGGGCGCTGGAGATCCAGCTCGCGCTACGCCTGCACCGCCTGCTCACCGAGCTGTGACGCCGCGCCGTCCGGGACGACCAGGGCCCGCCGCCCGCGCATCTCGCCGTCCTCCACCATCCGGTGCGCCTCCCGCATCGCGGACAGCGGAAGCCGCACCACCTCGCGCGGGCGCAGCCGGCCGGCCGCGAGCAGCCGGTTGATGAAACCGGCCGCCTCCGCCAGTTCCGCGGTCGTGGCGAGCGAGATGACGAAACCGACTATCGACCTGTCGTTCGTGTACAGCTCACCGGCGGGCAGCGCCGGACGGGTCCGCGCGCCCGCGAGCAGCACGATCCGCCCCCGTACGGCGAGTTGCCCGACCGCCAGGTCCAGGTCGTTGGTGCCGGAGGTGTCCAGGTAGACGTGGACGCCCTCCGGGCAGGACGCGGCGAGCCGGTCACCGAGATCCGGTGCGGCGTAGTCGACCACCTCGACCGCGCCGGCGGCCCGGCAGAACGCCTCGTCCCGGGGCGCCGCGGTGGCGACCACGCGCGCGCCCAGCGCCGTCGCCGTCGTGATCAACGCGGAGCCGACGTTGCCGCCGCCACCGCCCACCACCACCGTCTCACCGGGGCGCATGCGGCCGTGCACCGCCAGCGCCAGGTAGGCGGTGGCGGCCGGGTGCAGCACGGTGACCGCCTCCACCGAGGCCGCCGCCGGTAGCGGGTACAGCCGGTCCGCGGGCACCACCACCTGCTCGGCGGCCGCGCCCTGACGTCCGCCGTGGCCCAGGCTGTTGCACCAGACCCGGTCGCCGGGGCGGAAGCCGGCCACGCCGTCACCGGCGTGCGCGACCACGCCCACCACGTCCCGGCCCACCACGAACGGCAGTGGGACCGGCGTACGGTACGTGCCGGCCCGCACGAACGTGTCGACGTGGTTGACGGTGGTGGCGAGCGTGTCGACCAGCACGTCGGTGGGGCCCGGCCGGGGCGCGGGCAACTCGCCGTACCGGATCTCGGTGGCCAGGCCCAGCCGGTCGACGTAGGCGGCCCGCACTGTCGTCATCGGCGGGCCGGCCCGCCGTCGTCGTTCTGGAAGAACGCCATGCGCGACGACTGGTCCGCGTACGGGCTCGGCGTCGGCGGTTTGTCCAGGACGATCCCGAACCACCGCCGGTACGCCTCCAGCAGCGCGTCGTCGTCGGTGAGCGTCTCGACGCTCCGGCGGTCGCCGGCGATAACCGTCAGCACGTCGCCCTGCAGGGTGACCCGGCCGTCGGCGGTGGGCAGCGTGCAGAACATGTTCCGCAGGAACGGCGAGTCCGGGCAGGTGCGGTACCACCACAGGTTCTGCCGGAAGTCGGCCAGGTCGGCCGGCTCGTCGTGGAACCGGTACTGCAGCGCGTCGTTGCGGTACACGTCGACGACCCCCGGCTCGACCCGCCGGGTGGCGAACCGGCCGTGCGGGTCCACGTACGGCTCGGCCGCGTCGAGCCGGAACGGGAACCGGCTGTTCTTGCCGAAGCCGACGTCGACCAGCCAGCGGGAGCCGGTCTCGGGCAGGTCCACGGTCAGCATCAGATGATTGTGCGGGCCGTTGAACCGCCCGGAGAGCCAAACCCGCCCCTGATGCAGCGTCACCGCGAAACCCAGCGCCCGCAACAGGAAGAACAGCGAGGTGTTGATCTCGAAGCAGCCGCCGCCGCGGCGCTGGCGGATCACCTTGTCCAGCACCCGCTCGTCCATGTAGATCTCGTGGCCCAGGTGGTAGTCCAGGTTCTCGAACGGCACCGTGCACGTGTGGCGCTCCTGCAGGTCGCGCAACGCCGCGAGGTCCGGCCGCTCGGGGCGGGCGGCGCCGATCCGGTCCAGGTAGCCCCGCACCTGCTCGTCGGTCAGCACGGCTCAGTCCCGCTCGTACGACATGCGCATCGACTTCTTGACGTGCGGACTCGGCTTCGGCGGCGCGTCCAGCTTGATGCCGAAGTACTTGTCGTACGCCGCCAGCAGGTCGTCGTCGTTGGTGATCCGTTCGATGCGCCGCTCGTCGCCGTCGATCACGACGAGCTTGTTCTCCCGCAGGATGATGCGCCCGTTCTCGGTCGGCAGCGTGCAGGACAGGTTCTGCAGGAAAGGCGAGTCCGGTGAGGTGCGGTACCACCACAGCACCTGCATGCCGTCGGCCGCCACGACCGGCTCGTCGTAGAAGCGATACTGCAGCGCGTCGGCCCGGAAGACGTCGGTGGCGTTGTCGGCGACCCGCTTGGTGGAGAAGGTGCCGTGCGGGTCCTCCTGCGGCTGCGGCGACTCCAGGAGCAGCGGGTAGCGGCTGCTGCGACCCAGGCCGACGTCGCTCAGCCACCGCTGCTCGCCGATGCGCACCGTGGTCACCGAGTGGTTGTACGGCGGCGTGAACTCGTGCCCGAGCCAGACCCGGCCCTGGTGCAGCGTGACGTCGAAGCCCAGCGCCTCCAGCAGGTAGTGGAACGCGTTGTTGATCTCGCCGCAGCCGCCGCCGCGGTTCTGGTACACGATCTTCTCGACCACCCGCTCGTCGATGAAGATCTCCTTGCCGAGGTGGTAGTCGATGGTCTCGAACGGCACCGTCAGCTCGTGCTGCGCGTGCAGCAGCCGCAGCGACTCGGCGTCGAGCCGCTCCGGCCGGGCCACACCGATGCGGTTCAGGTACGCGTCGACAAGCGTGTCGTCGAGCATGTGGTCACTCTCCTGTCGAGGGGAAACGGGCGAACAGCTTCGCCGCGTTGGACCGGTTGACCGCGGCCCACCACCCCGGATCGAGGTCCGCGTGGCGCGCCACTCCCGCACCGATCGAGGCGCCGAAGGACTCCGGCATGAACGGGTAGTCGGAGCCGACCAGGACCCGTTCCGGATCGGCGAACAGCCGCAGCGAGGCGAGCGCGTGCCGGCCGCACATCGCCACGTCGAAGTAGAGGCGGCGGAGCACGGCGAGGGGATCGTCCGGCAGGCGGTCGGCGAGATCGCGGTTGATGACCGGGCCGTAGGTGAGCCGGTCGGCGTAGTAGGTGACCCCGCCGCCGCCGTGCGGCAGGATGATCCGCAGCTCGGGGAACCGCTCCAGCGTGCCGTTGTAGAGCAGCTGCGCCACCAGCCGCACCGTCTCGAACGGGAACTCGTACAGCGACAGCGGCAGCCCGAAGGCGGGCTGGCCGGTGGCCGGCGGCACCGCTGGGTGCACGAAGATCGGCGTACGCCGCCGCTCGGCCTCGGCCAGCAGCGGATCGAGCCGGCGGTCGCCGACGTAGAGCCCGTCGTAGTTGGTGAGCAGCCCGAGCCCGTCCAGGCCGAGCACGTCGATGGCGTGGACGAACTCCGCCACGCAGTCGTCGAGGTGGGGGAAGGGCAGCACCGCGAACGCGCCGAAGCGGCAGTCGCCGGCCGCCACGAACTCGGCCAGGTACTCGTTCAGCCGCCTCGCGAGAGCGCGGCTGCGGGCGCGGTCCAGCGGGGGTACGCCCGGCCACAGGCTGACGATCGCGGCGCGTATTCCCTGCCGATCCATCATGGCGAGGCTGCCCGCCCGGCTCCACGTGGGGCGGTCGACTCCGGAAAGAACAGTGGAACCGCCCAATTCGCGAAGCTCGGCCGCATAGAAGTCGGGAATTATGTGATGGTGCACGTCGATGGCGTCCATCCACGGTGACCCGGCCGGACCGTTTACGGGTTTGGCGTCCACATCCGCATAGTGGTGACCGGATCGCGCCCGGCCAAGGCGGTGCGGGCGAATATGTCACGTCGGCTCCGCCGGTTGCCCTGCCCGCTGCGGTTGCCATACATTGACCGCAGGTCTGGTCTGGAGGACCGTCGACACTATTCGCCGCGAAGTCGGTGCCCGTCCTTATCGCAATTCCGCGTTCGACGGCTGGTGAAGAAATGGACCTGGCGCATGCTCACATATTCGCGTGGCGACCGGCCGATCGGTGTGCTCGGCACCGGCTCCTACCTGCCCGGCCGGGTGGTGACTAACGACGAGGCGGCCGAGCACGCCGGCGTGACCGGCGACTGGGTGTTCGAGAAGACGGCCATCCGGCAGCGGCGGTGGGCCAAGCCGGACGAGGCGACCTCCGACCTGGCGATCGGCGCGGCGCGCGTCGCCCTCGCGGACGCCGGCGTCGACGCGGCCGACCTGGCGCTCGTCGTGGTGGCCACGTCGACGCCGGATTCGCCGCAACCGCCCACGGCCAGCGTCGTCGCCCACGAGATCGGCGCCGGACGGGGTACCGCCGCGTTCGACGTCAACGCGGTGTGCAGCGGCTTCAGCTACGGGCTCGCGGTCGCCGAGCGGCTGGTGACCGCAGCGGGGGACCGGCCGGCGCTGGTGATCGGCGCGGACGTCTACTCGCGCATCCTGTCGCCGCAGGACCGCCGCACAGTGGTGCTGTTCGGCGACGGCGCGGGCGCCGCGGTGATCGGGGTCGGTGGCGCGCACCGGGTCGTGGCCACCCGGCTGCTCAGCTTCGCCGAGGCGCGCGGGCTGATCGGCGTGGCGGCCGGTGGCAGCCGCCTGCCGGCCTCCGAGCAGACGCTCCGCGACGGCTCGCACCACTTCCGGATGGACGGCCGGGGAGTACGCGAGTTCATCGACACGTACGTGGTCGCCGGCATCGCGGAGTTCCTGGCCGAGCACGGTGTGCCGCCGCACCGGCTCGGGCATCTGGTGCCGCACCAGGCAAACGGCCGGATCCTCGCCTCGATGGCGGAGCGGCTCGGGCTGCCCTTCGACCGCGTCGCCAGCACGTACACCGCCTACGGCAACACCGGCGCCGCCGCGGTGCCCATCACCTACGACCAGCTGTGCCGCTCCGGCCGGGTCCGCGCAGGCGACCTCGTGCTGCTCACCGCATTCGGCGGCGGGATGTCCATGGGGATGACCCTGCTCCAGGCCGGCTGAGCCCGCCCGTCGCGCGTCAGGAGGTGCGCCGCAGGGCCGGCTCCGGCCGGCCGTGCGTCGCGAGCACCGTGTGCGCCGCCGACGCCAGCGTCACGTGGCGGTGCCAGCCCCGGTACGAGCGGCCGGTGAAGTCGCGTAGTCCCACCTGGTCGCCGGTGGACTCCAGGTCGTCGGTGACCCGCCGGACCAGCGCCGCCCGGCGGACCAGGTCGGCGAGGCCGATGTCGCCGCGACTGGTCAGCCACAGCTGGCCGGGCTCACCGCGCCCCGGCGCGCTCAGCTCCACCAGGAGCAGGGGATCGTAGCTGCGGGTGCTGGGCAGCCGAACCGCGACGGTGCCGGCCAGCACCGGCGGGCGCGCCGTGAGCCCGAAGACCGGCCGGCGCTGGTGCCGTACGGTCGCCGCCAGGTCGCCGGCCGGCTCGGCGGTGGCGCCGGCGGCCGGGACCAGCCGCAGGCCGGCGGGCACCCGGACCAGCACCGGCGCTCCGGCGGCCCGTAACCGGCGGACCACCGCCTCGACGTCCATCTCCCGCGCGTCCACCACGACCAGCTCGCCGGCCGGCGCCCCCAGTTCCAGGTACGCCTCGACGGTGCAGGCGCCCAGCGACTGGGCGACCAGGTCGTCCGGGATGGCCGCGCGCCGGCGGCGCTTCTCGTCGGACAACCAGTCCTCGTTGAGGTGCAGCCGCCAGTTGACCGGCGTGACGACGCTCGTCGAGGCCGCCCAGAGACCAACCGCGTGCTGCGCGTTGAGGGACTGCCCCAGGCCCGGCGAGTACCGGCGGCCGACGCCCACCGAGTGCGTCCCGGCCTTGCGGATCAGGGTCGGATGCAGCACCCAGGTCCGGGCCCCGCAGAGGCGCGTGACGTGCCGGGCGAGCGCCCGCCGGACCGGCATCCAGTCCCAGGTGGAGTCGCTGACGAAATGGTGCAGCGCCTGCTCCGCGGCGGGTTCCGTGGAGATCGCGGCGATGTTGCGGATCGACTTGCGTCCCCGGGCCAGCAGCAGCCCGCGGACGTACTCCCGGCCGCGCCGTCGCTGATCGCTGCGCGGCAGCCCGGCCAGGATGTCGTCGCACAGATCCGTCAGGTCCTCGTCCAGCAGCATCCTGCCTCCTCGCGGCGCGGCGGCGAATGCACACGAGCTTGGAACCCGCGGCGAGGATGGTCGAGGTGCTGGCGGCACCGCCCTCGGGGCCACAGTGGTTGGCCGAGGCGCAGGTCGCCGGGAGGCCCGCGGGGCGGGCGTCACTTGCCGATGTGCAGCGCCTCCCGGATGAACATCTGCGCGAAGGTCGGCGCGCCGGTGGTGGTGACCACGTCGATGAACTGGTCGACGTGGAGGTCCTCGGTCGCCTCCCGGACGAGCAGGTCGGCCAGGTCGGTGCGGGAGGTGAACCGGCCGGGGAGCCGGCGCGGCTCGGCCCGGTAGTCGGTGACGCCGTCACCGTCGAAGAGACCGGCCGGACGGATGACGGTCCAGTCCAGACCGCTTTCCGACACCACCTTCTCCATCCGCGCCATGTCCTCGTAGACGGTGCGTCCCATCCGCAGCAGGATCGGTGCGATGATCTTCTTGAACGTGAACGTCTCGCCCTCGGCGTGCTCGCCGCTGGTGCCGGTCGACGTCACGCAGACCAGCCGGCGCAGGCCGTGGGCCCGCATCGCGGCGATCATGTTGGCGGCGCCCTCGGAGTAGGTTCGCACCGTCTCCTTCGTGTACGGCACACCCAGCGTCGAGATCACCGCCTGCTGGCCGGCGACGGCGGCGTCGACAGCCGCGGCGTCCAGCACGTCGGCGCCCACCACCCGCAGGTTCTCGCCCCGCACCGGGAAGGACTCCGGACGCCGGGTCACTGCTGTGACGACGTGGCCCCGGGCCATCGCCAGCTCGGTGGCCAGCCGGCCGGTGGGCCCGTTCGCGCCGAACACCACGAGTCTCATCTGGCCCCACCTCTTCGTCGGCGCGAGGGTCGAACGACGGTCCAGCAGTCGAACAACGTTCCGGTGCCCGACCAATGTACTACGCTCACGGGCGGAACAGGCAGATTTCGGGCGAGGCGGGTGACGGGATGGCGGAGCGGAGCCGGAGCCTGTGGCTGCGGACGACGTCGGCCGGGCGGCCCGACCCGCCACTGACCGTCGAGCGCATCACCGCCGCCGCGGTCGAGCTGCTGGACGAGGACGACGTCGGGCAGCTCACCATGCGCCGCCTCGCCGACCGCCTCGGCGTCGGCACCACCACGCTCTACTGGCACGTGGACACCAAGGAAGACGTGATCGACCTCGCGGTCGACGCGGTGTTCGCCGCCACGCCGCCACCGCCACCCGGCGACGACTGGCGGGCGGACGTCACGACGCTGCTGACCGAGCGCCGTGCCGCGCTGCTTCGGCACCCGTGGTCGGCGGTGATGCGACGACGCCCCGCGGTCGGCCCCGGCTTCCTGTCCTGGATGGAGTTCCTCCAGGCCACCCTGACCCGCGCCGGGTTCACCTCCCGGGACGTCACCGCGGCGAGCTGGGTGCTCTACAGCCACGTCCAGGGCTCCGCGGCCAGCCAGGCCACGCTGCGGTGGTCGGCGGCCGAACGCCGGGAGGGCCAGCTGATGCTGGAGCGGCACAGCGCCAGCTATCCCACACTGGCCGCGCAGCGGCACCTGCTCGACGACGACTGGGACACGAACTTCGCGCTCGGGCTGGCGTACGTGCTCGACGGTCTGACCGCCCGCGCCGCAGCCGGCGCCACCTGAGGCCGGACACGCCGAACCGGCCCGCGCCGGGCGGGCCGGTTCACGTCGGAGTCAGAGGCCGAACTTCTCCGCCAGCAGCCGGCGGTCCACGTACCTGATCGCCGACGTGGTCTGCTCGCGGCCGATCTTGTACGCGGTGGCCACCTCGACCAGCCGCAGCGCCTGGTACTCGAGGGCGGCGAGGTTGTCCTCGTGGACGTTGTTCGCCTCGTGCCGGGAGACGCTGCACGTGCCGTACGGCGCGCCGTTGTTCGGCAGGCCGAGCACCTCCACGCTGGAGCCGTTCGGGACGATCAGCGAACCCCAGTGGCAGATGCAGTTGTGCAGCGCCAGGATGGCCGCCTGCTGCCCGGCGTGCGGCATCGAGCCGGACGCGAACACGGACACCACCTTGTTCGCCAGGTCACCCGGAATGGCGACCGGTCCGGAGTGGTCGATGAAGTCGAGGATCTGCGGAGCCGGCAGCCCGTAGTGCACCGGCGTGCCGATCATGATGGCGTCCGCCGCGACCAGGTCCGCGAGCGTGGCCACCGGGACGTCCGCGGTCTCGGCGTTGAGCTCGGCGTACGCCTTGTGGTCGAGCACCATCGGGCTGGGCAGGTCGGGCACCTTGTAGAGCTGCGCCTCCGCGCCCGCCTTCACCGCCGCAGCCGCCGCTGCCACGGCCATCTGGTAGGTATTCCCGCTGCGGGAGTGGAAGATGATTGCCACCTTGATCACAGGAACGCTCCTCACGAGTCGATGCGCCTGGGCATCGCATGGACCATCTACGGGCATCCTGTCGGCCGCGCCCCGCCCGGCAAACGGCGCGGATCTTAGTTAGTCACCTCGATGTCCGCCGGGGCCGCGACCTGACAGAACCGGCCCGTCGTCGTTGACCGGTCCGTCCCGGTCCGGGTGTGCTGCGCCCATGTCGAACGCTTCCGCGGAACCGCCCGCCGCACCCACCGACCCCGCCGCGCTCCTGCCCCTGTTCGAGCGCGCGTTCAACAACCGCGATCTCGACCAGCTGGAGCAGCTCTACGAGCCGGACGCCCTGCTGATCCTCGCCCCCGGCACGGTCCTGACCGGCGACCAGAGGCGCGCGCGCAGCCGGGAGGAGCAGCACTTCCTGCCGATCAAGGTGGCCGTCCGCCACCAGTACGTCACCGGCGACATCGCCCTGGTGATCAACGACTACGTCCACGAGGGAACCGGACCCGACGGCACCCCGATCCGGATCGAGGGCACCGCCGTCGACGTGCTCCGGCGCGGCGCGGACGGCGCCTGGCGCTGCGTCATCAGCAACCCCGCCGGACTGGGCGCCGCCGGTCCCACCGCACCCTGACCACTGTCGACACCGGGCCGCAGCGGCGCCGGTGACCGGCCGGCCGGACGGTCAGCCCGTCAATCGGGCGACGATGCCGGCGGCCGGGCCCGGCGCGGCGGACGCGAAACCGGTCCCGGCCCACAGGTTCAGCGCCTCGGCGTCACCGAGACGTGCCGCCGCGGCCCGGATCGGCGCGGTCAGGTGGTGCACCGCCGGATAGGCGACCGGCGCCGCCGCGGAGTAGGCGTCGGTGAAGCGGTTGGCCAGGGCCCGCGCCGGATGACCGGTGAACGCCCGGGTGACCACGGTCCGGCGGAAGTCGCCGGAGAGCATCGCGGCGCGCTGCGCCGGCCGGGTGCCGGCCTCGTCGGCGAGCAGGAACGCGGTGCCGCTCTGCACCGCCGCCGCGCCGGCCGCGCGCAGCCCCGCGACATCCTCGGCGGACGAGGTTCCGCCGGCCACGACGACCGGCAGGTCCGTGACCGACCGTACGGCGGCGAGCAGGTCCCGCGCCTCGCCGCGCGGCCGGTAGCCGGACGGATCGGTGGTCGAGGCGTGCCCGCCCGCCGTGCCCGCCTGCGCGACGAGTGCGTCCGGTCCGGCGGCGACCGCCCGGCGGGCCTCGTCGGCCGAGGTGACGGTGATCAGCACGTGGCATCCGGCGTCGCGCAGCGCCCGCACCACACCCGCCGGCGGTACGCCGAACGCGAAGCTCACGAGCGGGACCGCGTACGCCACCGCCAGGTCCACCTTCGCGGCGAAGTGGTCGTCGTCGTGCCGGCGCGGCGTCGGCAGGTCCACCCCGTACCGCTGCGCCTCCGGCAGCAACAACCGGCGGTACGCCTCCACCCGCGCCGGGTCCGGCTCGGCCGGGGTCGGCACGAAGATGTTGAGCCCGTACGGCACGCCGGCCGCGCGCGTCGCGCGTACCTGGTCCTCGACGGCCTCGGGGGTCTGGTAGCCGGCGGCGAGGAAGCCGACCGAGCCGGCCCGGGCGGCGGCGGTGACCAGCGCCGGGTTCGACGGACCTCCGGCCATCGGGGCGACCACCAGGGGAGGGAGCAGCTCGGTCATGGCGTGACCCTACGTCGGTTCCGGACGACAGCGAGTGCGGGGAACCCCGTCCAGGGGTCCCCCGCACCCTGTGGGGGAAGGGCTCAGATCCGGGCCGCTTCCTCGACCCCGGCCGGGGGAACCGGGGCCGTCTTCGCCCGCCGTCCGGGCATCCACCAGTTGGCCTTGCCGCACAGCTCCATCACGGCCGGGACGAGGATCATCCGGACGATGGTGGCGTCGACGAACACCGCCACCGCCATGCCCAGGCCGACCTGCTTGACCGAGACGTCGGGGCCGAGCATGCCGGTGGTGAACACGGCGATCATGATGGCGGCCGCCGCCGTGATCACCTTGGCGGTACGGGCCAGACCGCGGGTCACGGCACGGCGGGTGTCGCCGGTGCGCTCGTACTCCTCACGGATCCGCGAGATCAGGAAGACCTCGTAGTCCATGGAGAGGCCGAACAGCAGCGGGAACATCATCATCGGCACCCATGTCGTGATCGGCATGGAGGTGGGGAAGCCGAGGGCGGACCCGAGCCAACCCCACTGCACGATCGCCACCAGCACACCGAACGAGGCGCCGATGGACAGCAGGTTCATCACCGCCGCCTGCAGCGCGATCGTGACCGACCGCACCAGCACGACGAGCAGCAGCAGGGACAGCAGGATGACCACGGTGATCATCACGGGCAGCCGGGAGCTGGTCTCCTCGGCGAGGTCGATCGCGCCGGCGTTCGGGCCGCCGAGATAGACCTCGCGGCCGCCGGACGCCGCGGGGAGCACGTCGTCGCGCAGCTTGTGCACCAGGTCCGCGGTGGCCTCGTCCTGGGCGCCGGTGCGGGGGAAGGCCATGAAGACGGCGGCCTGCCCGTCCTGGCTGATCCGGGGCGGCGTCGCGTACGCCACGCCCTCGGTGCCGCTCACCGCGGCGACGACCGGACCGAGGTCACTGTTTCCGTCGCCGACCTCGGCGGCGAAGATCAGGGGAGCGCCGTAGCCGGGGCCGAAGCCCTCGGACAGGATCTCGTACGAGGTGTAGCTGCTGCGGTCGCGGGGCTGGACGCTGGCGTCGGGCAGGCTCAGCCGCATCGACAGCAGCGGCGCGGTCAGCACCAGCAGGATGGCGGTTGCCCCGAGCGCGGCGATGACCGGGCGGCGCTGCACCACGCCGGCCCAGCGTTCCGCGAGCGTGCGGCGCTCCTGCTTCGGCGCGTCGGAGCCGGCCTGCCGAAGGGGGCCCCGGCGCGGTACGCGCAGACCCTGGATCTTGTAGCCGGCGAAGCCCAGGAAGGCCGGCATCAGCGTGACCGCGGCGATCATCGTCACCAGCACCGTCGCCGAGGCCCCGAGCGCGACGCCGTTCATCATCTTCTGGCCCATGGCGATCAGGCCCAGCAGCGCGATCATCACGGTGGTGCCCGCGAAGAGGACCGCGTGACCGGCGGTGGTGATGGCCTTGACCGTGGCGCTCTCGGGATCGTCCCCCTCCACCAGGCTGTCCTTGAAGCGGGTGAGGATGAACAACGCGTAGTCGATGCCGACGCCGAGGCCGATCAGCACGGCGATGAGCACCGTGAAGTCCGGTGAGGGGACCAGGTGTCCGACGAGCTTCATCAGCGCGACGCCGCCGAGCACCGCCAGCAGCGCGGTGACGATCGGCAGGCCCATCGCCACCAGCGAGCCGAACGCGAGGAACAGGATCACCGCGGCGGTCACCACGCCGACCGCCTCGGCCGGACCCTGCGGGGGTGTCTCCGCCTTCTCCGCCCGCTCGCCGCCCAGCCCCAGCGTCACGCCGTCGCCGGAGGCGTCCTTGACCGTGTCGACGAGTGGCTTGGCCTCGGCCTTCTCCACGTCCATCGAGGTCAGCGGGATCGTCGTCCGGGCGATGCGGCGGTCGGCGGTGACCAGGTTGCGGTCGTCGTAGGGCGAGACGATCGGCCCGGTCACCGGTGAGGCGTCCAGGTCGGAGATGACCTTCTCGATCTTCTGCCGCGCCGCCGGGTCGTCGATGCCCCGCTCGGCCTTGATGGCCAGGGTGAGCGTGTCGCCCCGCTGCTCGGGGAAGTGCTTCTCGATCAGGGCCTGCGCCCGTGCGGAATGGGAGTCCCCGCCGGAGTAGACGTTGTCCGGGGCGGCGCCGTAGCGGAAGCCCAGGAACGCCAGGGCGATGACGCCGACGATCCAGGTCAGGAGCACCAGTCGACGACGCCGGTAACAGAACCGCGCCAATCCCGCCAGAGCTCCGTCTGTGCGGGGAGTCTCGGTAGGCATCATCTTCTCCTCAAGTCAATAAGCGCTCTACCTAATGGTCGTGAACAGGCACTTCTGTGTCGCCGTACGGATGCAGGCACTTCCTGGACGTCGCTACCACGGTTGCGGTACTCCATTTGCAGTACACCTGTCGGTATCCGGTCAGCGCCGTATCCTGCGCTTTCTCTGTCGGCAGAGCGGTGCGGTGACCCGCCGCCGTCGACCGCCCGCGGGAGCGGTCGCGTCCGGACCGGGCAGGAGTGACGCCATGTTCCGGTCGGAGCTTGTTTCACCTGGTCACGATGGTGCTGGACGTTCGGCCGGCCGGTCCGGGACGGTCCGCGGCGAGGGCTGTTTCGGTCATGCGTGCGAGTTCTGCCAATCGTGGCATTGTTTAGGTAAGTCCGATATCAGCGGGATGCTGCCTGATATATGACGGCTGCGCCGGGGCCTGCCGGATAGTTATGATGAGCGACGACGGTGATCGATGGCAAATGTGGTTGCTGTGGGGTAGCGTCATCGACCGAGTCCAGGCTTTTCTTGAGCTGTGTGCGCATATTCCGGGGGGATTATGACAACGGGACGGCCGCGGGAGTACGAGGCGACAGCCGCAGCACGAAATCCGGTGTGCGCCGCCGGGGGGCCGGTGTCCCAGCCGGGGGGCGGAGGGAGCGACGAGCAGGTCCTGCGCGAGATCCTCGGGGTCGACGTGCACCGCGAGCTGATTGACTTCGCGGGCGGTGCCGGCGGAAATCCGCACCTGGTCGCCGAACTGGCGCGCGGGCTCGCCGAAGAGGGATTGATCCGGGAGAGAAATGGTCGGGCGGAATTGGTTTCCCGTCGAATTCCCCGGCGTGTGCTGAGTTTTGTCATGCGGCGATTGAATGACGTGAGCGCCGGCTGCCAGCAGTTTCTTAAGGTTGCCGCCGCATTGGGCAGATCCTTCATGCTGGAGGACGTCTCGAGAATGCTGGGCAGATCGTCGGCGGCCCTGCTCCCGCCGGTGGACGAGGCGATCGCCTCGGGCTTCGTCGTGGCCGCCGAGCATCAGCTCGCCTTTCAGAGCGATTTCCTGCTGCGCGGCATCATCGAGGCCATTCCCGGGCCCGCCCGCGACGCCTTACGACGTGAGGCGATGAGCCTTTCCGGGCGACGCAGCCCGGTGGCCGACCAGAATCGCCGGATGGACGCCGCGACTGCCGCGCCGGTGAGCGCGACCGGAGAGGACGCCACCAGATCCCGTTCCCGCGCGCACCGCCTGATCATGAGCGGGAACGCCGAGGCCGGCGTCCGTGTCGCCGAGGCGGTTCTCGCCGGCCCGGCCGCGTCGCCCGCCGCCCGGCGTGACGCGCAGGCGTGTCTGGTGCTGGCCGATCTCCTGCTCGGCGGCGAGGGCGCCGATCCGCTGACCGAGGCGATCCTGCGGGAACGCGACGCCGAGTCCGGTGACGCCGCGCTGGCGATGGCGCTGACCGCCCGGTCCACCGGGCTGTGGTCGGCGGGAAAGCTGGCGGAGGGCCTGGAGCTGGGACGGGCGGCGGTGCGGGCCGGCGCGGAGGCCGAACCGGTGTGGCGTCTGCACGCCCAGCTCGCGCTCGCCGGCAAACTCGCGAACCTGCGTGAGTTCGACGAGGCCGAGGCGCTGATCAACGAGGCGGAGGCCGGCCTGCGCGGACTGCCCGCGCCGATCTGGACGGCCGCGCCGGCGGTGATGCGGTCCCGGCTGCTGCTGCAGGCCGGGCGGATCGGGGACGCGCGCCGGGAGGCGGCGCTGGCCACCGCCGCCGTGGCCGGGGACGCGGTGCCCATGCTGCGGCCCCTCGCCTACGCGGTGCTCAGCACCTCCTCCTTCTACATGGGCGACGTGCCCGCCGCGATCGAGTACCTCAGGCGGGGGCAGGAGGACGCGGACCGCCACGTGGTCCTCGACTCGGTGCAGTACTCGTGGGCGGAAGTGCTGATCACGGTCAAGCAGGAGGGCCCGCGGGCCGCCGCCCGGCTGCTGGCGGGCAAACACCGCCGCCTGCCGACGCGACGCCGCCTGTACGTCGAGGTGCCGAGCGCCGCCGCCTTCCTGGTCCTGCTCGCCCGCGACGTGGACGACCGTGACCTCGAACGCCGCGTCCTCGCCACGGTGGACGGACTGGCCGCGGACAATCCCGGGATCCAGGTCGTCAGCCTCACCGCCATGCACGCCCACGCGCTGGCGAACAGCGCCCCGGCGGCTCTGGCGCTCATCATCGTGCAGTCACGGGACCCGATCTCGGTGGCGCTGGCCACCGAGGAGCTCGCCAAGCTCTACGCCGCGCAGGCCCAGGCGGGGGGACGGCCGGTGACACCGGCCCGCGCCGAGGAAACCGGCGTCCCACCGGCGAGCTGCTGGTCGACCCTGTCCGACATGGAGCAGCGGATCGCCTACCTGGTGAGCGTGGGCCTGACGAACCGGCAGATCGCCAAGCAGGTCCACCTGTCCGCGCACACCGTCAACTACCACCTGCGGAAGGTCTACCGGAAGCTGGGCTTCAACACCCGGGCCGAGCTGGCGCACGCCGCGGCCACCTACTCCAGCCGTGCGGCGATCTATTCGATGACCGGCGAGCCGGACTGGGACACGGGCTCCGTGACCGGCAAGGCCAGCTGAACCGCGTCTCCGGCGTCCGCCGGCTGAACCGCGCCCGTCCGCCGGACGGCCCGCTCAGCCGGCGGACGCCGGCTGGCGTGGGGTGGCCAGCGCCGGCCGGACCGCCTCGTGCGCGATGAAGCAGCGGGTCAGTTCGACCCGGCTGTTGATGTCGAGCTTGGAGAAGACGCGCCGCAGGTGGCTGTCGACGGTGTGCGGGGACAGGAACAGCGAGCTCGCCGCCTCACGGTTGGTCATCCCGTCCACGATGGCCCGCACGACCCGCAGCTCCGCGCTGGTCAGGCTCTCCCACCCGGACCGGGGCCGGTCCGGGACCAGCGGGCGGACGTTGTGCGCGGGCACACCACGCAGCTCGGCCTCCACGCGGTCCAGGTCGCGTCGCGCGCCGCACTCGCGGTAGGCGTCCGCCGCGGCTTCGAGGAGCCGGATGGCCTCGGCCCGGTCCCGGGTGCCCCCGGCCGCGTCCTCCACCGCGCCGGCCGCGGCCAGCGTACGGCCGGCGAGCCGGTGCAGATCCGCGGCCCGCAGCAGTGCCGCCGGATCGTCGCGCAGCAGACCCGCGGCGTGCTCGGCCGCCGCCGCCAGCGACTGGACGAACGGGTTGCCGCGGGCGACGCGCCGGGCGACCTCCACGGCCCGCTCGGCCTCCGCGTCGAGCCCGGCCCGGCGGGCGTGGCGGACGAGCGCCGCCGCCGCGGCCGGCGCCTCGGTGAACAGCAGCGGATCGGGTACGACCTGCCCGGCGACGTTGATCAACGTCTGCACCATCATCGCCGGACGGCCGCTGGCCGCGTGGAACCGGGCCAGCGCCCAGTCCATCCGCGCCGTGTCGTCGGCGCCGGCCAGCCGCTCGGCCGCCCGTAACTGGTCGCTGGCCGTGGCGAGGTCACCGCGGTGCACGCTCAGGTGGGCCAGGACCAGGCGCGCCGGTACGCAGTCGGCCGGCCGGGCGCGATCGGCGGCTCGCAGCGCCGCCTCCGCCTCGGCGCGCGCCTCCTCCAGCCGTCCCGCCGCCGTCAGCAGCTCGGCCCGGTGGCCGCGCCGGAGCGTCTCCGAGCCGGTGTGGCAGGACTCCCGCGTCGTCGGCCGTACGGTGTCCAGCACCGCCTGCGCCTCGTCGCGCTGATCGGCCGCGGCCAGTGCCCGGACCAGCCAGGTCCACAGCGGCCGCCCGCCGGGCGCGCAGCCCGGCGACGGGGTCCCGGGCTCCGGCCCGGCGGGCGACGCGCCGCCCAGGCGCTTCGTGACGTCCGCGAGCGCCCGGTCCAGCTTGGCCCGGTCCAGCTCGCACACGTCGTGGCGGGCGCGCGTGCGCCGCAGGAAGCCGGCCGCCAGGCGGTGGCTGCCGGCGGCCCGCATGCCGTGGCCCAGTTCGAGCACGAGTTGCGTCTCGACGTCCGCGGGGAGGTCGCGGCGCAGGATCACCTCCGCGAGGCGGCCGGCCTCGGTGGGCCGTCCCGCTCCGGCCAGCAGGCGCAGCGCACGGGCCAGCGCCCGCGGCGCCTCGGCGGACCTGTTCTGCAGGTGGGACACGGCCTCCGCCACCACCTCGTCGCACCCGCACCGGCCGGAGCGCGGCGCCGGCCCGGCCGCCGCGACGGGCACTGCCGCCTCCGGCGCGGAGCGGGCGACACGTACGCCGGCGGGGGAGTGGGGCGGACCGAGCCGCCCGCGCGGGGCCGGGCCGTCCGCCACGTCGCCCGCCGCCGGCGCGGTGGCGGGCTCGGCGCGCTCCGGTCGCGGGTACGCGGCGTGCCGAAGCGCCTCGCCGACGACCTGGTGGGCGAAGGTCAGCTCCGCGCCGTCGCGCCGCAGCAGCCCGACCCGTACCGCCTCGTCGATCGCGGCGGACACGTCGGCGGCCGGCCCGTCGAGCAGGCCCGTCACCCGGTCGGCGGGGAACGTGTGGCCGAGCCGGCCGGCGGCCGCGAGCAGGCGCCGCAGCGGGGGCGGCATCTCCTCCAGCAGCCCGTGGACGGCGGTGAGGACACCGTCGGGCAGCCCGTCGGACACCACCGACGCGGCGCCGTCCACGATGATCATCTGGCCGGCCTTGATGAACGCGCTGAACACGTTCTCCATCACCTTCGGGTTGCCGCCGCAGCGGGCCGCCCAGCGCAGGACGGAGGCGTCCGGCCGGGCGCCGAGGAGGCCGGCGCACAGGTCGGCCACCGCCTCCTCGCCCGGCTCGCGCAGCCGTACCCGTACCGCGACGTGCTCGGCCAGCCAGTCGACGGCGTGCTGGGCGATCGACCCGGCGGCGACCGGCCGTCGGGCCAGCAGCCAGAGCACCGGCGAGGACGCCAGCCGCGGCACGAGTCCGCGCAGGGCGAGGGCGCTGACGTCGTCGATGCGCTGGGCGTCGTCCAGGGCGACCACGAGCGGACGCCGGCGCGCCGCGACCTCGACCAGATCGCCGACCCGGTCGATCAGCCAGAACGGGTTGGCGCCCGGGACGGCGAGCTGCTCGACCGCCGCTTCGCCGGGCATCGCGTGGCGCAGGAAATTGACCAGCAGGTGAACGGGCACCGGCTGGTCCGTGACGCTTGCCCGCCCGGCCACCACTGTCAGCCCGCGGGCTGCCGCCTCCAGGCCGGTGACCTTCAGCAGGTGGGTCTTGCCGATGCCGAACGGCCCGTCGACCACGACGCAGCCGCCGGAACCCCGCACGGTGGCGTCGAGCAGTTCCCCCAATGAGGACAATTCCCGCTCGCGCCCCGCCATGCGATTCATGATGACCATCCCGTTTTTCCTCTGCTGAATCGTCCGACGCGCGCCGCGAGTCGAGGTCCTCGGGCGTTCGACCGTCCGTTCTGGACAGTTGAACGCCGGATCGGTGCGGGCTACTCAGTTATACGGGATCTGCGGCCGTTCGTCGGCGACGTCGCTGGCAGCGCCCACTACTCGCGTGAGTAGTGGGCACGGTGACGGAGCGCGATTACTGTCAGGCCATGCCGGAATCGGCATGCCGGCGCGGACGAAATGGCGGCGCCGATGGGGAGATCGGCGTCGTTTCCGCGCCGGCGCGACCGTCCGGAACGGAATCGACTGATCGCGGCTCGACGTGACTGGTCCAGCGAATCCAGGGGAGTCCGAGATGCGTGAGTGTAATGGTGAATGCCGCCTCGATCGGGAGACCCGGGCATGACCGTCGGACATCTCGGGACGGTCACCGACTCGGCGCCCGTCGACGCCGCGCTGCGGGACTTCTTCGCCGAGCGCCGCGCCGAGGCCCGCGAGCTGGGCGACGACTTCGCGGCCCTGGTCGCCGAGCTGGAGAGCTACGTGCTGCGGGGCGGCAAACGCATCCGGCCCGCCTTCGCCTGGCTGGGCTGGATCGGCGCCGGCGGCGACCCGGAGGACCCGGTGGCCGGCGCGGTGCTGAACGCCTGCGCCGGGTTCGAGCTGCTGCACGCGTCCGGCCTGATCCACGACGACATCATCGACGCGTCCCAGACCCGCCGCGGCCATCCCGCCGCGCATGTCGCGTACGCCGAACGGCACCGGGCGCGGCGCTTCTCCGGTGACCCGGGCACGTTCGGCACCGGCACCGCCATCCTGATCGGCGACCTGGTCCTGATCTGGGCCGACGTCCTGGTCCGCGCCTCCGGCCTGCCGGCCGACGCGCACGTGCGGGTCTCGCCGGTGTGGTCGGCGGTGCGCTCCGAGGTCATGTACGGCCAGCTGCTCGACCTGATCAGCCAGGTCAGCCGGAGCGAGGACGTCGACGCGGCGCTGCGCATCAACCAGTACAAGACCGCGTCGTACACGGTGGAGCGCCCACTGCAGTTCGGCGCCGCGATCGCCGGCGCGGACGACGACCTCTTCGCCGCCTACCGCGCCTTCGGCGCCGACATCGGCATCGCGTTCCAGCTCCGTGACGACCTGCTCGGCGTGTTCGGCGACCCGGTGGTGACGGGCAAGCCGTCCGGCGACGACCTGCGGGAGGGCAAGCGGACGGTCCTGCTCGCCACGGCGCTCAAGCGCGCCGACGAACGGGACCCGGACGCGGCGGCCTACCTGCGGGCAAAGGTCGGCACCGACCTCGCGGACGAGGAGATCGCCCGCATCCGTGGCATCTTCCGCGACGTCGGCGCGGTCGAGGAGATCGAGCGGCAGATCTCGCTGCGCACCGACCGCGCGCTGGCCGCGCTGGAGGCCAGCAGCGCCACCGCCCCCGCGAAACATCAGCTCGCCGACATGGCGATCAAGGCCACCCAGCGGGCCCAGTGATGTCCACGGAACCGGTGACCGTCGTCGCCCGCCGCGTCCTCGACGACAGGGGTGACGGAGCGGTCCGCCTCGGCGCCGGCCGCGCCCACGGCAAGGCCATCCTGCTGGGCGAGCACGCCGTCGTGTACGGCGCGCCGGCGCTCGCCGTCCCGGTGCCGCAACTGACCGCCGTGGCGAAGGCGCGCCGGGTCGGCGGCGACGGCCCGGACGAGATCTCGTTCGCCATCGCCGGGCTGGAGAGCCCGGAGGTGACGTCGCTGCCGACGGACGGTCTGCAGCACCTGGTGACGGAGTTCCGGCAGCGGGCCGCCGTCACCGATCCGATGCGCGTCGACGTGCTCGTGGACTGCGCGATCCCGCAGGGCCGGGGGCTCGGGTCGAGCGCCGCCTGCGCCCGCGCCGCGGTGCTGGCCCTCGCGGACGCGTTCGACCGCCGTCTCGACGCCGGCACGGTGTTCGATCTGGTGCAGGCCTCGGAGAACGTGGCGCACGGCCGGGCCAGCGGCATCGACGCGCTGGCCACCGGCGCGACCGCGCCGCTGATCTTCCGCAACGGCGTCGGCCGGGAACTGCCGGTCGCCATGGCGGGCTCCGCGCGGCTGTCCGACCCGGCCGGGTTCGACGCGGTGCTCGTCATCGCGGACAGCGGCGTCAGCGGCAGCACCAGGGACGCGGTGGAGTTGCTGCGTGGGGCCTTCGAACGCTCCCCGCGCACGCGCGACGAGTTCGTCAGCCGGGTCACCAGCCTGACCGAGGCGGCGGCGCACGACCTGCTCCAGGGCCGGGTCGCCGAATTCGGCGCGCGGCTGACCGAGAACCACCGGCTGTTGCGTGACGTGGGGGTCAGCACCGACCGGATCGACCGGATGGTCGACGCCGCGCTCGCCGCGGGCAGCCCGGGCGCCAAGATCAGTGGCGGTGGGCTGGGCGGCTGCATGATCGCGCTGGCCGGGGACCGCCGGGAGTCCGCGGCGGTGGTGCGCGGCGTCCGGCAGGCGGGCGCCGTCCGCACCTGGGTCGTCCCGATGGGGAGGTTCGCCGGCCATGACGACTGACCACCGGACGCAGCAGTCCACGCCGGCGCTGGACCGGCGGGCGACCGCGGTGGCCCATCCGAACATCGCACTGATCAAGTACTGGGGCAAGCGCGACGAGCAGCTCATGATCCCGTACGCCGACAGCCTGTCGATGACGCTCGACATCTTCCCGACCACCACCACCGTCCGGATCGACAGCGGCGCGCCGGCCGACGAGGTGGTCCTCGACGGCTCACCCGCCGGCGGCGAGCGGCGACAGCGCGTCGTCGCCTTCCTGGACCTGCTGCGGCAACTGGCGGGGCGCACGGAACGGGCCCACGTCGACACCCGCAACTCGGTACCGACCGGCGCCGGCCTGGCGTCCTCGGCGAGCGGATTCGCCGCCCTCGCGCTCGCCGGCGCCGCCGCGTACGGCCTCGACCTGGACGCCACCGCGCTGTCCCGGCTGGCCCGGCGGGGGTCCGTGTCGGCCTCCCGGTCGGTCTTCGGCGGCTTCGCGATCTGCCACGCGGGCCCCGGCGCCGGGGCCGCCGCGGACCTCGGCTCCTACGCCGAGCCGGTGCCGGTCGCGCCGTTCGACGTCGTGCTGGTGGTCGCCATCGTCGACGCCGGGCCGAAGGCGGTGTCGAGCCGTGAGGGGATGCGGCGGACCGTCCGGACCTCGCCGCTCTATCCGTCGTGGGTGGCCTCCGGCCGGGCCGACCTGGCCGAGATGCGGACCGCGCTGCTGCGGGGCGACCTGGACGCCGTCGGCGAGATCGCCGAACGCAACGCCCTCGGCATGCACGCCACCATGCTGGCGGCCCGGCCGGCGGTGCGCTACCTGGCGCCGGTCACGGTGGCCGTGCTCGACAGCGTGCTGCGCCTGCGCGCCGACGGCGTCGGCGCCTACGCCACCATGGACGCGGGACCGAACGTCAAGGTGCTCTGCCGCCGTGCCGACGCCGACCGGGTGGCCGACACCCTGCGCGACGCCGCGCCGGGCTGCGCCGTGGTCGTCGCCGGACCGGGCCCGGCGGCCGCGCCGGACCCGGGCAGCCGGCCGTGACCGGGCCGGGCGCCGTGCGCCACCACGCGCCGGGCAAGCTGTTCATCGCCGGTGAGTACGCGGTGCTGGAGCCGGGTCACCCGGCGCTGCTGGTGGCTGTCGACAGGGGAGTGGACGTCACCGTCTCCGGCGCCGACGCCCACCTCGTGGTCGACTCCGACCTCCGCCCGGACCGGGCGCGCCTGCGGTGGCAGGACGGCCGGCTCGTCGCCGCGGACGACGGGCAGCCGGCGCCCGCCGACCTCGGCGCCGTGACCTCCGCGATCGAGGTGGTCGGCGAACTCCTGGCCGGGCGCGGACTGCGCCCGCTGCCGATGCGGGTGGCGATCACCAGCCGGCTGCACCGGGCCGGGACGAAGTTCGGGCTCGGGTCGAGCGGGGCGGTGAGCGTCGCCACGGTGACCGCCGTGGCCGCGTACCACGGGGTGGAGCTGTCGCTCGAATCGCGGTTCCGGCTGGCGATGCTGGCGACGGTGCGCGACGGCGCCGACGCCTCCGGCGGTGACCTGGCCGCGAGCGTCTGGGGCGGCTGGATCGCCTACCAGGCGCCCGACCGCGCCGCCGTACGCGACATGGCGCGGCGGCGCGGCGTGGAGGAGACGATGCGCGCGCCCTGGCCGGGCCTGCGGGTCCGGCGGCTGCCACCACCGCGTGGCCTCGCGCTGGAGGTGGGCTGGACCGGTGAGCCGGCCAGCAGCAGCGCGCTGACCGGGCGGCTGGCCGCCTCCCGGTGGCGGGGCAGCGCCGCGCGGTGGAGCTTCACCAGCCGCAGCCAGGAGTGCGTACGCACCGCGATCGACGCGCTGGAGCGGGGCGACGACCAGGAACTGCTGCACCAGGTCCGGCGGGCCCGGCACGTGCTCGCCGAGCTGGACGACGAGGTCCGGCTCGGCATCTTCACCCCCCGCCTGACGGCGCTGTGCGACGCCGCCGAGACCGTCGGCGGTGCGGCCAAACCGTCCGGCGCCGGCGGCGGCGACTGCGGCATCGCGTTGCTGGACGCCGCTGCCGCGACGCAGACCGCGCGGCTGCGCGAGCAATGGGCCGCCGCCGGGGTGCTCCCCATGCCGATCCAGGTCCACCAGAGGAACGGGAGCGCGCGATGATCGCCAACCGCAAGGACGACCACGTCCGGCTCGCCGCCGAGCAGCAGGGCCGGCTCGGCGGTCACCACGAGTTCGACGACGTGTCGTTCGTGCACCACGCCCTGGCCGGCATCGACCGGTCCGACGTCTCGCTGGCCACCTCGTTCGGCGGCATCGACTGGCCGGTGCCGCTGTGCATCAACGCGATGACCGGCGGCAGCACCAAGACCGGCCTGATCAACCGGGACCTGGCGATCGCGGCCCGGGAGACCGGGGTACCCATCGCCACCGGGTCGATGAGCGCCTACTTCGCCGACGAGTCGGTGGCCGAGACGTTCAGCGTGATGCGCCAGGAGAACCCGGACGGGTTCATCATGGCCAACGTCAACGCCACCGCCTCCGTCGAGCGGGCCCGGCGGGCCGTCGACCTGATGCGGGCCGACGCGCTGCAGATCCACCTGAACACCATCCAGGAGACGGTGATGCCGGAGGGGGACCGGTCGTTCGCCGCCTGGGGGCCGCGGATCGAACAGATCGTCGCCCGCGTCGGTGTCCCGGTGATCGTCAAGGAGGTCGGCTTCGGGCTCAGCCGCGAGACGCTGCTGCGGCTGCGGGACATGGGCGTCCGGGTGGCCGACGTCGCCGGCCGCGGCGGCACGAACTTCGCCCGGATCGAGAACGACCGGCGCGACGCCGCCGACTACTCCTTTCTCGACGGGTGGGGGCAGTCGACACCCGCCTGCCTGCTCGACGCCCAGGGCGTCGACCTGCCCGTGCTGGCCTCCGGCGGGGTCCGTAACCCGCTCGACGTGGTCCGTGGGCTGGCGCTCGGCGCCGGCGCCGCCGGGGTGTCCGGGCTGTTCCTGCGGACCCTCCTGGACGGCGGCGTGCCGGCGCTGCTGTCGCTGATCTCCACCTGGCTCGACCAGATCGAAGCCCTGATGACCGCCCTCGGCGCGCGCACACCGGCCGACCTGACCCGGTGCGACCTGCTGATCCACGGACGGCTGAGCGCGTTCTGCGCGGCCCGGGGCATCGACACCCACCGCCTCGCCACCCGCTCCGGCGCCACCCACGAGATGATCGGAGGCATTCGATGAACGACGCCATCGCCGGTGTGCCCATGAAATGGGTGGGTCCCGTGCGGATCTCGGGCAACGTGGCACAGGTCGAGACGGAGGTCCCGCTCGCCACGTACGAGTCGCCGCTGTGGCCGTCCGTGGGCCGGGGCGCGAAGATCTCCCGGCTGGTCGAGGCGGGCATCGTCGCCACGCTCGTCGACGAGCGCATGACCCGCTCGGTGTTCGTGCGCGCCAAGGACGCGCAGACCGCCTACCTGGCCTCGCTGGAGGTCGACGCGCGGTTCGACGAGCTGCGCGACATCGTGCGCACCTGCGGCAGGTTCGTCGAGCTGATCGGGTTCCACCACGAGATCACCGCGAATCTGCTGTTCCTGCGGTTCAGTTTCACCACCGGCGACGCGTCCGGGCACAACATGGCGACGCTGGCCGCCGACGCTTTGCTGAAGCACATCCTGGACACCATTCCGGGAATCTCGTACGGCTCGATCTCGGGCAACTACTGCACCGACAAGAAGGCCACCGCGATAAACGGCATTCTCGGCCGGGGCAAGAACGTGGTCACCGAACTGGTGGTGCCACGGGAGATCGTCCACGACAGACTGCACACGACGGCGGCCGCGATCGCCCAGTTGAACGTGCACAAGAACATGATCGGCACATTGCTCGCCGGCGGTGTCCGCTCGGCCAACGCGCACTACGCGAACATGCTGCTCGGGTTCTACCTGGCGACCGGGCAGGACGCCGCGAACATCGTCGAGGGCTCCCAGGGCGTGACGGTCGCCGAGGACCGCGACGGCGACCTCTACTTCTCCTGCACGCTGCCCAACCTGATCGTGGGCACCGTCGGCAACGGCAAGGGTCTCGGCTTCGTGGCGGAGAACCTGGAACGGCTCGGCTGCCGCGCCGCGCGTGATCCGGGCGAGAACGCCCGGCGGCTCGCGGTCATCGCGGCCGCGACGGTGCTCTGCGGCGAACTGTCCCTGCTCGCCGCGCAGACCAACCCGGGCGAGCTGATGCGGGCGCACGTCCGGCTCGAACGCCCGACCGAGACCACGAAGATCGGAGCCTGACGATGGCCGCGAGACCCGCCGTCGGCATCCACGACCTGTCCGCCGCGACGACGCACCACGTGCTGACGCATGCCACGCTGGCCGCTACCAACGGCACCGACGTGGCCAAGTACCACCGGGGCATCGGCCTGCGGGCGATGAGCGTGCCCGCCCCGGACGAGGACATCGTGACCATGGCCGCTGCCGCCGCCGCGCCGGTCGTCGCCCGCCACGGCACCGACCGGATCCGGACCATCGTGTTCGCCACCGAGTCGTCGGTCGACCAGGCGAAGGCGGCCGGGATACACGTCCACTCCCTGCTCGGCTTCCCCTCGGCCACCCGGGTGGTCGAGCTGAAGCAGGCCTGCTACGGCGGTACGGCGGGACTGCAGTTCGCCGTCGGCCTGGTGCACCGCGACCCGTCGCAGCAGGTCCTGGTGATCGCAAGCGACGTGTCGAAGTACGCGCTGGGCGAGCCCGGCGAGGCGACCCAGGGCGCCGCGGCGGTCGCCATGCTCGTCGGCGCGGACCCGGCGCTGGTACGCGTCGAGGACCCGTCGGGCATGTTCACCGCCGACGTCATGGACTTCTGGCGGCCGAACTACCGCACCACCGCCCTGGTCGACGGGCACGAGTCCATCTCCGCCTACCTGCAGGCGGTGGAGGGCTCGTGGAAGGACTACACCGAGCGCGGCGGCCGCGCGCTGGACGAGTTCGGCGCGTTCTGCTACCACCAGCCGTTCCCCAGGATGGCCGACAAGGCGCACCGGCACCTGCTCAACTACTGCGGGCGCGACGTCGACGACGCGCTGGTCGCCGGCGCCATCGGGCACACCACCGGGTACAACGCCGAGATCGGCAACAGCTACACCGCGTCGATGTACCTCGGGCTCGCGGCGCTGCTCGACACCGCCGACGACCTGAGCGGCCGGACCATCGGCTTCCTCAGCTACGGGTCCGGCAGCGTCGCCGAGTTCTTCGCCGGCACCGTCGTGCCCGGGTACCGCGAGCACACGCGACCCGACGAGCACCGCGCGGCGATCGACCGGCGGCAGGAGGTCGACTACGACACGTACCGGGAGCTGCACGAGCACGCCTTCCCGGTCGACGGCGGTCACTATCCCGTGCCGGCGGTGACCACCGGCCCGTACCGGCTGGCCGGGCTCTCCGGCCACAAGCGCGTCTACGAGCCGCGATAGCGACCGGCCAACGCCGGGCGCCCCCGACCGAACGACACATGCTTGGAGGATCGATGTCCGGAACTCCCGAGGTGGCCGAGCTCTACTCGACCATCGAGGAATCGGCCCGGCAGCTGGACGTGCCCTGTTCGCGCGACCGGGTCTGGCCCGTCCTGTCCGCGTACGGCGACGCGTTCGCGCATCCCGAGGCGGTGGTCGCCTTCCGGGTGGCGACCGCGCTGCGTCACGCGGGTGAGCTGGACTGCCGGTTCCGGACGCATCCGGACGACCGGGACCCGTACACCTCGGCGATCGCCCGGGGCCTCACCCCGCGGACCGACCACCCCATCGGCGGCCTGCTCGCCGAGGTGCACCGGCGCTGCCCGGTGGAGAGCCACGGCATCGACTTCGGGGTGGTCGGCGGCTTCAAGAAGATCTACGCGGCCTTCGCCCCGGACGAGCTGCAGGTGGCCTCGGTGCTCGCCGGCATCCCGGCGATGCCCCGCAGTCTCGCCGCGAACGCCGGGTTCTTCACCCGGCACGGTCTCGACGACCGGGTCGGCGTGCTGGGCTTCGACTACCCGGCCCGGACCGTGAACGTCTACTTCAACGACGTACCGCGCGAGTGCTTCGAGCCGGAGACGATCCGGTCGACGCTGCGGCGGACCGGGATGGCCGAGCCGAGCGAGCAGATGCTGCGGCTCGGCGCCGGGGCGTTCGGGCTCTACGTGACGCTGGGCTGGGACTCCCCGGGGATCGAACGGATCTGCTACGCCGCGGCGACAACGGATCTGACCACGCTTCCCGTACCCGTGGAACCGGAGATCGAGAAGTTCGTGAAAAGCGTTCCGTACGGCGGCGGGGACCGCAAGTTCGTCTACGGCGTGGCGCTGACCCCGAAGGGCGAGTACTACAAACTCGAGTCGCACTACAAATGGAAGCCGGGCGCGGTGAACTTCATTTGAACGCCGGCCGGTGCCGCCCGGCCGGCGGCACCGGGATCAATGCCTGTTCGCTCGGGGCTCAACCCTGGCACCCTCCGCTAAAGTGCGATTATGAGGACTGGACTGTCCAGTGTGTGGGCCCGGGTGAAGAACTGGGTCATCGCGGTCGGTGTGGCGGCGGTGCTGTTGATCAGCGCGCTGGCCGGTGACCATCCCGCCCCCGACGGCCTCGGGCTGCTCGGCTACGCGCTGGTGGTGGCGAGCGGCCTGGCGCTGGCCGCCAGTCGCCGGGCTCCGGTCGCCGTGCTGGTCGCCACCGGGCTGTGCGTGGTGGGCTACAACGCGGTCGGCTTCGGGGTGCCGGCCATCGCGTACCTGTTCGCGGTGTACGCGGCGGTCCGGGCCGGGCACCGGCTCGTCACGCTCGGGGTGAGCGCGGCCCTGCTCGTCGTGCTGCCGCTGGCGATCATGGCCTCGCCGGCGGACGGCGCCCTCAAGGAGGCGCTCGCACAGTCGCGGGGCGTGCTCGAACTGGCCTGGCTGGTCGCCGCGGCGGCGGCCGGTGAGGCGTTGCGGCAGGCCGAGCGGCGGGCGGACGAGGCGGAGCGCACCCGCGAGGAGACCGCCCGGCTGCGCGCGACCCAGGAGCGGCTGCACATCGCACGGGAGCTGCACGACTCGCTCACCCACCAGATCTCGATCATCAAGGTGCAGGCGGAGGTCGCGGTCCACCTGGCCCGAAAGCGCGGCGAGCAGGTGCCGGAGTCGCTGCTGGCGATCCAGGAGGCCGGCCGGGCGGCGACCCGGGAGCTGCGCGCGACCCTGGAGACGCTGCGCGACCTGACCAAGTCCCCGTCGCACGGGCTCGACCACCTCCCGGAACTGCTGGCCGGGGCCGAGAAGATCGGCCTGGCCACCACGCTGACGATCGAGGGTGACCAGCGGGACGTGCCGGAGGCGGTGGGCCGCACCGCGTACCGGATCGTCCAGGAGTCGCTCACCAACACGGCCCGGCACGCCTCCGCCGCGGCCGCCGCGGTCCGCATCGACTACCGCCCGGACGCGCTGAGCATCCGGATCGACGACGACGGCACGGCCCGGCCGGGCGCCGCCCCGGTGCCCGGCGTCGGGCTGCTCGGGATGCACGAGCGGGTCCTCGCGCTGGGCGGCCGGCTCCGGGCGGAACCCCGCAGCGGCGGCGGGTTCACCGTCCAGGCAGAACTCCCGGTGGTGCGCGTCCCATGATCAGGATCATGCTGCTCGACGACCAGCCGCTGCTGCGCAGCGGGTTCCGCGCGCTGCTGGACGCCGAGGACGACATCGAGGTGGTGGCCGAGGGCGGGAACGGCCGGGAGGGCCTGGCCCTGGCCCGGCACCACCTGCCCGACCTCGCCCTGATCGACATCCAGATGCCGGTCATGGACGGCGTCGAGACGACCCGGCAGATCGTGGCGGACCCGGCGCTGGCCGGGGTGCGCGTGGTCATCCTGACCAACTACGGCCTCGACGAGTACGTCTTCCACGCGCTGCGCGCCGGCGCCACCGGCTTCCTGGTCAAGGACATCGAGCCGGACGACCTGCTGCACGCCGTGCGGGTAGCCGCGCGCGGGGACGCGCTGCTCGCGCCGTCGATCACCCGGATGCTGATCAACAGGTACGTGTCGGAGCCGCTCTGCGCGGACGTCACGCCCGGCATGGAGGAGCTGACCAACCGGGAACGCGAGGCGGTCGCGCTGGCCGCCCGGGGTCTGTCCAACGACGAGATCGCCGATCGCATGGTGATCAGCCCGCTGACCGCGAAGACCCACGTCAACCGCGCCATGACCAAGCTCCAGGCCCGTGACCGCGCACAGCTGGTGGTGTTCGCCTACGAGTCCGGCCTGGTGTCACCCGGCAATCGCTGACCGGGCGGCACGGCCCGGTCTGTCGCTCGCAGTGCTGCGACTGCGGTATACGGCTGCTCCGCGCGCAGACGCCGCACCGCGGGAATACCGTCACCGCAGTAGATCGATTGTCTCCATCGGCATGACGACCCGTAGCGGCGTCGTTACCTACGCTGGCGCAGATGCCTGTTCCCGCAGCCGAAGGGGCTCCCATGTTCATCCGTCGTCTGCTCACCGCCGCCGCAACCGGCGTCCTCGGTGGGCTCGCACTCGTCGCGCCGGCGGCCGCGCAGGTGACGGCCGCCGACGGTGACGGTGGTTCCGGCCGGGCCGGGTCCGTGCTGGCGCTCGCGCTCGCGTTGCTCGGCCTCGTCCTGGGCGTGTGGGCGTTGCGCTCCGCGGGGCGCGGCGGCGGTCGTGGCAACGCGATCGCCGCGCTGGTGCTCGCGGCGGCCGGCCTGATCGCCGGTGTGGTCGCCCTGGCCGGCTCCGACGGCGGTGTCGGCAGCGGCAACGGCCGTGGCGGCGCCATCGTGTCCGTCGTGCTGGCGCTGATCGGGATCGCCGTCGGCGGTCTGGCATTCACCCGCTCCCGGCGCACCGCCTGACCGGCGCCGCCGACCGAACACCCCGGTGACCCAACCGACCCGAAGGGGAGTCCCATGCGCAAAGTGTTCGCCGGACTGGCAGCGTTCCTGCTGCTCGTGCTCGTGGTGCAGTTCTTCCTGGCCGCCAGCGGCGCGTTCAGCAACGAGGCCAACGAGGAGGCGTTCCGCCCCCACCGGATCCTCGGTCTGGGGAGCATCCTCGTCGCCGTGGTGCTGACGGTGGCCGCCGCGGTGATGCGGATGCCCGGCCGGATCATCGGCCTGTCCGGCCTGGTCGCCGGGCTGGGGATCCTGCAGGCCCTGATCGCGGTCATCGCCAAGGCGTTCGGCGACTCGGCCGGCGACTCGGCCGTCGGCCGGTACGTGTTCGGCCTGCACGCGGTCAACGGGCTGGTGATGGTGGCCGTCGCCCGCGTCATCCTGCGCAGCGTCCGGCCGGGGCCGGACACGACGACCACGCCCGGCGTGGACACCACTGTGACCGGCCCGGCGGCCGACTCGGCGCGAACGGCCTCATGAGCACGCTCCAATGGATCCTCGTGGACCACGTCGTGGCACTGCTCGGTGTCGCGACGTGGTTCGCGGCAGGCGTGACCGCCGCGCTCGGCCGCAACCGCCTCGCGCTGGGCCTGCTCGCCGCCGCGGTGCTCGTGACGATCACCCGGCTGGGCACCGTGGCGCTGCTGGCCGGGCGCGGCTGGTGGTTCGTCCAGGAGAAGGTTCTGCTGGGGCTGCCGCTGCTCTTCGCCGCCGGGGTCGTCGCGGTGCTCCTCGCCGGCCCGCGGCTGCTCGCGGCCCGGCAGTCGCCGGCCACGGGCCTGCCGGCCGGCGGGCTCGTCGCGCTGCTGACCGCCGGTTACGCCGCGCTGGCCGGCCTGGTGGTGACGTTCACCGCCGGCTACCCGTTGACGTTGAGCACCTCGCTGATCGCCGTCGCCGTGGTCTGCGCCGGCGCGCTGCTCACCGCCCGGGTGGTCGGACGACCCGCCGGGCAGGGCGCGGACGCGGGCGCCCCGGAACGCTCGGCGGCGGCTGACGCGGCTTCCGCCGAACGCTCGGCGGCGGCTGACGCGGGCTCTCCCGAACAAGCGCCGGTGGCGGCCGGGGCGTCGGCGCTGTCCCGCCGCCGGTTCCTCGGCGTGGCCGGGGGCGTCGTCGCGGCGGGCGCCGGCGCCACCGGCGTCGGCCTGCTCTTCCGGGAGCCCGAGGCGATGGTCACCGGAGGCGGCCCCGGACACGCCGGTGGCGCCGGCCCGAAGGTTTCCGTGGCGGACCTGCGCGGCCCCGGCGCTCCGGCGGCGGGCGGCACCGCGCGACGCCACGTGCTCACCGCCCGGACGGGCAGCGTCACGCTGCCGGCCGGGCGTTCAATCGACGCCTGGAGCTACGAGGGCCGGCTGCCCGGGCCGGCCATCACCGCGACCGAGGGCGACCTGATCGAGGTGACGCTCCGCAACGCCGACATCGAGAACGGTGTCACCCTGCACTGGCACGGGTACGACGTGCCGTGCGGCGAGGACGGCGCGCCGGGCGCCACGCAGCACGCGGTGCGGCCCGGCGGCGAGTTCGTCTACCGGTTCCAGGCGGACCAGGTGGGAACGTACTGGTACCACACCCACCAGGCGTCGCACCCCGCCGTGCGCAAGGGGCTGTACGGGACGCTCGTCGTGACGCCGCGCGAGGACCGGCCGGACGCGGAGCGCGGGCTGGACCTGACGCTGCCGGTGCACACGTTCGACGACGTCGTGATCCTCGGCGACCAGGAGGGACGCGCCGTCCACGACGTCCGCCCGGGTCAGCCGGTGCGGCTGCGTCTGATCAACACCGACTCGAACCCGCACTGGTTCGCCGTCGCCGGCTCGGCGTTCCGGCTGGTGGCCGTCGACGGCCGCGACCTCAACCAGCCGGGCGAGGTACGCGAGGTCGGCCTCCGCCTGCCCGCCGGTGGCCGGTACGACGTGGTCCTGACCATGCCGGACGCCACTGTCACGCTGCTGCTCGACCACGACCCCGACCAGGGCGTCCTGCTGCGCCCGGCCGGCGCCGGCGGCGGCGACCGCACCCTGCCGGACACCGGCGACTGGCCCGAGCTGGACCTGCTGGAATACGGCGAGCCGGCACCCGTGCCGTTCGACCGCGACGACGCCGACCGGCACTTCACCATCGTCCTCGACCGCGCCCTGGCCATGGTCGACGGCAAGCCCGCCTACGCCCAGGCCGTCGACGGCCGCGCGCACCCCTCCGTCCCGGACCAGCTCGTCCGGGAGGGCGACGTCGTGCGCTTCACGGTGGTCAACCGGAGCCTGGAGACCCACCCGTGGCACCTGCACGGTCATCCGGTGCTGATCCTGTCCCGCGACGGCCGGCGCTACTCCGGCAGCCCGCTGTGGATGGACACGTTCGACGTGCGGCCGGGAGAGGTCTGGGACGTGGCGTTCCGGGCGGACAATCCGGGTGTCTGGATGAACCACTGCCACAACCTGCCGCACCAGGAGCAGGGCATGATGCTGCGGCTCGTCTACGACGGTGTCACCACGCCCTTCGACAGCACGAGCCACGCACACTGAGGGGGACTGCCATGACCGCAGACGTGCACGCCCTGGCCGGCGTCCGTTACGTCGTCGACGACGTGCCGGCGGCGATCGAGTTCTACACCGCCCACCTGGGTTTCACGGTGTCGACCGCGTTCCCGCCGGCCTTCGCGGACGTGGTGCGCGGGCCGCTGCGGCTGCTGCTGTCCGGTCCGGCCAGCTCGGGCGCCCGGGTCACGCCGGCGGACGCGGCCGGGTGCGGGCGCAACCGTATCCACCTGATCGTCGACGACGTCGACGCGGAACGGGAGCGGCTGCAGCGGGCCGGGGTGACGTTGCGCAGTGACATCGTGTCCGGGCCGGGCGGTCGTCAGTTCCTGGTCGCCGACCCGGCCGGCAACCTGGTCGAGATCTTCGAGCCGACGGCCCGCGGCTGAGCCACCGGACCCGACCGCCTCCCGTCTACCCCGGACCGTCCGCGCCGATCTTGCACTTACCGCCCTTCCAGTGCCGGGGATATCCCTTTTGCGGGGGCCGAAAGTGCAAGATCGCGGAGGCCGGGAGGGACGGTGGCGGGATCAGTACCGGTTCGTGGTGGGTGCGGAGAGCCGGGCGGCCAGGATGGGGATGATCACCGCGCCGGCGATCACGTGGGTGCCGGCGAGGACGAGCTGCGTGGACACGGCGGTGTCCTGGGCGAAGGCCGGCGCGGCGAGGGACAGCACTGTGAACGCGACAGTGCCGGCCACGAAGACGCGTACGGGCCGCCGGGCCCGCCGGGCCGCGACCACCGCCAGGACGATCCCGCCGATCGACCAGAGCACGACGCTGCGGGCGATGGCGCCCACCGGGATCGCCTGCGCCTGCTCCTCCCAGACCCCGGCCGCCTCCATCGGCACGCCGAGACCCCGGGCGGCGAGCGTGAACGCCTCCGCGGCCACCGCCCCGGCGAGGGTGGCCAGCACGCCGACCAACCACACCGGGGTGGTGGCCGGCGACCGGTTCGACCGCGCCGCGACGGGGGGTCGGTGAGTGGCCTCATCCACGGCGTCGCCTCCGGTCCGGTGCCTCGATGTGTTCTCGGGAGAATGCGGGGACGCCACGACGGCAGTCAATCGTGGACAGTTGAACGCCGAGGCGTCACGGCCGGGTCCCGCGCCGGCCCGCCGCCTCGGCCGCGGCGGCGGCCGTGCCGTCGGCGAGCAGGGAGACCAGCAGATCGCCCAGGATCCGCGGGCCGTGCTGGGTGAGGACCGACTCCAGGTGGAACTGGACGGAGCGGAATCCCGCGCCGCGCAGCGCGTGCACGTCACCGCTGTCCGGGCTGCGGCTGATCTCGATCGGGCCCCGGCGGCCACCGGCCACCACGTCGTGCGCGGAACGGGCCGTGTAGGTGTTGTAGAACCCCACCAGCTCCGGCCGGCCGAACAGGTCGATCCGCTTCTGCACGCCCTGGTTGGGCACCGCGCGCCGGGCGAGGGGGAACCCCAGCTCGGCGGCGAGCACCTGGTGGCCCAGGCAGATGGACAGGAACGGCACCGTCCCGGCGAGCAGGTCGCGGGTGAGCCCGCGCAGAGTCCGCATCCGCCTGTCGCTCAGGTCGCCCGGGTCGCCGGGGCCGGGACCGACGACGACGAGGTCGTATCCGTCCGGCCGCAGCGGGCTGTCGAACCGGACGATGCTCGACCGCAGCCCGAGGGCCCGCAGCTGGTGGTCGAGCATGGCCATGAAGGTGTCCTCGTTGTCGACGACGAGCACGCGGCGCCCGGCCAGCGCCCGGTTCGGGGTTCTCCGCTCCGCGCCGTCGAGCCAGAACCTCGACAGCGTGGCGTTGCGCTCGCGCAACGCCCGCCGTACCCGGGGGTCGGTGGCCAGGGACGAGCGTGCCCGCACGGGCGTCGCCGGCCCGCCGTCCGGGCCGGCCGGGTCGACGCCGAGGCCGAGCGCCGCGCGCATGCCGCCCGCCTTGGCCCGCGTCTCGGCCACCTCCGACTCCGGCTTGGAGTCGCGTACCAGGGTGGCGCCGACGCCCAGGCGGAGCGTGCCGTCGTGGTCGATCTCGGCGGTGCGGATCATGATGGCCGAGTCGAGCGTACGGCTGCCGGCCGGGTCACTGCCGATCAACGCGAGCACGCCGCCGTAGTAGCCGCGGCCGGTCGTCTCGTGGCGGGTGATGACCCGGAACGCGTTCTCGATCGGGCTGCCGGTGACGGTCGGCGCGAGCAGCGTCTCCCGCAGCACGTCGCGTACGTCCAGGTCGCTGCGCCCGGTCAGGATGTACTCGGAGTGCGTCACCCGCGCCATTTCCTTGAGGAACGGTCCGTGCACCTGGCCGCCGGAGGCGCACATCCGCGCCATCATTTTCAGTTCCTCGTCGACCACCATGTAGAGTTCGTTCGCCTCTTTCGGGTCGTTCAGGAATTCCAGCAACCCGGAAACCGCCGGGCCGTTCGGAGGATGCCGGTACGTCCCGCTGATGGGATTCATCGAGACGGTTCCGTCGATCATGCTGACGTGCCGTTCCGGTGACGCGCCGATGAACGTGCCGGCGCCGGAGTGGAACAGAAACGTCCAGTAGGAACCCAGCTCGCCGGTCAGCAACCGGCGGAAGATCGCCAGTTCGGTGGCGGTCGAGCAGTCGTCCAGCCGCGCGGTGAAGGTGCGCCGGATGACGAAGTTGGATCCGGCGCCCTGCCCGATCTCGTCGCCCACCACCCGCTTGACGATCGCCGCGTAGTCCTCGTCGCTGAGGTCGAAGTCGGCGTCGGTCACCGGTACGCCGCGCTCGGGCAGGCCCGCCAGCGCCTGCTCGCGGTCGAGCCCGAACTGCTCGTTGACGCGCATCGCGAGCAGTGGAACGCCGTCGTCGTGGCAGTCGTACCCCCGCTCGGTGACCTGCCGGTACGGCACCGCGACGAGCAGGTCGTGCCGCCCGCCGGTCGCCGGCTCGGCGGGCAGGGGCAGCTCGGCGAGCGTGTCCACCTGGCACACCTCGCCGGTCAGAACCTCCACGTACGCGCGCCCGGCGGCGCCGGGCCGGTGCAGCAGGGCGAAGGCACGCCCGTCGCCGCCGAGACCGGACAGCAGATCCGGGAATCCGGCCACGTTCGATTCCGTCCCGTCCATGTCGCTCCCTTTGCCCTAGAGATCGCCTGTCGATAGTGCGTCCGGCAAAAGGCGTCGCGCATGACGTGTTGTCGCCGACGGCATCACGTGTTTCCGGTAACGCGCCGACGTTATGGCGTGAACGACTGAATCGGCGGGCTACTACTCGGGCGAGTAGTGCCCACGCAGATCGACCGCGATTACTGTCGACCGCAATGCCGATACGACGAGGGCGGTGAAGACGACTGTGGACGTGCTGGTCCAGAAATACGGGGGCACCTCGCTGCAGACCCTCGACCGCGTACGGCACGCCGCGCTGCGGATCGCCGCGGCTCGGCGGGACGGGTCCGCCGTGACAGTTGTCGTGTCGGCCCGCGGCAGCCGCACCGACGACCTGCTGCGGCTCGCGGCCGACGTCGGCGCCGCCGGCCCGTCCCGGGAACTCGACCAGTTGCTCGCAGTCGGCGAGTCCGAGTCGGCGGCGCTGATGGCGCTGGCGTTGACCGGGCTCGGCGTGCCGGCCGTCTCACTGACCGGGCACCAGGCGGAGATCCACACCACCGACCGGCACGGCGACGCGCTGATCTCGCGGATCGGGGCGGCGCGGGTCGAGGCGGCGCTGGGCCGCGGCGAGGTCGCCGTGGTCACCGGGTTCCAGGGGATCGACCGGGCCGGGGACGTCGCCACGCTCGGACGCGGCGGCTCCGACACGACAGCGGTGGCGCTCGCCGCCCGGCTGCGCGCGTCGGCGTGCGAGATCTACACCGACGTGGACGGCGTGTTCAGCGCCGACCCCCGCATCCTTCCGGCGGCGCGTTGCCTGCCGTGGGTCGAGCCCGGCGTCATGGCGGAGATGGCGTTCGCCGGCGCGCGGGTCCTGCACACCCGATGCATCGAACTGGCCGCCATGGAAGGGGTCGAAGTGCGCGTGCGCAACGCGGCGTCGCAGGCGCCCGGAACGACAGTCGTGGACCGTCCGGACGACCGGCCGCTGGAGACCCGGCGGGCCGTGGTGGCGGTGACCCACGACACCGACGTGGTGCGCGTGCTGGTGCACTGCCGCGACGGCCGGCGGGACATGGCGCCCGACGTGTTCGAGGTGCTGGCCGCCCACGGCGCGGTGGCGGACCTGGTGGCCCGGTCCGGACCGTACGAGAGCGAGTTCCGGATGGGGTTCACCATCCGCCGCAGCCAGGCCGACGCGGTGCGGACCGCGCTGCACGACCTCACCGCGTCCTTCGACGGCGGCGTCCACTTCGACGAGAACGTCGGCAAGGTGTCGGTGGTCGGCATGGGCCTGCTCAGCCGCCCCGAGCACACGGCCCGGCTGATGGCGGCGCTGGCCGAGGCCGGGATCTCGACGAGCTGGATCTCCACCTCCCAGATGCGGCTGTCGGTGATCGTGTCGCGGGACCGCACCGTGGACGCCGTCGAAGCCCTGCACCGCGCGTTCCGCCTCGACCGGTCCGAGCCGGCGGACGCCACGTCCCTGACCTCCCGTCGTTCCGCCACCGCCTGAGAGAGGTAGGAAACCGTGGCCGTACTCAACGCTTCGTTCGCTCGTGGCCTGCGTCTGCGCCGACTGTTCCGGCGCGGCGACGGACGCCTGCTCGTCGTCCCGCTGGATCACTCCGTCACCGACGGGCCACTTCGCCGCGACCTGAACTCGCTGCTCGGTGAGCTGGCCGGCACCGGCGTGGACGCCGTGGTGCTGCACAAGGGCAGCCTGCGGCACGTCGACCACGGCTGGTTCGGCGACATGTCGCTGATCGTGCACCTGAGCGTGAGCACCCGGCACGCGCCGGACCCGGACGCGAAGTACCTGGTCGCGCACGTGGAGGAGGCGCTGCGGCTGGGCGCCGACGCGGTCAGCGTGCACGTCAACCTGGGCTCGCCGCAGGAGGCGCGGCAGATCGCCGACCTGGCGGCGGTGGCGGGGGAGTGCGAACGCTGGAACGTGCCGCTGCTGGCCATGGTGTACGCCCGCGGGCCGCAGATCACCGACTCCCGGGCGCCGGAACTGGTGGCGCACGCCGCGACGCTCGCCGCCGACCTCGGCGCCGACATCGTCAAGACCGACTACGCGGGTACGCCCGAGCAGATGGCCGAGGTGGTGCGTGGCTGCCCGATTCCGCTGATCGTGGCCGGCGGCCCGCGCTCGGCCGACACCGAGACGGTGCTCGCCCACGTCTCGGACGCGCTGCGCGCCGGTGTGGCCGGCATGGCCATGGGCCGCAACGTGTTCCAGGCCGAGCAGCCCGGCCTGATGGCCGCCGCCGTGGCGCGGCTGGTGCACGAACCACGGCACGTCCCGGACCGGTACGACGTCGACGACCGGCTCGCCCTTACGTCCTGAGACTCCCTGACCGTCCACCGAGGAGAAACCCGTGAAGCTGTGCTGGCTGGACATCCGTAACGTCAACGGCGCCAAGGAGGCAATCGTCGAGGAGGCGGTCCACCAGCGGGTGGACGCCGTCGTGGCGGCCGATCCGGCCGACCTGGAGACGCTCCCCCCGACGGTGAGGAAGGTGCTGTTCCCACAGGGCGGGCCGCTGCCGGAGAAGCTGGAACCGGCCGACCTGGTGATCGTCGAACCGGCCCGGCACGGCGAGCCCGCCGAACTGGCGGCCCGGTACCCGGACGTGGAGTTCGGCCGGTACGTCGAGATCGTCGACGCGGACAGCCTGGAGGACGCCTGCCGGTCCGCGCGCCACGACCGGTGGAGCCTGCTGTACTTCCGCGACCCCACCAAGATTCCGCTGGAGATCGTGCTGGCCGCCGCGGCGGGCGCGGCGGGCAGCATCATCACGCAGGTCGCCGACGTCGAGGAGGCGGAGATCGTCTTCGGCGTGCTGGAGCACGGCTCGGACGGCGTGATGCTGGCGCCGCGCGCCGTGGGGGAGGCCACCGAGCTGCGGACCGCGGCGGTGAGCACGGCGGCGGACCTGTCGCTCGTGGAGCTGGAGGTCACCGGCATCCGGCGGGTGGGCATGGGCGAGCGCGCCTGCGTCGACACCTGCACGAACTTCCGCCTGGACGAGGGCATCCTGGTCGGCTCGCACTCCACCGGCATGATCCTGTGCTGCAGCGAGACGCATCCGCTGCCGTACATGCCGACCCGGCCGTTCCGGGTCAACGCCGGCGCGCTGCACTCGTACACGCTGTCCGCCGGCGGGCGGACCAACTACCTCAGCGAGCTGGTCTCCGGCGGCCGGGTGCTGGCCGTCGACTCGCAGGGGAAGTCCCGGGTCGTCACCGTGGGACGGGTCAAGATCGAGACGCGCCCGCTGCTGGCGATCGACGCGGTCTCCCCCTCCGGGACACCTGTCAACCTCATCGTCCAGGACGACTGGCACGTGCGCGTGCTCGGGCCCGGCGGCACGGTCCTCAACGTCACCGAGCTGACCGCCGGCACGAAGGTGCTCGGCTACCTGCCGGTGGAGAAGCGGCACGTCGGCTACCCGATCGACGAGTTCTGCATCGAGAAGTGAGCGGCGGCGGGAAGGGGAGCGGGGCGATGACCGCGCAGCCGGTGCTGGACTTCCACGTACGCCTGGCGCCCCGGCCCGGCGCGCGACAGCGGCTGCTCGCCGCGCTGGGCGAGTGCGGGCTGACACGGGCGGTGGTGTGCGCGGGCGGCACCATCGACCTGGACCGGCTGTCCCGCCAGCTCGTCACCGGCGGCCACGTCGAGACCGACGCCGACAACGACGCGGTGGCGGCGGCCTGCGCGGGCACCGACGGGCGGCTGGTGCCGTTCTTCTTCGCCAACCCGCACCGGCCGGCCGAGGCGTACCGGTCCCGGGCCGCCGAGTTCCGCGGCCTGGAGATCTCACCCGCCGTGCACGGCGTCGCCCTCACCGACCCGCGGGTCGCCGACCTGGTGGCCGTGGCGGCGGAGTTCGACCATCCGGTGTACGTGGTCTGCCTCGACCGTCCCGGCGCGGGCGTGGCCGACCTGGTCGGCCTGAGCCGCCGGTTCCCGCGGGTGAGCTTCGTGCTCGGGCACAGCGGCATCGGCAACATCGACCTCTACGCCCTGACCCTGATCCAGGACGAGCCGAACATCTCGCTGGAGACCTCCGGCGGCTACACCTGCGTGGCCGAGGCGGCGCTGCGCCGCCTCGGCGACGGCCGGGTGGTGTTCGGCTCCGAGTACCCGCTGCAGCACCCGGCCGTGGAGCTGGCCAAGTTCCAGGCGTTGCGACTGCCGCCGGACCAGTGGCGGCGGGTCGCCTGGGACAACGCGCATCGACTGCTAGGAGAGGAGAAGCGGTGAGCGAGCCGAGTTCGACCCTGCCCCGGCTCGGCCAGTGGCACGGCCCCGAGGACCTGCGGCGCCTTCAGGAGAAGCAACTGGCGGAGACGTTCACCTGGGCGGCCCGATCGCCGTTCTACCGGGCGCGGCTGACGTCCGGGGCGCCGCCGGTGACCCCGGCCGACCTGGCCGACCTGCCGCTGACCACCAAGCAGGACCTGCGGGACAACTACCCCTTCGGCATGCTCGCCGTGCCCCGCGAACGGCTGGCGACCTACCACGAGTCGAGCGGCACCGCCGGCAAGCCCACCCCCTCCTACTACACCGCGGAGGACTGGACCGACCTGGCGGAGCGCTTCGCCCGCAAGTGGATCGGCATGTCCGCCGACGACGTGTTCCTGGTCCGCACGCCGTACGCGCTGCTGCTGACCGGGCACCTCGCCCACGCCGCCGCCCGGCTGCGCGGGGCCACCGTGGTGCCCGGCGACAACCGGTCGCTGGCCATGCCGTACGCCCGGGTGGTCCGGGTGATGCACGACCTGGACGTCACACTCACCTGGTCGGTGCCGACGGAGTGCCTGATCTGGGCCGCCGCGGCGATCGCGGCCGGGCGCCGGCCCGACATCGACTTCCCGGCGCTGCGCGCGCTGTTCGTCGGCGGCGAGCCGATGACCGACGCCCGCCGGCGGCGGATCAGCCGCCTGTGGGGGGTGCCGGTCATCGAGGAGTACGGCTCGACGGAGACCGGCAGCCTGGCCGGGGAGTGCCCCGAGGGCCGCCTGCACCTGTGGGCCGACCGGGCGCTGTTCGAGGTGTACGACCCGGCCACCGGGACCGTCCGCGCGGACGGCGACGGCCAGCTCGTGGTCACGCCGCTGTTCCGGGAGGCGATGCCGCTGCTGCGGTACAACCTCGAGGACAACGTGTCGGTCTCCTACGACGACTGCGCGTGCGGCTGGAAGCTGCCCACCGTGCGGGTGCTCGGCCGCTCGGCGTTCGGCTACCGGGTCGGCGGCGCCACCATCACCCAGCACCGGCTGGAGGAGCTGGTCTTCTCCCTCCCCGAGGCGTACCGGGTGATGTTCTGGCGGGCCAAGGCGGAACCGGCGCTGCTGCGGGTCCAGATCGAGGTGGCCGCCGCGCACCGGGTCGCCGCCGAGGCGGAGCTGACCCACGCGATCCGGGCCGCGTTCGGCGTGGACAGCGAGGTCACCGGCCTGGCGCCGGGGAGCCTGATCCCGCTGGACGCGCTGACCAGCATGCCGGACGTGGTGAAGCCACGCAGCCTGTTCGGTCCGGACGAGGACTGGAGCAAAGCGCTCCTCTACTACTGAGGGAACCGACATGCCGCAGATGAGGGTCGCCGTGGCCGGCGCCGGCATCGCCGGGCTCGCCTTCGCCGCCGCCCTGCGCCGGGCCGGGATCGACTGCCACGTGTACGAGCAGGCCGAACAGCTGACGGAGGTGGGCGCGGGTGTGCAGGTGGCGCCGAACGCCACCCGGCTGCTGCACCGGCTGGGCCTGCGTGACCGCCTGCGTACGGTGGCGGTGGCGCCGCAGGCGATCGAGATGCGCCGCTGGGACGACGGCACGCTGCTGCAACGCACCCCGCTGGGCAGCGCGTGCGGACGCCGCTTCGGCGCGCCGTACTACGTGGTGCACCGCGCGGACCTGCACAGCAGCCTGCTGTCGCTGGTGCCGCCCGACCGGGTGCACCTGGGCGCCCGCCTCACCGCCGTGACGCAGACCGCCGACGAGGCGTACCTGCACCTGTCCAACGGCACCACCGTCGCGGCGGATCTCGTGGTGGGCGCCGACGGCATCCACTCGGTCGCGCGCGAGCAGATCGTGGCGGACCGGCCGCGCTTCTCCGGGCAGTCCATCTACCGCGGGCTGGTGCCGGCCGAGCGGGTGCCGTTCCTGCTCACCGAACCCCGGGTGCAGTTGTGGCTCGGGCCGGACCAGCACTGCGTCTGCTACCCGGTGTCCGCCGGCCGGCAGGTGAGCTTCGGCGCGACGGTGCCCGCCACCGACTGGCGGCAGGAGTCGTGGTCGGGCCGGGGCGACGTGTCGCAGCTCGCGGCCGCGTACGCCGGCTGGCACCCGGACGTCACCCGGCTGATCACCGCGGCCGACCGGGTCGGCAGGTGGGCGCTGCACGACCGGGACAGCATCGACCGGCTCAGCGCGGGACGGGTGACGCTGATCGGCGACGCCGCGCACCCGATGCTGCCGTTCCAGGCGCAGGGCGCGAACCAGGCCGTCGAGGACGCGGTGGTGCTCGCGGTCTGCCTGGCCGGCGTGGAGCCGGCGGGCCTGGGCGCCGCGCTGCGCCGCTACGAACGGATCCGCCTGCCCCGGACCACCCGGATCCAGCGCCAGTCCCGGGCCAACGCCGAGACGTTCCACCTGGCCGACGGCGCCGACCAGCGCCGCCGGGACGTCGCCGCGCAGTCCTCGTCCGGCCTGGACCGCCACGAATGGCTCTTCGGGTACGACGCCGAGAAAGCCACCACGACCAGCGGAGGCACCTGATGGAACTGACCGGAATCGAGTCGAGGGTCGCCCTGGTCACCGGCGCGGCGCAGGGCATCGGCGCCGCCGTGGCCGGTGTGCTGGCCCGGGCGGGCGCGCAGGTGGCGGCGGTGGACCGCAACGCCGAGGCGCTGACCACAGTCGTGACGAAGCTCGCCGCCGAGGGCGACTCGGCGCGCGCCTACTGCGTCGACGTGTGCGACAGCGACGCGGTGGACGCGCTGGTGCGGCGGGTCGAGGACGAGATGGGCCCGGTCGGCATCCTGGTGAACGCCGCCGGCGTGCTGCACACCGGACCGGTCGTCGAGCTGTCCGACCGGCAGTGGCGCCGGACCTTCTCGGTGAACGCCGACGGCGTGTTCCACGTGTCCCGGGCGGTGGCGCGGCGGATGGTCGGCCGCCGCCGGGGCGCGATCGTCACCGTGGCGTCCAACGCCGCCGGGGTGCCGCGTACCGAGATGGCCGCGTACGCCGCCTCCAAGGCCGCGTCCGCCCAGTTCACCCGCTGCCTGGGGCTGGAGCTGTCCGGCTACGGCATCCGGTGCAACGTGGTCTCGCCCGGCTCCACCGACACCCCCATGCTGCGGGCGATGCTCGGCGAGGGCGCCGACCCGAGCGCGGTGATCGAGGGCACGCCGGGCGCGTACCGCGTCGGCATCCCGCTGCGCAAGCTGGCCCAGCCGCGCGACGTGGCCGAGGCGGTCGCCTACCTGGTGTCCGACCAGGCGGGCCACGTGACCATGCACGACCTGTACGTCGACGGCGGCGCGGCCCTGCACGTGTGACGCCGTGGCACGGAAACCGGAGGCGAGAACCGATGGCCATGACCCCGATCGCGCCGTACCGCATGCCCGGCGACGGCGACCTGCCCGGCACCACGCTGCCGTGGCGTCCGGACCCGGACCGGGCCGCCGTGCTGGTGCACGACCTGCAGCGCTACTTCCTGCGCCCGTTCGCGGCCGGGGAGTCCCCGATGGCCGAGCTGCTGCCCAACGTCGCGAAGCTGCTCGCCGCGGCGCGGGCGGCCGGCGTGCCGGTGCTGTACACCGCGCAGCCCGGCGGCATGAGCCGGCGGGACCGCGGGTTGCTGCACGACCTGTGGGGCCCCGGCATGAGCAGCGACGAGGACGACCGGGGCATCGTCGACGACGTCGCCCCGCAGCCGGGCGACACGGTGCTGACCAAGTGGCGCTACAGCGCGTTCTTCCGCAGCGACCTGGAGGAGCGACTGCGCGGCGCCCGGCGGGACCAACTCGTGGTCTGCGGCGTGTACGCGCACATGGGGTGCCTGATCACCGCCTGCGACGCGTTCAGCCGCGACATCGAGGCATTCCTGGTGGCGGACGCGCTGGCCGACCTGTCGCGTGCGGACCACCTGATGGCGCTGCGCTACGCCGCGGACCGCTGCGCGGTGCCGTTGTGGACGGCGGACGTGCTGGACGACCTGGCGGGCGCCGCCGGCGCGGCGCGTCCGGATCGGAGCAGCATCAAACGATGAGGAGAGCATCGATGTCGGAACGGACCCGGGTCGTGGTCGTCGGCGGCACCTCGGGGATCGGGCGGCACTTCGCCCGGTTCTGCGCCGAACGCGGAGACGACGTGGTGATCACCGGCCGTTCGGCGGCCCGGACCAAGACCGTCGCGGACGAGATCGGCGGGCGGACCCGGGGACTCGCCCTCGACCTGGCCGAGCCGGAGCGGATCGCGGACGCGCTCGCCGACGTGCCGCACGTCGACCGGCTCGTGATCGCGGCGCTCGACCGCGACCACAACACCGTCCGCGCGTACCGGCCGGGCGACGCGGCGCGGCTGCTGACCGTCAAGCTGGTCGGCTACACGGCGGTCCTGCACGCCCTCGCCCCGCGGATGACCGACGAGAGCGCTGTCGTGCTGCTCGGCGGCCTGGCCAGCCACCGGCCGTACCCCGGCTCCACCACAGTCACCACCGCCAACGGCGGGATCAGCGCGCTGGTCCGGACCCTGGCGGTGGAACTCTCGCCGATCCGGGTCAATGCCCTGCACCCGAGCATCGTCTCCGACACGCCGTTCTGGAGCGACAAGCCCGCCGCGCGGGAGGCCGCCGCGACGCGCGCGCTCACCCGGCGGCCGGTCACCATGCGGGACTGCACCGAGGCGATCGACTTCCTGCTGACGAACCGCGCGATAAACGGGATCAACCTGAACATCGACGGCGGAGACGTGCTCATCTGACGCCTGCGGCCATCCGCCACGGCCCCCACCACCCGGTCGCGCCCTGCCCGTGCTCCCGCTGCTCGCGGGAGTACCGGGCCAGGTCGCGGGCGGAGAACAGCGCCATGCCGGCGTGGAATCCGGTCACCGGCACCGGAACCCGCGCCCAGTAGGCGAGCCGGCCGTCGACGTGGAACTCCACCTCCGACGTCGGCGCCCGGTAGGTGATGGCGTAGCCGTGCGCCCGGCCCGGCTCCGTCGGCACATCCAGGACCACCCGGTGGACGTAGTGCTCGTGCGGCTGGGTGACGCCGGGCAGCGCGAGGCGCTCGACAGTCGCGTACACGGTGTCGTTCGTCGCGGCGGCGTTGAACACGACGCCGGTCTCCAGGTCGAACAGTGCCACCGTGCCGAACGCGTCCAGCAGGTCGTGCGGGATCTGCCGGTACGTCCGCACGCCCATCTCCACCTCGACGGTCAGCGTGCCCTCCGCCGGCACGGCGAAGCGTCGCACCGACCGGTACATCTGCTTGGCGTTGTTCTGCCGGGGATCGGTGTCGTGGAAGCGGGTGAACGGGTCGACGGTCAGCTCCAGCCGCCCGTCGCCGGTGCGGACGCGGGCGTTGCGGTCCTGGTACCTGTGGGTCTGCCCGTCCGCGCCGGTGATCGACATGACCGCCCAGCGGGCGGGGTCCAGCTCGCGGCCGGTGAAGTCGTCGTACGTCCACGCGCTGGTTCTCAGTGCCGACGTCATGCAGTCACCATCGGACGCCGGCCGGGCGCGGGCATCACCCGTTCACGCGGTTCGGCCGGGCCGGGCACGCCAATGCGCCGGCAGCCTCCCGGAAATCCCGTGATTAAGCCATGCCGCAGCGTGAGCGGTCGCCGAGACTGACGCCGCACGCCATCTCCGCATCGTCTGCGACGTTCTCACCAGGGGGAGAGAGCAATGGACACGGCAGCTCCGGCACCGGACGGCGGTCGTTACCTCGCCGTCCATCACAGCGCAGAGTTCAGGGAACTACGGCGACGATCGAGCACGGTCACGCTCTGGGCCAGCGTCGCCTTCTTCGGGTGGTGGTTCCTCGGCAGCCTGCTCGCCACCTACGCTCCGGACTTCTTCCGGGAGAAGGTGGCCGGCCCGGTCAACGTGGGCCTGCTCTTCGTCTTCCTGTCGTTCACCTTCGTGGTGACGCTCGCCGCCTTCTACCTGCGCTACGCCCGCACGCGGCTCGACCCGCTCAGCGAGAAGATCCGCGCCGACCTGGAAGGAGCGTCCCGATGAGCGTCGTCCTCGCCGACCCGCCACCCCCGGTCGACAACACGTGGGCGACGCCCGCGATCGCCGTCCCGGTCACCGTCGTCCTCGCGCTCGCGGTGCTCTACCTGGTCCGCTCGGCGCGCGCCAGCACCACCACCGCGGACGGCTTCCTGCTGGCCGACCGGCGGATCGGGCCGGTGCAGAACGCGCTGGCGGTGGCGTCCGCGCCGCTGATGTACTCGACGATGTACATCATCACCGGCCACATCGCGCTCAGCGGCTACGACGCCATCCTGCTGATGACCGCCTTCACGATGGGCACCATGCTCGCGCTGTTCCTCTTCGCCGGGCCGGTGCGCAACGTCGGCGGCTACACGCTCGGCGACCTGCTCGCGGTGCGCGTCCGGGAACGGCCGGCGCGGATGGCCTCGGCGGTGCTCACGCTGCTGACGTACGTCATGCTGACCGTGATCATGATGGCCGCCATCGCGTTCATCTTCAACCGCTGGTTCGGCGTCGACGCCCTCGTCGGCCTGGTCCTGCCGGTCTTCGTGGTCGGCCTGGTCACCGTCGGGTACGTGTACCTCGGCGGGATGCTCGGGGTCACCCGCATCCTGGTGTTCAAGCTGGTGCTGTCGGTGGTCGTGGTGGGCGTGCTGACCGCCTGGGTGCTGGCCCGCTTCGACCTGAACCTGTTCAGCCTGCTGGAGCGGGCCGAGGCCAACGCGGCGCCGGTGCCCAGCGGCAGCGACCTGCTCGGCCCGGGCCGGCTGTTCGGCGAGGGCGCGACCACGCTCGTGCACCTGTCGAAGCTGTTCGCCATCGCGGTCGGGGTGGCGGCGATCCCGTTCCTGTTCATGCGCAACTTCGCGGTGACCAGCGGGCGGGACGCGCGCCGGTCGACCGGGTGGGCGTCGATGATCATCGTCGGGTTCTACCTGTGCCTGTCCGTGGTCGGGCTGGGCGCGGTCGCGATCCTCGGCCGGGACAACATCGGCGTCATCAAGGCCCACCGCGACATCAGCTTCCCCAAGCTCGCCGACGAGCTGGGCGGGCCGGTGATGGTCGGCTCCCTCGCCGGCGTCGCGGTGCTGACGATCGTCGGGGTCTTCGCGCCGCTGCTGCACAGCGCGGTGACGACGGTGACCAAGGACCTGAACGTGCTGCGGGGCCGCCGGCTGGACCCGGCCGCCGAGCTGAAGGACATCAAGCGCAACACCCTGATCATCGGCGTCGGCTCCGTCCTGCTGGCGGTCGCGATGCTGCCGGTACGGACCCACATCTTCATCCCGACGTCGATCGACGTGGCCGGCGCGGTGGTCCTGCCGATCGTCGTCTACGCGCTGTTCTGGCGCCGATTCAACACCCGCGGCCTCCAGTGGACGGTCTACGGCGGCCTCGCGCTCACCGCGTTCCTGGTGCTGTTCTCCAACGGCGTCTCGGGCGAGCCGGACGCCATCTTCCCGGACCGCAACTTCAAGTTCGTGGACATCGAGCCCGCGCTGATCACGGTGCCGGTCGGCTTCCTGCTCGGCTACCTCGGCTCGCTCACCAGCCGGGAGCGCGACGACGCCGCCTTCGCCGAGATGCAGGTCCGGTCCCTCACCGGCGCGGTGGCCACGGGACCGGCGCGGCCGGCCGCCGTCGACGACGAGGACCGCGACGGCCGCCAGGACCGGGCGCCCAGCCCGGTGAGCTGACCATCCGCCACGGTGTGGGGCGGCCCCCTCCGCCGTCCCACACCCCCTCGGGAGGCAACTGTGGATCCGGTACCGGTTCTGGTCGTGGGCGCGGGCCCGGTCGGCATGGTCACCGCGCTGGCGCTCGCCCGTCACGGCGTCGCCTGCGTCCTCGTCGACCAGGGCTTCGAGACGTCCGTCCATCCCAAGCTGGACTACGTCAACGCCCGCAGCATGGAGTTCTTCCGGCAGTTCGGCCTCGCCGACGACGTGCGTGCCGCCGGGGTCGCGCCCGAGCACCGGTCCGACGTGATCTGGTCGACCGGCCTCGCCGGTGAGCCGATCACCAGGTGGGGCCTGCCCTCGGTCACCGAGGAGTGGCGCCGCATCGCCGAGCACAACGACGGCACCCAGCCGGCCGAGCCGGGCCAGCGGATCTCCCAGATCGACCTGGAGCCGGTCCTGCGGGCGCGCTGCCGGCGGGAACCGCTCGTCGACCTGCGCCTCGGCGTACGGTTCGACTCGCTGACCCAGGACGACGCGGCTGTCACCAGCGTGCTGGCCGACGACACCGGCGGCGAGGTCCGGCTGCGGTCGCGGTACGTCGTCGGGTGCGACGGCGCGTCGAGCCGGGTCCGCCGGGCCGTGGGCATCGGCGAGGAGGGCTTCGACGTGCCCGGCCTGCCGGGCGCGTTCATGGTGCACTTCACCAGCCGGGACCTGGACAGCCTGCACCGGCACGGCCGGTTCTGGCACTACTTCGCGTTCCGGTACGTGATCATCGCGCAGGACGAGGTGGACACCTGGACCGCGCACGTCAACGGGATCGACCCGAACGAGTTCGACGAGCCGCCGGCCGACCCGGAGGCGTTCCTGCTCGACACGATCCGCACCGAGCTGCGGATCGACAAGGTGCTGCTCACCTCGCGCTGGCGTCCCGGCTTCATGCTCGCCGACCGGTACCGCGCCGGCCGGGTGCTCCTCGCCGGGGACTCGGCGCACCGGATGTTCCCCACCGGCGCGTACGGCATGAACACCGGCATCGGTGACGCCATCGACGTGGCCTGGAAGCTCGCCGCGGTGCTCCGGGGCTTCGGCGGTCCCGCGCTGCTCGACAGCTACGACGCCGAACGCCGCCCGGTGGGGCGGCGCAACATGCACACCTCGCACCGGCACCTGGGCGTGCACCTGCGGGCGGGGGAACTGCTGCGCGACGGCGCCCCGCTGCCGTCCGTCGCGGCCTTCCTCGACGCCGAGCGGGGCGAGAACGAGTACCGGGGCATCGAGCTGGGCTACCGCTATGCCGGCTCGCCGGTGCTCCGGCCGGAGGGCCCCGCCGAACCCCCGGACGACCCGCGGGCGTACACCCCGACGACCTGGCCCGGCGCCCGCCCGCCCAGCCTCCTGCTCAGTGGCGGGCAGCAGATCTTCGACCGGTTCGACCCGGCCACGTTCACCCTCGTGGACTTCACCGGCGACGGCGCCGCCGATCCGCTGCTGGCGGCGGCGGCCGCGCGGGGCCTGCCGGTCACCCACACCGTGGTGACCGACGCCCGGGCCCGCGAGCTGTGGGAACGCGACCTCGTCCTGCTGCGGCCGGACCACCACGTCGCCTGGCGGGGCAACACCGCGCCGCCGGACCCCGACGCCGTGGTCCAGCGCGTACGGGGTGGCGGATAGGCGCGACGTGCCGTCACCGGCGGCCGGGTCACGCGCACACGCGACCGGCGGTCCGGCTGACTCTCGACTGGAGGACAGATGCAGCAATCCGGTTCAACGGCGGAACGCAGCCCACTCGGGCCGTGGGAGGGCAAGCCGGCGGTCCAGCAACCGGACTGGCAGGACCACCCGGCGTACGCCCAGACCTGTGCGGCGTTGGCGGCGGCCCCGCCGCTGGTCCCGCCCGGGGAGGTACGGCGGCTCCGGCAGGCGTTGTCGGAGCTGGCGTCGGCCGGCGGGCTCCTGCTGCAGTTGGGCGACTGCGCCGAGAGCCTCTACGAGTGCACCCCCCGGCACACCTCCGACAAGATCGAGGTCATCGACCGGCTGGGGGACCGGCTCAGTGAGCTCACCGGGCGCAACGTGCTGCGGGTGGGCCGGATGGCCGGGCAGTTCGCCAAGCCCCGGTCGCAGGCGACGGAGTGGCACGACGCGCTGAGCATCCCCTCCTTCCGCGGCCACATGATCAATTCCGAGCTGGCCGCGCCCGGTACGCGCAAGGCCGACCCGCGCCGCATGTGGTGGGCGTACGAGGCGAGCGACCGGGTGCAGCGGGTGCTACGCGCCCACCGGGAGGGGGCCGGGCGGGCCGCGCGGACCGAGGGGCCCTGGTCGAGCCACGAGGCCCTCGTTGTCGACTACGAGTCCCGGCTGATCCGCCGGGACCCGGACACGGGTGAGCGCTACCTGGCGTCGACCCACCTGCCGTGGGTGGGGGAGCGGACCCGCCGCTCCGCCGAGGCGCACGTGGCCATGCTGTCCACTGTGGCGAACCCGGTCGGCTGCAAGATCGGGCCGGACGCCGACCCGGACGAGGTTCTGCGGGTGTGCGAGGCGCTCGACCCGCGGCGCGAGCCCGGCCGTCTCGTCCTGATCCCGCGGATGGGCCGGGACCGGATCCGGGAGGCCCTGCCGCCGATCGTCCGCGCGGTGGTGAACGCGGGCCACCCGGTGCTCTGGTTGAGCGACCCCATGCACGGCAACACCGTCAAGGCCTCGGTCGGCCTGAAGACGCGGCACCTCTCCGACGTGGTCACCGAGGCGCTGCGGTTCCGCGACATCCTCGACCGGCAGCGGCAGCACGCCGCCGGGCTGCACGTCGAGGTCGCCGCCACCGACGTGACCGAGTGCGTCGGCGGGTCCGTGGCCGGCGAGGACGACCTGGCGCGTCACTACACCTCGCTGTGCGACCCGCGGCTCAACCCGGGGCAGGCCACCGAGTTGATCGAAGCGTGGGCCAAGGACACCGCGACGGTCGGCCCGGCGCCGCGGCGGCCCTGAGGTCACCGGTCCGCATGCCGACCGTTTTCGAACTGCGGGAAAATTGACAGAAGGAGACCTGCCGGAGCAAATTCGGCCAGGCTAGCCGCGCCGCAGTTCGTCGTCCACTACCTGCGTGGGTAGTGTCTACTACCCGTGCCGGGACCGTCAGTGGTGTTGCCCAGCAGGAATCCCATCGCAATGATGTGTGGGAAGGTGTAATCCTTCGATCGGTGACGCGCGCACCTCATCTTATCCGCACGGAATCCTGTCTCGGCTGAAGCGAGTGTTTCCAATGTGGGGCAACTCAAACACGCTGGAAGTGAAGGGCAACGACGAGAGATTTCCCCTGCCGGACGCAGCTACGGAGGATCGGTCTGTGCTTGGCGAGACGGTTCCGGTTTCCGCGCTGCTGCCCGGCGACTCCCCGCGGCTGGCGGGAGAGAACGTCGAGCACATCCGGCTGCTGGCCGCGATGCACGACCTCCCCCCGATCCTCGTGCAGCGCGGCACGATGCGGGTGATCGACGGCATGCACCGGCTGCGGGCCGCTAAGCTGCGCGGCGACGAGACCGTACGGGTGACGTTCTTCGACGGCGACGACGCCGCGGCGTTCCTGCTCTCGGTCGACGCCAACATCAAACACGGGCTGCCGCTGTCCCGCGCCGACCGGGAGGCCGCCGCCACCCGCATCCTGCGGTTGTATCCGCAGTGGTCGGACCGCGCCGTCGCCGCCGCCGCCGGGCTGTCCCCGACCACGGTCAGCGGCATCCGGCGCCGCCTGCTGCAACCGGCGGCGCGGGAGGGCAGCCGGGTGGGACGGGACGGCCGGGTGCGCCCGCTGGACGGCTCGGCGGGCCGGCGGCGGGCCAGCGCGGTCATCGCGCTCCGGCCGGACGCGCCCCTGCGTGCCATCGCGAAGGAGGCCGGGGTGTCGGTGGGCACGGCGCGGGACGTGCGCGCCCGGCTGCAGGCGGGCCGGGACCCGGTCCTGACCCCGCAGCGGCCGGCGGCCGAGCCCGAGCCGGCCGCCGACGACGGGTCGGAGGCGCGCAGGCGCCGGCCGGGTCAGGCCCCGGCGCCGCCCGTCGACTGGCCGGCGGTACGCGGGAACCTGATCCGCGACCCCGCGGTGAAGTACGCCGAGGTGGGCCGGGCCTTCGTCCGGTGGGCCGACGGGCACGTGGTCGACCCGGCCGCCTGGCGCGAGTTCGTCGACGCCGTGCCGCCGTACTGGCGCACATCGGTGGCCGAGTTGGCCCGCTCGTGCGCCGCCGCCTGGCTGGCGTTCGCCCAGGAACTGGAGGACCGGGCGTGAAAACGGCGGTCCGCATATTTGCGGCGGTTGTCGACGGCGCGTCGAATTCCGTTGCCGTCGCCACTACCCGATCGAGTAGTGGACCGGCGTGAATAACGCGCGTTAATGTTCCTTCGATCCGCTGCCCTCATTTTCGGTGAGCACATTTGTGCGGCGGTCCAATGGAGAGGAGAATTCCCGGTGAAGATTCTGAGGCGGCCGCGGAAACGGCATCTCGGGGGTGCCGCGGCCGTCGCCGCGGCGATCGCCCTGGTGGTGTCGCTGACAAACGGTGTGTCGGCGGCCCCGCAGGCAGCGACCTTCGACCTCGACCACGGGAACGCCCTGACCGACGTCATCTACCCGGCCCTCAACACCGAGCCGCGGGTCGAGTACAGCGGCCGGCCCGGGTCCTGGGCCGCGGACCGGGCCATGCTCATCGAACTGCCGTGGTTCGACGCCCTGGCGGCGTACCACCCCACCGCGGTCGGCATCTTCTCCACCATCGGCCGCCGTCCCGCCGAGGAGCACACGACGCGCAACAAGAACATCGCCGTCATCTACTCGGCCTACACCTCGCTCAGCAAGCTCTACCCGCAGCACGAGGCGACCTGGCAGCGGATGATGGCCACCGCGGGCCTGGACCCGGCGGTCACCGCGGAGGACCGCACCACCGCCAGCGGCATCGGCATCCTCGCCGCGAAGAACGCGATGGCGGCGCGCCGCAACGACGGCACGAACCGGGACGGCGACGCGGGCGGGCGCCGCTACAACCGCGAGCCGTACGCCGACCACACCGGCTACCGGCCGGTCAACAGCCCGTACGAGCTGCGCTTCCCGTCGCGCTGGCAGCCGAACACCATCTCCAAGCGCGAGGTCGTCAACACGCAGGAGTTCGCGACGCCCCAGTTCGGCCGGGTCAAGCCGATCACCTTCGACCGGCCCGAGCAGTTCCGGCTCACCCCGCCGGCGAACCACCACCTGCTGAACCCGAAGGGCTACCGCAAGCAGGCCGACGAGGTGCTGCGCGCCTCGGCCGGCCTGGACGACCGCAAGAAGATGAGCGCGGAGATCTTCAGCGACAACATCACGCCGTACGGCGCCATCGCGCACACGCTGCTGCGGGGCCGGTACAACACCGAGGACTCGGTCCGGTTCATCGTGATGACGGACGTCGCCGGGTTCGACGTGGCGATCGCCTCCTGGTACTACATGCGCAAGTACGACTCGGTGCAGCCGTTCAGCGCGATCCGCCACCTGTACCCGAACAAGAAGCTGACCGCGTGGGGCGGCCCGGGCCGGGGCACCGTCAATGACATCACCGGCACCCAATGGCGCAGCTACCTCAGCTCGGTCGCCATCGCCGCTCCGGAGTACCCGTCGGTAAACGCGGCGGTCTGTGTCGCCTACGCCCAGGTCGCGCGCCGGTTCACCGGCACCGACAAGCTGACCGTGGTGATCCCGGTGCGCAAGGGCTCCTCGATCGTGGAGCCGGGCGTGACCCCGGCCGCCGACATGATGCTGACCTGGAACAGCTACTCGGAGTGGGCCGCCGAGTGCGGGCAGAGCCGGGTCTGGGCCGGCGAGAACTTCCCCGCCTCGGTCGCGGCCGTCGACCAGTACGCGCCGCAGCTCGGTGACCGTGCCTTCGACTTCGTCCAGCGCAAGCTGAACGGGCGCTGATCCCCGCTGTGCCGGTCCGCGCTGCCGGCCATGCCCTCGGGCGTGGCCGGCAGCGCGCGTTCCGACCCCCTCACCACATGTCTTGCATAGCAAGGTATCTTGCGAGGCATGGACGGGGCACGTGAGCGGATCACCACGAACATCCGCAAGGGCGTGCTGGAGTACTGCGTGCTCGCGCTGCTCTCACGGCGCGACATGTACGGCCTGGAACTGGCCGACTGGCTCGCCGTGCGCGGCCTGACCGCCAGCGAGGGCAGCCTGTATCCGCTGCTCGCCCGCATGCGGCAGGCCGGCACCGTGCAGACCCGGTGGGTGGCCCCCGAGCAGGGGCACGCCCGGCGGTACTACGCGATCACCGACCAGGGGCGGGCGCACCTGCGGGTGTTCGCGACGGTGTGGCGGGAGATCCAGCCGCACGTGGACGAGTTGATGGGGGAGGAAGGATGAGCGACGACGGCCTTCCGGAGGCGGCGTGGGCCTACCTGCGGGCGCTGGACGCGGAGTTGTCGGACGTCCCGTCCGGCACGGCGGAGGAGATCGTCGCGGATGTCCGCGCGCACATCGCCGACGCCCTCGACAGCGGGCGGAGCGCCGACGAGGTCCTCGCCGGCCTGGGTGCCGCGCCGGACGTGGCCCGGCAGGCGCGGGAGGAACTGGGGCTACCGGACCAGGACCGCCCGGAGCGGGTCGGCCGGACGCTGTCCCTGGTCGCGTCGGCGGTCGGCGTGCTGATCGCCGTGTGCGTGAGCTTCCTGCTGCCGTCCACAGTGCCGGTCGAGCCGATCCAGGCCGACGCCGGCGAGCCGGGCGTCCTCGGCCGGCTCGGTCCGGGGATCGCGCTGCTCACGCTGCTGCCGGCGCTCGTCGCGGCCGCGCCGCTCGTGGCGCCCGCCCGGGTACGCGCCGGGTCGCGGCTCGCCGGCGCGATCGCGCTGACCATGTTCGCCTGCGCGGCCGGCGAGACGGGCCTGTACTACCTCCCGCTCGCGCTGGTGGCGTGGGCGGCGGCGCTCGTGCCGTGGGCCGTGCGGCGAGGCGCCGGGGGACGGTGGTGGCACGTCCTGGCCGGTGGGATCGTGGCGATGCCCGGCGTGCTCGTGGCGGTCGCGTCGGCCGGCGGCTCGGTCGGTGTCGGCTGGGTGGGCGCGGCGCTGTGGATCGCCGGGCCGGTCGCGGCCGGTGCGCTGTGCGCCTACGGATTCCGGGCCGGGTACGCGGTGACCGCGCTGGCCGGCGCGCTGGTCATGATCCTCGCGATGGCCGAGCGCGGCTTCCTGTTCGCCGCCTTCTGGCTGTTCGGCGGGCTGTACCTGGCGCTCGGTGCCGCCGGGTACGCGGCGGCGCGGCCGGCCGACGGCGACCCCGCCACCGCGCGGGCGGCCGACGGTGACCCCACCTCACCGCCCGTCAACGGCGACCCCGCCGGGGCGCCCGGCGCACCGGCCCGGCCGCGACCTGAGCCGGCCACGGAGGCGGACCCGGAGGCCGCGGCGCCGGCCGGCTAGGCCGGCACGGCCTGCTGATCCGCGGCGGCGTCGTGCGCGGCCATCGCCTCCTGGCGTCCGGGCTCCTCGCGCAGGATCGCGGCGTGCAGCCAGGCGTCCGGGATGGCGAACCCGTCCACGAGCGTGCGCATGTACGGGCGCAGCTCCTTGAGCAGCCCGTTCACCACGCTGGTGATCGTCTTCGAGCGGGCCGGGGTGAGCCGGCCGTGCTCCAGCAGCCAGCCCTTGTTCGCCTCGATCACGGTGAGCGCGTACAGGTCGCAGACCCGGGACAGCAGCTCCTTGACCGCCGGGTCGGCGGTGGCGTCGATCCCGGCGACGAACGCCTCCAGCGTCACCCGGTCGATGTGCGCGGCGGCGACGGCGAGGACGTGGTCCTGGACGTCGTTGAAGATGTCGAAGGGCCGGTCCTTCTTGGTCGACGCGCCACCGCGCAGGCGGCGCACCGCGCTGTCGAGCAGGTGCTCCTCGCGGTCCTCGAAGAGCTTGAGCTGCCAGCCCCGGTCGGTGACCGCGACCTCGTCGTCGCGGCCCGGCACCGCGCTGACCAGACGTGCGATCAGCGCCCGGGCGGCGGTGCGCTCCAGCACCATCTCGCGTACCTGCTCGGCGACGAAGGAGGCGCGTCCCCAGCCGTCGAGCGAGCCGAACTCGTCCCGGTAACCGGTCAGCAACCCCTTGGCGACCAGTTGCAGCAGCACCGTGTTGTCGCCCTCGAACGTGGTGAAGACATCGGTGTCGGCCTTGAGGCTGGGCAGGCGGTTCTCCGACAGGTAGCCGGCGCCGCCACACGCCTCCCGGCACATCTGGATGGTGCGGGTGGCGTGCCAGGTCTGCGCCGCCTTCAGCCCGGCGGCCCGGGACTCCAGCTCCCGCTGCCGGTGTTCGTCGACCGGCCCGTCGCCGCCCTGGATCTCGTCCAGCGCCGCGACCAGCTCCGCCTGGGCGAAGGTCAGCGCGTACGTGGTGGCCAGCGCGGGCAGCAGCTTGCGCTGGTGCGCCAGGTAGTCGTTGAGCAGCACCTCGCGGTCGCCGTCGGCGTCGCTGAACTGCCGGCGGATGTCGCCGTAGCGCACCGCGATGGCCAGCGCCGCCTTGGTGGCCGCCGACGCCGCGCCGCCCACGCTCACCCGGCCCCGGACCAGGGTGCCCAGCATGGTGAAGAAGCGCCGGGAGTCGTTCTCGATCGGGCTGGAGTACGTGCCGTCCTCGGCGACCTGCGCGTACCGGTCCAGCAGCATGTCCCGCGGCACCCGCACGTGGTCGAAGCTGAGCCGCCCGTTGTCCACGCCGAGCAGGCCGGCCTTGGGTCCGGCGTCGCCGATGGTCACGCCGGGCATCGGCCGGCCGTGCTCGTCGCGGATCGGCACCAGCCAGGCGTGCACGCCGTGCCGGCGCCCGCCGGTGACGAGCTGGGCGAAGACCACAGCCATCCGCCCGTCCCGGGCCGCGTTGCCGATGTAGTCCTTGCGCGCCGCCTCGTGCGGCGTGTGCAGGTCGAAGGTCTGGGTCTGCGGGTCGTACACGCAGGTGGTGCGCAGTTGCTGCACGTCCGAGCCGTGGCCGGTCTCGGTCATCGCGAAGCAGCCGAAGAGCCGGCCCGCGACGATGTCGGGCAGGTAGGCGTCGTGGTGCCGCTTCGTGCCGAGCGCGGCGACCGCGCCGCCGAACAGGCCCCACTGGACGCCGGCCTTCACCATCAGTGACAGGTCCACCTGGGCCAGCATCTCGGTGGCGACGATCGAGGCGCCCACGTCGCCGCGGCCGCCGTACTCGACGGGGAAGCCCGAGGCGATGCCCAGTTCGACAGGGAGTTCGGACAGCAGCCGGGTGATGCGCTCGCGAGCCTGGTCACCGGTCTCGCCGTACACCGGGAGGAAGCGTTCGTCGAGGTGTTCGCGGTGCGCCCGGCGGACGTCGGCCCACCGGCCGTCAAGCGTTTCCCGCAGGCGTGCGATGTCGATGCGGCCGGCTGCGTGATCGAACATTGTCACTCCTCGGTGCAGTGGACATTTGCGTACACTCTCGGCCTGATCAACATTACCGGCGGTGATCGCGCGCCGCTGGCGGAGCGCGTGGTGAGCCCGGCCACCCCCCGGCGGTTCGGCTGCCCGCGAAGCTGAGGTTAGGCTGTCCTCACTTCAAGCACTGGAGGCATCCCCTCGTGTCCCCGCTTCCCCCCGGCAGCGCCGTCACCGCCCGGCACGTGCTCCGCCAGGCGCTGCGCCGCCAGCGCCGCCCAGTGCTGATCGGCGTGACCTTGCTCGGGCTGCACCAGGTCACCGAGGCGCTCGTGCCGGTGGCGATCGGCGTCATCATCGACCGGGCCGTGGTGACCGGCGACCCGTGGGCGCTCGCGTACTCCGTCGCCGGCCTCGCCGCCCTGTTCACCGTGCTGGCGTTCGCCTACCGCAACGGCGCCCGCCAGGCGTTCGCGGCCGTGGAGCGGGAGGCGCACCTGCTACGGGTGGAACTGGCCGAGCGCGCGCTCGACCCGCGCGGGCACCGCTCCGGCCTACGCGACGGCGAACTGCTCTCGGTCGCCGCCTCCGACGCCGAACTCTCCGCGTACGTGGTCCGGGTGGCCGGCTTCGGCGTCGCCGCGGTGAGCGCGCTGACCGTCGCGGCCGTCGCGCTGCTGGTCATCGACGTCCCGCTCGGACTCGGCGTGCTCATCGGCGTACCGGTGCTGGTCCTGGCGCTGCAACGGATGGCACCGCTGCTGTCCCGGCGCAGCGCCTCCCAGCAGGAGGCCCTCGCCGAGACCACGGCGCTCGCCGTCGACCTCGTCTCCGGCCTGCGCGTGCTGCGCGGCATCGGCGCCCAGCACCACGCCGCCGGCCGGTACGCCGCCGCCAGCCGGCGCGCCCTCGCCGTGACGCTGCGCGCCGCCAACACCAAGGGCCTGCACCTCGGGCTCACCACCGCCGCGAACGGCCTATTCCTCGCCGCTGTCGCCGGTGCCGCCGGCTGGCTCGCCCTGCGTGGCCGGCTCACCATCGGTGAACTGGTGACAGTGGTCGGGCTCGCGCAGTTCGTCGCCGAGCCGGTGCAGACGCTGGGCTACTGCGTGCAGTTGTTCGCGATGGCCCGCGCCTCCGCGGCCCGGGTCGCGCGCGTGCTCGGCGCCGAGCCGCTGACCCGGCCGGGCGCCGCGTCCCGGCCGGACCGTACGGACGGGCCGCGGCTCGTCCTCGACCACGTCGGGCACGCCGCGCTGGACGGGGTGTGCCTGCGGGTCGACCCGGGGGAGATCGTCGGCGTGCTGGCGTACGACCCGGCCGACGCGGACGCGCTGGTCGCATTGCTGTCCGGACGGGTGCCCGCGGACCGGCGCCGGGGCGCGGTACGCGTCGACGGCGTACCCGCCGACGACCTGGACATCGACGCGATGCGCGGCGCCGTGCTGGTCGAGCCGCACGACGTGACGCTGTTCGAGGGAACCGTGGCCGCCAACCTCGCCGCCGGCCGCAGCACCGACGAGGGACGCCTGCGCGCCGCGGTCCGGGCGGCCGCGGCGGACGACGTGGTGGACGCGCACCCCGGCGGCCTCGGCCACCGGCTCGTCGAGCGCGGCGCCAACCTCTCCGGCGGCCAGCGCCAGCGGCTCGGGCTGGCGCGGGCGTTGCACGCCGACCCGCCGGTGCTCGTGCTGCACGACCCCACGACCGCAGTGGACGCCGCCACCGAGGCCCAACTCGCCGACGGACTCGCCGGCGCGCGCCGCGACGCGCCCCGGGGCACGCTGCTGGTCACCAGCAGCCCCGCCCTGCTGCGGATCACCGACCGGGTGGTGGTGATCGCCGACGGCCGGGTGACCGCCGAAGGGACGCACGAGCACCTGCTGGCCACCGACGCCCGCTACCGCGAGGAGACACTGCGGTGACCGCTGACCCGCGTACCGCCGAACCCGGCCGGGCGTTGCTGCCCACCGCGACCGCCCGGCGGACCTGGACGACGCTCGGCGCGGAGTTCCGGCGGCGGCCCGGCCTCAGCGCCGCCGCGACCGCCGTGCTCGTCGCCGCCGCCACCGGCGGGCTGGTCGCGCCCTGGGTGCTCGGCCGCCTCGTCGACGACGTCATCGCCGATGCCCCGGTCTCCCGGATCGCCGGCCGGGTCGCGGTGATCGCCGGCGCGGCAGTGCTCACCGGGCTGCTCACCGCCGCCGGGGCCGCGCTCGCGTCCCGCCTGGGCGAGACCGTGCTGGCCCGGCTGCGCGAGCGGGTGCTCGACCGGGCGCTGCACCTGCCCTCGGCGACGCTGGAACGGGCCGGCACCGGTGACCTGCTGGCCCGGGTCGGCGACGACGTGGCGGTGGTGACGAACGTGATCGCGGTCAGCGGTCCGGCGTTCGTCGGCGCGCTGCTGTCCGTGGTGCTGACCGTGTTCGGGCTGGTCGCGCTCGACTGGCGGCTCGGCCTCGCCGGGCTGGTGGCAGCGCCCGCGTACGCGCTGGCGCTGCGCTGGTACCTGCGCCGGTCCGCGCCGTACTACGCCCGCGAGCGCGTCGCCACCGGCGAGCGGACACAGGCCATGGCCGGCGCGCTGCGCGGCGCGGCGACAGTGCGCGCGTACCGGACCGAGGACGCGCACGTCGCGGCGATCGCCGAGCGTTCCGGCGTGGCGCGCGACCTGTCGCTGGAGATCTTCAACCTGCACACCCGCTTCGGGCTGCGGATCAACAGGTCGGAGTTCCTCGGCCTGGCCGCGGTGCTCGTCGCCGGGTTCTTCCTGGTCCGCGCCGACCTGGTCACGGTGGGCGCGGCGACCACCGCCGCGCTCTACTTCCACCGGCTGTTCAACCCGATCGGCCTGCTGCTGATGGAGTCCGACTCGGTGCTGCAGGCCGGCGCGAGCCTCGCCCGGCTGGTCGGCGTGGCCACGCTGCCCGACACCGCCCCGTCCGCGCCGTCGGCGGCCGGGCGGCGCGGCCCGGCGGCGCTGGACGTCACGGTCCGCCGGCACCGCTACGACGACGACGGCCCCCTGGTCCTGGCCGACGTCGAGCTGCGCCTGGCCCCGGGTGAGCGGGTCGCGCTCGTGGGCGCCAGCGGCGCGGGCAAGAGCACGCTCGCCGGCATCGCCGCCGGGATCATCGCGCCCACCGACGGGTCGGTACGCCTGGGCGGCGTGCCGCTGACCGAGCGGGGCGAGCACGCCGTGCGGCGCGACGTCGCGCTGGTCAGCCAGGAGGTGCACGTCTTCGCCGGGCCGCTCGCCGAGGACCTGCGCCTGGCCGCCCCGGACGCCACCGACGCGGAACTGCTCGACGCGCTGGACCGGGTCGGCGCCACCACCTGGCTGCGCGCGCTGCCGGACGGGCTGGCCACGGCGGTCGGCGAGGGCGGCCACCGGCTCACCGCCGCGCAGGCCCAGCAGGTCGCCCTGGCCCGGCTGGTGCTGGCCGCGCCCGCCGTCGCCGTGCTGGACGAGGCCACCGCCGAGGCCGGCAGCGCCGGAGCGCGTGACCTGGACCGGGCGGCGCTGGCCGCCACCGAGGGACGGACCACGCTGATCGTGGCGCACCGGCTCAGCCAGGCGGTCGCCGCCGACCGGATCGTCCTGCTCGACCACGGGCGGATCGTGGAGCAGGGCACGCACTCGGAACTGCTCGCCGCCGACGGCCGGTACGGGCGTCTGTGGCGCTCCTGGAGCGTCCCGGTATGACCGCGCACCGCCCATCGACCCAGGTGAGGGGAACATGACCGACGCGCCGGCCCGCTTCGTGCTCTTCCCGGGGCGGCACCACCTGCTGACCCGGTTCCAGGCCGACTACCTGTGCCGGCTGGCCGGGGACGAGGCCACAGTGGTCTGGGCGGTGACGTCGGCCAACCACGAGAACACCAGACGCAACCCGGTGCCGTACCACCGGCGGGAAGCCGCGATCGAGCGGTTCAGCGTGCTGAGCGGGCTGCGCTCGGTGGTGGTGCCGATCTTCGACACCGCGTACACCGACGCGTTCGCCGAGGTGACGCTGAAATCCATCGCGGTGGCCACCGGGCTCGAACTCACCCCCGCCGACACGTTGCTGGCCTGCTCCACGCCGGAGGTCGCGAAACTGTACGAGCGGCTCGGCTTCCGGATCGCGCCGGTCGAGGCGGACCCGGACCTGCCCGAGCCGCCCGAACGGCCGTGGGACGTGCTGCTGCGCCTGGCCGCCGGGGACGAGACCTGGCGCGCGCTCACCCACCCGGCCAGCATCGACGTGTTCGAGCGCTACCGCCTGGTCGAGTCGATCCGATCGGTGGTGAACGACCCGCTCGTCGGCGACGAGGGCGGCCTCACGGTGACCCGCGACTACCGCACCTACGTGGAGGCGTTCGCCACTGCCGCGCAGCGCAAGTGGGACTCGGTGCGCGGGTACGTGCAGCCCGGCCGCATCGTGGACATCGGCTGCGGCGCGGGCGCGGTCCTGGAGCTGGCCGACCGGGAGGCCGCGCTGCGCGAGAGCGACCTGATCGGCGTGGAGGTCGCCCGCCACCTCTACCAGGAGTGCCTGCACAAGAAGGCGCAGGGCGTGTTCCGCAACGCCAACGTCTACTTCTTCCACCGCAACGTCCTCGGCGGCGCGGTGTTCAAGGACCGCTCGGTCGACACCACGCTCACGTTCGCGCTGACCCACGAGATCTGGTCGTACGGGCGGCAGCGGGAGTCGCTGCTGCAGTTCGCCCGCCGCATCCACGACCACACGGTGCCCGGCGGCGTCTGGATCAACAGCGACGTGTGCGGTCCGGACGACCCCGGGCGGCAGGTGCTGCTGCGGCTGTCGGCCGACGACGGCGACAACCCGGCCGCGCCCCGCCGCGATCTCGCCGAGCTGACCTCGGCGGAGGTCCGGCGCTACGTCGGCGGGCTGTCGACGCGGGCGCGGCTGGACCAGTTCGCCGTCGACTTCGCGTTCGACTTCGACCACGAGCCGCTTCCGGACGGCGCGGTACGCCTGTCGCTGGGCGCGGCGATGGACTACCTGACCCGCAAGGACTATACGGACAACTGGCTGTCGGAGACGCAGGAGCAGTTCTGCGGCCTGAGTTTCGCCGACTGGACGGCGCTGCTCACCGAGGCGGGGTTCGAGATCGGCCCGGCGTCGGCGCCGGTGCGCAACGAGTGGGTGATCGACAACCGGATCGCACCGGTCGCGTCCCTCACCGACCTCGACGGCCGGCCGCTGGACTGGCCGACCACCCACGTCCTCACCGTCGCCCACCGCCCCCGCAACCAGTGAGACCGACGGCGCCCGCCGCTGTCGGCGGGCGCCGTCGCCGCTCACCGGCTCAGCGCGATCCGGATCGCCAGGACGATCAGGATGAGCCCGGTCAGCCGTTCGATCACCAGCAGCACTGACGGCCGGGTCAGCCAGGGCTGCAACCTGTCGATGAGCATGATGTAGCAGGCCCACCAGAGCACGGCGAGACCGATGAACGTGGCGGCCAGCACCGCCGTGCGGGCCGCCGCCCCGTCGCCGGGCGTGACGAACTGCGGCACGAACGAGACGTAGAAGACGACCACCTTGACGTTCAACAGCTGGCTGGTGACGCCCATGACGAACGAGCGGCGGGCCACGTGCGGCTCGTCGGCGGCCGGGGCCTCCGGCACCGACGCGGGGCCGGTGTCCGGGTCCGGCCCGGCGCCGCCCGCGCCGACCGGGACCGGCTGCGCCGCCGGGGCCGTCCGGCGCGGCCGGGTGGCCCAGAGGATCGTGCCGCCCAGGTAGAGCAGGTACAGCGCGCCGGCGACGCGCAGCACCGTGTAGAGCGTCGGCGAGGAGACCAGCAGCGCGGACAGGCCGGCGGTGGCGAACGACGCGTGCACCAGCGCGGCGACGAACAGCCCGGCCAGCACCACGAACCCGGCCCGCCGGCCGTACCTGACGGTCTGCCGGGTGACGAGCGCGAAGTCGACGCCCGGCACGATGATGATGAGCAGGCTGGCGGCGACGAAACTGATGATCTGGATGTCAGACACGACGCCGGCTCTCCTGTCCTGCGGCGAGCGCCGGCGCCGCCTCCTCGATGACGGAGACACCGCTGTCCTGGCGTGGCCCGTGCCGGCGCCACTGTTCCCGCAGCCGGGTCCGGCCGTCCGGCAGCCGCTCGGGCCGGGACTCGCACTCGCCGACCACTATGGTGCCGTCGGTGAGCACCTCCAGGTAGGCGAAGCGAACCACGCCCTGGGCGTCGCAGGTTCCCGCGAGCCGGCCGTGCCGGACCGGGCCGCCGGTGATCTCCGCCCAGACCAGGTCGCCGCGCTGGTGGTAGTGCCCCCGCAGCGGCTCGGCGCCGTCACCGGCGTGGTCGACGGAGACGAAGACGCGGCCGTCGTAGTCGAATGTCGTCATCGCGCTCACGCCCACCGGGTGCTCACGTAGTCGTCACGGAACCGGCAGACCGTGCGGCCGGCGATCGAGTTCAGGATCATCGCGCTGCGGATCGGCAGGATGCTCAGGTTGGAGTCGACGAGCCCCTGCACGTACCGCCCCCGGTTCAGCACGAAGATCTTGTGGTCGTCGGCGTGCTTCCACCGGATCGAGTAGTCCGACTCGATCACCGGTTCGCCGCGCTCGTCCACGTCGATCAGCGCGGACAGCTCCGGATCGAAGGGGAGCGGGGCGAGCCGCCGGCCCGCCGCGACGATCACGTTCACCGCCCGGTGCCGTTCCTCACCGCTGCCGGCGGTGAGGCACTCCAGCTCCACCTCCCCGTCGAGCTGCCGGGCGCCGGTCACGGTACGGCTCGGCATGATCGTGACCGGGAACCGCCCGGTCCGCAGCCGCTCCTCGTAGTTGTGCTGGTAGACGCCGCGCAGCGTGCCGGGGGAGATGCCGTCGCTGGTGAGGATCTGCCCGGAGACGAGCCGTTCCCGCACGTCCCGGGACAGGTTGAGGAACGCCTCCTGGTAGGCGGGCCGGTACAGGTCGTTCGCCGAGGGGGAGTCCTCCAGCGGCGCGAACCAGGACCGCCGGCCGATCCACTTGATGTCGCGGCAGCCGCGGGCGAGCAGCGCTGCGACGCACTCCGCGCTGGTCTGGCCGCTGCCGATCACGACCCACGGCACGTCCGGCTCGTCGGGCACGCCGGCCAGGCGCCGGTTCAGCTCGTCGGCGACGAACAGGTGCCGGGGGTCGAGGGCGTCCAGGAAGTCCGGTACGAAGGGGACGGTCCCGCTGCCGAGCACCAGGTGCTGGGAGCGGGCGACCTCGACGCCGCCGCTGCGGGTGACTATCGCGCCGTCGAACTCGACCCGGTCGACGCGGGCACCGTAGGTGATGCGCGGCAACTGCTCCGCCGCCCACACCAGGTACTGCTGGTACTCGATCCGGGGGATGGTGTCGAAACCGGCGCCCAGCAGGGCGTAGACCCGGCCGGTGGTGACCAGGTAGTTGAGGAACGACAGCGGGTGCGTCGGGTCGTAGAGCGAGACCAGGTCCTTGACCCAGCCGGTCTGCATGCGCACGCCGCTGTGCAGCATCCCGTCGTGCCAGCCCGGCTGGTCCCGCGCCTCGAACAGCGCGATGTCGTGCGGCGCGAGCGCGTCGTACATCGCGGCGAGGCTCAGGTTCGCCGGCCCCGCGCCAATTCCCACTGTGTGATAGGTCTGCGTCATCAGTCTGCCTCTGTGTCTAGCCGTGCGGGACACGGATCGCGGATCGGGAGTTCAGCAGGGCGGTGGCGGCGAGTCGGCTGGCGGCCAGGACGGTCTTGGCGGCGCCGCCGCTGCCGCCGGTGAAGGTGTGCACGCCGCCGGCCACTGCGCGCAGGGCCAGGCCGGGCGGGTCGCTGTAGCAGTCGGCGGCGCTGACCGGCGGGCCGTCCGGGCGCGGGTCCAGGCCGGGCAGCCGCCGCGCGGCGACCGCCCGCACCCGAGCCGCCAGGCCGGAGTCCGGCGCGGGCGCGGGCGGGTCGACGTCCCAGCGGTCGCTGGGCAGCCCGAGAAGGACACGCCCCGGACCGGCGGGCCGCCCGTACAGGCCGCTCGTCTCGTCGACGAAACACGGCAGGTCGGCCCGGCCGGTGCGGTGGTGGGCGTACTGGATGTGCTTGGTGCGCAGCGTGCTCGGCAGCCCGGCGGCGCGCAGCAGGCCCGGCGTCCAGGCTCCGGCCGCCACCACGACGAGGTCGCCGGTGAGCCGGCGGCCGTCGCGCAGGTCGACCGCGCCGTCGCCGAGGCGGGCCACCGGCGTGGTCTCGGTCCGGTCCAGGCCCCGCAGGACGCTGCGGCGCAACCGGTCCGGGTCGAGGTGGCCGGCCCGGCGTTCCCAGACCCCCACCGTGCCGTCCGGGAGCCGGTCGAAGCCGAACCGCCGGGAGACCTCGTCGCGGGTCAGCACCTCGGCCCCGGCCACGCCGGCCGCCGCACCGGCGTCGACGGCGTCGAGCAGGTAGAGCGAGCCGGTGGCCCGCCACCCGGCGGCCGCGGCGAGCGCCGGGTCGTCCCGCAGTTCGGCGAGGCTCGCGGTGGCCAGGGCCCGGGCGGCCGGATCGGGCTCGAAGGCGCGTACCAGGCCACCGGAGGCGGCAGTGGCGTCGGCGTGCCCGCCGGCCGGGTCGCCGCCGTGCGGGCCGACCAGCACCGCCTCGGCGCCCGCGTCCCGCAGCCGCCGGGCGAGCAGGACACCGGCGAGGCCCGCGCCGACGACGAGCACGCGGGGCTCACCCACCGGAGGCCGCCGGTTCCGCGCCGCCGACGACGTCGAGCAGGCGGGCCGCCCGGTCCGGGTCACCGGGGTACGCGGCCAGCGCCGCCCGGACGACGGTGGCGCTGTCGAAGTGCGCCGGGCGCAGCGCCTGCTCACCCCGGGTCAGCTCGACGTCGGCGAGCACACCGTCCAGACCGGGTACGGCCCCGGCGCGTGTGGCGGCGTAGCGCGCCTTGAACGCCTCGTACGCCTCGGGCCGGAAGTCCGATTCGTAGCGGTCCGGCCGGTCCCAGCTCAGGAACGCCCGCACCACTGCGGGGTCCTCGTCGGCGAGGAACTCGTGCGCCCAGATCGCGTGCCCCCGGCTGGTGGAGAACTTCGCGCCGGTGAGCCGGTAGAACTCGTTCACCACCAGGCCGGTCGGCCGGTCGGGCAGCCCGGCGGCCAGGTGCAGGGCGGGGATGAGCAGCGCGTAGTAGAAGGCGTTGTCCACCCCGAGGAAGATCCACTGCTCGTCCACGTCCTGCCACGCGTCGAGGTACCCGGCCAGGGTGTCCGCGTCCGGCCGCAGGTGGCGGGCGGGCAGCAGCAGGTTCGCCAGGGCCATCTCGGCCCAGACGTCGATGCGCAGGCCGTCGTCCCACTCGATGCCCCAGTCCGTCGGGTACGCCAGCGGCACCTCCGGCAGCCCACCGTCCAGGTACGACGCGACGAGCCGGCGCAGCCGGGGCGGTAGCACCGCCCCGGACCAGAACCCGGCGAGCCGTTCCCGGTGCTCGTCCAGCCGCAGCACCGGCACCGTGTGGGTGACCGGCTCCGGTGGCGCGTCGCAACAGGTGGACCGCGCGTCGACCAGGTTCGCGGCGCTGCAGAAACCGCCGCACCCCTCGCAGGTGCCGCCGTTCGCGCCTGCCCCGCAGGCCGGGCAGCGCCCGGCGACCCGCACGTGGTGCAGGGTCCGCCGGCAGGCCGTGCAGGCGCGCAGCGACACCGGCGCGACCTCGACCACCTTCGCCTCGACCAGTTCGGTGAGCAGGCCGGCCATCGCCCGGCGGTACGCCTCGTCGGCCAGTGGGTCGGCCATCACGTCGTACCGGATCCGCGCGGCGCGCAACGCGGCGTGGATCAGCGACCCGTAGCGGGCGACCGTGTCGGCCGGCGTCTCGCCGTTCGCCTCCGCCCGGGCGAGCACGTAGTTCTGGTGGGCGTCCAGCCCGCACTGGGTCACCACCCGCCGGCCGGCGGCGCGCAGCGCGCGGGCCGCCACGTCCCCGGCGACGTACGGGCCGCTGAGGTGCCCGAGGTGCAGCGGACCGTTCGGGGTGGGCGGCGGGGTGACCAGGAGCACCGCGCCCCGCCCGGCCGGATCGTCAGCCACGGCCGGTCCCGTCGCCCGCGTCCGTCCGGCCGGTCTCGGGGCGCGGCATCCAGTAGACGCTCAGGATGGTCAGCGGCTGTTCGGGGGAGGGGTTGTGGATGACGTGGCGCTGCTCGGGTTCGAGCAGGATCACCCCGCCGGTCGGCACCTCGACCTTCTCGCCGCCCGCCTCGTAGATGGCGGTCCCGCGGGTCACCACGGCGAACTCCACCTCGGGGTGGACGTCCTCGGTGCTGCTGCCGCCGGGCGGGATCACGCACCACATGGCGTCGAACGGCAACGGGCCGAGATCGCGGTACTGGGTCCAGCGGCCGATCTGGATGCCGTACTCGTCGGTGAGCTCGGCGGTGTCGCTGACGTACCTTCGCATGTTCGTCCTCCTGGTCGGCGCGATGCCCGTCGGGCGCGCCGGACGGATCTGGGTTTGCGGAGAGTGACCGGAAGTGGTGCTTCTGCGACGCAGAGCCAACCGCCTGCCGGAGTGGCAATTCGACTTCGGTCGATAGCGTCGGACCCACTGTGGACCTAACCTCGGCTGGCCAACAGGAGCTACACCGGCAGATCACCGGCAATGGCGCTACTGATTGCCCGCTCAGTGGCCGCGCAGCGGTGGTCCGCCTGTACGAATCCACCAGAACCGGTACGGAGACGACGCTGTGATCGGCTACATGGATACGTTGGGTGACGAAATTGCTACCGCTCGGCGACGAGCCAACCTGACTCAGGAGGAACTGGCCGCCCGCACCGGACTGAGCGTCCGGAGCATCCGCAACCTGGAGTCGTCGCGGGTGACCCGCCCGCGCCCGGCGACAGTGCGGCTGCTGCGCGACGTGCTCGGCCTGCCGGCCCACCCGGCGCCGGCCCGGATCCGCCCCATGCAGTTGCCGCTGGAGATTCCCGGCTTCACCGGCCGTTCGGCACAACTACGGCAACTCGACCGGCTGCTCGACGGCGGACCGCGGCGGATGTCCAGCGTGGTGGTCTGCGTCCTGTCCGGACGCTCCGGGATCGGCAAGACGGCGCTGGCGCTGCGCTGGGCCCACCGGTCCGCCGCACGGTTCGTCGACGGGGTGCTGCACGTCCAGCTCGGCGGAAGCGACTCGCGCCGGCCGGCGGTGGCGCCCGCGGAGGCGCTCGCCGGCCTCATCGAGGCGCTCGACGTGCCCGGCGGCATTCCCTGCGGTCCGGCCGCGCGCACCGGGCTGTACCGCAGCGTGCTCGCCGGGCGCCGGATGCTCATCGTGCTCGACGACGCGCGCGACGCCGAACAGGTCCGGCCGCTGCTACCCGGTGTCCCCGGCTGCATGGTGGTGGTGACCAGCCGGGACCGCCTCACCGGACTGGTCGTCGGCGAGGCCGCGCGTCCGGTCGTGGTGGACGAGCTGGCGGCCGGTGAGGCGTGGGAGCTGCTGGCGGCCCGTCTCGGCGAGCGTCGCCTCACCGCCGAACGCGAGGCGGTACGGCAGATCATCGCCCACTGCGCGGGGGTGCCCCGGGCGCTGGCGGTGGTCGCCGCCCGCGCCGCCGTCGCGCCCCGGCTGCCGCTGGCGGAGGTGGCCCGCCAACTGCGGTAGGGGACCGGTGGACCGGGGCGGTCGCGCGGCGCGGGCACCCCGGTCAGCGCCGGTCGGCGCGGGTGCCGGCACGGGCGGACACGTGGGCCGGCACCGGCGCGGTCGGCGGGAGCGCCGGGTCGGTCACCGGCTGCTCCCAGCGGGCCACGAGCGGAAGCTCGCCGGCCCAGAGTCCGAGCGCCGCGTCCGGGCTGTCGCCGTCGTCCGGCGGGCCGCTGCGCGTCTTCACCGACGCCTCGGCCAGCGGCAGCGCCAGCAGGGCCGTGGCCGCCAGCTCCCGCCGGTTCGGGCGGCGGGCGTGGTCCCACTGGCCAGGGGCGACGTGCTCGGTGAGCAGGCGGAGTCCGTGCAGCTTCTCCTCGGTGCCGGTCACCCACCGGGGCCGGCCGTAGATCATCGCGCTGCGGTAGTTGACGCCGTGCTCGAACACCGAGCGCGCCAGCACCAGGCCGTCGACCACGGTGACCGTGACGCAGACGTCGGTGTCGGTGGTGAGGCTCCGGCTGGCCACCGAGCCGTGCAGGTAGAGGTGGCGGTCGTCGAACCCGTAGACGGTCGGCACCACCATCGGGTGACCGTCCACCAGGACGCCGAGGTGGCAGACGAACCCGGCCCGGAGCACGTCCAACAGGGCGGCGCGGTCGCGGTGCCCCTTCTCCTTCATCCGGCGCAGGCTCGTGCGGGGCGTCGCGGACAACTGCCCGTCGGCATCGGTCATGGCTGATCTCCCGTCGGTCCCGCCGTTTCTACCGGGCCGGACGGCGCTCCTCAAGAGGGCCGGCGGAGACGACCGGTCAGGTCGGCGGGTGCTCGCGGCAGCCCCGCGGTCGCCTGCTCAGCGGACCTTCCTCGTCGGTCGCTTACGAGGCGGCGTCAGCAGTTCGGCGATCGCCGAGATCGCGGACGGCACCAGACGGTAGTACGCCCACACACCCCGCTTCTCCCGCTCGATCAGACCGGCCTCGGTGAGGATCCGAAGGTGATGGCTGACGGTCGGCTGGGAGAGCCCGAGCGGCGCGGTGAGGTCGCTGACGGACGCCTCGCCCTCCGGAGCGGACTGGATCAGGCTGAGCAGGCGCAGCCGGGCCGGGTCGGCCAACGCCTTCAGCACTCCCGCGAGGCGTTCGGCATCGGCACGCTTGATCGGCTCGCCGGTCAGCGGCGAGATGGCAGGGGTGGCAGTTTTCGCAGTTCCCACGCTTGCATCGTTGCATCAACGGCCGCCGCATGCCGGTGCAACCAGGACCGGATCATGGTGAGTCGCACGACAGGGGTGTCAGGCGGTGGGGCGCAGGTCGGCGAGCAGCCGTTCCACCCGGGCGCGGATCTCGTCCCGGATGGGGCGTACCGCGTCGACGCCCTTGCCCGCGGGGTCTTCCAGCTTCCAGTCCTCGTACCGCTTGCCCGGGAAGACGGGGCAGGCGTCACCGCAGCCCATGGTGACGATGACGTCCGAGGACTCCGCCGTCTCGTACTCCAGGCGCTTGGGGGTCTGGTCGGTGATGTCGATGCCGACCTCCCGCATGGCCTCGACGGCGGCGGGGTTGACCTGGTCGGCGGGCGCGCTTCCGGCGGAGCGGACCTCGACGGTGTCGCCGGCGAGGTGGCGCAGCCACCCGGCGGCCATCTGGGAACGGCCGGCGTTGTGCACGCAGACGAACAGGACGCTGGGTTTGTCGCTCATCGGGTCTCCATGATCCTGATGGTTGCCGTGACGTGCCGCGGCGCGGTCGGGGCATCTCATGGCCGGGTTCCCGGCGCGGGGAACAGGCGGGCACGGGCCCACAGCGACACGTAGACCAGGCCGACGAGAACCGGAACCTCGATCAGCGGGCCGACGACGCCGGCGAGGGCCTGGCCGGAGGCGATCCCGAAGGTGCCGATCGCGACCGCGATCGCCAGTTCGAAGTTGTTGCCCGCCGCGGTGAAGGCCAGGGTGGTGGTGCGTTCGTAGTTCAGGCCGATGGCCCGGCCGAGCAGGTAGGAGCCGGCCCACATGAGGGCGAAGTAGGCCAGCAGCGGCAGGGCGATGCGGGCCACGTCGACCGGCCGGTCGGTGATGGCCTCACCCTGCAGGGCGAACAGGACGACGATGGTGAACAGCAGTCCGTACAGGGCGACGGGTCCGACCCTGGGCAGGAATCGCCGCTCGTACCAGTCGCGGCCCCTGGTCCGTTCGCCGAGGCGGCGGGACAGGTAGCCGGCGAGCAGGGGGATGCCGAGGAAGACGAGCACGTTGCCGGCGATCTCCCAGCCGGAGACCTGCAGCGCGGCGCCGTCCAGACCCAGCCAGCCCGGCAGCACCGACAGGTAGAACCAGCCGAGCAGGCCGAACGCGAGGACCTGGAACACCGAGTTGACGGCGACGAGGACCGCTGCCGCCTCCCGGTCGCCGCAGGCCAGGTCGTTCCAGATGATGACCATCGCGATGCAGCGGGCCAGGCCGACGATGATCAGACCGGTGCGGTACTCCGGCTGGTCGGCCAGGAACATCCAGGCCAGGGCGAACATGACGGCGGGACCGACGATCCAGTTGAGGATCAGCGACGAGACCAGGAGGCGCCGGTCACCGGTGACGGTGTCGAGGCGGTCGTAACGGACCTTGGCCAGTACCGGATACATCATGATCAGCAGGCCGAGAGCGATGGGCAGGGAGATGCCACCGACCTCGACGGCGTCGAGAGCGTCGTCCAGGCCGGGAACGATCCGGCCGAGCAGCAGGCCGGCGACCATGGCCAGGCCGATCCAGACCGGCAGGAACCGGTCGAGGCGCGAGAGGCGTGCCACCAACGGTGGGGCGTCTTCGGCTCTGGTGGCGGTGCTCATCGGTCTGCTCCCGTGGATCGTCGGTGCCGGCGCGTGCGCGTCGGGTGAGGTCGCCCTGTGCCGGGCGGCTGCGTCGGGCGCCCGCAGACTGAGGCGGTGATCAGGCCGGCTTCCCGCAGGGTGCGGCGGTGTGCGGGGCGACGCGATCGACGCGGTCGGCGAGGTCGGCGTAGGCCGCCTCGAACGCTTCGTCGGTGTCGACGCGGGCCGGGTCCGGCACGGACCAGTGCAGGCGGGGGCGGACCGGCCCGGTGAGTTCCTCGTGGGCGTTGTCGCAGACGGCGATGACCAGGTCGCCGTCCCGGACGACGTCGTCGACGTGTGCGGTGCCGGCCGGGCCGAGGTCGAGGGCGTGGCGGTGGGCCACGGCGAGCGCGCGGGGATGGACCCGCGGCGCCGGCCTGGTGCCGGCGGATGCGGCGTCGCCGTTGGCGCGCTGCCTCCACAGGGCCGCGGCCAGTTGCGAGCGGGCGGAGTTGTGGGTGCAGACGAAGACGACCCGATGCGCGCCCGCCAGTGGTGGCGGCGTGAGGGCGGAGAGGGCGGCCGGTCGGAGTCGAAGGTAGATGCGTCGCCGATCGCCCTCCGACCGGCCCCGGACGACGAGGCCCGCGTCGGCGAGGACCTTGACGTGATGGGCGACCAGGTTCGTCGGCATGGCGAGGGTGTGTGCGATCTCCCCGGGTGAGGCGTCGCCCAGGGTGAGCGCGTCCACGATGGCCAGGCGGGCCGGGTCGCCCAACGCCGCATGGACCCGCGCGCGCTCGACCAGCGAATAAGACTCAATGTCCATTGACTCAATAATTTCTGATTAATCTGGAGGCGTCAAGCCGGCGCGGCCGGATCCCCCGGGAGCGCGAGTCGCCGCGCGGTGGTCTACCGCTGCGCCGCGGCGGTCGGCTCGATCGACAGCAGGCCGGCGAGCTGGCGCAGGATCTGTGGCCGCGCCCGGTAGTAGACCCACGTGCCCCGCCGTTCGGCGTCCACCAGGCCTGCCTCGCGCAAGGTCTTGAGGTGATGAGAGATCGTCGGCCCGGTCAGGTCGAACGCCGGCGTCAGGTCGCACACGCAGGCCTCGCCGCCGTCGGCGGACGCGATCATCGACATCAGCTGCAGCCGTACCGGATCACCGAGGGCCTTGAACGCGGGCGCGAGGATCGCGGCCGTCTCTGCCGGGACCCGGCGCTGCGCCAGTGGGGGGCAGCACGGCGCGTCGGCGTCGAGGTCGACGAGGGGGATCGGCGCTTGGCGCTTCGGCATGCCTCTAGGTTGACATCCATCTAATCAGCGTGCAACTCTCTGTTTAGACATATGTCAAGACAAGGTGCTCCCAGGAAATGAGGCTCGTCATGTTCGGCTTCCCGCGTCGCCGGCCGTCATCCGTGGCAGGGGTCCGGTTCTGCGACTCCTGCGCCCGGGTGTCCACTCCCGCGCAGAGGATCGCCCGCCTCCGCGACCGCGCCCGCACCACCGCCTACGCGCTGACGGCACCCCGCTGAGAAGCGGGACCGCTGCCCTGCGGATCGCCCGCTCCGGCGCCTGCTAGGCTTCCATCGTCAATCGGCGATTAACGATGGAGGGAGAGATGATGGGGGACCTCCTCGACCGCGACACCGCGCAGACCTATGCCTCGTGGTTCCGGGCCCTCGCGGACCCGACGCGGGTGCAGGTGGTGGAGTACCTGGCCCGCCACGCCCGGCCGATGAGTGTGGGGGAGATCGTCGCCGCCGTCGGGCTCGCCCAGTCCACCGTCTCCCAGCACCTGAAGATCCTCACCGAGGTGCGGTTCGTGCTCGTCGAGCCGGTCGGCACCGCACGCCACTACCGCATCAACGACGCCTGTGTCGGGTGCTTCCCGTCCGCCGCCGACGTCGTCATGGGCCGCCCGGCCCCCGATCCGGTCGGAGCCTGCTGAGGCAGGCGTCACCCGCACCTCTTGATCCGCCATTCTCAACACCGAGGAGTTCCCGATGAGTGTCCTGGACGAGTCGCCCGTCGTGGTGATCGGCGCGGGCCCGGTGGGTCTCGCCGCCGCCGCCCACCTGCACGAGCGTGAGCTGCCCTTCCTCGTCCTGGAGGCCGGGGACACCACCGGCGCGGCGGTGCGGCAGTGGGGGCACGTGCGGCTGTTCTCCCCGTGGCGCTACAACGTCGACCCCGCCGCCCGCCGGCTGCTCGACGACGCCGGCTGGGTCGCCCCGGTCGAGGATGCCCTGCCCACCGGCGCCGAGCTGGTCACCGACTATCTCCAGCCGCTCGCGGACCTGCCGCAGCTCAAGCCCCACCTGCGCTACGGCGCGCGGGTGGAGGCGATCAGCCGGCTCGGCCTGGACCGGCTGCGCACCGCCGGCCGCGAACAGACGCCGTTCCTGATCCGCCTCGCCGACGGCGACGAGTTGCTCGCCCGCGCCGTCATCGACGCCTCCGGCACCTGGGGCACCCCCAACGTCCTCGGCGCCTCCGGCCTGCCCGCCCGCGGCGAGACGGACGCCGCGGCGTTCCTCGAGCACGCCCTGCCCGACGTGCTCGGCAGCGGCCGGGACCGCTTCGCCGGCCGGCACACCCTCGTCGTCGGCGCCGGCCACTCCGCCGCGAACACCCTGCTCTCCCTGGCCGAGCTGGCCACCGCCGAACCCGGCACCGAGGTGACCTGGGCGATCCGCTCGGCCAGCCCCGCCCGCACCTACGGCGGCGGAGACGCCGACGCCCTGCCCGCCCGCGGCGCGCTCGGCGCCCGGCTGCGCGACCACGTCGACGCCGGCCGGATCAAGCTGCTCACCGGATTCTCCGTACACGCCCTCACCCCGGCCGAGGGCCGGGTCACCGTGGCCGTCCGGCACGCCGACGGCACCGACGAGTCCGTCACCGTGGACCGCGTCGTCGCCGCCACCGGCTTCCGCCCCGACCACTCCATCGCGGCCGAGCTGCGCCTGGACCTCGACCCGGTCATGGGAGCCACCCGCGCCCTCGCCCCGCTGATCGACCCGAACGAGCACTCCTGCGGCACCGTCCCGCCGCACGGCGCCGCCGAACTCGCGCACCCCGAGGTCGGCTACTACGCCGTCGGCATGAAGAGCTACGGCCGCGCGCCGACGTTCCTGATGGCCACCGGCTACGAGCAGGTCCGCTCCGTCGTCGCCGCTCTCGCCGGCGACTGGGACGCCGCCCGCGACGTCCAGCTCGACCTGCCCGAGACCGGCGTCTGCAACAGCAACCCCGCCGACTCCACCGGCGCGGACAGCTGCTGCGGCCCCGACCCGGCGGCCACGCCGGCCGCACAAGGGCTGGCGACCGGAATCTCCGGGGGCCTGCTCTCCGCGCCGCTCAGCCTGGTCAGCCTCGACACCCCGACCAACGGCGAGACCGGCGGCTGCTGCACCAGCTGATGACCACCACGACGGCGCCCGCCGGCCCCGCGGCCGGCGGGCGTCACAGGTGGCGCCTCGTCGCCGCCCTCGCCGTCACCAGCACCATCGGGTACGGCACCCTCCACCGCCTGCTGGCCGCGGTCACCACCGCCCGCCTTCTCGCCGCCGCCGCGATGCGCTCGGTAGGGAGCGGACAGCCCTAGCCGAGCAGCGTCCGCAGCGCCCCGGCGAGGCCGGCGCCGGCGGTGACCGGGTGGAGGAAGGACAACCGGATGTCGGCGTGACCGTCCGGCCGCTCCGCGCGCAGCACGATGCCCTCGGCGTCGAGCGCGACCGGGACCATCCGCGTCGCGCCGGCGCTGACGGCGCTGTCGACGAGCGCACCGAGCCGGTCCAGGAGGTCGCCGTGGCACCGGGTCAGGTGCGCGAGGTGGGCGGCCTCGTCGACGGCGATCGGGTCCGGGCGGGCGGCGCGGTACGTGCCGAGGTCCACCGTGACGGGTTCGGTGGCCCGGTCGAGGAGGATCTCGTCCGGCTCGATCGCCCACAGCGCCACCGGCGGCAGGTCGAGCAGCGACATCACGGTGGCCGGGTCGCAGGCGTCGAGCGCGGCCGGGTCGAAGCGGCGGGCGGTGCCCAGGATCCGCAGCCGGTCCCGCACCCGCGAGCGTACGGCGACCGGAGCGAGGTGGGTCACGTCCACGCGTACCGCACCGCGGTGACCGCGCGCGGCCACCAGCAGGCCGCCGGTGCGGCTCATCGCGTCGACCGCGAGGACGATCGTGCCGTCGGGGAGGACTGCGTGGGCGGACAGGAGGTCGGCGGTGGTGTCGCCGAGCGTCAGCCGCAGCGACGAGGCAGCGCTCAGCACGCACCGGGCGGCGACGGCGTCGCGGGGCGTGGAGGTGACCGGAGACGGCCCGGCGGCGACCGGGGTGACGCCGGTCGACGGGGCCGGGCGCCCGGCGGGGTGCAACGCCATGTCTGTCTCCTCGGCCGGAAGGGGTGAAGTCGGCCCAGGTCAGACGGTAGTAGGTAAGGCTTACCTGTGCAACGGCGGGTCGGGTGCCGGAGACGCATACGGGTCACGACGGTGACCGTCGTGACCCGTATGGGCGTGGGTGTCCGCTTTGTTAGGCGGGCTGGTAGGTCAGGCAGTCGCTGACGGTGGCGCCGGGGCCCACCGTGATCGACTCGGCCGTGCAGGCGAGGTTGGTGTTGAACACGCACTCGGCCCGCGCGCACGCGCCCACCGCGCCGGTGACCTCCGCGATCCCGCCGCTCATCGACGACTCGACGAACGTCGCGCAGGACGCCGCGTCGGCGCTCGCCGCCACGGTGATCGCGGGCGCGTGACAACCGTTGTCGTTGAAACTGCACGCCGTGGCGGCGCACTCACGTACCGGCGGAGACTGCAACAGCGTCTTCATGGTGCCTCCAAGTCATGCGGGCCGGCGGTGCGACGGCCGGCCTCGTGGTGCTCGAATGCCATTCGGTATTAGCCCTGCGAGCGGGGCTTCAAACCTGTCCGCCCGAAGTGAGGATCATGCTCACCATAGCAGCGGAATGCGGCGTCGGCGGCGGTAAACCGTCGATCCCGCGCGAACTCCCGGGCGGGCGAAGATGAGGCTTACCTTTGTAAGGAAAGCCTTTGTTTGCCGGTGCGAGGTGGGCGTGCGCTGGCCCCGTCCGCGCTGGTCCGAGCGCAGGGTGCGGTCCGGCGAACGGCCTGGAGCGCGCCGAGGGTCATGCGCCGGATCGGGGAGGTGAATTGATGTGCGGAAATCGGCGCTCCGGAGCCGGGAATTGGTTTCGCCGCCCGGGGCGGAAATCGAATTTCCGCAGCGCCGGTTCCGTACACGGAATTGTGCGCCCGCGCCGGTCGGCGGCGGTGGGTCGGCCGGGGGTCCGCGTCGTGCCCGTGCGCCGGGCTGTCGTCCGCGCGGGCCGCCCGGGGCGGGGGCCCGCGGGGTGGCGGGCAGGATGGCACCCTGAGCGGGCCGGGGCGCCGGTCCGCGCCGGTCGGACCTGGCGGGATCCCCGGGCGGACAGAAGGTGAGGCGGCGTGGTCGAGGGGTGGCACGGCTGGTTCGGCACGATCAACGGGGTCGTGCTCGTCACGGTGGCCGCGCTGCCGTTGGCCGCGCTGGTGGTGTGGCTCCTCGCGCGCCGGCGCGGCGGCGGGCCGGCCTGGCGGCTGTCGCTGGCCGAGGTCGGCATCGTCTACGGGACCGTGCCGTGGGTCTGGATGATCATGCTCCCGGGGGACGGCGTCGGTGTGGTTCCGGGCCGGGTGAGCCTGGTGCCGCTGCGGGACCTGCTGACCGTCCTCGCGAGCGGGCCGCTGACGGTGACGGTCCAGATCGTCGGCAACCTGCTGGTGTTCGCGGCGCTCGGGTTCTTCGGCCCGCTGCGGTTCGCGGCGCTGGCGTCGGTGCCGCGGATCCTGGCGCTCGCGGCCGGTTGCTCGGTCCTGGTCGAGGTCGCGCAGTACGTCCTGCGGCTGGACCGGGTGTCCTCGGTGGACGACGTCCTGCTCAACACCGCCGGCGCCGGACTGGCCGCGCTGGCCTCGCGCCGCTGGTGGCCGGCCCCGGCGTCTCCGGACCGGCCCCTGCCGGTGCCGGCGGCGAAACGCTGAACGGCCCGGATACGGCACGATGGGCCGGACCTCACGGCCCGGCCCATCGCGTCAGCGCGTCAGGTCGACGCGTTCACCGTCCGGTCAGCACAGCTTCTTCGCCAGAGCGGTGGTGGCGCCACCGCTCTCGTACGAGACGAGCAGCGAGGTGCCGGCCGGGAGCGACCCGCTCAGCGGCAGGACGAGCGTGCCGTCCTTCCGCAGGCTGGCCTGGGTCTGCGCCACGACCCGGCTGCCGTCCCAGACGAAGACCCGGGCGGTGCCGGCCTTCTTCACCTGGAGCTGCACCGAGACCTTGTTGGCGGTGCGGGTGACCTTCTTGAGCTTCACCGTGTTGTCCGCCAGCTTGGCGTAACCACCCGGTGCGACCCCGTCCGAGACGGACTGCAGCAGGGTCTGCGGCGAGTCCACGCTCAGCGCCGCGGTGTCGGGCATGATCGGAGCCTTCGGCGCCGACGGCTGCGCCGGCAGGCCCGGCAGGAGCGCGTTGCCCCAGCGCCACGGGTCGGCCCGCACGCCGCTCCAGGTCGACCAGCCGACCCGGGTCTGCGAGCTGAGGTCCTGCGTGTCCGAGTCGTTGACCAGGATGTTCAGGCCCATCCGGCTCGGGTCGATGGTGTCCGGCAGCACGCTGAACGGAATCTTGACCTCGATCCGGTAACCCGTGTACGGGTTGCTGGTCACCACGGAGGCGATCTCCACACCCGGCGCGGTCTCCGGGCCGCCCTGGTGGTTGTCCCGCTCCCGGGCGAAGCACGGCGGGTTCCCGTTGGCCGGGTCGTTCGTGGCCGGGAAGAGCGCCATGTTGAACACCGTGGAGGTGTTCGCCGAGTTGCCGCGCGGGTCGATGCCGAACTCGATGTTGTCGTTACGCCGCGGACGCTTGCAGTCCTCCGGCGGCAGGACGGTGCCGAGCACGTCATCGGTGATGTTGAAGATGGCGTACAGGGCGTCGTCGGTGTGGGTCAGCTGGGCGGTGCCGGAGATGTCCGACGCCGGGGCGGCGGTGCCCTCCCAGCGGGTGGAGATGTCGATGACCTCGCCGGTGTACTCGTGGTCGTGCCCGTGACCGTCAACCGTCGGCGCGGTGGTGGCCTTCGGGATCGTGGTGGTCGGGACCAGGTTGAACGCGCCCGGCTCGGTGGCGCTGCCACCGACGTAGCTGGTCTCGATCTGCACCCGGTAGGCGCCGTTGTCCGGCGCCCGGTTGGCCGTCGGCAGCGACGTGTCGGTGTTGCTGACGGTGAACGTCACCGAGGTGGTGGCGCCCGGCCGCAGGCCGCTGTACGGCACCTGCTGCTCGGCCACCGAGAAGCCGGCGGGAACGTTCAGCTTGACCGAGCCGGACTCGACCCGGGTGCCGTGGTTGGTCAGGTTGACCTTGACGCTGCGGGTGCCGCCGCTGGGGATGTTCAGCAGGGACTCGATGAGCGCGTCGAGCTGCTGGGTCTTGTTCCGCACGGTCCAGGCGCGGAAGTCGGCGATCTCCTCCAGCGGCTCCAGGGTGCCGCGCACCGGAGCGGTGCCCTGCACCTGGGCGCTGCTGGCGCCGCTGCCGTCCTTCTTGCTGGTCAGCGTGGCGTTGAGCCGGAAGCGGGTGCCCACCTCGACCTGCGCGGGCGGGGTGACGGTGAAGGTCTTCACGACCTCCTTGCCCGGGGTCAGCGTGCCGACGTTGCCGTTGCCGCTGACGCTCCAGCCGGCCGGGACGTCCAGGGCGACCTTGGCGCCCGGGATGGCCTTCTCGGCGTACAGGACGGTGTCCACCTTGATGGGCTGGCCGCCGACGGCCTCCCAGGTGCGCGGACGCACGTGGATCTCGGTGCCGAGCGGCAGGCCGCCCGGGGCACGCAGGGTGGCGCCCTGCAGCGCACCGGTGCCGGCGCCCACGTTCGGGTCCGGGTACGGCGTGCGGGTGTCGATCAGCGTCAGCCGGTTACAGCCGATGGCGTCCGGGTTGGTCGTCGGGAAGGAGCTGTTGCCCCAGCCCTGCGACACGTACTCCCGGCGGGCCCAGGTCTGGACCGTGTTCCACCGGTTGCCGTCGTGCCGCGCCGACTCGTAGCCCTGCCAGGTGCCGAAGATGACGTTGCTGGCCTCGGCCGGCGTGAACGTGGTCTCGCAGGCGGGGCCGTTGGTGCCGGTGGTGCCGCTGCCACCGGTCTGGAAGATGCGGGAGACCCGCCAGGGCTTGAGCCCTTCCTTCTTGATCTGCTCCGGGAACGCCTTCGGGTCGGCCGCCGCGTAGAAGGCCTCCACGGCCAGCATGGCCGCCTTCTGGTGGTTGCCGTGGTTGCCCTGCGTCGCCGAGGGGTTCATCGTGAGGATGACCTCGGGCTTGGTTGTCCGCAGGACCCGCACGATCCGGGACAGCGTCTCCTGGTGGCCCCAGACCTCCTCGGTCAGCGGGGCGCTCGCGGTGTACCAGAAGTCGAGCGCGTCCAGGTTGTAGATGTGCTCGACGCCGGCCCAGCCGACGGCCTTGCGCTCCTCGGCCTCCCGCAGGATGCCGAGCTCCGGGCCCTCCTCGAGACCGGTGGCGTTGCCACCGCCCTCGCCGCGGGTGGTGGTGATGACGCCGGCCTTCATGCCGTGATACTCGTTCCAGTATCCGAGCATGCCGAGCTGGCCTGCCTCGTCGTCCGGGTGCGCGCCGATGAACATGATGTCCAGGTCGACGGGCTTGTCGGACTTCTTGGCCTGTGGCTTCGGTGCTGCGTTCTGGGGGTTGGCCTGGGCCGGAGTGGCCAGGCCCAACGACAGAAGACCGCACATGGCGATCGCTGCCGTGGTGCGCCATCTCATGGGCATACCTCTTCGTCTCGAAGCGAGAGTGCTGCGGCTGGGGGACGGGTCACGGGCCCGGCGCGCGCCGGGCCCGTGACGCGGACAGCTGTCCATTGAGGACTGTTGGGTCCTCGCTGGTCGTGGTGCTCGACAACGGGGTGATGGTGTACGCGCACCGTCACGGCGTGAGCGGTGCACACGGTGGCGACGGATCGGTCCACCGGAAGGCCTTCGGGCCGTAACCTAGGGATCTTGCGGAGGCGTCGTCAATAGGCCCGGACGACTTTCTTCCTTATTCGAAGAAACAATCCCCGCAGCTCAGTGGCCCGGCTGCTCGGCCTGCATCAGGCGGAGGGGGAGCTTTGCCCTATTTTGGGCACCCAATGTGGACGCGAGGGCCCGGTTTTGCGCGCCATGTCGGGGTGGCCTGGCGCGTCCGGCTTGCCACTTCCCAAATTTCCGCTGGCCGGAGCTCCGAGATCATCTCGTTACTTGACGTCTCATTTTTTTCACACTAGGAAGAAAGCGTGTCTGACAAAGCCCCGACCAGCCCGGTCAGCCGTGAGCGGTCCCGTGAGATCAAGCGTCTCTCGGTGATCTTGGCCGCCCGGCAGGCCCGGCGGCTGTCCCGAGTGGACCTGGCAGAGATGACCGGCCTCTCGGCGGCCACGGTCACCGCGCTCGTGCGGGAACTCGTCGCCGAGGGCTACCTCATCGAACGCGGGCCCGGCGCGCCCACCACCGGCCGGCCCCGGGAGATGCTCGAGTTCAACCCCCGCGCCGAGCTCGTCGCGGCGGTGTCGCTGGAGCCACCCCGGATCAGTTGCGAGATCGCCGACAGCGAGGGCGCGGTCATCGCGCACCGCGTCGCGCGGCTCGGCGCGAACGTGGTGGAGACCGTCTGCGAGTTCGTCCTCGACCTCGTCGGCGACAACCTGCCCTCGCTGCGCGGCGTCGCGATCGCGGTGCCCGGCGTCTCCACCAACGGCGCGGTACGCCTCGCGCCGTCGGTCGGACTGGTCGAGGCGTGGCCGATCGGCGAGTCCGTGCAACGGCGGCTCGGCGTACCCGTGGTCGTCGACAACGACGTGAACCTCATGGCCGCCGGCGAGTGCGTCGCCGGCGCCGGCGCGGACGTGGCGAACCTGCTGCTGATCCACGTCGCCGAGGGCATCGGCGCCGGCCTCGTGCTCGACGGCAAGGTCCGCCGGGGCGCCAGCGGAGCCGCCGGCGAGGTCGGCTTCCTGCCGCTGGGCGGCACGACCGAGCGTCGCTACAGCGGTGTCGGCGACTTCGAGGCCCGGTGGTCGGTGAACGCCATCGCGGAGCGGGTCGTCGCGCTCAACCCGGGCCGCCGGCCCGAGTCGCCGGTACGGGAGCTGAGCCGGCTCGCCGCGACGTCTGCGCCCGCCCGCGAGTACCTCGACGAGGTCCTCGGCGCCTGGGCCGGGCTCATCCTCTCCTGCGCCTGCGTCGTCGATCCCGGGCTGGTGCTGCTCAGCGGCGCCGCCGCGGAACTGGACGACGCGGCCCTCGACCAGCTTCAGACCCTCGTCTCCGCCCGGACCCCGGCCCCCACCGAGGTGCGCCGGGCCACCCTCGGTGACCAGGCAGTGCTGCACGGAGCTATCAGCTACGCGCTCTCGGCCGCGGTGCCCCGCCCCTCGCTTCCCTGACCACCACCCGACCCCGGCCCCCGACGACCCCGACCCCGACACCCACCCACCCACCACACCCACAGTCACCGTCGCGGCGACCGCGTCCGGATCCCGGACGACAGGTCGCGGCGCGATGCGGCGCGCCCCGGTCCGGGCGCGACCCGCGGACCTTCGACCCCGAGCCCGGGGGGCCGGCGAACCCGCCGGCGTCCCCGGGCCGGCACCGCACACCGTCTTTCTCCGCTCCCGATAGTTCCCCCGCAAAATGGAGGTACCAATGAAACGTCGTTTGGCCCTGGCCGTCGCGTTCAGCGCGCTGCTGGCCGTCAGCGCGTGCGGCAGCAGTGACGACGACAAGGACACCGGCTCCTCCGGCGCCGCGCCGGCCGAGAAGGTCGTCATCTACAGCGCCCGCGACAAGTCGGTCACCGACTACGTCGTGGAGCAGTTCACGACCAAGAACCCCGAGTACAAGGGCAAGGTCGAGGTGCTCAACATGGGCGCCCAGGAGGTGCTCGAGCGGGTCCGCGCCGAGAAGGCCAACCCGCAGGCGTCGGTCTGGTGGGGCGGCACCCAGCAGGGGCTGGCCGCCGGCGCGTCCGAGGGGCTGCTGGAGTCCTGGCAGCCGTCGTTCGCCTCGAAGATCGACGCGCGGTACAAGGACGCCGAGGGCCGCTGGTTCGGCGAGATCCTGCTGCCCGAGGTCATCATGTACAACAACAAGGCGCTGACCCCGGAGACCGCGCCGAAGGACTGGGACGACCTGGTCGACCCGAAGTGGAAAGACAAGATCATCATCCGGGACGTGGCCGCCTCCGGCACCATGCGCTCGATCTACGCCTCGATGATCCAGCGCTACACCCCCGACGGGTCGAACCCGCAGCCCGGCTACGACTGGCTGCGCAAGCTCGACGCCAACACCGTCGAGTACGCCGCCAACCCGAGCGACCTCTACCTGAAGATGTCGCGTGAGCAGGGCGTGGTCAGCGCCTGGAACCTCCAGGACATCCTGCTGCAGGCCAACGAGAAGATGCCGTTCGGCTACGTCATGCCGGCCTCCGGCGCGCCGGTGCTCGTCGACGGCGTGGCCGCGGTCAAGGGCGGCAACACCGAGGGCGCGAAGAAGTTCCTCGAGTTCCTCTTCGACGACTCGCTGCGGGCCAGCCTGGCCAAGGACTACTTCCAGATCCCCGCGGTCGAGATCGCCGAGAAGCCCGAGTGGCTGACCAAGCTCGACCTCAAGCCGATGGACGTCAACTGGGACGTGATCGGCAAGAACGAGACCGCCTGGATCACCCACTGGAACGCCCAGATCAAGGGCAAGGGCTAAGACGCTCGGAACCGGGCCGTGCTGCGGCACGGCCCGGCTTCGTCCTGGAAGGACCCACGAAATGATCGATGTCCGACTGACGGCGGTCAGTAAGCGCTTCGCCAAGTCGAGCGACTCCGCGGCGGTCGATGACGTCACCGTCACCATCGGAGCCGGCGAGTTCTTCACGCTGCTCGGGCCGAGCGGCTGCGGCAAGACGACGACGCTGCGCATGGTGGCCGGCTTCTACTTCCCGACCTCCGGTCACATCCACTTCGGCGACGACGACGTCACCCACTGGACGCCGAACAAGCGGGACACCGGCATGGTGTTCCAGAACTACGCGCTGTTCCCGCACATGACTGTGGCGCAGAACGTCGCGTACGGGCTCAAGGTCCGCCGGGTCTCCCGCGCCGACCAGGCCCGCCGGGTCACCGAGGCGCTCGAACAGGTGCACCTCGCCGGGTACGGCGACCGGCGCATCGACGCGCTCTCCGGCGGCCAGCAGCAGCGGGTCGCGCTGGCGCGGGCCCTGGTCATCCGCCCGCGCACCATGCTGCTCGACGAGCCGCTGTCGAACCTCGACGCGAAGCTGCGCGAGGAGACCCGCGCCGAGATCCGGCGCATCCAGCGGGAGAGCGGCACCACCTCGATCTACGTGACGCACGACCAGGCCGAGGCGATGGCGATGTCGGACCGGATCGCCGTCATGGAGTCCGGCCGGGTCCAGCAGGTCGGCACCCCGCACGAGATCTACTACAAGCCCGCGAACGCGTTCGTGGCCCGGTTCATCGGGCGCAGCAACGTGCTGAGCCTGCCGGTGACCGGCGCGACCGACGACAGCGTCGCGGTGCGCCTGCCCGGCGGCGCCACCATCGACGTCGGCGCGCCCGCCGGGCACGGGCTCGGCGCGGGCGACACCGCGCTCGTCTCCGCGCGCCCCGAGCACATCGCGCTCGGCGGCGACGACGACACGGCGGCCATGCGCGGCCGGATCAGCCACGTCGAGTTCACCGGCATGGCCACCAACATCAGCGTCGACGTGGACGGCAACGAGGTGATGGCGGCGCTGATCGACGCGCCGGCCGGCCTGCAGCTCGGCGACGTGGTGGGACTGCGGCTCGTACCGGAGCGCCTCTGGGTGGTCAAGCCGTGACCGCTGCGACCCGGACCGCCCCCGCCTGGGCGGCGGCCCTCGGCCGGCGTCTGTCCGGCGGGGCCAATTCCCGCTGGTTCCCGTACCTGCTGGTGCTGCCGCTGGTCCTGGTGCTCTGGGGCTTCGTCGTCCAGCCGATGTTCGCCACCTTCCGCGAGAGCGTCAGCGCCAACGGCTCTGACAACTACCTGCAGTTCCTCTCCTCCTCCGGGGTGGCCCGCGAGTCGCTGTTCACCTCGCTGTTCATCTCGGCCGCCAGCGTGCTGCTCTGCGGCATCGTCGGCGTGGCGATGGCGTTCCTGCTCAAGCGGTTCCACTTCCGCGGCCGGCGGCTCATCGAGGCGTTCATCCTGGTGCCGGCGGCCCTGCCGCCGCTGATCGGCGCCGTGTCCTTCCAGCTGCTCTACAGCAACATCGGCATCGTGCCGCGCGGCCTGCAGGCGCTGCTCGGCACCGAGAAGCCGGTCCTGGCCTTCGACGGCATCGCCGGTGTGCTCGTGGTGCACACGTTCACCATGTACCCGTTCTTCTTCCTGGCCGCCTCCGCGGCGCTGGCCGGGATGGACCCGTCGGTCGAGGAGGCGGCGTACAACCTCGGCGCGGGCCGGTTCCGGGTGTGGCGCACGGTCCTGCTGCCGATGCTCACCCCCGCGCTGATCTCGGCGTCGCTGCTGGTCTTCATGACGTCGCTGGCGTCGTACACCGCGCCGCTGCTGTTCAACGTCAGCCAGACCATGACGATGCAGATCTACATCAACCGCACCAACGGCGACCTGCCGATGGCCTCGGCGTACGCCTCGGTGCTCGGCATCGTCTCGATCATCTTCCTGCTGGCGATGCGCTGGTACGAGGGACGGCGCAACTACCAGTCGCAGTCCAAGGGCATCTCGGCGGTCCGGCGGGAGATCACCAACCCGATCGGCCGCTGGCTCGCGCCGCTCGCCTCGGTGCTGGCCACGCTGGTCCTGCTCGCCCCGGTCGCCGCGATCGCGCTCGTCGCCTTCTCCGAGGACCGGTCCTGGACCACCGAGGTGCTGCCGCCGACGTACACGTTCGAGAACTTCGTGACCATCTTCACCGACCCCAAGGCGTTCGAGCCGATCCTCAACTCGGTGCAGATGAGCCTGATCGCGGTCGTGGGCTGTGTGGTGATCGGCGTGCTCATCGCGTACGCGGTGCGGCGGCTGAAGTTCGTCGGGCGCGGCCTGCTCGACGTGGCCGTGATGATCGCCTGGGCGCTGCCCGGCACGGTCGTCGCGATCAACCTGATCTCGGCGTTCAGCACCGGCAACGCGTTCAGCTTCGGGCAGGTGCTGGTCGGCACGTTCTGGATCCTGCCGCTGGCCTACTTCGTGCGGTTCCTGCCGATCGTGTTCCGGTCCAGCTCCGCGACGCTGGCGCTGATCGACCCGTCGCTGGAGGACGCCGCCCGTAACCTCGGCGCCTCCTGGCTGCGCGCGTTCTACACGATCACCGTGCGGCTGATGCTGCCCGGCGTGCTCGCCGGCGCGCTGCTGGCGTTCGTGCACGGCGTCGGCGAGTTCGTCGCCTCGGTGCTCATCTACACCTCGTCGACGGTGCCGATCTCGGTCGCCATCAACAACCGGATGTACAGCTTCGAGCTGGGCACCGCGGCCGCCTACGGCATGCTCCAGGTGCTGCTCATCTTCGTGGTGATGTGGTTCTCCGGTCGGCTGGAGAGCAGCCGGACCGCGACCCGGAGGGCCGAGCAGTGGACGAACTGATCGAGCGGTGGCGGACCGGGGGAGGGCTGCTCCCGGTCACCCGGGTACCCGGGCACGCGTTCGCCGCCGTGACCGAGGCGGCCGACCTGGCGGTGCTGCCGGTCGGCGCGGTCGAGTGGCACGGCCCCCACCTGCCGATCGGAACCGACCTGATCCTGGCCGAGGGCTTCGCCGGGGAACTGGCCACCGGGCCGGCCCGGGCGGTGCTGTTCCCGGCCACGCCGTACGCCGCCTGCCCGGGCCAGACCCGGCCGTGGCCGGGCACGGTGGCGCTGCGACCGGAGATCGCCGTCGGCTACCTCGCCGACGTGCTCGCCGGCATCGTCGAGGCGGGCTTTTCCCGGGTGCTCGTGGTCAACGGGCACGACGCCAACATGTCCACCGTCCGCGCCGCGATGGAGTGGGTCTCCGGCCGGCACCGGGCCAGCATGATGCTGGTGAACTGGTTCCAGCTCGTCGGCCCGGACGAGACCACCGAGATGTTCGGTGAGCTGCCCGCCCGGGGGCACGGCGGCGCGTACGAGAGCTCCGCGGTTCTGGGCTTCGACCCGGACGCGGTGCGCCTGGACGCCGCGCCGGACCTGCCGCCGAAGCCGAAACTGCCCACCCCGTACCCGTACGTGCTCGTGGAGTCGCGGCCCGACCCGTGGCAGGGCTGGTCGGGCCATGTCTCGCTGGCCGGGGAGGAGGCCGGCTGCCGGATCCGCGCCACCGCCGGCGCACGCCTGCGCGAGCTGGTCGGGGCGTGGCTCGCCGCGCCGCTGCCCGGGCCCCCCGGCGCCGACGGGCCGGACCAGACGACCGGATGACCACGCGCGGCACGCCGCACGACAACGCACCACCTCGGGAGGCCACCATGAGCCCGTCACTGACCGTCTATCAACAGCACCACCTCCGGGTGGTGTTCGACCACCACGTCGCCCACCTCTACCCGGCGATGGTCACGGCCAGCAAGGCCCACGTCGTCATGCTCGCCGAGCAGGGACTGATCACCGACGAGGCCGCCGCCACGATGCTGCGCGGCCTGGTCACCCTCACCGGGGACCGGCCCGAGGAACTGGAGTACGACGGCAGCGTCGAGGACGTCTACTACACGCTGGAGAAGCGGCTCGCCGCCGCGGCGGGCATCGAGCCGTCGCAGCTCAGCGTGCAGCTCGCGCGCAGCCGCAACGACCTCGACGCCGGCGTGTTCCGGATGGTGCTGCGCGACCAGCTGCTCCAGGTGCTCGACGCGCTGCTGGCCACCGGCCGTACCGTGCTGGACCGCGCGGACCGGCACGCCGACGTGGTGGTCACCGGCTACACGCACCGCCGCCCGGCCCAGCCGACCAGCATCGGGCACGTCTTCGCCGGCTACGCCGAGGCTCTTGCCGGTGAGGCCGCCGCGTACGCCGACCTGCTGGACGAGATGAACCGCTCGCCGCTGGGCTCCTGCGCGTTCGCCGGCACCGACCTGGACATCTCGCCCCGGCGGCTGGCCGACCTGCTCGGCTTCGACCAGCTGATCGTCAACTCGTACGAGGCGGTGGCCGGCGCGGACCACCTGGTCCGGGTCGCCACGCTCAACGCGCAGGCGCTCGCCACCGGGGCCCGGCTGGCCCGCACGCTGATGGACTGGCTGAGCTGGGGCTGGGTGGTCACGCCCGGCGAGTTCACCCAGGGCAGCAGCATCATGCCGCAGAAGCGCAACCCGGTGGTGCTGGAGCACCTCGTCTCGATGGCCGGCGCCGCCGCGGCCGACGCCGCGAGCGTGCTCAACAACGTCGGCGCCGCCTGGTGGGAGGACTCCAACAACGCCACCACCGACGTGCAGGCCCGGCTCTGGGACGGCGACGACCGGGCGTACCGGTTCTTCTCGCTGCTCGGCGGCCTGATCGAGAAGCTGGACCCGCTGCGCCCGCCGTCCGCTGAGGAAATCGTCGCCTCCGGCGCCACCACCACCGCCGCGGCCGACGCGCTGGCCCGCCACGGCGTGCCGTTCCGGGGCGCCCACTCGCTGCTCGGCCGCCTGGTACGCGGCGGCGCGCCCGCCACCTGGACCGGGGACCTGGTCCGGTCCACCGCCGCCGAGCTGGGTCTGACGCTCGACGACGCCGCGGTGCGGGACCTGCTGGCCGCCGCGGTCCGCCCCGAACTCGTGCTGCGCCGTGCCCAGGCCGACGGGCCCGGCGAGGCGGCCGTCCGGGACCAGGTCAGACGACTGTCTACAATGCTCGACGCGGTGCAGGAGCGGGCGCAGGCGTTGCGCGAGCGGCTGACCCGTGCCGACACGGCTCTCGCCGAGGCGGTCGCGGCGAGGGTAGGCCCGTGACGGGGCGACAGACGCAGCTGGCCGTGGTCGCGGACGTCGTGTCGCGGCGACCACGTGATCTGGACCGACGGCCCGAAGGGCGATCTGACATCACCATGGAACGACCGGCAAATCCGCGCCTGCTCGGCATCGACTTCGGCGGCACCAAGATGGCCATCGGCGTGGGCGACGCCGACGGCCGGCTGCTCGTCTCCGAGCGCCTGCCCACCAATGCCGAGCAGGGCGCGCAGCAGGCCCTCACCCGGGCGCTGGACCGGGCCCGCGAACTCGCCGAGCAGACCGGCGGCACGCTCGTCGCGGCGGGCATCGCCTCGCCCGGCGTGGTCCACGACGAGGGCATCGAACTGGCGCCGAACGTGCCCGGCTGGGAGCAGCTGCGGCTCGCCGACGCGGTCCGCGCCCACCTGAACCTGGCGCACGTGCGGGTCACGAACGACCTGAAGGCAGCCGCCCACGCCGAGCTGCGGCTCGGGGCGCTGCGCGACGCGGACCCGGGACTCGTCGTCGGGCTCGGGACCGGCGTCGCGGCGGCGGTCACCGTCAACGGCGAGGTGCTGCCGGGCCGCCACGGCGCCGCCGGGGAGATCGCCTACGGGCTGACCGACCACAGCTGGCCGCCCCGCCTGGAACCGATGCTGGAGGCGACGTTCTCCGGCCGGGCCCTGGACGAGCTGGCGCAGCGGCTGGGCGTGGACGGCCGGGCGGCCGGCCTGTGCGCGGCCGCGCAACAGCCGGGCGAGGTACGCGAACAGCTCCGCCGACGCGTCGACGAACTCGCCCGCCACCTCGTCACCTGCTGCCTCGTGCTCGACCCGCAGCGGATCGTGCTGGTGGGCAGCGTCGCCGGCAACGACCTGGTGCGGGCGCTGCTGACCGAACGGCTCACCCACACGCTGCCGTATCCGCCGGAGATCGTGCTGTCGGACTTCGCGCAGGACGCCGCGCTGCTCGGTTCGCTCGCCATGGCCGTCGAGGCCCAACCCGCGGTGGTCTGAGCGGGCCGGGCGCCGGGAACGGATCGGGCGGGGCGCGGTGGGGCGCCCCGCCCGGTCGTTTCTCGCGGGTTCAGTCGGTGGACGCCTCGGCGCGGCGTACCACCTCGGCGGCGGCCCGCACCACCGCCCGGTCCAGCAGCCGCCCGTCGGCGTCGGTGGCCACCCCGGAGCCGCCGCGTTCGGCCCGCTCCAGCGCCTCCAGCACGGCCCGCGCCGAGGCCACCTCGGCCTCGGTGGGGGTGAACACCTCGTTGATCGTCGCGATCTGCCCGGGGTGGATGGCGCTGCGGGCCCGGAAGCCCTGCCGCAGCAGCGCCCGGGTGGTCAGCTCCAGCCGTTCCGGGTCGCGCAGCGTCGTCTCCACCGGTCCCACCGGCGGGGTGATGCCGGCCGCCGCCGACGCGACCACGACCTGGGAGCGGATCGGCGCGAACTCCGCCCGCTCCGGTCCCGGCTGCAACCCCAGCTCACCGGCGAGGTCCGCCTCGCCGAGGCCGAGCCGCAGCACCCGTGGCGCCTCGGCCACCCGCGGCGCGGTGAGCACGCCCCGGGCGGTCTCGATCAGCGCCACCACCCGGAACGCCGGGGCGTCCGGGCCGAGCCGCCGCTGCACCCGGGCCAGCGCGGCGTCGACCTCGGCGAGCAGCTCCGGCTCGGCCTTCGGCACCCAGACCCCGGCCGCCGCCGGGGAGAGCACCTCGACGTCCGCCGCGACCTGGTCGCTGTTGATCCGCACCCACAGCTCGGGGCCGGCCGGCGCGGCGGCGCCCAGGTACCCGGCGACCGTCTCCCGGGCGTGCGCCTTGCGGGCCGGCGTGACCGCGTCCTCCAGGTCGAGCACGAGCGCGTCCGCGCCGCGCCCGGCCGCCTTGTCCAGCAGGTCCGCCCGGTCGCCCGGCACGTACAGGTAACTGCGCGCCACCGCCGCCATCAGTCGTTCCCCCTACCGCTGCGGGCGGGCGAGGTAGCGGCCGGCCGGCTCGCCGGTGACCTTGCCGTCGACGAGCACGTGCTGCCCGCGCACGAAGGTGTCGGTGACCCGGGCGGTCAGCTCGAAGCCCTCGAACGGCGTGTACTCCTGCGTCGACTCGGAGTCCTCCGCGCGCACCGTCCAGGTCGAGTTCGGGTCGACCAGGCAGATGTCGGCGTCGTACCCCTGCGCGATCGCGCCCTTGTTGCGCAGGCCGAAGCGCTGGGCCGGATTCCACGAGGTCAGCTCCGCCACCCGCTGGTAGGACAGGCCGCGCCGGTTGCCCTCGGTGACCAGGCCGGGCAGCAGGTACTCGGCGCCGCCGAAGCCGGACTTGGCGACGAAGATGTCGTCGCGCGGCTCACCGAACTTGACCTCGTCCTTGCAGCAGGCGTGGTCGCTGACCACCCAGTCGATCTTGCCGTCCAGGACGTACCCCCAGAGCGCCTCGACGTCGGCGCGCGGGCGCAGCGGCGGGTTGACCTTGCCGCCCAGGCCGTGCGCGGTGTCGATGTCGGCCACCAGGTGGCCGATGGTCACCTCGCGGCGGAAGTCGATGTGCGGGAACGCCCGCGCCATCCGCAGCGCTGCGTCGACCGCCTTCTCCGAGGTCAGGTGCAGCAGGTTGATCTTCGGCAGCCCGGTCTCGTGCGCCAGGTACGACGCGATCGACACGGCCAGTCCCTCGGAGTGCGGCGGCCGCGACGCGTGGTACGCCTCCAGCCCGCGCAGCGTGCCGTCCTGCTCGACCTGCTTGGTGTACGCGCTCATGATCTCGGCGGTCTCGCAGTGCAGCGACAGCGAGATCTCGTCGGCCAACTCGGGGAAACGCTCCCGGGCCGCCTGGACGCCCCGCATCACGAACTCGAAGTGGGCGTAGTCGTACCGCTCGCCCTCCGGGATCATCAGGAACGAGTTCTGGTCGGCGGAGCGGCCGTGCAGGCCGTGGCTGCCGTAGAACATGAAGATCTTGAACGAGGTGACCCCGTGCTCCTCCACCAGCGACGGCACCTCGCCGATGTGCTCCCGCGACATCGGCGCCAGGTGGAAGCCGTAGTCGATGTAGGAGCGGCCCTCGGTCGCGGCCAGGACCTCGGGGAAGAAGTCGGCGTACCGGCCGCCCCGGTTGAGGTAGTACTGCCCGGTGCGCATGTAGTTCAGCGCCGTGGTGACGCCGCCCTGCACCGACGCGCGGCTCTCCGAGACGGCGTCCTCGCTCAGCGGGTTGTAGATGCCCCAGTGCTGGTGCGCGTCGACCACGCCGGGGAAGGCGAGCCGGCCGCCGCCGTCGACGACCTGGGCGGCCTCCGCCCGGTCGATCTGCGGGGCGACGCGGCTGATCCGCCCGTCGGTGACGCCGATGTCCATCAGCTCGGGCTCGGGCCGGTCGTGCCGGACCACGCGGACGTTTGTCAACAGCAGGTCGTAGGTGCTCATGGTGTTGCTCCTCGTGCTCGGTTCAGCGGCGGTTGATCAGGCCCATCAGGCCGTGGACGTCGGGGGCCTGGTCGAGCCGGTGGACCTCGTCGGCGATGCGGGCGGCGGTGGCCTCGGGCAGGGACGCGGCGTTCGTGCGGAACTTCACCGCCAGCTCGGCGTCGCTGAGCGGACGCTGCGGGCCGCCCCGGTTGGCCAGGACCTCCTGCACCCACTCGCGTCCGTCCCGGGTGACGATCCGCAGCACCGCCGGGAACTGGTGCGGGAAGATCTCGTCGCACCGCTCGTCGGCCACCACGTCGACCCGCGCCATCAGCGCCCGCCGTTGCGGGTCGTGCGCCAGGGCGTCGGTGAAGTCGGCCAGCTCCACGCCCAGACCGCCGCCGCCGATCAGGCCAGCGGCGACCGCATACGGGCCGCTGAACTGCGCCTCGTAGCCGGTCTGCGGCGCGCGCTTGCGCTCGATCGGCTGGCCGATGGTACGCACCGTCGGCGTGGGCACGCCGAGCGTGATCGACTCGATCTCGTCCAGCGGCAGCCCGCGCTCGCGCAGCGCGATCGCCGCGTCGATGGCGGCGTGGGTGAAGTGGTTCGCCGGGTACGGCTTGAAGAAGATGCCGGGCACCGCCCACTCGGAGCCGAGCCCGCGGACGATCTCGTCGCCGTCGAACTCGCCGCGCAGGAACGCCTGGAAGAAGCCGAAGCGCCCCTCCAGCACGGTCGGCGGGCCGGTCACGCCGTGCCGGGCCAGCTGCGCGGCGCTGACCGCCGCGTGCGCCGCCCAGCCGCAGTGGATCCGCTTGACGGTGCCGCCGTTGCGGTTGGACTCGATCAGCCCGGCCGCCATCGAGGCGGACACCCCGAGCGCGTCGAGCGTGCCGCCCGCGTCCAGCTTCAGCAGCCGGGCCGCGGCCACCGCCCCGCCCAGCGTGCCGCAGATCGAGGTGGCGTGCTGGCCGTGCTCGAAGAAGACCGAGTTGCCGGCCGCCGGGTCGTAGCCGGCCATGCCGAGGCGTACGCACGCCTCCAGGCCCACCGCGATCGCGGCCACCGTCTCCTGCCCGGAGGCGCCGGACAGCTCGGCGGCGGCGAGCGCGGCCGGCACCACCGTGGCACTGGGGTGCAGCACCGACGGCAGGTGCGTGTCGTCGTAGTCGAGGGAGTGCGCCAGCACGCCGTTGGCGAACGCGGCCAGCGCGGCCGGGACCTTCTCGTCCACGCCGACGGCGGTGGCCTGGCCACGGCCGCCCTGCTCGGCGACGTACGCCAGCGCGGCCTGGCTGGTCGGCAGCGGCTGCGCCGCCACGCAGAGCCCGAGCACGTCCAGCACGCGGGCCCGGACGCTGGCGACCACCTCGTCGGGCAGCGTCGCGGCGGAGGTGTCGGCGGCGAAGGCGGCCAGGTGCCGGCCCAGGGTCGGCTCAGCCACGGCTGACCACCGCCAGCGGACGCACCGGGGAGCCGGTGGCGCCGTACAGCGGCAGCGGGGCCATGACGAAGGTGAACTCGTGCACCCCGTCGCGGGCCAGCTCCTCCAGCGCCATCGTCTCGATCAGGTAGATGCCGTGCTCCACCAGCAGGATCCGGTGCGCCGGCAGCGTGCTGTGGCCCTTGCCCGGCGGCAGGCACTCGAAGGCGATGGTGTCCGCGCCGGCCGCGTGCACGCCCCGCTGCGCCAGCCAGCCGGCGCCGTCCGCGCCGACCCCCGGTACGCCGGAGTCCTTGCCGATGTACTGGTTGCGGTCCTCGTGGTCGAACAGCCGGCCCCAGCCGCTGCGGATGAGCACCACGTCGCCTGCGCCCACCGGCGTGCCCTGCCGGGACACGGTGGCGTCCAGGTCGGCGGGGGTGATCTCGTAGCCGGCCTCGCAGCCCTCCAGGCCCAGCGTGGCGGGCACGTCCAGCAGCACGCCGCGGCGGACCATCGGCGCGACGGTGTGCACGCCCAGCTCGTCGAACCGGCCGCCGACCTGCGCCGCGGCGGCGTCGGCGCCGCCGTGCAGCCGGCCGTCCTGGGACACGTGCGCGAGGGCGTCGACGTGCGTGCCGACGTGTGTGCCCATGACCAGCAGGTCGTTGGCGGCGGAGCCGCCGTCGGCGCGCACCATGTCGCCGTGCCGGCGCGGCAGGGTGAGCCCGAACGCCGGGTGGTTCGGTGACTGCGGCATGCCGACGGTCAGCCGCCGGCCCAGGTCGTAGATCGTGACGCCGGCCTGCACGGCGTCGAGCAGGCGGTCGGCGGTTCTGGCAGTGGTGCCCACGGGGTTCCTCGCGTTTCGGCTGTCGGCGTCGTCAGGCGACGACGCCACGGGCTTTCAGGTCGGCGATCTCGGCCGGGTCGCAGCCGAGCTCCTCGACGAGCAGGGCGTCGGTGTCGGCGCCGGGGGAGCGGCCGGTGAAGCGGATCCGGCCCGGCGTCTCCGACATCCGCCACATGACGTTGTGCATCCGCATCGGGCCCAGGTCCGGGTCGTCGACCTTCGTGATCATCTCGGTGGCCTGCACGTGCGGGTCCTCGACGATGTCCTTGGCGCTGTAGACCGGTGCGACGGCGGCGCCGGCCTCGGCGAAGGCCGCGGCCACCTCGTCGCGGGTCCGCTCGCCGATCCACGACCCGACGTACTCGTCGAGCAGGTCCGCGTGCGCCACCCGGCCGACGCCGGTGCGGAACCACGGCTCGTCGATCACCTCCGGGTGGCCCACCAGCCGCAGCACCCGCTCGGCGATCGCCTGGGCGCTGGTGGAGATGGCGACCCACGAGCCGTCCTTGGTCTGGTACGTGTTGCGGGGCGCGTTGTTCGTCGACCGGTTGCCCTGCCGCTGCTCCACCACGCCGAGCTGGTCGTAGACGGTGGGACCCGGGCCGACGGCGGTCATGATCGGCTCCAGCAGGCTCATGTCGATCACCTGGCCCCGGCCGCCGGAACGCTCCCGGTGCCACAGCGCCATCATCACCGCCGAGGAGGTGGCGATGCCGCAGATGCTGTCGGCCAGCCCGAACGCGGGCAGCGTCGGCGGGCCGTCCGCCGTGCCGGTCAGGTGGGCGAACCCGCTCATCGCCTCGGCCAGCGTGCCGAACCCGGCACGGGAGGCGTACGGGCCGGTCTGCCCGAAGCCGGTGATCCGGGCGATCACCAGGCCGGGGTTGACCCGGTGCAGCTCCTCCGGGCCGATGCCCCAGCGCTCCAGCGTGCCCGGGCGGAAGTTCTCCACCAGCACGTCGGCCCGCTCGGCCAGCCGCAGCAGCAGCGCCGCGCCGTCCGGCGCGGACAGGTTCAGCCCGATCAGCCGCTTGTTGCGGGAGATCTCCTTCCACCACAGGGGATGGCCGTCCTTGGTCTTGCCGTGGCCGCGCATGCTGTCACCCATGGTCGGGTGCTCGATCTTCACCACGTCGGCGCCGTAGTCGCCGAGGATCTGACAGCACAGCGGTCCGGCGAGGATCGTCGAGACGTCCAGCACGCGCAGGCCCGTCAGGGGTCCGTCACTCACCTGTTCCACCTCCCCAGTTCTGTTTCTGACCCGTCCGTCCGGCGGCACGTTGCGCCGGCGGCCGGAAACCCAGTTCGGCGGATATCTCCGCCGCCGCCGCGGCGACCAGCGCGCCGTGCGCGGCGCAGACCTCCGGGGTGAACCGGTTCTGCGGCCCGCACAGCGAGATCGAGCCGAACACCTGCCCGGTCGCGTAGCGCACCGGCGCGGCCACGCTGCCCGCGCCGTTCTGCCGCTCGCCCATGCTCACCGCGTACCCCTGGCGGCGGACCCGGCCCAGCTCGGACCGCAGCTTCGCGGTGGAGGTGATGGTGGCCGAGGTGACCGCGTCCAGCGGGTGGTGGTCGAGGTAGTCCTCGATCTCCGCGTCCGGCAGCGCCGCGAGGATCGCCTTCGACGACGACCCGGAGTGCAGCGCGTGGCTGGTGCCCAGGGACACCGACATGCGTACCTCGTGCGGCGAGAGCACCTGGTCGATGTAGACGCGGGTCCAGCCCTGCCGCACCGACAGCGTCGCGGTCTCGCCGCTGTCGCGCACCAGCCGGACCAGGTACCGGCGGGCGATGTCCGGCACGTCCAGCGCGCGCAGCGCGGCCAGTCCCACCGCCAGCGCGCCGCTGCCCAGCCGGTACCGCTTGGTCTCCTCGTTGAAGGTGAGGAAGCTGTCGGCCACCAGTTCCTTGAGGATCCGGTGCGCGACCGCCTTGGGCAGTCCCAGCTCCCGCGCGATCGTCGACACGCCGAGGGTCTCCGGCGCCCGTTCGGCGATGATGTTGACGATGTCGAGGGCGCGTCCGAGGCCGGAGCGGGTCCGGCCGGCGGTGGCGCTCTCGACAACCGCTGTGGTGATCATCTTCTCTCCTCCACTGTCGACGTAGGGCGGGATCGCCGGGCCTCAGGCGGGCGCGACCGGAGTCTTCCCGGGCGGCAGGCCGTCCGGCTGTCGGGGTCGCTCCCGCGCGATCACCAGTGCCACCGAGGCGAGCACCACGGCGCCGGCGAGCACCTGACGTCCGGACAACGACTCATCCAGCACCATCATGCCGAGCAGGACCGCCACCACCGGGTTGACGTACGCGTAGGTGGACGCGAGCTGGATCGGCGCGTTGCGCAGCAGCCACGTGTAGACGCTGAAGCCGACCACCGTGGACACGAGCATCAGGTAGGTCCACGCCAGCCAGGACCGGCCCGTCACGTCGGACAGGCGGAACCCGCCCAGCTCACCGCTGGCCAGGCTGGCCACCGCCACCGCGAGGCCGCCCACGAGCATCTGCCAGCCGGTGCCGACCAGGTGGTCGGCCGGCATGCGCAGCCGCTGCGACAGCGTCGAGCCCAGCGCCCACACCATCGTGGAGAGCACCACCAGCAGCATCCCGCCGAGGTGCCACCCCTGCGTCGGCACCGCGAACAGCAGCGCCAGCCCGACCACACCGCCGAGTACGCCCACGGCCGCCAGCGGGGACGGCCGCGGACCGACCACCAGCCGCAGCACCAGCACCCACAGCGGCATCCCGGCCACCAGCAGCGAGGTCAGACCCGTCGGCACGTACAGCTGACCCAGCGCCAGCAGCGCGCTGCCGGCGCCGACCATCAGCAGCCCGCTGGCACCCACCCCGGTCCACTGCCGCCGGGGCAGCAGCAGCCCCGCCGGTCCCCGCCACAGCGCCGCCACCGCGAACAGCAGCAGCGCCGCGGCCAGGAACCGGGCCGAGGTGGCCACCAGCGGCGGAATGCTGTCCAGGGCCACCCGGTTGCCCAGGTAGGTCGAGCCCCAGATCAGGTAGACCGCGCCGAGCCCGACGGCCAGGGCCATCGGGCCGGCGGGCCGCGGCGGATCCGCCGGGTGGCGGGCCGCCGCGGGCCGGGTCAGGTCAGCGGTGTCCATTTACCCGGATCGCCACCGCGGTGTTGCCCCGGAGGGCGTTCGAGTACGGACACATCCGGTCGGCCAGCTCCACCGCGCGCTCCAGGTCGGCCTGCGGGCACTGCGGCGCGGACACGTCCAGCACCACGGCGATCGCGTACCGGCCGTCGTCGGTCTGCCCGAGGGAGACCGAGGCGGTGACAGTCGTCGGGCCGGGCTTGACGCCGGCCTGGCGGGCGGCGACGGCGAGCGCGCTGTCGAAGCACGCGGCGTAGCCGGCGGCGAACAGCTCCTCCGGGTCGGTGCCGGGCGCGTCCGGGCCCCGCTGGGCGGGACGGGTCAGGTCGACCCGCAGCGACCCGGTCAGCGACCGGGCGCTTCCGCCCCGGCCGCCGGACACCTCCACCTTCGCGGTGTAGACGGTGTTCGCCGGTACGACCTTCGCCTCGGACGCCGGGGTGCCGACGTTCATGCCGGCACCTCCGTTCCCAGGTCCGCGTGCACCTGCGCGGCGACCGCGTCGGCGAACGCCTCCGGCTGCTCGTCGGCCACGAAGTCGGTGCCGCCGGGGATGGTGACCAGCTCGGCGCTGGGCAGCGCGGCCCGCACCTGGGGCGTCATCCGGTCCAGCAGGTCGTCGGCGCCGTGCAGCAGCACGATGGGCAGCGCGTCCAGGGCGGCCGTGTCGACGTGGTGGTCGAACACCGCCCGGTACGCGGTGGCGTAATCCGGGCCGGTCAGCAGGTACTCGGTGACCTGGCGGTTCGCCTCCTCCGGGGTCAGCGCCGGGTACAGGCCGTACACCCGGTCCCAGATCACCTTCAGGTGCCCGCCGTCGCGGTCCGGGGAGTAGCCGGGCGCGTACGACCGCTTCTTCTCCGCCCGCTCCTGCTCGTCGTAGAGCGGGATGCCCTGCAGGATCAGCCGGTGCACCCGCTCCGGCGCCGACATCATCGCCTGCGCGCCGACGATCGCGCCGGTGTGCTGCCCGAGCAGGTGCACCTTGGACAGCCCGAGGGCGTCGGCGAACTGCCACACGCCGGCCGCGTACTCGGGGATGGACCACGGGCGGGGCGGGGCGTCGGACATCCCGAAGCCCGGCGTGTCCGGGGCGATCACCCGCAGGCCGCGGCGGGCCAGCGGCTCGATGACCGCGTCGTAGGTGGCCGAGGAGAGCGGGGACTGGTGCAGGATCAGCAGCACCGGTGCGTCGGCGTCGCCGCCGTGCCGGTAGTGCACCTGACCCCACGGCACGTCGACGTAGGCGCGGCGGGCCACGCCGCGGGCCCGGGTCACTCGGCCACCGCCAGCGCCGCCATGACCTCGATGACGTGCTTGATGCCGGCCTTGTAGTCGTCCAGCCGGATGTTCTCGTTCGGGCCGTCCACACCGGAGTCGGCCCGAGAGACGCCGACGCCGACGATGGGCCGGTCGGCGATCACGCCCTGGTTGCCGATCCACTGCGTGTACGGCTCGATCACCGGCTCGGTCCCGTACACCCGGCGGGCCGCGTCCGCGACGAGCGCGACGAACGGGTCGCGGTGGTCGGTGAGGTTGGGCCGGCTGGTCGCCATCACCTCGATGCGCAGGTCACCGAAGCCGGTCGCGGCCAGGTGGTCGCGCACGCACCCGAGGACGCGCTCCGGGTCCTGGCCCGGCACCAGCCGGATCTCCAGCTTCGCCGACGCGGTCGACGGGATGCCCAGCGTCACGTCGTCACGCATGTCGCCACCGGCGATGCCGGCCACGGTCAGCGTCGGCACGGTCCGGATGGCCACCGCCGCGGCCTGGTCGTCCAGGTCGCCGGTGAACCGCTCGACCTGGGCCCGCTTGCGCAGGAAGTCCCCGTCGAACGCCACCTTCTCCAGCAGCGCCCGCTCCTCGTCCGTCGGCGGCCGTGCGTCGTCGGCGAAGCCGGGGATCGTCACGGTGCCGTCGGGCCGCTGCAGCTGCGCCAGGGCGGCGGCCAGGCGCGCCGTGGCGGCCGGCAGCAGCGCGGTGTTCTGGCTGGTCAGGTCACGCGGCAGGGTCTGCGCGGTGAGGCGCAGGTAGAGCACGCCCTTCTCGGCCAGCTTGAGCAGCAGCCGGTCCTCGCCGTCGAGCCAGGAGTTCTCCCACAGCGCCGCGTCGCTGGCGAGCCGGTCGGCGTGCGCCTGCACGAACGAGCCCAGACCCGGGCTGTGCAGCCACTTCTTGCCCTCGAAGATGATCCGGTTGGTCACCGGCGGGGTGAGCCCGGCGAGCTTCCAGGCCGCCGCCGCGTGGATGCGGGACATGATGACGCCCTTGTCGTCGGCCACGCCCCGGGCGTAGAGCCGGCCGTCGTGGATCTCCGCCGCGTAGGGCGGGCTGATCCAGTCGGCGTCGTCACCGGCCGGCTCGACCTCCACGTCGTAGTGCGTGAAGTGCAGCAGCGCCTTGTCGCCCTCGCCGGCCACCTCGGCCAGCACGTACGGGTACGACTGCTCCCACGGGATGATCTCGGCCTCGCCGCCCCAGCGGCGGACCGATCCGGCGATGAACTCGGCGGTGGCCTCCATCTGCTCCGGCTCCTGGCGGCGGCTGCGGATGCGGCACAGCTGCTGGAGCTCCTCGACGAACTCGTCGAAGTGGGCGTCGACGGCCGCCAGCGCGGCCGCGGTATCCGGTTTGGGCATGGTGGTCCTCACAGAAGGGGTCGGAGAGGGGAAAGTCAGTGGATGGTGACGCCGCCGTCGACGAAGATCGTCTGGCCGGTGGTCATGGCGGCGGCGTCGCTCAGCAGGTAGGCGACCGCGTTGGCGACGTCCTGCGGCTGCGCCATCCGGCCCAGCGGGATGCTCGCCATCTTGTCCGCGAGGTACGCCTCGTCGCCACGTACGTCGGAGGTCATGTCGGTGGGCACGATGGTCGGTCCGACGGCGTTGACCCGGATCCGGTCGGGCGCCCACTCCAGGGCCAGCACGCGCGCCATGTGCATCACGCCGGCCTTGCTCACGCAGTAGCCGAGCGTGTTCAGCACCGCGATGTGCCCGTTCGTGGAGCCGATGTTCACCACCGCGCCGCTCGTCTGCCGCAGCGCCGGGTACGCGGCCTGGCACATCCGGAACGTGCCGGTGAGGTTGACGTCCAGGACGTCGGTGAAGTCCTGCTCGGACATCGTGGCCGCCGGCCCGCGCCGGACGATCCCGGCGTTGTTCACCAGCAGGTCCAGGCGGCCGTGGGAGTCCAGGACCTCGTCCACCAGCGCGGCGCAGGAGCCGGCCGACCGGACGTCGACCCGGTGCCGGGTGTGCGCGCCGCCGGACAGCTCGGCCTCGCTCCAGTCGTCGAGCAGGTCGGCCTGGGCCACGGTGGCCCCGCGCTGCGCGAGCGTCGCCGCGATGCGGGCCCCGATGCCGCGGGCCGCCCCGGTCACCACTGCCACCCGGCCGTCGAACCGGTTCGGGTCGGTGTTCATGTCGCGTGTCCTGCCTTTCCGGTCCGGCCACCGGCCGGGCGGGCGTTGCGCACGCCCGACCGGTGCCCCCAACACGTGACGGCGGTCCCGTCCACTGCCGTCACGCGCCGATCACCTTCGTGTCCTCGGCCCAGAAGGCCAGCCGCTTCTGCAGCAGCCGGATCACGAAGTGCGCCACCAGACCCATCAGCGACAGCACCACCAGCACGGCGAACATGCCGGCGATGTCGAAGTTGTAGTTGGTCTGCAGCAGCAGGTAGCCCAGGCCCTCCTTGGCGCCGATGAACTCGCCGACGACCGCGCCGAGGATGGCGAAGACGATGCCGATGTCCAGGCCGGCGAAGATGAACGGCAGCGCGCTGGGCAGCCGCACCATCCGGAAGATCTGCGCCTTGCTCGCGCCGAACACCGTCAGCATCTGGATCTTGTCGGCGTCGGCCGCGCGCAGACCCTCGATGACGTTCACCAGCATCGGGAAGAACGAGATCACCGCGGCCATGACCACCTTGCTGGTCAGGCCGAAACCGAACCAGACCACGAACAGCGGGGCCAGGGCGACCTTGGGCACGGTCTGGAAGGCCACGATGTACGGCATCAGCGTGGCTTCGACGATCTTGATCTGGGAGATGAACGTGCCGAGCACCAGGGCGGCGCCGACGCCGATCACGAACCCGAGCAGCGCCTCCTGCGTGGTCACCCAGAAGTGACCCCAGAACTGGTCGTCGCCGAGCTGCTGCCACAGCGACTCGACCACGCTCGACGGCAGCGGCAGGACGTACTCGTCGACGCCGAGGAGCTGGACGCCGTACTCCCAGGCCAGCACGACCACGACGAAGACCGTCGGGACCAGCCAGAGCTGGGGCTTCTCCCGCAGGTCGAACTTGCGCCGGGCGGGCCGGGCGGACGGCGCCGGTGGCTGGGCCGGCTTGCGGACCAGGTTGCTTGTTGCCATGGCTGTCCCTCGTCAGTCGATTACGCCGGCGGCGTTGAAGTGTCGGCGGATCCGTTCCACATAGACCCCGGCCCGGTCGGACGACATGATGCCGAGGTCACGCGGACGCTCCAGGTCGATGTCCATGACCTCGGCGATCCGGCCCGGCCGGGGGCTGAGCACCACCACGCGGTCGGAGAGGAAGACCGCCTCCGGGATGGAGTGCGTGACCAGCACGATCGTCTGGTTGCTCTCCTGCCAGATCCGCAGCAGCTCCACGTTCATGTACTCGCGGGTCATCGCGTCGAGCGCGCCGAACGGCTCGTCCATCAGCAGCACCGCCGGGTCGTGCACGAGCGCCCGGCAGATGCCGGCCCGCTGCTGCATACCGCCGCTGAGCTCGTGCGGGTACTTCTGCTCGAAGCCGTTGAGACCGACCATCTCGAGCAGTTGCTGCGCGCGTTCCCGGTGCCGGCGGGGATCCAGTCGCTGGATCTCCGCCGGCACCATCACGTTGTCGAAGATGGTGCGCCAGGGCAGCAGCGTCGGTGCCTGGAACACCATCCCGACCTCGGGAAGGGGCTTCGTCACGTCCCGCCCGGCGATCCGTACCGCGCCGCCGGTCTTCGGGCTGAGCCCGGCGAGGATCTTCAGCAAAGTGGTCTTGCCGCACCCGGACGGTCCCACGACCGAGATGAACTCGCCGCGACGTACCGTCAGGTTGATGTCGCTCAACGCCAGGGTCGGTGCCGACTTCCGGGGCCGGTACTCCTTGTCCAGCCCGTCGATCTCGATCCAGGAGTCTTCCGACACCGATGCCGGAGCCTGCGTCTGCGCCCGGCGGGCCGTCGCCTTGATGGCCATCGAAATCCCTTCCGCTGTCCGCTGCTAGGCGGTGTAGTTCGCGGCCTTGCTGAGCACCGCGGCCTTGTCGAAGTTGTTCGCGCCGGAGAGCAGGCTCGGGTCCCAGAGCTTCTTCAGGTCGACGTCACCGGAGATCTGGCCGGCCTCCTTGGTGTACGCCTGGGTCTTCGCCCACTCGTCGTCGCTGATCGCGCCCCAGTCACCGAACTGCTCCGGCTCGCCGCTGGCCGGCGTGGCCGTCTTCAGCCACGCGGCGAGGCTCTCGGTGTCCGCCTTGAGCCGCTCGTCGGCGGACTTGCCGGCGAGGATCTGCGGGAAGACCTTGTAGCCGATCTTCATGGCGGCCTCGGGGTTCTTGGCCGAGAAGAGCATCGCCTTGTACGCCGCGCGCAGGAACCGCTCGTACGAGTCCTTCTTGGCGTCGAAGTCACGGGCGCCGACGCTGAAGGTGAGCGACCGGATGCCGGTGAACACGTCCGGGTTGGTCAGGTACTTCAGCTGGGTGCCGGCGTTCTCGATGACCGCGTACGCCTGGGTGTAGAGCGCCAGCATGTCGACCTTGCCGTCGTTGAGCGCGGCGGCGGCCTGCGCGCCGACGCCCACCGGCAGCAGCTCGACGTCCTTGGCCGGGTCCAGGCCGGCGGCCTTGACGTAGGCGCGGGCGTACGGGGCCGAGCCGGAGGCAAGGCTGATCACGCCGATCTTCTTGCCGCGCAGGTCCGCGCCGCCGGTGATCGGGGAGTCCGGCTTCACCGCCATCACCCACGGCCAGTTCTGCACCAGGCCGCCGATGGCCTTGATCGGCACGTTCTTCTCCACCGCGCCGAGCGCCGAGCCGGCGTCGGCCGGGGTGATGTCGCCGCTGCCGGAGGCGACCGCCTGGAGGGCGGCGACCGAGCCGTCGGCGTTGATCGTCTCGACGGTCAGCTTCTCCTCGGCGAAGTAGCCGAGTTCCTTGGCGACCGCGTAGACGGCCACCTCCTCCTTCGGGCCGATCACGGCCGAGGCGATGGCCATGGTCAGCTTCGCCTCCTTGCCCTCGCCGCCGGCCTCGTCGTCGGAGCCGCCGCCGCAGGCGGAGAGAACCAGCGTGGCGGCCAGCGCCGCCGGGAGCAGTGCCCACTTCCGTTTCATATGCACACACCTCGTCGTGAGTCGGGGGAGACCGCCTCCGCCGCCGTGGCGGCGGAGGCGGGGTATCAGGCGTCGCGGCGCGACGCGACAGTTGCCGTCAGGCGTCGCGCGGCGACGCCCCAGTGCCCTCAGGCGTCGCGCAGCGACGCGACCAGTGCCAGGTCGTTGTAGACGTGCTGCTCGACGATCAGCGCGCCGTCGAGCACGAACACGTCCGCGTAGCGGATGTCCTCGAACGGCGTGCCGTCGAGCCACTCCCCGTACAGCCGCCCGAGCGAGGTCACGGTGACCCGCCCGTTGTCGTCACCCACCAGGTAGCGGTCCCGGTGCTTGCGCACCCACCGGTAGGTCCCGGTCGAGGCGGCCGCCATCTCCCGCAGCGAGGAGTACTCCCGGCCGCCCGGGAAGACCAGCCGGGCCTGCGGCGCGAGGAACGCGCCGGCCTCGTCGAGCCGGCGGTCCTCACACAGCTGCAGGTAGCTGTCGATCAGCCCGGGCGCGTCCGGTGCGCTCATCAGCCGGTCTTCTCGCTCAGCGCCGCCTCCCACTGGTCCCGCAGCGGGTGCTCCGCGGGGCCGTGCTCGGTGAGGATGCGCATCAGGCGGGCCAGCAGCGCGTCCCGCTCGCGGTCGAGGACCTGCTGCTCCTCCTCGGTGGAGGCGAACCCGTCGACGGCGCCCTCGGTCAGCACGCCGGAACGGGTCAGCAGCGCCTCGACCACACGTACCCGCTGCCGGGTCACGTGCAGCTCGGTGGAGAGCTGCAGCACCAGGTCGAGCAGCTTGCCGACCTTGGGGTCTCCGAAGTAGTCGAACTCGGTGCTCATCACGCCTCCGGCTTGGTCGCGGCCAGTACGGCCCAGGGGAAGTGCCACTCGGGACGGTCGCCCCAGCCCTGCGGCTGGACGCCGTTGCGGCGCTCGTCGAACGGGGTCCACGACACGTCGGTCAGGCCCGCCTCGGCGCAGACCTCGATCAGGTCCGAGCCGAACAGGTCGTGGAAGAACGGCTCGTTGTTGCGCTCGGCGTGCTCGTAGACGGTGGCGTCGCGCAGCGGGTCGCCGGTGAGCATGAACTCCAGGAAGCGCAGCGAGCCGCCCGGCTTGAGCAGGCGCGCCGCCTCCACGATCGTTTCCCGGATCGCGGTGGCCGGCATCTCGTGCAGCACCATCGTGCCGGTGACCACGTCGCAGCTGCCCGACTCGATGCCGGTGGCCCGGCCGTCGGCCTGCCGGTAGTCGATCGCCAGTCCGGTCGCCTCGGCCTCGGCGTGGGCCAGCCGTAGACCCGGCGCGGCCAGGTCCACGCCGATCACCTGCGCGGTCGGGTACTTCGCGGGCAGCGGCCGGGTGCTCTTGCCGAAGCCGCATCCGATGTCGACGATCCGGGTCGCCGCGGGCAGCTCGGGCAGGGCGGTCTTGGCGAACAGCGTGTGGAACTTGTAGCCGTCGTTGTCGCGCAGCATGACGATGCGCGCCCCGAACTCGTACACGTAGGCCGACATGTCGTCGGAGAAGAAGCTGCCGGGCTGGATGTGGATGTCGTAGTCGGTGTACCAGTCGGGCAGTTCCAGGTCTGGGTTCAGCTCCAGCGAGCCCTTCGGCTGCTCGGGCACCGACGTCAGCTGGTCGGTCAGCTCCTCGCGGCGGCTGAGCACCGCGTCGCCGGCGACCTTCCACAGCATCTTCTGCTGCACCCGCTCCAGGTGGCTGAACCACGGGTAGAGCGGAAGGCCGCGCAGCACCTGGCTCGCGTCGCCGACCGTGGTGGCCGCCGCGCCGGTGGCGCCGTACTCCTCGCGCAGCGCCGGGTAGACGGTGTCCGCCCAGCGCTTGCGCAGGCCGAGGACGAAGTCCACGGCGGAACGCTCATCCAGGGTGAGGCGCTCCTCGATGTCCAGCATGCGTGTCTCCTCTTCAGGTGGGGGAGGACCGGTCCGCGGCGGGCCGCGACCGGGATGGACGGGTCAGTGGGCGTACCGCACGCGATCTGCGGACGCGGTGTCGTAGCGGCCGAGGAACGCTCCCGCCATGCGTCCCTCGTAGACGGCCTCGAAGGCCGTGCGGGGGGCGTTCGCGTCGCCGACGACGTGGATCCGGGGACCGTCGGGCAGCGCGTCGAGCTGCCGGTACAACTCGTCGGCGGCCTGCGGCGAGCCGGCGTCGACGACTGTGGTGACGCCCTCGACGAGGGTGTCGGCGCCGGCGAGCGGACCGCCCAGGGCGACCGCGTCGGCGCCCGCCGGGCGCGCCGTGCGCATCGGGTGCACCGCGATTCCCAGGTCCGCGAAGCGCTTGAGCAGCGCCAGCCGCGAGTACGTGGTGATCTTGGCGCTCACCGAGGCGGTGGGGGAGACCAGGTGGACGCGGGCGCCGCGCCGGGCCAGCCCTTCGGCCACCGAGGCGGCGGCCCAGGTGCCCTCGTCGTCGAGCACGACGACGGCGCCGGTCGGCCGGAAGTCGGGGTCGCTCAGCGCGTCGACGGCCTGCCAGATGTCGATCACCGGCGGGCCGCCGGGCAGCTCCCGCCGGGTGGGCCGGGAGCCGGTGGCCAGGACGACGTCCTGGTAGCCGCCGGCCAGCACGTCCTCGACGCCGATGCGGTGGTCGAGGCGTACCGGGATGCCGGCGGCCTCGACGTCGCGGGCCAGGTCGCGGGTGAGCAGGCCGAGCCGTTCCCGTCCGGGTACGCGCGCGGCCAGTTCCACCTGCCCGCCGAGGTGCCCGCGCGCCTCGACCACCGACACCTGGTGCCCGGCCCGGTGGGCGGAGAGGGCGGCCTCCAGGCCGGCCGGGCCGCCACCGACGACGAGGACCTTCCGCGCGCCGGACGGTCCGGGCAGCTCCGGCCAGGCCTGCGCCCATTCCCGCTCGGCGCCGACCTCCGGGTTGACCACGCAGGAGATCGGCAGGCTGGTCTCCAGCCGGCCGATGCAGCCCTGGTTGCAGGCGAGGCAGGCGCGTACCTCGTGCTGGCGGCCCTGCTCGGCCTTGCGGACCAGGTGCGGGTCGGCGATGTGCGGGCGGGCCAGGCCGACCAGGTCGGCCTCGCCGGCGGCGACGAGCTCGGCGGCCTCCGGCAGGCTGTCCAGCCGGCACACCGCGAGCACCGGCAGGTCCGGGAACTCCTGCTTGAACAGCGCCGCGTGGTGCCGGAACGGGGCGTGGCCGAAGCTCATGTCCGCCATCTGCGTCGCGAGCGACCAGCTGCCGTGGTAGGCGGAGTGGCTGACGTGCACGTAGGCGAGCGGGAAGTCGGCGCGCAGCTTGCCGACGATCTCCAGCACCGCGGCCGGGTCGAGACCGCCGGGCAGGAACTCGTCGGCGCTGACCCGCAGTCCGACGGGCAGGTCCGGCGCGGCGGCCAGCACCGCGGTGAGCACCTCACGGGTCAGCCGCATCCGGTTGTCTAGGCTGCCGCCGTAGGAGTCGGCGCGGGTGTTGGTGTGCGGCGAGAGGAACTGCTGCAGCAGGTGGCCGTGGCCGGCGTGCACCTCCAGGCCGTCGAAGCCGGCATCACGCATCCGCCGGGCGGCGGCGGCGAACGCCTCGACGACGACGGCGATGTCCCGGCGTCCCATCGCGTGCGGCACGTGTGAGCCGGCCGCCCACGGCACCGGTGACGAGGACCAGGCGGCGGTGCGGGTCGCGTCCCCGTTCGCCTGCCGGCCGGCGTGCATGATCTGGGCGAAGATGCGTGCGCCGTGCTCGTGCACGGCCTCGGTCACCGCCGCGTACGCCGGGATCGACGAGTCGTCGAAGCTGCCGAGGCTGATGCTGCGGCCCGCGCTCGTGGGGTGCACGCGGATCGCCTCGGTGATGATCAGGCCGACGCCGCCCCGGGCGCGCTCCGCGTGGTAGGCCACATGGCGCCCGGTGGGCACGTTGTTCAGTCCGAAGTTGGTGGTGTGACCGGGGACGAAGACCCGGTTCCGCAGTGTGAGACGACCGAGCCGGGTGGGGGAGAGAAGAGCGAGAAGCTTGTCGTCAGGCATGCCTCGGACTTCCTGTTTCGGGCCGCACTCGGCATGGCCGAGAGCGTTCGGTTGAACCGTACGCCGTTCGATTGAGTGGAACGGTAGGGGTGACGCCGGTCTCCGTCAACAGGCTACTGATCGGTAACTTACCGAACCGTACTGCCTCTGACCTGCTGTTCCACTAGGCGGAACGCAAGCGGGCAAGGTTCGTCGATTCGTGGCTCGATCGTTCGGGCGGCCACGGGAGATGACAGTGCCGCCGCCCGGCGACCGGCCGGCGGTCCGCTTCGATCGTTCGGTCGGCCGGGTCGGCACTGTCCGGTTCGGAGCGACGCTCGCCGCGAGGCGGCCGGGTGGGACGTGCCGGCGGTGGCGGGGGTCAGGCAGCGGCGGGGCGCACGTACGGCGTGAGCAGCTCGCGAGCGAGGCCGGTGGCCGAGGGAAGGTCGAGGCCGTTCTCGATCATGCGGCTGAGGGCGTAGACGATCGACTGGATGACCTCGGCCATCCGGTTCGGGTCGCTCGCCCCGTGGTCGGCGAGAGCGGCGCGCAGCGGCGCCTCGAGGCTGTCGTGCAGGAGGCGGCTGGAGGTCGCGAGCACCTCGCTGTTGCCGACTGTCGCCATCGCCCGGGCCAGCGCGTGGTCGCCCCGGGCAACCAGTTGCAGGTTGGCCTCGACGTACGCCAGGATCCGCGACCCGGGCGTGCGGGCCTCGGCCATCCGGTTCTCGACGAAGGCCGACCACCGCGGAAAGGTGTCGGCGACGAGCACGTCGAACATGTCGGTGCGTGACTTGAAGTAGGAGTACGCGCTGGACCGGGCCAGGCCGGCGTGCCGCGCCACGTCGGCGAGGCTGGGGATCTGGTCCGGGTGTTGCGAGAGCAGGGCGCGGGCGGCGTCGAGCAGCGCCGCCCGCTGGGCGGCCCGGTGCTCGGCGACGGTTGAGGCCTGGATCTTCGGCACGCCAACCTCCAAGTCTCCGGTGCGCGCACCGGGTCCGCGTCGCGCCCTGCCGTCGCGGTCAGCTGCTCGTGGCGAGCTTGCCGTCGATCATCTCGTAGACGGTGTCACAGTACTGCAGCACGTCGTGATCGTGAGTGACCATGACCACCGCCACCGACCGCTCCCGTGCCTCCTGGGCGAGCAGCTGGACGATGTCGTGGCTGCGGGCCCGGTCCAGCGCCGCTGTCGGTTCGTCCACCAGCAGCACGGACGGCTGTGTCATGAGCGCCCGGGCGATGCCGACGCGCTGGCGCTCGCCGCCGGAGAGCTGGTGCGGCCGGCGGTCGGCCTTACCGGCCAGGCCGACGTGCGCGAGCATCTCCAGCGGGTCGCGTCCGGCGCGGTCCCGCCGCCCGCCCAGTCGCAGCGGCAGGCGCAGCTGGTCGGCAGCGGTCAGCGCGGGCAGCAGGTTGCCCGACTGGAACACGAACCCGACGTGCCGGCGGCGAAGCTCGGTGCGCGCCCGGCGGCTGGACACGGTCATGTCGTGGCCGGCCACTGTGACGGCGCCCTGATCGGGGCGGGCCAGCCCGCCGGCGACGGCGAGCAGGCTGGACTTGCCCGCGCCGGACGGCCCGACGATCGCGGCCAGCTCACCCGGCGCGACGGTCAGGTCCACGTTGTCGAGCGCGTGCACGGTCTCCGCGCCGTCGCCGTGCCGCAGGTGCACGCCGCGCATGACCAGGCCGAGATCGCTCGGGGCGGTGCCCGTCGTCGAGGGGGACGCTGTGGTCCGGCTGCTCATCGGTTGCCTCCCAGGGCGGTCGCCGGGTCGATGGAGGTGAGGCGGACGACGGCGGCTGCCGCGCCGACCAGGCCGAGCACGAGCAGTCCGGCCGCGGCGGCGGCGATGCTCTGCGGGTGCAGCGCGAACGGCACGTTGCCGCCGGAGATCAGCGCGCCGAGGCCGAGTCCGATCCCCATGCCGACGGCGATGGCGAGGGCCAGCAGGATCAGCGCCTGGGTGAGGGCGTCGCGCAGCACCCAGCCGGTCGAGGCGCCCAGCGCCCGCAGCACGGCGACCTCCTGCTTGCGCTGGATCGCCCAGACCGCGAAGAACGCGCCGGCCACGAGCGCCGAGATCGCGTAGAGGAAGCCCTGTATCAGCTGGAGCGTCGTCGTCTCGGCGGTGTAGCCCGGCGAGGCGCCGTAGGACTCCTCCAGCGTCAGGCTCTCCGTGCCGGCGGCCTTGTCGCCCGCGGCCAGGTCCACCGAGTCGCCGTCGGCCGCGCGGACCGCGACGGCGGTGATCTCCGGGGTGGCCTGCGCCGGCACCTGCGTGCCGGCCGGCGTGCCGGACTTGACCGCCTGCCACGTGGCCAGCGGTACGTACGCCACGTCGACGTGGCCGAAGGTGTCCTGCTGCTCGGTGACGCCGACGACCCGCAGCTTCGTGCCGAGCCGGTCCACCGTCACGGTGTCGCCGACGCGCAGGCCCGCGTCGACGGCGGTGGGGCTCACCACGATCCCGTCCGCCGGGCCGAGCCGGTCGCCCTCGCTGACCGCGGGCGACAGGAACGAGTCGGTCTCGACGCCGAACAGCGCCAGGTCGACCTCGGTGCCCCGGTCGGTACGCCCGTTGATGAGCGTGTTGCCGAACGGGGTCGCCTCCGCCACCCCGGGCTGCTCGCGCCAGGTGTCCACCGTCGAGGCGTCCACCACGCTGCGCGAGAACGCCGAGTCGTGCTGCACGCCGTGGGCGAACGCGAACGAGGTGACCGGAAGGTTCTGCAGCCCGGAGACGCCGTCGCGGACCAGCCCGACGGACAGGCCGGACAGCATCACCATCAGCACCGAGATCAGCACGATCACGGCTCCCATCAGGGCGAATCGCAGCCGCGCGAACCCCAGCTCACGAATGGCCAGGAACATCAGCCGCCACCTCTCATGTTTGTCGACACCATGTCGCGATCTTATCAACGCGGTGTCGGCAAAAAGCGGGACGCGGCGATGTCTACCCGACCACAATCCGTGACGGCGCGGCCGGTCAGCCGGGCGAGGGCAGCGTCCCGCGCTCCCGCGTCAGGTACGTCTCGATGCGGGCGAACGCCCCGGTCCACACCTCGGTGGCGAAGAAGTCGCGCAGCTCCGGGGCCGGGAAGCCGCTCTGCGTCACGGTCATCAGCGTGCCGCCGTCCTTCTCCTCGAAGGTGACCTCGACGCGGGTGGTCATCGTCTCGCCGTCCGGGCTGCTGCCGGAGGACTCGGTGACCAGGCGGTGCGGGCGGTCGATCTCCAGGAACGTCTGGGTCTCGCGGAACAGCATGTCGGGGGAGGGCCCCCAGACGGCTGTCTGCTTCCCGCCGACCCGCAGGTCGACGTCGATCTCCACGATGCCCGGCTCCTCGTCCAGGATGCCGAACCAGATCTTCTGTTTGCCGGCGTCGGTGTAGGCGTCGAACGCCTCCTCAGGCGTGCCCGGAAGCTGTCGGGTCAGGTGGATCTGGAGCGTCATGGTCACGGTCCTCCGTGGTGAGAGTGAGATAGGCGTCGAGGCCGTCCAGGCGGCGTGCCCAGAGGCGCCGGTAGAAGCTGATCCAGGCCATCGCCGTGTCCAGCGGGGCCTCGCTGAGCCGGCACTGTCGGGACCGGCCGACCTTCTGCGTCACCACGAGACCGGCGTCCTCCAGCGCGCGGACGTGCTTGCGCATGCCGGTGAGGCTCATCCCGGTGGGCCCGGTGAGCTCGCTGATGGTGGCCGGACCCGTGCCGAGCCGGATCAGGATGTCGCGTCGGGTGGGGTCGGCCAGGCTGGCGAAGACCCGGTCGAGCGTCTCTTGCTGAACCACATGGTTCACCGTACAACACTGAACCCCTTGGTTCACCATTGCCGCGCATTCGGCGTGCATTTCGCCGTCGAGTGGTCTGACCACTGGGGGTGATCGAGGCGCGGTCCGCCGTTCGGCCCGATCGCCTCGTGCATTCGGCCGGGGCCGGCTCAGTTGCTCGGCCCGCTGGCCGGAGCCCGGTCCCGACCTGCGGGAATGTTCCCCGATTCCGGTAACGGAAAGGTCACGAGGTATTCCTGTGCCGTGCTTGCGCTCGGTACGTTCCACGAGGCATGAGGTCAGACCTCACTCCTCATGCCTCTAGCTGACGAGGTGAGTAGACCAGTGCAGGAACCCGCCCCCCGCTACGCCGGATACCGGTCCTTCGACTACCTGGTGCCGCATGTGGACTACAAGGTCTTCGAGCTCGCGCCACAGATCGGCCGGGTGCCGGAACACGACCTTGGCCTGACCGACGACCAGCGTGCCCGCGTCTCCCGGCTGCTGCGCGAGCACATGGCCATCTCGCTGCACGAGCACCCGAAGATCCTGCCGGCCGACGTGACGCAGTTGCGCGACTACAACCGCACCGGCCGCAACTCCTTCGGGTTCGAGGGCCTGGCCCGGTCCGGCATGACCGCGGTCTTCGACAACTTCATGAACGGCACCGGCTGCGTGACCAGCGAGCACGCCTGGAAGTGGGACGACGTCATCTACGACATCGGCCTGCGCTTCGCCGACGTCGCCAAGCAGGACCACGTGGTGGTGGCGACCACGCTCGAACAGATCTTCGAGGCCAAGCGCAACGGGCAGATCGCCCTGGTGGCCGGCCTGGAAGCAGCCACGATGATCGAGAACGAGCTGGACCGGATCGACATCCTCTACGGCTTCGGCGTACGCCAGATGGGCATCGCGTACAGCCAGGCGAACATGCTCGGTTCCGGCCTCTCCGAGGACCGCGACGGCGGGTTGACCCACTTCGGCCGGCGCGCGGTGGACCGGATGAACAAGCTCGGGATCGCCATCGACATCTCGCACTCCGGCGACCAGACGTCGCTGGACGTGATCGAGGCCAGCCGGGTGCCGGTGTTCATCACCCACGCCGGCGCCCGCTCGGTCTGGGACACCTCCCGGATGAAGCCGGACGAGGTGATCCGGGCCTGCGCCGAGCGGGGTGGCGTGATCGGCATCGAGGCCGCCCCGCACACCACGCTCTCGCAGGCGCACCAGCACCACTCGATCGAGTCGGTGATGGACCACTTCACCTACTGCGTGGACCTGGTCGGCATCGACCACGTCACGTTCGGTCCGGACACCATGTTCGGCGACCACGTGGGGGTGCACGACACCTACGCCGGCAACTACGCCCACGACGCCGGCAACCGTCCGCAGCACCCGCGGGTGGAGTACGTGTCCGGGCTGGAGAATCCGGGCGAGGCGTTCGGGAACATCGTGGGCTGGCTGGTGGCGCACGACTACTCCGACGACGAGATCGCCAAGGTGATCGGCGGCAACACCATCCGGGTGCTGGAGCAGGTGTGGTGAGGCCGTGCCGGTGATCGTCCGAGCGGACGTGGACGAACTACACTCCGTACGCCGACGCGGCGGCGGGCAGTGATGAGGTGAGGGCGGATGGCTCGGCGGGAAACCGCGCTACAGGCGGCGCACGGCCGGCTGCGGCAGCTGATCGGCAGCGAGTTCCGGTCGGGTGAGAAGCTGCCCAACGAGCGGGACCTGGCCGATCGTCTGGAGGTCAGCCGCGCGACGGTGCGCGAGGTGCTGGGGCAGCTCGCCGCCGAGGGGGTGGTGACCCGGACCTGGGGGATCGGCACCTTCGTGCACGACGACGCCGAGCGGGTGCCGGTGTCCATCGGTGACGTCACCGCGCTGCGGGACCGGATCACCGCCACGGGTCACCGTCCGACGCTTCAGGACGCGTCGGTCAGCCGGGCGAAGTGCCCGGCCGACTGCGCGCGCGTCCTCGGACTGGAGCCGGGCTCGCCGGTGTGGCGGGTCGACCGGCTCTTCGCCGTGGACGGGGTCCCGGCGGCCTGGATCCGTGATCACCTGCCGCTGCGGTTCGACGGCCGCGACCTCGACCCGTCCGGGCTGCTCAGCATCGACCTGGACATGTTCGAGTTCCTGGCCAGCGCGACCGGCATGCCGGTGCGGCGGGCGGAGATCGAACTCACCGCGGTGCTCGCCGACGACGAGGCCACCGAGCGGCTCGGCGTGGCGGTCGGACATCCGCTGGTCACCGCGACCCAGGTCGGTTACGGGACGGGCGGAGCGGCGCTGTTCCACGGCCACATCACGGTTCGCACCGACGTGTTGACGCTGCGGATCAGCCGCGGCGGGGCTCCGGAACCGGCCCCACCGGCCGGGTAGCCGGCGGCCCCGCGACGCGGGGTCGCGGGGCCGCCGTCCGGACGTCACCGGGGTCGGGGTACGCCGGTCAGGTGAGTGTGCAGGACTGGCCGTTGAGGGTGAACGAGCTGGGCCGCCCGGCGTTGCCGGTGTGCGTGGCCTGGAAGCCGATGGTGGTCGAGCCGCCGGCCGGGATGGCCGCGTTGTAGGAGACGTTGCGCGCCGTCACCTGGCCCGAGGAGGGGGAGTACGAGGCGTTCCAGCCGGAGGTGATGGTCTGGCCGCCGGGCAGCGTGAACGCCAGCGACCAGCCGTTCACCGCGGTCGAGCCGGTGTTGCTGATGGTGATGTTCTCGGTCAGGCCGTTGTTCCAGGCGTTCAGCTCGATGCGCACCGAGCAGGCGCCGGTGCCGGGCGGCGGCGTGGTCGGTCCCGGCGGCGGGGTGGTGGGGCCGGGCGGGGGCGTGGTCGGCCCCGGCGGCGGAGTGGTCGGTCCCGGCGGGGGCGTGGTCGGCCCGGGCGTGCTGGTCAGGCCGAAGAAGGCGATCGCCGCCGCAGCCATGCCGGACGACGGCAGGCTGTGCCCGGCGCCCTGGATGCTGTACGCCTCGACCTGCACGGTGCCGGTGGAGTCGGCGTAGCGCCGCCGGTTCCAGCCGGACTGCGGCGTGTCGGTGGAGGTGGGGTTCTGGCTGAGCCCGAACACGTTCGTCCACTGCTCGATCGTCTCCTGCAGCAGCGAGTACGGCACGAGCGTGTCGTTGGTGCCGTGCCACAGCTGCACGCGGGGACGCGGCCCGGTGTAGCCGGGGTACGCCTGGCGGACCGCGTCACCCCACTGCTGCGGGGTGCGGTTCATGTTCCCGCCGGTGCACTGGCTGGACCCGGGCGGGTAGTCGGAGGCGCCGGCGAAGCAGTTGAACGGCACCCCCATGAACGCCGCGCCCGCCTTGAAGACGTCCGGGTAGAGCGCCAGCATGTGGTTGGTCATCATGCCGCCGGACGAGCTGCCGGTGGCGTAGACCCGGTCCGGGTCGGCGCCGTACTGCTGCTGCACGTAGCGGACCATCGAGATGAGCGACACCGGGTCACTGCCGCCGCCGCGGCGCTTGGCCGCGTCGGACCAGGTGTCGAAGCAGTTGCCGAACCCGGCCTGCTGGGTGGCGCTGGGATAGATCACGATGAAGCCGTACCGGTCGGCCAGCCCGGCGAACTCGCTGCCGGAGTAGAAGCCGGGGCCGGAACCGCCGCAGCCGTGCATGGCCACCACCGTGGCCGGCCGGGACGGGCGGTTGTCCGGCACGTAGACGTGCATGCGCATGCGCCCGGGGTTGTCGCCGAAGCTGGTCACCTCGGCCAGCGACGCCGCGTACGCGGGTTGCACGGTGGGGATCACCAGGCCGGCCGCCACCAGCGACGCGGCCAGGGCCACCACCATCTTGGCTCTGATTCTCACGGAGACTCCTTCGATCGCCTGTGTGCAGGCGGGAATGAGCGGTCACGCGCCGCGCCGGCCGCCCGGACGGCAGCGGTGTCGCGCCTCGCTCACGGAATGTGGCTTGCCCGGCCCGGCTCCGCGCTCATATGGCACATAGTGTTCCCGTCGGGCGGTGAACTGTCAATCGAAGCACGCCGATATGCTGCGGCGGCGTTCGTCTAGAGTCGATGCTCCGTCCCTGAGCCGAGCCCGGAGCGCGTGTGCCAAGCCCGTTCGACATCGAGGAGATCTACCCGGACGAGGCGCCCACGCCACGGCTGCCTCGGCGGCAGGCCGGCACCTCGCCGCAGAGCGTGGCGGTGACCCTCCTGGCCGACTACACGCTGCGTACCCGGGCCCCGCTGCCGTCCGCCGCGATCGTCGAGCTGCTCGCCGAGACCGGGGTGACGAGCGCCGGCGCGCGTACCGCGATCAGCCGGCTGGCCCGGCGCGGCGTGCTGGAGGGCAGCCGGCAGGGCCGCAACAGCTTCTACCGGCTCAGTCGTGGCGCCGCCGCCGACCTCTCCGCCGGCGGGAGCTGGATCGTCGCCTCCACCGCCGACACGCAGGCGTGGGACGGGTGCTGGACGGTGGTCGCGTTCTCGCTGCCGCAGGACCGCGGCACGCAGCGCCGCGCCCTGCGCGGGCAACTGCGCTGGCTCGGCTTCGCGCCGCTGTACGACGGGCTGTGGATCTCCCCGTACGAGCTGGCGGAGCCGGCCCGGTCGCGACTGGCGCAGCTCGCGCCCGGCGCGGTCACCGTGTTCCGGGGCCGGCAGGACGCGCTCGACGTGACCGGCCAGCGCGCCCCCGTCGACGCCTGGGACATCGCCGCGATCAGCGCCCAGTACGAGGATTTCCTGCGCCGGTGGACCCCGCTGGCGTCCCGGCTGGAGTCGGTCGACGGTCCGGCGGCGGTGCGGGCCCGCACCGAGGTGATGGACACCTACCGGCGGTTCCCCACGCTCGACCCGCGGCTGCCGCTGGAGCTGCTTCCGGCCGGATGGCTGCGCCGGCCGGCCCGGGACCTGTTCACCGCCGTCTACGACGGACTGGCCGAACCCGCGCAACGGCACGTGCGGGCGGTCGTCGCGCGGTTCGCCGATCCGGTGCCGCCCGGCATCCAGGCGCACACGACCGCCGACATGCTCGCCGGCGTACGCGAGGACGCCTGCGGGGCGGGCCCGGACTGACCGCCGGACGTCCCGTGGACACATCGGCGCCGGTGAGTCTATGGTCACGGGACTGCGGTGACCGCGAGGAGTGGCCATGAGCGTTCGCGTCTCCCTCGACGAGCTGCTCGGCGACGAGGTGCGGCGCGACCCGTACCCCTTCTACGCCCGGCTGCACGAGGCGGGGGAGGCGGCCCGGCTGCGGCCGGGCGACCCGCACGCGCTCGTCGTGCACGGCTACGAAGCGGTCAACCGGGTGCTGCGCGACCCGGTGTTCCGGGTGCTCGGCGCCGACTACCTGGACCGGGCCGGCGTCCGCTGGCGCCAGCACCAGGTGACCCGGATCCTCCAGTCGTCCATGCTCAACGCCGCCGAACGCGACCACCTCCGGGTCCGGCACCTGTTCTCCCAGGCGCTCACCCCGCGCCGGGTCGCCGCGCTGGAACCGGCCATCGGGCGCATCGCCGACGACCTGCTCGACCGGCTCGCCGAGGCGGGCGCGGCCGGCCGGCCCGTCGACTTCATGGCGCGCTTCGCGCTGCGGCTGCCCAGCGACGTCATCGGCGAGCTGCTGGGCGTGCCGGAGGAGGACCGGGAGTGGTTCCCGCCCCGGGTCCGCGCGTTCGACGCGGTGCTGGAGATCGGCCGCCGGTCCATGCGCGAGGTCCGGGCCGCCAACGTCGCGGCGGCGGAGCTGACCGCGTACTTCACCGACCTGGTCGCCGCGCGCCGGGCGACCCCGCGTGACGACTTCGTCTCCGCGCTGCTGCGCGGCCTGGACGACGAACCCGGCCGGCTGACCGCCGACGAGCTGCTCGCCAACCTGATCATCATGTACAACGCCGGGTTCCGGACCACCGCGAACCTGCTCGGCAACGGGCTGGTGCTGCTCACCGAACGGCCGGACGCGCGGGCCGCGCTGCGCGCCGACCCGTCGGTGGCGGCGTCCTACGTGGAGGAGATCCTGCGGTACGAGCCGCCGGTGCACTTCGCGGTCCGGTACGCCGCGGTGGACACCGAGGTCGCCGGCCTGCCGGTGCCGGCCGGGCGGACGGTGGTCGTGCTGACCGGCGCGGCGAACCGGGATCCGCGCCGCTTCCCCGACCCGGACCGGTTCGACCCGTCCCGCGCCGACAACCGGCACCTGGCGTTCAGCGCCGGGCCGCACTACTGCTTCGGGGCGACGCTGGCCCGGGCCGAGGGGCGGCTGGTGCTGCCCCGCCTGCTGGACCGCTTCCCGGCGCTGACCGCCGAACCGGGGCCGCGCCGCGCGCTGATGCTGCGCGGGTACGACCGGCTGCCGGTACGGCTGACCGATCGGGTGCCTTGTCAAACCAACCTGATCGAGTAAGGTCGATGCTACGCGGAGTGTCCGCTCCGCGCCTCACAGGTTCCGTCGAGCAGGTCGAGCGCGCCGCCAGGCACCGTGGAAGGGAAACACCGGACATGACCGATGAGATCCGCGCGTTCCTCCTCGCCGCACTGACCGAGATGAAGTACGACGTCGGCGACGTCGACGACGACACCGTCTTCGGCCCGGCCGGGCTCGACGTGGACTCCCTCGGCCTGGCCGAGCTCGCGGTGCGGGTGGAGGACCGGTTCGGGGTCGCGTTCGACGACGACGAGGCGGAGGAGCTGGCGATGATGACAGTCGGCGAGTTCAGCCGCGCGGTCGCGGCGCGGATCGCCCCGGCCTCGGCGCACTGACCGATGCCAGGGCACGGCACCCGGCCGCGTCACGCCCCGGCGCGCCGGTTCCGGTGAGCGTGCGCGAACGGGTCACGGTCACCGGCATCGGGCTCGTCAGCCCGGTCGGCGCGACCGCCGCCGAGGTGTTCGACGCGGTCTGCGACGGCCGCTCCGGGCTCACCCGGCCACCGCACGACCATCCGCTGCACGGCGTCGTCGACGTCGCCGCGTTCGCCCCGGCGATCGATCCGGCCACCGTGCTGCCCGGCCCGGAGTCCCGCGTCGTGGACCGGTCGATAGTCATGGTGCTGCGCGCGGCCGAGGACGCGCTCGCCGACGCCGGACTGCGGATCGGCCACGACGTCGACAGCTACCGGGTGGCGGTCGTCGTCTCCGGCGTCGGCGGACTGTCCACGCTGGAGGAACAGGTGCTCGCCCGCGCCGGGCGCGGACGGTTCGGGGTCAGCCCGTACATGCTGCCCGGCACGCTGCCCAACATGGGCGCGGCCCGGATCGCGATCAAGTTCGGCATCCACGGCTACACCTCGTCGATCGGCACGGCGTGCGCGGCCGGCGCGCAGTCGATCGGCGAGGCGCTGCGCATCCTGCGCGCCGGCGACGCGGACGTGGTGCTCGCCGGATGCGCCGAGGCGCCGCTGTTCCCGACGTTCGCCGACGCGTTCGGCAACGCCCGGGCGCTCGCCCGCGGCTGGGCCGACCCGGCCGCCGCGAGCCGCCCCTTCGACCGCCGCCGCAACGGGCTCGTCCTCGGCGAGGGCGCCGGGGTGTTCGTGCTGGAACGCGCCGCGCACGCCGCCGCGCGCGGCGCCCGCCGGCACGCCGACGTGCTCGGCTGGGGCGCCACCAACGACGCCCACCATCCGACCACGCCGCGTCCGGACGGCGCCGGCGCGGCCCGGTGCATGCGCCTGGCCGTCCGCGACGCCGGTCTGGAGCCCGCCGACATCGGGTACGTCAACGCGCACGGCACCAGCACCCGGGCCGGGGACGCCGCCGAGCTGGCCGCGCTCGCCGACGTCTACGGCGCGGAAGCGCCGCCGCTGAGTTCGACGAAGGGCGTCACCGGGCACATGCTCGGCGTCTCCGGCGTGATCGAGGCGGCGATCGCGGTCGAGGCGCTGCGCCGCGGCCTGCTGCCGCCCACCCGCAACCTGGACGAGCCGGAGCGCGACGGCGAGGTCGACCACATCCGTGGGCGGGCACGCGCGACGACGGTGGACGCGGTGCTGTCGAACTCGTTCGGCTTCGGCGGCCACAACGTCAGCCTCGTCCTGGCGCGGCCCGCCTGAGCGGCGGGTCAGCGGAGCGTGATCACCGTGGCCGCGTCGTACGCGGCGACGGCGACGCTGAAGTGCGGGCGCAGCATGTCGGCCACGTAGTCCAGGTCGGCGACGAGCGGCACCGGCAGCAGAGCGCGCTGGTCCAGGCCGGTACGGGTGGCGACCAGCTCGATCCGGTCGGCCTTGAGCAGCCCCCGGGTGAGGAACGCCGGCAGGTCCTCGGGGAGCAGGCAGCGCCACATGTCGACGTTGACGATCAGGTCCAGCGCGCCGGCCTTGAACTGCTGGAGCACGGTGCCGAGCAGGTGGGAGTTCGTCCTGCCGACCGGCGCGTCGTGGTCGAACGTGTGCGACCCGGGGCCCAGGTCGAGCGCGGACACGCCGTTGCCGACGACCAGCGCGGCGCTCGTGGCCAGCTCGTCGCGCAGCGACCCGGGCAGCACGTCCGGCCGGCCCAGCCCACCGGAGCGGTACGCCTCGATCGCCGCGCCGTAGAGCCGGATCCGGCCCAGGTGCCGGCCGAACGTGTTGATCCCGTACAGCACCTCGACGTCGTAGCGCAGGTGCTTGCGCAGCAGGTACTTCATGTTGTCCATCGAGGCGATCCCGTTGGACGTCTTGCGGAAGTGCGGGAGGTGGTAGGAGAGCGCGTCGACGTCCAGCCGGAACAGCTCCGGCGGGGCGCCGTGCAGATGGAACACCCGGTAGAAGAACTCCAGGTCCTCGAAGCCCCACTTGACCATCGCCTCGTCGAAGCCACCGACCCGCCGGAACGACTCGTGGTCCACCGACGCGTTGTGGGTCAGGCCCAGCACCCAGGGCGCGCTCGGGAAATCGCCCATCCGCTGCGGGAGGGCGATGTCCTCCAGCCGCGGGTCGCCGCGCTCGGCGTCCAGCATCGCCGGCACGACCGGCTCGCCGCGGCGCAGCGCGTCCGCGCCGGCCCAGTCCAGGTCGTACCGCTGGCCGAGCAGCACCCCGGGACGGCCGGCGCGCCCGGCGTGGAAGTCGCGGTGCCGCTTGAGCAGCGTGGGATGCGCCACCGTGTCGGCGTCCAGGAACATCAGCGTGGCCGCGCGGGCCCGGGCCGCCGCCGCGTTGCGGTTGGCGCTGCGCCCCCGGTTCCGGTCGCTGCGCACGTACTCGATCCGCAGCCGGCCCCGGTACGCGTCCACCACCGGGCCCAGCGCGACGGCCGACCCGTCGTCGCCGACGACGACCTCGAAGTCGGCGGCCGGCAGCGTCTGCCGGGTCAGCGAGCGCAGCGTGGTGTCGAGCGCGGACGGGTTCTCGTGCGCGGGCACCACCACGCTCAGGCTGGGCCGGTCCGCTGTGGGCATGCTCAGCGCGCGGTGGAGTTGGCGGTGATGTAGTCGGCCAGGTCCCCGAGCGTCGCCATCCGGTCCTCGTCCAGCTCCTCGACGTCGATCTGGATCTCCAGCTCGTCCTCCAGCGCCAGCAGCAACTCCAGGCCGAGCGAGGAGCTGAGGCCGAGCTCGTCCATCAGCTGGGTCTGCTCGGTGACCGGCGCGTCCGGCCGCAGCATCCGGGTCAGCAGCACGGTCAGGCGGTCCACGACCTGGTCCCGGGGCGGCGCGTCGTGTTCTAGCACCGGGGCTCCCACGGGTCGATCACGCGCTCCAGCATGGAGTCATCAGAGCAGGGGAGATCGGTGAGTGTCAACGGGTGCGATGGTGGTCACGGGCAGTCACCGAGGTCGGTGCGACACTCGACGGCGTACGGCTCGTCGCCGGCCAGCGCCACCGCCACCGCGTACCCCTGTGGCGCGACCAGGTCGGCGAGCCGGTGCCGGCCGGCCGGGTCGGCGCACTCGACCACGTCGGCCCGGTCCACCGGCATCCCGAGGTTGGGCCACAGCCGGCCCCCGGCCGCCTTGACGGCCGCCTCCTTGCGGGCCCACAGCCGCACGAACCGCCGCGCCCGGGCGGCCTGGTCGGGGCCGGCGGCGACGTGCCGCGCCTCCCGGGGGTGGAAGAAGCGCGCGGACGCCGGCACCGGGTCCCCGCCCGGCACGACGTGCTGGATGTCCACCCCGACCGGGCGGCCGTCGCTGAGCGCCACCGCGACCAGATCGCCGGAGTAGGACAGGCTGGTGTGCAGGCCGCGCCACGGCCCGGTCAGCGCCGGTTTGCCGTACCGGCCGCGGCGCCAGGTCAGCGCCGCCGGTGGCGCGCCCGTGGCCCGCCCGGCCAGCACGCGCAGCGCGCCGTGCGCCACCGTGAACCGGTCCCGCAGCCCGTCGGCGGCGAGCCGCGCGGCCCGGGCCCGCTCGGCCGGGTCGAGCACCGCCCGGTACCGGGCCAGCACGTCCGGCGGCGCCCCGGCCGCAAGCACCCAGACCCGTACGGTGTCCCGCATGGACGGCAGCGTAACGGTGCGCCGTCGCGTTGACACACACCGATGCCCGTTGCTCTCATTGACCGGTGTTCGCGCAGACGGTCCAGGCCCACGTTCCCGTCGCGTTCGCCGGGCCGGGCGCCGGCGTCGCGCCCCTGACCTGGGGGCAGAAGGCGATCATGCAGGACATGCGGGAGACCGGCTGGACGCACAACGTCAGCGGCGCCCACCCGGTGCCGCCGGGCGTCACGGTCGAGCAGGTGGCGGCCGAGTTCGCCGCGCTGATGGCCCGGCACCCGGCGCTGCGGATGCGGCTGGGCGAGGGCGACGGCGGTCCGTGCCAGGTCGTGTCGGCCACCGGCGAGACGGTCCTGGACGTGGTGGACGTGCCCGACGACGCCGACCCGGCCGACGTGGCCACGTTCGCCTACGACCTGGGCCACGCCCGCCTGCTGAGCCACTACGACCTCTACCACGACTGGTCGGTGAAGATGGCGGTGATCCGGCACCGGGGCGTCCTGGTGCACCGGGTGCTCACGATCGACCACCTCGTGGTCGACGGCACCGCCACGTCGCTGCTCCTGGCCGATCTGGGCCTCGCCGGCCGCCCGGTCCGCCGGGTCGCCGACCCGCGTACCGTGCAGATCCTCGACCTGGGCCGGCGGGAGGAGACGCCGTCGCTGCGCCGGGTCAGCGACCGGGCCGTGCGGCACTGGGCGGAGCACCTGCGGGACATCCCGCCGCTGACGTTCGGCGAGCCGGCCGCCGGTGGGCGCCGGGGGCACCGGTACTGGCACGGCCGGTTCAGCTCACCGGCGGCGTACCTGGCGGTGCGGGCCATCGCGGCGCGGACCCGCACCGACACCTCGCGCGTGCTGCTGGCGGTCATCGCGGTCGCGATCGGCCGGGCCACCGGCGTCAGTCCGCTCACCGCCAAGCTCATCGTCGGCAACCGGTTCCGGCCGGGTTTCGCCGAGGCCATCGCCCCGCTGAGCCAGAACGGCGTGCTGCGCGTCGACACCGCCGACACCACTGTGGACGAGGTGGTGGCGCGTGCCCGCCGGGCCGCGGTGTCGGCCGGGAAGTACGCCTACTACGACCCGGCGCAGCTCGCGGAGGTCTCCGACCGGCTGGACACCGAACGCGGATACCCGGCCCGGATCAGCTGCCGGATCAACGACCGGCGGGTGACCACGCGGCAGGCGGCCGACGTCGGGCTGCACGACGACCCGGTGACCGCCGAGCGGATCCGCCGCCGCGCCGACGAGACGTTCCTGGTCTGGGACGGCCCGCTGGACCACCTGCCCGAGCAGGTGTTCATCACCGTCGAGGACCAGCCGGAGACGGTCTACCTCCAGGTCATCTTCGACTTCGGCTGCTTCACCGAGGAACAGGCGGAACGGCTGCTGCGCGGCGTGGAGGAGGTGGCGGTGGAGGCGGCCCTCGACCCCGCCGCCCCGACCCGGGTGGTCCCGGGATCGGCGGGCGGCTGACCGGTCACAGCGCCGGTCACGCGTCCCAGGTCACCGGCAGCGACTCCAGGCTGCGCACCACCAGACCAGGCCGGAACCGCAGCTGCGACTCGTCGACCGCGAGCCGCAGCCCGGGCAGCCGGCGCAGCAGGCCGCCGAGCGCCTCCTGCAGCTCCATCCGGGCCAGCGCCGCGCCGAGGCAGTGGTGCGGGCCGGCGCCGAAGGCCAGGTGCGGGTTGTGCGCGCGGGTCAGGTCGAGCGTGTCCGCGCCCGGGAACACGGTGGCGTCCCGGTTCGCCGACGCGATCGCCGGCAGCACCGCGGCGCCGGCCGGCAGGCGTACGCCACCCAGCTCCACCTCCTCGGTCGTGACGCGGGGCAGCAGCACCCCGTTGTCGCCGAGCTGGATGAAGCGGGACAGCTCCTCGACCGCCCGGGCCACCGCGACCGGGTCGTCGCCGCGCAGCGCGGCCAGTTGCTCGGGGTGGCGGGCCAGTACGAGCAGGAACAGGTTGAGCTGGTTGGTGGTGGTCTCGTGCCCGCCGACGAAGATGCCGGCGGTGACCGAGACCAGCTCCCGCTCGGTGAGGTCGTCGTGCTCGTCCCAGACCGCGATGAGCGCGCTCATCAGGTCGTCGCCGGGCTCGCGGCGGCGCTGCTCGATCAGCTCGCGGAACGCCTCCAGCGCGGCCCGGGGCGCCTCCGGGTCGGCGTCCCAGTCGCCGACGAGCGCGTCCGACCACTGACGTACCCGCTCCCGGTCCCGCTCGGGGATGCCGAACAGCGTGCTGATCACGGAGATCGGCAGCGGGCCGGAGACGTGCGTGATCAGGTCGGCGGGCGGGCCCGCGGCCACCAGGTCGTCGATCATCGCGTCGACGAGCGCCGCGACCCGCGGGCGCAGCTCCTCCACCCGGCGGACGGTGAACGCGTGCGACACGGCCCGGCGCATCGTGGTGTGCCGCGGCGGGTCCATCCCGATCAGCGAGTCCTCGGCGAGCGAGCCCAGCTCCCGGGTCGGGCGGTTCGGGCCGGCCGCGGCGGCCCGGCTGAACCGCTGGTCGGTGAAGACGCGGCGCACGTCGGCGTGCCGGGTGGCCAGGTACGCGCACGCCCCGTCGGGCAGCTCGACCCGGGCCACCGGGCACGTCTCGCGCATCCGGGTGTAGTCCGGCGACGGGTGGTAGATCGTCGGAGCCGGCGCGAGCGGGTAGGGGATGGCCGGCGGGTCCTGCGTCATCTGCGACTCCTCAGATCGGGCCGCCCCGGGCCAGGGCGGCGAGCGTCGGCACCAGGTCGGCGGGGGCGGGCATGGCGTGGACCCGGTCGCGCATCAGCGCCGCCGCGCGCCGCCACGGGCCGTCGGCGATCAGCTCGCGGACGAGGTCCCGCACCGCGGCGGCGGTGGCCTGCTCGCGGGTCAGCCAGGCGCCCGCGCCGGTGGCCGCCAGCCGTTCGCCGTTGAAGTGCTGGTCGCTGACCTGTGGCAGGACGAGCTGCGGCACGCCGTACGCGAGCGCGGTCATGGTGGTGCCGGCCCCGCCCTGCTGCACCAGCGCGGCGCAGGTCGGCAGCACCAGCCGCATCGCCAGCGGCCCGTCGGCCAGGCGGACCCCGGCCGGCACCGGCCCCAGCGCCTCGCGCTGGCGCGGCTCGACCACGACGACGACCTCCACGTCCGGCCCGGCCACCGCGTGGATCACCCCGGCCAGGTCGAGCCGGTCGTCCAGGCCCGCGCCGGCCATCATGGTGCCCGCCGTGACGCACACCCGGGGCCGGTCCGCCGGGCGGCGCAGCCAGGGCGGCAGCACGGCCGGGCCGTTGTACGGCACGAACCGCACCGGGCGGCCGGGACGCCGCGTCGGCACCTGCATCGGCGGCGGCACCGGGTCGAGCGTGAGCACTCCGTCCAACGCCACCTCGGCGGCGGCGAGCCCGAACCGGGCGGCGAGCGGCCCGACCACCGACTCCGGGTCCAGGCGCAGCGTGGTCGAGGAGTCCGGCCCCCACAGGTTCAGCACGCCGGGTACGCCGAGCGCGGCGGCGGCCACCGGCGCGGCCAGGTTGAACGGCTCCCAGAGGATCAGGTCCGGCCGCCAGGACCGGCCGAAGGAGACCAACTCGTCGAGCACGGCGTCGGCGAAGCGGACCACCCCGCCGTCGGCGGTGATCGCCGGCTCCAGGGCGTCCGCCGTGGCGGGCCCGTCGAGCGGCGCCACCGCGCCGATCCGGCCGGCGAACGCGGCGGCGAAGTCGACGTCGGCGCCCAGCGGCACGGCGGCGAGCCCGGCCGAGCTGATCGCGGCGACCATCGAGGGGTGGCTGGCCACCCGCACCTCGTGGCCGGCGGCCTGGAGCGCCCAGCCGAGCGGGACCAGGCTGTAGAAATGCGACCGCCAGCCCCACGTCGACATCAGAATTCGCAGAGCCGCAGTCAAATCCCACCAATCCGCACGTGAAACGGCAGTCCTGGCCAACCGATGCTAGGTGATGGAAGCGGTACGCGGAAGGTCGCGGACGACCGCAATGAATATTGACGCCGGGCTAACCGATGCTGGAGTCTTAGCCGGTGCCCGAGGTGGACCGCGATCGGCAGGCGGTGGTGCGTTGAGCGTCAATTCCGGGTTGCGTTCCTATCCGTTCGAGCCATTCACCGGCGATCTTCCCGCCGAGCTGCTGGAGATGGTCGTGACCGAGCCGGTCAGCCGGGTGCGGCTGCCCGACGGGCGGGCCGCCTGGCTGGTGCTCGGCTACGAGCAGTGCTGCACCGTGCTGGCCGACCCCCGTTTCTCCCGGCTTCCGCTCGGCGCCACCGCGACGCCGGACGGCGGCGGTCCCCGCGAGTTGAACATGGACGGTCCGCCGCACGCGGCGGTGCGCCGGGTGGCCGCGCGCGCGTTCACCGCCCGCCGCATCGAGACGTTCCGTCCCCGGGTGCAGCGGCTGGTGGACGAGCTGGTCGAGGCGATGCTCGCCGGCCCGCGCCCGGCCGACGTGGTGGCCGGGCTGGTCGCGCCGCTGCCGGTGTTCGTGGTGTGCGACGTGCTCGGCGTGCCGGCCGCCGACCGTCCCCGCTTCTACGCCTGGATCGAGGGGCTGAACTCGGTCACCGCGTACGGCTCGGCCGACGCCGCGACCGCGCAGGCCCAGCTACGGGACTACCTGGCCGGTCAGCTCGCGCGCAAGCGGGCCGAGCCCGGCGACGACCTGCTCTCGGCCTGGGTCCGCGGCACGCACGAGCTGGCCGACGCCGAGCTGGTCGAGCTGGCCATGGGGGTGCTGCTCGGCGGGCTGGAGATCAACTCGACGAGCGCCGGCCTGCTTGCGCTGTTCCGGCACCCGGAGCAGCTGGCCAAGCTGCGCGCGGCGCCGGAGAAGCTCTCCGCGGCCACCGACGAGATCCTGCGCTACACGTCGGTGAGCGCCATGTTCCGGGTGCAGGTGGTCCGGGAGGACCTGGTCCTCGGCGGCGTCGGCATGCGCGCCGGGGACTGCGTGATGGCGGTCCCGTGGGCCGGCAACCGCGACCCCCGGTTCTTCCCCGAGCCGAACGTCTTCGACATCGACCGCAGGCCCGACGCCCCGCACCTGACCTTCGGCTTCGGGCCGCACTTCTGCCTCGGTACGGCGCTGGGCCGGATGCAGGTGGAGCTGTCGCTGGGCGCGCTGCTGACCCGGATGCCGGCGCTCGCGCCGGCGGTGCCGCCGGCCGAGATCCCGTGGCGGCACGACCGGATGAACGGCGGCATCGCCTCGTTCCCGGTGACCTGGTGAGCGGCGGTCAGTAGCTCTCCACCGCGTTGACCCGGCCCGGCCAGTAGCGCTCGCCGGGCGCGGGCGCGTAGTGCTCCCAGCGCGGCGGGTTCCCGGTCGGGTGGTCGCCGAGCACGGTGATCCGCTGCCCGCGGCGCAGTCCCTCGTAGTCGTTCACCGCGTAGTGCTGGGTGACCCGGTTGTCCCAGACCGCGACGTCCCCGGTCCGCCAGCGGTAGCGGCAGGTGAACTGGGGACTCTCGGAGAAGGCGAACAGGTGCTCCAGCAGCGCGTCGCTCTCGTTGCGGGTCAGCTGCGGGATGTGCGAGGTGAACAGCCGGTTGACGTACAGCGATCGACGTCCGGTCTCCGGGTGCACCCGGACCACCGGGTGTTCGGCCCGGCTGGTGAACTCGGTGCCGATCCGGATGACGTGGATGGCGGTCAGCCCGTCGACCAGGTCCCGCATCGGCGCGGAGAGCGCCTCGTAGACCCGGCACTGGTTGGTCCACATGGTGTCGCCGCCGACCTCGGGCAGCTGGACCAGGTGCAGGATCGAGGCGATCGGCGGGCTCTGGTGGAACGTCATGTCGGTGTGCCAGACGTCGACCTTGCCGCCGTCGGCGGAGTCGATGACGACGATCTCCGGGTGCCCGTCCAGCCGTGGCAGATAGGGGTGCAGCTCGACCTCGCCGAAGCGGCGGCCGAACGCCACGTGTGCGGCCGGCGTCAGCCCGGTCTGGCCGGCGAGGAAGACCACCTGGTGCTTGAGCAGCAGGTCGTGGATCAGCGCGAAGCCCTCGTCGGTGAGCGTGTTGAGGTCGATGCCGTGAACCTCGGCGCCCAGCGCGCCGGAGACGAGCCGGACCTCGGCCGCGATGGATGTGGTCATCGATGATCCCTCCGGTCTGCGCGCCACGGCTGGTCCGCGAATTGTTCCACGTCCGTGAATGTCCTCACCAGCCGTCGTCGTTGACTCACCCGGCGTACGCCTGGAACCATTCGGTGCCGGCGGGGGCGGCGAGGCCGGCCCGCGACGTGGAGGAGGCGCGGGTGGCGATCGATGCCCCGATCGAGGGTGACGCGGCGGAGCGGCTCGACCGGCTCACCGACCTGGCCACCCCGTTCGCGGTCCGTACGGCGGTGACCCTGCGCGTGCCGGACCTGATCGCCGACGGCGTCACCGGCCTGGCCGAGCTGGCCGGCGCCACCGGGGCCGACGCCGCCGCGCTGGGCCGCCTGCTGCGCTACCTCGCGCACCGGGGCGTGTTCGTCGAGGTGTCGCCGGACGTCTTCGGCCTGACCGACGTCGGCGAGCTGCTCTGCGACCGCGAGGGCGGTGGCCTCGGCGCCTATCTGGACCTCGGCGGCCTCGGCGCGCGGATGGACCTGGCCTGGGCCGGTCTGCCGCACGCGATCCGCACCGGCGGGCCCGGCTACCGCGAGGTGCACGGGCGGGACTTCTGGGCCGACCTGGACGCGCACCCGGACCACCGGGCCTACTTCGACGCGCTGATGCTCAGCCAGCAGCGGTTCACCGCGCCGGAGGTCGCGGCGCTCTACCCCTGGCGCGAGGCGGGCCACGTAATGGACGTGGCCGGGGGCGCGGGCGGGCTGCTGCGGGAGGTGCTGGGCGCCCATCCGCACCTGCGGGGCACGCTCGTCGACCGCCCCGAGCCGGTGGCCACCGCCGCCGCGACGTTCGCCGAGTGCGGCCTCGCCGACCGGGTCGAGACCGTGGTCGGGGACTTCTTCGCCCCGCTGCCGCCCGGCGCCGACGTGTACGTGGTCTCGCGCGCGCTCACCGACTGGAGCGACGCCCACGCCACGGCGATCCTGCGGCGCTGCGCCGAGGCGGCCGGAGCGGCCGGCCGGGTGCTCGTCATCGAGGTGCTGCCGACGGTGCCGCACGTGCCGCACCTGTCCGCGTACGACCTGCGGATGCTGGTGCTCGTCGGCGGCCGGGAACGCGGGTTGCCCGAGTTCGCCGCGCTGGCCGCCGCCGCGGGCCTGTCGCCCCGGCGCACGTACCACGGCGCCGACGGGCTCACGCTCATGGAGTTCGCCGCCGGCGCCTGAGGGCGCGTCGCACCTGTCCGGTGCCGTCCCGTGCGCCCGATCATTGACGTATATGCATCGACATGGCGGCCCTGGGTGGAAGGGCGGTTTTCTCTGGGCATCGGTCAATGTGCTGAGAAATGCGGTCACGACATTTGCCGCCACCCATATCCGCTCGCATTTATCAATGGTTGTTCGCGGGGAGGGCGGCCGGTAACGTCTCGCGTGGCGACTAGCCGATCCCTCGCGAAAGGGTCGACGCGTCATGACGGTTGCTGGCTCCACGCGATATCCGCCCTTCATCGACGACCTCGCCCGCAGCGAATCGGGACGGCTGCTGCGCGCCGAACTCGGACGGCGGTGGCCCGAGACACCCGACCAGCTCGACGCGATAGTGCGCTACGCGCTGCTGCCGGCGGGCAAGATGCTGCGCCCGATGATGACGCTGCACGCGGCCGAGGCGGTCGGCGGATCTCCCCGCGACGCGCTCGCCGCCGCGCTCGCCACCGAGTACCTGCACGTCGCGACGCTCGTGCACGACGACATCATCGACGCCGACACGCTGCGCCGCGGCCGCCCCGCGGTCCCGGTGGCGTACGGCTTCCCCGGCGCCATCGTGGCCGGCGACCACCTGATCTTCCACGCCTTCCGGGCCGTCGTGGAGGGCGGTCCGGACACCCCCGCCGGCCCCGTCGTCGCCGCGGTCGCCGCGCTGGCCGAGGCGGGACAGGACCTGTGCCGGGGGCAGGCGCTGGAGGCGCGGCTCGTCGGCGACCTGGACGCGGGCGCCCGCTGGTATCCGGAGATGATCCGGCTCAAGACCGGCGCGCTGTTCCGCGCCGTGTGCGAGATCGGCGCGCTGCTCGGCGGCGCGGACCAGCCGGTTGCCGCCGCGCTGGCCCGGTACGGCGAGCACCTCGGGACGGCCTTCCAGATCCGCGACGACCTGCTGTCCTATCTGGCCACCCCGGAACAGACCGGCAAACCGGCGTCCAGCGACCTGAACAACGGCCGCCCCACCCTGCCGCTGCTGCTGGCGTACGACGCGGTCACCGACGCGACCCGGGTGGAGCTGCTGGCGGTGCTGCACCGGCGCGGCGCCGGTCCCGGCGACGTCGAGTGGGTCGCCGCGCTGCTGCGCGACGTCGGCGCGGTCGACGGCGCCCGCCAGCGGATGGTGGGGCACGCCGAGCGGGCCCGCGCCGAGCTGGCCGTGCTCACCCCGTCCGCGGGCGCGGACGTGCTCACCGGCATCGCGGCCTGGATGACGAGCGGGACGGCGTGAGCACGGCCGCCGCCGTGCGGGCACTGCGGGCCCACGTCGAGACCTGGCGGCCCTACACCCTCTGGTACGTGGGGCTGGTCGGCCTGGCCGGCGCCGCCGTGGCCGGCGGCCCGCACCATCCGTGGGTGCTGCTGTCGGCCTGGGCCGCGCCGACCGCCGGCTGGCTCGGCGGCCACTATCTCGGCGACTACTTCGACAGGCACCTGGACGCCGGCAGCAAACCGCACCGGCCGATCCCCTCCCGGCGCCTCGGCGCGGGCACCGCGCTCTGGTGCGGCTGGGCCTGTTTCACGCTGCTCGGCGTCCTGGCCGTGCTGGGCGGGTGGGGCACCACCGCGGCGGCGCTGCTGGCCGGGTGCGGCATCGTCGCGTACAGCAGGTGGTTCAAGGCCCGCGGCATCGCCGGAAACCTGGTCCGGGGCGCGCTCGGCGCGGTCGCGCTCGTCTACGGCGCGCTCGCCGCCGGCCTCGCCCCGGACCGCGCCTCGGCGACGCCGGTGCTGCTCGCGCTCGTCGTCGCGTTCTGGTCGCACGACGCGATGTCCAACCTGGTGGGCGCACTGCGCGACATCGACGGCGACCGCGCGGGCGGTTACCGGACGCTGCCGGTGGGGCGGGGCGTGCCGTTCGCGGTGCGGACCGTGCTGGCGCTCTACGCCGTCGCGATCGCCGCCGCCGTGGCCGCCGGGCTGCTCGCCGGCCGGGACGCGCGGACCGCGTACCTGATCACCGTGCTCGTGGTCCTGCTGACCGGCGTGGTGGCACTGGCCCCACTGGTGCGCCGGCGCGGCGGCATGCCGGTCGTGGTGGCGCTGCGCGCGCACTCGGTCCTGGTGGTGGAGCGGGTCGCGCTGGCCTCCGCGGCGGTCGGGCTGGGCCTCGGCGTCGCCGTGCAGCTCGCGCTCGCGCTGCCGATGGTCGCGCTGACCTGGGTCGCGCAGCGCGCCATGCGTGCCCGGCACGAACTCGGTCCGCCGGTCGCGGGCCTGACCCTCGCCACCCGCAGTCGAGTACCGGTGGAGGACGCGCCATGACCACTGTGACCACGGAGGCCGTCGGGAAGGCCGTCACCGCCGGCGCGGAGGCGCTCCTGCGCCGGCGCCGCCCCGACGGCGCGTTCGGCGACGACCCGCCCGCCTCGGTGCTGGGTACCGCGGGCGCGGTGGCCGCGCTGCACGCCGCCGACCCGTCCGGCTGCGCGGACCTGGTCGGCGCCGGAACCGCGTGGCTGCGCCGGCAGCAGCACGACGACGGCGGCTGGGGCGGCGTGGTGGGCGCCGGCACCGAGGTCGTGCCCACCGCCGTCGCGATCGCGGCGCTGGCCCTGACCGCGCCGGCCGACAGCGCCGGGGCGATCGCGGCGGGCCGGACCCGGCTGGCCGCGCTGGGCGGCGTCGACACCGTCACCGACCCGGCCATCTCCTTGCTCTGCCGCCAGTTGCTCACCATGGCCGGGATGACCGCCGAGGCGGGCCCGCTGCGCCGGCTGCCACTGGAGATCGTCCTGTTCGACCGGGTACGCCGGCAGCGCCTGTCGTTCCGTACCGCGCCGTTCATCGGGCTCGCCCTGATGCAGGCCGACCTGCTGCCCACCGGCCGCCTGCGCCGGGCCACGCTGGGCCGGGCCCGGCCGGTGGCGCTGCGGCTGCTGCGGTCCATCCACGACCACGAGGGCGGCACCGGCGCGCTCAGCGAGGACCCGTGGCCGGCCGCGCTGGTGCTGCTCGGCCTGGCCCGCAGCGGCGAGGCGCCGGACATCGCCCGCGCCGTCGTCGGCTGGCTGCGCCGGGCGGTACGCCCCGACGGCGCCTGGGACGCGGTCACCAACCTGGACCTGACCCGGACCGGGTACGCGGCGACCGGGCTGATCGCGGCCGGCTACGCCGACGACCCCCGGCTGCGCGCCACCCGGGAGTTCCTCCACGCCGGCCGCAAACCGGAGGCGTTCGAGGTGCTGGACGTGCCGCCGGGCGGATGGAGCTATTCGAACGCGCGCGGCTGGCCGGTGACGCTGGAGTCCGCCGAGATCCTCTCCGCGCTGGCCGGCTTTCCCGGGGCCGACGCCGACCCGGTCCTGCGCGACGGACTGGCGTGGCTGGTCGGCCGCCAGGACAGCCGCGGCTCGTGGAGCCTGTGGGTCCGTGACACCCGGCTCGCCAACGACGGTCCGTGCCCGGCCATCACCAGCCAGGCGATCCTCGCGCTGCACGATGCCGGCCACCCGGACGACCATCCGGCGATCGCCCGGGCGGCGGCCTGGCTGCTGACCCGGGCCGCGCCCGACGGCACGTTCGAGAACCTCTGGTACCGCGACCACACCTCCGGCACCGCCGTCGTGGTCGCCGCGCTGTCCCGGGTCGGGCACGCCCGGCACGAGGTGGTGCGCCGGGCGGCCCGGTGGCTGCGCGACACCCAGTTGCCCGACGGCTCGTGGGGGCCGGGCGACGGCACGGCGGGCTCGGTCGAGGAGACGTCCTGGGCCGTCCAGGGTCTGCTCGCCACCGGCGACCCGGACGCCACCGGGGCGGTGGACCGGGGCGTGGCCCGGCTGGTCGCCGCCGCCGGGCCGGACGGGAGCTGGCCGGCGGCCCGGGTGTGCAACTACATCCGCCACCACATGCGCTATCCCAACGCCGTGATCACCCAGGCGCTCGCGCTGCGGGCGCTCGGCGAGTACCGCCGGGCCGCCGCCGCGCGGCCGGACGTGGCGCCGCCGGCGGTGACCCGATGACCCCCGACGTGGTGGTGGCCGGCGCGGGCGCCGGCGGCCTGGCCTGCGCCCGCGCGCTCGTCGCGCTCGGCCTGCGGGTGCTGGTGCTGGACCGGCAGCGCACCTCGGCGTCGATCGCCAAGGGCGAGATCCTGCAGCCCGAGACGGTACGCATCCTCGACTCCTGGGGCCTGCTGGACGCCCTGCGGGCCACCGGCGCGCGCCCGGTCGGGCGGCTGGCCATCCGCGACCCGGCCGGCGAGCCGTTGCTCTGCCTGGACTACGCGGGGCTGCCCGGCGCGTACCGGCAGATCCTCTGCGCCGACTACGGCGACCTGCGCCGCGTGCTCACCGACCGGCTGCCGCCCGCAGCGCGCATCCGGTGGGGAGCGCGGGTCACCGGCGTCCTGCGCGACAGCGACGGGCGCGTCGGCGGCGTCCGGTTCGTCGCCGACGGCGCCGAGCAGGAGATCCACGCGCCGCTGGTGGTCGCCGCCGACGGCATGTCGTCGCCGCTGCGCCGCGGCGCCGGGATCGCGGTCCGGCGCCAGGAGTACCCGCACGGCCTGGTCGCCTTCGACGTGGCCGGCGCCGACGTGGCCGAGGAGGTGTCCGCCTACCGCACCGGCCGGGGACTCTGCCTGGTCTACCCGCTGCCGGGCGGGCGGTGCCGCCTGTACGCGCAGGTGACGCCGGACGAGTTCCGGGGGCGCGTCGACCTGGGCGCGTGGTGCGACCGGCTGCTCGCCGACGTGCCGGCGATCCGCCCGCTGGGCGCGGCGCTGCGCGCGAGCCTGGACCGGCGCCAACTGCTCGCGGTCTACCGGCTGCGCAGCGCGCGCCTGGCCGTGCCGGGGCTCGCGCTCGCCGGCGAGGCCGCCCACGCGGTGCACCCGATGGCGGCGCAGGGCGTCAACAGCTCCCTCGGCGACGCCGAGACGCTCGCCGCCTGCCTGGCGGCCGAGGGCGGCGCGCCGGAACCGGCGGCGGTGGACCGGGCGCTGCTCGCCTTCGAGGCGGCGCGGCGGCCCCGCCTGGACCACGTCGCGACGGTCAGCCACAACGCCTCCCGCATGATCACCGCGGTGTCCGGGCTGCCGAAGCTGCTCGGCGCGCGGATGATGCGCCGCACCGCCGCCAACCCCCGCCTGCTCGGGCTCACCGCCGGCAACCTCTCCGGCACCGACGTCCGGCCGCTGTCCGCGGTCGACCGGCTGTACCAGCTCGGGCTCCTGGCCGACCGGCGAGCGCACACCCCGCCGGTCCCGTCAGAAAGTGAGCGACCATGACGCCTGGCACCGCCGTCGGGACGCACCCGCCGGCCGACCTGTCCATGAACGAGACCCCCTACCCGCCGCTGCCGGGGGTGCGGCGGGTGGTCGCCGACGCCGCCGCGGCGCTGCAGCGCTACCCGGACCGCACGTCGGCGGCGCTCGTGGCCGCGCTGTCGCGGCGGCTCGGCGTGGGACCGGAGGCGATCCTCGTCGGCCCCGGCTCGGCCGGACTGTGCCAGCACCTCGTGCAGTCCCTCGGGCCCCGGCCGGACGTCGTCCACCCGGCCCTGTCGTTCGAGGGCTACCCGCTGATCATCGGCAACGCCGGGGCCCGCGCCGTGCCGGTGCCGATGGACGGGTACGGCCACGACCTGCCCGCGATGGCGGACGCGGTGACCGAGCGGACCCGCTGCGTGCTGCTGTGCAACCCGAACAACCCGACCGGGGCGGCGCTGCGCCGCGACGACGTCGAGGCGTTCCTGGACCGGATCCCGGCCGACGTGCCGGTCATCGTGGACGAGGCGTACCGCGAGTTCGTCACCGACCCCCGCTCGCCGGACGGGATGGACCTGTACCGGGCGTACGGCAACGTCTGCGTGCTGCGCACGTTCTCCAAGGCGTACGGGCTGGCCGCGCTGCGCGTCGGGTACGCCGTCGTGCCGCCCCGGCTCACCCGGGCCGCCGCGCTCACCGGGGCGGTGTTCTTCCCCTCCGCGCTCGCCCAGGCGGCGGCGGTGGCGAGCCTGACGCCGGAGGTGGACGCGGAGCTGACCCGGCGGTGCACGGAGCTGGTGGCGGAGCGTACCCGCCTGGTCGGCGCGCTGCGCGGCCTCGGGCTCACCGTGGCGCCCAGCGAGGCCAACTTCGTGTGGCTACCGCTGGGAGAGCGGGCCGTGCCGTTCGCCGACCGGGCCCGGGAGGCCGGCATCCTGGTCATGGCGCTACCCGGCGCCGGGGTCCGGATCACCGTCGGTTCCCCGGAGGCGAACGAGCGGCTGCTCGCGTTCGTCCGCGCGGCGCTCGCCGACGGGCTCTGACCGGCCGGCCGGCGCCAGCGCGACCACGCTCAGGTAGTTCAGGCCGGGCTCGTAGTCGGCCACCACCACCGGCCGGGGCCGCGCCGCGTCCCCGGCGAGACGGTCCAGCAGCGCCCACCAGACCCCGGTGGACGGCTGCCTGCGCGGCCCGGTCGTCACCGCGGCGCCGCCGTGGCCGGGCCACACGGCGGCCAGGTCCGCGCCGAGCACGACCGCGACATCGGTACGTCCGGCCGTCAGCTCGCCCACCTCGGCCGCCGCGAGCGCGGCCACGTCGCCGGCGTCGACGTCCACGTGCTGGCGCAGCGCGGTCACCCGCGCGCCGCCGCCGAGCCCGATCAGCTCGGGACCGCCGGCCGCACCATCGCTGTCGCCGCCGGTCGCGCCGTCGTCGGCGAGCGCGTCGTAGAGCATGGCCACGGCCCGGTGGCGCGCCGGTACGGGCACCGCCGCGTCGTACGGCAGCACCGCCTGCTCGACGGTGAGCACCAGGGCGCGGCGGCACCCGTACGCGCGGGCGATCCGCAGCCCGGTGAACGCCGCCGCCGAACCCTGGTCGCAGAGCGCGAACGACATCGGCGTGCCCGGGCAGACGTGACTGAGGTACGCCGCGGTGGCCCGCCCGGGCAGCATGTCGTGCACGGCGAACGCCAGCACGAGCAGGTCCACCGGCTCGTCCGGCGGCACGACGGCGGGGATCAGCTCGGCGGCCATCTCCCCGTACGACTGGCCCAGCGCCGCCGCGGGCGCGTCGAACAGGCCGCCGGGCACACGCAGCCCGTACGGCCGGGTCAGGTCGGCCAGGTAGCCGGCGGCGCGCTCGCGCAGCACGGGGTCGCCGAGCAGCGCGGCCGGACCGGTGAACGTGCGCCGCGCGGCCCGCAGCAGGCGGAGTCCGGTCTCCATGGTGGCCTCCGCCGCTCAGTGCTCGAAGACCATGGCGGCGAACGTCGCGCCGTCCCCGGCGCCCACCGCCGCGACCAGATAGCGGTCACCGGGCCGGAGCAGGTCGCGCTGCCGGGCGGTGCGGTAGTTGACGAACGCGTCGGCGCAGAACACGTGCCCGGTCTCGGTGACGTTGTCCAGCAGCACCCGGTCCAGCGGCAGCCCGATCAGCCGGCACAGCCGCTTCCAGGTCATCAGGTTCACGTTGTGCGGCAGCACCAGCCGCAGCTCGGACAGCGTCGTGCCGGACCGCTCCAGCGCCCGGCCGATCACCTCGGCCAGCGCCGGCCGGTACGCCCGCTGGAACCGCGCCGGGGACTCGCCGCCGGCCACGTCGAACTCGCCCCGCTGGTGGCAGGCGTACGCGAGCAGCCGGTCCCGGCCGCCACCGGCGCTGAGCAGGCAGGCCGAGGCGCCCTCGCTGAACACCGACGTCTCCGGGATGAACTGGGCGTCACGGGTGAACGCCTTCTCGCCGGTCAGCACCAGCGCCAGCGGCGGGCCGTCCGGCGTGTCCGGTTCGGACGCGAGCAGCCGCCCGGCCACGTCGATCGCGGCGAGCGCGCTGGCGCAGGACTGCTGGGTGAGCGTGAACGCGAGCGCGTGGCCCAGCCCGAGCGCGCGGCACACCTCGTGCAGCGGGTTGACCGGGTAGGGGGTGACCACCGGGAAGGCCCGCCCGTACACCACGAACCGCACCCGCCGCCGCAGCGTGTGCAGCGCGGTGAGGCCGTGCGCGGCGCGCAGCAGCAGGTCGGTCAGGGACAGCCCGGGGTCGCGGCGGACCTCGGTCAGGCCGTGGAAGCGGCGGAACAGGCGCACCTGCATGTCGCTCAGGCCCAGTGGCGCGGCCAGGCTCTCGACCGGCACCCGGCGCTGCGGCAGGAACACCGAGACGGCCTCGATGGCCGTCATGCGCGAACCGTCACGACACGGATCAGATCAGTGACGCCGATGGATGTCAACGCGCGTGCGATCATATCGACGTGGCTCGCTTCCTGTTCGTCGTCCTGCCGGTGGAGTCCCATCTGAACGCGCCGGTCGCCATCGCCCAGGAGCTGGAGGCGGCCGGGCACGAGGTGGCCTGGGTCGGGCCGCGCAGCGACCTGCGCCCGCTGGTCGGCCCGGACGCCACGCTGTTCCCCACCGGCAAGCGCTACTACCGCCCCGACGACGCGGCCGGGATGGCCTCGGTGCGCAGCCTCTGGGAGGGGCACGTGCTGCCCGCGAACCGGTTCATCCGCGACGCCGCCGACGCCGCCGTCGAGCGGTACCGGCCGGACGTGGTGGTGGCCGACCAGTACGCGCTGGCCGGCGCGCTCGCCGCGCACCGCCGCGGGCTGCCGTGGGCGACGTTCTGCGTCGGCATGCTGGAGCTGACACCGCCGACCGAGGAGATGCCCGAGTTCACCGGCTGGGTGGACGCCCAGGTCCGCCGCGTGTGGGCGATGACCGACCTGCCCGTGGACGAGACGATCGACCTGCGCTTCTCGCCGTACCTCGTGATCGGCCTGACCACGACGGCGCTCACCGGCCCGGCGCCGCTGCCGCCGGGCTGCGTGCTCACCGGGCCGGCGCTGGGACGGCGGCCGAACGCGCCCGCGTTCGCCTGGGAGGCATGGGATCCCGGCCGCCGGCACGTGCTCGTCACGGTCGGCACGATGGCCGAGCACCTCGCCGCCGACTTCTACCGGCGGATGACGGCGGCGACCGCGCCGCTCGCCGACCGGGTCCAGGTGATCCTCACCGCCGGCGCCGGACTGGTGCCCGACCCGCCGCCGCACGTGCTCGTCGCGCCCCGGGTGCCGGTGCTCGCGCTGATGCCCCGGCTCGACGCCCTTGTATCGCACGGCGGGCTGGGCACCGTGTCCGAGGCGCTGGCCCACGGTGTGCCGGTGGTGGTCGCGCCGATCCGGCACGACCATCCGGCGGTGGCGCGGCAGGTGCGCCGGGCCGGCGCCGGACTGGAGGTCTCCTTCGGCTCCGCGACCCCGGCGGAGCTGACCGCCGCGCTGAGCGCGGTGCTCGACGAACCCGCGTACCGGGCGGGAGCGCGCCGGGTGGGGGAGTCGTTCGCGGCGGCCGGCGGCGCCCGCGCGGCGGCGGCACGTCTCGCCGTGTTGGCACGCACGGCTCCCGACACTGACGCATCGACCGTTGTCCAACCGTCGGGGCCGAACTAGCCTGACCTGACGCACCCGCGCCGGCGTCGCGCCGCACGAGGAGGCTCGATGATCGAGGCCACCGGCCTACGCAAGTCCTTCCGGGTCGGACGTGGCCGCGGCGCCACCACTGTCGAGGCGGTACGCGGCGTCGACTTCGCGGTCCGGCGCGGCGAGATCGTCGGATTCCTCGGCCCCAACGGCGCGGGCAAGTCCACCACGCTGCGGATGCTCGCCACGCTGATCCGGCCCAGCGGGGGAGCGGCCACCATCGCCGGGGTCGACCTGCTGCGCGCGCCCGCGCAGGTGCGGCGGCGGATCGGCTTCGTGGCGCAGGCCAGCGGCACCTACGACGACTCGACCGCCCGGCGGGACCTGGTCCTCCAGGCCCGGATGCACGGGCTGTCCAAGTCGGTGGCGCAGGAACTGGCCGCCGGGGCGATCCGCGCGTTCCAGCTCGACGACTTCGCCGACCGCAAAATCAAGACGTACTCGGGCGGGCAGCGCCGCCGCCTCGACGTCGCGCTCGGCGTCATCCACTCGCCGCAGGTGATGTTCCTGGACGAGCCGACGGCGGGGCTCGACCCGCCCAGCCGGGTCCGGATGTGGCAGGAGGTACGGCGGCTGCGCGAGGAGGGCATGACCATCTTCCTCACCACGCACTACCTGGACGAGGCCGACAGCCTCTGCGACCGCGTCTCGATCATCGACGCCGGGCGGATCGTGGCCGAGGGCACCCCGTCGGCGCTCAAGCGCGAGATCTCCGGCGACGTGGTCGCCGTCGACTTCGCCGCCGCCGACGTCGCGGACGAGACCGGCGGCGACCTGCCGGCCGCGACGAAGCTGCTGGCCGAGGCGCCGTACGTGCACGCGGCCGAGCCGGTCGACGGCACGCTGCGGCTCTACGTCGACAGCGCCGCCACGGCCATCCCGCAGGTCATGCGGGCGCTCTACGACCGGGGCATCGAGCCCGGCGCGATCGAGGCCCGCCGGCCCAGCCTCGACGACGTGTTCCTGGCCAAGACCGGCCGGTCGCTCGCCGAGTGACCGGACGCCGAGAGGAGTACGGCGTGAAGCTCGTCCGCGACACCTGGCTGATCTTCCAGCAGGAGGCCGGCCTGATGGTGCGCAACCCGGTGATGGTGGCGTTCAGCCTGGCCCAGCCGATCACCTACCTGATCCTCTTCGCGCCGTTCCTCAAGGTGGTGATGGTCGACCGGGGCGCCTCGACCTACGCCGACGCGTACCGCATCTACGTACCCGGCCTGTTCGTGGCGATGGGCCTGTTCGGCGGCCTGTTCGCCGGTTACGGGCTGCTCAGCGCGCTGCGCGCGGGCATCATCGACAGGTGCCGGGTGACGCCGGTGAGCCGGACCGGCCTGCTGCTGGGCCGGGCGCTGATGCACGTGTGCCTCAACGTGGTGCAGGCCATGGTGGTCACGCTCGTGGCGCTGCCGTTCGGCCTGCGGGTGCACCTGGCGAACCTGCTGGTGTCGTACGCGCTGCTGTCGGTGATGGTGCTGCTGAGCACCTCGATCTCGTACGACATCGCGTTGCTGGTCCGCAACGAGAACAGCCTCGGCGTGCTGGTGAACACCGTCGGGCAGCCGGTGTCGCTGCTGGCCGGCGTGCTCATCCCGCTCGTGCTGGCGCCGATGTGGATCCAGCGGGTCGCGGTGTGGAACCCGTTCGCCTGGGCCACCGACGGCATGCGGGCGTTGTTCGCCGGCCAGATCACCCAGAGCGTGGTCTGGCAGGGCGCGCTCATCATGTCCGGGCTGGCCGCGGCGAGCCTGTTCTGGTCGTCGCGGCTGTTCAACCGCGACGTCTCCTGACCGAGCGTACATCGAGCATTGTCTCAGCGTGGCGGGCGCTCTAGCCTGATCGTGTCCCCGCCCGGCGGCCGGTACGCCGCCGGCGCGGCCGTGACGTGTGTCAGCTGAGGAGGCGACTCGTTTGGGTGCCGACAACTTCCGCGCGACGCTGGCGGCCGACATGGAGCTGGGCGCGGGCAACGTGCTGCTCCGGCTGGCCGAGCACGGCGCCGACATGGACATGCCCCGGGTGACGTTCGACGTCGACGTCGACGGCATCCCCGCCTGGACGCCGCTGTCGCTCGCCACCCTGACCGAGCGGGTCGCGGCGCGGGCGGCGTGGTTCCGGGCGCGCGGCGTCCGCCGGGCCGACCCGATCGCGGTGTACGTGACCTCGGCGCCGGACGTGTTCCTCAACTTCCTGGCGCTGACCTGGCTCGGCGCGATCCCGGCGCTGATGAACGGCAACATGCCGATCGAGCTGGCGGCCGAGTTCGTGCGGCGGCTGCGCGCCGCCGGGGTGGTGGTCGACGCCGACCACGCCGCCCTGGCCGGGCACGACCTCGGCGCGCCGGTCCTCGGCGACGCGGCGCAGACCGGCGCGGGCGACCCGGCGCAGGCCCCGCCGCACCACCGGCACCACCCGCAGGACCCGGTGGTCATCACCCACTCCTCGGGCACCACCCGGGTGCCGGCGGCGATCGTCCACTCGCACCACGGCCTGTTCGCCGCGATCCGCGCGGTCCGGCTCACCGAGTCCCGGCCGTACGGCGAGGTGCGGGAGATGTCCGCGCTGCCGGCCGCGCACGCCGCCGGCATCATCACGCTCAACCAGGCGCTCTGCAACGGCTACCAGCTGCTGTGCCTGTCCGCGCAGGGCGGCCCGTTCGCGCGCAGCGCCGAGACGATCCTCTCCGCGATCGAACGGTGGCGCCCCACCGGCGTCTTCGGCTTCGCGGTGACCTGGTCCGAGCTGGCCCGGGTCGACCTCACCACCCGCGACCTCAGCTCGGTGCGCAACTGGTTCAACACCGGAGACTGCGCGCACGAGTCGCACGTACGCCGGCTGGTCGCGGTCGGCAGCCATCCCACGTACACCCGCGACGGCATGGTGGACGCCCCCGGCTCGAAGTTCGTCGACATGCTCGGCTCCACCGAGATGGGGCACGGCGCGTTCCGGATCACCCACCGGCTGGGCAGCGACCGGTACGACCGCTGTGTCGGCAAGCCGTACCCGTTCGCCGAGATCGCGCTGCTCGACGTGGAGACCGGTGAGGAGGTAGCGCCGGGGCAGGTGGGGCACGTCGGCCTGAAGTCGCCGACGCTGGCGCTCGGGTACTGGAACGACTCGGTCACCACGTACCGCACCCGGCTGGGTGGTTACTACCTCACCGGCGACCTGATGTACCGCGACGAGGCCGGCGACTACCACCACGTCGACCGGGCCAGCGACGCGGTCGACCTGGGCGGCGGGACCTGGCTGTACACCGCGCTGTCCGAGGAGCGCGTCCTGCGGCACTGCCCGGACGTCCGTGACTGCACTGTGGTCGCGGCGGCGGCCGAGGACGGCACGACCGTCACCGACGTGCTGCTCCTGCTCGCCGAGGACGCGGATCCGGCGCGCGACCGCACCGACCGGGTCCGGGCCGCGCTGGGCCCCGCGGTGGCCGCGACGCTGCGCCGGGTGGTGACAGTCCCGGACGGCGACGTGGTCATGGGACCCACCGGCAAGGTCCGCAAGTTCCTGATGCGACAGCGCCTGCTCGCCGGAGCCGCGGCGCCCGGCGCCGGCTGAGCGGGGGAGATCGACACCTGGCGCGGCCGTGCCAGAATCTGGCCGTGTCCTACCTCCCCTCGCAGCCGTACCCGCCGATGCACGGCGTCGTCCCGCTGATCGCCTACCCGCACCCGATCGCCCCGCCGCCGGGCTGCGGAGTGCTCGTGGTCTCGGTGAACCGGGGGCCGTACATGATTCCCGCGCCGGTCACCAGCCGCTTCAAGATCGACCGCCAGCTGGTCGCGATCCCGGGCGAGGGCACGTGGCACGTCGCCGCCCCGGCCGGCGGGCACGACGTCCGCTACACCGACTTCATGGGCGTCCCGCTGATGACCACGTCGCTCATGGTCCAGCCGGGAGCCGCCCACCACCTGGTGTTCCGCTTCGGCGGTTGGCGCAACCGGGTCCACGACGGGTACGGCACCGACGTGACGCGGTTCGGCCTGTGGTCGAACTACTCGGTCGCCCTCGTCACGCTCGTCGTCGGCGGGCTGGCCTGCTGCGGCGTGTTCGGGGTGATGCTGGGCTCGACCGGGTAGCGGCGCCCGGCGCGGGCCCGGCCTTGATCCGGAAAGCCGCCGAAACTTCCGGTCACCATCGCTTACTCGGCTCGTTCAAAAGACCCCCGGCGGGGCTGCGGCAGCCGCACGCGGCGGCGCTAAGCCCTATTTGTGCTACTTCGGGTTTCCACAACATTTCCGGAACTTGTTGACACGGAGAAATGAGCCTCCAATACTGTGGCCATCGGCGTATCTCGATTGACGTCGATGTCCGTCCACCGCCGTGGCGCGCAGTCGCCCGTCCCGCCGTCCACCAGCGGACGGCCACATGCGGCTCGTGCCACCCGGCTGGCCGCGCCAGCCGGTCACAGGGAGGAAACCCGTCCATGAACGACGCCCCCGTCCGCACGGGCAACCGCAGGCGCGGACGCCTCCGGATGCTCTTCGGCGGCGCCTGTGCCGTGGCGCTGATCGCCGCCGGGACGACGGCGGTCACGTCCGGCCCGGCCTACGCCGACACCACCGTCACGTCGAACTCGACCGGCACCAACAACGGCTACTTCTATTCCTTCTGGAAAGACAGTGGCAACGTCTCCATGACCATGGGCAACGGTGGTCAGTACAGCACCCAGTGGAGCAACATCAACAACTTCGTCGCCGGCAAGGGCTGGAACCCGGGCGGCCGCCGCACGGTCAGCTACTCCGGCAGCTTCAACCCGTCCGGCAACGCGTACCTGACGCTCTACGGGTGGACCCGCAACCCGCTCGTCGAGTACTACATCGTCGACAGCTGGGGCAGCTGGCGCCCGCCGGGCAGCGGCTACATGGGCTCGGTGTCCTCCGACGGCGGCACGTACGACATCTACCGCACCCAGCGGGTCAACGCCCCCTCGATCGAGGGCACGCGGACGTTCTACCAGTACTGGAGCGTCCGGCAGTCGAAGCGCGTGGGCGGCACCATCACCGCCGGCAACCACTTCGACGCCTGGTCCCGCTACGGCATGAACCTCGGTTCGCACGACTACCAGATCCTCGCCACCGAGGGCTACCAGAGCAGCGGCAACTCCAACATCACGATCGGCGGGACCAGCGGTAACCCGACCACCCCGCCGCCGAACAACGGTGGCTGCACGGTCAGCGTCAGCCGGGCCGAGGAGTGGGGCGACCGGTTCAACGTGACCTTCTCGGTCAGCGGCACCAGCAACTGGGTCGTCAGCATCCAGACCCAGGGCGGCCAGAGCCTGCAGAACAGCTGGAACGCCTCGGTCAGCGGCACCAGCGGCACGCTCACCGCGCGTCCCAACGGCAACGGCAACAACTTCGGCATCACGCTCTACAAGAACGGCAACAGCAACACGCCCACCGCGAGTTGCTCAGCCGCCTGAACCCTCTTCCGGGGAGGGGGTGCCGCGCCAGGCGCGGCACCCCCGTTTTCGTGTGCGCGGACGGCCGCGGTGGCGGCCGACACACCTGGGCAGAAACTTGATTCATTCCAAAAGACCGGGCTAAGGTCGTCGCATGACGGCCGACTTCGAGACGCAGCTCCGGGCGGTCTCGTTGCGGGTGACCCGGCCCCGGCTGGCGGTGCTCGCGGCGTTGCGCGACCACCCGCACGTCGACACCGACACCGTGATCGCGCTGGTCCGCGCGGAGCAGCCCACCGTGTCCCACCAGGCGGTCTACGATGTGCTGCGGGCCCTCACCGACGCCGGGCTGATCCGGCGCATCCAGCCGGCCGGCGCCACGGCCCGCTACGAGTCTCGGGTGGGAGACAACCACCATCACGTCGTGTGCCGTTCCTGCGGCGCCATCGCCGACGTCGAGTGTGCCGTCGGCAGCGCCCCCTGTCTCACCGCCTCCGACGACCACGGTTTCGTGGTGGACGAGGCGGAGGTCGTCTACTGGGGCGCCTGCCCCGGCTGCGCGGCCGACCGCACCGCCCAGTGATCCGCCAGTTCGGAAGGAAACAGATGAGCGACACCCAGGACAACCGGCCCGTCAGCCCGCAGGGCGTGGACGCGAAGGAGGCGGCCGGCTGCCCGGTCGCGCACGACTCCGTGACCGCGCACGGCAGCGAGAGCGAGAACCCGGCGATCGACTCGCCGACCCCGAAGACCGGCGGTCGTCCGCGCAGCAACCGTGACTGGTGGCCCAACCAGCTCGACCTGTCGGTGCTGCACGCCCACTCGGACAAGGGCAACCCGCTCGGCCCGGACTTCAGCTACGCCCGGGAGTTCGCCAAGCTCGACGTCGAGGCGCTCAAGCGGGACATCACCGAGGTCCTCACCACCTCGCAGGACTGGTGGCCGGCCGACTTCGGCCACTACGGCGGCCTGATGATCCGGATGAGCTGGCACGCCGCGGGCACCTACCGCATCGAGGACGGCCGCGGTGGCGCCGGCGACGGCGGTCAGCGGTTCGCCCCGCTGAACAGCTGGCCGGACAACGCCAACCTGGACAAGGCCCGCCGGCTGCTCTGGCCGGTCAAGCAGAAGTACGGCCAGAAGATCTCCTGGGCCGACCTGCTGGTGCTCGCCGGCAACGTCGCGCTGGAGTCGATGGGCTTCAAGACCTTCGGCTTCGGCTTCGGCCGTGAGGACGTCTGGGAGCCGGAGGAGATCTTCTGGGGCCCCGAGGACGCCTGGCTCGGCGACGAGCGCTACGCCTCCGAGAAGGAGATGGTGGCCGGCGTCGGCGCGACCGAGATGGGTCTGATCTACGTCAACCCGGAGGGCCCGCGCGGCAACGCCGACCCGCTCGCGGCGGCGCACTTCATCCGCGAGACGTTCCGCCGGATGGCGATGAACGACGAGGAGACCGTCGCGCTGATCGCCGGCGGCCACACGTTCGGCAAGACCCACGGCGCGGGCCCCGCCGACCAGCACGTCGGCCCCGAGCCGGAAGCCGCGCCGCTGGAGGCGCAGGGTCTGGGCTGGCTCAGCACGTACGGCGAGGGCAAGGGCGGCGACACGATCACCAGCGGTCTCGAGGTGACGTGGACCGACAAGCCGACGCAGTGGTCCAACCGGTTCTTCGAGATCCTCTTCGGCTACGAGTGGGAGCTGACCACCAGCCCGGGTGGCGCCAAGCAGTGGGTCGCCAAGGACGCCGAGGCGATCATCCCGGACGCCCACGACCCGTCGAAGAAGCACAAGCCGACGATGCTGACGACCGACCTGTCGCTGCGCGTCGACCCGGCGTACGAGAAGATCTCCCGCCGGTTCCTGGAGAACCCGGACGAGTTCGCGCTGGCGTTCGCCAAGGCCTGGTACAAGCTGCTGCACCGTGACATGGGCCCGGTCAGCCGCTTCCTCGGCCCGTGGGTGCCGGAGGCCCAGCTCTGGCAGGACCCGGTGCCGGCCGTCGCGCACGAGCTGGTGAACGACGCCGACGTCGCCGCGCTCAAGGCGAAGGTGCTGGAGTCCGGTCTCACCACCGCCCAGCTGGTCTCCACCGCCTGGGCCTCGGCCGCGAGCTACCGCTCCACCGACAAGCGCGGTGGCGCCAACGGCGCGCGGATCCGCCTGGAGCCGCAGCGCAACTGGGAGGTCAACCAGCCCGAGCAGCTCGCCACCGTGCTGGCCACGCTGGAGGGCATCCAGCAGGAGTTCAACGCCGCCGGCGGCGCCCAGATCTCCCTCGCCGACCTGATCGTGCTGGCCGGCTCGGCCGCTGTCGAGCAGGCGGCGCGCGACGCGGGCGTCGAGCTGACCGTGCCGTTCCACCCGGGGCGTACCGACGCCACCCAGGAGCAGACCGACGTCGAGTCGTTCCGGGTGATGGAGCCGCGCGCCGACGGGTTCCGCAACTACCTGCGGCCGGGCGAGAAGACCCAGCCGGAGGTGCTGCTCGTCGACCGGGCGTACATGCTGAACCTGACCGCGCCGGAGATGACCGTGCTGGTCGGCGGTCTGCGCGCGCTCGGCAACAACGTCGGCGGCGCGTCGCACGGCGTGCTCACCGACCGGCCCGGCGTGCTCACCAACGACTTCTTCGTCAACCTGCTCTCCCCGGGCACCCGGTGGAAGGCGTCGGAGTCCGAGGAGCACGTGTACGAGATCCGGGACCTGGCCACCGACCAGGTCAAGTGGACCGCCACCGCGGTCGACCTGATCTTCGGCTCCAACTCGCAGCTGCGGGCCCTCGCCGAGGTCTACGCCAGCGACGACGCGCGGGAGAAGTTCGTGCGTGACTTCGTCGCCGCCTGGACGAAGGTCATGGAGCTGGACCGCTTCGACCTGGCCTGATCCGCCGTCTCCGAGCGAGCCCCGGTCCGTCGCGCCGCGACGGACCGGGGCTCGTCCCGTGTCCGGCGGGTGTCGGGGATCAGCGGCGCACACCCGGCCCGCAAACGTTGGAAAATCTGCTCAGAAGTTGCGGTCGTCCCGCGAAGCGATTTGTTTCGTCCCGAGCGTCGGGATCCTGGTCGAGCGCCGGATTGCTCGGTCCAGCGTGGATCGCCGCTGGTGGTCGGGGATCTGACCCCGCTCGTGTTGCCTGCGGGTTTCGAAAACTTTGCCGCAAGCTCTTGCAAAGACTTTCATGGATGGCGCATGGTGTTCGCTACCCGGGACGGCCGCCCCACCCCCCGCTCACCCTTTCGAACCCACGGAAGAGGTCCCCCAACCATGCTTTCCGTCAGGCCACACCCCCGTGGCCGTGCCGGTCGCCTGCTGCTCGCCGCCGCGCTCGTCGCGGCGGGCGGCACGGTTGCCGTCGCGGCTGCCACCACCACCGCCGCACCCGCCCGCGCCGCCGTCGTACTCAACGACAGCGAGGTGACCGCCAACCTCTGGGAATGGAACTGGACCTCGGTCGCCGCCGCCTGCACCGACCACCTCGGACCGGCCGGCTACGGCGCGGTGCAGGTGGCACCGCCGCAGGAGTCGGTGAAGCTGCCCGCCAGCGCCGACGGCGCCTACCCGTGGTACGAGGTGTACCAGCCGGTGTCGTACAAGCTGGACAGCCGGTTCGGCAACCGCCAGCAGTTCGCCGCGATGGTCACCGCCTGCCACAACGCCGGTGTGCGCGTCTACGTCGACGCGGTGGTCAACCACATGGCCGGCACCAACAACCCGGCCGGTACGCGCGGCTACGCCGGCACCGAGTTCTCCGGCTACAGCTACCCGGCCGTGCCGTACGGCGACGGCGACTTCCACCGCCCCGGCGACAACTGCCCGACCGGCGGCGCCATCAACGACTGGAACAACGAGGCCCAGGTGACCAGCTGCGAGCTGCTGTCGCTGTCGGACCTGTACACCGAGAAGGAAGCGGTCCGGAACAAGATCGCCGCGTACCTCAACGACCTGATCGGGCTCGGCGTCGACGGCTTCCGGGTCGACGCGGTCAAGCACATCCGCAAGGACGACTTCGCGGCCATCCTCGGCAAGCTGAACAACACGGTCGTCGAGGGCCGGCGTCCGTATGTCGCGCAGGAGATCTTCGACGGGGCGAGCAACTCCGCGCTGCAGGCCCGTGCGTACATCGCCAACGGCGACGTGCTCGACTTCGCGTACGCCAAGGGCATCCGCTCGGCCTTCCAGGGCTCCATCTCGGCGCTGGCCAACGTGCCGAACTGGAACCTCGACGCGCCCGGCGCCAACGTCTTCGCCATGGTCACCAACCACGACCTGGAGCGCGACGGCGTGGTGCTGTCGTACAAGAACGGCACCGACTACGTGCTGGCCAACTACTTCGCGCTGGCCTACCCGCACGGCAAGCCGTCGGTCTACGACAGCTTCACCTGGTCCAACCGCAACCAGTCCCCGCCGCACGACGGCACCGGACGGGTCACCGACACGGTCTGCGGTGCCGCCTGGACCTGCCTGAGCCGCACCACCGGCGTCAAGGGCATGGTCGGCTGGGCCAACGCCGCCCGCCCGGTGAAGACCGTCTCGGACTTCACCACGGTGAACAGCAACGTGATCGGCTTCCACCGGGGCGACCGGGCGTGGATCGGCATCAACGACTCCGGCTCCGCCACCACCGCCACCTTCACCACCGGGCTCGCCGACGGCCGGTACTGCGACGTCATCTCCGGCGTCGCCACCGGCAGCGGCTGCACCGGCTCCACGGTGACCGTGTCCGGCGGCCGGGCCACCGTGACCCTCCCGGCCAACGACGCGGTCGCGATCCACGTGAACGCCCGGCCGGGCGCGAGCCCGTCCCCGTCGGCCTCCCCGACCGTGTCGCCCTCGCCGACCGTGTCCCCCACGGTGAGCCCGGGTGACCGGATCGCCACCACGTTCACCGTCACCGCGAACCTGGCCGCCGGGCAGGACGTCCGCGTCGTCGGCAGCATCCCCGCGCTCGGGTCGTGGACGCCCGCGAGCGGCGTCAAGCTCACCGCGCAGGGCGGCGGCGTCTACCGTGCCACCGTCGACCTGCCCCGGTCCACCGCGGTGGAGTACAAGTTCGTCAAGCTGACCGCCGCCGGCGCGGTCACCTGGGAGTCCGGCGCGAACCGGACGCTCACCACGCCGGCCACCGGCACGTACGCGGTGACCGAGACGTTCCGCGGTGACACCGTCTCCACGGCTGTGGCCACCACGTTCTCCGTCACCGCGACCACCGCCTACGGGCAGAACGTGTTCGTCGTCGGCAACATACCGGCGCTCGGCGGCTGGAACCCGGCCGCCGCCGTCGCGCTCTCCTCGGCCGCGTACCCGGTCTGGCGGGCCACTGTCGACCTGCCCGCGAACACCGCTGTCGAGTACAAGTACGTCAAGAAGAACCCGGACGGGACGGTGACCTGGGAGTCCGGCGCGAACCGGACGCTCACCACGCCGGCCGGCGGCACCCGGGCCGTCACCGACACCTGGCGCTGACGATCGTGCGGCCCGTCCCCCTCACCCCTGGGGACGGGCCGCATCCGCGCCGGTCAGACCGCCGCGAACGACCAGACCTGGGCCGGGTTGCCGAACCCGGTGCAGCGGTAGATCTGGACCGTCGCGCCGTCGGCGTCCGATCCACTCCGCACGTCCATGCACCGGCCACCGACCTGCGACTTGATCTGGTGCACCCCCGCGAACGAGTTCGGGTCGACCGTCCACTTCATGCTCGACGTGCCGGTGCAGGCCCACTGCTGCAACGGCGTGCCGTCGGCGTTCACCCCGTTGCGGACGTCCACGCACATGCCGCTGAACTGGTTGACGAACGTGTAGGTGTCCCTGCCCACCGGCGACCAGCGCTGCACGGCCTGGCCGTCACAGGTGCGCTGCACGACCCGGCCGCCGAGCGACGACGGGGCGCCGGACCGGTCCACCTCCAGGCACTTGCCGCTGCCGTAGTTGACGATGGCGTAGTGGCCGCTGGCGGCCTGTGCCGGCGGGCCGTACGCCACCCCGAACCCGGCGGCGAGCAGTCCCGCCGCCAGCACCCCGGCCGCTCTCTTCCCGATCATGGTGTCTCCCCTCGGAGTCGTGTCGTCGTCCCGGATCCGCCGGTGGTCACCGGCCGGACGACTGGGGAAGACGCTAGGGAGCCGCGACGGCACCCGGATCCGGGTTCCTCCTAGTCGACGAGGCCGCGCGGGCACCCTGTCGGGTTCGCGTCGCGCCCGCCCGGACGGACCACACCGGCGGCTAGCGTGCGGTCATGGGCAGCGGTCCGGCGCCGGCCGGTGCCGTCGGCACGGCCACGGACACCGGTGATGACGCCCTGCTCGGGCGCGCCGACGAGTGCCGGCGGCTCGGCGCGTTGCTGGCCGACGCGGTCGACGGTCACGGCGGCGCCCTGGTGCTGCGCGGTGCGGCAGGCGTGGGCAAGACGGCGCTGCTGGAGCACTGTGCCGCCCGGTCCACCGGGATGCGGGTGCTGCGCGCCACCGGCGCGCCGTTCGAGGCGGACCTGCCGTTCTCCGCGCTGCACCAACTGGCGCGGCCACTGCTGCACCGGCTCGGCGATCTGCCCGCGCAGCAGGCCGACGCGCTGCGTACCGTATTCGCCATCGACGGCAGTTCCCGTCCGGTCAACCGGCTCGCCGCGTACGTGGCGACGCTGAGCCTGCTCACGACGGCGGCCGAGGACACGCCGGTGCTCTGCCTGGTCGACGACGCGCACTGGATCGACCCGGCCTCCGCCGAGGCGTTGCTGTTCACCGCCCGGCGGCTGCTCGCGGACCGGGTCGCCGTCGTCTTCGCGGCCCGCGACGCCCCCGCGTTCCCCGCGCCCGGCCTGCCGGAGCTGCCGCTGACCGGTCTGGCGCGCGACGACGCGATCCGGCTCGCCATGCGCGCCGGCCTGGACCGCCGGGTGGCCGCCGACCTGGCGGCGGCCACCGCCGGCAACCCGCTCGCGCTGACCGAGCTGCCGGCGACGCTGTCCGAGGAGCACCGCAACGGGTGGCTGCCGCTGCGGGAGCCTCTCGTGCTCGTCGAACGCATCGAGACGACCGTCCTGGCGCACGCCCGCGGGCTGCCCGACGACACCTGGCGTGCGCTCGTCGCCTGCGCGGTCACCGAGGTCACCACCCCGGCGCTGCTGGAGCGGATCCTGGTGGCGGACGGGCTGCGTCTGGGCGTGCTGGACCCGGCGGTCGACGCCGGGCTGATCCGGGTGACCGACCGTGAGGTGACGTTCCGCCACCCGCTGACCCGCGCCGCGGTGCACTCGGTCGCCGGCCCCGGCCGGCGGCGGGCCGCCCACCTGGCGGTGGCCGCCGCGCTCACCGGCGACGACACCGCCGACCGCCGGGCCTGGCATCTCGCGGCCGCCACCACCGTGCCCGACGAGGGCGTCGCCGCGTTGCTGGCCGACTCCGCCGAGCGGGCGCAACGCCGGGGCGGCGTGGTGGCCGAGGCACGCGCCTACGAACGGTCCGCCCGTCTCACCCCGGACCCGGACGTACGCGCGTCCCGGCTCGCCGCCGCGTCGCGCGCCTGGGCCAACGCCGGCGCGAGCCGGCACGCGATCACGCTGGGGGAGGAGGCGATCGGACTGACCCGGCGCGCCGACCTGCGCTGCCGGGTCAAGCCGTTGCTCGCCCACCTGGCGCAGCAGCACGGTGACACGGCGGGCGCCGAGGCGTACCTGGCCGACGCGCAGGCGTACGCGCAAGCGGATCCGCTCGGCGCGGCCCGGCTGATGAGCGCCCGCGTCAACCAGTTCTGGGCGCGGCTGGACGTCACCGGCATGGTGCCGCTGTGCGCGCGGGTGGCCGAGCTGGCCGCCGCGGACGCGGGCGCGACCTGGCCGAAGGGCCCGATCCGGCTGGCCGCGGCACAGGTGCTGGCCGGGCTGCCCGAAGGGGTCGCGTCGGCCCGTGCCCTGGTCGCCGCCTGCGCCGGCCACGCCGACGGCTCGGCGGCGGAGCTGGCCGAGGTGTTCTGCTGGCTCGGGGACCACGACACCGCGCGGGCGCTGCTGGAACCGGAGATCGACCGGGCCCGTGCCGCAGACGACGTGTTCCTGCTGGCGTACGCCCTGCCCCGGCTCGCCGGGCTGGAGTGGCGCACCGGCCGGCTGCACGCGGCGTACCAGGCCGCCGCCGAGGCGGTCCGGATCGCCGAGCAGGTGGCGCTTCCGGTGCTGCGGGCGGAGGCGCTGGCCGCGCTGGCCCTGGTGGAGGCGCTGCTCGGCGAGGAGCCGGAGGCGCTCGCGCACGTCGGGGACGCCCGCCGGCTCCTGCCGGGCGAGTTTCGGGAGATCGAGGTCCGGCTCCGCTACGCCACCGGGATCGCGGCGGCGGTGGGGGCGCGCTGGCAGGACGCCGTGACCGAGCTGGAACGGGTCCGCCGGGCCCAGCGCGACGGCGGCATCGCCGAACCGGGGTGGCTGCCCGTCGCGGCCGAGCTGGCCGAGGCGTACGCGCACCTGTCCGACCCGCAGCGGTCGGCGCGGCGGCTGCGCGACCTGGCCGGGGCCGGCGGTGCCGCCGCCCGCGCCGCCGCCGCGCGCGTCGAGGGCCTGCTCGCCGGCGAACCGGACCTGGACGAGGTCTTCGCGGCGGCGCTGGCCCGGTGCGATCCCGCCGTCGTCCCGCTGGAACGGGCCCGGACGCTGCTCAGCTACGGGCAGCGGCTGCGCCGGGCCCGGCGCCGCCGGGACGCGCGGGTCCAGTTGCACGCCGCGCTGCGGTTGTTCGAGGCGCTCGGCGCGCAGGGCTGGGCGCGGCGGTGCCGCACCGAGATCGACGCCACCGGCCGGCGGCCGCCCGAGCCCGGCGACCGGACCGTCGACCGGCTGACCGGCCAGGAACGCCTGATCGCCCTGCACGTGGCGGAGGGCCTGACGAACCGGGAGATCGCGGCCCGGGTCTTCCTGTCGCCGAAGACCGTCGAGTACCACCTCGGCAACGTCTACCGGAAGCTTCGGCTGCGCTCCCGGCCGGAGCTGATCCGCCACCTGTCCGGCCCGCCGGCCGCGGGCTGACGACCCGGCCGGGCGGCCGCCAGTGCCGCGGCCAGGCACGCCACGGCGGCGAGTACCAGCGGCGGCCGGCCGCCGACCGCGACCGCCGCCGACCCGAGCGGGATGGCCAGCGTGATCGGGCCGAACATCACCGTGTTCGCCGTCCCGGCGACCCGCCCGAGCATCTCCCGCGGCGTGTACGTCTGCACGGCGGTGACCGCCGCGACGAGCGTCCACGGCAGACCGACGCCGATCACCACCGAGGCGGCGACCGTGCCCGGCCACCACGGCAGGCAGCGTCCCAGACAGCCGGCCGCGAACAGGACCGCGCCGGCGACCCCCACCGTGATCTCGCCGTGGCGGCGGATGAGCCGGCCGACGACCAGCCCGGCGAGCAGCGATCCGCCACCCTGCGCGCCGGCCAGCACGCCGAGGAAGGTGGACGGCAGCCCGAGGCCGGTCACCACCACGTCGTACAGCGCCGCGGTGGTGAAGCCGGACATCGCGATGGACGCCGCCGCGAGCGCCACCGGCACGCGTACCGCCCGCCGGGCCAGGAGCGCGGCCAGCCCGGCCCGCAGCCCCACCGCGGGTGCGGTCGGGGGAGCGGACGCCGCCCGGGCCAGGCGTAACGCGCCGTACAGGGCGGCCACGAGCAACGGTACGACGGCGGCGAGCACCGCGACGACGTGCCCGCCCCGCCACGCGTACAGGCCCGCCCCGGCCAGCGGCGCGACCAGCTTCACGCCCTCCTGCACGCTCGACCGCCAACCGTTGACGTCGGCCAGCCGGGCCGGGGGGACCGCGGCGGGCAGCAGCGCGGTCTCGCCGGCGTCGACGAGCACGTATCCGATCCCGTAGGCGAGCGAGACGGCGTAGATCAGCCACGCCTGGCCGGGCCCGCGCACCGCCAGCAGGCTCAGCAGCGTGCCGGCGAGAGCGAGGTTGACGCCGACCACCAGAGGACGCCGGGGGACCCGGTCGAGCAGGCCGCCGAGCCAAGGGCCGGCCAGCGTCGGGGCGTAGACGCAGAGACCGGCCAGCGCCGCGAGCCCGGTGGAGCCGGTCAGGTCCAGGATCCAGATGCCGGAGACCAGGGCCATGGCGCTGCCGCCCAGCCCGGACAGCAGCGAGACGGCCACGAACAGGACGGCGTTGCGGCGCATGGGTCCCCCGAGAGTTGAGCCAGGAGGACTCATCCTCGGGACCTGAGCCGGGGCGTGGCAACACTTCGGGGCTACGTCAATGTCTTGTTGACAGTGTCGCCGTGATGCGCCCGGCGGCGTCGCGTACCGGAGGCGGCAGCCGGAGTCCGGCCCCGGCGAGATCGTCGGCGAGGTGCGCGGCCAGCGCGTACAGCGGCCCGGCGGGGGCGTCGAGCGCGAGCGCGCAGGTGCGGCGCGTCAACGCCGCGCGGGGGAAGCGCCCGTCCCACGCGCGGTCCGTCTCGATCCAGCGGCGCAGGTCGGCGACCGCCGTCCGCAGCACGGGCAGGTCGGGGGAGCCGACCGGGTCGAGCCGGGTCACGCGGGCCCGCCGGGCCGCCGCGAGACGCTGCCGGCGCTGCTCGGCGGCCTGCCGGCTGCCCAGGCCCAGCGCCCGCGCGATGTCGGCCCAGGTGGCGCCGTCGTGCCGGGCCCGGTCGATCAGGTCCAGCTCGCGGTCGTCCAGCCGGACCCGGGTCGCGGCGATCTCGGACAGGCCGGCCAGGCTCACTCGTCAACGCTACATTGACATGGGCCCGAGAAGGTCAGTCCTCCGGCCGTCGCGCGGCAAACCGGGCCGGTGTCTCAGCGCGGCGGCGAGACGTACAGGCCCGTCCGGCAGCCGGTCTCGCCCGGCTCCAGCCAGATCCGGTCGTACCCGGGAGCCTCGATCTTCCCGGCCGGGGTGCGGACGAGCAGGAGGCAGTCCCGTTCGGCCGGTACGCCGACGGCGGCGACGAGCGCGCCCTCGTGCACCGTCGTGTCGACGGTGATCCAGTCCTGCGGGAACGCCGCCCGCACCGCGCCGGCAAGGGTGTCCGGGGTGGCGGTACGCAGCACGGCGGTGAGCCGCTGCCGCCCGTCCTCGGGCACCTTCGGCACCGGCGCGGCGGTGGGTGGCGAGGGCGCGGCCCCGCTCGGACAGTCGATCTCGTGGTACGTCGTGTAGCGGTAGAGCTGGAACTCGTACCGGTAGCAGCGGGTGGCGTCGCCGGCGCTGTTGCTCGCGCCGCCGACCGACACCGGCGGTCGTTCCGGCACCGTCACCACGAACCGCACGTCGACGGTGGCCCGCTCGTCTCTGGCGGTGCGGCCGGACCAGGCCAGGGCCTCCCGCCGGACCGTCTCGTCATCGCCCAACGCGGTGCCCTGCGGCTGCTGGACGATCTCGGCCGCCGCGATCGACCCGGCGTCGCGGACCCGGTTGCGGTGCCCGAGCTCCGTGTTGAGCTGCTTCGCCTCCGCCGCCGCGACGTCGCGCGCCAGTTCGTCGCCGCTCTCCTCGCCGAATCCCCTTCCGCATCCGACCGACGCGAGCAGGAGCACCGCGAGCGCCCAGCGGACCGGCCGGTGACGGGACGGGGGTGTCGGGCCGGCGGCGCTGCGTGTCCGGTTCACCGCACGGACGTTACCGACGAGTCGGACGCCGCGCTGCCCCGTACCGCGGGGGCCGTTGGTCCCGGGTCCGACAGGCCCTCGGCCCTGCGAGCCGCGCCCGCGCACCCGGCATGCTGGGAGTGCCCGGCGCGGGCGGCGACGACATGGAGGGCAATGTGGTGATCAACGGCGGGCAGGGCACGGTGACGCCCACCGAGATCTCTCCGGCCCCCGCGACCGGGCTCGGCTCGGCCGAGGCGGCCGCCCGGCTGCGCGCCGACGGGCCGAACACGGTGGCCGCGCCACGCAAGCGCGGGCTGGCCGGCCGGATCTTCCGTCAGCTCACCGACCCGCTGGTGGCGCTGCTGCTGGCCGCCGCCGTGGTGACCACGCTGCTGCGCGACTACCCCGACACCGCGGTGATCGTGCTGGTCGTCCTGATCAACACGGCGATCGGCGTGGTGCAGGAGGTACGCGCCGACCGGGCGGTGGCGGCGCTGGACCGGCTCGCGGCGCCGACCGCGCGGGTGGTCCGCGACGGCCGTGACCTCGTGCTCCCCGCCGCCGACCTGGTCCGGGACGATCTGGTCCGGCTGGAGGCCGGCGACGTGGTGCCCGCCGACCTGGACCTCACCGACGCGGTACGGCTCAGCCTGGACGAGTCGGCGCTCACCGGTGAGTCGGTGGCGGTGACCCGGGTCGCGGGGGAGGAGGCGAGCGCCGGCACGGTGGTCACCACCGGCCGCGCCACCGGGACCGTGGTACGCACCGGCGCGGCGAGCGCGCTGGGCCGCATCAGCGCCCTGGTCGCGGCGACCCGCCCGGCGCCCACCCCGCTGCAACGCCGCCTGTCCTCGCTCGGCCGCGTGCTCGGACTGACCGCCGTGGTGCTCTCCGGGCTGGTCTTCGCACTCGGCGTGTTCGACGGACGCCCGGTCACGCAGATGGCGGTCACCGCGGTGAGCCTCGTGGTGGCGGCCGTACCGGAGTCGCTGCCCGCCGTCGTCACGCTCGCGCTCGCCCTGGGCGCACGCCGGATGGCCGGCAGCCGGGCCATTCCCCGGCGGCTGCACGCGGTGGAGACCCTCGGGTCGGTCACCGTGATCGCCTCCGACAAGACCGGCACGCTCACCGAGGGCCGGATGGCGGTGCAGCACGCGGTCGTGCCCGGCCGCGACCGCTACGCCGTGACCGGCACCGGCTACGCGCCCGACGGCGAGGTGCGCCACCGGGGCGAGCCGGTGAGCGCCCCGGACGAGCTGCGCGCCCTCGCCCGCGCCGGGCTGCTCTGCAACGACGCCACGCTGACCCCGCCGACCGGCGAACGGCCGGAATGGACAGCGATCGGCGACCCGCTGGAGGCCGCGCTCGTCACGTTCGCGGCCCGCTGCGGTCTGGACCCGGAGACCACCCGCGAGGCCTGGCCCCGGGTCGCGGAGGCCCCGTTCGACCAGGACCTGCGCCGGATGACCACCGTGCACCGCCGCTGCGACGGGCGCTACCTCGTGGTCTGCAAGGGCGCGCCGGAGAACCTGCTGGCCCCGCCGCTGATGGACGCCGGCGCCGAGGAGCTGGCCGAGCTGACCGATGCCGCGCACCGGCTCGCCGCCGAAGGGCTGCGGGTGCTGGCGGTGGCCTCGGCCGTGGTCGACACGCTGCCGGACCCGGCCCGGCCGACCGGCCTGCGCCCGCTGGGCCTGGTCGCGGTCGGCGACCCGCTGCGCACGGCGGCACCCGGCATCGCGGCGGGCTTCGAGCAGGCCGGCATCCGGCTGGTCCTGATCACCGGCGACCACCCGGCGACGGCCGCCGCCATCGGCGGCCGGCTCGGGCTCTGGCGCGACGGCGACCCGCTCGCCAACGGCGACGACGGCGACCCGGGCGGCGCCCACCCCGACACCCGGGTGTACGCGCGGACCCAGCCGGAGCAGAAGCTCGACATCATCGCCGGCCTTCAGGACCGGGGACACGTCGTGGCGATGACCGGCGACGGCGTCAACGACGCCCCGGCGCTGCGCCGGGCGGACATCGGCGTGGCGATGGGCGGCGGCACCGAGGTCGCCCGGCAGGCCGCCGACCTGGTGCTCGTCGACGACGACCTGACCACCGTGGCGACCGCCATCGGCGAGGGCCGCCGGATCTACGACAACATCCGCCGGTTCCTGCGCTACGCGCTCGCCGGCGGGGTCGCCGAGATCGCGGTGATGCTGCTCGGACCGCTGGTCGGCCTGCCGGTGCCGCTGCTGCCGGCGCAGATCCTCTGGATCAACCTGCTCACCCACGGCGTACCCGGGGTGGCGCTGGGCGCGGAGCCGGCCGAGCCGGGCACGCTGCGCCGCCGTCCCCGCTCGCCGCAGGAGTCCGTGCTCGGCGGCGGCCTCGGCCGGGACGTGCTGGTCACCGGCGCGCTCATCGCCGCCGCGACGCTCGGCGCCGGCGTGTGGGCCGCCGCGGCGGACCGACCGTGGCAGTCGGTGGTCTTCGTGGTGCTCGGCCTCGCCCAGCTCGGCGTGGCGCTGGCCGTCCGCGCGACCCGGGCGCCCGGCTCGCGGGAGCACAACCGCGCCCTGCCGGTGGCGGTCGCGATCTCCGCGGTCCTCCAGGTCGCCGGCGTGCTGCTGCCGCCGCTGCGCGAGCTGCTCGGCACGTCCCCGCTGAGCGCGCTCGACCTGCTCGCCTGCGCCGCGATCGGCGTCCTGCCCGGGCTGGTGCTGCGGCTGACCCGCCGCTCCGGCACGGCCGACGGGACCGACGGCCCTCGCGCCGGGACCCAGGACCCTGCCCGGCCGGCCGCCGGACGGGCAGGCTGAGGACAGTGAAGGAGGCGTCATGACAATCCACTCGCAGGCCCCCGTCGTGGTGGGCGTGGACGGGTCGGCCACCGCCCTGGACGCGGTCCGGGTCGCCGCCCGCGAGGCCGCCGACCGGAACCGGCCGCTGCAGGTGGTGCACGCGTTCATCTGGCCGCTGACCCGCGCGCCGCTCACCCCGGCCCCGGGCGCGCCCGCCGGCGCCGGCCTGCGCAACCAGGCCGAACGGTGCGTCGCCGAGGCGGTCGCCGAGGCCGGCAAGGTAGCGCCGGACGTACCGGTCACCGGCGTGGTGGTCGACGGCGCGCCGGCCGCGGTGCTGGTCGCCGAGTCCCGCGACGCCGCGCTGATCGTGCTCGGACACCGCGGCCTGGGCGGCTTCGCCGGCCTGCTCATCGGCTCGGTCACGCTCCAGGTGTCCGCCCGCGCCCACTGCCCGGTGCTGGTGACGCGCGGCGAGGCACGCGCCGACGGCCCGGTCGTGGTCGGCGTGGACGGCTCCGAGCTGTCCACCGCGGCGGTCGGGTTCGCGTACGAGGAAGCCGCCCGCCGGGGCGCCTCGCTGATCGTGGTGCACGCCTGGCTGTACCCCACCCCGATGGGCCCCGGCGACATCCTGCCCCTGGTGTACGACCCGGAGGCGCTCGCCGAGGAGTCCCGGCGCGTCGTCGCCGAGTCTGTCGCCGGCTGGTCGCAGCGTTACCCCGACGTGCCGGTGCGGCAGCGGTCGATCCGCGGCGCCCCGGCCCGGGTGCTGGTCGAGGAGTCGAAGGACGCCCAGCTGGTGGTGGTCGGGGCGCACGGCCGTGGCGCGTTGGGCGGGCTGCTGCTCGGCTCGGTCAGCCACGCGGTGCTGCACCACGCCCACTCGCCGCTGGTGATCGTCCGCGACGCCGCCTGACTCCGCGACAGCGCCTGTTTCCGCGACAGCGCCTGACGCCGCGACGGCGTCAGGCGCGGCGGACCGTGGTGAGGTCGGCCAGCCCGGAGATGGTCAGCAGCGGCTCCAGCAGCGGACCGGCGACCAGCGCGATCCGGTCGGCGTGCGGGAACAGCGCGGCCAGCCCGGCGCTGTCCAGGTACTCGACCTTCGTGAGGTCCACGACCAGGGGTTCGCCCTCGGGCCGTACCCCCTCGGCCAGCGCGTCGGCGAACGAGGACGCGTTGCTCATGTCGATCTCGCCGACGGCGGTCAGCACGCGGACGCCGTCGGGACGGTCGCTCGTGGTGAGAGTCAGGGACGCGCTCATGCGGTGATCCTCGCCTGCATGTCGACGGTGGTGCCGGTCGCTCCCGGAGTGACGCTGATGCTGTCCATCAGCGCGCGCATGAGCACGAGCCCCCGGCCGCGGTGCGGATCGGGGGGTTGCTCGCGCTCCCGCCAGTGACCGCTGTCGGTCACGCTCAGGCGCAGGTTGTTCGCGGTGGCGGCGGCGCGCAGCCGGATCCGCCCGCCGGGATTGTCGCGGTGCCCGTGCTCGATCGCGTTGGCGCACGCCTCGCCAGCCGCCACCAGGATGTTGTAGGCGTGGGCCGGGGCCAGCCCGCAACGGTCCAGCCATCCTCGCAGCGCGGTACGCACCTCGGCCAGCCGCGTCGACTCGGCCGGGAACTCCAGCTCCAGCGGCCCGGGATGGCGGTAGAGCAGCAGCGCCACGTCGTCGTGGTAGCCGCCGTCGGGCGTGAGCCGATCCATGATCTCGGTGGCGAGCACCTCCACCGGCGCGTGGTGGCCCTGCTGGATGGCGTCGGTGGCGCGGGCGATGCCGACGGTGATCGGCTGGCGGCGGCGTTCCACCAGACCGTCGGTGTAGAGCATCAGGGTGGCGCGCGGCGGCACCGTGGCCTCCGCCTCCGGTCGTTCCTCACCCGCGCGGACGGCCAGCGGCCGGGACCGGCCGTGCTGCAGGAGCTGGGGAGTGCCGTCGGCGCCGACCACGATGGCCGGCGGGTGACCGGCGCTGGAGTAGCGCATCAGGCCGGTGACCGGGTCGAGGACGCCGCAGAAGACGGTGGCGCAGGACGCGCCGGGAAGCAGCGCGGCGAACCGGTCCAGCGCCGCCAGCGTCCGGGCCGGGCTGGGGTCCTGCAACAGCAGGGCGCGGCACGCGCTGCGCAGCTGCCCCATCACGGTGGCGGCCCGCAGCCCGTGTCCCACGCAGTCGCCGACGACGATGCCGATGCGCCCGTCCGGCAGCTCCACCGTGTCGTACCAGTCGCCGCCGACCTTCAGCGGCACCGCGGCGGGGGCGTACCGCACGGCGAAGCCGGCGGGCAGTTGCGCCGGGCCGAGGATCGCGCGTTGCAGGGCCAGCGCGGTCTCCCGCTGCTGGTCGATCTGGTGCACCCGGTGCAGCCCCTGACCGATGTGGCCGGCCAGCAGCGCCAGCAGGGTCTGGTCCTGCTCGGTGAAGGGCCGCTTCTCGCCCAGGTCGATCCAGAGCGCCATGGTGCCGTGCGGGTGCTCGACTGCGATGCCGGCGCCGTGCCGGCGTGTCGCCACCGGCGTCAGCAGCGGGGTGTCGCGCAGCCCGAGCAACGCCTGCCGGCGTTTGGCGGGCAGCGTCGCCCACCGGGCCGCCGGGTCGGTGCCGGTCACGTCGGGGGTGGGCAGGTCACCGAAGACGGCGGTGAGCACGCCCGCGGCCCGCCACAGCTTGCGCAGCTCGTCCAGCACGCCGTGCAGCGCGTCGGCGAGGTCGTCGGCCCGGGACAGGCGCATGCCGAGCCCGGCCAGGGCGGTCTCCCGCTGGACCGCGTAGTGCTCGGCGGTGACGTCACGGAACGTGCCCACGATCATCCGCCGGCCGCTGTCCGGGTCGTCCACCTGGTTGAACGCGGCAGAGATCCAGATCCGGTGCCCGTCGCGATGGGTCACCGGCACGGTGTAGGTGCCGCGGGACTGGCCGACCAGCCTCGAGAACGCGGCGGCCACCTGACGGTGCGCGTCCGGTTCGGCCTCCTGGTCCGGCCACCACGGCTGTACCGGCGGATAGGGCAGGCCCTCGGTCCCGTAGCCGAGGACGTCGGTGAACGCCGCGTTGATCTCGACCACGGCGCCGTCCTCGTCGCAGACGAAGAACGCCTCCTGCAGCGAGTCGACGAGCGCGGTGCGCCAGCGCGCGTGGTGGTTGCGCAGCCGCGCCAGCTCCACGTTGGCGCGTACGCGGGCCAGCAGCTCGGCGGCCGGGAACGGCTTGACCAGGTAGTCGTCGGCGCCGGCCTCCAGCCCTTCGATCGAGGCCTCCTGGCCGGCGCGGGCGGACAGCAGCAGCACCGGGGTGCCGGCCGTACGGGGATCGGCGCGCAACGCGGCCACCAGTTGCAGGCCGTCGAGCCGGGGCATCATCACGTCGCTGACCACCAGGTCGGGCGTCTGCGCGCGGGCGGCGTCCAGCGCGGCAGGCCCGTCGGCGACCGTGTGCACCTCGTGTCCGGCCGAGCGCAGCAGCCGGGTGAGGTACTCCCGCATGTCGGCGTTGTCGTCGGCCACCAGGACGCGGGCCGGCGCGCCGCCGGGCAGCGGATGCACCGGGCCGTCCGTGGCGGCGGGCCCGTCCTCGCCGACGACGGCGCCCGGGTCGGCGGGCAGCCAGCGCAGCGCCTCCTGCACGAACGGCTCGGCCGACCCGGGCGCCCGGCCGGCGCCGGCCGGGGTGAGCGCGTCGGCGGGCAGGTGGGCGGCGCCGAACGGCAACCGGACGGTGAAGGTGGTGCCGCGACCCACCGTGCTGTCCGCGTCGATGTCGCCGCCGTGCAGCGAGACCAGTTCCTTGACCAGGGCGAGGCCGATGCCGCTGCCCTCGCCGGAGCGGGACCGGGCGTTCTCGATGCGGTGGAACCGCTCGAACAGGCGCGGCATCTCCTCGGCCGGGACGCCGATGCCGGTGTCGGAGATCCGCAGCACGGCCATCCCGTGCTCGGCGTCCATCCGCACCCGCACCGTCCCGTCGAAGGTGAACTTCAGCGCGTTGCTGAGCAGGTTGAGCACCACCTTCTCCCACATGCCCCGATCCACGTGCACCGGCTCGGGCAGGGGCGCGCAGTCGACCTCGAAGGAGAGGCCGGCGCGCTCGATCGCCGACCGGAAGACGCTGGCCAGGTCGGCGGTCACCGCGGCCAGATCCACCGGCTCGTAGCGGGCCTGCATCCGGCCCGCCTCGATGCGGGAGAAGTCGAGCAGGCTGTTGACCAGCTTGCCCAGGCGCAGCCCGTTGCGGCGGATGACGTCCAGCTCCGTGCGGACCCGCTCGTCGGCGTCGTGCAGCCGGCCGCGCAGCTCGTCCACCGGCCCCATGATCAACGTGAGCGGGGTGCGGAACTCGTGACTGATGTTGGAGAAGAAGGCGGTCTTGGCGCGGTCCAGCTCGGCGAGCTCCTCGGCCCGCCGCTGCTGCGCCTGGTAGCTGCGGGCGCTCGCGATTCCGGTCGCCAGGTGCCCGGCGGTCAGCTCCACGAAGCCGCGGTAGCCGTCGTCCAGCGCCCGGTAGCGGTTGAGTCCCGCCACCAGGAACCCGTACGGCGCGCCGCCCTGCTGCCGTAGCGGCACCAGCAGGGCCTCGGCCGGCGGGGCGGGCCAGACACCCGCGGGCAGGTCCGCGAAGGCCGGGCCGTCGAGCGTCACCCGTACCGGGTCGCCCTCGGTGAGGGCGCCGGCCGGCCACGGGGCGGCGGGGTCGGTGAGGGACAGCGTGGCCGGGGCCGCCGGGTGACCGGCCGGCAGCCCGGTCGCCTCCGCCAGCCGGGCGTCGCCGTCGCGGTCGTACAGGTAGGTGAGCGTGAACGGCAGGTCCTGCGGGTTGCGGGCCAGCTGGCGGCTGACGAACGTGAGCGTCTCCTGCTCGGTGCGGATGACGCTCGGGTCCGAGCCGAGGTCGCGCAGCGTGGCCATCCGCCGCTCGCCGATGACCCGCTCGGTGTCCTCGCTGACCACGCAGAGCATCCCGACGAGGCTGCCGTCGTCGTCGCGCAGCGGGCTGTAGGAGAAGGTGTGGTAGGTCTCCTCCCGGTAGCCGGCCCGCTCCAGGAACAGCAGCAGGCCCTCGTCCCAGGTCGCCTCGCCGGTGCGCAGCACGGTGTCGACGCGGGGACCGATGTCGTCCCAGATCTCGGTCCACACCTCGTTCGCCGGGCGGCCCAGCGCCCAGGGGTACTTGCGGCCGAGCGTGTCCCGCCGGTAGGCGGCGTTGCAGAAGAACGTGAGCTGCGGTCCCCAGGCCATCCACATCGGGAACCGGGAGGACAGCAGGATCCGCACCGAGGTCCGCAGGCTCTGCGGCCACGTGTCCGGCGGCCCGAGCGGGTGCGCGGACCAGTCGACGCGCGCCAGGTCCGGCCCGATCTCGCCGTCGACGGCGAAGACGTCGGCGCGCGTATGCGGGTCGGTGTCAGCGCCGCTCATCGCCCGAGTCTCCCCCACCCCGTCCGATCCCGCTCGTCCGGGCCGCGTCGCGGCCTCGTGATCGCTTCTTGCCCCGTCGCGCCCCCGGCACTCCACCCGGGGCGGGGAGATCTGACTCACGTGACGGCAGCGGGTCAGGGCAGGGGTTCGTGGTGCGGCCCAAAACGAAAGGCTGCGGCATAACGAAAGGCAAGGAGACAGATCTCCTTGCCACTATCAATGTATATCGCACCCCCGGTCTTGCCGCAAGGCCCCGGTGATGCCGCAGAATCATCGGCCGATGCGGGTTGAGCTGCGAAAACGGGGGCATGGCATGACCGGACGGTACGTGTGGCAACTGCACGAGGTGGACGAGGCGCGGATCGCCGCGGTCGGCGGCAAGGGCGCGCACCTGGGGGCGCTGACGCGGATCGACGGGGTGCGCGTACCCAGGGGTTTCTGCGTGACGACGGACGCCTTCCGGCTGGTGGCGCGGACGCCGGCGCTGGCCGGCCCGCTGGACCGGCTGGCCCGCGCGGACGCGGACGACCCGGCGGCGCTGCGCACGGCCGCCGCCGAGGTCCGTCGCGCCGTCGAGCGGACCGCCCTGCCCGGCGACGTCGCGGCGGCGGTCACCGCCGCGCTGGCCGCGCTCGGGGCGGACGCCGCGTACGCGGTGCGCTCCAGCGCGACCGCGGAGGACCTGCCGGATGCCTCGTTCGCCGGCCAGCAGGACACCTACCTCAACGTGGTCGGCACGGCCGAGGTGCTGCGGCACGTCAGCCGCTGCTGGGCCTCGCTGTTCACCGACCGGGCGGTGACCTACCGGCGGCGCCACGGCATCGACGACCGCGCCGTGGACATGGCGGTGGTGGTGCAGCGGATGGTCTTCCCGGACGCCGCCGGGGTTCTGTTCACCGCCGACCCGGTCACCGGCGACCGGCGGGTGGTCTCGGTGGAGGCGGGCTTCGGGCTGGGCGAGGCCCTGGTCTCCGGCCTGGTGAATCCGGACGTGTTCACGGTGCGCGACGGCGCTGTCGTCGGCCGGCGGATCGGCGCGAAGTCACGGGCGGCGCACGCGGCGCCCGGCGGCGGCATCCGGCAGGCGCCCGTCGACCCGGCGCGGCAGGCCCAGCCGGCGCTGACCGACGCGCAGGCGGTACGCCTCGCCGCGCTGGGCCGGCGGATCGAGGCGTACTTCGGCTGCCCGCAGGACGTCGAGTGGGCGGTGACCGGGGACGACGTCCACATCCTGCAGAGCCGGCCGATCACCACGCTGTTCCCGGTGCCGGCTGCCGCCGCCGACGGGACGTTCCACGTCTACCTGTCGGTCGGCCACCAGCAGATGATGACCGACGCGATGAAGCCGCTGGGCCTGTCGATGTGGCGGCTGACCGCCATGGCGCCGATGCACGAGGCGGGCGGCCGGCTGTTCGTCGACGCCACACCGCACCTGGCCACCCCGGCGGGCCGTACCGCGTTCCTGGGCATGATCGGCCGGGCCGACCCGCTCACCCGGGACGCGCTGGAGACGGTCCTCGCCCGCGACGTCGTACCGGCCGCGCCGGACCCGGCCCCGGCCGGCCCGCCCGCGGGTGGGCCGCCACCGCCGATCGACACCGATCCGGCGATCGTCGCCGGCCTCGTCGCGCGCAGCCGGGAGTCCCTCGCCGCCCTGCGCCGCGACATCGAGGGCCGCAGCGGACCGGAGCTGTTCGACTTCCTGATCGAGGCGTTCGCCGAGCACAAGCGGGTGCTCACCGATCCGGTGAGCGCCCAGGTGATCATGGCCGGGATGCAGGCCGCCTGGTGGCTCAACGACAAGCTGGGGGAGTGGCTCGGCGAACGCGACGCCGCCGACACGCTCACGCTGTCCGCGCCCGGCAACGTCACCGCCGAGATGGGGCTGGCGCTGCTCGACGTGGCCGACGTGATCCGACCGTACCCCGAGGTGGTGGCGTTCCTGCGCGACCACGCCGACGACGGGTTCCTGGACGAGCTGCCGAAACTCCCCGGCGGCGCGCAGGCGCGGGCGGCCGTCGAGGGCTACCTGGACCGGTACGGCATGCGCTGCGTCGGCGAGATCGACATCACCCGGCCACGGTGGAGCGAGCGCCCGGCCACGCTCGTGCCGCTGATCCTGGACAACGTCCACACCTTCACCCCGGGCGCGGCCGCGCGCCGCTTCGCGCAGGGCCGGGAGCGGGCCGAGGCGAAGGCCCGGGAGGTGCTGGACCGCCTGCGCGCGCTGCCCGACGGTGAGCGCAAGGCCGCCGAGACGCAACGCATGATCGACCGGGTACGCACGTTCGCCGGCTACCGCGAGTACCCGAAGTACGACATCGTGAGCCGCTACGCCGTCTACAAGCAGGCGCTCATGGCCGAGGCGGACCGGCTGGCGCGCGCCGGTGTGCTCGCCGGTCCGGAGGACGTCTTCTTCCTCACCTTCGACGAGTTCCGCGAGGTCGCGGCCACCGGGCGGGCCGACGCCGGGCTGATCCGGCGGCGCCGCGAGGAGTTCCGGGCGCACCAGGCGCTCACCCCGCCCCGGGTGCTCACCTCCGACGGCGAGGCCCTCGACGGCTCGTACCGGCGCGACGACGTGCCTCCGGGCGCCCTGGCCGGGCTGGCGGTCTCGGCCGGCGTGGTCGAGGGGCGGGCGCGGGTCGTGACGGACCTGACCCGGGCCGACGTGGAGCCGGGCGACATCCTCGTCACCGCGTACACCGACCCGAGCTGGACGCCGCTGTTCGTGGCCGTCGCGGGACTGGTGACGGAGATCGGCGGCCTGATGACGCACGGCGCGGTGATCGCCCGCGAGTACGGCCTGCCCGCGGTGGTGGCGGTGCCGGACGCGACCCGGCTGATCCCCGACGGCGGGCGGATCCGCGTGCACGGCACCGACGGGTACGTCGAGCTGCTGTCCTGACCGGCGCGGCATGCTCGATGATGGAGGTCCGGCGAGCGGGGAGGCGCGATGCGGATCGGGGAGCTGTCGGCGCGTACCGGGGTCAGCGCCCGGTCCATCCGGTACTACGAGCAGCAGGGCCTGCTCGCCGCCCTGCGCACACCGAGCGGCCAGCGGGTCTTCGCCGAGTCGGCGGTGGACCGGGTCCGGCTCATCCAGCGGCTGTTCGACGCCGGGCTGAGCAGCCGCCGGATGGCCGAGCTGCTGCCCTGCGTGACCGATCCGGAGATCCGCACCTCGTGGCTGACCGAAAGGCTGCGCGAGGAGCGGGCCCGGATGACCGCCGAGATGGCACGGCTCGCGCACGCCGTCGCGGTGCTCGACGACGTGGTGGCCGACATGACGGTGACCGAGGACACCCGGGATCCGGCCGCCTGAGCGCTTGCAGTTGACACCGGTGTCAACTCCTAGCGTCGGGGCATGAACGCGACACTGGACACCGCATCGCCGGTGACGCCGCTGCTGGAGCCGGTCACCGTCGCCGGCCTGTCGTTGCCGTCCCGCTTCGTGATGGCGCCGATGACCCGCAACCGCGCGCCGGGCGGCGTGCCGACGCCGGAGATGGCCGAGTACTACCGGCGCCGCGCCGCGGCGGGTGTCGGCCTGATCGTCACCGAGGGCGTGCTGGTGGACCATCCCAGCGCCGGCCACGAGGACACCGTGCCACGGATGACTCCCGGCGCGGCCGAGGCCGGCTGGCGCGGCGTGGTCGAGGCGGTGCACGCCGCCGGCGGCCGGATCGCCGCGCAGCTGTGGCACCTGGGCAGCCTGCGCGAGCCGGTGGACGGCGCTCCGGCGTGGACCCCCTCGGGGGTACGCGAGCCGGGCCGCCCCGCGCCGCACGCGATGACCGCCGCCGACGCGGACGTCCTGCTGGCGGCGTACGCGGACGCGGCAGGGGTGGCGGTCCGGGCCGGGTTCGACGCGGTCGAGATCCACGCCGCGCACGGTTACCTGCTGGACGAGTTCCTGTGGCCGTACACGAACCGCCGGACCGACGCGTTCGGTGGCTCCCCGGCGCGGCGGGCGGCGTTCCCGGCGGCCGTGGTCCGCGCGGTGCGCGAGCAGGTCCCGGCACACCGGCCGGTGATCGTGCGGTTCTCCCAGTTCAAGGAGCGCGCGTTCGACGCGCGGATCGCCGAGACCCCGGCCGAGCTGGCGCGGATCCTCGGCGCGTTCGCCGAGGCCGGCGCGGACGTGCTGCACGCCTCGCAGCGTCGCTTCTGGGAGCCGGCGTTCCCCGGCTCGCCGCTGAACCTGGCCGGCTGGGCGAAGCGTCTCACCGGTCTGCCGTCGATCACTGTCGGCTCGGTCGGGCTGCGCCGGGACTTCCTGCGCGCGGGCGGCCCGGAGTCGGTGGCGGGCCTGGCCGCGCGGCTGGCGGACGGGGAGTTCGACCTGGTCGCGCTGGGCCGCGCGCTGCTCGGCAACCCGGCCTGGGTGACGCACGCCGCGGCCGGCCGGCTGGACGAGATCGTCGACTACCGCAAGGCGCACGAGGACGTCTATCCGTAGGCGCCAGGGGTTGACGCCGGGGGATGTTATCGCTCACAGTCGATGGCAGGGCATGAGCGCCGCAAGGCTCACCGGGCGAGCCGCGCTGGTCGTACCCCGACACCGTCACCGGACGCGGAGTCGGGGGAGTCGCACCACCACCATCGCGTAACCCCCGGAAGAGGAATCCGCATGAGACGAAAGAGAGCCTTGCTGACCACCGGCATCCTGGCCGGCGCGCTCGCCGCCGGCATGGCGGTGGCCCTGGCGCCGGCCGCGAGCGCCGGCACCACGCTGCGCGCGGCGGCGGCCGAGAAGGGCCGTTACTTCGGCGCCGCGGTCGCCACCAACAAGCTGTCCGACAACACGTACGCCACGGTGCTGAACCGCGAGTTCAACTCCGTGGTGGCCGAGAACGAGATGAAGTGGGACGCCACCGAGCCGCAGCAGGGGCGGTTCAACTACAGCGGTGGCGACCGGCTGGTCAGTCACGCCCGCGCGAACGGGATGTCGGTGCGCGGGCACGCGCTGCTCTGGCACCAGCAGCAGCCGTCGTGGGCGCAGGGTCTGTCCGGCAGCGCGCTGCGCAACGCCGCGATCAATCACGTCACCCAGGTCGCCACCCACTTCCGGGGGCAGATCTACGCCTGGGACGTGGTGAACGAGGCGTTCGCCGACGGCGGCAGCGGCGGGCGCCGTGACTCGAACCTGCAGCGCACCGGCAACGACTGGATCGAGGCCGCGTTCCGGGCCGCCCGCGCCGCCGACCCGGGCGCGAAGCTCTGCTACAACGACTACAACACCGACGGCATCAACGCGAAGTCGACCGGCATCTACAACATGGTGCGCGACTTCAAGTCGCGTGGCGTGCCGATCGACTGCGTCGGCTTCCAGTCGCACCTGGGCACCACGATCCCCGGTGACTACCAGGCCAATCTTCAGCGCTTCGCGGACCTGGGCGTGGAGGTCCAGATCACCGAGCTGGACGTGATGACCGGCGGCAACCAGGCGAACATCTACGCCGCCGTCACCCGGGCCTGCCTGGCGGTGTCGCGCTGCGCCGGCATCACGGTGTGGGGCGTGCGGGACTGCGACTCGTGGCGCGGCTCGGACAACGCGCTGCTGTTCGACTGTTCCGGCAACAAGAAGGCGGCGTACAACGCGGTGCTCGACGCGCTGAACTCCGGCACCAACAACCCGCCGCCGACCACCACCCCGCCGCCGAACAACCCGACCACCCCGCCGCCCAACAATCCGACCACGCCACCGCCGGGTCAGGGCGGGTGTACGGCCTCGGTGACGCTGAACTCCTGGACCGGTGGCTTCGTCGCCAACGTGAAGGTGACAGCGGGCTCGTCGGGCACCCGGGGATGGACCGTCACCATGACGCTGCCGGGCGGCGCGAGCGTCACAAACACCTGGAGCGCCACCGCGAGCGGTAACAGCGGCACGGTGCGGTTCACGAACGTCGACTACAACGGCCAGCTCGGCGCCGGCCAGAGCGCCGAGTTCGGCTTCCAGGGCAACGGAAGCGGATCGGGCATGACGCCCACCTGCTCCGCCTCCTGAGCGCAGGCGTCGCGGGGGCGGTACGACGTGCCGCCCCCGCGACGTCCGGTCGCGTCCTACCTGGAGCGCCGTCTCTGTTACAAGAAAGAGACATGCACATTTCGCGCGATTGGTTGACGGGGCAACTTGTGAGCGTTAACACTCGCCGTGACGGTTACCTGTGTCACAGGGGCCCACGGAGGGGAGAGGACGCTCGTGCGCAGACGAATCCTGGCCGCAGTCAGCGGCGCCGCGCTCGCGATCAGCCTGGCCGCGTGCAGCGGCGAGGGCGCCGGAGGCGGCTCGGACACCAGCTCCGCCAAGCCCGGCGACCTGACGATCGGCGTCTCGATGCCGACCCAGACCTCGGAACGGTGGATCGCCGACGGCAACTCGGTGAAGGAGAAGTTGCAGGCCAAGGGCTACAAGGTCGACCTGCAGTACGCCGGGGACGACATCCCGACCCAGTCGCAGCAGATCGACCAGATGATCACCCAGGGCGCGGACGTGCTGGTCATCGCCCCGATCGACGGCACCGCGCTCAGCGGCCAGCTCCAGGCCGCCGCGGCCGCGAAGATCCCGGTCATCTCCTACGACCGGCTCATCCGTAACAGCCCCAACGTCAGCTTCTACGTCAGCTTCGACAACTACAAGGTGGGCGTGGCGCAGGCCAACGCGCTCCTGGTCGGCCTCGGCCTGCTGAACAAGGACGGGTCCAAGGGCGCCGCGACCGGCCCGTTCAACGTGGAGCTGTTCGCCGGCTCGCTCGACGACAACAACGCCGGCTTCTTCTTCAACGGCGCGATGGACACGCTCAAGCCGTACTTCGACGCCGGGACGCTGAAGGTCAAGTCGGGGCAGACCAAGATCGAGCAGGCCGCCATCCTGCGCTGGCAGCAGGAGACCGCGCAGAAGCGGATGGAGGACCTGCTCACTTCCAGCTACAACGACGGCAGCAAGGTCGACGGCGTGCTGTCGCCGTTCGACGGCCTCTCCCGGGGCATCATCACCGCCCTGCAGAACGCCGGTTACCGCGGCGGCGCCAAGAAGATGCCGGTGGTGACCGGGCAGGACGCCGAGGTCGCGTCCGTCAAGCTCATCAACGACGGCGTGCAGAGCTCCACCGTGTTCAAGGACACCCGCCTGCTGGCCGAGCAGGCGGTGATCGCCGCCGAGGCGTTCCTGCGCAAGGAGGAGCCGAAGGCCAACGAGACCAAGGCGTACAACAACGGCGTCAAGGTCGTGCCCGCGTTCCTGCTGCCGGTCCAGACGGTTTACAAGGAGGACATCAAGTCCGTCCTGATCGACTCCGGTTACCTGACCGAGCAGGAGGTCGCCGCCGGCCGAGCCGGCTGATCCGGGCGGAGGGCCCGGTGGCGCGCCGCGCCGCCGGGCTCGCCCGCTCCGGACACCACGACCACGAGCAGGACGGATACCCATGAGCGACCACATCCTCGAGATGCGTGGCATCACGAAGACCTTCCCCGGGGTCACCGCGCTGCAGGACGTCTCGCTCGCCGTACGGCGCGGCGAGATCCACGCGATCTGCGGCGAGAACGGCGCCGGCAAGTCCACCCTGATGAAGGTGCTGTCCGGGGTCTACCCGGCGGGCAGCTACGACGGCCAGATCGTCTTGGACGGCGAGCCGGTCGGCTTCCGGGGCATCCAGGACAGCGAAGCGCGCGGCATCGTCATCATCCACCAGGAACTCGCGTTGGTGCCGTACCTGTCGATCGCCGAGAACATCTTCCTCGGTAACGAGCGCCGGGGCCGCGGCGGGCTCATCGACTGGCACCGCACCAACGCCGAGGCCGCGGCGCTGCTGCGGTCGGTCGGGCTGCACGAGAACCCGGTCACCCCGGTCATCCAGCTGGGCGTCGGCAAGCAGCAGCTGGTGGAGATCGCCAAGGCGCTGTCCAAGAAGGTGCGGCTGCTGATCCTCGACGAGCCCACAGCGGCGCTCAACGACGTCGACTCGGCGCACCTGCTGGACCTGATGCGCAGCCTCCGCGACCAGGGCATCACCTGCATCATGATCTCGCACAAGCTCGGTGAGATCACGGCGATCGCCGACTCGACCACCGTCATCCGCGACGGCCGCACCGTCGAGACGCTCGACATGGCCGACGGCGGCGCGACCCAGGACCGGATCATCCGCGGCATGGTCGGGCGCGACCTGGCCACCTTCTACCCGACCCGCGACGTCACCCCCGGCGAGGAGGTGCTGCGGATCGAGGACTGGACGGTGCGGCACCCCACCCAGGACCGCCTGGTGGTCGACCGGGCCTCGCTGCACGTGCGCGCCGGTGAGGTCGTCGGCATCGCCGGCCTGATGGGCGCCGGGCGCACCGAGCTGGCCATGAGCGTGTTCGGCCGCGCCTACGGCCGCGACATCAGCGGCCGCCTGTACGTCAAGGGCCGCGAGGTACGGGCGCGCACGGTGGCCGAGGCGATCGCCAACGGCATCGCGTACGCCACCGAGGACCGCAAGCACTACGGCCTCAACCTCATCGACGACGTCCGGGGCAACATCTCGGCCGCCGCGCTCGACAAGCTCGCCCGCAACGGCTGGATCGACGGCAACCGGGAGATCCAGGTCGCCGAGCGGGGACGGCGCGACATGAACATCAAGGCCCCGACCGTGATGTCGGTGGTGGGCAAGCTCTCCGGCGGCAACCAGCAGAAGGTCGTGCTGGCGAAGTGGCTGTTCACCGACCCGGACGTGCTGATCCTCGACGAGCCGACCCGGGGCATCGACGTCGGCGCGAAGTTCGAGATCTACACGATCGTCAACCGGCTGGTGGCCGAGGGCAAGGCGGTGGTCCTCATCTCCTCCGAACTGCCCGAGCTGCTCGGCATGTGCGACCGCGTCTACACCCTCGCGGCCGGCCGGATCACCGGGGAGATGCCGGTGCGCGAGGCCACCCAGGAGAACCTGATGGAACTCATGACCAAGGACAGGGATCTCGTCCGATGACCAGCACGAAGCCCACGCCCCAGAAGGTCGCCGCGCCCGACACCGGCGCGGCCGCGAGCCTGCACACCGGCACCAGCGACCCGCGCACGCTGATCCTCGGCAACCTGCGGCAGAGCGGCATCTACATCGCCCTGGTGGTGATCGTCGCGCTGTTCGCGGTGCTCACCGACGGTGTCTCGCTCAGCCCCGGCAACCTGACCAACATCGTGCTCCAGTACTCCTACATCCTGGTGCTCGCGATCGGCATGGTCATCGTGATCATCGGCGGCCACATCGACCTGTCCGTGGGATCGGTGGTGGCGCTCACCGGAGCGGTCTCCGCGGTGCTCGTCATCCGGGAGGGCATGCCCTGGTGGGCCGGCGTGCTGGCCGCGCTCGCGGTGGGCGTCGCGGTCGGCGCGTGGCACGGGCTCTGGGTCGCGTACGCCGGGATCCCGGCCTTCATCGTCACCCTGGCCGGCATGCTCCTGTTCCGCGGCCTCACGCTGCGGGTGCTGGACAACATCTCGCTGTCGCCGTTCCCCGAGGAGTACCAGCGGGTCGCCGCCGGCTTCCTCAACGGACTGCTGGGCGGCGAGGGCTACGACGCCTTCACGCTGTTCATCGGCGCGTTCGCCGTCGTCGGGTACGCGGTGGCCGTGTTCCGGACCCGGATCGCCCGGGTGCGCCACGAGCAGCCGGTGGAGTCGTTCCCGCTGTTCGTCCTGCGGATCGTGGTGGTCGGCGCCGTGGTCATGTGGTTCGCCTGGCAGCTCGCCAACGCCCGCGGCCTGCCGATCGTGCTCATCGTGCTGGCCGTGCTGGTGCTGATCTACGGCCTGCTCACCCGCCGTACCGTGTTCGGCCGGCAGGTGTACGCGATCGGCGGCAACCTGCCCGCGGCGATGCTGTCCGGCGTCCGGGTGAAGCGGGTCAACTTCTGGATCTTCGTCAACATGGGCTTCCTGTCCGCCGTGGCGGGCGTGATCTACTCGTCCCGGTCCAACGGCGCCCAGCCGGCCGCCGGCAACATGTTCGAGCTGGACGCGATCGCGGCGGCCTTCATCGGCGGCGCGGCGGTCACCGGCGGGGTCGGCACCGTGGTCGGCGCCATGGTGGGTGGCCTGATCATGGCGGTGATGAGCAACGGGATGCAGCTCATGGGCGTCGACCAGTCCGTCCAGTCGGTGGTGAAGGGTCTCGTCCTGCTCGTGGCGGTGGCGTTCGACATCTGGAACAAGCGCCGGGCGGCCGGCGCCCGGTGACGGCCGGCCGGACGCTCGCCCCTTCGTCCGGCCGACCGCCGTTCACCGGCCGCAGCCGCTCACGCCCGGCTCCACCGTTGGTTGGTGTTGCCGTGGCAGGTCCAGACGATCACCCGGGTGCCGTTGGCGGTGCCCGCGTTGTCGACGTCCAGGCACAGCGACGGGAAGCGTCCGTTGCTCACCGTGCCGTTGCCGTTGATGGTCCACTGCTGGTTGGTCCCGCCGTTGCAGTCCCAGATCTGCACCCGGGTGCCGGCGGTCGCGTTCGTCGGCACGTCCAGGCACTTGCCGAGCACCTGCAACGCCTGCCCGTTGGCGGTGAACTGCTGGTTGGCGTTGTTGTGGCAGTCCCAGATCAGCGTGCCGGTGCCGTTGGCGGTGCCGGCGTTGTCGACGTCCAGGCACCGGCCGGACGACTCGCTGCGCAGCCGGAACGTGGTCGGGACCGGTGGCGGGGTCGTGGTGCCGCCGCCGCTGACCCGGTAGACCACGGTGCCGTGGGCCGGGACGCTGGCGGAGATCGTGCCGCTGGTGCTGGAGGTGGCGTCGGTCCAGGCGTCGCGCAGCGTGAACGAGCTGCCGCTCTTGCCGATCGCCGCCGCCGTGGTGGAGACGGTGGTGGTCGAGCTGCCCTGGTTGAACAGGGCGACCGCCACGTCGCCGTTCGCCAGCGGCTTGGCCAGCACCCGCCGGGTGCCGTCGAAGGACACCTGGACCGCCTGACGGCCGAGCGTGTCCTGGTTGATCGCGACCAGGTTGGCGTTGCGCAGGATCGCCAGTGTGGCCGCGTTCGCCGAGCGTACGTCGTTGCCCATCATCAGCGGCGCCGCCAGCATCGACCAGAGCGCGAAGTGGCTGCGCATCTCGGTGTCGTTCATGCCCCCTCGGCCGACCTCCAGCATGTCCGGGTCGTTGAAACCGCCGGGGGCGGCGTACCCGGCCAGGGGCACCGTGACGTCGACGATGTTCTGGATGCCCATCGGGTAGCCGTTGGTCTGGCCGGTGTTCCACGCGTTGGTGATGTCCTCGGTGGTCCGCCAGAGGTTCGCCACGTCGCTCCAGTTGCGCTGCGGCCCGGTCTTGGCGTGGTAGCTGTTGGGGTTGATGCTGTAGACGATCGGCCGGCCGGTGGAGGCCAGCGCGTCGCGCATGATGCCGAACCGCGCCACCTGGTCGTTTATCGTCCCGGTGCCGGAGCACCAGTCGTACTTGAGGTAGTCCACGCCCCACGCGGCGAACTGCCGCGCGTCCTGGTACTCGTGGTTGAGGCTGCCGGTGGCGCCGGGGAACGCGCCGCCGACCTGGGCGCAGGTCTTGTCCAGCGGTACCTGGTAGATGCCGAACAGCAGGCCACGGGCGTGCAGGTAGTCACCGAGCGCCTTCATCCCGCTGGGAAACCGCTGCGGGTGCGCCTGGAGGTTGCCCTGCGCGTCCCGGTTCGGGTTGAACCAGCAGTCGTCCACGACGACGTACTTGTACCCGAGGTCGCGCAGTCCGTTGGCGACGATCGCGTCGGCGGTCTGCTGGATGAGGGTCTCGTTGATGTTGCAGCCGAACGTGTTCCAGGTGTTCCAACCCATCGGCGGCGTACGGGCGACGCCGTTGTCCAGCGCCCGGGCCGGGCGTGGGGCGACTGCCCCGTCGGTGACGGTGGCTGCGAGCGCCACCGCCGCGACACCCAGGACGGCGAGCGTCCGTCGGGTCCATCTGCGCACTGGGTCCTCCTCGGTGGCCGGGCGCCGTCCGTGCCGGTACCCGGAAGGGAGCGGCCCGCCGGTCGCACGGCGTCGCCCGTGGTCCACGGGGACGGACGCGGCACGGTAGTTCCACCAGGGCCGGTCGGTGCCGGCGGGCGCTCGTGGGTGGTGGGGTTCCGGCGGTCGACGGGGTCGCCGTCCGTCGCCGCCCGGCTGCGGCGCCGGGGTTTCCCGGACAGCGGCGCCACAGTGTGTGGGGATGGCGAAATGTTATCGCTGACATCAAACACTGTAAATAGCCTGGCGACCCTCGGGCGGCTTGCGGCGGCCTGCTGCCGAGGGTGCCGCGGCGAGAAAAAGAGCCGCTGAGCGGCCTTCTGGGCGGCCCCGCGGCGGCATCTGGGCCCTCGGGCCGGGGGAGTCGGGAACGCCGAGAGAATTTCCGGAAGTTCCATCGATTGTTGTCGCTAACAGGCCGTCTACCCGAGGTTCGACCGCGCCGTCGGCGTGGATCTCCCGGCCGGCGGCCGGGCCGGTCCGTGCGGGGCGGAGGACGCCGGTTCCGGGCGCCGCCGCTCGTTACGTAGCTGTTGCCCGGACGTGTCTTGACGGATGTGTATGTGAGCGCTAACACTAACTCCGTGACACGGCGGAGGTGCAAATGAGCGAAGTGGACGCGACCGACCGGTACGTGATCGGGGTCGACTTCGGCACGTTGTCCGGCCGGGCGTTGGTGGTCCGGGTCCGCGACGGCGCTGAACTCGGCACCGCGGTGCACGACTACCGGCACGGGGTCATCGAGACCGCGCTGCCCGACGACGGCCCGGCGTTGCCGCCGGACTGGGCGCTGCAGGACCCCGACGACTACCGCGACGTGCTGCGCCACGCCGTACCGGCAGCGCTCTCGGCGGCCGGCGTGGACCCGGCACTGGTGGTCGGGATCGGCATCGACTTCACCGCCTGCACGGTCCTGCCGACGCTCGCCGACGGCACGCCGCTGTGCGAGATCCCGGAGCTGCGCCACCGGCCGCACGCCTGGGTCAAGCTCTGGAAGCACCACGCCGCGCAGCCGCACGCCGACCGGATCAACGCGCTGGCGCACGAACGCGGCGAGCCGTGGATCGGCCGCTACGGCGGCAAGATCTCCGCGGAGTGGCAGTTCGCCAAGGGGCTGCAGATCCTGGACGAGGACCCGGAGATCTACCGGCGCGCCGATCGCTTCATCGAGGCGGCCGACTGGATCGTCTGGCAGCTGTGCGGCGTCGAGACGCGCAACGTCTGCACCGCCGGCTACAAGGGCATCCGGCAGGACGGCCGGTACCCGTCCCCGGACTACCTGGCCGCGCTCGACCCGGACTTCACCGACTTCGTCACCAAGCTGGACGGTCCGCTGCTGCCGCTGGGCGCGCGGGCCGGCGCGCTCGACGCCCGCGCCGCCGCCTGGACCGGCCTGCCCGCGGGCATCGCGGTCGCGGTCGGCAACGTCGACGCGCACGTCACCGCCGCCGCCGCCCAGGCGCTGCGGCCCGGCCGGCTGGTGGCCATCATGGGCACCTCCACCTGCCACGTGCTCAACGGCACCCACCCGGCCGAGGTGCCGGGCATGTGCGGCGTGGTCGACGGCGGCATCAGCCCCGGCGCCTGGGGCTTCGAGGCCGGGCAGAGCGGCGTGGGGGACATCTTCGGCTGGTTCGTGCGCCACGGCGCCCCGGCCGGATTCGACTCGCACGAGCGGCTCACCGAGGCCGCCGCGGCCCAGCCGGTCGGCGCGCACGGCCTGGTGGCGCTGGACTGGTGGAACGGCAACCGGTCGCTGCTGGTCAACCACGACCTGAGCGGGCTGATCATCGGGCTGACGCTGGCCACCCGGCCGCCGGACGTCTACCGGGCGCTGCTGGAGGCCACCGCGTACGGCACCCGGATGATCGTCGAGGCGTTCGCGCAGGCCGGAGTGCCGGTCGACGACCTGGTGGTGGCCGGCGGGCTCACCTCCAACCGGCTGCTGATGCAGATCTACGCCGACGTCACGAACCGGCCGCTGAGCATCATCGGCTCCGCCCAGGGGCCGGCGCTCGGCTCGGCCATCCACGCCGCGGTCGCGGCCGGCGAGTACCAGTCGATCCACGAGGCGTCCGCCGCGATGGGACGGATCGAGGAGGCGGTCTACCGGCCCGTACCGGAGAACGTCCGGGCGTACGACGCGCTCTACGCCGAGTACCGCGCGCTGCACGACCACTTCGGCCGCGGCGCGAACGACGTCATGCTGCGCCTGCGGGCGATCCGCAACGCGGCGGTCGACGCCCGCGCCGCCGCGCCCTTGGAGGTGGTCGGATGAACAGCCAGGTCGCCGAGCTGCGCGAGACGGTGGCCCGCCTGCACCGCGAGCTGACCCGCTACGGGCTGGTGGCCTGGACCGCCGGCAACGTCTCGGCCCGCGTACCCGGTCAGGACCTGATGGTCATCAAGCCCAGCGGCGTCGACTACGACGACCTGACCGCCGAGTCCATGGTGGTCTGCGACCTGAGCGGCACTGTCGTCGACGGCGGCGGCTCGCCGTCCAGCGACACCGCCGCGCACGCCTACGTCTACCGCGCGATGCCCGAGGTCGGCGGCGTGGTGCACACCCACAGCGGCTACGCCACCGCCTGGGCGGCCCGGGGCGAGGCGATCCCGTGCTGGCTGACCGCGCAGGCCGACGAGTTCGGCGGGGAGATCCCGGTCGGGCCGTTCGCGCTGATCGGCGGCGACGACATCGGCAAGGGGATCGTCAGCACGCTGTCCGGGCACCGCTCGCCCGCGGTGCTCATGCGCAACCACGGCGTGTTCACCATCGGCCGGGACGCCCGGGCGGCGGTCAAGGCCGCCGTGATGTGCGAGGACGTCGCCCGCACCGCGCACCTGGCCCGAGCGCTCGGGCAGCCGCTGCCGATCGCGCCGGCCGACATCGACTCGCTCTACGACCGTTACCAGAACGTCTACGGCCAACGCCCGCCGGCGCCCTGACCCCGGACCGGGCGCCGCGCACCCACCCCACCACCACACCCGGACGCACCGGCTCCCCGCCGCGCGTCCGGAACATCCAACCCCGGAGGAGAACCGATGAGTACCAGGAGCACGGCCCGCAGGGTCATCGCCGCGCTCGCCGGCGTGCTGCTCGCCGGCAGCATGGCGGCCTGCGGCAACAGCGACACCGGCGGCGATTCCGGTGACGGCAACGACAAGATCGTCCTGGGTTTCTCCCAGGTGGGCGCCGAGAGCGGCTGGCGCACCGCGAACACCACCTCGATCAAGGAAGCGGCCGCCGAGGCCGGCATCGAGCTGAAGTTCGACGACGCGCAGCAGAAGCAGGAGAACCAGATCAAGGCGATCCGCAACTTCATCCAGCAGAAGGTCGACGTGATCGCCTTCTCGCCGGTGGTGGAGTCGGGCTGGGACACCGTGCTCAAGGAGGCCAAGGACGCGAAGATCCCGGTCATCCTGACCGACCGCGCGGTCGACTCGGCCGACAAGTCGCTCTACAAGACGTTCCTCGGCTCGGACTTCGTCAAGGAGGGCCGCCTCGCCGGCGAGTGGCTGGTGGAGCAGAAGAAGGCGGCGTCCGGCCCGGTCAACATCGTCGAGCTGCAGGGCACCACCGGCTCGGCCCCGGCCAACGACCGGAAGAAGGGCTTCGCCGAGGCGATCGCCGCCAACCCCAACCTGAAGATCGTCGCGTCGCAGTCGGGTGACTTCACCCGGGCCGGCGGCAAGCAGGTCATGGAGCAGTTCCTCAAGGCCAACCCGAAGATCGACGTGCTCTTCGCGCACAACGACGACATGGGCCTGGGCGCGCTCGAGGCGATCAGCGCGGCGGGCAAGACGCCCGGCAAGGACATCACCATCATCACCGTCGACGCGGTGAAGGACGGCATGCAGGCCCTCGCGGACGGCAAGTTCAACTTCATCGCCGAGTGCAGCCCGCTGCTCGGCCCGCAGCTGATGGAGCTGGTCAAGAAGGTCAAGGCCGGCGAGGAGGTCCCCGCCCGGATCGAGACCGAGGAGACCACCTTCACCCAGGAGCAGGCCAAGGAGGCACTGCCCAACCGCAAGTACTGACCCACCCCGGGGGTCGCCGTCGCGAGACGGCGGCCCCCGTGCCACCACCGTCTAGAAGAGGTCCGATGGGATGACGGGTAACCGTCCGGTCCTGACCATGACCGGCATCAGCAAGACCTTCCCCGGGGTCCGCGCGCTGCACGACGTCGACTTTCGGCTGTTCCCGGGCGAGGTCCACGCCCTGATGGGTGAGAACGGCGCCGGCAAGTCCACCCTGATCAAGGTGCTGACCGGCGTCTACGGGACCGATGCGGGCGTCATCACCCTCGACGGCGAGCAGGTCTCGTTCAGCGGGCCGATGCAGGCCGCCGCGGCCGGCGTCAGCACCGTCTACCAGGAGGTCAACCTCTGCACCAACCTGTCGGTGGCGGAGAACGTCTTCATCGGCCGCGAGCCGCGCCGGCTCGGCGCGGTGCGCTGGGGCGAGATGCGCCGGCGGGCCCGCGACCTGCTGGCCCGGCTCGACCTCGACCTCGACGTCTCCGCGCCGCTGGGCACGTACTCGCTCGCGGTGCAGCAGATGGTCGCCATCGCCCGGGCGATCGACGTGCAGGCCCGGGTGTTGATCCTGGACGAGCCGACGTCCAGCCTGGACGCCGGCGAGGTGGCGCAGCTGTTCCGGATCATGCGCCAGCTCCGTGACGAGGGCATCGCGATCCTGTTCGTCACGCACTTCCTCGACCAGGTCTACGGCATCGCGGACCGCATCACGGTGTTGCGCAACGGCACGCTGGTGGGGGAGTACCGCACCGAGGAGCTGCCGCAGTTCAGCCTGGTCGAGAAGATGATCGGGCAGGAGCTGGACGTGCTGGAGCGGCTCGACGAGCAGCAGAAACGCGCCACCGTCGACACCGCGGACGAGGCCCCGCTGGTGGACGCCGACGGGCTGGGCCGGCGTGGCGCGGTCGCCCCGTTCAGCCTGCGCATCCACGCCGGTGAGGTGGTCGGCCTGGCCGGACTGCTCGGCTCCGGCCGTACCGAGGTGGCGCGGCTGATCTTCGGCGCGGACCGGGCCGACCACGGCCAGGTCCGGCTCGACGGCGGCCGGGCGCCGGTGCGCAACCCGATCCAGGCCATCGGCCAGGGCGTCGGCTTCTGCTCGGAGAACCGGCGGGCCGAGGGCATCGTCCCGGAGCTGACGGTCCGGGAGAACATGATCCTGGCGATGCAGGCCGCGCGCGGCTGGCTGCGTCCGATCCCGCGCCGCCGCCAGGACGAGCTGGTCCGCCGGTACGTCGAGGCGCTGAGCATCCGCCCGGCCAACCCGGAACTGCCGGTGCGCAACCTGTCCGGCGGCAACCAGCAGAAGGTGCTGCTGGCCCGCTGGCTCATCACCGAGCCGCGCCTGCTCATCCTGGACGAGCCGACCCGCGGCATCGACGTCGGCGCGAAGGCCGAGATCCAGAAGCTGGTGGTGCAGCTCTCCGACGGCGGCATGGCGGTGCTGTTCATCTCCGCCGAGCTGGAGGAGGTGCTGCGCCTGAGCCATCGGGTCGCGGTCATGCGCGACCGCGAGATGGTCGCCCAGCTCGACAACGACGACACGCTCGACGCCGACCGCGTCATGCGCACCATCGCCAGCGGCACCACGCGGAAGGAGGTGACCCGATGACCGCCGTCGCCGCCCGCCTCCGCCCGCTCACCGGCCACCGCCTGTTCTGGCCGGCGCTGGTGCTCGTGGTGATGCTCGCCGCGAACACCGTCTACCGTCCCGGCTTCCTCGCCGTCGAGGTCAAGAACGGCCACCTGTACGGCACGCCCATCGACATCCTGCGGCTGAGCGCGCCGCTGATCCTGGTCGCGCTCGGGATGACGCTCGTCATCGCCACCGGCGGCATCGACCTGTCCGTCGGGTCGCTCTGCGCCATCAGCGGCGCGATCGCCTGCCTGCACATCAGCGGGGCGGCCGACCAGAACAGCCCGGCCACGGTGGCCACCGCGCTGGCGCTGGCCTTCGGCGCCGCGCTGGTGCTCGGCGCGTGGAACGGCGTGCTCGTGGCGGTCATCGGCATCCAGCCGATCATCGCCACGCTGATCCTCATGGTGGCCGGCCGGGGCATCGCCCAGCTGGTCACCGAGGGGCAGATCATCACGATCAACTCCGGGCCGTACCGGGCGATCGGGCTCGGGCACTTCCTGACGCTGCCGCTGGCCATCCTGATCGCGCTCGCCGCCGCGCTGCTGGTGGCCGCGTTCACCCGGCGTACCGCGCTCGGCCTGATCGTCGAGTCGGTCGGCGGTAACGCCGAGGCCAGCCGGCTGGCCGGCATCCGGTCGCGGCGCATCGTCTTCCTCGTCTACGTGATCAGCGCCGCCTGCGCCGCGCTCGCCGGCTTCATGGTCACCGCGAACGTGTCCAGCGCCGACGGCAACGCCGCCGGCCTGTGGATCGAGCTCGACGCGATCCTGGCGGTCGTGATCGGCGGCACGTCGCTCGCCGGTGGCCGGTTCTCCCTCGGCGGCACCGTCCTCGGCGCGCTGATCATCCAGACCCTGACCACCACTGTGTACGCCATGAACATCTCGCCGCAGACGTCGCTGCTGTTCAAGGCGGTCGTCGTCATCGCCGTCTGCCTCGTGCAGGCCCCGGCGTTCCGCGCCCGGCTGCGCCGGCGGCGGCGCGGGACCGAGCCCGGGCCGGCGGCGCCGCAGCGGGAGAAGGAGCAGGTGCCGGCATGAGCAGCACGTCGTTGACCACCGGCCGCTCCTGGCGGCCCAGCCTGCCCCGGCGGCACGTCCCGGTGCTGGCGACGCTCGCCCTGCTGCTCGTCATGTACGGCATCGGCGTGTCCCAGTACCGCGCGTTCTCCAACATCCAGGTCGTCTTCAACGTCTTCATCGACAACGGCTTCCTGCTCGTGGTCGCGGTCGGCATGACGTTCGTGATCCTCACCGGCGGCATCGACCTGTCCGTCGGCTCGGTGGTCGCGATGACCGCGATGGTGTCGGCGTCGCTGCTGCGCGACGGCCTGCCCGCGGCGCTGGTGCTGGTCATCGCGCTGCTGATCGGCCCGACGCTGGGCTTCCTGATGGGCTGCGCGATCCACTTCTTCGAGATCCAGCCGTTCATCGTCACACTCGCCGGGATGTTCTTCGCCCGCGGCATGTGCACGTTCATCAGCGACTCCTCGATCTCCATCACCGACGGCTTCTGGACGTCGATGTCGCAGCAGCGCATCGGCGACCCGGCCGGCAACTTCGTCTCGATCAGTGTGCTCATCGCGTTCGCGGTGGTGCTGATCGCGGCGTACGTGCTGGCGTACACCCGGTTCGGCCGCAACGTGTACGCGGTCGGCGGCAACGCGCAGTCGGCGCTGCTGATGGGCCTGCCGGTGGCGCGGACCCGGATCGCCGTCTACACGATCAGCGGGCTCTGCTCGGCCATCGGCGGGATCCTGCTGTCGTTCTACACGCTCTCCGGCGCGCCGCTGATCGCCGTCGGGATGGAGCTGGACGTGATCGCGGCTGTGGTGATCGGCGGCACCGTGCTCACCGGCGGTTCCGGGTACGTCTTCGGCACCGTGCTCGGCGTGCTGGTGCTCGGCGTGATCCAGACCCTGATCACGTTCGACGGCAGCCTCAACTCCTGGTGGACCAAGATCGTGATCGGCGGGCTGCTCTTCGCGTTCATCCTCCTCCAGCGCCTCATCGGCATCCGGTTCAAGTGACGGTTCCTAGCGCGGAAGGCAACAACATGGCAACTCACCCCCAGCCCGAGGTCTGGTTCCTCACCGGCAGCCAGGGCCTCTACGGCGAGGACACCCTGCGGCAGGTCGCCGAGCAGTCCCGGCAGATCGCCGCGCGCCTGGACTCCTCGCCGGACATCCCCGTCCGCGTGGTCTGGAAGCCGGTCCTCACCTCCAGCGCGGACATCCTGGCGGTGTGCCGGGACGCGGCCGTGCAGGGCGCGGTCGGGGTGATCGCCTGGATGCACACGTTCTCCCCGGCCAAGATGTGGATCGCCGGGCTGGACGCGCTACGGACGCCGCTGCTGCACCTGCACACGCAGGCGAACGTGGCGCTGCCGTGGGACGAGATCGACATGGACTTCATGAACCTCAACCAGGCCGCGCACGGCGACCGGGAGTTCGGGTTCGTCCAGACCCGGCTCGGGGTGGCCCGCAAGACCGTCGCCGGCCACGTCACCGACCCGCGCGTCGTCGGCCGGGTCGCGGCCTGGGCCCGGGCCGCCGTCGGCTGGTCGGCGCTGCGGACGCTGCGGCTGGCGCGCTTCGGCGACAACATGCGCGACGTCGCGGTCACCGAGGGGGACAAGGTCGAGGCGGAGCTGCGCTTCGGCGTATCGGTGAACACCTACGGCGTCAACGACCTCGTCGCGGCCGTCGACCAGGTGGCGGACGCGCAGGTGGACGACCTGGTCAAGGAGTACGACGACACCTTCCGGGTGGCGCCGGAGCTGCGGCCCGGCGGGGACCGGCACGACTCGCTGCGGTACGCGGCGCGCCAGGAGCTGGGCCTGCGCGCGTTCCTGGAGGCCGGCGGGTTCCGGGCGTTCACCACGAACTTCGAGGACCTCGGCGGGCTGCGCCAGCTTCCCGGGATCGCGGTGCAGCGCCTGATGGCCGACGGCTACGGCTTCGGCGGCGAGGGCGACTGGAAGACCTCGGTGCTGGTGCACACGCTCAAGGCGATGGCCGTCGGGGTGCCGGGCGGCACCTCGTTCATGGAGGACTACACCTACGACCTGACGTTCGGCCAGGAGCTGATCCTCGGCGCGCACATGCTGGAGGTGTGCCCGAGCATCGCCGCCGACGTGCCGAGCGCGCAGGTGCATCCGCTGAGCATCGGCGGGCGGGAGGACCCGGTGCGCCTGGTCTTCGACGCCGCCCCCGGCCCGGCCGTGGTGCTGGGCATGGCGGACATGGGGGAGCGGTTCCGGCTGGTGGCCAACGCGGTGGACGTGGTGCCGCCGCCGCACCCGCTGCGCCGGCTGCCGGTGGCGCGCGCGGTCTGGCGTCCGCAGCCCGACCTGGCCGGCTCGGCGGAGGCGTGGATCACCGCGGGCGCGCCGCACCACACCGTGCTCTCCCAGGCCGTCGGCGTGGAGGAGCTGCGCGACCTGGCGGCGATGGCCCGGACCGAGCTGGTGGTCATCGACGCGGAGACGCGCCCGCACCGCTTCGCCGACGAGCTGCGCTGGAACCAGGCGTACTACCGGCTCGCCCGGGGCTTCTGAACCCACTCGCCGCCCGCCGCGCCGACCCCGCGTGGCGGGCGGCGTGTTACGCCTTGACGAACGCCATGTTATCGCTCACAGTCGATGGATAGGGTCACCGGCACCGCTCGCGGGCCGTTCCGGGCGCGATCTGCGCCGCAGTTGCCAGGGATCCGACTCCCGCCTGGGTGGGCATCGCTGTTAGCGATAACGCCGACGTCGTCGGCGCGCGTCGCCGTGCCCGGGCTCCGGTCGACGAAGGAGGATCATGGTGACGGCTCGACTGTCCCGTGGACGTGGACGCCTGTCCCGGCTGCTGGCCGGGGTGGTGGCGCTGCTTGTCGGTGGCGTGGTGGTGGGCGCCGTGCCCGCGCCCGTCTCCGCGGCCACCGTGGACACCAGCGCGTACTACGTGCTGGTGAACCGCAACAGCGGCAAGGCGCTGGACCTGTACAACCAGGCGACGAACGACGGCGCGCGAATCACCCAGTGGACGCGCAACGACGGCGCCTGGCAGCAGTGGCAGTTCGTGGACTCCGGCGGTGGCTACTACCGGCTGCGCTCCCGGCACTCGGGCAAGGTGCTGGACGTGACCGGCGCGTCCACCGCCAACGGGGCCGCGGTGGTCCAGTGGACCGACCACGGCGGCACCAACCAGCAGTTCCGGCTGGCCGACTCCGACAGCGGGTACGTCCGGCTGATCAACCGGAACTCGAACAAGGTGATGGAGGTGCAGAACGCCTCCACCGCCGACGGCGGCAACATCGTCCAGTACGACGACTGGAACGGCGCGAACCAGCAGTGGCAGCTGGTGCGGGTCGGCGGCAACCCGGGTGACCCGGGCACGCCGAGCGGCAACTTCACCAACCCGGCGGTCTGGCAGGACTTCGCCGACGTCGACATCATCCGGGTCGGCGACGTCTACTACATGTCCGCCTCCACCATGCACTACTCGCCCGGCGCGCCGGTGCTGCGCTCCTGGGACCTGGTGAACTGGGAGTTCGCCGGGCACTCGGTGCCGCGGCTGGAGTTCGGCACCAAGTACGACCTGAGCGCCAGCGAGCAGGCGTACGTGGACGGCATCTGGGCGTCGACGCTGAACTACCGGCCGAGCAACCGCACGTTCTACTGGGCCGGGTGCATCGATTTCGCGCAGACCCACATCTACACCGCCACCGCCGTGGACGGCGCGTGGAGCCGCCTCGCCACCATACCCAACTGCTACTACGACGCCGGCATGCTGATCGACGACAACGACACCATGTACGTCGCGTACGGCAACGGCACGATCAGCGTGGCCCAGCTCTCCGCCGACGGGCGCAGCCAGGTGCGGGCGCAGCAGGTCTACCAGACGCCGTCGAGCATCGGCACGCTGGAGGGGGCGCGCTTCTACAAGCGCAACGGCGCGTACTACATCTGGCTGACCCGGCCGGCCAACGGCCAGTACGTGCTGAAGTCCACGAACGGCCCGTTCGGCCCGTACGAGCAGCGGCAGGTGCTGCTGAACCTGCCCGGCCCGATCTCCGGTGGCGGCGTGCCGCACCAGGGCGGGCTGGTGCAGACGCAGACCGGCGCCTGGTACTACATGGCGTTCACCGACGCCTACCCGGGCGGCCGGATGCCGACGCTGGCGCCGATCACCTGGACCTCCGACGGCTGGCCGCAGCTGCAGACCGTCAACGGGGCCTGGGGCGCGAGCTACCCCAACCCGCTGCCGACCCGCCCGGTCAAGCCGCTCACCGGCACCGACACGTTCTCCGGCACCACGCTCGGCCCGCAGTACGAGTGGAACCACAACCCGGACAACAGCAGGTGGTCGGTGAACAACGGCCTGCGCCTGCAGACCGCCACCGTCACGAACGACCTGTACCGGGCCCGCAACACGCTCACCCACCGCATCCAGGGTCCGACCTCGACCGGCACCATCGAGCTGGACTACTCGACCATGCGCGACGGTGACCGGGCCGGCCTGGCGATGCTGCGGGACAGTTCGGCCTGGATCGGCGTACGGCGGGACAACGGCGCGACCCGGGTGGTGATGACAAACGGTCTGACCATGGGCTCGAACTGGAACACCACGAGCACCGGGACGGAGATCGCCGGCGCGGCGGTGTCCGGCGGGCGGATCTGGTTGCGGGCCAACGCCGACATCCGGCCCGGCTCCGGACGGCAGGCGCGGTTCTCCTACAGCACCGACGGGGTGAACTTCGTGTCGCTGGGCAACGCGCTGACGCTCAACAACGCGTGGCAGTTCTTCATGGGCTACCGGTTCGGCTTCTTCAACTACGCCACGCAATCGCTTGGCGGCGCGGTGACGGTGCGGCAGTTCTCGCTGACGACACCGTGACAACGGTCACCATTCGCGGCCGTTGACACATCTTCCATAGCCCGGGGTGCGGCTCCGGCAATCGCCGGAAATGCCGCACCCCGGGCCCAATTCCACCCGCTCCGAGCTGCCTGTTCGTGCCGCTGCGCAACGGAAGGGAATGAGCCGCCTGTCGATTCCGCGATAATCGGCGCGCCACGGTGGGAACGGTCGATCTGCGGTAGCGATACCGATGGGACCGCTGGCGTAGACTGTCGCCACCCGGGACGGTCCGGTCGAGATCGACCGGGTGTGGCCGCCGCGGGCAGTGGCGAAAGTGAGGTGGCCGTGCGCGGTCCTGCGATGACGGACGTGGCTCGCCTCGCCGGGGTTTCGCACCAGACGGTCTCCCGGGTGCTCAACGGGCATCCCAACGTGCGTGAACAGACCCGGCTGCGGGTCCAGGCCGCCATCACCGAGCTCGGCTACCGGCCCAACCGCGCGGCCCGCGCGCTGGTGACCGGCCGTTCCCAGGTGATCGGCGTGGTCGCGCAGAACACCACGCTGTACGGCCCGGCGTCGCTGCTGGCCGCGCTGGAGCAGACCGCCGCCGAGGCGGGTTTCGCGGTGAGCGTCGGCAGCGTCCGCGACCTCGACCACCGTTCCATCTCGGCGGCGGTGGAGCGGCACCTGGCGCACCGGGTGGCCGGCATAGTGGTGATCGCGCCCGTCGAGTCGGCCGGGGAGGCGCTGGAACGGCTGCCCCACGACGTGCCGCTGGTGACAGTCGACGGCGATCCCCGGCGGCCGATCCCGCTGGTCACCGTCGACCAGGTCGCCGGCGCCCGGGCCGCCACCGAGCACCTTCTCGCCGCCGGGCACCGCACCGTCTGGCACGTGTCCGGCCCGTCGGACTGGTTCGACAGCGCCGGCCGGATCGAGGGGTGGCGCGAGGCGTTGCGGCAGGCGGGCGCCGAGGTTCCGCCGCTGGTCCCGGCGGACTGGTCCGCTGCCGCGGGTTACCGGTGCGGGCAGATGCTGGCCCGGATGCCGGAGGTCACCGCGGTCTTCACGGCGAACGACCACCTGGCGCTGGGCGTGCTGCGCGCGTTGCACGAGCACGGCCGCCGTGTACCGGACGACATCAGCGTCGTCGGGTTCGACGACGTGCCGGAGGCGGCGTACTTCATTCCGCCGCTGACCACGGTGCGGCCCGACTTCACGGCGGTGGCCGCGGCGAGCCTGGACCTTCTGCTGGCCCAGATCGAGTCGGAGTCGGCAGGCCCGCTGCGCCAGACCATCGCCCCGACGCTGGTCCCGCGCCGAAGCGTGGGCCCACCCCCCACCCGCTGACCCACCCGGCGTCCCACCCGCCCTCGCCGATCTTGCACTTCGCGCCCGCAGGATGTCCGGTTGGCGAACTTCGCGGGGGCCGAAAGCGCAAGATCGGCGAGCTGTGGCGGCGGGGGTGGTTGGGTCAGAGGAAGCGCCAGCGCTGGTGGGCGGCGCCGGTGTCGTCGGCGAGGACAGCCTGCGCGCCCTGGGCGCCGGAGCCGCCGCTGAGACCGAGGACGCGGCCCCCGTTCGCGCCCTGGATCCGGAACCAGCCGCCGCCGCCGTGCCGCAGCCGCCACCTGTGGTCGGCGGCGCCGTTGTCGGCCCACTGGACGATCCGGGCGCCGGCCGCTGTCGAGGCGCCCTCGACGCCCAGCACCTTGCCGCTGTTGCCGTTGCGCAGCCGCAGGTAGCCGCCGGTGTCCACGAGCGCGGTCCAGAGGTGGTCGGCGGTCCCGGTGTCGCCCCACTGGATGACCGGCCCGCCGTCGGCGGTGGACATGTTCTGCACGCCGAGCACCAGCCCGCTGCCGAGGTTCTGGATCCGCCGCGCGCCGTTGGGCAGGAACCGCCACTGGTTGTCCAGGCTGCCGTTGTCCGGGTCCTGCACGGCGAACGCGCCCTGCGCGGTCGAGCCGCCGGAGATGCCGAGCAGCTTGCCGGTGTGCACGTTGCGCAGCTTGTGGCTGCCGTCGCCGACGTCGACGACGGCCCAGAGATGGTCGGCGGTGCCGTTGTCCGCCCACTGCAGGATCCGGGCACCGTCGGCGGTGGACATGTTCTCCACGCCCAGCACCTTGCCGCTGTTGACGTTGCGCAGCCGTAGCGCCGACCCGTCGACCACGAGCTGCCAGTCGTGGTCGGCGGTGCCGGTGTCACCCCACTGCAGCGCGAGCCCGCCGTCTGCGGTGGACATGTTCTGGATCCCGAGCACCAGACCGCTCGCCGCGTTCGCCAGCCGGAAACTCGCCTCGCCGCCGCCACCACTGCCCGTGCCGACCCGCCAGTAGACCGTGTAGTTGTGCCCGTGGGCGTCGTAGAACGGGCCGAGGTTGACGGTGGCGCCGTCGGCCCGGGCGGTGAACGCGAGACTGCCCGTGCCGGTACGGGTGACCGAGGCCGGGTCCAGCGTCGGCAGCGCGCTCAGCGTGGTGTTGCCGTAGTTGCCGGAGAGCACCACCGGCCCGTACGTGATCGCGGCGACCGCGGCGTCGTCGTTGGCGGCCACCGTCGCCACCCGCATCGGCAGCCGGACCGTTACCGTGTCGCCGGAGGTCCAGTCGCGGGTCAGGACGGCGTAGCTCCCGGGCGTGGTGGCGATGCCCGCCGCGACGCCGTTGACGCTGACGCTCGCCCCGGCGGCCCACGCCGGGATCCGGATCCGCATCGTCCACGACCCGCTCACCGAGCCGGTGACGGTCAGCGTCGTGGTGTCGCCGACCGGGTACGAGGTGGCCTGGGTGACGGTGATGCCGCGCTGGCTCCAGGTGAGCACCGAGGGCATGAACAGGTTGACGGTCAGCGTGGTGCCGTTGTGGAAGTAGATCGCGTCGGCGAGCGTGGTGTTGGTCTCCAGCCCGGTGCCCTGACAGCACCAGAAGGAGTTGTAGTCGGTGCTCCAGGTGCCGCCGCCCCACGCCGGGCCGACACCGCGCCGCCCGCCCGGGTTGAGCGGGGTGAAGTACGTGACGTGACCGTGCGCGTCGGCCGGGTTCTGCTGGCCGATCATGTGGTTGAGCAGCGCGCGTTCGTAGAAGTCGACGTACGCGACCCGGTCCGGGTCGAGCTGCCACAGCTCCCGGGTCAGCTTGAGCATGTTGTACGTGTTGCACGCCTCGCACGTGTCGTTGCGCAGGTAGCCGGCGATCGCGTTCGGGGCACGGAAGTGCTCGGCCTGGCTGTTGCCGCCGATGGCGTACGTGTGCGCGCCGACGGTGATGGCCCACGCGTTGGTGGCGATGTCCCGGTAGCGGGTGACGCCTGTGGCCTTGTACTCCCGGGCCGCGCCGATCCACTTGGGCACCTGCGTGTTGGCGTGCAGCCCGTTGAGCTGGTCGGAGTTGGCGGCGAGCGGGTTGAACACGGCGGCGTGGTCGAACCGCTGCGCGACGGTCAGCCACCGCCCGTCGCCGGTCTGCTGGTAGAGGTCGGTCAGCACCGCGTTCATGCCGCCGAACTCGGTGCCGAGCATGGCCTGCATCTGGGCCGAGGTGAGCCGGCCGGTGCGCTGGTCGACCCAGCCGGCCAGCGCCAGCAGCACGTCCCGGGCCTGGGTGCTGCCGATCAGCCGCCACACGTCCAGCAGCCCGGCCAGCGTCTTGTGGATGCAGTAGTAGGGGACGTTGCCGTTGCTGAGCGTCCGGGCCTCCAGCGCGGCGAAGTCGGACTCCGGGAAGCCGGACAGGTAGCCGGCGCTGAACCCGGCCGCGCCGTTGTTGGCCTGGCAGCGGGCCAGCTCGGCGACCATGGTGAGCGCCTTGTCCCGGCAGGTGGTGTCGCCGAGCACCGCCCACGCCTGCGCCCAGGCGGTCAGGAAGTGACCCTGCATGTGGGTGCGGAACGGGAAGTTCGGCGCGTCCCAGCCACCGTTGGCGGCGGCGCCGCCGGTGGACAGGCGGTGGTTGGCCCGGAAGTTGTAGAGCAGCCGGTTGACGTCCACGAAGCGCAGGTACGCCACTGTGCGGTTCTCGTTGTCCTGCCACCGGCTCGCGGTCAGCCGGACCTGGCCCGGGTCGAACGCGTACGCGGACACGCCGATGTCGGGGCGAGCCGGTGGCAGCGCGGCGTGCGCCGTACCGCCTGCGGTGACGGACCCGGCAGCGGCGCCGGCGGTCGCCGCGACGGCGGTGGCGCCGGTGGCGCGGAGCAGGAATCGGCGGTTCACCAGGGGAGCGGGCATGGACGGCCTCCGTGGCGGGGGACGGTGGTGGCGGGGACGGTGGTGGTGGGGAACGGCTACGCGGTGACCCGGAAGGTGGCGTCCTGCCGGTCGACCGCGGGGGAGCCGGCGCCGAGCGGGTCGATGCGCAGCCGGTAGTCGTAGTGCCGCAGGTAACGGGTGGGGTAGTTGTACGAGCGGAACGACGACCAGGTGGCGTCGGCCAGGCCGGCGGTGCGGTGGAAGGTGGCGTCGGCGCGGAACGTGGCGGTGCCGTCGTTCGGGTCCAGCCGGACCGCGTAGTCGTAGTGCCGCAGGTAGTTGCCGGGGTAGTTGACCGACTCGAACGAGAAGCCGGTGGCGTCGGCAAGACCGGGGATCATCCGCCACATCTGGTCCTGGTACGGGTCGAACGGGTACGCGTCGACGCGGGCGATCCGGTCGGCGTGCCGCACGTAGCGGTCGGGGAAGTTCGACGACTTGAGCCGGACCCAGTTCGGCGTGCCCCAGCGGTTGACCAGCCCGGCGTACTCGGCGTCGGTGATGCCGATCATCGAGCCGTGTTTGGAGTTCAGCGGCGGTGTGTAGTCCCGCTGGTTCAGCGGCGTCCACGAGTTGCCGGAGATGGTCGTCGTGGACCAGGCGTAGTAGTCGTTGTTGACCGGGCTGAACGAGTCGCCCCACAGCCGCCAGCCGCCCTCGTTCGTGCGCAGCAGCAGCGGCGCCTCGATCGCGTTGCCCTGCCGCAGCCCGCTGGTGTACGTGGTGAAGCTGTTCGGCGCGGCGGTGGTGGAGCGGGCGCCGTAGAGATATCCGTCGTCGAGGTTCTTGTAGTAGAGGTACGTGGTGCCGCCGTCGACCACCACGTCGCCGTCGAGCACGCCGAAGGCGGGGCTGAAGTAGACCTGCGGTGCGCTGACGGTGCGGAAGTCGCTGGTGTAGTTGACCAGGAACACGTCCCGGCCGTTGTTGGCGGAGTAGACGATGGCGTACTGCCCGCGGGCGGCGTCCCAGAACGCGGTTGGCGCCCAGGTGTGGGTGTCGAGCGTGTGCATGCGGATGCGGCGGTAGCCGGTGAACGCGGTCAGGTCGGCCGAGTCCCACACGTGCAGGTACTGGCTGGTCAGCCCCCAGTTGGTGCCCTTGAGGTCGGTGGCCAGCACCACGAACGTGCCGTCGGTTCTGCGCAGCACGAACGGGTCGCGCAGGCCGAGCTGCCCGGCGGTCGGGGTGACCACCGGGTTGTTCTGGTTCAGCGGAGTCCAGTTCAGCCCGTCCCGGCTGACGGCCAGGTGCAGGCCGTAGTCGGCGCCGAGGCCGTTCGGCGTCTCGGTGAAGTAGGCCATCGCGTAGGCGGTGTTCGCCGCCGCGAACGCGCCGCGGGGCAGGCTGAGCGCGCCGGAGGCGGCGGCAGCCGCGGACAGGGCGCCGACTGTGAACGCGCGTCGGGTCAGGGGCACGACGGGGGCCTTTCTCTGCGGTGGAGATGACGGCCGCGTTAACGCTAACAATGCCCCTTAGCCTGGCGTTCATATAGCTGACTGTCAATCGATTCGCAGCGCTGACGCGAACGCCGCAGGGCGGGCCGCTCGTTCTCGCGGCCCGCCCTGCGGCGGCTGTCCGGCGCCCGGCCGGCGACGGATCAGCGGTTGCGGTAGTGGTCGACGGCAAGCGTCCCACCGCTCAGCAGCGCCAGCGCGCCGAAGGCGGAACCGGCCCACGGGTTGCCGACGACGCTCGACAGCACCACGTTCGCGGCCACGCTCACGATGAGCACCAGCCAGAGCAGCGGGCGCATCCGGGTAATCGACGACGGGGCGGCGGCGGTCTCGGCGGTACGGTCCAGGTCGTTCACGGCTGCCTCCTCGATGATTTCTGCTACCACCGACAGTAGGGACGGGAGCGGCCGGTAACGATCCCGCCAGCACGACAGTCGTGGTACAGCAGGCTGTACTTTCCGCGCCCGGGCCTGCCGGGCGGCGACAGCGGTGACCTATCGTTTCGCCCGGGGGTGGGCCGGGATGGAGTACGTGCGGAGGCGGTTCCGCGTGGCGGTGGCCGCTCTGGAGCACCTCGTCGGCGGGCTGGGCACCGCAGTGCTGGCCCTGGGCACGCTGCTCGGGACGCTCGTCGTCGCGGCGGCGTGCGTCGGCGGGGTCGGGCTGCTGCTCGTACCCGGACTGCTCCAGGCCGTGCGGTCGGTGGCCGACCGCGAGCGCGCCCGGCTGTCCCGGTGGGGGACGCCGATCCCGGCGCCCGGCCCGGTCCCGGCCGGGGTGCGCGCGGCGCTGCGCGACCCGGTGGTACGGCGGGAGCTGCGCTGGGTGGCCGTCCACGGGACGCTCGGCTTCGGGGCCGGGCTGCTCGCGCTGGTGCTGCCGATCTACGCCGTGCAGGACATGACGTTCCCGCTCTGGTACCGGCTGGTGCCGCCGGAGGCCGGCGCGCCCGGCATCGGCTGGTGGCACATCGACGGGCTCGGCGACGCGCTCGCGGTCGCCGTGCTCGGAGTCGGCTGGCTGCTTCTCGCGGTCACGACCGGCCCGGCGCTCGCGCGGATCCAGGCCCGGCCGGGCCGGCGGCTGCTGCCCCCGCCGCCCGGGTTCGACCTGTCGCTGCGCGTCGCCGAACTCACCGCCACCCGGGCCGCGGCGCTCGACGCGCACGCGGTGGAGCTGCGCCGGATCGAGCGTTCGCTGCACGACGGCACCCAGAACCGGCTGGTCGCGGTGAACGTGCTGCTCGGCGCCGCCCGGCGGGCGGTGCGCCGCGATCCGGACCGCGCCGACGAGATCCTGGAACGCGCGCAGGACGCGGCCGAGCAGGCGCTCGGCGAGCTGCGTACGGTGGTGCGCGGCATCCTGCCGCCGGTGCTCGGCGACCGGGGACTGGCCGGGGCGCTCGCCGGACTCGCGGCGGAGTGCGCGGTGCCGTGCCGCCTGTCGGTGGACGTCGACGTGCGCTGCGCGGCCTCGGTGGAGGCCACCGCGTACTTCGTGGTGGCCGAGGCGCTCACGAACGTGGTCCGGCACAGCGGCGCGGACGGCGTCGAGGTCGTCGTGCGCCGGGAACGGGACCGGCTGCTGGTGACCATCACCGACGATGGGCGCGGGGACGCCGACGAGACGCGCGGCTCGGGGCTGACCGGCATCCGCCGGCGGGTCGAGGCGTACGACGGGCGGATGACGCTCACCAGTCCACCGGGAGGACCGACGAGGATGCACGTGGAGCTGCCATGCGGATCGTGATCGCCGAGGACGACGCGCTGCTGCGCGAGGGGCTGGCGCTGCTGCTGCGCGCCGAGGACCTGGACGTGGTGGCCACCGCCGGCACGCCGGGGGAGTTCCTGACCGCTGTCGACGAGCACCGGCCGGACGTGGCGATCGTCGACGTGCGGATGCCACCCACCCACACCGACGAGGGCATCGTCGCCGCGGTCGAGGCCCGCCGCCGCCGTCCCGGTCTCGCGGTGCTGGTCCTGTCCGCGTACGTCGAGCAGGCGTTCGCCACCGAGCTGTTCGCGGTCGGCGCCTCCGGGCTCGGCTACCTGCTCAAGGAGCGGGTGGGCCGGGTCGAGGAGTTCCTCGCCGCGCTGCACCGCGTCGCGGGCGGCGGCAGCGTGATCGACCCCGAGGTGGTCGGGCAACTGCTCGCCCGCAACCGGCGGCCGGACACCGCGCTGGCCGAGCTGTCGCCGCGTGAGCACGAGGTGCTGGCGCTGATGGCCGAAGGGCTGGGCAACGGCGCGATCGCCGAGCGGTTGTTCGTCACCGAGGGCGCTGTGCACAAGCACATCCGCAGCATCTTCGCCAAGCTGAGCCTGCCGCCGGACGACCGCGCCGACCGCCGGGTCACCGCGGTGCTGCGTTACCTCGACGACGGCCGCCGGTAGCGCACACGCACGCGCGCCGCCTCGCGGTGAGGCGGCGCGCGGACGGGTCGGCCGGATCAGCGGCGGGTGCCGCACAGGGCCGCGTCGACGGTGCTGGTGACCGCCTCCAGCATCTCCAGGCTGGTCGGCAGCGCGGTCACCGCGACCACGGCGCTGCGCCCGTCGGTGGTGGACAGGTTGCGCGTCTCGAAGCCCTGGATGTCGCCGCCGTGCCCCCAGGCGTGGCCGCCGCAGGGCAGCTCGTGCCGGGCGATGCCCAGGCCGTACTCCCACACCCCGTTGGGCTCGAAGTCGGGCGCCGGCACCGTGCGCGTCAGCGCCGCCTGCTGGGCCGGCTTGAGCAGCTTGCCCGCCAGCAGCGCCTCGAAGAACGTGCGCAGGTCCGACGGCGTGGAGACGAGCTGACCGGCGGCCCAGCCCAGCGACGGGTCCATCCGGGTCACGTCGACCCACGGCGCGCCCGGCTCCACCGCCACGTATCCGCGCGGCAGGCGGCCCGGCAGGTCCTGCTCGCCGGTCTGCGGCCAGTACGTGTCACGCAGCCGCAGCGGCTCGATGATCCGCCGGGTGATCTCCTCACCCACCGGACGCTTGGCGACCCGCTCGATGATCAGCCCGGCCAGCACGAAGTTGGTGTTGCTGTACTCCCACTTCTGACCCGGCGGGAAGCGCCGCGACTGGGTGAGCGCCTCGTCCAGCAGCCGGCGCGGGTCGAAGTAGTCGCTGCGGCGGTCCACCAGATCCTGCGCCTCGCTGAACACGACCTCGTCGTAGTCGGGCAGGCCGCTGGTCTGCTGCAGCAGCTGGCGTACGGTGATCCGCCGCCCGTCGTTGCCGTTGGCGCGCACCATCCCGGGCAGGTAGCGCTCGACGGTGGCGTCGAGGTCGATGCGGCCCTCGCCGACGAGCTGGAGGACGACCACCGCGGTGAACGTCTTGGTGTTGCTGCCCACGCGCACCCGGGCGTCGCGGGGGATCGCGGCGCCGGTGCGCAGGTCACCCACGCCCGCGGTGTAGTCGCGCACCCGGCCGTCGCGGCGTACGGAGGCCAGCACCCCGGGGAAGCCGTGCTCGGTGACCAGGCCGTCCAGTCGCGTCTGGACGGCGTCGGCGGCGGGACGCCGGGCGTCGGTGGTCGTGGCGGACGCGGCGGGCACACCGAGCGCGGTGACGGTCAGCAGGGCCGTGGCGCCGACGGCCATCGGGAGGGTACGGCGGGTCATGGGAACTCCTCGACGGAGGTGAACGGGTACGGGCTCAAGCCTCGCCAGAACCGGTCCCGCGTTCCATCCCACCAGCTACCGGGCCGGGGTAGCGCTGGCACTACTTGATCGCTCCCGGCGTCGCCGGTTAGGCTCCGCGCAGCGTCGCGTGCCGGTGGCAGACCGTGTCAGGCATGGAGGCGCCGGATCGAAGGGAGCACGACGATGACACTCGTCGTCCCTTCGCCCTCGCCACGTGGCTGAGGGCGAACAGACCAGGCTGGTGGCCTGGAGCCGGGAGATGCGCGCCGTCCACGAGCGGCTGCGCGAGGCGCTTGAGGTGACCCGGCGGGCGCTCGCCGCCGGTGAGCCGGCACGGCCCGCGACACGGGACCTGCTGCTGTTCTGCCACGGGTTCTGCGCGGCGCTGACCGCGCATCACGAGGGCGAGGACCGCAGTCTCTTCCCGGCGGTCGCGACGCGCCATCCGGAGCTGCGCGAGACGCTGGACCGGCTGCGACAGGACCACTCGATGATCGGGTACCTGCTGGCCGGGCTGGGTGCGGCGGTGGCTCGCGACGCCCCGCCCGACGAGCTGGCCCGGCACCTGGAGGGCGTTGCGGCGATCATGGAGTCGCACTTCCGGTACGAGGAGCGGCAGCTTCTTTCGGTGCTGGAGACGCTGGCGCTGGACGCCGACCCGGCCGACGTCCTCGGACCGCTGTGACCCCGGGTCGCGGCCCGGCGGGATGCGCGCCGCCGGGCCGCGACCGGGCGTTCAGTTCAGGCCGCAGGTGGCCAGCGCGTCCAGGTTCGGGCGCTGCGCGCCGACCCGGTTGAACGCGATCTCGATGCGGTCGAGCGCCGCGACGCGCTTGCTGCGCAGCGGCCCGAGGATCGCGTTGTCGATGAAGGCCGGTCCGCCTTCGGGGCGCACCGCGAGCTGGGCGAGGCGGGCGTTCGCCTCGGCGATCTGCTTGTCCAGCGTGGCCAGTTCGGCCTGCACCTGGCTCGCGGCCGCCGCCGGGACGGCAGGCAGCGCGACGCGCGGGCAGTTGACCGTCCGGGCCGATCCGGCCGCGTTGCCGTTCTGGCCGCCGTTGTTCCCGTTCTGGCCCCCGGCGTTGCCGTTCTGACCGCCCGCGTTGCCGTTCTGGCCGCCGGCGTTCTGGCCGGCGCCGCCGTTGACGGCGCTCGGCACGCCCGGGGCGTTGAGCGAGCAGGCCGCCAGCGCGTCCAGGTCCGGGCGCGGCGCGCCGATCCGGTTGAACGCGATCTCGATGCGGTCGAGCACGGCGACGCGCTTGCTGCGCAGCGGGCCGAGGATGGCGTTGTCGATGAACGCCGGTCCGCCCTCGGGGCGTACCGCCTGCCGCGCCAGCCGCTCGTTCTGCCGGGCGATCTCCTGGTCCAGGTTGGCCAGTTCCCGCTCCACCTGGGCCGATGCCGCCGCCGGTACGGCCGGCAGCTTGTCGCGTACCGTCGGGCAGTTCACGGTCTGCGCGGCGGCGGTGGTGGCCGGGCGGTTGTTCTCGCCCGCCGACGCCAGTTGCAGCCCACCGGCGAACAACAGCGCCGCGAGGGCGCCCACCCCGCCGAGCTTCAGGACCGCGGTCTTGCGCGTACCCCTGGCCATGCACCTCTCCTCTGGTTGACCGGGAGGGTGCGGCGGCTGCCGCGCCGTCTCCACGGTGCGAAGTGACGACTGGAGGAATCGTGCTCGTGCCCGCTCCGGCATCGCGGTTCCGGCCGATGTTCCGGTCGGCAGTGGATACGGACGGCGGCGCGAGATCGTTCAGCGCACCCCCGGATGTTTGACCGCATCGACGTCCGTCGTTAGGCTGCGCTGAAAGCGCTTACTGCGCGGGAGACGTGAGCGTTCGGCATGACACGGACGTCCGGGCGACAAGGCCCGCCCCTGACACCGACCGGGCATCGGTGCCGGTAGCGGCGTGGGCACCGCACCACCACCCGGAGGAGACCATCATGATCAACCGACACCGTCGTACGGTGTTGTGGACATCGGCCGCGGCGACGGCGGCGCTCGCCGCGTCCGGCCTGGCCGTCGGCGCGACCGCCGCCCAGGCGGCCGCCGGCTGCCGCGTCGACTACGCCGTCACCGCGCAGTGGGGCGGCGGCTTCACCGCCAACGTCAACCTGACGAACCTCGGCGACCCGCTCAACGGATGGGCCGTCACCTGGACGTTCGCCGCCGGGCAGACCGTCGCCCAGGCGTGGGGCGCCGAGATCACCGCCAGCGGCGCGTCGGTGCGGGCCGCCAACGTCAGCTACAACGGCAGCCTCGGCACCAACGCGAGCACGTCGTTCGGCTTCAACGGCACCTGGAACGACAGCAGCAACCCGGTCCCGGCCGCGTTCGCCGTCAACGGCGTCACCTGCACCGGCGGCGTCACCCCCACCACCGGCACGCCGCCGACCAGCGCCCCGCCGAGCAGCCCGCCCCCGAGCACCCCGCCGCCGACGACGCCGCCACCGACCACGCCGCCGCCGGTCGGCGGGGCGATCTACGCCGCGCCGAACGGCACCGCCGGGGCGGCCGGCACCCAGGCCAGCCCCACCACCATCGCCGCGGCGATCACCCGCGTCGGCGCCGGCGGCACGATCTACCTGCGCGGCGGCACCTACAACCTGTCCCAGACGGTCACCGTCGCCGCCGGCAACAACGGCACGTCGAGCGCCCGCAAGAACCTGTACGCCTACCCGGGCGAGACGCCGATCCTGAACTTCTCGGCGATGAGCGAGGACCCGGCCAACCGGGGGCTGGCGCTGAACGCCTCGTACTGGCACGTGCGCGGGCTCGTGGTGGAGCGCGCCGGTGACAACGGCATCTTCGTCGGCGGCAGCAACAACATCATCGAGCGGACGGTGACCCGCTTCAACCGCGACACCGGGCTGCAACTGTCCCGGATCGCCTCCAGCACGCCCCGCGACCAGTGGCCGGCCAACAACCTGATGGTCAGCGTGGAGTCGCACGACAACGCCGACTCCGACGGCGAGGACGCCGACGGCTTCGCGGCCAAGCTCACAGTGGGCGGTGGCAACGTCTTCCGGTACGCGGTGTCGCACCACAACATCGACGACGGGTGGGACCTCTACACCAAGTCCGACACCGGCGCGATCGGTCCGGTGACCATTGAAGACTCCCTCGCATACAGCAACGGCACGCTCAGCAACGGCACCCAGAACGGCAACGGCGACCGCAACGGCTTCAAGCTCGGCGGTGAGGACATCGCCGTCAACCACACCGTGCGGCGCACCATCGCGTACCGCAACGGCAAGCACGGCTTCACGTACAACCGGAATCCGGGCACGATGACGATCTCGAACAACCTGAGCATCGACAGCACCGAACGGAACTTCTCGTTCGACGCCGGCACCTCGGTCTACCGGAACAACACCTCCTGCCGCTTCGCCGGCAGCGGATCGAACGACAGGACCGTCGGGAACGTGGACGGCTCGAACCAGTTCTGGTCCGGCTCCAACGGTTCCCGCTGCGCCACGTACTCCGGTGCCCTGGCCTGGTCCTTCGCCGGCGACGGCCGCCTCACGGTGACCCTAGGCGGCCGCCAGGTCTCGCTCTGACCCAGGCACCCCACCGGGTTGATCATGAGGTTGGCGGCCGGATCGGAGATCGACAACGCCGTCAACCTCATGATCGACCGGGTCGGGGCCGGGGTGGGGGAGGGGAGATCGGGCCGAAGGACCGGCTTGACAGGATGAAAGAGTCTTAGGTTAGCCTAACCTGCGTGACGAGCGAAGTTGCGCGGGCCGACGGCCTGACGGGCAGTGAGCTGCGGCTGGGCTACCACGGCAAGACGGTGGTGCACGACGCCGCCATCACGCTGCGCCCCGCGGCGGTGACCGCGCTGGTCGGCCCGAACGGCAGCGGCAAGTCGACGCTGCTGCGCGGGCTGGCCCGCCTGCACCCGCTGGAACACGGCGAGGTCGTGCTCGCCGACGGCACCCCGGCCCGGGCGCTGTCCCCCCGGGACTTCGCCCGCCGGGTCACGCTGCTGGCGCAGAGCCGCCCCACCCCGAGCGGGGTCACGGTGCGGGACGTGGTCGGCTACGGCCGGCACCCCTACCGGCAGCGGTGGCGCGCCGGCGACCCCGACGGGCCCGCCGCGATCGACCGGGCCATGACCGTGACAGGTGTCGACGGCATGGCCGGCCGGCCGGTCGACGAGCTGTCCGGCGGCGAGCTGCAACGCGTCTGGCTGGCCACCTGCCTGGCCCAGGACACCGCGATCCTGCTGCTGGACGAGCCCACCACGTTCCTGGACCTGCGCTACCAGGTGGAGATCCTCGACCTGATGCGCGACCTCGCCGACACCGCCGGCGTCGCCGTCGGCGTGGTGCTGCACGACCTCAACCAGGCCGCCGCCGTCGCCGACCAGGTCGTGCTTCTGCACGAGGGCCGGGTCCGCGGCACCGGCACGCCGCACGAGGTGTTCACCGAGGCGGCGCTCACCGAGGCGTACGGCATCCGCGTCGAGGTGATCGTCGACCCGGTCACCAACCTGCTCTCCACACGTCCCGTCGGCCGGCACACGACCCGTATCCCCGCCTGACCGATCCCTGCACACAGAAGAGAAACCGATGCTGCGTACCCGCCTGACCCTGCTCGCCGCCGCCGCGGCGAGCGCGCTGCTGATCGCCGGCTGCGGCACCACCGAGGAGCCCGCCGCCGCACCGTCCTCCTCCGACGCCGCGCCCACCGGCCCGGTCACCGTCACCGACAGCCGGGGCAAGACCATCACGCTCAAGAGCCCCGCCACCAAGGTCGTCGGCCTGGAGTGGGGCGAGGTCGAGATGCTCGTCGGCCTCGGCGTGATGCCGGTCGGCGTGGCCGACCCCAAGGGGTACGCCACCTGGGTGACCGCCGCCCCGCTCGACCCGAGCGTCAAGGACGTCGGCACCCGGGGTGAGCCGAGCGTCGACTCCATCGTCGCCCTCCAGCCGGACCTCGTGGTGATGGAGGCCGAGCGCGGCTCCGCCGTCGTCACCCAGCTGGAGAAGTACGTCCCGGTGCTGGTCACCAAGGGCAGCGACGCCTCCGACAACATCGGCCGGATGCGCTCGGACCTGAAGATGATCGCCACCGCGACCGGGCGCACCGCGCAGGCGGACAAGCTGCTCGCCGACTTCGACGCCGCGCTCGCCGACGGCAAGAAGAAGATCGCCGACGCCGGTGCGGCCGGCAAGCAGTTCGCGATCGCCGACGGCTGGAAGGAAGGCAGCACCGTCTCGATCCGGATGTTCGGCGAGGGCGCGCTCGTCTCCCAGCTCGGCATCCAGCTCGGCCTCAAGAACGCCTGGACCGGCAAGACCGACGAGATGTGGGGCCTGGGCCAGACCGACGTCGAGGGCATGACCGTCCTCAAGAGCCAGGACCTGCACTTCTTCTACAACGCCTCGGACGGCACCGACGTGTTCGCCGACGGCCTCGCCGGCAACGCGATCTGGCGTTCCCTGCCGTTCGTCCAGCAGAACAAGCTGCACAAGATGCCCAACGGCATCTGGACCTTCGGCGGCACGCTCTCCGCCAAGCAGTACATCGACGAGCTGGTCAAGGTCTACACGGCTTGAGCGCGATGACCGCCCCCGCCCCACCGGGGCCGGCCACCCGGCCGGCCCCGGCCGGGCCGCCGCCCGCCCGGCGCAGCCGGGTCGCCGGCGCGTTCGCCCTCGCCGCCGCGCTGCTCGTCGCGATCACCGCGGTGCACCTCACCCAGGGCACCTCCTCGGTCGGGGCGCTGGACCTGCTCCGGCTGCTCACCGGCGGCGACGACGAGACCGCCCGGGTGCTCGTCGCCTCCCGCCTGCCCCGGCTGCTCACCGGCCTGGCCGTCGGCGTCGCGCTCGGCTTCGCCGGCGCGGCGTTGCAGTCGACCACCCGCAACCCGCTCGCCTCGCCGGACACGCTCGCCGTCAACGCGGGCGCGCACCTGGCGATCGTCTCCACCGCCGCGTTCGGGATCGCGCTGCCCGCGCTGCCCGCCGGCGGGCTGGCGTTCTGCGGCGGACTCGCCGCCGCCTCCCTGGTCATGCTGCTCTCGGCCGGCGGCCAGGCCGCCACCACCCGGCTCATCCTCGCCGGCTCGGCCACCGCGATGGCGCTGTCCTCGCTGACCATGCTGCTCATGCTGCTGTTCGAGCAGGCCACCATCGGCCTGTTCGCCTGGGGCAACGGCTCGCTCGTGCAGGGCGACCTGGTCGCGTTCACCCAACTCGCCCCCGTGATCGCTGTCGCCGCACTGGTGCTCGTGGCACTCGGGCACCGGCTGGACCTGCTCGCCCTCGGCGACGACACCGCCACCGTGCTCGGGCTCAACGTGCGTCGTACCCGGCTCACGGTCGTGCTGCTGGCGGTGCTGCTCTCCGCCGCGGCGGTCACCCTGGCCGGCCCGATCGGCTTCGTCGGTCTCGGCGCGCCGGTGATCGTCCGGCTGCTCGGCAAGTGGGTGCCCGAGGTGCACCGGCACCGCGTCCTGATGCCGCTGTCCGGCATCGTCGGCGTGGTCATCGTGCTCGGCTCCGACGTGCTGCTGCGCGCCGTGCTCGGCGGCCAGGCCGGTGTCGACGTGCCGACCGGCGTGGTGACCACGCTCTTCGGCGCGGTGCTGCTGGTGTGGCTGGCCCGCCGCCACCGCGACGCCGGACCGACCCGGCAGGCGCCGGGCGGCCACGCCGCCGTGCGCTCCCGCGGCTTCGTTGCCGCCGTCGTCGCGGTCTGCGCGGTCGTCGCCACCGCCGCGCTGGTGCTCGGCATGCTCGCCGGTGACACCTGGGTGCTGCTGGGCGACATCGTCAACTGGGTGCAGGGCCGCACCGGACCGGCGTACACCTTCGTGCTGGACGCCCGCTGGCCGCGCGTCGCCGCGGCGCTGCTGGCCGGCGCCGCGCTGGCCCTGGCCGGCACCACAGTGCAGGCGGTCTGCCGCAACCCGCTGGCCGAGCCGGGCATCCTCGGCATCACCGGCGGCGCCGGCATCGGCGCGGTGTCGCTGCTGACGTTCGCGCCGATGGCCGGCGTGCTCGCCCTGTCCGGCGCCGCCGGTCTCGGCGCGGTCGTCGCGTTCGCGCTGGTCTACGGCCTGGCCCGGCGGCGGGGACTCAACTCCGACCGGCTGGTGCTGATCGGGTTCGCGGTCTGGCAGGGCGGTACCGCGATCATCACGTTCATCGTGGTGTCCTCCGACCCGTGGAACACCGGCAAGGCGCTGACCTGGCTGTCCGGCTCCACCTACGGGCGCACCGCCCCGCAGGTGCTGCCGGTGGCGATCGCGCTGCTGGTCGCGCTGCCGGTGGTGGCCGCCGTGCGCCGCGAACTGGACCTGCTCGCGCTCGACGACGACACGCCCCGGGTGCTCGGCGTCCGGCTGGAACGCGCCCGGCTCGTCGCGCTCGGCCTGGCGGCGCTGCTCACCGCCACCGCCGTGTCGGCGGTCGGCGTGATCGGCTTCGTCGGCCTGGTCGCGCCGCACGCGGCCCGGGCGCTCGTCGGCGGGCGGCACACCCGCGTCCTGCCGGTCGCGGTGCTGCTCGGCGCCACCCTGGTCAGCCTCGCCGACACGCTCGGCCGCAGCGTCATCGCCCCCGCCCAGGTCCCCGCCGGTCTGGTCACCGCCATGATCGGCACCCCGTACTTCGTCTGGCTGCTGTGGCGTTCCCGCGCCGCCGCGGCCGCCCGTTGACCCGTTCGCCGACGAACCACCCCCCGCACGTGAGAGGAATGACGCATGACCAGCACCCTGGCCGTCGCGCCCTGGCGAGTCTTCACCGTCGAGGTCCGCGCGCTACGCCGGCTCGGCCCGTCGTTCCTGCGCGTGACGCTCACCGGCCCGGACCTGGACCGGTTCGCCGACAACGGGTACGACCAGCGGATCAAGCTGGCCCTGCCACCGGTCGACGGCGCGTCGGGGGAGCTGCCCGACGGGCCGGACTGGTTCCCGCGGTGGCGTGAGCTGCCGGACGCGCTGCGCAGCCCGATCCGCACCTACACGGTCCGCGCGGTCCGGCCGGAGGCGTACGAGGTGGACGTGGACATGGCGCTGCACGGCGACGGCGGCCCGGCCACCCGCTGGGCCCGGCGGGCCCGCCTCGGCGACCGGATCGCCGTGGTCGGCCCGGACGCCGGCTGGGACGGCCCGCACGGCGGTGTCGAGTTCCAGCCGCCCGCCGGGGCGACGCTGCTGCTGGCCGGCGACGAGACCGCCGCGCCGGCGATCTGCGCGATCCTGGAGCGGCTGCCCGCCGACGCGCGTGGGCACGCGCTGGTGGAGGTGCCGGAGACCGGCGACGAGCTGCCCTGCCGGCCCCCGGCCGGCGTCACGGTGACCTGGCTGCCCCGCGACGGCGTCCCGCACGGCAGCCGGCTCACCCCGGCCGTGACGAGCCTGGCCGGCCGGCTGGTGCCGGTACCTGTCGCGGCGGGCGCCGCACCGCTGGCCGAGGTGGACGTGGACCGGGACATCCTCTGGGAGGTGCCGGAGCGGCCCGACGGCGCGGCGCTCTACGCCTGGCTGGCCGGGGAGGCGGCGGTGATCCGCGGCCTGCGGCGGCACCTGGTCACCGAGCGGGGCATGGACCGGCGCGCGGTGGCGTTCATGGGCTACTGGCGGGCCGGTCGCGCGGAGAACTGATCGTCTCGCGGGAGCGGGCCGGCGCACGACGCGCCGGCCCGCTTCGTCATCCGCGCGGCGCGTACGGGGCGAGCGGGTTGACCAGCGTGCCGGCGAACTGCAACGCGGCCGACGGGTCGGACAGGTCCACCATTTGCTGGTTGTTGCGCAGCTGGAGCCGGTTGAGGCAGGACAGCGTGAACTCCGGCGCGAACAGGTCGTGCCGGCGCATCCGGTCGGCCAGGTGCGGCACCGTGGCGGCGTAGTCGGCGGCGCACGCGGCGACGGTGCGCCAGAACTCGGCCTGGTCGAGCACGCCCCGGGTGTGCAGGGTGGCGCTGAGGTGCCGCAGGAAGCAGTCGAAGACGTCGGTGAAGATGGACAGGATCTTCTCGTCCTCGGGTACGGCGGCCCGGATCCGCCGGACCCGCTCCGGCAGGTCCGCGTCCGGGTCCATCACCACGATCTCCTCGGCGATGTCCTTGAACACGACCCGCTCGACGACGCCGTCGCGCAGCACCAGGATGACGTTCTCGCCGTGCGGCATGAACGCCAGGTCGTGGGCGTACAGGCTGTGCAGCAGCGGCACCAGGTAGGCGTCCAGGTAGCGGCGCAGCCAGTCGGCCGGCGCCAGCCCGGACTCGTCGATCAGCGCCGCGGCCAGCGACCGGCCGTCGCGGTCCAGGTGCAGCAGCGAGGCCATGGTGGCCAGCCGCCGCCCGGGTTCCAGCCCGGGCACCGGGCTCTCCCGCCACAGCGCCGCCAGCATCTTCCGGTACGGGGAGTAGCGATCGGTGGCCGCCTCGTACTGCCGGTGCCGGTAACCGATCGCGGCGCGCTCCCGGATGATCGACAGGCCGGTGCGCTTGAGCACCGGGTCGCCCTCGATCAGCCCGGCCAGCCAGTCGTTGATCGCCGGCGTGGCCTCCATGTACGCGGCGGACAGCCCGCGCATGAAGCCCATGTTCAGCACCGACAGCGCGGTCTTCACGTAGTGCTTCGCCGGGTCGCTGACGTTGAAGAAGGTGCGGATGGACTGCTGCGCGAGGTATTCGTCCGGCCCCTCGCCGAGGCAGACCAGCCGGCGCGCGGCCACCTCACCGGCGAACGTGACGGCGAGCTTGTTCCACCACTGCCACGGGTGCACGGGGACGAACAGGTAGTCGGCCGGGTCCAGGCCCAGCCCGGTGAGCGTGCCGGTGAACCCGGCCAGCGTCGCCTCGCCCAGCTCGGCCCGCATCAGCGTGTCGTAGTCCAGGTCGTCGGCGCAGGTGAAGGTGGTGTGGTCGCGGTGCGCGGCGAGCCAGAGCAGCCGTACCGGCGCGGCGGCCTCCGGGGCGTACGCGCGGTACTCGTGCACGCCGAAGCCGAGGCGGCCGTTGTTGGCCACGAAGCAGGGGTGGCCCTCGGTCATGCCGGTCTCGATCGCCTGGAACCCGGCGGCGGCCAGCTCGGCGGCGCTCACCGCGGGCTTGGCGAGCTTGTACGCGGTTCCGGCCAGCGTGGAGGTGATCTCCTCCAGGTAGACCGGCAGGATCGCGTCGGTGAGGCCGAGCGCGCCGCGCAGCTCCACGCACAGATCCACGGCGTCCGGCGGCAGGTCCGCGCCGTCGCGGCGGCGCACGATGCTGTCCGCGTCGACCTCCCAGTGGTCCAGCGCCAGCCGCCGCGCGGCGAACCGGTACTCGACGGCGGCGTCGTCGCTGCGGACCAGCCACTGCCCGGGGCCGGTGGGCTCGGGGGTGATCAGGCGCTCGTGGGCGAACTCGGCGAGCGCCTTGCGCACCAGCAGCCGGTTGGCGGTCGCCCACGCCTCGGGGGTCAGGTGGTCCACTGCTGCGCTGGCGTTCACGCCGGTGCCCCTTCCTCGCCTGCGGGCGCGCCGGTGGCGGCCCGGAACTGGTCCCGGGTGCAGACGCTGAGCAGCGCCTCCTTCTCGGGCTTGCGGATCGGGCCGACGACGGTGAAGCCGACGGCCGCGTTGAGCGCGTGCACGGCGGTGTTGCGCACGTCCGGTTCCACCACCACGCGGCGGGTCGCCGGGTCGGCGAACAGCCAGGCCATCACCGTGGTGATGACGGCGCGGGTGAAGCCGTGCACCGGCGTGTCGGCGGGTGCGCAGAGGAAGTGCATGCCCACGTCGCCGGGCTCCGGGTCGTACAGGCCGACCAGCTCGACGTGCGCCGGGTCGTACCGTTCGGCCAGGAACGCCGGGGTGCCGCGCCACGACCCGAGGTACGCGTCGTGGTGCGGGTGGTCGGCGATGCGCCGGTACTCGGCGGCGACCGCGGCCACGTCGGCGTCCTGCATGAGCCAGAACGCGGACTTGGGATGGGTGACCCAGCGGTGCAGCAGCGCGGCGTCGGCGTCCGGGTCCAGCGGGCGCAGCGCGAACTCGCCCAGCGCGTCGTCGACGCGGGTGAACGCGCTCACGCCGGCGCTCCGAACTCCTGGAAGGCGATGCTCTTCTCCACCGGGTAGTGCTCGCGGCCGGTCATCTCCCGGATCAGCCACGAGTTGCGGTACGGGCCCATGCCCAGGTCCGGCGAGGTGATGCTGTGCGTGTGCGTGCCCCCGTTCTGCAGGAACACCCGGCGGCCGGTGTGGTCGACGCTGTAGTTGCGGGCCACGTCGAAGCGGCCGTGCGCGTCGAAGCGCAGCCGGTCGCGTACTGGCGCGAGGAACTCCGGCACCCGGTAGTGGTAGCCGGTGGCCAGCACCAGTCCTGCGGTGTCCAGCGTGAACGCGCGGTCCTGCTCGGTGTGGCGCAGCCCGAGGCGGTAGCGGCCGTCGGCGTACGCCGCCTCGACCAGTTCGGTGTTCGTCAGCAGGCGGGTGGGCGCCGGTCCGTGCAGGCTCTTGGCGTACAGCAGGTCGTAGATGTCGTTGATCAGGTCGGCGTTGATGCCCTTGAACAGCGGCTTCTGCGCGGCCTCCAGCGCGTAGCGGGTCGGCTCGGGCAGCGCGTGGAAGTAGTCCACGTAGTCCGGCGAGGTCATCTCCAGCGTGAGCTTGGTGTACTCCAGCGGGAAGAACCGGGGCGAGCGGGTCACCCAGGTGAGCTGGTAGCCGTACGTGTCGATGTCGCCGAGCAGGTCGTGGTAGATCTCGGCGGCGCTCTGGCCGCTGCCGACGATGGTGATGCTGTCCTTGGCCCGCAGCGCCTCCCGGTGTTCCATGTAGCGCGAGTTGTGGATCATGTCACCGCCCAGCCCGGCGCAGGCCGGCGGCAGGTACGGCGGCGTGCCGGTGCCGAGCACGAGGTGCCGGGCCCGGTGGGTGACCGGCCCGTCCGGCGTGTCGGCGCGCACCACGTACCGGTCGTCGGTCGCGTCGTACTCGACGGCGGTGACGGCGTGCCGGAAGCGCAGGTTCGGCAGCTTGGCGGCGGCCCAGCGGCAGTAGTCGTTGTACTCGGCGCGCAGCGGGAAGAAGCTCTCCCGGATGTAGAACGGGTAGAGCCGCCCGGTCTCCTTCAGGTAACTCAGGAACGAGTACGGCGAGGTGGGGTCCGCGAGCGTGACCAGGTCGGCGATGAACGGCGTCTGGAGCCGGGTCGATTCGAGCAGCATGCCGGGATGCCAGTCGAAGCTGTCGCGGGCCTCCAGGAACAGCCCGTCGAGGTCGTCGATCGGTGCGGTGAGGCAGGCCAGGCCGAGGTTGTAGGGGCCCAGCCCGACGGCGATGAAGTCGTGGGTCGACATGGGGTTCTCGTTCTCCTCGACGGGGGTCAGCCGACCGGGCAGGACAGCTCGGCGGCAGCGGTCCGGGCGTACCAGGCGGCGTGGTCGGCGATGAGGTCCAGCACGTGGGCGATGTCGTCCACTGTGGTCTCGGGGTTGAGCAGCGTGAGCTTCAGGTGGTGCGCGCCGTCGACCTTGGTGCCGGCGACCAGGGCGGCGCCGGAGGCGGCCAGCGCGTCGCGGGCGTGCAGGTTGGCCTCGTCGGCCAGGTCGGGCGGAAGGCCGGACGGCCGGTAGCGGAAGACCACTGTGCTCAGCTGCGACGGTGCGGCCACCTCGAAGCGCGGGTCGGCGTCGAGCCGCTGCCACGCCTGCGCCGCGAGGTCGACGACCTGGTCGAACAGCTCGCCGACCGCGTCCGGCCCCATGATCCGCAGGGTCAGCCAGAGCTTGCAGGCGTCGAACCGCCGCGTCGTCTGGATGCTCTTGTCGACCTGGTTCGGGATGCCCTGCTCGACCGCGCGGGCCGGGTTGAGGTAGTCGGCGTGCCAGGTGGCGTGGCGCAGCGCCCGGCCGTCGCGCACCAGCAGCGCGCTGGAGCTGACCGGCTGGAAGAAGGACTTGTGGTAGTCGACTGTCACCGAGGTGGCCCGCTCGATGCCGTCGAGCAGGTGGCGGCGGGTGGGGGAGACGAGCAACCCGCAGCCGTACGCGGCGTCGACGTGCATCCAGACGCCCGCATCGGCGCAGATGTCGGCGATCTCGGGCAGCGGGTCGATGCTGCCGAAGTCGGTGGTGCCGGCGGTGGCGACCACTGCCATCACCACCTGACCGTCGCGGTGGCAGCTGTCGATCGTGCGGGCCAGCTCGTCGGCGCGCATCCGGCGGGCCGCGTCGGTGGGCACGGTGAGCACCGCGTCGGCGGCGAGGCCGAGCAGCTTGGCGGCCTTCTGCACACTGAAGTGCCCGGCCGCGGAGGTGATGACGCGCAGCCGGGACAGCACCTGCGGCCGGTCCGGCCGGGTGGCCGCGCCACCCACCGCCCGGCGGTACGCCTCCTCCCGGGCCAGCAGCATGGCCTGGAGGTTCGACTGGGTGCCGCCGCTGGTGAACACCCCGTCGGCGGTCGGACCCAGCCCGATCCGCCCGGCCGTCCACTCGATCAGGCGCCGCTCCATCAGGGTGGCCCCGGTGCTCTGGTCCCAGGTGTCCAGTGAGGAGTTCACCGCGCTGAGCACCGCCTCGCCGAGCAGCGCCGGGATGACCACCGGGCAGTTGAGGTGGGCCAGGTAGCGCGGGTGGTGGAACCACACCGCGTCGCGTAGCCACACGTCGTGCAGCTCGTCCAGGGCGGCGTCGGTGTCGCCGAGCGGGCGGTCGAGGTCGATGCCGCCGATGAGCGGCGCCAGCTGGTCGGGCGTGACGCCGGTGAACGGCGTGTCCACCTCGCCGACCCGCCGGGCGACCCGGTCGACGCCGCGCGCCAGCACGTCCCGGTACCGCGCGAGCGAGCCGGCGTTGAACAGGTGGTCGCGGGCCGTGGCGGCGGCGCGGCCGGTGTCGGTGGGCGCGGCGCCGGTCGGGCTCCCGATCGAACTCATGCGACTTCCCAGCGGTCGTACGGACAGGACGTGCGGCCACAGCCGCGGCGATCAGGTTAGGTTAGGCTCGCCTAACTAGCAAGCGCGACTCGGTGCGCTTTGTCCTGGAACTACCGCCGGTTGGCGCCTGCCGCGTGTCGCGGTAAGGTCGCCCTCGGTTAGGGGAGGTTATCCTAAGTTGACTGTGGAACGGAACCGCCGCCCGGCGCGCCGAGGCGGGCCGAGACGGTGACGCGCGTCGATTGCGATCAGTGGGGCGTGCCGCAACTGTGGGCCGGTGACGCCGACGCGCTGGCCCGTCTGCAGGGGCGTGTCGCCGCGACCGACCGGGCGTGGCAGATCAGCGTCGAACGATGGCGTGCCGAGGGCCGCCTGGCCGCCCACGTCGGACCGTCCGAGCTGGCGTGGGACCGGTTCGCCCGCCGCGTACGGCTGGACGACACCGCCCGGCGCTGCTACGAACGGCTGGACCCGGACACCCGGCGGTGGGTCGAGGCGTACGTGGACGGGGTCAACGCCGGACTCGCCGAGGGCGCCGCCGCCGCGCCCGAGTTCGCCGCCACCGGCGCCGCGCCCGAACCCTGGCGCCCCTGGTCGCCGCTCGGCGTGTTCCTCGTCCAGCACGTGCTGTTCTCCACCTTCCCGAACAAGCTCTGGCACGCGCACGTGGCCCGCACGCTCGGCCCCGATGCGGCCGGACTGTTCGCCGTGGAAGGACCGGCGTCGTCGGGCAGCAACGCCTGGGCGCTGCCCGCCGACCCGGCCACCGGGCGCGGCCCGCTGATCGCCGGCGACCCGCACCGGCTGCTCGAACTGCCCGGCGTCTACCAGCAGGTCCGGCTGGCCTGCCCGGAGTTCGACGTGGTCGGCCTCGCCTTCCCCGGTGTGCCGGGCCTGCCGCACTTCGGCCACACCGGCCACGTGGCCTGGGCCGTCACCAACGCGATGGCCGACTACCAGGACCTCTACCGCGAGCGGCTGCGCCGCGACGGCGACCGGGTGCTGGCGCGCGACGCCGACGGCTGGACCCCGGTCGCGCGTCACGTCGAGGAGATCAAGGTCCGCGGCGGCGACCCGGAGACGGTCGAGGTGATCGAGACGCCGCGCGGGCCGGTGATCGACCACGACCGGGTCACCGGCGAGGCCATCGCGCTGCGCGCCCCGAGCCGGGTGGAGGCCCGGCTCGGCTTCGAGGCGCTGCTGCCGCTGCTGCGCGCCCGGCGCGCCGCCGACGTCGCCGACGCGCTGCGCCACTGGGTCGAGCCGGTCAACAGCGTGCTCACCGCCGACACCGAGGGCGGCGTCCGCCGTCTGGTCGCCGGCCTGGTCCCGGTACGCGACGAACGGTGCCGCCGGGAGCCGGTGCCGGCCTGGGAGCCGGCCTACCGGTGGCGGGGCGACTACGTGCCGCCGGTGGACGAGCGGGTCGACGGCGTGGCGGTGTGCGCCAACGACCGCCGCGACGACGTCGCAGCGCACGGTGTCGACTTCGCCCCGCCGCACCGGGCGCGCCGGATCCGCGCGCTGCTCGCCGAGGGCGCCGAGGCGTCCACAGTGCACACCGACGACCGGCTCCCGGCCGGCCCGCTGTACCGGCTGCTCGACCGGCTCGACCCGGGCCGGCTCGACGAACCCGCCCGCGCGCTGCTGCGGCGGCTGCGCCGATGGGACCGGGCGATGGCGGGCGGGTCGGCCGAGGCGGGCGCGTACGCGGCCTGGCGGGCGGCGCTGGCCCGGCGGCTGCGCGTACACCCGGGGTTGCGTGCGCTCGACGAGCCGTGCGGGTTCGACGAGTTGTTCGCCCCCTGGACCGACCCGGCGGCGCGGATCGGCCTGGCGCTGGATCACCTCGCGGCCGGGTTCGACCTCGCGGAACCGGCGGCCGAGGCGCTGGCCGAGGTGGCCGCCGGCCCGCCGCCCGGTGAGTGGGGCAGCCGGCACCTGCTGCACCCGGTGCACCTGGGCGTCGCCCCGGCGGTCACCGACGCGGTGACCGCGATGCGGGAGCGGGTGGCGCTGGCCGGTGACACCGACTGCGTGCTGGCCACCTCCAGCGTGCCGGGCGTCTCCGACGCCTGCTGGCGCGGCCCGGTGGCCCGCTACGTGTGGGACCTGACCGACCGGGCGGCCAGCGGCTGGATCGTCCCGTTCGGCGCGTCCGGGCGCCCCGGCGACCCGCACTTCGCCGACCAGCTGACCCACTGGGCCGCCGGGACGCTGATCCCGGTGCCCGCCGGCCCACTGACGGGAGACGAGACGACGTGATCCACCTGGAGTCGATTTCCGGCCTCGGCGCGCTGGCGCTGGAGCCGCTCCGCCCCGAGCGGGACGCCGGCCTGCTGCACGGCTGGGTGATCCGGCCCCGCAACCGGTTCTGGGGCATGGGCTCGCACACCGTCGACCAGGTACGCGACATCTACGCGTTCGTCGACGGGCTGGAGACCCACCACGCGTACCTGATCCGGCTCGACGGCGAGCCGATCGGGCTGTTCCAGACGTACCAGCCGGAGGCGGACCCGGTCGGCGAGCGTTACCCGGTGCAGCCCGGCGACGTGGGGATGCACCTGCTGCTCGACCCGCCCCGGCGGTACCCGCGCGGCGTGACCGGCGCGGTCTTCCCGGCCCTGATGCGGTTCCTGCTGCGTGACCCGGCCGCGCGTCGCGTGGTGGCCGAGCCGGACGTGCGCAACGACGCCATGCTGCGCCGCCTGCGCATCGAGGGCTTCACGTTCGGCCCCGACATCGACATGCCGGACAAGCGGGCGAGGCTGGCGTTCCTCACCCGGGAGCGGTTCGAGGCGGAGCACCCGCCCGCGTGAAGCCATGCCCGCGTCACGGCTCGGCGGCGCGCAGCCGCCCGGCCAGGTCCCGCACCGTCTCGGCGTACGCCGGGTCGTCCTCCGACGGGAGGTGACCCTTTATCGGCGGGGGGACGCTGTCCCAGGGCGGGGCGACCAGGCTCTCCGGATCCCGGAGGCGACGGTCCACAGTTGCCTCCGGGCCGGTGACGCGGGCCGGCTCGTCCGGGCGGTGCGGGGAGAAGATCCATCCGCCCAGCGCGTCGGTGTCCCGCCACAGGTTGCGCCAGCGCCAGCCGATCCGGCCGCCGATCCCGCGCAGCATCTCGCCGCCGACGTAGGCGGGGAACAGGCGGGCGTAGAGCCGGCGCAGCGGCGAGCTGTAGGTGAGCAGGGCGACCCGCGCGCTGACCTCCGCCGGTAGCTGCAGGACGGTGGCGGCGACGAGCACCGAGCCGTGGCTGTAGCCGGACAGCAGCACCCCGTTGCCGCTGTGCACCAGGTACGTGATGCGCCGGGCCAGCTCCGGCACGGCCCGCTCGGCGTAGCAGGGCGGTGCGAACGGGTGTGCCGCCCGGGGCCAGAACGTGGCCAGGTCGAAGAGCACGCCGACGTGGTGCCGGAACCCGGGACTGCGGTAGGCGAAGATCCCGGCGAGGATGAGGGCCAGCACCGCCGCCGAGATCGCCACCCCGCCCACCTCGATGCCGAACATGACCAGCTCCGCCGGGACGTGCGTGCGGTGCTCCAGCGTCTCGCCCGGATCGGGACGGACCAGCGCCATCGCGGTGGTCGCCGCGCCCAGTCCGGCCATGACGGCGAACAGCACCGCCAGCGGCACCAGCAGGTCGGTGAACCGGGCCCGCACGATCATCGTCCGGACCTGCCGCAGCCGGGGCGCCGCCTCGGCCGGCGGCGACGGGAAGTCCCGCTCGACGATCGCCCCGGCGGCCCGCATCCGGCCGCGCCGGGACACCAGCGCCACCACTGCCGCGACCACCAGGGTCACCAGCAGCGCGCGGAAGAAGCCGTAGATCGCCCAGGTGTACGCGTGCGCCGGGCCCGGTATGTCGTCCGCCGGGGACACGCCCCGGTCCAGCAGGTCGGCGGTGCGCTGGACCAGCTCGGCGGAGTACGCCACCGCGAGCCCGCCCGCCGCCGCGGCTACCACGAGCGCCCCGAGCCCGTTCGGCGGCTGGTGGCCGCGGACTCGTAGGCGGTGCCAGATCAGCACCGCGGCCAGGCCGCCGAGCAGTACCGCATGCGTGACCAGCAGCCAGGTCAGGATCGAGCCGTAGCCGGGCAGCCCGCCGCCGGCACGCCAGCGGGCCGGGGCGAACAGCAGATACCCGGCCACCACGACGGTGAGCCCGATCGCGGTGCCGCGCAGCACCCGGGCGACCCGGTCACGTCGCGGGTCGGTGGGCGCCCGGTCGACGAGCGGCGGCACGCAGACCAGGACCAGGCAGGCGAGCAGCACCGCGCCGGTGACCGCCAGCAGCACCGCCACCGTGGGCGGGACGCCCTGCGCGGCCCGGGCGGCGAGGAGACAGCCATCGAGGGTGGCGAAGGCCGCCGCGATGTGGATCGAACGCAGCCGGCCCATCAGCGGCTCGGTGTCCCACTGGCCGATCGTGCTCAGCGGAGGCCCGGCCGTCGCCCGCTCCGGCGCCCGGAACGCGGTGAACGAGCGTCCCGGCCGCCGGGAGCCCCACCAGACCAGGCTCACCGCGGCCGCCGGGACCAGCGCCAGCACCACCAGCCGCAGCCCGACCGGCCGCCCGCCCATCCAGGACAGCCACTCCCGGTCGGCGACGCACGCCGGGACGGACAGGCACTGCCAGGCCACCAGGTCCAGCGCGACCCCGGCCCCGGCGAGCACGTACAACGCGGTCAGGCTCAACCCCAGCACGCGGCACAGCGCCCGCACCACCGCGCCGCCGACGGCGTCCCCCGGCCGCATCCACACGGCCACGTTGAGCAGCATGAAGGGCATCAGGAACAGCAGCGAGAGGGTACGCAGCGCGGTGCCGGACGGCAGGTCGTTCCACTGGTACGCCTCCAGCGTCACTCCGCTCGCGCCGCGCCCGTCGGCCAGGTCCGGACGGGGACGGTAAAAGCCGGCGCTGCGGTCGCCCGCGACCTGCCGGACCAGCGGCCGGCCCAGCACCTCGGCGGCCCCGCCCGCGGAGACCCCGTGCACCCGCAGCTCCACCACCTCGCCCGGCGGGGCCTGCGCCCGCCCTGGTCCAGCCGTCATCGACCCTCCGCGACGTCCCGGCCGCCCACGCCGCCTGGCACGGCCCGCCCTCGGGTGGCGCAGCGTCCTACCCCGCCGGGCGGCGGGCAAACGCCCGCGCACCTGCCTCGGGCGGCCGTTCGAAGCCGTGCCGTCCGGGTAACCGCCGACGGTCCGCCGAGGAAGGGGTCCCGCATGACCGGTGCTTCGCGTGACGACCTTGCCGTGGCGACCCGGCTGCCGCCGATCGACGTCCGCCGGTGGGTGAACTCCGCGCCGCTGACGCCGGAGGAGCTGCGCGGGCGCGTGGTTCTGGTCGACGTCTGGGAGTACACCTGCGTGAACTGGATCCGCACCGCCCCGTACGTGCGGGCGTGGCACCGCGACTACCGGGATCTGGGGCTCACGGTGATCGGCGCGCACGCTGGCCGACCGCTGGGTCGGCGAGGGCGGCTACGACCGCACCGAGACGGAGATCCGGCGGCTGGTCGAGTCCGCCGCGCCCGGGACCGCGCTGCCGCCGGTCACCCCGGAGGTGACAGCGTTCGTGACGAGCCGGCAGCCCACGTACGCGGGGATCACCCCGGAGACCTATCTCGGCGCCGAGCGGGGCGTGCCCGGCACGTACGCGCTCACCGGCGACTGGCGGGTCGAGGGCGAGTACGTCGAGGTCGCGGGCGGCGACGCCGAACTGGTCCTGCCGTTCACCGCCGGGGAGGTGAACCTGGTGGCCGACCCCGGACCGGCGGGACCGGCCGGGGTTCGCGTGCTGCTGGACGGGAAACCGGCCGCTGACGCGCGCGGTGCCGACGTGGACCCGGACAGCCGGGTCGTCGTCGACCGGGCGGCCATGATCCGGCTGGTCGACGGCGCGCCGCCGGGGGAGCACCGGCTCACCCTGCGCGCCGAGCGGCCCGGTCTCCGCGCGTACGTCTTCACGTTCGGTCCCTGACCCGACCCGAGGAGGACAACCCGTGGCCGTCAAGACCCTGACGCCGACGCGTACCGGCGCCGACATCCGCGAGTTCCGCGTCGACGTGCCGGAGGCGGACCTGCAGGACCTGCGGACCCGGCTCGCGGCCACCCGGTGGCCAGAGCGCCAGACGGTGGACGACCAGTCCCAGGGTGTGCCGCTGGAGACCAGCCAGGCGCTGGCCCGGTACTGGGCGACCGAGTACGACTGGCGCAAGGTCGAGGCGCGGCTCAACGACCTGCCGAACTTCGTCACCGAGATCGACGGCCTGGACATCCACTTCATCCACGTCCGGTCCCGGCACGACGACGCGCTGCCGCTGATCGTCACTCACGGGTGGCCGGGATCGGTGATCGAGCAGCTGAAGATCATCGGCCCGCTCACCGACCCGACCGCGCACGGCGGCCGCGCCTCGGACGCGTTCCACCTGGTGATCCCGTCGATGCCCGGCTACGGCTTCTCCGGCAAGCCGGACGGGCCCGGCTGGGACCCGCAGCACATCGCCCGCGCCTGGACCGAGCTGATGCGGCGGCTGGGTTACACCCGGTTCGTGGCCCAGGGCGGCGACTGGGGCGCGCTGATCACCGACATGCTCGGCGTGCAGGCGCCGCCGGAGCTGGCCGGCATCCACACGAACATGCCGTGCGTGGTGCCGCCGGACATCGACGCGCTGCTGCAACGCGGCATCACCGGCGTGAACAACCCCCTCGCGGAGCTGCCGGCCGGGCTCTCGAACGAGGAGCGGGCCGCCTGCGAGCGGATCGACTTCTTCTGGAAGCACTCCGCGTACGCGCTGATCATGACGACCCGCCCGGAGACGCTGACGGCGCTCGCCGACTCGCCGGCCGGGCTGGCGACGTTCATGCTCGACCACGACGCAGCCAGCCTGGATCTGATCTGCGCCGCCTTCGCCGGCCGGCCCGGCGGCCTGAGCCGCGACGACATCCTGGACAACGTCACGCTCTACTGGCTGACCAACACCGGCGTGTCCTCGGCCCGGCTGTACGCGCAGAACGCGCTGTCGTTCTTCGCCGCGAAGGGCGTCCGGGTGCCGGCCGCGGTGAGCCAGTTCCCGGACGAGATCCTGCTCGCGCCGCGCAGCTGGGCGGAGCGGGCGTACCCGAACCTGATCCACTACAACCAGCTGGACCGGGGTGGGCACTTCGCCGCCTGGGAGCAGCCGGAGTTGTTCGCGCAGGAGATGCGGGCGGCCTTCCGCTCGCTGCGCTGACTGCCGGGACGGATGCGGCCGGGTGGGATGTCCACCCGGCCGCGTCCGCGGATTCAGACCTCGGTCAGCCGGACCGCGTCGGCGATGACCAGGCCGGCGGCGGCGCTCCACCGGCTGACCGCCACCCGGTTGGCGTCGCCGGCCGGCAGCGTGAACGTGCCGAGTGAGCGCCACTGCCCGCCGGTCGCCCGCTGGTCGACGGTGACCGTCCGGTTGCCGGTGGTGGTGGCGACGATGTACGGCGTGGCCGCGTTGTAGCCCGCGTTCGCCGGCCACCACGCGTCGACCCGGTAGTTGCCGGTACGGGGGACGTTGAACTTGTACCAGGCGGCGTCGCTCGCGGCGACCGGGTCCGCGTACCGGTAGTCGGCGCCGTAGCGCTGCCCGGAGTAGGTCGAGGTGCCCCAGTTGGCGCTGGCGGTGAACCGGCCCGCGGTGGCGTTGTCCACCGTCGACGTCCAGCCGGTGCCGCCGCCGGCCATCTTGGCGGCCACGTCGGCGCGCATCGTGTTCAGGTCGATGAAGGACGGGTCGATCTTGCCGGTGGTGCTGGTCTCCCGGTGCCCCCGGGCGTAGCTGGAGTCCCGGCCGAGCCGCTTGAGCACGGCGGCGGTGGCCGCGATGCTCGCGTTGTACTGGGCGGTGGTCATTCGCTGGTCGACGCCGTTGTAGTCGATCTCCCAGCCGATCATCAGCGTGTTGCCGTCGCCGGCCGGGATCGGGCCGCTGCCGCCGCTGGTGCCGGCGTGGTTGCACCGGCCGGCCGAGATCACGTGGAACACGCCGTGGTAGTCCACGAGCGCCTGGCAGAGCGGGCCGGGCAGGTCGGAGCGGCCGTTGATGCAGATGTTCAGCGCCGGGTGCGGGTTGGTGGCGCTGGACGTGGCGGCGGTGTGGTGCCAGAGCACGCCGATCGGGTCGAACGAGCCGGAGCGCATCCGGTTGAGCCAGTCGCCCTCGACCACCACCTGCACGCCGGCGCCGCGCAGCACGTCAACCAGCCAGGGAATGGTGGCCATCACTGCTCCCGGAGCAGGTCGGCGAGGCACTCGGCCTTCGGCGCGGCGTGCGCCGTACCGGGACGGACGGCCACCACGAGGGCGGCGGCCGCCAGGGCGGGTACGCCGAGCAGACCTCGGCGTCGCAGACGGGGGGATCGTGACGTGGGCATGGCGCTCCTCGGGTGACGGCGCAGTAACGATCGACGCTCGTGAGTGTGGGCACGCTATCCCGGCGTCGGGCGCTCTGTCGATACCCTTCAATGATCGTTTCCATTGTGAAAACTTTCGCCACCGCCATCTGTCGTCGTTCGTCGATGCGTGGTAGAAATCCTGCCCAAGTCTCGCCGTCGAGCGAGGAATCCTTCACAGGAGGGGCGCCGATGAGAGCGTTCGTCACGGCCCTGACACTTCTCGCTGTGGCCGCGGCCGCGGCCCCGGCCATCGCGGCCGCCCCGGCCGCGGCCGCCGCCACTGTCGCCGCGGTCGGCCCGCAGCCCGGCACGTTCACCGGCAAGGGCTTCGACACGTGCACCGCGCCGTCGCAGGCCGCGATGGACGCCTGGCTGACCGCCTCGCCGTACCGCGCGGTCGGCGTCTACATCAGCGGCGCCAGCCGCACGTGCGCCCAGCCCAACCTGACCGCGACCTGGGTCGCCGACCAGACCCGCAAGGGCTGGCGGCTGATCCCGATCGAGCTGGGCTACCAGGCGCCGTGCGGCACCCGTACGCCGAAGATGTCCGCCGACCCGGCCACCGCCCGCGGGCAGGGCCGGACCGCGGCGGACAGCGCGGCCGCCGCCGCGACGGCGCTCGGCATCGGCGCGGGCAGCACGCTCTACAACGACATCGAGCAGTACCCGTCGAACGCGAGCTGCCGGGCCGCCGTGCTCTCCTTCCTCTCCGGCTGGGTCGAGCGGCTGCACACGCGCGGCTACCTCGCCGGCATGTACTCCAGCGGCTCGTCCGGCATCACCGATGTCTGCGCCGCCTACGACGACACCCGGTACCTGCGCCTGGACCAGATCTGGATCGCCTGGTGGAACGGCGTCGCGGACACCGACGGGGGCACGTACTGCGCCGACGACCGCTACGCCGACCAGCAGCGCCTGCACCAGTACGCCGGGGACGTCACCGAGACGTGGGGCGGCGTGACCATGAAGATCGACCGCAACTACCTGGACGTACGGGCCGGCACCCTGCCCGCGTCGTGGAGCGTCACGGTCGACAACGCCACGTCGGGCGGGTTCAGCGCGGGCGCGGCCTGGGGCGCCTCCGCGTACTCCGGGCAGCGCTACGGCGCCGACTACCGCTTCGCCACGCCGGTGGCGGCCAGCGACGTGGCCTGGTTCCGGGCGAGCCTGCCCGCGACCGGCGCCTACGAGGTGTCGGTGTGGTACCCGGCCGACCCCGGCTACAACGACCGCACCCCGTACCTGGTCGCCACCACGACCGGCAACCGGTCGGTGGCGGTCGACCAGCGCACCGGCGGCGGACGCTGGGTCTCGCTCGGCGTGTTCACGCTCGCCGCCGGCGCCGGGGACAAGGTCGGGGTGAGCCGCTGGAGCGCCGGGACCGGGTACGTGGTCGCCGACGCGGTCCGTATCACCCGGGTGTGAGCTCGCGGGCCGTGAGCCGGTTCCGCCTCGGCGGGGCCGGCTCACGGCGTCCGGGTCAGCTCAGGTGCGCCAGCAGGGCGGTGGCCATGCCCTGCTCACCGCGGGCGTTCGGGTGGAACGGCGCGGCCGAGTTCTGCGGCACCAGCCCCTCCACCCAGCGGGTGCCGCTGCTCTTGCACGCGTCCCGGCCGATCGACGGGGTGTAGACGTCGGCGTAGCTGGCCCCGCCCGCCGCCGCGGTGTCGGCGAGCATCGTGTTGAGCGCCTTCTGGACGCCGCGCAGGTACGGCACGTCCTGGTAGGCGATCGGCACCACCGGCCAGCAGCCGTACCCGCTGTCGGGCAGGATCGCCGGATAGCCGAGCACCACCACGCGCGCGTTCGGCGCGGCCTGGCGGACCGCCCGCAGCACGGCCGTCACCTTCGGCGCGGCGGCGGCGATCCGGGCCCGCAACTGGTCGGTGCCGCCCGCGGTGAACCGGTCCTTGCAGGGCGACCCGAGCGGGCTGCTCACGCTCGCCTCGGCGCAGTCGCCGATGATGCCGGAGAAGCCGATGTCGTTGCCGCCGATCTGGACCGTGACCAGCGCCGTGCTGGCGGTGACCGCGTTGACCTGCGGTGGCAGCGCGATGCCCAGCGCGCCGTCGCCGCCGTACAGGATGTCCTCGGTGGTGGCCCCGGAGCAGCTCACGTCGGTGAACGACGACGAACCGGCGGACGCCGCGACCAGGGACGGGTAGTTGCGGTTGGAGCGCAGGCAGTTCAGGTCGACCTGGGTGGGCACGAGCGGGGCGGAGGTGTAGGAGTCGCCGAGCGCCACGTACCGCCCGGTGGGCGCGGCGGCGACGGCGGGCGCGGTGGCCGCGAGCAGCACGCCGGCGGTGGCGGCGGCGACCGCGGCGAGTCTGGTGGCGGTCCGCATCAGCGGCAGGCGGGGACGGTTCATGGGGCCCTCCCGGAGGGGTCCTGGTGGTGGTGCTGGGATTCTGTCCACGCCTGTGGCGCACGTCAATATAGACAGTGCTCACTAAAGCGTGTCCCGGGATGTGGTCCGGCACTGCCTGGGGGAGGGTTGTCGACGCGGCCTCAGGTGTTGTGTGCGTCACACTTTTCGGCGTCCCCGGAGTCGGGTGCCGGGAGCCCGTCGACGGGTCGATTCGTTGCGGCGCAACGCTCCCCGGCACTGTCGCTCCTGGTGGCTGGACCGGGGCCGGATTCGCGGAGGCACGCACCGGAGCCACCCCGGCACGGCTGGTGAGCGACCGATCGAACGTCGGCGATCCCGGATTTGCGGCCGTCATTACGCTGCGAAGTGGTTGATCGCCGGAACCACGGACGACAGGTGGAAGAACCTCAGATGAGTGACAATCACCCTCCCTACGGAGGCTATCCGGACCCGAACGCCGGAGCGTGGGGCAACCAGCCCGACCCGAACGCCCCGTACGGCGCGCAGCCGGCCTCCGGCGCGCCCTACGGCTCGCCGCCGGCGTCAGGTGCCCCCTACGGTTCGCCGCCGGCGTCGGGCGCGCCCTACGGCGCCCAGCCGGCCTCCGGCGCACCGTACGGCGCCCAGCCCGCTTCCGGCGCGCCCTACGGATCGCAGCCGGCCTCCGGCGCGCCGTACGGGGCGCCGCAGCCCGCGGTGTCGTACCCGGGGCAGGCCGGCTTCCCGCCGCCGGCCGCGCCCTACGCGCCCGGCACGCCCCAGGGCGGCGGCGGCAAGAGCAAGGGGCTGATCGTCGGCCTCGCCGCCGGTGCGGTGACGCTGACGCTGCTCTGCTGCGGCGGCGGGCTCGCCTACGTCGCCTTCAACGGCGACGAGGAGGACCCGAAGCCGGTCGCCTCCGGCAGCGCCACCCCCGGGCCGGACGGCAGTCCGTCCGCGACCCCCAGCGCTGACGGGCCGGAGTCGCCCGGGCCGGACGGACCCACCAACAACGACGCGATCACCGCGCGGTACGCCAGCGAGATGTCGGCGGTCTGCGACGGGGGACCGATCCTCAACGCCGCCCCGTACACCGCGCCGGCGGGCTCGAAGGCGTACGTCTTCTCCAACTCCCCGGACCGGCCGACGTTCTGGTCGCAGAAGACGATCAGCTCGGCCAAGCCGTACTACGCCAAGTCGGCGGACTTCGCCACCGTGTCCGTCATCGGCTGCCTCAAGATGGTCGAGGGCAGCGAGGGCACGCCGAAGAAGTGCCAGTACAAGAACAGCGAGGACAAGGTCGTCACCGTCGACTACATCTCCTCGCGGTACACGCTGACGTTCCACGCCGCCAAGACCGCCGAGAAGGTCGGTGACGGCGGCACGGTGAACGCTCCGGCCGCCCGCTGCCCGAGCTTCATCTCCTACAACAAGGTGACGATGAAGTCGTACGCGACGCCGGACAGCGGCACCATCGAGGCCGCGCTGGACCGCTTCCTCAAGTGAGGAGACCCGGATCGGGGTGTGCGCGTCGGCTGACCCGCACACCCCGATCCGGCTGCCGGCGGGGTCAGGTGGCCGGCAACGGGCGGCCGTGCGCGTCCACACACTCGCGGGCGAAGAGCCGCAGCAACTCCGGCAGGTGGAAGTGCTGGCCCGGATCGTCCGAGTCGACGGGCAGCAGCAGATTGTGCTGGACCAGGTGCTCCACCATCCGGTTGGCCTGCTGCCGGGGCAGGCGCAGGATCTCCACCGCGCTGGCCGGGGTGATGAACGAGCCGGCGCGGGCCAGCGCGCGCAGCGCCCGGCGGGCGTCGACGTCCAGCGCCTGGTAGCTGACCGAGAGGCTGCCGCGCACCGAGATGTCCCCGACGGCCAGCTCGGACAGCCGGTTCTCCTCGTCCTCCAGGTGCGCGGCGAAGCCGGGCAGGGCGACGTCGGGCTGGGTGACGAGCCGGCTGCCGACGATCCGCAGCGCCAGTGGCAACAGGTCGCAGGCCGCGGCGATCCGGCCGAACACCTCCGGTTGCTCACGTACCCGGCGCTCACCGGCGATCGTGGCCAGCAGTTCCACCGCGTCGGCGCGGTCGAGCGCGCCGAGCGTCAACCGCCAGCCGACGTCCAGGTCCAGCAGGCGCTGCCGGCTGTTGATCAGCACCAGGCTACGGCCCGCGCCGGGCAGCAGCGGGCGCACCTGCTGCGCGCAGTGGACGTCGTCGATGATGAGCAGCAGCCGTCGGCCGGCGAGCGCGCACCGCAGCGCGGCGGAACGCTCCCGGATGTCCTCGGACACGTCGGACAGCGGTACACCCAGCTCGACGAGCAGCTCCCTGATCAGTTCGCCGCTGCCGCGGGGTCTCTCGTCGCTGCTGTCGAAGCTGACGAAGAGCTGACCGTCGGGAAAGAGGTCGGCCAGGTCGTACCCGCTGGACACCGAGAACGACGACTTGCCGACGCCCGGCGCGCCGGACACGAGCACGACCCCGGCGTGCTCGTCGGCGCCGACCGGGTCGGCGATCCCCTCGGCGATGGTGCGGAGCTGGCTGGCCGTGGTGTCCCGGCCGACCAGGGACGGCGGCTTCATCGGCAGGGCCTGCGGGCTCGGCGGCGGGCCGGGCGGCGCCGCGGGCCCGGCGCCGAGGACCGCCGGCCAGCCGGACGGTGGTCGGACCTCGGCGGAGTCCCCGTCCAGCGCGGCCTGGAGGGCGCCCTGGAGGGTGGGACCGGGGTCGACGCCGAGCTCGTCGACGATGCCGCGCCGGGCCTGCTGGTACACGGCCAGCGCCTCGGCCACACGCCCCTCCAGCGTCAGCGCGGTCACCAGCTGCGCCTGCCGGCGTTCGTCGAGCGGCTCCTCGGCCACCATCCGGCGCAGCGACGGGATGACCCGGGCCGGTTGCCGCAGTCGCAGGCGCAGGTCGAACAGCTCGGTCGTGATCTCCCGGTGCTGCTCCCGCAGCGCCGTGACGGTCGCGCCCAGGTCGGTGCCCGGATCCGCCAGGTCCTCCAGCGGGGGCCCGCCCCACAGCTCGACCGCCTGGTCGAACAGCTCGGCGGCGACCTCCGGCCGGTCCCCCCGCGCGGCCCGGCGGGCGTCGTCGGTGAGACGCCGGAACCGCAGCAGGTCCAGCTCGTCCTCGTCGACCCGCAGGTGGTAGCCGGCGCCGTCGTGGACCAGCCGGTCGGCCGAGTCGCCGCCGCGGTCCAGCGCCTGCCGCAGCCGGTGTACGTACGTCCGCAGGTTGCGTACCGCCGACGCGGGCGGCGCGTCCGGCCACAGGCCGTCGACCAGCCGGGAGGTGGCGACCGTGCGCCCCGGGCTCAGCAGCAGCACGGCGAGCAGAAGGCGGGGCTTGGTGCCGGTGAGCGTGATCGGGTGATCGTCCACGTGAAGGGCCAGCGGGCCGAGGACACTGAACCGCATCGATGAATTCCCCCGCTCCGCAGGACCGTCCACAGTGTGGTGCACGGCTGGAATTCCCACCTTCGGCTGGGGAATACCTCGATCCCAGATGGTGCAAGTTGTCACCGATCGGTGTGTATCTCGTGACCCCGGGTGAGTTGCGCCGTCGCCCGGTGCGCCGCGTCGAGCACCGCCACCGCGTCCGCCACCCCGGCGCCCGCCGACCGGCCCGCGCGGACCAGCTCGGCGAAGTCCTCCGCCTGGCAGGCCAGGGCCGCGTACATGGTGGCGTCCCCGTCGGCCGGGTCGAGGAAGGTCAACCGCTCGTGGTCCCGGGTGCCGAACACCTCCACCGTCGCCATGTCGCCGCCTCGGTGGTGCCGGCCGAGCGAGACCAGCGCGGTACCGCCGCCGGACAGGCCGAGCAACGCCTGCGCGCTGTCCACGTCCCGGCCGCGTACCGCCGGGTCGGTGACCGGACCGGCGGGCTGCGCGGCGACCCGGTCGATCTCCTGCCCGGTCAGCCACCGGATCTGGTCGAACTCGTGCACGCCCATGTCCACGAAGATCCCGCCGCTGCCGGTGCGGAACGCCGCCGCCGGCGGCTCGCCGTCCCACTGCGACGCGGCCACGAACAGGACCTCGCCGAGCGCGCCGCCGGCGATCCGCTCGCGCAGCCGGCGCAGCTGCGGGACGAACCGCCGCCAGTAGGCGACCTGGAACGGGATCCCGGCGGCGGCGGCCACCCGCCCCGCCTGCGCGGCCCCGGCCGGGTCGAGCCCGGCCGGCTTCTCGCACAGCACCGGCAGCCCGGCCTCGGCGGCGGCCGCGACCAGCTCGCCGTGCCGGCCGGTGGGCGCGGTCACCAGGAGACCGTCCGGCGTGGCGTCCGCGAGCAGGTCCGCCACGCTCGGGTACGCGGGCAGCCCGGCCGCGGCGACCTCCGCCCGTGCCGCCGGAACCGGGTCGACCACGTGCCGGATCCGGACCGTCCGGTGGTCGGCCAGGGCCCGCAGGTGGTGGCGGCCCATCCGGCCCGCCCCCACAAGTGCCAGCCGGAACTCATCGCTGCCGGTCATCGTCGGTTCCCTTCTTCTCGTCGGCGTCGTCCGTACGGTCGGGGCTCAGCCAGCCGGCCAGCGCGGCCACGACGGCCGGCGCGCCGGTGGCCAGGACCGCCATCCCGTCGTGGCGCCACCGTCGGGTCACCCCACCGGCGGCCTCGACCAGCGCGGTGCCGGCCGCGACGTCCCACGGCGCGGGGTCGAAGCTGACGAACGCGTCCAGTTCCCCCCGGGCCACCGCCGCCAGGTCGCAGACCGTGGAGCCGGAGTTGCGCAGGTCGGCGACGAGGGGCGCGACGCCGACGAGCGACTGGTACGCCCGCCGCCGCGGGCCGGGCGCGTTCGGCACCGCGAACGCCACCAGGGCGTGCCCCGGCGCGGCCTCCCGGTCGACGGTGACCGGGACGTCGCCGTCGAGCGCGCCGTCGCCGTCGAGCACCAGGCAGGCGCCGGTTGCCGGTTGCAGGATGGTGGCGGCGACCACCTGGCCGTCGCCGTCGTCACAGCCGGTCGCCACCGCGATGCTCACCGCGTAGCGGCTCGCCCCGTGGCTGAAGTTCAGCGTGCCGTCGAGCGGGTCGACGATCCAGCGCAGGCCGGAGCAGCCGGCGCTGAGCCCGGACTCCTCGGCCAGGACGGCGTCCTGCGGCCGGTCGCGGGCGAGCAGGTCGAGGATGGCCCGTTCGCTGGCGTGGTCGGCGGTGGTCACCGGGTCCTGCGCCGCCCCGCCCTTGTGCATGGTCCGGAAACCCTGGCTCCGTGCCTCGCGGATCGCGTCCGCCCCGGCCCGCGCGGCGCGCAGGCTCAGGTGGCGCAGGTCGCCGGGAGCGGCGCCGATGCTCATCGCGCCACCTGCGCTTCCGCCGGTGCGGCGACCCGCGCGTAGTGGCCGTCCACGAACAGCAGCGGTGGGGTCGGCCGGAGCAGGCCGGCGGAGCGGACCGCGCCGATCAGCACGGCGTGGTCACCGGCCGGGTCGGCGGAGACGGCCTCGCAGCCGAAGTACGCCACCCCGTCGGTCAGGCGCGGGCAGCCGGTCGCCCGCTCCGCGTCGTAGGTGACACCGGTGAAGCCGTCGGCGCCGCTGGGCCGTCCCCGGCTGGCGAACCAGGCCGCCTCCGCGCGCTGGTCGTCGGCGAGCACCGTCACCGCGAAGCGCCCGGTACGCCGGACCGCGCCGAGCAGCCGGCAGTCCCGCCGCAGGCAGACCAGCAGCATCCGGGGCGACAGCGACACGGTGGTGAAGGAGTTCACAGTCATGCCCACCGGGCCGTCGGGTCCGACGGCCGTCGCCACCGCCACTCCGGTGGCGAACCGCCCGGCCACCGAACGGAACGCCCCTTCCTGCTCGTGTCCGTCTCCTGTCCCGGTCATCGTCGTTCTCCTCTCGTCGCGCTGCCGACCAGGTCGGCGGTCCGGCGTCGGTCGGTCTTGCCGTTGGCGTTCGTGGGAAGCGCGGCCACGTGGTGGATCCGGGCCGGCACCATGTAGCCGGGCAGCCGGTCCGCGCACCGGCGGGTCAACTCGGCGGTGATCCCGGCGGCGCCGGTGTAGACGGCGCGCAGGGCGACGTCGGCGCCCGCGCCGAACGCCAGCACCACCGCGTCCTGCACCCCCGGGTGGCCGCGCAGAACCATTTCGATCTCGCCGAGTTCGATCCGGTAGCCGCGCAGCTTCACCTGGTCGTCCAGGCGGCCGTGGTGCACGAGCGTGCCGTGCTCGCGGCGGACCCGGTCCCCGGTGCGGTAGTACCGGCGACCGGCGTACGTGACGAACCGGTCCTCGTCGTCGGCCGGGTCGAGGTAGCCGTCGAACCGCTGCGGCCCGTGCACGCACAGCTCGCCGTCGTCACCGCCGACGGTGCCGTCCTCGCCGCGCAGGATCGCGTCGAGCCCGGGGTGCGCGTCACCGATCGGCACGGTGCCGTTCGAGGTGGCCGGCCAGTCCGCCGGATCCGCCGGCAGCCGGTGACCGGTGCAGGTCACGGTCAGCTCGGTGGGACCGTAGAGGTTCTCCACCACGCTGCCCGGCGCCGCCGCCGCCCACGCCCGCGCCTGCTCCAGCGTCAGCGCCTCGCCGGCGAAGAGGCTGTGCCGCAGGCCCGGCATGGCGCCGGGGGAGAGCATCCGCATCCGGCGGGCCAGCGAGACCACCGAGGGCACCGAGAACCAGTGCGTGATCCGTCGTTCGTTGACGAACCGCACCGGCGTCAGCACCTCGTCGGGCTGCGGCACCACGAGCGTGGCGCCGCCGCCCCAGGCGACGAACATGTCGAAGACGGACGGGTCGAAGGTCAGGTCGAAGGTCTGCGACAGCCGGTCGCCCGGGCCGACCGGGTAGCGGTCCCGGCAGCATGTGAGGAACGCGTCGACGTTGCGGTGCCGGATCGGCACGCCCTTGGGCCGCCCGGTCGAGCCGGAGGTGAACAGCAGGTACGCCACGTCGTCCGGCGCCACCGGGGCGGCCGGCGGCGGGACGCCCGGCGCGCCGTCGAGGCGTACCGTCACGGCGTCGCCCGCGACCTGCGCCGCCGTCGCGGCGCCGGCGTCGTCGACCACCAGCGCGTCCACCCCCGCGTCCCGGCACAGCCGGGCGGTGCGGGCCGGTGGGAAGGCCGGGTTGAGCGGCACCACCACCGCTCCGGCGCGCAGCGCGGCCAGATAACCGGCGTACGCGGGCAGGCTGCGGGCGGCCAGCAGGCCGACCGCGCGCGGGCGTCGGCCCACCTCGGTGTGGATCCGGCCGGCGAGGCCGTCGGCGAGGTCGCGCAGCCGGCGGTAGGTCACCGGCTCCCCGCCGACCTCCAGCGCGACCGCCTCCGGCACCCGTGCCGCGGTTCGCTCGAACCACTGGTAGAGACTCACGGCGTTGCTCCCTTCGCTGTGCTGTCGTCGATCGGCGTTCCGCCGCCACCGCGGGACGCCCTCAGGTCACCGCGCCGGCCAGCTCGTCGGCGTGGTCGGCGATGCCGGCGAGCATCGCTCCGGTTGCTCCACCGGCGATGCCGAACATGGCCGCCTCGGTGCGCAGCTGCGCCTCCCCGCCGTCGCGGAACGCGTCCGCGCCGCGCAGGCGCACCGCCTCGGCGGCGACCCGGTCCACGGTCTCGGCGGCGCTGACCTTGAGCAGCATCCCGGTGACCGCGGACGGGACGGCCGCCGGCGCGTCCAGCAGCGGCGCGCACAGCGCGTCGAGCTGGTGCGTGGCGACCAGGCACCGGGCGTAGCGCTCGCGGACGGCCGGGCGGTCCCACAGCGTGCCCGCCCCGGCCGGCCGGCGCCGCAGCCAGTCGCGCAGGCCCGCCAGCATCCGGTGGCACATCGCCCGGGCCCACAGCGCCCCGGCGACCCGTTCGACGCCGACCTGCCGGGCGAACCCGGCCAGCGCCCGGCCGGGGCGGCCCAGTACGGCGTCCGGGGCCAGCGCCACGCCGGCGAAGCGCAGGTGGCCCACGCCGGACCCGGCGAACGCCCGGCCGGCGGATCCGACTGTCACGCCGGGCGCGTCGGCCGGCGCCAGCACCCAGCAGAAGCTGGTGAAGTGCCGCGCCTCGCGGTGCCGGGCCAGCACCAGCGCCGCGTCGCAGCTCGTCGCGTTGGTGATCCAGTCCTTGCCACCGTCCAGGACGGCGCCGTCGTCGCCCAGCTTCACCCGGGTCGTGGCGTCGAGCAGGTCCGATCCCGACCCGGCGGCGTCGGTGACGGCCAGCGCCACCACGGTCTCGCCGCGCAGCATCCCGCGCCGCGCGCGCTCGGCCGGCCCGGTCGCGCCGGCCAGCAGCGGCAGCACCGTGGCGACCTGGACGCAGACCGACAGCGTCACGCCGAGCGGGCACCGGGCGTCCAGCTCGGTGAGCAGGGCCGACAGCCGCCGGGGGTCGGGCTGGACGCCGTCGGCGTAGAGCGCCTCGATGGTCCCGGCGGCGCCCAGCGCGCGCCACACCGCACCCGGGTCGGTGGGGTCCACGCCGGACAGCACGGCGCCCGCCGGGGCGGCGTGGTCCCCGGCCGACGTCGGTGTCGGTGTCGGCTCAGGCAAGACGCACCCCCGGGTCGCGCAGTGACAGCGCCCCGTTCGCCAGGCGCAGCCGGTCGTTCGCGTAGTTCAGCGAGGCGGAGCGCAGATCCCGGAACGTGCGCTCCAGCGCCAGCGGCGAGTCGGTCAGGTAGCCGTGGCGCAGGCCCGCCAGCTCGACCAGTTCGTGCGCGGCGGCGAAGGACTCCTCGGCCGCGCGGATCTTCAGCGTGTTGAGCAGCAGTTGCACCGGCGCCGCCGACATGTCCGGCGCGTCGGTGACCACCGTGACGGTGTGCCGCAGCAGCGCGTGCGCCGCGTCCAGCCGGGCCCGGATCCCGGCCAGCCGCAGCAGCACCAGCTCGGAGGAGGGGGCGAACTGCCGCCGTCCCGCCTCGCTGCGGGCGTGCCGCAGCACCCGGGCGTACGCGCCGGCCGCCGCCCCGATCCAGGCCGCCGCCCAGCCGACGTGCGCCAGCGGCGCGAAGACAGTGGTGGCGATCTCCCGGAACCCGCCGTGTTCGCCGATCACCTGCCACTGCGGCACCGCGCCGCGCAGCCGCATCGGGACGCTGTGCGTGGCCCGCATGCCCAGCGGGCGCCACCCGCCGGTGACCTCGACCTCCACCTGGTCCCGGTCGGCGTAGACCAGGTCCACCTGGGCCGCCGAGCCGGCGCCCGGGGCGCGGGTGGTGATCAGGAAGGCGTCCGCGTACGGGCCGCCGGTGACGATCGGGGCCTGCCGGTCGACGCGCAGCATCTCGCCGTCGTGCTCCAGCGCCGACTCGGCGGTCAGCAGGTGACCGCCCTTGCCGGCCTCGGTGGTGACCGAGCCGAGATACCGCTCGCCCCGGGCCACCGACGGCAGCACCTCGGCGCGCAGCTTCTCCCCGCCGTACGCGGTGATCGCGGCGACCTGCTGGCAGTGCATGGCGAAGACCATCGCCACCGACATGTCCACCCGGCCCAGTGCCAGCGTGACGTCGACCAGGTCCGGCAGCGTCCCGCCGGCGCCGCCCTCGGCTTCGGGGACCAGCAGCCCCAGCAGCCCGCTACGGCGCATGGCGGCCAGCGCCTCGGTGGGGAAGGCCGCGGTCTCGTCGGCCTGGCGGGCGTGCTCCGCCGCGATCTCGGCGACGGTCTCGACGGCCGGGGCGTACCCGGCGACGGCCGTCATCGGGAACCACCGCCGACCGGTGTGCGCAGCTCCTCGACCACGCCCCACAGCCCGCCGGCGGTGGCGAACGTGGAGTCGACCAGCTTGTCGTCGGGCACGGCGACCCCGAACGTCTCCTCGATGGCGAACAGCAGCTCGATCTCGCGCATGGAGTCCAGGCCGAGGTCGCGCAGCCGGGCGTCCTCGGTGATCTCCTCCTTGCCGGCGAACTTGAGGAACGGCCGGAGCAGCTCGGTGAATTCGGTGTTCATGACGTCACCTTTCTTCTCGTGGTTCGTCAGTGGCTCCCGGCGGGTCGACCGGGTGCCGTGTCAGGGTCAGCCGGGACGTCTCGACGACGCGGTCGCCGTCGCAGACGACCTCGACCGGCGCCGGGTGGCCGAGGAAGGCCAGCAGGCTCGCCGAGAGCCCGTACGCCCCGACGTTCGGCACGGCGAGCACGTCGCCGGGCCGTACGTCGGGCAGGCTCGCGGCGCGGGCCCACGTGTCCAGCGGCGTGCACAGCGGCCCGGCGACGATCGCGGCCTCCAGTGGCGCGCCGTCGCGGTCGTCAGCGGCGTGCAGGGCGGGCACGAGCGGCGGCAGCCGGCGCAGGCCGGACATCCCGCCGAGGTGGTTGATGCCGGACTCCAGCACCACCACCGGCGTGCCCTGCGACCGCTTGACGTCCAGCACCCGGGTCAGCAGCGTGCCGGCGGTGGCGGTGAGGAACCGTCCCGACTCGAAGGCCACCGTGGGCGCGCCGTCGCGCCAGCCGGGGAAGAGCCCGTCCAGGGCCGGGCCGACCCGGTCGGCGAGGCCGGTCAGGTCCGCGTTGTGGCCGGGCCGGGCGAACGGCGCGCCGAAGCCGCCGCCGAGGTCGAGCAGGGTCAGGTCGATGCCGAGCAGGTCCCGCAACCGCCGGGCGGTACGCGCCGCGGCGGTGAACTGGGACACCAGCGCGTCCACCGAGTCGACGTTGCTGCCGGTATAGAGGTGGAACCCGCGTACCGGGGCCGACGGGCGGGAGCGGAACCGGTGCGGTTCCCGCTCGATCCAGTCGGCGTCGGCGCCGAACTGGGACGCGACGCCGGTCATGGTGAGCCCCTGACCCGGGTTGGGCACCCGGTCGTTGACCCGCAGCAGGCAGCGCAGTTCGACGCCGTGCGCGGCGGCGATCCGGTCGGCCTGGTCCAGGCCCTCGGGCGAGTCGACGGAGAACCAGCGGACACCGGCACGCACCGCCTCGGCCACCTCGGCGTCGCGCTTGCCCGGTCCGGTGTAGAGCATGCGGTCACCCGGCACGCCGGCCCGCAGCGCCGCGGCCAGCTCGCCCGGCGAGCAGATCTCCGCGTCGCAGCCGGCGGTGTGCAGCGCCGCCACCAGTGCCGGGTGCGGGTTGGCCTTGAGCGAGTAGAACAGCCGGCTCGGCGCGGGCAGCGCGGCGACCAGGGCGGCGTGGCTGGCGCGTACCCGGGCCAGGTCGTAGCGGTAGGCCGGGGTGTCGAAGGGCAGGTCAGCCATCGTGCTCACCCGCCAGCCGGGCCAGCGCCCGCCGGTCCACCTTGCCGTTGCCGGTGAGCGGCAGGTCGGGCAGCACGACGCAGCGCGCCGGCACCTTCATCTCCTCCAGCTGCTCCCGCAGCCGGCGCAGCACGTCGGCGGGGGTGAGCGCGGCCACCACGAACAGCGTCGCGCCGTCGTGGCCGTCGGCCGGCGGCAGCACCCCGGCCGCGGCCACGCCGTCGACCCGGTACGCCGCGGCCTCCACCTCGGTGGCGCTGACCCGGGTGCCCTTCTCCTTGTAGACGTCGTCGCGCCGGCCGGCGAAGTGGACGTACCCGTCGTCGTCCACATGGCCGTGGTCGCCGGTGTGCAGCTGCGGGAAGAGCCCGTGTACACGGCGGAACCGCTGGGCGGTCAGCTCGGGCCGCCGCCAGTAGCCGGCCATCACGTGCGGGCCGCGTACCACCAGCTCGCCGGGAACGCCCGGTGGTTGACGCCGCCCCTCGGCGTCCACTGTGAAGATCTCGGTGCCGGGTAGCGCCCGCCCGCAGGCGCCGGGCCGGCGCAGGTCGGCGTCCGGCGGCATGATCGCCGCGCGTTTGCACTCGGTGAGGCCGAACATGAGCTGGACGCTCAGGCCGGGCAGCAGCCGGCGCAGGCCGGCCAGCACCTCCGGGGGCATGGCGGCGCCGGTGTTGGTGAGCAGGCGCAGCGGCGGGCGCGGCGCGCCCGCCCGGCCGAGCAGCCGCAGCAGGTTGATCGCCAGCGACGGCACGCAGGGCAGCACCGTGGCGCCGGACTCGACCAGGCTCACCAGCAGGCGGCCACCGGTCTCCGCGCTGTCGCCCAGGCGCAGCCGGGCGCCGGCGACGGTGCTGAGGAAGATCTGGTAGAGGCCGTAGTCGAACGACGGCGGCAGCAGGACGTGCACCACGTCGTCGGGCCGGTAGCGCAGCTCCGACTGGATCGCCCGGACCGCGAACGTGACCTGGGCGTGCGTGGAGACCACGGCCTTCGGCATGCCGGTGCTGCCGGAGGTGTAGATCAGGCAGACCGGGTCGACGGCCAGCGGGCCCGGCCCGGCCGGCGCGTCGCCGCCGGCCGCGCCGGATGCCGCGCGCCGCAGCGCGGCGGCCCCTCGCGCCGGGACGCCACGGGCGTGGGACAGGCCGGTCAGGACCGGGTCGTCGGTGAGGACCAGGACCGGTTCGGCGTCGTCCAGCACGTGGGCGAGGGCGACCTCGGGGGCCGGCGTCCGGAGAACGACGAAGACCGCGCCGGTACGGGCGACCGCGTACAGCAGCGCCGGCAGCGTCGCGTCGGCGGGCAGCGCCACCAGCACCCGGTCGCCGCGCCGGACGCCCTGCCCGCGCAGCCAGCCGGCCAGGCGCAGACTGTCGGCCCGCACCTGACGGTACGTGCGCTCGACGGTCCCGTCCCCGGCGGCGGGCGCGTCGGGGCGCGCGCCGGCGGTGCGGTCCAGCAGGTCGTGCAGCAGTTCGGCACTCATCGGGCACCTCCGGTGGCGGCGCCGAACATGGCGCACAGGGAGCCGACGTCGCGCAGGTCGGCCGCGGAGAGCGCGGTGGCCGGAACCTCGACGCCGAGCCGCCGCTCGACCCGGTCGATGACGTCCACCAGCCGGAACGAGTCGAAGCCGGGAAGCTCCCGGAGCACGTCGGTGGTGCGCAGCGTCGAGCCGTCCAGGTCCAGGGTTTCGCCGAGCGCGCCGAGCACCGCGGCGCGTACGCCCTCCCCACCTGCCGGGTCCGGCGCGGGCGGCACGGCGTCGTGGCCGGGCGTGGCGGCCGGTTCGGCGATCGACTCCAGCGCGTCGAGGTGGTCGGAGATCAGCTCGCCGAGCGCGTCCGCCAGTTCCGGCGCGGCCGGCCGGCCCGCCTGGGCCCGCCGCAGCGCCACATAGCTGCGCGTGGCGAGCTGCTGCCAGCGCGCGGCCTGCCCGGCCAGCGCGGCGGCGGCCTCCGGCGCGACCGCCGCGAGCCAGCGCTCGTGCAGGTCGCGTGCGCGGGCCAACAGCCAGACGTCGAGCACGAAGCGGTGCAGCCCGGCCACCGTGTCCAGGGCGGCGCCGGTGCGGTCCAGGTAGCGGGCGATCTCCGGGCGGGCCCGGCGAGCCCGGGCGGCGTTGCCGGCGAGCATGGCGGGCACGTCGATCGCCGGCGCCGGGTGCGCCGTCACCGCCAGCGTGTGCGCGCCGCCGGCCAGCGCCGCGTCGAACGCGGCGGTGGGCAGCCGCCACACGCCGGGCCGCGCGGGGCCCCAGGCGGTGTCGTTGTGGTAAGCGTCGACCACTGTGACCTGATCCGGCCCGGCCTCGGTGGCGAGGAAGCTGTGCCGCATGTGCTCGTGCCCGTGGTAGGGACACCACGGCAGGTCGTACGCGTCGGCGGTGACGTAGAGCGGCTGGCCGGGCGCGCACAGCCGGCGGACCTGCGGGCCGTCGAGCTGCATCCACCGGCCCTCGACGCGCAGGCCCAGCAGGTCGACCGCTTCGGCGGCCCGGTCGTCCGAGGTCGCCTCGACGGAGATCAGAGCGTCCTGATCCCGGGTGCGGAACCCGTACCGGGCGCCGAGGGCGAGATGGCTGCCGGACCCGTTCGCGTAGTCGGCGAGCAGAGCGAAGCTCGTCTGGAGACAGTCCAGCGCGGTCGCGTGCAGACCGGTCAGGATCGGCGTCCACACCGGATCCGTGCTCGGCCGGTCCGGCGCGTTCGGGACGTGTGGGGACATGGGAGGCTCCTCGATGCGGATACGTGGGGCGGGGCCGCCGGCGCGGGAGTCGCCGCGCCGGCGGCCGGTACGAAGGTCAGCTGTCGCCGCGGCCGTCCAGCCCGTTGGCCCAGCTGGCGAGCGCCTGCGCCTGCTCGGCCAGCGCGTGCTCGTCGGTGCCGATCGGGTCCTTGAAGAAGAACCCCAGCTCCTCGATCGGGCCGACGTGCCCGGCGCGGTGCGCCGCGGCGGTCAGCCGGGCCAGGTCGAGCACCAGCGGGGCGGCCAGCGTGGAGTCCACCCCGCTCCAGGTGAGCTGCATGGACATCCGGACGCCGAGGAAGCCCTCGAACGAGACGTGGTCCCAGGCGGTCTTGTGGTCGCCGAGGTCCGGCACGTTGTCGATGTGCAGCGGGGCGGTGACGTCCTCACCGAGCAGCGCGGGCAGCACGCCCGACTTCGAGCTGAGCTTGCTGCGGGCGTTGCGCGGGTCCTCCAGCGTCGCGCCGTCACCGCCGCCGAGCAGGTTCACCCCGGCCCAGGAGAGCACGTGCAGGGCGCGGCTGGTGAACATCGGCGCCAGGGCGGTACGCAGCAGCGTCTCCCCGGTCTTGCCGTCGGAGCCGGCGAACGGCACCCGCTCCCGCTGCGCCAGCATCTCCAGCGCGGGCAGCCGGGCGCCGGTGGACGGGGTGAAGTCGACGAAGCCGCAGCCGGCCCGGAACGCCGCGTACGCGACCACCGAGCTGGCCGGCAGCGCCTTGTCGTCCGGGTCGGCCAGGGCGCGGGTCAGCGCGTCCAGGTCGTCGTGCTCGGGCCGGTGGTCGGCCGGCGGCTCGGTGGAGGACACGTTGATGACGACGACCCGGGACAGCCCGTGGCGGGCGCGGAACTCCTCGATGTCGCCGGCCAGCCGGTCGACCACCTCGGCCAGCGGTCCGGTCTCGGTACGCGCGTCGTAGCCGGTGCGCAGGTTCTGCTCGACCTCGGGCAGGCTGCCCCGCACGGCGGCCAGCACCGGCGCTGGGATGACACCGGAGTCGACGAGCGACTCGGCCTTCTTCTCCAGCGGCGTGTCGACGATGTCGTGCCCGCCGACCACCAGGTCGGTCCAGCTCACCAGCGGCGCGTCGCGCAGCATGCCGGTGTCGGTGACGCAGCCGGTCGAGTCGGCCATGCCGGCGCGCAGCGCCAGCAGACCGGTGATCGCCGTGGTGGCGACCGAACCGCGGGCGCCGTTGAGCCACACGCCGACGGGTGCGTCCGTTTCGGGGGACGGGGCGTGCGAGGTCTCGCGTTGGGTGACGGTCACGGGAAGACTCCTTCTCTGGGTGCGCCGGGACGGCGCGGTTCAGCGGGTGAGCACCTTGGTGACGGCGGCGGCGATGTCCTCCATGTCCTGTTCGGTGCCGAGGAAGGTGCTGTGGTGTGTCTGGACGGTGTGTGCGGCGAGCCACTCGGTGTTGGGGTACGTGCGCTCCCGGTGGATCGCCGCGAAGCGCTCGGCCAGCGGCGCGAGCAGCGGCTTCGTCCACGGCTGCAGCAGCCGGCTGCGGTGCAGCGGCTCGTCGGTGCAGTAGAACCGCCGGCCCAGCTCGGCGGTGAGCGCGGCGGACACGGCGGCGTTGTCCAGGCCGGCCGGCAGCTCGTCGAAGACGATCGTGCCCTCGTAGATCGAGATGCGGGTCTGCCCCGGCGCCGGTTGCAGCAGCCGTACGCCGTCGACACCGTCCAGCAGGTCGCCGAGCAGCCGGTAGTTGTGGTTGCGCACGTCGTGCTGGCCGTCCAGGACGGCCAGTTGCGCGCAGGCCACGGCGGCGGAGAACTCGCTCAGGCAGAAGTTGGCGCCCTGCACACCGGCGCTCTCCTCCAGGTCCAGTTCGCCGGCCGGCGTCCGGTCGCCCCGGTAGCGGCGCGAATCGGCCCGCAGCTCCTCGAGCACCGGCGCGAGCGTGTCGTCGTCGGTGACCACGGCCCCGCCCTCACCGCAGGTGAGGACCTTGCCGTGCTGGAAGCTGAAGCAGCCGAGCCGGCCGAGCGAGCCGGCCTGGCGGCCCTGCCAGGTGGCGCCGTGGGCCTGCGCGCAGTCCTCCACGACGGAGATGCCGCGCGGCCGGGTGACCGCGTCGAGCGCCGGCACGTCGGCCATGTTGGAGGCCCAGTGCACGGCGACCACGGCCCGCGGGTCCACGGACAGGTCGAGGTCGTCCGGCCCGACGCAGCCGGTGTCCCGGTCGACGTCGACGAGCACCGGGACCAGGCCGGCGCGCAGCGCGGCGGTCGCGGAGGCGGTCCAGGTCAGCGCCGGTACGAGCACCGTCTCGCCGTAGCCGAGGCCGAGTGACTCCAGGGCCACCACCAGGGCACTGGACCCGTGGTCGACCGGCACGCAGTGGCGGGTGCCGACGTAGCGGGCGAAATCGGCGGCGAAACGTCGCTCGAACAGGACGGTGTCGCCGACGGACGGGCTGCTGATCGCCCACCGGCCGCCGGTCAGCACCGCGGACAGGTTGGCGGCGGCATCCGGCGCGGGGGTCGGCCAGCGTGGCCATGGGCGGTCCGGCGGGCGGACCGGCCGGCCGCCGTCCACGGCGAGCCGCCGGTCGATGGGGATGGAGGTCGTCATGCCTTCGACCTTGATGGCCATCGATACATCAGCGGTACATGTGCGATGGCCGCAACGGCCGGCGCTGTGTATCGGCGCTGTACCCCGGTGGTCGAACCTCGGGGCATGAGCCGATCCGCATCGCCCGTGGGCGAACCGACCGAACCCCGCGCCGTCACGCGCGGCGTCTCCGTGGTCATCCCGGTCAAGGACCGGGTGGCGGAGATGCGCCGCCAGCTCCGCAGTCTGCGCGACGCCGCCCCGAACTGCCCCGAGCCGGTGGAGGTGGTGGTCGTCGACGACTCGGCGCCCGCCGCGGCCGCCGCCCACCGGGCGGCCTGCGCCGAGTACGGCGCCCGCTACGTGCGCGGGCCCCGGCACGTCGGGGCCAAACGGAACCTGGGCGTCCGGCACGCCCGCCACGACCTGGTGCTGTTCACCGACTCCGACTGCCGGGTGCCGGCCGACCTGATCACCCGGTACGCGGCCCGGCTGCGCGCCTCCGGCGAGGAGGTCGCCGGCGTCACCGGCCCGGTGATCGTCGAGCCCGGCGACAGCGCGTTCTTCCGCGTGATGCGCCGCTCCTACCTGCTGCTCGGCGACCTGACCCGGCCGCTGCACTACGAGCGCGTGTCCTGGGGCGCCGGCGCGAACATGGCCGTCAAGCGCGCCGTCTTCGAGGCGGTCGGCGGGTTCCCGGAGGACTCCCCGATGCCGCTGGGCGGGGAGGACCTGCACCTCGGGCTGCTCCTCACCGACGCCGGCTACGTGCTGCTCACCGACCCGGACGGCGTGGTCACCCACGACACCGGCGTCGCCGACACCTTCCGCGCGGTCGCCTACCGGTTCACCACGTACGGGCGCTCCGAGCAGTGGCTCTGCCTGGCCCACCCGCACCGGCGCCGGTTCGTGCTCAACACCGCCAGCACGCTCGCCGTGACCGCGCTGGCCGGGCTGCTGACCGCCCGGCGCAGCGGGGGACGCAGCCTGCTCGCGGTGCCGGCCGTCGCGGCCGCCGTGATCGCCGCGAAGACGCCCGGCCGGCTCGGCGGCGACCGGGGACCGCGCGCGGTGGCCGAGTCGGCGGCCTGCGCGGCGATCGAGACGCTCTTCGACGGGGCCGCGTTCGTCACCTCGCTGCGGCTCGGCCGTCCCGACCTGCTCTTCACCGGCTTCCGCGCGCCGGACGAGGCGGACTACCAGCCGGACGAGACGGACCACCGGCCGGTCGCGCCGGTGGCCGCGCCGCCGGTGGCGGCCTGACGGGGGGAGTGGCAGTGCCGACGACGTACCCGCTGGCCCCCGGCCAGCAGATGATGTGGGAGTTCATGACCGCGCTCGACCCGGCCCGTCCCGGCGCCTCACGGCTCGTGGTGGTGGAGTTCCGCCGGTTGCGCGGCACGCTGCGGGTCGACGTGCTGCGGCAGGCGATGCAGGACGTGGTGGACCGGCACGACGCGCTGCGGATGCGGTTCGACCGCATCGGCGTGCAGCCCGAGGTGCGGATCCTGCCGCACGTGGAGTCGCCGCTGGAGTACGTCGACCTGTCCGGACTGCCGCCGGCCGAGCAGCAGGCCCGCGTCGAGCAGATCGCGTACGCGCACCGCAACGACGCGTTCGACCCCGGCCGGGCGCCGCTGTGGCGGGCCGCGCTGGTCCGGCTCTCCGCGACCGAGCACGTGCTCGCGCTCTGCTTCTTCCACATGGTCTCCGACGGCTGGTCGTGCCGCGTCGTGGTGGAGGACCTGTGCCACGCGTACGCGGCCCGGCTCGGCGCGGCCGACCCGCAGCCGCCGCTGGGCGTGGACCCGGCCGCGCTCGCCGCGCTCCAGGAGGCGGAGCAGTCCGGCAACGGCGTCGACGCCGCCGCCCGGGCCGCGTACTGGCGGGACCGGCTGCGGCCGGTGGAGCCGTACCAGCTCTTCCCGGCGTCGCCGCCGGCGCCGGACGTCGCGCTCAGCGCCGAGGTGGCCACCCGCTTCGCGTTCCCGCCCGAGATCACCGCGCGGCTGCGCCCGGCCGCACGGCGGGCCCGCACCAGCCCGTACGTGCTGCTGCTCGCCGCGTACCTGGTGCTGCTGTCGCGGCGGGCCGGCCGGTCCCGGGTGGTGCTGGGCACCACCACGCTGGGCCGGGAGAGCCCGCTGTCCCGGCAGCTCGTCGGGCAGTTCACCAACAACGTCTACCTGCCGGTCGACGTCGCGCCGGACGCGCCGATGAGCGCTGTGGTCGACGTCGCGCACGCCTCGCTGGCCGGGGCCGTCGCGCACGCCACCGCGTACCACCGGCTGGCCCGGGCGGTCCGTCCCGGCTTCGCGGCGATCCGCCCCTGGCCGGACAACCACCTGTTCGACGCCTGGTTCCAGTCCGCCGCGTCGGCGTCGCCGGTGCTGCACTGCCCGGATCTGCGGGTGGAGCCGGTCGACATCACCGCCCGGGCCGCGCCCGGCACCCCGCCGCCGGTGGTCGCCGCCGACGTGCCGCCCGAGTGTCTGCCCGTCTGGGTCAAGCGGGGTTCACCGATCGTCGTGGTGGACGACGACCGGGCCGGCGGCGTGGTGATCCGCAACCGGGGTGTCTTCGGCGACGACCTGGTACGCGGGCTGATCGACGACTACGTCGCGGTGGTCTCGGCGCTCGTCACCGACCCCGGCACCACACCGGAACGGGTACGCCTTCCTGACGGTGCGTGCTTCCTCGACCACGCGATCGGGTAGGAGTTCCGACGGACCGATCCCAGAGAGGTACGACGACCATGACGGACACCTCGACGAACCAGCACACGACGGAGCAGCCCGCGCCGCCGGTGCCCCGCTCGGCCGTACGGGCCCGCTGGTCGGTGGCGCTGCTCTTCGTCATCATGGGCCTGGCCATCGGCGGGTGGTCGGCCCGCGTGCCGGAGGTGCGGGACGCGGTAGGGGTCGGCAACACCGGCTGGGGCCTGGCGAACATCGCCACGAACGCGGGGGAGCTGGTCTCCCTGGTCGTGGTGGCGGTGCTGATCAGCCGCATCAACACCCGCCGGCTGGCGCTGGCCGGGGCCGCGCTGATCCTGCTCAACGCGCCGCTGCTGGCCGCGTCCACCACTGTGGTGGCGCTGGTCGGCGGGCTCGCGGTCTGGGGCTTCGCGGCGAACCTGCTGGCCACGCCGATGAACGCCCAGTCGGTCGAGGTGCAGAAGCGGTACGGGCGGCCCATCCTGTCCACGTTCCACGCGGGCTTCAGCATCGGCATGCTGGTCGGCGGCCTCTGCGGCACCGGGGCCGCGGCGATCGGGATGTCGCCGTCGGCGCAGATGGCCGTCACCAGTGTCCTGCTGGGCGCGCTGCTGATCGCCACGCACCGCTGGCTGCCCGACACGCCCCGCCAGGAGACCAAGGACGGCGAGGCGCGGCGCCGGCTGCGTGACCGGTTCACCCCGCAACTGCTGCTGCTCGCGGTGATCGCCTTCCTCGCCTCGTTCATCGAGATGGCCGGCGCCCAGTGGAGCGCGCTGTACGCGACCGAGGTGGCCGGCGCCACGGCGGTGCTCGCCGCGGCCACGTACACCTGTCTCTCGCTGGCCGCGACCGTCGCCCGGCTGTTCGGCGACCGGCTGGCCGGCCGGGTCGGGCGGATCCGCTTCGTCCGGCTGTCCGCGCTGGTCGCGACAGCCGGCGTGGCGCTGCCGGTGGCGTACCCCCATCCGGCGGCGGTGATGGCCGGGTTCGGACTGCTCGGGTTCGGCCTGGCGTGCGTGACCCCGACGGTGCTCGGCTTCGCCGGTGAGCAGCCGGGCCTCACGTCCGGCGAGGGCGTCTCCGTGGTGGCGATGGGCCAGTGGCCGGGCGCGCTGCTCGCGGCGCCGGTGATCGGCCTTCTCGCCGGCGCGCTGGACCTGCGTACCGCGTTCGTGGTGGTGGCCGTGCTGGCGCTCGCCGTGGTGGCGTTGATCGGGCGGGTGCGGGCGGCGGCGCTGCCCGGCGAGAGCCCGGCCCCGCCCCGGCCGTGACGGCCGGGGCGGGGGCGGCGGTCAGAAGTCGTCGTCGAACGTGACGCTGCCGGTCACGCCGACCTGGTACGCCGACACCCGACGCTCGAAGAAGTTGGACAGCTCCTGCACGTCCTGCAACTCCATGAACGCGAACGGGTTGGCGCTGCCGTACATCGGGGCGATGCCGAGCACCGCCAGGCGCCGGTCGGCCACGTGCTGGAGGTACTCGCGCATGTCCGCCAGCGACATCCCCGGCACGCCCTGGCCCAGCAGGTCCGCGGCGAAGCTCACCTCGCACTCCACCGCCTCGGCCAGCATCTCCTTCACCTGCTTCTCCATCTCGGCGTCGAACAGGTCCGGTTCCTCGGCGCGTACGGTCTCCACCACGTCGAAGGCGAACGCCATGTGCATCGACTCGTCCCGGAACACCCAGTTGGTGCCGGAGGCCAGCCCGTTGAGCAGGCCCCGGGAGCGCAGGAAGTAGACGTAGGCGAACGCGCCGTAGAAGAACAGGCCCTCGATGCACGCGGCGAAGCAGATCAGGTTGAGCAGGAACGCCCGCCGGTCGTCGCGGGTCCGCAGCTCGCGCAGCTCGAAGATCGAGTCGATCCACCGGAAGCAGAACTCGGCCTTGCGGGCGATCGACGGGATGTTCTCCACCGCGGCGAACGCGGCGAACCGTTCCTTCTCGTCCGGCACGTACGTGTCGAGCAGGTTCAGGTAGAACTGGACGTGCACCGCCTCCTCGAACAGCTGCCGGGACAGGTAGAGCCGGCCCTCGGGCGAGTTGACGTGCTGGTAGAGGTTGAGCACCAGGTTGTTGGCGACGATCGTGTCGCCGGTGGCGAAGAACGCCACCAGCCGCGACACCAGGTGCCGTTCGGCGGGGGACAGCTTCGCCAGGTCGGCGAGGTCCGAGTGCAGGTCCACCTCCTCGACCGTCCAGGTGTTCTTGATCGCGTCCTTGAACCGGTCGAAGAAGCGCGGGTAGCGCATCGGCCGCAGGGTCAGGTCCATGCCGGGGTCGAGCAGCATGTGCCGGGTCGGTGCGGTGGTGGTCACTGGCATGCCTCGCAGCTCTCGGGGTTCTCCAGGGAACAGGCCAGCGCCTCGTCGTCGCTCACGGCGGAGACCACGCCGGGCACCGGGGCGGGCACCGGGGCGACGGTGGCCTGCTGGATGCGGGTGGCGGGACGGGAACGCAGGTAGTAGGTGGTCTTCAGCCCGGCCTTCCAGGCGTACAGGTACATCGAGGACAGCTTGCCGATGGTCGGCGCGCTCAGGAACAGGTTCAGCGACTGGGACTGGTCGACGAACGGCGCCCGCGCGGCGGCCAGGTCGATCAGCGCCCGCTGCGGCAGCTCCCAGGCGGTGCGGAACAGCTCCCGCACCGGCGCGGGCAGTTCGGTGATGTCCTGCACCGAGCCCTCGGCCCGCTTGATCCGGTCGCGGACCTGCGGCGTCCACAGTCCGCGGGCCTTCAGCTCCCGCACCAGGTACGTGTTGACCTGGAGGAACTCCCCGGACATCGTCTCGCGCTTGAACAGGTTGGACACCTGCGGCTCCACGCACTCGTAGCAGCCGGCGATGGAGGCGATGGTGGCGGTCGGCGCGATCGCCACCAGCAGCGAGTTGCGCAGCCCGCCTGCGGCGATCCGCTCACGCAGCGCCGCCCACCGTCCGGCCTGCGCCGGCTCCGCGCCCCACAGGTCCGGGTGCAGGTCACCCTTCGCGGCCCGGGTCTGCGGGTACGCCGGATGCGGCCCGAACTGCTCGGCCAGCCCGGCGGAGGTCTCCAGCGCGGTCAGCAGGATCTCCTCCTGCACCCGGGTGGACAGCTCCTTCGCCTCGGCGGAGTCGAACGGCAGGCGCAGCGTGAAAAACGCGTCCTGCAACCCCATCAGGCCGAGCCCGACCGGCCGCCAGCGCGGGTTCGACGCCGCCGCCTGCTCGGCCGGGTAGTAGTTGATGTCGATCACCCGGTCGAGGAACACCACAGCGGTGCGGACCGTGGCGCGCAGCCGCTCCCAGTCCACCCCGTCGGCGGTGACGTGGGCGCCGAGGTTCACCGAGCCGAGGTTGCACACCGCCGTCTCGGCGTCGTCGTTCACCTCCAGGATCTCGGTGCACAGGTTGGACAGGTGGATCACGTTGCCCGGCTCACCGGTCTGGTTGGACAGCCGGTTCGCGGCGTCCTTGAACGTCATCCAGCCGTTGCCGGTCTGTGCGAGCGTGCGCATCATCCGCCCGTACAGGTCCCGGGCCCGTACCGTGCGGACCGCGTTCTTCTCGGCCGCCCGGTACGCGGCGTCGAACGCCTCCCCGTACAGGTCGGGCAGCTCCGGGGCGTCCGACGGATCGACGAGCGACCACTCGCCGTCGGCCTCGACCCGGCGCATGAACTCGTCCGGGATCCAGTTGGCCAGGTTGAGGTTGTGCGTACGCCGGGACTCCTCGCCGGTGTTGTCCCGCAGCTCCAGGAACTCCTCCACGTCCGGGTGCCACGGCTCCAGGTAGACGCAGGCCGCGCCCTTGCGCCGGCCGCCCTGGTTGACCGCGGCCACCCCGGCGTCGAGCGTCTTGAGGAACGGCACGATGCCGTTGGACCGGCCGTTCGTGCCCCGGATCAGCGCGCCCCGGCCGCGCACCCGCGACCAGGCGATGCCGATGCCGCCGGAGAACTTCGACAGCTTCGCCACCTGGTGGTAGCGCTCGTAGATCGAGTCAAGCTCGTCGCGCGGCGAGTCGACCAGGAAGCACGACGACATCTGGGTGTGCCGGGTGCCGGAGTTGAACAGCGTGGGGGAGCTGGGCAGATAGGCCAGGCTGGACATCAGCCGGTAGAAGCCGACCGCCTCGCCCGGGGTGCGGGACAGTCCGCAGGCCACCCGCAGCAGCCAGTACTGCGGCGTCTCCACCACCAGCCGCGACTGCGGGTGCCGCAGCAGGTAGCGGTCCGCGACAGTGCGCAGTCCGAAGTACTCGAACCGCCTGTCGCCGTCCGGGTCCACGGCGTCGTCGAGCTTGCGCGCGTGCCGGGCGACGAACGCGGCCGTCTCGTCGCCGATCAGCCCCAGCCCGTGCGCGTACGCGATCGACTGGCTGAAGCTCGCCACGCCCTGACCGCGGACCTCCTTGTCCACGTACGCGGCCAGCAGCCTTGCCGCCAGCTTCGAGTACTGCGGCTCCTCGCCGATCAGCTCCGCCGCGGTCTGGATCGACAGCCGGTCCAGCTCGGCGGTGGTCGCCCCGTCGTAGAGCCCGCTGATCGTCTTGGTGGCCACCCGCAGCGGGTCCACCTCGTCCAGGTCGGCGACCCAGCGTTCGACCGCCCGGACGATCTTGCCGACGTCCACCGGCTCGGTGTCGCCGTCCCGTTTGCGTACCCGCATCGCCGGCCGGCGGGCCTCGGACCCGCCGCCGGTGGCCGGCGGGCTTTCCTGCACGACAGTCATGACCTCTCCTCGCTGTCACCGTCTGGAGACGGCGGGAGACGCCAACGGGCACGGCGCGGCCGGCCCGGCTGCTGGCGTCGGTCGTCCCGCGCGACCTCCGGCCGCCGTACGCGGAGGCGCACGGCGCGCTGGCAGGTCTTCGGACTCGCGGGCCCGACCGGGGTCGCCGGTCGCCTACCGGCCGTCGCTTCCCAGGCCGGTGGCCCAGTGCTGTTGACGGCTGTCGTTCCCACTCACCGCTGCGGGGCAGTCCCGGATTTCCACCGGGTTCCCTCTTGCCTCGGCCCCGCCCCGGAGGGCTCGGCCGAACCAGCTGCGGCACCACCATATATGGCGGTGGGGGCGGTTGGGCAACACCAGATGTCGTGTCGGGCGTGTCGCATGGATCTCACTGTCCACAGTGCCTACCCCCGATGCCGGCGCTCGCCGCCGGGCGCGATACTCGGCGTATGGGGAATACCGGACGCCGCTGGGCGTGGGTGGCGGTCCTGCTCGTCGGCGTCGGGCTTCACCTGCTGGTGCTGGAGACACTGTCCGGCACCGGCACCGTCACGTTCGTACCGGCGCTGATCGTGCTCGGCGCGTGCGTCGCGCCCGCCACGTTCCTGGCCTTCGCCCAGGGGCGGCCGGCCCGCCGCCCGGTCCCCGGCTCCGTCGTCGGCGTCGCCGCGCTTCTCGGCGGCGTGGTCGGCGTGGTCGCCGCCGGCTGGCTGGAGTACGGCACGCTGCACCGCCTCGGCGTCCTGCCGATGGCGCTCGTCGGCCTGGCCGAGGAGACCGCGAAGCTGATCGTGCCGGCCGGCATCCTGCTGCTGTGGCGGCGGCACCGGTCACCGGCGCAGGGCCTGGTGATCGGCGTGGCCTCCGGCGCCGGGTTCGCCGCGCTGGAGACCATGGGGTACGCGTTCGCCGCGTTCGTCGGGTCGGAGGGCAACCTCGGCGCCGTCGAGCGGACGCTGCTGGTTCGCGGTCTCACCGCGCCCGCCGCGCACCTGGCCTGGACCGGGCTGACCGCCGCCGCGTTGTTCACGTTCGCCGCCGCGCCCGGCGGCCGGAGACTGGCGGCGTTCCTGCTCACCTTCGCCGCCGCCGTCACGCTGCACACCTGCTGGGACACGTTCGGCACGCAGCCCGCGTACGTGTTCATCGGCGGTGTGTCGCTGGGCTGGGTGCTGCTGCGCCTGCACCTGGACCGCGAGCGGCCCGCCGCCCCGCCCCGGGCGCCGGAGCGTGATCCTCACCAGCTCGCCGAGGTGGCGGGGTCGGAGCCCTCCTGATGCCGCCATCTCGGCGAGCTGGAGTCGAGCAAGCGTCAGCCGGCGGCCAGCCGGACACCGAGCGCGACGAAGGCGACAGCGCAGAGCCGGTCGACCCGCCGCGACCAGCGGCTGTCGCCCCAGCGGCGGGCGAACCGCCCGGCGCCCACGCCGAGAGCCAGGTCCACGGTGAGCTGCACCGCGACGAACAGCGCGCCGAGCAGCACCAGCTGTGCCGCCACCGGGCCCGCGTCGGGCCGGACGAACTGCGGCAGGAACGCCACGCTGAACAGGATCATCTTCGGGTTGAGCAGGTTCGTGAGCAGCCCGCGCCGGAACGCCCGCCCGGCGCCGCCGCCGTCCGCCCCGTCCGCCGCGACGCCGGGCCGGCCCGTGCCGCGCAGCGCCCGCAGGCCCAGCACGATCAGGTACGCCGCACCGGCCCACCGGATCGCGGTGAACAGCACCGGGGACGCGGCGATCACGGTGGCGAGTCCGGCCACCACGGCGGCGACGTGCACCGCCTCCCCGGCCGCGACCCCGAGCGCCGCCACCGCCCCGGCCCGCGCGCCGTACCGGGTGGCGTTGGCGAGCACGAACATCATGTCCGGCCCGGGGGTGAGCATGAGCACCACGATCGCGGCCAGGTATCCCGCGAGCGTGGCCGCCGACAGTCCGAGCACGCCTCAGCCCTCCTCGGCGCCGTCGAGCAGCGCCCGGCGCAGCGCCAGCCGGTGTTCGCGCCGGATCTGCGCCTCCCGGTAGCGCCGCCGGTCACCGTCGGTGCCGGGCAGCAGCGGCGGCACCGGCCGGGGCTGGCCCTCGTCGTCCACGGCCACCATCACCAGGTGCGCGGTCGCCACGTCCACCGGCGGCACCGCGCGGTCCCAGCGGTCCGCGCTGACCTTCACGGCCACCTCCATCGAGCTGCGGCCGGCCCAGGTGATCCGGGCGTCCACGTGCACCACGTCACCGACGCGGACAGCGCGCAGGAAGGCCGTCTCGTCGATGGCGGCGGTGACGGCCGGTCCGTCGGAGTGGCGGGCGGCGACCACCCCGGCGACCGAGTCGATCAGGTTGAGGATCCGGCCGCCGTGCACCGTGCCCATCAGGTTGGTGTGGTGCTGGTCCATGATCTGCGACAGGGTCAGGTGCGACGCCGACGGTGGTCGGCCGGTGAGGGTGATGGCATCGGTCACGGTGCGGTTCCGTCCTCGCAGAAGCGGACCGCCGACCGGACGGGGGAGTTGCACGTCGAGGCACGCCGACGGCTCCCGCCCGGCGTGTCACCCGCCCGACCCACCCGCGAGGTCGACGGCAGCGCGCACCGGTGGTACGCGCGACGCGGGCAGGTCTTCGGACTCGCGGGCCCGACCGGGGTCGCCGGTCGCCTACCGGCCGTCGCTTCCCAGGCCGGTGGCCCAGTGCTGTTGACGGCTGTCGTTCCCACTCACCGCTGCGGGGCAGTCCCGGACTTCCACCGGGTTCCCTCTTACGACACCCGGCCGTCGCCGACCGGGTGAACCAGCGCTCCCGGCAGCCTAACCCAGCCCCGACCCGCCCTCGCCGCGACCCGCGTTCCGCCCTTCGGCGCACTGCCCCCGGCCGTCCCACAGGCGCGCAGGCTCCGGCACACCCGGTGCCGCCCCGCATGCGCCGTCCGCATGGCGGGACGTCTCTCCCGCTCATCAGGAAGCCGGGCGGACCCGCGTCAGCGGGCGACGGGTCAGGAGGCGCGGCGGCGTCGAAGCAGTAGCGCGGTCACGCCGGCTGCCGCCACCGCGGCGACCGCTCCGCCGACCAGGATTCCCACCGGCAGACCGCCGTCGTCGGCGCCCGTCGAGGCGTCGGCACTCGCCGGAGACGCGTCCGCGCCTGCCGCAGCGCCCGCCGAGACGTCTGCGGAGGCGGCCGGCGAGGGAGTGGCCGGTGACGGGGCGGCCGCCGGGGGAGCGGCCGGGTCGGCGACGGTGAAGCGGTACGAGCCCTGGACCGGGTGGCCGTCGCGCGAGACCACGCGGTAGGCGACGGTGTAGGTGCCGTTGGCCAGCGGCTCCTCGATCGTCACCGTGCCCGTCGCGCCGTCCACGGCGGGCGCGCTCGCGGGCACCTGACGGTCGGTGGAGTCGCGCAGCGTGATGGTGGTGAAGGCCGGGTTGAGCCGTTGCAGGAACCGCAGCGTCACCTGCGTCGGCGCGGTGGTGAGCCGGGCGTCGCGGACCGGCGTGGCCTCCTGCAGCGAGTTGTGCGCCGCCGCGGGCGTGGCCGGGACCAGCAGCGCCGCGGTGAACAGCGCGGCGAGGAGTGCGGAGACGGTACGGGTACGCATGACGCGCCTTCCTGGTCGTGGTCAGCGTCGTGGTCAGCCGAGCAGTTGCTGGCCGATCCAGCCGCCCTCGGGGCAGCCGGGCGGTACGGCGAACACGGCGGAGCCGATCGGGGTGGTCCACTCGTTGAGCAGGTCCCGTTCGGCCAGCCGCCGCTGGATGGGCAGGAACTGCCGGGCGATGTCGGCCTGGTACGCGGCGAAGACGAGCCCGCTGTCCGCGTGTCCCTCGGCGGTCGGCGCGCCGTCGTAGTTGTAGGGCCGGCGCAGGATCTTCTGCCGGTCGTCGGTGACGCGGGCCCGGGTCAGGTGCGAGAAGTCCGGGATCACGGTGAGCCCGTCCGGTCCGAGCGCGGCGAAGTCGGGCTCGTCGTGCTCCGCCTCGCCGGTCAGCGGCGCGCCGGTGTCGAGGCGCCGGCCCACCGCGAGTTCCCGGTCGGCGCGGCCGAGCAGGTCCCAGGTCTCCAGGTTCATGCTGATCCGGCGCACCACCAGGGTGGTGGAGTCGCGCAGCCAGTCCGGCCCGTCGGTCACCCAGACGGCGGTGTCCGCCGACACGCCGGGCTTCGGGTTGGCGGTGCCGTCGAGCTGGCCGAACAGGTTGCGCTGGGTGCGTCCGGGCTCGGCGCCGGCGGCCCGGCGGAAGCCCTGCTGCACCCAGCGGACGGTGGCGAACGGGCGGCTGTCCTTGGTCAGGACCCGTTGGGCGTGCGCGACGGTGAGCGGGTCGTCCGCGCAGATCTGCAGCAGCAGGTCGCCGCCGGACCAGCGGGGCTGCAACCGGTCGATCCGGAACGCCGGCAGGTCGGCCACCGACGTGGGGCGGCGGTCGTCGAGCCCGGCGGCGGCGTAGAGCCCGGGGCCGAAGCCGAACGTGACTGTCAGCCGGGCCGGCAGCAGGCCCAGTTCCGGCTCGGTGTCGGCCAGCGCCGGGCGACCCTGGGTGAGTCGGGCGGCGTCGTCGGAGAGCAGTCGCAGCATCCGCCCGAGCGCGGCCCGGTTCGTGTCCGGGCGCAGCGTGAACGCGACGAACGCGGCGTGCGCCTGGGGCTCGGTGGTGACACCGGACTGGCGCGCGCCGTGGAACGGCTCGACAGCGCTGCCGACCTGGGCCACCGGGACGGCGTCGTCGGGGCGTACCCCGTGGGAACGGAGGGCGGCGAGGGCACCCGCGCCGGCCAGCGCGCCCCCGGCGGCCGCCGCGCCGCCGGTGAGCAGGCCGCGCCGGCTGACCCGGCGCGCGGGCGCGCCGGTTCCGGTCATGACGCGGGGCTCGCGCCGTGTCCGGGCGCGTACGTCTCCTGGGCGCCGGTGAACGGCTTGGCCACCGCGGTGAACGTCTGGGTGCGCCCGTCGGCGAAGGTGAGCGTGACGTCGAGCTGGTCGCCGGGGCGCACCGGGCGGGTCAGGTCCATCAGCATGAGATGGTCGCCGCCGGGCTCCAGCGCGGCCTGGGACCGGGCGGCGACCACGACGCCGCCCTGCTTCTGCCGCATCGCCATCTTCCCGTCGGTCATGGCCATCTCGTGGATCTCGGCCCGGGACACGTCGGTGGTCACCCCGGTGATCGTGACGTCGGCGTCGCCGTCGTTGACGAGCGTGGCGAACGCGGCGGTCATGCCCCTGTCGGCGGCCTTCACCCACGGGTCGCGGATCGTCAGCACGCCCGCTGCCGCGCTCGCCGGGGCCGAGGCGGGCGCCGACGCCGACGGCGCGGTTGTGGGCGTGGCGTCGGCGGAGCCGCAGGCGGCGACGGACGCGGCCAGGACGGCGGCGCCGATCAGGGCCGCCGTGCGTGGGAAGCGGCGGCTGGTGGTGCTGGGCATGCGGTCGTCCCCTCGAAGATCCGGTGTTCGTACCGTTGGTCGGGGCGGCGCCGCGGATAGTTCCGGCCCGGGGAGTCGGTCGCGTCACATGCCACCCGGGCTCACCGCGACCGGGGACCGGGGAGCGCCCGGAAGGCATAATGGTTCCGGGTGTCACGTGGCGCGCCGGGCGCGGCCGTGGCCGGAGAGGGCGCCCGGACGAGGGAGGCGGACGGTGACGGCGACGACCGGGGCGACCCGCAACACCCGGCAGCGCGCCGAGGTGCTGGCGCTGCTGCGGGAGCTGGACGGCTTCCACAGCGCGCAGCAGTTGCACCAGATGCTCGTGCAGCGGCAGGCGAAGGTGGGTCTGACCACCGTCTACCGGACGTTGCAGCTGCTCGTCGACAACGGCGAGATCGACTCGGCGCGGCTGCCTGGCGGCGAGCACCTCTACCGGCGGTGCAGCCAGAGCCGCCATCACCACCACCTGGTCTGCCGCCGCTGCGGCCGTGCGGTGGAGGTGGCCGGCCCGGCCGTGGAGCGGTGGGCCGACCAGGTCGCCGCGCAGCACGGTTTCACCGACGTCGGGCACACCCTGGAGATCTTCGGCACCTGCGACCGCTGCGCCGCCTGAGCCACCGCCGCGGGCGGGCGGTGACCCGCCCGCGCCGGACCGCCGGTCAGCAGTTGCGCAGCGCCGGTGACTGGTTCAGCAACTGGCCGCGGCTGGAGGTGAACCGGCGGTACGCCTCGGAGCCGGCCGCGCCGGGGCGGAACGCGGCCACCCGGTGGCAGTTCTGGAACGCCAGCGTGATCCCGAAGTGCCGCTCCAGGCCGGCGCGGATCGCGTCGCTGGCCATCGCGCGCAGCAGTTGCCCGCGCTCGGCGTCGCCGGGCGGCGGTACGACGTTGTCGGCGAACTCGGCGTCGGTCGCGGCCAGGTCGGCGGCGACCCGGCTGACCGTCTCCCAGGCGTACGGCAGGGAGTCGCGGACACAGGCGACGAACGCCTCCTCGTCGACGGGACCGGTCTCGGCGGCGTGCAGCAGGGCGGGCGGAACGGTGAGCGACATGGGTCCTCCGGCAGCTCTAACGAACACGGTTTCCATTACCATCTGAGCACACCATGTCACCGGACGACCGTCAAGGACCGGCGCACGCGAAACGGCGGACGGACCCGAAGGCCCGTCCGCCGTGGGACGTCGCGGAACGTGTCAGCGCAGGTGCGCCTCGATCGCCTCGATGACCCGGGGCCGCAGCTCGGCGGCGCGGATCACCGCGTCGACCGAGCCGACCTCGACCGCCCGCTGGATGCTGTGCACCCGGTCGAACTCGGCGGCCACCTCGCCCAGCTTCTCCGCCCGCACCGACCCGCGCAGCTCGTCCAGCTCCGCGCTGAGCGTGGCCCGCTCGGTACCGGTGGCGGACGCCACCCGGCCCTCCAGCTCGCGTACCCGGGAATCGGCCGCGGTGCGGGCGGCGACCTCACCGGCGAACACCACGGCGGCGGCCGGCGCGCCACCGAGCACCGAGGCGAACGACCCCTCGATCGCCAGCACCGTCATGTCCGGGTTGAGCGCCTTGGAGAAGACCACGAACGCGCCGCCGTGATAGCGCGAGATCACGCAGAACACGATCGGGCCGCGGAAGTTGACGATCGCCCGGCCGATCTCCGCGCCGTACTCCAGCTGGAGCTTGCGCATCGACTCGGGTGAGCCGTCGAAGCCGGACAGGTTCGCCAGCACGACCAGCGGCCGGTTGCCGCTGGCCGCGTTGATCGCCCGCGCGGCCTTCTTCGACGAGCGCGGGAACAGCGTGCCCGCGGTGTAGGTGTCCGGGCCGTCGGTGGGCGGGAAGCCGTGCCGGGGCACCGACCGCGACTCGATGCCGAGCAGGCACACCGGGATGCCGCCCAGGTGCACGTCCTGCACCACAGCGGTCTCCGCGTCGGCCATGCCCGCCCACCGCTCCAGCACCGGATGGTCCTGGTCGGCGAGGGCCCGCATGACGGTACGGATGTCGAACGGCTTCTTGCGGTCCGGGTTCGCGGTGGCGGAGAAGATCTCGCCCACCGTGGCGAAGTCGCTGCCGGCCACCGCGTGCGGGTAGCCGCAGATGTCCCGGTCCACCGGGTCCATGGTGACGGCCCGGCGCGGCGCGTGCTCGCCCGGCACGACGTACGTGTGGTCGTAGTGCGCCATCAGCACGTCCCGCGCGCCCGGCAGGTCCGGCGCCCAGTACTGCGCCTGCCCGTTCGGGCCCATCACCCGGTCGTAGCCGCCGATGCCGAAGTTGTCCTCGGCGGACACGCCGCCGGAGAAGTCCAGCGACTGCTTGCCGGTGAGCACCATCGCCGAGTCGGGCGTCATGACCAGCACGCCCTTGGTGTGCATGAGCATCGTCGCCTCGGCGTTCCAGTACGGCTGGGCGCCGACGTTGATGCCCGCGACCACGATGTTGATCTCGCCGCCGTCCTGGGTGAACTCGACGATCCGCTTCAGCGCCGCGGCCACCCAGTCCATGTTCTCGGTGCCGGAGGTCATCGAGATCCGGGCGCCGGCGCTCAGCGCGTACCACTCCAGCGGCACGCCCATCCGCTGCGCCAGGTCCAGCGCGGCGATCACCCGCCGGCACTCCGGCTCGGACAGCGCGCCGAGCGACTTGGTCGGATCGCCGAGCAGCACCACCCGGGTCACGCCCTGCGGGTGGCGGGGCGTCGGCGTGGTGACCACGCCGGCCACGATCGCCGCGCTGTTGCGGCCCTTGGGCCGGTCCACCGGCACCAGCTGGTGGTCCGCGTCCAGGTCGTGCTCGACGAAGTCGCCCAGCAGCCCGGTCAGCTCGTACGGGTAGACGGTGTTGCGGCTGGCCGCCCGCAGCACCTTCAGCCGGTACTCGTCCAGCGGCTCGACCGGCTCGCTCGGCGGCTCACCCACGTCCAGCCGGGCGTGCCCGGTGACGTCGAAGGTGATCCGCACGCCGACCTTGGTCAGCTCGCCGGTACGGCGGTCGCGCTGGCGCGCGATGAACAGGATCTCCTCCAGCTCCGCGCCCACCGTGGTGGGGCGTACCCGGCCGGCGATCAGCTCCATCTCCTCGCGGGTCAGCTCGCTGGGCGGCCACACGTAGATGACGATCCGGTTGGTCGGGAACCGCGACTTCGACGGCCGCCGCGACTGCGCCCGGCGGATCGAGTCGATGCAGGCCGCCACCGTGTCCTCGGTGGTGGGCAGCGACACCAGGCGGCCGTCCTGCTCCCGCAGCCCGGTCAGGTCGCGTACCTGCGCGAACGCGACCAGCCGCTGGTCGGACGGGTTCTGCCGGGCCACCGCCTGGAACAGGTAGACCTCCTCGTCCAGCGACGGCAGGCGGGTCAGGTCGAACTCGCGCAGCCGCTCCAGCTGCATCCGCTGCGCGATGTGCGGGTGCAGGCCGCGGATCAGGCGCTCCTCGGCCATCCCGTTTTCGCCGGGCCGGAACGTGAAGTGGTGGTGCATCACCGCGCCGCCGCGCCCGGCGACGGTGGTGGTGATCCGGCGTACCGCCGCCGGCAGCGGGTGCGCGTTCAGCACGTCGAGCAGCGCGGCGGCGGTGGCGTCGAAGTCCTCGGGCTGGTTCTCCCAGGACAGGTAGACGTCCGCGTCGACGGCGTCGCGGTCGCCGGCCACCTCGGCCAGTCCGCGCAGCGCGTCGCCGAGCGCGTCGAACCGCACCGCCGCCGACACGACGCTCGAACCGTCCCGCCCGGCCACCACGAACGTGCAGCCACCGGTGGCCCGGGTGGTGACCTCGGTGAGCGCCTTGTTGCCGTAGTAGCGGCGGGTCAGCACCTCCAGCATCGTCGCGTTGTCCAGGTCGTCGCGGACCAGGCGCTGGCCGAGCAGCCGGACCAGCGGCTCGGTGCTGCGTACCATCTCGGCGACCCGGTCGGCGCGGTCCGGCGCGTCCGGGTGCGTGTCGAGGTGCCGCAGGTGCGCGCGGACCCGCGCGTAGACCCGGGCCCGGTTGCGGCGCAGCAGCGGCTGGGCGAACCAGGCGAACACCACGCCGCGCGCCAGGTCGGCGACGACCGGGAAGCGGACCTGGGTGGCCGCGACGAGACGCTCCAGGGTGAGGCCGGCGGGCTCGCGCAGCGCCTCGTCCGGCGGCGGCTCGCGCAGCCACGAGCGCAGCAGCGCGGCGATCACCGTGGCGTCCGCGGCGGCCCGCTGCAGGGCCAGGAAGATCCGGAAGACCGCGGCCTCCAGCTCGGGGGAGCGGTCCAGCTCGGTGACGCCGTAGTGGGCGAGCGCCTTGGCGAGGCGGGCCCGAAACGAGTCCGGGGAACCGGCCCGCTCGACGTCGAGGCTCTGCAGGTAGGTGTGGAAGTACTCGCGGGCGCTGTGCACGTGCCCGGCCGGCCCGTCGTCGCCGGGACGGTTGCGGCTCAGCTCCGCCAGGTCGGCGAAGACGCCGACCAGTTCCAGCTCCTCGGCCAGCGGCCGGTGCCCGGCCTCGGTGGCCGCCCGTCGCGCGTCCAGGTAGTCGTCGAGCACCCGGCGCTCGTCGTGCGGGTCGACGTCGTAGCCGAGCAGCAGCGCGCACAGGTCCTCCTGGCCGCGCTCGGCCCGGGACCGCGCCGGCACGTCCGCCGCAGGCGCCGGCAGGTCCAGCTCGACAGCGGGACCGGCCGGGCCGTCGGCGGCCTCGGCGCCTTCCTCCACGAGCGGCTCCAGACGCAGCAGCGGCGCACCCGCCTCCACCTGGGTGCCGACCTGAACCGACGACTCCTTGAGGCGGGCCCGGAACGGCGCGCGCAGCACCGTCTCCATCTTCATCGCCTCCAGCACCAGCACCGGCGCGCCGGCCTCGACCTCCGCGCCGACCGCAAGCGGCGTGGCGACCACGAGCGCCGGCATGGGGGAGCGCACCACGCCGCCCTCGTCGCGGCTGATCCGGTGCGTCACGCCGTCGACCTCGACCAGGTGCACCGGGCCGTGGGTGTCGGTGAGCAGGCGGAACCGGGCGCCGTTGACGGCGATCTGGCCGGTGTGCCGGTCGAAGCGGTCCAGCTCGACGTCGGCAGTGCGCACGTCGCCACCGGCCTCGACACCGACCCGGAACCGGTGCGCGCCGACCCGGGCCACCCGCATCCGGTAGGTCACGCCGCGCAGCTTCAGGTCCAGGGGCCGGCCGCTGCGGTGCTGCACCTGCGGGCGTCCACCCGCCGCTGTGGACAGCAACCGCTGCCGCTCGGCGGTCTCGTCCTCCTCGTACGCCTCGATCGCGGCGGCGGCGAGCGCGACGGCGGAGTGCCGGTGCGCGACCAGGCGGCCCTCGCCGCGTACCCGGTCGATCCAGCCGGTGTCCGCGCTGGCGTCGATCACCTCGGGCTGGTCGAGCAGGTCGAGCACGAAGCTCTTGTTCGTCGCGCCGCCGGCGATGACCACTGTGGTGTTCGCCATCGCCCGGCGCAGGCGGCCCAGCGCCTCGTCCCGGTCCCGGCCGTACGCGATGATCTTGGCGATCATGGAGTCGAAGTCGGCCGGGATGGTGTCGCCCTCGCTGACTCCGGTGTCGACCCGGATGCCCGGCCCGGCGGGCAGGTCCAGCCGGGTGATCCGGCCGGGGGAGGGCGCGAAGTCGCGGTCCGGGTCCTCGGCGTTGAGCCGCGCCTCGATCGCGTGCCCGCGCTCGACCGGCGGCTCGCCGGTGAGCCGGCCGCCACCGGCCACGTGCAACTGCGCCTTGACCAGGTCGAACCCGGTGGTCGCCTCCGTGATCGGGTGCTCGACCTGAAGGCGCGTGTTGACCTCCAGGAAGGCGAACAGCCGGTCGCCCGGGTGGTAGAGGAACTCGACAGTGGCCGCGCCCCGGTAGCCGACCGCCACCGCCAGGCGCTCCGCCGAGGCCTTCAGCTCCGCCGCCTGCTCCGGGGCGAGCACCGGCGACGCGGACTCCTCGATCACCTTCTGGTTGCGCCGCTGCACCGAGCAGTCCCGTACCCCGAGCGCCCACGCGGTGCCCTGGCCGTCGGCGATCACCTGCACCTCGACGTGCCGGGCGCCGGTGACCAGGCGCTCCAGGAACACCACGCCGCTGCCGAACGCCCGCGCCGCCTCCTGGCTGGTGCGCTCGTAGGCGTCGGCCAGCTCGGCGTCGCTGCGGATCACCCGGATGCCGCGCCCGCCGCCACCCGCCGTGGCCTTCAGCATCAGCGGGTAGCCGATGTCGGCCGCCGCGCGCAGCGCGTCCTCCAGGCTCTCCACCGCGCCGCGGCTCCACGGCGCGACCGGCACGCCGACCTCCTCGGCGATCAGCTTCGCGCCGATCTTGTCGCCGAGCTTGCGCATGGCGTCCGGGCTCGGCCCGACGAACGTCACGCCGATCTTCTCGCACAGCTCGGCGAACGCCGGGTCCTCGGCCACGAAACCCCAGCCGACCCAGGCGGCGTCCGCGCCGGTCTCCACCAGCGCGCGTTCCAGCGCCTTCAGGTCCAGGTACGGGCGGGCGGACGCGGGGCCCAGGTCGTAGGCGACGTCCGCCTCGCGGACGAAGGTGGCGGTACGGTCGACGTCGGTGTACAGCGCGACGGTCTCGATCCGGCTGCCGGTCTCCGCGGCCAGTTCCCGGACCGCGTGGATGAGCCGCATCGCGGACTCACCACGGTTGACGATGGCGACACGGGTGAACACGTGACCGTCCCCTTCGATAGAACCACGGTGGCGCGCCGGGCGGCGACGATGCCCCCGGCTTGCCTCACCCTTCCGCCTGCGCGCGTACGGCGCCATGTCGTAACGGCCGAAGCCTGAGCGGGAGCCGTTGTAGGAACCGAACAAAACTTTTTAGCCAGCCACTCACTACCCGCCGGTACGCGCTACGGCGCCGGACCCGTGCGGGTCCGGCGCCGTGACGTGCGTGCGGGGCTCAGCCCGGAATGTCCCGGGGGTCGCGCTCGCGGGGGTACGTGTTCTTCTCGCCGATGGTGCCGTCCTGCTTCTTGATCACGTGCTCGGTGCCGCGCTCGACCGCCATCTCCCGGCCGGCCGCCTCCGCCTCCGCCTTGGTGTCGTGGCGGCTGCTCGCGCGCTCGTTGCCCTCCGGGCGGTTCTTCCACTGCCCGTCCTGCTGGTAGGTGTCGATGTCGCCCTTCGCCATGCCGTCAGCTCCCTCGATCGCGTGTCCGATGACAAATGTCTGCCCATGCGAGGGGAGTGCTAATCCTGGCGGCCCGGATCCGTGCCTCACGCCGTGGCGTGCAGGTCCTGCCAGGCGCCGTAGCCGCCGAGCAGATCGGACACGTCGGCGTGACCGGCGTTGCGCAGCAGGCTGGCGGCGACCGAGGAGCGGTAGCCGCCGGCGCAGTGCACGACGATCGGGCGCCCCACGGGCACCTCGCCGAGGCGGTGGGTCAGCTCGGCCAGCGGGATGTGCCGGGAACCGTCCACCGCGCCCTGCTCCCGCTCGCCGGCGTTGCGGACGTCCAGCACCACCGGCGCGTCCGGGCCGTCGAGGGCGTCGCGCAGTTCGGTGGCGGTGATCCGGCTGGCCCGGGTCATCTCGGTGACCATCTCCAGGAAGGCGTTGTCGGGTTCGCGGAGGTAGCCGATCACCCGGTCGAAGCCGATCCGGGCGAGGCGGACGACGATCTCCTCCTCGCGGTCCTGCGGGGCCACCACGAGCACCGGCCGGTCGGGAGCGACGACGCTGCCGGCGGTCTCGGCGAACCTGCCGTCGGCCGGGACGTTGAGCGCGCCGCGCAGGTGCCCGGCGGCGTACTCCTGCGGGTCGCGGGCGTCGACCACGACGGCGCCGTCGGCCCGGGCGGCCAGGAACTCGGCCGGGGGGAGCGGGCGGGCCGGCCGGGCGTGGTCGAACAGCTCCCGCGCCTTGCGGTTGAGCACCGCGTCGAAGGCGAAGTAGCCGGGCGCGGCGGGCTGACCGCCGGTGACCAGGGCGAGGAAGCGCTCCTGGCTCATCGGGGCGCAGGCGTAGTTGGTGCGGCGTTGCTCGCCGATGGTGGACTGCCGTTCGGTGGACAGGTTCTTGCCGCAGGCCGAGCCGGCGCCGTGGGCGGGGAAGACGCGCACCTCGTCGGGTAGGCCCATCAGCTTGTGCTGCACGCTGTGGTAGAGCATGCGGCCGAGTTCCTCGGCGGTCACGCCGAGCGAGGCGAGCAGGTCGGGGCGGCCCACGTCGCCGATGAACAGCGCGTCGCCGGTCAGCACGCCGTACGGGACCGGGTCGTCGGCGCGCTCGTAGACCAGGATGCTGATCGACTCCGGCGTGTGGCCCGGGGTCTCCATGATCTCCAGGGTCACGTCGCCGAGGCTGATCCGTTCGCCGTCGGTGAGCTTGCGGCTCGGGTACTCGGTCTCGGCCCGGTGCCCGTAGCCGATCCACGCGCCGGTCGCGGCGGCCACCTCAAGGTGCCCGGCGAGGAAGTCGGCGTGGAAGTGGGTGTTGATGACGCCCTCGATCGTCAGGCCGTGCGCCTTGGCGTCGGTGAGGTACTCGTCGATGTCCCGGCGGGGGTCGACGAGCACGGCCCGGCCGGTGCGGTCGTCGGCGATCAGGTACGAGGCCTGGGACAGGCAGTCGAGGTAGTACTGGGTGAACAACATGAGCCGCACTCCTTCGCGCAGTGATGTCGGGCGATACGACAACTGTAGCGCATACCCCGGGGGGTATATTCCGAGGCGGCTGCCGCCCGGAAGTATTTGCCGGAACGGCAAGGTTCCTTGCTGCCCGATGGCCCCCGGCGCACGATGGTGGGGCCCGGGCGGCCCGACGCCCGGCGGCGAGGAGGCGGACATGACGGGGCACCACCACGAGCACCCGGCGGCGGACACCGACCCGGCCCGGTTCTGGGACGAGCGATACGGCCAGCGGGACCGGATCTGGAGCGGCCGGGTCAACCCGGTGCTGGCTGAGGTGGCCGGCGCGCTGCCCCCGGGCACCGTGCTCGACCTGGGCTCCGGTGAGGGCGGCGACGCGGTGTGGCTGGCGTCGCGGGGCTGGCGGGTCACCGCCGTGGACATCTCGTCGGTCGCGCTGGACCGCCTCGCGGTGGAGGCCGAACGGGCCGGCGTGGCAGACCGGATCACCACCGTCCGGCACGACCTCACCCAGGGCTTCCCGCCCGGCCGGTACGACCTGGTGTCCGCGCAGTTCTTCCAGTCGCCGCTGGTCCTGCCCCGGGAGAAGGTGCTGCCCCCGGCGGCCGAGGCGGTCGCTCCCGGCGGCCGGCTGCTCGTGGTCGAGCACGGCGCGCCGCCGCCCTGGGCCGGGCCCGACACCGGCCACCACCGGTTCGCCGAACCGGAGGAGATTCTGGCCGCGATGAGCCTCGACCCGGACGGCTGGGACACCGAGCGGCTGGGCGCGGCGCGCCGTACCGCCACCGGCCCGGACGGGCAGACCGGCGAGCTGATCGACCACGTGGTGCTGGTGCGGCGCCACTGACCGGACGCGCGGGATGGGAGCACCGTCGGCCACCTTGTTGCACTATGTTGGCAACAGCAAAGATGCAGCAACAAAGTGGAGGATCGATGGCGCTCTACACCCTGCCCGACATGCCCTACGACTACGGCGCCCTGGAGCCCGCCATGTCCGGCGAGATCCTGGAACTGCACCACAGCAAGCACCACGCGGCGTACGTCAAGGGCGCCAACGACGGGCTGGAGCAGCTCGCGGAGGCGCGTGCGAAGGGCGACTTCGGCCGGCTGGTCGGGCTGGAGAAGACGTTCGCGTTCAACCTGTCCGGGCACGTGCTGCACACCATCTTCTGGGGGAACCTGTCGCCGGACGGCGGTGACCGCCCGGACGGCGAGCTGGCCGCGGCGATCGACGAGCACTTCGGCTCGTTCGACGCGTTCGCCGGCCAGCTGTCGGCGGCAACGAAGAGCGTGCAGGGCTCCGGGTGGGGCGTACTCGCCTGGGAGCCGCTGGGACAGCGACTGATCGTCGAGCAGGTCTACGACCACCACGGCAACGTCGGCCAGGGCACCACGCCGCTGCTGGTCTTCGACGCCTGGGAGCACGCCTACTACCTGCAGTACCGCAACGTGCGTCCGGACTACGTGGACCGGCTGTGGAACCTGGTGAACTGGTCGGACGTGATCGCACGCTTCGACGCCGCCCGCGCCGCGACGCCGAAGATCTGATCCGGTGAGCGGGCCCACCCCCGAGGCGGCGGAACTGGTGCAGCGCGCCGCCGGGGTGATCGCGGCCAAGCACCGGGGTGACCTCGCCGGTGCCGAGGATCTGCTCGCCGCGTTCCCCGGCGAGCAGGCCCGGACCCTCGGCTTCTACCTGCTCGCCGACCTGGCTCTCGGCCTGGTGCGGGCGAGCAGTGGGCAGAGCATGGACGACCTCGTCCGGGAGTTGTCCCTGCTGATCGCGGCCACCGCCGGCCGCCCGCCCGCCCCGAGCTGATCCCGGTGCCCGTGGGTCACCCGCCCACGGGCACCGACCCGGCCGCCCGCGCGGGCGGCCGGGTCAGCACCAGCACCAGCAGCCCGGCCGCGCACAGCGCGGTGCTCATGCCGTACGCCCACCGGTAGCCGACCTGCGCGGAGAGCCCGAGCAGCGGCCCGGCGAGCATCGCGCCGATCGGAAACGTGTTGGTGAACAGCGTGGTGGCCCGGCCCGGCTCGCCCGGCAGCAGATCCTGCACGTAGGCGATCCCGACACCGGACACCGCGGCGATGAACAGCGCGTTCACCGGCTGCGCGAACAGCAGGAACGGCACGCTCGGCGCCAGCGCGGCGGCCGCGTAGTAGGCGACCCCGCAGGCGCCGCCGACCAGGATCAGCGGCCGCAGCCGGACCCGCGCGGTCAGCGCGCCCAGCCCGAGGATCAGCGGGATCTCCAGCGCCGCGCACAGGCCCAGCACCAGCCCGGCGCGGGAGGGGTCGTCGTGCAGTTCGGTGTCGATGAACAGCGGCATCGCCTGCACACCGACCGTCAGCGGACACTGAAGCAGCACGAACGTGAGCGCCGTCAGCGCCAGCCGCAGCCGGGACGCGCCGCGCGGGCCGGGCGCGGCGCCGTCCGGATCGGCCGCGACCGGCCTCGCCGGCAGCGGCAGCTCCTCCAGCCGGAACGCGGCCACCAGCGCGGCCAGCGCGTACATGACGGCGGCCATGCCGTAGACCAGGCGGAAGCCGCCGACGTCGAGCAGCACCGCGGCCAGCGCCGGCCCGGCCACCCAGGCGACCGAGAACACGGTACGCATGAGGCTGACGCCGAACGCCGCCCGCGCCGGATCGTCCCTGTCGAACAGCGCCCGGGTGTACGCGAACGACTGCGGGAACAGCGAGTTCGCCAGCGCGGTGGCGGTCGCGGTCAACCCCAGCAGGATCCAGTAGTCCCGGACGTACGCGGTCAGGCCCGCGCCCAGCACGCCGGCCAGCGCGGCGCCGACCAGCAGCGCGCGCCGGATCGGCAGGCGGTCCGACAGCCGGCCGATCAGCGCGGAGGCGACCACCCCGGACAGCGGCGCGACGACCAGGAACACGGTCACCCGTAACGGACTGGCGTGGACCTCCCGGTCGAGGAACAGCGACAGGAACGGCAGCACCACGGCGGTGGACAGACCGACGGTCAGGAAGACCACACCCAGCGGGAGCAGCCGGAATCGGCCGGCGCGCACCGCCGGCCTCGTGTCCACAGCCATGCGGCGGACTGTACGCCGCGGCGGCGCGGCGGCCGACCGGGTTTCCGCGGCCCGGACGGTCCCGGCGCTCAGCCGGCCGGGCGGGGCGGTACGCCGGCCCGGTCGCAGGCCTCCCGGTACATGCGCACCACCTCCCGGCGGATCTGCGCCCGTTCGGTGAGCCGGTGGGCGAACGGGACGCGCACCGGAACCTCCGTGCCGCCGACGGTGACGGCGAAGTCGATGCCGTCGGCGTCCAGGCCGGTGGTGCGGGCCGCGGTGGCGTCCGGCCGGCCGCCGAGCGTACGGCAGATCAGCAGCGCGTCCCCGGCGTGGTCGTCGTTCATGTGCCGGCTGACGGCGGCGACCACCTCCGGCGGGAAACCGGCGCTCACGCGGCGCCCTCCCGGCTGCCCGCCGCCACCAGGCGACCCAGGTCGGTGAAGACCGCGATGTTGTGCTCGTACGCCACCAGCACCTCGTCGCGCAGCGCCGCCCGGCCGGTCTCGTCCAGCGCGAGCGCGTCCAGCCTCGCCCGGTAGGCGTCCTTGTACGACTTCGGATCGGTGATCCGCGGGAAGCGGTAGAACGACGCCCCGGCCTCGCCGGTCACCCCGTAGTACCGGGCCACGCAGCGCCCGATGTGCCGCCCGCCGGACAGGTCGCCGAGATAGCGGATGTAGTGGTGCGCGATGAACCGCTCGGGCGATCCGGCGCAGGCCGAGGTGATCCGCGCGGCGTACGCGACAGCGGCCGGGACCGGCTCCATCACCTCGCGCCAGCGCGGGCCGAGCAGGAACCGCAGGTCGGCGGCGAGCGCGGGCAGCCGGGTCAGCGCGTCGTCGACGAACGGGCCGGCCAGCGGGTCCTCGCGCATCGTCTCCGCGACGCCCTCCAGCGCCGCGTAGATGCCGTGGTGCGCGACGACGAGCGCGGTGTAGCCGGCCACGTCGAGCTCACCGGCGGTGAGCGCGGAGACGTACCGCTGGGACTCGGCGCTCTGGTGCGCGTCGCGGGTCTCGGCGCGCAGCCGGGCCGCGAACGTCTGTGTATCCATCTGCTATCTCTCCTCGTCGGCTGACGGTCTTGCGGGCCGGCCGCGTCGGGGCACGATCAGCGGCAGCCCGTCACGCGGGTGGGGGACGACGTCGATGTCGTACCGGTAGACCCCGCTGAGCAGCGGGGCGGTCAGCACGTCGCGCGGCGCCCCGGCGGCGCGGACGCGACCGTCGCCGAGCAGGGTCACGGTGTCCGCGTACGCCCCGGTCAGCGTCAGGTCGTGCAGCACCACGACCACGGCGTCCCCGGCGCGGGCCCGCTCCCGGGCGATGTGCATGACCAGTTCCTGGTGCCGCAGGTCGAGCGCGGCGGTCGGCTCGTCGAGCAGCAGCGTGGTGGCCCGCTGCGCCAGGACCCGGGCCAGCGCGGCGCGGGCCTGCTCGCCGCCGGACAGCGCGGGGTACGGCCGGGCCGCGAAGCGGGCGACGTCGCAGCGTTCGAGCACGTCGGCGACGACGGCGTCGTCCTGGTCCCGCTCCGGCCGCCCGGCCCACGGCGCCCGGCCCATCCGCACCACCTCCCCGACGGTGAACGGGAAGCTGAGCGTGTTGCGCTGGGCGAGGACGGCGCGGCGCCAGGCCAGCTCCACCGGGCTCCACGACTCGCGGGGCAGCCCGTCGACCTCGATCCGGCCGGCGGCGGCCGGCACGTCACCGCTGATCGCGCCGAGCAGCGTCGACTTCCCGGCGCCGTTCGGCCCGACCAGGGCGTGCACCTCGCCGGCGCGTACCTGAAGGTCGATCCCGTCGAGCACGGTCCGGCCGGCGCGTTCGACGCGCAGCCCGGCCACCCGGATCCGGACGTGCCCGGCGGGCGCCGGGCGCGGCGGACGGGCGGCGGCGAACCGGCGCGGTGTACGCGGAAGGCTCATCCCCAGCCTCCGGCCCGGTCGCGGGTGCGGCGCAGCAGCCAGAAGAACGCCGGGCCGCCGATGACCGCGGTGAGCACGCCGAGGGGCAGCTCCTGGTGTTCGACGAGGGTACGCGCCGCGAGGTCGGCGCCGATCACCACGACGGCCCCGCCGAGCGCGCTGGCGACCAGCAGCACCCGGTGGCCCGGTCCGGCGACCATCCGGATCAGGTGCGGCACGACCAGTCCGACGAAGCTGATGATGCCGGTGAACGCGACAGCGGCGGCGCCGAGCAGCGCGGTGACGACGATCAGCCGCAGCCGCAGGCGTTCGGTGTTCACGCCGAGGTGCCGGGCGGCGGGTTCGCCGAGCGCGAGCAGGTCGAGCCGGCGCGCGTCGGCGCAGGCGACGGCGAGGCCGACGAGCAGGCACGGCGCGGCGAGACCGACGGCCGTCCAACTGGCCTGGGCGAGGCTGCCGAGGTTCCAGAACGCGATGGCCTGCACGCCGGACTGGTCGGTGACGAACATGAGCAGCCCGATCACCGAGCCGGCGACCGCGTTGACCGCGACGCCGGTCAGCACCAGCGTCACCACCTCGGTCCGGCCGCCGGCGCGGGCCAGCGCGTACACCAGGTAGGTGGTGGCGAGGCCGCCGGCGAAGGCGGCGAGCGGCACGGTCCATCCGCCCAGGACGGTGACGCCGGTGACGATGGCCAGGGCGGCGCCGACGGCGGCGCCGGCCGACACCCCGATGACGCCGGGCTCGGCGAGCGGGTTGCCGAAGACGCCCTGCATGACCGCGCCGGCGCAGCCGAGGGCGGCGCCGACGACGGCCGCCAGCAGCACCCGGGGGAAGCGGACGATCCAGAGCGCGTTCTCGCCCTGCGCCGCCGACGGCAGCGGACCGAGGTCCAGCCCGAGGCGGTGCAGCACGGAGCCGAGCACCTCGGCGGGGGAGATCGCCACCTGGCCGCGCCCGGCGGCCAGCAGGGCAACGAGCACGAGGGCGGCGCCGAGCCCGGCCACCAGGACGGCGCCCCGCCGGCCGGGCGACCGGGGCGCGCCGGTGACTGGCGCCGGGGCGGCGGGTGCGGGCCGCTTCCGTAGCGTGGTCACGACGGGTCCTCGCACGAGTAGACGGCGCGGGCCAGGGCCTGGACGACCCGGCCGGAGCGGACGCCGAAGGTGAGCAGCGTGCCGTCGGCCATGTCGACGACGCGCCGGTTCGCCCCGGCCGGCGTCTGCGCCACGCCGGGCAGCTTCACCAGACCGTCGACGCCGCCGACGGAGGCGAGCCCGGCGCTCATCACCAGGATCACGTCGGGCGCGGCGTTGATGAGGCCCTCGCTGGTCAGCGGACGGAACTTGGACAGCCCGGCGGCGCTGCCGGCGTCGACGCCGCCGACCGCCTCGATCATCGCGTCGGACCCGGCGCCCCGGCCGCCGATCAGGTAGACCCCGGCGGTGCCGCGCAGGTAGAGGAACGCGATCCGTGGCGCGCGGCCCGCCGGGGCGGTACGCCGGGCCTCGGCGATCTCGCTCCGCACGCGGGTCACCAGCCGTTCTCCGGCCTCGGGCACGCCGAGCGCCGCCGCGATCGCGCGGATGTGCGCCGGTACGCCGTCGAGCGTCGGCTCGGCAGGTACCCGCACGACCGGGATGCCGGCGGCGCGGAGCTGGCGCAGCACCTCGGGCGGCCCGACGCCGTCGTCGACGAGCACGACGCTGGGGTCGAGGTCGAGCACCGCCTCGGCGGAGAGGTCGTGCCCGCCCGGGGTGACCACCGGCAGGTGCGCGGCGGCGGGGAACGTGGTCGAGGTGTCCCGCCCGATGACGTTGCCGCCCAGGCCGAGGCCGAAGACGATCTCGGCGATCGAGCCGTGCAGGTTCACCGGGAGGATGCGGCTGACGTCGTCGACGGTCACCGTCGTGCCGTCGCCGGAGCGTACGGTGGCCGGCAGCGCGGGCGTGGGCGCCGGGCGGACCGGCTCGACGTCGGCGTCGTCCACTGTCGCGGTGACCGGGCCGCAGCCGGCGGCGGACGGCGTACCCGATCGGCCCGGCGCGGCGCAGCCGGTCGCCGCCAGGGTCACCGCGAGCAGCGCGACGAGTGGTCCCCGGCCCGGTCGCCGGTGCGGGCGGCTCACCGGCCGGCACCGCGACGGCGCCGCCACCGGCCGAGGCCGAGCAGGACGACCAGGGCCAGCGCGGCGGCCACCACCCCGACGGTCCATCCGCGTCCGGCCCCGGAGGTGTCGCTGACCCGCGTGACGTGGAGGTCGGAGGCCGCGGCCTGCGACGGCGCCCCGGCCCCGGGCGCGGCGCCCGTCACCCCTGCCGCCCCCGCTGCGGCCGGCGGGTTGCCGGAGGCGGCCGGGGCCGGCGCGTCCTGTCCGGTGGTGGTCCGGGGCGTGGCGGCGGGCGTGGTCGCCTTCGGCGCCGGGCCGGCCTTCGGCGGGGCGCTCGTGGCGCCGGCGGCGAACGTGACCGGCACCCGTACGTCCTGGGACCGGTCGGAGGCCCGGGTGTGGTCGGCGCGGGTGACGACCGCGCACCGCCGGACGGTGCAGTCGACGTCGCCGATGGTGGGGGTCACCTTGACCGTCACCGAGAAGGAGCCGCCGGGGCCGTACGGCTCGGGCAGGCCCTCGGCGTAGGCGGGCGGGTTCGACGAGATCCACTGCGAGGCGCCGAGGCTGCCGGTGGTGTCGGCGCCGCCGCCGCACGGGGTGGCCGCCACGCCCGGTCCGTTGTCGACGCAGTACGCGACGTAGATGCCCTTGTCGACGTCGTAGCCGCGCCCGGAGACGGACACGGTGGCGCCGGAGCGGCTCAGGCCGGTGCTCGGGGTGACGGTGAGCTTCTGGCCGCCGCTGCCGGTGGCGGTGCCGGCGTGGGCCGGCGCGGGCGTGGCGACGACGGCGGCGGTGAGCAGAACGGTGGTCCAGATGGTGCGGCGCCGTGCTCGCATCGGGCTCCTCACACGACAGGTCCGGCCGGACGTGCCGGCCGAGCGGATACTTAGGTTTGGCTAACCTAAGTGGCGAACGCGCAGGTGGCAAGGGGTCCGTTCGGCTGAAGATCTTGGGACGCTTCGTGGATCACCCGATCATCTTAGGTTTGCCTAACCTAATGCCTTCGCTTCCCCTCCCGAGAGGAACAGCATGTTCAGATCCAGAGCCGGAGCCCTCCGGTCGATGCGCTGGGCGGCGGTGCTCGCCCTCGGCGTGTCGAGTGCGCTCGTGGGCGCCGGACCCGCCTCGGCGGCCGAGGCCGAGATCGCAAGCGGCAGCCTGACCTGGGGTTTCAAGGCCAGCTTCCGCAACTACGTCAAGGCCGGCAACGGGGACCCGCCGATCGCTGTCAGCAACGGCGCCACCGTCAACGCCGACGGCACGTTCACGTTCCCGTCGACCGGCGGTACGCACGACGCCGCCACCGGTACGACGAACGCCACGTACGGCGGCACCGTGGTGTTCTCGTACCCGGCGCACCTGCTGACCATCACGCTGGCCAACCCGACTGTCGCCGTCTCCGGCGGCACCGCCTCGCTGAAGGCGGACGTCGACCTGGCCACCACGATGACCGAGCCGGTCTCGGTGAAGCAGGCCACCATCGCCACCCTCACCGGCGCTCCCGCCACCAGCGGGAACACGGTGACCGGCAGCAACCTCGCCGCGGCGCTCACCAGCGTGGGAGCCGGCGCGTTCAACGGCTTCTACGCCGCCGGTGAGGCGCTGGACCCGGTGTCGTTCACGTTCACCACGGCAGGCGGCACCGCGCCCGCGACCCCGGCGGTGACCGTCGACCCGGCCCAGGGCCTCGACCCCGCCGGCGCGACTGTCACCGTACGCGGCACCGGCTTCGACCCGGACTTCAACAACGGGGCCGGCATCTACGTCTCGTTCGGACCGAAGGTCGACGAGCACTGGGCCAACGCCGGCGTCCTCCAGGTCACCAAGTGGGTCAACAAGACAAACGAGCCGACCGACGCCCGGGACCGGATGGCCGCCGACGGCAGCTTCACCACGACGCTGCCGATCAGCGCCGTCTACACCGACCGCAACGGCGACGAGGTGGACTGCACCGAGGTGCAGTGCTACGTCATCACCTTCGCCGCCCGCGGCTCGGCCGACCGCCGCCAGGACACGTTCACGCCGATCACCTTCACCCGTACCGGCGCGGGTGGGAACTCGGCCCAGCAGCGGATCACCAGCACGGTGACCGGCGGCCCGCTCAGCCTGAGCGTGGCCGGTGCGAACGTCGCCCTGCCGCCGGTCGGCAAGGGCGAGTACGCCCGGGCGCCGCTGAACACCGCCACGGTGGCCGACCTGCGCGGTGCCGGCACCGGCTGGAGCCTGGTCGGACAGGTGTCCGACTTCACCTCCGCCGCCGGTGGCGTCATCGCCGGGAACTACCTCGGCTGGGCGCCGACCGCGAACGTGGTGGACGACCCGCTGGGCGGCACCACCGGCGCCGTCACCCCGGGCGCGGTGGCCGCTCCCGGCGCCGGTCTCGGCGAGGCCCGTGCGCTGTGCACGGCCGGCGCCGGGACCAGCAACGGCGTCTTCGCCTGCGGCGCCGAGCTCAACCTCGGTGTGCCGGCATCCGCCGCGGCGGGCGACTACGTCGCCACGCTCACCCTGACCCTCTCCTGATTCACCGACCGGGTCGGCCCTGGTGGGGCGCGGGCACGTCGCCCGTGCCCCACCAGCGGCGTCCGTCCGGCGACCACCTCGCAGCGGAGCACGGAATGCCCCTCCTCACGCCCTCCACCCGCACCCCGGCCGCCCGGATCGGCGCCGCGCTCGCCGCCGTGCTGCTCGCGGTGCTGCTCGGGTCACCGTCGCGCGGCGAGGCGGCCCCCCGGCCGGCGCCGTCCGCCGACTCCGGCGCCGCCCGGTGGGCGGTCCAGCCGTCCGGGCCCGGCGGGCCGACCGGGCGCAACTACTTCACCTACGACCTGGCGCCGGGCGCCACGATCACCGACCACGTCGGGGTGACCAACCTCGGTGACCGGCCGCTCACCTTCGCGGTGTACGGCACCGACGCGTACACCACCACCGACGGCGCCTTCGCGCTGCTGCCCTCCGACCGGGCCGCCACCGACGTCGGCGCCTGGATCGGCGTCGAGCGGCGGAACTGGACCGTCCAGCCCGGCCGGCGCGCGGACATCCCGTTCCGCCTCACCGTGCCGCGCGACGCCACGCCGGGCGACCACACCGGTGGCGTGATCGCCGCGGTCGCCCAGGACGGCGTCACCGCCGACGGGCAGCGGGTCCGCCTCGACCAGCGGATCGCCGCCCGGGTCTACCTCCGCGTGGCCGGCGAGGTCCGCCCCGCCGTGACCGTCGAAACGGTACGCGTCGACTACGACACCCCGCTCAACCCGATCGGACGCGCCGACCTCACGGTCACCTACCGGATCCGCAACAGCGGCAACGTCCGCGTCGGCGGCACCGGCGCGGTGGTCGTCGACGGCCCGGGTGGCTGGACGCTGTCCCGGACCAGCCCGGTCGACCTGCCGGAGCTGCTGCCCGGCGCCGAGTTCACCGTCACCGAGCGGGTCACCGGGGTGCCGCCCGCGCTGCGGCTGACCGCGACAGTGGACCTCGCACCCACCACCGTCGACACCGCGCTGCCCCCGGTGCGGCGCACCGCGAGCGTGTGGGCGCCGCCCTGGCTGCTGATCGCCGCTCCGGCGGCCGCGGGAGCCTGGCTCCTCCACCCGCGCCGTCGTCGACGCCGCCCCACCTCGGCCGCGCCCTCCACCACGCCCGGGCCGGCGCCGGTGTCCGAGCCTCCGGCGACGGTTGCACCCGCCGGGCCGGCGTCGGTGTCCGAGCCCTCGGCCGCTCCCGGCGGGCCGGCGGATGCGTCCCGGGCCCCCGTCGCGGGAACGGCCGAACCCCCGGCGGGCGGCACGGCGGCCGGTGCCCGGTGACCCCGGTCCTGCCGGCCGCCGCCGCGATCCTCGCGCTGGCCGTGCCGGTCCCGGCACCGCCGTCCACCCGGGACGGCGCCGCCGTCTCCGCCCCGCCCGCGCCGTCGTCCACTGCGGCCTCCGCGCCGCCGCGGCCCGCTGTCGTCGTGTCGTCCGGCCCGCTGACTGTCGGGCAGCGGGTCACCGTCACGCTGCGCGGCTGGCCGGCCGGCCCGGTCCACCTCACGGTCTGCGGTAACGACGCCCGCCGGGGCGCGCTCGACTGCGCCAACGAGCAGGCCACCACCGTCCAGGTGCCGGCGGGCACGACGGCGGCGCCGATCGCGCTGGCGGCGCCACCCGTCGCCTGTCCCTGCGTGCTGCGCGCGCATGCGCTGACCGGCGCCGTCCAGGCCACCGCCGCGCTGCCGGTCCGGGGCGTGACCGCCGCCCCGGCGCCCGCGCCGGCCGCCACGCCGCGACTGCACCTCGACGAGCTGCGCGTCGCCGGCCGCCGCCCGCTGCGGGAATGGTTCGGGCTGCCCGAGACGCTCACCGTACGCGTCGCGCTGCGCAACCCCGGCCCGGCCGACGTGGTCGACCCGCCGTTCACGCTGCTGCTCGGCCGGCCCGGACGGGCGCACACCATCGTCGCCGCCCCGCCCCTGGGCACCATCGGCGCCGGGCAGGTCCGGACGTACGAGATCCCGGTGCCGGTGGACGTCGCCGTGCTCGGGGCACACGAACTCCACGGCCGCGTCGACCTGCCGGAACGGCCGGTCGCCTTCGTGGTCGAGACCAGCCGCCACCCCTGGGGACTGCTCGGCGCGGCGGCGGTCCTGGTGGTGGCGCCGATCGTGCTCCGCCCGCGCCCGCCGCGCCGCCGGGGGCGGCACCGCACCGGCGAGGGAACCGGCTAGCCGACGGCGGTGGGGGAGGGCGGCGCGCTGCCGCCCTGCGGCGCCTCGGCGGTCATCAGCCGCACGATCTCCGCCCGGTCCGCTGCCGACGGCATCCCCCACTCCGGCCGGTAGCCGAACGCCCGGTCCAGCGGGATCGACGAGGTGCGGCCGTCGAGGATCTCCACCGCGTCGGTGCCGATCAGCCCGGGATGCTCGACGCCGCACGCCTCGGCCACCTTGACCAGGTCGCGGCGCAGCGTACGGATGTAGTTCGCGGCCCGTACCGACTTGCGGGCCGGGTCCAGACCCCGGGCCAGCCACGCGTTCTGCGTGGCGACGCCGGTCGGGCAGGTGTCGGTGTGGCACTTCTGTGCCTGGATGCAGCCGATCGCCAGCATCGCCTCCCGCCCGACGTTGACCATGTCGGCGCCGAGCGCGAACGCCACCACGGCGTTGTCGGGCAGGCCGAGCTTGCCGGCGCCGACGAACACCACCTTCTCGTGCAGGTCGCGTTCGGCGAACGTGCGGTAGACCCGGGAGAAGCCCTGCTGGAACGGCAGCGAGACCGAGTCGCTGAAGATCAGCGGCGCGGCCCCGGTGCCGCCCTCGCCCCCGTCGACGGTCACGAAGTCAACGCCGCGCCCGGTGTCGCGCATCAGCGTGGCCAGATCCTCCCAGAACCCGAGGTCGCCGACGGCGGACTTGATGCCGACCGGCAGGCCGGTCTCGGCGGCGAGCAGCTCCACCCAGTCGAGCAGGCTGTCGCAGTCGGAGAACTCGGCGTGCCGGGACGGGCTGACGCAGTCCTGACCGGCCGGGACGCCCCGGGTGGCGGCGATCTCGGCGGAGACCTTCGCCGCCGGCAGCAGGCCGCCGAGGCTCGGCTTGGCGCCCTGGCTGAGCTTGATCTCCAGCGCGCGTACCGGCGCCGACGCCACCAGGTCCTTGAGCCGCGGCAGGCTGAACCGGCCCTGCTCGTCGCGGCAGCCGAAGTACGCGGTGCCGAGCTGGAAGACCAGCTCACCGCCCATGCGGTGGTACGGCGACAGCCCGCCCTCGCCGGTGTTCTGCAGACAGCCGGCCAGCGCCGCGCCCCGGTTGAGCGCCTCCACCGCGTTGGCGGACAGCGAGCCGAAGCTCATCCCGGAGACGTTCACCACCGACTCCGGGCGGAACGCCCGCGCCCGGCCGCGCGCCGCCCCGAGCACCTTGGCGCAGGGCAGCGTCACGTCGTGCCCGGCGGTCGGCGCCGACGGCGGCACCGCCCGGCCGAACGTGCGGTGCTTGATGATCGGATAGCCGGAGGTGTGCTCGATGTCGTTGTCGGTGCCGAACCCGAAGTAGTTGTTCTCCTGCTTGGCCGAGGCGTACACCCAGCGCCGCTGGTCGCGGGTGAAGGGCCGCTCCTCGTCGTTGCCGGCCACGATGTACTGCCGCAGCTCCGGTCCGATCGACTCGATCAGGTACCGGGCCCGGCCCAGCACCGGGAAGTTGCGGCGCAGCGCGTGGTCGCGTTGCAGCAGGTCCCGCGCCGCCAGCGCGGCGACGGCGGCGACGGCTGCGGGTACGGCTCTTCTCGCCCAGCTCATCCCGCCACTCTTTCCGGCACGGTCACCGGTCAAACGCCTGATGGAACCCGGCCGCCCCGGGCGGTGTCATGGAAGCGGACCGACGGCGGAGGCTGCCCTGGACGACGACGACCTCGTCACCCGCGTACGCGCCGGCGACCGGGAGGCGTACGACGCCCTGGTCGCCCGGCACACCGCGTCCGCGTACCGGACGGCGGTGCTGCTGGGCGCCGGTCCGGACGCCGAGGACGTGGTCCAGGAGGCGTTCGTGAAGGCGTACCGGAAACTGTCCCGCTACCGGGCCGAGGCGTCGTTCCGGTCCTGGCTGCTCGCGATCGTCGCCAACGAGACCCGGAACCTGCACCGGACGCGCAGCCGGCGCGACGGGCTGACGCTGCGCGCGGCGGCGGCGGAACCGGTCGTGGCCGGCGGCGCCGACGACGGGCTCGACGCGGTGCTGGCGGCCGAGCGCCGGGCCGCGCTGGTCGAAGCGCTGCGGCTGCTGCCCGTACGCGACCGCGAGGCGATCGTCTGCCGCTACCTGCTGGACCTCGGCGAGGACGAGACGGCCACGGTGCTGGGGCTGCCCCGGGGCACCGTGAAGTCGCGGACCCACCGGGCGCTGGCGAAGCTGCGTGCCCTGCTGGACCGGGAGGTGGCGCACCGTGGATGACCTGGAGCGGGAGCTGCGTGACCTGACCGGCTGGCTGGAGCCGGCGCGGACGCCCGACGTCACCGCGCGGGTCCGCGCCCGGCTCGACGCGCCCGCGCCGCGCCGCCGCCGGCGGTACGTGCTGGCCACCGTGCTCGCCGCGCTGCTCGTGGTGGCGCTGCCGCCGGGCCGCGCCGCGCTCGCCGACGCGGTGACCGGGCTGCTGCGGTTCTCCGGCGTCGTCATCGACTCCGCGCCCGCCCCGCCGCCGACCGGCACGCCCTCGCCACTGCCCGCGCAGCGGCACGTCGCCCTCGCCGAGGCGCAACGCCAGGTCCGCTTCCCGATCCGGGTGCCGTCCCGCCTGGGCGCGCCGGAACGGGTGCTGGTGGCCGACCCGGACGGCGCCGGCGGCCACCGGGTGGTCAGCCTGCTCTACCGGGGCGGCACGGTACGGCTGGACGCCTTCGACGGCTCGCTCGACATCGTGTTCCACAAGCGGTCCCTCGGCGCGGACGTGACGCTCACCCAGGTGGGTGGCGAGTTCGCGATCTGGGTCGGCGGTCCGCACGCGCTGGCGTACGTGGACCGGTCGGGCACGGAACGGGTCGCCACCGCGCGGTTGTCCGCGGCCACGCTCATCTGGGAGCAGGGCGGGCTGAGTTACCGGCTGGAGGGCGACCTCACCCGTGAGCAGGCGCTGGACGTCGCGGCCTCGCTCCGGTGAGCGACGGGAACCCGGCGGCCCCGGCCGGTGTCCTGTTGACGAGAGCCGTCGACGGGGAGGCCGCGATGTTCGTTGCGAGAAGAGTCCTGCTGGTGCCGGTCCTGCTGCTGGCCGGGTGCTCCGGTCCGGCCACGGTCCCGGCCGGAGCGCCGGTGACCTCGGCGCCGGCGGCCACCGAGCCGGCCGCGCCGGCGGCCTGCGCCGAACGGGTGGAGACCGGCCGGCTGCCGGACTGGGCGGACGCCGGGTTCACCGGCGACACCCGGATGCGGCACGTCTTCGGCGCCCGGGGCGACATCGTGGCGATCCTGTTCGCGTACCCGCTCGTGCACGCCCGGGGCGACGGTGCGAACAACAAGATCCTCTGGGTGGCGCGTCCCGAGGAAGGCCGGTCCGAGCCGGCGCCGCGGACGCCTCTGGTGATCACCGCGACCCGGGACGGGACGGGCGCCCCGGTCGTCCGCGAGGTGACCGGCGGGCCCGGGCCGTCCATCGTCGACCTGCCGGCCGCCGGGTGCTGGCGGCTGCGGCTGGACTGGTCCGGCCGCACCGACACGATGGATCTGGTCTACCGGCCGGGACCCGGCTGACCGGCATGGCCGCCGCCGGCGCGGGTAACGCTGCGTCATGGCGAAGTACACCGAGCCGGAACTGCGCGAGCGCCTCAAGGCCGAGATCCGCGCCTCCGACAAGGGCGGACGGCCGGGGCAGTGGTCGGCCCGCAAGTCGCAGCTGCTGACGAACGAGTACAAGAAGGCCGGCGGGGGATTCGAGGGACCGAAGGACGCACGGCAGCGCTCGCTGCAGCGCTGGGGCGGCGAGAAGTGGCAGACCCGCAGCGGTGACACGCGCGCCCGCAACGGCGGCGAGACCCGTCGTTACCTGCCCGAACAGGCGTGGAAGGAGCTGTCGGAGGAGCAGCGGCGCGACACCGACACGCGCAAGCGTCGCGCGTCGCGCTCCGGCCGCCAGTACGTGCCGAACACCGGCCCGGCGAAGCGGGCCCGCCGGGACGCCACTGCCGCGGAGCAGATGACCGAGCTGCCGGTGACCGAGGCGGTCAAGCTCGTGCGCGACCTCGACACCCGTCAGCTCGACGCGGCGCTGCGCCGGGAACGACGCGGCAAGGCCCGCAAGACGCTCATCGGACGGCTGGAGTCGGAACTGGGCCGCCGCCGGGCGGCGTGAGCGTGATCCCGTGGCGTACCGCGACACAGGGGCCGGCCCGAAGGCCGGCCCCTGCGCGCGACAGTCAGCGGCGCGGGTGCTGCGGGATGCGCGGCAGCACGTAGGGCGGACCGGAGAACATCAGGTCTGCCTTGAGTTCGTGGTAGGCGAGCTTGGGCTGGTAGTTCTCGTCGTACACGGTGGCCAGGCCCTCCGGCGGGTCGGAGAACGCGCCGGGCACCCAGGAGTGCTTGTCGGTGAAACCCCAGAGCGTGAACGACAGGCAGTGCCGCTCGGCCAGGCACGCCTGCATCAGCACGCTGAAGCCCGCCGCGGACGCCTGCAGGCGCGGGTTGATCTCGGCGGAGTCGCCGGCCTCCACCCCGTCGGTGATCTGGCTGCGCACGTCCACCTCGGTGAGCGCCGTGGCCAGCCCGAGCCCGGCGAACTTGCGCAGGGCCGCGACCACCTGGAGCGTGCTGAAGTTGCCGTACTGGGTGCCCAGGTGGCCCTGCGCGCCCACGCCGTCGATCGGCACGCCCTTGGCCCGCAGGTCACGGACCATGTTGTAGACGAACTGCGTCTTGTCGTCGGCCGGGTTGCCGGAGCCGAACGCCTCGATGTTGTAGTCGTTGTAGAACAGCAGCGCCTTCGGGTCGGCGGCGCGGGCCCAGCGGAACGCGTCGGCGAGGTAGCCGGGCCCGAGGTTCTGCGCCCAGAACCCCTTGTAGTGCAGGGTGGACGGGGTGTCCCAGGGGTCGCTGACCGCCTCGTTCACCACGTCCCACTGCCAGATCTTGCCCTTGAAGTGGGTGACCACCGCGGTGATGTGGTTGCGCAGGATCTGGCGCAGCTCGGCCTTGCTGATCGAGCCGTCCGCGACGCCGCTGGTCAGCCACGCCGGCAGCTGGTTGTGCCAGACCAGCACGTGGCCCCGGACCCGCTGGTTGTTCTTGCGGGCGAACTCGATCAGCTCGTCGGCCGGACCCCAGTTGTAGGTGCCGCGGGTGGGCTCCAGGCTCTCCCACTTCATCACGTTCTCGGCGGTGACGGTGGAGAACTCGGACGCGGCCAGCTCGCGGTACCGCGGCTCGGCGGCGTCGTTGAGGGCCGCCATGTCCACTGCGGTGCCCACGTACAGGCCGTGGCGCTTGGCCAGCTCGCGCAGGCTCTGCGCGGCCGGGTCGTACGGGCGTCCCGCCGTCGCGGGGACGACGTTGAGGGCGGTGGCGGTCACGACGGCGACCGCGCCGGCGGCGAGCCAGCGTCTCAGCTTCATCTCGTTCCTTCCGGGCAGGTGCGCTCGGCCCGAGGGCCGGCGGTGGCGGTGCCGGGGCCGCCGCGACGTGGAACGGAGCGGCGGGTGCCCGGGCGGGCGGTGCGGCTTCCGAAACTTCCGGGGAGTCTTCCGGAAGTAGCCCGAAACCTTACGGACCTCGATAGCCGCCCGTCAATCGCCGTTCGGTAGGAGCGGGGCGTATCAGCGCAGGGGCGCGCAGGAGGCCCGCACGACCAGCTCGGTGGGGAGCTGGATGTGGGTCTCCCGCTCGACGCCGGCGATCAGGTCGATCAGCAGGCGCAGTGACTCGGCGCCCATGCGTTGCAGCGGCTGCCGGATCGTGGTGAGCGGCGGGTCGACCAGCGCCGACTCGGGGATGTTGTCGAAGCCGATGACCGACAGGTCGTCCGGTACGCGCAGGCCGAGGTCGCGGGCGACGTCCACGGTGGAGATGGCGGAGAGGTCGTTGCCGGCGAAGATCGCGGTCGGCCGGTCGGGGAGGGCGAGCAGTTCGGCGGCCGTGCTGGCGGCGCTCTCGGTGCGGAAGCCGCCCACCCGCACCAGCCGCTCGTCCACCGGCGTGCCCGCGTCGGCCATCGCCTTGCGGAACCCGGCCTCGCGCAGGCGGGCCGACTCCAGGTCGGGGCGGCCGCTGATGTGCGCGATCCGGCGGTGCCCGAGCGACAGCAGGTAGTCGGTGGCCAGCACCGCGCCGGCGAAGTTGTCGGAGTCGACAGTGGGCAGGCCGGACGGGCCGGTGTGCGGGTCGACGGCCACCACGTGGAAACCGTGCTTGGTCTCGACCACCGTCGGCGTCACGATCACCGCGCCGTCGATGAGCGTGCCGGACAGGCGTGCCAGCGAGCGCCGCTCCCACCCTATGGCCGCGCCCTTGCCGTCCCCGCTGGAGTAGGCGAGCAGTTGGTAGCCGCTGCCGGCGACCTCGCGGGAGGCGCCCTTGAGCAGCTCGGTGGAGAACGGCTCGAACTCGGCGACCAGGATGCCCAGCACGTTCGTCCGGTGGCTGCGCAGGCTCTGCGCCCCCAGGCTGGCCTCGTATCCGAGTTCGTGGATGACCTGCTGGACGCGCTCGACGGTGGCCTGTGCGACGCCGTACCGACCATTGACAACTTTCGATACGGTTGCCACCGAGACGCCGGCTGTACGGGCCACGTCTGACATCTTGACGCGCTGCGGGAACACCACGCCGACGATGATAGAGGGCCTTCCCGGGGTGATCGAAGACGTTTTCGAAAACGTTATCGATACCGATTGACTTCACGTTACGGCCCTGTAAAACTCCCCGGCAGGTAACCCGACTAAGTGGTCGAGGAGACATCTATGGCGATGAAGCGCCGTGCTGGCGCCGTCCTGGCACTGTTTGTGACAAGCGCTCTGCTGGCCTCCGCGTGCAGTGGAGGTGGCGACGACGACAAGGCCGCCGAGAGCGAGCTGTACAAGAACCCGGTGACGCTGACCTGGTGGCACAACGCCTCGCAGGACGGGCCCGGCAAGACGTACTGGGAGAAGGTCGCCAAGGACTTCTCCGCGGCCCACCCGACCGTCAAGATCGAGATCGAGGCGATCGAGACGAACCAGCTCCAGCGCACCCGGCTGCCCGCCGCGCTGCTGAGCAACGACCCGCCGGACATCTTCCAGGCGTGGGGTGGCGGCGAGATGCGCGAGCAGGTCGAGGCCGACTACCTCAAGGACATCACCGACCAGGTGAAGAGCGAGGTCGCCGACATCGGCAGCGCCTCCGAGATCTGGCAGGTGGAGGGCAAGCAGTACGGCCTGCCGTTCCGGATGGGCATCGAAGGCATCTGGTACAACAAGGACATGTTCGCGAAGGCGGGCATCACGGCGCCGCCGACCACCTTCGAGGAACTCAACGCCGCGGTCACCAAGCTCAAGGCCATCAACGTCATCCCGATCGCCCTGGGCGCCGGGGACAAGTGGCCGGCCGCGCACTGGTGGTACAACTTCGCGCTGCGGGCCTGCTCGGTCGACACGCTGAAGAAGGCGACCAAGGACCGGACCTTCGACGACCCGTGTTTCGTCAAGGCCGGCCAGGACCTGAAGAGCTTCATCGACACCAAGCCGTTCCAGAACAACTTCATCGCCACGCCGGGCCAGAACGACCCGACCAGCGCCAACGGTCTGCTCGCCAACGGCAAGGCCGCGATGGAACTGATGGGCGACTGGAACCGTGGCACCCTGGACACCGTCGCCACGGACAAGGCGGCCCTGGGCAAGTTCCTGGGCTGGTTCCCGGTGCCGGCGATCTCCGGCTCCGCCGGTGACCCGAAGGCGGCCCTCGGCGGCGGCGACGGCTTCGCCTGCTCGAAGAACGCCCCGGCCGAGTGCGTCGAGTTCCTCAAGTACATCGTCAGCCCCGAGGTGCAGAAGGGCTACGCCGCCACCGGCACCGGCCTGCCGGTCGCCAAGGGCGCCGCCGACGGCGTCACCGACCCGGCGCTGAAGTCCATCCTGGAGGCCACCTCCTCGGCCACCTACGTGCAGCTCTGGCTGGACACGGCCTTCGGCAGCACCGTCGGCACCGCGATGAACGACGCGATCGTCGCGATCTTCGCCGGCAACGGGACACCTGAGAAGGTCGTCTCGGCCATGAAGGCGGCCGCAAGCAAGTGACGTCCGCATCGCAGACCCGTACGCCCGCCGACGGCGCTCTCGCGCCGCCGGCGGGCCTCCGGCCCGGCGCACGAGCCGCCTCACGCCGCGCCGAGACCCGCCGCAAGTGGTACGAGATCATCGGCCTGACGACGCCGGCGGTCCTCATCTACGTGCTGTTCGTGCTGGTGCCGATGGGCTTCGCGTTCTACTACAGCCTGTTCCGCTGGCGCGGGGTCGGGCCGCCCACCGAGTACGTCGGCTTCCGTAACTACACGCTCGCGTTCCAGGACCCGATCTTCCTCGACGCGCTGCGCAACAACGCCATCATCGTCTTCGGGTCGCTGCTCATCCAGGGGCCCGTCGCGCTCGGCATCGCCCTGCTGCTCAACCGCCGCTTCCGCGGGCGCTCCGCGTTCCGCCTGCTGGTCTTCGTGCCGTACGTGCTCGCCGAGGTCACCGTCGGCATCATGTGGAAGCTGATCCTGACCGACGGCGGCACGCTCGACGCGCTGCTGCGGTCGGTCGGGCTGGGCGGGCTGGTGCAGGCGTGGCTGGCCGACCTCGACGTGGTCATCTGGACCCTGCTGTTCGTGCTCACCTGGAAGTACGTCGGCTTCGCCATCATCCTGCTGCTCGCCGGCCTGTCGAACGTGCCGCCCGAGCTGAACGAGGCCGCCGAGATCGACGGCGCGAGCTGGTGGCAGATCCAGCGTCACGTCACGTTGCCACTGCTCGGCCCGACCATCCGGATCTGGATGTTCCTGTCGATGATCGGCTCGTTGCAGGTCTTCGACATGGTCTGGGTGACCTCCGTGCCCGCGGTGCGGTCGCTCGGCGCCTCGGCCACCATGGCGACGTACATGGTGGACAACGGCTTCTTCGCCCGGCTGTGGGGCTACGGCAACGCGGTCGCCGTGATCCTGTTCGCCATCTCGTTCGTCGCGGCGCTGCTGTTCCAGCGGTTCCTGCTCAGCCGTGACATCGAGGGCGCCATCACCCGGAAGGGGAAGTGACAGTGGCCGTGAACTCCGTACCCGCCCCTTCGCCCGGGCGCCGTCCGGTGCAGTGGAGCTCGCCGCTGACGTACGCGATCGCGCTCGCGGTCGCGGCCGTGTCGATCGCCCCCGTCGTGTACGTCATCGTCGGTGGCTTCCGGACCACGCCGCAGATCGTGAACGACCCGGCCGGCCTGCCCGACCCGTGGGTCTGGGACAACTACTACCGGGTGCTCACGCAGAGCGACTTCTGGCGGCAGGCGTTCAACAGCGCGGTGATCGCTCTGGGCACCACGCTCGGCGTGGTGGTGCTCGGCATGGCCGCCGCGTTCGTGCTCGCCCGGTACTCGTTCCGGGGGCGTGAATGGCTCTACACGTTCTTCACGCTCGGTCTGCTCTTCCCGGCCGGCGCGGCGATCCTGCCGCTGTACCTCCTGCTGCGTGACCTGAGCCTGATCAACTCCTACTACGCGGTGATCCTTCCGCAGGTCGCCTTCTCGCTGCCGCTGACGATCGTCATCCTGCGGCCGTTCCTGTCGGCCATCCCGCGGGAGCTGGAGGACGCGGCCGCCATCGACGGCGCCGGCCGGCTCGGCTTCCTCTGGCGGATCGTGCTGCCGCTGTCGCGGCCCGCGATCGTCACCGTCGGTATCCTCGCGTTCGTGGCGAGCTGGAACGCGTTCCTCCTGCCGCTGCTCGTCCTCGGGGACGTCAACCTGCACACCCTGCCGCTGGGCGTGCAGAACTTCTCCAGCCAGTACACCACCGACACCGCGGGCGTCCTCGCCTTCACCTCACTGGCGATGCTGCCGGCGCTGCTGTTCTTCACCCTCGCGGAGAAGCAGATCGTGGGCGGGCTCCAGGGCGCGGTCAAGGGCTGAGCGGCAGCAGCACCAGCACAACCAATGGAAAGGCACACCATGACAGGGGTCCACGCGGTGGTGGACGGGCCGGTACCGGCCCAGGCAGATTCGGACCACGACCGGTCGGACGGGCACGACGCCGAGACGCGCGTACGGGAACTGCTCGCTCGCATGACGACCGAGGAGAAGATCGCGCAGCTCGTCGGGTTCTGGGAGAAGGAGGACGGTGAGGCGGTCGCGCCCCTGCAGGGCGAGTTCGCCGACAGCGGCCGGCTCGAAGACTTCGCCCGGCACGGGCTGGGTCACCTCACCCGTCCCTACGGCACCCGCCCGGTCGATTCCGCGGCCCGCGCGGCCTGGCTGTGGAAGTTCCAGCGGGACCTGGTGACCGGTACCCGGCTGGGCATCCCGGCCATCGTGCACGAGGAGTGCCTGACCGGCCTGTCGGCCTGGAAGGCGGCCACCTTCCCGACGCCGCTTGCCTGGGGCGCCGCGTTCGACCCCGAGCTGGTCACCGAGATGGCGGCGGCGATCGGGGCCTCGATGCGCGCGCTCGGCATCCACCAGGGACTGTCCCCGGTGCTGGACGTGATCCGGGACCCGCGCTGGGGCCGGGTCGACGAGTGCATCGCCGAGGATCCCTACCTCGTGGGCACCATCGGCACCTCGTACGTGCGGGGACTGCAGTCGCAGGGCGTGCTCGCGACGCTGAAGCACTTCGCCGGCTACTCCGCCTCGCGGGCCGGGCGCAACTTCGGCCCGGTGCACGCCGGTCCCCGGGAACTCGCCGACGTGCTGCTGCCGCCGTTCGAGATGGCGATCCGCGACGGCGACGCGCGCAGCGTCATGCACTCGTACGCCGAGATCGACGGCGTGCCGGTCGCCGCCGACCCGACCATGCTCACCGACCTGCTGCGGGACCGGTGGGGGTTCGACGGCACCGTGGTGGCCGACTACTACGGCGTCGCCTTCCTCAACCTGCTGCACCACGTCGCGGCCGACCACGCGGACGCGGCGGCGCAGGCGCTGGCCGCGGGCCTGGACATCGAGTTGCCCACCGGCGACGCCTTCCTGACGCTGACCGAGTCGGTGCGGGCCGGCACTGTCGACGAGGCGCTGGTCGACCGGGCGGTGTTGCGCGTGCTGCGCCAGAAGCAGGAACTCGGGCTGCTCGACGCCACGTTCGCCGACGAGCCGCCGGGTGCCGTGGACCTCGACTCGCCGGAGCACCGGTCGATCGCGCGCCGGCTCGCCGAGGAGTCGATCGTCCTGGTCGCCAACGAGGGCGTGCTCCCGCTGCCGGCGGGCCGCCGGGTGGCGGTGGTCGGCCCGAACGCCGACCGGCAGGGCGCGTTGTTCGGCTGCTATTCCTTCCTCAACCACGTGCTGGCCCATCACCCGGGCGTGGAGACCGGCTTCGAGGTGCCGACCGTCCTGGAGGCGGTGCGCGCCGAGTTCGGCGCCGACCGGGTCACCTTCGCGGCCGGCTGCGAGGTGGACTCGGCGGACCGGTCCGGCTTCGACGAGGCGGTCGCCGTCGCGTCCGCCGCCGACGTGGCGGTCCTCGTGGTCGGCGACCACGCCAGCCTGTTCGGCCGCGGCACGGTCGGGGAGGGCTGCGACCGGGACGACCTGGAGCTGCCCGGCGTGCAGCGCCAGCTCGTCGAGGCGGTGCTGGACACCGGCACCCCGGTCGTCCTGGTGCTGCTGACCGGCCGGCCGTACGCGCTGGGCTGGGCGCTGACCCGGTGCGCGGCGGTGCTGCAGACGTTCTTCCCGGGCGAGGAGGGCGCCGGGGCGATCGCGGGTGTGCTCTCCGGGCGGGTCAACCCGTCCGGCCGGCTGCCGGTCACCCTGCCCGGCTCGGCCGGCGCGCAGCCGTACTCGTACCTGCACCCGGAGCTGGGGGCGGGCACGAACGGCACCAACCTGCCGGCGACGCCGGTGGCGCCGTTCGGTCACGGGCTGTCCTACACCACGTTCGCGTACACCGACCTGACCGTGCCGGCCGAGGTGCCGGCCGACGGGGCGCTGCGGGTGTCGGTGCGGGTCACGAACACCGGCGCGGTCGCCGGTGACGACGTGGTGCAGCTCTACGGCCGGGACCTGGTCGCCTCGGTGACCCGGCCGGTGGCGCAGCTGCTCGGCTACCGGCGGGTGCGTCTGGAGCCGGGGGCCTCGGTCACCGTCGAGCTGAGCGTGCCGACCACGCGGCTGGCCTTCACCGACCGCACGCTCACCCGCGTGGTGGAGCCCGGGGAGGTCGACGTCTGGGTGGGTACGAGCGCCCGGCGCGACGTCCAGGCGCGGACCACGCTGACCGGCGACACCGTCGAGATCACCGCCGCCTCGCCCCGCTGGACGACCACCGACCTCCGCTGAACGGGATCCGCCGGTCGTCCACGGGGCGGACGGCGGACCCTTTCAACCCATATTGGCGTTATGTCGATTTTGGCTCAGTAGGCTCCAGGATGTCATCCAGCCCCGGCTGGATCCCGGTCGCCGGCACCCACAGGGATGCGTGAGTCACGATGATGGACGCGGACACCATGGTCCTGCCCCGGATCGGGGACGCCGCGGTCGAGGACCCCTGGGGCGAGGACCGTCCGCGCCGCTCCACCGCCCGCGCCGCGACCGCCGCCGTGACCCGGTGGCGGATCGCGGCGTGGCTGCTGCCCGCGGTCCTGACCGGCGCGCTCGGCGCGACCCGGATCGCGACAGCGGGTCCGAGCGCCGGGGAGTCGGCGGCCCGCCGGGCGGCGACGTCGCCCTGGCAGGGGATCGGGCTCACCGGCGACGACATCGCGCTCGGGCCGTACCACCTGCTCCTGCGCGGCTGGGCGGAGCTGTTCGGCGCGACGGACCTCGCGCTGCGCGTACCGTCACTGCTGGCCATGGTCGGGGCCGCGGCGCTCGTCGGCGCGCTCGCCACCCGGATCGCCACGCCCGCCGCCGGCCTGCTGGCCGGCCTGATCTTCGCGGCGCTGCCGACCTCGATCCGGTACGCGCAGCAGGCACAGCCGTACGCCCTGGCGGTGTTCGCCGCCGTGCTCGCCACCTGGCTGCTGGCGTCCGCGCTCGACCGGCCGCGCCCGCGGCGGCTCGTGCCCTACGCGGGCGCGGTGCTGCTGCTCGGTCTGTGCCAGCCGGTGGCGTTGCTGCTGCTCGCCGCGCACGGCTGGGTCGTGCTGGCGTTCCGCCGCCGGGACACCGTCCGGTGGCTGGCCGCAGTGGCCGTCGGGCTGCTGCCGGTCGCCGCGCTGCTCGCCGTCGGCGTGCGTGACGGCGGGCGCCTGGCGTCTGGCGCGTGGCCCGGCGCCACCGTGCTGGCGGCCACGCCCGGAGAGCTGTTCGGCGTCGTCGCGCTCGGCGGCGTGCTGGCCGGGCTGGCCCTGTTCAGCCTCCCGCTGCGGTACCCGGCCGCGATCTGTACCGCCTGGGCGCTGGTGCCGGCGCTCGGGCTGCTGGCGCTGGCGCAGGCCGCGCCGGTCTGGTCGGCGGTGAACCTGCTGTTCACGGTGCCGGCCTGGGCGGTGCTCGGCGGGGTCGCCCTGGCCCGGGCGCGTGCCGCCGGCGCGCTCGCCGTGCTGGCTCTCGTGGCGCTGCTGGCGGCGGCGGCCCAGCTTCCCGCCTGACCGTCGACGAACGGGCGACGTCTGCCTGATTCGCCCTTTTTGTGGTTGATTGTCGGCTTAGCATTCGGTCGGCTCCTGAGCCTGCAGACCATGGGGGAAACGTGGCCGTCGCCGCCGATACACGCCCGTCCCGCGCCACGACGGCCGGGCCGCCGGGTGGCCGCCCGATCGCGCCCGTCCCGCCCGGGACGCCGGCCGATCCGGACCGCCGGCAGCGCAACGTCCGCGCCCGCCTGGCGTACGCCCGGTGCGGCGCCGTCGCCGGTCCGCTGCGCCCGCCGCGCGGCCCGGACGCGGCGGTCGAGTTCCGCCCCACCACCTCGGTGGCCGCGCGGGTCGTGCTGACGCTGCTGGTGCTCGTCAACAGCGCCGCCGGGCTCGTCTTCGTCGGCTGGCTGCTGCTGCCCCAGCACGTGCCCGGCCCCGGCGTGGTCGGGCTCGGCGGGTGGCAGACCGCCGCCGCCCGGCTCGCGTTCTGCGTCGTCGTCGGCGTCGAACTGATCCGCCTGGCGCAGAACGTGGTGGTCTGGGTCTTCGCCTTCCACGCCCGGGACCCGGTGCCGGTCGACCCGCCGGTCGGCCTGCGGGTCGCGCTGCTCACCACCATCGTGCCGAGCAAGGAGCCGCTGGACGTCGCGGAGCGGACGCTGCGCCGGCTCCGGGAGATCGTCTACTGCGGGCACGTCGACGTGTGGATCCTCGACGAGGGCGACGACCCGGCGGTCCGGGCGATGGCCGCGCGGCTGGGCGTACGCCACTTCACCCGCAAGGGCCGGCCCGAGTACAACCGGCCCGACGGCGAGTTCCGGGCCCGGACCAAGTCCGGCAACCACAACGCCTGGCGGGCCGAGCACGAGCACCGCTACGACGTGGTCGCGAACGTCGACCCGGACCACGTGCCGCTGCCGAACTTCCTGGAACGCACGCTCGGCTACTTCCGCGACCCGGATGTGGCGTTCGTGGTGACGCCCCAGGTGTACGGCAACATGCACCAGAACTTCGTCGCCCACGGCGCCTCCGTGCAGCAGTACCTCTACAACGGCCTGATCGCCCGCGGCGGCAACGGCCTGGACGCGCCGCTGCTCACCGGCACCGGGCACCTCTACCGCCCGGCGGCCTGGCGGACCATCGGCGGCTACCAGGACTCGATCATCGAGGACCACCTCACCAGCATCCGCGTGCACGCCGCCGTCAACCCGGCCACCGGCCGCCGCTGGAAGGGCGTCTACACCCCGGACGTGGTGGCGCTCGGCGAGGGGCCGACGTCCTGGGCGGACTACTTCAACCAGCAGAAGCGCTGGGCCGCCGGGATCTGCGAGATCCTGCTCCGCCGCGAGATGCGTACGCCGCGCGACCTGCCGTCGCGCCGTCGCTGGCAGTACCGCCTGCTCCAGTTCTACTACCCGAGCGTCGCGGTGAGCCTGCTGCTGGGCAACGCCGCCACCGCGCTCTACCTGCTGACCGGCGTCGACGCGGGCCGGCTCGACCCGCAGGTGTGGGCGACGCTGTGGGGCGCCACCGTCGGCACCTGGTTCCTGCTCTGGCTCTGGCTGCGGCGCTTCAACATCGCCCCGCACGAACGCGAGGAGGTGGGCATGGCCGGCATGGCGCTCGCCCTGTTCGCCGGGCCGGTCTACGTGGCCGCGGCGGCCGGCGCGCTGCTGCGCCGCCGGCTCGGCTTCGTGGTGACCGCCAAGGGGGCGCTGCGCACTGTGGAGTCCCTGCGCACGTTCCGGCTGCATCTGTGCTGGGCGTTGGCGGCGGCCGGGCTGCTCGCGGCGAGCTTCGCGCTCGGCCACGACTATCCGCTGCTGCGGATCTGGCCGGCGCTGACGCTGCTGACCGGGCTCGCGCCACCGCTGATCGCCTGGGTGGAGGGCCTGCGGGACCGCCGGCGCCGGTCGGCGGAGGCGGCGTGGAAGCAGCCGGCGGCTGAGGGCGGTGTCCCGTGCTGAGGCCGACCGCGCCCCGGGTGGGCCTCGCGCTGGCCGGGTTGCTGCTGCTCGCGTACGCCTTCGTGGTGGCGCCCGGGGCGTGGCGCGACCCGGGCACGGGCGCATCGGCGCACGGGCGCGTCCCGGCGACGCCGCAGGCGAGCGCCGGCGCGCCGGGCGGCGGCCTGTTCCCCCCGGCCGGGCAGGCGTTCTTCGGGGTGATGACCGACAAGGGACCGCACGACTTCGCGCCGGTCGACCGGTTCGTCGAGGCGGCCGGGCGGGCGCCGCAGGTGATGCTCTTCGGCGCCGACTGGGCGTCGGCCGAGTTCGACCGGAGCCTGTTCGACCGGATCGCCGAGCGGGGCATGATGCCCATGCTCGGCTGGGAGCCGTGGGACCACACGGTCGACCTGGCGGCCCGGCGTACCGGCCTGGCGGTCCGGCAGATCGACCGGCTCCGGGCCACCCAGCCGGACTACCGGCTGGACCGGATCGCGCGCGGCGACTTCGACGCCTACCTGCGGTCCTGGGCCGAGGGGGTCCGGTCGCTCGGCTACCCGGTCGCGATCCGCTTCGCGCACGAGATGAACGGCGACTGGTATCCGTGGTGCGAGCGGGCCAACGGCAACCGCCCCGGCGACTACGTGCGGGCCTGGCGGCACGTGCACGACCTCTTCGCCCGGGCCGGCGCCACGAACGTCACCTGGGTGTGGAGCCCGAACGCCCGCTGGGACAAGACGACAGCCGGGCTGACCGGGCTCTACCCGGGTGACGACTACGTCGACTGGGTCGGCGTCACCGGCTACTACGGCACCGGCGCGTTCACCAAGACGTACTGGTCGTTCGACCAGATCTTCGGCCCGACCATCGCCGAGATCCGCAAGGTCACCCGCAGGCCGCTGGTGGTCACCGAGACCGGCGCCGCCGACACCGCCGGACGCAAGGCCCGGTGGATCCGGGAGACGTTCGGCTCCCTGCCCCGGTACCCGGACCTGATCGGGCTGATCTGGTTCGAGGTGGACAAGGAGCAGGACTGGCGCATCGCCGGGTCACCCGCCGCGGCGACCGCGTTCGCCGAGGCGGTGGGCGGCGCGCGCTACGACGTGACCTGGTCGGCGACATCGAGGCCGCGCGCCGGGCCCTGACCCACCCTCCATGTCGGACGGTGCCGCTACTCTCCACGATCATGGATGAGAGAGAGCAGTTCCGGCGGGCGGCGATCGCGCAGGGCGTGCCCGAGGGCGAGGTGGCCCGCTTCGCGGAGCTGATCCGGTTCCGGATCCACGCCTGGCGGCGTGAGGACGGCGTGCACGCCGGGCGGCGGGGCGGGCGGCCGCGGCTGCCGGTGGGCGTGCCGTGGCCCACGTGCCCGGAGGGCTCTCCGTTGCCGTTCCTGCTCCGGCTCGACTGCGCGGCGCTGCCCCGGGTGCCCGACCTCGCCCTGCCGGCCGACGGCACGCTGCTGTTCTTCCTCGACCAGGAGGGCGCACAGGACGTCTGCGGCATCGAGAACGAGAAGGCGTACGCGCGGGTCGTGTACGTCCCGGCCGGCGCCGAGACGGTGGACGGTGTGGACGTCCTACCCGCCGGGACCGACCTGGGCCGTTTCCTCGCCCCCGAGCACGAGATGTACGCCGGGCTCCAGGCGGAACTGCCGGACTGGCTGGACCGCTCGGAGGAGTGGCTGTGCGACACCCAGATCAAGCTGCTGCGCGACCTGCCGCACCGCAAGGAGATGGGCGCGCTGCTCGAGCAGCTCTGGCCGGAGCGGGACGGGTGGATTCAGCACGACGTCTTCGTCGGCGGCTACACCATCTCGGCGCAGGATCCGCCCGAGACGTTCATGACGGACCGGGAGCGGATGCAGCAGGCGAGCTCCCTGCCCCGCGCGGAGCGGCTGGTGGCTCAGTACGAGGAAGAGCAGCGGGTGGTGCGCGAGTGGGTGCCGCTGGCCCAGTTCGGCGTACCGGACGAGGAGTACGTCAACGCGCGGTTCCTGATCCGCCACGAGGACCTCGCCGCCGGGCGGTTCGACGGGGTGCTGTCCTTCTGCGAGTTCACCGAGTGACAGCCGGGCCGGTTCAGCGTGCGGACCGCCCGCAGTGCCGCCTCCACGTCCTGCCCGCCGCCCGCGCGGACCGGTGATTTCGCCGATGCGCGGCGCGCCGAAGGCATCGATGCTGACCCATGTCGATGTAATTCCGGCGCAAGGAGTGACCGACGTGCCCACCACCATCCGTTCCCGTACCCCCGTCCGTGCCCTGGCCCGGTTCGCCGTGGCGGCGCTGCTCGCCACCGGCGGCGCGCTCGCCGCCCCGGTCGCGGCGAGCGCCGCCAGCCCCTACGAGCGCGGCCCGGCGCCCACCAGCGCCATCCTGGAGGCCAGCCGCGGCCCGTTCGCCACCTCGTCGATCAACGTCTCCTCGCTGAGCGTGACCGGCTTCGGCGGCGGCGTCATCTACTACCCGACCAGCACCGCCGAGGGCACCTTCGGCGCGGTCGCCATCTCGCCCGGCTACACCGCCTCCTGGTCCAGCCTGAGCTGGCTCGGTCCGCGGATCGCCTCACACGGCTTCGTGGTGATCGGCATCGAGACCAACACCCGGCTGGACCAGCCGGCCAGCCGGGGCCGGCAGCTCCTGGCCGCGCTGGACTACCTGACCGAGCGCAGCTCGGTGCGCGGCCGGATCGACTCGTCCCGGCTCGCGGTGGCCGGTCACTCGATGGGCGGCGGCGGCAGCCTGGAGGCCGCGGCGGCGCGGCCGTCGCTGCAGGCCGCCGTTCCGCTGGCGCCGTGGAACCTGGACAAGACCTGGTCCGATGTACGGGTGCCGACGCTCATCATCGGCGGCGAGACCGACAGCGTCGCGCCGGTGGCGACCCACTCGATCCCGTTCTACAACAGCATCCCGGCGTCCTCGGAGAAGGCGTACCTGGAGCTGGACGGCGCGAGCCACTTCTTCCCGCAGACGACGAACACGCCGACGGCGAAGCAGATGGTGGCCTGGCTGAAGCGGTTCGTCGACGACGACACCCGCTACGAGCAGTTCCTCTGCCCCGGCCCGAGCGGGTCGGCGATCCAGGAGTACCGCAACACGTGCCCCAGCGCCTGAGCCCGTCCGCTGCCGGGGTGGTCGTCGCGACGACCACCCCGGCAGCATGTCCGCCTCTTTTCCGACGGGTTGCCCATCTGTGACACTGCATGCATGCTTTCTGCATCGACAGTGCATATTGCTCTGCGGGGCCGGGACGACGAGTGCGACGCGATCCGCCGGCTCCTCGACCGGGACTCCGGCGGCGCGCTGCTGTTCCACGGGCCGCCCGGCGCCGGCCGCAGCGCCCTGCTGGCGTACGCCCGCCGGTGGGCGACGGGACGCACGGTGCTCACCGGCGCCGGCCTGGCCGACGAGTCGACGCTGCCCTACGCCGGGCTGCACCGCCTGCTCGACCCGGTGCTGGACGCGGACACCGCGCTGCCGGTGCGGCAGCGCCGGCTGCTGCGCCGCGTGCTCGGCGGCGACGGCTGCCCGGCCGACCAGCGGCTGGCCCTCGCCGCGGCGGTCCGCTCCCTGCTCGCCGCCGTGGCCGCGGACCGGCCGCTGCTGTGCACGGTGGACGACCTCGACATCGGCGACCGGCAGAGCGCCTGGACGCTCGCCGTCGTGGCGCGCCGGCTGCGCCGGCTGCCGGTGGCGGTGCTGCTGACCGCCACCGCCCCGGCCACTGTCGACGGTGTGCCGGCGCACCGGCTGCGCCCGCTGGACGCCGACGAGTGCCACGCGATGCTCACCGACCGGGGGCACCGGCCGTCCGCGCCGGTGGCCGCCGCGCTGGCCACGCTCAGCGGCGGCAGCCCGGCGGCGCTGGCCGACCTGGCCGGCAGCCTCACCCCGGCCCAGTGGCGGGGCGAGGCGCCGTTGCCCGGCACGCCGCCGGTGGACGGCGCGCTCGCCGCCGCGTACCGGGCCCGCCTGGACCGGCTGCCGGCCCCGACCCGGCGGATGGTGCTGCTCGCCGCGCTCGACGACGCCGCCGACCCGGGCACGCTGGTACGCGCCGCCTGGTCCGCCGGTCTGACCGTGGAAGCGCTCGCCCCCGCCGAGGCGGCCGGGCTGCTGCGGACCGGGCCCGGCGGGGTGACGTTCCCGCACCCGCTCGCCCGCACGATGATCACCGCCGTCGCGCCGCTGGCCGACCTGCGCGCGGCGCACCTGCTGCTGGCCGGCACGCTCGCCGGCGGCCCGCTGGGCCGCGCGCTGCGCCACGCCACCGCCCCCGACTGCCCGGCCGACGTGCTCGCCGCCGAACTGACGGCGGCGGTGGACGGGGCGTCCGACCGCGCCGCCGCGGCCGCCGCGCTGCGCCGCGCCGCCGAGCTGACCGCCGATCCCGGGCGGGCCGCCGAACTGACGGTGGCGGCGGCCCGCTGCGCCTGGACCGCCGGCGACCCGGACCAGGCCCGGGGGCTGCTACGGCACCTGACCGCCGCGCCGCCCGCACAGGACCGGGCCGACCTGCTCCGCGGCGAGATGCAGCTGCGCTGCGACGCGCCCGCCGCCGCGGTCGCCACGCTGCTGGCCGCCGCCGACGCGGTCGCGCCGGCCGACCGGCGCTCCGCCCTGCTCGCGCTGGTCCGCGCGGGCGAGGCCATCTGCGTCACCGGCGACCAGTTCCGCTACGCCGAGGTGGCCCGCCGCGCGGAGGCGCTGCGGCGGCCCGGCGACCCGCCCGACCTGGACCTGCTGGCCACCTTCGCGGTGGGCGTCGGGGCGACCCTGCGCGGCGACCACGCCCGTGGCGGTCCGGCGCTGCGCCGGGTCGTCGTCCTCGGCGGCCGGCTGTCCGGGCCCGCGCTCACCCCGGGCGCGCTGGTCTGCGCCGCCGCGGCGGCGCTGCTGGTGGCGGTGGACGGGCCCGCGCACCGGCTCGCCGGCCGGGCGGTCGACGTGGCCCGCTCGCGCGGCGAGCTGTCCCTGCTGCCCCGGGCGCTGGAGCTGCGCGCCGTCGCCGAGTACTGGCTGGGCCGGCACGAGGCGGCGGCGGAGACCGCCCGCGAGGGCGTGCGCGCCGCCCGCGACACCGGCCAGCACGCCTGCGCCCAGGTGCACCTCGGCATCCTCGCGGTGCTGGCCGCGGTACGCGCCGACCGGGCCGGCGCGCTGGCCCGGATCGCCGAGATCGGTGACGGGGCCGCGCCCGGGAGCCGGCCGGACGCGTACGCCAGGTGGGCGCTCGGTGTGCTGGACCTCATCGACGGCCGGTACGCCGACGCGGTCGCCCGGCTGTCCACGCTGGCCCGCACCGGCACCGGGCGGGGGCAGGTGCTGGTGCAGGTGATGGCCACGCCGTACCTGGTGGAGGCCGCCGCCCACGACGGCGGGCGCCCGGCCGCCGCGCTCGCCGTGTTCGACCACTGGGCCAGCAGCACGGCCAGCCCGTCGCGGCGGGCCCTGGCGGCGCGCTGCCGCGCGCTGCTCGCGCCCCGGGGCGGCCCGGAGGCCGAACGGGAGTTCCACGCGGCGCTGCGGCTGCACCCGGCCGACACCGACCGGTTCGAGCGGGCCCGCACCGAACTGCTGTTCGGCCGCGAGCTGCGCCGCCGGCGCCGCCCCCGGGACGCCCGGGCCCACCTGCACCGGGCGCGGGAGACGTTCACAGTGCTCGGCGCGACCGTCTGGGCCGACCGGGCGGGCGAGGAGCTGCGCGCGGCGGGGGAGTCGGTCGGGCCGGCGCCGAACGGCCCGGAGCAGTTGCTGACCGGGCAGCAGCTGCACATCGCCCGGTTGGTCGCGCAGGGGGCGACCAACCGGGAGATCGCCACCCGGATGTCGCTGTCCACCCGGACCGTCGACCACCACCTGCGCAACGTGTTCCACCGGCTGGGTGTGCGCTCCCGCACCGAACTGGCCCGCCTGCTGGCCTGACCACCGGCCGCGCCCCGCCCCGCCCCGCCCCGCCGCGCCGCGCCGCGCCGCGACCGTCGTCGGGCCGGGCCGCAGGCACGTCGCGCCGCGCCGGCCCCGCGACCGGCACGGTGCACGCCGTGACCGTGCACACCCGCCACACCTCCCCACCCCGGTCGCGGAGAGTCGCGGGAGTGTCCGGCGGGACGTGCGCACATGGCCGCCTTTGCTCTGCAGCCGCGTACGCATCGATCACTGACAGTGCTCGTTCGGGATCTTGCCGAAATCGGGCTGACCGACCGAGTTGCAGGTCAGTGCAGTGATGCGCCAATGGCTGCAGAGCAAAGGCGGCCGAAAGGCCTGCCTGCCCGACCTCGACGCTCTCACGCTCGGTGAGGTCGACGCAGAGTGAGGCAGCTGGGGAATCCGTCTGTCGGCTGCGCCGTTCGCACGGCATCAGCACGCTCCCGACCGTCGTGCGCGCCGTCCCGGCGGCGTCACCGGGGCCGGACCTCCGGCGGGTCGACGGTGACGAGGTGGTGACGCGGGCTGCGGCAGGGTCGCGGCACGACGACGGCACGGTTCGAGGGGGCTGCATGATCAGGACGATGCTCCGGCTGCGCGCGCGCCCCGGGTGCGAGCCCGCCGTCGGGCCCGCGTTCGAGACCGTGGCGGGGCAGCTCGGCGCGCTGGCCGGCAACCTGCGGCACGAGCTGCTGCGCGACGCCCTCGACCCGCGCGGCTTCGTCGTCGTCACCGAATGGGCCGACGAGGCGGCGCTGAGCGCGTACCGGCGCGGGCCGGTGGCGGCCCGCCTGGCCGGCCTGCTCCAGCCGCTGACCGAGCCGGCCGACGGCCCCGGCTACCCGCTGCTGCGCGAGACCGGGGACGGCGAGGGCCCGGTCTACGTGGACGTCGAGCTGACCGTGCCGCGCGACCGGCTCGCCGAGTTCCACCGGGGCTACCCCGAGGTGGTACGGCGGATGACCGCGATACCCGGCTACCGCCGCGAGCAGCTGCTGCGCGAACCCGGCTCGGACATCCACCACATCTTCGCCGAGTGGGACGGCGCCGCGCCGTTCCTCGCCTGGATCAGCGACCCGGCCCACGCCTCCGCGCAGGCCGGACCGATCGCACCGTTCCTTCTCGACATCCGGCGCCGCCTGTTCCACGTCGTGCCCGACGCGGACGGCAGCAGTCACCCCACCACGGGCTGGGAGGCCGACGTGCACAGGACAACAGACGTACTCGTCGTCGGGGCGGGGCCCACCGGGCTGACCGCCGCCGTCGAACTGGCCCGGCGGGGCATCGACTGCCTGGTGATCGACAAGCAGGCCACCCCGCCCGGCCACGCCGACAAGGCGATCGGCGTGCACTGCCGCACCATGGAGATCTGGGAGGAGCAGGGCGTCGTCCGGGAGGCCATGGACGCCGGCATCTGGCTCACCGGCAACATGGTGTTCGTCAACGGCGCGCAGACCCACCGGATGAGCTGGGAGCTGCCCGGCCTGCCGTACGCCCACCTCGGCCTGCCGCAGTACGAGACCGAGCGCATCCTCACCGACCGGCTCGCCGCCCTCGGGGTGCGCCCGCGGCGCGGCGCCGAACTCGCCGACCTCACCCAGGACGCCGACGGCGTGACCGCCACCGTCCGCACCGCCGACGGCGGCACCGAGACGGTACGCGCCCGGTACGTCGTCGGCGCCGACGGCGCGCACAGCCGCGTCCGGGAGCAGCTAGGGCTCACCTTCACCGGCGGGCTCGGCCGGTTCCCGCAACTGTTCATGCTGGTCGACGTCGACGTGAACTGGGACATGCCGGACGGGCACCTGCTGCGGTTCCTGCACATGACCGACGGGCAGATGGACGGCATGCTCGTCTGCGTACCGCTGCGCGGCGAGCACCGCTACCGCATAGCCACCCTCGCCCCGCCCCGGTTCTTCGCCCAGACCGGCGGACGCGACGCCCCGCCCGGGTTCAGCGAGGAACTCGACGAGCCCACCATCGAAGACGTGCAGGCCGCGCTGGACCGCCTCGCGCCACCCGGCACCCGGGCGAGCAACCTGCGCTGGTCGTCGGTGTTCCGGATCAGCCACGGCATCGTCGACCGCTACCGCGACGGCCGGATCTTCGTCGCCGGGGACGCCGCCCACCTGCACCCCCCGGCCGGCGGCCAGGGCATGAACACGGGCATCCAGGACGCCTGGAACCTGGCCTGGAAACTCGCGCTCGCGGTACGCGGGCTCGCCGCGCCCGGACTGCTGGACAGCTACGAGACCGAGCGGCGGCCGGAGGGCGAGGAGATCGTCGGCCGGGCGGTACGGATGGCCGGCACCGAGGAGGTGGACCGCGCCGACCTGGAACGGCAGTTCCTCCAGGAGATGTCCATGCTGCTCAGTTACGCCGGCAGCCCGCTGGTCGGGGAGACCGTCGCCGACCCGGCCGCGCTCGGCGACGCGCCCCGCCCCGGCGACATCGCGCCCGACGTCGACGGGCTGCGCCGCCGCGGCGTCGGCCACCCGCTGCGCCTGCGTGACCTGACCCGGGGCACCCGGCACACGCTGCTGCTCTACGCCGACCGCACGGCCGGCGCGGAGGAACTCGCCGCGTTCACCGGCCTGTGCGCCGACGCGCGGCGGCTCGCCGGCGGGGAACTCGACGCGTACCTGCTGCTCGACCCGGACGTCGACGAACCGCGACTGCTGGACCCGCCGGTGGTGCGCGACGCCGAGCGCCGCTTCCGCGCCGGGTACGGGCTGGACGGCACCGGCCTGTACCTGATCCGCCCGGACGGGCACGTCGGCTTCCGGGGCGCGCCGGTCGACCCGGACGCGCTGCGCAAGCACCTGCACCTGGTGTTCGGGAGCGCGCGGTGAGCCGGGTCCGGACCGTGCTGGCGATGCGGACCCGGGAGGGGTGCGCGGAGCGCTTCGAGGCCGAATGGCTCAGCGCCGCCGAACAGATCCGCACCCTGGACGGCTGCCTGCACCAGGACCTGGTCCGTGACGCCGACGACCCGCGCAGCTACCTGGTCATCAGCGACTGGGCCGACCGCGAGCGGCTGGACGCGTTCGGCCGCAGCGAGCAGCGCGACCGGCTGCTGCGCGTCATCCGGGAGCTGCGCGAGTCCGCCGACCGGCACACCTACCAGGTGCTGCACAGCGTGGCCGGCGAGCCGGGGGAGGGGCGATGACCGACGACGTGATGCCGGCGAGCGAGCTGTACACCGACTCGTTCGCGGCCGACCCGTACCCCGCGCTGGCGCGGCTGCGCGCCGAGCGGCCGGTCTGCCCGGTCGGCTCGCCGCGCTTCGACTCCTGGCTGATCACCCGCTTCGACGACGCCCGCACCGCGCTGACCGACCCGCGCCTGTCCAAGGACCTGTACGGCCCGGACCAGCACTACCTGAAGATCTTCGGCCCGAACTCCGAGGGCCTGAACCGCAACATGCTCAACTCCGACCCGCCGGAGCACACCCGGCTGCGTCGCGTGGTGTCGCAGGCGTTCGCGCCGCGGCGGATCGAGGCGCTGCGCCCCCGGGTGGCGTCGATCGTCGACCAGTTGATCGACAAGATGGCGCCGCACGGCGAGGCGGACCTGATGCACGAGTTCGCCATCCCGCTGCCGATGACTGTCATCTGCGAACTGCTCGGCGTGCCGCCGGCCGACCACGACCGGGTGCTCGACTGGACCCAGGTCATCCGCACCTCCGGCTCCACCAGCCGGCCGCCGGCGCAGGAACGGGCCGCGGTGCAGGAGGCCCAGTTGCGGCTGCACCACTACCTGGCCGGGCTGGTCCGGGCCAAACGCGACGACCCGGCCGACGACATCATCGCCGCGTTGATCCGGGCGGTCGACCAGGACGGGACGCTGTCCGAGGCGGAACTGGTCACCACCACGTTCCTGCTGCTGTTCGCCGGGCACCAGACCACCGCCGACTTCCTCGGCAACGCGGTGCTGGCGCTGCTCACCCACCCCGAGCAGATGGAACTGCTGCGCGCCACGCCGCGCCTGCTGCCGGCCGCGATCGAGGAACTGCTCCGGTTCGACGGGCCGCTGCCCGTGGCCAGCCCGCGCATCGCCACCGAGGACGTCGACTACCAGGGCGTACGCATTCCGCGCGGCGCGATCGTCGGAGTCGCGATCAACGCGGCCAACCACGACCCGGCGCACTTCGCCGACCCGGACCGGCTGGACCTGCGCCGCGTCCGGGGCCCGCACCTCGGGTTCGGGCACGGCGTCCACTACTGCCTGGGCGTCTCGCTGGCCCGGATGGAGGCCGAACTCGCGCTCGGCGCGCTGCTGCGCCGGCTGCCCGGACTGCGCCTGGGCGTGCCGCTCGCGCAGGTGCGCCGGCTCCCCGCCGCCTCGCCGTTCCGCGGCCTGCTGGAACTGCCTGTCACCTTCACCGCCTGACGGCGCCGCCGCCTCGCGCCGCAGCCCCCGTCGCAATCATCAAGGAGCAGTCATGGTCTTCCGCAACGTGATCGTCTGTCACATGGTCCCCGGCAGCGAGCAGATCGTCGGCGACGTGTTCGGCCACTACGACCAGGCCACCCGGCCGCAGGACCTGGGCGTCATCGGCCGGTACCTGCTGTCCCACCACGACCTCTACCTGCACGTGATCGAGCGGGAGCAGGACCCGCGGATCTCCGGGCAGACGCGCGGGCTGCCCGCCTTCCAGAAGATCGCCGAGGAGATCGGCCCGTACGTGACCCCGTACCCGCGCTACTGGAAGAACCCGTCGGACTCGGTGGCGAAGGAGTTCTACCACTGGGCGCCCGAGGGCGAGCCGCCCGCCGACACCACGCTCACCGTCATCGTCGGGCGGATCAAGCCCGGCGCCGAGCCGGACGTGGCGCGGGTCTTCGCCGAGTCCGACGCCGGGTCGCTCCCGGCCGACCTCGGGGTCACCGGCCGCTGGCTCTACTCGATCGACGACGTCTACGTGCACCTGCTGGAACAGGAGACGTCGACGGCCGAGGCCACCCGCGACCGGCACGGCGACAAGCCCGCCTTCGGCAAGGTGATGCAGGACCTCGGCCCGTACATCGAGCCGTACCGGCCGGAGAAGTGGCAGGGCCCGCAGGACTCCCTGGCCACCGTCTTCTACCGCTGGCAGGCCCAGGACTGAGCACGCCTCCGCGCACCCGCCCTCCGGGTGGCGGGAGCGCGGAAACGCCGCCCCCGCGACCGGCCGTACGCCAGGCTGGTGCGGGGGTGCCGGGTGCCGACGAAGGAGATCGTCCAGCACGTCGGGGCGCTGCTGGACCTGGCCGGGGTGCTGGTGATCGCGGTCGGCGTCGCGGTCGCCACAGTCGTGTTCGCGGTGCGCTGCGTCCGGACCCGGCAGGTGGTGGCGCACTACCGCGCGTACCGGCAGGGGGTCGGCCGGGCCATCCTGCTCGGCCTGGAGTTCCTGGTCGGCGGCGACATCATCCGGACCGTCGCGGTGTCGCCTACGTTCACCAGCGTCGGCGTGCTGGCGCTGATCGTGCTGGTCCGTACGTTCCTCAGCTTCTCCCTCGAGGTGGAGCTGGACGGCCGGTGGCCCTGGCAGGGCCGCCCTCCGGCGGACCGGCCGAGCGTCGGCGCCCGCCCCCAGCGCTGATCGCCCGTCACGTATTACCCCCAGGGGGTATGGTGGTCGGCGGAGGTGACGCCCGATGGAGCACTCACCCGCTCACCACGGCGACCACGGCACCGATCATGGCGGCGGCGCGCACGCCGGGCACGACCCGGAGCAGTTCCGCCGCCGATTCTGGCTGAGCCTGGCGCTGACCCTGCCGATCGTCGCCACCAGTCACATGGTGATGGACTGGTTCGGCTACTCGATCGACCTTCCCGGCGTGCGCTGGGTCGGCCCGGTGCTCGGCACCGTGGTCTTCCTCTACGGCGGCTGGCCGTTCCTCACCGGCGGCCTGCGTGAGCTGCGCGAACGCAGCCCCGGCATGATGCTGCTGATCTCGATGGCGATAGTCGTCGCGTACCTCGCCTCGGCCGCCACCAGCATCGGCCTGTTCGACCTGGACTTCTGGTGGGAGCTGGCCGCGCTGGTCACCATCATGCTGCTCGGCCACTGGCAGGAGATGCGGGCGGTCGGGCAGGCACGCGGCGCGCTCGGCGCCCTCGCGGCGCTGCTGCCCGACGACGCCGAGCGCCTGGACGACGCCGGGCGGCCGCATCCGGTGCCGGTCGGCGAGCTGCGGGTGGGCGACCTGGTGCTGGTGCGCCCCGGCGGACGGGTGCCGGCCGACGGGCGGATCGTCGAGGGCGCCGCCGAGCTGGACGAGTCGATGATCACCGGCGAGTCGCGGCCGGTGGCCCGCGCCGCCGGGGACCGGGTGGTCGCCGGCACCGTGGCCACCGACTCCACCCTCCGGGTACGCGTCGAGGCGGTCGGCGCGGACACCGCGCTGGCCGGCATCGGGCGGCTCGTCGCCGAGGCGCAGGCCTCCGGCGGGCGCGCGCAGGTGCTCGCCGACCGGTTCGCCGCGCTGCTGTTCTACCTGGCGGCGTTCGCCGGCCTGGCGACGTTCGCGGTGTGGGCGCTGCTCGGCGACCCCGACCAGGCGGTGGTACGCACCGTGACGGTGCTGGTGATCGCCTGCCCGCACGCGCTCGGCCTGGCGATCCCGCTGGTGGTGGCGCTGTCCACAGCGCTGTCGGCGCGCGCCGGCATCCTGGTCAAGGACCGGCTCGCGCTGGAGCGGATGCGCACCGTCGACACCGTCCTGTTCGACAAGACCGGCACGCTCACCACCGGCCGGCACACGGTGACCGGAGTGGCCGCCACCAGCGGGCTGGACTCCACAGCCGCCCTGGCCCTGGCCGGCGCGGTCGAGGCCGACAGCGAGCACCCGCTGGCCCGCGCGCTCGTCGCCGCCGACGACGCGCGGCCGACGTCCGACGCCGGGCCGACGTCTCCCGGGCCGACGTCTCCGACCGGGTCCGACGCCGAGCCCGGCCCGGCGCGTCCGGTCGCGCGCGGCTTCCGGGCGCTGACCGGCCGGGGCGTGCGCGCCACCGTGGACGGCGTGGACTGGGCGGTCGGCGGACCGGCCCTGCTGCGTGAACTCGACGCCCCGGTGCCGGACGACCTGGCCCGGGCCGCGCAGGAGTGGTCGGGCCGGGGCGCCGCGGTGCTGCACCTGGTCCGCCTGCCCGAGGGCGGGCCGCCGGAGGTGACCGCCGCGTTCGGGCTGGAGGACCAGGTCCGCCCGGAGGCGCGGGCCGCCGTGGCCGAGCTGCGCGACCTCGGCGTACGCAAGATCGTGATGATCACCGGCGACGCGCGCCCGGTGGCCGAGGCGGTCGCCGCCGACCTCGGGTTCCGGCCCGGCGTCGACGAGGTCTTCGCCGAGGTGCTCCCGGCCGACAAGGACAAAGCGGTGGCCGAGCTGCGCGGTCGGGGACTGACGGTGGCGATGGTCGGCGACGGCGTGAACGACGCCCCGGCGCTCGCGCGCGCCGACGTCGGGCTGGCCATCGGCGCCGGCACCGACGTGGCGATCGAGTCCGCCGGGGTGGTGCTGGCCGGCTCCGACCCGCGCGGCGTCGGCGGCGTGATCCGGCTGTCCCGCGCGTCGTACCGGAAGATGCGGCAGAACCTGGCCTGGGCGGCCGGCTACAACGTGGTCGCGATCCCGCTGGCCGCCGGTGTCCTCGCCTGGGCCGGGATCGCGCTCAGCCCGGCGCTGGGCGCGGTGCTGATGTCCGCCTCCACCATCGTGGTGGCGCTCAACGCCCAACTGCTGCGCCGGGTCCGGATCACCCCGGCCGACTGACCCGCAGCTCCGGTTCCCGAGCCGCCTTGAGGTTCGCGGATGCGAGCCACCATGCCCCTTCCGGCTTGCATGTGCGGGCCGCTAGGGTGAGCGCGTGACGGTGTTCCGGATCGGTGAGGCAGCCGAACTGCTCGGGGTCAGCGCGGACACGGTCCGCCGCTGGATCGACGCCGGCAAGCTGCCGGCCACCCGCGACGAGCACGGCCACCGGGTGCTCGACGGCGCCGACGTCGCAGCGTTCGTCCGCGCTCCCGGCCACCCCGAGCTGTCCTCGGCCCGCAACCGGCTGCGCGGCATCGTCACCGCCGTGGTCAAGGACACCGTGATGGCCCAGGTGGACATCCAGGCCGGGCCGTTCCGGGTGGTGTCGCTGATGAGCCGCGAGGCCGTCGACGACCTCGACCTCCAGGTCGGCGCCGTCGCCGTCGCCGTGATCAAGTCGACCACCGTCGTGGTCGAGCGAGCCACCCCCAGGGGAAGGACCAGCCCGTGACCGTACGGTGGATTCGCGCCGCCCTCGCCGGCGCGCTGGTGGCGGCGCTCGGCCTGACCGGCTGCGGCGACGCGGACGCCCCGGCCGGACCCGACGGCGCCGGCCCGGTGACGGTGTTCGCCGCCGCCTCGCTCACCGAGTCGTTCACCCGGCTCGGCAAGGACTACGAGACCGCGCACCCGGGCCGTACCGTCCGGTTCAACTTCGGCGGCAGCTCCGGGCTCGCCACCCAGATCACCCAGGGCGCGCCCGCCGACGTGTTCGCCGCCGCGTCCCCGGCCACCATGAAGACGGTCACCGACGCCGGTGACGCCGCGGGCGAACCGGCCGTGCTGGTCCGCAATCAGCTCGTCGTGGCCGTACCCCGGGGTAACCCGGCCCGGGTCGGCGGCCTGGCCGACCTCGCCCGCCCCGGCGTCAAGGTGGCGCTCTGCGCCGAGCAGGTGCCCTGCGGCGCCGCCGCGCGTACCGCGCTGGACGCCGCGGGTGTGCGGCTCACGCCCGCCACGCTCGAACAGGACGTCAAGGGCGCGCTGGCCAAGCTGCGTCTCGGCGAGGTCGACGCGGCACTGGTCTACCGCACCGACGTCCGCGCCGCCCCCGGACTCGACGCGGTCGAGTTCCCCGAGTCGGCGCGTGCGGTGAACGACTACCCGATCGTGGTGCTGCGCGCCGCCGGCAACCCGGCCGGTGCTCGCGCCTTCGTCGACTTCGTCCGCTCCGACGCCGGGCTCGCCGTGCTCACCGCCGCCGGGTTCCAGGCGCCGCCCGGCGCATGAGCCGCACGGTACGCCGGCAGCGGGTGCCGATCGCCCTGCTCGTGCCCGCCGGGCTGGGACTGGCCTTCCTCGTCCTGCCGCTGGCCGGTCTGCTGCTGCGAGCCCCCTGGACGACGCTGCCCGGGCGGCTGACCGAACCGGGTGTGCTCACCGCGCTGCGGCTGTCGCTGGTGACCGCCACCGTCGCCACGCTGCTCTGCGTGGCGCTCGGCGTACCCCTGGCGTGGCTGCTGGCCCGGGTGGAGTTCCCCGGGCGGCGGCTGGTCCGGGCGCTGGTCACGGTGCCGCTGGTGCTGCCGCCGGTGGTAGGCGGCGTGGCGCTGCTGCTGGTCTTCGGCCGGCGCGGGCTGATCGGCTCGTGGCTGGACGAGACGTTCGGCGTGACGCTGCCGTTCACCACCGCCGGGGTGGTGCTGGCCGAGGCGTTCGTGGCCATGCCGTTCCTGGTCATCGCCGTCGAGGGGGCGCTGCGCGGCGCCGACCCCCGGTACGAGGAGGCCGCCGCCACGCTCGGCGCCGGGCGGTTCACCACGTTCACCCGGGTCACGCTGCCGCTGGTCGCCCCGGGCGTGGCGGCCGGGGCGGTGCTCTGCTGGGCCCGCGCGCTCGGCGAGTTCGGCGCCACCATCACGTTCGCCGGCAACTATCCGGGCCGCACCCAGACCATGCCGCTGGCTGTCTACCTGGCGCTGGAGACCGACCTGCAGGCCGCGATCGTGCTGAGCCTGATCCTGCTCACCGTCTCCGTGGTCATCCTCGCCGCCCTGCGCGACAAGTGGGTCGGCAGCACATGACCGCGCTGCTGGACGCGCATCTGGCCGCCGAGCGGGACGGCTTCAGCCTCGACGTGCGGCTGCGCATCGCCGCCGGTGAGGTGGTGGCGCTGCTCGGCCCCAACGGCGCGGGCAAGACCACCGCGCTGCGGGTGCTCGCCGGGCTGCACCCGCTCACCGCCGGGCACCTCACGCTCGACGGCGCCGACCTGGACCGGCCGGACCGCCGGATGTGGACGCCGCCGGAACGGCGGCCGGTCGGCGTGGTGTTCCAGGACTACCTGCTGTTCCCGCACCTGAGCGCGCTGGACAACGTGGCGTTCGGGCCGCGCCGCCGGGGCGCCGACAAGCGGGCCGCCCGCGCCCGTGCCCAGCAGTGGCTGGACCGGGTCGGCCTCGGCGACCAGGCCCGGCGCCGGCCCCGGCAGCTCTCCGGCGGGCAGGCGCAGCGGGTCGCGCTGGCCCGCGCGCTCGCCGTCGACCCGGCCCTGCTGCTGCTCGACGAGCCCCTGGCCGCGCTCGACGCGCGGACCCGGCTGGACACCCGCGCCGAACTCCAGCGCCACCTCGGCGCGCATCCCGGCGCGACGCTGCTCGTCACCCACGACCCCCTCGACGCGCTGGTGCTCGCCGACCGGCTGGTCATCGTGGAGCACGGCCGGGTGGTGCAGGAGGGTGACGCCGCCACCGTCACGGCGCGGCCACGCACCGACTACGTGGCCCGGCTGGTCGGCCTGAACCTGCACCGCGGCCGCGCCGACGGGCACACGGTCACCGTCGGTGAGCTGGCACTCACCACCGCCGACACCGTCCACGGTGACGTGTTCGTCGCCTACCCGCCGGCCGCTGTGGCGCTGCACCCGTCCCGGCCCGAGGGCAGCCCGCGCAACGTGTGGGCGGCCACCGTCACCGGCGTGCAGCGCCACGGCGACAACCTGCGCGTGCAGCTGGCCGGCCCGGTCGAGGTGGCCGCCGACGTCACGCCCGCCGCCGCGGCCCACCTCGGGCTGATCCCCGGCCGGCCGGTCTGGGCGGCGGTCAAGGCAGCGGAGACGCGCGCCTATCCGGCGTGACAAACACCGCTGGTCGCGGCATGTGCGCAGGTGAGAGGTTTGATCTGCGCTCAACCGGTCACTGGGACGGTAGCGACGACGCAAAGGGGGACACGGTGCCCGACATGATCCGCAACAGGTCCAGTCAGGACGCCGACCTGCCACGGGGAGTCACCGACCCGTTGCTCTGGCGGGCCGCGTACGACGTGGCCGTCGCGCACCGGCCCGACGAGTCCGGCCGGTGCGAGAGCCTGCTGTGTGACGGTCAGGTCGCGCCGTGCGACGCGCTGACGGCGGCCCACCGGGCGATGGAGCTGGCCGGGGACCGGCACGCCGACCGGGCCGAGCCGGAAACGTGGCGTACGGAGCAGCGGCGGCGCGCCGCCTGAGCATCGGGTCGCGGGCGGTTCGAACCGTTGACGTCCCGCTTCCGTGTTTATGATCGACAACTCGGTCGGAATGCGGGGAAGAGGAGAGTTCGTGACGGTAGACGCCCAGGCGTTCTGGCTCCGCGCTCCCGGCGAGGGCGAGATCCGGCCGGTGCGCGTCGCCTCGCCCGGCCCGGGTGAGGTGCTGGTGCGTACCCGCTTCTCCGGCGTCAGCCGCGGCACCGAGACGCTCGTGTTCACCGGCCGTGTCCCGGCCGACCAGCACGCCGCCATGCGCGCGCCGTTCCAGGAGGGCGACTTCCCCGCCCCGGTGAAGTACGGCTACCTCAACGTCGGCACGGTCGAGGCTGGCGACGAGCGGCTGCTCGGCCGTACCGTCTTCTGCCTCTACCCGCACCAGAGCGCGTACGTGGTCCCGGCCGACGCCGTGACCGTCGTGCCGGACGGCGTGCCGGCGCAGCGCGCGGTGCTGGCCGGCACCGTGGAGACCGCGGTGAACGCGCTGTGGGACGCCGCGCCGCTGGTCGGCGACCGGGTCACTGTCATCGGCGGCGGGATGGTCGGCTGCGCGGTCACCGCGCTGCTGGCCCGCTTCCCCGGCGTCCGGGTCGAGCTGGTCGACGCCGACCCGGCCCGCGCCGACGTGGCCGCCGCGCTCGGCGCCGACTTCGCCGCGCCCGCCGACGCGGCCGGCGGTCGCGACCTGGTGGTGCACGCCAGCGCCACCGCCGACGGGCTGCAGCGCGGCCTGGAGCTGCTGCGTCCCGAGGGCACCGTGCTGGAGCTGAGCTGGTACGGCGACCGGCCGGTCACGCTCGCGCTCGGCGGCGCGTTCCACTCCCGACGGCTGCGCATCCGCAGCAGCCAGGTCGGCACGGTGTCGCCCCGGCGCGCCGACCGCAGCTACGCCGACCGGCTCGCCCTGGCCCTGGACCTGCTCGCCGACCCGGCGTTCGACGCGCTGCTCACCGGCCGGTCCCGCTTCGACGACCTGCCCGACGTGCTGGACCGGCTCGCCTCGGGCCGTCTGCCGGCGCTGTGCCATCTCATCACCTACGGCGAGGAGTGAACGTGTTCAGCGTGACCGTCCGGGACCACATCATGGTCGCCCACAGCTTCCGCGGCGAGGTGTTCGGCCCGGCCCAGCGGCTGCACGGCGCGACGTTCGTCGTCGACGCCACGTTCCGCCGGCCGGAACTGGACGACGACGGGATCGTGGTCGACATCGGGCTGGCCACCGAGCAGCTCAAGGCCGTGCTCGGCGAGCTGAACTACCGCAATCTCGACGACGAGTCCGCCTTCACCGGGGTGAACACCACCACCGAGGTGCTGGCCCGTACGGTGGCCGACCGGCTCGCCGACGCGGTGACGGCCGGCCGGCTGGGGGAGGGGGCGCGCGGCCTGACCGGGATCACCGTCACCCTGCACGAGTCACACATCGCCTGGGCGAGCTACGAGCGGTCGCTCTGACCGGATGAGCGTCGTCCACGTGGTGCTGCCGGGTGACATCGACGACCCGGCGGACCCCAGCGGCGGCAACGCCTACGACCGTCACGTCTGCCGTGGCCTGGCCGGACGCGGCTGGACGGTCCGGGAACACCAGGTGCCCGGCGGCTGGCCGCACCCGGGGCCACGCGAGCGCGCCGACCTGGCCGGACTGCTCGGCGGGCTCCCCGCCGGCGCGACGGTGCTGCTCGACGGCCTGGTCGCCTCCACCGTGCCGGACGTGCTCGCCCCGCACGCCGCGCGGCTGCGCCTGGTGATCCTGGTGCACCTGCCGATCGAGGGGGAGACCGAGGCACGGGCGCTGGCGGCGGCCACCGCAGTGGTAGCCACCAGCGAGTGGACCCGCGGCCGGCTGCTCGACCGCTACCGGCTGCGCCCCGAACTGGTGACGGCCGCCCCACCCGGCGTCGACCCGGCGTCCGTCGCCCCCGGCACGCCCGGCGGTGGGCGGCTGCTCTGCGTCGCCGCCGTCACGGCGGTCAAGGGCCACGACGTGCTCGCCGCCGCGCTCGCCGACGTGGCGGACCTGAACTGGACCTGCGACTGGGTGGGACCGCTGGAGCGGGACCGGCCCTTCGCCGACCGGATGCGCGGGCGGCTCGCCGCCGAGGGCCTGGGCGCCCGGGTCCGGCTCACCGGCCCCCGTACCCGGCCGGACCTGGCCGCCACCTACGCCGCCGCCGATCTGCTGGTTCAGCTCTCGCGACAGGAGACGTACGGGATGGTGGTCACCGAGGCGCTGGCCCGGGGCGTACCGGTGCTGGCCAGCGACACCGGCGGCCTGCCGGCCACGCTCGGGCACGCGCCCGGCGGCGAGCGGCCCGGCCTGCTGGTGCCACCGGACGACCCGGGCGCGACCGCCGCGGCGCTGCGCCGCTGGCTCACCGACCCCGGCCTGCGGGACCGGCTGCGCCGCGCCGCCCGGCAGCGGCGGGACACCCTCACCGGCTGGCCGGTCACAGTGGACCGGCTGGCGACGGCGCTGAAGGAGGCGACCGCGGCATGACCACCTCACTCCCGCCCGGCTTCGCGGACTGGCTGCGGCTGCGAGAGCCCGCCGACGCGGCGGCCCGCAGCGCCGAGCTGGCCGACGCGGTCCGCGACCGGATGCCCGCCGGCCGGCCGCTCGTCGTGCACGACCTGGGCAGCGGCACCGGTTCGATGGCCCGCTGGCTCGCGCCCCGGCTGCCCGGCCCGCAACGCTGGGTGCTGCACGAACGCGACCGGGACCTGCTGGCGCTGGCCCGCTCGGCGCGGCTCACCGCCGCCGACGGGGCCGAGGTCACCGTGACGACGCTCGACTCGGACATCACCCGGCTGACCGCCGCCGACCTGGCCGGCGCGCACCTGGTCACCGCGTCCGCGCTGCTGGACATGCTCACCGCCGAGGAGGTCGAGCGGATGGCGGCGGCCTGCGCCGGGCACCCGACGCTGTTCGCGCTCACCGTCAGCGGGCGGGCCGAGTTCACCCCGCCGCACCCGCTCGACGCCGAGCTGACCGCCGCGTTCAACGCCCACCAGCGGCGCACCGTCGACGGCCGGGCGCTGCTCGGGCCGGACGCCGTGGACGCCGCCGTGGCCGCGTTCTCCCGTCACGGCGTCGAGGTCGTGGTGCGCCCCACCCCGTGGCGGCTCGGCCCGGAGCAGGCGGAACTGGCCGCCGAGTGGCTCACCGGCTGGGTCGCCGCAGCGGTCGAGGAACTACCGCATCTGTCCGGGCCCGCCGGGACGTATCAGAAGTGGCGGCTCGCCGAGGCCGCCGCCGGCCGGCTCGACGTGGTGCTGCACCACGCCGACCTGCTCGCCGGCTGAACCGTACCGGCTGCTGGCACGTGACAACCGGTGGGAACGAGGGAGGACCGTTTGTCACACGTCGCCGTCGCCGTCGCCGGACCCGTACCGGCTGTCACGCCCGCGCCGCCGCGCCGGGCCCGGACGCGCCGGACCTGGGTACGTCCGCTGCTCGGGCTCGCGGTGCTCGCCGTGCTCGTCGCGTCAGTGGGCACCGGTCCGTTCCTGGCCGGGCTGCGCCTGATCGACGCGCCGGCGCTGGCCGCCGCGCTCGGCATCGGCGTGATCACCACCGTCTGCTGCGCCTGGCGCTGGTCGCTTGTCGCCGGCGGGCTGGGCGTACGGCTGCCGATGCGCGCCGCGGTGGCGCACTGCTACCGGGCGATCTTCCTGAACTCGACGCTGCCCGGTGGCGTGCTCGGCGACGTGCACCGGGCGGTCCGGCACGGCCGCGACGCCGGGGACGTGGCCCGGGGCGTACGGGCGGTGGTCTGGGAGCGCACCGCCGGTCAGGTGGTGCAGGTGGTCATCGCGGTGGCGCTGCTCGCCGCGTTCCCGTCACCGGTGCGCCGGTACCTGCCGTGGCTGGCGGCCGGCCTGGCCGTGGTGGCGCTGGCGCTGGCGCTGGCCGCCCGCGCGGTGCCCCGCTCCGGGGCGTCCCGCTGGGCGCGGGCGGCCCGGACCGTGGTCGCCGACGTGCGCTCCGGCGTGCTGGGCCGCCGGACCTGGGCCGGTGTGGTGATCGCCTCGACTGTGGTGTTCGCCGGCCACCTGGCCACGTTCGTGGTGGCCGCCCGCACCGCCGGGACGGACGCCCCGCTGTCCCGCCTGCTGCCGTTGACGCTGCTCGCCCTGCTGGCCATGGCGGTGCCGCTCAACGTGGGCGGGTTCGGCCCGCGCGAGGGGGTCGCCGCGTGGGCGTTCGCCTCGGCCGGGCTGACCGCCGCGCAGGGTGTGGCGACCGGCACGGTGTACGGCGCGCTGGTGCTGGTGGCCAGCCTGCCCGGCGCCGCGGTGCTGCTGGCGCGGCGGATGCCCCGGCGGGAGCCCGGCAACTGTCGGTGATCCCGCCTACGGTGGGGGAGCGAGGTGTGCGTCGCCGGGTCCGCCCGGCGACCGGACGACAGGAGAACCATGGACGAAACCCTGCCCACCGCGACGGTCCGGACCCGCGTGACGGTCCCGCTACGGTTCCCCGACGGTTACGTGACGACCGCGCGCGTGCACACCTTCCACGGTCTCGTCGACGGGCGCGAGCACCTGGCGTTCGGGCTCGGTGAACACGTCGACGCCGACCCGCCGCTGGTCCGCCCGCACAGCGAGTGCCTCACCGGGGACGTGTTCGGCAGCCAGCGCTGCGACTGCGGGCCGCAGCTGCGCGAGGCGGTCGAGCGCATCGCCGAGGCCGGTGGCTACCTGCTCTACCTGCGGCAGGAGGGGCGGGGCATCGGCCTGTACGCCAAGCTCGACGCGTACGCGCTGCAGGACGACGGCCTCGACACGTACGAGGCGAACCTGGCGCTCGGGCGCGGCGCGGACGAGCGTGACTACACGGTGGCCGCGCAGATGCTCGGCGCGCTGGGCGTGGACCGGGTGGCCCTGCTCAGCAACAACCCGGACAAGGCGGCCCAGCTCGAACGGCTGGGCGTCACGGTGGCCGACCGGGTGTCCACCGGCGTGCACCTGTCGCCGGCGAACGCCGGTTACCTGGCGGCCAAGGTGACCCGCGCCGATCACGCCCTCGACCTGCCGTTCGTGCCGTGACCACCCGCCCGTACGTCCTGCTCAGCTGCGCGATGTCGATCGACGGATACATCGACGACGCGACCACCGACCGGCTGCTGCTGTCGAACGACGACGACCTGGACCGGGTCGACGCGACCCGGGCCGGGTGCGACGCGATCCTGGTGGGCGCGGCCACCGTACGCCGCGACGACCCCCGCCTGCTGGTGCGCAGCGAGCGGCGGCGCGCCGAGCGGGTGGCGCGCGGCCTGCCCCCGTCGCCGGTGAAAGTGACAGTCACCGGCAGCGGCGACCTCGACCCGGGGGCGCGCTTCTTCACCATGGGTGACGGGCTCAAGCTGGTGTACTGCCCGAGCGGAGTGGTGGACAAGGCCCGTGAGCAGGTCGGCGCCGTGTCCACGGTGGTCGACGCGGGCGATCCGGCCACCGCGGAGGCGGTGGTGGCCGACCTGGCCGGGCGCGGCGTGACGCGCCTGATGGTGGAGGGCGGCGGCTCGATGCACCGCCAGTTCCTCACCGCCGGCCTGGCCGACGAGCTGCACTTGGTGGTCGCCCCGTTCTTCGTGGGGGACCGTCGGGCGCCGCGCTTCGTCGGGGACGGCCGCTTCCCGTGGCACCCGGGCCGTCGGGCCCGGGTGGTCGAGGTACGCCAGATCGGCGACGTGGTGCTCACCCGCTACGCGTTGTCCGACCGCTGCCCGGCCTGACCCGTCGTCCCGCCCGGTCCACCCTTGTGCAAGCTCACGGTCGTGATTAGTTTGTTGACCATCCATACGAACTAATCCACTGCGCATCCCTTCCCGAAGGGGGACCGATGACCGCGCACCACCCCGACCCGGGCTCCTCCCGCCGTCGCTTCCTCGGCCTGGTCGGCCTCGGCGTGGCCGCCACCACCGCCGGCCCGCTGCTCGCCGGCTGCTCGGAGAAGCCGGCCGGCACCGGCGCCGCCCAGAACCTCGACGCCGTCTCCGGCCTGCTGCCCAACCACAAGGACCTGCCCGGCGGCATCAAGCCCGACATCGTCGGCACCCGGCCGGTGCCCGACGGCTACACCCGCTACCCGGCCAGCCTCGTCGACGCCGTCACCGACAAGCCTGGCACCAGCGGCAAGCAGGTCACCGCCATGACCCCCGCCTGGGGCCCGGCGCCGCCCGGCGTCGCGCAGAGCGCCTACCTCCAGGCCGTGAACGCCGAGCTGGGCACGCCCGTCAACTTCACCATCCAGGACGGCAACACGTACGCCGACAAGCTCAACGCGATGCTCGGCGCGCGCGACGTGCCGGACCTGCTGTGCGTACCGGGGTGGGAGGTGGAGAAGATCCCGCGCTTCGCCGAGGCCATCAAGGTGCTCTTCGAGGACCTGACCGACCACCTCAGCGGCGACGCCGCCGCCGCGTACCCGATGCTGGCGAGCTTCCCCACCGGGGCCTGGCGGCGGGCGGTCTGGAACGAGCGGCTCATGTCCGTGCCCAACCCCACCGACGGGCCGTTCCCGTGGGCGCTGTTCACCCGCAAGGACGTCCTCGACGCGCGCGGCCTGGCCGTGCCGGCGAACCTGGACGACCTGCTCGCCGTGGCCAAGCAGGTGACCGACCCGGCGCGCAAGGTGTGGGCGTTCAACGACGTCTTCGCCATGATCCAGATGTTCCACAAGGTGCCGGGTCACAAGGGCGGATGGCGGGTCAAGTCCGACGGCACCCCCGAGTTCAAGTACGAGACCCCGGAGTTCCGCCGCGCGCTGGAGGTGATGGCCAAGATCTACGCGGACGGCCTGGTCCACCCGGACATCGTGGCCAGCAGGGGCGCGGACGCCAAGCAGCTGTTCGCCAAGAACGGCGCGATCGTGTTCCTCCAGGACGGCGTCGGCTTCTGGCAGGGCGCCCAGGCCGAGCACCAGAAGACCAACCCCAAGCTGAACATCCAGCCGGTGCCGATCTTCTCCGCCACCGGCGGCGACCCGCTGGTCTGGGGCGACGACGAGCCGATTTCCTACACGTTCGTCAAGAAGGGCCTCGGCAAGGACCGGGTCCAGGAGCTGCTGCGGATCATCAACTGGTGCTCCGCGCCGCTGGGCAGCCAGGAGGCGCAGCTGCGGGACTTCGGCGTCGCGGGCAAGCACCACAACCCGTCGCCGAACGGGCCGGTCAAGACCGACCTGGCGTTCAAGGAGATCGCCAACCAGTACTTCTTCATCAGCGGCCGCAACCCCACCATCGGGCCGTTCCCGGACACCCCGCGCTTCGTGCCGGACGTGCTCGCGTACTCCAACGAGATGGTCAAGCACATGGAGCCCAACCCGTGGGCCGGGGTGAAGCTGGAGATGCCCGCCGCGTACAAGGCCAACCAGGTGCCCACCGAGGACAAGTTCACCGACGTGCTGCGCGGCCGCCGACCGCTGAGCGACGTGGACGCCATCGTCAAGGAGTGGAAGGCCGCCGGCGGCGAAGAGGCCCGGAAGCTGCTCGCCGACGCGCTGCCCAAGGCGGGCCGATGAGCGAGCCGGCCGTCCTGGCCGGGCCCGAGCGGGCCCGGCCGGACGCCCCGGCCTCGCCCGGCCGACCGCCCGGCCGACCTCCCCGCCGCCGCCGGGTGCCGCTACGCACCCGGCTGCGCCGGGACTGGCAACTGCTCGCCATGGTGGCGCCCGGCTTCGGAATCCTGCTGGTCTTCAGCTACCTGCCGATCGCCGGCAACGTGATCGCGTTCCAGGACTACAACCCCTACCTCGGCGACAACCCGTGGCAGGCGTTCGCGCACAGCGACTGGATCGGCTTCGGCCAGTTCCAGCTGCTGTTCTCCGACCCGGCGTTCTGGGACGCGTTCCGCAACACGCTGGCGATCACCGCGTTCCAGCTCGTCTTCTTCTTCCCGCTGCCGATCCTGCTGGCCATCGCGCTGCACAACCTGCTGTCCAGCCGGCTGCGCGGGCTCATCCAGACCATCGTCTACCTGCCGCACTTCTTCAGCTGGGTGCTGGTGGTCACGTTCTTCGTGGCGATGCTCGGCGGCGCAGGGCTGCTCGCCCAGAGCATGCGCGACGCCGGGATGCAGCCGTGGAACGTGATGACCAACCCGGACACGTTCATCGTGCTGGTCACCGTCGAGGCGGTGTGGAAGGACGTCGGCTGGGGCACCATCGTCTTCCTGGCCGCGCTGTCCACCATCGACCAGAACCTCTACGAGGCCGCCGCCGCCGACGGCGCCGGCCGGTGGCGGCGGCTGTGGCACATCACGCTGCCCGGCCTGCGCCCGGTTATCGTGCTGCTGCTCATCCTGCGCCTGGGCGACGCGCTCTCGGTCGGCTTCGAGCAGTTCCTGCTGCAACGCGACGCCGTCGGCCGGCAGGCCGCCGAGGTGCTCGACACCTTCGTCTATCACTTCTCCATCGCCACCGGGAACTACGGGTACGGCGCCGCGGCCGGACTGTTCAAGGCCGTCATCGGGCTGGTGCTGATCCTGGCCGCCAACCGGGTGGCGCACATGCTCGGCGAACGAGGGATCTACTCCAAGTCATGACCACGCTGATCCGCCGGGTCGCCGGCGACCGATCCCGCCGGCCGGTGTGGCAGGAACCGCCCACCCCGGTCGGGCAGGGCCTCAAGGCCGTCGTGCTCACAGTGCTCGTGGCGGGCGTGCTGTTCCCGCTCTGGGTGATCCTGGTGACCAGCCTGTCCTCGCGGGAGACCATCGCGCGGGCCGGCGGCCTGGTGGTCGTGCCCCGGGGCATCGACACGTCCGCGTACGAGACGATCTTCGCCGGGGGTGCTGTCACCCGGGCCCTCTGGATCAGCACGCTCGTCACGGTGATCGGCACCGCCATCGCGCTGACGGTCACCGTGCTCGCCGCGTACGGGCTGTCCCGGCCGGGCTCGCTGGGGCACCGCTGGCTGCTGGCGTACTTCCTGATCCCGTTCCTGGTCTACCCGCCGCTGGTGCCGCGCTACCTGGTGGTCACCGGGCTGGGCCTGAAGGACACCATCTGGGCGCTGGTCCTGCCACCGGCGATCAGCGTGTTCAACCTGGTCGTGGTGCGCGGGTTCTTCCAGGGCATCCCGTCGGAGCTGCTGGACAGCGCCCGCATCGACGGCGCGAGCGACTTCCGTACGCTCGCGCGCATCGTGCTGCCGCTGTCCCGCGCGGTCATCGCCGTGGTCGGCCTGTTCTACGCGGTCAGCTACTGGAACGTCTGGTTCGACGCGCTGCTGTTCATCGACCGCAACGACATGTACCCGATCCAGCGGGTGCTGCAGAGCTACCTGCTGGCCGGGCAGGCCCCGCACACCTCCGGCGGCAGCAGCGGGGTGACCATGCCGCCGACCGAGGCGGTCAAGATGGCGGTCGTGGTGCTGACCGTCGCGCCGATCGTCGCCGTCTACCCGTTCATCCAGCGGCACTTCGTCAAGGGCGTGCTGATCGGCGCGGTGAAGGGCTGAGGCGGCCGGTCACAGAACCTGGGACAGGAAGCGTCGCAGCCGCGGGTGCTCCGGCGCCTCGAACACCGCCTCCGGCGGGCCGGACTCCAGCACCACGCCCGCGTCCATGAACGCCACCGTGTCGGCGACGCTGCGCGCGAACCCCATCTCGTGCGTCACCACGACCATCGTCATGCCGGCCGCGGCCAGGTCCGCCATCACCGCGAGCACGCCCTTGACCAGCTCCGGGTCCAGCGCGCTGGTCGCCTCGTCGAAGAGCATCACCTGCGGGCGCAGCGCCAGCGCCCGCGCGATCGCGACGCGCTGCTGCTGCCCGCCGGAGAGCTGCGCCGGCCGCGCGTCGGCCTTGCCGGCCAGGCCGACCAGGTCGAGCTGGGCGCGGGCGAGCGCCACCGCCTCGTCCTCGTCGAGCTTCTTCAGCTTGCGCAGCGCCAGCGTGATGTTGCGCAGCACGCTCAGGTGCGGGAAGAGGTTGAACTGCTGGAACACCATGCCGATGCGCTGGCGCAGCGCGTCCGGGTCGTCGCGCAGCACGCTGCGGCCGTCCAGCAGCACGTCGCCCCGGTCCGGCTCGATCAGCCGGTTGATGGTGCGCAGCAGCGTCGACTTGCCGGAGCCGGACGGGCCGATCACGCAGGCGGCGCCGCCGCGCGCCACGTCCAGGTCCGCGCCGCGCAGCACCCGGTGCGCGCCGAAGGCCAGGTGCACGTCGCGGACGGCCAGGCTGACCGAGGTGGTGGTGGTCATCGCGGGTCCTTTCCGGACGGGGTGAGGTCGACCGGCTCGGCATCCGGCTCCGGCTCGGGCGGCGGCGCGGCCGGGCGGCCCTGCCGCAGCCGCCGGTCCAGCCAGTTCACCGCGTGGGTCAGCGGCACGGTCAGCAACAGGTAGAACAGCCCGGCCAGCAGCAGCGCGGACTGGTTGCCGGTGTTGGCGGCGTAGTCCTGCCCGATCCGGAACAGCTCCCGCTGGCTGGCCAGCAGGCCGAGGAAGTAGACCAGGCTGGAGTCCTTGATCAGCGAGATGAGCTGGTTGACCCAGGCGGGCAGCACCCGGCGTACGCCCTGCGGGATGATCACCAGGCGCATCGCCTCGCCCCAGGAGAAGCCGAGCGCCCGCGCGCCCTCCAGCTGGGCGGCCTCCACGCTCAGGATGCCGGCCCGGAAGATCTCGCCGAGGTAGGCGGCGGCGATCAGGGACAGCGCCAGCACGCCCAGGGGATAGGGGTTCGGGCCCCAGACCTGCATGCCCAGCGGCGCCAGGCCGACGCCGATGAGCAGGATGGTCGCCGCGGCCGGCAGGCCGCGGAACACGTCGGTGTAGATCCGCGCCGGCCAGCGCAACCACCGGGTACGCGAGATGCCGGCGACGGCCAGCAGCATGCCCAGCACCGAGCCGAGCAGGGCGGCGGAGACCGCCAGGGTGAGCGTGTTCGGCAGCCCGACGGTCAGCATCTCCGGCAGCGCCTCGCGCATCGACTCCCAGTCGAAGAACGTCTCCCAGAGGGTGCTCAGTGGGTCCATGTCCGCTCCGTCCGCCCTGCTCGTGCTCGGTTACCGGCTCAGGAGGCGGCCGACGGCGCCGGCGCCGCCACCGACCCGCTGCCGGGCTTGAAGTCGGCCGGGATCGGCCGCCCCGGGTAGTACTCCGCCTGCAGGCGGCTCCACGTGCCGTCCGCGATCACCTCGTCGAGGCCCTTGTTCAGCGCCTCGCGCAGCTTGTCGTTGCCCTTCGCCACGGCGAACGCGGTCGGGGTGGGGCTGAGCTGCTTCGCCGCGACCTTGATCTTGCCGTTGCTGTCGGCGGCGGACTTGTCGCCGATCTCCGCCGGGGCGATCCAGGCGTCCGCGGTGCCGGCCTTGAGCTGGTTGATCGCGCTGTTGTAGTCGGGCACGCGCACCGGGTCGAGGTTCTGCTTGGTGGCGTAGTCGTCCTGCACGGTGCCCTGCACCACCACCACGCGCTTGCCGGCGAGCTGGTCGAAGCCGGTGAGCGTGGAGCCGGCCGGTACGTCCAGGCCGAAGTAGCCGAAGTCGTAGCCGTTGCCGAAGTCCACTGTCTTCTTGCGCGCCTCGGTGATCGTGATCGAGGAGCTGCCCACGTCGAACTTGCCGCTGTTGACCTGGGAGAGCAGGGCGGAGAAGTCGGTGCCGACGAACTCCACCTTCAGGTCGATCTTGGCGGCCACGGCGCGCAGCAGCTCGTTGTCGAAGCCGGTGAACTTGCCGTCCTTCAGGAAGACGTTCGGCGGCGCGTCGGTGAGCGTTCCGGCGCGGATCACGCCGGGCTGGAGCAGGCCGTACGGGTTGTCGGCCGCGTCGGTGTCGTCGCCGCCGCAGGCGGTGAGCGCGGTGACGGCGAGCAGGGCCGCCGCGCCGACGGCGGCGGCACGGGTCAGGACGGTACGGAAACGCACGATGTCTCTCCAGAGTGGACGGACGCGCGGAGGTGCGCGTCGGCGCCGGCCCGCCGGACAGACGACCGGGCCGGAGAAGGATGGATCGGAAAGAGGGGGGTGGCGTTCGCTCAGCGCGCGGGGCGACAGGCGTCGCTGCACACCCGCATCAGGTCGACGTGGCGGCGCTTGACCAGCGCGAAGCGGGCCGGGTACGCGGCGACGTCGCCGGAGGGGGTGGAGGGTGGTACGGACATCGGTCTCCCTGGTCTGGTGCTGACCTGGGTGCCAGGCCACGCTTGCACCGGCGGCTGCCGGTGCCTGGTCTTCACCCGGGGCACCCCACCGCGGAGGAGGGTTGCCGGCCAGCGAGCCGGGGCTTCGCGCTGGCGCTCATGACCTGCCCAGAAGGCTAGCAGCACCGCCGGGGCGGCCGTCCAGCGGTTATGACCACCCTCACGCGCGGCGCCTTACCGACGGGCCGGGACGACCGGCGCGTCCCGGCCGGTGCCGTGCCGCGACGGGCTGCGCTGCTCGTGGTAGTCCTGTTCCACGTTGACGGTCCAGACGTCGTGCTCCGCGCCGTGCGCGATGTTCTCCGCGGTCAGCATCGCGGTGAGCATCGAATGGTCGGCGTTGTTGTACCGGTGCATGCCGTTGCGCCCGACCGGGTGCACGTTCGGCACGTTCGCGGCAAGCCAGCCCCGGATGACGTCGACGTTGCGCTGGTACCGCTCGTCGTAGACCGGGTACGCCTTCGGCATCCGGACCACGTAACCGGCCTCCACGCAGCCGGGCTTGACCAGGCCCAGCCGCTCCAGCTCGGCGGTGGCGAACGCGACCAGTTCGGCGTCCGGCGTCCGCCACATCTCGTCGCCCTCGAACACGAAGTACTCCAGCCCCAGGCACGTCCGCCCGTCCTTGACCAGGTACGGCGACCAGGAGCCGAAGTTCTGGATCCGGCCCACCCGGGCCGCCGGGTCGTGCACGTAGATCCAGTTGTCCGGGAATGAGAACTCCTCCGGCACCACGAGCGCGACGGTCAGGAAGTCCCGGTACCGCAGGTCGTCGGCGGCGGCCCGCACCTCGGGCGGCGCCTCCGGCCGCATCGCCCGCACCAGCGCGGAGATCGGCATCGAGGAGATCACATGATCGGCCGGCTCGGTCCGCTCACCGTCCGCGTCGACGAGCGTCACCGCTGTCGCCCGCCGGGCCGCCGGGTCCCGCCGTACCTCGGTCACCCAGGCGCCGGTGCGTACCGTGCCGCCGCGTCGGGCGACCTCCTCGGCGCAGCGCTCCCACATCATCCCGGGGCCGTGCTTCGGGTACTGGAACTCCTCGATCAGGCTGGTCACGTCCGTGCGGTCGCGCCGGGGCAGCAGCGCGTTGCGCATCGCGGTGGCCAGCGACAGGTTCTTGATCCGCTGGGCCGCCCAGTCGGCCTGCAACTGGTCCGCCGGCATCCCCCAGACCTTCTCCGTGTACGTCTTGAAGAAGATCGAGTAGAGCCGCCAGCCGAACCGCGCCGACACCCACCCCTCGAAGTGCGACTGGTCCTTCGGCGGGCGCAGCCGGGCCCGGCCGTACGAGGCCAGACAGCGCGCCGCCTCCAGCAGGCCGAGGTTGCGCAGCGCGTTTCCGGCGCTGAGCGGATAGTCGAACAGCGCCCCGCGGTAGTAGATCCGGCTCATCCGCGGCCGGAGCAGGAAGTCCTCGTCCGGCAGGATCTCGTGCCAGAAGTCCTCGACCCGGGACACCTTGGTGAAGAAGCGGTGCCCGCCGATGTCGAAGCGCCAGCCCTCGCGTTCCACGGTCCGGCTGATCCCGCCGACCACGTCGTCGGCCTCGTAGACCCGGACCGGCTCGCCGTGCCGCAGCAGCTCGTACGCGGCGGTCAACCCGGCCGGCCCCGCCCCGATGATAACGGTTCCGTCGCCGTCACCCATGCCGTCCGCGCCCCCCGCCGCCAGCCTCCCGATGCGGCACCGCGCATACCCGTCCTGCCGCCGTCCTCACCTGCGCACCCACCCCGATGCGCCGCCCACCCACCCCGCCCCGACCCGGCCCGACCCGACCCCGTCGATCATGAAGTTGACGGCGTTTGGTGTCTGATTTGTCGCCGCCAACCTCATGATCGACGCGGGCATGGGGGCGTGCCGGACAGGTGTGTGGGCGGGCCGGACGGGGCAGGCCGGAGGGGTGTGGGCCGGACGGGTGCCGGCGGGGACGGGTGTGGGCGGGGACGGACGGGGAATGCGGGCCGGGCTTCCGGCCGGGCCGTCGGCCAGGGGCCGACCGGTGGGAGCGCGATGACGGAGGAGCGGCGGGTCGATCCCGGTGGCGCGGCCGACCCCGAACGCGCGGCCGAATCCTTCCGCGCGGCCGAATCTGAACGCGCGGCCGGCCCTGCCGTCGGGGCGCGCTCCGGGCGTACCCGGTGGTGGTCGCGTGGAATCCGGGTCGCCCGCGGGGTGCCCGAGCCGTGGGGATTCGTGTTCGCCGTCTTCGTCGGCTCGAAGCTCGTGCTCAGCCTGCTCGGCGTGCTGGTGCTGGCCGCCTGGGACGGGGTGCCCGGCGCGCCGCCGGCCGGCGAGACCGGGATGCGGGAGCAGCAGGACGCGATCTCGTCGCACCGCTGGTTCTCGCTCTGGTTCGCCTGGGACTCGTTCCTCTACGAGCACCTGGCCCGGCTGCCACTGGACCGGCCGTGGCCGGACTTCGGCTTCCCGCTGCTCTATCCGTTCCTGGCCCGGCCGCTCGCGCCGCTGCTCGGCGGTCACACCGCCTGGGCTCTGCTGCTGGTCAGCAACGTGGCGCTGGTGGTGCAGCTCTACTTCGCGTACCGGCTGGGGGGCCGGCTGCTCGGCGGCGCCGCACCGGCCGACGGCCGGCGAGCGGTCCGGTACCTGCTGCTCCTGCCGACGGCGTTCCTGTTCCAGGCGGCGCTCACCGAGTCCCTGTTCGTCTGCCTGGCGCTGGCCACCTTCTGGTACGCCGAACGACGCCGCTGGCTGGTCGTCGGCGTGGTCGGCTACTTCCTGGCGATGAGCCGCTCCGTCGGCTTCCTCGTGGTGGCGCCGCTGGCGCTGGTGCTGCTCCGCCAGCACGGCTGGCGGGCCGGCCCGCGCGCGTGGCCGCGACTGCTGCGCGAGGGCTGGCCGCTGGTGCTGGTGCCGGCGGGCTGGCTGACGTTCATGGCGTTCTGCCGCTGGCAGAGCGGGGACTGGTTCGCCTACCAGCACGCGCAGGAGACCGGCTGGGCGATCCGGTTGCAGAACCCCGTCGCGACGGCGGTGTCCGCGCTGACCGGCGGCAACTCGGCCGACGCGCTGCGGGTGTGGATCGCGGTGGCGACGCTGGTGGTGGCGGTCGTCGGGCTGCGCCGCCGGGCCGACTGGCCGTACCTGGTCTACACGCTCGTCGTGGTGCTGGTGCCACTGTCGATGGGGCCGCCGGTGTACAAGAGCCTCCTGCGCTACCTGCTCGCCGCGTTCCCGGTCGCGTTCGTGCTGGCCCGCTGGGCTCGCCGGCCCGGCCTCGACGGCTGGCTCACCGCCGCGCTGGCGCTGCTGCAGGGCGCGTTGTTCGCGGTCTGGCTCACCTACTGGACCCACCTGATCATCTGACGGCCGCCCCGGCCCGCCGCCCCGTCGTCCGGCGCTTCGCCCGGGCGGACCGCAGAATGGGCTGATGACCGATCGGCGGGTGACCCTGGACGACCTCGGCGCCTGGTTGATCAAGGGCAACGCGGACGCGGTGGACCTTACGGCCCGCTTCGCCGCCGACCCGCGCGTCACCGGCTGGTGCGTCCGCCCCGGCTACCGGGTACGCCTGATGCGCGCCGGCCAGCCGGTGGTGTTCTGGGCCAGCGGCAGCCGGGGCCGGACGCCGTACGGCGTCTGGGGCGTCGGGCGGATCGCCGCCCCGCCGCAGCCCGGCGCGCCGGGCGAGCCGTGGACCGCGCCGCTGGACCTGACGATCCTGGACGAGCCACTGCGGGTACGCCGCGAGGTGCTGCGCGCCGACCCGCGGCTGGCCGGGGCCGAGGTGCTCCGGCAGCCGCAGGCGGCGAATCCCTCGTACCTGACCGTGGCGCAGTTCGACGCGCTGTGCGCCTACCTGCCCGGCGACGGGGGCGGCTGACTCAGGCGGCCAGGGCGGCGGCGAGCCGCCGGGCCTCGGCGACCAGCCGGCTGCTGCCGCCCCGGGCCACCACGTCGGCCAGCCCTGGTACCTCGATCCGGACGCCCGTCGCGGTCGCCGCCTCCGCCGCCAGCGCGAGCAGGTCCGGCGTGCCCCGCGGTGGCGTCGGCCCGGCCAGCAGGGGCGGCAACGCCGCGGCGAGCAGCCGCCAGACGCTCAGCCGGGCGCCCGCCGCCAGCGCGTCCCGCAGCGGCGTGACGGCCCGGGTGAGGATCACCTGCCCCTGCGCCCCCATCTCGCCCAGATGCCCGCCCACCGCCGGCGCGTCCAGGTCACCGGCGGCGGCCAGGAGCAGCAGCGCGTCGAGCGCGGCGACCCGGTCCGCCTCGTGCCGGGCACACAGCCCGTACGCCACGGCCAGGTCCAGCGCCGGACCGCCCGCGCCTGTGCACTCGGCGAGCGTCAGCAGGACCGGCCCACGCCCGGCGAAGTCCTCCTGGGCGGCCATGGCCAGCTCGGGAAGGACCTGGGCGGCGACCACGCCCCGGTGGCCGGGCAGGACGGCCGGCCACAGGTGCCCGGCGTCGAAGATCCGGCGGCCGATCGCCGCCGGCCGCACAGTGAGCAGGCCGAACCGGTCGTCCACGTCGGCCGGTGGGGTGAGCGCGACGAGCCGCCGTCGTTCCGGCAACTGGTCGTAGCTCCAGTCGTAGCGGCCGGACCGGTCCCGCCGGCCCACCGTCACCACCTCATGCACCGGCGCCGGCACGCCACCGCCGCGCAGCCAGGCCGCCAGCTCGACGCCGCCCGGCGTGCCGAGCGCCTCGGCGCGGGCCGCAAGCGGCTCGTCGACCCCGGCCGGCAGGCGCAACAACGCCTGCGTGTAGTCCCACCTCCAGTACGGCCGGTCGCCGAGCGCCGCCAGCCGCTCGTAGAGCACCTGCGGTTCGACCGCCCCGGTGGCCGAGGTGGGCGCGGACAACAGCCCTGGATCGTCACGGCCGTCCAGGCGCTGCCCGGCCTCGGCCAGCCGGAGGCGGTATAGCCACATCGGCGCGGGGCGGCCGGAGGCCACCGCGGCAGGCCCGCCACCAGCCGTAGCCAGCGTCGAGGCCCAGCCGTCGCGGCGCCGGGTGGCGTCCCCGATACGCGCGACGAACAGCAGCAGCCGGTCGATCTCGAACGAGGGGTCGGACCGGGCCCAGATGTGCTCGTACTCGGCCACCTCCTCCCGGCGCAGCACCGGCGCCAGCGCGACCTCGAGACGGTCGCGGTCACGGGTGCCCAGCCGCAGCAGCCCGTCCATGACCCGTTCCAGCACCGAGGCCGGCCACAGTCCGCGCAGTGTCGCCGCCACCTCCTCCACCAGCTCGTCCACGTCGGCGATCGGCGGTGGCGCGGCCGCTGCCGGCAGCGGCGGCGGCAGGTCGTCACGAGGCTCGGCCACGGTGGTGACCGCCTCTGGCCGGTGACCGTGCCGCGCCGCCAGCGCCAGCGCGCGCTCGCGCAGTCCGGCGTCCGGGTGACCGGCCGCCACGGCGAGCACCGCGCCGACCTCCGTGGCCTGATCCGGGTGCTGCCGGGCCAGCCGGTCGAGCCAGGTCAACTGTGCCCGGACCAGCGCCTTCTCCGGCCGGGCCAGCACCGTCCGGGCGGTTTCCCACAGCGCCTCCGGCTCGGCGGCGTCACCGGCCTCCCGCAGCGTCCGCTGGGCGGCGCGGGCCACCGGCCCCGGCCCGTCGGCGAGCAGCCGCAGATAGGCGCTCGACCGCACCGCCACCTCGTCGGGGGTCGGCGCCAGCAGGTCGTGCAGCGCCAGGAACGGGCGCAGCGCGCCGGGCCGGTCGCCGCGCAGCAGCCGGCCGAGCACGCCGTTGAGCAGGGCAGCGCGGTCGAGCCGGCCCTCCGCCGCCAGCGCCGCCAGCGCACGGGGCAGGGCATCCGCGTCCGTGCCCGCGCCGTCGCCGCGGGCCAGTTCGGTGCCCACGCCGTCCACCTCGAACAGGCGCGGCAGCAGCGCGTCCAGGAACGGGTCCGCGCGCAGCCGGTCCACAGTGGGTGGGCGCGTCCCGCGTGGGGCCGGGGAGCCCTGTGCGGCCGTCCACCCGCGCACGAAGTCGTCCCCGGTCGGCGGCGGGGCCTTCTCCGCCAGCAGGAGACCGGCGACGAACCGCCAGCCCGCGAGCATCCGGTCCCGGGGCAGCCGGTCGGCCAGCTTGTACGCCACGTCCGCCAGCCAGGTCACCCCGCGTTCCCGGGCCACGTCGACCACCGGCGCGGCGTCGACGCCGCTCAGCCAGACCGAGCGGCGGCCGAGCAGCGCGGCCACCTTCGTCGGCGTGCTCAGCGTCCCCACCGCTGCGACCGCCAGCGTCGCCGCCTCGCCCTGCCACCACCAGGCGTCCCGCCTGCGGCGCACGTCGGCGACCAGTTCGTCGCCGAGCGCCCGCCGGGCCGGCTCGTCCAACCCGGCCAGGGCGGAGCGGACCTCGGACATCCTGCCGCGCACCACCGCCTCGACGAACCCGGTCACGACAGCACCTCCACCGGCGCCGCGACCATCGACACGGCCAGCGCGTGCCGGCACGGCCCCCGCTGCCCGCGGTGCCGCGCCCACCAGCGACAGGTGCAGGAGTATGCGCCGTCCGGGTGGCGGCGCACCCGGTAGACCTCGGCGTCGGTGCGTACCGTCGCGTCCTCGCCGTCGCGCTCGACCGCGCCGCGCTCGACCAGCGCCCGCGCGCCGAGCAGCCGCGGGTTGTCCCGCTCCGCGCGGCCCGCGTCGTAGGGCATCACCCGGTGGAAGTACGCCCCGTCCGCCACGTCGTACCCGACCCGCCCGGCGGTGCCCAGCTGGGCGAGCGCGGCACGCACCCGCCCGTCGGGCAGCGCGGCGGCGTCGGCCAGCGCGGCCACGTCGATCGTCGGATCCCAGTTGAGCAGCGCGCCCACCAGTTCCGCGTCGTCCACCACGTCGTCACCGGCGAGCGCCGCCAGCGCCGCGCCCTCGCCGGAGAACCCCCGGTACGGCTCGGGGGACAGCGTCAGCGACACCCGCAGCGCCCCGGTGTCCAGCTCCCACGTGCTCGGCACGGCCGGCGATCCGGCGCGCACCGCCGGGCCGTACACCCGCAGCGTGCGGGCGTGGCGCAGCACGCCGCGCAGCGCCGCCAGCCGGCCCGCGCCGGCCAGGCAGACCGCGCCCGGCGCCGGCCGGGAGGTCAGCCGCAGCGTACGCCCGGCGGGCACCGCCCACAGCACGCTGCGGTCCGTCGCGGCGGGCAGCCGGCGCAGGAACGCCGCCGCCTCCGTCGCCGGGATCTCGGCGCGCGGCTCGAAGCCGGCGGTGAGCACGTGCACCTCGGCGAAGCCGCGCAGCCAGCGTCCGGGCAGCGGCACCTTCCGCTCGACCACCGAGCCGTCCATGGTGGAGACGGCCAGGTCGTCCGGGCCGACCGCCACGTGCAGCGGCTCGATGCCGCCCACCCGGGCCAGCGCCTCCCGCAGCGGCGGGTTCACGTCCACGTTCGTGGTGCCGTGGCCGCTGATCTCGCCGTCCAGCCCGGCCGGCAGGACGTCCATCCGGGCGTACACCCCGCAGCAGCCGGAGAACGACTCGAACCGCAGGCGGCCCCGGCTGCCGGTGACCACCGGGTCCAGGCTGGCCGGGTTGACCGGCTGGTGGTAGCGGGTGCGGGCCACCTCGGCGACGGCGAGCAGCCCGGCCGCCGCCGCGGCCGGGGCGGTGAGGAACCCGGCGAAGAAGCGCGGGTTGGCCGCCGGGCCGCCGCAGGTCTGCAGATCGAGACCGGCGGCGCGCAGCGCGGACGGCTGAAGGTATCGGTACGTCTGGACGGCGTTCACGGCGCAGACCGTAGAGGGACCGACCGACAAAAGCGCGACGGTCCTGCTAGCTTCCCCTGATGTTCGCCCACGCCCTCACCGACGACGCGGAGCTGCGTCCACTGTCGCCCTGGCACGCCGACGAGTTCCTGGCCAACCTCGACCGCTGCCGCGAGCACATCTCGCCGTGGGTCGGCGCGTCCTTCGTCGCCACCGACGCCGAGTCGGCCCGCAAGGTCCTCCAGGCGTACGCCGACCGGTGGGCCCGCGACGACGGCGGCCTTTGGGGCATCTGGCAGCGCAGCACGCTCGTCGGCGGCGTGCTGTTCGTGTCGCTGAGCACCGCGCGCGGGGTGTGCGAGGCGGGCTGCTGGCTGGAACCGGGCGCCGAGGGGCAGGGCCTGGTCACCCGTGCCGCGCGCGTGATCATCGACTGGGCGGTGCGGGAGCGCGGCATCCACCGGGTCGAGTGGATCACGAAGGCCGGCAACGACCGCAGCATCGCCGTCGCCAAGCGGCTGGGCATGAGCCGCGACGGCGTCCTGCGCGGGGCCGCCGCGACGCCGGAGGGCCGCGCCGACATGGAGGTCTGGTCGGTGCTGGCGCCGGAGTGGACGGCCTGACCGCCGAAACTGTCGTACCCGGACGTGAACATGTGTCCATGGCTGTCCCCGCACTGGCCGACCGGTCCCCGCAGCCGCGCGCCCTGCCGCTGCGCGAGGTCCGCACCCGGCTCACCCAGCTCGTCTCCCTGGCCGAGCTGACCGACACCGTCACCCTCGTCACCCGCGACGGCGATTCCCGCCCGATCGCCGCGATCGTGCCCGCGCCGGCCGCCCGCACCGGGGCCCAGGCGCGCGCCGACGCCGACCGGGTCGCCGCGATCAGCGCCGGCTGGGCCCGCCGCCTGGAGGAGCTGCACCAGCAGTCCGGCCGGCGGCACGCCGCCGAGTTGCGGGCGCTGGCCGACGCGCTGGCCGAGGCGTGGGCCGAACTCGACCGCCGCGCCCCGGCCGGCGACCCGGCGCTGATCCGGCTGCGCGCCGCGCACGCCGACCTGCTGCGCCGCTGACCCGTGGCGTCCCGGCCGGTCGCGCGCGGGACGCCACGGGTACGCGGTCAGCTCCGGCCGCGCTCGGCCCGGTAGCGGCGGATCAGTTCGGCGGTCGAGGTGTCCACGTCGGCCAGGTCCGGGTCCGGCCCGGTCAGCTTCGGCGCGAGCTGGTTGGCCATCACCTTGCCCAGCTCCACACCCCACTGGTCGAAGGCGTTGATGTCCCAGACCGCGGCCTCGGTGAACGTGATGTGCTCGTAGAGCGCGATCAGCTGGCCCAGCGTCGACGGGGTGAGCTTCGGCGCCAGGATCGACGTGGTCGGGTGGTTGCCGGCCATCACCCGGTGCGCCACCACCTCGGGCGCGGTGCCCTCGGCCTCCACCTGCTCCCGGGTCCGCCCGAACGCCAGCGCGGCGGTCTGGGCGAAGAAGTTCGACATGAACAGGTCGTGCATGTCGCCCAGGTCGTGGTTGGGCCGGCTGAACGCGATGAAGTCCGCCGGGATCAGCCGGGTGCCCTGGTGGATGAGCTGGTAGAAGGCGTGCTGGCCGTTGGTGCCCGGCTCACCCCAGAAGATCTCCCCGGTCGGGTACGTCACCGGCGAGCCGTCGACGCGTACCGACTTGCCGTTGCTCTCCATGGTGAGCTGCTGCAGGTAGGCGGGGAAGCGGTGCAGGTACTGCGAGTAGGGCAGCACCGCGTGGGTCTCCGCGCCGAGGAAGTCGGTGTACCAGACGTTGAGCAGGCCGAGCAGCGCCGGCACGTTGCGTTCCACCGGAGCGGACCGGAAGTGCTCGTCGACCGCGTGGTAGCCGGCCAGCATCTCGCGGAACCGGTCCGGCCCGATCGCGAGCATCACCGACAGGCCGACCGCCGACGGCAGCGAGTAGCGTCCGCCCACCCAGTCCCAGAAGCCGAACATGTTCTCCGGGTCGATGCCGAAGTCCCGGACCCGCTGCTCGTTGGTGCTGACCGCGACGAAGTGGCGGGCCACCGCGTCGTCGTCCGCGTCCAGCCCGGCGAGCAGCCAGCGCCGCGCCTGGTCGGCGTTGGCGAGCGTCTCCTGGGTGGAGAACGTCTTGGAGACCACCACGAACAGCGTGCTCGCCGGGTCCAGGTCGGCGGTCTTGTCGTGGATGTCGGTCGGGTCGATGTTCGACACGAACCGGCAGCTGATGCCCGCGTCCCGGTACGCCTTCAGCGCCTCGTACGCCATCACCGGCCCCAGGTCGGAGCCGCCGATGCCGATGTTCACCACAGTGGTGATCCGCTCGCCGGTGTGGCCGCGCCACGAGCCGGAGCGCACCCGCTGCGCGAACGCCGACATGCGGTCCAGCACGGCGTGCACGTCGGCGACCACGTCCTGGCCGTCCACGGTGAGCGAGGCGTCCGCGGGCAGGCGCAGCGCGGTGTGCAGCACGGCCCGGTCCTCGGTCACGTTGATGTGCCGCCCGGCGAACATGGCCGCGATCCGGTCGGCCAGCCCGACCCGCTCGGCGAGCGCGCCGAGCAGCGCGACGGTCTCGTCGGTGATCAGGTTCTTGCTGTAGTCCACGTGCAGGTCGGCGACCTCACCGGTGAGCCGCTCACCCCGCTGCCCGTCGGCGGCGAACAGGTCGCGCAGGTGCGTGCCGCGCATCGCCTCGGCGTGCTTGCGCAGCGCCTGCCATTCGTCGGTGGTGGTGACGTCCACAGCCATCGGGTCGATCTTCTCCTTCACGACGGGCGGTCGGCCGGCCTGCGCCGGCGAACCCCACAAGCCTGCCACCCGGACCGGTCGCGCGCGACGCGACCCGGCGGCGACCACCGTGCGGGCGGTCTTTCGCCCGCCGCCCGGTGGACACGCGGTTGGGACGCCTGTACGACACGCCGAACACGGGGAGACATCTGTCGATTGCGGAACGTAAGCTCCGGAGTCGTCGGCGTACCGGAGGAGACGCGTATGGCAGCGGTTTTCGGTCCTCGGCGCCCCTCGGACGAGCACCCGCCGGACGAGCCCGCCCCGGCCGGGAGCGCGGCGGGCGACGAGACGCCGCTGCCGGAGCTGGCGGACGGGCACTGGATGAACCGCGCCACCGAGTTCGCCCACACCAGCTTCTGGTCGGTGGCGCGCCGGCTGCCCGCCCTCGTCCGCGAGGCCATCGGCCTGGCCTGGGCGACCAGCCGCCGAGACACGCTCGCCTCGATCGGGCTCAACGTGGTCGCCGGCCTGCTCACCACCTTCGGCCTGCTCGCCACCACCGGCGTGCTCCGGCAACTCTTCGCCGACGGGCCCACACCGGACCGGATCCGGGCGGCCCTGCCCGCGCTCCTGCTCGCGGCCGCCGCCGTGACGGCCCGGGGAGCGCTGACTGTCGCCGCCGGCTGGGCGCAGGCGCGGCTCATCCCGCAGATCAACTACCAGGTGGAACTCCGGCTGTTCGAGGCGACCACCGCTGTGGAACTCGCCGCGTTCGACGACGCCGGCTTCGCCGAGGAGATGGATCGTGCCCGGGATCGGGGCATGGCCGAGGCCGCGTCGATCGTGGACCACACCGTGAACCTGGTGACCGGGGTCGTGGGTGTGCTGGCCACCGCCGCCGCGGTCACCGTCATCCAGCCCGTCCTGCTGCCGTGCCTGCTGCTCGCCGCGGTGCCCGAGGCGGTCACCGCGGTCAAACTGGCGCGGCGGCAGTACCTGGCGCTGCTGGCCTGGATCACCCGTCGCCGCCGGATGTACCTGCTGGCCCGTTTGATGGCCGATCGGCACACCGCCGCCGAGATCCGTGCCTACCAGATGCGGGACTTCCTGCTGGCCGAGTACCACCGGATGATGACCGTCGAGACCCAGGCCCAGCTCCGGCTGGCCCGTTCGCAGACCGTCACCCGAGGACTCGGCCTGTCGGTGACCGGCGTGGCCGCGTTCGCGGTCTACGCCGTACTGGGCGGGCTGCTGATGGGCGGCGTGGTCGCGCTGGCGGCGGCGGCCACCGCGCTGCTCGCGCTCCAGGCCGCGCGGACGAGCCTGCGTACGGCGATCTTCGCCACCAACTCGCTCTACGAGGACGCGCTCTACTACCAGGACTACCGCGACTTCCTCGACCGGGCCACCCGGCGGATCCCAGCCGGCGGGCACCTGCCCGTCGACGGGTTCACGCGCATCGACGTCGAGCGGGTCAGCCTGCGCTACCCGGACACCGACACGGCGGCGGTCGACGAGGTAAGCCTCACGTTCCGGCGCGGTGAGGTGATCGCGCTGGTGGGGGAGAACGGCTCCGGCAAGACCACGCTCGCCAAGCTGATCGCCGGCCTCTACCGGCCCACCGGCGGCACGATCCGCTGGGACGGCGTGGACACCGCCGAACTGGACCCACGGCAGACCGCCGCCCAGGTCGCGGTGATGAGCCAGGACTGGTGGAAGTTCCCGTTCACCGCCCGGCAGAACATCCGCGTCGGCCGCCACGACCGCGCCGACGGGCCCGGCCCCAGCGTGGAGACCGCCGCCCGCGACGCCGCCGCGCACGACATGATCAGCGAGCTGCCGTTCGGGTACGACACGCTGCTGGACCGGCAGTTCAAGGACGGCCAGGACCTGTCCGGCGGGCAGTGGCAGCGGCTGGTGGCCGCACGAGGCCTCTACCGCGACGCCCGGCTGCTGATCTGCGACGAGCCGTCCGCAGCGCTGGACGCGCGTGCCGAGCACGCCCTCTTCCAGCATCTGCGGCGGCACCCGGACCGGGCCGTCGTGCTGATCACCCACCGGTTGGCGAACGTGCGGCACGCCGACCGGATCTTCGTGATGGACCACGGCCGGCTCGTGCAGTCCGGCAACCACGACACGTTGATGGCCCAGGGCGGGCTCTACCGCGAGCTGTTCGAGTTGCAGGCGGCCGGCTACCTCGCCGGCAGCGCGGAACCCGCCGCCGACGGTTGACCTCCAGCGCACTCGAACTCCTACCGTGTCCGGACCGCGCGCCATCCGGCCGGCGCGGTGCGAACCAGGGAGCTCACATGCGCTATCGCGTCCTCGGCGGCACCGGCATCGAGGTCAGCGTCCACTGCCTCGGCACCATGATGTTCGGCGCGGTCGGCAACCCCGACCACGACGACTGCGCCCGGATCGTCCACGCGGCACTCGACCGCGGCGTCAACTTCGTGGACACCGCCGATATGTACTCGGCCGGCGAGTCCGAGGAGATCGTCGGCAAGGCCCTGCGTGGCCGCCGCGACGACGTGGTGCTCGCCACGAAGGTCCACTTCCCGATGGGGGAGGGGCCCAACCGGGGCGGCAACTCGCGCCGCTGGATCGTCCGTGCGGTCGAGGACAGCCTGCGCCGGCTGGGCACCGACTGGATCGACCTCTACCAGGTGCACCGCCCCGACCACACCACGGACGTCGAGGAGACGCTCGGCGTGCTCACCGACCTGGTCCGGGCCGGGAAGATCCGCGCGTTCGGCTGCTCGACCTTCCCGGCCGAGGAGATCGTGGAGGCGCACCACGTCGCCGAGCGGCGTGCGCTGGGCCGATTCCGCACCGAGCAGCCGCCGTACTCGATCCTGGCGCGCGGCGTCGAGACGTCGGTGCTGCCGGTGTGCCGCCGCTACCGGATGGGCGTGCTGGTGTGGAGCCCGCTGGCCTCCGGGTTCCTGTCCGGCCGCTACCGGCAGGGGCGGCCCGTCGACCTCGGCGCCGGCCGTCCGGCGCTCACCCCGGCCCGGTTCGACCCGGCGCTGCCGGGCAACGCCGCCAAGTACGCCGCCGTCGAGCAACTGGTCGCGCTCGCCGACGAGGTTGGCTGCACGCTGCCGCAGCTCGCCGTGGCGTTCACCGCCGTGCATCCGGCGGTCACGTCGACCATCATCGGGCCGCGCACGATGGACCAGCTGGACGCGCTGCTCGCCGGGGCGGAGCTGACGCTCGACGACGCGGTCCTGGACCGTATCGACGAGATCGTCCCGCCGGGCACGAACCTCTACCAGCCCGACGGCGCTTGGTCCCCGCCCACGCTGACCGACCCGTCCCACCGCCGCCGCCCCCTCCCAGCCCGAGCCGCTGCCTGACCCCTCGCTCCTCCCGCCCGCCCGTCCCGCCCGCCCTCAGCCCTCCATCTCGCCGATCATGGGGTTCCTGCCCCGGCAAAAGACCGTAAACCGGGCACCCGAGGGGCCGAAACCGCAAGATCGACGAGGCGAGGCGAGGCGAGGCGGGTGCGGTGGGCGGGGCGGAAACGTGGGGCGAGGTGGCGCGGGGAGGCGCTGCGGAAGGGGCGAGGCGGGGCCGGGGAGGGGCGAGGGGGTGCGGGTGGGGAACTGCGTCGACAGGGCAGGGGCGTGGCTCCACACTGGGCGGGTGGAACATCGGGATCTTGTTCGGGTGAGCAAGCGGCTGTCGCTGGCGTTGCGGCACCGGCCCGACGCGTACGGCCTGCGGCTCGACCGGGCGGGCTGGGTGCCGGTCGCGGACGTGCTCACCGGGCTGGGGATCAGCCGCGCCCACCTGGACGCCGTGGTCGCGGGCAACGACAAGCAGCGCTTCGCGGTGGAGACCGGTCCGGACGGGGCCGACCGGATCCGCGCCAACCAGGGGCACTCCGTTCCGGTCGACCTCGGCCTCACCCCGGCCGCGCCGCCGCCCCGGCTGTTCCACGGCACCGGCGAGGCCGTGCTGGACGCGATCCGGGCGCAGGGGCTGCGCCGGGGCGGGCGGCACCACGTACACCTGTCACCTGATGTGGCGACGGCCCGGCGCGTCGGCGCGCGCCGGGGCGGCGCGGTGGTGGTGCTGACGGTGGACGCGGCGGCGATGGCCGAGGCGGGGTACCTGTTCTACCGCTCGGCGAACGGGGTGTGGCTCACCGACACCGTGCCGCCGCCCTACCTCGGCACCACCTGAGCGGGCGTCAGCGGACGGTGACCGGGTGGGCCACCACGGCGTCGAACAGGTACGCGAGGTCGTTCACGGCGGCCCGGTCGGGCTGGACGACGCCGGTGCAGTCGGTGGCCCGGGCACGCAGCGTGTGCCGGCCCGTGGCCGGCGGGCGCCAGCGGACGGTCCAGCGCTGCCAGGCGCCGCCCCGGTCCGCGGTGACCAGGTCGGCCGGGCGCCACCCGTCGCCGGTGTCCACCTCGACGTGCGCGATCGGGCCGTTGCCGGACCAGGAGCGGCCGGTCAGCAGCACCTCCTCACCGGCCGGCAGCCGGGCGTCCCAGGGCAGCTCGAACGCGCTGCGTACCGGCTGGGCGGTGAGCGCGGTGCCGCCGGCGGGGTGGCCGGGGCCGAACATGCGGTAGAACTGCGTGTTCCACGGCGAGAACAGCGGGGTGGTGGAGACCTCGATCGCGCCCACCCACTTGATCGAGGCGATGCCGACCCAGCCGGGCACCACGACCCGCACCGGGAAGCCGTGGTCGGCTGGGAGCGGCTCGCCGTTCATCTCGTACGCCAGCAGCACGTCGTCGAGCGCCTTCGCGATGGGCATCGGACGGCGTACCCGGCCGAGGTTGACCCCGCCGGTGACGTAGTCCGGGTCGAGGCCCTCGGGCATCACGTCGACCGCCTCGTCGCGCAGCCCGGCCAGGCGCAGCACCGTGCCGAGCCGCACGCCCCGCCAGCGGGCCACGCCGACGCTGCCCAGCCCCCACGCCACGCCCGGGGCGGGGTCGCCCTGCTGCTCGGCGAAGTAGCGCCGCCCGTTGCCGGCGCACTCCAGCAGCGCCGCGTGCTCCTCGGCGGGTAGCCGGCGCAGCTCGTCGAGGTCGAACTCGACCGCGTCGTCCCGGGTCGGCGTGCCGCGCAGCCCGTCGCCGAACAGGCGCAGCCGCCAGGTGGCCGCGTCCAGGTGCGGCGTGACCGTGTGGTTGCGGACGAAGAAGCGGTCGATCGGGACCACGTACTCCTGGCCGGCCATCGACGGCCAGCGCATCTCGGCGTTGGTGTCCAGCGGGCGCAGCAGGTCCGCCGGCAGCGGCTTGACGATCGGCGCGCCGGGGTCGACGCCGACCGGCGCGGACGTCACCGCTACCGGCTCGCGTTCCGCGGCGGCGGCGGTCACCGCGGCCATCGCCGCACCCACCTCCAGCAGCCGGTCGCGGTCGACGCCCGGCCCGTGTGCCTGCCCGGCGAGCCACTGCCGGCTCCGGTCGGCGTCGTGGACGGCTTCGGCTGAGGACGGGGACTGACTCACGGCTGACCTCCGGGATGGGCGACGCTGCCTTTCCTATTCAACCAGTAGGACTTCCCGTCGATCCATAGCAGGTCGGCGGCACGGTCACGCCGCGCCGATCAGCGTCACCACCCCGGCCACCACGAGCACGCCGGCCCAGAGCCGGTCGACGTTGAACCAGGCCCGGCGCAGCACACCGACGCCGAGCACCTCGTACACGGCCACGGCCACGGCCAGCGCGACGCCGAGCATGGCGGCGGTGTGCACGGCCGCCGCGAACAGGCCGGTCAGCGCGCCGGCCGGCGCGGCGGCGAGGTGTCCGGCGTGCGGGCCGCCGCCGACCGCCGGTTCGGCGAGCAGCACCGGCAGCAGCATCAGGCCCGCGCCGTGCGCCGCCGACATCAGGAACGACCAGGCGGTGAGCTGCGCGGCCGACAGCCGCATCCCGGCCCACCGGAAGTGCCGGTCGGACAGCAGCCGCCACAGCCCGAACCCGACGAGCAGCACCCCGCCGGTGACCGCGACCGCAGTGCTCGCCGTCACCGACCGGGTGGCGCTGACCAGCGCGGCGACCACCGCCACCGACGCCAGGTGACCGGCCGCGATCGGCGGCAGCGCCGCCAGCAGCGCCGCCCGTCGGCGCTCCTGCAGGCCCCGGGCCACCGCGAACAGCCAGCCCATCGCCGGGTTCAGGCCGTGGAACGCGCCGAGGCCGGCCAGCGCCGCCCAGGTCGCGCCGGTCACGGGAAGCAGTACGAGTCAGATGACGCGTCGCCGCCCTGCAACCGGGTCTGGTGCACGCGCAGGCCGCGGAACTCCTCCCCGCGCGGGAAGAACCGCGGATCCGGCACGAGGCCGCGGCTGCCCGGGTCGACGTCGAGCTTCGCCACCCAGGCGCCCACCCCGTCGGGGTAGAACTGGTCGTCCCAGGCGCCGTAGAGCGAGTTGCTGACGTAGACGCGGCGGCCGTCGCGGCTGATCTCGACCATCTGCGGGCCGCCGGCCAGCGGCTCGTCCGGGTACGCCGGGTGCGGCGTGCGGTTGACGATGCCGCCCAGGCGCACCGAGCCGACGCGTACCGGGTGGAACGGGTCGCTGACGTCGTAGCGGATCAGCTCTCCGGTGCCCCAGCAGGAGACGTGCAGGAACCTGTCGTCCACTGACAGGTCGATGTCGGTGACCAGCGGCGGCACCGCCCCGAACGGCTTGAGCAGGTCCGGCAGGTCGGCCGGGTCGGCCGGCTCGGCCGGGATGTCGATCACCTTGGTCACCGCCCAGGCGTCGCCGTCGCGGTGCCACAGCCAGATCGAGGCGGACAGGTCCTCGACGCTGATCACCACCCCGACGAAGCCGTACGACTTCGTCGGGTCGTGCGCGGGGCGCAGCTCCAGCGGCATCTGGTACTGGTCGCCGAGGTCGACGCGCTGCACGTGCCGGCGCTTCGCCAGGTCCCAGAAGTGGATCGCGTGCCCGTACTTCCGCCCCAGCAGCAGTTCCCCGACGATGCCGTCCTCGATCATCGACGGCGTGCCCCACTCGCTGGTGACCAGCACGTCCTGCGTGTAGTGCCACCAGAAGTCGTACGCCAGGAACTGCGGCCCCCGGTCGGCCTCCCACGCGCCGCGTACCTCGAACGTGGTGTGGTCGAGCACGGCGATGCCGCCGGGCCCCTCCTGTCCGTCCGCGCCGCCGAGCGCGGAGACGTAGATGCCGTCCGGCCCGCAGTGCACGGTGTGCGGGCGGGAGTATCCGGCGCGCTTGCCGAGTTCCTCCGGGCCGATCACCTTCACCAGTTCGGGGCGGCGCGGGTCGGGCTTGGTGTCGAGCACGTGGATCCGGGACGAGCGCAGGCCCGGCACGATCAGGTAGCGGCGTTCCACGTGCGGGTGCGGCGCGGTGGGGCAGAGCGCGCTGCTGCAGGCGTTCCAGCCGAAGTGGTGCAGCTCGTCGCCGGTGTTCGGCAGCTCGGTCCAGCCCACCACCCGGCCGTACGAGTCGGAGTCCGGGTCGGTGTCGAGCACCGCGATGGCGTCGGGGCGCTGCCCGGCGCGGTCGAACGCGGCGACGTACGCGAGTTTCTCGGCCGGCGCGGTGGCGGCGAGCGCGGGGGAGGGGTAGAAGGTCGGGTCGGGGGTCCAGCGGGTCATCGGTTCTCCCTCGCGGTCAGCCGGCGGGTACGCCGAGGCGGTCGAGCAGGTGGCGGCGCAGCGCGCCGAGGGCCGGGTCGTCGGGGCTCGGGGTGGGGCCGAGGCGTACCGGCACCTCTTCGGCGATCACGCCGTCGTCGAGGAGCAGGACGCGATCGGCGAGCAGCAGCGCCTCCTCCACGTCGTGGGTGACGAGCAGCGCGGCGAAGCCGTGCTGGGCGCGCAGCCGCCGCAGCAGCCCCTGCATGCGCAGCCGGGTCAGCGCGTCCAGCGCGCCGAACGGTTCGTCCAGCAGCAGCAGGTCCGGTTCGCGGACCAGCGCGCGGGCCACCGCGACCCGCTGCGCCTGCCCGCCGGACAGCTCGGCGGGCCAGGCCCGGCCCCGGTCGGCGAGCCCGACCTCGGCCAGCGCGCGGCCGACCCGGTCGCCCACGTCCGGCCCGGTCAGGCCGAGCGCCACGTTGTCCGCCACCCGCTTCCACGGCAGCAGTCGATGCTCCTGGAACACCACGGCGGCGGTGCCGTGCACCGTGTGCTCGCCGCCCGCGTCGCCGTCGAGCCCGGCCAGCACGCGCAGCAGCGTGCTCTTGCCGGATCCGCTGCCGCCGAGCAGCGCCACCGTCTCCCCGGCGGCGATGGTCAGGTCGACCCCGGCCAGCACCACCGCCGGGCCGAAGGACCGGGTCACCGCGCGTGCGGTGAGCACCGGCCCGGTCAGGTCGCGCGCAGTCCGCGTCGCCACGCCAGCGTCCTCCTCTCCGCGTACCGGATGAGCAGGTCGGAGGCGAGCCCCAGCAGCGCGTAGATGAGCAGGCCGAGCACCACCACGTCGGTCTGGCTGAACTCGCGTGCCTCCATCATCAGGAAGCCGACGCCGGTCTGCGCGTTCACCTGCTCGCCGACGACCAGGCTGAGCCAGGCCGCGCCGATGGCCAGCCGCAGCCCGAGGAACAGCGACGGCAGCGCGCCGGGCAGCACCACGTGCCGCAGGCGGGCCGCCGCGCCGAGACCGCAGGTGCGCGCCGCCTCGACCAGGCGTTCGTCGATGTCGCGGATGCCGGCGTACGTGTTGAAGTAGATCGGGAAGAACGCGCCGAGCGCGACGAGCGTGACCTTCAGCGACTCGCCGATGCCGACCCAGATGATCAGCAGCGGGACCAGGCCCAGGTGCGGCAGCATCCGGGCCATCTGCACCGGCGGGTCGACCAGGTCGTCACCGAGGCGCAGCAGCCCCGCCGCCGCGCCGAGCACCAGCGCCAGGCCGCCGCCGATGAGCAGGCCGAGCGCGGCGCGGGTGAGCGAGTCGAGCAGGTGCACGCCGAGCGTCCCGTCGCGCGCCAGCCGCCACCCGGTCGCCAGCACCGCGCTGGGCGCGGGCAGCTTCTCCGCGGCGAGCAGGCCGGTGCGCGCGGCGACCTCCCAGGCGAGCACCAGCACGACCGGGCTCACCGCGCGCCGCCACCGCCGCGAGGCGCGGGCCCGGGACCGCCGCGGCGTCGCCCGATCGGGTACGACAGCGGGGATCGCCTCGGCCAGCGCCGGACCGCTCACTGGAACGCCTCGTTGAACCGGCCGTCCACCCGCCCGGCGATGTCGACCGGTCCGGGCACCAGCTTCAGCTCCACGAAGCTGTCCGCGATGGCCTGCAACTCTGCGCCGATCTCCGGGGTGACCGGGGCGAGCGGCTTGGCGCTGCGGGCCAGCGCCCGGGTGGTCACGTCGAGCGGGATCTTCAGCTCCGGGGCGAGGACGGCGGCCCGCTCGGTCGGGTGGGCGATGCCCCAGTCGGTGGTCTGCCGGTACGTGTCCAGGAACGCGCGTACGTCGGCGGTGCGGTTCTTCACCGCGTCCGGCGCGGCCAGCACGTACTCGCGGTTGCCGGCCAGGCCGGTGGCGTCGGCGAGCACCCGTACGCCGGGCTGCTCGGCCAGCGCGAAGTAGGGATCCCAGATGATCCAGGCGTCGACCTGCCCGTTGTCGAACGCGGGCCGCCCCTCGGCGGGCTTGAGGTACTTCACCTTGATGTCGGCGAGCGTCATCCGGTTCGCCTCCAGCAGCTTGACCAGCAGCCAGTGCACGTTGGAGCCCTTGTTCAGCGCGACTGTCTTCCCGCGCAGGTCGGCGAATCCACGATACGGGCTGCCCGCCTTGACCAGAACCGCCTCGCCCTGCGGGATCGGCTGGGACGTGCCGACCACGGAGAACGGGATCTTGCCGGCGGCGGCGAACACGGGTGGGGCCTCGCCGACCTGGCCGATGTCGATCGAGCCGGCCTTGAGCGCCTCGGTCAGCGCCGGGCCGCTCTCGAACAGCGACCAGGTGACGTTCTTCGCGTCGCCGCGCGCCTTGACCAGGCTGAGCCCGCCGAAGCGCTGGTAGCCGATCCGCAGCGGGCCGTCACTGCCGCCGCCGCTGGCGTCGGCCGCCTCGCCGCCGCAGGCCGTCAGCGCCGTCGCGGCCAGCAGCGCGAGGGTGGTGAGCAGCGCGGCCACCGGCCGGCGGCGGGTTCTGGGGGTACGCATGGCGACTCCTCGGGGAGGGGAAGGGCCCGGCATCGACGGGCGACAGCAACCTACCAACCCGATAGGTTTTATGGGTAGTCTGTCGGCGCGGTCGTCCCACCACTCAGGAGACGGCCCGTCCGACGCGCACCGGAGGCCCCCATGTCGCTCACCTTCCACTGGTTCCTGCCGACCTACGGCGACAGCCGGGACATCGTGGGCGGCGGACACGGCGTACCGGTCGGCACGGCCGGTGGCGCGCGACCCGCGAGCGTGGCGTACCTGGGGCAGATCGCCCGCACCGCCGAACAGCTCGGCTTCGCCGGCGCGCTCACCCCCACCGGCGCCTGGTGCGAGGACGCCTGGCTGACCACCGCCATGCTCACCGAGGTCACCGAGCGGCTGAAGTTCCTCGTCGCGTTCCGGCCCGGCCTGCTCTCACCCACCCTCGCCGCGCAGATGGCGTCCACGTTCCAGCGCCTGTCCGGCGGGCGGCTGCTACTGAACGTGGTCACCGGCGGCGAGTCGGCCGAGCAGCGCGCGTACGGCGACTTCCTGGACAAGGACGCCCGCTACGCGCGTACCGACGAGTTCCTGCACGTGGTGCGGGCGCTGTGGCGCGGCGAGACGGTCGACCACGACGGCGCCCACGTGCGGGTCGAGGGCGCCCGGCTCGGCCGGCTGCCCGACCCGGTGCCGCCGGTCTACTTCGGCGGGTCGTCCGGCGCGGCCGGGCCGGTGGCCGTCCGCCACAGCGACGTGTACCTGACCTGGGGCGAACCGCCCGCGCAGGTGGCCGGCAAGCTGGACTGGATCCGCGGGCTCGCCGCCGGGGCCGGTCGCGAGCTGCGGTACGGCATCCGGCTGCACGTGATCAGCCGGGACACCGCCGAGGAGGCGTGGGCCCAGGCCCGCAAGCTGCTCGACGGCATCCCCGGGGCCGACGTGCGCGCCGTGCAGGAAGGGCTGCGACGCAGCGAGTCCGAGGGGCAGCGGCGGATGCTCGACCTGCACGGCGGCTCCCGCGACGGGCTGGAGGTCTCGCCGAACCTGTGGGCCGGATTCGGGCTGGTACGCGGCGGCGCGGGCACCGCACTCGTCGGCAGCCACACCGAGGTCGCCGACCGGATCGCCGAGTACCACGCGCTCGGCCTGGACGAGTTCATCCTCTCCGGCCACCCGCACCTGGAGGAGGCGTACTGGTTCGGCGAGGGCGTGCTGCCGATCCTGCGGCGGCGCGGGCTGTGGCGGCACCCGGCCGGCGAGCCGGAGATCGAGGCGCCGGCCGCCGTGCCGTTCTCACCCCAGCCGGTTCCGGCCCGCGGCTGACCGCGCCGCACGGTGCCGGGGTCGGTCCGGTCAGAGCGGGCGTTGCCCGGCGAGGAAATCGGCGAGCACCCGGGTGTGCGTGGAGAAGGCCAGCTCGACCGGATCGGTGAGCACCAGCCACTCGGTGGCCTCCTCGGTCGGCGCCGACGGCGGCAGGTCACCGATAGCCCGCTCGGGCAGCACCCCGAAGACCATCATGGTGCCGCCAGCCGGAGCGCCGTGCACCGCGAACAGCCGCGCCTCGCCGGCCTCGGCCAGCAGCCCGGTCTCCTCGCGCAGCTCCCGCACGAGCGCCTCGGACCACTCCTCGCCGTACTCGACGAAGCCACCCGGGAGCGCCAGCAGCCCCCGGGCCGGTTCGATGTCGCGGCGCACCACGACCACGCCGAGCCCCTGCGGCGTGCGGACCGGCAGCACCGCCACCGCGACCGGCAGCGGGTTGCGCCACACCGTCTCGCCGCACGAGGAACAGACCCGCGGCCACCCGGCGCCCGCCGGGTAGGCCGCGCCGCAGAAGGAGCAGTGCGAGTACGGGGTCACGCCGCAGCACGTTACCCGCACCTGCCGCCCGAGGTCAGACGTCACCCCCTCTGGCCGGCGAGCTGGGCGCGCGCCTCCATCAGGGCGAAGCCGAGCAGGTTGTCGCCCCGCCAGGTCGCCGGGTCGGCGGCGCGCGGGTCGTCGGCGGTCAGGCCGATGCCCCAGACCCGGTCCGTCGGGCTGGCCTCGACGAGCACCCGGTCGCCGGTGCCGAGCAGGAACCGCCGCAACGGCTCGTGCTGGGCGAACTTGGCCACGCTGCCGGCCACCACGATCTCGTAGCGGCGGGCCGCCCAGGTCGCCTCGTCGAAGTCGCGCACCTGCCGGCCGAGCGCCTTGGCCCGGTGCGGGTGCCCGGCGGCCAGCACCCGCTCGGCGACCGCGTGGTCACCGAAGAGGGTGGCCTTGTGCCACATCATCCAGTGCTCGGCGGTGGCGAACTCCCGGCCGTCCACTGTGAACGCCGCCGGCCACCACTGGCTCAGGCAACCGGCGCCGACACCGCCGTCGCGCTGCGGCCGGTGCCCCCAGAAGCGCAGATACTTGAACGTCGCGCCGGTGTCGAGCGCGGCGGTCAGGTCGGCGACGGAACGGATCGGCATGCCCCGCAGTCTGCCCCACCCCACCGACATCCCACCGCCGCTTTTCGCCCCTGCAACGATCACCCGCATCTCCGCCGGGACAACGACGGATGTCCAGCTTGGAGAGGCCTGCTCCACATCACGAGATGCGAAGAGATCTTGAAAGGAAAAGGCTCCTATGGCGACCCTTTCCTTCCAAGATCTCGAAGAGCTCGACCGAGCCCGTCGATCTTGCGATTTGGTGCCCCGCAAACTCCGTCAAACGGACATTCTGAGGGCCCAAACCGCAAGATCGACGAGGAGAGAGCGGGAGGGGAGAGGGCGGGGAGAGGGAGGGAGAGGAGGGTCAGGGCGTGGGGGCGCCTGTGTAGAACGCGGTGACGCGCTCGCCCGCGGCTTGTGCCTCCTCGGCCGGGGTGCCGGCCTCGATGCTTGCCTCCGTCCAGCTCCTGCTGGACTCGGTGACGAAACGGAGGCCCTCGGGTGAGGCCATCCACTCGGCTGCGGCGGCCGGGTCGACGCCCGTGCCGTCGGCCGCGAAGTGGGAGGCCAGCCCGACCAGCGCCAGGTCCCAGCCGATGCCGACCGCGCCCGGGCCGTACTCGGCCCACCGCTGGTCGTCGACGTGCGCGACGTGTTCCAGCTCGAAGCGGGTACGCCCGGGGCCGGCCTCGCGCAGCCGCACCTCGATCCAGCTCACCTCGTCGCCGAACTCCCAGGTGGCGGCGAAGCCGTGCGGCGGGTCGCAGCGTTCGACGGTGCCACCGGCGTTGCCCTCCAGCTGGTAGCGGCCGCCGAGGCTCAGGTCGCCGGAGACCGGCAGGAACCAGCGCGGTATCCGTTCCGGGTTGGTGCAGGCGTCGAAGACGTCGTCCACCGGCGCGTCGTACGTCTGGGCGATGGTGAGTACCCGCGCCTGCCCGGCGGGGAGCGTGCGGTCGCCGATGCGGCGCTCGACGGCGCTGATCTGTCCGGTCACGTCGATCATGGTTCGGTCCTCTCGTCGTCGGTGTCGTCTGCGCGCAGCCGTCGTTCGCGGCGGCCCCGGGCCAGCTCGGTGGCGAGCGCGGCCAGTGGCGGCGTCCAGAAGCGGCGGAACCCGTCCAGCCACGCGTCGATCTCGCGCAGCGGGCCGGGGTCCACGGCGTAGAGCCGGCGGGTGCCGTCGGCGCGCACCGTGGTGAAGCCGTGTTCGCGCAGCACCTTGAGGTGCTGCGAGACGGCGGGCTGGCTGATGCCGAACTCGCGCCGCACGGTCTCGCCGAGCGCCCCGGCGGGCTGCTCACCGTCGGCGAGCAGTTCCAGGATCCGGCGGCGGACCGGGTCGCCGAGAACGTCGAAGGCGTGCACGACACCTTTGTATCAGACGCGGCTTATATAAGCGAGCACTGACGCGCTGCGGGACGCCCGTCGCACTCGGGCGTCCCGCGTACCCCCGTGGTCAGCCGCCGAGACGGGCGGCGACGGTACGGCGCAGCTCCGGCAGGCGGTCGTGCAGCAGGCCCGGGCACTGCGTGTCGTTGAAGTCCTTGTGTCCGTAGATCTCGGTGGGCGCGATGCCGTACTGCTGGCAGGTGAACGCGCAGAACGTCACCAGGCTGTTCCAGAGCGCCTGGGGCGGCTGCACGTCCAGGTAGATGCCGTCGTTCTCGATGCCGATGGCCTGGCTGTTCTGCCCGACGCAGTGCGCGCCCTGCACCATGGTCTGGCCGTGCAGCAGCGCGTAGAGGCTGCCGTGGCGGCCCTCGGTCAGGTAGCCGCCCCGGCTGTTGGTGAAGTGCTGCCCGGAGTCGAGCCAGCCGTTGCTGTCCATGTGCAGGTCCTGGATGTCGCGGGAGTTCCGGTACGCCTGGGCGAGGCTGTAGTCGGTGGTGTTCGGGAACGCGGTGTGGTGCACGATGATCTTGTTGGGCCGGCTGGACACCACGCTCACCGGCGACGAGGGCGGGCGGGCGCCCCAGGTCGCGCAGTTGGCGATGGTCGGCTGGTCGACCCGGGTGGCAGCGGCCCGCGCGTCGGGGCCGGAGCCGATCTGGGTCAGCGCGCCGACGCCGGCGGCGGCGCCGAGCAGGACCGCGCCGCGCAGCACGGTCCGCCGGTGGACGGGAACAGACATCGCAGCCTCCTCGTGGGGTGAGGTACGGCCGGGCGTGGCGGGACCGGCACCGCCCGCCACGCCCGGGCTGGGGTCAGCAGGGTCCGTTGCAGGCCAGCACGCGCAGCCGGTCCAGCGAGCCGTTCCACACGTTCTGGTCACCGGGGAAGACCCCGGAGGAGGACCACTGCCAGAACGAGTACGTGCCCCAGCCGGCCGGCAGCGTGCCGACGCTGCTTGCGTAGCGGGCGATCCACAGTGGGTTGTTGGCCGCGAACTGCGAGGTGTTGCCGGTGCAGGTGCTCCACCAGTCGGTGGTGGTGTAGATGGTGGCCCACCGTCCGGTGCGGGCGTAGTACTGGTTGACGAACGAGGCGATCCAGCTGCGCATCGACGCCTGGCTCAGGCCGTAGCAGGTCGCGCCGTACGGGTTGTACTCGATGTCCAGCGCGCCGGGCAGCGTCCGCCCGTCCTTCGACCAGCCGCCGCCGTGGTCGACGAAGTAGTTGGCCTGGACGGCGCCGCTGGTGGTGTCGGGGCGGGCGAAGTGGTACGAGCCGCGGATCATCCCGACGTTGTAGGAGCCGTTGTACTGCTGGGCGAAGTACGGGTTGGTGTAGTACGTGCCCTCGGTCGCCTTGACGTAGGCGAACCGGGCGCCGTTGGCCCACGCCCCGGACCAGTTCACGTTGCCCTGGTAGCTGGACACGTCCATGCCGGGTAGTCCGGCCGGGGCGGCGGAGGCGGGTGCCGCTGCGGACAGGGCCGCGGCGGCGACGGTGACGGTGGCGAGCAGCGCGGCTCCGGCCGCGCGCAGCGCCGATCGGATCGATCTGTGCATCTGTCCTCCCTGGGGGTTGCCGCGCTCCGGCGGCGGGAGTATGACGAAAGGAACTGTCGTCATTAGTGCACAGGGCGGAGAAACTTTTCAATAGAGCGCATCGAAGAATCTCACTGAATTGGGTGCTCAGCCGAGCTGGGCGAGCGCCTCGGCGGCGGCGCGCTCGCCGGCGGTCACCGCGCCCTCCAGGTAGCCGCTCCACCGGGTCGCGGTCTCCGTGCCGGCCCAGTGCACCCGGCCCATCGGCGTGCGCAGTTCCGGGCCGTACGCGCACCACGCGCCGGTCGGCAGGACGCCGCAGAAGCAGCCGCGCGTCCACTCGTCGGCAGACCAGTCGTACTCGACGAGGTCGTCGGGGCGCGCGGCGGCCGGGCCGAAGATCGCGGCGAGCGCCTCGCACAGCGCGTCCCGGCGCGCGCCCTCCGGCAGCCGGCGCAGCGCCCGGGCCTGCGCGCCGTAGCTGAACGCGGTGAGGATCCCACCGGGTACGTCCGGCAGCGAGTTGTCCACCGTCTCGGTGAGCGGCCCGGTGTCGGTGCTGGACACGCCGGAGCGGCCGTCGGCCCGCCAGAACGGCTCCGGATAGAGCGCGTGGACCTTGAGCGCCGCGCCCATCGGCATCCGCTGGGTCAGCCCGTCGCGCAGCGGCGGCAGCGGCGGGTCGTACCGGATGCGCCCGGCCAGCGTCGGCGCCAGCGCGACCACCACCGCGTCGCCGCGGTACGTCTCGCCGCCGCAGCGCACCCGCACCCCGTCGCGGTCCTGCGCGACGCCGTCCACCGGCGCGCGCAGGCGCAGGCTCCCCGGAGGCAGCGCGGCGGCCATCCGCTCGGCCAGCGCGGCCGGGCCGCCGGCGATCCGGTCCTGCTGGGCGCCACCCGCCATGCGCAGCAGCGACCGGGTGCCGCCGCCGCTGCGCAGGTAGAACAGCATGTGCAGCAGCGAGACCTCGTCCGGCGAGGCGGCCAGCAGGCCACCGGCGAGCATCCGGCCGGCGTACCCGGCGGTGACCGGGTCGGCCCCGCTCGCGTCGAGCCAGCCGCCGAACGTGACCCGGTCCCACAGTGCCGCCCCGTCCGCCCGCCACGGCGCGGCCGGGTCGAGCCCGGCCGCCATCTCGTCGAGCGTGCCCAGCAGCGCGGACAGCCCCGGCGGTTCCCCGGTGGCCGGGCGTGCGCCGAGCAGCAGCGTCGCCGCGCCGCGCGCGGGGGAGGGGAACGTGGCCAGGCCGTACGCGGCGGCGAGCGCGTACATCCGGTCCTGGGTCGGGCCGATCCACTGCGCGCCGAGATCGAGCCAGCCGCCGCCTGGTAGCGGTCGGCTGAGCGTCCGGCCGCCCACCCGGTCCCGGGCCTCCAGCACCCGCACCTGCGCGCCCGCCGCGTCCAGCGCGAGCGCGCAGGCCAGACCGGAGAACCCGGCGCCCACGACGACGACCCGGTGGCGGCGCACGCGGCGGCGTACCCGGCTCCCGGCCGGATTCACCCGGCCCGGCGTGTCGAAACCGGCGTCAGCCGTTCGTGTGGAGGGTGAAGGGGCGGCGCGGGGCCGTCCGGTGACGAGGAGAAGCCGATGAAGCAGTACCTGATCAGCATGTACCAGCCGGCCGGCCAGGGACGCCCGGACCCGGAGTTCCTGGCCGGGGTGATGCGCGAGGTCGAGGCCATCGGCCGGGACCTGCGGGAGGCGGGGTGCTGGGTGTTCGGCAACGGCCTGCACGACCCGCAGACCGCCACCGTGCTGCGCCCGGCCGGTGACGAGGTGCTGGTCACCGACGGGCCGTTCGCCGAGGGCAAGGAGTACCTGGGCGGCGTCACCATCATCCGGGCGCCCGACCTGGACGCCGCGCTGGACTGGGGCCGCCGGTACGCGCTGGCGACCACGCTGCCGATCGAGGTCCGCCCGTTCCAGGGCGAGGGATGACCGACGTCGAACGGGTCTTCCGGGCCGAGTACGGCCGCGCGGTAGCCGTCCTGGTCCGTCTCCTCGGCGACATCGACCTCGCCGAGGAGGCGGTCCAGGAGGCGTTCGCGATCGCGGTGACGCGCTGGGCCGCCGACGGGCCGCCGCCCAGCCCGGCCGGCTGGATCATCACCACCGCCCGGAACCGGGCGATCGACAGGTTGCGCCGCGAGGCCACCCGGACTGCCCGGCACGCCGAGGCCGCCCTGCTGCACGCCGCCGACCCGCCCGCCGAGGAGGGGCCCGTGCCCGACGACCGCCTGCGCCTGATCTTCACCTGCTGCCACCCGGCGCTCGCCGCGCCCGCCCGGGTGGCGTTGACGCTGCGCCTGCTCGGCGGCCTGAGCACCGCCGAGATCGCGCGCGCCTTCCTGGTGCCGGAGCGGACGATGGCCCAGCGCCTGGTCCGGGCCAAGGCGAAGATCCGCGACGCCGGTATCCCGTACCGGGTGCCGCGCGACGCGGACCTGCCGGACCGGCTGCGCGGGGTCCTCGCGGTGGTCTACCTGATCTTCAACGAGGGGCACACGGCCAGCGCGGGGGAGCGGCTGGGCCGTGCCGAGCTGGGCGCCGAGGCGATCCGGCTGGGCCGGCTGCTGGTGACGTTGATGCCGGACGAGCCGGAGGCGCTCGGCCTGCTCGCGCTGATGCTGCTCACCGAGGCGCGCCGGGACGCCCGGACCGGGCCGGACGGGGCGCCGGTGTCGCTGTCCGAGCAGGACCGTGGCCGGTGGGACCGGGAGCTGATCGCCGAGGGCCAGGATCTGGTCCGCCGGTGCCTGCGGCGGGGCCGGCCCGGCCCGTACCAGCTCCAGGCCGCGATCGGCGCGGTGCACGCGGACGCGCCGACCGCCGCCGCGACCGACTGGGGACAGATCCTCGCGCTCTACGACCAGTTGGCGGCCGTCGCGCCGGGACCGGTGGTGGCGCTGAACCGGGCGGTCGCGCTGGCCGAGGTACGCGGACCGGCGGCCGCTCTGGCCGAAGTGGACCGGCTGGACCTGACCGGATACCACGTGTGGCACGCGATCCGGGCCGACCTGTTGCGCCGCCTCGACCGTCCGGCGCAGGCCCGGATCGCGTACGACGCGGCGATCGCCGGCACCGGCAACGCGGCGGAGCAGACGTTCCTGCGCCGCGCCCGCGACCGGATGGCGGGAGGATCACACCGACAGTGCATGTTGGAGGCCGATAACCCCGGGAAATGAACCGTGATCGTCTGGGCATTGACGCGGCGGCAGAGAAAAGTACACTCCCGGTGTAATTAGTTTTTCCGCGCTCCGTCGACCGGCACGAGGTGACGATGAGCCCACCGGCCACCCCCGCCGACGATCAGGGTCTGGCGCTGCACCACGTCGGCGTACGCTTCGGCGGCCTGGTCGCCCTCGACGACGTCTCGCTGCGCGTACCGCCCGGCCGGGTCGTCGGCGTGATCGGGCCCAACGGCGCCGGCAAGACCACGCTGTTCAACGTGGTCTGCGGCTTCGTCCGGCCGACCGAGGGCTCGCTCACGCTCGACGGCCGGCCGTTCCGGCCCCGCCCGCACGACCTCACCCGGCTCGGCATCGCCCGTACGCTCCAGGGCGTCGGCCTGTTCGCCGGGCTGACCGTGCTGGAGAACGTGGTGGCCGGCGCGAGCCACACCGCACGGGCCGGGTTCGCCGCCGCGCTGTTCGGCCTGCCGCGCAGCGACAGCGACGAGAGCCGGCTGCGCGCCCGGGCCCTGAACCTGCTCGCCGAGCTGGGCATCGACAAGCACGCCGACGCCGCACCCGGCACCCTGCCCTATGCGGTACGCAAGCGGGTCGCGCTGGCCCGCGCGCTGATCGCCCGCCCCCGGCTGCTGCTGCTCGACGAGCCGGCCGGCGGTCTCGGCGCCGACGACGTGGCCGAGCTGGCCGACCTGGTCCGCGCGTTGCCCGACCGGGCCGACGGCTGCGCCGTGCTGCTCGTCGAGCACCACATGGACCTGGTCATGTCCGTCTGCCACGACCTCGTGGTGCTCGACTTCGGCAAGGTGATCGCCGCCGGGGCGCCGGAGAGCATCCGCGACGACCCGAGGGTCACCGAGGCGTACCTGGGCGCCGACGTGCCGGTCGAGGGGAGCACGCCGTGACCGCCGTGCTGGAGGTGGAGGCGCTCAGCAGCGGCTACGGCCCGGTGCCGGTGCTGCGCGACGTCGCGTTCACCGTCCCGGCCGGCACCGTCACCGCCGTGCTCGGCGCCAACGGCGCGGGCAAGACCACGCTGCTGCGTACCCTCTCGGGCCTGCTGCGGCCCACCGGCGGCCGGATCCGGTACGCGGGCGAGGACCTGCGCGGCGTCCGGGTGGAACACCTGGTCCGGCGCGGGCTGGCGCACGTGCCGGAGGGGCGCGGCGTGGTGACCGAGCTGACCGTGGCCGAGAACCTGCGCCTGGGCGGGCTGTGGCGGCGTGACCGGGCCGACGCCCGGCGCGCGCAGGACGAGGTGTACGAGCTGTTCCCGGCGCTGGCCCGCCGCCGCGACCACGCCGGACACCAGCTCTCCGGCGGCGAACGGCAGATGCTCGCGATCGGCCGCGCGCTGATCGCCCGGCCCCGGCTGCTGCTGCTCGACGAGCCGTCGCTCGGGCTGGCGCCCAAGGTCACCGCGCAGATCATGGCGCTGCTGCGGCGGCTGCGCGACGAACGGGGGCTCACCGTGCTGCTGGTCGAGCAGAACGTGCGCTCCGCGCTCTCCGTCGCCGACCAGGGCATCGTCATGTCGCTCGGGCGGGTGGTGACCGCCGCGCCGGCCGCCCGGCTGCGCGACGACGACCAGCTCCGGCACGCGTACCTCGGATTCTAGGAAGGGGTCGCGGATGGAGCGGTTCTGGTTCCTCACCTTCGACGGGCTCGCCGCCGGGGCGGTCTACGCGGCGTTCGCGCTCGCGCTGGTGCTCATCTGGCGGGCCGCCCGGGTGGTCAACTTCGCCCAGGGCGCGATGGCCGTGGCCACCGCCTACGTCGGCTACGCGGTCGTCTCCGCCACCGGCTCGTACTGGCTCGGCCTGGCCGCCGCGATCCTGTCCGGACTGGCCCTGGGCGCGCTGGTGGAGCGGGTGCTGATGCGGTTCGCCGGGCCCGGCGGGCCGCTCAACCAGGTGATCGTCGCGCTCGGCCTGGTGCTCGTCATCCAGGCGGTGCTCGGCATGATCTTCGGCAACGAGTACCGGCCCGCCCCGGCGCCGTTCGACACCGACGCGCTCACCATCGCCGGGGTGGCCGCGCTGTCCCCGTACGACCTCTGGGTGCTCGGCGCGGCGCTCACGGTGGTGGCGCTGCTCGCGGTGCTGTTCACCCGCACCCCGATCGGGTTGCGGATGCGGGCTGCCGCGTTCGCGCCCGAGGTGTCCCGGCTGCTCGGCGTCAGCGTCGGCCGGATGCTCACGCTCGGCTGGGCGCTCGCCGCCGCCGTCGGCGCGCTGGCCGGGATGCTCGTCGTCCCCACCGGACTCGGCCTGCACTCGCACGCCATGGACCTGGTCTTCGTGATCGCGTTCACCGCCGCCGTGGTCGGCGGCCTGGACAGCCCGGTCGGCGCTGTCGTCGGCGGCCTGCTGGTCGGGCTGATCCTGTCCTACGTCACTGGCTACCTCGGACCGGACACCACCCCGCTGGCCGTCCTGGTGCTGCTGCTGGCCGTCCTGCTGGTCCGCCCCGGCGGGCTCTTCTCCGCGGCGAGAGCGAGGCACGTGTGACGACCACCCCGACCGAGACCGCGCCCGCCACGGCGTCCCCGCTGCGCAGGCTGCTGCCCGGCGCGCCGGCCGGACGCGATCCGCGCGGCTCCACGCTGCTGCGCCACCTGGCCGTGGCCGTGTTCGCCGGCACGCTCGTCGTGCTGGTCACCAACCAGCTCGCGCCGTACCAGAACCTCCAGGTGGCGCGCGTCTGCGCGTTCCTCTGCGTCACCGCCGGGCACACCGTGCTGGTCGGGCTCAACGGCCAGCTCTCGCTCGGGCACGGCGCGCTGATGGCCACCGGCGCGTACACCGTGGCGCTGACCCAGCAGGCCCTCGACGAGCGGGCCGTACGCGGGTGGTGGACGCTGCCGGCGTCGCTGCTCGCGGGGGTCGCGGTGACCGCGCTCGGCGGACTCGTCGTCGGGCTGGCCGCGGCCCGGCTGCGCGGCCCCTACCTGGCCGGTGTGACGCTCGCCGTGGCGACGCTCGTCCCGGCGGTCACCACGATCTTCACCGGCGTGTTCAACGGCGAGCAGGGGCTGTCGTTCCCGGCGCAGACGCCACCGGCCGCGCTCGGCGCCTACTTCCAGCCCGAGCGCTGGCTGGCCTGGATCGCGCTGGCCGCCGCGCTGCTCACCATGCTGCTGCTGGCCAACCTGGTGCGCAGCCGCTTCGGCCGGTCGCTGCGGGCGGTACGCGACGACGAGGTCGCGGCCCGGCTCGCCGGCATCCCGGTGGCCCGCACGCAGGTGCTCGCGTTCGTGGTCAGCGCCGCCTGCGCCGGGCTGGGCGGCGGCGTGTACGCCATGCTCACCGCCACCGTCGCGCCCGGCAAGTTCCCGCTGGACCTGTCGCTGTTCCTGCTCATGGCGATCGTCATCGGCGGGCTGGGCAGCCTGGCCGGCGCGGTCTGGGGCGCGGTGCTGCTGGTCGCGCTCCAGGACCTGCCCGGCCTGCTCACCGAACACCTCAGCCTCTCCGCCGGGCTGGCCCAGCGGCTGGAGGGCAACCTCGCGCTGGCCGTGTTCGGCCTGGTCCTCATCGTCGTCATGCTCGCCGCCGCGGGCGGCCTGCAGGGCGGCGTGCGTGCCCTCACCGCCCGCCTACGCGGGGCCGTCCGCCGCCGTCCCGCCACCCCCCGGCCGCCGGACCGCTGACCTCACCGGTTCCACCCACACCGTTCGCACCGTCGCACCGGAATGGAGAACCATGCGCACCACCACCCGCCGCGTTCTCGCGGCCGCCGCCGGCCTGGCCCTGCTGGCCGCGCTGCCGGCCTGCGCCGACGACGAGAAGCAGGCCGCCGAGAATGTTCCCGGCGTCAGCGACTCCGAGGTCGTCATCGGCACCCACCAACCGCTCACCGGACCGGCCGCGCCCGGCTACTCGAAGATCTCCGCCGCCACCAAGGCGTACTTCGAGCACGTCAACGCCAAGGGCGGCGTGCACGGCCGGAAGATCGTCTACAAGGTCATGGACGACGGCTACAACCCCGCCAACACCGAGAACGTGGTCCGCAAGCTGGTGCTCGACGACAAGGTCTTCGCGCTGCTCGGCGGCCTCGGCACGCCCACGCACACGAACGTGCTGGAGTTCGTCAAGACGCAGAAGGTGCCGGACCTGTTCGTCGCCTCCGGCAGCCGCAACTGGAACGAGCCGGACAAGTACCCGACGACGTTCGGCTGGCAGCCCGACTACACGGTCGAGGGCAAGATCCTGGCCAGCTACGTCAAGCGGGAGTTCCCCGGCGCGAAGGTCTGCCACTTCGGGCAGAACGACGACTTCGGGCGGGACTCGCTGGTCGGCGTCGAGCAGGTCCTCGGCCCGGTCGCGGCGAAGCAGACGTACACCACCACCAACCAGCAGGTCGGCCCGGCGATCGGGGCGCTGCGCGCGGCCGGCTGCCAGGTGGTCATCTCGGCGACCATCCCGGGCTTCACCGCGCTGGCCATGGGCCAGGCCGCCGGGCAGGGATTCAAGGCGCAGTGGGTGGTGTCCAACGTGGGCGCCGACTACACCACGCTGGCCGCCCAGCTCGGCGACAAGAAGGTGATCCTCGAGGGCATGGTGGCCGACAACTACCTGCCGAACGTGGCAGACACCGCGAACCCGTGGATCCAGGAGTTCACCAAGATCCACCAGAAGTACAACGCGGGCAACCCGGTCGACGGCAACGCCATCTACGGCTACTCGATGGCGTACACGTTCGTCCAGGCGATGCTCGCCGCCGGGCCCGACCCCACCCGGGAGAAGCTGGTCGAGGCCGTGCGCAAGGGCGGCTTCCGCGGGCCCGGCCTGGTCCCCTTCCGGTACGCCGACGGCGTGCACGCCGGCTACGGCGGCGTCCGGCTCACCAAGGTGAGCAACGGCGTGCAGGAGTACTTCGGTCCCGCGTACACCACGGACGACGGCGACGGCGCGGTCACCGAGTTCACCGAGCCGCCGACGAACCCGCCCGCCGACGCGGTGCCGACCGCCTGAGGCGTCCCGCCGGGCGGCCGGGTGCCGGTCGCCCGGCGGCACGCACGTAGAGTTGCCGCCGGTACCCGAGCAACAGGAGATCCGTACCCATGATCGAGGTGGAGGCCGACCCGCCGGAGCGGGTGGACGGCCGGGCGGCGCGAGCCGAGCGGACCCGGGCCGCGATCGTGGAGGCGCACCTGGCCCTGATCGACTCCGGTGACCTGCGCCCCACCGGGGAACGGATCGCCGAGCGGGCCGGGGTGTCGCTGCGCACGCTCTGGACCAACTTCAAGGACATGGAGACGCTGTTCGCCGCGACCGGGCGGCGGGTCGGCGAGCGGCAGGCCGCGCTCTGGCGGCCGGTGTCGCCGGAACTGCCGCTGACCGCCCGGATCGCCGCGTTCTGCGACCAGCGCGCCCGGCTGCTGGAGGTGCTGGCGCCCTCGGCCCGCGCGTCGGCGCTGCGGGAGCCGTTCTCCCCGCAGTTGCGCCGCAACCGGGAGGCGGCGGTCGCCCGGGTCCGGCACGAGATCGAGGCGGTGTTCGCCCCGGAGCTGGCGCACGCCGGTCCGGGCCGCGCGCAGTTGCTGGACGCGCTGACGGTGGCCGGCACCTGGTCGTCCTGGTCGATGATGCGCGACTCGATGGGTCTCGACGTGGACGCCGCCCGCGCGGTGATGGCCCGGATGCTCGGCGCGCTGCTGGTCGACGCGATCGCCGCCGGCCTGCGCTGAGCGCCCCGGCGGCCGGTCAGGCGATCTCGCCGGTGGTGGCGATCTCGCCGAGCTGGCCCAGCGTGCTCAGGTACGCCTCGTGCAGCTCGTCGGTGGCCGCCGTGCACGCGTCGGAGACGGTGACGATGCGGTACCCGTTGTCGACCGCCTGGTAGGCGGTGGCGGCGACGGCCAGGTTCGTCGCGACGCCGGTGAACACCACGGTCCGCACGCCCCGGCCGCGCAGGATCAGGTCCAGTTCGGTGCCGGAGAATCCGCCGAGCCGGGTGCCGGTGACCACGACGTCGCCGGGCTGTCGCCCGACCTCGTCGACGATGCGGGTCTTCGGGTCGCCCTCCAGGAACGCCCCGCGTTCGGCGATCATCGCGAAGCTCGGGGTGTTGGTGATCAGGTCCGGGTAGCCGGGCCGGTAGGCGACCCGGGTGAAGACCACGAGGCCGCCCGCTGCCCGCGCGGCGGCGGCGACCCGTGCCGCGTTCGCCGCCACGCCGTGCCGGGCCACCTGGTCGGCGAAGAACGGGCCGAAGACGCCGTCGGGGCTGACCACCTCGGGTTGCCAGTGGACGCCCACGACCGCGGTGTGCTCCCAGTCGATGCGCTGCATGTCGATCCCGTCACGGTGCGGAGAGCTGCTGTGGCGCCAGCTCGTAACGGCTCAGGCCGCCGGCGGCGGTGCTCCTGCCGAAGGCGTCCAGCCGCCCCCAACGACCGGGGATGTCGAGCAACGCCACGTAGTCGAGGCTAGCAGGCAGAGCCGGCCGGGCCACGAGATCGTCGCCGACCGGCCGCAGGCCGAGCATCGTCCGCAGGAGCAGCAGCGGCGCTCCGGCCGACCACGCCTGCGGGCTGCACGCGGTCGGATACCGGATCGGGTAGCGGGTCTCGGACCGGTCGTGCCCGGCGAACGCCTCCGGCAGCCGGCCGTCGTAGAAGGCCGCCGCGTCCAGGATGCCGGCCGCGACGCGGGCCGCCTCCTCGGCGTACCCGTAGCGCCGCAGTCCCCAGGCGATGAACGAGTTGTCGAACGGCCAGATGGTCCCGACGTGGTAGCCCACCGGGTTGTAGCGGGCCTCGCCCTCGGCCAGCGTGCGGACACCCCAGCCGCTGAACATCGCCGGTGACATCAGGTGCCGCACCAGGGCCTCGGCCTTCGGCTCCTCGACGATGCCGCTCCACAGCAGGTGGCCGATGTTCGACGACAGGGCGTCCACCTTGCTGCCGTCGCCGTCCAGCGCCAGCGCCATGTACTCGCCGTCGTCGATCCAGAAGTCGTGGTTGAAGCGGCGCTTGAGGTCGGCGGCGTCCCGCTCCAGCCGGTCCGCGTACGCCGCGTCGTGCCAGATCTCGCGGGCCAGCCGGGCGGTGCGCACCTTCGCGTCGTACGCGTACCCCTGGAGTTCGCAGGTGGCGCGCGGGAAGCCCGGCAGCCGGCCGTCGCGGTAGGAGATGCTGTCCCAGGAGTCCTTCCAGCACTGGTTCTCCAGGCCGTTCACCGGGTTGCGCCGCTCGTAGGAGACGTAGCCGTTGCCGGCCCGGTCGGCGTAGTGGTCGATCCAGTCGACGGCCGCCCGCGCCTCCTGCTCCACCGCGCGCACGAGGGCGGCGTCGCCGGTCCACCGCTCGTACTCGTCGAGCAGCACGAGGAACAGGGGAGTGGCGTCCGCGCTGCCGAAGTAGGGGCTGTGCGGCGTCTCGTCGAAGACGGTCAGCTCGCCGTAGCGCATCTCGTGCAGGATCCGGCCCGGCTCCTCCTCCCGGAAGTCGTCGATCCGGCTGCCCTGGCGGAACGCGAGCACGGTGAGCGTGGTGGCGGCGAGCTCCGGTGCGAACGGCAGCGCCTGGAGGCTGGTGAGGATGCTGTCGCGGCCGAACAGGCTCATGAACCAGGGCAGCCCGGCGGCCAGCACGCACCCGGTCCCGGCGAGGAACGGGCTGAACCGCAGCGCGGCCAGGTCGATGAGGCTCTGCCGGTAGGTGTTCTGCAACGGCCCCCAGCTGGTCTCCAGTCGCGGCGCCCGGTCCAGCCACTCCCGTAGCTCGGCGGGCTTGTCCCGGGCGTTGCCCTCGACCCGTCCGGGCAGGCTGAGCCGTTCCAGCCCGCGGGGCAGGGGGAGGTCCGGCTCGGCGGTCAGCCGGGTCTGCCACCGGCCGTGCGGTTCGATGTGCACGCGCAGCGTCAGGCCGTTCTCGTCCACCTCCGCCGGAGCCGTCGCCGACACGATCGTCTCGCGGCGGTAGCGTTCGCGCTGGTAACCCAGGACGAGTCGCGGGCCGTCGACCCGCCGGTAGTGCCGCCCCTCCCGGTTCGTCGTGCCCTCCTTGACCGCGAAGAGGTCCGCGAAGTCCGCGTCCACCTCGATCCGTACGGTCAGGTCGACGGCTCGCCGGTCGTTGTTGACCAGGACCAGTTCCTCGTGGAGTCCGCTGTTCAGCCTGTGGGTGCGGCGCACCTCGAGCGTGCTGTTGACGTAGACGTCCTGCGCGCCCGGGACCAGGTAGAACCGGTTCTCGAAGTACTGGATGTCGTCGATGGACAGCGTGCTGAGCCGCTCGCCGTCAATGGTGAGCTGCCACCGGGACAGCAGGCGGGTGTCGTGGGCGAACAGGCCGTGGGTGCCGTCGGCCGCCGGGACGATGTCGCCGGCCCGGTCGCAGACCAGGAAGATCGTCCCGTCGAAGATGCCGACGTGGTCGTCACCCATGATCGTCTCCCCGGTGTCCTTCCGGGCGCGAGCCGGGCGGGGAGGGGAACAGCCGGCGTACGGTCGCGAACAGCCGGGGGCTGCCCTCCACCTCGGCCTCGCCGCGCAGGACGGTGGTCAGGAAGTACGCCTCGCCCCGGGCGATCCGGTCGAAGACGGCCCGGTCCGCCCGGACGACCGCGTCCCCGCCGGTGGCCTGCCGTGCCGCGGTGACCTCGCCCCGGGCGATGGAGACCAGCCAGTGGTCGACCGACCCGTCACCGGCGATGTCGAACCGGACGCTGCCCTCGTGGAGCGCGGTCAGCCCGCGCTGCCGGCGCTGCCCCAGGCTCCGGAAGAACTCTTCGGTGGCGTCGACCATCGGCCCTCCTCCCGATGGCGCTATTCCCCGCCACGGGGCCTGTCGCCTCACCCGGATCGGGTGAAACCGCTGATCTAGTCCTCGCGCAGGCGGCGCAGGATGCGGGTCAGCTCGTCCCGGTCGTCCGGCGAGAGCGCGCCGAAGAACCGTTCCGCCTCGGTGGCCCGCGCCTGCCGGATCGCGGCGCCCACCCGCTCGCCCTCGGCGGTGGGCGCGACCAGCGTGGCCCGCCGGTCGGCCGGGTCGGGCCGGCGTTCGACCAGCCCGCGCTCCTGCAACCCGTCGATCACCTCGGTGGCCGATCGCGGCGCGATGCGCAGGTGCTCGGCGAGCGCGCCGGGACGCAGCGCGCCGTGACGCATCAGCACGCCCAGCGCCCGCGCCTGCCCGGGGCTGATCTCCCACGGCGCAAGCGCGCGCTTGGTCTGGTGCCGCAGCCGGCGGGTCACCGCCCAGAACGTCTCGGCCAGGCTCTCGTCGCTGCCGTCCACGGGGAATACGGTAACAGGCTTTCGTGTTGTTCCCTCATGTTGAGGTAACCTCAGCATCTCCCCCCACATGAGGAGCACCCTTGGATCGCATCCCCGAAGGCCGTCGCGACGGCCGAACCGTCTCCCCGGCCGAGAAGGCCCAGGCCCGCGACGTGTCCCTGCGCCGGATCGGCGGCCTGTTCACCGCCCACCGCGGCCCGCTCGCCACCGTGGTGGCGATCATCGTGGCGTCCTCGATCATCGCGATGGCCACGCCGTTCCTGCTGCGTACCGTGATCGACAGGGCCCTGCCCGAGCGTGACCTGACCCTGCTGGCCTGGCTGGTCGCGGGCATGGTCGCGGTCGCCGCCGTCACCGCCGTGCTCGGCGTCGCCCAGACCTGGATCTCCACCCGCGTCGGCCAGCAGGTCATGCACCGGCTGCGCGCCGACGTCTTCGCCCACCTCCAGCGGCAGTCGATCGGCTTCTTCGTGCGCACCCGCACCGGCGAGGTCCAGTCGCGCATCACCAACGACATCGGCGGCATGCAGGCGGTGGTCACCTCCACCGCCACCTCGATCGCCGCCAACCTCACCACAGTGGTCGCCACCACCATCGCCATGCTGGCGCTGAGCTGGCGCCTCACGCTCGTCTCGGCGGTCGTGCTGCCGCCCGCGCTGTGGCTCACCCGCCGCGTCGCCCGGCTGCGCCGGGAGATCACCGCCCAGCGCCAGCGCGAGCTGGCCGACCTCACCGTGACCATCGAGGAGGGGCTGTCGGTCAGTGGCGTCCGGCTGGCCAAGACGCTCGGCACCGGCCCGGCCCTGGTCGACCGGTTCACCGCGTCCTCGGCCCGCCTGGTCGACCTGGAACTGCGCTCCGAGCTGGCCGGACGCTGGCGGATGGCCGCCATGAGCATCGTCTTCGCTGCCATCCCCGCGGTGATCTACCTCGGCGCCGGGTTGCCCGGCACCGCCGGCACGCTCACCATCGGCACGCTCGTCGCGTTCACCGCCCTGCAGGGCAACCTGTTCCGGCCGCTGATGGGCCTGCTCAACGTGGGCGTCACGCTCACCGCGTCGCTCGCGCTGTTCGCCCGCATCTTCGAATACCTCGACCTGCCCGTCGAGGTCGCCGAGCCGGCCCGCCCGGTCCCGCTCGACCCGGCCACCGCCCGCGGCCACCTCCGGATCGAGGACGTCACCTTCAGCTACCCGGGCAGCGACACCGCCGCCCTCGCCGGCGTCAGCCTGGACGTCCCGGCCGGCACCAGCCTCGCCCTGGTGGGGGAGACCGGCTCCGGCAAGAGCACGCTCGCCGCGCTGATCAGCCGGCTGCACGACCCGGACGCCGGCCGCATCACCATCGACGGGATCGACCTGCGCGACCTGCGCCCGGCCGATCTGGCCGCCGTCGTGGGCGTGGTCAGCCAGGAGACGTACCTGCTGCACGGCACCGTGCGGGACAACCTCCGGTACGCGCGTCCGGACGCCACCGACGCCGACATCGAGGCCGCCGCCCGCGCCGCCCGCATCCACGACCTCATCGCCGCGCTGCCCGCCGGGTACGACACCATGGTCGGCTCACGCGGCCACCGGTTCTCCGGCGGCGAGCAGCAGCGCCTGGCGATCGCCCGGACCCTGCTGCGCGACCCGCGGATCCTGGTGCTGGACGAGGCGACCAGCGCGCTGGACACCGAGACCGAACGCGCGGTCCAGCGGGCGCTGGACGAGCTGGCCCGGGGCCGCACCGTGGTGACCATCGCGCACCGGCTCTCCACCGTGCGCGACGCCGACCGGATCGCGGTGCTCGACCACGGCCGGATCGTCGAATCAGGCACCCACGACGCGCTGCTGGACCGGCGCGGCCGCTACGCCGCCCTTGTCGGCTGACCGTAGGAAAGTTTTGATCGAGCATTCATCCGTGTAGCTATTTACCCGACCTCCGCGCGGCCCATAGCATCGACCTGGATCACTCGATGCGAGGAGGGGAACGATGTCGCTGACGACCACCGCCGCCCGGTGGCGCGTGCCGGCGCTGCTCACGACCGCCGTCGTCGCGGGCGCGATGCTCGGCGTGCAGCCCGCGCAGGCCGCCCGGCCGGGCTTCCGGATGCCATTCCTGTGCGGCCAGACCTGGCAGGGCAACAACTGGAACGGGCACAGCCCGGCTCACGCCATCGACTGGAACCACTACGACGCCAACGGCAGCCCGGACGACCTCAACCGCCGGACGGTCGCCAGCGCCGCCGGCACCGTGCTGGAGTCGTACTACTCCACCACCTCCGGCTACGGGAACACCATCGTCATCGGGCACGGCGACGGCTGGCGCACCCGGTACGCCCACCTCAACTCGCGCGCCGTGGCCACTGGCGACACCGTGAAGCGCGGCGACGTCATCGGCCGGGTCGGCGCGACCTCGGCGAAGTACGACCTCAGCCCGCACCTGCACTACGAGCAGATCCACAACGGCAGCGTCGTCGTGGCCGTCGTGCAGGGCGTGACCTGGTCGGACGGGCTGAAGCGCAACCAGAAGAGCACCAACGGCTGCTGATCGGCCTCGCCGCGTACCTGACCGCCCACCGGACCCGGCCGGACGAGGCGGCCGTAGCGGGCTGACCACCGCCGTCCGCCCGTGCGGCGCGTCAGACTGCCGGTGGCTGCGGCTCGCCGGGGCGCGGTCGCTGCCCCGGAGCCGGGCGCGGCGCGGGCGGGGGGAGCAGCGGCTCCAACGGGAACAGGTCCGCCGGCCCGTCGGCGTCCGGCGCTCGCGGCGCGGGCCTCGCTCCCGCCGCCTCCGGCTGCCGGTCGCGCCGGTCCCGCTCGTCGGCGTACTCGGCGCGGCGGCGGGCCAGGTCGCGCTCGCACTCCAGCGCGATGCGCTGCTCCCAGTACGGCTGGAGGAGCCGGCGCACCCGCTCGTCCAGATGCACCGTGACGTCCGGCTCGCAGGCGAACGTCACCTCCCCGCGCGCGTACGTCCAGGGCGGTGGATCGTCCTCGGCCAGCGCCGCCGTCAGCGCGGCGTGCAGGTCACGCGGCCGGTGCGGCGGCACCTCCACCGCGTAGCGGACGGCCAGCCGGTGCAGCCGCTGCGTGGCCTGCGCCTGGAAGTAGTCGACGTACCAGCCGAACAGCTCCGGCCGCGCGGTCTCCGACGACCAGGTGTAGGTGGCCCGCACCAGGAACACGTACACCTGGCCCTGCGCCGGCACCACGAGCGGCTCCGGGGCGCGCCGGTCGACTGTGGTCACCGGCGTCTCCGGCTCCTCGGTCCACCAGAGCCGCCGCAGCGTGGGCTGCGCGCCGTCCCAGAAACGCCGGGCCCGCAGGCGCGCCGCGTCGCCGAGCGCCCGCGCCCGTACCCGCCAGCCGTTGCGCGGCGCGGGCCGCTGGTCGGCCGGCCCCGGATCCTCCGGCACCGCGGTCATCGCACCCCCTCCCTGCCGGATCGCGGCACCGCGCCCCGCGGCGTCGCCGGGACGCGCGGGCCGTCGGGTGAGGGGTGGCCGGACCGCCGTGGCGGTCCGCGATCCACGCTAACAACAGCGACCGGTGTACGCGCGCAGCCGCGCGGACGGCTCCGCCCCGCCGGTTGACCGATCGGACGAGCCGTCCCGTAGTCCTATCCGTGGGACTCGGGGCGGGTTCGGTCCCGTTCACGAGACCGACCATCCAAACTCGATCGGCATGCCTTGATCTGTTATCGAAGCGCTTCGTAGCGTGAGGCTCCGCGATGCTTCGGGGGAGGACCAGAACGCATGGGCGTAGACGCTCGCCACGCCGCCGGCCAGACCGTGACGTACGTGCGGTCCCTGGCGGAGCGGCAGTACGACCGGGTCTGGACTCCGGACTTCCTGCACCTCACCCCCGACGTACAGGGCTTCGCCGTCTTCCACCGCGGTGGCCTGGTGCTGGTCTACGGCGCGGTGTCGCCGGAGGACCCGGCCCGCTGGGTCTTCCGGATGGCCTGCGCGGCCGGCGCCGACGTGCCGGACATCTCCGGGGCCATGGCCTGGGCGAACATCCGCAACCGGCTCGCCGAGGAGGGGCGCTACTACTGCGTCGTCAAGGCCGACCAGAGCGCCTGCCACGTGGTGTTCGCGCTGGACGTCCGCAGCCCGCTGCTCGACGACGCCACCGCGCCCGACGCGCAGGCACTGCGCGAACTGCTGCACTTCTCGCTCGCGGTGTGCGTGCACAACGCCGTGGCGGACTTCCGCGATCTGGCGTCCTACCTGCCGGCGCGGCCCCTCGCGCCGACCGAGATCGACGCCTGGACCCTGTTCGCCGGCACCCAGGACTGATCGCGCGGCAACGGTTCGCCGGCCCGGCGCAGCCCGGCGAGCTGCACGAAGATCTCCCGCTTCGCGGTCGCGGTGCCTCGACGGTTGAGCACGTAGCCGGTCAGCCAGATCCAGCCGGTGTGCGGCACCTCGGCGCCGACCGACGCGACCCGGAACGTGAGCGCCCGGTCGCCGCCGAACTGCACGGACGCTCGGCCGTCGACGCGCAGCAGGTCACCGGGTTGCGGGCGCACCGCTACCAGTGGCCGTCGTTCGGCGGGCGGCACTCGCGGGCGTGCATGGTCTGCCAGTCCCGCAGGGCGCGCTTCAGCCTGTCGTTCTCCTGCGCGAGCAGGCGTACCTGTCGGTGCAGCTCGGTCAGCTCGTCGGCGACACGGGCCTGGAACTCGCGTACCTGATCGGGGTCGACGCCGCGCCTGCGGGCGTCGAAGGCGCGGGTGCGCACCTCGTGCGGGGTCAGCCGGGCCGGTGGGGCGGTCAGGTAGAGCCGACCGGATCGATGCGGCGTCATATCGGTCCTTCCAGGAGCGGGGGACAGGTGCGGTGGGTCTGGAGGGGCGGGCCGTCCGCACGCCGGCCGCGGGCGGCCCGCCCGCTCCGCCGCCGCAGCCCGGATCGGCGGTACGGAGGCGGAGCAGTCCGGAGGGTCGGGACGGGTACGCGCACCCGCCCCGACCGGGGAATGAGCCGAACTCGTTGCCACGCGAGGAGCGGCCCGGAATCAACATATCTAGACATGTTAGATGAGTCAACGCTGCTTGTTAGGCGAGTCGCGGTGTGATCGAATCGGATCGCCACGCGAGGAGTGCCATGCGAGAAGTGCCGGATTACTGGCGCATCGCCGATGATGTGATCGCCGACGTCAGAGGAAAGAAGCTGAAGCCGGGGGACAAGCTGCCCTCAATCGCTGAGCTGCGCGATCGCTACGACGTCAGTCATGGGACCGTGCAGATGGCGTATGCGCGGCTGGAAGCGTTGCGGGTGATCCGACGACAGCAGGGCAAGGGCGTCTTCGTGACCGATCCGAAGACCTGGATGCGAGAGCCGTAACCGGCGTCAGCCCAGCAAGCCCTCATCGGCCGGCGCGCGACTCGCCATACTGTCGGCGATGACTGTGGACGTGCGTACCGAAGACGGTTGTCGCCTGTGGGCCGACCAGGGCGGCGCCGGAGCGCCGCTGGTGCTCTGTCACGGCGGCCCCGGCATGTGGGACTACCTCGGCCCGGTCGCCCGGCTGCTCGACCGGCACGCCCGCGTCATCCGGTGGGACCAGCGTGGTTGCGGGCGCTCCGAGCGGCGCGGTCCGTACTCGATCGGCCGCTTCGTCGCGGACCTCGACGCGGTACGCGAACGCCTGGCCGGGCCGCGAACGGCGGTGCTGGGCCACTCGTGGGGCGCGCACCTGGCGCTGCGGTACGCGATCGACCACCCGGAACGGGTCAGTCACCTGATCTACGTGTCCGGCACCGGCATCGACCCCGATCGCGGCTGGCACCCGCACTACGAACGGAATCTCCGGCGGCGGCTCGGGCCGCACCTGGATCGGTGGGAGGCGCTTGGCGTACGGGACCGCACCCCGGCCGAGGATCGGGAGCGGGCGGTCCTGCAGTGGTCGGCCGACTTCGCCGACCCCGACGACGCCGTGCGGCACGCCGAGGAGATGGCCACGCCGTGGCTCGGTGTCAACAGCGACTGCAACCGGGCGATCAACGCCGAGGCCAAGCAGGAACTCCGCATCCGCGACCTCGCGGCGCGGTGCCGGACGCTCGACCTGCCCGTGCTGATCATCGACGGACCCGAGGACATCCGTCCCCGCTGGGGCGTCGACTCGCTGGAGAAGGCGCTGCCGAACTGCGAGCGGGTCAGTCTCCCCGGATCCGGTCATCTGCCGTGGGTCGAGAATCCGGACGGCTTCCGCCGGGCGGTGACCACCTTCCTCGACGCGACGATGTAAGCCGGGGTGCCCCCGTCCGGCACGCTACCGACCTGTGGAGATCTTGGTACGAAAGGGCCCTCATAGGGGCCGTTTCGTACCAAGATCTATTCGCGTCTCGTCTGGTGAGACGTTTGTCTCGAAACTGCTTGGCCAGGGGTGCCGTGGGCGCCATCGAGAAATCGACGCAGCAACATTTATGGATGTTCGGATGGTGTCGGCGCGTCGATCGTCCTGGTCGGATGGCGGAACGGACATCGCCGTTCGACGATGACAGGAGGGACCGTGCGCACACCATCCCGTGCGTTGACGGGGACCACCGCGCTGCTGCTGGCAGCCGGTCTGGTCCTGACCGCCGCTGGCGGCGGCCAGGCGGCACCCCGGGAACAGACCCGTACCCAGGCGCCACCCGACCACCTGCCGGGCGACCGGCACGACACCAAGGCCACCGACAACCGCAAGGGCCGCGTCGCCGCCACCGAGCGGCAACGGGACCGGGCCGCCGCGCTCGGCGCGCGCGTGCGCTGGACCGACTTCGGTACGCCCGCCACGCTCACCTCCACCGGCAAGCCGCTGGCCACCGGCCTGCCCGCCGACCCGGCCGCCGCCGCGCGCGCGTACGTGGCCGCCAACCGGGACGTGCTGGGCCTGACCGCCGAGGGCGCCGCCGCGCTGGAACTGCTGACCGTGGCACCGATGGGGCAGGGCGCGACGGTGCTGCTCCGGCAGCGCTTCGGTGACCTGCCGGCCGCCGTCGACGGCATGCTGTCGGTCGGCGTACGCGACGGAGCGGTGTGGCACGTCAGCTCCTCGCTGGCCCGGGACGCCGGTACGCCGGCCCCGGCCACGATCAGCGCCGAGCAGGCCCGCACGGCGGCGATCGCCGATGCCGGCCGCGCCGACGCGCAGGTCATGCGTACCTCATTGGTCGCGGTGCCCACCGCGGACCGTGGGCCGCGCGCGGCGTGGGAGGTGGTCCTCGGCGCGGACACCACCGGCGCGGACCCGGCCGCCTACTCCACCTACGTGGACGCCCGCGACGGCGCCGTGCTGGTCCGCGAGGACCTGATCGACCACGCCTCGGATCACCCGTCCTGGGAGGTCTTCCCGAACTCGCCCCGGGTCGACAGGTCCTCCGTCGACACCCGTAAGCGGTGGTGCGCCGTCCCGGCGCGCGGTTGCGCCGAGGTCGTCGGCGTGCCCGGGCACCCGGCCTGGGACGTGGACCCGGCGACCGGCGAGTCCACCACCACGACCAAGGGCAACAACGCGATAGCCGTGCAGAACTGGTTCAGCAACGACGCGTTCAGCGTCGGCACGGAGACCGCCACGCCCCGGCCGGACCGCAAATACGCGTACCCGTGGACGAACCAGTGGCAGGAGCAGCGCTGCAACCCGGAGGTGTTCACCTCGCCGCGCGCCAACGACATCGACGCGGCCCGGGCCAACCTGTTCGCGATGCACAACCGGATGCACGACTGGACGTACCACCTCGGGTTCACCGAGGAGACCTGGAACATGCAGCAGGACAACCTCGGCCGCGGCGGTCTCGGTAACGACCCCGAGCAGGGCAACGCCCAGGCCGGTGGCGTCAGCGGCGGCCCGCCGACGTTCCCGGCCCGCAACAACGCCAACCAGATCACCCCGCCGGACGGCGTCGCGCCGACCACCAACATGTACCTGTGGCAGCCCACCGCCGGCTCGTTCTACGCGCCCTGCGTCGACGGCGACTTCGACATGTCGGTGATCGCCCACGAGTACGGTCACGCGGTCACCAACCGCATGATCGCCGGCCCGAGCGCCGGGGTCAGCACGCCGCAGGGCATGAGCGAGAGCTGGTCCGACCAGCTCGCGATGGAGTACCTCTTCGAGCACGGGTACGCCGCGCCCGGCCGGCGCGGTTTCACCATCGGCGAGTACACCACGCAGGACCCGAACGCGGGCATCCGCAACTACAACATGAGCGACAGCCCGCTGAACTACAGCTCGCTGGACTACGACTTCGTCGGCCTGCAGGTGCACGCCTCCGGCGAGGTGTGGAGCGCCACCAACACCGACATCCGCGCGGCCATGATGCGCCGCTGGGGCAGCGGCACCCCGGCGATCCAGAAGGCGTGCGCGACCGGCGCTCGCGACGTGACCGCCTGCCCCGGCAACCGGCGCTGGATCCAGCTGGTCTTCGACTCGTTCCTGCTGATGGCGGTCAGCCAGGTCAGCATGGTCGACGCCCGGGACGCGATGCTCGCCGCCGACCGGATCCGTTTCGGCGGGGCCAACCAGGACCTGCTCTGGAACGCGTTCGCCAAGCGCGGCCTGGGGGAGGGCGCGGTCAGCGTCGGCCACACCGACCCCGACCCCACGCCGGGCTTCACCTCCCCGTACGCCCGGGAGGGCTCGCTGCGGCTCCTGCCGGTGGGCGAGCGCGGGCCGGTGGCCGGTGCGCAGCTGTTCGTCGGGCGCTACCAGGCGCGGGCCGTGCCGGTCGCGGACACCGACGCGGCGACCCCGCTGACCGACCGGGTGGACCTGGTGCCCGGCACGTACGAGTTCGTGGTGCGGGCCCCCGGCTACGGGCACACCCGGATCGGCCCGGTGACGATCAAGGCGGGCCAGAACCGGACGCTGCCGGTGAAGCTGCGACCCAACCTGGCCTCGGCGACCACCGGCGCGACAGTGGCCGGTGACGGGATCAACCTGCCGCAGATCGTCGACGACGACGAGGCCACCAACTGGGCCTCGCTCGGCGCGCCGGTCGCCGGCCGGCAGGTCACCGTCGACCTGGCCGGCGGCGTCCAGCAGGTACGCCGGGTGCAGGTCAGCGCGATGCTGCGCCCGCCGGTGGCCGGTGACGCGGATGCCGGCACCCAGAGCCGGTACTCCGCGCTGCGGCAGTTCCGGGTGCTGGCGTGCACCGCGCAGGGGCCGGTGACGTGCGCCGACGCGGCGGACTTCCGGCCGGTCTACACCAGCAAGCCGGACGCCTTCCCGTCGGTGGCGCCGCGTCCCCGGGTGCCGGAGCTGATCATGCGGTCGTTCGACATCCCGCGCACCACTGCCACGCACCTGCGCGTCGAGGTGCTGACCAACCAGTGCACCGGCGCGCCGGACTACGCCGGTGAGCAGGACGACGACCCGCGGGCGGCGACCGACTGCGCCACCGCCAGCCCGCAGGCGCAGAACGTGCGGATCGCCGAGTTCCAGGCGTTCTCGCACTAGCTCCACTCGGCGGGTGTGGACGGGCGGCCCCTGTCGTCCGTCCGCACCCGCCGCCGTGTGTTCACGCGGGGTTCGGGGCGTCGTCGCCGGATCGGGGCTGTACCGGGGGCAGGATCCCGGACAGACTGAGCGTCGACCGGTTATCAACGCTGGTCGATGCGCTGTCGTCCCGTTCAAGGAGGATCCCTTGACCCCGTTCCGCGCCGCCGTCACCCGCGTACGCCGCGCCCTCGCCGCGTCCGCCCTGGTCGCCGCCGTGGCCGCCGCCGCGCTCGTTGCCCCCGCCACTGTCTCCACCCGGCTCGCCGAACCGGCCGCTGCCGCCGTCTACGGCTCCTGCACCCAGTCCCGCTGCGCCGACGCGCGCACCGCGCGGTCCGGCTGGTCCGCGAAGAGCTTCCCGACCAGCCGCGGCTGGTACTCGTGGAGCGGCGGCCAGTGCAACTTCGCCGGCGGCCGGTTCTACAACTACGAGGAACAGCTGCCCTCCGGCGCCACCTACTACGAGTACGACGTCTACCCGCGCGCCTGCAACGCCTCCCGGGACGCGTACCGGATCGTGGTCAACAAGAGCACCGGGGCGACCTGGTTCTCACCCGACCACTACGCCAACTTCTACCGGCTCTGAGCAGCCTCGACGCCGGCCGGGCTCGCGACGCCCGGCCGGCGCCGTCGGGAAAGGACGGATCATGGGTACGCGGTTGCCGGCCTGGCTCGGGTACGACTTTGCGCCGTCCGAGCCGGACGGTGTGCCGGTCTCCGGCGTGGCCGGCCGCACCCGGGCCGGGCTGCACGAGACGCTGGCCGGTGCGCTGGACCTGCCCGACTGGTACGGCCGTAACTGGGACGCCCTGGCCGACGCGCTCGCCGACCGCCTCGACGCCGGTCCGCTGACAGTGGTCGTGACCGACGCGGCGTACCTGCTCGCCGACGAGCCGCCCGCGCAGCTCGGCACGCTGCTCGACGTGCTCGGCGCGGTCGCCGCCGGTGGCCACGAGACGCTGCGGGTGGTGCTGCACGACCACCCGGACCGGCTGCCCGCCCTGCGCGACCGCGTCGCCGCCGTGCTCGGCGGACGGCTCGCCGGCCCACCCGCCACCGGCTGATCCCACCACCCGCACCCGTCACCCTCACCCGGCCTGCCGACCGGGGCGGTGATCAAGGAGTTTGTGTCCGAATCAGGCCGGCGGAGCGACCCAAACTCCTTGATCAACGCCGCGAGGGCGGGTGGTGATCATGAAGTTGGCGGGGTGGGGAGCGCTCTCCCGGCGGTCAACTTCATGATCGACGGGGCGTGGTGGGGGTCAGGTGGGGTGGTCGAGGATGGCGCTGAAGCGTTCCTCGGCCAGGTCGAGCTGGGCCAGGATGTGCTCCTTGACCGGTGGCGACAACGGTGTGTCCGGGCGGGCGACCAGGTCGCGGAAGACCGGCACCAGCGGGCGGTACTTCGCGGCGGCGCGGGCCACCTTCGGCCCGACCGTGTGGATCACACCCACACCGTTGTCGGTGAAGTCGGACACCTTGATCACCCGAGCCCAGGGCTCCCGTTCCAGGCTGGCCGCCACGTGCTCCCGGTACTGCTCGTCGCGGTCCCGCCCCGGGTCGTACTCGGGGTTGGTGACCGCCGCGACCAGCCGGGCGACCCGCGACCCGAACCGGCCGGACAGCGCGGCGAGCGCCGCCGAGGTCACGTCGGGCCCGGTGGCCGAAGGGTCGAGCCCGGCCAGCTCGGCGGGGTGGTCCTCGACCGCGTCGTGCAGCAGCCCCGCGACGATCACGTCCACGTCCCGCACCTGGTAGTGGTGCATCAGCCGGATCGACACCCGCAGCAGGTGGTTGAGGTACGGCTCGCGTACCCGCCGGTCGTCGCGGTGCAGGTCGGCGGCCAGGTCGAGCGCCTCGGTCAGCCGGTCGCGGTCGGCCTCGTCAAACGCCTCGATCTCCAGCCGGAACCGGGCCAGCAGGCCGGGCTCACCGTGGATCTCGGTGATCGCGTGCATCGGCATGGTGGCGAGGTACGCGGGGAACTCCATGCGTCCCTTATAGCTGATCTTCGCTAGATCCGGTGCCCGCCGGGCCGCTCACGTCGCCGGTCAGGCGCTTGACCAGGCGTACGCAGGTGCCCTCCGGCGTGCCGACGATGGTTGCCTCGTCCATCACCCGCGCCATGATCAGCCGCCCGCGTCCCCGGTCGCCGCTCTCGTCGCCGTCGGCTGGCCGCCAGCCGCCCTGGTCGCGTACCTCGATCTCCAACCGGTCGCCGCGCAGCTCGGCCCGCAGCGTGGTGATCCCCTCCGGTGCGAAGCGGTACCCGTGCTCGATCGCGTTGGCGCACGCCTCGCCGGTGGCGATGAGGACGGTTTCGACGTCCCACTCGCTGACGCCCCGGGCGTGCAGCCAGCCGCGTAGCCGCTCGCGGGTGGCGGCGAGCCGGCCCGGGTCGGCCGGCAGCTCGATGGTGAGGACCGGGCCGACGTCCGCGGATGTCCCACCCGTCACGTCCGGCCCTCCGTCCCGTGCCCGTCCCCGGACCTGGGCGCCCACTCGCGCTGTCACCGCCCGATTCTCACCCTGTTGTCCCCGGTGACCGCCGATTCATTCCCCCGGCGGCGCTGTCCGTCAAACGTGATCATTGCGCATCGGGGGCGGCGTGTCAGCCGGCGGCCCGGCAGGGCGGCAACGGCGGCGGGCCGGCGCCCCCCGGAGGGGACGCCGGCGCGGGATGAGCGGACGGTCACGCCGGCGACGTGGAGGCGGTACGCGAGCGGGTATCGGGGCAGGTCAGAGCGGCAGCCGCCTGGCGCCGGCGAAGGCGTCGACGACGAGCGGGACCAGCGGGGCCGGCATCGGCCGGGCGGCGCGCAGCGTCGGCGTCCATCCGGCGTCGCCGCCGAGGTCCGGGTCGTGGACGGCGTTGTACGCGGCGAGCAGGCTCACCGGCCGGGGCAGGCGGTCGCCCTGGCGCACCCAGCTGCCGCGCTCGGTGAGCGCGGTGCCGCCCCAGTCGTACAGCAGGTCTGCGGGGCCGGCGTCGCCGGTGAGCGTGAAGAAGTTGTTCTCCGCGTACAGCGCGGACTGCACGCCGACGCCGAGGGCGTACTCGAAGCCGGGCCCGCCGAGCCGGTAGTGGTTCTCGTGCACGTCGACCTGGCCGAACCGTACCCGGGGCAGCCGTTGCAGCGTGCCGTCGAACAGGTTGTGCCGCACGGTGACGTTGAGCCGGCCCACGTCCGGCCCGACGGTGTTGGACGAGCCGATCAGCATCACCTTGTCCCGGCCGGTGAACCGGTTCCAGGAGACGGTGACCAGGCTGGCGGTGTGCGTGACGTCCAGCGAACCGTCGTGCACCTGCCAGGGCCGGCCGAAGTAGACGGGCTGCGTGCTGTCCGGGTTGTCGCCGTCGGTGAACGTGTTGTGGTCGATCCAGACGTGTTCGCTGCGCCGTACCGAGATCTGGTCGTACTGGGAGTTCCAGTTGCCGGTGTCGCCGTCGGTGGGGGACCAGGCGGGGAAGCAGTCCCGGGCGTCGACGAATTCGATGTTGCGCACGATCACGTTGTCGACCCGGTCGATCATCAGCGTCAGGCCGGTGAGCCGGGCGCCGCGCAGCCCGATGATCGTGGTGTTGGAGCCGACGTTGATCTGGGTCTGCCGGGTCTGGTTGGCCACCGACCGCACCCGGGCGGCCTCCAGCGGCCCGCTCGGGTTCGTCCGCCCCCAGGTCGCCGGGTCGTACGCGGCCAGGTAGGCGGGCAGCGAGTACTCCGGATCGGCCAGGTCGGCGCAGTCCAGCGGCGTGCCGTCCGGACCCTCGAAACCGTCGATGGTTCCGGCCACGTACACAATCTTGGGGGTGGTGTCGGCGGCGTTCGTGGCGTTGTCGCCGCCGAGCGCGGCGACCAGTTCGGCCCGGGTACGCACGACGCGCACCCGCTCCGGCGTGGCGGCCGACCCGCCGGTGGTGCCGGTGCCGGCGGCGGCCCAGCCGTCGTTCGCGGCGAGGGCCTGGCGGCCGATCAGCTCGGCGGCCCGGGACGGCTCACCAGGTGCGGCCGGCGCGGGCGCGGCGGTGGTGAGGACGAGCGCGGCGGTCAGCGCCGCGACGGCTGCGGTTCGGGTACGCATGACTCGTTCCGTTCTCCTGGAGGGACATTCACTGCGCGGGCAGGTCCACCACGTACGGCGTGACCGCCCACGGCACGCCCGCCTCGGACGGCAGCGCGCCGGTCTGCGCGGCGGTCCGCAGCACCGCGCCGACGCCCCGCACCATCCGCACCCGCTGCGGGCCGTCGCCCGCCACGCGCACCAGGTCCCCGTCGAGCAGCGTCGGAACGGGCGCGTCCCGCAGCGCGTCCAGCACCGCGGTGAACGGTTCGGTACGCGCCAGCGGCGCGATCAGCGGCGTGCCGTCGGCGCGGTGGTCGAGCAGGTTCGCCAGCAGCCCGCGGCGGCCGGGCACCGGGCGTGGCGTGTCGTCGCCGGGTAGCCGCAGCCGGTCGGTGGGGTACTCCAGCACCGCCCGGCCCCGCTCGCCGGTGACCAGCACCTCCCCGGGTACGTGTTCCTCGGCGGCGAGGGTGAGCGCGGCCAGCACGGGCGGCCCGGCGTGCGGGGTCAGTCGCAGCACTGTGGTGTCGTCCACCTCGATCGGGCGCACCCGGTAGCGCTCCACGGCGATCCGGGCGGGGCGGACGGGTGCGCCGGTGACCGATTCGGCGACGGCGAGGCACTGCATGAGCGCGTGGGCGAGCGGGTTGGCGAGCGCTCCGTCCAGCGCCGGGCGGCCGTCGACGGTTCGTCGCCCGGCCCACGGGGAGCGGGCGTAGTAGGCGTCCGGGCGTTGCCAGGCGGCGAGTGTGGCGATGCCGGTGACCGGGCCGAGCCGCCCGAGCGCGCCGGTCAGTTCGGTCAGCGCGGCCGAGCCGAGCGCCTGGAAGTTGACCTGCACGGCCCGGCCGGCGGCGTGCGCGGCGGCGGTGAGCGTCAGGTGTTCGGCGAGGTCGAGCACCGGCGGCTTCTCCAGCAGCAGGTCCGCCCCGGCGGCGAGCGCGTCGAGCGCGATCGGCAGGTGTGTGTGCGGCGGCGTGCAGATCACCACCACGTCGGGCCGGGACTCGGCGAGCATGGCCCGGTGGTCGGTGAAAACGGCCGCCTCCGGCGGGACCGGCACGTCCGGTTCGGCATCCAGCGGCCGCACGTCGACCAGCGCCACCAGGCGCGCCCGCCCGGCCGCGTGCAGTTCCGCGATGGTCCGGCGGTGCCAGCGGCCGTGCCCGTTCGCCCCGATCAACGCCACCCGTGGCGGCCCGCCGGCGCTCACCGGGCGCCGCCCGGCGTGCTCCCGGTCACCGGGCGTCCGCCAGCGTGGCCCGGACGCCGTGGCGTTCCAGCGCGGTGAGCCAGCCGGTCACGTCGGCGCGGAACTCGTCGTCGGCGGCCAGGTCGGGCGGGAACACCTCGCGCAGCGCGAAGACCGCGTCCACCACCCCGGCCGGGGTGTGCGCTCCGGCGGCGAGCGCGGCGCGCAGCCGGTCGGCGAGCGGGTCGTCCAGCGGCAGCGGCCGGCCGTCGTCGGCGTACCCGAGCAGGAACCGCAGCCACGCGGCCACCACGAGCGCGCTCCACCGCGCCGACCGGCCTGCCGCCCGCAGGTCGGCGACGGTCTGCAGGACCCGCTGCGGCAGCTTCTGCGAGCCGTCCATGGCGACCTGCGTCGTCCGGTACCGGATCGCCGGGTTGCCGAAACGGGCCAGTACCTGCTCGCCGTAGTCGGCCACGTCGGCGCCCGGCGGCGGGGTGAAGCTCGGCGCGATCTCCTCGGCGAGCAGCCGCCGCAGCACCGCGTCCAGGTGCGGCAGCGTCAGTGCCTCGGCCACCGTCTCCGCGCCGGCCAGCGCACCGAGGTACGCGGTGGCGGAGTGCACGCCGTTCAGTGCCCGCAGTTTCAGCCGCTCCCACGGGCCGGCGTCGCCGGTGAGGATCGCGCCGGATCGTTCCCAGGCCGGTCGCCCGCCGGGGAAGTCGTCCTCGATCACCCACTGCGACCACGGTTCGGCGGCGACCGCCGCCAGGTCGGTCACGCCCAGCGCCCGCCGGGCGGTGTCCCGGGTCTCGTCGGTGCTGGCCGGCACGATCCGGTCGACCATGGTGCCGGGGCAGGTCACCGCCGCGAGCACCCGTTCGGCGCTCGCGTCCGGCACCCGGGCCAGCGCGAGGCACTGCTCCACCAGCCCGCGCAGCCGGCGCCCGTTGGCGGGCAGGTTGTCGCAGCTCACCAGCGCGATCGGCCCGGCGTCGGCGGCGGCGCGGGCGAGCAGCCCGCGGACCAGCAGACCCGGCACGGTACGCGGGGGACGGCCGGTGGTCAGGTCGGCGGTCAGGTCCGCGTCCACTGTCAGCGCGGCGGTCACCGGATCAAGCCGGTACGCCTTCTCCGTCACCGTCAGCGTGACCACCCGGATCGCCGGGTCGGCGAGCAGGCCGACCACCGCGTCCGGGTCGCTCGCGGCGTGCCGTACCCCGGTGAGCGCGCCGACCACCCGGGTGTCCGCGCCGTCCGCGGCGAGCGTGGTGACGCTGAACAGGCAGTCCTGCGCGGCCAGGGCGTCGACCACGTCGGTGCTGCGCGGCGCGACACCGATGATGCCCCAGTCGCCGCCGGCCGCGCCGACCGCCGCCTCCGTGTGCACGGCCTGGTGGGCGCGGTGGAACGCGCCGACGCCGAGGTGGACGATGCCGGCCGGCACGGTGCCGGGGCGCAGCAGCGGCCGGGACTCCGGCGGCAGGTGGCGCAGCGTGGCCAGGCCGAGCCGGTCGGGGGTCAGCGCCATGCCGGGCCGTCCGGGAAGCGGAACCGCGCGATCGACTCCTGGCGCATGGTGGCGCTGTAGCCGGGCGCGGTGGGCAGCAGGTAGCGCCCGCCGCGGGTGCGGACCGGGTCGGTGAAGTGTTCGTGCAGGTGGTCGACGTACTCGACCATGCGGCCGTCCAGGCTGGTGCCGATCCGCAGGTGGTCGAAGATCGCGAGGTGCTGCACGTACTCGCACAGGCCCACGCCACCGGCGTGCGGGCAGACCGGCACGCCGAACTTCGCGGCCAGCAGCAGTTCGGCGAGCACCTCGTCCACGCCGCCGACGCGGCAGGCGTCGATCTGCATCACGCCGATCGCCTCGGCCTGGAGCAGCTGCTTGAAGATGACCTTGTTGGCGGCGACCTCGCCGGTGGCGACCCGGCAGCGACCGCCGGTCAGCTCGGTGACCGCGCGGGCGATCCGGGCGTGCCCGAGCACGTCGTCGGCGTGCGTGGGCTCCTCGATCCAGTACGGGTCGACAGCGGCGAGCACGCCCATCGCGGCGATCGCCTCGTCCACGTCCCACACCTGGTTGGCGTCCATCATGAGCAGCGCGTCCGGTCCGATCTCGGCCCTGATGATCCGGGCCCGCCGCAGGTCGTCCTCGATCCGCCCGCCGACCTTCATCTTCATCGCGCGCCACCCTTGGGCGTACGCGTCGCGGGTCAGCGCGCGCACCTGCTCGTCCGGGTAGCCGAGCCAGCCGACCGACGTGGTGTACGAGGGGAACCCGTCGCGTTCCAGCCCGGCGAGCCGGTCGGCCAGGCCGTCGCGTCCCTTGTCGAGGATGGCCGCCGCCTCGTCGGGGGTGAGCGCGTCGGTGATGTGGTGGAAGTCGACAGTCGCGACCAGCTCGTCGGTGGGCGCCTCGGCGAGGAAGCGCCACATCGGCTTTCCGGCGAGCTTGGCGCGCAGGTCCCAGACCGCGTTGACGAGCGCGCCGGTGGCCATGTGGATCACGCCCTTCTCCGGGCCGAGCCAGCGCAGTTGCACGTCGGCGGCCAGGGAGCGCCAGAACGCCACGGGCTCGGCGGCGATCTCGGCGACGGTGCGTCCCCGGACGTGGTGGGCGAGCGCGCGGACCGCCGCGCAGGTGATCTCGTTGCCCCGCCCATTGGTGAACGTGAACCCGGTGCCTGTGGGCCCGCCGTCGGTGGTCAGCTCCACGTACGTGGCCGAGTAGTCGCCCCGGTTTATCGCGTCCGAGCCGTCGCCGCTGGCGGCGGTGGGGAAGCGCACGTCGTGCACCTCGACGTCGACGATCGTGGTCATGCGTGCCCGCCTCCGAACTTGAAGACCTGCTTCGGCAGCCGGTACGCCAGGTCGACGATCGTCTCGGCGGCCTCGTCAGCGGTCATCCGGTGCTCGGTGACGAGGCGGGCGAGGAATCCGGCGTCGACCCGGCGGGCCACGTCGTGGCGTACCGGGATGGAGCAGAACGCGCGGGTGTCGTCGACGAACCCGGCGGTGTTGTAGAAGCCGGCCGTCTCGGTGACCGCCTCGCGGAACCGGCGCAGCACCTCGGGGGAGTCCAGGAACCACCAGGGCGCGCCGAGGCGCAGCGCCGCGTAGCCGCCGGCCAGGGGGGCGAGTTCCCTGGTGAACGTGTCCTCGTCGAGCGTGTAGAGCACCACTGTGAGCCGCGGGTCGTTGCCGTGCGCGTCCAGCAGCGGCGCGAGAGCGTGCACGTACTCGGTGGCCTGCGGCACGTCCCCGCCCACGTCGCGGCCGTGCCGGGCGTGCAGCCACCGGTTGTGGTTGCGCACCGCACCGGGGTGCAGCTGCATGACCAGGCCGTCGTCGAGCGACATCCGGGCGAACTCCAGCAGCATGTGCGCCCGGAACGCCTCCGCGTCGCCCGTGTCGGCCAGGCCGCGCCGGCCCCTGTCGAACAGGGCCGCGGCCTGCGCCGGACTGAGATCGAGGGTACGGGCGGTCGGGTGCCCGTGGTCGGTGGAGGTGGCCCCGGCGGCGGCGAACGCCTCCCGCCGGGCCCGCAGCGCGGCCAGGTATCCGGCGTACGTGCCGGTGTCCTCGCCGGAGACCTCGGCGAGCCGGTCCACGTTTGCCGCCCAGTTGCCGAACTCCATGTCCACCACGTCGTCGGGGCGGAACGTGGTGACCACCCGCCCGCCCGGCCCGCCCCAGCCGTCGGCGGCGAGCTTGGCGTGCCGGCCCAGGTCGTCCAGCGGCGACTCGGTGGTGGCGAGCACCTCGATGCCGAAGCGCTCGAACAGCGCCCGGGGCCGGAACCCCGGTTCGGCCAGGCGCGCGGCGAGCGCGTCGTAGACGGTGTCGGCGGTGGCCGGGCCCAGCGGCGTGTCGACGTCGAACACGTTGCGGAACGTCTGCTCCAGCCACAGCCGGGACGGGGTGCCGCGGAACAGGTGCCAGTGCGCGGCGAAGCGCCGCCAGATGGTCCGCCCGTCGGTTTCCACCGGGCTGCCGTCGACGCTGGGCACGCCCAGGTCGGCCGGGGGTACGCCCTGGCTGAGCAGCATCCGGGTCAGGTAGTGGTCGGGTACGACGAGCAGCCGGGCCGGGTCGGGGAACGGCTGGTCGTCGGCCAGCAGCCCGGGGTCGACGTGCCCGTGCGGGGAGATGATCGGCTGCTGTGCGGCGAGCGCGTACAGCTCGCGGGCCAGGGCACGCAGGCCGGGCTCGGCGGGCAGCAGCAGATCGCTGGGGGAGATGATCGGCACGGGGGCGGGCTCCTCGGTCAGGGCAGGGTGAGCAGGTCGGCGACGCGGGTGGGCGCGCCGGTCTCCAGCGAGCGGTTGGCGGCCAGGCCGGTGAGCAGCGCGAGCGCGCCGTCGCGGGCGGTGGCGGCCCGGCCGAGCGGGTCGGGTTCGCCGCCGAGCAGCACCCGGGTCATCCGGGTGTCCGCGCCGCCGTGCCCGCGCCGGGTCCAGCCCTCGACCGGGATCTGGACCGGCGGCGCCCAGAACGGGCGCAGCGTGAGCCGGGCCGCGCCCCGCTCGACGGCGGCCTCGTCGCCGTGCAGCGCCGCGCCTTTCAGTGCACCGGCGACGGACGGGCTGACGTGGTCGCTCTCGGTCACCTCCAGCTCCAGGCGGCCCCGGCTGCCGTTGACCATCACCCGGTAGCCCTCCCAGGGGGCGTACGCGGTCAGGTGGTAGGTCATGGTCGCGCCGGTGTCGTAGCGGGCGAGCACCGCGAGGTCGTCCTCGATGGTCACGCCGGGGGCGAAGACGTTGCGGTCGCGGTGGTAGCCGTCCTCGGCCTCGGCGTCGAGGTACAGCTCGCGCAGTCGCGGGTGGTCGGCCAGGCGCAGCGCGAACGGGTCGCCGTCGGCGGCGGGGGAGCCGTGCGCCCGGTCGTAGTCGCGGGCGTAGCCGTGCCGGCGGCCGTGGGCGCCGTAGAAGAACAACCTGCCGTACGCGTGCACCTCGACCGGGCGCGCGTCCAGCCACCAGTTGACCAGGTCGAAGTGGTGGCCGGACTTGTGCACCAGCAGCCCGCCGGAGACGGACTTGTCGCGGTGCCAGCGGCGGAAGTAGTCGGCGCCGTGGCGCACGTCGAGCAGCCACTCGAAGTGCACCGACCCGATCTCGCCCACCGCGCCGTCGGCGAGCAGCCGCCGGACCTGCTCGTGCAGCGGGTTGTAGCGGTAGTTGAACGCGACTGTGACGCGGCGGCCGGTCTCGGCGACCGCGTCCAGGATGCGCCGGCACCGTTCCGCGTCGACCGTCATGGGCTTCTCGACGATCACGTCGCAGCCGGCGCGCAGCGCCGCCGTCACGTACTCGTCGTGGGTGGCGTCCACGCTGGTCACCAGCGCCACGTCGACGCGCTCCTTGGCGAGCATGGTGGTGAAGTCGGCGGCGGCGTACGTGGGCACCGGCGACCGGCCCAGCTCGGCCAGCCAGCGGTTGTGCGCGTCCATCCTCGTCTGGTTGACGTCGGCGAACGCGACCAGCTCGGCGGTGTCGGCGTGGTCGAGCGCCAGGGCGCGGACGAACATCTCGGCGCGCGCCCCGGCGCCGACCAGGGCGTGGCGGACCCGTTCCCGGGCCGGTGGTGACATGACGTCGGCCTCCCCGGCAGTCGGCTGCAAAGGTTTGCAGCCGAAGAAACCACGACGATGGATACGTCGTCAACGGATGGCGGTCAAGTCGCCCTATCCATCCGCATTGATGAGGTTTCGCGCGCCCACCGGCACCGTCGTCGCAATCGAGCCGCAACAATGGACCGTTGACACGGGCGCAACCGTTTGCATTAATGGGCGGCACCCGTGACCCCCACCACATCGGACGAGGGAGCCCGCCGTGCCAGCCACCATCCGGGACGTCGCCCGCGCCTCCGGTGTGCACATCTCCACCGTGTCCCGGACGTTCTCGGCCCCGCACCTGGTCAACCCGGAGACCCGGGTCCGGGTGCTGGCCTGCGCGGAGGACCTCGGCTACCGGCCCAACCGGGCCGCCCGGGCCCTCATCACCGGCCGTACGCACAACATCGGCCTGATCGTGGCCGACATCGCCAACCCGTTCTTCCCGCCGCTGATCAAGGCGGCGGAGGGGCAGGCCCGGCACCGCGACTACCACGTGTTCGTCGCCGACACCAACGAGGACCCGGTCGCGGAGGAGGACCTGGTCCACGCGCTGGCCAAGCAGGTCGACGGCGTGCTGCTGTGCAGCCCCCGGATGAGCAACAGCCTGATCGAGCAGGTCAGCCGCGAGGTCCCGGTGGTGGTGATAAACCGCCAGGTCGCCGGCCTGCCCTGCGTGATGATGGACGTCGGGCAGGGCGCCCGGGCCGCGATCGAGCACCTGCTCGGGCTCGGCCACCGCCGGATCGCGCTGCTCGGCGGCCCACGCGGCTCGTGGACCGCCCGGGAGATGCGCCGCGCCGCTACCGCCGCCGCCCGCAGCGGCTCAGCGGAGCTGACCGTCCTCGGACCCAACCAGCCCACCGAGACCGGCGGCGGCGCCCTGGCCGAACAGGTGCGCCGCAGCGGCGTCACCGCCGTGCTGGCCTACAACGACCTGATGGCGATCGGCCTGATCGAAGGGCTGGACGCGCTCGGGGCGCGGGTGCCGCACGACGTGAGCGTGGTCGGCGTCGACGACATCGCGCTGAGCCGGCTCACCCGCCCCAAGTTGACGACGGTGGCCACGCCGACCGCGGCCGCCGGCCGGACGGCCGTCGACATGCTGCTGCAACTCGACTCCGACGCGCCACGCGGCGCCCGGGGCCGGGGCGCGGCGGCCGGCGACCGTCGCACCACCGCACAGGTAATGCTCCAGACCGAACTGGTCGTCCGCGACTCGACCGGGCCCGTCCCCGCGCCCGGCCGGGACGGCACCGGGGCCTGAGCAGGTGGCCCGGGCCCGCACAGCACTGCGGACCCGGGCGGCCCGTGGACGGCCGCCGGTGACGTCGTCGCCTCCCACAGCCGAGGAGTGAGCGCAGATGCACCCCGCAACGTCCCCCACCGCCGGCGCACCCGCCGGGCGGCATCACCGTACCCCTCTGACCCGACGCCGACTCGTGCGCGGCCTGGCCGCCGTCGCGCTCGCCGTGCCCCTCGCCCTGGGCGCGGCCGGCTGCGGCGACGACGACGCCGGCGGCGACGGCGGCCCGGTCAAACTCTCCGTCTTCTGGTGGGGCGGTGAGGCCCGGGCCAAGCTCACCGAGGACGCCCTGGCCCTCTACACCAAGAAGCACCCCGACGTGACGTTCGAGAAGACCTGGCAGGCCAACCAGGGCTACTTCGACAAGCTCGCCACGCTCACCGCCGGCGGCAACCCGCCGGACCTGTTCCAGATCGACGACAACTACCTGGCCGAGTACGCCGGCCGCAGCACCACGCTCGACCTGGGCAGCTACCAGGACTCCGGCAAGCTCGACGTGTCGAAGTTCCCCAAGAGCCTGCTGGAGTACGGCGTGGTCGACGGCAAGCTCGCCGGGGTGGCCGCCGGGGAGAACACCCAGGGCCTGGTCTACAACAAGACGCTGCTGCAAAAGAACGGGCTGCCCGAGCCGACCACCGGGATGAGCTGGGAGGAGCACATCGCCTGGGCCGAGCAGGTGGCGAAGAAGACGAAGGTGCCCGGCACTCAGGACCCGAGCGCCGACTACAAGGCGCTCTGGGTGTGGCTGCGCCAGCAGGGCAAGGACCTGTACAACGGCAAGGAGCTCGGCTTCACCGCCGAGGACGTGACGAAGTGGTTCGAGCTGTGGAAGGGCGCGCGGGACCGGGGCGCCACCCCGAAGCCGGATGTCATCCACGAGGGCAACTCCAGCGACATCACCAAGCAGCTGGTGGTCACCGGCAAGTCGGCCACCTCCTGGGTGTGGGTCAACCAGATGCCGGACCTGAAGAAGAACACCAAGGACGAGCTGGGCGTGGTCGCGTACCCGGGTGACCCGAGCGGGCAGTGGGCGCGCGCCTCGATGTACTGGTCGGTGTTCAAGGGCAGCAAGCACAAGGACGTCGCCGTCGACGTGATCAACTTCCTGAACAACGACCCGGAGGCGGTCGCGCTGCTCGGCACCGACCGTGGTCTGCCGTCGAACATGGATCTGCGCGCCAAGGTCAGCGAGACCGCCACCGACCCGGCCATGAAGCAGTCCATCCAGGTCGAGTCCGACCTGGCGCAGAAGTTCGGCGCCTCGCCCCAGGTGCCGATCAAGGGGCACAGCAAGGTCAAGTCCGAGCTGGTCAAGGCCGCCGAGAACGCCCAGTACGGCCGCGCCACCCCGGCTCAGGCGGCCGAGCAGTTCGTCACCGCCTGCAAGTCCGCGATCGCCTGACCCCACGAAAGGACCGGTCCCGTGGCTGTCACCACGGCGCCCGGCCGGACCCCGCGCACCGGACCGGCCGGCCCTCGCCCCACGCGGCGTCGGGCCGGCCGGGCCCGGCTCGGCGAGGGCCTGGCGGGGTACGTCTTCCTCTCGCCCTGGCTCATCGGACTGATGGGCGTCACGGCGATCCCGATGCTGCTGTCGCTCTGGCTGAGCTTCACCGACTACGACATCCTCACGCCGCTGTCCGAGGTGCGGTGGGTGGGGCTGGCCAACTACGAGCGGATGTTCACCGCCGACCCGTCGTACTGGCACGCGGTGCGGGTCACGCTGACGTTCGCGCTGATCGCGGTGCCGCTGAAGCTGGCCGCCGCGCTCGGCGTGGCGCTGCTGCTCAACCGGGCCTGGCGCGGCGTCGGGCTGTTCCGCAGCCTGTTCTACCTGCCGTCGCTGCTCGGCGGCAGCGTCGCGCTGGCCATCGTCTGGGTCAACATGTTCAACCGGGACGGCGCGTTCAACTCGTTCCTCGCCCTGTTCGGCGTCGAGGGGCTGCCCTGGGTCAGCGACCCGGACTGGGCGCTGGAGACGCTGATGGTGCTGGCGATCTGGCAGTTCGGCGCGCCCATGGTGATCTTCCTGGCCGGGCTCAAGCAGGTGCCCACCGAGCTGTACGAGGCGGCGGCGGTGGACGGCGCCGGGGCGTGGCGGCGCTTCCGCGCGGTCACCCTGCCCATGCTCTCCCCGGTGATCTTCTTCAACCTGGTGCTGGAGACCATCAACGGCTTCCAGGGCTTCACCGCCGCGTTCGTGCTCAGCAACGGCACCGGCGGCCCGGTCGACTCCACCCTGATGTACACGCTGAAGCTCTACATCTCCGGCTTCACCGACCTGGAGATGGGCTACGCGTCGGCGATGGCGTGGGTGTTCCTGGTGGCGATCGGCGTGGTCACCGCCGTCTTCTTCAGCACCGGCCGGTTCTGGGTGCACTACTCGGACGGAGACGACTCATGACGGCGCTTCCTGTCGCCCGCCGCCGGCCGGGCGGCGGCCGCAACGTCCTGCGGCTGGTCGTGCTCGTGGCGATCGTCGCGGTGGTGCTCTACCCGCTGTTCTGGATGCTCGGCACGTCGGTCAAGTCGCAGGCCGAGATCGTCAACAACGTCGGCCTGCTGCCGGAGGTGTTCACCCCCGGCAACTACGTCGACGGCTGGACCAACTTCGACATCAGCTTCGGCCGGTTCTTCCTCAACAGTGTGCTGGTCAGCGGCCTCACCGTCGTCGGCAACGCGCTGTCCTGCCTGCTCGCCGCGTACGCTTTGGGCCGGCTGCGGTTCCGGCTGCGCAAGCTGTGGTTCACCGTGATGATCGGAACGCTGCTGCTGCCCGGGCACGTGCTGATCGTGCCGCAGTACATCCTGTTCCGCAGCCTCGGACTGGTCGGCGGCGACTGGCCGTACCTGCCGCTGCTGGTGCCGCAGTTCCTGGCCACCGAGGCGTTCTTCGTCTTCCTCATGGTGCAGTTCATGCGCGGCATCCCGCGCGAGCTGGACGAGGCGGCCACCATCGACGGCGCGTCCCCGTACGGCGTGTTCCGGCACGTCATCCTGCCGCTGAGCCGCCCGGCGCTGGTCACCACCGCGATCTTCTCGTTCATCTGGACCTGGAACGACTTCTTCCGCCAGCTGGTGTTCCTGTCCAGCCTGGAGGACTACACGGTCCCGGTGGCGCTGACGCTGTTCATCGACTCGACGAGCCAGAGCGCCGTCGGCCCGATGTTCGCCATGTCGGTGCTGTCGCTGCTGCCGGTGTTCCTGTTCTTCCTGGCCTTCCAGCGGATGCTCGTCGAGGGCATCAACACCAGCGGGCTGAAGGGATGACCGCCGTGCCCGCCCACCCCGATGCCGTGCCGGCCCGTGGCGACTGGCGGGACACGCTGCGCGAGGCGACCGATCTGGCGCTGCTCGGCTTCGCCGTGGCGCTGGCCGCGCTGCCGGTGCTCACGCTCGCCCCGGCGCTCGCCACCGCCAGCGCCGCGCTGCACGACAGGTCGGTCACCGGTTCCTGGCCCGACGCGCGGACCAGCCTGGCCCGGTTCGGCCGCGCGCTGCCCGCCGGGCTCGCGGTCAGCGCCGTCGCGCTGGCCGCCGTCGCGCTGCTCACCGCCGACCTGCTCGCGCTCGCCACCGGCCGGGTACCCGGCGGCGGGCCCGCGCTCGCGCTCACCGCCGTCGTGGTCGCGGCAGTGCTCGGGTACGCGGGCCTGGTCACCGTCGCGGTCGGGCGCACCGACGGCCGGGGCTGGCGGACGGCGGCGCGTGACGTGGCCCGCACCTGCCCGCAGCGCCCCGGCGTGTGGGCCGCCGCCTCCGGCATCTGTGCCCTCGCGGTGCTGCTGGGCGTGCTGGTCACGCCGGTCGCGGTGCCGATCCTCGGCGGGTACGCCCTCGCGGCGCTGCACGCGCTCGACGCCCGCCGCCCGGTCCCCGCCCCGGACCCGACGTGACCGCCGAACCCCGGCTGGTGGTGGACGGCGCCGAGGTGGCCCGGTACCTGGTCCGGCCGGAGCTGGACCCGCGCCACGGGCCCCGGCCGTACCTGCATCCGGTGCGGACCCTTTCCGGCACGCCGGTCACCGACGCGCTTCCGGCCGACCACGTCTGGCACCTCGGCGCGTCACTGGCCGTGCAGGACGTGGACGGCGTCAACCTGTGGGGCGGCCGGACGTACGTGCGCGGCACCGGCTACACCTGGCGCGACGACCACGGCGTCATCGCGCACACCGGCTGGCGGGAGCGGACCGCCGACCGGCTGGACCACGACCTGGAATGGCGGGACCGGCACGGCCGGGTGCTGCTGCACGAACACCGGCGGATCACCGCCACCCCGGCCGGGGCGGACGCCTGGTGGCTTGACCTGTCCGCCACGCTCACCTCCGCCACCGGCGCCGACGTGCGCCTGGGCAGCCCGGCCACGAACGGCCGCCCGGGCGGCGCCGGCTACGGCGGATTCTTCTGGCGTGCCGTGGCCGACGGGGAAGCGCGGGTGCGCACCGCCGAGGCGGCGGGCGAGGAGGCGGTGAACGGCTCGGCCGCGCCCTGGCTGGCGTTGTCCGCCTCCGCGCCCGGCGGTGGCGCGTACACGCTGGTGTTCACCGGTCTGGGGCCGGGTGACAGGTGGTTCGTGCGCACCGCGATGTACCCGGGCGTCTGCGTCGCGTACGCGTTCGACACCCCGGCGGTGGTCGCGGCCGGGCAGCAGCGGCACAACCGGCACCGGGTGCTGGTCGCCGACGGCCACCTCGACCCGGACGACGTGTCGGCCCGCCCGGGGGTGACGCCGTGAGCCCGGCGGGCGGGCCGGAGGTGGTCTGCGTGGGCGAGACGATGGTGGTGCTCGCCCCTGACGACGGCGGGTCGCTGGAGCGCGCGGCGCGGCTGACCGTCGGCGTGGGCGGCGCGGAGTCGAACGTGGCGGCCGGGCTGGCCCGGCTCGGGCACCGTGCGGCGTGGGTGAGCCGGGTCGGCGACGACCCGTTCGGGCGGCGGGTGGTGGCCGAGGTCGCCGCCGCGGGCGTGGACGTCAGCCTTGTCATCGTGGATCCGGACGCGCCGACCGGGCTCTACCTGAAGGATCCGGGGCCGTACGGCACCCGCGTGCACTACCACCGTGCCGGGTCGGCCGCGAGCCGCCTCGGCGCCGCCGACCTCGCGCGTCCCGGGCTGGCCGGGGCACGCCTGCTGCACCTGTCCGGCATCACCGCGGCGCTCTCCGGCACCTGCCGTGACCTGCTCGTATCCGCGCTGGACGGGCGCGCGCTACCGGGTGCCCGGGTCAGCTTCGACGTGAACCACCGCCCGGCGCTCTGGCCCGCCGACCGGGCCGCCCCGGTCCTGCGCGGCCTGGCCGACCGCGCCGACGTGGTGCTGGTCGGGCTGGACGAGGCGGCCGGGCTCTGGGCTGCGGACGATCCGGCCGACGTTCGTGCCCTGCTGCCCGACCCGGAACTGGTGGTGGTCAAGGACGGGCCGGTCGGCGCGACGGCGCTGCCGCGTACCGGGCCGGCGGTGTTCGTGCCGGCGCTGCCGGTGGACGTGGTGGAGCCGGTCGGCGCGGGTGACGCGTTCGCCGCCGGGTTTCTGTCCGGGCTGCTGCGCGGCCTGGACCTGCGCGCCTGTCTGCGGCTGGGGCACCTGACCGCCGCGCCGGTGCTGGTCGTGCCGGGCGACACCGCGCCGCCGCCGGACCCGGAGACGATCGCGCGGGCGCTGGCGCTGCCGGAGACGATGTGGACCGCGCAGGTCAGGGGAGGGAGTGGGAGATGAGCGGGCACGACTTCGAGGCACTGTTCGGCGACGCGCGGGTGATGGTGATCCTGCGCGACCTGCCGCCCGGGGAGACGGTCCGGCTGGCGGAACTGGCCTGGGATCTCGGCATCGCCGTGGTGGAGGTGCCCATCCGTACCCCGGAAGCGGTGCCGGCGCTGCGCGCCGCCGTGACGGCCGGACGGCGGCGGGACCGGATCGTGGGCGCGGGCACCGTGCGTACCCCGGCGCAGGTCGATCAGGCGGTGGCCGCCGGGGCGGCGTTCACAGTGGCCCCGGGCCTGGATCTGGCGGTGGCCGACGCGGCGGCCGGTCTCGGCGTGCCGCACCTGCCCGGCGTGGCCACCCCGACCGAGGCGCAGCGGGCGCTCGACCACGGCCTGGTGTGGCTCAAGGCGTTCCCGGCGGTCAGCCTCGGCCCGGCCTGGTTCCGGGCGGTGGCCGGGCCGCTGCCGGAGGCCCGGTTCGTCGCCACCGGCGGCGTCGACGCCGGCAACGCGGAAGACTTCCTCGCCGCCGGGGCGCGCGTGGTGGCGGTCGGGTCGGCGCTCACCGACCCGCAGCAACTGCCGCGCCTGGCCACGCTCGCGGCCGGCGGCGCGGTCACCTGACGGTACGACCGGACGTGGTGGCGGTGGTCCGGATCGCCTTCACGATCGCCGGGATCGACCCGATCAGCAGCACCAGCGCCCAGATCAGCGCCACCACCGCGAACACCACGGCGCCCAGGTCGTCCAGGATGCTGACCAGGATCACCGGCACCAGGCCGTGCAGGAACTGCAGCACCACTGTGCACAGCAGCGTGGTCAGCACCAGAGCGACGAGGCCCTTGTTGCGCAGGAACCGGGGCTGGGCGGCGAGCAGCAGCCCGGCCCAGACCAGTTTGAGCAGCAGCGCCAGCCCGAGCAGCACCGCCGCGTCGCCGACCGGGAAGAACCCCCACACCGCGAGGTACGCCAGCGTGCCGAACGGCGGCGCCAGGAACAGCGACACCATCACGGTCAGCTCGACGAACGCGACGACCAGCAGGACCAGCGACACCAGCAGCAGCACGATCGAGAAGACGAGCGTGGCCACGCCCTGCACCCGGCCCTGCACCCGGTCCGGCAGCACCAGGCTCAGGCAGAACAGCCCGGTCGTCCAGAGCGCCACCACGTCGATCAGCGCGAGGTAGCCGATGCCCCGCCCGGACGGCTCGGACACCGCGCCGACGTCGCCCAGCTCGACGCCGAGCCGGCCGGCGCTGTCCCGCAGCGCGCCGCTCGCGTCGCCGCCGCCGGTCAGCGCCGCCGCGCCCAGCTCCACGCCGACCACGAGCGCCACCGCGAGCAGGGCCAGCAGCAGGAACGGCTTGCGCAACTCACCCATGCCGCGTCTCCGTCCGGGTCAGGACCGGGCCAGCGTGACCGAACATCCGCCACCTCCCGGACACCGCAGGAGCACCTCGGTCTCCCGGTCAACAGCCACCTTCGCCACCGCCGGGCCGTCCGCGTCCGGGGCGACCTCGTCGGTGACCGTCACGTCCGCGTCGCCCGGCGCGCGGGCTGTCACCTCGAACGGCGTCGTGCCGCGCAGCACCAGCGTGCGCAGCGCGCCCGGGTCGGCCACCCGCAGCCGGCACACCGTGCCGAAGGTGAGCGTCACCCCGTCGGCGGTGGTGGCCGGTTCCGCGGCCGGCGGCAGGCAGTTCACCGCCACCGTCGCCGGGTCGACCGTCCCGGACCCGCGTCCCAGCCGGGCCAGCGCGCCCGGCCCGGCCGCCGGGTCGCCCCTGTCGTCGCGGCGTCCGGCCACCGCCACCACGTACAGCGCCACCAGCAGCACTGCCACCGCCACCAGCAGCACCTTCTGCCTGGTGGTCATGGCCGGACGACGGGCGTGAAGCGGATCTCGTCCACGCCCGCGAAGTACCTGTCGGTGCCCTGCGTCTTGCTCACCGCCACGAGCGTCAGCTTGTGCGGGCCGCGGGTCAGCTCCAGGGTCCCCACGTCCACCTCGTCGGTGCGGACCACCGTCGGGGTGAACCCGAAGAACGTGTCGCCGACCTGCCGGCCGTCGACCAGCCAGATCGTGTTCGCGTAGTCGAACGACGTGGTCCGCACGGTGGAGAACCGCCAGGTGCCGTCGGACGGCAGATCCACCTGCACGGTGACCCGGTCGCCGACGCCCCGGCCCAGGAAGAACAGCTGGGCGTCGCCGGACCACACCACGTCGCAGCAGTTCTTTTGCGCCACCACGTCCGCCTTCGCGCCGGTGGTGGACTGCACCGTCGCGCCGGAGACCAGCGTCTCCGCCTCCACGGTCACCGCGTCGGCCTGCGGCGGCGCGGGGGTGTCCGGTCCGCGGGTCACCAGCCAGGCCACCACCCCGGCCACGACCAGCACCAGCGCCGCGGCGGCCGCGATCCACGGCCACGGCGCGCGCTTCGGGGGTACGACGGCCCGCACGCCGTACGTGACCCGGCCGCTGGAGCGGGAACTCTCCTCCGGCGCGGTGTTCGCCGAGTACGCGAACCCGGTCATGTCGTAGCGCCGGGGCGGCGTGCCGGGCGGCACGGCGAGGCGTACCAGGAACGACACCGAGCCCTGCCCGGGCACCACCCGCTGCGGCTCGGCCACGGTGAACCAGGCCCGCTGGCTGCCCTCGCCGGGCGCGACGTCGAAGACGACGGTGTCCGGCGCGGTGCCCGGGTTCGACACGGTGAACGTCAGCTCACCGCTGTTGCGGGCGTCCAGGGTGAACTGTTCGGCGGCGGCGACGACTGTCCATTCGGTGGTCATGACGGCTCCTCGGGCGGATCGTGGGGTGCGGGTACGTGCGCCCGGCCGACCGCGCGCACCGTCGCCACCCCGGCGGCGGGCTCGGCGTCGTCCGGCTCGGGCGTGGGCGGCGGGCCCGGGTCGGGCGGGTCCCCGGTGACGACCTCGACGGTGACCGCCGCCGGTTTCTCCGCCTCGACGATGCGGGTGACCAGCGCGAGCCGGTCGGCGGCGGCCGGTGGCACCCGCACCACCAGATGGAACGGCCGCTCGGGCGGTTCGTCCAGCACGAACCCGGTCACGCCGGTGGCCAGCTCCAGCGCGGTCCGCATGCCGTACGGGGTGCCGCGCCACCGGGCCAGCAGCGCGCCGTGCGCCACCAGGTCCCGCAGCCGGCCCGCCGGCAACGGCAGCGGCGCGTCGGCGCGGGGCGCGGCGACCACGTGGTCCATCGCCACCCAGCGGGTCAGGTACGCCACGAACCCGTCCGGCGTCCGGTACGGCCCGAACAGCGCGTCGACGTCGGCGAGCACCGCCTCGTCCGGGGCGTGCAGCGCCTCCATCACGTCCAGCAGCGCGCCCAGCACGCTGCCCGGGCCGGCGGCCCGCTGGTACGCGGCCGGCAGCAGCCGCTCAATCGCCGCTCGGCGCATCCTGCCGCACCACCTCGATGTCGTGCTCGCCGGAGCAGAGCAGCCAGGTGCCGGGGACGGTGACCACGTCGGCGGTGGCCTGGTTGGCGCTCGCCGTCCAGTTCTCGCCGTCGCCGCTGCGGAACACGCCGCGCTCGCCGCCGGCGAGCACCAGCCGCCCGGCGCCGGAGGTGCCGGTGGGCGCGGTGGCGGCGATGGCGTCGACCGGGACGAACCGGGTGCGGTCCCGCAGCGGCAGGCCGCAGTTGACCATCACGGGCGACCACTGCGGCTGCCCGGCGAGCGTGTCCAGGCGGACCACGCCGCCGCTCTGCGTCGCGGCGAGCGCGAGCGGGCCGCTGAACGCCAGGTCGCGGCAGGTGCCGCCGATCCAGCCGGACGCCATCGACTGCCACTTCACGTCCGACTCGAACAGCCGGGTGCGGTGGCAGCCCTGGCCGGGCTTCTTCGGGTCCGGCTCGCCCGCGCCGCACCACAGCAGCGTGGCCGGGCCGTCGTACTGGACGGCGAGGATCCGGTTGTCGACGTTGGCGAGGCCGACGTGGGCGAACGTGCCGGGCCGCCCGGCCGCGGTGGACAGGTAGACGCCGAATCCGGCCTGCGCGGCGACCGCCACCCCCGGCGCGCCGCGCTCGGAGACGAACGCGCGCACCGCGTAGAAGCCCCGGTCGGCGTCGGCCGGGTCGACCAGGATCTGCAACGGCACCGCGCCGGGTAGCAGCGGCACCTCGTACAGGCCCGCGTCGGTGGCCAGCAGCAGCGCGCCGGTGCCGTCCCGGTCGATCCAGGCCAGATCGCGGACGCCGGAGTCGAGGTCGGTCAGCAGCGTCCACGTCTCACCCAGGTCGGTGCTCAGCCGGACCCGGGAGCCGCCGGCGGCGCGGGTGGTCACCACCGCCACCGAACCGGCCCGGGGGACCACGCCGGGGCGTACCGGGGCGGGCGCGGGCACCACCCGCACCACTGTCTCGTCGTCGAACCGGCCGGCCGGTTCCCAGCCCGCCCCGGCGTTGGTGGAGCGGAACAGCACCGGGCCGCCGCCGGCGTACCAGGTGTCGGCCTGGTACTGGTCCACCGCCACGGTCCGTACCTGCGCGTCAGGCGCCTCGTCGACCACGAACCGCACCGACTCGACGTAGCGCACGCCCGGCTCGGCGTGCTCCAGCATCCGGTACACGTTGGAGGCGCGCAGCGGCTCGCCGAACGCCCAGCCGGCCGGGTTCAGCGGCGTGGGCAGCGGGCTGAGCGTCTGGTGCAGCCGCTCGTGGATGCGGCGGCGCACCGCGTCCACGTCCTCCTCGCGGCGCACCACCACCCGCGCCTGGATGGACACCGCCTTGTAGCGCGCCCAGCCGGCCCGCACTGCCGTACCCAGGGCACGGCGGCGTTCCAGGTCGGCCTCGACCCGGCGGCGGGCCTCCTCCACCTCGTGCTCGCGCAGCACCGCCACCGGCAGCCGGCCGCCGGGGCGGGCCGCGTCCGGCACGTACGGCACCAGCACCACCTCGACCTCGCCGGGCCGGGCGAAGCTGTAGACGGCGGCCCTGGTGAACGCCCGCGCCCGCGCCACCGCCCCGGAGCCGGTGGCCAGGATCTCGAAGTCCCGGGCGGTCACCGCGCGCTGCTGGGCGAAGAACTCGTACGGCCCGCGCGCCAGCACCGACTCCAGCGACTCCAGTTCCCGCCCACCGGTGGCCGGCTCCGGGTTGTCCACCCGCACCCCCGGCAGCGGGTCGCGCAGGCTGGTCAGCACGCCCGCCGCGACGTTCCCGGCCGGTCCGCCGCCGCAGCGGTACCAGAGCCGCACCTGCCGCCCGGCCGGCGGCACCGCCGCCACAGTGGTCGCCCCGGCCGCCCCCTCGACGGCCGGGGCGCCACCGTCCGGGCGCAGGTCCAGCGCCGGGGCGAACGTGACCACCCCGGAGGCCCGGTCCACCAGGTAGACCTTCGCCTGCGGGCCGACACCGGCGAAGCTGTCCACCGGCCGCCAGATCTCGTACGTGCGCCCCTCGTGCTCGCGGGCGGCCGCGCCCAGCTCCACCGAACCGGCCGGCACCTCCACGCCGAGCAGCAGATCAAGCGCCTCGGTGGTACGGGTCAGCGGCGCACGGGCCGCCCGCAACACCTGACCGGGCTGCCCGGTGCCGGTGCCCAGCAGCTCCGCCTCGACCGGCTCGCAGTGGTGCACACGTACCGTCGTCGTGGTCTCCCCGGCGGGCAGCACCGCCGGTTCGGTGGTCACGAAGACGACCGGCCGGGGGTCCGCGCCGCGGGCCGCGGCGACCCGGGTGCCGGCCGGCACCCGCACCGGGCCGCGGTCCGGGCCGGTACGGGTCAGGCGCACGTCCGCCCAGGCCGCCGCCGGTGGATGCCGGGTGACGCCGAGCAGGTTCAGGAACGCCACGTACGCCTTCTCCGGCAACTGGTTCAGCCGGTAGATCATCACCTCGGTCAGGTACGCGAACGCCTCCACCAGCGCCATGCCCGGGTCGTGCGCGGACAGGTCGGTCCAGTCCGGGCAGGACCGGGCGATGCGTTCCCGCGCCTCGGTGACCAGGTCGAGGAAGGCGCGGTCGTCCAGGTGCGGCACCGGCAGCGTCATGACGTGCCCTCCTCGTCTCCGGTTTCCTCGTCGGCGGGCAGCAGGTCGACGGAGAACACCAGGTGGCCGGGGGAGAGGCTGGCCCGCACCCGGTAGTCCAGCCGGATCACCAGACGCCACGGGTCGTCCGGGTCGGGGCCGGCGTCCACATCGAGCACCTCGACCCGGGGCTCCCAGCGCCGGATCGCCTGCCGCACGTAGTGGATCGCCAGCCCGGCCGTGGTGTCGTCGTTGGGCGCGAAGACGAGCCGGTGCAGCCGCGACCCGTACCCGGGACGCATCAGCCGCTCCCCGGGCGTGGTGGACAGCAGCAGGTACAGCGCCTGGCGTACCGTCTCGTCGCCGTCGGTCATGGCGAGCGAGCCTGCGGCGGTGAGCGCGAGACCACCGGCGCGGCCGGCGTCGAAGCCGGCGCCGACGAAGCGGAAGGCCCTCATGCGTCCGCCCCCAGGAAGCTCTGCCGCACGTCGCGGACCTGGTGGTGCACGGTGCCCGGCGGGGTGCCGTCGGTCAGACCGTCCAGGTGCGACAGCACCACCGGCTGCCGGTCCACCCGCACCCACGTGCTGTAACCCACTGTCACGGTCAGCGTGTGCAGGCACGGTTTGATCGTCGGGCCGTAGTTGGGGCAGGCGGTGATGTCGCGCCCCTCCGGGTCGGGGCGGATCAGCACCGGCACGGCCTGGACCGTCACCCACTGCTGGGACGGGCGGTTGCTCACCCGCCCGTCGTGTCCGCAGGTGATCAGCGAGTCGCGGTGGATCCAGCGCATCAGCCACCTCCGGCGGAACGGGCGAGCGTACGGGCCTGCGCGGCGGCGGTCTCGGCGTCCTCGGCCGCCGGGGCGTGCAGGAAGTCGACGGTGCGGCCGCGTACCACGACAGCCCGGCCGGGCGCGGAGAGCACCAGGTCACCGGCGGCGTGCACGGTGGTCAGCTCGGGACGCAGCTCGACGAAGCTGCCCGCGTCGGTGGCCAGCCGCAGCGTGCGCCCGTCGTCGTCGATCACGATGGACTGCCCGGTGCCGGTCCGCATCGACCAGCGGCGCGAGCGGCCGGACACGATCCCGGTGTCGTACGGCTCGACCGCGCCGAACAGCGAACCGAGCACCACGCCCGAGGCCGGCTCGCCGCCGGGCAGCGCCACCAGCACGGTGTCGTCGGGGTCGGGCAGCGCGACGATGCCCTTGCCCCGGCCCGCGCCCGGGCAGAGCACCGCGAGCCAGCCGGCGTCCAGATCGCCGTACGCGGGCAGCGTCACCCGGGCCCGGCCCAGCCCGTCCGGGTCGTCGACGTCGGTGACGGTGCCGAGCGTGACAGTCGCCGCCGGGGGCGCGGCCGACGGCGGCGGGCCGGGCGGCGCGGTGGAGAACCGGGTCAGGTGCCCGTCGGCGTCCACGGTGTGCACCACCTCGGTGAGCACGTACACCCCGGCGAGCGGCTCCGGGACGCCGGCGAGGGCGATCCGCCGGCCCGGCCGCAGCGCCGGGTCGCCCTCCGCGGTGCCCTCGGCAGTGACCAGCGCCGCCACCCGGGCGTCCAGCCCGGCTCGGGCCAGCGCGGCCAGCTCGTCGTCGCTGCGGCCCGGCTGGTCCACAGCGGTACGGACGCCGTCCGCGCCCACGTCGCCCGGGTCGGGGCGCAGCGGAATGCGCCGCCCGCTGCGCGCCTCGTCCGCGCGCTGGCTCAGCGGCTCGGCGCGCTGCGGGTGCCAGCCGAGCACTGCGCACTCCGCGCCCGCCCGGTCCAGGTTCTCGGTGATCCGCAGCGCGTGCACCGTCTCGCCGAGCGTCAACGGCAGCGGCTCCCCGTAGCCGTCCAGCGTGCACAGCCGCAACCGGTCACCGTCCACGCCGAGGTGCAGCCCGGCGCGACCGGCCACCTCGCACAGCAGATCCAGGTCGGTGTGCCGGTGCTGGAGCAGCCGGTCCAGGCGCGGCCCGTCGTCCTCGGCCGCCACGCTCAACCCCAGCCCGGCGCACAGGTCGGCGGCCAGCTCGGCGGCGGTCACCGACTCGAACACGCGCAGCTCCTGCCGCTTGCGCAGCCGGTGCAGCGGGTCGTACGCCCGGATCCGGGCCAGCGCGGCGCCGTCACCGGCGTACTCCCGCTCGACTGCTGTCACCTCGCCGGTGAACAGCGCCTCCGCCTGCCCGTCGAGGCGGACGTCGACTGTGGCGCCGGGGCGTACCGGAGGGTCGAGCGGACCCGCGCCGGGAGCGGCGGCGAGGGTCAGCTCGCACTGTGCCGGGCGGTCGAGGCGGGCGGCGACGCGGATGCCGCGCAGCCGGGCTGGATCGGCCAGCGGTCGCCCGTCGACTGTGACCAGGGCGGCCCGGCTCACGGCGCACCCCCGGCGGCCGCTCGCCGCGCCGGGCTGGTCGCGTGGCGGGTCACGGCGTGCCTCCCGCGGTGACGGCGTCCGGCGCGACGGTGGCGGCGCCGGCCGGCGGGACGGCGAGCGCGGTGCCGGCGGGCACGGTGAGCGGGTCGGTGATCCGGTTGTGCTCGGCGAGCAGACGCCAGCGCAGCGGCGAGCCCAGCGCGTCGTGGGCGAGCAGGTCGAAGCGCACCCCGGACCAGCCCGGCTCGGCCGCGCCGTCGGCGGCGGCGACCACCGCCGACCCGGGCGCGACAGCGGGTGTGCTCGCCGCGGCCAGTTCCTCCTCGAACCCGGCGCGCGCCGCCTCCGCGCCCTCCGCGACGCGGACCAGCTTCAGCCGCAGCCAGGAGCGCCGGGGCGTACCGGTGAGGGTGAACGCGTCGAACCGTTCCGCGATCGCCGTGATCACGCCCGGCACGTTCCAGGTCTTGCCCCAGACCAGGCGGACCAGCGGCGGGCGCAGCCAGCCGTGCTCGACCGCCGAGTTCTCCGCCAGCATCCACAACGGCCGGGTCAGCGTGCGGACGTCCTCCGGCCGGGCCGGGGACTCCACGAAGTCGACGTCGAAGAGCAGGTCCAGGACCAGTTCGGTACGCCCGCCGCCGGTGAAGACCAGCGGGTCGTCGGCCAGCCCGGCGCCGGTCAGCGGCCCGTCCGGTCCGCCGCGCGGGCGTACCCCGGCCAGCCGGGTCACCTGCACGGTCTCCGGGTTGAGCAGGCAGTCGACCCGGGTGCCGGACTCGTCCACGAGGAAGGCGACGCGCTCCATCAGTCACCCGCCTGTTCCCGGTCCAGCCGGGCCGTGTCGCTCCACCGCGTGGGCTGCGGGGCGGGCCAGGCCGGTTCGGCCGGGAGCGCCGGCCACGGATCCGCGTGCGTCCCGCCGCCCTCGGCCATCCCGGTCGCCACCTGGCCCGTCGTGCGGGTCGGGTCGGAACCGTCCGGCAGGGCCGGCCACGGGCTGCTGTACGTGGGACGCGCGGGCCACCGACCCTGCCTCTCCCCGGACGCCGGGTCGTGTCCGCCCGGGTACGGCAGGCCGGCGGCGCGCCCCGGGTACTGGGCGACGGATCCGTCCCTTGTCCCGTCGCGACCGTTCGTTGATCCGGTTCGACCGCCCTTGATGCGTGCGGCCGGTCCGTGCGGCAACGACGGTGGCGCAGCCGCGAAGGTGAGCGGGGGCATGTCCCCTCGACCGGACGGCACGTCCGCTCCGGCGATGTCGTCCCTGCGCGTCGGCCGGCCCCGGTCGACCTGTGGGAGGTTGCGGAGCGGGTCCACCCGGTCGGGGCCGGGCCTGCGCTCGGACGGTGACGGCCGGTCCGATTCGCCGGATCCCACGCGACCCGGCGATCCGATCGTGTCCCGGCTGCCGGCGGGGTGTACGGGCCCGGCGGGCACGCCCGGGTCGGTGGGCCGACCGGTGCCGTCGCCGCTCGCGCCCCTCGTGCCGGTGAGGGCCGGCCTGAGGGCGCGAGTCACCACCGGCCGGCGTGCCGGGGGCGCGCCACCGATGGCTTCCGTGGTGCTTGCGGTACCGGTCGGGCCGACGGCGCCCGGTGACCCGGTCGGGTCCGGCATACGCGCCGCTCTCGTCCTCTCCGGTGCCCCGGCCAAGCCGATCGGCTCCGTCACGAACCGGTTCGCGGGTTCACCCGCAGACGCCCCGTCGTCCCACGACCGCGAGGCCCCGTCCGAGCGGGACCGGGCGCCCGGCGTCGGCGTGGAGGGCGCCGCCCCGCTCACTTCCCACCCGGCACTCGTCGCTCCCGGCGACCGCGCACCGCGCCCCGGCTCCGAGTTCCCGCTTCCCGAGATCCCCGTCCCACTTCCCAGGAGCTCCGGGAGATCTTGGTAGGAAACGGCCCCTATAGGGGCCCTTTCGTACCAAGATCTCGGCGGGCTGTTGCGGAAAGCGGCGAGTCCGTTGATCAAACGTGCCATCCAGCGCCACCGGCCCCTCTGGCGCCGCTCGTCGGAGAGCGGGGGAGGAGCGGAAACCGGCGGAAGGTCGCGCAGCAGGCCGGGGGCGTGCGCCGCCACCAGCCGCCGCCAGTGCTCGGGCGGCTGACCGGGGGCGGGCTGCTGGCCGGGGGAGGACGGCGCGTCCTCGGCCGGGGCCGGACCGGACAGGCGATCCGCGGTGACCCGCAGCGCGCGGGCCAGCCGGTCACGCGCCCGCCGGGGCGGCGGCACCGCCGGCCTCCAGTTCCAGGCCCTCGTACGCCAGGGTCAGCGCCTCGATGGCGATCTCCTGCGACAGGGTGTTCAGGTGCGCGCCCCGCCACCGGGTCGGCCAGGCATTGATCATGTTCCAGCGCAGCACCTCGGCGGTGCCGGCCGGGTCGAGCAGCACCACCGACACGTTGCGCCGGTTGACGGTGCCCTTCGCCGCCGCGTTCACCCAGTCCCACAGCTCACGCGAGCTGGTCAGGCCGAAGTGGAGCGTGACCGGGGCGTACTCGACCTGTCCCGGCACGGCCCGGATGCGCTCGTTGCCCGCCTCCCGGTACGACAGCGCGGGAATCGCCACCTCGAAGCCGCTGACCTCGGTGAAGTGCCCGTTGGTGATGCCGTTGATCAGCAGCTTGAAGTGGTAGGCGCGGTACGGGTCGACGGGCGCCCCCGGCTGCGGCGTCGCGGTGGTGGGCATGTCAGCCTCCGATCGTCTCGGTCTCGGTGCCGCCGGCCCACTGGCTCAGCTTGAACACCACGAACTCCGCGGGCTTGACCACCGCGATGCCGATGTGCGCCACCACCATCCCGGCGTCGCGGACGTCGGCCGGGTTGGTCTCCTCGTCGCACTTGACGAAGAACGCCTCCTCGGGCGTACGGCCGAGCAGCGCGCCGTCGCGCCACACCCGGGTGAGGAACGCCCCGATGTCGCGGCGGATCGAGCGCCACAGCGTGAAGTCGTTCGGCTCGAACACCATCCACCGGGTGCCGCCCGCGATGGCCTGCTCGATCGAGATGGACAGCCGCCGTACGTTCAGGTAGCGCCACTCGCTGGCCTCGGCGGCTAGCGTACGGGCGCCCCACAGCCGGATGCCCTCCCCGGCGAAGAACCGGATCACGTTGACGCCCTTGGGGTTGAGCACGTCGTGCTCGGGCCGGGTCACCCGGTACGCGAGGTCGACGGCGCCGCGTACCGGCTCGTTGGCGGGCGCCTTGTGCACGCCGCGCAGCGCGTCGGTGCGGGCCCAGATGCCGGCGACGTGCCCGCTCGGCGGGGTGAGCACCAGGTCGCCGCTGAGCGGGTCACGGACCCGGATCCACGGGAAGTAGAAGGTGGCGTAGTCCGACTGCCGGGGCCGGTCGCCGCCGGGCGGTTCGTCGTCGGCGTCGCCCGGCGTACCCTCGGCGGGTTTGTCGGCCGAGCCGGCCGACGCGGGCTTGGGCGGCTTGCCCGGCGTGGCGACGCGGGTGAGCCGGGAGACGTCGGTGACCTCCGGCGGCGGGTCGCAGATCGCCACCATGGTGCGCAGCCGCTCGGCCATGCTGATCAGGGCCTCGTGCGAGACCGGGTCGTGGTAGCCGGGCGCGGCCACTATGGAGACCTCGTCGATCGCCTCCAGCAGTTCCAGGCCGCCGCGCCGCCCGCCGGTGCCGGTGAGGCGGCCGCCCTCGCCGACGTTCACCACCCAGCAGCGGGTGCCGCCGTTGTCCAGGAAGCCGAACACGGCGCGGGCCAGCGGGGTGCTCTCCAGGTGCTCGCCGTCGGCGTACAGCCGCAGGAACTCGGTCCAGCTGTTCACCGCCAGCGCCTCGCCGACGTGGGCGCCCCGGTCGGGCGCGACCCCGACGAACGCGGCGGTGCTCATGCCGACCGGTCCGATCGGGCGGGCCCCGCTCGGTACCTCCTCGACGTAGATGCCGGGGGAGAAGTAGGTGGGCATCGGTCCTCCTCGGACGTCAGTCGGGCGCGCGGACGACGATCAGGTGGTCGCCGTCCGGATCGAGTTCGGCGGTGTGGACGCGTCCCGCGCCGACCAGCCGGATCCGCACCGGGGCCTCCGGCGCGTCGGGGTCGTGCGGCACGCCGGTCAGCCGGAACCGGCCGGCGGTGTCGGTCTCGGTGGCCTGGGCGGTGCCCACCAGCTCCACCCGGACGGCGGCGAGCGGCTGGTCCTGCGGGCCGACCACCCGGCCGTCGAGCGTGCGCATGCCGAGCTGCCGCAGTCGCAGCGGGTGCCGCACCGGCGGCGCGATCGGGACCGGCCGGTCGATCCGGGCCGGCACGTCCAGCAGCAGCGCCGGCCGGGGCGCCACGCCGAGCGCCCGCCACAGCGCCGGGTCGCCGGTGGCGAGCACCAGTTCCGGCCGGCCCGCCGTGGTGGCGGCGGCGAGCACCCGGTCCAGCGCGGGCAGCGCCGCCGGCCCGCCGCCGGAGACCAGCAGGCGGACCACGAACCGGTACGGCTCGCGCGCCGCGCCGCCGGTGGCGGTCTGCCGGGCCGGCCGCAGCTCCAGCGGCCAGACCGTGAGGCCGCCGCCGGGGTCGTCGCGCGGCGGGCCGACCGGTACGGGCTCACCCGCGGCTCCGGTCAGCCAGCTCGCGACGTCCGCGACGGCCGCCTCGATCGCGCCGGTCATCGCGGTGGCGTCCCCTGGATCCGGTACGCGATGGCCTCGTTCCACACGTGCGGGTAGACGCCGATCTCGAAGTAGCGGGTGAACCGGTTGATCGGCGCGTTGGTGTGGTCGTGCCAGAGCAGCCACACCGGGGCGATGGTGAACAGCACGTAGTTGAGAGCCACGAGCGGCAGGTAGAACGGGCCGAGCAGCCGGGCCTGGAACACGTGCACGTCCTCGTGGCGCTGGATGCCCGGGCTGGAGCCGGCGCACACGGTGCCGATCGTGGTGGCGTACCGGGGGGAGACGCCCTCGATCACGTTGACCCGGCCGCTGCCGGCCGAGACGATCCGGTCGAGCTGGTGGCCGAAGACCAGGTGCAGGGCCAGGAAGAGCGCCCCGGCGAACGTGTTGAGCAGGCTCCAGGTGTGGTCGACCACGAACAGGAAGATCCCCTTCGGGTCGGCGCCGTACGTGCCGGCGGACGCGGACGCCCAGCCGAAGGGCGCGCCGACGAGCAGGCCGACGACCGCGCCGGCCAGCAGGCCGACGGTGCCGGCGGCGAGTTGCCCGAGTACGGCGCCGAAGACGACCTGGACGGCGGCGCTGAGGATGCCGAAGATCATGGGGTCACCTCTCTCAGACCCAGGAGCGGACGTAGCGGGGCTCGTGGCCCTGGGCGAGCTGGGTCGGCGACGCCTGCGTCGCCTGCCGGTTACCAGGGGGGAGCTGGTTGACGCCGAGCGCGGCGGAGAAGATCACCAGCCCGTTGAAGAACGCGATGATCCACTTCTCCGGGCCGGCGTCGGCGGCGAACGCGGCGGTCAGGTAGGACAGCAGGAGCGCGAAGCCCAGCGCGATCCACTTGCGCGCCTTGTCGCCGCTCGGGCCGATCAGCCCGCCGATGACGTTCGCGGCGAGCAGGGTGGCGGCGCTGGCGCCGGTGAGGCTGCCCAGGGCGGCCCAGGTGAAGAGATCGTTCACGGCGATCCCCCTCTTTTCGGTGGTGCGGTGGTGCAGGTCGGGGTGGGATGGTGCGGCGGCGTTCCGGGTCACGTGACCCAGCCTCCGCCCGGTGTGCTGGTGGGCCGCCGGCGCGGACGCCGTCGGTGGTCGGTGGGCTCAGGCCGGCGGACCGGCGGGTCGAGTCGGTGCGTCGGGCGCGGCCGGGGCGCCGGTGGAGGCCGGGGCGGGGCCGGCCGGCACGCCCGGGCCGGTGGTCGCCGTCGCGTCCGGGCCGCCGCGGGAGCGCCGTCGCCGCAGCAGCAGCACGAGCACCACGGCGGCGACCAGCAGCAGGACGACAACGGCGGCCACCACCGGCAGCCACGGGAAGGAACCGTCACCGGTCACCACGGCGGCCGGGCTGGTGGCCGGCGGCGGGGGCGCCTGGGCGACGGCGCGCAGCTCGGACGGCTTGGGCTGGTTGGCGACCACCTTCCAGGTGACCGAGCGCCCGGTGACAGTGCCGTTGGTGTCGAGCACCCGGCCGGGGAACGTCACCGAGATCTCGAACGCCATCAGCGTCATGAACGCCTGCTGCTGGCGCGGATCCTGCTGCCCGAACTTGCCGCCGTATTTCTTCGGGTCCAGCGGGAGCGAGAAGCGATACAGATCATCGTCCCGGACAAGATTCACGCTTTCGCTCGTGAATTGTGCCAGCGGTGTTTTCCGGTACGTGATCTGAATGCCGTACGAGGTGGCATCCTCGTACCGGGTCTCCGCTCCGGGCGGAAGTGAGGGAATGTTCGGCCGCAGTTCCGCGAAGGCCACCGCCGGGTCCGGGTTGCGCTGCTTGAGCACGGACTTCGGCGCGGTGAGCAGGAGCTGACCGGAGACCGTGTCGTCGTCGTTCACGGTCAGCCCGAGGTTGAGCTGCATGCAGCCGCTCAATATCGCCACGAGGGCGAGACACACCGCGAGGCGGAATGCCCGGCTGCGGCGGAGTCTCGTATTCATGCGCTCAGTGTGAGCCGGTGCAGCCCGCCGGGCAGTCCGTGATCGGTCGCCGTTCTGTCGCCGATCTTACCGGCGTCCTCTCCCATTCGGACGACGTCGAAAACGTGAGCGATCGATATTCTGAAGGATTGTCGTGTCGCCGTTCCGCCGGGGTTCCCGGTGACGACCCGGGCGGCGGGTCACCGCGCCGGGGACTCCGCCGCGACGATCCGGAAGACCGGGATGCCGGGGGCGACCCGGGCGAAGTCGGCGAGCGGGGCGTGCCGGTCCACCGGCGCGTGCGGGCGCGCGCCGGGAGCGAGCGCGAGATGCCGGCGCAGGATCGGTGGCCGCTGCGCCACCGGCACCTCGACCAGCCGGACCGGCTCGCGGCGGCGACGGCGCAGCACCACCCGGCCGCCCCGGTACATCCACGTCATGACACCGCCCACCGGAGGCCCTCCTTCGCCGTACCCGTCGACCGTCAGGCGCTCTCGCGGGCCACCAGCGTCGACGGGAACGCGGTGCTCGGGGCGACCGGCGCGCGCGTCAGCACGGCCGTGGCCGCGGCGGCGGCGATCCGGTCCACCGGGTGGGTCGCGGTGGTCAGCGGCGGGCTGCTGATCGCCGCGTACGGCAGGTCGTCGAACCCGGCCACCGCCACGTCGTGCGGCACCCGCACGCCGCGCCCGCGCAGCGCGGCGATCACGCCGAACGCGGTGGCGTCGCTGGCCGCGTAGACCGCGTCGGCGTCCGGCCACCGGCGCAGCGCCTCCAGTGCCGCCCGGCCGCCCCGCGCCGCGGTGAAGTCGCCGGTGACCAGCCGCTCCGGCGACCCGGACTCCCGCATCAGCTCCCGGTACGCGGTCACCGAACGCTCGGCGCAGCTCAACCAGCGCGGCCCGGTGACCATGACGACGCGGCGCCGGCCGGTGGCGTACAGGTGACGCAGCACCTCACCCGCGCCACCGGCGTTGTCGACGTCGAACGACGGCACCGCCGGAGAGCCCTGACCGATCGAGACGACCCGGCCGCGCAGCCTCGGCGGCACCGCGTCCAGCGCGGCCTGGGTCGTGTTGACCAGGATCACCCCGCACACGCCCCGGTCGGCGCCCAGCCGGGTCAGCCCGGACGGGTCGGCCAGCGGCAGCCACTCCAGCGCCACCCCGACGCCGTGCGGCGCGCCCACCCGCGACGCCGCGCCCACCACCCGGTGCACGTACGGGTCGTCCAGCACGGTGTCGTCGCGGCCCACCACGGCCACCACCAGGCGTACGCCCGCTCCGCGCACCAGCGACCGGGCCGCGAGGTCCGGTACGTAGCCGAGGTGCTCGGCGGCGGCGTGCACCCGGGCGCGGGCGTCCGCCGAGGCGAACCCGTAGCCGCCGAGCACCCGGGAGGCGGTGGCCCGGGACACCCCGGCGCCGCGGGCGACGTCGTCGAGCGTGGCGGGACGTGCGGTCGGCGTACCCATGTCCGCATCATGCCTGCTCCGGCGCGGATGGGCGAAGCCATAACGGCGCTTGTGGTGGAAGCGCTCTCAGGTGTGCGATTGTCGTCGGGAACCAGACGGGGGAAGGGACCACCGCACCGTGAGCAGCACCATCGACGCACCGGCCGGAAAGCGGCCACCGGCGCCCCGGGCGGTGCTGACCGCCCGCAACGGCGTCGCCGTCGTCTTCGCCCTCAACGGGCTCGCGGTGGCGAGCTGGTTCTCCCGGGTCCCGGCGGCCCAGGAGGCGCTCGACCTCAACCCGGGGCGGCTCGGCCTGCTGCTGCTCTGCGCGTCGGCGGGTTCGCTGCTGGCCATGCCGACGGCCGGCCTGGTCACCCAGCGGCTCGGGCCCGCGCGCACTGTCGCCGTGTCGGTGGTGCTGGTCTCGCTCGGCCTGACCGTGGCGGGTCTGTCCGCCAGCCTGGTCGGCTCGGTCGTCGGGGTGGGGTTCGGCCTCGCCGCGTTCGGCTTCGGCTCCGGCATGTGCGACGTGGCGATGAACGTCGAGGGCGCGGCCGTGGAGAAGCGCCTCGGCTACACCATCCTGCCCCGGTTCCACGCCGCCTGGAGTCTCGGCTCGGTGGCCGGGGCCGGGCTCGGCGCCGGCGCCGCGCACTTCGGCGTACCCGTGGGCGTGCACCTGCCGGTCCTGTCCGTGCTGATCCTGGCCGGCACGCTGGTCGGCGCCCGGGCATTCCTCGCGGCCACCGCCGAGGCGGCCGGGGCCGGGGAGCCGGCCGCCCGGCGGCAGGCGCTGCTGGCCGCCTGGCGCGAGCCCCGCACCCTGCTGGTCGGCCTGCTCGTGCTGGTCATGGCGTTCACCGAGGGCAGTGCCAACGACTGGCTCGCGGTGGCGTTCGTCGACGGGTACGGGGTCGACGAAGCGGTCGGCGCCGCGGTCTTCGGCGTGTTCGTGGTGGGCATGACGATCGGCCGCACCGTCGGCACCGTCGCCATCGACAGGTGGGGCCGGGTGCCGGTCCTGTTCACCACCATCGCGATGGCGTCCGCCGGCGCGGCGCTCGCCGTACTGGCCGGGAACGGCCCCCTCGCGGTGGTCGGCGTCGCGCTGTGGGGGCTCGGCGCCTCGCTCGGCTTCCCGGTCGGGATGAGCGCCGTCGCCGACGACGAGGACAAGGCCCCGGCCCGGGTGAGCGTGGTCGCGGTGATCGGCTACACCGCCTTCCTGGCCGGGCCGCCGCTGCTCGGCTTCCTCGGCGACCACTTCGGCGTGCTGTCCGCGCTCGGCGTGGTGCCGCTGCTCCTGCTGCCCACGCTCGCGCTGGTGCCGGTGCTGCGGGAGCGCCCCGCCGCGCCGGACACGCCGGCCGGCGCAGCGGCGGCGAAGGTCGGCTGAGCCGGTCCAGCCGACTCCCACCGCGCTCCCAGCCGCCTGCCAGGCCGGCGTGCTGCACTGGAGCGAACGCCGAGGAGAGGAGGCGGGCATGGGCTGGTTCAGCCGCCGGGCCGCCGACCCGACGACGCCCACGAAGCTCGACCGCGAGGCGACCAAGGAGGACCTGGCGCAGCTGGAGGCGTTCGTCACCAGCCGGCGCGGGGGCGAGTTCTACCTGGAACCGGAGACCACCGCCACCGACACCACAGTCGTCGCCATCGCGCACGACGGTGAGTGGATCCGCCGCCGTACCGGCTCGCCCCGCGCCGCCGGCAAGATCGCCCAGAAGCACGCGGTGCCGCTGTACGAGGCGGCCCGCACCGGCTACCCGGAGCGGATGCGGGCGTGGAACCGGGCCCACCCGGAACGCCGGGCCCGCTGACCGGCGCGGTCAGCCGGTCAGCGCGGTGACGAGGGCGTAGCCCAGGAACGCCGCGCCCAGGCCCGCGGCCACGCTGAGCGCCGCATTCGCGTACGCGAGGCGGCGCTTCCCGGTGCGGGCCAGGCGCAGCGTCTCGTAGCTCAGCGTCGACCAGGTGGTCAGCGCGCCGCAGAAACCGGTGCCGACCAGCGCGGTCACCGCCGGGTCGACGGGCGCCGCGAGCAGGCCGCCGAGCAGCAGCGACCCGGCCACGTTCACGGTGAGCGTGCCCCACGGGAACGGTGAGCCGTGCCGGGCCTGCACCGCCCGGTCGGTCAGGTAGCGCAGCGGCGCGCCGAGCGCGGCGCCGAGCGCGATCAGCAGGACGGTCATCGGCCCGCCACCGTCTGGGCGGTCACGGGGCCCGCCCGTGCCGGGCGGCCAGCAGGCGCGCTGTCACCGCGTCCCCGGCCGCGACCGCGGCCAGCGCGCCGAGCACCGTGGCGGCCAGGTAGACGCCCGCCGTCGCCGCCGCGCCGTCGGTCAGCAGCCGCTGCGCGTCGACCGCGTACGCGGAGAACGTGGTGAACCCGCCGAGCACGCCGACGCCGAGGAACGGCCGGGTCAGCGGGTGGGCCGGGCGGGCGGCGAGCATCGCCGTCAGCGCACCGATCAGCAGGCAGCCGGTGACGTTGACGGCGAACGTGGCCCACGGAAACTCGCCGGGCCGGTGCGGCACCGCCGCCTGCGCGCCCGCCCGCGCGAGCGCGCCGAACACGCCACCGGCGGCGATCACGCCGAGCACGGCCGCCGGGTGCGCGGACAGTTCCGACCGGTCCGCCGGTACGCGCAGGTCGACGTCCGGATCAACACGCGGATCCGACACCACACCTCCCACCGCCCCCGCGAGCATAACCCCGCCGCCCGCCCGCGCCCCCGCTCTCGGTGATCTTGCGGTTCCAGCCCCGGCATTGCGCGTAAAGCGGACACCCGAGGGGCGGCAAGTGCAAGATCACGGGGGCGGGGGGTGGGGGAGGGATGAGGGGCGTACGGTGGGCGGCAGCGCCCGGCGCGGCGGTGCCCGGGGCCCGTCGCGCCAGGAGGAAGCCGTGCAGGACCGCACCCCTCGTCCGGACGAGCTGGATCCCGTCGAGCGGATCGGCGTCGACGAGCTGCGCGCCCTGCAGCTGGACCGGCTGCGCCACTCGCTGCGGCACGCGTACGACAACGTGCCGCACTACCGCCGCGCGTTCGACGACGCCGGCGCGCACCCGGGCGACCTGCGCGAGTTGACCGACCTGGCCCGCTTCCCGTTCACCACGAAGGCGGAGCTGCGGGAGAACTACCCGTTCGGCATGTTCGCGGTGCCCCGCGAGCGGATCGCCCGGCTGCACGCGTCCTCCGGCACCACCGGACGCCCGACTGTGGTCGGCTACACCCGCGCCGACCTGGACACCTGGGCGAAGCTGATGGCCCGCTCGATCCGGGCCGCCGGTGGCCGCCGCGGTGACCGGGTGCACGTCGCGTACGGCTACGGGCTGTTCACCGGCGGCCTCGGCGCGCACTACGGCGCCGAGGAGCTGGGCTGCACCGTCGTCCCGGTCTCCGGTGGCATGACCGAGCGCCAGGTCATGCTGATCCGCGACCTGGAACCGGAGGTCATCATGGTGACCCCGAGTTACATGCTCGCCATCGTGGACGAGATGGAACGCCAGGGCGTCGACCCGCGCGCCACCTCGCTGCGGGTGGGCGTCTTCGGCGCCGAGCCGTGGACCGAGGACATGCGCCGTGAGCTGGAGCAGCGCCTGGACATGCACGCGCTGGACATCTACGGCCTGTCCGAGGTGATGGGCCCGGGGGTGGCGGTCGAGTGCGTGGAGACCAAGGACGGCCTGCACCTGTGGGAGGACCACTTCTACCCGGAGATCATCGACCCGGTGACCGGGGAGGTGCTGCCCGACGGACAGCGGGGCGAGCTGGTGCTGACCTCGCTGACCAAGGAGGCCATGCCGGTGGTCCGCTACCGCACCCGGGACCTGACCCGGCTGCTGCCCGGCACAGCCCGCCCGATGCGGCGGATCGAGAAGATCACCGGACGGACCGACGACATGATGATCGTCCGGGGGGTGAACGTCTTCCCGACGCAGATCGAGGAGCTGATCCTGCGTACCCCGGCCCTGTCGCCGCACTTCCAGTGCGTGCTCGACCGGCGGGGGCGGATGGACACGCTCGCCGTCCACGTGGAGCGGCGCGCGGACGCCGCCGCCGACGAGGCCGAACGGGCCGGCGCGGCCCTGGCCGAGCAGGTCAAGAACACCATCGGCGTCTCCGTCGCGGTGCGGGTGATCGAACCGGACGGGGTGGAACGGTCGATGGGCAAGATGCGCCGCATCGTCGACCAGCGGCGGGAGCGCTGACATGGCGGACGACGGCGGCCGCACCGCGGCGCACGACATGTTCGACGCCGACGTGGCGTCCAAGGGGCTCGGCATCGAACTCGTCTCGGCCGGTGACGGCGCGGCCGTGGCGCGGATGCGGGTCACCCCGGCGATGCTCAACGGGCACGCGATCGGGCACGGCGGCTTCGTGTTCCTGCTCGCCGACACCGCGTTCGCGCTGGCCTGCAACAGCCACGGCCCGGCCACCGTCGCGGCCGGCGGCGAGATCAGCTTCCTGCGACCGGTACGCGAGGGCGACGTGCTGGAGGCGTACGCCACCGAGCGGGTCCGGCAGGGCCGCAGCGGCATCTACGACGTCACGGTGCGGCGCGGCGACGAGGTGGTGGCGGAGTTCCGGGGACGCAGCCGCACCATCGCCCGCGGCTGACGGCCACCGCTCGACCCGCCCGACGAGCCGCCCGGGCCGGAGTGGCCCCGTGCCCGCTCCGACCCGGACGTCGCCGTCATGCGGCGAGCCCAGTCGCGTACCCGCCGGGCTCGGCTCTTCGCCGCGCGCGGCCCGCCCTCTCAGGCCGCGCCGCGGCTCCGGGTAACGGGACGGTCCGCCACCCGGGCCACGCCGCGAGATCGCCGGCCGTCGCCGGTCCGGCCCAGGACGGCCCGGGCACCGCCCGGAGCACGCCGCTCCGATCCGGCGGGCCGGGCGCCGGTCGGGCCCCTCCACCCGACCGGCGCGACCGTCCCGCCCCGAGCGGGCAGAGTTCCCGCTCGTCGGGGTCCCGCGCGGGGACACCGGCTCCCGCTCCCGGCGCGAAGCCGGCAGCGGTGTCCTCCGGGACGCGGGCCGGATGCCGACCCGCGCCCACTCCGGCCGTCCGGGCGGCGGCGCGTCCGCCACCGGCCACGCCCGGCGGTACGGCCGCGCCGACGGTCCGGACACCGGCCCGGGCGGCGACGCGCTCGCCGTCCGCCATTGCGCCGATGTCGCCGACTCCGGACGCGGCGCGAAGACGGCGGGCGAAATCCGCTCGCACGGCCCGGGAGAGCCGGTGCGCGGCCACCCGCGCCACCAGCGGCTCGACCGTCCACCCGCCCGGCGCGACGGGCCGCAGCAGTCCGGCCGCGGCCAGGGCGCGCAGCGCCGGCGTGGCCCGGCCGGCGGGCCAGCCGAGCATCGCCTCCACCGTCGCGGCGGCGACCGGGCCGCCGCGGGCGGCGGCGGCCATCAGCACCGCCCGGTGCGTGCCGTCCAGCCGGTCCAGCCGGGCGTCCACCAGCCGCCGCGCGGCCGAGGGCACACCGGCCGGCTCGTCCGCCGGGTCGGTCAGGGCGTACGCGGTCGCGACGGCCGGATTGCCGCCGGCCAGGGGGAGCAGCCGCGCGGCGAGCGCGGCCGGCCGGCCGGTGTGGCCGAGCAGGTGCCGCAGCAGCCGTCCGGTCTCCAGCGGACTCAGCGGGCGCAGCGGGATCCGCCGGGTCCCCGGGGCGGGCAGCGGGTCGGCCGACCCGGAGCCGTACGTGGTGACCACCGCGAGCGGCAGCCCGCGGTCGCTCGCCGCGACGTGGAGCTGGCGCAGGAACCGGCGCAGCGCCGGCGCGGCCCGGTCCAGGTCGTCGACGGCCACCACCACGGGCGCGTCGGCGGCCAGGCCGAGCAGCGCCTCCCGGCAGGCCACCACGGCCCGCGCCGCCGTGGTGTCGTCGTGCGGCGCGGCCAGGAACGCGGCCAGCGCCCCGCCGCCCGGACCGTCGACGGCCACGCCCGGCAGTGGGCGCGGCGCCTCGGCCCGGGTGCGGAGCAGGTCGGCCAGGGGCGCCAGCTCGCCGGCCGGGTACGGCGGGCAGTACGCCACCCGCCGGAGTACCGGGACACCGTCCACCTGGGACACCGCGCGGATCACCTCGTGCAGCAGCCGGCTGCGGCCGCTGCCGGGCGGCCCGACCAGCGAGATCCACCGGGGACGTCGCTGCCGGAGCGCGGCGGTCACCTCCTCGGCCGCGGTGGCCAGCTCACGCCGTCGCCCGACCAGCGGGGCGCGATGCCGCGCCGGCCGGCGCCCGGCGGTCCCGGTCACCCGCCACACGTCCAGCGGCAGCGACTTGCCGGCGAGCGTCATGGTGGCCAGTGGACGCTGCTCGACCAGGCCGGCCACCGCGTCGCGGGTGACCGGGCAGACCACCACGCCACCGGGCGGCGCGTGCTCCTGGAGCCGGGCCGCGGTGGTGATGACCGCGCCGCTCGCCGCGCCGTGGCCGCCGTCGCGGGCGCCGGCCAGGTCGAGCAGCACCTCGCCGGTCGCCACGCCGACCCGCACGCGCAGCCGGACGCCGCCCGGCCGCCGCCGGTCCAGCGCGGCCTGGATGTCCAGCCCGGCCCGCACCGCCCGGTACGCGTCGAAGCCGTCCGAAGTGGACGCGCCGAACAGCGCCATCACCGCGTCGCCGACGTACTTCTCCACCACGCCCCGCCAGCGGCGCAGCACCGACGCGACGGTGCCGAAGTAGGCGCGTTGCAAGGCCCGCAGGTCCTCCGGGTCGAGCCGCTCGACCAGGCGGGTCGAGCCGACGATGTCGACGAAGAGGACGGTCACCGTGCGGCGTTCCTCCGGCACCGGCGGGCAGGCCGCGACGACGGCTTCCCGACTTACCACGGGCGTGGTGATCAACATCGCACCCACCCTTTCCCTGGTCCGGTGCCTGACGACCTCCGAAGACTTTCACCACCGGGTTCTCGGGGGATCGGTAGGACGACGTATGTCGGCCACCCGCAACCATTAGTCGTGTAGTCGACGCGAGGAGTACGAGTCCGACCCCGAGGCCGTAGAACGGTGCGGGGCCCTGTGACTAGGCTGCGTCCCATGGCCAGCGAAGTGGACACCGCACCGCTCGTCGGCCGCACCGGCACCATGGCGACGCTGCGGTCGGCGCTCTACGACGACCTGCGGCCCGGGCAGACCGGGGCGGTGTTCCTCACCGGTGAGAGCGGAGTGGGCAAGACCCGCCTGCTGAGCGAGGTCGGTGACCAGCTGCGGCAGGCCGGGGCCCTGGTGCTGACCGGCGCCTGCCTGGACATCGGCGACGCCTCGCCGCTGCACCCGGTACGCCAGGCGTTGCGCCGGCTCGACGCCGAGCAGGGCGAGGCGCGTACCGCGTCGGCGATCCGCGGGCTGTTGCAGGTCTTCGACGAGGAGACGCCCGGCCCGGACGGCGCCGGGGCGCTGCTGGAGCGCGTCGCCCAGGGCCTGCACCTGGTGGCCGGCGGGCGGCCGCTGGTGCTCGTCCTCGACGATCTGCAGTGGGTCGACCGCAGCACCCGGCAGCTCCTGCTCTACCTGCTCGCCGGTCTGGGCGACCTGCAGCTCTCCGTGCTGGCCGCGATCCGGGCCGAGTCGCTGCGCGGCGCGCACCCGCTGCGCCGGGTCCTCACCGAACTGCGCCGGCTGCGCTCGGTGCAGGTGGTCGATCTGCTGCCGCTGGACCGGGCCGCCACCGACGAGCTGGCCGCCGCCGTGGTCGGGGCGCCGCTGCCGCCGGAGGCCGCCGACCAGCTCTGGCGGCGCAGCGGCGGTAACCCGTTCGTGGCCGAGGAACTGGCCCGCGACCGGCGCGACGGCCGCGACGGCATCTCCGACACCGTGCGCGAGGTGTTCCTGGACCGGGTCGACGCGCTGCCGCAGCCCGCGCACGCCGTGGTGCACGCGGTGGCAGTGGGCGTCGAACCGGTCGAGCACTGGCTGCTGGCCCAGGTGGTCCGGCTGCCCGAGGAGGAGCTGCTCGACGCGGTCCGCGAGGCGGTGGCGCACCGCCTGCTGGTCGGCGCCGACGACGGCTACCGGCTGCGCCATCGGCTGGTCGCCGAGGTGCTGGCGAGCGAGCTGCTGCCGGCCGAGCGGGCCGCGCTGCACCGCCGCTTCGCCGAGGCGCTCACCGCCGCCCCGGGCGAGCTGCACCAGGCGCGGCTGGCCCACCACTGGCGGCACGCCGGTGAGCCGGCCCGGGCGCTGCCCGCCGCGATGGCCGCCGCCCGCGAGGCGGAGCGGCTGCACGGGTACGCCGAGGCGCACCGCCACTGGTCGGCCGCGCTGACGCTCGCCACCGAGCCGCCTGCGGTGCTGCCCGACGGCGGCCGGCCCGAGCCGGTCGAGGTGGACCGGGCCGAGCTGCTCAGCCACGCCGCCGAGGCCGCGCACCACAGCGGGGAACACGCCCGCGCCCTGACCCTGCTGGAGGAGCTGGCCGCCGAGGAGTCCGGGCCGCCGGTCTGCGCGCTGCACATCCGCCGCGCCCGCTACCTGGCCGCGGCGGGCCGGTCCGCGCCGGCCGAGGAGGAGTACCGGCGGGTGCTGGCCTCGCCCGACTGCACGCCGCACGAGCGCTGCACGGCCGCGGCCCGGCTGGCCGAGCTGCTGCTGCACCTGGGCCGCTACGCCGAGGCCGGTGAGCAGGCCCGGGAGGCGCTCGCGCTCGCCGCCGACGTGCCGGGCTCCACCTCCGAGGTGGTGATGGCCAGCGCCGCGCTCGGGTTCAGCGAGGCGTTCCTGGAGGATCCGGCCGCCGGGCTGGCGGTCATGCGCCGCGCTCTGGACACCGCCGAGCGCTCCGGCGGCCCGGAGGACGTGGCGTGCGCGTACCTGCACCTGGCCGACCTGATGACCGGGCCGCTGAACATCCTCGAGGAGGGTGTGGTGGTGGCCCGCCGTGGCGCCGAGCGGGTCGCCGAGCTGGGGCTGGGCCGCACCTGGGAGACCCGGCTGCTGGCGGTGGCGACGAACGGGCTGTTCCGGGTGGGGCAGTGGGCCGAGGCGGAGAAGGTCGTCGCCGCCGCGCTGCGGCACCGCCCCTCCGGCGCCGACGCGGTCGAGCTGCTGCTGGCCCGGTGCCGGCTCTCCGTCGGGTACGGCGACGTCGAGGCGTCCGACCGTGACCTGGAGGCGGTCGCCACCATGCTGGCCGGCGGCGGCGCCCGGCACGTGCTGCCGATGCTCATCCTGCGCGCCGGCCTGTCCATGTGGCAGGGCCGGCACGACCTGGCCCGGCAGGCGGTGCAGCGGGGCCTGACCGAGAGCCGGTCCGACGACGTGATCGTGCTGGCCACGCTGGCCTGGCACGGGCTGCGCGCGGAGGCGGAGGCCGCGGCCGGCCGCACCATCGAGCCGGATCCGAACGCGGTACGCCGGCTGCGCGAGGCGGTCGACCGGGTGACCCGCAAGAGCGCCCGGGCGGGCGCGCCGGTGCGGTACGTCGCCGACGGGTTCCTGGCGCTCTGCGACGCCGAGCTGAGCCGGCTCGACGACGGCCGTGGCGACCCCGCGCTGTGGGAGCGTTCGGCGCTCGAGTGGGACCGGCGCAACCACCCCTATCCGGCGGCGTACTCCCGGTTGCGGCAGGCCGAGGCGCTGCTGGGACGGCGCAGCCGGGTGGCCACCGCGGGCAAGCTGCTGCGCCAGGCGTACGAGATGGCCCAGTCGCTCGGCGCGGTGCCGCTGACCGCGGAGATCCGTACCATCGCCTCGCGGGCCCGGGTGACCGTGGACGCCGCGCCCGGCCCCGCGCCGGTGCCCCGGCCACGGGCGGCGCCGGCCGGGCCCGCGGTGGACGAGCTGGCCACGCTCACCGCGCGGGAGCGGGAGGTGCTCGCGGCGGTCGCCGAGGGGCTGACCAACCGGGAGATCGGCCAGCGGCTGTTCATCAGTGAGCGGACCATCGGCGTCCACGTCTCGCACATCTTCGACAAGCTGCAGGTCCGCACGCGGGTGCAGGCCAGCGCGATCTTCCTGCGCAGCCGTCCGGGATAGACGTACGTCGGTAATACGTCGTTCTACCGATCCGGCGCGCGGGCGCCGGCTGGCACGCTGTGCGCCGGAGCGCCGGTGGCGTCGTGGGGGCGCCGACCATCGTGGAGGAGAAATGACCGAACCGGTCTGGGGTCCTGTGCACCAGGACATCGTCGGGTTGCTCGCCGATCACCCGGCCGACGTGCCGGCGGTCGTGGACCATCTCACCAAGCTGCAGGATCTGCTGGTCCGGCTCCCCCCGCTGGAGGAGAGCTGCCCGCTCGCCGACTTCAACAAGCTCTACCTGGTCATCACCAGCACCGTGCTCGACGGCCTGTACGACGACCGGTTCCGTGACCCGGCGTTCCTGGCCCGCCTGGACGTGGAGTTCGCGGCCCGGTACTTCGACGCGCTGCGGTTCTGGACCGACTCCAGCCCGAGCACGCCGAAGGCGTGGGCGTGCCTGTTCAAGCGGATGCGCGGCCCGGACGCCCGGCCGCTGCCCTCGGCCGCCGCGGGCGTCAACGCGCACATCAACTACGACCTGCCGTTCGCCCTGGTGACGACGTTCGACAGCCTGGACTCCGAGCCGATCGACGGCAGCGACCAGCACCGCGACTACCTGGAGATCAACAACATCTTCGCCGAGCGGATCCCGCAGCTGCGCCGGGGCTACCTGGACAACTGGCAGCTCATGATCGACATGGTGAACGGTGACATCGACGACTGGTACCAGGGCGAACTGGTGGAGTACACCCGGAACGTGGCCTGGCGCAACGCGCAGAAGATCTGGCGCTGCCGCCACGACCCGGAGGCCCGCGAGTGTGAGCGGACGCGGCTGGACGACAACGCCGCGCTGCTCGGCCGGCTGCTGCTGTCGCCCCTCGGGGCGTTCCTGCAGTAGCCGGGACGGGGGGGTTCCCGCGTCCCGCCGTCCGGGCGCGGGACGCGGGAACGCCGCCGGCGGGTGTCGGCCCCGCCGGACCGGGTACGTCGCCGCCGTGCCGCGAGACGAACCGACCCGCCGTTTCCCGTTCCGCTTCGACCCGGTCTTCCGGCTGCCCCTGGCGCTGCTCGGGGTACGTCCCGCCACGGCCTGGGTCGACTGGGGCCCGGACGGTCTGCTCGTCCGGTTCGGCCCCTGGCTGCTGCGCACCACCAGGGACAACGTCACCGGCGCCGAGCTGAGCGGGCCGTACCGCTGGTGGCGGGCGATCGGCCCGCACCTGTCGCTGGCCGACGGCGGGGTGACCTTCGGCGCCGGCCTGGCCGCCGGGGTCTGCCTGCGCTTCGCCGAGCCGGTGCCGGCACTGGCGCCCGGTCCGTGGCTGCGGCACCCGGCGGTCACCGTCACCGTGGCCGACCCGGCCGCGCTGCGCGACGCGGTGACCGCCGCCGCAGCGGATCTTTGACCGGTTCGGCCGGGCCGCGACCGGGACAACCCCTACCGTCTTTGCCAGGGGACGAAGGGGAACAGATGGGGCAGGCGGGGGACGCGGAACAGCCCAGGCGTACGCGGGAGCGGCGCCGGGAGGCGCACGCCGCCGCGGCCGCCCGGGCCGGCCGGCACGGCGACCACGCCGAGCGGTCCGGTCGTCCCGTGCCGGAGCTGCCGGAACGGGTGGCCGCCCCGGCCCGGCCGGCCCCGCCGCCCGGCCGGCTGCACCGGTGGCTGTTCGCCCACCGCGTCGAACCGGTCGGCCCGGAGGTACGGGAGCACCAGACCCGGTCGCACCCGTGGTGGCAGGTGATGTGCCTGACCGGCGTCGACTACTTCTCCACGCTGTCCTACCTGCCGGGCATCGCGGTCGTGGCGGCCGGCGCGCTCAGTCCGCTGGCCACCCTGCTGATCGTGGCGCTGACCCTGCTCGGGATGCTGCCGATGTACCGCCGCGTGGCCCGGGAGAGCCCGCACGGGCAGGGCTCGGTGGCGATGCTGGAGCGGCTGCTGCCGTTCTGGCGCGGCAAGGTCTTCGTGCTGGTGCTGCTGGGCTTCGTCGCCACCTCGTGGATCATCACGATCACGCTCTCCGCCGCCGACGCCAGCGTGCACCTGCTGGAGAACCCGGCCCTGCCCGCCGCGTTCCCGCACGGCCGGACAGCGGCGGTGCTGGTCACCGTGGCGCTGCTGCTCGTGCTCGGCGGCGTGTTCCTGCTCGGGTTCAGCGAGGCGGTGCAGGTGGCCATCCCGCTGGTGGCGGTGTTCCTGGCGCTGAACGCGGTGGTGGTGGTCGCCGGCGTGGCCGAGCTGGCCGCCGACCCGGCGCCGCTGGCCGACTGGACCGGCCGGCTGGCCGACGCCGGCGGACCCGGGGACGTCCTGGCCACCAGCGCGCTCGCGTTCCCGCTGCTGGTGCTCGGCCTGTCCGGCTTCGAGACCGGGGTGAGCATGATGCCGCTGGTGCGCGGCCGCGGCGCCGATCCGGAGCAGCGGCTGGCCGCCCGCATCCGCAACACCCGCCGGCTGCTCACCGCCGCCGCGCTGATCATGTCGGTCTACCTGATCGCCACCACGTTCGTGACCACCGTGCTGATCCCGCCCGAGGCGTTCGCGCCCGGCGGGCCGGCCAACGGCCGGGCGCTCGCGTTCCTCGCCCACGAGCATCTCGGCCAGGCGTTCGGCACCGTCTACGACATCAGCAGCATCCTCATCCTCTGGTTCGCCGGCGCCTCGGCGATGGCCGGGCTGATCAACATCGTGCCGCGCTACCTGCCGTCGTACGGCATGGCGCCGGAGTGGGGCCGCGCGGTCCGCCCGGTGGTGCTGGTCTACACCGCGATCAGCGTCGCCATCACCATCGCGTTCGCCGCCGACGTCAACGCCCAGGCCGGCGCGTACGCCACCGGCATCCTGGCGATGATGGTCTCCGGCGCGATAGCGGTGACCATCGCGGCGCTGCGGGCCGGCAGCCGCGCGGCCGGCGCCGGGTTCGCGCTGCTCACCGCCGTGCTGCTGTACGCGCTGGCGGAGAACGTGGTGGCCAAGCCGGACGGCATCACCATCTCCGGGTTCTTCATCGCCGGGATCGTCGCGGTGTCGCTGATCTCCCGCGTCACCCGGACCACCGAGTTGCGCGCCGAGCGGATCGAGTTCGACGAGGCGGCCCGCCGGTTCGTCGACGAGTCGGTGGCCCGGGACGGGCGGCTGCACCTGATCGCCAACAAGCGGCAGCGCGGGTCGGTCAAGGAGTACCGGGTCAAGGAGCGGGCGCAACGGTCGATGAACCCGGTGCCCGGCGCCGCCGACGTGCTCTTCCTGGAGATCGACGTGAGCGACCCGTCGCAGTTCAGCCAGGTGCTGCGGGTGCACGGGGTGGAGGCCGGCGGCTACCGGATCCTGCGGGCCAGCAGCCCGGCCGCGCCGAACGCGATAGCCGCGATCCTGCTGGCGCTGCGCGACGCCACCGGGGTACGCCCGCACTGCCACTTCGAGTGGTCGGAGGGGAACCCGATCGCGCACCTGCTGCGCTACCTCATCCTCGGCCGGGGCGACACGCCGCCGGTGGTGCGGGAGATCATCCGCAAGTCCGAGCCGGATCCCACCCGCCGTCCCGGCATCCACGTCGGCGGCTGACCCGCCGGGCTACGACCCGAGGGCCCGTACCCGGGCCAGCAGGTCGCGGGCGCAGAAGTCGAGGAAGCCGTCCGGGTCCGGGCCGGCGTTCTGCAGCACGATGTGGTCGAAGCCGGCCTCGACGTACGCGCGCGCCTTCTCCACGTGCGGCCCGGCGTCCGGGCCGACGGAGAACTGGCTGCGGATGTGGTGGTCCTCGACCCAGGTGGTGGCGGCGTCGAAGTTCACCGGGTTCGGCAGCTCGCTCATCACCTTCCAGCCGGTGACCGCCCAGCGGCTGGTCTCCTTCGCCGCGCGTACCGCCGACTCCTCGTCGGTGGCCCAGGCCATCGGCACCTCGGCGTAGCGGGGGCCCCGGCCGCCGGCGTTGCGGTACTGGTCGACGATGGACGCCTTCGGCTCGGTGGCGAACAGGCCCGTGCCCAGCTCGGCGGCCAGGCCGGCGGACTCGCGGCCGCTGGCCGCCACGGCGATCACCGGTAGATCGTCGGGCAGGTCCCAGATCCGCGCGTCCTCCAGCTTCAGGTGCCGGCCCTCGTAGGACCGGTAGCCGCCCTGCCAGAGCAACCGGATGATCTCCAGCGCCTCGCGCAGCCGCTCGTGCCGCCCCCGTACGCTGGGGAACCCCTGCCCGACGACGTGCTCGTTGAGCCGCTCGCCGGCGCCGACGCCGAGCGTGAACCGCCCGTCGGAGATCAGCGCCATGGTCGCCGCGGCCTGCGCGACGATCGCCGGGTGGTAGCGGACGGTGGGGCAGGTGACGCCGGTGGCGAGGCAGAGCGTGCTGGTACGGGCGGCGATCGCGCCGAGCGCGCTCCACGTGAAGCAGGAATGCCCCTGCGACTCCAGCCAGGGGTGGTAGTGGTCGCTCATCTCGACGAAGTCGAAGCCGACCTCCTCGGCCCGGATCGCCTGCCGGATGAGTTCCCGGGGCCCGAACGCCTCCGAGGCGAGCTTGTAGCCGATCCGCATGCCCGGTTCTCCGTTTCCGTCGTCGGCGAACCGCTGCCGTTCCCGCCCCTCCGCCGGGCAAACCCCGGCCACACCCAGCCTCCTAGGACGCCTTAGGGGTGGTGGCGTGCCGCCCCCGGGGCACGGAACGGCCCGCGCTCGCCGGGCGGGCGCGGGCCGGGAGGTGATCTACTTCGAGGGCTCGGGCAGCTTGCAGTCCACCTTCGGGTTGGCGCCGATGTAGTTCAGCGGGCCGGCCACGATGGTGACCAGGATCGTGCCCGCCTCCGCGCAGTTCGTCTCGTCGTTGCCGTAGTAGCCGCGCTGACCGGCGGCGATGGCACCGATGATGAGCCAGATGACGACCAGGACGCCGAATATCGAGGTGCCGCGCATCAGTTGCCTCCACTGGGGTTGTGGTGGATTCGAGGTGGAGGCCATGTACCCCGGGCGGGTGATCCGCCAAACGGCGCGCTGGTGCCCGGCGCGGCCGATTCCGATTACCGGCGGCGCCCGCTCAATGCGGCGGCATCGGCTCCTCCGGCGGGCGGCCCCGGCTGCGGCGGTAGTCGGCGGACGCCACCCCGGCCAGCACCAGCATCGCCCCGGCCGAGGCGTAGACCGGCGCGAGGAACAACCCGGCCGGCGCTATCGTGAGCAGCGCCAGCACCCCGCCCGGCCGGGACGACGACACCCGGCTGAACACCTCGTACTCGAAGGCGGCCCGCCCGGTCAGGAACAGCGCCGGCCCGCCGAGGATCACCGCCAGCCAGGCCGGTGGCGTGTGCCCGGTCGGCTCCAGCAGCACCAGGTCGAAGCCCGCCGCGGTGGTCACCACGCCCGCCACCATCATCAGATGCGTGTACGGCGCGGTGTTGAGGAACCGGCTCGGCTGGGCGGCCCGGGCGATGGCGTGCGGCAGCAGCTCACCGGACTTGTGCACGTAGATGCGCCAGAGCAGCAGCGTGGTGGCGAACGCAACGGTGAAGGCGGCCAGGTTCTCCACCTCGGAGTGGTGCAGGCTGAACACGGTGCCGGCGACCAGCACGGCGTCGCCGAGCGCGATGATGAAGAACTGTTGGTACCGCTCGGACAGGTGCTCGGCGGTCACGTTGCGCTGGGAGTCCGGCACCGCGCCCAGGACCGGCACCGGGTACGCCAGCCGGAATCCGAGGTAGTCGATGGCCAGGGCGCCGAACCAGAGCAAAAGCCGTGCGGTGCCGTGCGCGGCCAGCGCGCCGACCAGCCAGGGCACCGCCGACACGGCGAACCAGACGAAGATGCGCAGGGCCCGCTGGTTGCTCTGCGGGTGCCGCCGTACGGCGGGCATGAGGAACAGGCCGCGTCCGAGATGGATCGCCACGTACGTGCCGGCGAACACCAGCCCTCGGGAGCTGAACGCCTCCGGGATGGCGGTGGTCATCAGCAGCGCGCCGAACATCACCGCCACGATCAGCAGCTTGATCTCGGTGCGCTGCGGATCGTAGATGTCGGTGACCAGCGTGGTGATCGCCCAGGTCCACCAGATCGCCATCAGCATGACCAGGGACTCGGCGGCCCGCTCCCAGGTCACCGACCCGACCAGGTGACGTGAGATCAACGCGAGCGCGGCCACGTAGACCAGGTCGAAGAAGAGTTCGAGCAGCGTCACCCGGCGCGGCGCCTCCGGATCGCGGACCGGCGGTCGCCGGCCGGGCTCCGGCGCTGCGGTGGGCACGACATGCTCCTGCGGGTGGCGGTTCGTGCGGCGGGCCGTGAGGGCCCCTCACCGACCGTAGCGATGCCTGTCCGCAAGCGGTCAGTTTTCCGACATACCGGTCCGGGTGGGGGTTGATGGTCGCGCGGTGATGTCACCACTTCGGGGTTCTGGTGGGGCGGGAAACGCGCCGGGCCGGTGGCGACGATCGTCACCACCGGCCCGGAACACGGAGGAGCGTCTACTCGGCACCGGCCGGGAGCACCCGATCGGCCTCAGCGCCGGCACCCGCCAGCACCTTCGCCTGCTGCGGCCAGGTGGCCAGACCCGGCGCGGAGCGCAGGCCGGCGGCCTTCACCGTCTGCCGCAGTGCAGCCTCGTCCAGCTCGGCGAGCTGCCGGTAGGTGCGGATCCCGGCGTCCTGCAGGGCGGCGGCCAGCTTCGGCCCGATGCCCTGGATTCGCCGGAAGTCGTCCGACGCGTCGGTGTCCGCCGCGGCCGGGACATTCTCGACCGAAGTACGCGGCGCGGGCACGGCGACCGGCTCGATGGCCTCGACCGGCGCGGCCTCGGTGGCCGGCGCGTCGACGGCCGTGCCGACCGCGGGCTGCTTCTCCGTGGCGGGCTTGTCCTCGGCGAGGGTTGCCGAAGCCGCCACCGGCTCGGCGTCAACGATTGCCGGAACCGTCACCGAGTCGGAGTCAACGATGGCCGGAGCCGGCTCGGCGTCGGCCGCGGGCGCGGCAACCGGCCCGGCGTCGGCCGAGGGCGACACCGGCTCGGCGGCGACGGGCTCGGACTCGACCCGCTCGGAGGCAACGGGTGCGGAAACGACGGGCTCGGAAGCGACGGGCTCGGCGGTGGCCGGCTCAGACCCGACCGGCTCGGCGGTGGCTGGCTCAGACACGACCGGGTCGGAGGCGGCGGGCGAGGACTCGGCCGGCTCGTCGGCGGTGCGGGCGGCGGTGGCTACGGCCGGCTCGGCGGTCGCGGACTCGGTGGGGGCGGGCTCGGTCACGGTGGCGGTCGCCGGCGGCTCGTCGACCACGGCGACCGGACGCGGCTCGTCGACGGTGGCGGTCACCGCGGGGGCGCCCTCCACCGTGGGCGTCGCCGGGGCGCCGGGCCGGCGGCCGAAGAGCACCCAGCCGGCGACCAGTCCGATGAGCAGGGCCAGGATCACGAACAGCCACTGCCCGAAGCTCGACGGCATGGCCAACCTCCTTCTATGTACGTGCACGACGGTGGCGAAAGACTCGGGGCAGCTTCGCACACGCGCGCCGACGACGACAGGCAGGCTGGTGCCGGGCCGCGACTGCGGGACGGGTGGTGTCCGCCGGTGGCCGGCGAGTGACCGAGCGTGCGTCGGGAATCGAATGGTGCACGGCCGGGAGGCGCCCCGGAACCTGGGTGCCGTGCGTGGTTCCGGGGCGCCCCGTCCGTCGCCCGTGTCCGGTCAGCGGATCCGGTCGGGCGCAGGGGTGCCGGCGGCGGTCCAGCTGTAGAAGCAGCCGGCCACCGCGTCCCGGGGCGAGTCCCAGGTCGGCAGGTACGGCGAGGTGTGCGCGGACAGCCGCTTGTTCACCTGCTCGTAGAGCGGGTGGTCGCGTAGTTCCGCGGTCAGGTCGGGCGCCACGTCGACGGTCTCCATCAGATGGACGCACAGGTCGTGCAGGTAGTACAGGGACCGGTGCCGCACGCCGGTGAGGTGGGGCAGTTCCGTCGCGTCGGACTCGGCGAAGATCTGCGCCACCCGTCCCTGTGCGCCCGGCACGATCCGGCTGACCACCAACAGTCGACTCATCGTGTGACCCCCTCTGCCGCGCGGTGCTGGGCTCACCGTGCCGGTCGCGCTGTCACCTCGCCGTCACCGCGTACCCCGGGGGATTGATGGCGGTGCCGCCTTGGCGGCCCGGTCCGTGCGGCGCGGCGGCGGCGGTTCCGGGCGGCTGGCCCGCCGGATCGGCGCGAGCGTGTCGTCCAGCAGCGCGGTCATGGCCGGGGACGGTTCCAGGCGCAGTTCGCGCAGGAGCAGGTCACGGTAGACGTAGAAGGAGTGGACCGCCTCGAACGCGTTGCCCTCGGCCAGGTGGATGCGGACCACCAGGCGGTGCGGGGTCTCCCGCAGCGGTTCGGCGGCCATCGCCTCCAGCGCGGCCTCGAGCGCCTCGCCGTGCCGGCCGGCGGTGAGGTGGTTGCCGGCGAGTTCCTCCAGCATGTGCAGGCGCAGCTGGCGCAGCCGTTCGCGTTCCAGCAGCACCCAGTCGTCGTACCAGCCGGGGAGCAGGTCGTGGCGTCCGGCGCCGGCGGCGCCGCGGGGGACTGCGCCTTCGCGTACCCGGGTGGCCGTCTCCACCAGGTCGTCCACGTCGAGGCGGACGGTCGGTCCGAGGCGGACGGTGTCGCCGTCGGTGCGCAGCGGGCAGCACGGGTCCTGCCGCAGCCGCCACAGCGCGGTCCGCAGCGACGACAGCGCTCGCTCCTCGGGGGTCTCGGGCCAGAGCAGACCGGCGAGGTGGCTGCGGGTGGCGGCCGGGCGCAGGCCGATCAGGGCGATGACGCGCTGCAGCCCCCGGGGTACGACCACCGGAGTGTCGTCGTGCAGCAACTGGAAACCGCCGAGCAGGTGCAGTGCCACCCGTGGGGCGGGTTCGCCCGCCGTCGGCATCCTCGATCCACCCGACACGGCGCACCCCCCAGCACCGGAACCCTCGTCCCGACCGTCGTCTCCCGGCCCGTCGCCCGCGACGCCGGTGTCGGAACGCCTCCACCACGGTCCGGAACCTCCACCGTGGCCGGGCTGACCGAGACGGAGAATATCAATGCCTGTTACTCTCAGTCAACGGTCGGTCGGCCACCTGACCGTCCGGCGCGGACCTGTAACACGCCTGTGATCTGCGAAAAAGTGTCGCCGCCCGGAATCCGGAAGGTGATCTTCCCATAGCTCACGCACAGCTCCCGTCAACGCAGCGTCACCATGTTTGTGGCGCGATGGGGTGCGGTTGACGCCCGGTAGACGGCCCTGGCGGCACCGTGTGGCAATCCGTGCGGCGCGACCGGTTCGCCGCGCACCGGGACGTACGCAGGGAGGCCGCGAATGGACCGTTCGCTCATCGTCGCCAAGGTGGTGCCCACGGCCGAGGACCGGGTGGCCGAGATCTTCGCCGAGTCCGACGCGACCGAGCTGCCCGGCCTGGTCGGTGTCCGGCACCGCTCGCTGTACCGGCTGCACGATCTCTACGTCCATCTGCTGGAGACGGAGACGCCGGCGCAGGGCGCGGTGGAGGACAACCGCGGGCACCCGGAGTTCATCCGGATCAGCGAGCGGCTGCGGCCGTACATCTCGCCGTACCTGCCGACCTGGCGCTCGCCCCGCGACGCGATGGCGCACTGCTTCTACCGGTACGACGCCCCGGCCCACCTGCACGACGCCGCCGGGCGGCTTCAGTGACCACCACCGCGCCGCGCGACGAGCAGCTGTGGTCCCGGTGCGACGGCTGCGCGTCGCTGCTCTACCGCAAGCGGCTGCGCCGCAACCTGGACGTGTGCCCGGAGTGCGGCTCGCACGCCCGGCTCGACGCGCCGGACCGGGTGGCGCAGCTCGCCGACCCGGACTCGTTCACGCCGCTGCCGGACCGGGCGGTACGCGTCGACCCGATCGAGTTCGTCGACGCGCTGCCGTACCCGCACCGGCTCGGCGCGGCCCGCGCGGCGACCGGCCTGGACGAGGCGGTGCTCTGCGGCACCGCCCGGGTGGGCGGGCACCCGGTGGCGCTGGCGGTGATGGACTTCCGCTTCCTCGGCGGCAGCCTCGGCTGCGCGGTCGGTGAGCTGATCACCCGGACCGCCGAGCGGGCCCTGGCCGACGACGTCCCGCTGGTGCTGGTGACCGCGTCCGGCGGCGCGCGGATGCAGGAGGGCGCGCTGTCGCTGATGCAGATGGCCACCGTCAGCCAGGCCCTCGCGGGGATGCGCGAGGCGGGTCTGCTGACGGTCAGCGTGGTCACCGATCCCACGTACGGCGGGGTGGCCGCCTCCTTCGCCACAAACACCGACCTGGTGCTCGCCGAGAGCGGCGCCCGGCTGGGCTTCGCCGGCCCCCGGGTGATCCGCCAGGTCACCGGCGCCACGCTGCCGGAGGGCTTCCAGACCGCCGAGTACCTGCTGCGCCACGGCCAGGTGGACATGGTGGTGCCCCGGCACGCGCTGCGCGGCCGGCTCGCCGCGTTGCTCGCCGCCGCCCACTCCGGCCGCCGCGCGCCGGCAGGTGCGCCCGCGCCGCGCCCGGCGCCGGCCGTGAGCACCGTGGCCGCCGCGCCGGACCGCGACCCGTGGGAGACGGTACGCACGGCGCGGCACCCGGGCCGCCCGACCACGCTGGACTATCTGGAGACCGCGTTCGACGGGTTCGTGGAGCTGCACGGGGACCGGCTCGGCGCGGACTGCCCGGCCGTCGTCGGCGGCATCGCCCGTCTCGACGGCCGGCCGGTGATGGTGATCGGCCACCAGAAGGGGCACACCACCGCCGAGCTGGTGACCCGCAACTTCGGCATGGCCAGCCCGGCCGGTCACCGCAAGGCGCTGCGGTTGATGCGTCTCGCGGCGCGGCTGCGGCTGCCGGTGGTGACGCTGGTGGACACGCCCGGCGCGGATCCGGGGGTGACCGCCGAGCAGCAGGGCCAGGCGGCGGCGATCGCGGAGAACATCCTCGCGCTCACCGTGCTGCCCACGCCGGTGGTGGCGGTGGTCACCGGCGAGGGCGGCAGCGGCGGCGCGCTCGCGCTCGCGGTCGCCGACCGGGTGCTCATGCTGGAACACGCGGTCTACTCGGTGATCAGCCCCGAGGGCTGCGCCGCGATCCTCTGGCCGGACAGCTCGGCGGCGCCGCAGGCGGCCCGCGCGTTACGGCTCACCGGCGCCGACCTGTGTCGCCTCGGCGTGGTCGACGAGCTGGTGCCGGAGCCGCGGCCGGCCGCGCACGCCGACCCGGCCGGCGCGGCCGAGCTGCTGCGCCGGGCGGTCGCGGCGAACCTCGCCCCGTTGCTCACCGTGCCTCCCGCCACGCTGGTCCGCCGACGGCGTCAGCGGTTCCGCCGCTTCGGGGCGGCCCGCTCGGCCACCGCCGGTCCCGCCGCGACGGCGCGCGCCGCCGAGCGGCCGGAGGTGGCGTGATGGCCGACGTGGAGTCCGAGCAGGTGCTCGACGGGCTGCGCCGGCAGGCCCGCAAGCTCGTCGCGGACCTGGCCGGGCCGGTGCGCCGGGTGCGGCTGCGCAGCGGCGAGTCGGTGCTGGAGGTCGAGTGGCACGACCCGGCGGCGCCGGCGCCGCGCGCCGGGACCGAACCGGTGGCCGCGCGCATCGAGGATCCCGCCCGGCAGACGGCGCCGCCGGTCGACCGGCCGGCCGTGCGCTCGCCGGTGGTGGGCACGTTCTACCGGGCTCCCGAGCCCGGGGCGATGCCGTTCGTCGCGGTCGGCGACGTGGTCCGGCCGGGCCAGGTGGTCGGCATCGTCGAGGCCATGAAGCTGATGAACGAGGTGACCGCCGGCCAGGCCGGACGGGTGGTCGAGGTGCTTGTCGACGACGGCAAGCCCGTCGAGTACGACCAGCCGCTGATCGCCCTGGAACCGGTCACCGGACAGGACGGCTGATGTTCGACAAGGTGCTGATCGCCAACCGGGGCGAGATCGCGCTGCGGGTGCTGCGCGCCTGCCGGGAGCTGGGTGTGCGCACCGTGGTGGTGCACTCCAGCGCCGACGCCGACTCGCTGCCGGTGCGGCTGGCCGACGAGGCGGTCCGGATCGGCCCCGCGGCCAGCCGGCGCAGCTACCTCAACGCGGCGGCGATCGTGGAGGCGGCCCGGCAGACCGGCGCGCAGGCGGTCCACCCCGGGTACGGCTTCCTGTCCGAGGACGCCGACTTCGCCGAGATCTGCGCGGAGAACGGGTTGGTCTTCGTCGGCCCGCCGCCGCAGGTGATGGCCGCGCTCGCGGACAAGTCGACGGCGCGGGCGCTGATGAGCGCCGCCGGGCTGCCGCTGCCGCCGGGCAGCGTCCGGACACTGCCCACCGTCGCCGAGGCGCAGGAGGTGGCCGCCGACGTGGGCTACCCGGTGATCGTGAAGGCCGCTGCGGGCGGGGGCGGGCGCGGCATGACTGTGGTGCGCTCGGCGGCCGAGCTGCCCCGCGCGTACGCCCGCACCCGCGCCGCCGCGCAGGTCGCGTTCGGCGACGACCGGGTGTACGTCGAGCGGTACCTCGCCGACGCCCGCCACGTCGAGGTTCAGGTGCTCTGCGACGGCCAGGGCAACGGCGTGCACCTGGGCACCCGGGACTGCTCGGTGCAGCGCCGGCACCAGAAGCTGATCGAGGAGGCGCCCGCGCCCGCGCTGCGGCAGGCCACCCTGGACACCGTCGCCGAGGTGGCGCTGCGCGGCGCGCTGTCGGTCGGCTTCACCGGGGCCGGCACCGTGGAGTTCCTGGTGGACGAGGCGGAACGCTGCCACTTCCTGGAGATCAACTGCCGGATCCAGGTGGAACACCCGGTCACCGAGATGGTCACCGGCGTGGACCTGGTGCAGGAGCAGCTGCACATCGCGTACGGCACCCCGCTGCGCCTGCGTCAGTCCGACGTCCGGCTGACCGGCGTGGCGATCGAGTGCCGGGTCAACGTGGAGGACCCGGACCGCGACTTCGCGCCCGCGCCCGGCCGGCTGGACCGGTTCCGGCCGCCCGGCGGCCCGTTCACCCGGGTCGACACCCACGGGCACACCGGCTACCTGGTCAGCCCGCACTACGACTCGCTGCTGGCGAAGGTGGCGGTCTGGGCGCCGGACCGGGACGCCGCGCTGGACCGGCTCGACCGGGCGCTGGCCGAGTTCGACGTGGCCGGTCCGGGTGTGCGTACCACGATTCCGTTCGCCCGGCGGGTGCTGCGCGACCCCGCGTTCCGGGCCGCCCGGCACACCACCGCCCTGGTGGAACGCCTGCTCACCCCGCCCGCCGTGGCCACCGACGGGCCCGTCGGGAGCGCCGACAGCGCCCCGGCCGGCGAGCGGGCCGACGGCGCCCACGCCGGCGCCGTCGTACCGCGGCTGCGGTCGGCGGTGCCCGACCCGCGCGCCGAGGCCGACCCGGCCGGCCGTACCCCCGTTCGCGCCGTGCCCGCCGCCGGCCCGACCACCTGGAGGAACCGATGACAGTCGCCCCCGACCGCCCGCTCGCCCGCGAGATCACCGACATCCTGGTCACGCACTGCGGCCTGGACCCGGACGCCGCCGCCAGCACGCCCGCCGCGAGCCTGGAGGAGCTGGGCATGGACTCGCTGGCGCTGCTCGAACTGTCCGCGGTGGTGGCCGACCGGTGGCGGGTGAAGATCCCGGAACAGGCCGGGCAGCTCAGCATCGCCGGCGTCGCCGACCTGGTCGCCCGCAAGGCCGATCCGCCCGGGCACACCGAGAACGCGGTGGAGATCGACGCGCCGCTGCCGCTGGTCTGGGAGATCACCAACGACGTGGCCCGGTGGCCCGAGCTGTTCACCGAGTACGCGGTCGCCGAGATCCTGCACCGCGACGGCGACACGGTCCGCTTCCGGCTCACCATGCACCCCGACGAGAACGGCGTGGCGTGGAGCTGGGTCAGCGAACGCACCGCCGACCCGGCCACCCGCGAGGTGCACGCCCGGCGCGTCGAGACCGGGCCGTTCGAGTACATGCGCATCCACTGGCGGTACGAGGAGATCCCCGGCGGCACCCGGATGACGTGGACGCAGGACTTCGCGATGAAGCCCGACGCGCCGGTCGACAACGCCGGCATGACCAACCGGATCAACACCAACAGCGCGATCCAGCTCGCCGTGATCAAGGAAAAGATCGAGCGGGCGTACGCGGGAGGCACCCGATGACCGACACCACCACCGCCCGGGTCTCCGTCCACGACGTGCCGGCCGACCGCCGTCGCGGCGGGGAGCTGCGGGTCCTGCTCGGCCCGAAGACGGTCGGCAGCACCTCCGGATTCATGGGCGTGGCCACGCTCGCGCCGGGGGAGCGGATCGCCGAGCACTACCACCCGTACAGCGAGGAGTTCCTCTACGTCGCCCGCGGCGCGATCACCGTCGACCTGGACGACGTGCCGGTGCCGGTGGCCGCCGGGGAGGCGCTCTACGTGCCGAAGGACGTGCGGCACCGGCTGCGCAACACCGGCGACGAGCCCGCCGAGGTGGTGTTCCATCTCGGACCGCTCGCCCCCCGCCCGGAACTCGGCCACGTCGACACCGAGAGCGCGGCCCCGCCGCCACGGGAGCCGTCGTGACCGGCCGGCGCACCGTGGTCACCGGCGTGGGCGTCGTCGCGCCCGGCGGCGCCACCCGGGACCGGTTCTGGAAGACGATCACCGAGGGCCGCACCGCGACCCGGCGGATCAGCTTCTTCGACCCGTCGCCGTTCCGGTCGCAGATCGCCGCCGAGTGCGACTTCGACCCGGACGCCGCCGGGATCACGCTCGCCGAGCGGCAGCGCGCCGACAGGTACGTGCAGTTCGCGCTCGCCTGCTCCGCCGAGGCGCTCGCGGACAGCGGTCTCGTCCTCACCGACGCGGAGCGCGAACGCGCCGGGGTGGTGCTCGGCACCGCCGTCGGCGGGACCATGGCGCTGGAGCAGGAGTACGTGCGGGTCAGCGACTCCGGCCGGCACTGGCTGGTCGACCACGCGCTCGGCGGGCCGTACCTCTATCAGGCGCTGGTGCCCAGCAGCCTGGCCGCCGACGTGGCGTGCCGGCACGGCCTGCACGGCCCCGCGCAGGTCGTCTCCACCGGCTGCACCTCCGGCATCGACGCGATCGGGTACGCCCACCAGCTCGTCGCGGACGGCGAGGCCGACGTGGTGCTGGCCGGGGCGGCCGACTCGCCGATCTCCCCGGTCACCGTCGCCTCGTTCGACGCGATCGGCGCGACCAGCCCGGACAACGACGACCCGGAGCACGCCTCCCGGCCGTTCGACGCCGACCGGCACGGGTTCGTCCTCGCCGAGGGCGCCGCCGTGCTGGTGCTGGAGGAGGCCGAGCACGCCCGACGCCGGGGCGCGCACGTCTACTGCGAGGTCGCCGGGTACGCCAGCCGCAGCAACGGCTTCCACATGACCGGGCTGCGCCCGGACGGCGCGGAGATGGCGGTGGCCATCAGCGACGCGCTGCGGCAGGCCCGGCTCGCCCCGTCGGCCGTGTCGTACGTCAGCGCGCACGGCTCCGGCACCCGGCAGAACGACAGGCACGAGACCGCAGCGTTCAAACGGGCGCTGGGGGAGACCGCGTACCGGGTGCCGATCAGCTCGATCAAGTCGATGGTCGGCCACTCGCTCGGCGCCATCGGCTCGATCGAGATGGCCGCCTGCGCGCTGGCCATCGAGTACGGCGTGGTCCCGCCCACGGCGAACTGGACCACCCGCGACCCGGAGTGCGACCTGGACTACGTGCCGAACGAGGCGCGGGAGGTGCCGGTGGACGTGGCGCTGTCGGTGGGCAGCGGGTTCGGCGGCTTCCAGTCCGCGATGGTGTTCCGCCGGCTGGCGGCGGTGCCGACATGACCGCGCGGGCCGTGGTGACGGGCATCGGTGTGGTCGCGCCCAGCGGGATCGGCGCCGAGGCGCACTGGAACACCGTGCTGGCCGGCACCCGGCGCATCGGGCCGATCACGCTGTTCGACCCGGAGCGCTACCCGACCCGGGTGGCCGGGGAGGTGTCCGACTTCGACCCGGCCGGGTTCAGCGACACCCGGCAGCGGGTGCAGACCGACAGGTGGACCCACCTCGGCTTCGCCGCGACCAGGCTGGCGCTGGCCGACGCCGGGCTGCCCGAGGTGTCGCCCGACCCGTACCAGTGGGCGGTCACGCTCGCCAGTTCCTCCGGCGGCAACCTGTTCGGCCAGCGGGAGCTGCAGCGGCTGTGGGGCGGGCCGACCCGCACCGTCGGGGCGTACCAGTCGATCGCCTGGTTCTACGCGGCCAGTGTGGGCCAGCTGTCGATCCGCCACCAGTTCAAGGGGCCGTCCGGGGTGACCGTGTCCGAGTCGGCCGGCGGGCTGGACAGCCTCGCGCACGCGGTGCGCACCGTCCGCCGGGGCACGCCGGTGGTGATCGCCGGGGCCACCGAGTGCCCGCTGAGCCCGTACGCGCTCGCCTGCCAGCTGCGCTCCGGCCTGCTCAGCGACGTGTCCGACCCGCAGGCCGCGTACCGGCCGTTCGACGTCGCGGCAAGCGGCTACGTGCCGGCCGAGGGCGGCGCGGTCTTCGTGGTCGAGGAGCTGGGACACGCGCTGGCCCGGGGCGCCCGCGTCTACGGGGAGATCACCGGCTGGGCCGCCACCCACGACGCCGCGCCCACCGACCCGGCCACCGGCCCCGACCCGGCGCACTACGCCCGGGCGCTGCGGCTGGCGCTGGAACGCGCCGGGGTACGCCCGCACGACGTGGACGTGGTCTGGCCGGACGCGCTCGGGGTGCCCGCGTACGACCGGGCCGAGGCGACCGCGTTGCGTGCCGTCTTCGGCGACCGGACCCCGCCGGTGACCACCCAGAAGCCGCTGACCGGCCGGGCGCACCAGGGTGGGTCCGCGCTGGACGCGGCCACCGCGCTGCTGGCGTTCCGCCGCGGGATGCTGCCCGTCTCGGCCGGCCCGGACGAGCCCGCGCCCGGCTGCGAGCTGACGTTCCTGCGGCAGCCCCGCCCGCCGCGCAGCCGGATCGCGCTGGTCGGCGCGCGCGGCTTCGACGGGTTCAACAGCGCGCTGGTGCTGCGCGGCGCCGCGCCCCCACCGGCGGGCGAGCGCTGAGCGGGGCCACCCGGGAGCGTCGTCGCCCGCCGTCCGCGCGGGAGCCCGCGCGCACAGCATCCGGCGGCCGGCGGACTACCTTGCCGGCGTGGCCCCGATCCTGCCTGTCCGATCGAGCCTGAGCAATCCACCCAGCCGCTGTTTTGGATCTAGCCATTTGCATCTGGCGATGCAGAAGAGGGTCGTCGTAGGGTTCCGCCATACCCCGAACGACGTACCCGCTGGGCGGATCCGCCCAGTTCCTCATTGGAACGGTGGCTGGTCGTGACTGCACATCCCGTGGCGGAAGATCCTGCCTCGACGACGGTGGACTGGGTGGACGACATCCTGTTCACCGGCCGCGACACCGACGTCTGCCTGCGCCTGCCCGAACCGGTGGACAAGGGCACGCTGCGCCGGCTCGTCGGCGAGGCACAGGACCGGCTCGCCGAGGCCGGGCTGCGCGCCGGAGGCGCCGCCGCGCTGCGTCTGCCGCCCTCACTGGCGTACGTGGCGCACCTGCTCGCCACCTGGCGTACCGGCGCCCAGGCGGTGCTGCTCGACCACCGGCTCACCGACCACGAGGTCGACCAGGCGCTGCGCCGGCTCAGCCCGCAGGTGGTGGTCGCCCCGGTGCGCTCCGGCGGCGGCGCGCTGCGGATCTTCGTCGACGTCACCGCCGGCGTCAGCGCGTACTCCGACCGCCCGGCGGGCAGCCCGCACGCGGTGATCCAGCTCAGCTCCGGCTCCACCGGGCCGTCCAAGGTGATCGGCCGCACCGCCGCCGACCTGGTCGGCGAGGTGCGCCGCTACACCCGCATCGACGGCGTCGCGCTGCCCGGCGAGCGGATCATCCTGCTGCCCAGCATGGTGCACGTGCTCGGCCTGGTCGGCGGCCTGCTCTACGGGCTGCACGCGGGCGTCGAGCTGTGCCCGCCGGAACGGCTCAGCGGCGACGCGATCCTCGCCGCCGTGGCCGCCCAGGACACCCCGGCCACTGTGCTCGGCGTGCCGTTCCACATCGGGCTGCTCGCCTCCACCACACCGGCCGGGCCGCTGCCGCAGCTCAAACGCATGACCACCGGCGGCGAGCTGGTGAGCGCCGCCGTGGCCAATGCCTTCACCGACCGTTACGGCGTGCCGCTGGGCAACATGTACGGGATGACCGAGGTCGGCGTCATCGGCACCGACCTGTACGGGCGGCACCGCCCCGCCATCGCGCCCGCCCCCGGCATCGAGGTGCGCGAGCGTGACGGCGAGCTGTGGGTCAGCTGCCCCGCCAACCCGTACGTCGGACTGGCCGACCCGACCCGGTGGGCCGACGGCTGGCTGCACACCCGCGACGCCGGGGTGGTCGACCCGGACACCGGCCTGGTCACCATCAAGGGCCGGCTGGACTCGCAGGTGTCGGTGGGCGGCCTGAAGGTCGACCTGACCGAGGTGGAGGCCACAGTGGCCGGGCTGCCCGGCGTCGTCGCCGCGGTGGTGGTCTGGGACGACGGCATCACCGCGTACGTCCAGGCCGACGGCTCGCTGACCGAGGAGACGCTGGACAAGCTGATCGCCGAGCGGCTGGCCGGCTTCAAGCGTCCCCGCACGCTGCGGCTGCTCGACCAGATGCCCCGCACCACCACCGGAAAGCTGGTCCGGTCGGTCCCGGCGCTGCGGGACGCGGCGTCGTGACCGGACCGCTGTACGAGCCGCGCAACCGCCGGACTCCCGCCGGACGTCCGATCCACCCCGATTCCCGACCCGCCCCGGCCGAGCGGCGCGCCACCCGCGCGTCCGAGCCGGCCGGTCCACACGCACACGGTGTCCCGACCGGGCACCGTCAGCCGGTACACGGAGAAGAGGTCTGAACCCATGCGAGACCAGGTCCGCACTTTCGTCGTCGAACAGCTCGCCGACATGAACTACGACGTGGACGAGCTCGACGACGACACCACGCTCGGCCCCTCCGGCGTCGACCTGGAGTCGCTGGCCCTGGCCGACCTCGCGGTCCGCGTCGAGGACCGGTACGGCGTGAAGTTCGCCGACGACGAGTCGGAGAAACTGGCGCTGATGACGGTCGGCGAGTTCACCACGATGGTCGCCGACCGGGTGGCCGCGAACAGCGACAAGTCCTGATGTCCGGTCAGCCCGACCTGGGGCGAGCTGACCTGGTGAGCATGCTCGCCGAACTGACCGCGAAACCCGCCGACCAGGTGCCGGACCGGCTCGGCTCGATGGAGCTGGCCTGGCTGGTGCACATGGTCGAGCAGCGCCACGACCGCCGGCTGGACCTGAGCGACGACGAACTCGCCGGCATCCGCACCGTCGACGACGCGCTCGCGGTGTTCCGCGGCGCGCTTACCGCTCCCGCAGATGGCTGAGCGGGAAACCGTACGGATCACCGGCACGTACGCGCTCAGCGCCCTCGGCAGGGGCGCGGACGCGCTGCTGGCCGGGGTGCTCACCGGCGCCCCGGCGTTCGGACCGGTGCGCCGTTTCGACACCACCGGCCGCCGGGTCACGGTGGCGGCCACAGCGCCGGACGTCGGCACGCTCGCCGACGAGCTGGCCGACGCGATCGACGCCGCCGCCGGGGCCGCCGGACTGGACCGGGCCGGGCGCGCCGGGTCGGCGCTGTTCCTGGCCACCCACGGCGGGCCGCACTCGCTGCCCGTACCGCAGGGGCGGGACGCGCCGACGGTGCCGGCGCTGGCCGGTCACCTGGCCGCGCGGTGCGGACTCGGCGGGCGGACCCGGATCTACACCACGGCCTGCGTGTCGGCGAGCAGCGCGGTCGCCGACGCCGCCGCGCTGATCCGCCGGGGTGACCTGGAGCGGGTCGTGGTCGCGGCCGGTTACCTGGTCGAACCGGACCAGTACGCGCTGTTCGACGCCGGGCGGGCGCTCGCCGCCGACGGCGCGGTACGCCCGTTCAGCGCCGGCCGCAAGGGCCTGCTGCTGGGCGACGGGGTGGCCGCTGTGGTGCTGGAGTCGGCGAGTGCCGCCGCCCGGCGGGGCGCCGAGACGGTGGCGACGGTGGCCGGGTGGGGGCGGGCGGGGGACGCCTACCACGCGTGCCAGCCGCACCCGGAGGGGCTGGGGCTGGCCCGGGCGGTCGAGGCGGCGCTGCGCCGCGGCGGGCTGTCCCCGGACGCGGTCGGTTACGTCAACGCCAACGCCACCGGCACCCCGTTCAGCGACGCCTCCGAGGCGGCGGCGCTGACCCGGGTGTTCGGCGACGGCGCCGGGCGGCTGCCGGTCAGCTCCACCAAGTCGGTGCACGGGCACGCGCTGGAGGCGTCCGGGCTGCTGGAACTGCTGGTCACCGTGCTGGCCCTGCGGCACGGCAAGCTGCCGGTCACCGCCGGCTGGCTCGGCCCGGACCCGCAGTGCCCGCTGGACGTCATCCGCGACGCCCCCCGCCCCGCGCGCACCGCACACGCCCTGACCCTCAACGCCGCCTTCGGCGGCGCCAACACCGCACTCCTGGTGAGCACCTCATGACCGCCTCCACCCCCAGCCCTCCGCGATCTTGCACTTCCGGCCCCGGCGAAACGGGCACAACGCCCGCCGAGAGGGCACCAACCGCAAGATCGCGCAACGACGCGGAGGCGCGGTGGCCCGAGGACGGGGACGAGGGGCCGGCGGGGGTGCCGGGGTTTGTGCACTCGGCGTTCGCGCCTCTCGTGGTGGCGGTCGCCGAGCGGTGCCTCGCGCGGCGCTACGGCACCGGGCCGCTGCCGCCGGGCAACGGCACGGCGGTGGTGCTGGTCAGCGCCGGCGGGGACACGGCCAGCGCGGCGCACGTCCGGGCCGCGGTGGACGCCGGTGACCGGATCGGGCCGCTGTTCTTCTTCCAGTCGGTGCCGAACAGCGTGGCCGGGCACGTCGCGGCGCGCTGGGGACTGGACGGGCCGGTGGTGTGCCTGAGCCCGACCGGCGACCCGCGGGCCGAGGGGGAGGCCGAGGCGGACCTGCTGCTGCACGACGGCGACGCCGCACAGGCGTTGCTGATCCTGATCGAACTGGCACCGGACGGTACGCCGGGCGAGGCGACCGCGGTGCTGCTGGGGGAGGGAACACGTCAATGAGGACGAAGGGACTGCGCGGCGCGCTCGCAGCCGACGCGGAACTGGGCGCGGGCAACGTGCTCGCCCGGGTGCTGGCCCACGGCGCCGACCCGGACGGGCCGGGGCTCACATTCGACACCGAGGTCGACGGCCACCCGGCCGAGACCCCGCTGACCCTGGGCCGGCTCGACCGGATGGTCGCCGCCCGGGCGGCCTGGCTGCACGAACGCGGGGTGAAACCCCGCGACCCGGTCGCCGTCTGGGCCGGTAGGGCCGCCGACATGGTGCTGTCGTTCCTGGCGCTGACCCGCCTCGGCGCCATCCCGGCGCTGATGAACGGCAGGCTGCGCCCCGAGATCGCCGCCGAGTACATCCGCCGGCTGCGCGCCGCCGGGGTGCTCGCCGACGCCGCGCACGCGCAGGCGCTGGCCGGGCACGACCTGGGCGCGCCGATGCTCGGCGAGCCCGCGCAGGCCGGGACCGGCGACCCGGACGCGGCGCCCGCGCACTACCGGCACCACCCGGACGACCCGATCGTCATCACCCACACCTCCGGCACCACCGGAGTGCCGAAGGCGGTGCTGCACTCGCACGCCAGCCTGTTCGCCGCGACCCGGCACCTGCTGTCCATGCCGCAGGCGCAGGGCACCACGCGCATCCTCAACGCGCTGCCCGCCCCGCACACCGCCACCGTGCTGATGGTCAACCAGGCGCTCGGCAACCGGGCGGAGATGTTCCTGCTCTCCGAGCAGGGCGGCGAGCGGGTGCTCGACGCGATCCAGCGGTGGCGCCCCGACGGCGTGTTCGGCTTCTCCGTCACCTGGGCCGAGCTGGCCCGCTTCGACCTGTCCGGCTACGACCTGGACTCGGTGCGGCTGTGGTTCAACACCGGCGACTGCTCGCACGAGCCGCACGTACGGCGGCTGGTCGCGGTGGGCTCCCGCGACGTGGTGACCCGTCAGGGCGTGACCCGGGTACCCGGGTCGGTGTTCATCGACGGCCTGGGCTCCAGCGAGATGGGCCACTCGATGTTCCACATCACGCACACCTCCGACACCGACAGGTACGGCCGCTGCGTCGGCCGCCCGTACCGGTTCACCAAGGTCGCGGTGCTCGACACGGACGGCAACGAGCTGCCGCCCGGGCAGGTCGGCTGGCTCGGCATCGACTCGCCGTCGCTGTTCCGCGGCTACTGGAACGACTCGGTCACCACGTACCGGTTCCGGCTGCGCGGCTGGTACCTCACCGGCGACCTGGTGTACGCCGACGAGGACGGCCGCTACTACCACCTGGACCGGGCGGTCGACTCGGTCGAGGCGGGCGACGGCAAACGGTTCTTCACCGCGCTGTCCGAGGAGCGCATCCTGGCCGCCAGCCCCGACGTGACCGACTGCACCGTGGTGATCGTCAAGGCGGACGACGGCACGGTCACCACCGACGTGCTGCTGGAACTGGCCGCCGGCGCCGACCCGGACGCGGACCGCACCGAGCGGATCCGTACCGCGCTCGGCCCGGACGTGGGCGCCACGCTGCGCCGGATCGTCCCGGTACGCGCCGACGACATCCCGGTCACCGTCACCGGCAAGGTACGCAAGGTGGCGCTGCGCGAGCGCTATCTGACCGAGGCGCCGTCGTGACCGCCGTCGTCACCGGCATGGGCCTGTTCACCCCGGCGGGGCGCGGCGTGGCGGACACGTTCGACGCGCTGCTCACCGGCCGCTCCGGACTGCGCCGGCCGCCCGAGGGACACCCGGCGGCGGGCAGCCTGGAGGTGGCCGGCGTGCTGCCGGACATCGACCCGCGCAGCGTCGCCTCCGGACCGGAGACGAAGGTGCTCGACCGGGTGGTGCTGCTCGCCCTGATCACCGCCGCCGAGGCGCTCGCCGACGCCGGCATCGAGGTGGGCCGCGACGTCGACCCGGAGCGCATCGCGGTGATCGTCGGCGGCGTCGGTGGCATGTCCACCCTGGAGGGCCAGGTTCTCGCCCGGGCCGCCCGCGGCCGGGCGGCGGTCAGCCCGTACCTGCTCACCGGCATCCTGCCGAACATGCCCTCGGCGCGGATCGCCATCGCGCACGGCATCCGCGGTTACAGCTCGTCGGTCGGCACCGCCTGCGCCTCCGGCGCCCAGGCCGTCGCCGACGGGGTACGCCTCATCCGCTCCGGCGAGGCCGACGTGGTGGTGTGCGGGGCGAGCGAGGCGCCGCTGTTTCCCACGTTCGCCGACACGTTCGGCAACGCCCGGGCGCTGGCCCGGGGCTGGGACGAACCCACCGAGGCGAGCCGCCCGTTCGACAAGCGGCGCAACGGGTTCGTGCTGGCCGAGGGCGCGGCGCTGCTGGTGCTGGAGCGCGCCGGGCACGCCGACGGTCGGGGCGTGCGCGGCTACGCCGAGGTCGCCGGTTTCGGGGCGAACACCGACGCGTACCACCCGACCGCGCCGCGCCCGGACGGCGCGGGAGCGGCCGCGTGCATGCGCCGGGCGCTGGCCGCCGGCGGGATCGGGCCGGGCGACGTCGGGTACGTCAACGCGCACGGCACCGGCACCAAGCTCGGTGACGTCGCCGAGACGATCGCCCTGGCCGAGGTGTTCGGCCTCGGCGGCGTCCCGGTCAGCTCCACCAAGGCGCTCACCGGGCACCTGCTCGGCGCATCAGGGGTGCTGGAGGCCGCCGCCACCGCGCTGGCGCTCGACAGTGGCCTGCTGCCGCCCACCTACCACCTGGACGACCCGGACCCGGAGTGCGAGGCGGACCACGTCCGCGCCGTGCCCCGGCCCACCCGGGCCGACCACGCGCTGACGAACTCGTTCGGGTTCGGCGGCCAGAACGTCAGTCTGCTCCTGCGCCGGCTCTCCGGGCCGGCCCGCCGGGCCGCCACCCCGGCCGCCGGCTGACCGGACTCCAGTCCCGGGCGTCCGTCCGGGTCGCGATCACGGGGGGGAACAGGGGAAGCCCATGACCATCAACGGGATAGACCATCTCGAACTGTACGTGGGGGACGCCCGGCAGGCGGCCTTCTACTTCGACAACGCCGTCGGTTTCCGGCTGCGCGGGCAGGGCGGGCCGGAGACCGGGCTGGACGGGCAGCGTTCGCTGCTGCTGGCCCAGGCCGGCATCCGGCTGCTGCTGACCACCGGGCTGTCCGCCGAGCACCCGGCGGCCACGTACGTGCACCGGCACGGCGACGGCATCGCCGTGGTGGCGCTCGCCGTCGACGACGCCGCCGGGGCGTACGCGGAACTGGTGGAGCGCGGCGCGACACCGCTGAGCCCGCCGCGCACCTTCACCGGCGCGGACGCCGAGGTCGTGGTCGCCGAGGTCGGCGGTTTCGGCGACGTGGTGCACCGCCTCGTCCAGCGCAGCGGTGACCCGGAGGTGTTCCTGCCCGGCGTGATCGAGCCGGTGGCCGCGCCGGACGGCGACGAGCTGCTGGCCGAGGTGGACCACTTGGCCGTCTGCGTACCGCCGGGGCAGCTCGACGAGATCGTCGCGCACTACGAGAAGGTGTTCGGCTTCGCCGACATCTTCACCGAGCACATCGAGGTCGCCGGTCAGGCGATGAACTCCAAGGTGGTGCAGAGCCCGTCGGGGAAGGTCACGCTGGTGCTGCTGGAGCCGGACACGAGCGCCCGGCCCGGCCAGATCGAGGACTTCCTGCGCTGGCACGCCGGCGCCGGAGTGCAGCACCTGGGGCTGCGCACCGACGACATCGTCACCGCCGTCGGCGCGCTCGCCGGGCGCGGGGTGCGGTTCGCCAGCACGCCCGGCGCCTACTACGACGGCCTGGAGCAGCGGGTCGGCCGCCTCGACGCGCCGGTGGACCGGCTGCGCGAGCTGAGCATCCTGGTCGACTCCGACCACGACGGGCAGCTGCTGCAGATCTTCACCGAGTCGATGCACGTGCGCCGCACCCTCTTCCTCGAACTCATCGAGCGGCGCGGGGCGCGCACCTTCGGCAGCGGCAACATCAAGGCGCTCTACGAGGCCAAGGAACGCGAGCTGGCCGCGGCGGGGGCGACCCCTGCTGCCGCGGCCGGAGGGGTAGGGGCATGACCACCATCGATCCCGGGCTGACCGCCGAGGAGGAGGCGCTGCTTCCCTCCGACGAGGACGTCCGGCACTACGCCGAGCACGGCTGGTACCTGTCGAAGAAGCTGCTCACCGACGACGAGGTGGACGAGCTGGTCGCCGCCACCGACAGCTACTACGCCGGGGAACGCGACCGGCGGCTGCCGGTCCGGCCGCCGAAGCTGGCCTACTGGGAGCCGGCCAAGGGCGACGTGCAGCGGCACAACGACTACGTCCACCACGAACACGACGGCATCGCGCGCATCCTGCGCAAACCGCTGATCGGGGCGGTCGCCGCCCGGCTGGCGCAGGCCACCGAGATCCGCATCTTCCAGTCCACGCTGATCTGGAAGCCGCCGATCGCCGGTGAGCCGTCGAACATCGTGCCCTGGCACTTCGACAAGCACTACTGGGCGTCCTCGTCGTCGGAGAACATGCTCACCGCGTTCATCCCGTTCCACGACTGCGGCGAGGAGATGGGCACCATCACCATGGTCGACGGCTCCCACCGCTGGCGGGAGATCGGCGCCGACGACACGGTGGTGCGGCACTTCGCCGACCGGGACCGCGACCAGCTCGAAGTCATGCTCGCCGAGAACGCGGCGTACAACGGGGCGACGATCCGCAAGATCCCCATGGTGATCCCCAAGGGACACATGAGTTTCCACCACTGCCGCACCTACCACGGCAGCGGTGCGAACGTCAGCGGACGGCCCCGCCGGGCCATCTCGCTGCACCTGCAGGACGGCGACAACGCCTGGCGGGAGTATCCGCTCTCCGACGGCACGCTCGCCGCGTACAACCACGACGTGCTGGTCCGCCGCACCCACGAGGGCCGGCCGGACTACGCGGACCCCGATTACTGCCCGGTCATCTGGCGCGACCGCGCCCAGCAGGGAGGCTGACAATGTCACGGTACGACTGGGGTAAGACGCACCCGGGCATCGAGCGACTCGAGCGGGCGGTGACCGAGCGCCGCGACGTGGTGGTCAAGCACCCGCTCTACGCCAACCTCGACACCCACGACGCGCTCGTCACGTTCATGGAGCACCACGTCTTCGCGGTCTGGGACTTCATGTCCCTGCTGAAGTCGCTGCAGCGGCAGCTCACCTGCGTCACGGTGCCGTGGATCCCGACCGGCCCGACCGGCAGCCGCCGCCTGATCAACGACATCGTCATGGTCGAGGAGAGCGACGAGCTGGGCGACGGCTACATCAGCCACTTCGAGCTGTACGTGCAGGGCATGACCGAGGCCGGCGCCGACACCACGGCCGTGAACAAGCTCGTCGACCTGCTGCGCGACGGCACGCCGGTCACCGAGGCGCTGGGCGCGGCGGGCGTACCCGCGGCGTCGGCCGCGTTCGCCGGCACCACCTGGCGGATCATCGAGACCACCCCGGTGCACTGCCAGGCCGCGGCGTTCGCGTTCGGCCGCGAGGACCTCATCCCGGAGATGTTCACCCAGGTCGTCGCCGTCAACGAGCGCAGCAACCGGCTCAACAAGTTCGTCGACTACCTGGAGCGGCACATCGAGGTCGACGGCGAGCAGCACACCCCGATGGCCATGCAGATGCTGGCCGACCTGTGCGGCGACGACGACACCAAGTGGCAGGAGTGCGCCGACACGGTCAACGCCGCGCTGGCCGCCCGCGCCCGACTCTGGGACGACATCCTCGCCGCCGTCAAGGAGGGCCGTCCGGCGTGACCGGCTCCGACCCGCTCCGGCTCTACCGGGCGGTCCGGCTGATCCGCCGCTTCGAGGAGCGCGCGATCGAGCTGGTCCGCGCCGGACAGATCGTCGGTGGCATCCACCCGTACCTCGGTCAGGAGGGGATCGCCGCCGGCGTCTGCGCGGCGCTGGACCGCGAGGACCTGGTCACCGGCACCCACCGCGGGCACGGGCACGTGCTCGCCAAGGGCGCCGACCCGGCCCGGATGCTGGCCGAGCTGTGCGGCCGGGTCACCGGGCTCAACCGGGGCCGGGGCGGGTCGATGCACGCCGCCGACTTCGGCGTCGGCGTCCTCGGCGCCAACGCCATCGTCGGAGCCGCCGGCGCGATCCTCACCGGAGCGGTGTGGGAGCGCCGGCGGCGCGGCGCCGACATCGTCGGCGTCACCTTCTTCGGCGACGGCGCGGTCAACGAGGGCATGCTGCTGGAGGCGTTCAACCTGGCCGCGCTCTGGCGGGTGCCGGTGCTGTTCGTCTGCGAGAACAACGGCTACGCCACCACCATGCCGGTCGAGGGCGCGGTCGCCGGCACCATCGCCGGGCGGGCTGCCGCCTTCGGCATGCCGGCGGCCGCCGTCGACGGGCAGGACCCCGAAGCGGTACGCGAGGTCACCGCCGCCGCCGTCGCGCGGATGCGCGCCGGCGGCGGCCCCGAGCTGGTCGAGGCCCGCACCTACCGCTTCGACGCCCACCACACGTTCGAACATCAGGTACGCCTCGACTACCGGCCGCCGGAAGAGGTGGCCGAGGGCCGGTCCCGCGATCCCGTCGACATCGCCGGAGCGCGACTCGACCCGGCGGTACGGGCCGAGGTGGACGCCGCCGTCGAGGCGGAACTGGACGCCGCCGTCGAATACGCGCTCGCCGGTCCGCACCCCGACCCGGCGACCGCCCTGGACCACCTGTACGCCAGCGGGCTCACCGCCCGGACCGGAGGTGGCTGATGCCCCGGCTCTCCTACCGCAGGGCGCTCACCCGGGCGCTCGCCGACGAGATGGCCCGCGACGAGTCGGTCGTGGTGCTCGGCGAGGACATCCGGGTGGCCGCCGCGAACGTCACCACCGGCCTGCTGAAGAAGTTCGGCCCGGAACGGGTACGCGACACCCCGCTGTCCGAGCAGGCGTTCACCAGCTTCGCCACCGGCGCGGCGCTGGCCGGGGCCCGCCCGGTGGTGGAGTTCCAGATCCCGTCGCTGCTGTTCCTGGTCTTCGAGCAGATCGTCAACCACGCGCACAAGTTCCCGCTGATGACCGGCGGCCAGTGCGCGGTGCCGGTCACCTACGTGGTGCCCGGCTCCGGCTCCCGCACCGGCTGGGCCGGGCAGCACTCCGACCACCCGTACGCGTTGTTCGCCCACGTCGGGGTGACCACAGTCGTACCGGCCACCCCGGCCGACGCGTACGGGCTGCTGGTCTCCGCGATCCGCTGCGACGACCCGGTGGTGGTCTTCGCCCCGGCCGGCGCGCTGGACCTGCGCGCCGACGTCACCGACCTGACGCCGGTGCCGCTGGGCCGCGGGATCGTCCGCCGCCCCGGCGCCGACGTGACGGTGGTGGCCGTCGGGCACCTGGTGCACGACGCGCTCGCCGTCGCCGAGGAACTCGCCGGGCAGGCGTCGGTGGAGGTCTTCGACCCCCGCACGCTCTACCCCTTCGACTGGGACGGCCTGGTCGAGTCGGTGAGCCGCACCGGGCGGCTGGTGGTAGTCGACGACGGCAACCGCTCCTGCGGCATCGCCGGGGAGATCATCGCCACCGTGGTCGAGCGGGTCCGGCTGGCCGCGCCACCCCGGCGGGTCACCCGCCCCGACGGTGCCGTGCTGCCCTTCGCCCCGGCCCTGGACCGGGCCGTGCAACCCGGCCGCGACCAGCTCACCGCCGCCATCCAACTGACCCTCAAGGACGGATGAACGATGGACCCGAACTACACGTGGCCGCCACTCGGCCAGGCGTGGACCGACCTGCCCGAGTCCACCCGTACCGCGATGGTGACCACCGGCGCCGCGGCCTGGGAGAAGATCTTCCACGGCCGGGCCACGTACAACAAGCAGTGGCGGCTGGCCCGCCCGCCCGTCTTCACCGCCGACGCGTTCGGCGAGCTGAACGAGGTCTGCGACCGCATCGCCCAGCTCATCCTGGAAGCCTGCCGGCGTCGCGCGCGTACCGCCGGTGAGCTGCAACGGCTCCTCGACGTGCCGGAGGGGGAGACCCGGCTGCTCGACCCGGACGAGGAACTGCACGAGGGGCTGCTCGCCGCGTACCGGCCGGACGTGCTGTTCTCCGGCGGCGTGCCGTGCATCGTCGAGTACAACATCGACAGCAGCCTCGGCGGCGGCTTCGACGCCGACACCGTCATCCAGCGGTACGCCGAGCTGTACCGTACCCATGACCTGCTCGACGGCGCGCGGCCCGCGCCGTCCCTGCTGGACCAGCGGTTCGCCGCCATCCGGGACACGCTCGGCCTGGCCGACGGCGCGCGGGTGGCGCTGCTGATGGACTTCGACGCCGACTACCCGGGACTGGACGACCCGGAGACGTTCATCCGGATCCTGTCCCCGCTGATCGACCAGGCCCGCCCGTTCGGCATCGACCTGGTCATCGCCCCGGTCGCCACCGCCGGCCTGGACGCGCAGAGCCGCCTGGTCGTCGGCGGCGCCCCGGTGGACGCCCTGTTCCGGCTGTTCGTGCCGAACCGGGTCACCCCCAGCCCCGGCCTGGACGCGGTCGCCGGCGCGCTCGCCGCCGGCACGCTGCCGATGTTCGTCAGCAGCGCCGCCTGGCTGCTCAGCAACAAGCTCAACTACGCCTGGCTCTGGGAGGACCTGGACCTGCTGCCGGAGGACGACCGGACGCTGATCCGCCGGTACGTGCCGCACACCGTCGCGCTCACCGCCGACCAGCTCGACCGGGCGCTGGCCGAACAGGCCGACCTGGTGGCCAAGCCGGCCGGCGGATCGGCCGGGCACGGGGTGCTGATCGGCCGCGAGATGACGGCTGTCGCGTGGGCGGACGGGGTGCGCGCGGCGATCGCCGAGGGCGGCAACATCCTGCAGCGCTACCACGAGGCGGACCGGGTGGCGATGGACTTCGTGCAGATCGAGACCGGTGAGACGGTCACCGCCGATGTCCCGTACAGCCTCGCCCCGTACCTGTTCGGCCGCACCGGTTCCGGCGCGCTGGCCCGGGTCGGCTACCCGGGCTGCGACGAGGTCCTCAACCTGGCCCGAGGCGTCCTCCTGACCGGCATCCTCCTTACCGACTGACCCCCTCCCCGCCTGCCCGCTTCGTTGATCAAGGAGTTCGTGTCCTCATCGGGGCGCGTTACCGACCCCAAACTCCTTGGTCAACAACGTGGATCCGGGCCGAGGGCGCCGGGCGCGGGTAAGGGGGAGGGGGAGGGGAGGGCGCGGTCAGGGGTGGGGGAGGTGGGTGGCCAGGACTCTCAGGGTTTCGGCTGTGGCTATCGCGTCGCTGCGGGCGCTGCCGTGCCGCCCGTCGCTGCTGTACAGCGACGGGTCGGCCACCAGCGGATGGTCGGTTAGGTGCACGTGCAGCGTCCCCAGCCGCTCGGCCACGCCCCGGGTGTGCCGCGACAGCCGGCGCATCCGCTCGCCCAGGCCCGCGCGCAGCGTCTCCGGCACGGCTGGGCTGTGCGAGACGTCGAACATGCCCACAGTGATCACGTCCGCCCCCGCTTCCCGCAGCGCGGTGATCATGGCGGTCAGCTCGGCGTCGACCGCGTCCGGGTCGTAGGCGGACCGGAACGCGTCGTTGCCGCCGCACACCACCAGGGCCAGGTCCGGTGCGAAGGCCAGCGCGTCGGCCAGCTGGGCCGCCCGCACCTCGTGCGCGCGCAGCCCGCGCCGGCCCAGGTTCAGGTACGCCAGCTCCGGCCGGACGGCGCGCAGCTCGGCGGCGATCCGGTCGGCCCACTGGAGGTCCGGGTAGCCGTCGGCCGGCTCGCACAGTCCTTCCGCGACGCTGTCGCCGAGCACCACGAACCGGTGCCACGGGTGCCCGCGCAGCAGCTCGGTGGCCTCGCCCGGACGCAGGCACCACGGATCAGTCGCCTCGGTCAACGTCGATGCCATGATCGGCAGGCTAGCCGAGCGCCCGGCGCGGGAAAAGGGGCTCAGCTCAGCAGGGCCAGCAGTTCGCCGGGCCGGGTCAGGTTGAGGTCGGCCGGTTCGGCCGGATCGTACTGATGGCCCCACGCGGCGGCCACCGCCACCGCGCCGCTGCTGCGGGCGGCGCGCAGGTCCAGCGGCGAGTCGCCCACGTACGCGGCCCGGCCGGCCGGCACGCCGAGCCGCCGGCAGGCCACCTCGACGCCCTCGGGCGCCGGTTTGGGGCGGGTGACCTGGTCGCCGCCGAGCACGACCCGGAAGTGACCGAGCAGGCCGACCCGGTCGAGCATGATCTCCGCCGCCCGGTGGCTCGCGCCGGTGAACACGCCCACCGGCACCCGGGCGGCGAGGTCGGCGAGCATCTCCGCGACTCCGGGGTAGACGCTCACCCGCCCGGCCGTCGCGGCCAGTTCGGTGTGGTAGCGGTCGAGGTCAGCGGCGGTGGCGGGGCGCCGGAGCAGGTGCGTCAGCAGGTCGGACGGTGAGCCGATCGAGTAGCCGGCGATGACCTCGGCGTCGGTGTACGACGGGCCGCCACCGGCCCGCACCGCCGCCCGGTACGCCGCCGGCACCACTTCGTGCGACTCGATGAGCGTGCCGTCCATGTCGAAGACGACGGCGTCCACCGGGCGGCTCACGCGGCCCCGGCCCGGTGCGCGGCGGCGAGCCGCTTCGGCGCGCGGGCGTGCCACGCCTCGGTGATCAGCTCGGTCAGGTCGTCCACGGCGATCCGGTCGAGCCGGACCAGCACCGCCGGGTAGCCGTCGAGGTGCGGCGTGGTGAAGTAGACCGCCGGGTCGTCGGCGAGCAGCGCCTCCTTGGCGCCCAGGTCGGGCACCCGGGCACCGAGGATCGGGCCGTCCGGCGCAGCGTCGCCGAGCGCTTCGAGGTCGCTGCGGCGCAGCGGCCGGTCCCAGACGAACATCTTGTCGCGCACCCGCCAGGCGGGCAGGTCGTCGTACGAGCCGCGCTCGGTGGTCTCCGGCAGGGCCAGCGCGATGCGCCGCACGTCGTCCCAGGTCGCCATGGCCCCGACCCTACCGCCGCCCACCGACACCCCGGCTCAGACCGGTGTGGGGGTCGCCGGTTCCGGGGCCGGGCGGCGGGACGCGCGGGTCAGCAGCAGCGGTCCCACGGTCAGCACCAGGCAGACCACCGACATCACCAGCAGCGCCGGGGTGAGGTCGAGCAGCGCCACCGACCAGCCGCCGAGCAGCGCGCCGACGGGCAGGCCGAGGAACGCCACCGACCCGGAGATGCCCAGCACCCGGGTCTGCAGCTCGCCCGGCACCCGTTGGTAGAGCGCCGCGCCGAGCAGCGGGTTCACCGCCGCGATGCCGATGCCGGACAGGAACGTCACCACGAGCACCACGACCAGGTCGTCGCTGAGCGCCAGCGCGAGCAGCCGGGGCGCGCCGCTGAGCGTCAGCCCCACCGCGAACGTCGTCCCGGCGGGCAGCCGGGTGCCGAACATCGTGAACAGCACGTTTCCCAGCAGCGCGCCGCCCGAGAACACACCGAGCAGCAGGCCGAAGCCGGCCGGGTCGCCGAGCACCTGGTTGACCCAGAGCGGGATCCAGACCGCGACGCTGGCGTTGGCGAACATGTTCGACACCGAGACCACGATCAGCATGATCATCAGCGTCCGGTCGGTGCGCAGGTACGCGAAGCCGCCGCGCAGCGCCCGCAGGTAGCGCTCCCGGGGTGCGGGTTGCGCCGGCGCGGGCGGCCGGACCAGCACGCCGATGAGCAGCGCGCAGACCGCGAACGTGGCCGCGTCGATCCAGATGGCCCGGGTCAGCCCGACCCAGTCGATGAGCAGTCCGCCGAGCACCGCGCCGAACAGCGTCATGCCCCGGGCCAGGCCGTCGTAGGCGCTGGTGAGCCGGATCAGCGGCACCCCGGCCCGCTCGGCGGCCGGTTTGAACAGTACGTGCTTGACCCGGTCGCCGATGCCGCGCAGCCCGCCGGCGACCGCCACCAGGACCAGCAGCGTGCCGAACCCGAGCCAGGGGGCCAGCGCCACCACCGCCATCGCGACGGCGCTCGCCGCGTCCACGAACACGGAGGTACGGCGTACCCCGAAGCGGTCCGCCCACGGCGTGGCCAGCGCGCTGGAGAGCATGTACGGCAGCGTCTCCGCCGCCGCGACGAGTCCCATCTTGGTGGGGCTGCCGGTGGTCTCCAGCACCAGCCAGGGGATGGCCACCACGGAGATCCGGGTGCCGAGGTTGGACAGCAGGTCGGCGCCGACCAGGGTGTACAACTCCCGGCGCGGGTTCATGCCGAGCTGCCGATCACGGTGCCCAGCGTGTCGGCGTCGGCGGGATGCGCGGCGGCGTACCGGGCCCGAAGCGCCCGTTTGTCCACCTTCGCGGACCGGTTCAGCGGCAGCGCGTCGACGAACTCCACGGCGCCGGGCGCCCACGTCTCGCTCAGCTCCCGCACCACCAGCGCGATCAGCTCCTCGCCGGTCACCGACGCGCCGGGCGCCGGCACCACGTACGCGTACGGCAGCTCACCGGCCACCGGGTCCGGCACGCCGATCACGGCGGCGGCCCGCACCTCGGGGTGGCCGGCGAGCACGTCCTCGATGGGGCGGGAGTAGATCGGCCAGCTGCGCGCCCGGGTGAGGATGCGGTCCTGCAACCGGTCGACCAGGTAGAGGTAGCCGTCGGCGTCGAGGTGGCCGATGTCGCGGGTGCGGACCCAGCCGTCGACGAGCGTCTCCGCGGTCAGCTCCGGCCGGCCGTGGTAGCCGGCGAAGCTCAGCTTCGTCCGGACCCACACCTCGCCGTCGGCGCCGGGCGGCAGCACCTTGCCGTCGGCGTCGCGGATCTCCACCGTCACGTCGCCGTACGGGCGGCCGCAGGAGCGCAGACGCTCCGGGTGCTCCGGGTCCTCGGTGAGCCCGGGCAGCGCGCAGATGACCACCGCCTCGCTGAGGCCGTACACGATGCGCAGGCACGGGCCGAAGCGGGCGATGGCCTGGCGCAGCCGGGCGGGCGCGGCGGGCCCGGCGCCCACGTTGAACATGAACATGGCGGAGAAGTCGGCGCCCGGCAGGTCGGGGTGGTCGAGCACCTCGTAGAGCATCGGCGGGGTGACGAACGTGGAGGTGAGCCGCTCGGCGTCCACTGTCGCGATGAACGCGGCCGGGTCCCACTGGTCGCGCAGGAACAGCACGCCGCCGGTGAACAGGTTGAACAGCGTGGTGATCTGGCCACTGGCCAGCCACATCGGTGAGTGCGACAGGTGCCGCAGCAGCGGGAACCCGGCGCCCCGGAAGTCGGCGGCCAGGGCGAGGATCTGCCGGTAGAAGCTCTCCCGGTGGTGCACCAGCTTCGGCGTGCCGGTGGTGCCGCTGGTCTGCAGGAACGACTCCGGCGCGGGCGCGTCGGCGGGCAGCTCCGCGGCCGGCTCGCCGGCCGTCGCGGTCAGGTCCGGTCCGGCGCCGCCGGGGCCGAGGCAGAGCACCGGTACGCCGGACAGCCCGGCCGCGATCTGGACCGCCTGCGGGTCGCGCGGGTCGTACACGAACGCCTCCGGCGCGGACAGCGCGACGAACTCGTCGACCTCCCGCCGCGAGGTCACCGGGGCGACCCACATGCTCCGGCAGCCCAGCAGGTGCAGCGCCAGTTGCAGCAACGGACCCTCGTCCGTGTTGCCGAGCATCACCAGCACGGCCGCGCCGGGGCGTACCCCGTGCCGGCGCAGCGCGGCGGCCAGGCCGCGCACCCGCGCGGCGACCTGGGGGTAGGTGAGGCGGCGTCCGCCGCCGACGAGCGCCTCCCGGTCGCCGAAGCCGGCGAAGAGCTCCAGCGCCTCGTGCACATAGTTCGGCCGGTCGGTCATCGGGCAGCCCCCATCATGGTCCGCGAGCGGCGTCCGGCCAGGTCAGGGCCGGGACATGACGGCAGGTGCCAGGTCGGCGACCGCACCGCCGCCAGCTTCCGAGCCTAGGCAGCGGCGGTCCACCGCGGACAGAGCCGATCGTCGCTGCGTCCCGCGACGTGGGCATTTGATCATGTCGATCAGGTTGATTGACGCTCGTCACCGCCGGAAGCTAGTTTCCGGTCCATCGCCCGGGCCGGTGCCGCCGACCGCGTCACGCCCGGGGCTGCCGACCATGGAGGATCGATGCCGACCCCGAAGAGATGGCACGTCATAGCTTCCGCCGTAACGCTGCTGATCGCCGCCACCCCGGCGGTCACCGCGAGCGCCGGCCCGACCGACACCGACCGCGCCGGGCACGGGCGCGCCGAGTGGGCCGGGACCTGGGCCGCGGCGGTGACCCGCGGGAACACCGTGGGCCTGACCGAGACCGGCCTGAACAACCAGAGCATCCGGATGACCGTGCAGACCTCGGTGGGCGGGCCGCGCCTGCGGGTGCGGCTGACCAACCTCTACGGCCAGCAGGCCATCCAGGTCGGCCGCGCCACCATCGCCCGGCCGAACACCGCCACCCCCGACGACCTGTCCGACATCGTCCCGGCCAGCGTCCGTCAGCTGACCTTCTCCGGCGCCGGTTCGGCGACCATCAACAAGGGTGCCGAGCTGCTCAGCGACCCGGTGGCCTTCCCGGTGGCCGAGCAGGAGGACCTGGTGGTCACCCTGTACTTCCCGGTGCTCACCGGGCCGGTCACGTTCCACGGCCAGTCCCGGGTCACCAACTTCATCGGCGCCACCGACCTCACCTCGGCGGCCGACGGCGCCGGCTTCACCATCCGGCCCAACTGCTGCTGGATGTTCCTGTCCGGCATCGACGTGGAGCGCAAGGTGACGCCCGGCTCCGTGGTGGTGCTCGGCGACTCCATCAGCGACGGCAACGGCAGCACCGTCAACGCCGACCGCCGCTGGCCGGACCTGCTCGCCAAGCGGCTGATCGACGCCCGCCCGGAGCCGCGTACGCCGGGCGTGCTCAACCTCAGCCTGGCCGGCAACCGGCTCAACCACGAGGGCACCGAGCCCGGCGCGGGCGACTTCCCCGGCTACTACGAGCTGGGCCCGAACGCGCTGGCCCGGCTCAACGAGGACGTGTTCCCACAGACCGGGGTGCGTACCGTCATCACCCACCTGGGCATCAACGACATCTGGATGAACGGTGACAGCCCGGAGGCGATCATCGCCTCGCTGCGCCAGCTCAACCGGCAGGTCCAGGCGCGCGGCCTGACCAGCATCGCCGGCACGCTCATGCCGTACGAGGGCAACGGCGGGCCGGGCGTGTGGACGCCGGAGAAGGACGCCACCCGGCAGGCCGTCAACACCTGGCTGCGCGGGCCCGGCCGGGCCGAGTTCGACGGCGTCGTCGACTTCGACGCGGTGATGCGCGACCCGGCGCAGCCCAGCCGGCTGCTGCCGGCGTACGACTCGGGTGACCACATCCACCCGAACGACACCGGAGCCGCGGCGATGGCGAACGCGGTGCCGTTGAAGCTGCTCGGACTGTGACACCGGGCGGGGGCGGCGGTCGACACGACGCCGCCCCCGCCGCCGTTTTCCTGGGGAGGAAAGACAGTGGACGTCAGCGAGATCCTGACCGGGCTCTACAGCGAACAGGGCCGGCAGAACCCCTATCCCTTCTACGCGGCCCTGCACGAGCACGGGCCGATAAACGCCGTTCCGGCCCGCGCCGAGCACAGCACCGTCAGCGCGGTGGCCGGCGGGTACGACATGGTGGACCAGATCCTGCGCGATCCCGGCTGGTACAAGGGCTTCCCTCCCGGCTGGGAGGAGCAGGAGATCCTGCGGACGTTCCTGACGTCGATGATGTTCGTCAACCCGCCCGACCACACCCGGATGCGCGCGGTGTTCGCGAAGACGTTCACCCCGCGCCGGCTGGTCGCGCTGGAGCCGGTGATCGAGCGGGTCGTCGCCGAACGCCTGGACCACATGGCCGAGGTGGGCGCCGACGGGCACGAGGTGGACTTCGTGGCCGACTTCGCGTACCCGGTCCCGGCGCTGGTGATGGCCGAGTTCATCGGCCTGCCCCCGGCCGACCTGGCCTGGTACCGGCAGCGGGTCGACTGGATCGACGAGTACATGGACGTGTCCGGCAAGACGCCGGAGCGGCTGGCCCGGGCCAACCAGGCCGCCGAGGAGCTGCGCGTCTACTACCGCGACCTGATCGCCCACCGGCGCCGTACGCCCGGCCACGACCTGATCAGCGGGCTGGTCGAGGTGCTCGACGCGGGCGGCGTCGACCTCACCGAGGACGAGCTGATCAGTAACCTGATCGTGCTGTTCAACGCCAGCTTCGTCACCACCGTCTACATGTTCAGCAACGGCCTGCCGCTGCTGCTGGACCACCCGGACGTGACCGCCGCGCTACCCGGTGACGACGCGCTGGCCCGGGGCTGCGTGGAGGAGGTGCTGCGGATGGAGAGCCCGGTGCACTTCCTGGCCCGCTCCGCGCCCGCCGGCGTCGACCTCGGCGGCGTGCCGGTCGACCGGGACGACAACGTGCTGCTGCTGATCGCCGCCGCCAACCGCGACCCGGCCCGCTTCCCCGACCCGGACCGCTTCGACCCGCGCCGTCCCGGCCCGCCGTCACTGGCCTTCGGCGTCGGGCTGCACTTCTGCCTCGGCTCGGCGGTGTCCCGGCTGGAGGGCCGGCTGGCGCTGCCGCGCCTGTTCGCGCGCTTCCCGCGGCTGGCCGTCACCCAGCCGTACACGTACAGCGGGAGTCTGTTCCTGCGCGGCATCGACAAGCTCTTCGTCACCACAGGGGAGGCCGGATGACACTCGATCCGCAGGTGGTCGCGTGGCGGACCGCGCGGGCCGCCGCCGGGACCGTGCCGCTCTACACCCAGACCCTGGCCGAGGCCCGCGCCGCCGACCTCGCCGCGATCCGTGCCGGCTCCGGCGCGGTCGAGCCGGTCGCCGAGGTACGCGACACGACGGTGCCCGGCCCGGCCGGGCCGCTGCCGGTGCGGATCCACCGGCCGGACGGCGACGGCCCGCTGCCGACGCTCGTCTACTTCTTCGGTGGCGGCTGGACCCTCGGCAGCGTCGACACCGCCGACGGAATCTGCCGGCGGCTGGTCAACCTGACCGGCGCGCAGACCGTGACGGTCGGCTACCGGCTCGCCCCGGAGCACCCGTTCCCGGCGGCGGTGGAGGACTGCCACGCCGCGGTGCGGCACCTCGCCGCGCACGCCGCCGAGTTCCGCGTCGACCCGGACCGGCTGGCGGTCGGCGGGGACAGCGCGGGCGGGAACCTGGCCGCCGCGGTCACGCTGCTGGCCCGCGCCGACGGCGGTCCCCGGCTCGCCGCCCAGCTGCTGGTCTATCCGAACACCGACCAGCGGCCCGGGCACCGCCCCGGCGACGACGAGGACCCGATGCTGTTCAACAGGCACTCGGTGGGCTGGTACCGGAGCCACTACCTGGCCGACCCGGGCGACGCGGCGCACCCGCTGGCGTCTCCGCTGCTCGCCGAGGACCTGGGCGGCCTGCCCCCGGCGCTCGTGATCACCGCCGGGTACGACCCGCTGTGCGCCGAGGGCCGGCGGTACGCCGAGCGGCTGGGCGAGGCCGGCGTGCCCACCGAGACGGCCCACTACCCGGGGATGGTGCACGGGTTCTTCGCCATGCCCGGCGTGTTCGACGCCGGACGGCAGGCCCAGGAGCGGGCCGCCGCCTTCCTGCGCCGCACGTTCGGGCTCGACCGCACGCCCGGCGCGGGCGAGTCCGCTGCGGGCGTGGACCCGGCCGGGAACACGGTGGGCGCGGGCGGCCATGGCTGACCCGGCACGCGACACGCAGCCGCCCGCCGACGCGGTGGACGGCTTCGTGCCGCCGGTCAGCCTGGCCGACTTCGCCGCGCTGGCCCGGGCGGTGCTGCCGCCCGACGTGTGGGACTTCGTCGACGGCGGCAGCGGCGCCGAGACCGCCCTGGCCGCGAACCGGGCCGCGCTCGATCGGGTGGCGGTGCTGCCGCGGATGCTGGCCGGCGTGGACGACCCGTCCACCGAGGCGGCGCTGCCCGGCGGCCGGGCCGCGTTGCCGGTGGCTGTCGCGCCGATGGCGTACCAGCGGTTGCTGCACCCCGACGGCGAGCCCGCGCTCGCGGCGGCGGCCCGCGCGGCGGGCGTGCCCTACGTGGCCAGCACGCTGGCCAGCACGCCGATCGAGGAGATCGCGGCGACCGGCGCGACCGTGTGGTTCCAGCTGTACTGGCTGCGCGACCGGGCGCTGGTGGCCGACCTGCTCGACCGGGCGTCGGCGGCCGGCTGCGCGGCGGTGATGGTGACTGTGGACGTGCCGGTGCTCGGGCGGCGCCTGCGCGACGCCCGCAACGGGTTCGCGCTGCCGCCGCATGTCACCGCCGCGAACCTGCCCGGCGGCCGGGACGACCTGGCGCACCAGGGCACCCCCGGCGTGTCGGCGGTGGCGGTGCACACCGGCGCGGTCTTCGCCCCGGCGCTGAGCTGGGCGGACCTGGAGTGGCTGCGGGAGCGTACCCGGGTGCCGTTGCTGGTCAAGGGCATCCTGGACGCGCGCGACGCGGTCCGCGCGGCGGACGCCGGCGTGGACGCCGTGGTGGTCTCCAACCACGGCGGACGGCAGCTCGACGCCGCCCCGGCCAGCGCGGCCGTGCTGCCCGAGGTGGTCGAGGCGGTCGACGAGCGGTGCGCGGTGCTGCTGGACAGCGGCGTCCGCGGCGGCGTCGACGTGCTGCGCGCGCTGGCGCTGGGCGCGGACGGCGTGCTGCTGGGCCGGCCGCTGCTCTGGGCCCTGGCCGCCGGTGGCCGGGTCGGCGCCGAGGCGGCGCTCGCGCTGCTCGCGGCGGAACTGCGCGACGCGCTCATCCTCAGCGGCTGCCCGGACCCGGCCTCGGCCCGGCGGCTGCGCACCCGGATCGGAGGCTGACGTGGAACCGGTCGACCTGGCCGTCACGGCGCTGCACGGCAGTGTCGGCGACCCGGCGCTGAACTCGATGAACTTCCTCAACGAGGTGGCGCAGCACTACCCGGACGCGGTGTCGCTGGCGGCCGGGCGGCCGTACGAGGAGTTCTTCGACTCCGCGGTGCTGCACACGTACCTGGACCGCTTCCGCCGCCACCTCGCCGAGGACGTCGGGCTGGACCGGGCCGGCGTGGACCGGACGCTGTTGCAGTACGGCCGGACCAAGGGCGTCGTGCACCACCTGATCGCCCGGCACCTCGCCGTGGACGAGGGGCTCACCGTCGACCCGGAGTCGATAGTGGTGACAGTCGGCTGCCAGGAGGCGATGTTCCTGGTGCTGCGCGCGCTGCGGACCGGCCCGGCGGACGTGCTGTTCGCTGTCGCGCCCACGTACGTCGGGCTCACCGGCGCGGCCCGTCTGGTCGACCTGCCGGTGCGCCCGGTGGCCGGCGGGCCTGACGGCGTCGACCTGGCCGACCTGCGCGCCGGGGTGCGCCGCGCCCGCGCGGAAGGGCTGACGCCCCGGGCCTGCTACGTGATGCCCGACTTCGCCAACCCGTCCGGCGTCAGCATGGGCACCGGGCAGCGGCGGCGGCTGCTGGAACTGGCCGCCGAGGAGAACCTGCTGCTGATCGAGGACAACCCGTACGGCCTGTTCCCGGCCGACGGCACCGCGCGGCGGCCCACGCTCAAGGCGCTGGACACCGCGCGCCGGGTGGTCTACCTCGGCTCGTTCGCCAAGACCGTGCTGCCCGGAGCCCGGGTCGGCTACGTGGTCGCCGACCAGCGGGTGGGGGAGGCCGACGGCACAGTGGTCCCCTTCGCCGACCACCTCGCGAAGATCAAGAGCATGGTCACGGTGAACACGTCACCGATCAGCCAGGCGGTGATCGGCGGCGCGCTGCTGGCGCACGACTGCTCGCTGGTGGCCGCGAACGTGCGGGAACGGGCCGCGTACGCCCGCAACCTGCGCCACCTGGTCGACGGCCTGGCCCGGCGCTTCCCGGCCGGCGGCCCGGTCACCTGGACCGTCCCGGCGGGTGGCTTCTTCGTGGTGGTGAGCGTCCCGTTCCCGGTCGACGACGCGCTGCTGCACCGCTCGGCCCGCGAGTACGGCGTGCTCTGGACGCCGATGGCCCACTTCTACGACGCGGGCACGCCGGTGAATGCGTTGCGGCTGTCGGTGAGCGCTGTCACACCGGAGTCGATCGATCTCGGGCTGGACCGGCTCGCCGCGCTGGTCACGGACACCATGTCCGGCGGCGTGACGCCGGAGTGTCAGGGTTCCGGCACACTACGTGTTTCCTGACGCCGTTCGTCTGTTGATAATGGACCAATGGTTGCCTGGGAGTACGCGTTGCTCGTTCGTCGGTATCAGGGTCAGGGACGCAATTTCCACGTCTCGTTCGTGTGGTACGGCCCGGACGGGTCACGCACCGACGTGACCGCGTACGGCGACACCGCCATCGCGCACCTGAACCGGGTCGGCCGGGAGGGCTGGGAACTGGTCTCCGCCGCCGAGGACGTGAACAACGTGCAGGGCAGCACCGAGGTCCACCGCTACCACCTGAAGCGCCCGCTGCGCTGACCCCGTAACCGCCGGCACCCCGGGAGACTCCTTCTCCCGGGGTGCCGCTTCGTGTTGTCGGGCGCTCAGCCCAGGTCGACCGAGGGGTAGAGCGGGAACGGCGTGAGCAGGTCGGCGGCCTGCTTGCCGACGGACTCGGCGACCGCCGGGTCCAGCACGTACTTCGCCTTCGACGGCGCGCCGTCCGGGCCGGTGCCGGGCGTGGTCTGGCTGAGCACGGTGTGGATCAGCTCGGCGGTGGCGTCCATCTCGGCGGCGCCGAGGCCCCGGGTGGTCAGCGCCGGGGTGCCGATGCGGATGCCGGAGGTGTACCAGGCGCCGTTCGGGTCCTGCGGCACCGAGTTGCGGTTGGTCACGATGCCCGAGTCCAGCAGCGCCTGCTCGGCCTGCCGGCCGGTCAGGCCGTACCCGGACACGTCGATGAGCACCAGGTGGTTGTCGGTGCCGCCGGTGACCAGCGTCGCGCCCCGGCGCAGCAGCCCGTCGGCGAGCGCCTGCGCGTTGTCCACGATCCGCTGGGCGTAGTCGGCGAAGTCGGGGCGTCGCGCCTCGGCCAGCGCGACCGCCTTGGCTGCCATCACGTGCGGCAGCGGCCCGCCGAGCACCATCGGGCAGCCCCGGTCGACCTGGTCGGCCAGTTCCGGGCCGCAGAGCACCATGCCGCCGCGCGGGCCGCGCAGCGACTTGTGCGTGGTGGTGGTGACGATGTGCGCGTGCGGCACCGGGTCGAAGTCGCCGGTGAAGACCTTGCCGGCGACCAGCCCGGCGAAGTGGGCCATGTCGACCATGAAGGTGGCGCCGACCGAGTCGGCGATCTCCCGCATGATCCGGAAGTTCACCTTACGCGGGTACGCGGAGTAACCGGCGACCAGGATCAGCGGCTTGAACTCGCGGGCCGCCTCGGCCACCCGGTCGTAGTCGATCAGGCCGGTGGCCGGGTCGGTGCCGTAGCTGCGCTGGTCGAACATCTTGCCGGAGATGTTCGGCCGGAAGCCGTGGGTGAGGTGCCCGCCGGCGTCCAGCGACATGCCGAGCATCCGCTGGTTGCCCAGCTCGCGGCGCAGCGCGAACCAGTCGGCCTCGGTGAGGTCGTTGACCTGCCGGGCCTGCGCCTTGCGCAGCGCGGGGGACTCGACCCGGTCGGCCAGGATCGCCCAGAACGCGACCAGGTTGGCGTCGATGCCCGAGTGCGGCTGCACGTAGGCGTGCGACGCGCCGAACAGCTCGCGGGCGTGCTCGGCGGCGAGCGCCTCGACCGTGTCGACGTTCTGGCAGCCGGCGTAGAAGCGGCGCCCGACGGTGCCCTCGGCGTACTTGTCGCTGAACCAGTTGCCCATGGCCAGCAGCGTCGCCGGGGAGGCGTAGTTCTCGCTGGCGATGAGCTTGAGCGACTCGCGCTGGTCGGCCAGTTCCGCGGCGATGGCGTCGGCGACACGCGGCTCGACGCCGCGGACGACCTCCAGCGCGCTGCGGAAGGCGGTGGACTCGGCGTTGCGCGACATGCGACCTCCAGGTGACGTGCGGAAGGCCCAGGCGCTCGGCATGCGTCCTCATGACGAGGCCGCTCCCCGATGGTGCTCCATCTCCACGCGCCAGTCACGGCCCGTGCCGATCCTACCGGCCCGACCCGGACCTGCGGGGTTGGGCCGCCCGTCCCGGCGACTGAACCCCGCGACGCGAGCGGGACCGCCCCTCTGCCTCGGGGCGGTCCCGCTCGCGTCGCGCGGCCGGTGTCAGGCGACCACAGCATCGAGGGACTTCTTCAGCGCCTTCGGGGCGGTCGGCGTCTTCGGGGCCTTCGGGCGCAGGTCGAGCATCCGCTGGCCGATCTCCTGGAGCTGGTTACGGCCGAGCGCCTCCCGGACCTTCGGGAACCACTCCTGCTCCTCCTCCTCGACGTGGTGCAGCACGTTCTCGATCAGCACCGTCGTCTTGGCGTTGAACCGCTCGTCGTCGGCGTCCATGGTGAACAGCTCGAAGCAGAGCACGTCCGCGACGTGGTGCTCCTCGTACGACTCCAGGATGTCGTCCTCGACGTCGGGCACCAGCTTGCGGACCTCCGGGTACATCACCTCGTTCTCCAGGTAGGTGTGCACCGTCAGCGCCTCGAGGATCTGCTCGACGATCTTCCCGCGCTTGCTCGCCGGTCCCTCCTCGGCCTCCTGGAAGGCCTTGAACAGGCGGCGGATCTCCTTGTGGTCCTCCTTGAGCAGGACGATCGCGTCGGTGGACACCGGTTACCTCCTATAGTCGGCTGACGCTGCCCCCCTACCCGGGGCCCGACCAGGACAAACAGACCGGGCCCGGCGCGCTCGCCGGGCCCGGTCCACGCGGGTACGGGTTACTTCACCGCGTTGTACGCGTCCACGACACCGGCGCCGTAGAACCCGTTGCGCTTCCCGCCGGAGCAGGTCGCGTCGTACGAGTTCGGGCCCGCCGGGATCAGCGGCACCGGGTTGTACACGCCCGCCGGGCAGGACTTCGCCACCGCCGTGCGCTCCAGGAACGAGGAGAGCTGGCCCGGCGTCATGCCCGGGTGCGCGGACAGCGCCAGCGCCGCGACGCCCGCGGCGTGCGGGCCGGACATCGAGGTGCCCTGCTTGTAGCCCCACCCGTTGGTACGGGTGGCGGTGTTGAAGGTGGTGGACAGGATGCCGTCGGTGGACGTCGAGCGCGCGCCCTGGGTCCGGAACCGGGTGTCGCCACCGGGTGCGGTCACGTCGATCACACCCTGGCCGTACGAGGAGTAGTAGCTCTTGTCACCGGTCGGGCCGACGGCGGCGACGGTCACCACGCCCGGCGCCTCGGCCGGGAGGACCAGGCAGGCGTTGGTGAGGTTCGCGCGCTCCTCCGGCGTGCCGTTGTTCGGGCTGCCGGTGTCGGTGATCTTGTGGGCCAGGTCGAAGTTCGCGTTGCCGGCCGACGCCACGTGCAGCACGCCCTGCGACTGCGAGTAGCGCAGCGCCCGCTGCACTGCCTGCCACACCGGACGCTGGCGGGCGTCGTTGCGGCAGTTCAGCTGCCACGGGTCGATGTAGTAGCTGTTGTTGGTGAGCTGGAAGCCGTGCTCGGCGGCCCACATGAACCCGCAGACCGCGGCCTCCGGGAAGATGTAGCCGTCGTCGTTGACCACCTTCACGGCGGCGACCTTCACACCCGGGGCGACGCCGGTGACGCCGACGCCGTTGACCGCGGCGGCGATGGTGCCCGCCACGTGGGTGCCGTGGTCGCTGGTGGTCGGGTTCCACGCCGGCTCGGCGGTGTCGGTGACGCCGCCGATGCAGGACGTGCTCTTGTCCTTGGCGATCTGGGTCGCCAGGTCCGGGTGGCTGCTGGAGATGCCGCTGTCCAGCACGCCCACCACGACCGACGGGCTGCCGCCGGTCACCGCGTGGGCCTGCGGGACGCGGATCATGTCCATGTCCCACTGCTGGCCGTACAGCGGCTCGGCGGTCGGGTCGCCCGCGGCGCGGACCACGTCGGCGGCCGGGACCTCGACCGTCTCGCCCTCGTCGAGGGCGGTGCCCAGACCGGCGGTGGAGGCGACCGACTCGACGCCGGCACCGGCCACGCGGGTGGCGAAGTCCGGGGCGGAGGAGCGCGCGACGAGCACGCCGATCTTGTCGTACGCGGCCACGACAGTGCCGTCGGCGGCGGCCACCCGCGCCGCGGCCTTGGCGGTGCCGTTGCCCTGCGGGGCGAGGACCAGGTACGACGTCTCCGGTCCGGCGGCCGCCACCGGCGCCGGGACGCCGATCAGGGCGAGACCGGCGCCGAGCGTCACGGCGGACGCGGCGGCGAGTGTCTTGCGACGGAGATTGTTCACACAGACTCCCAGGGGGTTGGTGCGGCCGGGCCGCTCCCTGGACGGGGGTACGGCCCGGTGGAGACGCGCAGGCTGCACGCCTCGCCGCAACAGCGCCCACCGACGGCGGGGTGTTACACGCCTCACCCCGCCGAGCTGTGGATCGTCAGACCGTGGCGATCGTGTACGGGATCTCGTCGAGCAGTTCCCGGGCGAGGAAGCCGATCCGCCCGTACCGGGGGACCAGCCGCTGCCCGCTCACCGCGTGCGCGAACGCCGCCCAGCAGGCGGCCTGCGCCGGGTCGGCGCCCCGGGAGAGCAGACCCGCGAGCAGCCCGGCCCGCACGTCGCCGCTGCCCGAGGTGCCCAGCCCGGCGTCACCGCTCTCCTCCCGCCAGGCCCGGCCGTCCGGCGTCGCGATGTGCCCGTACAGCGAGACGACCGCGTCGTACCGGCCGGCCAGTTCCACCGCCTCGGCGTCCAGGTCGTCGCCCGGATCGCGGCCCAGCAGGTGCTTCGCCTCGGTCAGGTTGGGGGTGAGCACCGCCTTGCGGCCGGACCCGGCCAGCAGGTCCGGGGCGTGGCTGAGCGCGCCGAGCGCGTACGCGTCGAGCACCAGCGCGGTCTCCCGGCCGGCCGCGTCCAGGACCAGGCGCAGCAGCTCCCCGGTGGTCTCGATGTCGGTCAGGCCGGGTCCGACCGCCACCACGTCCGCCTCGGCGACCAGGCCGCGGAGCAGGTCGCCCGGGTCGCCGCGGACCGCGCCGTCACCGGTCTCCGGCAGGCCGACCACGAGCGCCTCCGGCACCTGGATGCTCAGCGACGCCGCAGTCGACTCGGCCGCGGCGAGCTGGAGCACGCCGGCCCCGGCGCGCAGCGCGGCCACCCCGGCGAGCAGCACCGCGCCGGGGGTGAACCGGGAGCCGCCGACCACCAGCACGGTGCCGCGCGCCTCCTTGCCGCCGGTGGGCACCGGCAGCGCCCAGTCCCGCAGCAGCGCGGGGGTGATCACGTCAGACCGGCTCGGCATTGACCTCGTCCTCCCTGGTGGGCGTCGCCCCCTGCCGGTGCAGGTGGGCGACGTCGTTGAACACGTCCGGCACGAGACGGCCGGTGTCGTCGGCGTGCCAGCCGGTGACCGAGCAGTTGGCGATCACGTGCTCGCGGGTCAGCGCCATCAGCTCGGCCTCGGTGAGCCCCTCCACCAGGTAGCGCAGCAGGAAGACCAGCGCGTCGTGGCCGAACAGCAGTACCCGGCCCCCCTCGTGGTCGCGGCGCAGGTCGCCGAGCAGCGCCCGCAGCCGCAGCGCCACGTCGGTCCAGGACTCGCCGCCGGGCGGGCGGTAGTAGAACTTGCCGAGCCGGGTACGCCGCCGCGCCTCCTCCGGGTAGCGCCGGTTCACGCCGTGGCCGGTGAGCCCGTCGAGGACGCCCAGTTCCCGGTCGCGCAGCCGCTCGTCGACGCTCGCCGGGATCCCGGTGCCGTGCAGCGCCAGCTCGGCCGTGCGCACCGCCCGCAGGTACGGCGACACCACCGCCACGTCCGGGCGCCGCGAGCCCGGCAGCCCGGCCAGCCACCGGCCGGTCGCCCGCGCCTGCTCCTCGCCGGTGGGCGACAGCGGCACGTCCGCGTCCCGGTGGCTGAGGTCGATCAGCTCGGCGCCGGACGTCTCGGCCGCCGTGGCCGCGACGTTCGCCGTGCTCTCGCCGTGCCGGACGACCCAGAGCGATGCCAACTCCGCCATGCGGCTCCCGGTACCCGGGCTCGACCGGGGATAACCGTGCCGGACCGGCCCGGCGCGGGACTGCGCGGCCGTGCATCGACCCGGCACAATGTCCCACGACGCGGGACGGACGGCCCGGGTACGAGGGAGGCGCACATGGCGACTGTGGTGCGGGGGCTGCGGGAGGCGCTGGTGCTCTTCCTGATCGCGGTCCTGGTGATCGCGGCGGCGGTCGGCATCTGGGTGGCCGTCGGCGGCGGCGACTTCACGCACCGGCTCGGCGTCGCGTTCATGATCGTCGGCGCCGTGATCGGGATGACCGGTGACCTCACGTTGAGCCGCATCGGCATGCTGCCGGCCCGGTCGGCGTTCGGCCTCGCGCCGGAGCGGGAGGACGGCGGCGGCGGGCGGGTGCTCACCGGCGTCGGCATCTTCCTGTTCGTCTCGGTGCCGCTGATCGTCGTCGGGGCGCTGCTGATCACCTGAGCGGTTCTCACGCTGTCGGTGCCGCCGGTTATGGTCCCCGCACACTGCGGGCGATCAAGGAGACGGTGTGCGCAGATTCGAGTTCGTGGGCGGCGGTTCGGCCAAGTTCTGGGAGGTCGGGCAGCGCGACGCGACGGTGACGGTCCGCTATGGATCCCTCGGCGCGCAGGGCCGCACCCAGGTCAAGGAGCTGGGTTCGCCGGCCGAGGCCGCCGCGCACGCCGACCGGCTGATCGCGGAGAAACTGCGCAAGGGGTACGCCGAGGCGACCGCCGCGCCCTCCGCCGGGCACACCGGCGCGCCGGCCGTCGGGCCGGCCGGGCCGAGCCACGAACCGGAGGCGACCGTCGCCGATCCGGCCGGCGCTGGTTCGGCCGGCAGCGACCGGGCCGGGACGCCGTCGGCCGCGTCGCCCGCCGGCGACCTGCCGGACGAGGACGCGTTCGAGGTCCCGGCCGGCTGGCGACGGATGCTGGCCCCGCGCCGGGGCGGCGCACCGGGCCCGACCCTGCCGAGCGCCGCGAAGGGCCGGGCCGCCGGGCGGAAGGTGCTGGACTCGGTGGCCGACCAGGTCGCCGCCATCGCCCGGGCCACCACCGACCCGGAGCTGGGTCCGGCGCTGCGCGGCTACCTCGACGGCGAGCCCGGTCCGCTGGGCGGTGCCGCGCTGGTGGCGGCGGTGGCCATGGCGCTCGGCTATCACGGGCGCGACCAGCAAGGGCTGGCCCTCGGCGACCTGCTGGCCGCCGATCTCGGTCCGGCTGGTGCGGCCGTCGCCGCGACCGAGCAGATCACCGTGGCTGCCGCCGGGTCGATGTCCCCGCTGCCGCTGAACCGCATCAGGGCGGAGAAGTCGCAGAACTACGGCCACTGGCGGCTTCGCCAGTCCGTGCTGCGCCGGGTCCGCGCCCATCTCGCGGCGGCCGGCGACGACGACTACGCCGCGGCCCGCGCCGCGCTGGTCCCGTACCGGTCCGGGCCGTTGGCGACGCGGGTGGTCACCTCGTTCCTGCTGCCCACCGAGCGGGAGTGGGTGGCCCGGGACGCCGCCGGCGTGGCGCGCGACGGGGGCCCGCTGCTCGCCGAGCTGCTGCTCGGCGCGGTCGACGAGGTGGACGCGATCCACGCCCTCAGCGGGCACCTGGCGGTCTACCGGCTGATGTACGACCAGGCGCCGATCGTCACCGCCACCGCGGCGGTCGGGTCGCCGATCGCGCCGCTGCTGACCGAATGGTTCGACCACGAGCACGCCGGCGCGGACGCGCGGCAGCGGCTGGCGTCGCTGCTGGCGGCCCTGCCCGGCGACGAGCCGATGGCGGCGCTGCTCGACCGGCTGGACCGTAGGTACGTGCCGCCCGCGGTGACGGAGATGCTGCGCCGCTTCCCGGTGCGCGGCGTGCGCCTGCTGTCCGCCGCCGCCGAGGGGCGCAGCCCGGCTGCGCGGGAGGCAGCGACGTTGCTGCGCGCCCACGTGCTGGCCAACCCGGCCGCTGTCGAGGCGGCGCTGCCGACGCTGGCCCCGGCGCAGCGGGAGCGGATCGAGCGGATCCACGACGACGCCTCCGCGCTGCCGGCCGCCGGGCCGGACCGGCTGCCGCCGGTGCTGGTGTCCCCGCCCTGGTCGGTCCGCCGCCCACGTTCCGCCCCGCCGGTGGTGGACGGGCTGGCCCGTCCCGCCGGGTCCGCCACGGCCTGGCTGCCGGGCGAGCGGGAGCGGTGGGCCGCGGTGGTGCCCCGCTGGTCCGGCTGGTGGCGGGGTGACGACCTGACCGTGCTGGCCGCCGAGGTCGCCGCGGGGCGAGCCGGATCGTCAGCGGCGATCCACTTCTTCGTCCGGGCCACCGAGGAACTGGCCCGGCCGCTGCTGCCGGCCTGGCGGCCCACCGAGTCCTGGGGCGCCGACGAGTGGATGTCCCGCCTCGCCGGGCGCTACGAGCTGGACGCGCTGCCCACCGCGCTGCACCTGGCCCGTACCGCGCCGAAGAGTGTCGGCGAGGTGCTGCTGCCGTACGCCGACGGCGAGGTCGCCGACCTGATGGCCGACTGGCTCGACCGGCTCAAGACGGCCCGCCCGGTCGCCCGGGCCTGGCTGCGGCGGCACCCGGAGTACGCCGTGCGGGCGCTGCTGCCGGCTGCCCTGGGCGCGCCCGGCCCGCGCCGCCGGGCCGCCGAGCGGGCGCTGCGCCTGGTCGCCGCCGAACACCGCGACACGCTCCTCGGCGTGGCCCGCGAGCACGGCGAGGAGGCGCTCGCCGCCGCCACGGCGATGCTCGACGCGGACCCGCTGGCGCAGCTCCCGGCCCGGATGCCGAGCCTGCCGGCGTGGCTGGACCCGGCGGTGCTGCCGCAGGTGCTGCTGCGGGACCGTTCGGCGGCGCTGCCCGCCGAGGCGGTACGCCACCTCTGCACGATGCTCGCCATCTCCGCGCCCGGCGAGCCGTACCCGGGGGTGGAGATCGTCCGCGCGGCGTGCGACAGCGACTCCCTGGCGGAGTTCGGCTGGGCGCTGTTCGAGAGCTGGCAGGCCGCCGGGGCGCCGTCGAGGGACGGCTGGGCGTTCACCGCGCTGGGTCTGCTCGGCGACGACTCGACCGCGCGGCGGCTCGCGCCGTTGGTCCGGGCCTGGCCGGGTGAGAGCCAGCACGCCCGGGCGGTGACCGGCCTGGAGGTGCTGGCGCAGATCGGCACCGACGTGGCGCTGATGCACCTGTACGGCATCTCGCAGAAGGTGAAGTTCCGCGGCCTGCGGGAGCAGGCGGCCCGCAAGGTCACCGAGGTCGCCGACGGGCTGGGGCTGACGCCCGAGCAGCTCGGCGACCGGCTGGTGCCCGACCTCGGGCTGGACGCCGACGGCAGTCTGGTCCTCGACTACGGGCCGCGCCGGTTCACCGTCGGCTTCGACGAGCAGCTCAAGCCGTACGTGGTGGACGGCGCCGGCGCCCGCCGCAAGGACCTGCCCAAGCCCGGCGCCCGGGACGACGCCACGCTCGCGCCCGCCGCGCACAAGCGTTTCGCCGGCCTGAAGAAGGACGTGCGCACGCTCGCCGCCGATCAGATCCGCCGCTTCGAGACGGCCATGGTGACCGGGCGGCGCTGGCCGGCCACGGACTTCCGCCGCTACTTCCTGTCCCACCCGCTGCTGTGGCACGTCGTGCGCCGGCTGGTCTGGGCCACTGTGGACGACGCCGGTCAGGTGGTCACCGCGTTCCGGGTCGCCGAGGACCGCACGCTCGCCGACGCCGACGACGAGACGTACGCGCTGCCGGATGACGCCACCGTCACCATCGCGCACCCGCTGCGCCTCGGCACGGCGGTGCCGGCCTGGGCGGAGGTCTTCGCCGACTACGAGATCCTCCAGCCGTTCCCGCAGCTCAGCCGCGACGTGCACCGGCTGGACGAGGCCGAGCGCGCGGAGAAGCTGCTGCGGCGGCACGCGGGCGTCACGGTCCCGGCGGGGCGGCTGCTCAGCCTGGAGCGGCGAGGCTGGCGGCGCGGCGACCCGCAGGACGCCGGCATCCAGAGCTGGCTGGAACGCGAGGTCCCCGGCGGCGGGGCGGTGGTGATCGACCTCGACCCCGGCATCGCGGTCGGGATCGTCGACATGTTCCCCGACCAGAAGATCGAGGCGATCTGGGTCAACGACGTGCCGTACGGCGGCTGGTTCCAGCGCGACGGCAAGGTCCGCCTCGGCGACCTGGACGACGTCACCGTCTCCGAGGTGCTGCGCGACCTGGCGGAGGTGACCCGGTGACCGCGCTCGACCCGACCGCCGAGCGGGCCCAGCGGCCTCCGGCCGTCGAGCGGGCCCAGCGGCCTCCGGCCGAGGTGCGGTACGCCGACGAGCTGGCCGCGCTGGCCGCGAACGACAGTGACCCGCGCCCGCCGGGCTGGCGGCTGAGTCTGCGCGCCGCGCGCCGGTTCATCCTCGGTGACCCGGCGGCCGGGATCCGGCGCAAGTTCGTCGGCGACCCGTCGCTGATCGACAGGGCGCTGGTGGCGCTGGCGACCAGCCGCGGGCTGATGCTCGTCGGCGAGCCCGGCACCGCCAAGTCGCTGCTGTCCGAGCTGCTCGCGGCCGCGGTCAGCGGCGACTCCACGCTCACCATCCAGGGCGGCGCGGCCACCACCGAGGACCAGATCCGCTACTCGTGGAACTACGCGCTGCTGGTCGCCGACGGTCCGTCGCCGCGCGCGCTGGTGCCGGCGCCGCTGCTGCGCGGCATGGCCGAGGGGCGGGTGGTCCGCTTCGAGGAGATCACCCGCTGCCCGCTGGAGGTGCAGGACTGCCTGCTCTCCCCGCTGTCGGACCGCGTGCTCGCCATTCCGGAGCTGCCCGGCGCCGACGCCATGGTGTTCGCCCGCGAGGGCTTCAACGTGATCGCCACCGCGAACACCCGGGACCGGGGCGTCAACGAGATGAGCGCCGCGCTGAAGCGGCGGTTCAACTTCGAGACCGTCTTCCCGATCCCCGACCTCGGCACCGAGCTGGAACTGGTGGAGGCCGAGGCGGGCGAGTTGCTGCGCCGCTCCGGCGTGACCGCGCCGCCCCGCCGGGACCTGCTGGAGGTGCTGGTCACCACGTTCCGGGAGCTGCGGACCGGGATCACCGAACGCGGCGACGCGATGGAGCGGCTGTCGGCGGTGATGAGCACCGCCGAGGCGGTGTCGGTGGCGCACGCGGTCGGGCTGCGCGGCTGGTTCCTGCGCGGCGAGCCCGGCGACGCCGCCGACCTGGTCGCCTGCCTGGCCGGCACCGCCGCGAAGGACGACGCGGAGGACCTGGCCCGGCTGCGTCGCTACCTGGAACAGCAGGTGTCCCGCCGCTCCGGCGCGCAGTGGCGGGCGGTGCACGACGCCCGGCACCTGCTGCCCGGGTGAGCACCGTCGAGGCGCCCGGCGGCGTCACCTTCCTCGGCGTCCGGCATCACAGCCCGGCCTGCGCCCGGCTGGTCGCGGCCACGGTGGCGCGGCTGCGCCCGGCGTACGTGCTGGTGGAGGGGCCGGCGGACCTGAACGGGCGGATGGACGAGTTGCTGGGAGACCACGAGCTGCCGATCGCCGTGTTCACCGCGCACCGCGACGGCAACCGGCGGCACGTCTCCTGGAGCCCGTTCTGCGCGTACTCGCCGGAGTGGGTGGCGCTGACCGCCGGCCGTGAGGTGGGCGCGCAGCTGCGCTTCATCGACCTGCCCGCGTGGCATCCCGCGCTGTCCGGCCGCGCCAACCGGTACGCCGACGCCGACCAGCGGTACGCCGAGGCGGTACGCCGGCTCTGCGCCACCCTCGCCGTGGACAACGTGGACGCGCTCTGGGACCACCTGTTCGAGATCGGCCCGGACGACGGGCTGGCCGAGCGCCTCGACACGTACTTCGACGTGCTGCGCGGCGAGTCCGCGGCCGGGGCGGACGACACGGCCCGGGAGGCGTACATGGCCCGCTGGGTACGCGCCGCCCGCCGCCGGGCCGCCGGCCGCCCGGTGCTGGTGGTGACCGGCGGCTTCCACCGTCCCGCCCTGGTCCGGCTCACCGCCGGGGCGGGGGACGACGGACCGGAGGACGAGGACTGGCCGGAGGTGCCCGCCCCGGCTCCGGACGCGGTGGCGGGCAGCTACCTCGTGCCGTACTCGTTCCGGCGCCTCGACGCGTTCGTCGGCTACCAGTCCGGGATGCCGTCCCCGGCGTACTACCAGCGGGTCTGGGAGGACGGGCCGCGCCGGGCCGCGGAGGCGCTCACCGAGGCGGTGGCGGCCCGGCTGCGTGCCCGGCGGCAGCCCGTCTCCACCGCCGACCTGATCGCCGCCCGGACCATGGCCGGCGGCCTGGCCCGGCTGCGCGGCCACGCCCACCCGGGCCGGGTCGACGTGCTCGACGCTCTGGTGTCCGCGCTGGTCACCGACGCGCTCGACCAGCCGCTGCCGTGGGCGACCCGGGGCACCCTCGCGCCCGGCGCGCACCCGGTGGTGGTGGAGATGGTCGCAGCGCTCAGCGGCGACCAGGTCGGCCGCCTGCACCCGGACACGCCACTTCCGCCGCTCGTGCACGACGTCGACGCCGAGCTGGCACGGCACCGGATCGATCCGCAGGAGACGGTCGAGCTGGACCTGACAGTCTCCGGCGACCTGGCCCGCAGCCGCCTGCTGCACCGGCTGCGGCTGCTCGACGTACCCGGTCACAGCCGCGAGAGCGGCCCCCGGGTGGGCGCGGACGCGCTGCTCACCGAACGCTGGACGCCCGCGCCGTCGGCGGACCGGCTCGCCCGCATGATCGAGGCCGGTGGGTACGGGCCGACCGTCACCGACGCGGTCACCGCCCGGATCGAGGAGCGGGTGACGCTGCTCGGCGCCGACGTCGACGCGCTCGCCACGACGCTGTTCGACACCGCGCTGGCCGGGCTGCCCGAGCACTCCACCCGCACGCTCACCGCGATCACCCGCGCCACCGGCACGGTCACCGACCTGCGGGCGCTGGGCCGGGCGCTCGCCGTCGCGCTGGCGCTGTGGCGGCACGACCGGCTCCTCGGCAGCGCCGGAACCGCACCACTGGGCGCGCTGATCACCGCCGCCGTACGCCGGGCGCTCTGGCTCGTCGAGGGCGTACGGGCCACGGCCGCGCCGGCCGACCCGGGACGGCTGGCCGCGCTCGTCGCGGTCCGGGACGCGATCCGCCACGCCGGTCCCGCGCTCGGGCTCGACCGGGACGGCGCGCTCGCGGTGGCCGGGCGGGTCGCCGCCGACGCGGCGGCCCCGCCGGACCTGCGCGGCGCGGCGCTGGGCCTGGCCTGGTCGCTGGGCGACGTGCCGGACGCCGCCCGCGCGGTCCGGGCCGTGGCCGCGCCGGACACGCTCGGTGACTGGCTGTCCGGGTTGTTCGCGCTGGCCCGCGAGGAGGTGGTGGCCGGCGACGCCGCGCTGCTCACGGTCGTCGACGAGCTGCTGGCCGGGATGGGCGCGCACAACTTCCTGGTGGCGTTGCCCGCGCTGCGGCAGGCGTTCGGCTGGTTCCCGCCGCGGGAGCGGGCGGAGGTGGCCCGGCACGTGCAGGCGCTGCACGGCGGCGACGCGCCGCCCGGTGACCTGCTGCGGCTGGACGCCGACCCGCTGCTGGTGGCCGCCGCCCGCGCGGTGGAGGAGCGGGTCGACGCGGTGCTGGCCCGGGAAGGGCTGTGGGAGGGGGAGCGGGCGTGACGGACCCGATGCGGGAACGCTGGCGGCTGGTGCTCGGCGACGCCGCGCAGGACAGCCTGGGCGGTCTGTCGGCGGAGGCGGCCGGCCGGGACGCGGCGCTGGACTGGCTCTACGGCCGCGACGCCGACCTCGGCCGCCGCGACGTGCGGCGCGGCGGGTCCGGCCCGTCCGTGCTGACCACTGTGGACTGGCTGGACGGGATCACCCGGCTGTTCCCGAAGGAGACGGTGCAGCGGCTGGAACGCGACGCGGTCGAGCGGTACGGCATCCACGAGGTCGTCACCGACCCGGCGGTGCTGGCCCGGGTCGAGCCGAACCCGGCGCTGCTGCGCGCGGTGCTGCGGACCAAGCACCTGATGGACCCGGAGGTGCTGCGCCTGGCCCGCAAGCTGGTCGAGGCGGTGGTGCGGCAACTGGTCGAGCGGCTGGCCGCCGAGGTGCGGCAGTCGTTCTCCGGGCCCCGGGCGCGACGACCCAGCCGGTTCCGGCAGGCCCGCAACTTCGACGTCCGGCGCACCATTCGGGCGAACCTGGCGCACTGGCGGCCGGACGAGCGCCGGCTGCACGTACGGCAGCCGCACTTCTTCTCCCGTACCCGCCGCCACCTGGACCGCTGGCAGGTGATCCTGCTGGTGGACCAGTCCGGTTCGATGCTCGGCTCGGTGATCCACGCCGCGGTGACCGCCGCCTGCCTGTGGGGGCTGCCGGGCGTACGCACCCACCTGGTCGCGTTCGACACCGACGTGGTCGACCTGACCTCCGACGTCGACGACCCGGTGGAGCTGCTGATGAAGGTGCAGCTCGGCGGCGGCACCGACATCGCCCGCGCGGTCACGTACGGCGCGCAGCTCGTGGAGAACCCGCGCCGGGCCATCGTCGCGCTGGTGTCCGACTTCTACGAGGGCGGGAACGCCGGACGTCTGGTCCGGTCGGTGCAGCAGCTGGTGGAGCAGGGCACGCATGTGCTCGCGCTGGCCGCGCTGGACGAGGAGGCCGACCCGGCGTACGACCGGGCCACCGCCCAGCGGCTGGCCGACGTGGGCGCCGCGGTGGGCGCGATGACGCCGGGCGAGCTGGCCGCGTTCGTGGCCGAGCACGTGGGCCGGTAGGGGGACCGGATGACCCGTGACGACCTGATCGCGCTCACCCCGGACGTGCTGGCCGCGCTGAGCAACAGGGGCCTGGTGAAGCGCGCCACGAAGGAGGTCGACGCCGGTGAGCGGCCGGTGCTCACCGAGGACGCCGACGGCGAGGTGCGCGCCGCGTACCCGGACGGGGTGACGGTGACGCTGCCCGGGGGCGGCGGCCTCGCGGCCGGGATCTGCTCCTGCCCGGCGCCCGGCGTGTGCCGGCACCTGCTCACCGTCGTGCTGACCTACCAGCGCACGCACGCCGACGCCCCCGGCCGCGAGGTCGCGCCGGACCAGCCCGCGGCGCCGGACCGGCAGGCCGTGCCGGGCCACGACGCCGCGTCGAGCCACGACGCCGAGCCGGGCCACGACGTCACGCCGGGCCTGGACGACGCCGGCTCCGGCGGCGAGCCGTGGCGGTGGTCGCCGGGCGACGTCACCGACGAGGAACTGGCCGCCGCGATCGGCGCCCCGGCGCAGGCCGCCGCGAAGCGACGGCTGCGCCGCGGCTACACCGCCGTGGTCCACCGGCCGGACGCCGCCGACCCGGTCCCGCGCGTGGAGCTGCCTACCGGCACGGTCCGGTTCCTCGTGCCCCGCCAGATCGGGTACGCGCGCGGCGACGCCGCCGACGACGGCGGAGAATCGATCGCGCTCGCCGTGTGGGCGTGCCGGGCGGCCGACCGGGAACACCCGGACCGTCCCGAGGCGCAGGTACGCGTCGGCGGACCGGCCACCGTGACGGATCACCCGGCGCTGGACGCGGCGGTGGCGCTGGCCGCCGACGTGCTGCTGACCGGCGTCGCGCACCTGGGCTCCGGCGTGGACGCCCGGCTCGCGGCGGCCCGGCGGGACCTCGACGCGGCCGGTCTGCGCTGGCCGCTGCTGGCGGTGGAGGACCTGGCCGGGCAACTGGAGGCGTACGCCGCGCGCGGCGCCCGGTACCGGCCGGAGACCCTCGCCGACCTGCTCGCCGAGCTGCCCGCGCGGCGGCGCGCGGTGGTCAACGCCGGGGCCACCCCGCCGGAGCGGGTACTCGGCACCCACGAGCCGGCGGAGACGCCGCTGCGGCGGGTACGGCTGACCGGCCTCGGCGCCCGGGTCCGGTCCAGCGGCGGCGAGGTGGGCGTGGACGTGGTGCTCGCCCACCCGGCCGCCGTCTCGGTGCTGGTGCTGCGCCGCGCCTACCCGGTCACCGGCGACGACCCGCCCACCGGGCGCGAGCTGGCCGGGCGGCGGATCACCGGCGCCACGCTCGGCGCGCTCGCCGGCGGCAACGTGGTCTCCGAGTCGGCGGTGCGCAGCGCCGCGCACCAGCTCCGGTTCGCCGCCGGCCGGCTGGCCCGCACCACTGTCACGCCCGGCGCGGGGGACTGGTCCGGTCTGCCGCCGGGCCTGCTCGCCCGCGACCCGGACGCGCTCGCCGCCGAGCTGGCCGGACGGCCGCCCCGGTTGCTGCGCCCCCGGACCGCCGCCGAGTCGGTGCGGGTGCTCGCGCTCGGCGAGGTCCGCGCCATCGGGTACGCGGCCGGCGAACAGCGCCTGCACGCCACGGTGACCGGGGTCGACGGCGGCACGGCGACCGTCACCGCCACTCACCACGCCGCCGCCCCGGGTGCACTCGACGCGCTCGCGGCGGCACTGGACGGCACACACGGGCCGCCGCGCTACGTCAGCGGGACAGTCCGCCGGGGCGCCGACGGACTCGTCGTCGAGCCGCTGGCGGTGGTCGCCGACACTGTGGTCGTACCCGATCTGGCGCCTGGGGTAGGTGACGGGCGGCTGGCCGGCGCGGTCGACGCCCGGCCCGACCCGGTCGCCGCGGCGCTGGGTGCGGCGGCGGCGCTGCTCGCGCAGGCCGCGCACACCGGCCTGCGGCACCTGCCGGCCGCCTTCCCGGAGCGGTTGCGCGCGACGGCGGCCGGGCTCGCCGCGGTCGGCCTGGACCGCTGCGGCGCGACAGTGTCCGGCCTGGCCGGCGCGCTCGGCGCCGACCCCGGCGAACCGGCGGTACGGGCCTGGGTGGACGCCTGGATCCGGCTGTCGGTCACCGGGGAGTCCCGGTGAGCCGGTCCCCACGCCCGGCCAGGATCGCTACGGTGTGACGGTGGCGACCACGGCGGCGCAGGAGATCCAGGTGGGGGAGCGGCTGGTCCGCGTCTCCAGCCCCGACAAGCCCTACTTCCCGGAGCGCGGGCTGACCAAGCTGGACGTGGTCAACTACTTCCTGTCCGTCGGCGACGGCATCCTGCGCGCGCTGCGGGACCGGCCGACCATGCTGGAACGCTGGCCGCGCGGCGTGTTCGAGGGCGCCAAGGTGGCCACCCGGCAGACCAACAAGGGCGACGCGTTCTACCAGAAGCGGCTTCCGGCCGGCGCGCCCGACTGGGTGCGCACCGCGCACATCACGTTCCCCAGCGGCCGTACCGCCGACGAGGTGGCCCCGAGCGAGCTGGCCGTGGTGATCTGGGCGGCCAACCTGGGCACGCTGCGGTTCCACCCGTGGCCGGTGTCGAAGGGCGACGTGGAACGCCCCGACCAGCTGCGCATCGACCTCGACCCGATGCCGGGTGTCGACTTCGCGCAGGTGGTGCCGGTGGCGCACGAGGTACGCGCGTTCCTGACGGAGCTGGGCCTGGAGGGCTACCCGAAGACCACCGGCGGGCGCGGCATCCACGTGTACGTCTCGATCGAGCCGCGCTGGAGCTTCGGCGAGTGCCGGCGTGCGGTGCTCGCGCTGGGCCGGGAGATGCAGCGCCGCCTGCCCGACCTGGTCACCACCACCTGGTGGCGCGACCAGCGGGACCGGCCGGTCTTCGTCGACTACAACCAGATGGCCCGCGACCACACCATGACCTCGGCGTACTCGATCCGGCCGACCCCCGCGGCGCTGGTCTCGGCGCCGCTGGACTGGTCCGAGCTGGACGACGCCCGCCCGGAGGACTTCGACGTGCTCAGCATGCCCGCGCGGTTCGCCGACCGCGGCGACCCGCACGCCGGGCTGGACGGGCGGCGGTACTCGCTGGAACCCCTGCTGGAGCGGGCCGACGCCGAAGGGCTGGAGTCGCCGCCGGAACGCTGAGGCGGTCAGTCCCAGGGGCTCTGCGTGCCGTCGAACTCCTCGAACACCAGCCAGGTGCGCGTCGACAGCACCCCGGCGATGCTCTGCACCCGGTCCAGCACCACGTCCCGCAACGTCGCGTTGTCCGGCGCCCGGACCAGCGCGAGGACGTCGTGCTCGCCGCTGAGCAGCGCCGCGTGCTCGATGTAGCGCACCCGGGCCAGCTCGGCGGAGACCTCCCGCCAGGTGTTCTGCTCGATGGTCAGCGCGATGTACGCCGACGTGCCCAGCCCGGCCGGCTCCGGCGCGACCCGCGCGGTGAACCCGGTCAGCACCCCGTCGCGCAGCAGCCGCTCCACCCGGGCGTACGCGTTGGTACGCGAGACGTGCACCCGTTCGGCCAGCGTACGGATGGACGTGCGGGCGTCGCGGACCAGCTCGCGCAGGATCCGCCGATCCACCTCGTCCAACGGCCCGGCCGAACGTCCCGTTCCGCCCGCCGCGCCCGGTGTGGTGCCGGTCTCCTGGCTCACCGCAGCCGCCTTCCCGTGCCATTCGTCCCGCGTTCATCCCGCATGTTGAGTCAATCATCCACGACCGGGAGCATAGGGCCACCACACGTCCAGGAGGTCCCCGCCGTGACGACCACACCCCAGGCGGTCCGCAGGGCATCCCCGCGCACCCGCCGGAAGACCACCCCGGCCGCACCCGACCCGTCAGCCGGCTTCATGCCGCAGCGGGAACCGGTCCGGCTGCTCGAACCCGACGGGACCCCGCTGCCGGCCCGCGACGACTACCCGGAGCCGCCGGTCGAGACGCTGCGCGAGATGTACCGGCGGATGGTCGTCGGCCGCCGCTTCGACGTGCAGGCCACCGCGCTCACCAAGCAGGGCCGCCTCGCCGTCTACCCGTCCGCGCGCGGCCAGGAGGCGTGCCAGATCGGCGGCGTGCTCGCGCTGCGCGAGGACGACTGGGTGTTCCCCACATACCGCGAGTCGATGGCGCTGACCGCCCGCGGCCTCGACCCGGTCGAGGTGCTCACGCTGCTGCGCGGCGACTGGCACTGCGGGTACGACCCGGCCGCCACCCGCACCGCGCCGCAGTGCACCCCGCTCGCCACCCAGTGCGTGCACGCCGCCGGGCTGGCCTACGGCGAGTCGTACCAGGGCCGCGACACCGTGGCGCTGGCGTTCATCGGCGACGGCGCCACCAGCGAGGGCGACTTCCACGAGGGCATCAACTTCGCCGCCGTGTTCAAGGCGCCCGTCGTCTACCTGGTGCAGAACAACAAGTACGCCATCAGCGTGCCGCTGTCCCGGCAGACCGCCGCGCCGAGCCTCGCGTACAAGGGCGTCGGCTACGGCGTACCCAGCGAGCAGGTCGACGGCAACGACCCGGTCGCCGTCCTCGCGGTGCTGGAGCGCGCCGTCGCGCACGCCCGCGCCGGCAAGGGCCCCTACCTGGTCGAGGCGCACACCTACCGGATGGAACCGCACACCAACGCCGACGACCAGACCCGCTACCGCGACGCCGACGAGGTCGAGGCGTGGCGCGACCGCGACCCGATCGCCCGGCTCGAGGCGTACCTGCGGGCCAAGGGCGTCCTCGACGACGCCGCCGTCGCGGCGATCGCCGAGGAGGCCGAGGAGTACGCCGCCGCGCTGCGCCGCCGGATGGACGACCAGCCCACGGTGGACCCGCTGAGCCTGTTCGACCACGTGTACGCCGAACCGACGCCGCAACTCGTCGAGCAGCGCGAGATGGTCCGGGCCGAGCTGGCCGCCGACGCGGAGGGGGACGCCTGATGGCCACCATGACCATGGCGAAGGCGCTCAACGCGGCGCTCGCCGACGCGATGCTCGAAGACGAGCGGGTCGTCGTCTTCGGTGAGGACGTCGGCCAGCTCGGCGGCGTCTTCCGGATCACCGACGGGCTGCAGGCCCGGTTCGGCGACAAGCGCTGCTTCGACACCCCGCTCGCCGAGGCCGGCATCGTCGGGTTCGCCGTCGGCCTGGCCATGTCCGGGCTGCGGCCGGTCGTGGAGATGCAGTTCGACGCGTTCGCCTACCCGGCGTTCGAGCAGATCGCCTCGCACGTGGCGAAGCTGCGCAACCGCACCCGCGGCGCGTTGAGCGTGCCGATCGTCATCCGCGTGCCGTACGCCGGTGGCATCGGCGGCGTGGAGCACCACTGCGACTCGTCCGAGGCGTACTACGCGCACACGCCCGGCCTGAAGGTGGTCACGCCCGCGACCGTGGACGACGCGTACTCGCTGCTGCGCGCCGCCATCGACGACCCCGACCCGGTGGTGTTCCTGGAGCCCAAGAAGCTCTACTTCACCAGCGCCGAGGCGGAGCTGCCGGCCCGTACCGCGCCGATCGGCAGCGCCGTGGTGCGCCGCCCCGGCACCGACGCGACGCTTATCGCGTACGGGCCGGCGGTGCCTGTGGCGCTGGCCGCCGCCGAGGCCGCCCGCGAGGAGGGCTGGGACCTGGAGGTGGTCGACGTGCGCAGCATCGTGCCGTTCGACGACGCCACGGTCACCGCCTCGGTACGCCGTACCGGCCGGTGCGTGGTGATCCAGGAGGCGCAGGGCTTCGCCGGTGTCGGCGCGGAGATCGCCGCGCGGGTGCAGGAGCGCTGCTTCCATGCCCTGCACGCGCCGGTGCTGCGGGTGTCCGGGCTGGACATCCCGTACCCGGCGCCGATGCTGGAGCACACCCACCTGCCCTCGGTCGACCGGGTGCTGGACACCGTGGCCCGCCTGCAGTGGGACGACCAGCCCGACACGAGGTGGGTGGCGGCATGACCGAACGCACCGAGCGGAGCGAGGGCCGTGAGGGCATGCCCGGCCGGCACGGCATGAGCACGGCTGTTGGGACCCGCGACTTCCTCCTGCCCGACCTCGGGGAGGGGCTGAGCGAGGCGGAGATCGTCGAGTGGCGGGTCGCCGTGGGCGACGTGGTCACCGTGGACCAGAGCGTGGTCGAGGTGGAGACCGCCAAGGCCGTCGTCGACGTGCCGTGCCCGTACGCCGGACGGGTCGTGGCCCTGCACGGCGCGGCCGGTGAGGTACGCCCGGTCGGTCAGCCGCTGATCACCATCGCCCCGCTCGACGACGCCCCCGATCCGCACGCCACCTACCGCGAGGAGGAGCGGGCCGGCTCCGGCAACGTCCTGATCGGCTACGGCACCGGCCACGGCGGCTCGGGCCGGCGGCGGCGTCGGCCGCGTCTGGCGCTCGCTCCCGAGGCCGCGCCGGCGTCGGTCGACCCGGCGCGGACCGGCGGACCGGCGGCGGCGCCGCTTGTCATCTCGCCGATCGTGCGGCGGCTGGCCAAGGAGCACGGCATCGACCTGGCGTCGCTGCGCGGCACCGGGCCGGGCGGCGTGATCCGCCGGGCCGACCTGGACGCCGCCGTGGCCGCTGCTGCTCCGGCGGCCCGGCTGGCCGCGGTGCCGGACGCCCCGGCCGCCCACGTCGGGCTCGCCCCGGCCGGCGACGGTGACACGGTCATCCCGCTCACCGGCATCCGCAAGGTGATCGCCGACAAGCTCTCCCGCAGCCGCCGGGAGATCCCGGAGGTGACCATCTGGGTCGACGTGGACGCCACCGGCCTGCTGGAGACGCGCGCCGCCATCAACGCCGCCACGCCGGAGGCGCCGGTGAGCATCCTGGCCCTGCTGGCCCGGATCTGCCTCAGCGGCCTGCGGAAGTTCCCGCAGCTCAACGCGCATGTCGACACCGAGGGGCAGCGGATCATCCAGTCCGCGGGCGTGCACCTGGGCATCGCCGCGCAGACCGACAGGGGCCTGGTCGTGCCGGTGCTGCGTGACGCGCAGCGGCTGACCACCCGGGAGCTGGCCGCCGCGCTCGCCGAGACCACCGTGGCGGCCCGGGCCGGCACGCTGCCCCCGGCACGGCTGACCGGCGGGACGTTCACGCTCAACAACTACGGCGTGTTCGGCGTCGACGGATCGACGCCGATCATCAACCATCCGGAGGCGGCGCTGCTGGGCGTCGGCCGGATCGTGGACAAGCCGTGGGTGGTGGACGGGCAGCTCGCCGTCCGCAAGGTGACCCAGATCAGCCTCACCTTCGACCACCGGGTCTGCGACGGCGGGGTGGCGGGCGGCTTCCTGCGCCACGTCGCCGACTGCGTCGAGCAGCCCGCCCTCCTGGTCGCCAACGTCTGACCGGTCAGACTCCCGGCCCCGGCCCTCCCCACGGAGGTCCGGGGCCGCGCCGCGTCCCCGCCCTGCGCGTCCCCGCCCCGGGCTCCCCGTCCCCCGCTCGCGATCTTGCACTTGCGGCCCTCGACGTGCCCGATTCGCACCCTTCTCCGGGGCCGCAAGTGCAAGATCGCCGCAGCGGCGCGGGTGACGCGAGCGAGGGAGCCCAGCGCTGGCCGTCTTGCGGGACCCTTGTTCCGGTGGGTGGGATCGGTCGAGATCTTGGTAGCAAAGTGCCCCTATGGAGGCCGTTTCGTACCAAGATCTCGCCGGGTCGGAACCTCACGGCGCCCTCCCTTCGTCGATCATGAGGTTGACGGGGACAAAAAGGACGCCGCGCGCCGTCAACTTCATGATCGACGGACAAGGGGCGGTCAAGAGGTGAGGAGGGCGGTGGTGGGAACCGGGCGGAGGGCGCGTGCGGCGCAAGCGGGGACGGGAATTACCTGTCCGGCACGATTCTCCGCAGCCTTTTCCGAGCAATTCCGCCGAAGGTGCCACGGCGTGATCCCGGGCCTACAGAATGTGGGCGAGAGGGTTCGGAAATGGGGGGCGAAATATGTTTGCGAGGCGCCGACTGACGCTTTTCGCGATGACTGTCGCAGCCGCGCCGCTGGCGGTCGGCGCGTGCACCGCCGGCCCGAAGTCGGTGGCGAAACAGGCCGAGGCGTCGCCGCCGTCGGTCACCGTGACACCCGCCGATCGCACGAAGAACGTGCCGATCAGCGCGGAGGTGGGCACGAAGGTCAGCAACGGCAAGGTGACAGCCGTCAAGCTGACCGACGACAAGGGCAACGCCGTACCGGCCCAGCCGCGCGAGGACGGCTCCGGCTGGGTGCCGGACCGTCCGCTGGCCAATTCCCGGACGTACACGGCGGAGGTGACCGCGACCGGCGATTCGGGGAAGACCGCCACGCAGAAGACGACGTTCACGACGATGGCCAAATCCACCAAACCGGCCGTCACCAGCGAATTGTATTTCCGGCCGAATCAGACGTACGGGACGGCGATGCCGGTGGTGCTCGGATTCGACCCGCCGATCCCGAAGGAGGCCCGCGCGGACGTGCAGCGCCGGCTGTTCGTGAAGACCGACCCGCCGCAGCCCGGCACCTGGTCGTGGGTGGCCGACGGCAAGCAGGCCGAGTACCGGGCGCCGGACCGCTGGAAGCCGGGCACGACGATCAGCGTGCGCAGCGCGTTGCAGGGGCTGCCCATCGGCAAGGAGGCGATCGGCGACTCCGACCGGGTCGCGACCGCCAAGGTCGGCCGGCAGGTGACGCTCGACATCGACAACGGGACCAAGCAGATGACCGTCTACGAGGACGGCAAGGTGCTCAAGAAGATCCCGGTCAGTCTCGGCAAGGAGAGCACGCCGACGTCCAGCGGCACCATGGTGATCATGGAGAAGCACGAGCACACCACGTTCGACACCCGGGGTGAGCCAAACGGCGGCTACGTGGTCGACGTGGACGACGCCCAGCGGCTGACCTGGGGCGGCGAGTTCATCCACTCCGCGCCGTGGTCGGAGGGGGAGCAGGGCTACACCAACACCTCGCACGGCTGCACGAACGTGTCGGCCACGGCCGCGGACTGGCTCATGGGCGTCACGCAGGTCGGTGACCTGGTGACAGTGCGGGGCACCGAGGTGAAGCTCGACCAGGGCAACGGCTTCACCGCCTGGAACGTCAGCTGGGACGAGTTCGCCAAGGGCAGCGCGCTGCCCGTACCGGCGGGGCTGAAGCCCACGCAGAGCGCCACGCCGCACCCGGGCGCGGTGGCCGGCGGGTCGGCGCCGGCGCCGGCCCCGTCGCGGAGCAACAGCGGCGGCTGAACCTGGGGAGGAACGGCCCCGGGGCCGGCCCGCGTCGCGCGGGCCGGCCCCGTGCCGTGCTCAGTCCAGGTCGACGCGGGCCACCCCGGCCGCGGTCAGGCTGCCCAGCCAGAGCCGGCGGCCGTGCTGCCGCACGCCGGTGACCATCGGGTACGCCCCGCTCGGGCCGTGCAGCGTCCGCAGCACCCGCCCCGCGCCGTCGACCAGCGCGACCAGCCCGTAACGGCGCGGCCGGGGCTGCACCGCGCCGGGCAGCAGCGCGACGATCTGGCGTACGCGCGGATGCGGCAGCAGCCGTTCCATCGCCGCCAGCCGAGGGCTGGGCAACGCGACCCAGTACGTCCCGTCACCCACCGCGGAGATGTTGTCCGGGTACGCCGGCAGGTCGGTCAGCACCGTGGCCCGCCCGCCCGGCAGGTCGATCCGGAGCAGCCGGTGGGTGGCGGTCTCGGCGAGCATCAGCGCCGACTCGTCCGGGGTGAGCGCCAGCCCGTTGGGGAAGTAGAGCCCGTCGGCCACCACGTCGGTGCGCCCGGTGCGCCTGTCGTAGGCCAGCACCCGCCCGTTGGGCCGGTGCTCCAGCAGGTCCCGCTTCCAGTGCGACAGCGGGAAGCGGTCGGAGGAGTCGGTGAAGTAGACGGTGCCGTCGCTCGCGACCGCCGCGTTGTCGGCCAGGTGCACCGGCGGGGCGGTCCCGGTCAGTTCGTGCACCGCGCCGGCGGGGTCGACCCGCAGCAGTCCCCGGTACGCGTCGCAGACGAGCAGCCCGCCGTCGACCGGGTCCCGTTCGATGCCCAGCGGCCGTCCGCCGGTCTCGGCCAGAAGCGCGGGCCGGGTGCCGGCCGGCGCGTCGGCGGGCCACCACCAGAGCCGGCCGTCCTCGTCGCCGCTGACCACCCGGCCGTCGGCGTCGACCACCACGTCCTCCGGCCCGTGCCCGCCGGCCGGCAACGGCAGCAGGTCGGCCCGGTCGAGCCGGGTGTCGGCGGGCGCCCAGGGCCCGGTCAGCGGCGGCGGCACGGTCGCCGGCTCGCGGACCGGCCGGATCAGCAGGGGCGCACGCGGGCGGGGGACGGCCATCGGCTCATTGTGGCCCGGCGGCGTCGCGAAGGGCAGTGCCCGACGGCGTTTCGCGCCCGTGGCGCGGCGGCTGCGGGATGACCCTGAGACGGCTCGGGGTCGGTTCCCGGACAGTACCCGGAACCCCCGCCGCGAGGCCCGGAAATGTCGGTGGGGCCGGGTAGGTTTGGCCGCATGGTACACAGCGTTGAGCGCTTCCACGTGGCGATGGACGTGCACGATCACGTGGTCGAGCTGCGTCCGGTCGGCGAGATCGACATCGCCACCGTGACGGCGTTCCGGGCCGCGCTCTGGGCCGCGCCGGCGCGGCCGGTGCTGCGGGTCGACCTGTCGGGTGTGCGGCTGCTGTCCGCCGCCGGGGTCCGCGCGCTCGTCGCCACCCACCTGCGGGTCCGGGCCCGCGGTGGCGAGCTGGTGCTCGTCGACCCGGACCCGGTGGTGGCCCGGGTGCTGCGGGTGACCGGCCTGCACCGGGTGCTCCCGGTGCGCTGCTCCGACCGCTCGCAGGACGTGCCGAGTCGTGTCCACGACCGGTCCGGCCGCACCCACGAGATGGTGGCGTGCGCGGCCTGAACGGGAGCGGGCCGCCGGGCACACGACGGGCCGCCGGCGCGAGTGCCGACGGCCCGACGTGAACGGCGCTGCGCTCAGCGCACGCCGAGCAGGTCCACCACGAAGACGAGCGTCTCGTTCGGCTTGATGACGCCGCCGGCGCCGCGGGCGCCGTAGCCCAGATGCGGCGGGATGGTGAGCTTGCGCCGGCCGCCGACCTTCATGCCGACGACGCCCTGGTCCCAGCCGGCGATGACCTGGCCGCCGCCGAGCGGGAACTCGAACGTCTCACCCCGGTTCCACGAGGCGTCGAACTCGCGGCCGTTCGAGTGGGCCACGCCCACGTAGTGCACGCTCACCAGTTGGCCCGGGCGGGCCTCCGGGCCGTCGCCGACGGTGATGTCCTCGACGACCAGATCCGCGGGCGGCGCGCCCTCGATCGGGCCGACCTGGGGCTTGTCCATGAACGGTCTCCTCGGTGCTGACGGTGTGGTCACCGTCGATCCTGCCGGATCGCGACCGGCCGATACGCGCCGGTCCCCGCACACCGGCGTGGCGGGGACACGAGAAGGGGGCGGGCGCCGCCTGTCGGCGACGCCCGCCCCGCAGCGGGCTGGTTCACTTCAGCCAGGGGAGACGCTGGACCAGGGGGAGCTTCGCCCAGATCCGGCCGAGGCCGAGGGTGTTGCCGGCGCCCACCAGGGCGAGACCGGCCAACAGGCCCGCGTAGATGAGGTGGTCGTCCATGAAGGGGTTGTTCGCCGGGGGCAGCACGGCCGTCCACATCAGGACCAGGAGCAGTCCGCCGGCCACGGCGGCGATCCGGATGCCGATGCCGAGCATCAGCGCGACACCGATGCCGAGCAGGCCGAGCATGAACAGCGTGTCCGCCCAGGCCGCGCCGGCGATGTTCCGGTAGAGGTCCGCGAACGGGCCCTCGACCGCGTTGCCCAGGAAGCCCTTGGTCGGGCTGCCGCCGTTGATCCAGGCGTTCTTCGCCGCGGTCTCGTGGCCGAGGCCGAACATCTTGTCGAGGAAGGCCCAGAGGAAGATCCAGCCCAGCGCGAGCCGCAGGCCGGCCCACACGTACCGGGTGGCCTTCTGCCGGGTGGTCTCGATGTGCGCCGCCGGAGCGGTGGTGGCGGCGGGGGTCCGCTTGACGGCGGGGGTCCGCTCGATTGTCGCGGTCATGGTCTCCACGTCCCTTCCTGTGCCTCGCACCGCGCTTCCCGGTGGCACATTCATTCCACCGCCGAGCCGCCTCCCGGAGCAGGGCCTACCGGTGCCCTGATGACCGGGTCATTGGTCCCGTCCGTACCCGGTCCGGTCGGCCCCTCCCCGCCGGTCCGCCGCCCCTGACCAGGGCGTTTGCGGCGGCCTATCGTCGCCGGTGAAGGCCCGGTACGAGGAGGTCGTGATGAGGACGTGGCAGGTGGCCGACGTGATGACCAGGGACGTCGCGGCGGTGACGGAGCAGACCCCGTACCGCGAGATCGTCGACGTGCTGGTGCGTAAGCGGATCAGCGGCGTGCCGGTGGTCGACTCGTTCCACCGGGTGCTCGGCGTGATCTCCGAGGCGGACCTGCTGCACAAGGTGGAGCGGGCCGGTCACCCGGACGAGCGCCGGGTGTTCGAGGGGCGGCGGCGCCGTACCGCCCGGGAGAAGGCCGACGCGCTGGTGGCCGGGGACCTGATGACCGCACCGGCGGTCACCACCCACGAGCGCGCCTCGCTGGCCGCGACGGCCCGGCTGATGGACCGCGAGGCGGTCAAGCGGGTGCCGGTGCTGGACGACCTGGGCCGGCTGTCCGGCATCGTCACCCGTGGTGACCTGCTCCGGGTGCACCTGCGTACCGACGCGGAGATCCGCGAGGAGGTGGTGCACGAGGTGCTGCGCCGGGTGCTGTCGGTCCGCGACGGCCTGGTCACGGTGCAGGTCCGCGGCGGCGAGGTCACCATGGACGGTCGGCTGGACCGGCGCAGCGCCGTCGAGCTCGCCGGCCGCCTGGCCGGACAGGTCGCGGGCGTGGTCGCCGTACACAACGCGATCGGGTACGACCTGGACGACACCACGCTGATGGAGCTGGACCCGGTGCACGCCACCCCGGTCGCCTGAACGTGCCGGCGCGGTCAGGCGGTGGCGCTCGCGAGCTGGGCGGCGAGCAGCGCCGGCGCCTCGGCCAGCGACGGGCCGTACCAGGTGAGGTGCCGGCCGGACAACAGCGCCGCCGGCACCCCCGGGAACGCCTCCGGCCCGTCGTCGGCGGTGAACCGGTACGGCTCGTCGGGCAGCACCACCAGCTCCGGTGACCGGGCGCGCAGCTCGTCGAGAGTGGGCCGGGGATAGCGTTCCGCGTCCCCGGCCCAGCCGTTGAGCACGCCGAGCCGGGCCAGCACGTCCCCGGCGAACGTGTCCCGGCCGAGCACCACCCACGGGCGCCGCCACACCGGCACCACAGCGGTGCGGACGCGCGCCGGCGTGCCCAGGGCCGCCCAGGCGCGACGGGCTGCCGTCAGCCACGGCGGCTCGGCCGGCGCGCCGAGCGCGACCACCAGCTCGCCGAGCTGGTCGAGCGCCTCCGGCACGGTACGCGGGAACGTGACCCGCACCGGCGCCCCGGCCGCGCGCAACGCCTCGGCGTCGGCCAGCCGGTTCTCCTCCTCGTTGAGCAGCACCAGATCCGGTTTGAGGGCGAGCACCCGGTCCAGGTCCGGATACTTCGTCCCGCCGACCCGGGCGACGTCCAGCCCGGCCGGATGGGTGCACCAGTCGGTCGCCCCGACCAGCACCTCCGGGCGGGTGGCCGCCACCGCCTCGGTCAGCGACGGCACCAGCGACACCACCCGCACGGCGTGTTCTCCCCTCGTACCGCGGATCAGCGGGCCGGCGCGGTCGCGGCGTCGGCCGTCTCCGGCGGCAGGCCCGCCACCGGCAGGCCCTTGCGGGCCGCCCAGTCGACGGCGGCGCGCAGGTCCGCGGTGGGCAGCGGCCGCCGGGTGCTCACCCCGACCGCCGCGTGCATCGTGTAAACCAGGAACGGGTACGACTTGGCGAGCGCGGCGATCGCGTCGTGCAGGCGGCGCACCACCTCGAGCGCGGCCGGCTCGTCCAGCCCGGGCAGCAGGAGCTGGTACTCGTTCTCGGCGACCCGCAGCGCGCGGTCGACCGGGCGCAGCGCGCCGGTGACGGCGGCGAGCACGGCATGGCCCTCCCGGGCGCCGTTGCGCCGGCCGAACCGTTCCGGCGAGCCGGGCGGCTCGTCCACCCGCAGGCCGACCAGCGCCACCGGCAGCGTGCCCGAGGCGGTCACCCCGTCCATGCCGGCCCACCGGCGCAGGCCCGGCTCGTCGAGGAACGCCTCGGCCGGCTGGACCGGCGGCGTGACCCGGTCGGCGCGGCGGGCCAGCAGCCGCAGCGCCGCCTCGGCGCGCGGCTCGCCCGGTCCGGCCGGGATGTCGCGCACCCGGGCGATCGCCTCGTCCAGCGCCGTGCGCGCCTCGGCGGGCAGCCGCTCGGCGAGTTGTTCGCGCAGCCGGATGGCCTCGTGCAGCGCCTCGTCCCGGCGGAATCCCCAGCGGCCGTCGAAGAGCCGGCCGGCTTCCAGCGTCGGCGCGGGCGTCGCCTCGGCGCGGTCGTGGGCCACGAGGGTGGCGCCGAACCGGGGGCTCAGCACCACCACGCTCCACTCGCGGGCCAGCTCCTCCGCCTCGTCGAGCGTCACGCCGTACGTGCGCTCGGGCAGGTCGGGCGGCGGGCCGCCGACCATCGCCACCACCGTCGCCGCGGCGCGGCCGGCGATGCGCCGGTAGACCTCGCGCTCCCGGTCGAAGTACGGCAGCCGCTGGAACAGGGCGAACACGATCAGCGGGCCGTCCTCGGCCTCGGCGAGCGCGGCCCGCTCGATGGCGTGGGAGAGGGCGACGAGACTGCGTTTGGTGAACTGCTCCGGGGTCCGTCCGCTGTGCACGGGCAGAGCCTAGAGGCACGGACGCGGCTGCGCACCGGTCGGCGGGCCCCGGCGTGCTCCACCGCACCGCCGGGGCGGACGCCCGACGCCCTACACTCGGGCGTCGACCGGACGACGGGGGGCGGGGCGAGATGACGAACACCGGCAGCGTGACCGCCTCCTGGCTGCGGCCGGTCCCGTCCGGCGCGACGCCGTGCCTGACCCGCCACGGGCACGTCGGGTACGCCGGTCGGCGGCTCGGCGAGCTGGTGCAGGGCCGTCCGCCGGGGGTCACCGGCAACCAGTGGAGCACGGCCGGACGGGCGCCGCTGGACCTGGTGGTCGGCGCCGCCGACACCGGCCTGCCGCGCTTCGCGGTGCGGTTCACCGCGCCCGCGTCCGACGGGTCGCCCGCCCGCCGGGAGGAACGGCTGACCGACGCGGTGTCCGCCGCCGTCGGCCTGCCGCTGCTGCGGGTCGAGTCACCGACGCTGCGCGGCGCCGATCACGTCCGCCGCTTCGTCGAGTACGTCCTGGACGCGCGGGCCTACGCCGAGGGCACCGACCCGGACGCCGGGGACGCGGTCGGCTTCCGGGACATCATCGGCCGGCTCCCGGACGGCCGGCGTGGACCGGTGAACGACCTCGGGGCGCTCGCGCGGGTCGAGGCGGTCGAGGCGTACGTGGCCGGCCGGCTCGCCGACCCGATCGTGCGCGGGCTGCACGTTCGCTGGACCGGCGGCCCGGCGGAGGGCTGGTGCTGGGTCGAGGTGCGGCCCGGCGGCTGCCTGCTGGAGCGGGTACGGCTGACGTCGCGGGGATTCTCCTGCGGCGTGGACCCGGGCCGGCTCGCCGAGGACCTGGCCGCGATGGCGCTGGGGGAGCGACTGCGCGATCTCGACGCCGCCGGGGCGTCCCTGGTGGACCGGGAGGAGCTTCGCGGTCGGGTGCGCGCGCTCGCGGCCCGGCGGGACTCCTTCGACGGCGGCTTCGCCTTCGACCACCTCTGCGCGGACTGAATCCTTCCTGGCCGCGGCACCGAGCCGACCCCGGCCCGGCACGTCCCGATTTTTTTCGATCTCCGGTTGAACCTTCGCCGACGGCGCTCCGTACCTCATCGGGAATGGACGCAGACTTCCCCGCCGCGCCCGGACGGCGCGGAGACGATGCGGAAAGGGCATCGTCGGCCATCGACGCGCGACCCGAGCGTCGCAGTGATCTCACACCCCGAATTCATCGGTCCGCCGGGATCACCAGTCAACTACCGGATCGAGAAGGAGAGCAATTCGATGCGCAGGTCCACACGGGCGCGCCGGTCATCCGGTAACGCGCGGAGCAAGCGGGTGCTGGCAGTGGTCGGCACGCTCGCGGTCTTCGGCGGCATCGTGGCCGTCACCCAGATCTCGTCCGCCCAGGACCGGCGGACGACCACGCGCGCCGCCTCGGCGTCCTGTGTGCCCGCCAGCCCGGGGGCGACCGCCCCGGACGGCCAGGGCAGCAGCACCCGTACCTGGCAGAACGGCCGCTGGGTCCGTAACCACTGGGGCGACGGCCAGATGTCGCCGGCCGAGTGCCAGCAGACGACCGCGGGTGGCGCCGGCGCCGGCACTCCGACCGTGACCTGCCCGGACGTCCGGGGCCGGCTGCCGCAGGTGCCCGGCCGGGCCCGTGCCGAGGTGGATCGCGAGCTGGCGGCGCTGACGTCCCAGATCGCTGACGCGAACCGGCGGCTCGCGGCGGAGGGCCGCAACGGCGGCGAGTTCATCAACAACGCGATCCTGGGTCCGCTCGCGGACAAGCGGACCGCGGCGCTGAACCGGATCGCCACCGCCATCGGCCGGTTCGGCCAGCGCCCGCAGGGGCTGGACCAGTTCGCCCGGTGCGCGTTGACCGACGTCCCCGGCAACGGTGGGGGTCAGAACGGCGGGGGTCAGAACGGCGGCAACAACAACGGCGGTCAGAACGGGGGCCAGAACGGCGGGAACAACGGCGGCGGGAACAACAACGGCGGCGGCCAGAACAACGGTGGCGGCAACGGGCTGAACGTGCTCGCCAAGGACTGCTCCGGCAGCCAGCTGCAGGGGCACGACGGCTTCCAGAACGGCAACCGGTGCGTCAGCACCGCGTTCGGTGAGGTGGGCGCCGCGGCGAACAACCCGTCGCTGCTGATCACGCAGTTCCCGAACCAGGTGCGGCGCAACCAGCCGTTCACGCTCCGGGTGACCACCAAGAACCTGGTGCGGGACCGCTTCCTCGCGGCCGGGCAGGGCGGCTACTACCTGGAGAGCTCGCTGCTCAACGGTCAGGGCCTGGTGCGCGGCCACTTCCACACCGCCTGCCGGATGCTCGGCAGCACCCGGCAGCCCCCGAACCCGCAGGACGTGCCGGCGTTCTTCGTCGCCACCGAGGACGGCCGCGGCGGCAACCAGCCGGACGACGTGCTGATCCAGATCCCGGGCCTGGCGCAGTCGGGCGTGGCGCAGTGCGCGGTCTGGGCCGGTGACGGCTCGCACCGCATCCCGATGATGGAGCGGGCGAACCAGACTCCCGCCATCGACGTGGTGCGCATCCGGGTCAACTGAGGACACGCGACGGCCGCGGCCGCCCGGGAACCGTCCGGGTGGCCGCGGCCGTGTCGTGTCCGCGTGGTGGGTACGCGAGGCGGGTCCGGCAGGGGAGCGTGGGAATCGTTCCGGGAAGAAGTTTCGTGCCGTCGGACTCCAGCCCGATGAAAGTCACCGACAACACAAAAGGCCGGCCGGGCGCTGCGATTTCTCAGCGTGACCCTGGGATACCCGACGGTGAGTGTTTAGCGCTCAGCGGTTCTTGTACGCCTCGACGACCGACACCGGGATGCGCCCGCGCTCGGAAATCTCGTACCCGTTCTTGGCTGCCCATTCGCGGATGGCGCGGTTCTGCTCGCGGTCCATTCCCGAGGTGCTCGGCCGGCCCGCGCGCCGGGTGGCGCGGGCGACCTCGGTGGCGCCGCGGCCGATCCGCCTGCCAGCGCTGATGTACGGGTCCAGCGCCTTGCGCAGAACGCCCGCGTTCTCGTCGGACACGTCGATCGTGTACGCCACGCCGTCCAGGCTGAACTCGACGGTCCGATCGGCCTTTCCGCCGTCGAGGTCGTCGGTCAGAACGGTGATTACTTTCCTTGCCATCGCCATTACTCCCTGTGTCGGGCGGGGTGTGCTAAGAGTCTGACTTACCTCACGGTAATTTCGCAACAATACCCGCCTCTTTGCATTCGGCGGGTCGTGCCAGGTAAGCGTCGCGGCCAATAGAGGACCGGTGCGCGAACAGGCGTCGGGAAGGCCGGAAGTGGCGTGGGTCACAACCCGGAACAAGGGACACCTTTTGTTACTTGAGCCAGACACGCTCAACCAACGTGATGGCAGGTGTCCGATGGCAACTCTTCCGGTACTTCCCCTGACCGACACCGTCCTGCTGCCCGGGATGGTCATCCCGGTCACCCTCGACCCGACCACCCAGGCCGCCGTCGACGCGGCCCGCGCCACCGGCGACAAGGAACTCCTGGCCGTGCCCCGCCTCGACGGCGAGTACGGCTCCGTCGGCGTGGTCGGCACGATCGAGAAGGTGGGCCGGCTGCCCAGCGGCGAGCCGGCCGCCGTGATCCGCGGTCTCGTCCGGGCCCGTATCGGCTCCGGCGTGCCCGGTCCCGGCGCCGCGCTCTGGGTCGAGGCCGCGACCCTCGACGAGCCCGCCCCGGCGGGCCGCGCCCGGGAACTCGCCCGCGAGTACCGCGCGCTCATGACCTCGGTGCTCCAGCAGCGCGGCGCCTGGCAGGTGATCGACGCGATGGAGCGGATGACGGACCTGTCCGAGCTGGCCGACTCGGCCGGCTACGCGCCCTGGCTCAGCCTGGCGCAGAAGACCGAGCTGCTCGCCGCGCCGGACGTCACCGCCCGGCTGGAGCTGCTGGTCGGCTGGGTGAAGGAGCACCTGGCCGAGCAGGAGGTCACCGAGCAGATCAACAGCGACGTGCGCGAAGGGCTGGAGAAGTCCCAGCGCGAGTTCCTGCTCCGCCAGCAGCTCGCCGCGATCCGCAAGGAACTCGGCGAGGACGAGCCGGACGGCTCCGCCGACTACCGCTCCCGGGTGGAGTCCGCCGACCTGCCGGAGAAGGTACGCGAGGCGGCGCTGCGCGAGGTCGGCAAGCTGGAACGGGCCAGTGACGCCTCACCCGAGGCGGGCTGGATCCGTACCTGGCTGGACACCGTGCTGGAGATGCCGTGGAGCACGCGTACCGCTGACAACACGGACCTGGCCGCGGCGCGGGCCGTGCTCGACGCCGACCACGCCGGCCTGGCCGACGTGAAGGACCGCATCCTGGAGTACCTCGCGGTGCGCAACCGGCGCGCGGAGCGCAACCTCGGCGTGGTCGGCGGACGCGGCTCCGGCGCGGTGCTCGCCCTGGCCGGCCCGCCCGGTGTCGGCAAGACCAGCCTCGGCGAGTCGGTCGCCCGGGCGCTGGGCCGCAACTTCGTCCGCGTCTCCCTCGGCGGCGTCCGGGACGAGGCGGAGATCCGCGGCCACCGGCGCACCTACGTCGGCGCGCTGCCCGGCCGGATCGTGCGGGCGCTGCGCGAGGCCGGCTCGATGAACCCGGTCGTGCTGCTCGACGAGGTCGACAAGCTGGCCGCCGGCTACTCCGGCGACCCGGCGGCGGCTCTGCTGGAGGTGCTCGACCCGGCGCAGAACCACACGTTCCGCGACCACTACCTGGAGGTCGACCTCGACCTGTCCGACGTGCTGTTCCTCGCCACCGCCAACGTGGTGGAGGCGATCCCCGGCCCGCTGCTGGACCGGATGGAGCTGGTCGCGCTGGACGGCTACACCGAGGACGAGAAGGTGGCCATCGCCCGCGACCACCTGCTGCCCCGGCAGCGGGAAAGGGCCGGGCTGACCGGCGAGGAGGTGAGCGTCGCCGACGACGCGCTGGCGCTGATCGCGGGCGAGTACACCCGGGAGGCCGGTGTCCGGCAGCTCGAACGGGCCCTGGCGAAGATCCTGCGCAAGGTGGCCGTCGCGCTCGCCACGGACGCCGCGCCGGTACACGTGGACGCCGGGAACCTGGCCCGCTACCTGGGCCGGCCGAAGTTCACCCCGGAGTCGGCCGAGCGGACCGCCGTGCCCGGCGTGGCGACCGGCCTGGCCGTCACCGGCGCCGGTGGCGACGTGCTGTTCATCGAGGCCACCACCATGGAGGGCGAGCCCGGGCTGACGCTCACCGGGCAGCTCGGCGACGTGATGAAGGAGTCCGCGCACATCGCGTGGTCGTACCTGCGGTCGAACGGGCGGCGCTACGGGCTGGACCCGAACGCGCTGGCCGGGCGGCGGATCCACCTGCACGTCCCGGCGGGCGCGGTACCGAAGGACGGCCCGAGCGCCGGCATCACCATGGTGACCGCGCTGGCCTCACTGGTGACCGGGCGTCCGGTGCGGCCCGAGTTCGGGATGACCGGCGAGGTGACGCTCTCCGGCCGGGTGCTGCCGATCGGCGGGGTGAAGCAGAAGCTGCTCGCCGCGCACCGGGCCGGTCTCACCGAGGTGATCATCCCGAAGCGCAACGAGCCGGACCTGGACGACCTGCCGGCGCAGGTGCGGGAGGCGCTGACCGTGCACACCCTGTCCGACGTGGCGGACGTGCTCGCGCTGGCGCTGCGCCCAGCCGAACTCGACACGCAGGCGCTGGACGGCCCGGCGCTCGCCGCGGCCTGACGGCCGTCGCCCCGGCCACCGTACGCACGGTGGCCGGGGCGACGCCGTGTCCGTCCGCGCTCAGCGCCGGTCGCGCCGCTCGTAACCCCGGTCGCGGCGCTCACCGGAACCGTCGCCGTCCCGGTCCCGGCGTACGGTCGCCTTACGGCCCTTGATCGTGGTGCCCCGCAACCCTGAGATGATCTCGTCGGCCACCGCCTGCGGCACCTCGACCAGCGAGAACCGGTCGGCGATCTCGATCGAGCCGATGTCCCGGCCACTGATCCGGGTCTCCCCGGTGATCGCGCCGACCAGGTCCTGCGGCCGTACCCCGGCACGCCGGCCCAGCCCGATGAAGACCTGGGTGGTCCCCCCGGTACGCGGACGGCCCGGCCCCCGGCGCTCGCCCCGCCCACCGGTCTCCGGGCGGCCCTCGCGCGGGCCCCGGACCGGAACCTGCGGGATCTCCTCCTCGTCGTCCGAGCCGGGCGACGTCGCCTCGTGCGCCAGCTTCACCGCCGCCAGCGCCACCTCGACCAGGTCGAACTCGTCGGTCAGCGACTCGACGATCACCCGGTACGGGTCGAGGTCGTCCTCCAGCAGGCTCTCCCGCAGCGCGCCCTGGGTCAGCTCCAGCCGCCGGGTGCGCATGTCCGCCACCGTGGGGATCTTGTCGATGGTGATCCGCTGGCCGGTGACCCGCTCGATGGTCTTGAGCATCCGGTGCTCGCGCGGCTCGGCGAGCGTGATCGCCACGCCCTCCCGCCCGGCCCGGCCGACCCGCCCGATCCGGTGCACGTACGACTCCGGCGCCGACGGGACGTCGTAGTTGACCACGTGGGTGAGCTGCTCGACGTCCAGCCCCCGGGCGGCCACGTCGGTGGCGACCAGCAGGTCCGCCGTACCGGCGCGCAGCCGGCCCATCACCCGGTCCCGCTGCTCCTGGCTCATCCCGCCGTGCAGCGCCTCGGCCCGGTAGCCCCGGCCGTTCATCGTCTCGGTGAGCCGGTCGACCTCCTCGCGGCTGCGGCAGAACACGATCGCCGCGGTGGGCGACTCCACGTCCAGCACCCGGCCCAGCGCGGCCGGCTTGTGCCCCCGGGCCACGATGTACGCGCTCTGCCGCACCCGGGGCGCCTCCCCGGCGACCGGCCGCTCCCGCTCGATCTGGATCCGGACCGGATCGGTCAGGTGCTGCCGGGCCAGCCCGTCGATGCGGGCTGGCATGGTGGCCGAGAACAGCACCGTCTGCCGGCCGGCCGGCGCGTGCTCCAGGATCGCCTCGATGTCCTCGGCGAAGCCCATGTCGAGCATCTCGTCCGCCTCGTCCAGCACCACCGTGGCCAGCGCGCCCAGCCGCAGCGTGCCCCGGGCGATGTGGTCCAGGGCCCGGCCCGGCGTCGCGACCACCACGTCCACCCCGTGGTCGAGCGCGCGCAGCTGGCGGCCGATCGGCTGCCCGCCGTAGATCGGCAGCACCCGGGCGCCCAGGTCCTTGCCGTAGCGGTGGAACGCCTCGGAGACCTGCACGGCCAGCTCACGGGTGGGCACCAGCACCAGCGACACCGGGTCGCCGTCCGGCCGTCCCACCGGCATCCGCTGCAGCAGCGGCAGCGCGAACGCGGCGGTCTTGCCCGTACCGGTCGCCGCCTGTCCCAGCAGATCCTGCCCGGCCAGCAGCGGGGGGATCGCCTCCCGCTGGATCGGGGTGGGTTCCTCGTAGCCGAGCGCGGCCAGCGCGCCCAGCAACTCGGTGCGCAGCCCGAGATCCGCGAAGGCGGTGGCGTCCTCGGCGTCGGCGGGAATGGCGGGGTCGGTCGGGGTCGGTGCGGCGGTCATGCGACAAGTTTTTCATCACCGCCGCGCGGCGGTCGCGGCGACCGGGCCAAACGTTCGCCGCGCCACCTGCGTGCCGTCCCCTCCGGGTGATCCGGCGTGGCCCCGTGCCCTCGCCGGATCACCGGGACAGGACGGCCAGCAACGTGGTGAAACCGACCGCGACGTCGAACACCGCGCACCACAGCGCGTACCCGCGCGGCACCACCGTTCCGGTGCGGTGGTACCAGGCGTCCCAGGCGGCGTGGACGAGCCAGCCCACCCCGACGAGCACCCCGGCGACGTCGGCGGAGGCGACCGTCGCCACGACCGCCAGGCCGCCCCACCCGGCCGCCCCGGCGAGCTGCGCGGCCAGCGCGCGCCGGTCGCCCCACTGCCGCCGCCAGGTGCCGATCAGCAGGTAGCCGGCCGGCAGGACCAGCAGCGTCCACGGCGCGAAGACGGTCGGCGCGAACCACATGTCCACGGTCATGAGCAGCGCCAGCCCGGCCGGCCACCCGCGCGCCACGGCTGCCGCGACCGGGTGTCGGCGGGGCGGCGCCGCGGACGTGTGCCGGTGCCGCAGCGCCACCAGCAGCATCGCCGGCACCATCAGCAGGTGGCCGCCGAGCAGCAGCGCGTCGTCCCCGGCCCACCCCGCCCACCAGGGCGGGAGCAGCAGCAGGAACGGCACGTACATGGCCGCCGACATCTCCGCGGTGGCGGCCCGCCCGTACCCCCGGTGCCACATCCACGCGGCCATGCCCGCCGCCATGTTCGTCGCCATCACCAGCGCGCCCACGTCCGGCCGCGCCAGCACCGCCGCGCCGCCCAGCACGTCCGCGCCCACCCGCCACAGCGGCCCGAGCAGCACCATCCCGGCCAGCATCGCCACCACCATCGCGGCCAGGTGCCGCGTCCGCGCCCACCCGGCCCACCGCCGGGGTACGACCACAGTCATCTCCGTCATGCCCCGACCCTGCCGCCGCCGGGCGCACCGGAGAAGGCGCGTCAGTCATCGGGAAACCGTGCGGATCGCACGGCCCGGCCGTGACGTTTCTCAGGAGTGGGCGGACCGGTGCACGCCCTAGGATCAGCGGGCATGAGCGTCGATCCGGCGGACCACCGGCTGCGCCGGGCCCGGCGGGTCACGCTGCTGTCGCTGGCCACGAACGTGTGGACGACGGTGCTGCTGCCAGCGGTCGGACTGGCCCGCGAACCCGACCCGGTACGCGTCGCGCTCGGCGCCGCCGGGCTGCTCGTGTTCACCGCCGCCCAGGTCGCGGTGCTGCACGCCGCCGTCACGCCGTGGCTGCCCGTGCCCGCGCGCCGCCGCCGGCACGCCGCGCTGACCGTGGCGGCGCTGCTCAGCCTGCCGCTGCTCGGCCCGGTCGCGGCCGGCTCCTGGCCCACCTGGGCGTGGCTCGGCGCGTCACTGGTCGGCATGACGCCGCTGCTGTTCCGGCCCGTCGTGGCGGCGGTGGCGGCGGCCGGCGTCCTCGCGGCGTCCGCGGCCGTCACCTGGTGGACCGATGGCCCGCTGACCACGGCGCTGCTGGTCACCGGCCTGGTGGGGGCCGGGATAGCCGCGCTCACCTGGGTCCAGGTCTGGTTCTGGGACCTGCTGGTCGAGGCCCGGCAGGGGCAGGCCGCCCAGGCCCGGCTGGCCGCCGCCGAGGAACGGCTGCGCTTCGCCCGGGACGTGCACGACCTGCTCGGCCACGACCTGACGGTGATCGCGCTGAAGGCCGAGCTGGCCGAGCGGCTGGCGCCGACCGACCCGGACCGGGCCGCCCGGGAGGCGGCGCAGGCGCGGCGGCTCGCCGCAACGGCGCTGACTCGGGTACGCGCGGCGGTGCACGGCTACCGCGCCGTCGACCTGGCCGAGCAGGCCGCCGCGGTGGGGGAGGTGCTGCGCTCCAGCGGCGTACGCACGACTGTGGTCCCGCCGTCCGGCGAGGTGCCCGGTCCGGTCGCCGCCGACCTGGCCGCGGTGCTGCGTGAAGCCGGGACGAACGTGCTGCGGCACAGCCGGGCCGGCTGGTGCCGGATCGAGATCACCCGGGAGGACACGGCGGTGACCCTGACCGTACGCAACGACGGCGTGCGTGACGGCGACGGCCCGGACCGGCTCAGCGGCGGCCTGCGCGGCCTGTCCGACCGGCTCGCCCCGGTCGGCGGCCGGGTCCGGGCGGACGCCGCCGACGGCGTGTTCAGCCTGGTCGCGACCGTGCCGGTGGCGCGATGATCCGGGTGCTGCTGGCCGACGACGAGGAGCTGATCCGGCTCGCCCTCGCCGCGCTGCTCGACCTGGAGCCGGACATCGAGGTGGTGGCGCACGCGGGCGACGGGCGCGCGGCCCTGGACGCGGCGCTTGCCCACCGGCCGGACGTCGCGGTGCTCGACCTGGAGATGCCGGCGCCCGGCGGGGTCGAGGTCGCCGCCGAGCTGACCCGGGCGCTGCCCGGCTGCGCCCCGGTGATCCTCACCGGACACGGCCGCCCCGCCCAGCTCCGGCCGGCGCTGGCCGCCGGAGTGCGCGGCTTCCTCGCCAAGGGCGCTCCCGGCGGCGCGCTGGCCGACGTGATCCGCCGGGTGCACTCCGGCGCCCGGTACGTCGATCCGGCGCTCGCGGCCGACGCGCTCACCCTGCCCGAGTGCCCGTTGACACCGCGCGAGCTGGAGACGCTGCGCCTGGCTGAGCTGGGCACCCCGGTCGCGGTGATCGCCCGGCGTACCCACCTGGCCGCCGGGACGGTCCGCAACCATCTGAGCGCCTGCGTGCAGAAGCTCGGCGCCGCGAACCGGGCCGAAGCGGTACGGCTCGCCCGCGAGGCCGGCTGGCTCTGAGGTACGGGACGTCGTGGCGCGGCGCCGGCGACTAGCCTGATCACGTGCGGACGGTCGAACTGCTCTGCTCACCCGAACTGGAAGCGGCGGTTCGCGCTGCCTGGGACCGGCTCGCCGCTGCCGGGCTGCCCAGCCTGGCCCGCAACACGCACCCGACGAACCGGCCGCACCTGACGCTCGCCTCCGTCGAGGAGTTCCCGCCCGGCGCCGAGCAGCGACTGGCCGACCTCTGCGACGCGGCGCTGCCGCTGCCGGTGCGGCTGGACCGGGTGGCGGTGCTCGACGGCACCGCGCCGCTGGTGTGGCTGGTCCGCCCGACACCGCAGCTCGTCGCGCTGCACGGCGCGGTCTGGGACGTGCTAGCCGAGGCGTCCGGCGGGCACTCGTGGCACCAGCCCGGCCGGTGGGTGCCGCACCTGAGCCTGGCGCTGCGGTTCGGCGCGGCGGACCGGCGCCGGGCCCGGGCGGTCGCCGGAGCGGGCCGCCCGGCCGGGGCGTTCGTGGCGGCGCGCAGCTACGACGCCGACACCCGTACGGTCAGCGAGCTGACCGCCGCCTGCCCGCGTTCCGGCGGCTGACCGAGAGGTCATACCCGGCGCTGGTGGGCGTCGGTTCCGCTGACCGGGACCCCCGGCGTGGGCAGATCCGGGTACTCTTCGCCCCATGATCGACAGTGTTCGATTGGCGGTCGTCGGTGTGGGCAACAACACGTCGGCGTTGGTGCAGGGCATCGCCTTCTACCGCAACACCGGCAGCCTGGTAGGGCTCCACCGGCCAGAGATCGCGGGACTGGGCGTCAGCGACATCGACGTCGTCGCCGCTTTCGCCATGTCCGACCGAAAGGTGGGCAAGGATCTCCACGAGGCGATATTCATGCCGCCCAACAACTTCCCGCGCCTCGACACCGAACTTCCGCCCGCCGGCGTGACGGTGCGGCGTGGCCTGGTGGACTCGACGGAAGTCGAACGGGTGGCGCACGCGCTGGAAGGGGCGGAGGTGCTGCTCTACTCCGCTCCGAGCGGCCGGCCGGACACGGCTCGGGCTTACGCCGAGGCGGCTCTGACAGCGGGAGTCGCGTTCGTGAACACCACGTCGGATCCGGTGGCCAGGCACGAGTCACTACTGGCACGTTTCGAGGAAGCCCGTGTGCCGTTGCTCGGCGACGACCTGGCCAGCCAGTTCGGCACCTCCGTGCTGCACCACGCACTACTGCGGCTGATCGAGGAGCGCGGCCTCACCCTGGGCAGCTCCTACCAGGTCAATCTGGGCGGGACCGAAGACTTCCGCAACCTGGTCGAGAACCCGAACACCAAGAAGCAGTCCAAGCTGAACGCCCTGGGGTCGTCCGGCAAGGTCCAGATGGCGCCCCTCGCGTACATGCCGCACCTGCGATCCCACAAGATCGCCCACCTCAACATCGAAGCGCAGGGCTGGGCCGAGACGGCGGTGAGTGTGGAGGTGCGCCTGCAGGTGCATGACCCGAGTGGTGCTGCCGGCGTCAACATCGACCTGATTCGTCTGGCGGCCATCGCCCTGCGGTCGGGTCGTGGCGGCTACCCGGCCGAAGCGGCATCCCTCCTGAAGTCCCCACCCGGAACCGCGATCTGACCCCAACCCCCGGACCGTTCGGCGCGGCCCGAACCGTGCCCGTGTCAGCATGGGCCGATGACCACCGGTGCCGACGGACGCGGACTCGCCGGGTTCGCCGCGCTGCTCGCCGACCCCACCCGGGCCGGCTTCTGTCTGGCCCTGCTCGACGGCCGCGCCTGGACCGCCGGGGAGCTGGCCCGCGCCGCCGGGGTGGCCGCGTCCACCGCGAGCGGCCACCTCACCCGGCTGGTGGCGGGCGGTCTGGTGGTCGAGGAGCGGCAGGGCCGCCACCGGTACGTCCGCCTCGCCGACCCGGGCGTCGCCCAGCTCGTCGAGGACCTGGCCGCGCGGGCGCCCGCACCGGCGGCCCCGCCCCGCACGTTGCGCGCCGCGTCGGCCGGTGCCGCCCTGGCGTACGCGCGCACCTGCTACGACCACCTGGCCGGGCGGCTCGGCGTGCTGCTGCACGACGCCCTGCTCGACCGTGGCGTGCTCGACCGCACCGGCGGCCTCGCGCTGACCGAGGCCGGCATGAGCTGGCTGGACCGTCTCGGCGTACCCGTCGAACCACTGCGCGGCACCCGGCGGCCGCTCGTCCGCGACTGCCTGGACTGGACCGAACGGCGCCCGCACCTGGCCGGCGCGGTCGGGGCGGCGCTATGCGGGCGCTTCCTCGACCTCGGCTGGACCGCGCGCGGCAACGGCCGGGCGGTACGGGTCACCCCGGCGGGGCGGGACGCGCTGGCCGAGGCGCTCGGGCTCGACCCGGTGCTGCTGGCCGCGCCCGCCACCCGCGACACCGGCCCGGCGCGCGCCTGACCCGCCCGTGCCCCGCGGCACCGGTCCCGCCCGCGACTGACCGCCGGGTGTGCCCGGCCGGATCGTTCGGTCCGGGCCGAACTGTCGGCGCCCTACGGTCGGGTGATGGATTCACCGACGATCACGGCTGCTCCGGGCACGCCGCCCTGCGGGCCGCCGACCTCGGACGACGGCGGCTGGGTGGTCACCCGGTACGCGGACGTCGTCTCCGTCCTGACCGATCCCCGCTGCGTGGTTCCGCCCGCCGAGGAGGCGCCGGAGGGTGGCCTGGCATGGCTGCGCGCCTCGGTGAGCCGGTTCAGCCCGCCGGACCGGCATGCCGCGCGGCGAGCCGTCGGGGTGGCGGCGCTCGACACGCTCGACCCACGGGAACTGCGCGTGATCGCGGAACGGCTGACCGGGCGGATCCTCGACCGCGCCGCGAGCGCGGACAACGGCGGCGACCGGGTGGACGTGACCGGTGACCTGGCTCGGCGCGTACCCCTTGTGGTGCTGGCGGAGCGGCTCGGGCTGGCCGACCCGGCGGCGGCCGTAGCGGAGGTGACGGCGGTGGCCGCCGCCTACCACCCGGGCGCCGGCCCGGCGGCGGTGCGGCGGGCGGACCGGGCGGTGGCGGCGCTGCTGGCCATGTCGCCGCCCGCTCCGGCCGAGGTGACAGCGAACCGGCTCGGGCTGCTGGTGCAGGCCGCCGACGCCACCGCCGGGCTGATCGTGGCCGCCGTCCGGCACGGGCTCGACGCGCCGGACGGGCTCGAGACCGACGCGCTGCTCGCCGAGGTGCTGCGCCTCGACCCGCCGGTACGGGTCACCCGCCGGGTCGCCGCCGACCCGCTGACCCTGGGGCGGCCAGCCGGTGCGCGTGGGGGAGCGGCTGCTGCTGCGGTTCGACGCCGCCAACCGCGACCCGGCGGTCTTTCCGGAGCCGGACCGTTTCCGCGCCGGCCGGGCGAACGCCGCGCTGACGTTCGGCGCCGGACCCCGCGGCTGCCCCGGGCAGCGGCACGCGCTCGCCCTGGCCGCCGGCGTGGTCGGCGTGCTGCGCCGCCGCTGCCGTCCCGCCGGCCCTACCCCTGACGTCCCGCCGACCCCACTCGAGGTGATCCTCCGATGACCGACCGGTACCGCGCATTCCGTGACCTGCACCGGCCCGGCGAACCGCTGCTCCTGCCGAACGCCTGGGACCACGCCTCCGCCGCGGCGCTCGCCGCCAGGGGGCATCAGGCGATCGGCACCACCAGCCTGGGCGTGGCGGCGGCCGCCGGCCGACCGGACGCCGTCAGGGCGACCCGCGCCGAGACGCTGGAGCTGGCGTACCGGCTGCGGGACCTGCCGACGCTGCTCACGGTGGACGTCGAGGACGGCTTCCACGACGACCCGGCGGAGGTCGCCGGGTTCGTGGGCGAGCTGGCCGCGCTCGGGGTGGTCGGCGTGAACCTGGAGGACGGGCGCCCGGACGGGCGACTGGCCCCGGCGGACCACGTCGCCTCCGTGATCGCTGCGGTCCGCGCGGCGGTGCCGCGGATGGTCGTCAACGCCCGCACCGACGCCTGGTGGCTGGGCGTGCCGGCGCCGCTGGACGAGGCACGGCGGCGGGCGGCGGCGTTCCGGGCCGCCGGTGCCGACTGCCTGTTCGTGCCGGGCGCGCCGGACGACCTGGTCGGCCTGCTCGCCGCCGAGGTGGGGTTGCCGCTGAACGTGCTGTACCGGCCGGGCGGCCCGGACCTCGCAGCCCTCGGGCGGCTCGGCGTGGCCCGGGTCAGCACCGGATCGCTGCTGTTCCGGGCCGCGCTCGGTGCCGCGCTGCACCTGACCGACGCGATCGGCGCCGGGCGCGACGCGGGCCTGCCGGCGCCGCCCGGATACGAGGAGGTGCAGGCCCTGGTGTCGCCGTCCGCCACCTGATCGGGCACTTCGGGGGAGATGGGAGGAATCGCGCCTTCTCCGGTCTTTACGGTGTGCGCAGGCCCAATCACGCCGTGTCCCGACCGAGAGGGGACGGAGACCATGCGAGTGCCCAGCCGCAGCCCCGGTCGCCAGCCCGGTCCCGCCGCCGCACCCACCGCTCCCGCCCGCCGGGTGCCCGCAGCCGGCCGGCGCGGCGACGCCGTCCCGGACCTGTCCGCGTACCGGGCGGCGGTGGCGGACCTCCTGGTCGAGGTGGGCGCGCTCGCCGACGCGCCGTCGGCCACCGCCCGCCAGGTGCTGCTCGACCAGCGGCTGCGCGAACCCGCCATCGCCGCCGTCCTCGACGCCACGCCCCAGGGGCTGATCGGGGCCCGGGAGACGCTGCTGCTGGAGATGGCCCGCTACCAGCCAAACGCGCGCAGCTCGGCGCAGGACCTCACCGCGCTGGTGCGGATCTACCTGCTCTCCCGCGTCGACGTGCTCTGGTGGCGGGACGCCCCGACGTTCCTCACCGACGACCAGGTCCGCACCAGCGCCGAACTCGTCGACCTGGAGTGGCTGCGCCGGCGCGGGCTGATCGAGTTCCGCTATCAGGAGCAGCCCGCCACGGTCGTGGGCCGGGGCCTGCGCGCGGCGCGCCGCCGGTTGCTTCCGGCCGCTACCCCGCGTACCGCCGGTCTGCTGTTCCGCCGGGCCCGCCGCGAGATGATCGCGTTCCTCAACGACCTGGCCCGGGAGTTCGCGGCCGTCGCGCCGGACGGCACGCCGCCGCTCTGGGTGACCAGCCTGGCCCGCAGCGCCGAGCACCAGTACCGGCTGCGCCGCCTGGGGTACGCCGCGATGGTGCCCAGCGGGCACTGCCTCGGCTGGGCCGCCGATGTCGAGCTGGAATGGTACGAGCGCTTCGGCGCCCGTTCGGCCCTCGCCGGGTTGCTCCTGGCCCGCCAGGACGCCGGCGAGGTGAACGTGGTCGACGAGGGACAGGCCTGGCACGTGTGTCTCGCCCCGGACGCCCGCCGCCGCTACCGGCGGGCGTACGAGGCCGAGATGGGGGTGTGACCCGGTGTGCGGCATCGCGCTGAGCATCGGCCCCGAGGCCGACCCGGCCACGTTCCGCCGGATGCTCACCGCGCTCGCGTCGCGCGGTGAGGTCACCGAGACCCGCCAGGAGAACGGCCTGCTCGCCGGCGTACGGCGCCTGAAGATCGTGGACCGGGAACGGTCCGTCCAGCCGTGGATGTCGCCGGACGAGCGGCACCTGCTCTGCTACAACGGCGAGATCTTCAACCACCACGAGCTGCGCGCCGAGCTGACCCGGCTCGGGCACGAGTTCCGCACCACCGGCGACACCGAGGTCGTGCTGACCGCGTTCCGCCAGTGGGGCGAGAACGCCGTGCGCCGGCTGCGCGGGGAGTACGCGTTCGTGATCGTCGAGCGGGACAGCGGGCGGGCGTACCTGGCCCGGGACCCGCTCGGGGTCAAGCCGCTGTACTGGTCCCGCCTGCCCGGCTGCCTGCACCTCGCCTCCGAGGTCAAGGCGCTCGTCGGGCACGGCGCGCCGATCGGCGAGGTGGCGCCCGGGCACCACGGCTGGGTCGAGCCCGGCGAACCGGTCCGGCCGCGCCCGCACGTCGACCTGCTCACCCTCGGCGACGGCCTGCCGGTGATCGACGACCCGGACGAGGCGGCCCTGCTGGTCCGCGTCGCGCTCACCGACGCGATGCGGGCCCGGCTGGACACCGACCTCACCGTCGGCGTGGTGCTCTCCGGCGGCCTGGACAGCTCGCTGGCGCTGCTGCACGCCCGCGAACTGCACCCGGACTGCGTGGCGGTCACCATCGGCGTGCCGGAGAGCCCGGACGTCGCGTACGCCCGGCGGCTCGCCGCCGACCTCGGCGTGCCGCACGAGGTGATCGAGCTGCGCCCCCGCGACATCCGGCTGGCCGACGTGCGTGAGGCGATCCGGGTCTCCGAGCTGACCGAGTACGGCGACATCATCAACGCTGTCGTCTCGGTGCCGATCTTCCGGCGGTTGCGCGAGCTGGGCGTACGGGTGGTGCTCACCGGCGACGGCTCCGACGAGCTGTTCGGCGGCTATCCGATGTACCACCAGGTCGGGCCGGAGCGGTCCCGCCGGCTGTTCCTGCACAAGATCCGCAACCTGTGCCGGACCGAGCTGCAACGGGTGGACCGGGCCAGCATGGCGCACGGGGTGGAGGCCCGGGTGCCGTTCCTCGACCTCAGCGTCGTCGAGCTGGCCATGCGGCTGCCGCTGGACCTCAAGCTGCGCGACGGGCAGGAGAAGTGGATCGTCCGGCAGGCCTTCGCCGACCTGCTGCCCGGCTACGTCCGGCAGCGGCCGAAGAACCCGATGTCGTACTCGTCGGGCCTGCACGAGCGGGCGCGCCTCTACAAGCCGCTGTTCGCCCGGCTGCACCGCTCCTTCGGCTACGACCTGCTGGAACCGGTCCGCCGGGACTTCGACAGCGTGCTCACCCGCTGCGGCAACGACCTCGACCGGGCCATCGCCGAGGGCATGGCCCGGCCCGACTACACCGTGCTGGAACACGCCCGGGACCTGGTCGGCGCGGCCCGGTGGAACGCCGCGCCGATGGTCCGGCGGCTGGTCAACCCGCGCCGCACCCGAGGCGACGAGGCGCCCCTGCCCGGGTGAGCCCGGTCAGCGTCGCAGGTCCACGTCGGCGGCCACGCCGGAGACCGGGTCCATGCAGTGCACTGTCGGGCCCGGACGCAGCCGGGCGTCCGAGGCGTACCGCCGGGCCAGCTCCCGCCCGGCGGCGGCGTCGCCGCGGTCGGCGGCCACCAGCAGTGCGGCGACCTCGTCGACGAGCGTGAGGTCGGCGCCGGTCAGGTCCTCGGTCATCGCCCCGAACCCGTCCCAGAGCAGCACCTCGTCCTTGTGCCGGTGGGCCAGCTCCAGCAGCACGTAGTCGTGGATGAACCAGTCGCCCCGGATCGGCAGCGACGGGTCCACGCCGTAGGTGTCCGGGTCGAGCCGGCCCGCCCGGTACGCCAGCCACACCCGGGCCGCCGACTCGAAGTGCCCGGCCTCCGGGTCGATGTCGTAGCCGTCGAACGGCCGGTCGCCGGCCGGGTCCAGCTCGGGGTCGGACCAGACCCAGCGCTCGCCGTCCCACCACTCGGCGAGCACGTGGTCGTGGTGCCAGCCGGGCACGAAGTAGCTCGCGAACCCGACCCGGCTGCGGGCCGGGACGCCGTGCTGGCGCAGCGCCGCGACGGTGAGCAGCGTGTGGTCCCGGCAGCACCCGGCGACCCGCTCGGCGGCCGGGCGCTCGGCGGCCAGCGGCAGCGGGAACCGCGACTGGTCGGCGTCGAGGATGCGGTCCAGCCAGCGCAGATTCACCTCGGCCCGGCGGACGTCCGGCAGCTCCACCCCGCCGGCCCGGTAGTGGATGATCACGTTGCGGGCGGTCGCCGCGACGGTGGGCAGGTCAGCCGGCACGGCGTCGAGCAGCGCCGCGTGGTGGCGGGGATCGCTGTACGGGGAGTGGGTCCGGTAGTCGTCAACGTCCATCCGGCCATTGTCGGCGCGGGACGCGGCCGGCGGGTGCCCGCTCGGCGCGCAATCTCGCGGCACCCGGAATGCCAGGTCCGATCACCGCCAGCGCCGCGGTCCGGGCCGCGCCAGGCTGGGACCGTGACGACCACCCGTACCGCGTTCCGGATCCGCCCGCTGCCCGCGGGGACGCTCGCCGAGCTGCGCCGCACCGGCCGCGACGCCACCGGGCAGCCGCCCGAGCACCGGCGCGCCACCGGCGGCGAGCCGCTGCGCTGCTGCCTGCGCGACGCCCGGCCGGACGAAACGCTGCTGCTGTTCGGGTACGCCCCGCCGCTGCCGCCGAGCCCGTACCGCGAGGTGGGACCGGTGTTCGCGCACGCCGCCGAATGCGCCGGCCCGCACGACGTGACGGCGTACCCGGTCCAGTGGCGCGGACGGGAGCAGGTGCTACGCGCGTACGACAGCCGGGGCCGCATCGTGGGCGGACGGCGACACGACGGCGGCGACCCGGAGGCGGTGGTCGCGGAGCTGTTCGCCGACCCGGCGGTGGACCTGCTGCACAGCCGCAACGTCGTGTACGGCTGCTGGATGTTCGCCGTCGCGCGGAGTTGACCGGGTCCCGGATGGACATCGGCGGACGCCTCTTCTAGCGTCGCTGTCATGCGGAGGACCCTCATCGCCGGCGGGCTCGCGTTGCTCCTGCTCGGCACGGCCTGCGGGGAGAGCCGCCGGTCCGACCCGCCGGCCGCGGCCGGCTCGCCCACCGCCTCGCGGCAGGACCCGGGCCAGGTCGAACGGACGCTGGCCAGCCTCCGCAAGATCGACGACCTGCCGATGTACGAGATGACGTACGACGGCGACTACGACCCGACCGCCGGGCTGGCCGGGTCGACGCCGCCGAGCCCGTTCGGCTGCTCGTTGTTCGCCGCGCTCGGCGACCGGGACCAGCCGGTGTTCGCCCGCAACTTCGACTGGGAGCCGAACCCCGCGCTGGTGCTGCGCACCGACCCGCCGGACGGGTACGCCTCGATCTCGCTGGTCGACATCTCCTACCTGGGCGTGGCCGCCGACCCGACGGGGGACCGGCGGCTGCTGGACGCGCCGCTGCTGCCGTTCGACGGCATGAACGAGCGGGGTCTCGCGGTCGGGCTGGCCGCCGACGACGGGGCGCGCGCCGAGCCGGTGCCCGGACTGCCGAAGGTGGGCTCGGTGCGCATCCTGCGCCTGGTGCTCGACTCGGCCGCGACCGTGGACGAGGCGGTCGCCGTGTTCAAGCGCTACAACCTGGACTTCGACGGCGGGCCGCCGCTGCACTACCTGCTGGCCGACGCCACCGGCACGTCGGCGGTGGTGGAGTTCGTCGACGGGAAGATGACTGTGGACCGGCGCAGCGGCCCGTGGCAGGCGCTGACGAACGTGCCGGCCGTCGGTGTGCCGGACCGGGAACTGCGCCAGGACCGCAGGTACGGGGTGCTGGCGAAGGAACTGGACCGTGCCGGTGGGGTGGTCGACACGGCCGGGGCGCTGCGGCTGCTGAACGCGGTACGCCAGTCGCACACCCGCTGGTCGGTCACGTACGGGCTGCGCAGCGGCGAGGTGCGGGTGGTCACGGCCGGTGGCGGCACCCGTGACTACCGCCTGCCGATGAGCTGATCCGGGCCGGGTGGACCGCTCCGGCCGAGGTCGTCGGCGCTGACAACGCACCGGGCCCGGCGGCCCCCGCGAGGGGAGCGCCGGGCCCGGGACGGGTCAGCGGGTCACCAGCTCAGGTAGCCCGCCTGGGTCTGCACGTTCAGCTCGGGAACCAGCAGGAACTGCGCCAGCCAGGTACGCGGGTCACGCAGCTCCAGCACGTCCAGTCCCTTCTGGATGTCGCTCGAGTAGATGTGGCCGTTGTACCAGTACGCCGACCAGGACCCGCCGGTACGCAGCTGCGTGGCGTCCAGCGGACCGCGCTCCCAGTAGGCGATCTCGGTCGGCTTGCGGGAGTTGGTGAAGTCCCACACCGAGATGCCGCCCTGGTACCACGCCTGCACCATGATGTCGCGGCCGGGCACCGGGATCAGCGAGCCGTTGTGGGCCACGCAGTTCTCGGTGTCGGCGTTGACGCGCGGGATCTTGTAGTAGCTGCGGAATTCCAGCTTGCGGGCGTTGCCGCGGCCGGTGATGTCGTAGATGGCGTCCGCGCCACGGTTCGGGCCGACCACCTCGTTGCAGGTGGCCGCGCCGCCGCCGCCCAGCTCGTCGGTGAAGACGACCTTGGTGCCGGAGTTGTTGAACGTGGCCGAGTGCCAGAACGCGAAGTTCTCGGCGTCGGTCACCCGCTCGATCACCCGGGGCGCCTCACGGTCCTTGATGTCCAGCAGGATGCCGTCACCCATGCACGCGCCGGCGGCCAGGTCCTTCGCCGGGTACGCGGTGATGTCGTGGCAGCCGGTGGTGGCCGACGACTGACCGGGGATGCCCGGGTAGCCGCCGTCCGGGAACAGGTTCGGCGTGGCCACCACGGAGGCGGTGGTGGGGTTCTTCACCGGCACCTTGACGATGGAGATGGAGTCGTGCGGCGGCTGGCAGTCCGGGAAGTCGGCGCGCGGGCTGTACGACGAGACGTACAGGTAGACGTTGCGCTTGTCCTTGCCGGGCACGAGCGTGTGGGTGTGCGAGCCGCACGCCGTCTCGACCGACTTGATGTAGCGCGGGTTGCGCTTGTCGCGGATGTCGAAGATCTTGATGCCCTCCCAGGACTCCTTCACCGACGCCGGCTGGCTGGTGCTGGCGCAGGAGTCGTCGCTGCGCGAGGAGTCGGTGGACAGGAAGAGCAGGTCGCCGTGGACCGAGATGTCGTTCTGCGAGCCCGGGCAGAGCACCTGCGACACGATTGTCGGGCGGCTCGGCCGGAGGATGTCGTAGATGACGAACCCGTCGTAGTTGCCGACGAACGCGTACCGCCCCTGGAAGGCGATGTCGGTGCCGAGGGCGGCGGTGGTGTCGAACGGCGCCTGCTTCGGCAGGTTGGCCACCTGCCGCAGGTTGGGGCTGCTGGAGATCTCGTCGACACCGGGGACGGCGCTGTCCACGGTGGCCGGCGCGGCCTGGGCGCGGGGGATCTCCTGGGCGCTGCTCGGCGGCGCGGCGACCACGCCGGCGAGCAGCAGGCCGGCGGCGGCGAGGCTGATGATGCGGGTGCGGGACGTGCGGATGCTGATCACCGGCAACACCCTTCGAAAGGGGATGATGATTGGCCAAACCTTACCGATTGGAGACCATCATCAATGTGACCCCGGTCACACTGGGGAACTTTTATCTATGTATAGGATCGCCTTCACCTTGACCGGAGGAGGCGTCGTATGACCAGCCGGCAGGCGCGCGTGTGGGTGGGCGTCACAGCGCTCGTCATGCTCGTGGTGATCGGCGGGCTGGCGCTCGCCGGGCGCGACGACACCCGGCCCGAGGCGGCGGGCGACGCCGCGACGGGCGCGCCGAGCCCGAGCGTCACCACGTCGGCGCCGCCGCTGCTGGTCCCCGGCCGCCCGGGGGAGTCGGCCGCCACCGGTGCTCCCGAGCAGGTGCGGGCAGCGTCGACGCCCCGGTTCAACAGCCTCGACGTCTGGTACGTCCGGATGATGATCCCGCACCACGAGCAGGCGCTGGAGATGGCGACGCTCGCCCCCGACCGGGCCGCCGATCCCCGCATCCGCGCCGTGGCCGAGCGGATCCGCGCTGCCCAGGGGCCGGAGGTCGGCCTGCTGCGTGCCTGGCTCAGCACCCGCGACCTGCCCGCCGACGTGCCGGGGCACGACCACGGCAGCATGCGCGGGATGCAGTCCGCCGAGGCGATGCGGCAGCTCGCCGACGCAAGGGGCGCGGCGTTCGACCGGATGTTCGTGCGGATGATGACCGATCACCACCAGGGCGCGATCGTGATGTCCACCGACCTGCTGAAGGTCGGCGCCGACCAGGCCATGCAGGAGTTCGCCACCGGCGTGGCCGTCGAGCAGTCCGCCGAGATCACCCGCATGCGAGCCCTCCTGTCCTCCTGACCCCCGCACCCCACCCCACCTCGCGGTGATCATGAGGTTGGCGGCGACAAATCGGACGACGACGCCCGTCAACCTCATGATCATCGCGAGGTGGGGTGGCGGGAGAGGGGTGGGGAGAGCGGGCCTAGGCTGGGGAATCGTGGCTCGCCTCATCCTCGGCCGTCCGCTGCGCGGCATCGCCTTCGACACCGCCGTCTGCGGGCTGGTCGTGTTCTTCGCCGTCTCCGCGTACGTCGCCGGCCAGATCGGCGTACCCGCGTTCGCGGTCGGGCTGGCGGCGGCGGTGGCGGTGTTCTTCCGGCGTGCCCACCCGACGGCGGTCGCCGCCGCGGTGGCCGCGCTCGCGCTGGTCCAGGTGATCGCCGGCTGGGGTCCGCTCGCCTACGACATCGCCGTGCTGATCGCCCTCTACAGCGTGGTCAAGTACGCCGACCGGCTCCGCGACGGCATCGTGGCCGGGGTCGTCGCCGTGCTCGGCGGGGTGCTCGCCGCGCTCCAGACGCCGGGCGCCGGGCCCTGGTGGATGGGCGCGTTCTTCTACGCCCTGATCGTCGGCGCGGTCTGGCTGGCCGGGCTGAACCTGCGGACCCGCCGGCTCTACGTGCTCAGCCTGGAGGACCGGGCCGCGACGCTGGAACGGGAACGGGAGGCGCAGGCGCGGGCCGCGGTCGCCGAGGAGCGCACCCGGATCGCCCGCGAGCTGCACGACGTGGTCGCCCACAGCATGGCCGTGATGATCGTGCAGGCGGACGGGGTGCGGTTCACGCTCGACCGGGATCCGGCCACCGCCCGCGAGGCGGCCAAGGTGGTGGCGGACACCGGCCGGGCGGCGCTGGAGGAGATGCGGCGCCTGGTCGGCGTACTGCGGGAACCCACAGCGACGCAGCCGGACCCGGCGGACGGGCCCGCGCACCGCCGGCCCGCGCTGGTGGAGCTGCCCGCGTTGCTCGACCGGTTCCGCGCCGCCGGGCTGCGGGTCGCCTGCGGCGGCGCCGGCGCGCCGCCGCCGCTGCCCCCCGGCCTGGAGCTGACCGTCTACCGGGTGGTGCAGGAGAGCCTGACCAACACGCTCAAGCACGCGGGCGTCGGCGCGTCGGTGGAGCTGACGCTGGACTGGAGCGCCGACGCCGTCGTGATCCGCGCCGTGGACGACGGGCGCGGCCGTCCGGTCGACGGCCCGGCGCCGTCCGGCGGTCACGGCCTGGTCGGCATGCGGGAACGGGTCGGGGTGTACGACGGCAGCCTCGCCGCCGGACCCACACTTGCCGGTGGCTGGCGGGTGCGGGCGCGGCTGCCGCTGGCCCCGGCGGCCGGCACCGGGGAAGGGAGCGCGGCGGCGTGACGGTACGGGTGATGATCGTCGACGACCAGGCGCTGGTACGCGCCGGGTTCCGGATGGTGCTCGACTCCCAGCCCGACCTGGCGGTGGTCGCCGAGGCCATCGACGGCGCGGACGCGCTGCGGGTGCTGGACCGGGTCGCCGTCGACGTGGTGGTGATGGACCTGCGCATGCCGACCATGGACGGGGTGGAGGCGACCCGGCGGATCTGCGCCCGGCGCGACGACGGGCGCCCCCGCGTGCTGGCGCTGACCACGTTCGACACGGAGGCCGACGCGTTCGCCGCGCTGCGCGCCGGGGCGAGCGGGTTCCTGCTCAAGAACGTGCCGCCGGAGGAGCTCATGGCCGCGATCCGGGTGGTCGCCCAGGGCGACTCGGTGGTGGCCCCGTCGATCACCCGGCGGCTGCTCGACCGGTTCGCCGGGCAGCTCGGCCCCGCGCCGGCCGCCGATCCCCGGCTGGCCCAGCTCACCGAGCGGGAACGGGAGGTGCTGCTGCTGGTGGCGCAGGGGCTCTCCAACGCCGAGATCGCCGCCCGGGTGCACGTCGCGGAGGCGACGGTGAAGACCCACGTCGGCCGCATCCTGGCCAAGCTCCAGCTGCGCGACCGGGTCCAGGCGGTCGTCCTGGCGTACGAGAGCGGCCTGATCACGCCCGGCGGCTGACCCGGCGTACGCCTCAGGTCGTACGGGTTTCCCCGGTGGGGGACGACCTCCGTCGCATCGAGGTCGAGCGCGCAGGTGGAGATCAACCAGGTGGTGCCGCCCCTAGCGTCGGAACTGTCAGAAAGACCGTGTCCGACAGGAGCACCTCAGTGTCCGCACCACCGACCACCGGCGTCACCCTCGCCGCCCGCGCGCTGCGCATGGAGTACGGCGCCGGGCAGTCCCGCGTCGTCGCGCTCGACGGCGTCGACCTCGACCTGGCCGCCGCCCGGTTCACCGCCGTCATGGGCCCGTCCGGCTCCGGCAAGTCCACTCTGCTGCACTGCCTCGCCGGCCTCGACCGGCCGACCGCCGGGGCGGTACACATCGGTGACGCCGACCTGACGCGCCTGGACGACCGGCGGCTCACCCGGCTGCGCCGGGACCGGATCGGCTTCGTCTTCCAGAAGTTCAACCTGCTGCCCACGCTCACCGCGCAGGAGAACATCGTCCTGCCGCTGGCGATCGCCGGCCGTCGCCCGGACCCGGCGTGGCTGGGGCAGGTGGTGGCGGCGGTGGGCCTGACCGACCGCCTCGGGCACCGCCCGGCGGAGCTGTCCGGCGGGCAGCAGCAGCGCGTCGCGGTGGCCCGCGCGCTGATCACCCGACCCTGGGTGATCTTCGCCGACGAGCCGACCGGCAACCTCGACTCGCGCTCCGGCGCCGAGGTGCTGCGGCTGCTGCGCGAGGCGGTGGACATGCTCGGTCAGACCGTCGTCATGGTCACCCACGACCCGGCCGCCGCCGCGTACGCCGACCGGGTGGTCTTCCTCGCCGACGGCCGGCTGGTCGACGAGCTGCACGCGCCCACGGTCGGCGCGGTCCGGGACGCGCTCAGCCGGCTCGACCCGGCCGTGACGCCGGCAGGGCGGTGAGCGGGATGCTGCGCCTGACCCTGCGCCAGGTCCGCGCCGACGGCCTGCGCCTGCTGCTGTCCTCGCTGGCGATCGTGCTCGGCGTCGCGTTCGTCGCCGGCACGCTGATGTTCATCGACGGCATGCGCGCCGGGGCGTACGAGCGGGCCGGTGAGTTCGACAGACACACCGACCTGGCCGCGTACGCCGAGACCGACCCGCTGCCCCCGGCGCTCGTGGACCGGGTACGCGCCCTCGACGGGGTGGCCGCCGCCGCGGGCGAGCTGACCGGCTCCGCCGGGGTGGTGGGCGCCGACGGCCGTCCCGTGCTCGGGTACGCGGTGCTCGCCGCCGTCCCCACCGAGGCGGCCCTGCAGTCCTACGACGTGGTGGCCGGGCGGCTGCCGCAGCGCCCCGGCGAGGTGGTGCTCGACGACGAGACCGTCGCCGAGGAGCGCTTCACCGTCGGCGGCCCGGTGTCGATCGGCGGACGCGACGGCGCGGCCCGGCCGTACACGCTTGTCGGCGCCGTCGACGTGGACGGCAGCTCCCGCGACGTCGGCGGCCCCTACATCGGGCTGACCGGCCCGGACGCGCTGGCCGTCAGCGGCGAGAAGGGTTACGGCCGGATCATGGTGGCGGCCCGTCCCGGGGTGGACACGGCGGCGCTGGCCGACCGGATCCGCGCCGTGGTGGGACCGGACGTGACGGTCCGGGACCGCGACGCCATCCTCGACGCGGCGGTCGACGACGCGGTACGCGACCTGCGGCAGTTCGGCATGCTGCTGGGCACGTTCGCCGCCGTCGCGGTGGTGGTGGCCGGCTTCGTGATCGCCAACACCTTCGCCATCGTGCTCGCCCAGCGCTCCCGGCGTACCGCGCTGCTGCGGCTGGTCGGCGCCACCCGGGGGCAGATCTACCGGGCCACGCTGTCCGAGGCGGCGGTGACCGGCCTGCTCGCCTCCGTCGTGGGGGTGCTGGCCGGCGCGGCGGTGGCCGGTGGCCTCGGCGTGCTGCTCGCCGGCACCGGCGCGCCGCTGGGCGGCGGGCTCACCCTGACCCCGCGTACGCTGCTGCTGTCGCTGGGGCTGGGGACGCTGCTCACCGTGGCGTCGGCGGCGCTGCCGGCCTGGCAGGGCACCCGGGTCGCCCCGGTGGCCGCGCTCACCGACGCGGCGGTCAACCCGGTCCGTCCGGCCGGGCGGATCCGGCTGGCGGTCGGCGCGCTGGCGCTCGCCGCCGGTGTGGCGGCGCTGGCCGGCGCCGGTGCCACCGGCCAGGTGGTGCTGGTCGCGGCCGGCGGGTTGCTGGCCTTCGGCGGCATCGTGGCGTTCGGCCCGGTGCTGGTGCCGGCGCTGGTACGGGTGCTCGGCGGGCCGTTCCGCGCGGCGTTCGGCGCCACCGGCGGGCTGGCCGTGTCGAACGCGGTGCGCAACCCGCGCCGGGTCGCCGCCACCGCGACGGCGATGGTGATCGGCATCGGGCTGGTCTCCGCCTTCGTGGTCGGCGCGGCGAGCGTCAAGTCCGGCATCGAACGCGCGGTGGACGCCCGGATCGGCGTGGACTTCCTGGTCACCGGCATCGGCGGGGACCTGCCGGCCACCGTTGCCGGCGACCTGGCCGCCCGCCCGGAGCTGGGTGTGGTGCACGAGCAGCGCAGCCGGGTGGTCGGCGACGTGCAGCTGCGCGCCGCGCACCCGGCGCTGGTCCGGCGCACGCTGTCCGCCGTCGACGCCGGTGACCCGGCCGGCCTGGGCCCGGGGGCGGTGCTGGTGCACCGCGAGCTGGCCGCGACCAGGGGCTGGACGGCCGGTTCCACGATCACGCTCGCCGGGCGGCCGTTCCGGGTCGCCGCGGTGGTGGCCGACGAGGAGCCGGTCCTGGCCGGGAGCCCGGTGCCCCCAGGGCACCTGGTGGACGTGCTGGACGCCGACTTCACCGCCATGTTCCCGACCGTGCGCGGTTACCTGGCCGAGGTGGATCCGGCCGCCGGGGTGAGCGTCGACGAGGCCCGGACCGCTGTCGAGTCGGTGCTGGCGCGCTACCCGACGGTGAACGTGATGGACCAGGCCGCGTACAAGAAGATGCTCACCGGCACCGTCGACCTGGTGCTGGGGTTCGTCACCGCGCTGCTCGGCCTCGCCGTGGTGATCTCACTCGTGGGGGTCGCCAACACGCTCAGCCTGTCCGTGGTGGAACGCACCCGGGAGACGGCGGTGCTGCGCGCGGTCGGACTGAGCCGGGCCGGGATGCGGGGTGTGCTGGCGGTCGAGGCGGTGCTCACCGCGCTCGTCGGCACGCTGCTCGGCATCGCGCTCGGCACCGGGGCGGCCGCCGGGGCGATGGCAGTGGTGGCCCGCATCGGCGGGGACTTCACGCTCGTCCTGCCCTGGGCGCGGATCGGGCTGATCGTCGCGGTGGCGGTGGTGGCCGCGCTGCTCGCCTCGGTCCTGCCGGCCCGCCGGGCGCTGTCCCGGCCGGTGGTGGCGTCGCTCGGCGCGGACTGAGCACCACCGCCCGGACACGCCACGAGCCGGCTCCGCCGCGGGCGGGGCCGGCTCGTCGTGGGTCAGGGCTCGGTGGCCGGCTGCCCGCCGGCTTCACCGCCCCCTTCGGTCGGCGGCGTGCTCGGTGGGGTCGACGTTGGCGTGACCGGTTCCGTCGTCGCCGGCGTGCTGGGCGGCGTGGTGGTCGGCGCGCCGGTGGGCGCCGGCTCCTCGCTGACGCTCGGCTGCGCCGACGGGACCGTCGAGGCGCTCGGCGTCACCGACGGCGTGGCCGACGGCCGGCCGCCCGGGCCGACCGGCCGGTAGGTGTAGTCGTCGCCGGCCGTCGGCTCGTCGACGACCGGCTCCGCGGCCGGGTCGCTCGGCGCCACCGCGGGCGCCGTCTTGTCGATCTTCGTGGCGGGTTCGGCGGTGTCGTTCGCGGCGGCCACCAGCGCGCCCAACGCGCCCATCGCCACCAGCACCGCGCCCAGCGCCCCGACGAGCGTGCCGCGCCGGCCCCGCCGCCGCGACGTCGCCACCGCGGCGCCCGGCCGGACCGCCGGCTGATCGTCGCGGGACCGCGCCGGGCCCGCCGCGCCGCGCAGCGCCATCGTCGCGGTCGGCGAGTCGGTACGGGCGGCCCGCGCCGCGTCGGCCATCGCCGCGGCGCTCGGGTAGCGGTCGGCCGGGTCCTTGGCCAGCGCCCGGGACACCAGCTCGCGCACCGACGCCGGGATCTCCGCCGGCAGCTCCGGCGGCTCGTCGTCGAGATGGCGTACGGCCACCTGCAGCGGGTTGTCACCGGTGAACGGCGGGCTGCCGGTGAGGCAGCAGTACGCGACCGCGCCGAGCGCGTACACGTCGGTGGCGCCCGAGACCGGCCGGCCGGCGGCCTGCTCCGGCGCCATGTAGAGGGCGGTGCCGGGCACCGCGTTGGTGCTGGTGATGCTCGTGACGTTGGTCGAGCGGGCCACCCCGAAGTCGACGAGCACCACGGTGCCGTCGTCCTGCACCAGCAGATTGCTCGGCTTCACGTCGCGGTGCACGATGCCGCGCCCGTGCGCCGCGTGCAGCGCCTGCGCCACCTGGGCCACGATCGACATGGTCTCGGCGACCTCGAGGCACCCCGCGTCCTCGATCCGCCGCGACAGCGGCTCACCGGCGACGAACTCCATCACCAGGTAGTCGGCCCGGCCGCCGCTGGGCAGCTCGTCCTCGCCGCAGTCGAAGACCTGGACCACGCCGGGGTGGCGCAGCGAGGCCATGATCCGCGCCTCGGAACGGAAACGGGCGATGAAGTCGGGGTCGGACACCAGGGCGGGAAGGAGCACCTTCACCGCGACCGGACGACCGAGGACCAGGTCGGTGGCACGCCAGACGTCGCCCATGCCGCCGGTGGCGACACGGTCTTCCAGGCGGTACCGACCGCTGAGTACGACGTCTGAGGACAGCACCCCCATACCGTACCCACAGCGGGCGCGAAGTATTTCCCGCGATCTCGGCGCGGGATCGAAAGCCTTCAGCGGGGCGTTCCAGCAGCCGGGACGCTGATCGGCGCACCGTGACCGGACCGGCACGATCGGCCAGAATGTGACAGCACGTCGCTGTCCGCCCGCGGGGCCCGGCACGATCGGTTGCGCCGGGGAGCGTCGATTCCGTACGTTGCGTTACCTCGACACGCCGGTGACGGGCGTAGACATTTCTCTCTCTTCCTCCGGCCCTGGCGTCTTGCCGGAGCGCCCCGCGTTCCCAGGCGTCGGCCCGGCTCCCGGCCGCCCCGAGCCGTCGGTACCGTATGTCCGCCGACGCCCGTGCCGCGCGGCAGTGTCCATGGCTCATCGCACCCGTGTGCGAGTGTCAGATCAACTCACCGGGGGGCGGGGTGCGGATGGCGGTGTGGCCACTGGCTCCTCGGCGTGCCCGGTGCCCGCACGCGACCCGGTCCGGACGGCGACCGTGACGGCCGAGTTGAACGAGGCGGTCGCCGCGGCGCAGGCCGGCGACGAGGAGGCGTTCCGGTTCCTCTACCGCAGCCTGCAGCCCGCCCTGCTGCGCTACCTGACCGCTCTCGTCGGCGCCGACGCCGAGGACGTGGCCTCCGAGGCATGGCTCCAGATCTCCCGCGACCTGCCCTCCTTCACCGGTGGCGAGTTCCGCGCCTGGGCGGTCACGATCGCCCGCAACCGGGCCATGGACCATCTGCGCCGGCAGCGGCGGCGTCCGTCGGTACCGGTGCCGGTGCAGGCGCTCAACGACCTGGCCGCCGACGCGGACACCGCCGACCGGGCCGGCGAGGCCATCGCCACCGAGAGCGCGCTGGCCCTGATCCGTACGCTGCCGCCGGCCGAGGCGGAGGCGGTGATGCTGCGGGCCGTCATCGGCCTCGACGCGGAGACCGCCGGGCGGGTGCTGGGACGGCGGGCCGGAGCCGTGCGCACCGCGGCGCACCGGGGCCTTCGCCGGCTGGCTGCCATGCTGGAGCGCTCGGCGGCGGACACTGCCCCGGACGGCTCCCGGGGCGCCCTCGCGCCGCGTCCCCGTACCGACCGCCAGGTGCCGCACGCGCCCGAGGCCGAGCCGGCGGAGGGCTGACGTGAGGAGAGACGGCATGCACCCTCGCCGGTCCGGCGGGCCCGCCGACCGGGCGGAATCCGATCGTCTGCTCGACGCCGCGCGCGCCGGGTCGCCACCGGGGCCGCAGACCGACCCGCTGACCCGGCTGCTGTCGGCCGCGGCCGGCCCGGCCACCGCCGGTGAGATCGCCGGCGAGGACCGGGCGGTCGCCGCCTTCCGGGCCGCCCGCGCCGCGCCCGCGCCGGGGCCCGTGCCCGCGGTCCGGCCGCGCCGGCGCCTGCGGATCGCCGCCGCGCTGTCCGGGCTGGCCGCCACCGCGGTCGCCGGGGTGGCCTTCGCCGCCGTACGCCTGGACCGCCACCCGGACCCGGTGATCCCGCCGGCGCCGGCCACCAGCGGCCCGGGCGTCACCGGCCCCACCGCCACCGGGCCGTCGCGGCCGGCGCCGAGCACACCGGCCGGCGAGGCGTCGGGCGCGGCGTCCCGGCCGGCCCGCGACGTGACGCCGACGCCGACGCCGACGCCGAGCGTCCCGGCCGCGCCGCCCGCGCCCCCGGCGGGGAACAACCGGATCGTCGCCCACTGCCGCGCCTACCTGGTCAAGTCGGAGCGGCAGCGGGAGAAGGCGCTGACCAGGCCCGGCTTCGCCGACCTGGTGGCCGCCGCCGGCGGCCCCGAGCAGGTGGAGAGCTACTGCCGGAATCTGGTGGGGGAGCCTTCGGGGACCCCGCCAGCCGAAGACGACGACCAGGACGAGGACGACTGAGCGCGGGGGGCGCAATCAGATTCCGGACAAAAATTCATCTCTCCGGGCAAGCGGATCACGTCTGCTAGACAGAGGATGGTGTGACGGCGTCCCGCGCCGAACGGGCCGGGCGCGTCGCGGCACCGTGGTCGTCCGTCGCCGAGGAGGAGCCGCCCCATGGTGATGTCGCCGGACCTGGACCGCGCCGTCGTCCTGGGCGACGAGCAGGCGGCCCGGGGCCATCTGGCCCGGATCTGCTTCAAGACCGGACCGCCCACGCTCGTCGGCGTCGAACTGGAATGGACCGTGCACGACGCCGCGGACCCGGCCCGGCCGGTCGACCGCGAGCGACTACGCAGGGCGCTGGGGCGGCACAGCCCCGTGACGCTCGACCCCACCAGCCCGGCCGACGAGCTCCGGCGCGCGAGCGCCGTGACCGTGGAGCCCGGCGGGCAGGTGGAGATCTCCGCCGCGCCGCGACCGACTGTCGGCGCGCTCGTCCTGGCCACCGAGGCCGACGTCGCCGAGCTGCGGGCCCGGTTGGACGCCGCCGGGCTGGTGCTCGGCCGTAGCGGGATCGACCCCTGGCGGCTGCCGCGACCCGTCGTGGAAACCCCCCGCTACCGGGCCATGCGGTGCGCCTTCGACCGGCGCGGCCCGGCGGGGCGGGCGATGATGTACAGCACGGCGGGCCTGCAGGTCTGCCTCGACGCGGGCGAGCCGGAGCACCTCGCGCAGCGGTGGGCCGCCGCGCACGCCGTCGGCCCGCCGCTGCTGGCCGCCTTCGCCACCGCCGACCGGCACGCGGGCCGGGCCACCGGCTGGGCCTCCGCCCGGATGGCCACCTGGCTGGCCATCGACCCGGCCCGGACCCGTCCGGTGTGGTCGCCCGAACGCGCCGACGAGGATCCGGTGGCCGCCTGGACCGGGTACGCGCTCGCCGCGCCGCTGCTCTGCGTACGCGGCGACGGCCCGGACTGGACCGCGCCGCCGGACGTCACGTTCGCCGACTGGCTGGCCGGCGCGCTGCCCCGGCCGCCCACCACCGACGACCTGGAGTACCACGTCAGCACGCTGTTCCCGCCGGTGCGCCCGCGCGGCTACCTGGAGCTGCGCTACCTGGACGCACAGCCCGGGGCGGCGTGGACCGTGCCGCTGACGGTCCTGGCCGCGCTCTTCGCCGACCCGGCGACCACCCGCGACGCGCTGGCGGCGGCCGCGCCGGTCGCCGACCGGTGGCGCGCGGCGGCCCGGTGCGGACTGGCCGAGCGCCCGCTGGCGACCGCCGCGGCGGCGCTGTTCGACCTGGCCCTGACGGCCCTGCCCCGGCTCGATCTGCCGCCCGCCATCCACGAGGAGACCCACCGAGAGATCCGGCGGCGACGTGCCGCCGCGGAGAGGGGACACCGGTGACCACGACCGAGCGACCGGGCACTGACGCCGAACGACTGCGCGACCGGATCGCCGCGGAGCTGGAGCGGACCCGCGCCCGCACCGCGGCGCTCACCGACGCGGTGGACGACGACGACCTGGTCCGGCAGCACTCCACGCTGATGTCGCCGCTGGTCTGGGACCTGGCGCACGTCGGCAACCAGGAGGAGCTGTGGCTGGTCCGCGACGTCGGCGGCCGCGAACCGGTGCGCCACGACATCGACGACCTCTACGACGCGTTCAAGCAGCCCCGCAAGGACCGCCCGGCGCTGCCGCTGCTGCCGCCGGCCGAGGCGCGCGCCTACGTGCGTACGGTCCGCGACAAGGTGTTCGACCTGCTCGACGGCATCCGCTTCACCGAGCGTCCCCTGGTCGCCGACGGGTTCGCGTTCGGCATGATCGTGCAGCACGAGCAGCAGCACGACGAGACCATGCTCGCCACCCACCAGCTGCGCGCCGGCGCTCCGGTGCTGGACGCGCCGCCACCGCCGGAGCCCCGGTCCCGGGTCGGCGGGGAGGTACGGGTGCCGGCCGGGCCGTTCACGATGGGCACCTCCACCGACCCGTGGGCGCTGGACAACGAGCGCCCGGCGCACACCGTCGACCTGCCCGCGTACCTCATCGACGCCGCGCCGGTCACGAACGGGCAGTACCGCGCGTTCATCGCCGACGGCGGATACGACGAGCCGCGCTGGTGGAGCGAGGCCGGCTGGCGGCACCGGATCGACGCGGAGCTGAGCGCGCCGATGCACTGGCGGCGCGACGGCGACGGCTGGGCGTACCGCCGGTTCGGCCGCTGGTCGGCGGTCCGCGACGACGAGCCGGTGGTGCACGTCTGCTGGTACGAGGCGCAGGCGTACGCGGCGTGGGCCGGCAAGCGGCTGCCCACCGAGGCGGAGTGGGAGAAGGCGGCCCGCTGGGACCCGGCGTCCGGCCGGTCCCGCCGCTACCCGTGGGGCGACGAGGATCCGGGCGCCGAGCACGCCAACCTGGGCCAGCGGCACCTGTGGCCGGCGCCGGTGGGCGCGTACCCGGCGGGCGCGTCGCCGCTGGGCGTGCACCAGCTCGTCGGCGATGTGTGGGAGTGGACCTCGTCGCCGTTCCGCGGGCACCCGGGCTTCACCGCGTTCCCGTACCGGGAGTACTCGGAGGTCTTCTTCGGCGACGACCACAGGGTGCTGCGGGGCGGCTCGTTCGGCACCGACCGGTCCGCCTGCCGGGGCACGTTCCGCAACTGGGACTACCCGATCCGGCGGCAGATCTTCAGCGGTTTCCGCTGCGCCCGTGACGCCGGACCGGAGGAGTGAGCCGGCCCGATGTGCCGTCACCTCGCGTACCTCGGTCCACCCGTGCTCCTGGGCAGCCTGCTGTTCGACCCGCCGTACGGCCTGCTGCGCCAGTCGTGGGCGCCGCGTGACATGCGCGGCGGCGGCACCATAAACGCCGACGGCTTCGGCGTCGCCTGGTACCCGGACGACGGCGACCCGGTCCGGTACCGGCGGGCCCAGCCGATGTGGAGCGACACCACGCTGCCGGAGCTGGCCGCCGTGACGCGGGCGCGGGCGGTGCTGGCGGCGGTCCGGTCCGCCACCGTCGGCATGCCGCTGCACGAGACGGCGGCGGCCCCGTTCGCCGAGGGACGGTGGCTGTTCAGCCACAACGGCGTGGTGCGGGGCTGGCCGGACAGCCTGGTCCCGATCGCCGCCGGCCTGCCCGTGCGCGACCTGATCACGCTCGACGTGCCGACCGACTCGGCGCTGCTGTGGGCGCTGGTCCGGCACCGGCTGCGCGCCGGGGCGCCGCCGGACGAGGCGGTCGCCGACACGGTCGCGGCGGTCGCCGCAGCCGCTCCCGGCTCACGGCTGAACCTGCTGCTCACCGACGGTACGACGGTGGTGGCGAGCACGGGCGGCCACGCGCTGTCGGCGCGTCGCGGGCCGGACTCGGTGCTGCTGGCCTCCGAACCGTTCGACGACGACCCGGCCTGGCAGGCGGTGCCGGACGGCCGGCTCGTGGTGGCGTCCACGGGCCGGTTCGACGTGCGGGAGCTGACCGCCGCCTGACGTTCTTCCCATCACCGGCAGGACAGAGAGGACACCTGATGAGCGCGGAGCCGCTGGAGATCCACCTGGAGGAGCGGGACCTCGACCGTGGGTTGCGGGAGGACGTACGGGTGGGGCTGGCCGCGACGCCGAAGTGGCTGCCGCCGAAGTGGTTCTACGACGCCCGGGGCAGCGAGCTGTTCGAGGAGATCACCCGCCTGCCGGAGTACTACCCGACCCGGGCCGAGCGGGCCGTGCTCGCCGCGCACGCCGACGACGTGGCCACCCTGACCGGCGCGAAGACGCTGATCGAGCTGGGGTCGGGCTCGTCGGAGAAGACCCGCCTGCTGCTGGACGCGTTCACCCGGCACGGCGACCTGGGCACGTTCGTGCCGCTGGACGTGTCGGTGAGCGCGTTGCGCTCCTCCACCGAGCAGATCGCCGCCGCGTACCCGGGGCTGCGGGTGCGGGGGATCGTCGGTGACTTCACCCGCCACCTGGACCGGCTGCCCACCGGCGGCCGGCGCCTGGTCGCGTTCCTCGGCGGCACGATCGGTAACCTGCTGCCGGTGGAGCGGTCCGGGTTCCTCACCGCGATGCGCGCGGCGCTGGAGACCGGCGACTGGCTGCTGATCGGCACCGACCTGGTGAAGGACCCGGCGGTGATCGTGCCCGCGTACGACGACGCGGCGGGCGTGACCGCCGAGTTCAACCGCAACGTGCTCCGGGTGATCAACCGGGAGCTGGGCGCGGACTTCGACGTCGACGCGTTCCGGCACGTGGCGGTCTGGGACCCGGAGCGGGAGTGGATCGAGATGCGGCTGCGCGCCGAGCGCCCGGCGACGGTGCGGGTGCTGGACACCGACGTCGTGTTCGCCGCCGGCGAGGAGCTGCGTACCGAGGTGTCGGCCAAGTTCCGGCCGGAGGGGATCGCGGCCGAGCTGACCGCCGCCGGGTTCACCCGGCAGGCGTTCTGGACCGACCCGGGCGGGCTGTTCGGGGTGAGCCTGGCCCGGGCCGACTGAGTGCCTGGGTGGTCCGGGCCACACCCGCTGACGGGCCCGGCGGGTGATCGGCTAGGCTGGCTGCGCGAAGGGGAGTAGCCCCCAATGTCGTGGTCGACACACTGGTGCGTTCCGCATCCGGCCACGCGGCCCCGGTCTCCGGGGCGGGCGAGACCTTCGACTCAGGCTGTCGCAGCCGGGTCGAGGGCGCCCCCGTTCCTCCTCCCGGCTTGATCGGGAAGGTTCACATGGAGGGTTTCCTCGTCGCGCTGGTGGTCAGCTTCGGCGTGATCTTCGTTGCGGAGCTGGGCGACAAATCCCAGCTCATGGCGCTGACATTCGCCACTCGGTTCAAGACGGTGCCGGTGCTCATCGGCATCACGATCGCCACCGCGATCGTGCACCTGGCCTCGGTGGCCATCGGGTACGGCCTGAACGCCGCGCTGCCCACCGGCTGGATCTCGCTCATCGCCGGCCTGGCGTTCCTCGGATTCGGCGCGTGGACGCTGCGCGGCGACAAGCTGACCGAGGAGGAGAAGCGCAAGGCCGAACGCAGCGGCAAGTCGGCGATCCTCGCGGTGGGTGTGGCGTTCTTCCTGGCCGAGCTGGGCGACAAGACCATGCTCGCCACCATCACGCTGGCCACCAAGTACGGCTGGTTCGGCACCTGGCTCGGGTCGACGCTCGGTATGGTCGCCGCGGACGCGCTGGCGATCCTGGTGGGCCGGATGCTCGGCCGGCACCTGCCGGAGCGGGCGATCCGTTACGGCGCGGCAGTGCTGTTCGCCATCTGCGGCCTGTGGCTGATCTTCGAGGCGGTGGCGGAGCTGAACTGATCGGCCCGTGTCGCGCCGGCCGTTCCCGCTCCGGGGACGGCCGGCGCGACGCGGGTCAGGCGGTTCCGCCCTGGTAGACGTCCGGGATGCCGTCACCGTCGGCGTCCCGGTTCTCCCGTTCGCTGATCCGGCGGTAGACCCGGTTGCGGCGGACCAGCACCACCGAGGCGAGCAGGGCGGAGGTCAGCGAGCCGAGCAGCACCGCCACCTTGACGCCGTCCTCCTCCGGGCTGCCCGTGCCGAACGCGAGCTCGCCGATGAGCAGCGACACGGTGAAGCCGATGCCGGCCAGCAGCGCGAGTCCGAGCAGGTCGGCCCAGGTGATCTCCTCGTCCAGTTCGGCCCGGGTGAACCGGGCGAGCAGGTACGTCGAGCCGAACACGCCGACGACCTTGCCCAGCACGAGTCCGGCGGCGACCGCGAGCACCACCGGGTTGCTGAGCACGCCGCCCACGTCCACGCCGACCAGCGTCACCCCGGCGGCGAAGAAGGCGAAGACCGGTACGGCCAGGCCGGCGGAGACCGGCCGCCAGCGGTGCTCCAGCCGCTCGGCCAGGCCGGGCGAGCCGTCGCGTCCGCGTAGCACGGGCACGGTGAAGCCGAGCAGCACGCCCGCCACCGTGGCGTGCACGCCGGAGGCGTGCACGAGCGTCCAGGCGGTCACGGCCAGCGGGATCAGCGCCCACCACCAGGTGCGGCGCCGCTGCACGAGCAACCCGAACACGGCGATCGGCAGCAGCGCGCCGAGCAGCGGCAGCGGGTGGAAGTCGGCGGTGTAGAACACCGCGATGATGGTGATCGCGAAGAGGTCGTCCACCACCGCGAGGGTGAGCAGGAACGCGCGCAGCCCTTGCGGCAGGTGGGAGCTGACCACGGCGAGCACGGCGAGGGCGAACGCGATGTCGGTGGCGGTGGGGATGGCCCATCCGCGCAGTCCGGCGCCGCCGGCGCTGAGCGTCACCGCCAGGTAGATCAGCGCGGGCGCGACCATGCCGCCGATGGCCGCGATCACCGGCAGCGCGGCCCGGCGGGGGTCACGCAGGTCACCGGCGACGAACTCGCGTTTGAGTTCCAGGCCCACCACGAAGAAGAAGATCGCCAGCAACCCGTCGGCGGCCCAGGTGCGCAGGCTGAGGTCGAGGTGCAGCGCCGCGCCGCCGGGCCAGGGCACCCAGTGGCTCAGTTCCGCGTACCCGGCGCGCCACGGCGAGTTGGCCCAGATCAGCGCGATCACGGCGCCGAGCAGCAGCAGAGCGCCGCCGACCGTCTCGGTGCGCAGCACGTCGGCCAGGAACCGGGCCTCCGGCCAGGAGCGGCGGGAGAGCAGGCGCGACGGAGGTGGGGTGTGGGTCATGCGGCGTCCGTTCGGGAGCTGGGGTCGGCGAATCCATCGCCGACCAGGCTTCCCGGCACACCGGTTCCAAGCCTAATGGCCGCCGGGACCGGCGGCGAGCTGGGCCGGTGGGACGCTCGTCCCATCTCGTGGGCGGGCGTCCCACCGGCTCCGGTCAGCGCTGGCCGGGCAGCGCCGGCAGGGCGGCGCCGGCCGGTTCGCAGAACTCCGCCAGTCGCTTGATCAGCTCGTCCGGTTCCGCGTACGGGTCCAGCGTCCGCACCTCGTCCGGGTCCAGTTCCGGCACCGGGACGTGGGAGATCAGCGGGTGCAGCGGGCGGGTGTCCACCTCGTCCGCGCCGAACAGGTGCTCGTGCAGCTTCTCACCGGGCCGCAGCCCGGTGAAGACGATCTCCACGGGCCGGTCCGCCTCGGCGGCGAGCCGGCGCGCCACGTCCGCGATCCGGACCGGCTCGCCCATGTCGAGCACCAGCGCCTCGCCGCCCCGGCCGATGGTCGCGGCCTGGAGCACCAGGTGCACCGCCTCCTGGACGGTCATGAAGTAGCGGGTGACGTCGGGGTGGGTGACGGTGACCGGCACGCCGGCGCGGATCTGCGCCTGGAACGCGGTGAGCACCGACCCGCGGCTGCTGAGCACGTTGCCGAACCGGACGCTGAGGTAGGTGCCGTTGAGCCGCTGCGCGTGGTACGCGGTGAGCCGCTCGGTGATCCGCTTGGAGTAGCCGAGCACGCTCGCCGGGTTGGCCGCCTTGTCGGTGGAGATGTTCACGAACTGGGCGACGTCCCGGCACGCCTCCAGCACGTTCAGCGTACCCAGGATGTTGGTCTTGATCGCCTCACCGGGATGGCGCTGGAGCAGCGTGAGGTGCTTGAGCGCGGCGGCGTGGAACACCACGTCGGGCTGCCGGTCGGCGATCACCCGGGCGATGCCCTCGGCGTCACGGATGTCGGCCAGGATCAGCTCCGGCCCGTCCAGCAGCGCGCGCCCGTGCAGGGACATCTGCAGCGCGTGCAGCGCCGACTCGTCCCGGTCGAGCATCATCAGCTCGTCCGGCTCGCAGCGGGCGATCTGCCGGCACAGCTCCGAGCCGATCGAGCCGCCGGCGCCGGTCACCAGCACCCGCCGGCCGGCCAGCCCACCCCGCTCCACGCTCAGCTCCGCCACCCGGTGCGCCCGGCCCAGCAGATCGGTGAGCTGGACGTCGCGCACGTCGGTGGCGGCGACCGGCCGGTCGAGCAGCTCGCGCACCGGCGGCAGCACCTTGAACGCCGCCCCGGCCTCCAGGGTCCGGGTACGCACGTCGCGCAGCAGCTGCGGGTCCGAGCCGCTCATCGAGAAGATGACGGTGGTCGCCCCGGTCGCCCGAACGGCGTCGCCGACCTGCTCGCGGCCGCCCAGCACGCGCAGCCCCTCCAGCCGCAGGCCGCGGCTGTCGGCCGCGTCGTCGAGCAGGCCGACCGGCCGGTAGCTGCTGTCGGGATCCTGCAGCAGCACCCGGACGAGCCGCTCGCTGGCCGCGTCCACCCCGTAGACCAGGCAGCGCTCGGCGTTCCGTGGGGCGGGTGGCCGGCGGTCGGCGTGGGCACGCCACAGGCCGCGGGCGGTCGCCATCACCACCAGCGCCACCGTGCCGCCGACGAGCGGCGTGCTGGCCGGTACGGGATGCCGCGTCCACTGCATCACGGCGACGGCGCCGACGGCCGCGACGAGCGCGACGGTGACGGCGAGCCCCTGTGCGTCCCCCGAGCTGCCGATCGGGTAGCGGCCGTAGATCCGGGAGCGCAGCAGCGTGAGCGCGGCGTACAGCGCGGCGCAGGCCAGCGCCAGGCCGAGCGTACGGGCGCTGGCTGCGACGGTCAGGTCGAACTCGTACCTCGTCCAGGCGGCGCCGAGAAATCCTCCGCACCACGCGGCCGTGTCCAGCGTTAACAGGGAAAGGGTGGCGGCGCGGTGGGTGATCCGGCGGTGCGGTCGCACTGCTGTGCTGGCTTCACGATCCATGGGCTGCCCTCTGTGTCCTATCCGGATTGAAAGGATTAGACCTTCTGTGCCTGTTCGGTCGTTTACATTCGTCAAGTCACGTAACGTCGTGAATAGGCGATTCGATCCTGGCACGGGTACGGGTGCTTTTAGGGGGCTTTCGTGCAGTTTCATCGGCAGACCGGCGTGTCGCTAGGGAGGGCGTGATGGACGTTCTCGGCTACCTGCGCCTGGTCCGACGCCACTGGTGGATCGTGTTGGTGACGGTGATGCTCGCCCTGGGCACCGCCGCGCTCGTGACGGTCCGGACGGCGCCTCGGTACGAGGCCTCGGTGACGTTCTTCGTCACCACGCCCAGCCAGGGCGTCACCGACGCCTACCAGGGCAGCCTCTTCCTCCAGCAGCGGGTGAAGTCCTACGGTGACCTGCTCACCAGCGACCGGCTGGCGCAGAGCGTGGTGGCCGACGCGCCGCTGGGTCTCACCGCCGACCAGGTGCGCAGCCGGATCCGGACCGCCAGCACGACCGGCACGGTCCTGCTCAAGGCCACGATCACCGACACCGACCAGACCCGGGCGCTGAAGACCACCGAGACGCTCGCGACGAAGTTCACCGAGCTGGTGCGCAAGGTCGAGACGCCGCCGGACGGCAATGCCCCGCCGATCAAGATCGAGGTCGTCAGCGGTCCCCGGGTGACGTCCAGCCCGGTCTCGCCGCAGCCCACGCGCAACCTGGTCATGGGCGGTGTGCTGGGCCTGCTGCTCGGCGCCGCGCTGGCCGTGCTGCGCGGGCTGGCCGACGTCCGGATGCGCGACGGCGCCGCGCTGCAACGGGTGACCGGCAGCCCGCTGCTCGGCGAGATCCCGTACGAGAACGGCGCGAAGGCGGCGCCGCTGATCGTCGGCGCGGCGGCCACCTCCGCCCGGGCCGAGGCAGTCCGCAAACTGCGCACGAACCTGCGCTTCGTGGACGTGCACGAGCCGGCCCGGGTCATCGCGGTCACGAGCGCGTTGCAGGGCGAGGGGAAGACCACCATGGCCTGCAACACCGCCATCGCGCTGGCCGAGGCGGGCTGGCGGGTGCTGCTCATCGACGCCGACCTGCGCCGCCCGAAGGTGGCCGACTACCTGGGCCTCGACGGCGGCGTCGGCCTCACCGACGTGCTGGTCGGCGACGTCCAGGTCGGTGACGTGGTGCAGCGCTGGGGGGAGAAGTCCCTTCTCGTGCTGCCCAGCGGCGCCACCCCGCCCAACCCGAGCGAGCTGCTCGGCTCGAAGTCCATGGCGGACCTGCTGGTGGCGCTGCGGGACTCGGCGGACATCGTGGTGATCGACACCGCGCCGCTGCTGGCCGTCACCGACGGCGTGGTGGTGGCCGTGCAGGCCGACGGCGCGCTCCTGGTCACCCAGCAGGGCCGGACCTCGCGCAGCCAGGTGGCGGCGGCGGCGAACGCGCTCAGCTCGGTCTCGGTGCGCCTGCTCGGCTGCGTGCTCAACATGGCCAAGGTGGCCAAGTCGGACGCCTACCAGTACGAGGCGTACAAGGTGGTCGTGCCGCCGGCCGCGCCCTCGGTGCCGGCCGACCGGGCCGGCAGCCGCCGGGGCGCCAAGGCCGTCGGGGGCGACCGGACGCAGGAACTCACCCGGCTGTCGCGATGAGCGCGAGCACGGGGCGGATCGACCGCTCGATCTCCTCCGCGCACCGCCGGAAGTCGGCCGGCGAGCCGCCGATCGGGTCGCGCAGGTCGTCCACGTCGGGGGCGGCGGGTTGCAGCCGCCCCCGGGCGCGCACGGCGGCCGACACCGCCGCCCGCAACGGCGTGCCCGCCTCCGCCTCGTCCGCCCGGGCCTCGGTGGCCAGCCGGGCGAACTGCCGGAGCGTGAACGTCCGCGCCAGCGTGGCCGGGGCCATCGCGGTGCAGGCCGAGCGCTGGCGGCGGGTCGCGGTCAGCACCAGCGCCGCTCCGGTCAGGTGCTCGGGGCGCAGCCGCCGGGTGCGGAAGGCCGCCGGGTCCGCGCCGGTCCGGGCGGCCACCTCGACCGCGTACGGGTGCATGGCGGCGCCGTCGATCGCGTCGGTGCCCGCGCTGGCGACCGCCAGCGGCAGACCGGCCAGCATCCGGCGGGCGATGAACTCCGCCATCGGTGACCGGCACATGTTCGCGTGGCAGACGAAGAGGACCTCGTCGACCATCTGCACCCCTCTCGTCGGCACGGTCGCGGCGCAGAGTGCCGCGACGGCGTTCTTCCGGCTGTCGCGGCCGGACGCAGAGGGGTTGCCGGAATCGTACGCGCCGCGCCGCGCGCCCGTCCGGCAAGCCGCGCCGGGAGCGTGGACATGAGGATCGGCATCCTGTCGTACCACTTCCCGCCGGAGCCGGCGTTCGTCCCGGGCAGCCTGGCCGAGGAGCTGGTCGCCCGGGGCCACGAGGTACGGGTGCTCACCGGGTTCCCGGACTATCCGGGTGGCCACGTCTATCCGGGCTGGCGGCAGCGCTGGCGGCACCAGACGCACAGCGAGCGGCTGACCGTACGCCGGGTGCCCCGGTACGCCGGCGGCGACGGCACGCCCCGGGCCCGTACCGCGAGCTGGCTCTCCTTCGCCGGCAGCGCCGCGCTCGCCGGGCGGGGCCTGCTGCGGGGCGTCGACGCGCTCTACGTCTTCGGTCACCCGGCGGTCACGTTCGCGGCGTCCGGGCTGCTGCGGCTGCTCGGCCGTACGCCCACCGTCCTGCACGTGCAGGACGTCTGGACGGAGCACGAGCCGGGCCCGGCACAGAGCGACCGGGCGCCGGCCCGGCTGGAGGCCGCCATGCGCCGCCTCTACCGGGAGGCGACGGTGGTGGCGGTCAGCTCGCCGTCCATGGCGGATCTGGTGCGCGCCCGCGGGGCCGATCCGGCGCGGGTGCGTACGGTGCTCAACTGGACCGACGAACGCATCTTCCGTCCGACCCAGGCCGGTCCGGCCGTCCGCCGGCTCATCCGGCGGGACGACCGTTGCGTGGTGATGCACGCCGGGACGATCGGCGTGCGCCAGGGGCTGGAGACGGCGGTCCGCGCGGCGGCGGCGCTCGGCGACCGGATGGACCTGGTGCTGGTCGGCTCCGGTCCGCAGGAGCGGCGGGTGCGGGGGCTCGCCGCCGAGCTCGGCGCGGACAACGTCCGGTTCGTCGAGCGACGGTCCGCCGTGGACATGCCGCAGCTCTACGCGGCCGCCGACTATCAGCTCGTGGCGCAGCGCGACCTGCCCGAGCTGCGGGGGACCGTGCCCGCCAAGCTCCAGGCCGCGCTCTCCTGTGCCGCGCCGGTGGTCGCCTCCGCCGGTGGGGAGACGGCGGAGCTGGTCGAGCGGGCCCGCGCGGGGCTGTCCTGCCCGCCGGAGGACTGGGCGGCGCTCGCCGACCGCTTCTGGCTGGCCGCCGCCATCCCGACGGCCGCCCGGATCGACATGGGTAGGCGGGGCCGGGGCGCGTACCTGCGGGAGATGTCGATGCGGACCGGCGTGGACCGGATCGAGGCCCTGCTGCAGGAGGCGGCGGGTGTGGCGCCGAAGCGAGCAAAACTCGCAGAAGCGGTGCAAGCCGACAGAGCGGCGGAATAGCCAACTAAAGCTTCCTTTTCCATGCTAGAAAGCATCTCGATTGCGAAAAGTGTCTTATTCGTCTCGTAGGAGGATTTTGTGTCCGGACCCGGTCCTTCGCCCGGCCGCCGACGGCGCTCGCGGCGGCGCCGGCGCGCCCGGGTCCGCCGGATCCTGCTGACCGGGCTGGTCGTCGTCTCGGTGCTGCTCAGCGCCGGTGGCTGGGTGGCGTTCCGGGGCTGGCAGGCCCGCGCCCACCTGGTCAACGCCGCCGGGCTGGCCAAGGAGCTCAGCGCCCAGGTGCTCGACGGCGACGTGGCCCGGGCGCAGCGCACGCTCGCCGCGTTGCAGGAGCAGGCGGCCGCCGCGCGCGGCGCTACCGGGGATCCGGTCTGGTGGGCCGGCCAGCAGGCCCCCTACGCGGGGGACAACCTGGCCGCGGTGCGGCAGATCTCGGTGGCGGTGGACGACCTGGCCCGGCTCGCGTTCCCCACGCTGCTGCGGGTCGACCTCGCCTCGCTGGTGCCGAAGCAGGGCCGGCTGGACCTGGCCCGCCTGCGCGGGGTCTCGGCCGAGGTCACGGCGGCCGACCAGGCGGTCCGGGCCACCGCCGAGCGGTTGCGGCAGGTGCCGGTGGACAGCCTCGTGGCGCAGGTGCGCGACGCGGTCACCGCGCTGCGCGCGGAGCTGGACAGACTGGGCGAGCTGACCTCGGCGGCGGATCGGGGCGCGCGGCTGCTGCCGCCGCTGCTCGGTGCGGACGGGCCACGCAGTTATCTGCTCGTCTCGCAGAATCCGGCCGAGCTGCGCGCCACCGGCGGCATGTTCGGCGCGTACGCGGTGCTGCGGGCCGAGGGCGGCCGGGTCCGGTTGGTCAAGCAGGGCAGCTCGTCGGACCTGCGGTCCTTCGACCCACCGCTCAAGATCGGCGCGGAGGCGAAGCGGCTCTGGGGCGACCTGCCGGGCATCTATCCGGCGGATGTGAACCTCAGCCCGGACTTCCCGGCCGCCGCCGCGCTCTACCGGGACATGGTGCGCCGCCGTACCGGCACCACCGTGGACGGCGTGCTGGCGGTGGACCCCGTGGTCCTGTCGTACCTGCTCGGCGTGGTCGGCCCGGTGACCGTGCCGGACGGGCCTTCGCTGGCCGCCGCCACCGCCGTGCGGACGCTGCTCAGTGACTCGTACCGGGACCTGGACACCAAGGACCAGGACGTGTTCTTCGCCCGGGCCGCGTCCGGCGTGTTCGACACGTTGTTCACCAAGACGGTCGACCCTCGGTCGCTTTTGACCGTTTTTAGTCGTTCCATTAGCGAACGTCGGATATTGTTCTGGAGTGTCCGATCCGATGAGCAGCGCGCGCTGGCCGACACCCGGCTGGCGGGTCAGCTCCCGGAGAAGGACACCGTGCCGACTGTCGGCGTGTTCCTCAACGACGGCAGCGGCGCGAAGCTCGGTTACTACCTCAGGTTCTCGGCCACCGTGACGGTCGGCGAATGCCATCCGGACGGGCGCCGCGAGCTGCGGCTGAAGGTGACGGTGAACTCCACCGCCCCGAAGTCGGGCCTGACCAAGTCGGTGACCGGGCTGGCCCTGTCCGGCGACAAGTACACCGCACGCACCTTCGTCTCCGTCCACACGCCCACCGGGGGCGCCGTCCTCACCGGGCGGCTCGACGGGAGGGACACCGCGATGGGCAGCGGCACCGACGGCCGCCGCCAGGTGGCGGTGGCCAACGTGGAGACCCGCCCGGGGCAGACCCGGACGCTCGACGTCACGGTGCTCACCGGCCAGACCGGCGCCGGGACGGCCGAGCTGGTGCACACGCCCACCGTCACCCCATGGACCACCCAAGTAGTCAACGCACCAAGCTGTGAACAGTAGGAGGGAAACCATCATGCGGCTATCCCGCATCATCATGGCGCTCACGGTGGGCCTGGCCGTAGCGGCCGTGCCGACCGCGGCCGGGGCGGCGCAGCCGCAACCCCCGGTCTACCCGCCCGAGGTCGCGTCGCTGACCGTCTCACCGACGACCATCCGGCTCGGCGAGACGTTCACCCTGCGGGGATCGAACTTCGGGCCGAACGAGACGGTCCGAATCGACGTGGCGATCTCGGGCCTGCCCGCGGCCGCCCCGGCCGACGGTTCCGCGCGACGCAGCGACGGCAGCACGGTGGCGATGGCGCCGGTCGCCTACACGCCCAACCGTGCCCAGCCGCAGCCCGCGCCGACCACGTTCACCGTGACGACCGACGCCAGCGGCAACTTCACCGTGACCTACCGGCCGACCCGGCCCGGGCGGTACACGTTCACCGCCACCGGTCTGACGTCCGGTCGGATCGCCAGCGCCACCGGCACCGTCCTGCCGCCGCGGCCGACCAAGTCCCCGCACCACGGCGGGCTGCCGGTCACCGGTGACAGCATCGGCACGCCGCTGAAGCTCGGTGGGGGCCTCGCCGCCGCCGGCGCGGTGCTGCTGCTGGCCTCCATGGCCTGGCGTCGCCGTCGCCTCGGCTGATCCGGGGCGCGCCGGGAAAGACCCGGCTCGATCGTGAGTGCCCGCCGGACGGAGTCCGGCGGGCACTCACGTGTCCGTGCCACACGACACAATGGGCCATGGACGCGACACCGTGGACCGATCAGGCCGGCCTGCTCACGCTGCCCGGGGGCGCCACCGTCCGCGGGCGGCGAGTCGCCGAGCCCGCCTCGCCCGCCGACTTCGCGCTGCTGCTGGCGCCCGGCCCCGAACCGGAGTGGCCCGCCCGGCGCATCCGCTGGCCCGACTTCTGGATCCCGGCCGACCGCGCCGACGCGCTCGACGCGCTCCGGGAGGCGTGGCGGCGCGCGTACGCGGGCGAGCGGGTCGAGGTGGCCTGCCACGGCGGTGTGGGGCGTACCGGAACCGCGCTCGCCGCCTTCGCCGTACTGGACGGGCTGCCGCCCGCCCGGGCGGTGGCCTGGGTCCGCTCCCGCTACCATCGGCGGGCGGTGGAGACGCCCTGGCAACGATGGTGGTTGCGCGGCGTCCGCTGACTCGCCCGGTCACCGAGCGGGGCCGGGCGATCGGCGCCGCGTCACGGCCCCGGTGAGCCACCCGGCCCTGATCAACGGGCTCGGTATGGTGCCTTCTCATGAGAGCCCGGGTCCTGGCCGCCGTCACCGCCGTCACCCTGCTCGCCGCCGGGACACCCGCACCGGCGCCGGCCGCCCCCGGGACGGCCCCCGCGCCCGGCGCCACCGTGCCCTGCCCCCGGCAGCCCGCGCCGAAGGTGAGCCGGCCGCCCCGCCCGACGCCGCCGGCCACGACACCCGAACAGGCGGCGGTGGGCGGGGAGGCGCTGGCCGGCGCCGGACTGGTCGCGCCGCCGGGCAGCCCCGCGCCCCCGGCGGTCACCGCCAGCACCTGGCTCGTGGCGGACCTGGACACCGGCGCCGTTCTGGGCGCGTGCGGGGCGCACGTCCCCGGCACGCCGGCCAGCACCCAGAAACTGCTGCTGGCCGCCACCATGCTGAGCCGGCTCGACCCGAAGCAGGTGGCCGTCGCGACCCGCGCCGACCTCGACATCGAACCGGGCAGCTCGGCCGTCGGGCTGCTCGTCGGTGGCCGCTACAGCGTGGAGACGCTCTGGCTGGGCCTGCTCCTGCAGTCCGGCAACGACGCGGCGAACATGCTGGCCCGTCTCGGCGCCGGCAGCACGCAGGCCGGCGTCGCCGAGATGAACGCGCAGGCCCGCCGGCTCGGCGCCGGGCAGACCCACGCGGTCACCCCGTCCGGACTGGACGGCCCCGGGCAGTTCACCACCGCGTACGACCTGGCGCTGATCGCGCGGGCCTGCTTCGCCGACGCCGCGTTCCGCCGGTACGCGCTCACCGAACGCACACAGATCCCGGCCCAGCCCGCCCTAAAGAAGGGCGGGTTCCAGATCCAGAACGAGAACCAGCTGATCTACCGCTATCCGGGCGCGCTCGGCGGCAAGACCGGTTTCACCGAGCTGGCCCGGCACAGTTACGTCGGCGCCGCGCAACGCGGCGGACGCCGTCTCGTGGTGACGCTGCTCGGCGCCGAGGCCCGGCCGGTACGCGGCTGGCAGCAGGGCGCCCAGCTGCTCGACTGGGGCTTCGGGCTGCCCCGGGACGCCTCGGTCGGCCGGCTGGTGGAGCCGGGTGAGGGGGACGCCGAGGCGGCGGAACCCCGTAACGCTCCCGCAGCCGCGCCGGCCCGTACCGTCTCGCCGCCGTGGCGGGGGCCGGCCGGCACCGCGCTGCGCCGCGTCGGCGAGGGGGACTGGCGGATGATCGTGCCGCTCGCCGGTCTGCTCGCCCTCACCGTCGGCGGGGTGGCGGCGGTGCTCGCCGCCCGCCGGGGCCGGTCCCGCCGCCGCGGACGCCGCCGCGCCTGAACCCGGCGTCCCGGCGGGTCGCGTGGACACCGATTCCGTGGGTATGCGCCCGGCATGGAGCACCCGGGCCGGATCGTGGTGGTCTCGGCGGACATCGGCGCCGGACACGACCGGGCCGCTGACGAGCTGGCGCAACGGCTGCGTGCGCGGGGCTTCGCGGTGGACCGGCTGAACCTTCTGCACCTGCTGCCCCGCCCGCTGCACCGGGCGGTGCGCGAGACGTACCGGGGGGTGCTGCACCGGCTCCCGTGGGGCTACCACGCGCTGTTCCGGCTGACCGGCAGCTCACCGACGGCCGTACGCGCGATCCGCGCGCTGCTGAGGCCGTTGCGCCGTCGCCTGCGCCGCCGCATCCCGTCCGACACCCGGGCCGTGGTCACCACCTATCCGTTCGCCAACCAGCTCCTCGGCCCGTTGCGGCGGCACGGGCGGCTCCGTGTCCCGGTGATCACCTACGTGACCGATTTCGTGGTGCACCCGACCTGGCTCGCGCCGGGCGTGGACGTGTACTGCGCGGTCCGCCACGCCGAGACGCGCCAGGCCGACGCCGCCGACGTCACGGTGGTGCAGCCGCTGGTGTCCCGCGCCTTCGCCCGGCCCGGCCCGGAGGACCGGCAGCGGGCCCGTCAGCGGTTCGGCCTCCCGGCCGACGGTGTGCTCGCGCTTGTCGTCGCGGGCTCCTGGGGCGCCGGCGAGGTGCCGGCGACGGTGGCCGAGGTCGCCGCGGCGGGTGTCCGCCCGGTGGTGGTGTGCGGGCACAACGCGGCGCTGCGCCGCCGGCTGCACGGCGCCGGCCGGTACGTGCTGGGCTGGGTCGACGACATGCCGGCACTGATGCGCGCCGTCGACGTGATGGTGGAGAACGCCGGCGGGCTCACCTGCCAGGAGGCGCTGGCGGCCGGGCTGCCGGTGGTCACGTACCGGCCCATCGCCGGACACGGGCGTGCGAACGCCGCGATCCTGGCCCGCGCCGGCCTGAGCCGGTGGGCGGGCACACCGCAGCAGCTCGGACCGGTGCTCGCGGCGGTGATCGGGACTTCACCGGTGGTCCCGTCCCACGACGACGTGTCCCAGGACCCGGCCGGCCTGGTCGCCGAGGCGGCTCGCCGGGCGCCGCCCGCGGGTTCGGCCGGCACGCGCCGCCCGCTGCTGGACCCGGTCGGCGACGCGGTCGCCGTACTCGCCGCGATGCTGCAGTCCACCGGCGGTCTGCGATGAGAGCGGCGACCCTGGCCCGGGCCGCCGCGCTCGCGCTGCCGGTGCTGCAGGTGGCGCCGTCGGTCACGGCGCTGCCCGCCGTGCGGCGGCGGTGGCTGCCCGGCCTGCACGGAATCGGGGCGCCCGACCGGGTCGCGCTGACCTTCGACGACGGCCCGGACCCGGAGTCCACCGGCCACGTCCTGGACGTGCTGGCGGCGCACCGGGTCCGGGCCACGTTCTTCGTGCTCGGCGCGATGCTGCGGCGCAACCCGGCGCTGGGCCGCCGGCTGGTCGACGACGGCCACGAGGTGGCCGTGCACGGCTGGACGCACGACAACCTGCTGCTGCGCGGCCCGGCCCGCACCGTCCGGGACCTGACCCGCGCGTACGACCTGGTCACGGACGTGACCGGCCGTGCGCCCCGGTTCCTGCGACCGCCGTACGGCGTGCTCACCGCCGCGGCGCTCACGGCCGCCCGGCGGCTGCGTCTGCGGCCGGTGCTGTGGAGCTGCTGGGGGCGGGACTGGACCGCCACGGCCACCGCCGACACGGTCGCGCGAACCGTCCTGTCCGGGCTGGAGGGAGGCGGCACGATCCTGCTGCACGACTCCTCCCGTACCGCCGCGCCGGGCGCCTGGCGGGCCGGTGTCGCCGCGCTTCCGCGCGTGCTGGCCGAGTGCCGTCGCCACGGATGGCACGTCGGCCCGCTCAGCGGTCACGGGCTGCCCGCGCGCTGATCCGGGCACGGGCGGGGGAGCCTACCGCGTGGCCCCGGCGCCGGGGCCCGAATCCCGGAGCCGGTGACCCGTTCGGGTCGGCGTGGCTAGCGTCCGGGTCATGAGGACCTGGGGATCCTTCGTGGCGCTGGCCGCCGCCCTGCTGGTGCCGGTGTCGGCGACGCCCGCGGTGGCGGGCGTCCGCGCGCCCGTACGCCGGATGCCGGCCGCGCCGCCCTGCCCGAACGTGCCGCCCCCGTCGACCCGGCCGCCGCAGCCGCCGCCCGCGCCCGATCCGGCCGCGCGGGCCGTCGGCGGCGCGGCGCTGGACACCGCCGGGCTGGTCGTCCCGCCCGCGTCGACCGCGCCGCCGCCGGTCACCGCCACCTCCTGGGTGGTCGCCGACCTGGACAGCGGCGCGGTGCTCGGCGGCTGCGGGCCGCACGAGTACGCGGTGCCCGCGAGCGTGCAGAAGCTGCTGCTGGCGGCCACGATGCTGCCCCGGCTGGACCCGAACCGGGAGGTCACCGTGACCGCCGGGGATCTGGCCGTGGAACCGGGCAGCTCGGCGGTCGGGCTGGTCGAGGGCGGGCGGTACCGGATCGAGACGATCTGGCTGGGACTGCTGCTGCGTTCCGGCAACGAGGCGGCGAACGCGCTGGCCCGCCTCGGCGGCGGCCCGGACGGGCTGGCCGGCGGGGTGCGGGCGATGAACGAGGAGGCGCACCGGCTCGGCGCGCGGCAGACCCACGCGGTCACCCCGTCCGGGCTGGACGGTCCGGGCCAGTTCACCAGCGCGTACGACCTGGCGCTCATCGCGCGGGCGTGCTTCGCGAACCCGGCCTTCCGCCGGTACGCCGCCACCCGTACGGCGCAGATCCCGGCCCAGCCGGCGCTGCGCAAGAAGGCGTTCGCGATCTCCAACGACAACATGCTGCTGGACCAGTACCCGGGCGCGATCGGCGGCAAGACCGGCTTCACCGACCTGGCCCGGCACACCTACGTCGGCGCCGCCGAGCGCGGCGGGCGGCGGCTCGTGGTCACGCTGCTCGGCGCCGAGGTGACCAGCCAGCGGGGCTGGCAGCAGGGCGCCGCGCTGCTGGACTGGGGATTCGCGCAGCCTCGGGACGCCTCGGTCGGGCGGCTGGTCGAGCCGGGTGAGCTGGACCGGACCGCGCCACCGGCGGGCGGCGGGGCGTCGGCCCTGGCCGGGCACGCCGACCTGCGTGGCGGCGCGCCGGGCCCCGGCGCCGCGCCCAGCGCCGGTGTGACGGTGGCGGTGGGCGCGGTGCTGACGGCCGGGGGAGCGGTGCTGCTGGCACGGCGGCGCCGGCACGCCGCGGCGGCCGCCGCCACCATGTCGACCGGGTCGGTTCTGCGCGAGCCGGAAATTCCGGAACAAGACTGAAAGTGGCGGTCCGGGTCAGCGGCAGGCGGGCGCCGCGGTGCTGTCGCGCACCACCAGTTCGGTGGCCAGTTCGACCCGGGGCGAGTCGATCTCCTCACCCTGGGCCAGCCGCAGCACGGTACGCGCGGCGAGCCGCCCCATCTCGACGAGGGGCTGGCGGACGGTGGTCAGCGGCGGTGAGGCCCACCGTGCCTCGGGCAGGTCGTCGAAGCCCACCACGCTCACGTCGTCGCAGACCCGCAGTCCGCGCCGGCGCACCGCCTCGTACACCCCGAACGCCATCTGGTCGCTCGCCGCGAAGATGGCCGTCGGCGGCTCGTCGAGGTCGAGCAGCGCACCACCGGCGGTGAACCCGGAGGCGTGGTAGAAGTCGCCGGGCTGCACCAGCCGGTCGTCGGCGGCCACACCGGCGGCGGCCAGCGCGGCCCGGTAGCCGTCCAGCCGGGCTCGGCTGCACAGCAGGTGCGGCGGGCCGGCCACGAAACCGATCCGCCGGTGGCCGAGCTTGAGCAGGTGCTCGGTGGCGGCCAGGCCGCCGGTCCAGTTGGTGGCGCCGATCGCCGGCACGTCGGTGGCGGCCACGCCGGCGGCCGGGTCGACCACCACCACCGGCACGTTGAGGCGGCGCAACTGGGCCTGCACGGCCGGGCTCAGGTGCGAGGTCACCACGATCACGCCGTCGGACGCGCGGGCGCGCAGGTTGTGCAGCCACTGCCGGGTGGAGCTGGACTCGCGGTGGATCGCCGAGACGACGGTGCCCACCCCGGCGGCGTGACTGACGTCCTCCACGCCGCGGATGATCTCCACGGCCCAAGGGCTGTCCAGGTCGTTGAAGACCAGGTCGACCAGGTCCGCCCGGCGCACCGTACGGCTGCCCCGGCGCCGGTAGCCGTGGTGGCGCAGCAGCTCCTCGACCCGTTCCCGCGTGTCCGGCGCGACGTCGGACCGCCCGTTGAGCACGCGCGACACGGTCGGGACCGAGACGCCGGCCTCCCGTGCGATCGCGGTGATGGTCACCCTGCGTTCGTCGTCCGCGCTCACCCGTGTTCCCTTCGCCGGCTGCCGGAACCGACCGGTAGACCGTCCCGCCCCACGCACATCTTGCCGTACGCAGAGGGCTTGACGACAGGCCGGACCGGCCCTAGCGTTCGCACGAGTTGCGGAAACGTTCCGGAAATGCGCCAGTCATCTTCCGGCGGCTCGCCGTCCACCCCCGACGAACGACGAGGAAGACCGAGGCGTGCTCACCGACCTGACCGAGGCCGAACTCCGTACCTACCGCAGCGACCTGCACGAGCCTGCCGACTTCGACGCCTTCTGGGCTGACACTCTCGCACAGGCGCGCTCGTGCGGCGACCCCGTGACGGCGACCCCGCTGCCGACGCCGCTGACCGGTGTCGACGTCTTCGACGTGACCTTCCCCGGCTTCGCCGGACAGCCGATCCGCGCGTGGCTGCGGGCACCGCGCGGCGCGTCCGGCCCGCTGCCCACGATCGTGCAGTACGTCGGGTACGGCGGCGGGCGCGGCCACGCGCTGGAGAACCTGCTCTGGTCCGCGGCCGGCTTCGCCCACCTCCAGATGGACACCCGTGGCCAGGGCTCGGGGTGGAGCCGGGGCGACACCCCGGACGTGGCCGCCGCCGGGCCGCAGGCCCCGGGCATGGCCACCCGGGGCATCGAGGACCCGAACAAGTACTACTACCGTCGTTTCCTCACCGACGCGGTCCGCGCCGTGGACGCCGCGCGTGAGCTGCCGGCAGTCGACCCGGACCGGATCGCCGTTCTCGGTCACAGCCAGGGCGGGGCCGCAGCGCTCGCGGCCGCCGCGCTGGCGCCCTCGGTACGCGCGGCGGTGGCGTACGTGCCGTTCCTCTGCGACATCCCGCGCGCGATCACGATCACCGACTCCGCGCCGTTCCGGGAGATCCGGGACTACCTCGCCGTGCACCGCGACCGCGAGGAGCAGACGCTGCGCACGCTCGGCTACGTCGACGGCGTCGCGTTCGCCCGCCGCGCCACCGCGCCGGCCCGGTTCTCCGTCGCGCTGATGGACGAGATCGTCCCGCCGTCCACGGTCTACGCCGCCTACCACGACTACCGGGGCGACAAGGACCTGACGGTGTGGCGGTTCAACGGCCACGAGGCGGGCGGCATCGACGACGACGCCGCCGCTGTGGACTTCCTGCGTACCGTCCTGGGCGCCTGACCACCGGTTCCGCCGATGCCGGCCCGCCCGGGCTGGTAGACACGGCGGATGGGCACCGGCATGCGCGCGACGGCGGGCCTGGCCGTGGCGACCGCGCTGCTCGCCGCCGCCTGCCAGCGGCCCGCGCCGTCGCCGTCGCCGTCCGCGCCGCCGTCAGCCACCCCGACCGGCCCGCGGGCCCCGGCGGACTTCGTGGACCTCAGCACCGTCGACCCCACCGTCCGCACCGACATCCGGTACGCGGGCCCGCACAACTTCGTCGGCCGTCCGATCGACGGGTACGCCGAACCACGCTGCCTGCTCACCCGCCCGGCGGCGCAGGCGCTGCACCGGGTGCAGACCGCCGCGCTCGCCGGCGGGCACAGCCTCAAGGTGTACGACTGCTACCGCCCGCAGCGCGCGGCGGACGACTTCGTCGCCTGGGCGAAACTCCCCGGCGACCAGCTGATGAAGGGCGAGTTCTACCCCGCCGTGCCGAAGGACCGGCTGTTCGCCGACGGTTACATCGGCGCGCCCACCGCGCACAGCCGGGGCAGCACCGTCGACCTGACCCTGGTCCCGGTCTCCGGGCCCCCGCAGGCCGGGTACACGCCCGGCCAGCCGCTGGTGCCCTGCACCGACCCGGCCGGCCGCCGCTTCGCCGACGATTCGATCGACATGGGCACCGGCTTCGACTGCTTCGACCCGCGTGCCCACACCGCCGACGCGCGGATCAGCGACACCGCCCGGAACAACAGGGACCTGCTGCGCCGGCTGATGTCCGCGCAGGGCTTCGAGAACTATCCGCTGGAGTGGTGGCACTACCGCTACGTCGACGAGCCGTACCCGGACACCTGGTTCGACTTCCCGGTGGCCGGTTCGTCGCTGCGGTGACGCGGTCGTTCCACCATGATCGATTGCGGCTAGGGTGGGCGTTCATGGAGACCGAACGGATCGGCCCGCCGCTGCTCGGCGGGGAGCGGGAGTCGCTGCGCGCGTTCCTCGACTTCCACCGGGCCACGCTCGCCCTCAAGTGCGAGGGGCTGACCGACGAGCAGTTGCGCAGGCAGGCGTCGCCGCCGTCCACGCTGTCCCTGCTCGGGCTGGTCCGGCACATGGCGGAGGTGGAGCGCACCTGGTTCCGCCGGGTCATCGCCGCCGAGGACGTGCCGCTGGTGTGGTCGGACACCGGTGACTTCCAGCAGGCGTACGACGCCCGCGACGCCGACGTGGCGGAGGCGTTCGAGGCCTGGCAGCGCGAGATCGAGCACGCCCGGCGCATCGAGCGGGAGGCCGAGTCCCTCGACGTGACAGGTCACCAGGCCCGCTGGGGCGAGGACGTGTCGCTGCGCCTGGTCATGCTGCACATGCTGCACGAGTACGCCCGCCACAACGGGCACGCCGACCTGATCCGCGAGGCGATCGACGGAACCGTCGGCGTCTGAGTCCGGCCGCTCAGCGCGTGCGCAGCGGCAGCCAGGCCAGCACGTCGGAGATGCGTGCGTCCCAGTACGCCCAGTCGTGGTCCCCCGGACCGAAGTCGACGGTGACCGGCACGTCGCGCTCGCGGGCCGCGTCGAGGAACCGCACGTTGTCCTCGTACAGGAAGTCCTCGGTGCCGCACGCGACGTAGAGCGCCGGCCGGTCGTCGCCGGAGCGCTCCAGCAGCCCCACCGTGTCGTCGTCCGCCGGCACCGGGTCGTCGCCCCAGACCGTGTGCCACACCGCCGGGTCGACCGGGTGGGTCGGATGGTGGCGGCGGCGGGTCACGTCCAGCGCGCCGGACAGGCTGGCCGCCGCCGCGAACCGCTCCGGCCGGCGCAACGCCCACTTGAGCGCGCCGTAGCCGCCCATCGACAGGCCCGCGACGAACGTGTCCTCCCGGCGGTCGGACAGCCGGAAGAACGACCGGCACACCTCGGGCAGCTCCTCGCTGAGGAACGTCCAGTAGCGGTTGCCGTGCGCCTCGTCGCAGTAGAAGCTGCGCTGCACCTGCGGCATCACCACGGCCAGCCCCAGCGGTGCCACGTACCGCTCGATCGACGTGCGGCGCGTCCACACCGTGTCGTCGTCGGTCAGCCCGTGCAGCAGGTAGAGCACCGGCGGGTCACCGTCGGCGCCGGAACCCGCCATGCCGATCCCGGCGGCGCCCGGGTCGGGCAGCAGCACCGTCATCGAGGTGCCCACGCCGAGCGCCTCGGAGAAGAAGTCACACCGGATGTGCGCCATGAGGCGGGAGCGTACCTCGCAGGGGTTCGATGAGGGCGTTCCTATTGCCCCCGGACGGTCGTACGGGACAGGATGGCCGTGCGTGCCGGTAACACACCCGTAACCTGCGCGCTGCTGGTCTCTGTCACAAGGAAGTGGGAGTCAGGCATGAGCGACGTGTCGGCCGCACTGGGTGTGCGCCTCTACCCGGACCTGGTCGAGCCGGGTGGTCTCGCCCCCGCGCTCGTGGCGACCGCCGCCGCGCACCAGCTCGACGTCGGCGCGGTCTCCGCGCCCGAGCAGGGGCGCAGCCGCTTCACCTGCGCCGAGATGACCTCCCCCCGGGGCGTGGTCTGCGTCAGCCTCGGCTCCCAGGCCCGCTACTTCATGATCGACCTGAGGGTGGACGGCGACGTCCAGGCCCGCGGCGACGCCACCGACCTGCTCCAGGTCGCGCAGGTGGCGGCCGCCTGGCGGGCGGGGATCACGCTCGCCGAGCTGACCGCGCGCTACCCGTTCATGGAGGAGATGCGGCGCCACCCGGTCGCGCAGGCCGGCTGAGGCCGGGCACCCTGGCCCGGCCCGATCCAGGTCGACCGCCGCTCCCGGACGCGCCGTGTCGATCTAGGGTGATGCGATGACCGCCAGGCGCGTGACGACAGTACTGTTCGACTTCGCCTGGACTCTGTTCGCCAGAGACTCGGAGCGCTGGGTGGGCAACGCGGCGGCATCGATCGACCGGACATTGGCTGTCGGCGAGGCGCACCGTATTGCCGGCGACTTCGCGGAACTGTTGCGGGAGACGGCCACGGATCCGGCCCACATCGCCCGAGATCTGGACCCGCGAGTCTGGGATCGGGCGATCCTCGCTGTGCTGGAACAGATTCCTGGGGTGGACCAGGCGCTGGCATCGGCCATGCACGAAACACACGCCGAAGCAGTCGAGCCGTACGCCGACACCGTCGCCACCCTGTCCGCATTGCGTGACAGCGGTGTTCGCATCGGCGTCGTCAGCAACGTCGGCTGGGACATCCGCACATGCTTTGCGCGGCACGGACTCGACGGCTATGTCGATGCGTTCGTACTGTCCTACGAGGTCGGCTTCGTCAAACCGGACCCTCTGATCTGGGTCGCCGCCCTCGAAGCCCTCCATGCCGCACCGGGCCAGACCCTGATGGTCGGTGATCATCCCGCCGGCGACGGCGGATCGGTTGCCGCCGGCATACCGGCGCTGATCCTGCCAATGGTGGATTCGCCCGCGCAGAAACGCGGATTCGAATACGTGCTCAGGCTTGCCCAGGTTCCGTCCTGACGGGTCTTTCGCTGGTCACTCACGTGAAGCTCCTGGTAATCAGCGCGTGCGCGGAAAGGTTCAGTGCTGTCGCAAATTCGCGTTGCCGCCGGTGCGTGGCGCCCGTACGGTGAGCGGGCAACGTCGATCTGATCCACCAGGGAGTCCACCGTGTCGCAGCAGAACCGCACCCGCGCCGAGCGGCAAGCGCCGCGCGCCGGTGCCCTGCTGCCCGAACCGGGCACGGGCCGGGAACGGCAGTGGCAACCAGGGTGGTGGCGCGTCTAGCGCCGGCGCGACGATCCGCGCGAACCGCCCGCCCCGACACCGGAGCAGGGCGGTTCTCCGTTTCCGGGGTACCTATCTCCGACGGACACGAGCAAGGAGACGACGATGGGTTTCACCCCGCTGGCCGGTACCCGGGCGCCGGTCCGCGTCTGGACCGACCCGTACACGATCGAGGCGCAGGCGGCCCGGCAGCTGCGCAACATCGGCGCGCTGCCGTGGGTGCAGGGCGTCGCGGTGATGCCGGACGTGCACTTCGGCAAGGGCGCCACAGTCGGCTCGGTGATCGCGATGCGGCAGGCCGTGTCGCCGGCCGCGGTCGGCGTGGACATCGGCTGCGGCATGTCCGCGGTGCGGACCTCGCTGACCGCCGCCGACCTGCCCGACGACCTCGCGCCGCTGCGTTCGGCAATCGAGGCGGCGATCCCGGTCGGCTTCGCGATGCGCGACGACGCTGTCGATCCGCGGCGGGTCCGGGGCCTGGAGCAGGCCGGCTGGGACGAGTTCTGGCGGCGGTTCGCCACGCTGGACCGGAAGGTCGCCCAGCTCGAGACGCGGGCGCAGCGGCAGCTCGGCACGCTCGGCGGCGGCAACCACTTCATCGAGGTCTGCCTGGAGCAGGGTGGCCCGGACGACGGCCGGGTCTGGCTGATGCTGCACTCCGGTTCCCGCAACATCGGCAAGGAACTGGCCGAGCGGCACATGTCGGTGGCGCGCGGGCTGCCGCACAACACCGACCTGCCGGACCGGGACCTCGCGGTGTTCCTCGCCGGCACGCCGGAGATGGAGGCGTACCGGCGGGACCTGTGGTGGGCGCAGGAGTACGCCCGGCGTAACCGGGCGGTCATGCTCGCGCTGCTGAGCCAGGTGGTCCGGGAGGCGTTCCCGCACGTGCGCTACGACGAGCCGATCTCCTGCCACCACAACTACGTGGCGGAGGAGAGCTACGACGGGGTGGACGTGCTGGTGACCCGCAAGGGCGCGATCCGGGCCGGTAAGGGGGACCTGGGCATCATCCCCGGCTCGATGGGCACCGGGTCGTACATCGTGCGCGGCAAGGGCAACGTCGACGCGTACTGCTCGGCGTCGCACGGGGCCGGGCGGCGGATGTCGCGGGGGCAGGCGAAGCGCACGTACAGCACGGCGGATCTGGCCGCGCAGACCGCCGGTGTGGAGTGCCGTAAGGATGCCGGTGTGGTGGACGAGATTCCCGGCGCGTACAAGGACATCACCGAGGTGATGGCCCAGCAGGAGGACCTGGTCGAGGTGGTCGCCCACCTCAAGCAGGTCGTCTGCGTGAAGGGCTGAGCGGCAGGGCCGGCGTCGAGGGGGCGCCGGCCCTAACGGGTACGCCGGGCGACACGTACGCCGATGGCTACCGCGCCGATGACGAGCAGCGCGGACAGGAGCTGGAGGCCGGGGGAGTCGTCGGCCTCGCCGTACACGAAGCCGGCGACGCCGAGCACGACGGCGAGCACCGCCACGGCGGCGGCCAGGTGCCTCATCGCTCCTCCTCGTCGGGGACCCATTCGAGCAGGTCGCCGGGCTGGCAGTCGAGCACCCGGCACATGGCCTCCAGGGTGCTGAACCGGACGGCCTTGGCGCGGCCGTTCTTGAGCACGGCGACGTTGGCCGGGGTGAGCCCCACGCGCTCGGCGAACTCGCCGACGCTCATCTTGCGCTTGGCCAGCTCCACGTCGATGCGCACGACGATCGGCATCAGATCACCGCTTCCATGTCGGTGCGCAGCGTGGTGGCCTGGCGCAGCAGCGCGCGCAGCACAACCATCAGCAGCCCCAGCACGGTGACGCCGGTGACCAGCAGGAACAGCAGCAGCGGCAGCCCGGGGTCGTCGGCGTTGAAGCCCACATAGAGGAACACCCCGACGAGCACCACCCAGGCGGCGGCGACCGCCCAGACGATCCCGTCGACCCAGCGCAGGGACGCCTCGGTGAAGATGCGGTCGCGCTTGACCAGGGTGAGCAGGTGCCAGGTGCAGACGATCACCACCTGGACGCAGAGCACCCAGAAGACCGTGACCGCGGTGGCGGGCCATCGCAGGTACGCCATGTCCGGGTCTTCCCGGGCCATGTGGGCGAACTGGCCGGGCAGCGACATGGTCTGGAACAGCACCAGGACCGCGAACAGCAGGACCAGGAAGGCGCGGAGTGGTGTCACCGCGCGTTGCGCCGTAAGCATGCATCGACTATCGCGCGGAACCTATCGAAAGTCAATCGGTATCGCTCGCGCGGCGGGTGACGGCGTAGCGGACGTGCACGGCGTACCGCGAGTGGTGCACGGCGCAGATCTCCAGGTCGACGTCCCGGTCGAAGCCCTCGAAGAGCCGCTTCCCGCCGCCGAGCACCACCGGAGCCGTGGACAGGCCCAGCTCGTCGACCACGCCGGCGGCGAGCGCCTGCCGGATGACGGCGGCGCCCCCGCCGATGATCACCGCACCGTCCCCGGCCGTACGCCGGGCCGCCGCCAGCGCCGCGTCGAACCCGTCGACCATGAGGAAACCCGCGTCCGGATCTGGCTGGTCGGCGGTGCGGTGGGTGAGCACGACCAGGGGCGTCTGGAACGGGTTCCGGCCGCCCCAGGCGCCCGCGGCGTCGTACATGCCCCGGCCGCACAGCGCCGCGCCGGCACCCTCCAGCAGCTCGTCGAAGTACGCGCGGTCCTCGGCGGTCATGCCGGCGCCGGGTTCGCGTGGCGTGTCGTACGTCCACGGCCCGCCCATCACCCAGTAGTGCAGCCGCTCGCCGCCGGCACCGAGCCCCTGACCCGCGTGGTCGTCCGGACCGGTGACGTAGCCGTCCAGGGACACGGTGACGAACGCCCGCACCCGGCCCCGCGCTTCGCTGGTGCTCATGCTTCCTCCCGGAGACTCGGAGAACACCGACTCACCGAAGACCGCGCACCGGCACCGGACTCATCGCCGTCCTCGGTCCGGCGTCAGCCGTACACCGGATGTTCGGCCTGGAACGCCAGCCGGCGGTCCGCGCCGGCGGCCAGCTCGGCGAGCACGTCGTCGAGGTCCAGGAACGTCTGCCAGCGCTCCTGGCCGGTGATGCCGGCGAGCCGGTCGACCACGAGTTGCTCCAGGTCGGCGACCCGGCGGCCCTTCCACACCTTGTCGGCCAGGCTGACCATCAGGTCCTCCAGCTGCACGCCGGGGGAGTGCCAGGCGGCGTGGGTGACGGCGAAGCGGGCCCGCTCCTCCGGCACGCCGAAGCGCAGCAGCAACTGGTAGCCCGCCTCCTCGTGCGCGGACCCCGGGCCGGTCAGCTCGGCCGGATGCTCGACCTTGCCGAGGTCGTGTACCGCGGCGCCGAACAGCACCGCCTGCCTGTCGAACGGCACCGCGGCGAACCGGTCGGCGAACGCGGCGGTCAGGTGCCAGGCGACGTCGTGCACCAGCCGCAGGTGCGCGCCCAGGCGCGGCGGGGCGGCGAGGGCGGCCAGCAGCTCGACCGCCACGCCGGGCAGCGCGAGCAGCGGCGGGTCACCCGGCTCGGTGAGGGCGCGGCGCAGGGCGTCGGAGGTCATCGGGGCGAGCGTACCGGGTCGCTGCGGCCTCACCAGCGGTGATGGACGAGCAGCCGAGCGTGAAGCGGCCGCTCGCCCGATTCCCGTCTATCGATCCACTCGCGAGGGTGAGGGCCACGTCTCTCACGGGGGGTTGTCGAATGACAGCGTTGAATCGTCGTGCCCTGCTGCGTACCGCCGCGTTGACCGGGCTGGCCGCCGCGACCGGGCTGGCCGCCACGTCCCACGGCGCGGCCGCCGCCGAGCCGGTCAACGGGCCGTGGCTGGTCAGCGTCGGCTGGGGTGTGCTCCAGGTCGACCCGGGCCGCACCACGCCGCGGGAGCTGCTGCCGAACGGGGACCACGCCAAGACCTCGCCCGACGGCCGGTACGTGGCCTGGGTCAACACGGCCCGCTCCGGCGACGGCACGCTGGAGCCGTTCGTCGCGGTGTACGACCGGACCACCGGCCAGAAGCGCACGCTGCTCGCTAACCCGTTCGGCGTCCGCTACGGCGCGCCGACCTGGTCGCCGGACGGCACCGAGATCGCGCTGGTCACCGGGCAGGACAACGACCGCCTGATCGCCGTCGACGTGGCGACCGGTGCCACCCGGGTGCTGGTCGAGGGGCACGTTATGGCCGACCCGGACTGGTCCCGGGACGGCTCCTCGATCGCCCTGCGGTGGCGCAGCCGTTCCGAGGGGCCGCAGCTGCGCGTGCTGGACCTGGCGACCGGCAGGGCGCGGCCGATCTACACACCGCTGGCCGGCGAGCGGTTCGGCTCGCCGGTCTTCATGCCCGACTCCGGGCGCGTGGTGTTCTGCACCGACCGCTGGTATCCGGACCTGGAGACGCTCAACCAGTCCCTCGCCTCGGTGCGGATCAACGGGACCGGGCTGAAGAAGCTCACCGACGAACCCCGGTTCTACCTGTCCCCGGTGTTCTCCCCGGACGGCCGCTACTGCGCCGCGCTGTCGATCCCGCCGGAGAACGAGTACCCCGACGGCGGCAACATCATCGTGTCCACCAGCGGTTTCGGCGAGCAGTGGTGGATACCCGGCGACGAGTACGACGACAGCACCCGGCTGGACTGGGCGCGGGCGATCTGACGCACCGGGCGCGCGCATCACGGACCGGATGCGCGCCGCCGGGCGTGACCGGTGCGAGGCTTGGAGCGGACGCCGCCGACGGGGCCGGCGTCCGCTCTGGAGGGGTGATGGCCGAGCCGCCGACCGGGACGTCGTCGCACCGCGCGCAGGCGCACGGCCGGCACGCCAACCACCGCCGCTACCACGACGGCGCGGAGGTCGACGGGTACGTCGACGACCCGTACCACAGGGTGCGCCGCGCGGTCGCGGCCCGGCTGGTGACCGAGGGGGTGACCGGCGGCGGGCCGGTGCTGGAACTGGGCTGCGGACCGCGCGGCATGCTCGACCCGGCGGCGCTGCCCGGCCCGCTCGTGCTCGCCGACATGGCCGAGGCGGCGCTGGGCGCGGCGCGCGCGGTGACCGGCGGCCGGGCGCTGCCGGTCTGCCTGGACGCCACCCGCGGGCTGCCGTTCCGCGCCGGCAGCTTCGCCGGGCTGCTCGCCGGGGAGCTGATCGAGCACGTGTACGACCCGCTGGCGCTGCTGCGGGAGTGTCACCGGGTGCTGGCGCCGGACGGGCTGCTGGTGCTCACCACCCCGAACCTGGCGCCGGTGCAGGACCGGCTGGCGTTCCTCGCCGGCCGCGCGCCACGCCAGGTCGACCCGCTGCACCCCTATCTGTGGCTGCACATCCGCCCGTTCACCGCCTCGCTGCTGCGCCGCACGCTGCGCCGGGCCGGGTTCACGCCGGTGGCCCTGCGCTCCAACGAGGTCGGCTGGCGGCTGCCCGGCGGGCGGTGGGTGGCGTCGCGGCGGCTGGCCCGCGCCGCGCCCGGGCTCGGCGGCTCGCTGATCTGCGCCGCCCGCCGGCAGCCGCCGCCGGCCGGAAACAGGGTGTGATGGTGACATTGACAGCGGGCTATCATGGAGGTTCCGTCGTCGACCGGGGGATGTCATGACGCGCCTGCTCGCCTGGGTCGTGACCAACCTCGACGCGTTCATCGGTCTCGTCCTGGCCCTCACGGTCGCCGTGCTCGGCCTGACCAACGACGCGGTCAGCCAGGAGGTCGTCAACAGCGCGATCCTGCTGGTGCTGGGCCTGCTCGCGCAGGCGGTGCTGCGGGACCGGCTGCGCCGGCGCACCACCGAGCGGGAGATCCGCCAGGTCATCGTGGACACCCGCGACCGGCTCACCGAACTGGTGCCGCAGATGCGGGAGATCACCGGCCCCGAGGGCGCGCTGAACCGGGCCCGCGAGGCCATCGACAGCGTCTCCATGGTGCGGGTGCTGCACGGCAGCGAGGTCGGGCAGGCGCTCGCCGAGGCCCGGCGGCACACCGACCAGTGGAGCTTCAAGGGCGGCACCGGCACCTTCCTGCGCGCGGTCACGCTGCCGGACTGCCTGGAACACGCCCGGCGGCGCAACGCCACGCTCACCGTCGCCATCGAGATCATCGACCCGACCGACGAGGAGGTCTGCGAGCGGTACGCGCGGTTCCGGCGCAGCCTCGACCCGGACGCGCCGGGCGAGCCGTGGACCGTCGACCGCACCCGCAAGGAGTCGTACGCGACCGTGCTGGCCGCCTGCTGGCACCTGCAACGCTCCGGCCTGCTCACTGTCGACGTGCGGCTCTCCGCGCAGATGACCACGTTCCGCTACGACCTCTCCTCCTCCTGCGTCGTCGTCACCCAGGAGAACCCGCAGACGCCCGCGCTGCGCATCGACCGCGGCGAGGTCTACTACAACCGTTTCAACATCGAGCTGGACTACAGCCGCCGGCAGAGCCGGCGCGTGCCGATCGAGGCGGCGGCCCAGGTCAAGCTCGACGACGAGCCGTCGGTCGAGCAGGTACGGCGGTTGTTCACCGCCCTCGGCCTGACGCTGCCCCGGTCCTTCGGCGACCGCGAGGTCGCCGACATCATCGGCAAGGCCGTCCAGGCGAGGAACCCCTACTCATGACCAGTTACGCCGACCTCGAACGGGAGATCGACCGGGGCACCCGGCCGGAGCTCCTACGCGGCTGGGCGCTGGACGTGCTCGACGACGTCGCCGAGGGGCGGCGGTCGCTGCGCGCGGTCCGGCACCCGCTCGGCTTCACCTGCCTGCCAGTGGAACGCGACGGCCCGGACGGCGTCTGCGTGCACGCCTGGCCCGCCGACCCGCCGCCGGTGCGCCCGACCACCTCCACCATGCACTCGCACAGCTGGGACCTGCTCAGCCACGTGCTGCACGGCACCGTCCGCAACGAGCTGATCGAGGTCGACGACGCGCCGGCCGACCCGGCCTGGCGGGTCTACGAGGTGCGCAGCCTCGGCGAGGTGGACGAGATGGCCGCCACCGACCGGCTGGTCACCGCGATGACCGCCACTGTGGAGACGCACTCGGCCGGCGACTCGTACGCGCTGCGCGCCGGCGGCTTCCACACCTCGGAGGTCGACGCCGGTGAGCCGGCGGTGACAGTGGCGCTCGGCCGGACCACTCCCGGCGCGTGCGACCTCAGCCTCGGCGCGGTGGACGGGCGCAGCCACCGGGTGCGCCGGGACCGATGCGACGCGGTGGAGACCGCGCGGATGGCGCGGCAGATCGCGCGACTGGTGGCACGGGGCTGACTGGCTGGAGGAGCCATGGACGTGGAGCCGAGCAGAGGCGGGCCCGACCTGCGCGAGGCGCACCGGTTCGCGGTGGAGGCCGCCCAGGCGGCGGGCCGGCTGCTGCGCCGGGGCACCCGGGGGGAGGTGCGCGCCCGGGCCAAGAACGACACCGGCGACCTCGTCACCGACCTCGACCTGGCCGCCGAGCGGCTGATCGTCGACCGGATCCGGGCCCGCTGGCCGGAGCACGGCGTGATCGCCGAGGAGGGCGGCGAGTACGCCCCGGACACCGCCTTCGCCTGGCTGGTCGACCCGCTCGACGGCACCAACAACGTGGCGATCGGACTGCCCGCGTACGTGGTCGGGATCGCCCTGTGCGACAACGGCTCGCCGGTGCTCGGCGTGGTCCACGACCCGGTCGCCGGCCGTACCTGGTCGGCGGTGCGCGGCCGGGGCGCGTTCGTGCACCCCTCCGGCCCGGCCGCCCGTCCGCTGCGCGCCGCGCACCGGCCGGTGCCGGCCGCGCCGGTGCTGGCCTGGACCCAGGGGCACGAGGTACGCCGGGACGACAGCACCGCCCGGGCGCTGAAGGTGGTGCTCGACACCACCGCGCGGCGGGTGCTGCAACTGTGGGCGCCGCTGCTGTCCTGGGTGATGCTGGCCCGCGGCGACATCGACGGCATCGTCGGCTACCGCCCCGAGGCGGTCGACCTGCCCGCCGGGATGCTGCTGGCCGCCGAGGCCGGCATGGCGGTACGCGCGCTCGACGGCGGCACGTTCGACGACCGGTACGGCTGCCCGGCGGACCGGCGCAGTTTCGTGGCCGGGCCGCCGGAGACCATCGACCGGCTGGTCAAGCTGGTCACCGCGGCACAGTGGATCGAGCCGCAGGTGCGCCGCCTCACCCCGGTCAGTCTCGGCTCGGTCGGCTGGTGAGACGCGATCCGCTGCAGACGAACCTGCGCTACCCCGGCCTTCGGTCGGCCAGGAAGTCGGTCCAGGTCCGCACGCCCCTCGCCGCACCGGGCCGGGCGAGGTTCGCGCCGTCCCGGTACGCCCGGCCCGCCCGCCCGGGGATGCGAACCGGCAGGCGTGCCCGGCGCTTCCCGGTGGCCGCCAGGTAGCCGGTCAGCAGCTCGCCGATGCCGTGGGTGTGCGGCCCGGCCAGGTCCGGCACCAGCCCGGCCGGTGCGCCCAGCGTCAGCTCGGCCAGCCGCGCCGCCACCTCGGCGGCGTCGACCGGCTCCAGCCGCAGCCCGCCCGGCACCGGTGCCACCGGCAGCCGGGTCATCGCCGTCAGCATGGTCAGCACCAGGTCGTGCACCTGCGCGGCGCGCAGCACCGTCCACGGGACGCCGGAGTCCGTCACCGCGCGCTCGGCGTCGAGCTTGGACCGGATCCAGGCCAGCGGCACCCGGTCGGCGCCGGTCACGGAGATGTGCACCAGGTGCGCCACACCGGCCCGGTGCGCGGCGCGGGCCAGGTGGGCGGTGGCGCGGTCGTCGCCCCTCGCGCCGCCGGCCAGGTGCAGCACCGTGGACACCCCGCGCAGCGCGGGGCCGAGGTCGGCGCCGGTGAGCAGGTCGGCGGTCACGTGGGTGACGCCGTCGCCGGACCGTCCGCCGCGCCGGCTGAGCACCCGCACCGGATGCCCGGCGGCGCGCAGCAGCGGTACGACGTGCCGGCCGATCGTGCCGGTGCCGCCGGTGACCAGGATCTGTGGGTTCATCGTCTTTCCCTCCGTCGCCTGTGCTGCCACGTCGACCCGCGCCGACCCGTCGACGTGACAGGTGTGACGGTGGTCACCTCCGGTCACCTCGGCCGGTTGTGGCGGGTCGGGACGACGTGTGGGAGAGGGAGGCTCAGGTGATGGACCACGGGCTGGCGCAGCGGTTCGAGCGGGAGCGGCCGCGTCTGCGCGCTGTGGCGTACCGGCTGCTCGGCTCGCTCACCGACGCCGAGGACGCGGTGCAGGAGACCTGGCTGCGGCTGGCCCGTACCGACCCGGCCGCCGTGGACAACCTGGATGCCTGGCTCACCACAGTGGTCGCCCGGGTCAGCCTCAACGCGCTGCGGTCCCGCGCCGCCCGCCGGGAGGACCCCCTCGACGTACGCCTGCCCGACCCGGTGGTGGACGCCGACGACCCGGCGCATGCCGCGGTCCTCGCCGACTCGGTGGGGCTGGCGTTGCTCGTGGTGCTGGACACGCTGAGCCCGGCCGAGCGGCTCGCGTTCGTGCTGCACGACATGTTCGGCGTGCCGTTCGACGAGATCGGCCCGCTCGTCGACCGCTCACCGGCGGCGGCCCGGCAGCTCGCCAGCCGGGCCCGCCGCCGGGTACGCGGACAGGCGCCCACCCCCGATCCCGACCTCACCCGGCAGCGGGCGGTGGTCGACGCCTTCCTCGCCGCCGCCCGCGACGGCGACCTCGACGCGCTGATCGCGGTGCTGCACCCGGACGTGGTGCTGCGCTCCGACGCGGGGACCGCCCGCGCCCGCCACACGGTCGTGCTCACCGGCGCGACGACGGTGGCCGCGCAGGCCACCACGTTCGGGCGGCTGTTCCCGCACGCCCGGCCGGTGCTGGTCAACGGCGCCGCCGGGGTGCTGGTGAGCGCCGGGGACCGCCCGCTGTCGGTGATGGCGTTCACCGTCACCGGCGGACGGATCGCCGCCGTGGACGTGATCGCCGATCCGCGCCGGCTGGCCGCGCTCGGCCTCACCGGCTGACCCGGAGCCCGCTCGGTCGGCCGGGACCAGGTCGGCTCAGTCGACCAGGGCCAGGTTGGCCATGTCGACCACCGGCCGGAAACCGAGGCCGGCGTAGAGCCGGTTCGACACCGGGTTGGCCTGGTCGGTGAACAGGCACACCCGCGCGCCCTCGGCCGTGAGCAGCCGGCTGACCTCGGCGACCGCGTTGCCGGCCCAGCCGCGTCCGCGCTGCTCGGGCGGCGTGTAGACCGGCCCGACCCGGGCCACGCCGAACGACGGCGGGTTGGCGGCGGTCAGGTGCACCGGAGCACCCGACCCGTCGGTCCAGAACCAGACCCGACCGTCCCGGATGCGGCGCAGCAGATCGGCGCGGTCGGGCGTCTCGTGGGCGCTCGTGCCGCGCGGGCGGCCCGCCTGCTCGTCGGCGTCGGCCATGAACGCGGCGAACCACGCCGCGACCAGGTCGACCTCGTCGGCGGTGGCCGTCCGCAACGCGCCCGGCGCCGGCGCGGGCGGCGTGAGCCGATCGAGCACGTGCAGCCGGGTGTGCTGGGCGACAGCGACCCGGCCGCCGTCGAGCCGGGCGACCTCCTCGGCGCAGGCGCGCGCGGCGGGCAGCGCGCCGTTCACCGCGCGGACCCGCTCGCCGCGCCGGTGCCACGCGCGGGCCAGCGCCTCGGCGGCCTCCGGCGGCATCGGCAGCAGGAACGCCGGTCGCGGCGGGAACGGCGCGGTACGCATCGCGGCGCCCACCACCGCCCCGGAGGCGTCCCGCACCACCAGCCACCAGTCGTCCTCGGGCAGCGCCATGCCCTCGGCGCGGCGGGCCGCCATCCGGCGCGTGACGCTGGCGACGACGGTGCTCACCACCGGGTCGGCGGCCAGGTACGCCCCGGCGGCGGCGAGGAACTCCTCCGGGTCGGCGTAGAAGCGCAGGGTGGGATCGGCGGTCATGCGGGCACGGTAGCCACTGCCCGCGGCCGGGCCGTAGCGGTTTTCCCGCCCCGGCTCAGGGTGCGATGCGCAGTCGCCGGATGCGGGTGTCGTCGTACTCCTCGAACCGGAACCGCAGCCCGGCGAACGGGCTGCCGGGGAAGTCACCGCTGATCGTGGCGGTCACGACCGTCCCGGCGGGTGTCTGCTCGACGTCGGTGATCTCGTACGACACCAGCGGCGTGCCGTCGCGCCAGGCGCGGATCTCCCCGATCCCGCGGTGGGTGCGGCCCTCGTCCTCGACCACCGCGTCGTCGGCGAACAACGCGAGCCAGGGCTCCTTGTCGGCCTGGCCGGCGAGCGCGAAGTAGCGGCGGACGATCTCGGGCGGGTTGCTCATGGACGCGATGTTAGGCGCCGGGACCGACAAGAAGCGCCGTGACGGTGGCGGTGGTGGCCAGCACGGCCAGCGCGGCGCTGGTGGCCACGAACCGGCCCAGCGGCACGGCCACCCCGGCGGCCCGGCAGCGCTCGTACCAGATCAGTGTCGCCAGCGACGCCCACGGCGTGGCCAGCGGGCCCACGTTCGTGCCGATCAGCAGCGCCAGCAACTGGGTGTGCCGGTCGGCCGCGATCACCGCCTCGCCGGCCAGGTACGCGGGCAGGTTGTTCACCGCGTTGCTGAACAGCGCGCCGACCGCGCCCGCCCGCAGCGCGCCCTCCGCGCCCGGGTCGGTGCCGATGAGCGTGCCCATCACGGAGTCCAGGCCGTACCGGCCGATGGTCTGCACCACCAGGAACAGCCCGGTCACGAAGACCAGCAGCCGCCACGGCACCAGCGCGAGCCGCAGCCGGTGCCGGGCCCGTACCGCGAAGCCGGCGACCAGGATCGCGGCGGCCACCCCGGAGGCGACGCCGATCTCCACCCCGGCGAGGATCCCGGCGACGAACAGCAGGCAGGCGGCGAGCGCGGTGCGGTAGAGCACCCGGTCCGGCGGCACGTACGGCGGCGGCGGGTCGAACGGATCGGCCCCGGCGCGTGCCGGACGCCAGTACCACCACCACAGCAGCAGCGCGGTGACCGCCACGGCGACCAGTTGCGGCCACCACATCCGGGCCGCCCACGGCACCGGGTCCAGGTCGACCCGGTCGCTGGCCAGGATGTTCGTCAGGTTGGACACCGGCAGCAGCAGGCTGGCCGTGTTCGCCAGCCACACGGTGGTCATGGCCAGCGGCGTCGGCGGCACGTTCAGCGCCCGGGCCAGCGCGATCATCACCGGCGTGAGCAGCACCGCCGTGGTGTCCAGGTTGAGCGCGATGGTGGTCACCGAGGCGAAGCCGACGCAGAGCCAGAACAGGGCCCGGAAACTGCCCCGCGCGGTCACCGCCACCCGGGTCGCGAGCGCGTCGAACACCCCGGCCACAGCGGTCAGCTCGGCCAGCACCACGACCGTGCCGAGGAAGATCAGGATCGGGATGATCCGCCGCATCGTGCCCTCGGCGTCGGCGCGCGGCAGCAGCCCGGTGAGCACGCACACCAGCCCGACCGCGGCCAGGCCGATCGCGATCCAGTCCAGCACGTGCAGGCGGCCCCAGCGGGAACGGTCGGGCACGGCGTTCGGCGGATCGCCGGGGGTCTCCACGAGTGATGATCCTCGCACATGCGGGCGTGGCGGCAGGAGCCCGACGCGGGCCCGATCCGGGCTGCCGAGGGTGTCGATCTGTTGACCGTCGGTGGCCATAATGACCACGTGGCTGTAGGCGCGCACCCCACCCGGTCCGACCGCCCCATCGACTTCTTCATCAGTTACTCACCGGCCGACGAGCGCTGGGCGACGTGGCTGGCGTGGGAGTTCGAGGCGGCCGGCTACCGCACACTGTTGCAGGCGTGGGACTTCGTCGCCGGCACCAACTTCATCGACTTCATGGACCGTGGCGTCCGCGAGGCCGAGGTCGTGGTGGCGGTGCTGTCCGAACGCTACCTGCACTCCACGTACGGCAAGCTGGAGTGGCAGGCCGCGCTGCGCGCCGACCCCGACGGCACCGGAAACAAGCTCGTCACGGTACGCGTCGAGGACTGCCCGATCGACGGGCTGCTCGCCACCATCACCTATGTGGACCTGGTCGGTGTGGACGACCCGGCGCAGGCCCGCAACCGGGTGCTCGACCGCATCCGGGAGGCGCTCGACGGCCGGGCCAAACCGATGCGGCAGCCGGCGTTCCCGCACCACCCGGCCGACCCGCACGGGGTGCTCGCCGCGCCCGCCGCCGGAGCGCCCGCGCCGCGCCGCGCCCGGCGTACCCCGATCAACCCGCCGCCGTTCCCGCCGGCCGCGGTGGCGCCGCCGACCGCCCGGGACACCGTCACCGTGCTCCAGGTCGCCGGGCCGCGCTTCGGCCGGGGCGTGATCACCCCCGGCGCGCCGGTCACCCCCGGCGAGGTGCAGGAACACCTGATGGGTGACCTCACGCTGCTGATGAACGACGGCGTGCCCCGGCCGGACCTGCTCGTCGTCGCCGGCAACCTGACCGAGTCGGGCAGCCCGCGCGAGTTCTCCGACGCGCTGAGCTTCCTCACCGGCCTGCGGGTGCTGCTCGGGCTGGAGCCGCACCGCCTGATCGTGGTGCCCGGCCCGCGCGACGTGACGATGGCCGCCTGCCGCGCGTACTTCGCGACCTGCGAGGCCGACGACGTCGACCCGCAGCCGCCGTTCTGGCCGAAGTGGCGGCACTACGCGCGCCTGTTCGACGACCTCTACCAAGGCCTCGAGGACCGGATCTTCGACAGCGAGCAGCCCTGGACGCTGTTCCCCGTCCCGGACCTGCGGGTGGTGGTGGCCGGGCTGAACTCCACCATCGCCATCACCCACCGCGAGGAGGACCGGTACGGCTTCCTCGGCGAGGCGCAGTCCAGCTGGTTCGCCCAGCGGCTGCGCCACTACCAGCAGTCCGGCTGGCTGCGGCTGGGCGCGATGGCGCACGCGCCGGGGGCGCGCAGCCCGTACGCCGACGAGGTGCCCCCGGACCCGGTGTCGCTGCGCGACCGCGGCGCGGTCAACCGGCTGGTCGGCCCGATGCTCAACCTGCTGCTCTCCGACGCCGCGCCGTCGGCCCGGGTCGACCCGGTGGTGCCGCTGGCCGCCGCGCCCCGCGACGGCCGGGCGCAGGTGCTGCGGCTCGGCGGCGACGGGATGACCCGCTGGGTGCTCGGCCGCGACGACCGCCTCGACTCCGGGGCGCTGACGGCGGTGAACTGGCCGCACGCCGAGGCGACGTTCGGCGCGGCCGGCCCGGCCCAGGTGCCCGACCCGCGCCGCCCGGTCGCAGTCGAGGGGGCCACCCAGGGCGTGGCGGTCACCGCCGCACCGGTGCAGCGCCTGCTGGACCGGCTCGCCGAGGTCTGCGAGGCCCGCTACGACCGGGTGGTGGTACGCCGCGTCGACACCGACCCGCCGCACCTCTACATCAGCTACCGCTCCGACGGCGTGGTCCGCCAGCAGCGCGTCGGCGCGCACGTGGGCACCCCCACCGCCGCCGACGTGGACGTCTTCGCCCGCCGGGTGCACGCCACCGATCCGGACATCGCCTCCGAACTGGTCTACGACGGTGACCGGGTGCCGCGCGGGCTGGCCGAGGAGGCGCAACGCCGGGGCGTGCGCGTGCTGCACCTGACCGAGTTCCAGGGCCTGCTCGACCTGCGTGACTACGTCGCGGCGCAGACCGCCCGGCTGCAGGCCGACCGCCTCTACCCGCCCGGGCAGTACGTGCCGCAGCGCTACCGCCATCTCGTCGGCGCCGACCAGCGCGTGCGCGACGACGTGGTGGACGAGCTGCTGGAGACCGTCTCCGCCCCGGACGGCCGGTTCGTGCTGGTGCTCGGCGACTTCGGCCGCGGCAAGACGTTCGCGCTGCGCGAGGTGGCCCGGCGGCTGCCCACCGCCGCGCCCGACCTGATTCCGATCCTGGTCGAGCTGCGCGCGCTGGACAAGGCACACTCCGTCGACGGCCTGGTCGCCGCGCACCTGGCCAACCACGGCGAGCAGGTGATCGACCTCAAGGCGTTCCGCTACATGCTGCGCCAGGGCCGCATCGTGCTGCTCTTCGACGGGTTCGACGAGCTGGTCGCCCGGGTCACGTACGACCGGGCGGCCGACCACCTGGAGACGCTGCTGCAGGCCGCCGAGGGCAACGCGAAGATCGTGGTGAGCAGCCGGACCCAGCACTTCAAGACCAACTCGCAGGTGCTGACCGCGCTCGGCGAACGGGTCGGCCTGCTGCCGCACCGGCGCGTGCTCGCCGTGGAGGACTTCACCCCCGGGCAGATCGAGGCGTTCCTGCGCAACCGGTACGGCGGCGACGAGCGGGCCGCCCGCGAGCGGATGGACCTGCTGGCCGGCGTGAAGGACCTGCTCGGGCTCTCCCGCAACCCGCGCATGCTCGGCTTCATCGCCAACCTGGACGAGGGGCGCCTCGCCGCGGTCGCCGGCGCGGGTGGCACGTTCAGCGCCGCCGCGCTGTATCGGGAGATCCTGGAGTCCTGGCTGGACTTCGAGGAGCGCCGCACCCAGGGCATCCCCGGCGCGCCGGTGAGCCTGCGCCGCCCCGAGCTGTGGCAGGCGGTGAGCCGGCTGGCGTTCCAGCTCTGGGAGAGCGGCGAGGCGTACCTGCGCCTGGCCGAGCTGGCCGAGTCCACCGGCCAGCTCGCCGGGCGCGCCGACTCGCGGCTGTCCGGCCCGCAGGCGGCGCACGCGGTCGGCGCGGGCAGCCTGCTCGTCCGCACCGACGACGGACTGTTCGGGTTCATCCACACCTCGGTCATGGAATGGCTGGTCGCCGAGGGCGTCGCCGAGCAGATCAACCGGGGCGAGGAACCGGCCGCGCTGGCGGTGCGGTCGCTGTCCGCGCTCGCCGTCGAGTTCCTCGGCGACCTCGCCGACCCGGCCCGCTGCACCGCCTGGACCGCTCGGGTGCTCGGCGACGAGTCGGCGGGGGAGACGCTGCGCGCCAACGCGCTGCGGCTGTCCGCCCGGCTGCGCCTGCCCGACCGGGCCGACCTGCGCGGCGCGGTGCTGCGCGGCGAGGACCTGTCGCACCGCGAACTCGCCGGCGCCGACCTCACCGGCGCCGACCTGACCGACGCGCGGCTGGTCGCCACGAACCTGACCGAGGCGCGGCTGGAACACGCCCGGCTGCGCGGCGCCCGCCTGGACCAGGCCCGCCTCGCCGGGGCGGACCTGCGCGACGCGGAGCTGGCCGGGGCGCGGCTGTTCCGTACCGACCTGCGCGGCGCGCGCGTGGGCGGCAGCAGCTGGCACCGCACCGCGCTGATCGACGTCAGCGCCGACGCGGCCATGCTGCGCGCCCCGGAGCTGCGCGGCGCCGTCGTCGCGCCGGGCCGGCCGGTCGCGCCGGGCCTGGCCCCGCCCGCGGTGGGCGTCGCCTACGGCTTCGAGGTGGGCCGGCTGCCGGTGCCGGCGGCGTACAGCCCGGACGGCGCGGTGCTCGCGGTCGGCAGCGACGACGGCGGTGTGCTGCTCTGCGACACCGCCACCGGGCTGCCGGTACGCACGCTCCAGGGACACCGCTCCCGGGTGTACGCGGTCCGCTACGACGCCGCCTCCCACCAGCTCGTCACCGGCGCGGCCGACCTCACCGTACGGCTGTGGGACGCCGACCACGGCGACGTGCGGCACGTCATCGAGGACGTCTTCACCGGCTGGGTGTGGCCGCTGCTGACCGACGGCCGCCGCGGCCGGCTCGTGGTGGGCGACGCGGCCGGCGTGGTGCGGCTGTACGACACGCGCACCGCCCGGCTGCGCCACGAGTGGCCCGGCCACGCCGCGCCGATCTGGGGCACCTCGTTCAGCCCCGACGGCCGGCGGGTCGTGGTGGCCGACAGCGGCGGCACGGTACGCGGCTGGGACATCCCCACCGGCCGGCTGGTGTTCGAGGTGCGCGAGCCGGAAGTCGTCTACCGGCTGGCGCACACGCCGGACGGGCGGCTGCTGGCCGCGGTCGGGCAGCACGGCCGGGTCTGGGTCCGCCGGGCGGCCGACGGCGAGCTGCTGCGCTCGCCGCGCGGCCACGAGGCCGACGTGTACGCCCTCGACATCCACCCCGACGGCACGCTGATGGCCACCGGCGACACGCACGGCGCGCTGCGGCTGTGGGAGACCGAGACCGGCCGGCCGGTACGGGTGCTCGGGCGGCAGCGGGGCGCGATCTACAGCGTCCGGTTCAACGGCGACGGCAGCCTGCTCGCCACCGCCGCCAGCGACGGCGCGATCCAGCTCTGGGACACCGACGACGGGCAGGTCCGGCACGAGCTGACCCGGCACCGCGGCTCGGTCTGGCCGGTGGTCTGGCGGCCGGACCAGAACCAGGTGGCCACCAGCAGCAACGACGGCACCACCCGGCTGTGGGACGTACGCACCGGGCAGCTCCAGCACACGTTGCGCGGGCACGGCCGGCGGGTCACCGCGCTGTCCTTCCGCGACGACGGGGAAGTGCTCGCCGCCTGCGGCAACGACGGCGTGATCCGGCTCTGGGAACCGCGTACCGGCCGCCTGCTGCGCCAGCTCGCCAGCCCCGCCGACCGGCTGCTGTCCGTGGTGTTCTGCCCCGAGGAGCCGCTGGTCGCCTCGCCCAGCGGCGACGGCGGCGTGCACCTGTGGAACACCGACACCGGCGCCGACGAGCGCGAGCTCAACGTGGACACCGACCACGTCTGGGCGGTCGCGTTCAGCCCCGACGGCGACGCGCTCGCCACCGCCAACGACGACGACACGGTACGCCTGTGGTACCGCCGCACCGGCCGCCACTTCGCCACGCTGACCCCGCACCGGGGCCGGGTGCGCACCGTCGCGTTCAGCCCGGACGGCGAGACCATCGCCACCGGCTGCGACGACCAGACGGTACGGCTGTGGGACGCCGCCACCGCCACCTGCCGGATGACGCTGGAACACCACACCGACCGGGTCTACTCGGTCGGCTTCAACAGCGAGGGCACGCTGCTGGCCAGCGCCGGCAACGACGGCACGGCGGTGGTCTGGGACGTGCAGACCGGCCAGCCGCGTGTCGTGCTCACCGAACACGACGGCCGCCTCTGGTCCTGCGCGTTCAGCCCGGACGGCAACCTGCTCGCCACCGCCGGCGACGACCTGGTGATCCGGCTGTGGGACCCGGTCACCGGCCGGCTGCACGGTACGCTGGCGGCACACACCCGGCGGGTCTGGTCGGTGCACTTCAGCCCGGACAGCAGCCTGCTCGCCAGCGCCGGTGACGACGGCACCGTACGCCTGTGGGACGTGGCCGACCCGGAGCACGCCCAGCTGCGGACCACGCTGATCGGGCTGCCGGACGGATGGGCGGCGGTCAGCCCGGACGGCCGGTACAAGCTGGACGGTGACCCCGGCGGCCAGTTCTGGCACGTCATCGGCACGTGCCGCTTCGAGGTGGGCGAGCTGGATCCTTACCTGACCCAGGTCCGCCGACTACCCGTGGACGCCCCCTTCTGACCCCCGCGAATCTCCCCGTGCTCTCCGCGGTGATCAAGGAGTTTGTGTCCCGATCCGCGCCCGATCCGGACACAAACTCCTTGATCACCGCCGTGGGCGCTGCCGGGAGGTGCTCGTCCCGCCGGGCCGCCGTGGGCGCCTCGTCCGAGGGCGGTCCGGAGATCTTGGTAGGAAAGGGTCCCTATGGGGGCCCTTTCCTACCAAGATCTACTGCAGTTCCGGGATGTGGTCCGCGAATCCTGGAATCCGGACACGCGTGGCTGGTGCGGGTGGCCGGGCAGGGGGCGGGTGGGCCGGCCGCACCCCATGCCCGCGATCTTGCACTTTGTGCCCGGGCGAACGGGACATTCGGGGCGCGACTCGGGCCGAAAGTGCAAGATCGCGGGTGCGGGTGCGGGTGACGCCGGGGCGGGTGAGGGCGGGGCGGGCGGGTGCGCCGCCCGCCCCGGGCCGGGACGCCGGTCAGCGGCGCCACTTCTGGTTGGCGGCGCCGGTGCAGTCCCAGATCTGCAGCCGGGTGCCGTCGGCCGAGCTGGGACCGGTGGCGTCCAGGCACTTGTTGGCCTGGGGGTTCACGATGTCGCCGGCCGCGCTGAACACCCACTTCTGCGCACCGGTGCCGTTGCAGTCGTAGAGCTGCACCTTGGCACCGCTCGCCGTGGACCCGGCGGCCACGTCGAGGCACTTGCCGAGCGCGCGTACCGAGCCGTCGGCGTTCCAGCTCCAGCGCTGGGCGGCGGTGCCGTTGCACGTCCAGAGCTGCACCGGGGTGCCGTTCGCGGTGCCGGCGCTGGCCACGTCGACGCACTTGTTGCCGTACCCGGTGATCTGGCCGCCGGTGCCCCCGCCGCCGTTGTCCCAGGCCTGGACCCGGACGTAGTCGATGGTCATGGTCTGCGGGAACGTCGTGCTGCCGTCCGGCGAGCCGGGCCAGTTGCCGCCGACCGCCACGTTCATGATCATGAAGAACGGGTGGTCGAAGACCCACCGGTTGCCGCCGATGTCGGCGGGCGTCTTGCGGGAGTACGCCACGCCGTCGAGGTACCAGGTGATCGAGTCCGGCGCCCAGTCCACGGCGAACGTGTGGAAGGCGTCGGCGAGCGCCTGCCCGCCGGGCAGCGAGGTGGAGGCGCCGACGCCGCTGCCGCCGGAGTAGCCGGGGCCGTGCAGCGTGCCCCAGACGGTCGACGGCGCGTAGCCGACGTTCTCCATGATGTCGATCTCGCCGCTGCCGGGCCACGGGTTCGTGCCGATGTCGTTGCCGAGCATCCAGAACGCCGGCCACAGCCCCTGTCCACGCGGGACCTTGATGCGCGCCTCGAACCGCCCGTACGCCTGGGCGAACGTGCCGTTGGTGAGCAGCCGGGCCGAGGTGTACTGGCAGCTTCCGTACCAGCAGTTGTAGCCGCCGGGGTTCTCCCGGCGGGCGGTGATGACCAGGTTGCCGTTGCCGTCGAGCGCGGCGTTGCGGGTGCTGTTGGTGTAGTACTGCAACTCGTTGTTGCCCCAGCCGCCGCCACCGATGTCGTAGCGCCACTTGCTCGCGTCGGGCGCGGCGCCGGCGGGGCCGTTGAAGTCGTCGGACCAGGTGACCGCGCCGGGGGCGGCGATCGCGGGGGAGTGGGGGACGACGGTGAGGGCGGCGGTGAGGCCGACCGCTGTCACCGCCAGGGCGGCGAGGGTACGGATGGTGCGCACGGGGCGCCTCCTGCGGGGTGGTGGCCGTTTCCGTCACGGCGGCCGGCCCCGCCGAACGGTTAACAAACCATACAAATAGACTTCGATGAAGGTATGAACGAAGTCGGTCGATGTCAAGAGAGCGTTTCCCGCCTGCGCTCCGAGACGGGCTCGGGCTCGCGCTGCCGCACCACTGTGGGCCGGCGCATGTCCCGCCACGGCCCGCCCAGCAGCGGCGTCAGCACCACCAGCAGGTAGCAGGCGCCCATCACGACCAGTGTGGACGTCGGGCCGAACCGGTCCGCGGCGAATCCCGCGCCGACCGCGCCGGCCGGCATGGCCGCCCACGCGCCCGCGCCGATCACGCCGTACACCCGGGCCCGCATGGCCGGCGGCACCCGCTCCAACTGGACCGCGCCCATCAGCGGGTTGAGCGCGCCGGCGGCCAGCCCGGCCATCGCCACCACGGCGGCCACCACCGGCAGCGGCGGCGCGGCGGCGAGCGCCCACAGCGGTGGGGCGCCGCACAGCGCGTACGCGGTGACGAACGTGGCCCGGCGGGGCAGGCGGTGCCCGATCGCGCTGAACACCAGCGAGCCGACCAGCGCCCCACCACCCATGACGCCCACCAGCAGGCCGAACGCGGCCGGCCCGCCGAGTTCCCGTTCGGCGACCACCGGCAGCAGCACCTGGCTCTTGGCCGCGTCGAACAGGTTCGTCACCAGCACCAGCAGGACCATGGCGCGCAGCAGCGGCTCGCGGACCAGGAAGCGCAGCCCGGCGGCGAACTGCCGCCAGTAGCCGCCGGTCTCCGGCTCGCTCCCGTCGTCGGACGGCCGCAGGCCACGCGGCACCAGCAGTGTCACCACGAGCGCCGACACGGCGAACGTCACCGCGTCCAGCGCCAGCACCGGCACCGCCCCGAACACGCCGACCAGCAGGCCGGCCAGGGGTGCGCCGATCATCCGGGCGCCGCGCGAGGTCGCGTCCTCCCACCCGGCCGCCCGCTCGATCGGCACCCCGGCCGCCGCCGCGGCCTCCGGCAGCAGCGCGGTGCGCGCGGTCTGCCCCGGCGTGTCGAGCAGTCCGCTGACGAAGACCAGGGCCAGCAGCGCCGGGAACGGCAGGCCGACGGTGGAGTGCAACAGGGGTACGGCGGCGATCGTCACGCCGGAGACCACGTCGGCGAGCACGCTGGAGCGCCGGTAGCCGATCCGGTCGACGAGCACGCCGCCGAACGCGCCGCCGAGCACCACCGGCGCGGTGGCGAACGCGCCGGCCAGCCCGGTGGCGGCCGGTGAGCCGGTCTCGGCCAGCACGTAGAGCGGCAGCGCGATGAGCGTGAGCACGTTGCCGGTCAGCGAGACGGCGTGCCCGATCAGCAGTCCGGCCAGCGGCCGGCGGTCGCGGGTCACCGCGGCCCCCGGTACGCCTGCCAGATGAGCGTGACCATCTCCGCGCCGGGCCGGCCGGCGGCGCCGCGTTCCCGCCAGCGCCGGCCCAGCTCGGACAGTTCGTCCCGCAGCTCCACCAGCTCGTCGGGGGTCAGGCGCAGCACCGTGTCGCTGCTCGTGGTGCCGCGGACCCAGGCCGGGTCGAGGTCGGCCTCCGATTCCAGGTACGCCTGGTAGCGGTCCACGTAGCGCTGCATGGCGGCCTGGCGCAGCAGGTTGCCGGCGAGCCGGCGCTCGGGGTCGTCGAGCAGTTCGAGCGGATCCCAGTCGGTGGTGGCGTGCGCGGCCCGCCACCACCGTTCGCGCCGGTCCCGGGCCAGTTCGGGGGCCTCGGTCACGAAGCCGTGCTCGGCCAGCTTGCCGACGTGGTAGCTGACCGAGCCGACCGCCTCGCCGGTCCGCTCGCTCAGCATGCCGACGGTCTGCGGGCCGCGCAGGCGCAGCTCGCCGAGCAGCCGCAGCCGGGTGGGGTGGGCCAGCGCCCGCATGGCGCGCGGGTCGCTGAGGCGCCGGTTGCCGGTTCCGTCGGTCATGCCGTCAGGCTAGACCGACAAGAAGTAATGTACAAGGAGTCTTGTCGAATCTCCTCGGGTCTCAGTCGAGGCAGAACTCGTTGCCCTCCGGATCGGTCATCAGCACGTGCCCCGCCTCCAGCGGGGGAGCGGGCTCGAAGCGCCCGACGCGCGTCGCGCCGAGCGGAACGAGCAGGTCGGCCGCCGCCTCCAGCGCCGCCGTCCGGGCCTCGCCGGTCAGGCCGGGCGCGGCCCGGACGTCCAGATGCACCCGGTTCTTGACCCGCTTGGACTCCGGCACCCGCTGGAAGAACAGTCGCGGACCGGCGCCCTCCGGGTCGACCACTGCCGAGGCGTCGTTGTGCCGCTCCGGCGGAACGCCCATCGCGGTCAGCGCCTGCTCCCACGAGTCGAAGCCCTCCGGCGGGCCCTGGACCCGGTAGCCGAGGACCTCGGCCCAGAACGCCGCCAGCTTCGCCGGGTCGGCGCAGTCGATGGTGATTTGCACGTCGCGGGCCATCTCGGCTCACCTTCCGTCGGTCCCGCCGGCGAACCGGCGGCACGTGTGATCGGTCGCCGTCCAGCCTGCCGGAGCCAGCGGACAGCGACTGTCCTCAACACGGGACGGATCAGGTTCGGCGGCCGGTGGCGCGGCCCTTGAGCCGGCGACCCAACTCCCGGGCGATCTCCTTCTTCGCGTCCCGCTCGGCCAGCGCCTGACGCTTGTCGTACGACCGGCGGCCCCGGGCCAGGCCCAGCTCCACCTTGGCCCAGCCGTCGGCGAAGTACATCGACAGCGGCACCAGCGTGACGCCGCCGTCGCGCAGCTTCTCCAGGATGCGGGCGATCTCCACCCGGTGCAGCAGCAGCTTGCGGGTGCGCCGGGGCGCGTGGTTGGTCCAGGTGCCGAAGCCGTACTCGGCGATGTGCAGGCCGTACAGCATGATCTCGCCGTCGCGCTCCTGGGCGAACGCGTCGACAAGCGACACCCGCCCCTCGCGCAGCGACTTGACCTCGGTGCCGGCCAGCACGATGCCCGCCTCGTACGTCTTGAGGATGTCGTAGTCGTGCCGCGCCTTCTTGTTCGAGGCGATCAGCTTGCGCCCGTTCTCCCTGGCCACGCGAGCAGGGTACCCGCGGGCGGCGACTCCGGGCCGGTCGCCGGGCGGGTCGCGGCCACCCAGCCGGTGGTGATCAGCAGCAGCGCCGCGCAGTAGGTGGTCATCACCAGCAGGCCCCGCCCGGGCAGCTCGATCCCGGCCGCGCCCACGCCGATGAGCAGGTCGGAGAGGAGGAAGAACGCGCCGCCGGCGGCGACAGGCGCGGACACCCCGGCCGCGGCGGCGGCCATCAGGCACAGTGCCAGGCTGTAGCCGAGCACCGGCAGCCGCAGCGGCCCGAGCATGCCCCACAGCAGCGCGTTCGCCCCGGCCCAGGCGAGCAGGTAGCCGGCCCACGCCACGACCGGCGCGCGCCGGTGCCGGACGAAGGCGGTGATGAACGCGATCTGGGTGACCAGGAAGAAGCCCATGCCGGCCAGGAACGCGGTGTCACCCTCCAGGAGCAGGGCGACGTCGCCCGCGGTGGCGGCGACCAGGCCGACCGCCACCGCGTCCACCCGGCGGCGGCGCTCCCAGAGGTACGCCAGCAGCACCGGCGCGAGCAGCGGCTTGGCCAGCCACTGGAGCACCGTCGAGTCGAGCGCGACCCCGACCAGTTCGACGGCGGCGACCAGCCCGAACAGGAGCAGCATCCAGGAGCGCCTCATCGGGCCGGCTGCCAGCCCGGGCGGCCGAACAGGTAGCCGAGTCGGTGCCGCCAGCAGTCGGCCCGGCGTACGTCGGACCAGATCGCGGCGAACTCGTGGGTGGCCACCCGCAGCGGGTTGTAGGTGCCGATGTTCTTGGTGAGGCCGTAGCGCGCGGAGGCCCGCTCGGGCTCGAACGTGCCGAACAGCCGGTCCCAGATGATCAGGATGCCGCCGTAGTTGCGGTCCAGGTACTCGGTGTTGGAGCCGTGGTGCACCCGGTGGTGCGACGGCGTGTTGAAGATCCACTCGATCGGCCGGGGCAGCACCCTGATCCGTTCGGTGTGGAGGAAGAACTGGTAGAGCAGGCTGACCGACTGCTGCAGGAAGATCATCCACGGCGGAATTCCGAGCAGGGCCAGCGCGAGCCAGAACGGCAGCGAGGTCATCGGCGTCCAGCTCTGCCGCAACGCGGTCGAGAAGTTGTAGTAGACGCTGGAGTGGTGGACCACGTGGCTGGCCCAGAGCACGCGCACCTCGTGGTGCGAGCGGTGGAACCAGTAGTAGGCCAGGTCGTCGGCGAAGAACAGGATCACCCAGGTCCACCAGTCGCCGGGGGACAACTGCACCGGCGCCACGGTCCACAGCGCCGCGAACAGGCCGACGGTGAGCAGCTTCCACGGGAAGCCGATGATCTGGCTGCCCAGCCCCATGGACAGGCTGGTGGTGGTGTCGCGCAGCTCGTAGCCGCGCTCGTCGTCGTCGGGCAGGAAGCGGTAGGAGACCGCCTCGATCACGATCAGGAGCAGGAACGCCGGGACGGCGTACAGCACGGCGGGGATCATGCGCGCGCTTCCCTTCCGGGGGTGGTGGTGGGGGTGGGGGTGACCGGCGCGGTCAGCAGCTCCCGGGCGTGCCGGGCGGCCGCCGCGCCCTGACCGGAGGCGATCGAGGTGGCGAGACGGCGGTGCCCGGCGACGTCGAGCAGTTCGGCCGCGCGGGCGTCCGGGGGGACGTCACCGACCGCGAACGTGCCGGCCACCAGGCTGTTGAAGGCGAGCTGGTAGGCGGTGTTGCCGCTGCCGCGTACGACCAGCCGCCAGATGGCGATGTTCGCCTCGTTCATCAGGTCCAGGTCGGGGGCCAGGTCGCCGTACTCCTCGGCGGCCCGGACCACGGCGGCGACGACGGCCGCGTCGCCGCGCTCGGCGCACAGCCGGGCCGCGTCGATCCCGACGCACGCCCGCATCTCCAGCATGTCGCGCACCAGCGTCTCGACCGGGAGTACGTCACCGGAGCGGGCCAGTGACAGCGCCAGGTCCAGCCCGGCGTGGACCCGCCAGTCCAGCACCCGGGTCGCGCCGCCCTGGCTGACCCTGACCAGGCCGAGCTGCTGCAGGCGGCGCAGCGCCTCCCGGACCGCGTGCCGGTTGACCGCGAACGCGCCGGCCAGCTCGCGCTCGCCGGGCAGCGTCTCGTCCGGCGCGTACCGGCCGGAGACGATCGCGTCGCGCAGCCGGCCGAAGACGTGGTCGGAGACCGAGACGCGGGGCGCGGGATCGAAGGTCATGCGCAGCAGTGTGGCCCCGTACACATCAACCCGTCAACTGGTTGTACCAGTCGAGTTCCGGGGCGGCCGGTGCGTGCCGCAGCGGTCACCCCTCGTATCCTTTCCGCCGTAGGAGCCGCCAGAGGGAAGGAGCCGGTGTGAGCGACGGGGTCGAGACGTTGGAGTTCCAGGCCGAGGCCCGTCAGCTGTTGCAGTTGATGGTGCACTCGATCTACTCGAACAAGGACGTCTTCCTGCGCGAACTGATCTCGAACGCGTCCGACGCGCTGGACAAGCTGCGGCTGGAGTCGCTCGTCGACAAGGACCTGCCGGCCGACACCTCCGACCTGCACATCGAGATCGAGGCCGACAAGGACGCCCGTACGCTCACCGTGCGGGACAACGGCATCGGCATGACCCGTGACGAGGTGGTCCGCCTGATCGGCACCATCGCCAAGTCCGGCACCGCCGAACTGCTGCGCAAGCTGCGCGAGTCCTCCGACGCCGCCGCGTCCCAGGAGCTGATCGGCCAGTTCGGCGTCGGTTTCTACGCCACGTTCATGGTCGCCGACAAGGTGACGCTGCTGACTCGCCGCGCCGGACAGTCCGGCGGCACCCGCTGGGAGTCCACCGGCGAGGGCACGTACTCGATCGAGGAGGTCGAGGACGCACCCCAGGGCACCTCGGTCACGCTGCACCTCAAGCCCGTCGACACCGAGGACAACCTGCACGACTACACCGCCGAGTGGACGATCCGGGAGATCGTCAAGCGCTACTCCGACTTCATCTCGTGGCCGATCCGGATGACGGTCGACAAGCCCGGCGAGGACGGCGCCACCACGCGCGAGGAGCAGACGCTCAACTCGATGAAGGCGCTCTGGGCGCGCTCGCGGGACGAGGTCGACGAGGCCGAGTACAAGGAGTTCTACCGGCACGTCGCGCACGACTGGGCCGACCCCCTCGAAACCATCCACATGCGCGGCGAGGGTACCTTCGAGTACGAGGCGCTGCTGTTCCTGCCGTCGCACGCCCCGCTGGACCTGTTCTCCCCGCAGGGCCGCCGCGGCGTGCAGCTCTACGTCAAGCGCGTGTTCATCATGGACGACTGCGACGCGCTGATGCCCAACTACCTGCGCTTCGTCAAGGGCGTGGTGGACGCGCACGACCTGTCGCTGAACATCTCCCGGGAGATCCTCCAGCAGGACCGGCAGATCCGGGCGGTGCGCCGCCGGCTGGTCAAGAAGGTCCTCGCCACGCTCAAGGACATGTCCGCCGAGTCGTACCGCACCTTCTGGACCGAGTTCGGCGCGGTGGTCAAGGAGGGTCTGCTGGAGGACCCGGACAACACCGAGACGCTGCTGGAACTGGTCCGCGCCGCCAGCACCCACGACCCGGCCGAGCCCACCACGCTGCGGGCGTACGTGGAGCGGATGAAGGACGGGCAGAGCGAGATCTACTACGCCACCGGCGAGAACCGGGCCACCATCGAGAACTCGCCGCACCTGGAGGCGTTCCGCGCCAAGGGCTACGAGGTGCTGATCCTCACCGACCCGGTGGACGAGGTGTGGGTCGAGCGCGTCGGCGCGTACGACGGCAAGACGCTGCGCTCGGTCGCCAAGGGCCAGGTGGACCTGGAGACCGAGGAGGAGAAGGAGAAGGCCGAGGCCGAACGGCAGGAGTTCGCCGACCTGCTCACGTTCCTCGGCGGCGCGCTCGCCGACAGCGTCAAGGAGGTGCGCCTGTCCACCAGGCTGACCACCTCGCCGGCCTGCGTGGTGGGCGACGCGCACGACATGACGCCGACGCTGGAGAAGATGTACCGGGCGATGGGCCAGGAAGTGCCCCAGGTCAAGCGGATCCTGGAGCTGAACCCGGCCCACCCGCTGGTCACCGGGCTGCGCAAGGCGCACGGTGAGGGCGGCGACACGGCCGCGCTGACCGAGACCGCCGAGCTGCTGTACGGCATGGCGTTGCTGGCCGAGGGCGGCGAGCTGGCCGACCCGGCCCGGTTCACCCGCATCCTGGCCGACCGCCTGGCCCGCGGCCTGTAGCCCGACCCGACCCGGCCCGCTTGATCGACTCCACTACGCCGAGGTGGCGGTATCTGGGTGCCCCCGATGCCTCCACCTCGGCGAGCTGGTGTCGATCAAGCGCCGGGAAGTCGATCCGGGTGGTTGTCGGGTCAGTCCTTCGCCGGGCTCGTGCGGGCGGCTGGCTGCCGCTTGATCGACTCCAGCTCGCCGAAGTGGTGGTATCAGGCGGGCTCTGACCCCGCCACTTCGCCGAGCTGGTGTTGATCACCTGGGGCGTCCCGGAATGAGGAAGATCGATCGCAGTTGGAGGGACGCTCGGGGCTCTAGATGAGTGAGGGCTCTGGCGGAGATGGTCTTGCGGGCCCGCGTCGGCGGGGCGGCCCCAATGCGCAGGTGTCGAGCGGGTGGATCTGACGGAGCGCCGCTTGGCGAGCGTCGGCTGATGTCGGGCTCTTGTCGAAGGCTGTTGATCGGCTGTGTCCGGGCGGTTGTCGTGGCTTGCGCTTGATCGACACCATTGCGCCGAAGTGGCGGCATCGGACGGGTTCTGACCCCGCCACCTCGGCGAGACGGGTCTGTTCAGGGGAGCGCGGGGTAGAGCGCTGCCACCCCACCGGACAGCCCCGCCTGGACCCGGCGGGCGACGTCGTCGGCCAGGATCTCGTAGCTGCCGGACTCGATGCCGTCGGCGGCGAGCCGGGCGACGTCGGCCGGGTGGGCCTTCGGGCCGGGCACGGCGGCGGCCATCTCGGTGTCCATGTAGCCCACGTGCAGCCCGGCGACCCGGACGCCCCGGCCGGCCAGTTCCAGGCGCAGCGCGTTCGTCATCGACCACTCGGCGGCCTTGGCCGCGCCGTACGCGCCGACGCCGGGGATCGTGAACCAGGACAGCGCCGACAGCACGTTCAGGATCGTGCCGCCGCCGTTCGCCGCGATCCGGGGCGCGAACGCGCGTACCACCGACAGCGTGCCGAGGTAGTGCGTCTCCAGCTCCAGCCGGATCTGCGCGAGGTCACCGTCGAGCAGGTCGGCGCCGGTGCTCACGCCGGCGTTGTTCACCAGCAGCGTCACGTCGCCGGCCCGCTCCGCGGCGGCGGCCACCGAGGCGGGGTCGGTGATGTCGAGGCGTACCGGGGTGACGCCGGGCAGGTCGACGGTGTCCGGGTTGCGGGCGCCGGCCCAGACGGTCGCGCCGCGCGCGACGAGTTCGGCGGCCAGGTGCCGGCCGAAGCCACGGTTGGCGCCGGTGACCAGGGCGGTGCTTCCAGCGATCTTCATGTCTCGCTCCGAGGGGTGGGGAAGGAAGGTGGGTCAGGCGGACAGCAGGCCCGGACCGGGCAGGACGGCCAGCTCGCCGGGCGGTACGTCGTGTCCGGCGTCGCAGCGCAGCCGGGCGTGCACGGCCGCGCCGCACTCGTCGTGGGTCAGCCGGACGGCCGGGCCGGCCTCGTCGGCGGCGTACGTGTCGCCCCACTGCCGCAGCGCGACCAGCACCGGGATCAGGTCGCTGCCCTTGGCGGTGAGCACGTACTCGTCGCGGGTACGCTGCCCGGGCTCGCGGTAGGGGCGCCGGTCGAGCAGCCCGTCGGCGACGAGCTGCTTGAGGCGTGCGGCGGCGACGGGCTCGCTGACGCCGACCCGCCGCGCGAAGTCGTCGAAGCGGCGGGTGCCGAACGACGCCTCGCGCAGCAGGAGCAGCGTGGTGCGGTTGCCGACCACCTCCAGCGCCCGGGCGATCGAGCAGTTGGCGGTGGACCAGGAGTCACGCTGGGCAAGGAGGTCCGTCATGGCTTCGACGGTACCCCCTGACTTAGGAAATCAAAAGTCAGCTACCTCACAGCTGGCCGGGGAAGAAGCCGTGCCGGGCCAGCGGCTCGACGATCTGGTGCTCCTCGTACGACAGGTGCGACAGCAGCGTGTCGGTGAGCAGGTCCACCGCCTCCTGGAGCTGCGTGAAGTCGCCGGGCCGGTGGACCAGTTCCACGAGCGCCCGGTCGACGCCCTCCACCACCCCGTGGATCACCACGTGTTCCTCCTCGAGGCGGTCGAGCACGGCCGCCAGCCCGGCCTCGGAGCGGCGCAGGTGCGGGAAGATCGAGGCGTCCTCCAGCCCGTGGTGCTGGGTGACCATGGTGCAGTAGGCCGCGCAGTACGCCCCGAGCGTCCAGTTGTTCTGCCGCATGGTCATCTCGTTGAGCGCCGCCCGCGCCCGGCCCGGCGAGACGGCGCCCCGCTTGACCTGTTCCAGCAGGTCGCGCACCTGGGCCAGCTCCTGGCGCAGGTGGTCGTGCACGTCCACCAGGTGCTGCCCGGCGGCCTGCCCCCGGGGTGGGTAGACCTGGCCGGCCGGAGGCGGCGGGGCGGTCGGCCGGGTCGACTCGTCCCAGGGGCGGCGCGCGCTCAGACGTACCCCCGGGTCGGGGGTGGGGGTGACCGCCAGCGTGGCCGCGCCGCCGGTGGCGGCCGTGTCGTCGGCGACCGCGCGGGCCCCGCTGCCGGGCGCGGTGCGCTCGGCGGCGACGAGCTCGCGGACCGCCGGCGCTACCTCCTGGGCGAAGATCTGGATCGCGCGCGGCTCGTCGCTGCCGAGGATGAACGTGGTGACGCCGTGCTCCAGCGTGAGCCCGGCCAGCTCCTCCACCCACTGCTCCGGCGGGCCGGCCAGGAAGCCGGCCGACGAGCGCGCGAACGTGCCGGTCACGTTGAGCATGCGGCGGATCTCGGCCGGGTCGCGCCCGGCAGCCTCGGCGCCCTCGTCCACGAGCGCGTTCAGGGCGGGCAGCTCGTCGGGGCCCTTGGGCAGGTAGGACAGGGAGGGCAGCCAGCCGTCCGCGGCGCGGCCGACCAGGCGCAGCATGCGCGGCTTGTACGCGCCGACCCAGATGCCCACCCGATGCGCGGGCGCCGGACCGCGCTTGGCGCCGACCACCCGGTAGTGCTCGCCGTCGACGCGGATCATGCCGCGGCGGTCGGTGTCCCAGACCTCGCGGATCACCCGGATCGCCTCGTCCAGGGCCTCGACCGCCGCGCCGGGGGACAGGCGCCGCCCGCCCGTCGCCTCGATCGCGTCCCAGAACGCGCCCGCGCCGAGTCCCATCTCGACCCGGCCGCCGGTGAGCAGGTCCAGGCTGGCCACGCTGCGGGCCAGCACCACCGGCTGGCGCAGCGGCAGGTTGAGCACGTTGCCGGCCAGGCGGATGCGCTCGGTGACGGCGGCCACGTAGGACATCAGCGTCCAGGTGTCCAGGAAGCCCGGCTGGTACGGGTGGTCCTGGAACGTGACCAGGTCCAGCCCGACCTGTTCGCAGAGCGTGGCCAGCGCCACCACCTGGTCGGGTTGCCCGGCGGCGGGCGTGATGAAGCCGCCGAAGGTGAGCTCGTGTCCGTGATCGGTCATCCGTCCCGCCCCTCCCGTGATCTTGCTCGGCCCTGCCACGGTAGCTCCACAGGTGGTAGCCCGGCCGGGTGAACACCGTCACAAGAAGTGGACGATCGTCGCAAACCGTCCTTAGCGTCGGTTTCGCCCGCATTCGCGGGCACCGCGGGCCGGAAACGCCAAATCCCGCCGCCGGCCCCGGTAACCGAACCTCGTGCGGGAGCGGGGGAACCACACGTTCCACGGTGCATCGTCACCTCGGGGTGAAGCCGCCACCGGCGGCCGGGCTCCTCGGCCCGAACCCGACAGCTCACCTCGTCGGCGTGGAGGAATCCACATGGCAACTGCATACTCGGCCCGAAGCCGCCGTACCGCTCTCGGTGCGGTGGTGACCGGCGCCGTCGTCGGCGCCGCGAGCCTGTTCGGCCCGGCCGCTCCGGCCAGCGCGGGCGTCAACTGGGACGCGGTCGCGCGCTGCGAGTCCGGCGGCAACTGGAAGATCAACACCGGCAACGGCTACTACGGCGGGCTCCAGTTCTCCCGCGCCACCTGGAACGGCTACGGCGGCCAGAAGTACGCCGCCCGCGCCGACCTGGCCAGCCGGTCCGAGCAGATCGCCGTCGCGGAGAAGGTGTTGCGCGGCCAGGGCATCGGCGCGTGGCCGGTCTGCGGCAAGAAGGGCGGCTCGGCGAACGCCGCGGCGACCCGGTCCGAGCGGGCGGCCCCGAAGAAGGCCACCTCGAAGAAGTCCGCCCCGAAGCGGGCCGCCACGCGCAAGACCGCGCCGGAGCGGGCCGCGACGACTGCGGCGCCGCAGCCGTCGGCCGGGACGTACGTGGTCCGGCGCGGGGACACGCTGTCGGAGATCGCCGTGGCGCAGCGGGTCGACGGTGGCTGGCGTGCCCTGCACGAGCGCAACCGGGCAGTGGTCGGCGACGACCCCGGCCTGATCTTCCCCGGTCAGCGGCTCCGTCTGCGCTGATCTGGTCCGGACGCCCGGCCGGTTCGCTCCGGCCGGGCGTCCGGCCGTCCGCGACACGCCGCGCCGCCGGTGTCCGGCCTGCTCGCGGCACCGGACGCCACCCGTGACGGCCGCTGACCGCGATTCGTCGGAGCCGGTTGCTAGGGTCACGATGATCGGCTCAGACGTGAAGAAAGCGCGGAAATGACCAACGATCCGTTCTCGGCGGCCGCGAGCATCGACGAACTGCTGACCCGCACGCAGCAGGCGCTCACCGCGATGCGCTCCCGGGCCTCGGAGCACGCCGACGGCGAGCCGGGCGACCTGCTGCGCGCCGAGGGCACCGCAGCCGACGGCCGGGTCCGCGCGGTCGCCGTTCAGGGTGGCCGGCTGGATTCCGTGACGATCGACCCGGACTTGGCCGGCGAGCCCCTCGACGTCCTCTGCGGACATGTCACCGCCGCCGCCAACGCCGCGCTGTCCGAGCTGGACGCCCGGGTCAGCGCGTCGGCGCGGGCCGACGCCGACGCGCTCGCCGCCCGGCTCGGCAGCATGGGTGACCAGGCCGAGCTGTTCGGTCGCGCGATGCACGAGGCGGCCGCGCGGATCCACCGCGACCGCGGCACGGCGTCCCAGGCCGGGCGTCCGGCCTGACCCGACCGCACGCGGCCAGGCGCGACGCGGCACCGCCCGGCACGACGAGGCGGCCGGCCGCCGGGAGGACGACGACCGGCCGCGCTACGCCACGGTCAGCTCAGGGTGACCGCGGTGTCGTCGACGACGAAGGACGTCTGCAGTGAGCTGTCCTCCACGCCGCTGAACGAGATGGTCGCCGTGGTGCCTGCGAGCGACGAGATGTCGAAGGACCGCTGCACGTAGCCGGTGGCCTTGTTCAGGTTGGAGTAGGTGGCCAGCGTGGTGCTGCCGGCCTTGACGGTGAGCTTGTCGTACGCGGTGCCGGTGGTCGTCTCCGCGCTGTCGATGTGCAGCCAGAAGCTGAACGTCGCGCGGCATCCGGCCGGGATCGTCACCGACTGACTGAGCGTGTCGGTGTGCGACGAGCCGTACCCGTCCAGCCACGCCTTGTACGAGCCGCCGTGCGCGGCCTGGCCGCTGTCGGTGGTGATGACGCCGGACGAGGCGGTCCAGCTCACGTTGCCCGACTCGAAGCCGGGGTTGGCGAGCTTGTTGCCGGAGCAGCCGCCCGACGGCGGGGTGGTGGTGGCGGTCGGCGTGGGCGTCGGGGTGCCGCCGGCGCAGGTCGGCTCACCCGACTGGGCCGGTACGCTGACCGCCGCCCAGGCCGCCTTGACCGCGTTGAACTCGGTGCAGCTGCTCGGGTAGAGGTTCTTCGCCGCCTGCAACGTCCAGACGCGGTACTTCAGGTAGGACGAGGACGACGTCTTCAGCAGCATGGCGTTGTACATGATCTTGATGGCCTTCTGGATGCCCAGTCCGCTCACGCTGCTGCTGTTGCAGGTCGAGCTGGACGGCTGCCCGTTGGTCGGGCTGCTGCCGTTGGCCAGCAGGTAGAACCAGTGGTTGCCGGGCCCGGCCGCGGCGTGCACCTCGGTCGACGGGATGCTGCTGGAGTAGCAGTTCGGGTCGCCGAGCGCCGACGGGTTGTACATGTTGCGGATCGGGCCGGAGCCGACCAGGTTGATCTTCTCGCCGACCAGGAAGTCCGGCGCGTCGTAGCTGGACGGCTCGTTGGCGAACCACTCGGTGGCCGCGCCGAACGTGTCCGCCACGAACTCCTGCGTGCCGCCGCCGGAGATGCCGCCGGGGGTGTTGTCGTCGATGCCGTGGCCGATCTCGTGCGCCACCACGTCCAGCGAGCCGATCCACTGACCGGCGGTGTTCTTGCCGATCTGCACCTGGCTGCCGTCGTAGTAGGCGTTCTGGTCGTTGAGGCCCACCCGGATCGGCCAGTAGCCGCCGTTGCCGTTGGCGCCGTTGCGGCCCAGCCACTGGGCGAGCATCTTGTGCTCGGTCTGCGCGGAGAACAGCGCGTCCACGCAGCCGGTCTCCTTGTTCGTGGCGGTGCCGTTGCCCCACACGTCGTCGGAGCCGCTGAACGTGGTGTTGTTCGCCGCGTCCTGGCAGCTCAGGTTCGTGACGGTCGGGTCCTTCATGGTGTACGTGGAGCCCGACTGGGTGGTGTTGAGCGTGAGCGGGCTGGGCCCGTTCCAGGCGCCGGTGCCGGTGCCGCGCACCACGTGCTCCTGCTTGCGCAGGACCGCGCCGGTACGGGCGTCGACGTCGACGGTGAGCCGGCTCGGGCCGTCCGCGCCGGTGCCACGTACCGTGGTCTCCCAGGCCAGCGCCGGTGCGGCGCCGAGCGTGTAGACGACGAGCGTGGTGCCCTCGACGGCGCTGACGGTCTTGAGCTGGGCGCGCGCCGTGGCCGCGGCGGCGGCCTGGGTCAGCGCGGGCGTGGTGGCGAGGGCGCCGATCGGCCGCTGCTGGGCGACCGAGGCGTACTTGAGGTTGCCGGCGGAGTCGGTGGCCAGCACGAAGTCGCCGCCGACCACGGGCAGGCCCTTGTAGGTGCGCTCGTACGGCACGTACTGGGTGCCCTCCGAGGAGATGACCGGCTTCTGGACGAACGCGTCGTCGGAACCGGCCTGGAGGTAGGCGGGGCGGTTCGCGACCAGCGCGCGGGTCGAGTCGGCGGCGGCCGCTCGGGCCTGGGCCGGGTTGGGGGCGGCGGGCCCGGGTGGCGCGGCCTGCACGGCCGCGGCGGTGCCGGCGGCGATGACGCCGGCCGCCGCCGCGCCGGTGAGCGCGGCGAGGCGAGGTGAGAGTTTCACGGAGGTTTGCTCCTGTTCTACAGGCGCGCCGCACGAGCCCGGTGGGGACGGGCGGCGCGGTGGTGCGAGGCAGGGTGACGGCCGGTCACCGGAGCTGCCGGCGTGGCTCCGGGTCGACAGATCGACCGTCGCGATTCGCCGGGGGTCGGCGGTTCGCTGGTGCACAATCACACGCCGCGCGAGCCGTGAGCAATGGGTGACCTGGGCAACGGCTGGCAGTCGGGCGTGTCGCCGCGCGTGTCGTCCCAGGCAACCATGATCTTCAATAGGCCCTGATCAGGGCGAACATCGCCGACAGTGGATGGGGGCCCGTGCAAATTGCGGACGTTGCCTATGTGCGCGAATGGCGCACATAGACGCGAGGACGCCGCCGCACGCGGGCCGCCACCGCGCGGCCGGGTACGTCAGCGCGGGCCGCGGGTCCGCGTCGGCGTGATCGTGGGCGGCGGTGGCAGCGTGGGCGTCAGCGTGGGCCGCGACGTCGGCCGCCCGGTCGGCTCCGGGCTCGGGCTGGGGCTCGACGGGGTCGGGCTCGGGCTCGGGGAGTCCGACGGTGTGGGCGCGGCGGTGGACGGCGGCGGCGCCGACGCGGTCGGCTCCGGGGTGTCGCCGGGAAACTTCGGCTCACCGAAGCGGTACTTGCCCGGGTCGAGCTTCATCGCCTCGGTGGCCTTTGTCATGAACTGCCGCCAGATCGGCGCGGCGCCGGTCGAGCCGTACACGTCGTAGCTGCCGTCGCTGGTCCGCAGCGGCTTGCCGTCGGTGGTGCCCAGCCACACGGCCGAGGCCAGCGCGCCGGTCCAGCCCACCATCCAGGTGTGCACGTTCTGCGTGGTGCTCTTCCCGGCCTGCCAGGTGCCGGTCTTGCCGGCGGAGTCCCAGCCGTTGTCCAGCTTGGCCGCCCGGACCCGGCGCAGTGTCCAGTCCAGCTGGTCGACGGCCTCCCGGTCCAGCCCGAGGTCGGTGGTGCGCAGCTGCTCGGTCCACACCTCCTCGTCGTCCTTGCTCACCGACCGGACGAAGTGTGCGTCGGCGCGCTTGCCGCCGGCTGCGAACGTGGCCATCCCGTTCGCGTGGTCCTGCACCGTGATGCCGTACTGCCCGATGCCGACCTCGGTGGAGAACCGCTTCGCCACCTCGTCGGCGGGGTCGCTGCGCAGGTCGACGCGCTGCGGTCGGGGGTTGCCCCGGACCGTCTCCCACATCGACTCCACGCCCGCCTGCCGGGCCGTCTCGATCACCTTGTCCGTGCCGAGCCGCTCGGTCAGCTCGAAGTAGGTGACGTTGAGCGAGGCGACGGTGGCCTCCCAGAGCGCGCAGTCCGGCTGGCAGGGCGCCCGCTCGGCGTTGCGGATCGGCCCGGCCGCGCTGCCCTTGGTGCGCCCCGAGGCGGGGAACTCCTTGGTGTCCGGCGAGTCGAACCGCTCCTTCACCGAGATCCCGTCGCGCACGGCGGCGGCCAGGTCGTACACCTTGAACGACGACCCCGGCGGATGCTGGCCGAAGCCGCGGGCCTGGCCGTCCTCGTCGGAGTACCAGCCCGCGTAGTCCGCGCCCGAGCCCTTGTCGCCACCGTAGTAGCCGAGCACCCGGCCGGTGCCCGGCTCCACCGCCACCAGCGCCGCCTGCCAGTTCCGCGGCTGCCCGCGCACCGCTCGCGGGGCGGTGTCCCGGCGGATGTCCGCCGCCGCCTCGGCCGCGTCCTGCACGCGCTTGTCGATGGTGGTGACGATGCGGTAGCCGCCGTCCCGGATCACCTCGTCCGGCTTGCCGCGGAACGGCTCGGTCCCGCGCAGCTCGGCCAGCACGTGGTTGACCACCAGGCCGGTCGGCCGGTCCAGGTCGGACCGGCCCGCGTCCTTGTCGATCGGCCGGACCGTGTCCGGGTACGCGAGGTCCGCCGCCTGCTGCGACGTCAGGTAGCCGAGCTTGACCATGCCGTCGCGGATGTAGTTCCACCTGTCGATCGAGTTCTGCCGGGCCAGCGCGTTGCGGCGCGGGTCGTAGCCGGGCGTGCCCTCGGGGTCGGCCGGATCCGCCTCCGGCTGCTTCACCATGGCGCAGAGCACCATCGCCTCGGCCTGGGTGAGCTGCCGCTCGGGTGGGGCGTCCCGGCGGACCGTCTTGCCGAAGTACGTCTGCGCGGCCGCCTCGATCCCGTACGCTCCCCGGCCGAACGGCACGGTGTTCAGGTAGAAGCCGAGGATCTCCTCCTTGGTGTACGCGTCGTCGAGCTTCCACGCGATGACCGCCTCCCGCAGCTTGCGGGAGTAGGTGACGCCGCGCAGGTCGGCGGCGATGCGCGCGTACTGCTGGGTGAGCGTGGAGGCGCCCTGCCGCTGCCCGCCGCTCACGTTGGCCCAGGCGGCGCGCAGCACGCCCTTGAAGTCGATGCCGCGGTTGGTCCAGAAGGTCCGGTCCTCGGCCGCCACGATCGCCTGCTTGGCCGAGTCGTTCATCTGCTCGTACGGCACGATGGTGCGGTTCTGGGCGCCCAGCTTCGCCATCGGCGTGCGGCCGTCGGCGTAGAAGACGGTCGTGGACTCGGGCAGCTTCAGGTCGCTGGGCGTGGGCACGCTGTCGAAGTAGTAGCCGCCCGCGACCAGGCCGCACCCGGCCAGCAGCACGCAGACCGCGAGGACGACCGGCAGGCGCCGCCGCTTGCGCTTCGGGCTCGCGGTCGTGGCGCCGGCCGGCCCCGGGGTCTCTCCCGTTCCTCGCACCGTTACCTCCGGTCGCTCGGCGAAGTCGTGCCCGGCTCGCAGGCTAACCGAGGTGCGGCGCCCGCACCGGCCGACGACGTCGGGGCAACGGATCAACCTCCGGCTCGACGAGGCCGAGCACAGCGACGTCTGCGTGAAGGCGGCGGGCGGGAGCCGGGGCGGCTGGGTGGCCGCCCCGGCCCGGGCAACCGGTCAGCGCGCCGCCCGGTCGGCGGCCCGGCCGTCGCGGTCCGGGCGGCCGAAGCCGCGGTGACGCACCGGCCAGCGGTCGTTGCCGCCCGCACGGAACGGCGTCGACCGCCACAGCGCCCGCAGTTCGGTGCCGTCCGGGGCCGCGAAGGCCTCCCGTGCGGTGTAGCCGAGCCGCCGCAGCAACTCCTCCTGCTCCCCGGCGCACGGGTGCGCGTAGGTGGGCAGGCTGAGGGTGTCCATCCGGCGCTGCGCCCCGGCGAGCGCCTCCGCCGCCCCGCCCCGGGGAGCGGCCAGCAGCGCCAGGTTGTTGTGCGGCTCGACCGGACGCCGGGCGGCGAGCGCGTCACCGAGGCGGCGGAACCGCTCCTCGTCCGGGCCGGCGGCGGCGGCGAGACGATCGGCGTACCGGTGGGGCGTCGGGATCGGCCGGTAGCGGTGGAACCACACGGTGGCGGCGCTGCCGTCGGGCAGCAGGAACGCGTCGCCGAACAGCAGCGCGTGTTCGGTCCAGATCCGCGCCACGGCGGCGAGGACCGGCAAACGGCGCGGCGCGTCGGGGACGAGCCAGGCCGCCAGGGCGGTGGGCATCAGGGCCTCGGCGACGAGATCGGCGATGCGGCCGATGTCGCACCACCGGGCGCGGGCGACGGGCAGGGCTGTGCTCATGAACGAACTCCTGTTTCACAGGCGTGATCGGGTCTGGTGCGGGCGCCGGACGACGGCGCCGCCGCGCAGGCGCGGCAGTCGGGCGGGACACGCCCGTGCTCCGGATCGCATGTGGTCCTGTGAAGTCCGCTCAGGCGGGTCTGGTGCCGGGCCGTGACGTGCGGGAGGCCGGCAGGCGTTCGTGCGACGGGCGCCCGTACTGGTGGGCGAGCGTCGGCAGCCCCCAGCGGCACGCGTCCGCGTCGGCCGCCTCGCTGTGCACCGCGCCGCCGGCATGGCTGGCGCCGTCGTACGGCTGCGGCGCGACGGGGGTCGGGGCGAAGTCGGCCGCCGTGCGGACAGCCTGTGTCGCGCTGCGCGCGGCGGCGCCCCGTTGTTCGACGGCGAAGGCACGCGCCACCGGGCCGGCGGCGACCGTAACGCTGTCGCCCGCGCGGGCCGGCGCAGCCGGGCGGGCCTTCACGGCCGGATCAGCGGTGCCGGCCGGATCAGCCGGACCAGCCGGATCAGCCGGGTCGGCGGGGGCTGTCGGGTCACCGGGGTCGGTCGGGTCAGCGGGGTCGGCCGGGCCCGGCTGCGACGCCGCCGGTGGGTCGAGCAGATCGGTCACCGGGCTGAGCGGGTCGAGCACCGGGTCCAGCGGCGCGACCACCGGTTCCAGGCCCCGCCAGACCGGACCGAGAATCGGGCTCAGCGGCTCCACGACCGGGGACAGCACGTCCGCGACCGGTTCGAGCACGCCCTCCGTGACCGGGCCGGTGAGCGGGCGCAGGGCCTCCGCGACCGGCGTGAGCAGGTGATCGCGTACCGGGTCGGTGGCCGGGCGCAGGCCGTCGGTGACCGGGGTCAGCACGTGGTCGCGGACCGGCGTCACCACCGCCTCGACGACGCGGCCGGTGACCGGCGTCGTGGCGGCCGGGGCCGCCTCCGGGGCCGTCGCCACGGCCTTTCCGGGCGTGGCCGTGCCGGACGTGGGCGTGCCGGGCGCGTCAGCGCTCGGCGCGGTGGCGTCGGCGGCGGGAGCTGTCGTGCCGGATGCCGGCGCGGCGGCGGGTGTGGACTCGACACCGACGGCCCCGGACGCGGGCAGGCCGAGAACCGCGCCGAGTGTGTGGGTCAGAGTCTCCACGGTGGCCGTGAGCGGCGGACGGTCGGCGGCGTGGGCGGCCGAGCCGGCCGCCACCTCGTGCGCGCCCCAGACGGCTGCCACGCCGCCGAGCAGCAAACCGAGGCGCAGCGTGTAGTACGCCACCCACCCGATCCGTCGCGTCATCGCACACCCTCCGGATCCGCGCCCGGCGGCGCGGATCATCGTCCGCACTGTACCGAACGTGGCCGTCCGGGCACAGTACGCCGCGAATCGGTTTCGGGCGCGTCGCGCCGGGCGCAGGCGTGGGACGCGCGCGCTCCGGGTACAGCGGGACCGTGAACACGAGCACGGCCGAGCGCCCGGCCACCGCCCCCGCCGCGCCCCCGGCCGGTGTGGTCGCCGTCGTCGCCCATCGGAAGAAGACGTTCGGGGGAGGGCTCGACGAGCTGCGCTCCCGGCTCGTCGCCGCCGGGGTCGGGCGGCTGCTCTGGTACGAGGTGCCGAAGAGCCGCAAGGCGCCCAAGCGGGTCCGCGCGGCGCTGGACTCCGGCGCCGAGCTGGTGCTGGTGTGGGGCGGCGACGGCATGGTGCAGCGGTGCGCCGACGCGCTCGCGGGCAGCGGCGTGCCGATGGGCATCCTGCCGGCCGGCACGGCCAACCTGTTCGCGGTGAACCTGGGCATCCCGGTCGACCTGCCGGAGGCGGTACGGATCGCGCTGCACGGCCGCCGGCGCGAGCTGGACCTGGGCCGGATCAACGGGGAGCACTTCGCGGTGATGGCCGGCGCCGGGTTCGACGGCGACCTGATCCGGGACGCCGACCGGCAGCTCAAGGGCCGGTTCGGCCGGATCGCGTACGTCTGGACCGGGCTGCGGCACGTGCGCGGCGAGTGCGTACGGACCCGGATCCGGGTCGACGGCGCGGACTGGTTCGACGACGAGGCGAGCTGCGTGCTGTTCGGCAACGTCGGCACCATCACCGGCGGCATCCCGGCCTTCGACGACGCCCGTCCGGACGACGGGGCGCTGGAGGTCGGCGTCGCCACCGCCAGCGGCGCGGTGGACTGGGCGCGCACGCTGGGCCGGATGGCCGCCGGACGCTCCGAGGAGTCGCCGTTCGTACGGATCACCCGCGGTCGCAAGATCACCGTGCGGTTCGACGCGCCGAAGACGTATGAGCTGGACGGCGGCGCGCGGGGCAAGGCGAAACGCCTCAAGGTGAAGGTGGTCCCGGGCGCGCTGACGGTGTGCTGCCCCGACCCGCCGGACTGACCGCTCCCGCTCCAGGGCAGGATGCCGGAATGCGCGACGACATCCGCGACTACCTGGCCGAACTGGTCCGCCGCTCCCGGGACGTGCTCGGCGACGACCTCGTCGGCGCGTACGCCGCCGGGTCGGTCGGGCTGGGCGTGTACCAGCCGGGGCGCAGCGACGTGGACGTGGCGCTCGTGGCCGCCGGGCCGATGCCGGCGCCGGACAAGCGCCTGCTCGTGGACCGGCTGCGGCACGGGTCGCTGCCCTGCCCGGCGCGCGGCCTGGAACTGGTCGTCTGCCGCCGGGACGTGGCCGCCTCCGGCGCCCCGGAGCCCGGCTTCGAGGTCGAGCTGAACACCGGCGCGACAATGCCGTTCCGCGCCACCTACGACCCGGCCGACCGGCCCGCCGCCGACGGGCGGTTCTGGTACGCGCTGGACCGCAGCATCCTGCGCCAGTCCGGCCTGACGCTGCTCGGCCCGCCCGCCGCCGACGTGTTCGCCGACCCGTCACCGCAGGCGCTGCGGGCGCTGCTGGCCGACGCGCTGCGCTGGTGGCTGGCGCTGCCCACCCCACCCGGCGACGCACCGGCTCCCGGCGCGGAGGACGCGGTGCTCGGCGCCTGCCGCGCGCTGGTGCGCCACCGCGACGGCGTCTGGCTGGGCAAGGTCGACGCCGGGCTGCGGGTGGCCGCCGACGACCCGGACGCCGCGCTGATCCGCGCCTCGATCGAGGCCCGCCGCGGCGGCACGCCGCCGTCCGGACCGGCCGCCCGCGCGTTCCAGCGGCGGGTGCTGGACCGGATCACCGCGAACTGAACCGCGACTACTGTGAGCCGGGGAGGTGCGGTGATCATGACGGAGCTGAGCGCGTCCACGCGGGCCGGACTGGAGTCGGTGGTGCCCGGCGGCGTGGCGACCCGGGCCGCGGACCGGCTGCGGATGGCCCACGACGCCTCGCACTATCTGCTGCACCCCGGCGCGGTGATCACCCCGGCCGACGCCGGTCAGATCGCCGCGCTGCTGGCGCACAGCCGCCGCACCGGCACCCCGCTTACGTTCCGCTCCGGCGGCACCAGCCTCAGCGGCCAGGCCGTCACCGACCGGCTGCTCGTCGACGTGCGACGGCACTTCCGCGACCTCACGGTGCTCGACGACGGGCGGCGGGTGCGGGTCCAACCGGGGGTGGTGCTGCGGCAGGTGAACGCGCGGCTCGCGCCGTACGGCCGCAAGCTCGGCCCCGACCCGGCCAGCGAGTCCGCGTGCACGGTCGGCGGCGTGGTCGCCAACAACTCCAGCGGCATGACCTGCGGAACCGAGTTCAACACGTACCGGACGCTGGAGTCGCTGGTCCTCGTGCTGCCCAGCGGCACCGTGCTGGACACCGGCGCCCCGGACGCCGACGCCCGGCTGCGCGCCGCCGAACCGGCGCTGCACGCCGGGCTGCTGCGGCTGCGCGACCGGGTACGCGGCAATCCCGACTCGGTGCGCCGCATCCGCGCCCAGTACGCCATGAAGAACACCATGGGGTACGGCGTGAACGCGTTCCTCGACCACGACGACCCGGCCGATCTGCTCACCCGGCTCGTGGTGGGCAGCGAGGGCACGCTCGCGTTCGTCGCGTCGGCGACGTTCCGCACCGTACCCGTGCACCGCCATGCCGCGACGGGCCTGCTGGTCTTCGAAACGCTGGGCGCGGCGATGGCCGCGATGCCGGCGCTGGTGGCCGCCGGGCCGGCGGCGGTCGAGCTGCTCGACGCCGCCGCCCTGCGGGTCGCCCAGCGGGACCCGAAGGCGGACGCCACGCTGCGCGGCCTGGCCGTGCGCGGGCACGCCGCGCTGCTCGCCGAGTGGCAGGAGTCCGACGCGGCGGCGCTCGCCGACCGGGTCGCCGACGCCGGACCTGTGCTGGCCGGTCTGCCGCTGAGCGCACCGGCGCGGCTCAGCGGCGAACCGGCCGCCCGGGCCGCGCTGTGGCACATCCGTAAGGGCCTGTACGCGGCGGTGGCCGGCGCGCGCCCGTCCGGCACCACCGCGCTGCTGGAGGACATCGCCGTGCCGGTCGAGGCGCTCGCCGGCACCTGCGCGTCGCTGGCCGAGCTGTTCGAGCGGCACCGGTACGCCGACAGCGTCATCTTCGGCCACGCCAAGGACGGCAACCTGCACTTCATGCTCAACGAGCGCTTCGACGGCGGTGCGGCCCCGGCGCGCTACGCCGACTTCACCGAGGAGATGGTCGACCTGGTGCTCGGCCACGGCGGCACGCTCAAGGCCGAGCACGGCACCGGCCGGGTGATGGCCCCCTACGTGCGCCGCCAGTTCGGCGACGAGCTGTACGAGGTGATGCGCGAGCTGAAGACGCTCTGCGACCCGGACGGCGTGCTCAACCCGGGGGTGCTGCTCAGCGACGACCCGGAGATCCACATGCGGCACCTCAAGACCGTGCCGACGGTGGAGGAGGAGGTCGACCGCTGCGTCGAGTGCGGCTACTGCGAGCCGGTCTGCCCCAGCCGCGACCTCACCACCACGCCCCGGCAGCGCATCGTGCTGCGCCGGGAGATCGCCGCAGCGCAGGCCGCCGGCGACACCGCGCTGGTCCGGGAACTGACCGACGACTACGACTACGACGCGGTGCAGACCTGCGCCGTCGACGGCATGTGCGCGACCGCCTGCCCGGTGCTGATCAACACCGGTGACCTGGTCAAGCGGCTGCGCGCGCAGGAGCACGGCCGGGCGGCGGGGACCGCCTGGCGCGGCGCGGCCCGCCGCTGGGGCGCCACCACCCGGGGCATGGCCCGGGGACTCGATCTGGCCGGGGCGCTGCCGCCCGCGCTGCCCGAGGCCGCCACCCGGGCCGCCCGCGCGGTGCTCGGCGCCGACCGGGTGCCGCAGTGGCAACGGGACCTGCCGCGCGGCGGCACTCCGCGCCGCCCCCACCCGGCCGACGACCCGGACGCGGTGTTCGTGCCGTCCTGCCTGGGCACGCTGTTCGCCCCGGCGCAGGGCGGCACCGGCGTGGCTGCCGCGCTGCTCACGCTCGCCGAGCGGGCCGGCGTACGCCTGCTCGTGCCCGACGGCATCGGCGACCTGTGCTGCGGCACCCCCTGGTCGTCGAAGGGACTCACCGAGGGCTACCGGCAGGTGCGCGACCGCGTCCCGCCGGTGCTGCGCGCCGCCAGCCGCGACGGCGCGCTGCCGGTGGTCAGCGACGCCGCGTCCTGCACCGAGGGCTTCGAGCGGCTGCTCGACGGCGCCGGGGACGTGCGGGTCGTCGACGCCGTCGCGTACACCGCCGGCACGCTGCTGCCCCGGCTGACAGTGCGCCGCCGGATCGGCTCGCTCGCGCTGCACCCGACCTGCTCGTCGGTCCGCCTCGGACTCGACGACGCGCTGCTCACCGTGGCCCGCGCGGTCGCCGACGAGGTGGTCGTCCCGGAGGGCTGGCAGTGCTGCGGCTTCGCCGGGGACCGGGGACTGCTGCACCCGGAGCTGACCGCGTCGGCCACCCGGGCCGAGGCCGCCGCCGTCACGGCACGCGCCTTCGACGGGTACGCCTCGGTGAACCGTACGTGCGAGATCGGGCTGGCGCGGGCGACCGGGCAACCGTACCGGCACGTGCTGGAGTTGCTGGCCGAGGCCACCTCGCCGTAGCGACGTCCGCGGAGTGCCGGCTTTTCGCGTGATCGACACCAGTTCGGGGATGAGGGGAGCGGGCGCCGTGAGCTGGGCTGGCGTACCGAGGGCTTGATCGCGGGCGGGGCGGGGACGGCAGGGCTTACGGTGCGGGAGGGGGAGTCCACGGGAGGGGTGACGCGGTGGCTGCGGGCGTGTTGTCGGGGCGGGTCGCTGTGGTCACCGGCGCGGCGCGGGGGATCGGCCGGGCCGCGGCGGTGGCGCTGGCCGAGTCGGGCGCGGACGTGGCCGGGATGGACGTCGCCGGGCCGGTCAGCCCGATCCTGGACCTCCCGCCCGCCACGCCGGAGGACCTGGCCGAGACCGGGCGCCGGGTGACGGCGGCCGGCGCCCGCTGGTCCGCGCACGTGGCCGACCAGCGCGACATCGGGGCGGTACGCGCGTTCGCCGAGGCGGTCGAGCGGGAGCACGGCGGCGTGGACGTGCTGTTCGCCAACGCCGGCATCCAAGCGTTCGCGCCGCTGCTGGAGATGACCGACCAGCACTGGCACGACCAGATCGACGTGAACCTCACCGGCGCCGCGAACGTGCTGCGGGTGTTCGCGCCACTGCTGGTACGGCGCGGCGGCGGGCGGATCGTCATCACGTCGTCCACCCAGGGACAGCACGGCACCACGAACGGGTCCGCGTACTCGGCGTCCAAGTGGGGGCTCATTGGGCTGATGAAGTCCGCCGCGCTGGAACTCGGGCCGCACGGCGTGACGGTGAACGCGGTGATCCCGGGGCTGGTCGACACCGCGCTGACCCGGCACCGGGACCGTTACGTGCAGGCGCTGGTGGAGGCGGGGAAGTCACCGTCGGGTGACCTGGCCGAGGTGGAGCGGGAAGCGGTCGGGGCGCTGCGGGCGAAGACGCCGCTGGGCGTGCCGTGGGTGGAGCCGGAGGACGTCGCGCCGCTGGTGGTGTTCCTCGCCTCCGACGCGGCGCGCATGGTCAGCGGCACGTCGTTCGCCGCGACAGCGGGCGACAGCGCGCACGTGACCGCCTGATCCCGCCGGGCCGCCGGCGACGGCGGTCGTGGCCGGGGACGCATCGAGCCGGCGCCCCGGCCACGAGGGCCGGGGCGCCGGAGTCGCGCGTTCAGGAGCTTCGGGTCAGGAACCGTACGGCAAGGTGACCGTCGAGCTGTTGCCGACGCCGAGGATCGTGGGCGCGCCGCCGATGGCGTTCCACACCTCGACGCGTACCGTGCCGCCGGACAGATTGCCCAGCGTGCCGGTGGCCGAGAGCAGGCCCTGGGTCTGCCGGTAGCGCTCCGCGCCCGGGATCGGATCGGTGGCGAAGTACCGGTAGGTCTCCACCCGCTCGACGCTGCCGTTGCCGGTCAGGTCGTAGGAGACCCGGATCTGGACGCCGTTGCCGATCGCCGTGCCGGCGTCGACGGCCAGGTCGAAGGCGGTCGCTCCGCCGGTGTACGTGCCGGTCAGCCCGGTGGCCGTGAACACCTGCGGGTTGGTCGGCGTGCCGTCGTGGTTGCCGTTCGCCGCCGCCACGTTCACCGTGCCGGCGGTGCCGGCGTTGCCGTCCAGCCCGCCGCCCGAACGCAGGTACCGGACCGGCTTCAGCGCGCTGCCCGTACCCGTCGGGCTGGGGCTGGCGGAGGTCGGCGTGGGACTCGCGGTGGTGGGGGTGGGGCTGGGCGTCGAGGTCGTCGGCGTGCCGGTCGGCACGGTCCCGCCGCCGGTGGCGTTGCCGCCGCTCCAGGTGTACGCCCCGGACGTGGCGGTCTTGCCGGCCGGCACGGCGAGCGTGACGCCGTTGGAGAACGTGACGGTGAGCGGCCGGGCGGTGATGTTCGACGCCACGTAGGTGCGGACGCCGTTCTTGACGAACACCTTCGCCAGCGGGTGGTTGGCGGTGACCGTGGTGTCCACGGTGCCGAGCGCGGCGAGGTTGCGGATCCAGTGGAACGTGTGCGCCTTGCTCTCGCCCTCCTCGCTGGTGAACCCGCTGTTCGTGCGGAAGTTGCGCAGCGCCTGCTCGCCGTCGCCGAGGGCCAGGAACTCCCAGATGATGTCCTGCCACACCGTCGGCGGGCCGCCCTTGTTGGTGACCAGCTCGGCGTAGTTGGCCTTGACGTACTCGGGGAAGTCGCCCAGGTAGAGGTGACCGCCGGTGATCGGCAGCATGTTGATGCCCTGGATCATCTCCGGCGCCGCGGAGAACCAGGTGGAGTACGACCCGCCGTCGCCCCACACCATGCCGACCGTCTTGTGCCCGAACGCGGCCGGGAAGTTCTGGTCGTACACGTCGAACCAGTACTCGGAGATGGCCGCGGACTGGGTGGTCCACAGGTAGACCCCGGCGTCGCGCACGGCGGTGTCGCCGGTGGCCTGACCCCACTGGATCAGCGCGTTGGCGAAGTTCATCCCCTCCGACGAGGACTCCTGGTTGTTGCCGGCGAAGAACGGCGCCAGGCCGGAGGCCCAGTCGTGCCCGGCGTAGATGTCGAAGTCCCGCAGGTAGGGGAAGCGGCTGTCGGCGCGGTCGTAGTTGTTGGCGTCGCGGATGAGCAGGTCGATCATGCCGCCGTAGCGGCTGTCGTCGGCCCAGCCGGGGTCGAACTTGGCGACCGTGGCGGCGGCGGCGATGAAGTAGCCGTAGTGGAAGTGGTGGTCGTTGAGGTCCTCGTCGGAGCCGTACGAGGCGGGGTAGCCGATGAGCGTGCCCCAGTTGCGGTCGTAGTAGAACAGCTGGCCGGTCTCGCCCGAGCTCGCGGTGAGCCAGTTGGTCAGCCGGTTCTTCATCGCGGTCACCGCCGCGTCGCGGACCGAGGTCTGCCCGAGCTGGTCGGCGATCTCGGCGATCCGGGCGGCCCGGCCGAGTCCCTTGCCGGCCCAGTACGTGTCGGTGCCGCTGACGCCTTCCGGGTTGCCCTGCTCGGCGTTCAGGTAGCCGGTGACGGTGGCCAGGTCGGCGCCGCTGGAGTCGCCGACGGCGGGCACCTCGGGCAGCACGCCGGTGAAGCGCATCGTGGTGGTGAACGACGGCACACCGGTGAGCACCCGCATGGCGCCGCGCGCCGAGACGTACGTCGGGGTGATCGGGGTGGCGCCGGTGAGGCTGCGCCACTGGTGCGGGTAGAGCGCCACCACGGTCTTCGTCTCGCTGCCCTCGCGGGGCGTGGTGGTGAACGCGTACGTGGTGCGCACCGTTCCCGCCGACGGGTCGTACGTGTAGCTCATCCGGGTGCCGGTGACGTGGGCGTGGGCGTACCGGCCGTAGGTGTCGGCCAGGGCGGCCCGGTCACCGCCGCCGGGCAGCACCGCCACCGAGAAGTACCCCTTGCCGGCCAGCGTCGAGCTGATGCCGGCGCCGTTGACGGTCCAGGTCGCGCCGGTGGGGGCGTACGCGACGTAGTCGTGGCCGTTGACCGTGAAGCCGATGGTGGCGCCGGAGTTGCGCCACACGGTGGGTGTCGCGGTGGCGGTGAGCTGCGCGGTGCCGCCGCTGACCGTGTAGTAGCTGAACGGCAGCCCGTGGCCGATGGTGGCGCGCATGGTGCGGCTGCCGTCGCTCCAGTCGGCGGTGACCGTCCAGTCGCTCCAGCCGGCGGCCTTGACCACCGGCGCCGACAGTCCGGGCATCCCGACGCGGACGTCCTCGCCGTACGGGTAGTGGAACTCGCCGACGCCGGTCGCGGTGCCGCTGATGGCGGGCGTGGTGGTGTACGACAGGCCGAGCCCGTTGTTCTCGGCCTTGAACGCCAGCGGGTGGGCGTGCAGGTTCTCGCTGCCGGCGCAGTTGTTGCGCTTCCAGATCAGCGACGACCACCAGTCGTTCGTGGGGATGGCGCCGGCGGGCGCGTCGGCGGTGGTGAAGATGCGCGGGTTGGTGCTGATCGCGCCGCAGCCCTTGGGCAGCAGGGCGCCGGGCGGCAGCGTCTCGGTGTAGCTGCCCGCGCCGACGGCGCCGGCGGTGGCGGTGCCGCCGCCGCCGACCACGGCGCCCAGCAGGCCGGCGGCCAGCACGGACGCGGCGACGAGGGCGGTCGCCCGCAGACCGCGACGGCGGGCCGGGGACGGGACGGGCGCGGTCGGGGGTACGGGGTCGGGAGAGAAGTCCCGCAGGAGGGTCATGGAGGTCCCCTTCACGAGGAGAAGGCGGGGTACGGAGTGGTGGTGCGGCAGTCGTGAGAGCGCTCTCTTGAGAAGGGACAGTAAGGTTCGGGTTACGGATCCGTCAATGTCTTGTTACCGAAGAGAGCGCTCTCCCGCACTCGCGATCGACCCTTCGATCACCTCACGAAGCGCGCTGACCAGGCTCGACGGTGCGCACGAGCGCCGCCCCGGGCCGAGGCGGCCGGGGGCTGCGTGAGGACGCGTGTGCCTACGCTGCGTCAGGCGGCGGTGGCGGCGAGGCTCCGCGCGTCGGTCCGTGCCGCGGCCGTGCCCGGCTCACCGGCGGCACCGGGCCGGCTGACGCCCGGCTGTCCGGCGACGGGCCGCGAGGCGGACTGCGGCGAGCCGGCGGACTGCCGGGGCGCGGCGGACTGCCGGGGCGCCCGGGCGGCGCTCAGCCCCGCCTGCGCGTTGTTCCACGCGCCGCAGGGCCAGGCGGCCCCGGCGCAGCTCGGGCTCGCGCAGACACGTTCGGCGTCGGGCTGGTGCGCGTCTGCCACCGCGGCGGCCAGGTCCCACAGCAGCGGATCGGTCACCTCCGCGGGGCGGTCGGTGACGCGGTCTGTGCTGGCTTCGGACATGATTCGGTCCCCCTGTCGTGAACGGCCCCCACATGTTTCCGGAAACCGCCCCGGCCAAACCTGCGCCCGCCAGGTCGCGGGCATAGGCTGGCCGTCGTGGCGAGGTACTACGACCTGCATCCGGACAACCCCCAGCCCCGCGTGATCCGGCAGGTGGTGGACCTGCTGCGCGCCGACGGGGTGATCGCGTACCCGACGGACTCCTGCTACGCGCTCGGCTGCCGGATCGGCAACCGCGACGGCGTGGAACGCATCCGCGAGATCCGGCGGCTCGACGACCGTCACCCGTTCACGCTCGTGTGCGCCGACTTCGCCCAGCTCGGCCAGTTCGTCAAGCTCAGCAACGCGGTCTTCCGCCAGGTCAAGTCCGTCATCCCGGGCAGCTACACGTTCCTGCTGCCGGCCACCGCCGAGGTGCCCCGGCGGTTGCAGGACCCGCGCCGGCGGGTGGTCGGGGCGCGCGTGCCGAGCCACACGGTGACCCAGGCGCTGCTGGCCGAACTGGGTGAGCCGCTGCTGTCCAGCACGCTGCTGCTGCCCGGCGAGGACGAGCCGATGACCCAGGGCTGGGAGATCAAGGAACGGCTCGACCACCTGATCGACGCCGTGGTCGACGCCGGTGACTGCGGGCTCGAGCCGACCACCGTGGTCGACCTGTCCGGCGAGGAGCCGGAGATCCTGCGTCGCGGCGCCGGAGACCCGGCCCGCTTCGAGTAACGATCACCGATTCCGCCCCGTCCGGGCGCCGTCGTGGGGCACGGTAGGGACCCGGGGGAACGGTGACGGGGGTACGGCGTGGAAGCACTCCTGCTGATCACGGTGCTCGGCGCGACAGTGCTCGTCGGGACCACGATCGGCGGTCGCTACAGCGTCGCGCCGCCCGTGCTGCTGATCGCCATGGGCGCGCTGATCGGCCTGCTGCCGCCGTTCGACAACCTGATCCTCGAGCCCGAGGTCGTGCTGGTGCTGTTCCTCCCGGCCATCCTCTACCGGGAGAGCCTGGTCATCAGCCTGCGCGAGATCCGCGCCAACCTGGTGGTGATCATCGGCCTCGCCGTCGTGCTGGTGATCATCACGATGGCCGCTGTCGCGTTCACCGCGCAGGCTCTCGGCGTGGCGGCGTCCGCCGCCTGGGTGCTCGGCGCGGTCCTGGCCCCCACCGACGCCGCCGCCGTGGCCGGCCTGGCCAAACGGATGCCGCGCGGCATCCTCACCACGCTGCGCGCGGAGAGCCTGGTCAATGACGGTACGGCGCTCGTGCTCTTCGCCGTGGCGGCCGGCGTGATCGCGGGCGGGACGGTGCCCGGGCCGCTGCTGCTCACCGGCGAGTTCATCGGCAAGTCGGCCGGCGGCGTGGCCGCGGGACTGCTCGTCGGCGCGGTCGTGGTGCTGATCCGCAAGCACGTCGACGACCCGATGCGCGAGGGCGGGCTGAGCATCCTCACCCCGTTCGTGGCGTTCCTGCTCGCCGACGCGGTGCACGCCAGCGGCGTGCTCGCGGTGGTGGTGTCCGGACTGTTGCTGTCCTACGCCGCGCCCCGGGTGATCCGGGCCCGCTCCCGGGTCACCGCGTTCGCGTTCTGGGACCTCTCCACCTTCATGATCAACGGCGGCCTGTTCGTGCTGCTCGGCACGCAGGTGCCGCGTTCACTGCGCAGCATCACCAGCCACTCGCCGGCCGCGTCGCTCGGCATCGCGGTGCTCGTCGCCCTGGTCGTGGTGATGATCCGGCTGCTCTGGGTGCACCTGTCGGTGTCGGCGCTGCAACGGGCGGACCGGCGGGAGTCGAGCCGGGCGCGGCACTTCGACTTCCGCATGCGTACCGCGGTGGGCTGGGCCGGGTTCCGCGGCGCCGTCTCGCTCGCGGCGGCGCTGGCCGTGCCGGTCACCATGCACGACGGAAGCACGGTACGCGAACGCGACCTGATCATCTTCGTCACCGTGGTGGTGATCGTGCTGATCATGCTGGTGCAGGGCACCACGCTGCCCGCGGTCGTGAGCTGGGCCGGCCTGACCGGCGACCGGGAACGCGACGACGAGGTGCGCTGGGCCCGGATCCGGGCCACCGAGGCAGCCCTGGAGGCGCTGCCCCGGGCCGCCAGCGACGTAGGTGCCACCCAGGACACGGTGGACCGGCTGCGCGCCGACTACGAGGACCACCTGGCCGCCGCGCGCGACCCCGGCGGCGAGGAGGCGGAGGGGGAGCGGCAGATGGCACGCCGGCTGCGGTTGCGGGTGCTCGACCACAAGCGGCAGGAGATCACCCGGCTGCGCAACACCAGGCAGATCGATGACGTGGTGCTGCGGCAGCTCCAGGCGGCCATCGACATCGAGGAGATCCGCCTGCTCGGGCCGGAGATGGAGGAGTGAACCGGCCGCCACCCGGAGAGGGTGGCGGCCGGCGTGGCTCAGCGCGCGTCGACAGCGACGACCGTGTACGGGGTGGTCGGAGTCGGCGGGGTGGTGAACCGGCCGTTCGGCAGGTAGAGCCGGCCGAGCGCGGCGGCCACCGTGGTCGGCACGTCGAAGCCCGGGTCGGTGATGACGCCCCGGGCGACGCCGGCCGTGCCGGCGCGGTTCAGGTCGACCACGGCGACCTGGTTGAGGAAATTCTGCACCACGTACAGCCTGCGGCCGAGCAGCAGCAGGCCGTCACCGTTGAGGAAGGTGGCGCCCGGCACGTCGACGGCGGTGGTGACGCCGGTGGCCGGGTCCACCCGGAACAGCGTGCCGGTGTTCGACTGCACGACGATCAGCGCCCGCCCGTCCGGGGTGGGCGCGATGCCGTTGAGGTTGACGCCGGTGCCGGTCTGCTGGAAGTCACCGGTGAGCGGCAGCGTGGTGAAACCGCCGGCGGGCGGCAGCGTGCCGCCGCGTCCGAGCGGCAGGCGGTAGAGCACCGGCCGGTTCGAGTCGGTGAACCAGGCGGCGTCGCGGGTGAGCGTCACGTCGTTGACGAACGTCGGCGCCTCGGCGAACCGATAGCTCGCGAGCACGGCGCCGGTGCGGGTGTCGACGACCCGGGCGTCCCCGGCGGTGCCGCCGGCGACGAAGAGCCGGCCCCGCGCGTCGACCTTCAGGCCGAGCGACGGGGTGCCGGTGGCGGGGCTGACCTGCTTGCCCGCCCCGGTGATCAGGTCGGCGCGGTAGATCTCACCGGTGGCCCGCGACCCGAACCAGGCGTAGCGGCCGGCGGCGGCGACGCCCTCCGGCTGGAAGCCGTCCGGCAGCGCGATCACGCTCGGACGGCGGTCGTGGGCGGCGGCGGGGGCCGGGGCGGCGGTGGTGACGAGGGTGGCGGCCAGGGCGACGCCGAGGACGGTCCTGATGCGTCGGTTCACTGTGGTCCTTCCGGACGAAACGGTGGAACAGGACCTGCCCCACTGTACGGTCGCCGGCCGGCGACCGCCGGGGACGCGACCCGGCACGGTGCTCCCGTGCCGGGTCGCGCCGACTGTCAGCCGGCCGCGCAGGCCGGCGTGCCGGAGGGCGCCGTGCCGGTGCCCTGGAATCCGAACTCGGTGGTGCCACCGGCACCGACCTGACGGTTGTAGTCCACGTTGCGGAACGTCACCGCGCCGGTGGTGCCGCTGGCCTGGGCGCTCCAGGTGTTCGTGACCGCCGAGCCCGACGGCACGGTGAGCGACACGGTCCACCCGTTGAGCCCGCTGGAACCCGCGGTGATCCGTACGTTGGTGACGAAGCCGCCCGGCCACTGGTTGGTGGTGATCGTGGCGGTGCAGGCGCCGGTCGGCGGCGGCGGAGTCGTCGTCGGCGGCTCACTGGTCGGCGGCGTGCTGGTCGGCGGCGTCGAGGTGGGCGGGGTGCTGGTCGGCGGCGCGGTGGTGGGCGGCGGGGTGCCGCCCTCGTTGAGCGCGTTCAGCACGGCGGTGTACGCCTGCTTCTTGTTGCCGCTGCCGTCGAACAGCAGCGGGGTGCCGCTGGCCCGCCACGAGTCGGTGTCGCGGATGCCCCACACGGTGATGCCGTTGCAGCGCGCCACGGCCAGGCAGTCCCGGGTCACGTTGCCGTACGAGGTGGCCTGGCTGCTGCCGGAGCCCTCGATGTCCAGCTCGGTGATCTGCACGTCGACGCCGAGCGCGGCGAAGTTCTGCAGCGTGGTGCGGTAGTTGCTCGGGTACGGCGACCCGCTGTTGAAGTGCGACTGGAGGCCGACGCAGTCGATCGGCACGCCCCGGGACTTGAAGTCCCGCACCATGTTGTAGACGCCCTGGGTCTTGGCCCAGCTCCAGTTGTCGATGTTGTAGTCGTTGTAGCAGAGCTTGGCGCCCGGGTCGGCGGCGCGCGCGGCACGGAACGCGGCCTCGATCCAGTCGTTGCCGGTCTGCTGGAGGTTCGAGTTGCGGCGGGCGCCGCTGTTGCCGTCGTCGAACGCCTCGTTCACCACGTCCCAGGAGTGGATCTTGCCCCGGTAGTGGGTGGCGACCTGGGTGACGTGGTTGATCATCGCGTCGCGCAACGCGCTGCCGGACAGGCTTCCCGTCCACCCGGGCTGCTGCTGGTGCCAGAGCAGCGCGTGGCCGCGCACCCGCATGCCGTTGGCCTGGGCGTGCGCGACGAGCCGGTCGCCGTTGGTGAAGTTGAACTGGTTCCGGGACGGCTCGGTGGCGTCCCATTTCATCTCGTTCTCGGCGGTGACCATGTTGAACTCGCGGTTCAGGATGCCGACGTACGTGCTGTCGGACAACTTGTTCACCGCCACCGCCGTGCCGAAGTACCGGCCCTGCTCCGCCGCCGACGCGCCGAGCGTCGTGCCGGCGCTGGCGCTGGTCGCCACCGCTATCGTGGCGGCGACCATCGCGGCCCCCGCCACCATCGCGACCACAGCGGTCCGCGGGCGTGACCGGGCTGCCGCGCTCCCGCTGCCGCGGGCGAGCACCTTGTCCATCTGAACGCCTCTCTAGCCTGTCAATGGGATCGGCTCGCCTCGGCCACCGCCCGCCACGATGTCGGCTCCGCGCGGTCGCCCGGTGGCCGCGCCAACTCGGGGAGCGACTCCCCGGCACATCGTGAGTGGATCGAAGCGAATCTCTGCCCGGAGCCTACCGGAAGCGTTCCGAAAACTTAATCACCTCGATGCATCGACATCGGGGCACGCGGTGGCGGGTGGAGGGCGGGAATCCGAGGGCGGGCGCGGGGGGACGGGCGCGCGCACCGCCGGCCGCGACTCCGGAAGTTTCGGGAATCGCCGGTTCTGCCGGTTGAGTGGATCGCGCCCGCGGGCTGATGCTGTGCCAATCGACCGTAGACGATGGAGGAGGTCCCGGAGGATGCGCCGACCCGCGCTCGTCGTACTCGTCCTCGCCGTCCTGCTGACCGGCGCTCCGGCGGTCGCCCGGGCCGGCGTCGCCACTCCACCGGCCGGGCCCGCCGCGCTCGCCGGGATCCGCACGCCCGGCACCGCCTGGGAGCACGACCCGGCCACCGGCCGGCTCACGGTCACCGCCGACGACACGGTACGCGGCAGCGAGCTGGCCGCGCTGCGCCGGACCGCGGCCCGGGCCGGCGCGGTGCTGCGCCACGAACCCGGGCGGCTGCGTACGCTCATCGCCGGCGGTCAGGCGATCTACGGCGGCGGCGGGCGCTGTTCACTGGGCGCGAACGTGCGCAGCGGCGCCACCTGGTACTTCGTCACCGCCGGACACTGCACGCGCCTCGCCGCCACCTGGTACGCCGACAGCGCCCGCACGACGGTGCTGGGCAGCCGGACCGGCAGCAGCTTCCCCGGCAACGACTACGGCGTGGTCCGCTACACCGGAACCGCCGCCCACCCGGGCGCGATCCACACCTACCCGGGGCAGGTCACCGTAACCGCCGCCGGCAGCGCGTACGTCGGGCAGGCGGTCTGCCGCAGCGGCGCCACCACCGGCGTACGGTGCGGCACCGTCACCGGGCTGAACGCCACAGTCAACTACGCCGAGGGCAGCGTCACCGGGCTGATCCGCACGAACATCTGCGCCGAGCCGGGGGACAGCGGCGGACCGCTCTACGTGGCCGCGACCGGCGTCGTCCTCGGCGTGCTGTCCGGCGGCAGTGGCAACTGCACGAGCGGTGGCACCAGCTACTACCAGCCGATCCTGGAGATCCTCGCCGCCTACGGCCTGACCATCCCCTGACCGGCCGCGCGGGCGGCCCGCCGCGCCGCCCGCGCGCAGTTGCGCCGTCCGGTCAGGCGTCGCCGGGTACGGCCATCTCGCCCAGGCGCGACCAGTCCTGCTGCGGCACCGTCACGTTGACGATCCGGGGCGTCTCGGCCAGGTGTGGCGGCAGCGTGCGCTGGGCTTCGCGGAAGTGCTCCGACTGCACGTGCGCCGCGCCCGCCTCGTCGTCGCGGAACGCCTCGACCAGCACGTACTCGGTCGGGTCGTCCAGGCTGCGGGACCAGTCGAACCACAGGCAGCCGGGCTCGGCCCGGGTCGCGGCGGTGAAGTCGGCGGCGATCCGCGGCCAGTTGTCGGCGTCTTCGGGGCGGACCCGGAACTTGGCGGTAATGAAGATCATGGGATCAGGCTACCCAGGGCCGCCGGTGACCCGCGCCCGATCAGCTCTTGGCCGCCGGGCCGAGCAGTTCGGCCGCCCGCCGGTCGGCGAACGCGGTGACCGCCTGCTGCCCGGCGCCGAACACGATGGCCAGGCCCAGCAGCGCGGCGGTGCTGCTCACACTGGTCTCCACCAGGCCGCCGATGACTAGCATGATGCCGACCACCGCCACCAGCGGGCCGACCGCGAGCTTGAGCAGCCCCTGCTGGAACGGCAGCTTGTAGGGCAGCCCGCCGGACCGGGACGTGATCATCGACGGCAGCGCGCTGAGGAACGCGCCGAGCGCCCCGGCGATCAGCACGAAGAACAGCAGCCGCCAGGCCGGTACGCCACCGGCGTCGGTCGGCGCCTCCAGCAGCCGGACGTCGTGGCTGAGCCACTGCACCAGCACCACGAGGATCTCCGCCACCAGCGCGAACACCGACAGCCCCAGCATCCGGTTGCGCAGCCGCCGCGCCGACTCGTGGAACTCGTCGGACGCGGAGTGGAAGCGCAGCAGCAGCGCCTGCACCCGGGCGCGCAGCAACTCCACGGGCACCCCGCCGGTCGCGGTGTCGAGGTCGCTGAGCACCTTGTCGTCGGCCGGCAGCACCTGCGCCGCCGCGCTGCGGTACGCCGGCAGCAGCCCGGCCAGCTCGTCCGGGCTGCGCAACCCCACCATGGCCCGCTCCACCGAGTGGATGGTCTGCCACGCGTACTCCAGGTTGCCGCCGCGCAACCACTCGACCACGCCGCTGCGTCCGAGCACCACCTCCACCCGGGACAGCTGCGCGCGCAGCGCCTCGGCCCGATCGGGGTCGCGCGCGGACAGCACCGCGAGCTGCTGGTACAGGTCGTCGAGTTTGGTCCGTACGCGGACCTGCCACACCGCGCCGGGAACCGGCGTGGCGGGCCGGGACGGCCCGCCCTCCGGCGTGTTCCGGGGCTCGGGTATGGCCTCCGGCTGGGTCTCCTGCTCGATCATCCTGCCCCACCTCTTTCCCCCACGCCGCCCGGACCTGCTACCAGTATTCGCAGGTCAGAGCCATAATGGCTAGAGCACACCGGACAGTCGACCCGGCTCGCGGAGGCGGCGGATCCGGCCCGACGGACGAGGCCGGAGCGCTCGGGCGGTCGGTAGCCTGAGCCGGTGACCGTCTACGCCCTCGCGCAGCTCACCATCCACGACCGGGCGCGCTACGACAGGTATGCCGCCGCCTTCCCGCCGGTGCTGGCCCGCTACGGCGGTCGGCTGCTCGCCGCCGACACCAGCCCGCGCGTGGTCGAGGGGGAGTGGCCGCACCACAAGGCGGTGCTGTTGTCGTTCGACAGCCGGGAGGACTTCGAGCGCTGGTCCACCTCGCCGGAGTACCGGGAGATCTCCCGGGACCGGGAGGCGGCCACCGAGGGCGTGGTCCTGCTGCTCGACGGGATCGGTCACGCCTGGCCGGCCTGACGACCGGTCAGAGCCGGTGGCGTACCCACACGTTGGGCTCCACGTACGCGGCGTGGTCGTGGTCGACGTCGACGAGCACCGGCGTCAACGCACCAGGCACCCGCACCGGCCCGGAGGTGTCGAACGGCAGCCCGGTCCAGCGCCGCCAGTCCGCGAGCGTCCCGGTCACCGTCATCGACCGGGGCGCGACCCGCTCGATCACCCCGCCCGCCCGCACGTGCACCCGCAGCCACGGATCGGCCGGCAGACCGTCGGGGCGGCGGCGGGCCGCGTACTCGGTCATCGGCACGTCCGGGGCGTCGGCCTTGCCGTTCGGGCGCACCGGCGCCACCAGCGTGTCGAACCCGGCGCGGGCCACCGCCGCGCGCATGGCCGCGAGCATCAGCCCGGACACCCCGCCGCCGCGCCGGTCCGGGCGCACGCAGATCTCCAGCGCGGACACCAGGTTGGGGGTGGACCCGGTGAGCCGGCCGAGCGTGGCCCGCTGGATCACCCGGTCCCAGCCGCCGTCGGGCAGCTCGTCCTCCGTCCAGCGCAACGGCGCCGCGTAGCCCCGGGCGACGGCCCGGCCCGGCTCGGCCGGGTCGACGGCGGCGAAGACGAACTCGGGGTACGTCTCGTGTGCGACGCCGTAGTAGAGCGCGCCCATCGGATCCCAGAGCATGAACGGCGGCCAGGCGCCGTCGAAGTCGGTGTCGAGCAGCGGCGCCAGGTCGGGCCGCTGCGCCAGGGTCACGATCTCCAGAGTCACGCCGGGGAGGCTAGAGCCGCGCGGCCCGGACCGCACGCCGATTACCGCCGCGCCGCTGGTTAGGCTGCCGGCATGGCAGATCCGTTCCGGGTGCGCGTCACCGTGCGCGGCTACGAACTCGACACGCAGGGGCACCTCAACCAGGCGGTCTACCTCCAGTACGCCGAGCACGCCCGCTGGGAGTGCCTGCGCGCCTCCGGCATCGGCCAGGACCGGCTGATCGCCGGCGGCGTCGGACCGGTCGCGCTGGAGGTGACTGTGCGTTACCTGCGGGAGCTGCGCGGCGGCGACGAGGTCGACGTGACCTGCGAGTTCCACTGGGGCGAGGGCAAGACGTTCCGGATCGGCCAGGAGTTCACCCGCGCGGACGGCACCCCCGTCGCCTCGGTGTCCGGCGTCGGCGGCCTGCTCGACCTCGCCGAACGGCGGCTGGTGCCCGACCCGCGCGAGCGGTTCCGGGCACTGGCCACCGACCCCGCGCCGATGAGCCTGTAGCGCCCGGTCAGCCCGCCGCGCGCAGGTGGGCGAGCACTGCCAGCACCCGCCGGTTGGTGTCCTCGTCCGGCGGCAGGCCGAGCTTGGCCAGGATGTTGCCCACGTGCTTGCCGATCGCCGCCTCGGTCACGTGCAGCCGCGCCGCGATCGCGCTGTTGGAGTGGCCCTCGGCGACCAGGCCCAGCACCTCCCGTTCACGGGGGGACAGCGCGCCGAGCGGGTCGCGCGGGCGGCGCAGCAGGTGCCGCACCACGTCCGGGTCGACGGCGGTGCCGCCGGCCGCCACCCGGCGCAGCGTCGCGGCGAACTCCTCGACGTCCGCCACCCGGTCCTTGAGCAGGTAGCCGACCCGGTTGCCGTCGCCGCTGTCGAGCAGCGCGGCGGCGTACCCGCTCTGCACGTGCTGGCTGAGCACCACCACGGCGAGGTCCGGGCGTTCGGCGCGCAGCGCGACCGCCGCCCGCAGGCCGTCGTCGCGGTGCTGCGGCGGCATCCGGATGTCGGTCACCAGCAGGTCGGGCCGGTGGGTGCGGACCGCGTCGAGCAGGTCCGGGGCGGAGCCGACGGCGGCGTCCACCGCGAAACCGAACCGGGTCAGCAGGCCCACCAGGCCCTCCCGGAGCAGCACCTCGTCCTCGGCCAGGACGACCCGGATCACGGACGGCACGGCAGCTCCACCCGCACGAGGGTAGGCCCACCGGGCGGGCTGGACAGCAGCAGCCGCCCGTCCACCGCCGCCACCCGGTCCGCGAGCCCGGTCAGACCGGTGCCGCGCGCCGGGTCGGCGCCGCCCCGGCCGTCGTCGCGCACCTCCACCACCAGCAGTCGTTCGTCGCGGATCAGGCGCACCTGCGCCCGGGTCGCCCCGGAGTGCCGGGCCACGTTGCCGAGCGTCTCCGAGACCACGTACCAGGCGGTGGTCTGCACCAGGTCCGGCACCGGGCGGGTCAGGTCGGCGTGCACGGTGACCGGGACGACCGACCGGGCGGCCAGATCACCGACGGCGGCGGCCAGGCCGAGTTCGGTGAGCTGCTGCGGGCGGATGCCCTGGACGATCCCGCGCAACGTCACCATCAGCTCCTTGGCCTGCTCGTGCGCCGCCGCGAGCGGCTTCGCCGCCGGGGAGCCGTCCGGCACGTCGAGGCGGGCCAGCCCGAGCTGGAGGGTGAGGCTGGTCAGGCGCGGCTGCACGCCGTCGTGCACGTCCCGCTCGACGCGGCGGCGCTCGGCCTCGTAGGCGCTCACCAGGCGGGCCCGGGACCGGGTCACCTCGCGCAGCGCCGTCCCGCCGGGCGCGTCGTCGAGCAGCAGGCGAGCCACCGCCGCCTGGGCCGCGACGAGCAGCCCGGCGAGGTAGACCAGCGCGGGGACCGCCAGCAGACCGGCGACCGCGTACGGCACCGCCTCGGCGGGGGAGTCGACAGTGGCCCAGATCAGCACGATGCGGTCCTCGCCGCCGGCCAGCCACGGACCGGCCACCAGCGCCACGTCCAGCAGCACGAGCAGACCGAACATCCCGTACGCCAGCGGCACCGCCACACCCAGCACCGCCAGGTACGCGCCCTCCCGCCACCCGTCGGCGGTGGTGAAGCGGGCGACGAGTCCCCGCCATTTCGGCGCGGTCACCGGGCGGTCGTCGACCAGGCCGAGGCGCCACCGCTCGACCGCCGCCACCGGCGCGCCGGCCAGCGGCGCGAACGCCACCACCGTCAGTGCCAGCACGGCCAGCACCGCCAGCGCCGTGGCGTCGACCGGGCGGCCCCGCCGCAGCGCGCCGGCCACCAGCAGCAGCGGCGCGGCGACCACCGCCGCGCCGAGCGCCGCCGTGCCGGCCAGGGGCAGGGTCGTGACGGCGTACGCCAGGGCCCGCCACGGCCACGCGGACAGCAGGTAGCGGCGGCGGCGCAACGCGCCGGCCAACCCGTGATCAACGGTCATGGCCCGACGCTAGCCAGGCCACACCGTGCTTCCCAGCCGGCTGGACCCCGCTTCCCGGGTAGGTCTGGCCCTACCTCGAACCGGCCCGCCACGCCCCGTGCGCCGGGGCGCCCCGAGACCGTGCACTCGTCGGGTGAGAAACCGTCTCGCGGGCGCCTGCTGGCTGCTCGCCGCCGTGTCGTTCCTGGCCGCCAACGTCCTCGTCGGCCTGGCCTGGGACCAGCCCCGGTTCAGCTGGGCCGAGCACAACATCAGCGACCTCGGCAACGTGACCTGCGGCGTGTGGGACACCAGCCGGCCGCGTCCGGTCTGCTCACCGTGGCACGCGGGCATGAACGCCGTGTTCGTCGCCGCCGGGCTGCTGCTCGCGGTCGGCGCGCTGCTCGCGCGCCGGGCGCTGCGCCCGGGCCGCGCCGCGACCGTCACCGTGGCGTCGGCAGTGGCCGCCGGGTCCGGGTACGTGCTGGCCGGTCTCTACCCGGCCGACGTGGACGAGAACCTGCACGTGCTCGGCGCGCTGCTGGTCTTCGCGCTCGGCAACGCGGCGCTGCTGGCCGCCGCGCTCGGCCGGTCGCCGCTGCTGCGTGAGCTGCGGACCGTCAGCGCGGTCCTGGGTCTGCTCGGGCTGGCCGGCACCGTGCTGTTCCTGGCCCGGGTGGACGCCGGCATCGGCGTGGGCGGCATGGAGCGTGTCGCCGTGTTCCCGCTGTTCGCCTGGGTGACGGCGGCCGGGCTGCGGCTGCTCGGGTTCCGTCGGTCCCGGCCCCTATCCTGACCGGATGGAGCTGGTGTTCAGCGGCGAGGTGTGGTTCTGGCGCGGCCCGGCGCCGTACCACTTCGTCACGGTGCCCGACGAGCAGAGCGCGGCGATCGAGGCCGCATCGGCGTCGGTCACCTACGGCTGGGGCATGATCCCGGTGACGGTCCGCATCGGCGGCACCGACTGGCGGACGTCGCTGTGGCCCAAGGACGGCCGGTACGTGGTGCCGCTGCGGGTCGCGGCGCGCCGGGCCGAGGGCATCGAGCTGGGTGACCGGGTCGACGTGCGGCTGACGGTGGACGTGTGACCGGGCCGGAGCTGGCCGAGGCGGGCCGGCTGCTGGCCGCCGCGCGCCGGCCGGTGGTGTTCACCGGGGCCGGCATGTCGGCCGAGAGCGGCGTGCCGACGTTCCGGGACGCCCAGACCGGGCTGTGGCAACGCTACGACCCGCAGGAGCTGGCGACACCGGCCGCGTTCCGCGCCGACCCGGCGCTGGTCTGGGGCTGGTACGAGGCACGCCGGCGCGGGGTGCGCCGGGCCGAGCCGAACCCGGGGCACCGGGCGGTGGCGGCGATCGCGGCCCGGCTGCCGGACACCGTGGTGATCACCCAGAACGTCGACGACCTGCACGAGCGCGGCGGCGTGCCCGCCCCGGTACGCCTGCACGGCAGCCTGTTCGCGCCCCGCTGCTCGGCCTGCGCCCGGCCCGCGCCGCTGCCGTCGGACCTGCCGCCGTCCGCCGGTCCGCCGGAGCCGCACGGCGGGGCGGAACCGCACGGCGGGGCGGAATCGCATGCGCCGGAGGCGCACGACGGGCCGCTGGACCCGCCCGCGTGCGTCGACTGCGGCGCGCCGGTGCGGCCCGGGGTGGTGTGGTTCGGCGAGGCGCTGCCGTCGGCCGCGCTCGACGCGGCGGTCGAGGCGGCCTCCGGCTGCGACCTGCTGCTGACGGTGGGCACCTCCGCGCTCGTGCACCCGGCCGCCGAGATCCCGCTCGTCGCGGCCCGTCTCGGCGCGCCGGTGGTGCAGGTGAACCCGGTACCGACGCCGCTGGACGCGATCTGCGCGGTGAACCTGCGCGGCCCGGCCGGCGAGGTGCTGCCCGCGCTGGTCCGCGCCGCCTGGCCGGACGACGCGGTCGGCTGAACTGACCGCAGGCCAAGCCCGGCGTGATCCCGGGAATCGCCCGATCGCCCGCCCTGCGCCGCCTACCGTCGGCGCAGGAGGTGGACCGGCGGAGGGCGGCGGGCGTGGGACGCGAACGGGTGCGACGACGGCCGCGCGCGCCCCGGCCGGGGCCGGACGAGCGCCGGGTCACGCCCTTCGAGATCTTCTTCGACCTGGTCTTCGTCTTCGCGCTCACCCGGATCATGGCGCTGATCGAGCCGCACCCGACCCCGGCGGGGATGGCCAAGGGCCTGCTCCTGCTCGTGCTGCTCTGGGTGGCGTGGTTGTCGTACACATGGTTGGGCAACCACACGCCCGCCGACGTCGGGGTGGTGCGCGGCGGGTTCCTGGTCGCGATGGCCGCGTTGTTCCTGGCCGCGCTCGCCATGCCGCAGGCGTGGACGCCGGGCCCGGGGCTGGACGGTCCGTTGATCGTCGTGCTGGCCTACGTGGTGCTGCGCGCGGTGCACCTGACGCTGTTCCACTGGGCCGCGGCGGGTGACCCGGAACTGCGCGCCCGGATCCGGTTCTTCGCGTGCGTCAGCGCCGTCGGCTGGGTGCCGCTGCTGCTCGGCGCGCTGCTGGACGGTGCCGCGCACGCGGCGCTGTGGGTGCTGGGCTTCGCCGTCGAGGTGGCCGGGCAGCGGCTGTCGTACGCCCGCCGGGGCGCCTGGCCGCTGCGCAGCCCGACGCACTTCGCCGAGCGGTACGGCCTGGTGCTGATCATCTCGCTGGGGGAGTCGGTGGTGGCCGCGGGAGTGGGCGCGGCCTCGGCGGTCACCGAGCCGTCGGTCCTCGCCGTGGCGCTCGTCGGTTTCGTGGTGACCGTCTGCCTCTGGTGGCTCTACTTCCGCAGCACGTCCCCGGAGGCGGCCCGGGCGCTCGCCGCCGCACCGGCGGCGCGTCGGGACCGGATGGCCGCGGACGCCTACAGCCAGACCCATCTGCTGCTCGTCGCCGGCGTCATCTACCTGGCGCTCGGCATCGAGCAGGTGCTGGAGCACGTCGCCGACCCGGAGGCCGGGCCCCGGCTGAACCGCTCGGCCGCGGTGGCGCTGTTCGGTGGCGCGGCCGTCTACCTGGCCGGACGGCTGCTGTTCCGGCGGCTGACCGGTCAGCCGGTGGGAGCGGCCCGGCTGGCCGTCGCCGGTGCGGCGTTGCCGCTGGCCGCGCTCGGGACGGCGCTGCCGCCGCCGCTGGCGCTGGCGGCGCTGGCCGGGCTGTTGCTGGTCGCGATCGCCGTCGATCGGCGCGGTGAGCCGTCCGCCGCCGGGCGGTCGGCGAATCAGCCGGTAGGCCGGGTCGCCGGGGGCGGAGGGTGAGCCTCACGCGTCGCGCGGCGCCCGCTTCGGGAAGACGGTGTACGCGACCGGCCAGAACACCAGCCAGCCCGCCATCACCACGGTGAGCCGGCCGGCCCACGCCCACAGCTCGGCGGTGCGCTCGCCGTCGCCGACCAGGGCGATGCCGCCGAGCAGCACGGCGCAGGCGACCGCCCAGCCGATCATGCCCTTGCCCCACTCGCGCCACTCGTGCCGGGCCCGCGCCATCCCGTACTTCGGGGCCCGGCGCGGGGGAGGCCCGCCGGCGAACCGGTGCGCGAACCGCTCGTCGGCCCAGCGCACCATGCTGTGTCCGAACGCCACCGAGAACCCGAGGTACGCGGCGGCGAGGCCGTGGGCGAACGTGGCTGTCGCGCCCCGGCGCAGGTCGATCATCGTGGCGGCCAGCAGCACGAGATCGACCACGGGCACGGCGATCAGCAGCGCCGCGCCGAGGCGGGGCCGGCGCAGCGGGTACCGGGCGATCAGCCCGGCGAGCAGCACCACCCAGAACGCCACCTCGCATCCGACGATCACTGCCACGAGCATGCGGCCTCCTTTTTTAGTACGCTGTGCGATAACCGTAGCAGCGTTCGTCGACCAGGTTCCGGAGGGGCCCGTGCCCAAGATCGTCGACCACGACGCGCGCCGTGCCGAGCTGGCGCGGGCGATGTGGCGGGTCGTCTACCGCGACGGCGTCGGCGCCGCCACCGTGCGCAGCATCGCGGCCGAGGCGGGCTGGTCACCGAGCGCGCTGCGGCACTACTTCACGACCCAGACCGAACTGCTGGTGTTCGCCATGGAGCACGTACAGGCCGAGGCGGCCGAGCGGATCGCCGCCGACGACCGGACCGGCAGCCCCCACGAGGTCGCCCAGCGGGTGCTGGAACACCTGCTGCCGCTGGACCGGCAGCGCGTCCGCGAGGCCGAGGTGTGGCTGCTGCTCGCCGCGCGCGCCCAGACCGACCCGGCCGCGCGATCCCGGATGGCCGAGGCGGACGACGGCATCCGCCGCGCCGCCGAGTTCGCCGTCTGCCTCCTCACCGGGGAACCGGCCCCCGACCCCGAGGCGGTCGCCGGGCTGCACGCCCTGCTCGACGGGCTCGCGCTGCACGCGCTGCTGCACCCCGAGCGGATGCCACCCGCGCGCGCCCGGGCGCTGCTCGGCGCGCACCTGGACACGCTCGCCGCGCCCTGACCGCCCCGGCCGCGTCCTGAGCGACTCAGTCGCCCGGACGCCGGCCCATCGCCGCGCCCAGCTCGGCGCGGCTGGCGATGCCCAGCTTGCGGTAGACCCGGGCCAGGTTCGCCTCGACCGTCTTCGGGCTGATGTAGAGCGCGTCGGCGATGAGCCGATTCGTCTGCCCCCGGGCGGCGAGCCGGGCCACCCGCTCCTCCGTCGCGGTGAGCGCCGTCGGGGCCGGGGTGCGGGCGCCGATGCGGCCCAGCTCCGCCCGTGCCCGGTCGGCGAACGCGGACGCGCCGAGCGCGTCGAACTCGGCCACCGCCGCGTCGAGCGCCGCCCGCGCCTCCCGCCGCCGCCGCACCCGCCGGTACGCCCGCCCGGCCGCGAGCAGGCAGCGGGCCCGGTCCAACGGCAGCACCGCCTCCGGCACCGTGGCCCGGGCCTGCGTCAGCGCGTCCAGCGCCTCGCCCGGGTCCGCGCCCGTCGCGCCGGCCAGCAGCACCCGGCTGCGGGCCAGCCCGAGCGTCGTCCACGGCCGCGGCAGCCGCGCGTGCCGCCGGGCCAGCCGGTCCAGCGCCGCGTGCGCGGTGTCCAGGTCACCGGCGCCCACGCACGCCTCGATCCAGTCCGGCTCGAACCGCTGCCCCAGCGGCTCGACGATGCCCGAACCGTCCAGGTCGGCCGCGAGCGAGCCGTACGCCGCCGCGGCCGTGACCCACTCGCCCGAGGCGAGCGCCACCAGCCCGGTGAGCTGGTGGTGCAGCCGGCGGCTCCACGCGTCGCCGAGGTCGTCGTCGCGACGTAGCCCGGCGGCGGTGGCACCCGCCCGCGCCAGCCGGCCCCGGTGCGCGTCGAGCATGCCGGCCAGCCAGCTCTCGCCCACCAGGCCGGTGCCGAGCTGCTCACCCAGGTCACGGGCGTCTGCGATGTGCGTACCGGCCTCGGCGAACCGCCCGGCGAGCAGTTCCGTCTCGCCGAGGTGGGTGAGCGCCTCGTGCCGCAGCGGGTCGTCCCCGCGCGCCACCGCCCGGTCCAGCATCAGGTGCAGCCGGGCCCGGGCCCGGTCGTGGTCGTCGACGGCCTTCCACCAGATCGCCGGCACCGAGCCGGCCAGGTAGGACGGTTCGCCGGCCTCCAGCGCCAGCGCCCGGTCGAGCAGGCCGGTCGGCGCCTCGCCACCGGCGCGTACCTCGTGGAAGAAGAACAGCAGCAGCGCGGCGGTGAACAGCGGGCGGTGGTCGTCGCGGTCGGAGAGCCGGGCGATCGCCGCCCGCGCGTGCGCCCGCGCGGCCTCCGGCTGGTCGTGGAACATCGTCAGGTGCGTGTGGATCCGCCCGGCCAGGTCCCCGTCCGGCCCGGCCGCGGCGAGCGCCTGCTCGGCCACGCGCACGGCGGTGACCAGGTCGTCGGCGCACCAGGCGACGAGGGCGCGCAACAGCAGCGCCTCACCCCGCTCGGCGCCGGTCAGCTCCTCGGCCGCGGCCTCGGCGGCCCGGCCGGCCGCCGCGTAGTCCCCGCTGTCGATGCGGCACTGCACCGCGTCGAGGCGACGCCGGTTGCGGTCGGCGGTGGCGGCCTGCGGGGTCAGCTCGGCCGCCCGGGCGTACCAGTCGGCGGCGAGCGCGGGCGCGCCGCGTATGCGCTGCCGGGCCGCCGCGGCGGCCAGGTCGGCGGCGACGTCCGCGTCCGGCGCGACAGCGCACCGGGCCAGTTGCCGGGCCCGCTCGTCGGGGTCGGCGACCGCGCGGGCGAGCACCGCGTGCAGGCGCCGCCGGGCTCCCGGCGGGATGCTCTCCCGGACCGCCGCAGCGTACCGGGGGTGGGCGAAGCTGATCCGGCTCGGCGTGACCACGACCAGCCCGGCGTCCTCCGCCGCGTCCAGCGCGCCGGGCGGCATGCCCGCCGCCGTCAGGTCCCGCATGTCCGGCACGGTCAGCAGCGCGGCCAGCCGGACCGCCTCCCGGCTCGGGCCGGGCAGCGCCCGCAGCGTCTCGGCGAGCAGCCGGCGCAGCGACGACGGTACGGGCAGGTCCTCGTCGTGCGCGGGCGGGCGGGGCAGCCGCAGCACCGCCCGGGCCAGTTCGACGGCGAGCAGCGGGTTGCCGTCGGCGTCGCGTGCCAGCCGCTCGACCAGCGGGCGGCTGAGCGTGCCGCCGAGGCGGGCCTGAAGGATGCGGTGCAGGTCGGGCGCGGGCAGCGGCGGTACGTCGGCGCGCAGCAGCGGGTGCCGGCCGGTCGGGTCGTCGTCCAGCCCGAGCGGCACCGGCGTCGCCGGGGTCTCGCCGGTGCGGTGGGTGGCCAGGACGGCGGGCCACCGGGACAGCCGGCGCAGCGCGAACCGCAGCGCCCGGGCGCTCGGCAGGTCCAGCCACTGCGGGTCGTCGACGGCGAGCAGGAGCCGGGGCGCGTCCGTGACCGCCGCGTCGAGCAGGGTGCGGGTGGCGGCGCCCACGGCCCGTTCGTCGACCGCCGCGCCGTCGTGCTCGCCGGTCAGGAGCACCATGTCGGCCGCCGCGCGTTGCGGCGCCGGCAGCCCCGGTAGCGCGTCGGCCAGCGGGCGCAGCACGTCCGCCAGCGCCGCGTACGGCAACGCGCTCTCGGCCTCGGTGGGCGCGGCGGACAGCACCCGCCAGCCGGTGCGCCGGGCGTGGTCGAGCACTGCTCGCCACAGCGTCGTCTTGCCGATGCCGCTGGGACCGTCGAGGAGCACCGGAGTGCCCGCCGCCAGGGCGCGCCACACCCGCTCGACGACCGCGTCGCGGCCGACCAGTGCGGCGTCCATGGCGGGATGGTGGCACAGCCGCGCCCCCGAACCCAGCGTCGGCGCGGCCTAGCCCGGAACCTGTCCGCATATCGAGACGGGCGGGATCACCTCCTGGTTGCGGTAGACGTCGGCGCTCCAACTCGGCCCGCTGGTCGCCGCGATCGGCGGGATCCGGGGCGCCCGGGACGGGCTGAGCAGGCTGAGGAACTTGTTGATCACTTGGACGACGGGTTCCAGGATGCGGTAGCCGATGCCGAACCTCGCCCGTACGCCGAGGCCGACGCCCCGGCACACCGCGTACGGGGCGCCGAGCGCGGACCCGATCGTGGCCCCGTACGAGGTGACCAGCTCGAACCAGATGCCGGCGGTGAACAGGAACGCGCTGATCCCCATGGTGAACCGCACGCCGTGCCGGACGACCAGCCCCATCACGCCGACCGGCACGCCGGTGAGCGAGTCGAGCAGGCTCACCCGGCGCGCGAAGCCCTCCGTCACGCGCGAGCCCACCTGGCCGTTCGCGTAGCCGAACCCGAGCTTGCCGGCGAGGGCGTACTCGCCGGAGCCGCGGAACGTGCCCAGTTTCGCGCCGAACGCGGTGGCCACCTCCAGCGTCTGGCTCACCGTGAACGACAGCGGCAGGCCGGCGACCAGCCCGATCGGGAACGCGATGTCGACCGGGACCGGGAACGTCCTGCGGTGGTTCTGCCCGCCGTCGACGCCGGCGGTGAAGTCCACCTTGATGCCGAAGCCACCGCCGATCTCCAGCTCGGCCCGGGTCACCTTGCCCGCGCCGATGGCCAGGTGGAACGACGCGGCCGGGCGGCCGACTGTGAGCGTGACGGTGCCGGCGAGCCGGACGCCGCCGTCGTCGTACGTGAAGTGCGTGCCGACGCCACCGGCGCAGCAGAACGTCCGTACCCGGTAGCCGTGGGCGCTCGCGGCGGCCTGCCCGCCCGGCGCGGGCGGCGGCTGCGCGGGCGCGACGGCGAGCGGCCGGGATCGGCCGAGCGTGCCGCCGGCCGCCGCGGCGTCCCGGGTCCACGACGGCTCGCCTGCTACGTAGACGGTCGGCTGGTCGAGGGTGACGTCGTCCCCGCCGAACGTGCCGTCGCGGATCACCTCGGTGAGTGTGACCGGGCCGATCGTGACGACCAGGTCGCCGCCTTCCTCGGCCAGGTCGAGCACCCGGCCCACGCCGCGCCCGGTGAGGAACATGACCCGGCCGGGCGCGAGCCGGTCGGCGTCGCGCGCGCCGGGGTCGAGCCGCCAGGTCAGCCCGTCCGGGCTCACCGACCGCACGGTGCGGCTGCCGCCGCCGACCAGCACCACGTCCGGTTGCAGCGTGACGTCCTTCCCGGGCGCCGGCGCCTGCCCGTACCGGGGCTGCCCGTCGTCGGCCGCGTCGGCCGGGCCGGGCGTGGGGCCGCCGCAGCCGGTCACCGCCAGCAGCGCCGCCACGCCGGCCGCGAGCAGCCGACGGCCGCGCACCGGCCGCCTCACATCCGGCCGGCGACGGTACGGGCGAGCCGTTCCAGCGGCGCCCGGTTCTCCTGCGGGTCGTTGAGCCGCACCAGCCGCACCGCGACCCACAGGTCGCCCTTGCGCAGGAAGAACGCCTCCGCGGTGAGCAGGGCCTCGTCGGCAGTGCCGGCCAGCTCACGGATCTCGTGCTCGAGTTGCCGCTCGATGTCGAGGTACTTCTTGGCGCCGTCACCCACGAACACCTCGACCTGGGCGGTCGGCCCGCTCGTCGGCCCCGTGTAGGTGCACGACTGCCCGGCGGCGACCGGCTCGTCGAGGGGCGTGCCGGCGAGACGTTCGGCGTCGGCCTTGGACACCAGCGCGCAGGCGTCCGGCCCGGCGGCGTCGTCCACCGGTTCGGCGCTCGGCTCGGCCGGCGCCTCCCCGGTCGGGTCCGCGACCGGCGAGCCCGCGCCGGGCGCGGCGGAACCGGCGGCCGGCGGTTCGTCGCCGCCGCAACCGGCCGGCGCGGTGAACAATGTCGCGGTCAACGCGAGCGCGATCAGTCGACGGGTTCGCATGCCGGCCCCCGCTCAGGCCGGGATCGCGTCGAGCGTGCGGCGCAGGATCTGCTCGTTGCCGGCGGTGCCGCCGCCGAAGCTGCTGATCGTCACCGTGTACGTGCCCTTGCCGTCGATCAGCACCGCCTCGCCGCGCACGTCCTTGACCGCGAGGTAGCCCCGCTCGCCCCGGTCCAGGTCGATGACCTTCTCGTACTGCTGGCCGGCCTGCTCGTGCTGGTAGTCGTAGGTGGCCTTGCCGGCGGTGGCCGAGGCCGTGGTGACCGCCAGCTGGGCGATGCCGTCGCCGAACGAGCAGTTGCCCTCGTCGCGCAGCTTCCGGTCGACCAGTTCGGAGACCTGGGCGGCGGTGAACGGGCACGGCGGCCGCACGTCGTCCACCGCGCCCGCGTCGGTGTCGCCGCCGTCCTCGCCCGCCACGGTGTCGGCCGCGCCTCCGTCGAGCACGTCGCCGCCGGAGTCGCACCCGGCCGGCGCGAGCAGGGCGAGCAGCAACAGGGGCAGCGCCAGGCGGGCGCGGTGGAGACGGGCGGTCCGGGCCGGTGTGAGCGCGTCAGTTGCCATGCCTGCGACGCTAGGCGCGACGTCACCGCCGGTAATCGGGGGTTTCCCTATGCGGTGACCTTGGCGGCAGGCTCGCGCGCCCCGGTAGGCGGCGTGTCCGGGCCGCCGCGCCGCCCCACCCGGACGGCGAGCCGATCCAGGTAGCCGACCATGAGCGCGACGAACAACACCACGAACAGGATCAGCATGGGCAGCGGCAGGACCAGGCCCAGCGGAAGCTCGCCCCCGGCGCCGAAGGCGCGGCCGGCGATCATCTGCACCAGCGCGGGAGCGGTGAGGCTGTCCGGGCCCCGGCCCACGAGCATCGACCACAACGGCGACTGGGCGTGTGCCAGCCAGGTCGGCAACGCGGTCACGGCCAGCATCGGCAGCGCCGGCAGCAGCAGCGTACGGCCGGCGCCGCCGCCGGAACGCCACCGCTCGTGCTGGCCCCGGAACAGCAGCGTGAACGCGAACAGCGCGGGCACCGACAGCCAGGTCGGCGGCACCAGGCCGAGGAACAGGCCCAGCTGTTCGCGCTCCGTCGTGCGTTCGAAATTGGCGATGGCCAGCGGGCCGGCGCCGACGAACAACCACGGCGCGAACGGCACCAGCAGCAGCTCGCTCCAGCGCCCCAGCGGGCGCAGCGCGCCGATCCCGAAACCGGCCAGCGCCGCGACCGTCACCGCGACGAGTGTGGACAGCAGCGGCGGCACCCAGGTGTTGGCGAACAGGTTCGCCGTCTCTACCCCCTTGGGCAGGGGCCCGGTGTCGGCGGAGAAGTTCCGCAGCCACGGCAGCGACGCCCAGACGGTCACGCCGAGGACGACGACGAGCGCGACAGCGGTCAGCCCGACGAGCAGCGGCCGGCGGCCGGTGAAGGACTCCGCCTCCCGGACGGCCGGGCCGTCCCGCCAGCCGTCGAACTCGATGCGCAGCCGGGTGGCCAGGATGAGCGCCGCCGCGGCCAGCCCGAGCAGCCCGAGCAGCACCAGCAGCAGCGTCGACGTGGCGGACCCGACACCGAAGCGCATCGTCCGGAAGGTGGTCTGCACGGCGGTGAACACCGGCGTCGCAGTGGATTCGCCGCGCGGCCCGCCGCCGGTCAGGATCACCGGGGCGGTGTAGGTCTGCAGGGCGGCGGCGAGGACGCCCAGGCCGAGCAGCCCGCCGACGGTCAGCATGGCGGGCGCGGGCCGCTGGTCGGGGTCCCGCCGGCGCAGGGCGCTCAGGTACAGCGTCGCGGCCACCGCGACGACCAGCCCGAACGTCACCTGTGCCAGCGCCGAGACGAGGAACGTCCGGGGGGACTGCAGATCCTGGGTGAGGGTGCCGTCCTCGATGCCCTCGGCGCGCCGGCCGAGGTACACCGCGACCGGCGCGTACGCGGCGAGCGGCAGCGCCAGCACGCCCCGGGTGACCAGGCGGGCGACCCGGCCGGCCCGGTCGGCGAGGACTGCGAGCAGCGGCGCGGCGAGCAGCGCCACCGCCAGCGGGATCAGGGCGAGCAGCACCGCGAACCCGACCTGCCCGGCGAAGCCGGAGATGAGGGCGGCCTCGTAGTTCGCCGTACCGGCCGACTCGCCCGAGCCGCGCGGCCCGTCACCCTGGAAGCTGCGGGCCACTGTGGACAGGGTGGGCAGGACGTACGACCAGACCCAGGCGATCACGGCCGGGACGATCAGCGCCAGCCCGATCAGGGTCCGCGCCGGGCGGTTCGGCTGGGTGTGCTGGGGTGCTGGCGCCTGCGGTGTTGCCGGCTGATTCATCGGGACATCCACCCTCGAAGATCGACGATCACGGCCGTCGCGACGGTAACCGATGCCGTCCACGTCGGCAGCGCGACCGGACCGCTGCCGGGCGGGGCGGCTACTGTCGCAACCGTGCGGAGCAAGCAGGAGCTGACCACGGCGATCCGGGGACGACGGCGGGCGGCGCTGGTGGTCAACGCCCACTCCCGCCGTGGCCGGCGGCTCTACGACACCGTCCACGCACGCCTGCGCGCGGCCGGGTTCACGCTGCTCGGCGCGTACCCGGTGGACCGGCCCGGCGAACTGGACCGGGTGCTCGCCGAGGCCGCCGACCTGGGCCCGGACCTGCTGGTCACCGGCGGCGGCGACGGCACCGTCGGCGCGGCCGCCCGGCTGCTCGCCCACCGGGACGTCGCGCTGGGTCTGCTGCCGCTGGGCACCACCAACAACTTCGCCCGCACCGTCGGCGTGCCGCTCGACCTGGACGCCGCGATCGCGGTGCTCACCGACGGCAAGGTGATCGACGTCGACCTGGGCCTGATCGGCGACACCCGGTTCACCAACCACGTCGGGATCGGGCTGTCCGCCGACATCATGCAGGCCGCGCCGCCGGGGCTGAAGCGGGCCGCCGGGCGGCTCGCGTACCCGATGACCGGGCTGGGTCTGCTGGCCCGGCACCGGCCGCTGCGCGTGACGGTCCGCGCCGAGGGACGCGAGCACACGTTCACCACCCATCAGGTGTACGTGGCAAACGGCGGTTTCCACGCCGGCCGCCCGATCACCGCCGACGCCACCGCCGACGACCGGCTGCTGGTCGCGTACCCGGTGGGTGGGCCGACCCGGCGCGGGCTGCTGCGCGAGACGGCGCGCAACGCGGCGGCCGGCCACCGCCGCACGCTCGGCGACGAGCCGTTCCTGGCGGTACGCCAACTGTGGCTGGACACCGACCGGCCGGCCCGCATCGAGGTCGACGGCGAGCCGTACGGGCAGACCCCGGTCCGCATCGGTCTGGACCCGAACGCGCTGCGGCTGATGGCCCGGGCGGACAGCCCGGACCACTGAGCCGGTCAGGCCCAGTGCTCCTCGTCGGGCAGCGGGATCTCCGTGTTCTGCTCCACCGCGTCGGCGGCGGTCAGATCGTCGCGCACCGACTCGCCCAGGCCCGCCCGGTCGCTCGGCGGGCGCAGCACGCCCTGCTCGGCCAGGTCCGCCTCGCTCGCCTCGGGCACCGCCCTGTCTACCGTGTCGGGTGGCCCGACGAGCGTCTCGTCCTGCCGCTGTTCCTGCGCGTCGGCCTCGGGCGGGCGGCGCAGCGCGTCCTCGCTCACGCGGTGCGCCGCACGTACGGGGCGCTCTGGTCGGCCACGTCGCCGTACTCGGCGGGAAGCTGCGTGACGACCTGGGTGTACGCGGCCGGGTCGACGGCGTCGCGCAGCACGTCGAACACCGCCGTGATGCCGTCGCGGGCGGCGTCCACGTCCACGTCGGCGCGTCCGCTGACCCGCTCCACGAACACGTCGAGCCCGAACGGCTCGGCCGCCTCGGCCGGGCCGAACGCGTAGGCCCGCAGCGCCTCGGGCAGCTGGTCGGCAAGGTCGCGGGCCTCCCCGCCGTCGATCCGCTCGGCCAGCGTCGTCAACGTCGCCCGGGTGATCGCCGTGGCCTGCTCCGCGGACGCGCCGCACCGCCGGGCCACCGCGCCGATGAACTGATCCTGGTCCATCTCGCCGCCTTCCTCCGCTGGGATTGCCGGATTCCCACGCTGGACGTCGGCAAACGGGTCGCGAGCCCGAGGCGCCGGCGCCGCCGGGCCGGGGGTAGCGTGCAGCCCGGAACCCGCAGCAAGGAGGCCCCGACAGTGCAGCCGACGACCGTGGACGTGCCCACCCCCGACGGAACGGCGGACGCCTACCTGGCGCGGCCGGACTCCGGTGGCCCCTTCCCGCCCGTCCTGCTGTTCATGGACGCCTTCGGGCTGCGGCCCCGGGTGGCGGAGATGGCCGCGACGATCGCCGAGCGCGGATACGTCGTGCTGGCGCCCAACCTGTTCCACCGCGCCGGACGCGCCCCGCTGATCGACCTCGGCGCGCTCGCCGACGACAGCCGCCGCGGCGCCCTGTTCGAGAGCATCGGGCCGATGATGGCCGCGCTGACGCCGGAGACGGTGGCCCGGGACACCGCCGCCTACCTGGACTTCCTCGCCGCCCAGCCGGACGTCGCGCCGGGTCCGGCGGCGATCACCGGGTACTGCATGGGCGGCATGAACGCGCTGCGCGCGATCGAGGCGCTGCCGGACCGGATCGCCGCGGCGGCCGCGTTCCACGCCGGGCGGGTGGTCACCGACGCGCCGGACAGCCCGCACCTGGGCCTCGGCGCGGTGACCGGCGAGCTCTACTTCGGGCACGCCGACGCCGACCCGTCGATGACCGCCGAGCAGATCGCCGTGCTGGAGAAGGCGCTGGACGCGGCCGGTGTCACCTACCGCTCCGAGGTCTATCCCGGCGCCCGCCACGGCTACACCCAGTCGGACACGCCGATGTACGACGAGCAGGCCACGAAGCGGCACTGGGCCGCGTTGTTCGACCTGCTCGACCGCACCTTCGGGCGCTGATCCGGGCGCCGGCCGGGCCGGGCGGACGATTCACCGGCACGGGGGCGGGTAACCGGCGACATGGCCGACCGCCCTCGCGACACCGTCCGCTCGCCCCTGGACCGGGTGGTCGAGCGGGGCGGCAGCGCCCTCGCCCGGGCCCGTGCCGAGGGCGGCATGGCCAGCCGGAACCGGATGCGCCAACTGGAGATCACCGTGGTGATCTCCGCGCAGGCCGGGCTGGCCGCGGCGCTCGCCGCGCTGCTCGCCCAGTGGCTGCTCGGCTCCGGCGGGCACGTCTTCGCCCCGGCCGCCGCGGTCGGCACCATCGCCACCGCGATCGGCCAGCGGGCCCGGCGCACGTTCGAACTGCTCATCGGCGTGGGCCTCGGCATCGTGGTCGGTGACCTGCTGCGCGCCCTGCTCGGCAGCGGCTCCTGGCAGACCGGCCTGGTGGTCACGCTCGCCATCGCCACCGCGCTGCTGGTGGCCGGGCGCGGCGGCGCGCTGGTCGGCCAGGCCGGTGGTACGGCGGTGCTGATCGCCACGCTCGCGCCGGTGCAGCCCGGCCTGGAACTGCCCCGGCTCTTCGACGCGCTGGTGGGCGGGCTGGTCGGCCTGTTCGTGGTGGCGCTGCTGCTGCCGGTCAACCCGATCCGGGTGCTGGGCAAGGCGGTGGAGCCGGTGACCGCCGGGCTCACCGCGCAACTCGACGCCGTCGCGCACGCGCTGACCCGGCGCGACGCCGACGAGGCTCAGCGCGCGTTGGAGGACCTGCGCGGACTCGAGCCGGACATCGGGCGGCTCAACGACGCGCTCAGCGGGGCCGAGGAGGTGGTGACCATCGCGCCCGTCCGCTGGCGCCGCCGGGCCCAGTTCCACAGGTACGCCGAGGCGACGCAGCACCTGGAACGGCTGGTGCTCTACGCCCGGTCGATCGCCCGGCGCTCCGCCACCGCGTTGCAGTACGACGAGCCGATCCCGCCCGCGCTGCCGGACGCGGTGGTCCGCCTCGGCGCGGCCACGCGGGAGCTGAACCGGGCCTGCCGCGGCGGCGACGACGAGGACCTGGAACGCACCCGGGAGTTGGTGCGGGAGGGCGCGGAGCTGGCCGGACGCGCGTGGTCGCAGGGGGTGCGCACCTACGGCGAAGCGATGATCAGCGACCTGCGGACCGCGCAGAGCGAGCTGCTGCGGGCCACCGGCTGCCGGGCCGAGGACGCCAACGGCAGCGTGCGCCGGGCCGCCGGCGCGGGCGAGGCCGAAGCGCGTCCGCCGATCCGGGCCCGGATGAGCCGGCCGGTCCGGCGCCGGGTGGCCGGGCGGGGCGTGCCCGGTCGGCGCCCGGACATGTTCCGCCCGCCGACCCGCGTCGGCTGAGCGCCGCCGAAGGCCACCGGGCGGCAACTGGCACCTGCCCCGGCCGGTCCGGCTCGTTAGCGTCGGCCCATGGACACCCGTCACGCCGCCCTGGTCGCGCGGTTCGCCGCGCTGACCACCGCTCACGTCGCCGACGCCTGCCTGCGCGCCGGCGTCGAGGTCCGGTGCGCTCCGGCCGCCGTACGCCCGGTGCTGCCCGGGCGGCGGCTCGCCGGGCCGGTCCGCCCGGCCCGGCACGTCGGCAGCGTGGACGTCTTCCTCGAGGCGATCGAGCGGGCCGCCGAGGGGGACGTGCTCGTCGTCGACGACGGCGGACGCACCGACCGGGCCTGCGTCGGCGACCTGGTGGTGCTGGAGGCGCGGGCCGCCGGGCTGGCCGGCCTGGTGGTGTGGGGCGCGCACCGCGACACCGCCGACCTGGTGGCGGTCGGGCTGCCGGTGTTCAGCCTCGGCGCCACCCCGAGCGGGCCGCTGGAGCTGGACCCGCGCCCGGACGGGGCACTGGAGCACGCCCGGGTCGGGTCGTTCACCGTCGGCCCGCGGGACCTGGCCCTGGCCGACGACGACGGCGTGCTGTTCGTGCCCGCCGACCGGGCCGGGGACCTGTTCGACCTGGCCGAGTCCATCCGGGACACCGAGCGGCGGCAGGCCGACCGGATCCGGGCCGGCGAGTCGCTGCGGTCGCAGGTCGGCTTCGCCGCCTACCTGACGGCCCGCGCGGCCGACCCGGCGCTGACGTTCCGGGCGCACCTGCGCGCCGTGGGCGGCGCGATCGAGGAGTGAGCCGCTCAGCCGCCGCGCGCCCACAGCGCCAGGCGTACCCGGTTGGGGCTGCCGGTCTTCGTCATCAGGCTGGTGATGTGCGTCTTCACCGTGGTCACGCCGATGTGCAGCCGGTCGGCGATCTCGGTGTTCGACAGTCCGTCGGCCACCAGGTCCAGCACGTCCCGCTCGCGGGCGGTCAGCTCGGCCGCGCGCCGGGGCGCGCCGGCGCGGGCGTGCACCGCGCGTTCGACCAGCCGGCGCAGGATCTCCGGGCTGAACGGGCTGTCCCCGGCGGCGGCGCGGCGGATGCCGTCCAGCAGGTCGGCCGGGGGCGCGTCCTTGAGCAGGAAGCCGCAGGCGCCGGCGGTCAGCGCCGGGTAGAGGTGGTCGTCGTCGCCGAACGTGGTGAGCACCATGATCCGGGTGGCGGGCCGGTCGGCGAGGATCCGGCTGGTCGCGGTGATGCCGTCGACGCCGGGCATCCGCAGGTCCATCACCACCACGTCGGGCCGTAGCCGGGCGGCGAGGGCGATCGCGTCCCGGCCGTTGTCGGCCTCGCCGACCACGTCGAGGTCGGGCTGGGCGTCGCAGAGCATCCGCAGACCGGCCCGGATGAGGTGCTGGTCGTCGACCAGCAGCACCCGGATCACGCCGGCTCCGGCGCGCCCGCGCGGGGGCGGGGCGTGTCGGGGGCGGGCCCGGCCGCCGGCAGCACGGTCCGTACCCGCCAGCCGGACCCGGTGGGCCCGGCCTCCAGCCGACCGCCGAGCACCTCCACCCGTTCCCGCATGCCGACGATGCCGTGGCCGCCGCCGGAGGGCACCCCGGCCGGCGCCGCGCCCCGCCCGTCGTCGGACACCGCCCAGTGCACCGCGCCGTCCTCGACCGACACGGTCAGCTGGGCCCGCGCCGCCGCGCCCGCGTGTTTCGCCACGTTCGTCAACGCCTCCTGGGTCAGTCGCAGCACCGCCTGGCCGCGTACCGCGTCGAGCGCGCCGACAGCCGGGTCGACGTCGGCCTCCACCACGACGCCCGCCTGCCGGGCCCGGTCCACCGCCGCGCCGAGCGCCGCCGGAAGCGCCGACGGCTCGATCGCGGTCAGGGCGGCGTCGCCGCGTACGCCGTCCGGGTCACGCAGCACCGCCACCAGCCGCCGCAGGTCGGTCAGCGCCGCCGTGCCGGTGGCGTGCACGTCGTCGAACACAGCGCCGACCCGGGGGTCCAGGTCGGGCAGCACGTGCCGGGCCACCCCGACCCGCAGCACCATCGACGCGACGTGGTGCGCGAGCACGTCGTGCAGTTCCCGGGCGATGGCGCCGCGCTCGTCGGCGCGGGCCGCCCGGCTCTCCGACTCGCGCCGGCGCCGGTCCGCCTCGGCCCGCTCCTCGGCCTGCCGGCTCAGCTCCCTCGTGGTCCGCACGACCAGCCCGAGCAGCAGGGGCAGGCAGACGGTGACGGCGAGCCCGAACAGCCCGGTCAGCGCTGTGCGGACCGGTTCGCCGATCAAATTGGTCAGGTCGACGGCGGCGAGCAGCCCGGCGCCGAGCCAGATCGTGCGCGGCCGGGTGGCCCGCATGGTCAGCTCCAGCAGCGCCCAGCTCGCGCCGACCTGGTTGATCATCACGTCGTCGACCAGCGGGAACGCCGCCGCGAGCAGCGCCGACTGGAGGAGCAGGTTCAGCAGCGGCCGGCGGTGGCACAACAGCGCCAGGAGAAACGCCGGGACCGCCAGCGCCCACTGCGTTCCGGTGGGCCCGGGGCGGCCGTGCACGCCGACGACCAGGTAGCCGATGCCGCTGAGATCCAGCAGCAGGATCCGCGCGAGCGTGTCGCGTGCGTCGAACAGCCGACCGACCCAGCCCACCGCGTCAGCCTAGGCAACCGGCGCGGCCGGGGCCACCGCGTTGGCTCGCCGCCGCCGGACGGCGCGCAGTCCGAGATGGACGGCCAGCCCGAGCGGGCCGAGCAGGACGGTGAGCAGCAGCACCGGAGCGGTGAGCAGGGCCGGCAGCCCGCGCTCCCGCGCGTCCTGCCAGATCCACCGGCCGACGAACAGGTCGAAGGCGATCATGTGGGCCCAGGCCGCCGCCGCGCCGTCTGCGGTGCCGAGCAGGTCCCGCAGCCCGTCGAGGGTGGGCGCTGTCACCACCGGCAGCACCGTTCCGAGCGACGGGAGCACGAGGACGGCGTAGACCAGCAGCACCGGCGCGACGATCAGCGGTGAGCCGACGATCCGGGCGGTCCAGGACCAGCGCGGCGCGAGGATCATCAGCGCCCAGAACGGGGCGGCGAGCAGGAACGTCAGGTCGAACAGGATCCCGGTCATCCGACGAGCACCACCCCGGCGCGGCGGGCCCGGCGCGCCAGCACCAGCGCGGAGGCGGTTGCCGTGGCCGCCACCAGCACTCCCGCCGCGGCGAGCGTGAGCGCGTCCGGGGCGAGCAGCGGCTGCCCGCGCAGGGCCTGGGCGGTCACCAGCAGCGTGAGTCCCGCGTACGCGGCCCCGCCGACGAGCACCAGCCGGGCCCGGGTCAGCCCGTCCAGCCGCCGGCCGAGGAACCGGTCGAGCAGGATCGCCAGCAGCGGCAGCGCCTGCAGCGCGTGCATCCCGACGAAGTGCCCGACGCGCAGGTCGCCGCCGGTGGTGCTCCAGCCGAGCAGCGGCAGCCCGGGACCGCCGTCGGGCACCCCGACGCTGTGCGCGCCGCTGATCCCGGCCGGCGCTCCGGCGGGCTGCCGCATGACCATCGGGAACGCGACGACCATGCCGAGCAGGGACACGGCGAGGCCGAGCCGTACCGCGTATCCGCCGGCGCGGTCCGCGAGCGACCGGCGGGACAGCACGACCGCCAGCACGAGCTGGGCGGCGAACAGCACGGTGATCGCCGCGCCCATGACGCTGTACAGCATCGCGTCCAGTGTCGTGGCGCCGTTGAAGTGGCTCGCGGTGCCGCGCAGCACCTGGCCCACGATGATCGTCATCTCCAGGACCGCCATGGCCACGATGAGTGTGGCCGCCCGCTCGGCGGCCCGGCTGCGGCGCGGCAGCAGGGACAGCATCCAGGCCAGCGTGACGCCGTAGAGCACGAACGAGATCGCGAACTTCAGCGGCTTGGCCCAGATGGGCGCGCCGGTCAGCACGCGCGGGTCGGCGACGACGCCGACCGCGGCGACGACGGTGAGCACCGCCATCGCGGACACGAGGAGCATCAGGGGGCGGTGCCATCCGGCCGCCCGGTTCCGCACGGTAGTCATGCCTGTAGATGCTGGTGGCGGACCGGGACCCGCGCGCCCGTCCGCAGGCCGCGTCCGTGACCCCGGGTCGGAGCGCGCCTCCTACCGGGGGAGGAGGCGGAGCGGTCAGTCCGGCAGCCGGGGCATCTCGACGCCCGGGTCGCGGCCGAGCAGCACCCCACGGGTCAGCGCCCGTGATCCGAAGCGGTCGCGTACCGCGTCGACGGCGGCGTCCAGCGCCGGACCCGGGTCGGCGGTGAACGGCAGGGCCAGCTGGGTGTGCCCGCCGCCGAGGTTTCCCACCGAGACGCCGAGCAGCGTGACGCCGCGCAGCGCGATCTGCGGCAGCGCGGCGCCCAGCAGGTCACGGGCGGCGTCGCGCAGCGGCGCGGTCTGCGCGGTCGGCTCGTCGAGCGTGTGCGACCGGGTGACCCGCGTGTAGTCGGCGAAACGCAGCCGCAGCGTCACCGTGCGGCCGGTGCGCCGGGCCGCGCGCATCCGCCTGGTCACCCGGTCGACCAGACCGGCCAGCACCGCGTCCAGCTCGGCGGGGGAGTGCGGGCCGCGCCCCAGCGCGTGCTGCGCGCCCATCGAGGAGCGGCGGCGGCCCACCTGCACCGCCCGGGGGTCGCGGTTGTGCGCCAGGGCGTGCAGGTGCCGGCCGGCGCCCGCGCCGAGCAGCGACACCAGCGCCGGCTCGTCCAGCCGTGCCACCTGCCCGACGGTACGGATGCCGCGTTCGCGCAGCCGGGCGGCGGTGACCGGGCCGGCGCCCCACAGCCGCTCCACCGGCAGCGGGTGCAGGAACGCCAGTTCCCGCTCCGGCTCGACCACCAGCAGCCCGTCCGGCTTGGCCACGCCGCTGGCGACCTTCGCCAGGAACTTCGTCCGGGCCACGCCGACGGTGATCGGCAGGCCGACCTCGCGGCGTACCCGCTCCCGCAGCGTGGCCGCGACGGCGGCCGGCGTTCCGGCGAGCCGCCGCAGCCCGCCCACGTCGAGGAACGCCTCGTCGATGCTGAGCCCTTCGACCAGCGGGGTGGTGTCCCGGAAGATCTCGAACACCGCCCGGCTGGCGGCCGTGTACGCGGCCATCCGGGGCGGCACCACGATCGCGTCCGGGCAGAGCCGCCGCGCCTGCCGGCCGCCCATGGCGCTGCGCACGCCCCGGGCCTTGGCCTCGTAGCTGCACGCGAGCACCACGCCGCCGCCGACGATCACCGGCCGGCCGCGCAGCCGGGGGTCGTCGCGCTGCTCGACCGAGGCGTAGAACGCGTCCAGGTCGGCGTGCAGGATGGTGGCCTCGCTCGACACCCCGCCATCCTCGCACACATGTTCGAACAGGCGCGGCTGACCTGCCCGGACGCACGCGACCGGCCGGCGGATGGCTCCCGCCGGCCGGTCGCGTGCGCCTCACCGTCCGTAGACCTCGAACTCGTAGAGCGAGAAGCCGTACGAGGTGGCCCGGGTGACGCCGTACATCCGCACGTAGCGGGCGCTGACCGGGGCGAACGTCACGTTGTCGACGCCGCCGTTGCCGGTGGTGGTGCTGAACACCGGCTGCCAGGAGTTGCCGTCAGCGGAGACCTCGATCCGGTAGCCGGTGGCGTACGCGGCCTCCCACCGCAGCACCGCCCGGCTGATCGTCCGGGCCGAGCCGAGGTCCACCCGCAGCCACTGGTTGTCGTTGTAGCTGCTGGCCCACCGGGTGCCGAGGCTGCCGTCGACCGCCTTGGCCGGGGTGTTGTTGGTCAGGAACTGCGTGCTGGACGCGGTGGCGGTACGGCCCTGCGCCAGGTTGGTCACCGTGTCGCCCCGGCGCGCCGGGAACGACACGACCTGCTGGTACGTGGGCCGGTTCTGCCAGCCGATCAACGGGTGGGTGATGCCGCCGAGCCCGGACTGGGCGATCGCGTCGGCGCACCACTGGTCCCCGGCACCGCAGGACGAGTCACCCGGGTAGACGGTGGCCGCCGGGGCGGCGGTGGCCTGGCCGAGCGTGTCCAGCAGCGCCTGCCGGCACGCGCCCAGGTTGCCGTTGCCGCAGTACGTGCGCCCGAGCCCGCCGGCCACCGGGTCGCCGAGCACCGCGCGCAGGTCCTTGTCGACGTAGCCCCACCAGCCGTACTGGAACGCCGAGCCCTTGTGTGCCTGGCCCTGCGACGCCCAGCTCACGCTGCCGTCGCGCGCCGCGTTCTGCCCACCCGAGGGCGACTCGTTGACCTGCAGCGCGTCGACCAGCGCGCCGTACAGGTCGGGGCCGAGGCCGGGCCGGAACTGCGCCGCCGCCAGCAGCGGCCACCAGGCGTCGAAGATCCGGATGGCGTCGGCGTGCTGGTAGACCTTCGAGCCCGGTGACGTCTCCACCCGGCGGGACCCGGCCTGCTGCCAGGCCCGCAGCTTGGTCACCGCGGCGGCGAGCGCCGGGTCGGTGACCGGCGTGCTGTCCAGCACCCGCAGCAGTTCGCCGAGGACCTGCTGGCCACGCAGGTCGGTGACTCCCGCCTCGGCGGTGATCCGGACGACGTCGGCGCGGCTGAGCTTGCGCTGGGCGATGGCGGCCTTCACCGGGCCGTCGAGCAGTTGACCGCGGTGCACCGCGCCGTAGCTGAAGTTGCCGTCGGCCGCGCCGAAGTCCCGCGCCTGCTTGTTGTTCCAGCTGACGTAGTAGTCCTGGTTGACCGACTGCGGGTGGGCCGACGCCGGTGCGTAGGTGGCGTCGTTGGTGTCCGGGTTCCAGCCGACCCACTCGTACGCCGGCTCGGCCTTGGCCGGCAGGTTCGGGTCGAGCGTGGCCGGGCGGACCGGGTTCGCACCGGAGTTGTAGTACGCCGCCTCGGTCGAGTTGACGTAGAACCAGTTGAACGCGTACCCGACGTTCGCGGCGGACGCCTGGAACGCCGCCGCGCTGCCCATCGCCGCCGGGTCGTTGAACGCCTGGAAGCCGATCGCCGAGTCGGCCTCGTGGCGGTAGGTGGAGCGCAGCTTCGTGAACGCGGTCGGCTGCCCGTTCACCATGCCCCGGTAGGCGACCAGCCCGTACTTGGTGCGCAGCGCGCGCAGCGTGTACGCGCCGGCCGGGGTGGAGTCGGCGAGCGTCGGCGACCACGAGTTGCGCTTCTCCAGCACCTCCATGGCCACGCACTGACCGCGGTAGAGGTAGCGGTTGGAACGCAGCGTCGGCGCGGTGCCGTCGGTGGTGCACAGCGGCACCGCGTACGTGTCGGTCAGGTCCTGGGAGGCGGAGGTGGCGCTCCACGCGTAGTCCTGGCCGCGGCCGAGCAGCACGTAGAGGTTCAGCCCGGCGAACGCCGCGCCGCGCGCGCTGATCCCCGGCCCCTGCAGTTCCTGGAGCATGAGCAGCTGCGGGGCGAAGTAGCCGGTCTGCGGGCCGAACACGGCCACCGGGTTGCCGGTGGTGGTGTGCCGGCCGGAGACCACCACCGCGTTGGACATGCCGTGCGTGCGCAGGGTGGACAGGCCGCCGAGCAGGTCCTTGGTGGCGGCGCTGTTGCCGGTGCGGGCGGCGGCCCCGCCGGTGGCGTCGTACGCGAGCGGCTCGGCGACCACGGTGCCCGCGTCCGGCAGCACCGCGCTGGTGGCGCCGGGCGGTGTCGCGCCGTACGGGAAGCTCTGCCCGTCGTGCAGCGTCAGCACGGTCTCCGGGTCGTTCTGCGAGCGGAACGCCGCCCAGACCCGGTCGCCCTCGGTCGGGCCGTACTTGGCGCGGGCGGCCACCCGGACCAGCGCGGACCGGACCTCGCTGCCGCCGCCTCCGCCGAACAGCCCGCCGATGACGCCGGCGGTGGCGATCAGGTCGGTCATGGTGAAGTGCTTGGGCTTCCCGGCGCCGGTGAGCACGTACTCGCCGGGGTAGTTGTCGTCGGCGATCGACTTGTCGATGTAGGCGTTGATGCCGGCGATGTAGTCGGCCACGTCGGTGTAGAGCTGCTGGCCCCGGGTGCCCTTGAGGCGCAGCGCGTCCACCTGGGCCTGGAGGTCCGCCTCGGTGTAGGGCGAGTTGGCCCAGACGCTCTGCTCCAGCTCGCGGTTGCCGGGGGCGCCACCGGCGAACGAGCTGACGTTGCCGCGGCCGACGTGCCGCAGCAGGTCCATCACCCAGAGCCGGTCCTGGGCCCCGGCGTACCCGGCGCCGAACATGGTGCCGCCGCGGGTGGTGCCGGTGACGTGCGGGACGCCGGTGGCCTTGTCCCGCACGATGGTGACGTCCGAGCGTGGCGAGATCCTGCTCTCGACCTGCGCGTCGGGGACGCCGAACGAGGCGTCGTTGTAGAAGTGGGCGATCTGCTCGTCGGTCAGCCCGGCGTAGTTGTAGACCAGGTTGGCGTACTCGTCGAGCTGGTCGCTGGAGTGCGCGGGCCGGGTGCCGAGCGTCTGGTGGGCGAGGATCGCCACGAGCGTGGCGTTGCCGTTCTGCCCGGGCGGCAGGATGTCGGCGCACTGGCCGAGGCAGTAGTCGTCGGGGGTGAACGTGGTGGCGGCGAGCGCCGGTGACGGCGCGATGACCGTCAGGACGCTCGCGGTGAGGGCGGCGGTGGTGAGCGCCGCGAGGCGGGCACGGATGGCGGGTAATGGCATGGCGATCCTCCGGGGGACGCGGAGTAGGGCCGTTCGGTACGCCCGGCTGACGGCGTCTCGGCCTCCGCGCCCGGGCGTCCTGCCCGGAGGTGAGAATGACTCATATCTATCTGCGGGCAATGATCGGGGCACCACCGCCGTCCGGGATAGCCGTCGTTCACCAGTCGTCAATGCCGACGTTTCGCCGTGATCCCGGCCGTAACGACGCGGTGGGGGTGGCGCCGTTGCCACCCCCACCGCTCTCCCCGCCGGTGCGCCGTCAGTGCTTGTGGAACGACTGGCGCACCACACCCCCCACCAGCGCGCACCAGGTGGTGGTGCTGATCTTGCCGTTGGGCGGTAGTCCGTGCAGGCGCTGGAGGTCCTTCACCGCCGTGCGGGTGGCGTGGTCGTACTCGCCGGTCTCGATCACCTCGGCGTAGCCCTTGGCGGCGAGCATGAACTGCGCCGCGGCCACCGGGACGCCGGTGGACTTCTGGTCCAGCTCCGGGGCGAGGGTCTCCCAGGTCGGCGCGGTCAGCGTGGCGTCGACGTCGACCGGGATGCCGTTGCGCGCCTGCCAGTCCTGCACGGCGGCGACAGTGGCCGCGTCGAACGCGCCGGTGACCGGCACGGTGTAGCCGCGGAACGTCAGCAGGCGCTGGGCGACCTGGACCACCGGGCCGCCGACGAAGCGCCAGATGTCCGGCCAGCGGCGGGCCGGCACGTCGCCGAGCTTGGTGCCGAGCTGCTTGAACACCGCGCGGCGCAGCGCCGGGAACTCCCGGTAGAACATCGCGCCCGGGCAGAGCGTGGCCCGGAAGTCCCAGTGGCCGAAGATGTCGTGGGCGTGCAGCCCGTACTGCCGGCAGATCGCGGCGCACAGCCGGGCGAGGGAGGCGAGCAGCTCCTCCGGCGGCGTCTCGGTGACGTAGGTGCCCTCGTTCTCGATGCCGATGGCCCGCCCGTTCTCGCCGGGGCAGTGCGCGGCGATCATCTGCCGGTCGCCGGCGCGCAGCCGCTCCAGGCTGCCGTGCCGTCCCTCCAGGACGTGGCCGCCGCGGCTGACGGTGAAGTGCTGCCCGGTGTCGGACCAGCCGTTGCCGTCCATGTGCAGGTCCTGGCAGTCGCGGGCGAGCTGCTTGGCGTGCTCCTCGGAGTAGTCCGTGACGTTCGGGAACGCCATGTGGTGCACGATGATCTTGTTGGTGGGGGTCGCGCTCACCGACAGCGGATCGGCCGGCGGGCGGGCGGCCCACTCGTCGCAACCGATGATCCAGTCGAGGTCCGCGCCCGGCGCGGCGTGCGCGGCGGCCGGCCGGACGAGCTCGTTCCCGACGACCGCGACCGCGGCGGCGCCGAGGCCGGCCCGCAGCAGCGTACGGCGGTCCAGCTCGGGGTGGTCGAAGTGCATTCCGCCTCCTCGATGGCCCGGCCGGGGCCGGGTGATGTAAAGGAACTCCAACGGCTGCGCGCGAGGTGGAGAATATTGCCAAGGCGGCGCGGCGCGCCAGAGGACAAAAGCGACGTTCGCCGGGCCGCTCCTACCGCCGGAGTAGGCGATCTCACGTCCGCTGACCGGGACGGACCATGTCGCGTCGTGATCGGCCGTGGCAGCCTGGACCCGTGCAGTCGCCCAGCCCGGCCGGGATTCTCGTGCTCGTCGCGGTGCTCGCGGCCGCCACCGCGTTCGGCTGGTGGCGCCGCCGCCACGACGGGCGGCTGCGCGCCGTCCGGAAGTGCCCATCGGACGCCGCCGCGCCGCACCGGGCCACCCTCACCGCCCTCGGGGTACGCCCCGGCGAGCGCACGCTGGTGCAGTTCTCCGCCCCGGTCTGCGCGCCCTGCCGGGCCGCCCGCCGGGTCCTCGCCGACGTCGCCGCCCGCCTCGACGGGGTCACGGTGCTGGAGGTCGGCGTGGACGAGCACCTCGACGCGGCCCGGGAACTGGACGTGTGGCGTACCCCGACCGTGCTGGTGGTGGACGGCGCCGGCCGCGTCGTGCGCCGGGCCGCGGGCGTGCCCGACCGCGACGAGCTGATCGCCGCGCTCACCGCCGGGGCGGCCCGATGACCGGCGTACGGCTGACCCGTCGCCGGGTGGTGGACCACGGGCGGCTCGCCGCGAGCCTCTGTGCGCCGGTCCGTCCCGCCTGACCGGCCGCCCCCGCACGAACGGACCCACCCCATGCTGCTCGATCCCCGGGGACCGCGCTTCGCCGCCGTCCTCACCACAGTCGTCCTCGCCGTCGTCCTCGTCACCGGCTCCGGGCTGCTCCTGCTCGCCCAGGCCGTCGTGTTCGCGCTCACCGCCCTCAACCCGCGCCTCGGCCCGTACGGCCTGCTGTTCCGCGCCCTGGTGGCGCCCCGGCTGGACCCGCCGGCGGAGCTGGAGCCGGTCGCCCCGGTGCGCTTCGCCCAGCTCGTCGGCCTGGTCTTCAGCGTCGTCGGCGCGGCCGGCTGGCTCGCCGGGATGCCCGCCCTCGGCCTGGCCGCCACCGGCGCGGCGCTGGCCGCGGCGTTCCTCAACGCCGCGTTCGGGCTCTGCCTCGGCTGCGAGGCGTACCTGACGATCCGCCGTCTGACCGGGCGGCCGCTGGCCGGCCGGGTGGCGGCGCCCCCGCGCTGACCGCCCGCCCGTACGCTGGCCCCGGCGGATGGGGGAGGGGCATGGCAGGTCGCGCACGGCTGGACCGGCGCAGCGTGCTCGTCGCGGCGGGCGGACTCGCGGTGGCCGGGATCGGCGTGCCGGTCGGCCTGGCCGCCACGAACGACCGGCCACCGCCGCCCGCGCCGCGCGGACGGCGGCCGATCAGCATGGCGATGCACCTGCACGCCTCGTTCAGCGAGGGCGTGGCCAGCTACGCCGCCCACCTCGACCAGGCCCGCCGCAATGCCGTCGACGTGCTCTGGTGGACCGACCACGACTTCCGGGTCGCCGCCCACGACCACCGCCGGGTCGTCCACTTCGACGGCCCGGAGGAACGCGAGGGCGGGCTGGCCTGGACGTGGCAGCCGGCCACCGAGGGGCGGCTCACCGCGTCGGCCGCCGACTTCGTGGACGTCCCCGACGCCCCCGACGGTCCCGGCCGCGCGCTGCGCCTGGTCGCCGCCGGGACCGGCGCCCACTGGTACGCGGGCAAGGCGTGGAACTGGACGCACACCTCCAACATCTCCGACACCACGCTGCACCTCGACGTACGCCCCGAAGCCGCCGGCCGGGACGCCACGCTCACCGTCGAGATCGCGCTGTCGCACCACCCCGCCGGAACCGGCCGCCCCGCCGGGCAGCTCGTGCTGCGCTACCGCCTCGGCGGCGTCGACACGGTCCGGCACTCCGTCGACGGCCGTTTCGGCACCGTGGAGCGGCCCGCCCCGGCCGGCGCCTGGCAGCGGCACACGTTCGAGCTGCTCGCCGACGTACGGCGGCTCTGGCCCGACCTGGTGGCGGGCGACAACTCGCTGCGCGGGCTGCGCCTCGGCGTCACGGTGGCAGGAGGCGCGCGCGGCGCGTACCTGGTGGACCGGCTCGTCTTCGACCGCGCCCGCCGCGCCGGGCAGGCCGGCGAGGAGATGCGCGCCGAGGTGCTGCGCGGCTACGACGGGGCGTACCCGGGCGTGACCCACCACCGCGCGTACGAGGTGTCGATGGTGCGGCACCTCAACTGGTTCGGCGGCGACGGCACGCTGCCGAGCTTCCCGTCCCCGCCGTACCGGGACAACGACGTCGAGGCCACCGAGAAGATGGTGGAGTTCCTGCACTCGCACGGCGGGGTGGTCTGCTGGAACCATCCGCTGGACACCGAACGCCGCGAGTCACTGGCCCGGCTGCTGGTCAGCCGCAACGCGCTCGGCGTCGACCTGATCGAGATCGGGCGCCGGCCGGTCGAGGACTACCTCTGGGCGTACGACGTGGCGGCCCGCAACGCGATCCCGCTGACCGCCGTGGGCGTCACCGACGACCACGACGGCACCGACTGGCGGGCCGGCCGGGACCGGAACGTCACCTCCGTCTGGGCGGCCTCGACCGGCCGTGACGACCTGGTAGCGGCGCTGCGCGCCGGGCAGGCGTGGTTCGCCGACCTGGCCGGCTACCGGGGCGCGCTGGACCTGGAACTCGGTGGCCGCAGCGGCATGGGCGCGCTCGCCGTGCTCGCCGAGGACACCATCACGGTGCGGCTGCGCGCCACCGACCTGCCCGCCGGGGCCACACTGGAGGTGGTCACCGGCGAGGTCGACCGGGCCGGTGTCGCGGACCCGACTCCGGCGGTCCGGGTCGGGCGGGTCCCGTGGCGGCAGTTGCGGGCGGGCTGGCACGACCAGCCGGTGCGCGTCGGCGCCGGCACGTACGTGCGCACCCAGGTACGCGACCGCGAGGGCGAGATCGTCGGCGCCAGCAACCCGATCTGGCTGCTCCGCACCCCTCCACCCGCAGGCATCCCCCCACCCCGCCGCTTCTGACCGCCACCCTCCGCCTGTTCCGTCGATCATGAAGTTGACGGCGATGTCGGTCCCTTTTGTCCACGCCAACCTCATGATCAACGAGGTGAGGGTGGTTGCCGGGATCTGGTACTCGTGGCGGTGTGTCCGAAACCGACCACCTACCGCGCCGCGCCGTGCCGCGCGGGCGCCCGGCCGCCGACCGGCGGCCGGAAGCAGCCGTTGCGCCGATGGCCGGCCGCCCCGGCCCGGTGAGAATGACCAGCGAGGCGGCATCCGACACCCGCCCGTGGGACGCGGTGGAGTCTGTCGCATGAGCGGCTGGGAACTGTCCGGCTACACGCCGGTCCGCCGGCTCGGCGCCGGCGCGTCCGGCAGCGTCGTGCTCGCCACCCACGACCGGACCGGCACCCCGGTCGCCATCAAGTACCTGGTCCGCGACCTGGGCGAGGACTCGTCGTTCCGGACCGCGTTCCGCGCCGAGGCCCGGCTGCTCGGCGAGATCGACGACCCGCACGTCAGCCGCCTCTACGAGTACGTGGAGAGCCCGCACGGCGCGGCCATCGTGATGGAACTGGTCGACGGCGTGTCGCTGCGCCAGATGCTGCGCGCGCACGGCCCGACCACGCCCGAGGCCGCGCTCTGCGTCCTCAAGGGCTCACTCGCCGGCCTGGCCGCCACCCACGCCCGCGGTGTCGTGCACCGCGACTACAAACCGGAGAACGTGCTCGTCACCGGCGCCGGGCTGAGCAAACTCGCCGACTTCGGCATCGCCATGCCGGTCGGCCAGGGCTCCGACACGACTGTCTCCGGCACGCCCCGCTACATGGCCCCCGAGCAGTGGACCGGCGCCCCCGCCGCCCCGACGTGCGACGTCTACGCCGCCACCGCCACGTTCTTCGAATGCCTCACCGGCCGGCCCCCGTACCAGGGGCCGGACCTGCTCTCGCTGCGCGACCAGCACGCCTTGGCGCCGATCCCCGCCGAGGCGGCGCCCCCGCCGGTGCACGAGCTGCTGCGCCACGGCATGGCCAAGCGCCCCGACGAGCGGCCCGAGTCCGCCGAGGCGTTCCTCGGCCTGCTGGAACAGGTGGCCGGCGCCGGCTACGGCCCGCAGTGGGAGGAACGCGGGCTGCGCGAGCTGGGCCGCCGGGCCGCGCTGCTGGCCGCGCTGTGGCCGTTCCCCGAGCGGGCCGAGGGGGCCACCGCCGTCGCCCACACCGCGATGGCGGACACGGCGCTCGGCGCGGGCTCCGGCCGGCGCGGACTGTTCCGCAAGGGCCGCACCCGTACCGCACTCACCGCCGGAGCCCTGGCCGCCGCCGTCGTGGCCGGCGGCGCCGGCTACAGCTACGCCGCCAACGACGGCAGCGACACCGCCGCCCCCACCGGCCCGGCGAGCGCCGCCCCGGCCACCACGACCGCGCCCACACCGGACCCGACCGCCGCCGGAACGCCGAGCCCGTCGCCGACACCCACCCCGCCCACCGCGTCACCACCGCCCGCGCCGTCCGCCACCCCGGACCGGACCGGGTCGCCGACCCGCGCCGGCACGCCCACCCCCAGCGCGTCGCGCAGCACCACCCCGCCACCGCCGGACGTGACCGCGCCGGTCGTGGACGGGGTAAGCGCCGACCCCGGCGAGCTGGACCCGAAGGGCTGCCCCTACGGCGCGAAGAGCAGCACCGTCACCGCCACCGTCACCGACGACCGCAGCTCCCCGGCCGCGCTGACCGTCACCTTCGGCTACACCCTCGACGGCGCCACCGGAACGGTCCGGATGGCCACCGCCGGCCGTGGCGTGTTCACCGGCACGCTCGGCCCGCTGTCCACGCCCAAGCGCAGCGCCCGCATCCCGATCCGGGTCACCGCCGCCGACGCCGCCGGCAACACGACCACCTCGGCGTCACCGGTGTACGTGACGCTCTACCACGACTGCACCCCTGGCTAGGAGTACGACAGTGCCCGCTGCCCAGCACCGCAGCCCGTTCCGGGGACGTCCGGCGTGACCCGGCCCGACGAGCCCACCGAGGCGCTGCCGACCCGCGCCCTGCCGGTGACCCCGCCCGGGGACGCCGATGCCGCCGAGCCGACAGTCCACCTCGTCGCGCCCCGCGCCGCCGCCGAGGCGGAGCCGACCGTTTCTCTGTCTGCGGTGAGCGGCGAGCCGACGGTGCCGCTGTCCGTGGACGACGCGGAGCCCACTGTGCCACTCGCCCGGCCGGAGGTGGACCGCTCGCCAGATGCCGAGCCGACCGTCCACCTGAGTCCGGCTCCGGCAACGGCTCCGATTCCGGCCCCGGGCACCGTGACCGGGCAGGCGACAGTGCGTCCGCGGCCGGCGCCGCCGGCCAGGGGCCCGGGCGTGGAGCCGACCGTCTCGTGGCAGCCCACCGGCGTACCGCATGGGCACCAGGCCGGCGGGCCGCCGACGGCGACGGGCGCCGGGGCGTACCCGGATCGGACCGTGGGCGCGCGGGCGCCCAGCGGCGTCCCGGCGCCCGCGCCCGGCGGCGAGTTGCGCTTCGGGCCGGGCGTGCCGGTGACGCCGCCGCCCGCGCCGCCCTGGCCGACCGCGCCCCCGATCCGGCCGCGACCGGTCTGGCGGCGTGTCGTCTCGGTGCTGTCCACGCTGCTCACCGCCGCGCTGCTGCTCACTGTCGGCCTGTACCTGTGGCAGCGGCTGCGCCCGATGGAGGTCGAGCAGGTGTCGGTGGCGGCGAACCGGCCGGCCGGTGTCGCGTGCGACGTGACGGTGGACGTGGTGGCCACGGTACGGACCAACGGGCGCGCCGGAACGATCCGCTACCAGTGGTTCCGCTCGGACGGCCCGCCCGGCGCGGTGCTCACCGCGCGGGTCGGCAGCGGGCAGCACACCGCGACCCTCACCCTGGAGTGGACGTTCTCCGGAGTGGGCACGACAGTCGGCACGGCCACCGTCAACATCATCGAACCGGCGCCGATGCAGGCCGGCACCCGCGTCAGATACCGCTGTCCCGGCGGCTGACCGCGTTTCCCCGCGCGCGGGTCCGGGTAGCCCCACCCGAACAAACCTGGACCACGTACGTGGAGGCCCTTCGATGAGAGACAACTTCGGGGACGCGGTGGGCGACGCGTTCCGTTCGGTGATGCTGTTCCTGCCCAAGGCGGTCGCGTTCGTCGCGATCCTGATCGCCGGCTGGCTGATCGCCAAGGCCGTGCTGAAGCTCGTGGACAAGGTGCTGGAGCGGGTCCACTTCGACCGGGCCGTCGAGCGCGGCGGCATCAAGACCGCGCTGGCCCGCTCCAAGTACGACGCCAGCGACATCGTCGCCAAGCTCGCCTACTACGGCGTGCTGCTGGTCACGCTCCAGCTCGCGTTCGGCATCTGGGGCCCCAACCCGATCTCCGACCTGATCGCCGGTGTGATCGCCTGGCTGCCCCGGGCGTTCGTCGCCATCGTCATCGTGGTGGTCGCCGCGGCCATCGCCCGTGCCGTGAAGGACATCATCTCCAGCGCGCTCGGCGGCCTCTCCTACGGCCGGGTGCTGGCGAACCTCGCCTCGGTGTTCATCCTGGGCCTCGGCGTCATCGCCGCGCTCAACCAGATCGGCGTCGCCACCACTGTCACCACTCCGGTGCTGATCGCGGTGCTCGCCACCGTGGGCGGCATCCTGGTCGTCGGCGTCGGCGGCGGCCTGGTCCGGCCGATGCAGAGCCGCTGGGAGAACTGGCTGACCCGGGCCGAGGAGGAGTCGCGCACCATCGCCACGCACGCCCGCGCGTACCAGGCCGGGCGCCGCGACGTCGAGGCCCGCCTGGCCGCCACCGGCCCGTACGCGGACTCCGAGCTGACCCAGCCGGTGAGCCGGGACGCCGAGGCGGACCGTACGCAGCCCGTCCCCGCGTACCCGGCCACCCCGGCCGCCGCCGGTGCGGACTCCACCGAGCCGGTGCCGGCGGAGGCCACGCAGCACATTCCGGCGTACGCGGACTCCGACCGCACCCAGCCGGCCACGCCGCGTCAGCCGACCGCCGAGCAGGCCGCGGACAGCGAGGCCACCATGGTCATCCCGCAGGCCGACGTGGAGAAGTTCCGCCGCTGACCTGGCGGCAGTGACACTCGGGGCGGGACCGCACGGTCCCGCCCCGATCTCGTGCCCGCCGGGGGACCACCGGGGCGCCTCGCGGCGGATAGGATCCGGGCATGACCTGGCGATGTTGATGCCCTACTGAGCGACGAGGCCGCGGGCCGCCGCGGACGCCGTGCATTCCGGCCGGTGTCCGTCACGTCCCGTGGGAAGGTCCCATGCTCGTCGCTCCTGCCCGCGTACCCGCGACCCGCCGCCTGGCGGCGACGCTCTACGGGTACGCGTTCCTCACCGACCTCGTCCTGCTCTACCCGCTCTACGTGCTGCTGTTCGCCGACACCGGGTTGTCGGTCGGGCAGATCTCCTCGCTGTTCGTGCTCTGGGCGGCCGCCGGCATCGTGCTGGAGGTGCCCTCCGGGGTGTGGGCCGACACGGTGTCGCGCCGGCTGCTGCTGTGCCTGGCGCCGCTGCTCGCCGCCGCCGGTTTCGCGCTCTGGGTGCTGCTGCCGTCCTACCCGGCGTTCGCCGTGGGTTTCCTGCTGTGGGGCGCCGGTGGCGCGCTGCGCTCGGGCGCGCTGGAGGCACTGGTCTTCACCGAGCTGGAGCGTCTCGGTGCGGCCGACAGGTACGCCCGGCTGATCGGCCGGGCCCGCACCGCCGAGGTGCTCGGCGCCGTCGGGTCCGGGGTGCTCGCCGGGCCGGCGTACGCGCTCGGCGGCTACCTCGCGGTCGGCGCGGCGAGCGTGGCGACCTGCCTGCTGGCGGCAGCCGTCGCGGCCCGCTTCCCGGAACACCGCCCACGATCGTCCGCGCCGGTTCCAGGTGGCGAGCCGGACGGGCCGCGCGCGAGTGCCGCGCCGGGTGACGACGAGCCCGGCTGGCTGGACAGCCTGCGCCTGGGCCTGCGCGAGGTGCGCGCCGACCGCCGCGTCCGGGCCGCCGTGCTGCTGGTCGCGGCGGTGACAGCGATCTGGGGTGGGCTGGACGAGTACACCGGGCTGCTGGCCGCCGACACCGGCATGGCCGAGGTGGGCGTACCGCTGCTGCTCCTGCTGGTCTGGGCCGGGATGACTGTGGGTGGGCTGCTCGCGCCGCTGGGCGAGCGGCTGTCCCACCGGGGGTACGCGGGCCTGCTGGTGTTCGCGGCGGGCGCGACGGCGGCCGGGGCGCTGCTGCGGCACCCGGCGGGGTTCGTGCTGCTGGCCGCCGCGTTCGCCGCGTTCCAGCTCGCCACGGTGCTCGCCGACGTGCGGCTGCAGGCCCGGATCGCCGGGTCGGGGCGGGCCACCGTCACGTCGCTGGCCGGGATGGCCACCGACCTGACCATCGTCGCCTTCTACGCCGGGTACGGGCTGCTCGCCGGCGCGGTCGGCAACCCGGCTGCCTTCGCGGTCGCGGTGCTGCCGTACCTGCTGGTGGCGCTGTGGCTGTTCACCGGTCGAGCATGAATCACCAGAAAAGGGACCAATGGTCGCGTTCGCGGCCTAGCGTGGGTCCGGAAAATCGGCGACCCCGGGGAGACGATCGCGGTGACGTTGGAAGCAGAGCGCACACTGCGCGACGAGGACCTGACCGGGCTGGCGGAGCTGGCCGCCCAACTCCGGGTGGACGCCATCCGGTGCAGCACGATGGCCGGCTCCGGGCACCCGACATCGAGTCTCTCCGCCGCCGACCTGCTCGCCGTGCTGGTCGCCCGGCACCTGCGCTACGACTGGTCCTACCCGGGCAACCCCGGCAACGACCACCTGATCCTCTCCAAGGGGCACGCCTCGCCGCTGCTGTACGCGGTGTTCCGGGCCACCGGCGCGATCAGCGAGCAGGAGCTGCTGGAGACGTACCGGCAGGCCGGGTCGCGCCTGCAGGGCCACCCCACGCCGGTGCTGCCCTGGGTCGACGTCGCCACCGGCTCGCTCGGGCAGGGGCTGCCGGTCGGCGTCGGGGTGGCGCTCGCCGCCCAGTACCTCGACCGGTCACCCGCGCACGTCTGGGTGCTCTGCGGCGACAGCGAGACCGCCGAGGGATCGGTGTGGGAGGCGCTGGACAAGGCCGGGCACTACGGGCTGCGCAACCTCACCACGATCGTGGACGTCAACCGGTTCGGCCAGCGCGGCCCCACCGAGCTGGAGTGGGACCTGGACACCTACCGGCGTCGTGTCGAGGCGTTCGGCTGCCGGGCGATCGTCGTCGACGGCCACGACCTCGGCGCGATCGACGAGGCGTACGGGCAGGCACGCGAGGCCACCGGGCCGACAGTGGTGCTGGCCCGCACGGTCAAGGGCAAGGGCGTGCCGGAGGTCGAGAACGACCCGGCCTGGCACGGCAAGGCCTTCGACCCGGAACTGGCCGACCGGGCCGTACGGGCGCTCGGCGGCCCCCGCCGGATCCGGGTCGCCGGACCGAAACCTCCCGCCGCGCCGCGCACCGCCGCCGCCGAGCACCGGCAGCCGGAGCTGCCCCGGTACGAGCGCGGGACGAAGGTGGCCACCCGGAACGCGTACGGCGACGCGCTGCGCGCCCTCGGCGCCGCCCGGCCCGACGTGGTCGCGCTCGACGGAGAGGTCAGCGACTCCACCCGGGCGGAGAGCTTCGCCGCCGCGTACCCCGATCGGTTCTTCCAGATGTTCATCGCCGAGCAGCAGCTCGCCGCCGCGGCGGTGGGCCTGGCGGTACGCGGCTACCGGCCGTTCGCGGCGACGTTCGCCGCGTTCTGGTCCCGGGCGTACGACTTCATCCGGATGGCCGGGGTGTCCCGGGCCGACATCGCGCTGGTCGGCTCGCACGCCGGGGTCGAGATCGGCCCGGACGGCCCGTCCCAGATGGGGCTGGAGGACATCGCGGCGCTTCGCGCGGTGCCCGGCTCCACGGTGCTCAGCCCGGCCGACGCGGTCTCCTGCGCGGCGCTGGTCGCCCAGATGGCCGACCACCCGGGCATCACCTACCTGCGCACCACGCGCGGCAAGTACCCGGTGCTCTACGACGACGGCGAGCCGTTCCCGATCGGCGGCAGCCGAATGGTGCGCGACGGCGGCGACGTGGCGCTGCTCGGCACCGGCGTGACGGTGCACCTCTGCCTCACCGCCGCCGACGAACTGACCCGGGAGGGCATCGACGCGCGCGTGATCGACATGTACTCGATCAAGCCGGTGGACCGGCAGCGCCTCGCCGAGACCGTGGTGGAGACCGGCGGGCGGCTGGTGGTGGTCGAGGACCACTACCCGGAGGGCGGGCTGGGCTCAGCGGTGCTGGAGGCGCTCGCCGACCTGGGCGAACCGTCCCGGGTCAACCACCTGGCGGTACGCGGGCTGCCCGGCTCCGGCACCCCCGCCCAGCAGTTCGACCGGGCCGGCATCGGCGTCGGCGCGATCGTCTCGGCGGCGCGGGCCCTGGCCTGAACGCCTGTTCGCCGGGGCCAGGTCAGCGGCGGTGTTTGCCGAGGCCGGCGGCGGGTAGCCACGCTGCCGTTGCGACGGGAGGACAGACGATGGCCGAACCGGAGTTCTACGCGCGGGTGTCCGCCCGCGCCGGCGTACCGGTCGAGACGGCCCGCGCGCTGACCGAGGCGACGCTGCGCACGCTCGCCGAACGGATCAGCGGCGGCGAGGCCGACGACCTGTCCGCGCACGTCGCGCACGAGCTGCGTCCGTTGCTGGCGCGCGCCCGGGTCGAGGACCCGGAGGTCTTCGGGTACGACGAGTTCCTGCGCCGGGTCGCCGAGCGCTCCGGCGCCACACCGTCCGACGCCGAACGGGGCGCCCGTGCGGTGCTGCAGGCGCTGCACCGGGTGGTCGGGCCCGCCCAGTTCAACCGGGCGCTGTCCCAGCTGCCGCGCGAGATCGCCGAGCTGGCCCAGCCCGCCCCGCGCCCGGCCTAGGCGAAAGGAAGGGCCCCTTGTTAACGCCTCCGGTAGAGGAAGGGCCCCTTGTTAACACCCGCCGCCGCAGGCTGCGCGCGTCGGTGCCGGGGAGGCGTCACTCGGGCAGCGCGTCCAGGTAGACCCAGCGGCCGTCCTCGCGGGCGAAGCGGCTGTGCTCGGCCAGCACACCCGCCCGGCCACCCTCGCGGTAGTGCGCCCGGAACCGGACCGTGCCGGCGCTGTCGAACAGGCCGCCCTGACCGGTCTCCACGATCTCCAGCCGGGTCCAGCGCGTGCCCGGGTCCAGCTCCAGCCGGTCGGGCCGGGTGCTGGGGTGCCAGCTGTGCCGCAGGTAGGCGGCGTCGCCGAGCGCGAACGCGCTGAACCGGGACCGCATCAGCGCCTCCGCGGTCGCCGCCGTCGCCTCGCCCCGGTGGACCGGGGCGCAGCAGTCCGCGTACGGCCGGCCGGTGCCGCACGGGCATGCCGCCGTCCGTTCACCCCGTCTCGCCATGCCGCGATTCTCCCAAGCCTCGGAGAGGTGTTAACAAGGGGCCCTTCCTCTACCGGAGGCGTTAACAGGGGGCCCCTCCTTACACCTCAACCCAGTAGGCTCCCCGGACCATGAGCGTGAGTCCGACTCAGCGTGTCCTCGACCCCGATCAGGTCCGCCGATACCTCACCGCCTCGCTCGGGCCCGGCGTCGAGGTGGCCGACTGCGGCCCGCTGACCGGTGGCGGCTTCGCCGCCGTGTGGCAGGTACGCCTCACCGACGGCCGGGACGTGGTGCTCAAGGTCGGTCCGCCGCCGCACGTGCCGCTGCTGCGCTACGAGCGGGACATGGTCGGCGCGGAGGCGCACTACCTGCGCCTGGTCGCCGACCGCGCACCGGGGGTGCCGACGCCGGCGCTGTTGCACCACGGAACCGACCCCGAGCTGGGCGACTGGCTGATCATGGCGCGGCTACCAGGTCGTACCCTCTGGGACCTGAGCCAGGCCGGCGCGGAGGTCGGGCCGCTGCGCGAGGAGTTCGGCCGCGCGCTCGCCGCGCTGCACGCCGTCACCGGCGAGCGGTACGGCTACGACGGCGACCGGGCGCACGGGGCTACCTGGCGGGACGCGTACACGGCGATGGTGGACGACATGCTCGCCGACGCCGCCGACTGGGCGGTGCCGCTGCCGGTGCCGGCGTCCCGGATCCGGGAGCTGGTGGCGCGGCACGCGGCGGTGCTCGACGCGGTACGCCGCCCGGCGCTGCTGCACTTCGACGGCTGGGCCGGCAACGTGCTCGCCGTGGACGGGCCGGACGGCACGCCCCGGCTCACCGGCCTGGTCGACGGCGAACGCTACCTGTGGGGCGATCCGCTGATGGACCTGGTGTCGCCGCTGCTGTTCCGCCGCGCCGAGGACGAGCCGGACGACCCGCTGGTGCGCGCCTACCGGGCGGCGGCGCCGTTCCCGCTCGACGCCGGGGCGCGGCGGCGGCTCGGGTTGTACCGGCTGTACCTCTACCTGCTGATGACCGTCGAGATGCCCAGCCGGAACATCACCGCCGACAACGACCCGGGCCGGGTGGCGCTGCTGGCGAAGCTGCTCGACGCGGAACTGGCCGACCTGGAAGGCTGAGCGTCAGCGGGTAGCGGTGGCGAAGACCACGATGTTTTCCGGGTAGCTGCCGGTCCGCGGGTCGAACCGCCCGCCGCACGTGATCAAACGCAGCCGCGCAGCAGCGTCGCCGCCGTAGACCCGCGCGGTGGGGAAGCGTTCCTTCGGGTACGCCCCGACGCCGTCCACGGTGAACGCCGCGGTCCGGTCGTCGGCGCGCAGCACCCGGATCGTGTCGCCGGGGCGCAGCCGGCCGAGGTCGAAGAAGACCGCCGGGCCGTGCTGCGAGTCGACGTGCCCGACCAGCACCGCGTTGCCGGCCTGGCCGGGGGCGGGACCGGGGTGGTACCAGCCGGTGACCTCCGGGCGTTCCAGCGGCGGGACCTCCAGCGCGCCGTCGGCGTCGGTGGCCACCGGCACGATCTCGGCGTCCACGCCGATGCGCGGGATGGTCACCCGCACCGGTGTGGCGCGGGGGAGCGCCGGGCCTGCCGTACCCGGTCGTTCGGTGGCGGGCGCGGCGGAGACGCCGGGCTGTGGCGGTGGCGTCGACGTGGTGCCGAGCCCGGCCGAGACCAGTCCGGTGCCGGTGGCGGCGGCGACGGTGACGGCGGTGACCACGACGGCGGTGCGCAGCCGCGACCGGCGCTGCGACTCCGACAGCATCCCACCTCCGTCCGACAGGGACGTGCCGCCCGCGCCGGGTGCTCCGGCGCGGGCGGACCGCTCGACGATCCGGTCAGGCGACGGCGCCCGCGCGGCGTCGGCGGATGACCGCGTACGCGCCACCGGCGAGCGCCCCGGCGGCCAGCACGCCCCCGGCGACCAGCACCCCGGTGTCGCCGTCGCGCCCGCCGCCACCGGCCTGCGCGCCGCCGATCGGGGTGACGGTGAACGTGGCGCTGCCGCCGTCGCTGCCGTCGCCGCACGTGGTGGCGACGGTGTACGTGCCGAGCGTGAATCCGGCGGTGAACAGCTCGGCGCTCAGGCCACCGCCCGCGGCCGCAGTGGTGGACCGGACGTTCTGGTCCCGGTCCGGGCCGGTGACCCGGAAGATCGCGTCACCGGCGTTCGGGTTGCACGTGGTGGTCAGCACGACGGTGCCGCCGACCGGGGTGGCGGCGGGTGAGACTCTGGTGTCCGCCAGCGCGGCGGCCGGGAGCAGCAGTGCGCCGAGGCCCACGCCGAACGCCGCCGATCCGAGAAATGACTGTGCCTTCATCCGCGTCTTCCCTCACTTTTCGTCCGCTGTAGGCGTGGGACGTCGTTCGGGTGGCCAACTCCGTGACGAGCACCGGTGTGGCCAACACTAGGAGGGTTGCGGCGGTCACTGGGGGTAATTGAGAAATCTTCGTTGCCGTCCGGTGTGCTCCCTGCCGCCGTCGGAGGGTGGACATGCCGGGCCAGGCCGGACGGCGAGCCGTCCCGCTTCGCCGTGTCTGGGTCCGCTGTCCGTTTCGCGCCTACCGGACGGGCGGTTCCGGCCGGACCAGCCCGGTGTCGTACGCGAGCACCACCGCCTGGATCCGGTCGCGCAGGCCCAGCTTGGTGAGGATCGCCGAGACGTGTGTCTTCACGGTGGCGGTGCTCAGGTGCAGCCGGGCGGCGATCTCCGCATTGGACAGTGCCCGCGCGGTGAGTGTCAGCACCTCCCGTTCGCGGGCGGTCAGCACGGCGAGGGCGTCACCGGTGGGCGTGGGCGCGGGAAGCCGGTCGGCGTACCGGTCCAGCAGCCGCCGGGTCACAGTCGGCGCGAGCAGCGCCTCGCCCCGGGCCACCACGCGTACCGCCTCGGCGAGGTCGGCCGGGCGGGTGTCCTTGAGCAGGAACGCGCTGGCCCCGGCGCGCAGCGCGGCGTAGACGTGTTCGTCCAGGTCGAACGTGGTCAGCATGACCACCTTGGCCGGGTTGCCGGCGGCCACCAGGTCGCGGGTGGCGGCGATGCCGTCGCGGCAGGGCATCCGCACGTCCATCAGCACCACGTCCGGCCGCGTACGCGTCGCGACCGCGACCGCCTCGACCCCGTCGGCGGCCTCGCCGACCACGCTCAGGTCGGGCCGCGCGTCGAGGACTGTGCGCAGCCCGGCGCGGATCAGCTCCTGGTCGTCGGCGATGACCACCCGTACCGTCATCGGGCCGCCTCCACCGGCAGCCGGGCGTGGACCCGGAATCCGCCGGCCGGCAGCGGGCCGGCGTCGAGTGTGCCGCCGAGCAGCCGGGCCCGTTCCCGCATGCCGACGATGCCGCGCCCGGTGGTCGTGCCGGGGCGGCGGGCGGGCGCCGGGCCGTCGTTGACGACCTCCAGCCGCAGTACGCCGTCGCGGTAATCGACGTCCACGTCGGCGCGGGTGGCATGCCCGTGGCGCAGCGCGTTCGTCAGCGACTCCTGCACGATCCGGTACGCCGACAGCTGCACCCCGCCGGGCAGCGCCTCGCCGTCGCCGTCGCGCCGCAGCGTCACCCGCAGGCCCACCGCCCGTACCGCGTCGGCGAGCGCGTCGAGCTGCGCCAGTCCCGGCTGCGGTCCGTCCGGTTCGGACCCGTCGTCGAGGGCGAGCGCGTGCAGCATGGCCCGCAGTTCGGTCAGCGCCGACCGGGCCGCCGTGTCGATCGCGGCGAGCGCGGCGCGGGCCTGCTCCGGCTGCGCGTCGAACACGTCCTCGGCGGCGGCGGCCTGCACCGCGATGACCGCGACGTGGTGCGCCACCACGTCGTGCAGCTCCCGGGAGATCCGCTCCCGTTCGGCGGCGCGTACCTGCCGTTCGCGCTCGCCACGCCGCTGCGCCTGGCCCCGTTGCAGTTCGCCGAGCGTCCAGCTCAGGCCCAGCGCGGTCACCGCCAGCAGCAGGTCCCGCCAGCCGCCGGTGACCAGCTTCCACGGCGTGGGCGCGAGCAGCAGCCCGAGCGCGACGAGCGAGTACCGGGGCGGGCGCAGCCGGGCCACGTACGCCATCGGCACCGCGACCAGGCCGAGCCAGCCGAGCTGCGGGCAGAGCGCCTCGAGGCCGACGCCGGCGAGCGCGGCGACGCCGAGGGCGTACCCCGGGTGGCGCCGGATCCACAGCAGACAGCCGGCCTGCGCGACGGCGAGGCCGACCGCGACGGCGGTCGCGCCGGTCGTGTCCGGGCCGGCGTCGGAGGCCAGCAGCGCGAGCAGGCACACGGCGAGGCTCACGGTGGCGATGCCGCCGTCGAGCAGCAGCAGGAGCCGGGACCGGGACGCGCACCTCATGTCCGGATGCTAGGCCGCGGGCGCACCGCTTCTCATCGGTCGCCAGACCGAGATCCGGGCCGGTGATCGGTCCGGCGACGGAGCCGGGAACCGCTCCGTGGCCCGATCCGCGCAGCGGCCCGCCGGACCTAGCGTCGGCGGCAGTCGTCCCGATGCCGAGGAGCCACCGATGGAAACCACGATTCCGACCGCCGCCACCCGCCCGACCCGCCGCCGGGTGCGGCTGCTGACGGTGCTCGCCGCCACCGTGGCCACGCTGCTGGGCTGGGTGGTCGCGGTGCCGCTGGCCGGGGTGGATCTGACCGCGCGCACCGGTTCGGACGTGCAGCGGGTGACGCCGGTGGCGGTGGCGGTGAGCACGCTGCTCGCCGGGCTGTCCGGCTGGGCGCTGCTGGCCCTGCTGGAGCGGCTCACCGCCCGCGCCCGGACCGTCTGGACGGTGGTCGCGGGCCTGGTGCTGCTGGTGTCGCTGCTCGGGCCGCTAAGCGGGGGAGTGGGGGGTGCGGCGACGCTGACGCTGGTGGCGTTTCACCTGGTCGCGGGCACGGTGCTGATCACCGGTCTGCGCCGCGCCGCCGCCTGACGGGCCGGGCCGCCGCGACGGGGGCAGGCGGCCCGGCCTCCAGAACTAGCCTCCTAGGATGCCTTACGCGATGTGACGCCGGAAATTCCTCCGCCACCGATGTCGAGAACGGGCAGGCGGCTTCGTCCCCGGAGTGAACGCGGCCAGAATGGGTCGCACCCTCCACGAGGAGACACAGATGAAGTACCTGCTCCTGAAGCACTACCGCGGCGGCCCGACCCCGGTCACCGACATGCCGATGATCGACAAGTGGACGCCGGAGGAGATCTCCGCGCACGTGAACTACATGCAGGAGTTCGCCGCCCGGCTGCAGGAGAGCGGCGAGTACGTCGACGGCCAGGCGCTCGCCCCGGAGGGCACGTTCGTCCGCTACGACGGCGAGGGCCGCCCGCCGGTCACCGACGGCCCGTTCGCCGAGACGAAGGACCTCATCGCCGGCTGGATGGTGATCGACGTGGACAGCTACGAGCGCGCGCTCGAACTGGCCGCCGAGCTGTCGGCCGCGCCCGGTCAGGGCGGCAAGCCGATCCACGAGTGGCTGGAGCTGCGCCCGTTCCTGACCGCGCCGCCGACCATCACCGAGTGATCCGTCCGATGGACGAGGTCGCGCTCCGCAGCCTCATCCCGGGCGTGCTCGGTGTCCTCGTCCGCCGCGGAGCCGACTTCGCGGCGGCCGAGGACGCGGTGCAGGACGCGCTGATCGAGGCGCTGCGTGTCTGGCCGGCCGACCCGCCCCGCGACCCGTTGGGCTGGCTGGTCACAGTGGCGTGGCGCCGGTTCCTGGACGCGGTCCGCGCCGACGCCGCCCGGCGCCGGCGTGAGGATCTCGTGGACGAGGAGCCGCCGCCCGGGCCGGTGCCGGCGGTGGACGACACGCTGCGGCTCTACTTCCTCTGCGCGCATCCGTCGCTGAGCCCGTCGTCGGCCGTCGCGTTGACGCTGCGCGCCGTCGGCGGGCTCACCACCCGGCAGATCGCGCAGGCGTACCTGGTGCCGGAGGCCACCATGGCGCAGCGGATCAGCCGGGCCAAGCGCACCGTCTCCGGGGTCCGCTTCGACCAGCCCGGTGACGTCGCCACCGTGCTGCGCGTGCTGTACCTGGTGTTCAACGAGGGCTACTCCGGCGACGTGGACCTGGCCGCCGAGGCGATCCGGCTCACCCGGCAGCTCGCCGCCGCGATCGACCACCCCGAGGTGGCCGGGCTGCTCGCGCTCATGCTGCTGCACCACGCCCGCCGGGCCGGCCGGACCGCGCCCGACGGCAGCCTGGTGCCGCTGGCCGAGCAGGACCGCAGCCGGTGGGACACCACGCTGATCGCCGAGGGCGTGGGCATCCTGCAGACCGCGCTGTCCCGCGACCGGCTCGGCGAGTTCCAGGCCCAGGCCGCGATCGCGGCACTGCACGCGGACGCGCCCGCCGCCGCGGAGACCGACTGGGTGCAGATCGTCGAGTGGTACGACGAGCTGGTGCGCCTGACCGGCAACCCGATCGCCCGGCTCAACCGGGCGGTCGCGGTCGGCGAGGCGGACGGCCCGCGCGCCGGGCTGGCGGCGCTCGCGGCGCTTGACGACACGCTGCCCCGGTACACGGCGGTGGCCGCGTACCTGCACGAACGCGACGGCGATCCGGACCGGGCGGCCGGCCTGTACGCCGACGCGGCCCGTCGCGCGGCCAGCCTGGCCGAACGCGACCACCTCAACCGGCAGGCGGCCCGCCTCAACTCCCGCCGCCCCGGATAAACCGGTCGGCAGGGTTCGTCGCCGCTGGTAGGTTGCCTCGCCGTGACGGGGGAACGGCTCGGCGGGCGCTTCGCCCGACTGTGGACGGCGAGCACGCTGTCCGCGCTGGGCAGCGGGACGGCGACTGTGGCCGCGCCGCTGTACGTGGCGTCGCTCACCGACGATCCGCTGGTGGTGTCGGCCGGGGCGGCGGTGTCGTGGCTGCCGTGGCTGCTGTTCGCGCTGCCCGGCGGCGTGCTGGCCGACCGGGTGGACCGGCGGCGGCTGATGGTGCTCATCGACTGGGTACGCGTCGGCGCGCTCGCCGTGCTCGCGGCGGCGATGCTCGCCGACCGGGCCGGGATCGCGCTGCTGTACGCGGTGCTGTTCGTGGTGAACACCGGCGAGGTGGTGTTCCGTACCGCCGCGCAGGCGGTGCTGCCGGCGGTGGTGCCGCGCTCGCTGCTGGAACGCGCCAACGGGTGGCTGGGCGGCGGCACCCAGGTGATGCAGAACATGATCGCCGGCCCGCTCGGCGGGTTCCTGTTCGTGCTGGCGGCGTCGCTGCCGTTCGCCCTGAACGCCGGCACGTACGCGCTCAGCGCCGTGCTGGTCGGGCTGCTCGCCGGGACGTACCGGGCCGGGCCGGCGCCGGACGGGCGGCGTTCGGCGCGGGCGGAGGTCGCGGAGGGGTTCCGCTGGTTGTGGGGGCAGCGGCTGCTGCGCACCATGACCGTGCTGATCGGCCTGCTCAACGTCACGCTCACCGCCGCCGTGGCGGTGCTGGTGCTGCTCGCCACCGAACGGCTGGGTCTCGGCTCGGTCGGCTACGGCGCGTTGTTCACCTGCATGGCAGTGGGCGGTGTGCTCGGCTCGGTGGTGGGGGACCGGCTGATCGCCGCGATCACGCCCACCTGGACGGTGCGGACCGGGCTGCTGGTCGAGGCGGGACTGCACCTGGCGCTGGCCGCGTCCCGCAGCGCGGCCGTGGTCGGGTTCGCGCTGTTCGCGTTCGGGGCGCACAGCGCGCTGTGGAACATCGTGGCGAACTCGCTGCGGCAGCGGCTCACCCCGCCCGCGTTGATGGGCCGGGTCGGCAGCACCACGTTGTTCGTCGCGGCGGGCGGAAACTGCGTCGGCGCGCTGCTGGGCGGTGTGGTGGCGGCCCGGTTCGGCATCACCGCGCCGTACTGGGTGGGTTTCGTGGTGGCGGTCGCGGTGATCGCCGCGACGTGGCGGGTCTTCGACCGGGCGACGGTGGCCGCCGCCTACGCCCAGCCGGCCCCGCAGGAGCCCGCCCCGGTGGCCTGACGCCGGGTCGGCCGGTGACCGCGCCCGCCGATGTGACAGCGTGGTCGGGTGCACGCATCCTCAGCGGTCGACGTCGACCTCGCGCTGGTCGGCGGCGGCGGCGCCGCGTCCCTGGTCCTGGCCGCGCTGGACCGCCACGGCGTGACCGGGCTGCGGGTCGCGGTGGTCGACCCGGTGCACAAACGCGGCCAGGACCGCACGTGGGCGTTCTGGGGCCTGCCCGGTGACGACCTCGACCCGCTGCTGAGCGCGAGCTGGTCGCAGGTCGACGTGGTCACGCGCGCCGGCCGCCGCGTCCTCACGCTCGACCCGCTGCGGTACGCCATGCTGCGCTCCGCCCCGGTCTACGACCGGGCTGCCGCGGCCGAGCGGCGGCTGGACGCGGTCCGGATCAGCGCTCCGGCGGGGGAGCTGCACGACGACGGTGAGCGGGTCACGGTCCGCGACCCGGAGGGGCGGGACCTGGTGCGGGCCGGCTGGGTGCTCGACTCGCGGCCCCGGCGGCCGAAACGACCGGGGCGGACCAGTTGGTTGCAGCACTTCCGGGGCTGGTGGCTGGCCGCCGACCGGCCGACGTTCGATCCGCAGCGGGCCGTTCTGATGGACTTCCGCACCCCACAGCCGCAGCGCGGCGTCTCCTTCGGGTACGTGCTGCCTGTCGACGACCGGTTCGCGCTGGTCGAGTACACCGAGTTCGGCCCGGCCCTGCTCGACGACGCGGGCTACGACACGGCGCTGCGCGGCTACGCCGACCTGCTCGGGCTGGACCTGACCGCGCTGCGGGTGCGGGAGGTCGAGGACGGCGTGATCCCGATGACCGACGGCTCGTTCGAACCCCGTCCCAGCCCGCGGGTGGTGCGGCTGGGCACCGCCGGTGGGGCGACCCGGCCGTCCACCGGCTTCACGTTCTCCGCGATGCTGCGCCAGGCCGACCAGGTGGCCCTGGCGCTCGCCGCCGGCCGTCCGCCGGTGCCCGCGCCCGCGTACCCGGGGCGGCACCTGTGGATGGACGCGGTGGCGCTGCGCGCGCTGGACCGGGGGCACGTCGGCGGGGTGGAGTTCTTCGAGCGGCTGTTCGACCGCAACCCGGCGGAGCGGGTGCTGCGGTTCCTCGACGGCGTGACCAGCCCGGCCGAGGACCTGGCGGTGATGCGGTCCAGCCCGCTGCTGCCGATGACCGGCGCGGTGCTCGGCGACGCGGCCGGCCGGCTGCGGGCCCGCCTGCGCCGCTAGCCTGCTCGCCTGCCCGGGTCGTGGCCGGCGTCTGCCTTCTCGGCGCTACCGGTGGCCGGTCGCCTCGGCGACGCGGTCGCGCACCAGCACCCGCAGCTGCTCCATCGGGTCGCCGTCGCCCGCGCCGAGCCGGTTGCGCACCGCCGCCACCGTCAACCCCAGATCCGGGTACGCGAACGCGAGGCTGCCGCCGCTACCGGCGGTGCCGAACGATCCGTCGTCCTCGACCGCGTACCCGAGCCCGAACGTGCTCTCCTGGCCGAACACCCACTCCTGGGCGCGTACCGCAGGGGCGGACACCTCCCGCATCCGTGCGGCGGAGATCAGCCGTACCCCGTCGACCGGGCCGAGCAGCGCCGCGTACATCCGGGCCACCGCGCGGGCGCTCATCGTGCCGACCGACGGCACGTCGGCGCGCAGCACGTCGGGGCGGGAACCGATGACGGTGTCGGGGCGTACCGCTGGCGGGGCGACCGCGTCGAAGTGCGGCAGGTTCGCCCCGGCCCAGGTCATCAGCGCGGACAGGCCGGCGTCCTCCAGCCGGGCCAGCCGGGCCAGGTCCGCCTCCGGTACGGCGAGGAACAGTTCCCGGTCCACGCCGAGCGGCCCGGCCACCTCGTCGGCGAGCACCCGCGACACCGGCGCGCCGGCGACCCGCCGGACCACTTCGCCGAGCAGCCACCCCCACGTCCAGGCGTGGTACGCGAGCCGCTCGCCGGGTTCCCACAGCGGCCGCGCGTCTGCCAGCAGCTCGCACATGCGCGTCCAGTCGGTGAAGTCCTCCGGCGTGACGTCGGCGGGCAGCGCGGGCAGGCCGGCGGTGTGGGTGAGCACGTGCCGCAGCGTGATGGCGTCCTTGCCGTGCCGGGCGAACTCCGGCCACACCGCGGCGAGCGGCAGGTCGTAGTCGAGCCGTCCCCGCTCGGCGAGCACGTGCACGACGGTGGCGGTGAGTCCCTTGCCGGTGGAGACCGCGTGCACGGGCGTGTCGGCGGTCATCGGCCGTCCGGTGGTGGTGTCGGCGAGCCCCGCGTGTTCGGAGACGATCGCCACCCCGTCCAGGTACGCGGCCACCTGCACACCGGCCTCCCGGCCGGAGGAGACCAGCTCGTCGATCGTGTCCCGTACCTCGGCCCGCAGGCCGTCCCACCGCGTGTCCACGATCTCGCAGCGTGCCAGACCGCCGCGCCGCCGTCGCTCGCTTTTCGGCCGCCGGTTCTCCGTCGCTGCGTGCTCGGCCGGGCGGCGGCGCTCAGCGGGCGAGTGTCGTCGGCGTGGCGCCGGTGGCGCCCTGGGTCGGCAGCGGGTCCGTGTCGCCGGTGAGCAGCCGGGCGCGCAGCGCGTCGATCGTCTGCGCGTCGACACCGAGCCGGCCGGTCACGTACCCGTGCACGGAACCGTGTGCGGCCCGCAGGTCGGCCAGCACCAGCCGGATGACCTCGGCCGGCGCCCGCCCGTACGCGGGCCAGCCCGGCGTCGCGCCGCCGTTGCGGTCCCGCCACTCGGCGACCAGCCGGTCGGTGGCGTGCTCGGTGAGCGCGAAGTCCGCGGCGATCTGGTCGTCGTCCACCCCCAGCAGGGACAGCACCAGCGCGGCGAGCAGGCCGGTGCGGTCCTTGCCGGACGCGCAGTGGAACACCAGCGGATGCTCGCCGTCCGCGATCACCTCGACCGCCCGGCGCAGCTCGGCCACGCCGTCCTCGGCCACCTCGGCGTACCGGTCGGCCAGGTAGCGCCACGGGTCCACGTCGGGATCGATGTCGGCCTGCACGTACGGCCGGTGCTCGATGCTCAGGTTGTGCCAGGTCACGCCGAGGCTTTCCGGGGCCCGGCCGCGGTCGGCGATCTCCCACGGGTAGCGCAGGTCGATCACGGTGCGGACGCCGAGCGCCGCGAACTGCTGCAGGTCGTCACCGGCGAGCTTGGCCAGCGAGTCGGAGCGGTAGAGGCGGCCCCGGGCGACGGTGCGGCCGTCGCCGGTCCGCCAGCCGCCGAGGTCACGGAAGTTGCAGAGGGTGGCGAAGTCCGGGGGAGCGGTCATACCGGCACGCTAGCCGCGCGCGGCGGGTCGGGTGGTCCCGCGTGCTCGCGTACCCGGTAGGTTGCCGGGCATGGCGGAGGCGGAGACCGGCCGGGTCGTGGAGATCTGGACCGACGGCGCGTGCAGCGGCAATCCCGGGCCCGGCGGGTGGGGCGCGGTGCTGCGCTGGGGCGGGCACGAGCGGGAGCTGTGCGGCGGCGAGGCCACCCCGACCACCAACAACCGGATGGAGCTGACCGCCGCGATCCGGGCGCTGGAGAGCCTGACCCGCCCGGTCACGGTACGGCTGCACACCGACAGCACCTATGTACGCAACGGCATCACCGGCTGGCTGAACGCCTGGAAGCGCAACGGCTGGCTGACCGCCGCGAAGCAGCCGGTGAAGAACGCCGACCTGTGGCAGGCGCTGGAGGCGGCCTGTGCCCGGCACGACGTGACGTGGCTGTGGGTGAAGGGCCACAACGGGCACCCGGAGAACGAACGCGCCGACGCGCTGGCGAACCGGGGCATGACCGAGGCGCGGAGCGGCACGGCCGCCGCCCCGCGCACGCGTCAGCGCAGCGGCCGGCCCTCCTCGATCTCCTCCGGCTCCTCGGACGGGTCGCCGGTTCCGGAGACCGCGTCGACGTCGTAGCCGGCGCGGCTGACCTCCCGCGCGGACCGGCGGTCCTCGGCGGGCAGGTCGGCGAAGTCGTCACCGGTGTCGTCGGTGGTGTGCAGGGACTCGCCCGGCGGGCGCAGGGACGCCTCGTACGCGGTCACGCCGTCGGGTTCGTCGCCGGCCGCGCGGCCGAAGGACTCTTCACTGGTCATGTCGCACTCCTGCCCGCAGCGGGTGACGGCAAACGTTCGGGTGGCCTGGTGTCCGGCCGGTGCTCGCGCCTGCTCAGCCGGCGGCGTCCCGTCCGCGGGCCGCGTCCGGGTGCGTCGGCATCGAGGAGCCGCCCGAGCTGCTGCCGGAGGCGCCACCCGCCATGCCGGAGCCGTCGTCCTCGGTCACCTCGTCCGGTTTCGGCACGCCGGGCGCGGGCGCCGGCACGTCGGCGTCCGCGGCCGTCTGCACCAGCGGCACCTGCCCGGCCTCGTCCTCGGCGTGCGCCGGATCGACCGGCTCCTCACCGTCGCGTGCCCGATATCCCACCGGTGCCCCTCCCTCGACCAACAGTCGTCCGCGACGCCTACCCCACCCCATCCCCACCAAACCCGGCCCCCTCCGCCCTCCGGCCCCCCTTCTCCCCGTTGATCAAGGAGTTTGTGTCCCGATCCGGCCCCGAACCAGCCACAAACTCCTTGATCGTCGCCCAGTGTCCGGACCGGTGGGCCGGGCGGGTCAGCGGCGGCGGCGGGGGCGTGGCCGGGGGCGGGCCGGGGTCAGCGTCAGGGACCAGTGGGCCGGGCGGCGCAGCCCCGGCGGCAGGACCGTGCGGTGGTCGCCGCGCGCGGCGTCGAGCTGCGACTGGTGCGTGAACAGGCACTCGCTCAGGTCTGCGCCGCGCAGGTCGGCCCCGCGCAGGTCCGCGCCGGTCAGGTCGGCCGCGCCGAGCCGTACGCCCCGCAGGTCCGCGCCGATCAGGCAGGCGCCGCGCAGGTTCGCCCCGGCCAGCGGCGTACGGCGCAGGTCCACAGCGATCAGCGTCGCGCCCCGGCGGTCCGGGCCGGCCTTCCCGGCGCGGGCCTGTGAGGCGGCGCGGGACAGGAGCCGGTTGGCCCGGTCCCGGTGCGCGTCGACGTCGAGCGCGAGCAGCTCGTCAGGGGTGCCGTCGGCGAGCCGGCCGGTCTCGTCCAGCGCGGCATTCAGCTCGTCGCGCAGCGGGCCGGGCGGGGTCAGGCGTACCGCCTCGGTCAGATACCAGAGCAACTCGTGCAGGGGCCGCAACACCGCGAAGGTGTCGAACATCCGCGCTGCGGTGGCCGGGTCGGCGCGCCAGTCGCGGCCGGCGAACGTGTGCCGGGTGAGGTGCTGGCCGGCGCCGAAGCAGTCGAACACGGTGCATCCGGGGAAGCCGCGTTGCCGCAGCTCGGTGTGGATGCCGCAGCGGAAGTCGGCGCCCAGGTTCGGGCAGGGCCGTCCGGCGGGCTTGTCGATGGCGAAGTCGGCGGACGCGGTGAACGCCGGCGCGACGCAGCAGACCCCGGCGCAGCGCGAACAGTCCGCCCGCAGCTCCCGCCCGCCACCGACCGTGCGCGCCTCCACAGCACCCCCGTCCACCCGCACCATTCTCCGCACCCACCCCACCCCCACCCCACCCACCCCACCCACCCCGTCGATCATGAGGTTGACGGCGACAAAACGGACGGCAACCGCCGCCAACCTCATGATCAACCAGAACCAGAGGGGAGGGTCAGAAGGTGAAGAGGGAGGCGGTGGTGCGCTGCATCAGGCAGGGGTTGGTGAACGTACGCGTGTAGGAGACCGGGCGGTTCTGCCAGAAGCCTGTGGCGCGGGCGACGACCGGGGCGTACTGGGAGGTGCACGGCGCGCCGTCCACGTCGAGCGCGTCCAGGTCGCCGTCGACGCGGGCGACCAGCCGGCAGGCGGTGATCGGGTCGGGGTGCAGACCGCCGGCCGGCCCGCAGGTCAGCACCGTGGCGCGTACGCCGGCGCCGTCGTCGACGGTGAGCAGCAGCACCGAGGGGGTCTGCGGGCCGGGGTGCGGCGCGGCGTGGGCGGGGGAGGCCGGCGCGCCGAGCGCGGCGACCAGGGCCAGTGCGGCGGTACGTCGGGCGAAGGGCATGGGTGGTCCTTCCGTCGGGGCCCCGGGGTGCGGGGCCGATGGGTGGCCCGGTCCGTCGTGCGAACCGGGCCGCCGAGAACCCTAGGTGGACGGTGTGAACGCGAAGAGTTACGAAGTGTTACACCCGTCGGCCGCGTCGCACGTTCGGTGTGACATCGGCGTACGGGAATGCCCGAACGGCTGACAACCGCTTACGCGCCTCGCGTAAACGCATTCCGAATATGCGTGACGCCTGCCTGAAAGGCTGACAACCAAATCGGCCCGTTATTGCGCCGATGCATTCCGTACGCCGGATAGTTGTCAATGGATGACAACCGGAACGGCCGTTACCGTAACGATTCTTTCCGATGCTCCGTATCCCTTTATCGTCGGGTGGCAGGGCGTTTCCGCCCCCGTCGGAGGGACTGTTCATGAGCGATCTCTCACACCCGCCGCCCCGGACCACGGCCGCCGACGCGACCATTTCCGTCCCGGAGATCCAGGCCGGCCCGGAGCCCGCCGGCCGGACCGCGGAGTTCGTCGGCCGGTCACCGAACCAGCTCGCCTGGCTGCGGCTCAAGCGGGACCGTACGGCCCGGGCCAGCGCCCTGACGCTCCTCGTCGCCGCGGTGGTGGCGCTCGGCGCGCCGCTGCTGGGGCGGCTCACCGGAATCGACCCGACCGACAAGTTCGTCGACCGTTTGAACGATTTCGGAATGCCGATCGGGTATGCCGGCGGGATCAGTTCAGATCATTGGCTGGGCCTTGAGCCGGGCAGTGGCCGGGACATCCTGATGCAACTGGTCTACGGTCTTCGAACGTCGCTGTTCATCGCGTTCACCTCGGCGCTGCTGGCCTCCGGGATCGGCGTCGCGGTCGGTGTGCTGGCCGGATGGGCCAGAGGCTGGCTGGACAGTCTCGTCAACTGGCTGATCGACCTCACGCTGGCGTTCCCGTTCCTCATCTTCGCCCTCGCGGTCATCCCGATCCTGCAGGACCGCTTCTACTCCGACCGGGAGGCGCCGTCGCCGGCGTTCCGGGTGGCGCTGATCGTCGCCACCTTCGGCCTGTTCAGCTGGACGTACACCGCGCGGCTGGTCCGCGGGCAGGTGATCTCGCTGCGGGAGCGGGAGTTCGTCGACGCGGCCCGGGCCGCCGGTGCCGGCACCGCGCACATCCTGCTGCGGCAGCTGCTGCCGAACATCTGGGCGCCGATCCTGGTCACCGTCTCGCTGATGGTGCCCCAGTTCATCGCCATCGAGGCGGCGCTGGCGTTCGTCAACATCGGCGTCACCGAACCCACGCCCGACCTGGGCCGCATGATCTTCAACAGCATCGGCTACGTCGCGAGCGACCCCTGGTACACCCTGTTCCCCGGGTTGACGATCTTCCTGCTGGTCCTGGCGTTCAACCTGCTCGGCGACGCGCTGCGCGACTCGCTGGATCCCCGCTCCACCCGGTAGTCCCCACGGCCATCACACGCCCGGCCGGCGGGGGCCGCCGGGCACGAAGGGAGCACACCGTGCGCGCACGAACCCGGACACTGACAGGTGTCCTCGCCGCGGCGGCGCTGGCCGCCGCCGGCTGCAACCCCACGCCCGACGACAGCGGCGGCGACGACCAGAAGACCAAGACCCAGAGCGGCTCGATCTCGTACGAGGCCGCCGACAACCAGGGCCCGGCGAAGCCCGTCGACGGCGCGTCCCGGGGCGGCACCCTCACCGTCATGCAGCCGGCCGACTTCGAACACCTCGACCCGGCCCGCAACTACGTCAACGTGCAGCAGGTCGCCGGCGGGATGCTCTACCGCCCGCTCAACGGCTACAAGGAGGACGGCACCGGCAAGCTGCTGCTCGTCGGCGACCTGGCCACCAACCCCGGCAAGGACGTCGACGGCGACTGCAAGGTCTGGGAGTTCACGCTGCGCGACGGCGTGCGCTACGAGGACGGCACGCCGGTGAGCAGCAAGGACGTCGCCCACGGCATCGCCCGCTCGTTCGCGGCGAACCTCAACGAGGGCCCGCACTACATCCAGCAGTGGCTCTACCCGGGCGGGGCGTACAACGCCACCTACAAGGGACCGTACGACGGCGGCAAGCCGGTGCCCGACGGCGTCACCACCCCCGACGACCGGACCATCCGGTTCACGTTCCCGCAGCCGCACTGCGACATGCCGTACGCGGCGGCGCTGCCCACCAGCGCGCCGGTGCCCGCCGCCAAGGACACCCGCGCCAACTACGATCTGCGGCCGTTCTCGTCCGGCCCGTACCGGGTGAAGTCCTACCAGCGCGACGTGTCGCTGGAGCTGGAACGCAACCCGAACTGGGACCCGGCGACCGACCCGCTCCGCAACGCGTACCCGGACACGGTCCGGATGACGTTCGGCCTGGAGCAGGCCCAGATCGCCGAGCGGCTGGTCGCCGACGGACCGGCCGACCAGGCGGCGCTGAGCTGGTCGGACGTGCCGCCGTCGGTGCTGCCCCGCACCACCGGCGCCGGCGTCGCCGACCGGGTCGTCCGCGGCCCGACGCAGTACAACTGGGTGCTGAGCATCAACACCCAGCGGGTCACCGACCTGAACGTACGGCGCGCGCTGAACTACGCGGTCGACAAGGACGCCCTGCTCAAGGTCCTCGGCGGCCAGGCCGCCGGGACACCCGCGACCACGCTGATGTCACCCACCACCGCCGGGTTCGTGCCGTACGACGTGTTCAACGCCCCGGTGACCGGCGACAAGGCGAAGACCGCCGAGTTGCTCGCCGGAAAGCGGCCGAAGCTGGTGCTCGCCCACTCCAGCCTGGAACTGCGTACCCAGCAGGCCGAGGCGCTGCGCAAGAACCTCACCGACATGGGGTTCGACATCGTCATGAAGCCGATCGACAACAGCAGCTACTACGACGAGGTGGGCCGCAAGGACAACCCCTACGACCTGTACCTCACCGGCTGGGGCTCGGACTGGCCCACCGGCTCCACAGTCATCCCGCCGGTCTACGACGGACGGGAGATCGTGGCCGAGGGCAACCAGAACCTGTCGTACCTCAACGAGGCGTCGGTCGGCGCGGAGATCGACCGGGTCCGCGCCCTGCCCGCCGCGGAGCAGGACGCCGGCTGGATGGCGCTCGACCGCATGATCATGGAGAAGTACGCGCCGGTGGTGCCCTGCTACTACGACGCCACCTACGAGCTGCACGGCTCGAAGGTCGGCAACGCCTTCCTCAGTGACGCGTTCGGGATCATCTCGCTCAACGGCATCTACGTGAAGAAGTGACAGCCGCGCGGGGGCGGCTGCCACGGCGGCCGTCCCCGCGCCCCATCCGGGGGAGGTGCTCCCGTGTTCCGTTTCGTCGTCCGGCGGCTGCTCGTCGCCGCCCTGACCCTGGTCGTCATCAGCCTCGTCACATTCGGTCTCTTCTTCGCGGTGCCGAGCAGCCCGGCGAAGGTGATGTGCGGCAAGAACTGCACGGCCGAGGACATCGCCCAGGTCGAGCGCCGCCTCGGCATCGACCAGCCGCTGCCCCGGCAGTACGCGGACTTCGTCGGCGGCGTCTTCGCCGGCCGTACCTACGGCGAGGGGGACTTCCGGCAGGACTGCCCGGCGCCCTGCCTGGGTTACTCGTTCCGCAACAACCAGCCGGTCACCGAGATCGTCGCGCAGCGCGCCCCGGTGACGTTCAGCATCGTCCTCGGCGGCGCCGTGCTCTGGCTCGGCCTCGGCATCTCCCTGGGCATGGTGTCGGCGCTGCGCCGGGGTACGGCGTTCGACCGCGCCGCCATCGGCGTCACACTGGCCGGCGCGTCCATGCAGGTCTACTTCTTCGGTCTGATCCTGCTCTACCTGCTCGTCTACTCCACCGGGCTGCTGCCGTTCCCCAGCTACACGCCGCTGACCGAGAGCCCGGCCCGGTGGGCGGCCGGGCTGCTGCTGCCCTGGATGACGCTGGGTTTCCTCAACTCGGCGCTGTACGCCCGGCTGTCCCGGGCGCAAATGCTGGAGACCCTGTCGGAGGACTTCATCCGTACCGCCCGGGCGAAAGGGCTGCCCGCGCGGCAGGTGCACACCCGGCACGCGCTGCGCGCGGCGATCACGCCGATCGTCACTATCGCCGGGCTGGACATCGGCACCAGCCTCGGCGGCACGTTCATCACCGAGACCATCTTCGGCCTCCAGGGCCTCGGCAAGGCGACAGTGGAGGCGGTGCAGTTCCTCAACCTGCCGGTGGTGATGGCGACGGTGCTGCTGGCGGCCGTGTTCATCGTGGTCGCCAACATCGTCGTCGACGTGCTGTACGCGGTGATCGACCCACGGGTCCGGCTGGGCTGAGGAGGAGGAGACGGACATGGTGGAGCTTCCGACGCCGCGACGCGGCGAGGACCCGTACCTGCGGGTCACGGATCTGCGGGTGCGGTTCGACACCGAGGACGGTGTGGTGCGGGCCGTGGACGGGGTGTCGTTCGCTGTCGAGCGGGGCCGCACGCTGGGGATCGTGGGGGAATCGGGTTCCGGTAAGAGCGTGACGTCGCTGGCGATCCTCGGTCTGCACAACGTGAAGCGGACGACCGTTTCGGGGGAGATCTCGGTCGGTGGTCGTCAGTTGGTGGGTCTGGGTGAGGAGGAGATTCGTCGGTTGCGGGGCCGGGACATGGCGATGATCTTTCAGGATCCGTTGTCGGCGTTGCATCCGTACTACTCGGTGGGTCGGCAGATCGCGGAGGCGTACCGGGTGCATCATCCGAGGGCCGGGCGGCGGGAGGCCCGGGCGCGGGCGGTGGACATGCTGGGCCGGGTGGGGATTCCGCAGCCGGCGAAGCGGTTCGATCAGTTTCCGCACGAGTTCTCGGGTGGGATGCGGCAGCGGGCGATGATCGCGATGGCGCTGGTGAACGACCCGGATCTGTTGATCGCTGATGAGCCGACGACGGCGTTGGATGTGACGGTGCAGGCGCAGATCCTGGACCTGCTTGCGGATCTGCAGGCGGAGTTCCGGTCGGCGATCATTCTGATCACGCATGACCTGGGTGTGGTGTCTCAGGTGGCTGATGACGTGTTGGTGATGTACGCGGGTCGGGCGGTGGAGCACGGGAGTGTGGAGCGGGTGTTGCGGGCGCCGCAGCATCCGTACACGTGGGGGTTGTTGTCGAGTGTGCCGTCGTTGCACGGTGACGCGGACGCGGACCTGGTGCCGATCCCCGGCAACCCACCCAGCTTGATCAATCTGCCGTCGGGGTGTGCGTTCCATCCGCGCTGCCGGTGGGCCGGCGTGAACGGTGACCGGTCCCGCACCGAGATCCCGGAGTTGGGCCCTGCTGGTGCGTCGGGTCATCTGGTGGCGTGTCATCTGCCGGTCGCCGCGCGGGAGCGGATCTACGGGGACGAGGTCGCGCAGGTGGGGGTGGCTCGATGAACGGTGTGACGAACGGGCAGGCGGCGGTGGCGGGCGACGCCGGCCGGCTCGCGGGCGAGCCGCTGCTGTCGGTGCGGGGGCTGACCAAGCACTTCCCGGTGCGGCAGGGGCTGCGCGCGCGGGGTGCGGTGCGGGCTGTCGACGGGCTGGACTTCGACGTGCGGCCCGGCGAGACGCTCGGCCTGGTCGGGGAGTCGGGGTGCGGGAAGACCACGACCGGGCGGATGCTCGTGCGGCTGCTGGAACCCACCTCGGGCAGCATCATGTTCGCGGGGCGGGACATCACCCACGGCGGGCGGCGTGAGTTGCGTGCGCTGCGGCAGGACCTGCAGATCATCTTCCAGGACCCGTACGCCTCGCTGAACCCCCGCCACACCGTCGGGCGGATCGTGGCCATGCCGTTGCAGGTCAACCGGATCACCCCACCCGGCGGCATCAAACGCCGGGTGCAGGAGCTGCTGGAACTGGTCGGGTTGAACCCGGAGCACTACAACAGGTACCCGCACGAGTTCTCCGGCGGGCAACGCCAGCGCATCGGCATCGCCCGCGCCCTGGCGTTGAAACCCAAGCTGATCGTCGCCGACGAACCGGTCTCGGCGCTGGACGTGTCCATTCAGGCGCAGGTCATCAACCTGCTGCGCGACCTGCAACGCGACCTGGACCTGGCGTTCGTGTTCATCGCCCACGACCTCGCCGTCATCCGCCACTTCTGCCACCGCGTCGCCGTCATGTATCTCGGCAAGATCGTCGAAATCGGCGACCGCGACGACATCTACACCCGGCCCCAGCACCCCTACACCCGAGCCCTGCTGTCGGCGATCCCCGACGTCTCCACGCTCGGGCCCGCCGGCCGGATCCGCCTCACCGGCGACGTCCCCACCCCGTTGAACCCGCCATCGGGCTGCCGCTTCCGTACCCGCTGCTGGAAAGCCACCGACCACTGCGCCACCGAAGAACCCGCCCTGACCACCCGGGACGACGGCGGGCAGCTCACCGCCTGCCACTACCCGGAGAGCGGACCGGTCGGCATGCCGACCGGCGAACCCGGCAGCAACGAACGCACCTGACCCACGACGGAGCCGGGGACGACCCTGCCCTGAGCAGGAATCAAGCCTGACTGTGCCCTGAGCCGGGCGCGGTCGCCCCCGGCCGCCGATGCCGGAGTCCGCGCCGGTGACGATCGCGACCCGGTCGTAGTGCCCCGTATCGCTGGGGCATGACCGCGCACTACCCGCACGCGGCGACCTCAACCGGGCGGACGACCCCGACTCGGCCGCCGGTTTCGTCGGAGGCGGTGGCTAGGGTACGGACGTGATAGCCGATGAGTCCGATGCCGTGACCGTTCGCTTCCTGCGCATGATGAGCGCCGAGCTGCACGCCGAGCGGGCGGGCGACGACTCGCTCGGCCGCACTGTCGAGCTGGCCCGGCAGTGGTGGGGCACCGCCGACGACCGGCTCGCCGACGCCCTGCGCGAGCTGCACGGCGAGCCGTCCGAGCCGGCGTCAGACGGTCCGGACGGGCACGGCGAACTCCGGGGCCTGCGAGGTGAGCAACGCCGTCCGTGACGGCACGCGCCACTGCTCGGCCAGCGCCGCCGCCAGCTCGTCCAGCATCCGGCGTACGGTCGGCGCCGCCCCGGCGTGCATCGCCTCGATGACCACGAGGACCTCGACGGTGGCGGCACGTACCGCCGAGGCGCCGCTCTGCCGGTGGCACCAGCGCCGGGCGTGCGCGTGCCCGCCCTCGTCGGCGAAGATCACCTCGCCGGGCGCGGGCTGCTCGGACTCCCCACCGAGGCCGAGATACGACTCGGTGCCGTCGGCCGGGCGCACGGTCAGGTCGCCGTCGATCCCGGCCAGGTCGAGCACGGCGACCGGGACCGCGTACCCGACGGAGAGCGCGTTGCCGAGGTCCACCAGCGGGTGCAGCCGGGGCAGGTCGCCGTCGCGGCGCAGCCGGCGCAGCAGCGACTCGGCCGCGCAGCGGTAGCGCGTCGGCGGGCAGCCCATCCGGGTGAACGCGCGCCGCCACGCCTGGATCTCCGGGAAGCCGCCCTCGGGTGCGGCGGCGAGCCGGTCCCGGGCGACGTCGAGGTGACCGGCGAGGCGCGGCGTGACGTCGGGGTCGGGCGTGATCCCGGTGGCGTGCAGGACGCCGCAGGTCAGCTCGGGGAAGGAAGACCAGATCTCGGGGGAGTGCCGGAAACGCACTGATGAACTCCTTCTAGGCGGTGAACGCGAGGCCGAGGCCCAGGGCGAGGAAGCTGCCGGCCACGGCGTGCCGCAGCAGCGCCCTCAGCCGGGGCCGGGCCAGCACGCGGCGGCGCAACGCGCCGGCGAGCACCGCGTACCCGGCGAACACCAGCAGCGTGACCAGCATGAACACCAGGCCGCAGGCGAGCATGCGGACGGGGGCGGCGGGCGTGCCCGGGGGTACGAACTGCGGCAGGAACGCCACGAAGAACACCGTCACCTTCGGGTTCAGCAGGTTCAGCAACACCCCGTCGCGGAACACCGCCGACGCCGGGCGCGGCGGCCGGTCCGCGTCGACGGTGAACGCGCCCCGGTCGCACCACGCCGACCAGGCCATCCAGAGCAGGTACGCCACGCCCAGCCAGGTCACCACCCGGAACGCCGGCGTGCCGGCGCGCAGCAACGCGGCCAGGCCGGTCACCGCGGCGATCACGTGCGGGACGAGGCTGAGCGTGGCACCGGCCGCGGCGGCCAGCCCGGCGCGGCGTCCCGCGGTCACGGCGGTGGCGAGCGTGTGCGTCACCCCGGTGCCCGGAGTGACGGCGACGACGAGTGCGGTCAGCAGGAAGGCGATGGTCACCCGTCCAGCCTCTGGCCATAATGGTCCGGTGGACAGGGCCAAAGCCGTCGTTTCCGAGAGGTCCAAATCGGTCGGCGCGGACTTCCTCCAGCTCGATGTGGGCGAGGCCCCGCCCGGCGGCCGCGCCGACTGGCTGGCCGCCCGGCTGCGCTCGGCGATCGCCGACGGCCGCGCGCCAGTAGGTACCCGCCTGCCACCCAGCCGGGTGCTCGCCGCCGAGCTGGGCGTCTCGCGCGGCGTGGTGACCGAGGCGTACCAGCGGCTGGGCGAGGACGGCCAGGTCGCCGGGCGCGGCCGGGCCGGCACCGTCGTGGTGGCCACCCCGGCCGCCGTGCGCGCCCGGCCACCCGAGCCGAGGAGAGCACCGGAGGTGTTCACCGGCCGGCCCGGCCTCGACGTCTTCGAGGCGCTGCGCGCCGCCCCCGCGCGGGTGGACCTGACGCCCGGCGTACCCGATCTGGCGGCATTTCCCCGCGCGGCCTGGCTGCGGGCCGAGCGGGCCGTGCTGCACCGGGCCACGCCCGCCGCGCTCGGCTACGGCGACCCGACCGGCACGCCCGCGCTGCGGCGGGCCGTCGCGAACTGGCTGGCCCGCAACCGGGGCATCCGCGCCGACCCGGCCGAGGTGGTGGTAGTGGCCGGGGTGTCCCAGGCGCTCGGCCTGCTCGCGCGGGTGCTGCACGAGCGGGGTACGCGCACCGTCGCGGTGGAGGACCCCGGCTCGCTCGGCGTGCGGCAGCACCTCACGTACGCGGGGATGGCGACGCCGCCGGTGCCGGTGGACGACAGGGGCCTGCGCGTCGACGAGCTGGAGCGGTCCGGCGCGCCGGCCGTGCTGCTCACCCCGGCGCACCAGTTCCCGACCGGGGTGGTGCTCGACGGTGAGCGGCGTCGCCGGCTGCTGAGGTGGGCGCGCGACGGCGGCCTGGTGCTGGAGGACGACTACGACGCCGAGCACCGCTACGACCGCCCGCCCGTGCCGGCGCTGCGCGGCATGGCCCCCGACCGGGTCTGCTACACCGGCAGCATCTCCAAGCTGCTCGCCCCGGCCCTGCGGATCGGGTGGACGCTGGTGCCGCCGTCGCTGCACGCCGACGTGGTGGACGCGAAGCGGACGGCGGATCTGGGCAACGCGGCGCTGCCGCAGCTCGTGCTGGCCGAGCTGATGGAGTCGGGCGCGCTGGAGCGGCACCTGCGGCTGCTGCGCCACCGGCACGTACGCCGCCGCGACGCGATGATCCGGGCGGTCCGCGCGTACCTGCCGGGGGCGGTGGTGCACGGCGCCGCCGCCGGGCTGCACCTGACGGTCACGCTGCCCGGCGACGTGGACGACCTGGCGCTCGCGGCGGAGGCGCTGCGCCGGGGCGTCAAGGTCCACCCGCTGTCCTGGCACGGCCAGCGTCCGCAGCCGCCGGGCCTGGTCCTCGGGTACGCGGCGACCCCGCCGTCGGAGATCGACCGAGCCCTGTCCACAGTCGCCGATGCCCTCCACGCCCTTCCTTGATCAACGAGGGAGAGGTGGGGGGTAGAGGGCGGCCAGGGCGGTGGCGGTTTCGGCCAGGCGGGCGCGCAGCTCTTCCGGGGACAGGACCTCCACGTCGGCGCCGAGCCGCAGCAGGTCGCCGTGGGCGTGGGTGAGCGACTCGATCGGGATGACCGCGCGCACCCAGCCGCTGTCGTCGGGCGGGCCGGCGCTCGCCTCGGCGGCGGCGACCACCACGTCGCTGCCGATCTCGCGCAGCCGGGCGAACCCGCGCGGCGACAGCCGGATGTGCGCCTCGTCGCGGTGCAGCCCGGCCCGGAACGCCACCACGTGGGCGCGCCACCAGGCCGGCAGGTCGAACTCGGGCCGCTCGAACGTCTCGTCCAGCGGGGCCAGGTCGAGGATCTGGTTGACCCGGTAGGTGGCCGGTCCGGCGCGGTCCGGGCGGGCGGCCACGAGATACCAGCGCCCGCCCTTGAGCACCAGCCCGTACGGTTCGAGCACCCGGATCGTCTCGCCGCGCCAGCCCCGGTAGCGCACCCGGATCCGGTGCTCCCGCCACACCGCCTCGGCCGCCTCGGCGAGGTACGGCGACGGGTCGCCGTCGGAGTACCAGCCCGGCGTGTCCAGGTGGAACCGCTGTTCCAGCCGGGCGGCCCGGTCGGCCAGCGGCGCTGGCAGCGCGGCCCGCAGCTTGAGCTGTACGGCGGTGACGACCGACTGGTAGCCCAGTTCGGCGGCCGGTCCGGGCAGCCCGGCGAAGAGCAGCCGGTCTGCCTCCTCGGCGGTCAGCCCGGTCAGCCGGGTTCGCCAGCCCTCCACGAGCCGGTAGCCGCCGTCGTGTCCGGCCTCACCGTACAGCGGGATGCCGACGGTGTGCAGCGCCTCGACGTCCCGGTAGATGGTGCGTACCGACACCTCGAGGCGGGTGGCCAGGTCGGCGGCGGTGAGCCGGCCGTGCGCCTGCAGGAGCAGCAGGATGGACAGGAGTCGACTGGCCCGCATTCCGCTGACACTAGCTGTCAGGGGACCGCCCCTACCGTCCCGATCATGGCTTTCCACGACAAGGAGCTGACGGTGCCGGGGACGATCGAGGTCGCCGGCCGGCACGTCAAGCGCTACCACATCGACCAGCCGGACCGTCGCCTCGAACCACGTGTGGTCGAGGCCGCGTACGCGTACCTTCCCAAGCTGCTGCCCGGTCCCGACGGCGGCACCCCGCCGGCGAGCTGGGTGGTGCTGCACCGGGGCGCGGACAGCGGCGCGTACCTGCTGGCGTACACCTGGTTCTTCGACAACGTGGTCGAGTGCCGCATCGCGATCGCCGGGCAGCCCGCGCTCGACTGCCCGGACGACGATCCGGCGCGCTTCGTGGACCTGGAGCGTCCCGGGGTGGGCTGCGTCTGGGAGCTGGGTGTGCTGGAACACGAACGCGCCGCCTGGATCCGGCACGTGCTCGCGCCGGACCGACCGGACCTGGCCGGCTACCTGGCCGACGCCCGGGCCGAGGGGCCGGTGGGATTCTGATGGGCGACTTCGACTTCCTCGTCGGCACCTGGGACGTGACCAACCGGCGCCTGCGGCAGCGCCATGTCGGCAGCGACGACTGGGACGAGTTCGCCGGTGTCAGCGAGGCCCGCTCGTTCTTCGACGGCGCGGGCAGCTTCGACGAGATGCGCTGCCCCGGCCGGGGCTTCTCCGGCTCGTCGGTACGCGTCCTGAACCCGGCGACCGGGCTGTGGTCGATCTACTGGATGCACAGCGCGCGGGGCGTGCTGGAGCAGCCGCCGGTGGTGGGCCGGTTCACCGGCGGTGTCGGTGAGTTCCACGCCGACGACACCGACGAGGGCCGCCCGGTGCGCTGCCGGTTCCTCTGGTCGGCGATCACCCCGGTCTCCTGCCGCTGGGAGCAGGCGTTCTCCACCGACGGGGAGCGCACCTGGGAGACCAACTGGATCATGGAGTTCCGGCGGACGGCATGACCGGCGGGGTGGTGGTCCGGTAGATCGCGGTCAGCCAGACGTCGAGCAGCACGTCGACCACGTCCCGCTCGGCCACCGCCGGGCCGTCCCCGGCGAACGTGGCGTACCAGACCCGTTCGTTCATCGAGTTCAGCGCGATCGAGAGGTCCCGGGCGGGCAGCCCGTCCGGGGCCGCGCCGCGTGCGCGTTCGGTCTCGATCGCGGCCTGCACCGCGCGGACCCAGCGTTCCAGCACCTCGGCCCAGAGCCGCCGCACCTCGGCGTTGGTGCCGCGTACCTGGGCGCAGGCGAGCACCACGTCCCGGTGCCCGCCGAACGTGGCGTGGAACCGGGCGATCAGCTCCCGCCAGTGGGCGCGCGGGTCCTCGGCGAGCCGGTCGAACACGCCGCCGGCCGCCGCGTCGGCCTCCTCGGTGACCCGGTCCAGCAGCGTGAGCAGCACCGCGTCCTTGGACGGGAAGTAGAAGTAGAACGTGGGACGGGAGATGCCCGCGCCGCGCGCCAGGTCGTCGATGGAGATGTCCCCGAACGCGCGCTGCCGCAGCAGCCGCTCGGCGGTGGCCAGGATCGCGGTCTCCCGCTCGTCGCCGGCGGAGCGGCCGGCCCGCCGCCCGCGGCTGGGCGCGGCGCCGGCCGGCGTACGGGCGGTGGTCATGTCGGCTGATGCTACACCCGCTCAACACCCTGTCGATTAAGCTCGACATGGTGTTGACTGCGCTCGACGGCGATGGATAGTGTCCGGTCCACCGCCGGTGCGAACGGGAGAAACCGATGGCCGCAGACCACGTCGACGTCCTCATCGTCGGGGCCGGCCTGTCCGGCATCGGCGCCGCCGTCCACCTCGGACGCGAGTGCCCCGGCAAGACCTATGCGGTGCTGGAGGCCCGGGGCGCCATCGGCGGCACCTGGGACCTGTTCCGCTACCCGGGCATCCGCTCCGACTCCGACATGTACACCCTCGGCTACTCGTTCAAGCCGTGGACCGACCCGAAGGCCATCGCCGACGGCGACTCCATCCGCGCGTACGTGCGCCAGACCGCCCGCGAGTACGACGTCGAGCAGCACATCCGCTTCCACCACCGGGCCGTGCGCGCGGAATGGGACAGCGCCACCGCCCGCTGGACGGTCCACGCCCGCCGCGACGACACCGGCGAGGACGTCACCATCACCTGCGGGTTCCTGTTCACCAACTCCGGCTACTACCGCTACGACTCCGGCTACACGCCGCGTTTCCCCGGCGTCGAGCGGTACGCCGGCACGCTCGTGCACCCGCAGCACTGGCCCGACGACCTGGACTACACCGGCAAGCGGGTCGTGGTGATCGGCAGCGGCGCCACAGCCGTCACCCTCGTGCCGGCGATGGCCGAGCGGGCCGCCCACGTCACCATGCTCCAGCGCTCACCCACGTACGTCGTCGCGCTGCCCTCGCGCGACCCGTTCGCCGACGCCGCGCGGCGCTGGCTGTCCCCGACGGCCGCGTACACGGTGGCGCGGTGGAAGAACGTCGCGCTCGGGGTGGCCAACTTCCAGCTCAGCCGCCGCGCCCCCGGCGTGGTGAAGCGGTTCCTGCGCCGGGCCGCGAAGGGCCGGCTGCCCGCCGGGTACGACGTCGAGCGGCACTTCTCGCCCCGGTACGACCCGTGGGACCAGCGCCTGTGCGTGGTCCCGGACGGGGACCTGTTCACCGCGCTGCGGGCCGGGCGCGCGTCCGTGGTCACCGACACCATCGACACGTTCACCGAGCACGGTATCCGGCTCGCCTCCGGCGAGGAACTGCCCGCCGACGTGGTGGTCACCGCCACCGGCCTGAACCTGCTCGCGCTCGGCGGCATGACACTGGCCGTCGACGGCGCCGAGGTCGACCTCGCCTCGACAGTGGCCTACAAGGGCATGATGCTCTCCGGCGTGCCGAACTTCGCCATGACGATCGGCTACACGAACGCCTCCTGGACGCTCAAGGCCGACCTCGTCGCCACGTACGTCTGCCGGCTGCTGCGCCACCTCGACGACACCGGCCAGCAGATCGTCACGCCGCTCGCCCCGGACACCGACGACCTGGCGCCGATCATCGACCTGAAGTCCGGCTACGTGCTGCGCGCCGTCGACCAACTGCCCAAGCAGGGGCCGCGCGCGCCGTGGCGGCTGCACCAGAACTACCCCCGCGACGTACGCCTGATGCGGCGCGGCCCGCTCACCGACGGCGTACGCTTCGCCCGCGCCGGCGTACCCGCCGCCACCTCGGGAGGAACCGATGCGTGACCTCGTCTTTCCCGGCGGCACCGCGGTGCTCACCGGCGCGGCGAGCGGCATCGGCGCGGCGCTGGCCCACGGCCTGGCCCGGCGCGGCGCCGACCTGGTCCTGCTCGACCGCGACGCCGACGGCCTGACCTCGGTCGCCGCCGCGATCTCGGCGGCGCACCCGGACCTCCGGGTCGAGACGCACGTGGTCGACCTCGCCGACGCCGAGGCCACCGAGCGGATCGCCGCCGAGATCCACCGCGCGCATCCCCGCATCCGGCTGCTGATCAACAACGCCGGGGTGGCGCTGGGCGGGCGTTTCGACCAGGTCACAGTGGAGGAGTTCCTCTGGGTCGTCGAGATCAACTTCCGGGCGGTGGTGCGCCTGACCCACGCGCTGCTGCCCGCGCTCAAGGCCGAACCCGGCGCGCACCTGGTCAACGTCTCCAGCCTGTTCGGCATCATCGCGCCCGCCGGGCAGGCCGCGTACGCGGCGAGCAAGTTCGCCGTCCGCGGCTTCACCGAGGCGCTGCGGCACGAACTCGTCGACGACGGCGTCGGCGTCACGTCGGTGCACCCGGGCGGCATCCGTACCCGGATCGCCGCCAGCGCCCGGGTCGGCAGCGGCGTTGACCGGGCCGAGTACGAGACCGGACTCAGGCAGTTCGAGAAGCTGCTCACCATCGACCCGGCGAAGGCCGCCGAGGCGATCCTGCGCGGCGCGAAGCGGCGTCGCGGCCGGGTGCTGATCGGCTGGTCGGCGAAGCTGCCCGACCTGCTGGCCCGGGTGGCCCCCGCCGGGTACGGCCGGGTGCTCGCCCTGGGCATGCGCCCGTCCCGCCCGGCGGCGACCGTCGCCGGGGCGCCGGCGCCGCGGGCCGAGACGCTCGGCGAGGAGGCCGCGCGGGAACCCGGACGTACGGCGTGACGGTGGCCCTCCCGCCGGTCGACGAGCGCACCGTCGACGGCCGGCGCGTGCGCTGCCGGATCAGCGGCGACGGGCCGCCCGTGGTGCTGCTGCACGGCATCGGCCGTACCCTCGACGACTTCACCGCCCTGCACGCCGCGCTGGCCCGCGACCACCTGGTGCTCGCGGTGGACCTGCCCGGGCACGGCGGCTCCGCGCCGCTGGACGGGCCGCACACGCTGCCCGCCCTGGCCGGCGCGGTCGCCCGGTTCCTCGACGTGGCCGGGGTGACCGGCCCGGCGCACCTGGTCGGCAACTCCCTCGGCGGGGCGGTGGCGATGCGCCTAGCGGTCGACGCGCCGCAGCGGGCGGCCAGCCTGGCGCTGCTCAACAGCGCCGGCTTCGGCCGGGAGGTGACGGTGGCGCTGCGGCTGCTCGCGATCCGCCCGCTGGCGCCGCTGCTGCTGCGCCCGCATCCGGGGATCGCCCGCCGCAGCGAGCGGGCCATCTTCTTCGACCCGGCGTACGTCACCGAGGAGCGGATCGCCACCGCTCTGGCGCTGGCCCGCCGGCCGCACGCCGCCCGGGTGATGCTGGAGCTGGTCCGCGACCTGGGCACCTGGCGCGGGGTGAAGCTGCGGTGGCGCGCCGAACTGCTCGACGCGGTGGCCGCGCTCGACCTGCCCATGCTGCTCGTCTGGGGCGACCGTGACCTGATCCTGCCTGCCGCGCACCTGGCGTACGCCGGCAGCCGGCTGCCGCACGCGCGCCGCCACCTGTTCCGCGACACCGGGCACATGCCGCAGATCGAGCGGACCGCCGAGGTGGAGGCGCTGCTGCGGGAGTTGTGGGCCTGACCCGCGGTGGTCTGCGCCACTGCCCGGGCCCGCGATCGAGCGGCGGGACGAGCCGCGGAGCAAGCTTAGATACATGACGCATCCCAGCCGGACCGCGCCGTCCGCCGCCGAGCGGGCGTACCGGCACCTCAAGCAGGCCATCCTGGAACAGGTCTACCCGGGCGGCCAGCTCGTGAGCGAGGGCGAGATCGCCGACGCGACCGGCGTGTCCCGCACCCCGGTCCGGGAGGCGCTGCTGCGGCTGGAGACCGAGGGTCTGGTCAAGCTCTACCCGAAGCGCGGCGCGCTGATCCGGCCGGTGTCGGCCCGGGAGATCGCCGACGTCATCGAGGCCCGCCGGCTGGTCGAGCTGCACGCCGCCGAGCGGGTCTGGGACCGCCGCGCCGAGTTGCGCACCGACCTGGCCCGCCGGCTGGAGGAGATGCGACGCGCGCACGCCGCCGGTGACATCAGCGCGCTCATGGACGCCGACCGCTCGTTCCACGCCGCCGTGGTCGAGGCGGCCGGCAACGAGATCCTGGCCGAGCTGTACCACCGCCTGCGCGACCGGCAGCTGCGCATGGGCGAGGCGAGCTTCCGGCTCTCACCCGGCTGGGCCGAGGTCGCCCTGGCCGAGCACGCCGGCCAGCTCGCCGCGCTCGACGGCGACGACCCGCAGGCGTGGCGCGACGCTGTCGCCGGGCACATCGACACCGCCGCGCGGATGCTCGGGACGCTGCGGTGAGCGTGTCCCGCCGGCCCGCGGCCCTGGTGTACGCGGTGGCGCTGACCGCGTACCTGACCGCCGTGTTCCACCGCAGCTCACTCGGCGTCACCGGGGTCGACGCGGCGGATCGGTTCCACATCAACGCCTCCGCGCTCGCCACGTTCTCCGTCGCCCAGCTCGCCGTCTACGCCGCCATGCAGGTCCCGGTCGGGGTGCTGCTCGACCGCTACGGCTCGCGCCGGCTGCTGCTGGCCGGCGGCGCGCTGATGGTGGCCGGGCAGATCGTCTTCGCGGTCGCCACCGACGTGCCGGCCGCCGTCGCCGCGCGGGTGCTGGTCGGCCTCGGTGACGCCATGACCTTCATCAGCGTGCTGCGCATCGTCGCGTTCTGGTTCCCCGGCCGCCGCAACCCGCTGCTGGTGCAGCTCACCGGCACCGTCGGCCAGCTCGGCGCGGTGCTCGGCGCCGTACCCCTGGTGCTGCTGCTGCACCGCGCGGGCTGGACCCCGGCGTTCCTGACCGCCGCGGCGCTCGGCGCGACGGTGGTGCTGATGATCCTCGTCGCGGTACGCGACACCCCGCACGCCGAGCACGCCACCGCGCTCGCGCCCGACCTGGCGACCGTGCGCCGCCAGCTCGCCGAGGCGTGGGCCGAGCCGGGCACCCGGCTGGGCCTGTGGACGCACTTCGTCACGCAGTTCTCCGGCTCGGTGTTCGCGCTGCTGTGGGGGTACCCGTTTCTGGTGCAGGGCCAGGGCTTCTCGCCCACGGCGGCGGCCGGGCTGCTCACCCTGATGACGATGGTGACGCTCGTGTGCGGGCCGGTGCTCGCGCATCTGTGCGCCCGCTTCCCGTTCCACCGCTCGGTGCTGGTCTTCGCCATCACCGCCGGCACCGCCGGCATGTGGGCGGTGGTGCTGGCGTGGCCGGGCCGGGCGCCGCACGCGCTGCTGGTGGCGCTCGTGGTGGTGCTCGCGGTCAACGGTCCCGGTTCGATGATCGGGTTCGACTACGCCCGCTCGTTCAACCCGGTGCACCGCATCGGCAGCGCCACCGGCATCGTCAACGTCGGCGGTTTCGCCGCCTCGATCGTGCTGATCCTGGCCGTCGGCCTGGTGCTCGACCTGGCCACCCCGGCCGGGCACGACGCGCCGCCGCTGTCCGCGTTCCGCTGGGCGTTCGCCGTGCAGTTCCTGCTCTGGGCGCTCGGCGCGGCGCAGGTGCTGCGCTACCGCAACGCCGCCCGCCGGATCGCCGCCGACCGGGCCGCCGCGACGGCCGCGGCCCCCGTCTGAGTACGCGGCCGGCCCGGAGCGGCTTCGGCGCGGGCGGCTCAGCGCCGGTGCCGCACCAGCGAGTCGAGCATCAGCGTCAGCCCGGCGCCGACCAGCCACACGTCCTTGGCCAGCCCGATGCCCTCCTGGCTCGGCCGCAGGCTGCTGCCCTCCCGCATGCCGGGCGTCTTCAGGTAGAGCTGCACCAGCCCCGCGCCGAACGCGGTGAGCGCGGCCCCGGCCAGCAACGACGGCACGAACGGGGCGAGCAGCGCCGCGCCGAGCGCCGTCTCGGCCCGGGACAGCAGCACGGCGAACCGGTCCGGCGGGATCTGCCGCAGCTGCGGCATCGCGCCGGCCGCCATGCCGTGCATGCCCGCGGCGGCCTCACCCTCCAGGCCCCGCTTGCCCAGCCCGGAGTTCAAGATGTACGCGCCGATGGCGACCCGCAGCGGCGCATGCGACAGCCTCATGATCACTCCCGTCCCACCTGGTAGAACCGGCACACCGGGTACCCGGTCATGACCAGGACAATCCGGCGGGCTTCATTGGTTCGTGGGTCATGATCAGCGGTAGGTTCGGGGTGCAGAAGCACGCAACAAGGGAGGCACTGTGAGCCAGGAAGTCCGGGGAGTCGTGTCGCGGCGCAAGGGCGCGCCCGTGGAGGTCACCACCATCGTGGTGCCCGACCCGGGACCGGGCGAGGCGGTGGTCCGCATCCAGTCGTGCGGCGTCTGCCACACCGACCTGCACTACCGCGAGGGCGGCATCAACGACGACTACCCGTTCCTGCTGGGCCACGAGGCCGCCGGCATCGTCGAGCAGGTCGGCGACGGCGTCACCGACGTGGCGCCCGGCGACTTCGTGGTGCTGAACTGGCGCGCGCTCTGCGGGCAGTGCCGGGCCTGCCGCCGCGGCCGCCCGTGGTACTGCTTCGCCACCCACAACGCGACGCAGAAGATGACGCTCACCGACGGCACCGAGCTGACGCCCGCGCTCGGCATCGGCGCGTTCGCCGAGAAGACGCTCGTGCACGCCGGGCAGTGCACCAAGGTCGACCCGTCGGCGCGGCCGGCGGCCGTCGGCCTGCTCGGCTGCGGCGTGATGGCCGGCCTCGGCGCGGCCATGAACACCGGCAACGTGACCCGGGGCGACTCGGTCGCGGTGATCGGCTGCGGCGGCGTCGGCGACGCGGCGGTGGCCGGCGCGGCCCTGGCCGGGGCGACCACGATCATCGCGGTGGACACCGACTCCCGCAAGCTCGACTGGGCGCGCAAGTTCGGCGCCACCCACACCGTCAACGCCTCCGAGGACGACGCGGTGGAAGCCATCCGCGCCGCCACCGGCGGCTTCGGCGCCGACGTGGTGATCGACGCGGTCGGCCGCCCGGAGACCTGGAAGCAGGCGTTCTACGCCCGTGACCTGGCCGGCACGGTCGTGCTGGTCGGCGTGCCGACGCCGGAGATGACTGTCGACCTGCCGCTGCTGGACGTGTTCGGTCGCGGCGGCGCGCTCAAGTCCAGCTGGTACGGCGACTGCCTGCCCAGCCGCGACTTCCCGATGCTGACCGAGCTGTACCGGCAGGGCCGGCTGGACCTGGACGCGTTCGTCACCGAGGAGATCGCCCTCGACCAGGTCGAGGAGGCGTTCAGCCGGATGCACCACGGCGACGTGCTGCGCTCGGTGGTGGTCTTCCCGTGACCGCCCGCGTCGACCACGCCGTCACGTCCGGCACGTTCTCCCTGGACGGCCAGACGTTCGACGTCGACAACAACGTCTGGGTGATCGGTGACGACGCCGAGTGCCTCGTCCTCGACGCGCCGCACGACGTCGCGGCCATCCGCCAGGTGATCGGCGACCGGCGGGTGGTGGCGATCGTGGCCACGCACGCCCATGACGACCACGTCCGGGTCGCGCCCGAGCTGGCCCGGGCCACCGGCGCGCCGGTGCTGCTGCACCCGGCCGACCGGGTGCTGTGGGACATGGTGCACCCGGGCACCGCCCCGGACGGCGAGCTGACCGACGGGCAGACCATCACCGTCGGCGGGACCACGCTGCGGGTGCTGCACACCCCCGGCCACAGCCCCGGCGCGTGCAGCCTGTACGCGCCCGACCTGGGCGCGGTCTTCACCGGCGACACCCTGTTCGCCGGGGGACCGGGCGCCACCGGCCGGTCGTACAGCGACTTCGGCACCATCGTCGAGTCGATCCGTACCCGTCTGCTGACGCTGCCGCCGGAGACGGTGGTGCACACCGGGCACGGCGACGACACCACGATCGGGGCCGAGGCGCCGCACCTGGACGAGTGGATCGCCCGGGGCCACTGAGGACCACACACCCGCGCGGGTCCGGCCGGAGCAGTCCGGTCCGGGCCCGCGTGCGGCGTCTTCCGGCCCGTCCGCGCCCGGGCGCCGCCGGGTGTCCGTCCGCTTCGGACGGATCCGGAAAACCGTGTGGGCGTCCCGGAGGGGATCGCCGCGTGGCGCTGCGCTTCCACCCGGCTTCGTGCTGCCGGTGGACGCCGAGTTCCGCGGGCCTGACATCCCGCCGCTCGAGTGCACGCCGGGTTCGCCCGAGGGACAGCAGCTGCACGCCGAGGTGATCGGCCGCGCCGCCGCGTCCGTCGGTGGTACGTGACGGACCGGGGACCGGCCGCGGTGACGCTGCAGCACCTCAAGCAGCTACGGCACGCGCTGGTCCGGTGCGGCGTCTCGCCCTGATCGTCCCGTTCCTCGCCCTTCACCCAGGATGCGGACCGGGTGCCCGGAATCGCGGGTGACCTGGACCGCAGCCTCGGCGCTGCCCGGCATTTCCGGAATGACCGACACTGCGGGCTCGTTGTGTCCCCCATACCGTCGGAACCCAAACACCTACCCGGCGGTAGTCCCCCGAGGGGCGCTCATCCCGGAGCGCGTCGTAACGATCGAAAGGGCAACCATCGTGAAGCAGCACTTCACTCGATGGCTCCCCGCCATCGCGAAGACCGCCGTGGCGAAGACCGCCGTCGCGAAGACCGTCGCCGTCGCCAAGAACCGCCGCGCCGTGCTGAGCGTGGCGGGCGTGGCCGTCCTGGGCGGGCTGGCCGTCGGCCCCACCGCCGTGGCCGCGCCCGTGACCAGTGGCCCGCACGCCGGCGCCAAGGCCGCCATCGACCTGGCCACCGGCAAGCAGACCTCGACCGAGGCGGTCAAGCCCGGCCAGACCACCGGCCTGGACAAGCTGCCGACCAGGGCCGACCGGCCGGCCAAGGAGAAGCTCGTGCCGCACGGCGTCGAGGGCGCGCAGTCGCGCATCCCGCTCGACGACGCGCAGCTCGCCAACGCCAAGGCCATCGTCGAGGCGGCCAAGGAGACCGGCGTGGGGGAGCGGGGCGCCGTGATCGGCGTCGCCACCTCGCTGCAGGAGTCGAAGCTGTACAACCTGGGTCACCTCGGCGCGTACAACGACCACGACTCCGAGGGCCTGTTCCAGCAGCGCCCGTCGTCCGGTTGGGGCACGTCCGAGCAGATCACCGACCCGGAGTACTCCAGCAAGGCGTTCTTCAACGCGCTGAAGAACGTCGGCGGCTGGCACGAGCTGCCGCTGACCACCGCCGCGCAGACGGTCCAGGTGTCCGCCTACCCGTACGCGTACGCGCAGTGGGAGGAGCAGGCGGCGGACATCGTCCAGCAGGTCTGGTGACCCACCCGTAGCGAACGGCCGGCCCTCCGGGGTCGGCCGTTCTCGCCGATCTTGGAATTGTGGTGCCTCGCATACCTCAGATACCGGACATCCTGGGCGCCACAACTCCAAGATCGGCGGGGCGGGGCGGGGGCGGGTGGGGGCGTTGTAAGCCGGTGCGCGACCGGAGTGGCGCCGGCGAGCGCCCCCGGGGAACAAGCCCGGGGCGTCGGTCGTTGCAGATGCACCCGGCACGCCCCGCGCTGCCGGATCCCCCCGAGAACTACGAGCGCCTGACGGTGCCCACGCATCCCCCCGGATGCGTCGACCCCCGAACGGAGCCCACCATGAACACGATCCTGCGCAAGAGCATCCTCGGTATCGCCGGTCTCGCCTTCACCGGTGGCGTGTTCGCCGGTCCGGTCGCCGCCCACGCGGCGGAGACCGCCAAGCCGGCCGCGGCAGCGGTTCAGGGCGTGAGCCCGCAGGGCGAGCAGTCGCACGTGGACCTGAACGACGAGCAGATCGCCAACGCCAAGGCCATCATCGCGGCCACCAAGAAGGCGGGCCTGCCCGAGCGGGCCGCTGTCGTCTCGATCGCCACCGCGCTGCAGGAGTCGAAGCTGGAGAACCTGGGTCACCTGGGTGACCGCAACGACCACGACTCGCTGGGCCTGTTCCAGCAGCGGCCGTCCAGCGGCTGGGGCACGCCGGAGCAGATCACCGACCCCGAGTACTCGACGCTGGCGTTCCTCAAGGGCCTCAAGCAGGTCGACGGCTGGCAGGACATGCCGCTGACCGAGGCCGCGCAGACCGTGCAGGTCAGCGCCTACCCCGACGCGTACGCGCAGTGGGAGAAGCAGGCCGCCGAGATCGTCGCCGAGCACTGGCACAAGTAAGAACCACCGAAAGGCCGGTACCCGGATCGGGTGCCGGCCTTTCGCGTGTTCTCAGCCGCTGTGCGTGGCCAGCCACGACAGCACCGGTTCGACCACCGACGGGTCCAGCGGCTGCTTCGCCTCGTCCCGGTACGCCCGCAGCGACGGCGGACCGGGCTGGCGCCGCAGCACGTGGGTGACGTCCGGCAGCACACCGGTCCGCACCGGCCCGCCCGCGTGCGCGGCGATGACCGGCAGGTCCGCCGGGTCGGTCTGGAGGTCCTTATCGCCGGTGAGCGCGAGGATCGGGGCGTCGACGCGGCCCAGGTCCGGCCGGGGGTCGTAGCGCAGGAACTCCCGGAACCAGCGGGCGTTGAGCCGCTGCCCGCCGACCCACGCCACGTCCTTGTCGGTGGCGAGGATCTTCTCGTGGTTGCGGGCCACCTTCGCCACCAGGTCGGTGCGGGTGAGCCGGAGCACCAGGCGTACCGGCGCGGGCAGCGTGGGCAGCAGTCGTCCGGCCTGCCAGCGCAGCACCTCGGCGCCGCTGCGCCCGGGCGCGGACAGCAGGACCAGGCCGGCCACCGGTACGCCGCGCGCGGCGAGCGCGACAGCGGTGAGCGCGCCCTCGCTGTGCCCGACCAGGAACATCCGTCCGGCGTCCACGGCCGGGTCGTCGCGCAGCGCCGCGAACACGGCGGCCGCGTCGTCGACGTTGTCGAAGAAGCCGGTACGCAGGAACTCGCCGGTGCTCTCGCCGACGCCCCGCCGGTCGTACCGGGCGACCGCGATCCCGGCCCCGGCGAGCGCTGCGGCCAGGTGCCGCTGGATGCCCAGGGGCAGGCGGCGGTGGTCGCCGTCGCGGTTGATCGGCCCGGAGCCGGGCAGCAGCAGCGCCACCGGGTGCCCTCCGGCGCCGTCGGGCAGCGTGAGCGTGCCGGACAGCCGCTGCTCGCCCGAGTCGACGACGAGCGGACGGTCGATCGTCACGGCAGCACCGCCACGGCCAGGGCGGAGGCGTCGTCGGCGCCGATGAGCAGGGAGTCGTACGCCTGGCCGGTGAGGGTGATGCGGACGGCCGGCTGGCCGCCGCGGACGCTGACGAACTCCTTGCCGGCCCTGCCGCGCCAGGTGCCGACGTTGCGCGTGCGGGGCACGCCGAGGCCGGGCGCCCGGATGCCGCGGGTGGCGCGCGCCCCGTCGGGCACGACGACGGCGCCCGCGACGGCGGAGCGGGGGAACGACAGGTCGCCGCGCAGGGCCCAGATCTTCTCGGCGGTGGTGAGCCGGACGTCGATGCGGTCGGGGGTGATGTCGATGGTGGCCATCGGCGTGCTCCTCGGTTCTGTTATCGTCGGTGAGAACATTACCGGATGCGATAACAAAAAGGGGGGCGACTGTGGCACTCGACACCGTGGAGCTGCTGATGCACCCGGTCCGGCTGCGCATCGTCCAGGCGTTCCTGGGCGGCCGCACGCTGACCACCGCCGACCTGCGCAGCGAGCTGAGCGACGTGCCGCCGGCCACCCTCTACCGGCAGGTCGCCACGCTCGCCGAGAACGGCATGCTGCACACGGTCGGGGAGCGGCGGGCCCGCGGCGCGGTCGAGCGCAGCTACCGGCTCCACGAGGCCGCCGCGTCGGTGGACCCGGACGAGGCCCGGGCCATGAGCCCGCAACGGCACCGCCAGGCGTTCCTCACCTTCGTCGCGGGCCTGCTCGCCGACTTCGACGGCTACCTCGACCGCGGCGACCCCGACCTGGCCCGCGACGTGGCCGGCTACCGGCAGAACGCGTTCCACGCCACCGACGCCGAGACCGCCGAGTTCGTCACCCGGTTCCGCGAGCTGTTCGCCGAGTACGCCGCGCTCGGCCCCGGGCCCGGCCGCACCCGGCGGCTGCTCACCACCGTGCTGCTGCCCGGCGCCGATCAGGAGCGGCCCGCCGAGCGCCGGTGACCGGCCACGATGTCCGCCACGGCGGCACCCAGCGCCAGCACGATGATCCCGGCGGCGAGCAGCAGTGAGTGGCGGAACGCCGTACCCCAGTCGCCGTGGTCGTCGGCGATCGTGGAGAAGAACAGCGCGCCCACCGCGGCGATGCCGGCGGCCGAGCCGATGCGCTGCCCGGTCTGCAGCATGCCCGCGCCGCTGCCGGCCATCGGCACCGGCACCTCGGACAGCGTGAGCGTCTGGTTCGGCGCGATCACCAGGCCGCTGCCCAGCCCCGCGACGAGCAGCGGCAGCGCGGTCCGCAGCGGCACGTTGTCGTGCGGCCCGCCCGCCAGCACCAGGTCGGTCGCGATCAGCCCGGCCACCACCGCCAGCAGCCCGATCGCGACGAGCGGACGGCCGTACCGGGTGACCACCCGGCCGCCGAGCGCGGAGGCGAGCGCCGAACCGAGCGCGAACGGCGTGATCGCCAGACCGGCCACGAGCGCGCTGTAGCCGAGCCCCATCTGCAGGTAGAGCGTGAAGATGAAGAAGATCGCGGTGAACCCGGCGAAGTAGATCAGGCCGATCAGCGCGCCGAGCGTGTACGAGCGCACCGTGAACAGCCGCAGGTCGAACAGCGGCTGGGCGCGCCGGGCGTACCGGTGCTCCCAGAGCGCGAACCCGGCGAGCAGCAGCAGGCCGACTGGGATCAGCAGCCACTTGCCCGGGCCCCGCCACTGCTCCCGCTGCACCAGCGGCAGCAGGATCACCGTCACCCCGGCGCCGAGCAGCAGCACGCCGATCGGGTCGAGGCGGCCCCGCCCGGCGGGGTTCGTCGCCCGGGTCGGCATCAGCCGCCAGCCGAGCAGCATCGCCACGATCCCGACCGGGATGTTCACGAAGAACACCCACCGCCAGCCGTGCTCCGCGCCGCCCAGCTGGATGAGCAGGCCGCCGAGCAGCGGCCCCACGGCGGTGGAGATACCGATCGTCGCGCCCAGCAGGCCGAACGCGCGACCCCGGTCGGCGCCCCGGAACAGCTCCTGGATCATGCCGCTGACCTGAGGGTTCACCACACCGGCGGCGGCGCCCTGGACGAGCCGGGCCACCACCAGCCACTCCGGCGAGCGGGCCAGCCCGGCCAGCGCGCTGGTCAGCGTGAACAGGCCCACCCCGACCACGAACGCGGTACGCCGCCCGCGCGCGTCGCCGAACCGCCCGGCCGGCACCAGCACCAGGCCGAACGTCAGCGCGTACCCGGACAGCACCCACTGCAGGTCGCTCGGTGTGGCGTGCAGCGCCCGGTCGATCGACGGCACCGCGACGTTGACGATGCTGACGTCCAGCAGCGTCATGAACGCCGCGATCAGGCCGACGCTCAGCGCGCGCCAGCGACGCCGATCGTCGTACCCGGTGTCCGGCACGATCCGATCACGCCACCTGGCGCGCGCACCACCGCGGCCCGAAGTCCAGGCCGGACATGGGGGAGTCCTCGCGGTGCAGCAGCCCTCGCTCGGTGAGCGAGTGCAGCGGCTCGCGCAGTTCCTCCTCGGTCATCCCGGTCTCCTGGGCGATCAGGTCCGGGTAGGGGACGTGTCCCTGCACCTCCAGCGCGGACACCGCCTGGTACACCCGTTCCTCGATCGCAGACAGCTGGACCTGAGGCATCGCTTCCCTCCTCGGCGTGGACCGTCCGACCCGCGGACGGCCGGCGACCGGCGGTTACCCGGACGGGCCACGATGATGCTCACCCGTTCGACTGTCGTGCCGGGCGGGGCGGCACGGCGGTGCCCTAGGCTGCACCAGTGATCATCTGGGATCTCGTCGTGGTCGGCGGTGGGCCCGCCGGACTCTCCGCCGCGCATGCCGCGGCCCGCTCCGGCGTCCGCACGCTCGTGGTCGAGCGGGCCACCCACCCCCGGTACAAGACCTGCGGCGGCGGCCTGATCGGCACCTCGCTGGCCGAGGTCGCCGACCGCCTCGAGGTGCCCGCCCACGACCGGGTCGACCGGATCACGTTCACCCGCGACGGGCGGCGCGCGTTCACCCGCCGGCACCCGTCGCCGCTGGTCACGATGATCCGCCGGGAGGAGTTCGACGACCGGCTGCGCGCCGCCGCCGTCGCCGCCGGGGCTCAGGTCCGCGAGGGCGTCGCGGTCCGCGCGGTCGAGCAGGACCCCGACGAGGTACGCGTGCGTCTGGCCGACGGCGAGGTGGTGCGCGCCCGTGCCGTCATCGGCGCGGACGGCTCCTCCGGCGTCACTGCACGCCACGTCGGTGTCCGTTTCCGCCAGGTCGACCTCGGCCTGGAACTGGAACTGCCGGTGGACGGTGCCGAACGGGAACGCTGGCGCGGCCGGGTGCTGCTCGACTGGGGGCCGCTGCCCGGCTCCTACGCGTGGGTGTTCCCCAAGGGCGACCGGCTCACCGTGGGCGTCATCTCGGCCCGGGGCGACGGCGACCGTACCCGCGCCTACCTGCGCGACTTCACCGACCGGCTCGGACTGTCCGGGGTGACGCCGGAGCACGACTCCGGTCACCTGACCCGCTGCCGCGCCGACGACTCGCCGCTGCGCCGCGGGCGGGTGCTGGTCGCAGGCGACGCGGCCGGGCTGCTGGAGCCGTGGAGCCGGGAGGGGATCAGCTACGCGCTGCGCTCCGGCCGGCTGGCCGGGGAAGCGGTGGCCGGCGGCGACCTCGGCGCGTACGCCCGGGAGGTCGGCCGGCGGCTGACGCCGGAGATGCGCGCCGGGCACCGGCTGCTGGAGACGTTCGAGCGGCGGCCCGACGTGTTCCACGCGATGCTCGCCAGCCCGCCCGGCTGGCGGATGTTCGTCCGGTTCTGCCAGGGCCGGGCGAGCTTCGCCGAGATGCTCGACCGGCGGCCGGTACGCGCCGGGCTCGCGGTGCTCGACCGTCTGCCCGCGAGGGCGCGGGCCGTGGCCGGTTAACCTGGCGCGGTGACCGACTGGGATCTCGTCTGCGGACGCGACTTCGCGGTGCCGGACGGCCGCGACCTGGACGACCTCGTCGCCGAACTCGCCGCCGCGCTGCGCGACCCCGACCCGGCGGTCCGGGACGGCGCGCCCTACGTGGTGCTGCGCACCTGGATCGCCCGGGACGTGATCGACGCCGGCCGCCGGGCGAAGCTGGGCGCGATCATGGCCGAGCGGTTCACCGACCCGGAGATCCAGGCCCGCACGTTCGCGCCGCTGGTGCTGGACATGATCGTCAGCCGGGGTGACCTCGACCCGGCCTGGCCGGCCGCGTTCCGCGCCTGGTACCCGGCCGAGACCGACCTGCGCGGGTACGACGCGACGCTCGGCTGGCTGCACGCGGTGGCCCACGGCGCCGACCTGCTGGCCACGTTCGGCCGCCACCCGTCGGTCGACCCGGCGAGCATGCTCGACCTGGCCGCGGCCCGCCTCGTCGCGCCGACCGGCCACCTTTTCGCGCAGCAGGAGGACGACCGGTTGGCCCGCGCGATCGCGCTGGTGCTGGCCCGGCCCGGCCTGTCCGGCGCCGACGCGCTCGGCTGGCTGGAACCGGTCGCGGCGAGCTTCGCCGCGCTGCCCCGGGGCACCACGCCGGCCCACGCCTCGAACAGCATGCGGACGTTGCGGGCGCTGTACGTGCTGCTGGACACCGGCATCGGGCCGAGCCGGGACGCCCCGGCGCTGCCGCAGCCGCACCGCGACGCGGTCAAGGCACGCCTGGCCGAGGTGCTCGCCCCGGTCTTCCAGCACGGCTGAACGCCCCCGGTCAGGGGACGATGACCGCCCGCCCGTGCACGTCGCCCCGGCGCAGCGCCTCGTACGCCTGCGGCGCCTCCGCGAGCGGGAACGTCTGCACGTCGGCGTGCAGCCGGCCGTCGCGGGCCAGCGCGATCACCTCGTGCAGTTCGGCCCGGGTGCCCCAGAACGGCACCGCCACAGCGGCCTCGAACGGCACGGGCGGCGGCTCGTCGGCGACCGGCCGGACCGGCAGCGTACCGCCGGCCAGGCCGACCAGCAGCAGCTGACCGCCGGTGGCGACGACCTGCCGGGCGGTGTCCAGGGTCGCCTGGGCGCCGACGAAGTCGAGCACCACGTCCGCGCCGTCCGGCGGCGGCCCGACCAGCTCACGGATCTTCTCCACCGCGTCCGGGCCGGCCTGCACCACGTGGTGCGCGCCGAGCCGCCCGGCCAGGTCCAGCGCCGCGGCGCTGGTGTCCACCGCGACGATCCGTACCGCTGTGGTGGCGAGCAGGATCTGCAACCCCATGTGCCCCAGCCCGCCGATGCCGATCACCACGCAGGTGGTGCCGGGCCGCAGCCGGGGCCGGGCCAGCTCCACCGCGTGGTACGGCGTCAGCCCGGCGTCGGTGAGCGGCGCGGCCTGGGTCAGGTCCATGTCGCCGACCGGCAGCAGCCGGGACGCGGGAACCACGACGTACTCGGCGAGCCCGCCGTCGCGGCTGAGCCCGACGCCGCCGACCGGGGTTACCCGGCAGCGGTTCTCCTCGCCCCGCAGGCAGGCACGGCACCGGCCGCAGCCGATGATCCCGTAGACCGCGGCCCGTTCTCCGGGCGACCAGCCGACCACCCCGGCGCCGACCGTGTCGACGGTGCCGGCGATCTCGTGCCCCAGCGTCATCGGGATCGGGAACACGCCGGCCGGAGCGTCGAGGATGTGCAGGTCGGAGTGGCAGGCGCCGACCGCGCCGACGCGCAGCAGCACCTCACCGGGGCCGGCCTCGGGCGTGGGCACCTCCGTGTGCTCCAGCACCCCGGGCGCTGTCATCCGTACTGCGCGCATGTCTCCTCCACCTCGTCGCCGACGGTCGTCGCGGCGGCATACCCCTGCCGTGGTGGTTGATGCGCCGACGGGACGGGCGGGCGCACAATGCGGTCATGAGTGAGCCGGCCGAGTCGTTCACCGACGAGGAGTACGCGTTCCTGCGGCACGTCCGCTTCGGCGAACTGCCGGCCCGGGTACGCCCGGAGGACCTGACGCGCTCAGTGGAGACCGAGACCCCGCCGGACCGGCCGGACCCGGTCGGCGGGGAGTCGGAGTGGCACCTGCGCGCGGGCGGCTGACGGGGTCCGGGCCACCGGCCCGGACCCCGTCGCCGCACGGTCAGAAGACCGGCACGCCGTCGCGCACCAGCTTCCAGTTGGGTACGAAGAAGTCGGCCGGGTCGATGACGCCCTTGGCCTGCGCCCAGTCGATGAGCAGCTGGCGGATCTCCTGCTGGGCGTTGTAGACCTGGGTCTTCACGATGCCCGGGAAGTTGCCGCCGCCGCTGCGCCGGTAGTTGTTCACCGCCACCACGAACCGGGCGTCCGCCGCGACCGGGGTGTCGGTGCCGGCCAGCACCAGCCGGGTGATCCGCTGGCCGACCGGCTTGGCGATGTCGATGTCGTAGTCGACGCCGGAGAACACGTCGTAGTTGTAGTCCGGCACCGCCGGGTCGCTGATCGTCTCCGGGTTCACCGGCGCGCCCGCCGGCAGCGTGACGAAGTACTTCGCCGAGTACTCCAGGTACGCCTTCACCTCGGCGCCGGTCAGCACGACCGCCTCCAGCGTGTTGTCGTACACGTAGAGGCCCGCCACGTCGCGGATGCGCACGTCGCCCTGCGGGAACACCGCGGTACGGCTGAACGGCGCGGCGATGGACAGCACCGGCAGGCCCGCGTACTCGCCGCCCGCGAGCGCCTCGGTGACGACCTCGGTCTGGACGTGGTTGATGAAGTCCAGGATCGGGGTGTCCTTGTACCGCGACTCGGCGGCCGACAGCTCCACGCTGGACTGCGCGACGACGCGGTTGACGTACTCGACGGTCTTGGCGTGCTGGCCGCGCACGGCCGCGAGCACCGCCGGGTCCTCGACCACGGTGTTGGTGTTGAGCGTGGTGGCCGACTTGGCGGTGACCGTCCAGCGGCCCTTCTCCCGGGTCAGCGTGAAGTCCATCCGGGTCAGCCGCTGGCCCCACTTCGACGGCTCCGAGGTGAGGACCCGCTCGCCGGTGGTGAGGTTGGTGACGAACTTCTCCGGCACCTCGTTGTGCGCGTGGCCGAACAGGATCGCGTCGATGCCGGGGACCTGCTCGGCGATCAGCGCGGTCGGGTTCTCGTTCGGCAGCTCCGGGCCGTAGCTGGAGGTGCCGCTGTCGCCGCCGTGCGCCGAGATGACGACCAGGTCGGCGCCGCGGCGGCGCATCTCCGGCACCCACTTCGCGGCGGTGGCGACCATGTCGGCGAAGACCAGGCGGCCCTCGACGTTGCCCTTGTCCCAGATGGCCACGCCGGGGTTGGTCAGGCCGAGGACGCCCACGCGCAGCTTCGGCGCGCCGTGCCCGCCGAGCTTGACCTCCTTGATCACGTACGGGAGGAACGCCGGCTTGCCGGTCTTCGCGTTGAGCGCGTTCGCGGCCAGGGCCGGGAAGCCGAGCTGCTCGATCCAGGTGGCCAGCAGCGGCAGGCCGTAGTTGAACTCGTGGTTGCCGAGCGTCACCGCGTCGTACTTGAGGATGTTCATGGCGCGTGCCATCGGGTGCGTCTCACCGGTGCTGGTGATCGGCTCCTGCTTGGCGTAGTACGTCGCCAGCGGCGTGCCCTGGATGGTGTCGCCGGCGTCGAGGACCAGCGTGGCCCTGCCCTTGCGCTCGGCGCGGATCTGGTTGACCAGGGTGGCGAGCTTCGCGACGCCGACGTCGTTCTGCTTGCTGTCGTCGAATTCCGCGTCCTTGTAGTAGTCCCAGTTGTAGACGTTGCCGTGGGTGTCGGACGTGCCGAGGATCGTCAGGTCCCAGGTCTTCGGTTGCTTCGGCTTCGCCTCGGCGGGCGCGCCGGCCAGCAGGGGAGCGGTCGCGGCGGCGGCCGCGACGGCCAGCACCTGGCGCCGGGAGGCGCCGGAGGAGGAAGTCATGAGGTGCCTTTCCAATGGGGGGTACGCGCCTCGTGGGCGCCGTTGCGCACCATAACCACCACATGTCGCGTGCGCCACACCGGCCCGTTTTGTTTCCCCTACGGTCACGGTGCTGCTGTTTCCCCTCCGGTCACCGGGGTAGGGGCGCAGACATGAGCGAGGACCAGTTCACCCAGCAGCACCCGGCCGAGCAGTACGGACAGCGCGAGGGACAGCCGTCGCAACAGCAGACGCCGCCCGGCAACGAGCAGGAGATGGGGCCGAAGCCCGACCACGGCGAGCAGTCGTACCGGGGCAGCGACCGGCTCACCGGCAAGCGCGCGATCATCACCGGCGGCGACTCCGGCATCGGCCGGGCCGTGGCGATCGCCTTCGCCCGCGAGGGCGCCGACGTGCTCGTCACCTACCTCGCCGACGAGGAGGAGAAGGACGCCCGGGAGACGGTCGCCCTGATCGAGCAGGCCGGGCGCACCGGCGTCGCGGTCCGGTGCGACCTGCGCGAGGAGGCCAACTGCCGTGCCCTCGTCGACCAGGCGATGCGCGACCTCGGCGGCGTCGACATCCTGGTCAACAACGCGGCGTACCAGATGTCGCAGGACAACGGCCTGCTCGACATCACCACCGAGCAGTTCGACCGGGTGTTCAAGACCAACGTGTACGCCATGTTCTGGCTCTGCAAGTTCGCCGTGCCGCACATGAAGGAAGGCTCGACGATCATCAACACGTCGTCGATCCAGGCGTTCGACCCGTCGCCGCAGCTGCTCGACTACGCCACCACCAAGGCCGCCATCGCGAACTTCACCAAGGCGCTCGCGCAGAACCTCGCCGAGCGGGGCATCCGGGTCAACGCGGTCGCGCCCGGTCCGATCTGGACGCCGCTGATCCCGGCCACCATGCCGGAGGAGAAGGTGAAGCAGTTCGGCACCGACACGCCGCTGGGCCGTCCCGGTCAGCCGGCCGAGCTGGCGCCCGCGTACGTCTACTTCGCCTCCCAGGAGTCCAGCTACGTCACCGGCGAGATCCTCGGCGTCACGGGCGGCCGCCCGACGAAGTGAGCGTCCGGTCCGGCTGCGTCTCTGGTCCCGGCTCGCCCATCCGGCCGGTCCGGCTTGTCCCGGCTCGGTCGTCTGGTCCGGCGCGACTCGGGCGTCTGTCGGTCCGGCGCGGCGCGGCGGGGTCGTCTGGTTCCGTTGCTCAGCGGGGCCAGACGACCATCCGGCGGCGCACCTCGGCGATGCGCGGCGCGTCCAGGCCGTAGCGGGTGAACCGCCGGTCGGCCAGCCCGTCCAGGTAGCGGCCGGCGGCGCGCACGTCCTCGTCGTCCAGCGCCGGGTCCACCTGCCGGGCCAGCTCCAGCAGTTCCGCCACGCTGTACCGGTCCAGGGCGGCGGAGACGTCGATGTAGTCGCGTACCTCCCGCCGGTTCACCAGCGCGGCGGTCTTGTTGGCGATCAGGTCCCGCACGTCCATCACCGGGCCGAAGTCCATCACCACCGGGCTGCGGTGCCGGTCCAGGCGGGCCAGGCTGAGGCGGATCTGCCGGCCGTCCCGGCTCACCACGAAGTCCCGCAGGTCCCGGTCGAAGCCGTCGAACACCTCGCCCAGGCCGCCCGGATCCGCCTCGGCCACCCGGTAGCCGGCCCGTTCCAGCGCCGCGCGTACCCCGTCGGCCGCGGCCGCGGCGGCGCCCTCCACGTCGGCGAACAGGTCGACGTCCTCGGTGGGGCGGGTGACCAGGCCGTGCGCGGCCCAGGCGACACCGCCGCCGAGCACGAAGCGGTGCGGGCCGGCGGCGGCGAGCGCCACCCGGGCCACCTCCCGGTAGAAGTCGTGCGGATGGGTCACGCCGGGCGCAGGCTCCGGTGCCGGCCCTCCCAGGCCAGGCGTACGCCCCGGGGCAGGTTCAACAGCGGCCACAACCGGCGCAACGTGCCCCCGTGGATCAGCTCGCGCAGATCCTCCACCCGGGTCGTCTCGCGCAGCACGTTCTCGTACATCCAGAGCAGTTCGTCCGGGTCGGCCAGGTCGAACGCGCGCTCGCTGCTCCACATGAGGCGTACCGGCAGTTCGACGATGCCGGTGGTGGGGCCGGTCAGCTCGTCCAGGGTGCGCGCCACCACGGCGGGTCGCCCGGGCCGGGCGAGGTACGCGTGCGCGGTGGCCGACATGGCATCAGGGTAACCCCAACCCGGCCCATCACCCCCCTCCCTTCCCGCCCTTGTCGCGTCGGGCGGGCCCACCCCAGCCCGTTGATCAAGAAGTTTGTGTCTGCCTCAGGCCTCACGGGTGACCCAAACTCCTTGATCAATGACCGTTCACTCGAGGCCTGATCGATCATGAGGTTGGCGGCGACAAAACGGACACGAGGTGCCGTCAACCTCATGATCGACGCTTCCGGGTCACGGGAGGGTGAGCCGGGGTGTCGGGTGGGGTGGGTGTCGGGTTTCGGGGTGGTGGGGGACACCCGGGTGGCGGAATCGGTGGCGGGGCGGGGGCGTTATACCTGGTGAACGACCGCAGCAGCGTCCCCCGGCGCCCCCGGAATGATCCCGGGGCGGCGGTCGTTGGACATGTCTCCGGCCCCCGCAGTCACGGGCAGCGAGCCGGATCCCCCCGAAGACTTCTCTGAGCGCCTGACGGTGCCCACGCACTCGCCCCCGGGTGCGTCGACCCCCGAATGGAGCCCCCTCATGAACACGATCCTGCGTAAGAGCATCCTCGGTATCGCCGGTCTGACCGTCGCCGGTGGCCTCGCCGCCGGCCCCCTCAACCACGACACCAGCACCCCCACCACCCGCAACGCCGCCGCGGTCACCACCACCCAGGCCGCGAAGCTCGACAGCGCCGCGCTGATCCCGCACGGCGTGCAGGGCACCCAGTCCCGCATCGACCTCGACGACGAGCAGACCGCCAACGTCAAGGCGATCATCGCCGCCACGAAGAAGGCCGGCATGGATGAGCGCGCCGCCGTCGTGTCCATCGCCACCGCCCTGCAGGAGTCGAAGCTGGAGAACCTCGGCCACCTCGGTGACCGCAACGACCACGACTCGCAGGGCCTGTTCCAGCAGCGCCCCTCCAGCGGCTGGGGCACGGTCGAGCAGATCACCGACCCCGAATACTCCACCACCGCGTTCCTCAAGGGCCTCAAGCAGGTCGACGGCTGGCGCGACATGCCCCTGACCGTCGCCGCCCAGACCGTCCAGGTGAGCGCGTACCCCGACCACTACGCCCAGTGGGAGCAGCAGGCCGCCGACCTGGTCGCCGAGCACTGGAACAGCTGACCCGGCGGTGACCGGGGTCACGAGGAACGAGCGGAAGAACCGTGACCCCGGTACCGTTGTGCAGAGCGTCGGTGTGTCCAGTGTCCCCGGGCCTCACCTAAATTGCCTTCGCGGAATACCGTTCGGCTGGAGCCGCGTCGCGCCACTCGCCGAGAGGCGACATGCACACCGACGCCCAGAGCCGCCCCGGCCGAATGGCCGGGGCGGCTCTGTCTGTGGGCTCGACTCGCACGCCTCCGGCGGCTGGCCTAGGGTGAGAAGGAAGAGGTGAGAGCCGTTCTCGACGCGGAGGGGGTGCCCGGGTGGGTCTGAAGACCTTCATCCAGGGGTGGCCGGTCTACCGGCAACTCACCGGCACCGATCCGCTCGGTCGCGGCGCCGCCGCCCAGTCGGCGCGCTCCGCCGCGCTGACCGCCCGCACCGAGACCGCCGACGGCATGGCCCGCTCGGTCTGCCCGTACTGCGCGGTCGGCTGCGGGCAGCGCGTCTTCCACTCCGACGGCAAGGTCACCCAGATCGAGGGCGACCCGGACAGCCCGATCTCGCGCGGCCGGCTCTGCCCGAAGGGCTCGGCCAGCAAGAGCCTGGTGACCAGCCCGCTGCGCCAGACGAAGGTCCGCTACCGCCGGCCGTACGCGACCGAGTGGGAAGACCTGGACCTCGACGTCGCGCTCGACATGATCGCCGACCGGATCCTCGCCGCCCGCGCGGAGACCTGGGAGGACGTCGACGACGAAGGCCGTCCGCTGAACCGGACGCTCGGCATCTCCAGCCTCGGCGGCGCGACGCTGGACAACGAGGAGAACTACCTCATCAAGAAGCTGTTCACCGCGATGGGGGCACTCCAGATCGAGAACCAGGCCCGTATTTGACACTCCGCCACCGTCCCCGGTCTGGGGACCAGCTTCGGTCGCGGCGGCGCCACGGACTTCCAGCAGGATCTCGCCAACGCTGACGTCATCATCATCCAGGGCTCGAACATGGCCGAGGCCCACCCGGTGGGTTTCCAGTGGGTGATGGAGGCGAAGAAGCGCGGCGCGAAGGTCTTCCACGTCGACCCGCGGTTCACGCGCACCAGCGCGCTCGCCGACACGTACCTGCCGATCCGGGCGGGCACGGACATCGCGCTGCTCGGCGGCGTGGTGCGCTACATCCTGGAGAACGAGCTCGACTTCCGGGAGTACGTGCTGGCGTACACCAACGCGGCCAACATCGTCAGCGAGCGGTTCGCCGACACCGAGGACCTGGACGGCCTGTTCTCCGGCTACAACCCGGACACCGGCTCCTACGACCACGCCAGCTGGCAGTACGAGGGCCAGGAGGACAACGCCAAGATCCGGGGTACCGGCAAGGAGCGTGACTCGGCTTCCGGGCTGGAGCACGAGTCGCACGGCGAGCCGGTGCCGGCGCAGGCCCCGCGGGACGAGACGTTGCAGCATCCGCGCTGCGTCTACCAGATCCTGAAGCGGCACTTCTCCCGCTACACGCCGGAGATGGTGGCCCGGGTGTGCGGCATCCCGGAGGAGAAGTTCCTCGAGCTGGCGCGTGCCTGGACGGAGAACTCGGGGCGGGAGCGCACCGGCGCGCTCGTCTACTCGGTCGGCTGGACGCAGCACAGCGTGGGCGTGCAGTACATCCGCACCGGCTCGATCATCCAGACGCTGCTGGGCAACATGGGCCGTCCGGGCGGTGGCATCCTGGCGCTGCGCGGTCACGCCAGCATCCAGGGCTCCACCGACATCCCGACGCTGTTCAACCTGCTGCCCGGCTACCTGCCGATGCCGCACCACGCCGACCACCCGACGTTCGACAGGTGGGTGGACAGCATCCGGCACCCGGGCCAGAAGGGCTTCTGGGGCAACTCGCGGGCGTTCGCGGCGAGCCTGCTCAAGGCGTACTGGGGTGACGCGGCGACGCCGGAGAACGACTTCTGCTACGGCTACATGCCCCGGATGACCGGCGACCACGGCACGTACCAGCAGGTCCTGAACATGATCGACGGCAAGGTGAAGGGCTACTTCCTGCTCGGCCAGAACCCGGCGGTCGGCTCGGCGCACGGCCGCGCCCAGCGCCTCGGCATGGCCAACCTCGACTGGCTCGTGGTCCGCGACCTGTTCATGATCGAGAGCGCCACGTTCTGGAAGAACGGCCCGGAGGTCGCCACCGGTGAGATCGTCCCGGAGGAGTGCCGTACCGAGGTGTTCTTCCTGCCGGCGGCCTCGCACGTGGAGAAGGAGGGCACGTTCACCCAGACGCAGCGGCTGCTGCAGTGGCGGGAGAAGGCCGTCGACCCGCCGGGCGACGCCCGCTCCGAGCTGTGGTTCTTCTACCACCTCGGTCGCGTGCTGCGGGAGAAGCTGGCCGGCTCCACCGAGCGCCGCGACCGGGCGCTGCTGGACCTGGCCTGGGACTACCCCACGCACGGTCCGCACGCGGAGCCGAGCGCCGAGGCGGTGCTCAAGGAGATCAACGGGTACGAGGTGGCGACCGGCCGCCCGCTGAACGCGTTCGGCGAGGCCCGCGACGACGGCTCGACGGCGATCGGCTGCTGGATCTACTCCGGCGTCTACGCCGACGGGGTGAACCAGGCGGCCCGCCGCCGGTCCCGCCACGAGCAGGACTGGGTGGCCGCCGAGTGGGGCTGGGCGTGGCCGGCGAACCGCCGCACGCTCTACAACCGCGCCTCCGCCGACCCCGAGGGCCGGCCGTGGAGCGAGCGCAAGAAGTACGTCTGGTGGGACCCGGATGCCGGCGAGTGGACCGGCTACGACGTGCCGGACTTCGAGAAGACGAAGCCGCCGTCGTACCGGCCGCCGGAGGGCGCCTCCGGGCCGGCCGCGCTCGCCGGTGACGACCCGTTCGTCATGCAGGGCGACGGCAAGGCGTGGCTGTACGCGCCGAGCGGCGTCCTGGACGGCCCGCTGCCGACGCACTACGAGCCGGCCGAGTCGCCGATGCGCAACCCGCTCTACGGTCAGCAGGCCAACCCGACCCGCAAGATCTACGAGCACCCGATCAACCGGATGAACCCGAGTCCGCCGGAGCCGCACAGCCAGGTCTTCCCGTACGTGTTCACGGTCAGCCGCCTCACCGAGCACCACACCGCCGGTGGGATGAGCCGTACCGTGCCGCGCCTGGCCGAGCTGCAGCCGGAGATGTTCGTCGAGGTGTCCCCGGAACTGGCCGGCGAGGTCGGGCTGGCGCACCTGGGCTGGGCGCACCTGATCAGCGGCCGCGCGGTGATCGAGGCGCGGGTGCTGGTCACCGACCGGCTCACTCCGCTGCGGGTGGACGGGCGGATCATCCACCAGGTGTGGCTGCCGTACCACTTCGGCACCGAGGGTCTGGTCACCGGCGACTCGGCGAACGACCTGTTCGGCATCACGCTGGACCCGAACGTGCTCATCCAGGAGAGCAAGGTCGGCACCTGCGACATCCGGCCCGGCCGTCGTCCCACCGGTCCGCCGCTGCTGGACCTGGTCGGCGACTACCAGCGGCGGGCCGGGATGACGCCGGACCGGAAGATCCCGCTGGTGACCACCGACGCGGCCGGCGGGGACGACGCCGCCGGCAGCACCGACGAGCAGTCGCCCGCCGCGCACCAGGACGGGGAGCCGGATGCCTGACGCCAACAGCCTGTACGGTCCGCTGGACCCGGCCCCCGACGCGGGTTGGGTCGAAGCGCCGCCCCGGATGGGCTTCTTCACCGACACCAGCGTCTGCATCGGCTGCAAGGCGTGCGAGGTGGCCTGCAAGGAGTGGAACGGCGTCCCGGACTCCGGGTTCGACCTGCTCGGCATGTCGTACGACAACACCGGCGCGTTGACCGCGAACTCGTGGCGGCACGTCGCGTTCATCGAGCAGCCCCGGCCGGCCGGGCACCGCACGCCGCCGTTCGCCGGCGACCCGACCGGCCCGGCGACCAGCCCCGCGTCCGCGGCGGTCGGCGCGGGCACGGCCCCCGACACCGGCACGAATCCCGGTCTGCCGCCGGGGCGGCCGGAGGCGGCGGCACGGATGGCGGCCGGTCCGGAGTTCCTCGGCATGCCCGGCGCGCAGCCGCCCGGGCGGGACAGCGGCGCGGAGACCCGCACCGACTTCCGCTGGCTGATGATGTCCGACGTGTGCAAGCACTGCACGCACGCGGCCTGCCTGGACGTGTGCCCGACCGGTTCGTTGTTCCGCACCGAGTTCGGCACGGTGGTGGTGCAGGAGGACATCTGCAACGGCTGCGGCTACTGCATCTCCGCCTGCCCGTACGGCGTGATCGACCAGCGCAAGGGCGACGGCCGGGCGTGGAAGTGCACGCTGTGCTACGACCGGATCGGCGCGGGCATGACGCCCGCCTGCGCGCAGGCGTGCCCGACCGAGTCGATCCAGTACGGCCCGCTCGACGAGCTGCGGGAACGGGCCGCCACGCGGGTCGCCGCGCTGCACGAGCGGGGCGTGCCGGAGGCGCGGCTGTACGGGCACGACCCGACCGACGGCGTGGGCGGCGACGGCGCGTTCTTCCTGCTGCTCGACGAGCCGGAGGTGTACGGGCTGCCGCCGGACCCGGTGGTCACCACCCGGGACCTGCCGAAGATGTGGAAGCGGGCCGGGTTCGCCGCGCTGGCCATGGCGGCGGCTGCCGTCGCCGCGTTCGTCGGAGGATCGTCGTGAGCCCGGACCGCCCGGTCGGTGACCTGTTCCGCCGCTTCCGCGAGCGCCTGTCCACGGGACCGGAGGACCGCGGCGCCGCCGAGCGGGAGAACGGCAGCCGGGCCACCGCGGCCGGTCCCGGCGTGGGACGCACCGACGCGGGTTCCCGCGACGCGCGGCTGGCCCCGCACCCGCCCCGCGACGCGGCCCCGCGCCGGCGCGGCAAGGGTGGTGGTGAGCAGCTCAACGTCCCGCCGGCCGAGTTCACCTCCTACTACGGCCGGCCCGTCCTCAAGCCGCCGGTGTGGCGGTGGGACATCGCCGCGTACCTGTTCACCGGCGGTCTCGCCGCCGGCTCGTCGCTGCTGGCCGCGGGCGGGCAGCTCACCGGCCGCCCGGCGCTGCGCCGCGCCGGCCGGGTCACCGCCCTGGCGGCGGTGGGCGCGAGCACGTACTTCCTGGTCAACGACCTGGGCCGGCCGTCCCGGTTCCACCACATGCTGCGGGTGGCGAAGGTGACCTCGCCGATGTCGGTGGGCACCTGGATCCTCAGCGTGTTCGGCCCGGCCGCCGGGCTCGCCGCGATCGCCGAGGCGGCGCCGCTGCTGCCCGAGCGCGGCGTGCTGGGGCTCGGCCGCCGGCTGCTGCCCCCGGCCGGGCACACCGCCGGTGTGGTCGCCGCCGTCACCGCGCCCGCGCTGGCCACGTACACCGGGGTGCTGCTGGCGGACACGGCGGTGCCGTCGTGGCACGAGGCGTACCCGGAACTGCCGGCCATCTTCGCGGGCAGCGCGCTGGCCAGCGGCGCCGGTGTCGGGCTGGTGGCCGCGCCCTGCGCCCAGGCCGGTCCGGCGCGGCGCCTCGCGGTCGCGGGCGCGGCGATGGAGCTGTGGGGTTCGCACCGGGTGGAGAACCGGCTCGGGCTGCTCAGCGAGCCCTACACGCAGGGCACACCCGGCAAGCTGCTGCGCGCGGGCCGCGCGCTGACCGCCGCCGGTGTGGTCGGCGCGCTGGTCGGTCGCCGCAGCCGGGTGCTGTCCGCGCTGTCCGGCGGCGCGCTGATCGCCGCGTCGGTGTGCACCCGGTTCGGGATCTTCCACGGCGGCGTCGCCTCGGCACGCGATCCGCGGTACACGGTGGTGCCGCAGCGCGAACGCGCCGACCGGCGGGCCGCCGACCAGGTCTGACACCTCCCCGGGCGGCCTCCCGTCCGCTGTGGTTGACTGCTGCGTGGAGGCGTTCAGGCGGCTGGTGCCCCTCCCGGTCTTCAAAACCGGTGTGGTCCGGGACCCGGGCCAGGCGGGTTCGATTCCCGTCCGTCTCCGCCAAACCGTTCCCGGGAGTGCGCGATGCGTGAGGTCGACCCGCGACGGCGGGTGCCGCGCACCGACGCGCTGCTCGCCGATCCCGCGCTGGCCGCCGCCGCCGTGACGCTGGGCCGCGACCGGGTCAAGGCCGCGATCGTCAGCGCGCAGGACCGCGCCCGCCGCGGCGAGCTGACCCCCGATCAGGTACGCGACGCGGCGCTCGCCGACCTGCCCGGCCGTACGCCACGCGCCGTGCTCAACGCCACCGGCGTCGTGCTGCACACCAACCTGGGCCGTGCCCCGCTCGCCCCGTCCGCCGTGGACGCGCTCGTGGCCGCCGCCGGGCACACCGACGTGGAGCTGGACCTGCGTACCGGACGGCGGGCGCGGCGCGGCCGGGAGGCGCTGGACGCGCTCGCCGCCGCGGTGCCCGACGCCGGGGCGGTGCACGTGGTGAACAACGGCGCCGCCGCGCTGGCGCTGGCCGCGACCGCGCTCGCCGCCGGCCGGGAGATCGTGGTCAGCCGCGGTGAGCTGGTCGAGATCGGCGACGGGTTCCGCCTGCCCGACCTGCTGGCCAGCACCGGCGCGCGGCTGCGCGAGGTGGGCACCACCAACCGCACCACGCGCGCCGACTACGAAGCCGCGATCGGCGAGCACACCGGGTTCGTGCTGAAGGTGCACCCGTCGAACTTCGTGGTCACCGGCTTCACCTCGGCGGTGCCGGTCGCCGAGCTGGCCACGCTCGGCGTACCGGTGGTGGTCGACATCGGGTCGGGCCTGCTCGTGCCCGACCCGCTGCTGCCCGACGAGCCGGACGCCGCCACCACGCTGCGCGCGGGCGCGCACCTGGTCACCGCCAGCGGCGACAAGCTGCTCGGCGGCCCGCAGGCCGGTCTGCTGCTCGGCGACGCCGACCTGGTGCACCGGCTGCGCCGGCACCCGCTCGCGCGGGCGCTGCGCGTCGACAAGCTCACCCTCGCCGCGCTCGCCGCCACCCTGTACGCCCCGACCACGCCCACCCGCGACGCGCTGCACGCCGACCCGGTCCGGCTGCGGGAGCGGGTGGAGCGGCTGCGTGACCGGCTCGGTGCGGACGGCTGCAAGGCCGAGGTGGTGCCCAGCGCGGCAGTCGTCGGCGGCGGCGGGGCGCCCGGCGTGGAGCTGGACTCGTGGGCGCTGAGCCTGCCCGAGCGGTACGCCGAGCCGCTGCGCGCCGGCGACCCGGCGGTCCTCGGACGGGTGCTGCAGGGCCGGCTCCTGCTGGACCTGCGCGCCGTGCCGGAGGGCGCCGACGACCGGGTCCGCGTGGCCGTGCTGAGCGTGGAGGACTGACCGGCATGTGGGTGGTGGCCACCGCCGGGCACGTCGACCACGGCAAGTCGACGCTGGTGCGGGCGCTGACCGGGATGGAACCGGACCGGTGGGCGGAGGAACGCCGCCGGGGCATGACCATCGACCTCGGCTTCGCCTGGACCACGCTGCCCTCCGGCGGCACCGTCGCCTTCGTCGACGTACCGGGGCACGAGCGGTTCGTGCCGAACATGCTCGCCGGTGTCGGCCCGGTCCCGGCCGCGCTGATCGTGGTGGCCGCCGACGAGGGCTGGATGCCGCAGTCCGCCGAGCACCTGGCCGCGCTGGACGCGCTGGGTGTGTCGTACGGGCTGCTCGCGGTGACCCGCGCGGACCTCGCCGACCCAGGGCCGGCGACGGCGCGGGCCCGCACGGAGATCGCCGCGACGTCGCTGGGCGAGGTGGAGGCGGTGCCGGTCTCCGCGGTCACCGGCGCCGGACTGCCCGAGCTGCGCGCCGCCCTGGACCGCCTGACCGCCCGGCTGCCCGACCCGGCCGCTGACGCGCCGGTGCGGCTCTGGGTGGACCGCGCGTTCACGGTACGCGGCAGCGGCACCGTGGTCACCGGCACGCTCGGCGGCGGCCGGCTGCGCGTCGGCGACGAACTGGAGCTGGCCGGCACAAGCGAGGCGGTGCGGGTACGCGGGCTGCACTCCCTCGGCGCCGCGCACACCGCCGTCGAGGCGGTGGCCCGGGTCGCGGTGAACCTGCGCGGCCTGCCCCGGGACCGCGTCGGGCGCGGCGACGCGCTGCTCACACCCGGCCGGTTCGGGCGTACCGACCTGCTCGACGTGCGCCTGTCCGGCGACCCGGCCGCCGACCTGCCGGCCACGCTCATGCTGCACGCCGGCTCGGCGGCGGTGCCCGCCCGGGTCCGGCCGCTGGGCCCGGACACGGTCCGGCTGCGCCTGGCCCGGCCGCTGCCGCTGCTGATCGGGGACCGGGCGCTGCTGCGTGACCCCGGCCGGCACCACGTCTGCGGTGGCGTCACGGTGCTGGACGTGGACCCGCCGCCGCTGCGCCGCCGGGGCGCGGCAGCGGCCCGCGCGGCCGTGCTCGCCGGGCTGGACGGGCGCCCGGACCTGCACGGGGAGCTGCGCCGGCGGCTGCTGATCCGGGCCGGGGACCTGACCCGGATGGGCGTGCCGCCGACCGCGACGCCGGTGGCCGGGCAGTGGCTGGCCGACCCGGAGCACTGGCGGGACCTGGGCCGCCGCCTCACCGAGGAGGTGACCCGGTACACCGCCGAGCATCCGCTGGCCGCGGGCGTGCCGGTCGACGTGCTGCGGCACCGGCTCGACCTGCCCGACCGCGCGCTGGTCACGGCGCTGCTGCGCCCGCCGCTGCGGCTGCGCGACGGCCTGGTCACCGCCGCCGGGCAGCACACGCTGCCCGATCCGGTGGCGCGGGCGGTGGACCGGGTCCGGGCCGAGTACGGCGACCGCCCGTTCCAGGCGCCCGAGGCGCACCACCTGGCCGACCTCGGGCTCGGCCCCCGCGAGATCGGCGCCGCCGTCCGGGCCGGCGCGCTGCTGAAGCTCGCCGAGAACGTGGTGCTGCTCCCCGGCGCCCCGGACGACGCGGTGCGCGTGCTGGCCGGGCTGCCGCAGCCGTTCACGCTCAGCGCCGCCCGGCAGGCGCTCGGCACCACCCGCCGGGTGGCGGTGCCGCTGCTGGAGCTGCTGGACCGGCGCGGCGCCACCCGGCGGCTGCCCGACGACGCCCGCGAGGTGCTCCGCCCGCCGGGCTGACGCAACAGGCGTCGCCCGCCCGCTCCGGTCACCTACCGTGACGCCATGGACCCTTCCGCGGTCTGGCGGGACAAGAACCACAAGTGGCGGATCGAGGCGTACCGCGCACCGGACCTGAGGTTCGCCATCTACGCCACGAACGGCCCCACCGAGTCGGCGCCGCTGTGGCTGTTCGGGATGGCCGCGCTGGCCCGCTGGCTGATGACCCACGCGATCTCCCTGGACGACCTGGAGACGGACTGACACCCGGACGGGGGACGGCCGCCCGATCCCCGCCCCGGGCGGCGCCGCCGGTCGTACGGTGCGGGCGTGAAGGACAGGGGACTGCGTACGTTCATCACCGTGCTGGCCGGACTGGCCGTGATCTACTTCGGCTTCTCGGGCAGCCGCGACAGCGGCGGGGAGGGCGGCGTCTCCGGCGGCGTGGTGCTGCTCGCGCTGCTCGCCTCGCTGCTGGCCTGGAACCTGACCAAGCCCGGACCGGCCAAGTAGCACTCTCAACGGGCAGTGGCGGCGCTGCGGCTCACCTCGCCGGCCGACTCCTCGCCCAGCGCCACCCGCACCAGCGCCGACGCCAGCCGTCCGAAGTCGGCCTCGCCGACCAGCCCGACCAGGTCGCCGGGGCTCGCCGGCAGGCCCAGCCGCTTCGCCCCGGCCAGCGTGCGCCGGTCGGCGTACGGGCGCACGTCCGGCCACACCGACTGCGCCTCGCGCAGGAAGATGTCCGCCCCGGTGGGGCCGATGCCGGGGAACTCGGTGAGAAACCGGCGCAGCGCGGCCCGGTCGGCGCCGGCTTCCTGGTGCAGCCGGCGCAGGTCGCCGTGCCAGCGGTCCAGGCAGAGCCGGGCGCCGGTGCCGAGCATGGTCGCGGTCCGCTCGTCGTAGCGCCGGTAGTGGCCCCGGCCCAGCGCGTCGACCCGGTCCTGCCAGCTCGCCGCCTCCATCGTCTGCGGGGTGCGGTAACCGGCGGCGAACAGCTCCCGGGCGGCGGCCACCGCCACCGACGCCCGGATCCGGGTGCTCAGCAGCGTGGTGAGCACCAGCAACTGGTAGAGCGGGCCGGGCCGGTCGGCGAGGGTGATCCCCGCCTCCTCCGCGTACGTGCGGGACTGCCGGTCCAGCAGGGCGCGCGCGACGTTGCGATCGTCTGGCATCCATCCGGCTTACCCGTCCCGGCCCCGGCCAGACCCCCGCGCCGATCCGGAATGCGCCGGGCGGCGACGGGTACGCCTGTCTGGTGCGCGGCCGACGGCCGTGCGCCCCACCGGGAAGGAGAGAGCCGTGGTCAAGCCGCAGCAGGAGGAACTGCGCCGGAACGATCTCGGCGCCACCAGCCAGGACAGCCGCAAGACGGCCACCCAGGCGGGCGGCCGTTCGCGGAGCCGGGGCACGTCGAACGCCGACGCGGGACGGCCCGTTCCGAAGGGTCAGGTGTCGCCGTACGGTCCGGCCGGTGAGCCGGTTGCCGACGACGAGAGCTAACCGCGAGCCGACGCCGGCCGCAGCCGCCGCCAGGTGGCTGCGGCCGACAGCCCGTACGCCAGGTGCGGGATCAGGTCGGAGACCCAGTCGGCGCGCCGCCAGGTACGCGGGTCGGTCACGCCCAGCACCGTCATCGAGCCGTCCGAGGTGGCCATCACCCCACCGCCGAGCAGCACCGTGGCCAGCGGCAACGGGATCCGCCGTTGTCCGGCGAGCAGACCGAACGCGGCCCCCGCGGCGATGCCTGTGGCGTACCCGAGCAGTGGCCCCAGACCGGAACGGCGGTTCGCCGCCTCGTCGCCGGGGCCCAGGTCGACGTGCGTGACGTCGGCCAGCCGTCCGGCCACCGACTCCGGGGTGCTGCTCGCCGGCCGCGCCCGCAGCGCCATGTCGAGGTAGGAGACCGCGTTGAGCACGGCGCTGCCGACGGCGCCCGCGATGGCGCCGTCGACGGCGGATGCCGCTCTCACTTCGGGTCACCCGGTTCCCGGTTGCCCTTGGGGCCGTAGGTCCGTTCGCCCCGGACCACGCCGCGTTGCCCACGGTCGTCCTGCAGGATCCGGTTGGCGACCTGGTTGGCCTCCTTGTCGGTGGCGCGCCCGGACTGCTCGACGAGGTCGCGCAGCCGTGCCCGTTGCTTGTCGTACGCGTTGCTGCCCGGACGGGGTCCTGCCATCACTGCCTCCTCGGGTCGCCGTCGGCTGACGAACCCGTCTACCCGCCCGGGCCGGGGCCAACCGTGCGCTCAGGCCGGGGCGCGGACGACAGCGACCGGGCACGCGGCGCGGTGCAGGATCCCCTGGCTCACCGAGCCGAGCAGCAAGCCGCTGAGCTCACCGCGGCCTTGCCGGCCCACCACGACCAGTTGGGCGTCCCGGGACGCCTCGGTCAGCGCTGTGACCGGGCGGGCCCGCACCGCCTCCCGGTTGATCGGCACGTCCGGCCAGCGCTCGGCGACGCCGGCGACCGACTCGGCCAGGACCCGCTCCTGCTCGTCGGCCTGCGCCGACCGGCCGCCCGGGTGGGCGTGCAGCACACGCAGCGGGGCGCCGCGGTGGGACGCCGTTTCGGCGGCGAACTCGACGGCGGCGCGGGACAGCGCGGAGCCGTCCACCCCGGCCACCACCGGGCCGGTGTCGCGGGCGGCGCCCCGGGCCACCAGCACCGGGCAGTCGGCGTACGCGGTGACCTGCAGCGCGACCGAGCCGATCACCAGCGAGGCGAACCCGCCGAGACCCCGGTCGCCGAGCACGATCAGCGCGGCGGTGGGGGACTCGCCGATCAGCACGGCGGCCGCCTCCCCGTCGATGATCTCGCCGGTGATGCGCAGCCCGCGCTCCTGCGCCTGGGCCGCGTTGACCGCGTCGGCGACCAGTTGCTCGGCCTGGTGACGCAGGCCGGCGTGCGGCGGCGCCCCGGCCGGAGCGGCCACCGGTACGCCCAGCAGCGGCCAGATGAATCCGTGGACCACCCGCAGCGGCCGGTTGCGGCGGGTGGCCTCCCGGGCGGCCAGGAGCACGGCCCGGGTCGCCGGCTCGGAGCCGTCCACCCCGACCACCACGGCCGCACCGTCAGCGGAGTTCACCAGGTACCTCCTCGTGGCCGGCGCTCCCGCGGCCAGTATCGCGGCCGGCGGGACCGGCCCGGGGCGATACCGCGCCGGTCGCCCGGTCGGTACGCTGGCGGACAGCGCCCAGGGAGGGAGGCCCGTCGATGGATCAGCCGGACGGACCGAGCACCGCCCGCATGATCGACTACTGGCTCGGCGGCCGGCACCACCGTCCGGTCGACGTCGCCGCGGCCGCCGCGTTCGAGGCGGCGTACGGGCCCTGCGCGGCGATCTTCCGCTCGCTGCGCGGTTTCCTGGGCCGGACCGTGCGCGCCATGGCCGGCGACGGCGTGGACGGCTTCCTGGTCTTCGGTGCGGGCGTGCCCACCTGCGGAAACGTGCACGAGGTCGCACCGGAGGCGACGGTCCTCTACACCGACGTCGACCCGGAGACGGTCCGGCTCGGCCAGCGCCTGCTCGCCGGCAGTGACCGCGCCGGTTACGGCTACGGCGACGCCACCGACATCGGCACCGTCGACCGGGCGCAGCTGCACCGTTTCGTGCCGGGGTGGGGGAGACGGCCGGTCGGAGTGGTGTTCCTCGGGCTGGCCGCGTTCCTGGACGACGACACGCTCGCCCGTACCCTGGACGAGTTGTACCGGGCGGTCGCGCCGGGCAGCCGGCTGGCGATCGACTTCGACAGCGAGGAGCTGGCCGGGCACCCGCAGGCGCTGGCCATGATGGGCCCGGCGTTCCGGATGCGCGCGCCCGAGCGGTTCGCGCCGCTGCTGGGCCGCTGGCGTCCCACCGACGAGGGCGTCGTGCCGGTGGCCCGGTGGCGGCCCGAGGGTGAGCCGGAGCCGGTGCCGGACGCGTTCTACGGCGCGTTGGCGCTGCGGCCGGCGGACTGAGCCGCGCCGGTCGAGGCGGGCCGTTCGGCGGTCGGGGGTCCTTCGTATGATGTTTGCTCTGTAGCAATAGTCGTCATCGGAGGATGAGCATGCCGGAGGCGTCCGGATCGGTGTCACGTGCCCTGCGCACGGCGCCACCCGACCAGCTGGTGGAGACCGCGGACGCGGTGCTGCGCCAGACGCTCGGGGCCGCGCGGGCGGAGGTGTTCGTCGCCGACTACCGCGCCAGCGGCCTCTGGCCGGTGCTCGACCCGGACGTGCCCGACGGTGGCCCGTTGCCGGCACACACCGTGGCGCAACGCTGCTTCAGCAGCCAGGAGCCGGTCCTGGACATCATCGACGACGGCCGCTGCCGGGCCTACCTGCCGCTGTCGGTGTGGGGGGAGCGGCTCGGCGTCCTGATGGTCGAGCTGCTCGGTGACCCGGACGCGGCCACAGTGGAGGCGGCGCGGGACGCCGCCGGCGAGCTGGCCGTGGCCATCCGCGCGGCCGACCGGGAGACCGACAGGTACCGCCGCGCCCGGCGGCGGGAACGGCTGAGCATGGCTGCGGAGATGCAGTGGGACCTGTTGCCGGGGCGCAGCGTGCGCCACGGCGACGCGTTGCTGGCCGGGCAGCTCGAACCGGCGTACACGGTGGGCGGTGACCACTTCGACTGGTCGGTGGACTGTGAGCGGCTCACCCTCACCGTGCTCAACGGCACCGGCAGCGGGCTGGCCGCGTCGCTGCTCACGGCGATGACGGTGAACGCCATGCGCAACGCCCGGCGTTCCGGCGGCAGCCTGGTCGAGCAGGCGGAGCTGGCCTCGGACACCATCTACTACCAGCACCGGGGCGGCCGGCACGTGGCCACGCTGCTGCTGGAGCTGGACAGCCGCCGGGGCGTGGTGCGGGCGGTGGACGCCGGTTCCCCGCAACTGCTGCGGCTGCGGGGGAGGCGGGTCACCCCGATCGCGTTGGAGCAGCAACTGCCGTTGGGCATGTTCGCCGAGACCCGGTACGACGTGCAGGAGTTCACTCTGGAGCCGGGCGATCGTCTCTTCGTGGTCAGCGACGGGGTGTACGCGGCGGAGCCCGACGGCCAGGAGCCGTACGGCGTCCGGGCCATGGCGCGCGCGATGCGGGCTACTCGGCTGCAGCCGGCGACCGAGGCAGTTGGTACGGTGATGCGCGAACTGCATGCGTACCACGCCGACGCGGATCTCCGTGACGACGCGGTCGTCGTCTGCCTGGACTGGCGCGGTTCCGGCCGGTCCGACGACGTCACGGGGCAGTGATCGGGGCGGCGGAGCGAACACGAGCGGGACGATCGCAGGGGACAGCGGGTGGAGCGACCTCCGAATCTTGCCGCGGCCATCGAGTCGGCTGCCGAGGCGCTCATCGGTGTGCTCGACTCCGCGACCTCACGGCACACCGTCAGCGTCTCGCCGACCCAGCTGCGGGTGCTGTCGCTGATCGTGTCCCATCCGGACACCAACGTGAACCGGCTGGCCGAGCTGCTGGACGTGGTCCCGTCGTCGGCGAGCCGGCTCTGTGACCGCCTGGAGGCCGTCGGCCTGCTGCGCCGGGTGGCCGACCCGCGTGACAGGCGAGAGGTGCGGCTGATCCCGACCGCGGCGGCGGACACGTTGCTGCGCGACCTGCAGCAGCGCCGGCACCGTGCGGTCCAGGCGGTGCTCGACCGGATGCCCAACCGTGCGCAGCACGAGCTGCTGCTGGCGCTCGTGGCGTTCAGTCAGGCCGCCGCGGCGGTCGCGCCGCAGGCGGGCTCCGACTCCACCGCCCGGACCGCCTGAGTCCCACCCCGGCGCTGATCCTGACCAACAGCCCGTGATGGTCAGCTAGTGTCCTAGGATGCCATAGCGGTTGTGACGGTCCCCACCCTCACAACACTGAGCAACGGCGCAGCGCGGCCAGCGGCCGGAGCGGGGGAGCCCGATATAGTGGCAGCGCAACTGAGCGGCCGGTGATCACCGGCCGCGTCGGGGGAGGTCCCAGCCCGGGATCACAGAGGGCGCCGGCGTCTGACCGGCCGGCAACGCGCACGTCCCTCCAGCGGCGGCTCGTCCGGCTGCCGGACCGTGCTGCGAAGGGAGGGTTCGGTGTCGCGTCGGCCGGCTCCAGCGGAGCACCCGGATTCCGGGGACGCCACGGTCGTGGGAGACCGCGTCCTCACGCTGCCCAACCTGATCAGCTTCGTCCGGCTCGTCGGCGTGCCGATCTTCCTCTACCTGTTCCTCGTGGTCCGCGCCGACGTCGCGGCCATCGTGGTGCTCGCCGTGGGCGGCACCAGCGACTGGGTGGACGGCTGGATCGCCCGCCGGCTGGGGCAGGTGAGCCGACTCGGCGAACTGCTCGACCCGCTGGCCGACCGGCTCTACATCCTGGCCACGCTGCTGGCCTTCACCGCGCGGGAGGTGGTGCCCTGGCAGTTCACCGGGGCGCTGCTGGCCCGCGAGTTGCTGCTGCTGGTCTCTCTCGGCGTGCTGCGCCGCTACGGCTACGGCCCGCCGCCGGTGCACTACGTGGGCAAGACCGCCACCTTCCTGCTGCTGGCGGCGTTCCCGATCCTGCTGCTGGCCGACGCCGTGCCGGACATCGGCACCGCGGCCGGCGCGATCGGCTGGGGCCTGGGCTGGTGGGGTCTGGTCCTCTACTGGGTGGCCGGCGCGATGTACGTGGTGCAGGCGAGCCGTCTCGTACGGCAGATGCGGGCGCGGCGCGCGGAGGTGGCGGCGTGACCGGGCCGGCGTCCGGCGACGCGGAGAAGGAGCGCGACCCGTCGAGCCGGGTGTACGCGCCGGACTTCCTGACCGAGCTGTTCCGCAATCCGCTGGACCCGGGGTACGGGGACGCGGCGGCGCGCCGGGCGGCGGGTGGCATGTCGCGGGTGCGGCAGGTGCTGGGCCGCCCGGTGAGCCTGCTCGTCCTGGCGGTGATCGGGTTCCTGTTCGCGGTGGCGTACCGGGAGACGATGGCGGAGGAGCCGAGCCGGGCGACGGCGCGGGCGGGGCTGATCGCCGAGATCAAGGGGCGTGAGGCGGCGACCGACCGGTTGACCGAGCGGGCCGAGCAGTTGCGCGAGGAGGTCGGCCGGCAGCGGGACGCGGCGCTGAGCGGTTCGCAGGCGTCCCGGTTGCGCACGCTGGAGGCGGGCACCGGTCTGGCTCGGGTGCGCGGTGACGGCGTGGTGGTGCGGCTGGCCGACGCGACGGCGGACCAGGACGGCGTGACCAGCGGGGACGCGGGCCCGTCCCGGGTGCTGTACTCGGATCTGCAGAAGGTGGCCAACGCGTTGTGGGCGGCGGGCGCCGAGGCGGTGGCGGTGAACGGCCAGCGGTTGACCGCGACGTCGACGATCCGGTCGGCGGGTGAGGCGATCCTGGTGGACTACCGGCCGGTGACGGGCCCGTACGAGGTGCAGGCGATCGGGCCGCGGTCGATGCGGGACCGGTTCAACGAGAGCCGGGCGGCGGCGCTCATGCGTGAGGTGGCGCGGACGACGGGGCTGTCGTTCGGGGTGAAGCGGGTCGACGACCTCACCTTGCCGGCGGCGCCGCAGCCGCGGCTACGCTACGCCGAGCCTTCGGTCAGTCCGAGTCCGCGTCCGTCGGGTTCGGGGGCCGCCGGTTCGTCGAGTCCCGGGTCGTCCGGCCCGGGTGGTTCTTCCAGCCCCTCGGGAGGTGGCCGATGATCGCGGTGCTGGCGTTGCTCGCCGGTGTGGTGCTCGGGGTGTATCTGGACCCCACGGTGCCGGCGGCGTTGCAGCCGTATCTGCCGATCGCGGTGGTGGCCGCGTTGGACGCGGTGTTCGGTGGGGTGCGGGCGAAGCTGGACCGGATCTTCGACGACAAGCAGTTCGTGGTGTCGTTCATCTCGAACGTTCTGGTGGCGGGGCTGATCGTGTACCTGGGTGACCAGTTGGGCGTGGGTGGTCAGTTGTCCACGGGTGTGGTGGTCGTGCTCGGGGTGCGCATCTTCGGAAATGTGGCGGCGATCCGTCGGCACCTGTTCCGGGCGTAGGTTTGTGGCGATGAGTGAGGAACACAGGGAGACGGGGACGGGGTGGCCGCGTCCGGTGGAGCCGGAGCGGCCGTCGGGTCCGGCGGGTGAGCCGGATCCGCGCCCGGACGCGCCCGATCCGGACGAGTTGAGCCCGTTGGCGCCGGTGGAGCCGGCGCCGGATGAGTCGTCGGAGCCGGCGGAGCGGGAGGCGGTGCCGGAGTCCGAGCCGGAGCCGGGTGCGGTGGCGCGGCCGTCGCGGTCGCGGCGGTTCTCCTCGGCGGGTCTGATGATCGCGGTGCTGCTGGCGTTGCTGGGTTTCACGCTCGTGGTGCAGTTGAAGACGACGTCGACGGATCCGACGCTCGCGGCGACGCGGGAGGAGGATCTGGTGCGGATCTCGTCGGATCTGGATTCGCGGGAGCGGCGGCTGCGTCAGGACATCGACGCCCTGGAGGAGAGTCAGCGGCAGTTGCGCTCGGGTGAGCAGGGCCGGCAGGCGGCGCTGGAGGAGGCGACGCGGCGGGCGGACGAGCTGGGCATCCTGGCGGGTACGTTGCCGGCGGTGGGTCCGGGGCTGGAGGTGCGGTTCTCGGGGCCGGCGAAGGCGGTGTCGTCGACGCGGATCCTGGACGCGGTGCAGGAGCTGCGGGGTGCGGGCGCGGAGGCGATGCAGATCCAGGGCGCTGATGGTTCGGCGGTGCGGATCATCGCGTCGACGTATTTCGTGGACGGGGCCGATGGTGTTCTGGTGGTGGACGGGCGGCGGCTGACGGGTCCGTTTACGATCATGGTGATCGGGGATCCGGCGACGATGCGTACGGCGTTGAACATTCCTGGCGGGGTGGTCGCATCGGTGCGGGACGGCGGCGGTAACGTGACCTCCGAGGATCGTGAGGTTGTGGAGGTTTCGCAGCTGCACGCGCCGATCAAGCTGGACCACGCGCGGCCGGTTTCCTGACCGGGCGCGGCCGCGCCGGTTTTTCCGGTGCACCGATGACGAAGGACGCAGTTGGTGATTCCTGAGGATCTGCGGTACACCGCCGAGCACGAGTGGGTGGTCGGTGGTGACGGTGGTGTCGTCCGCGTCGGTATCACGCACTTCGCGCAGGACGCTCTGGGTGACATCGTGTTCGTGCAGCTGCCGGATTCCGGTTCGGTGGTGGCGGCGGGCGAGTCGCTGGGCGAGATCGAGTCGACGAAGAGCGTGTCGGAGATCTACGCGCCGTTGAGCGGCACGGTGGCGGCGCGCAACGAGGCGCTTGCCGACACCCCTGAGGTGATCAACACGGATCCGTACGGTGCGGGGTGGTTGGTGGAGATCACTCCGGATGATCCGGCGGCGGTCGAGGGGTTGTTGACCGCTGATGCGTACCGCGAGCTCACCGAGAGCTGAGTTCGTGCTGTTCCGGGCGGCGGCGTGGTTCCGCGCGTCCGGTTGCCCTGCATTTCGGCGCTGGCTAGGCTCGCCCAGTCGACCGAGAACCAATAGTTTGAGCGTTGCGGAATGCGCCTTCCCGGGCACGGGGAGCCAGCCGCCGGGTGTGGTGTTGCCCGGCGGCCAGACCCGCCATTTCCTGACGCCGACCGAACAGATCCGTGAGGTGGTCCCATGACGCGCCCAGACGACGAGTTCCCCCCGCTCGACGTCACTTCGACGCTCAATCTCGGTTCGCTCGACGAAGTGCTGGAGGGGCCGGACACCGATGTGGTGCCGAGCCGGATGTCCGGTTCTTTGCCGCCGGGTATGGCGTTGCTGGTGGTTCGCCGGGGTCCGAACGCGGGCGCCCGGTTCCTGTTGGACCACGACGTGACGACGAGTGGGCGGCACCCGGACAGTGACATCTTCCTGGACGACGTGACGGTGTCGCGTCGGCACGCGGAGTTCCACCGGGACGGTGGGACGTTCACGGTGCGGGATGTGGGCAGCCTGAACGGCACGTACGTGAATCGTGAGCGGGTCGAGGCGGCGACGTTGAGCAACGGTGACGAGGTGCAGATCGGTAAGTTCCGGGTGGTGTTCATCGCCGGTCCGCGCCCGGAGGGTGAGGCCGGCCGGGGGTGAACGAGCCTGCGGCTTCGACGCCGTCCGGGGCTGGGCGGGCGCCTGCGCTGATGAGTATCGGCGAGGTGCTGGCTCAGTTGCGGCCGGAGTTTCCGGACGTCACGATCTCGAAGTTGCGGTTCCTGGAGGCCGAGGGCCTGGTGGAGCCGCAGCGGACGCCGGCGGGTTATCGCAAGTACGGCTGGGACGATGTGGCGCGGCTGCGGTTCGTGTTGACCGCGCAGCGGGATCAGTATCTGCCGTTGCGGGTGATCCGGGAGCAGTTGGCCGAGTGGGACGGTTCTGGTCCGTCGCCGGGGCGGGGGCGGCCGAATCTGGTGGCTGTGGGTCCGGGTGGTGAGGTGCCGGGCCGGGAGCCGGTGGATTCGGTCGAGTCGTCGGAGGTGCGGCTGGACCGGGCGGGGCTGATCTCGCGTAGCGGCGTGGACGAGTCGACGCTTGCGGAGTTGGAGCGGCTCGGTGTGCTGGTGTCGGATCCGCCGGGGTGGTACGACGCGGATGCTTTGATCATCGCGAGTGCGGTGGCGGGTCTGGCGGCGTACGGGTTGGAGCCTCGGCATCTGCGGGCGTACCGGTCGGCGGCGGATCGTGAGGTTGGTTTGTTCGCGCAGCTTGTGGCGCCGTTGGCGCGGCAGAGTGATCCGGCGGCGCGGGCTCGTGCGGCGGAGACGGCGCGGGAGCTGGTGGCGTTGTCGCAGCGGTTGCACGCGGCGTTGGTGCGGGTGGGGCTGCGGTCGACGTTGGGCCGGTGAGGTTGTCGGTGGAGGGCCGGGTGTCGTGGACGCCCGGCCCTTCGTCGTGGGGTGGCGCGGAAAGATCTGGTCGGGGGAGCGTGTCGTAGGCTTGCCGGGGTAAGCCCCTCCGGCGAGGCGTGGTGCACGTAGCGTGTGGGACTCCTGTGTCCTGGTCCGTGTACCGTGCAGGGAGGGGCGCGGTGCAAGGTGACGACGACACGGAGGCGGCGGTGCGCGAGCTGAGCGTGGTCGGAGTTCGGGTGGAGTTGCCGAGCAACCAGCCGATCGTCCTGCTGCGGGAGGTCGAGGGGGACCGCTATCTGCCGATCTGGATCGGCGCGGTCGAGGCGACGGCGATCGCTTACGAGCAGCAGGGGGTCAAGCCGGCCCGGCCGTTGACGCATGATCTTCTGCGGGATGTGCTGGCGGCGTTGCAGGCGCCGTTGCGGGCGGTGGAGATCACCGAGTTGAAGGACAACGTGTTCTACGCGGATCTGCTGCTGGGTGACGGGGTGCGGGTGTCGGCGCGGCCGAGTGACTCGATCGCGTTGGCGTTGCGGGTCGGCGCTCCGATTCGTTGTGCGGAGCAGGTCCTCGGCGAGGCGGGGATCGTGATTCCGGACGAGCAGGAGGACGAGGTGGAGAAGTTCCGGGAGTTCCTGGATCAGGTGCGTCCGGAGGACTTCGCGGGTTGAGGTGTGCCCGGCCGGGTGGCCGGGGTCGGCGCGGCGGTGGTTGTCACTGTGGGTGATGGCTGGCCGCCGTGTGTCGTTGGTGCCGGGCGGTCGCGCGGCGTGTCGCGGTGTCTCCTGCGGGTGAAGTGCGGGCGGCGGCGATAGGGTTGCCGTGTCGAGGGGTGCGCGTGACGGGGAGTCGGCGCGGCACCGCCACGGACGCGGGGAGGTTGGTCCGGATGCACGAGCCGCGGGATCCTGGTCCGGGTGCGGAGCAGCAGGCGGGTGTGGGGCCTGAGTCGGTCGGTGACGGTGAGGTCGGCTACCGGGGTGTGACCGCGTGTTCGGCGGTGGGCATCAGTTACCGGCAGTTGGACTATTGGGCGCGTACGGCGCTTGTGGTGCCGAGTGTGCGTGATGCTTCGGGTTCGGGGACGTCGAGGTTGTACTCGTTCCGCGACCTGGTGGTGTTGAAGGTCGTGAAGCGGCTGCTGGACGCCGGGGTGTCGTTGCAGAACATTCGGAAGGCGATCGAGGCGTTGCGGTCGCGTGGGGTGGATGATCTTGCGGGCATCACGTTGATTTCCGACGGGACGACTGTGTATGAGTGCCGGTCGCCGGAGGAGGTGGTCGACCTGTTGCAGGGCGGCCAGGGCGTGTTCGGCATCGCGATCGGTGGGGCGTTCAAGGAGATCCAGGGTTCGTTGTCGCATCTGCCGGCGGAGCCGGTGGGTGGGCAGGAGCCGGCTGCTCCGGCGGTGGAGCCGGAGGCGGACGCGGTGGGTGACGAGCTGGCGGCGCGTCGGGCGCGGCGCCGGGCCGGGTGACCTGCGTCGCGTCTCGTTGACGGGATCGCGCCGCGCCCGAAAAGGGTGCGGCGCGATTCGTGTTTTGGTGACGGGGTGTGCCGTGCGGGGCCCGGGCGGGCCCGGTCCGGTGGTCGGGCGCGGCCCGGTCGGTGTATCCGCAGGTCGCGGCTGGTCGGTGCGCAATGTCCGAAAGGGACGGTACGCGCTGTGGGTTGACCGGGGGTGCTCGGCTGACTGCGGTGTGTTCATCGTATTCGCGGCTGTTGTTGACTGTCCGTAGTTGACGGTTCTCGGGATCGGGACAGGGGCGGCGTGAAGCGTGGTGGGGGGCGCGCTATCGTCCGTTCCGATCGTCGGCGTGTCGACGTCACGGTGGAACGCTGTGTGACTTCGCGCGCCGGACGGTGAGCCCCTGACGCGGCGCTGCCCGCGGACCCCTGGTGGAAGGACCGAGCATGACGGTGACGAGCGAGACCACCCCGATCTCCCATTACGAGCGCATCGGCGGCGCGGCGGCGGTGAAGGCCGCTGTGGAGTCGTTCTACGACAAGGTGCTGGCCGATGCGGATCTCGCGGGCTACTTCACCGGGGTGGACATGGTGGAGCAGCGGCGGCACCTGGCGCTCATGCTGGCGGTGGTGCTCGGTGGGCCGAACGAGTACGCCGGCCGTGGGCTGGCCGAGGCGCACCAGCCGTTGAACATTCCGGGTGAGCACTACGCGAAGGTCGGTGAGCACCTGACGGCGACGCTGGTGGAGCTGGGCGTGCCGGCCGACGTGATCGCCGACGTGCAGGTCGTGCTCGGGCAGGTCCGCGATCAGGTCGTGTCGGCGGGGGATGCCTGAGCGTGGACGCGGCACGGCTGAAGCAGAGCTGGTCCCTGGTCGCCGCGCACGGCGACCAGGTGCCGCTCTACTTCTATTCGACGCTGTTCCTGGCGCATCCGGAGACCCGGCAGATGTTCCCGACGAACATGGCCGGGCAGCGGGATCGTCTGGTGGCGGCCCTGGGGCATGTGGTGTCCCACGTGGACCAGGTGGATCAGCTGGTCGGGTTCCTGCGGGACCTGGGCGCGGATCACCGGAAGTTCGCGGTGCGCGCGGAGCACTATCCGGCGGTCGGTGAGGCGCTGCTGGCGACGTTGCGGCATTTCTGCGGTGAGGCGTGGACCGACGAGCTGGCGGCCGACTGGACCGCGGCGTACGGCCTGGTGGCGCAGGTGATGACCGACGGCGCGCAGGCGGCGGAGTCGCAGTCGCCGCCGTGGTGGGTGGCGGAGGTGCTGTCGCACGAGCAGCGCACGTTCGACGTGGCGGTGCTGACGGTGCGCCCGCAGTATCTGCTGCCGTTCAGGCCGGGGCAGTCGATCGGGGTGTCGCATCCGGCGGTGCGGTCGTGGCGGTACTACTCGCCGGCGAACGCGCCGCGTTCGGACGGCACGGTGGAGCTGCACGTGCGGGCCGCGCCGGGTGGCGTGGTGTCGTCGCGTCTGGTGTACGGGTGCGCGGCGGGTGATCAGATCCATCTGGCGTCGCCGGTGGGGGAGCGGTTGACGTTGTGGCAGGCCGGGTCGTCGGATCTGCTGCTGTTGGCCGCCGGGACCGGCTGGGCGCCGGTGAAGGCGCTGGTGGAGCAGGTGGCGGCGGAGGGTTCCGGGCGGCGGGTCGACCTGTATGTGGGGGCCCGTTCGCGTACGGAGTTCTACGACAGTGAGGCGATCGACAAGTTGGCGGCGACGCATCCGTGGTTGCGGGTGTCGTACGTGGCCGGATCGGATCCGCAGCGGCCGGGGGAGATGGTGCGGCTGGCCGACCGGGTGCTGGCCGACGGGGACTGGCGGTCGAGGCACGTGTATGTGTGCGGGTCCGACGAGATGGTCGGTGATTCGGTGGCGGCGCTGACCGCGGCGGGTTACCAGCCGGGCCAGCTGCACCACGAGGGTTTCGGCAAGCACTGGTACGGCCCGTCCTGGCGGACGGTGGCCGAGGGAACAGAGGTGATCCGGTGAGCGCGAGGAGTGAGCCGGGGTTGCGAGCCCCGCAGTCGCGAACAGAGGTGATCCGGTGAGCGCGAGCCCGATCAGCAGCTATGACTCGCAGCACGTGTCGGGTCCGGTGCAGGTGCGGCTGACCGCGGACCGGGTGCGTCGGTGGGAGTTCGGGTCGGCGGCGTTCACACGGCGCGGGTACGACCCGGCGGACGTGGACCGGTTCCGGTTGCAGGTGGCCGACGAGCTGGATCTGCTGGCAGCGCAGGTGGGGGACCTGCGGGCGGAGAACGAGCGCCTCAACGACCATCTGGAGCTGCACCGGCACGGGGTGATCCCGAGCGCGGAGAAGGCGCCGGCGGCGCCGGCGGCGAAGGAGGTCAACCTGCTGTCGGCGGCGCAGCGGGAGGCCGAGCAGATCATCGCGCAGGCGCACGACTACGCGCGCCGGGTGGCCGAGTACGCCCGTACCCAGTACGAGAGTTACATGCGGGCGGCGGCGGAGGAGGCGAAGCAGGAGGCCGAGCGGGCGGTGGCGGAGTACCGCAGCGCCGCCGGGGGCAGCTTCGACGACTCGGTGGCGACGCGGGAGGCGTTGCGGATCTTCGGCGAGATGATGATCTCCCACATGCAGGCGGCGGCGCGGCATCTCGACGACGGTAGTGAGCAGTTGGCGCGCACGATGGAGCGGATCTCCCGGGAGTTGCCGGCGGCTGGTGGCGGCGCGCCGCAGCCGGCGTTGCCCCGGCATCAGCGGTGACCGTACCGCCCGGCCTGCGGTGCGGCGGGCCGGGCGGTACGGCTCAGGTGGTGACGGCGGTGATCGCTTCGGCGATGGGCGTGTCGCCGCCGACCAGTTCGAGGGTGTGCCCGGCGGTGCCGGGGGCGTAGAGCAGGGCCAGCAGGACCCGGGCGACGTCGGCGCGGCTGATCGCGCCGCCGGTGACGTGCCGGGCCAGCGTGATGCGGCCTTCGGGTTCGTCGTCGGTGAGCCGGCCGGGCCGCAGCACCGTCACGTCGAGGTCCCGGCCGGTGATGTCGTCCTCGGCGGCTTTCTTGGCCCGCAGGTACGCCGCCCACACGTCGTCGGTGCCGTCGGCGGGTGCGTCGTCCACGCCCATGGAGGAGACCAGCAGGTAGCGGCGTACGCCGGCTTGTGCGGCGGCGTCGGCGAGCAGCACTGCGGCGCCGCGGTCGACGGTGTCCTTGCGGGCGGCGCCGCTGCCCGGTCCGGCGCCGGCGGCGAACACGACGGCGTCGGCGCCGGCCAGGTGGGCGGCGAGGGTGTCGACGTCGGTGTGTTCCAGGTCGCAGAGGACCGGTTCGGCGCCGGCGGCACGTAGCGCGGCGGCGTGGTCGGGGTTGCGGATGAGCCCGAGCGCGGTGTCTCCGCGTCCGGCCAGTTCCCGCTCCAGCAGTTTGGCGATTTTGCCGTGCCCTCCGGCGATGACGACGCGCATGCGATCAACGTAGCCCGGCCGGGCGCGCCCCGCCGGGCGTCCGGGTGGGAGGTGCGGGTCCGGCGAGGGACCATGGACGGGTGAGTGAGGCGTTCGAGGCGTTGGCGCGGCTGGTGGCCGCCGGGGACGTGGTGGTGCTCAGCGGCGCGGGCCTGTCCACCGAGTCGGGCATTCCGGACTACCGGGGGCCCAGCGGCGCGTCCCGCCGGCACACCCCGATGACGTACCAGGAGTTCACCCGGGATCCGCTGGCGCGGCGGCGGTACTGGGCGCGCAGCCACCTGGGCTGGCAGACCATCGCGCGGGCGGCGCCGAACGAGGGGCACCGGGCGGTGGCGCGGCTGCAGGCGGCCGGGCTGCTCGGCGGCATCATCACGCAGAACGTCGACGGGTTGCACACCGCCGCCGGCGCCACCGGCGTGATCGAGTTGCACGGCCGCCTCGACGAGGTGACGTGCCTGGACTGCGGCAACGCCACCGGCCGCGAGGAGCTGCACCGGCGCCTGTCGGAGGCGAACCCGGGTTTCGACGCGCGGGTGGCGCACGTCAACCCCGACGGCGACGTGGACCTGCCGGACGAGGCGGTGGCCGGGTTCCGCACGGTCGACTGCGCGCTGTGCGGCACCGGCATGCTGAAACCGGACGTGGTGTTCTTCGGCGAGACGGTGCCCGCGTCGCGGGTGGCCGACTGTTTCGCCCTGGTGGAGGGGGCCCGGGCGCTGCTGGTGCTGGGGTCGTCGTTGACGGTGATGTCGGGGCGGCGGTTCGTGCTGCGCGCGGCCCGCCACGGCATCCCGGTGGCGATCGTCAACCAGGGCGTCACCCGCGGCGACACCTACGCGGCGCTGCGCCTGGACGCGCCGCTGGGCGCCACCCTGCGCGCGCTGGCGGACCGGTGCGCGGCGGCCCCGGCGCCGGTGTGATCGACAACCCCGGGACATGAGCCGGAAACACGCCCGCTGGTAGCGTTGGGGGTGCCGGTACCACCCACGTGGGAGAGACCGCCGATCCCGGCGGCGCCGAAGGGGCAGATTCTCCCCGGAACCTCTCAGGCAAAAGGACCACGTGGGCAGGCGCTGTGGAGCGCGTCAGCGCGACTCAGGGGGAGGCCGACCCGTCGACCTCGCCCCCCAAGGAGCGCAGCGCATGACCGCAGAGCAGTTCGCCGACCGGCACATCGGCCCCGGCCCGGCCGACGAGCGCCGGATGCTGGAGGCCGTCGGTTACGGCTCCGTCGACGAGCTGATGGACGCCGCGATCCCCGAGGTGATCCGCTGGCACGGCACCCTGGACCTGCCCGCCCCGGCCAGTGAGCGGGAGGCGATCGCCGAGCTGCGCGCCCTCGCGTCCCGCAACACCGTCGCCGTGTCCATGATCGGTCTGGGTTACCACGGCACGCACACCCCGGCGGTGATCCGCCGCAACGTGCTGGAGAACCCCGCCTGGTACACCGCGTACACGCCGTACCAGCCGGAGATCAGCCAGGGCCGGTTGGAGGCGCTGCTGAACTTCCAGACCATGGTCACCGACCTGACCGGTCTGGCCACTGCGAACGCCTCGATGCTCGACGAGGGCACCGCCGCGGCCGAGGCGATGACCCTCGCGCGCCGCGCGTCCAGGAGCAAGAGCCCGGTGTACGTCGTCGACGCCGACGCGCTGCCGCAGACCGTCGCGGTGATCACGAGCCGCGCCGAGCCCCTCGGCATCGACGTGCGGGTGATCGACGTGGAGCGTGACGAGCTGCCGGCGGAGTTCTTCGGCCTGCACCTGCAGTACCCGGGCGCGTCCGGCGCGGTCCGCGACGACCGGGCGCTGGTCGACGCGGCGCACGGCGTGGGCGCGCTGGTGACGGTCGCCGCGGATCTGCTGGCGTTGACGCTGCTGCGCCCGCCGGGCGAGATCGGCGCCGACATCGCCGCCGGCACCACCCAGCGGTTCGGTGTGCCGATGGGCTTCGGCGGTCCGCACGCCGGTTACCTGGCGGTGCGCTCCGGCCTGGAGCGGATGCTGCCGGGCCGCTTGGTCGGGGTGTCCCGCGACGCCGACGGCAACCCGGCGTACCGGCTGGCGTTGCAGACCCGCGAGCAGCACATCCGGCGGGAGAAGGCGACCAGCAACATCTGCACCGCGCAGGTGCTCCTCGCCGTGATGGCCGGCATGTACGCCGTCTACCACGGCCCGGACGGGCTGCGCGCCATCGCCCGGCGTACCCACGAGGCGGCGGCGCGGCTCGCGGCCGGGCTGCGCGCCGGCGGCGTTCAGGTCGCGGACGTCGCGTTCTTCGACACCGTCACCGCGACCGTGCCGGGCCGGGCCGCCGACGTGGTGGCCGCCGCCGCGGCGCGCAACGTGAACCTGCGGCTGGTCGACGCCGACCGGGTCGGCATCTCCTGCGACGAGACCACCACGCCCGCGCACCTGCAGGCGGTGTGGGCGGCGTTCGGCGTCGACGGGTTCGACGGCGAGGTGGACGCGGCCCTGCCCGGCGGGCTGGCCCGCACGTCGGACTTCCTCACCCACCCGGTGTTCCACAGCCACCACTCGGAGACGGCGATGCTGCGCTACCTGCGCCGCCTGGCCGACTTCGACTACGCGCTGGACCGCGGCATGATCCCGCTGGGGTCGTGCACGATGAAGCTCAACGCCACCACCGAGATGGAACCGATCACCTGGCCGGAGTTCGCGCACCTGCACCCGTTCGCGCCGAACGCGCAGACCACCGGGTACCGGGAGCTGATCGCGCAGCTGGAGGGCTGGCTGGCCGAGGTCACCGGCTACGACGCGGTCAGCGTGCAACCCAACGCCGGGTCGCAGGGTGAGCTGGCCGGGCTGCTGGCGATCCGCGGCTACCACCGCGAGCGCGGCGAGGCCCACCGCGACGTGTGCCTGATCCCGTCGTCGGCGCACGGCACCAACGCCGCGTCCGCCGTGATGGCCGGCATGCGGGTCGTGGTGGTCGGCTGCGACGCCGACGGCAACGTCGACCTGGTCGACCTCGACGCGAAGATCGACAAGCACCGGGACGCGCTCGCCGCGATCATGGTGACGTACCCGTCGACGCACGGCGTGTACGAGACCGGCATCGCGCAGTTGTGCGCGAAGGTCCACGACGCCGGCGGTCAGGTGTACGTCGACGGCGCGAACCTCAACGCGCTGGTCGGGTTCGCCAAGCCGGGCCGGTTCGGCGCGGACGTGTCGCACCTGAACCTGCACAAGACGTTCTGCATTCCGCACGGCGGCGGCGGCCCCGGCGTCGGGCCGGTGGCGGTGCGTTCGCACCTGGCGCCGTTCCTGCCTGGCGACCCCCTCGGTGCCCGCGCCGACGGGCGGCCGGCGATCTCGGCGGCCAACCACGGGTCGGCGGGGATCCTGCCGATCCCGTGGGCGTACCTGCGGATGATGGGCGCCGACGGGCTGGCCCGCGCCACCGGCGTGGCCGTCCTGGCCGCGAACTACGTGGCGGCGCGGCTGCGTAACCACTTCCCGGTGCTGTACGCCGGCAACAAGGGCCTGGTCGCGCACGAGTGCATCCTGGACCTGCGGCCGCTGACCAAGGCCACCGGCGTCAGCGTCGACGACGTGGCGAAGCGGCTGATCGACTACGGCTTCCACGCGCCGACGATGTCGTTCCCGGTGGCCGGGACGCTGATGGTGGAGCCGACCGAGAGTGAGGACCTGGCCGAGCTGGACCGCTTCTGCGACGCGATGATCGCGATCCGGGCGGAGATCGACAAGGTCGGCTCGGGGGAGTGGCCGGCGGGGGACAACCCGCTGTCCAACGCGCCGCACACCGCGGCGATGGTGTCGGCCGACGAGTGGCCGCACCCGTACCCGCGGTCGGTGGGCGCCTACCCGGCGGGCGTGGACCGGGCGGGCCGCTACTGGCCTCCGGTGCGGCGCGTCGACGGCGCGTACGGCGACCGGAACCTGGTCTGCTCGTGTCCCGCGCCGGAGGCGTTCGAGGACTGAGCGGCGAACGCCGGGGCGGTGGGCTCTCGCCGCCCCGGCCGGCGCGCCGGCCGGTCATGACCGGCGCGTACGCTCACTGACGCTGCGTGATGGCTCAGGCCACGAGAGCGTGACGGGCCGGACCCCGGTGCGGGGCGATGGTGCGTCCGTCGGGGAGCAGCTCACCGGTGTCCTCGAAGACGATGACACCGTTGCAGAGCAGGCTCCAGCCCTGCTCAGGGAAGCAGGCGAGGACGCGGGCGGCCTCGCGGTCGGTCGCGTCGGCGGAGGGGCAGGTGGGCTGGTGCTGACACATCGGGTTCTCCGGACTGTGGGGGCACTGTGTCATGGTTCACATGACCAGTGACGCACAGTACCAAGGAAAACTGAGCGGCAACGAGCAAGGATGCGTCTTGTTCACCGAGAATGGGCTGAACGGATGACCCGTAACGGGCCAGACGTTGTGGAAGCGCTCCCACAGGTGGAGGTCGATACCCCCGGCGCCCCGCCCGGATGCCGTCGCCGACTGGTCGAGACGGCCCGCCTGCACTGGTCCGCCACCGACGGCGGCGACCCCGCCGACCTGGCACAACGCTTCCTCGCCGCGCACGGCGTCACCCGCGACGACCTCACCCGCCCCGGCCGCCACGACCCCGACGACGCGGTCTGCGGCGCGGCGCTCTACCTGTCCGCCGCCGCCGGCGCGTACACCCTCGGCGTGTCGCCCGGCGCGCCGAGCCCCGCGCCGACGCTGCCAGACCTGGTCGTGGTCGTCTACCACCACACCGACCGGCCCACGCCGACCCCGCCACCGGCCCACGCCGGCGGGTGGCGGCTCGGACCGTGGCGCGACAGCTGGACCCCGGCCGCGCACGCCGCCGCCGTCGACGTGGTCCGCGCCGCCATCGCCCGCGGCGACGTCTACCAGACCAACCTCGTCGGCCACGCCGCCGCCCCGTACACCGGCGACCCCCGGCCGGCGCTGGCCCGCCTCGCCGCGCTGCCCGGCGCCCGCTACGGCGGCACCCTGCACGGCCCCGGCTGGGCGCTCGGCTGCGCCTCCCCGGAAACCCTCATCGCCGTCGAACACGGCCGCCTGGTCACCCGCCCCATCAAGGGCACCCGCCCGGCCACCCCCGCCGGCCGCCGCGAGCTGCTCGCCTCCGCCAAGGAACGCGCCGAACACGTCATGATCGTCGACCTGGAACGCAACGACCTGGCCCGCGTCGCCCGCACCGGCTCGGTGCGCGTCGACGAGCTGTTCGCCGTACGCCGCTGGTGTGACCTGTGGCAGGCGGAGTCCACGGTGTCCGCGGCGCCCGCCGACGGCCTCGGCCTGGCCGACCTGCTGCGCGCGGTCTGCCCCGGCGGCTCGGTCACCGGCGCGCCCAAACGCGCCGCGCTGGCGCAGATCGCCGCGCTGGAGCCGGTCGGACGCGGCGCGAGCATGGGCGCGCTCGGCTGGGTCGGACCCGACCGCCTCGACCTGGGCCTGACCATCCGCACCGCCGCCGCCGACGGCGACCTGCTGCACCTGTGGGCCGGCGGGGGCATCACCTGGGACAGCGACCCGGCCGCCGAGGTCGCCGAGGCCGCCGCCAAAGCCGCCCCGATCCGCGCCCTGCTCGCCGGCTGACGGCCGGCCCGCTCGCGGCGGCTCCGCCGGCCGGTAGCGGCCGTGCGCGGCGGCTCAGCCGGCGGCGAACGCGTCCAGGGCGGCGACCACCCGCTCGCCGATGCCGTGCCCGCCGCCGTGCCCGCCGGACTCCACGATCTCCAGCCGCGCATCAGGCCAGTCCCGGGTTAGCAGCCACGCGATGTCCGGCGGGCCGCTGACATCCAGCCGGCCCTGCACCAGCACCCCCGGAATGCCCGCCAGGCGGCCCGCGTCGCGCAGCACCTGCCCGTCCGGCTGGAAACCCCGGTTCGCGAAGTAGTGCGTCACCAGCCGGGCGAACCCGTACCGGAACACCGGATCGGCGAACCGCGGATCCGGCGCGTACCCGCCCGCGAGGGACACGTGCACGTCCTCCCAGTCGCACCAGTCCCGCGCCGCCCGCTCCCGCACCGCCGGGTCCGGGTCGTCGAGCAGCCGCGCGTACGCCGCCGACAGGTCACCGTCCCGGTCGGCCTCCGGCACCCCGTCACGGAACCGCGCCCACTCCTGCGGGAACACCCGGCCCATGTCCCGGGTCAACCACTCGATCTCCCGGCTGGTGTTGGCGACCACGCTGAACAGCACCAGCGCGGTGACCCGCTGCGGGTGCCGCTGCGCGTACGCCAGCGCCAGCGACGACCCCCACGACGCGCCGCACAGCAGCCACCTGTCGATCCCCAGGTGCGCGCGCAGCGCCTCCATGTCGGCCAGCAGATGCGCGGTGGTGTTCACCGACAGGTCCGTGGCCGGATCCGACGCCAGGGGAGTGCTGCGCCCACAGCCACGCTGGTCGAACAACACGATCCGGTACGCGGCTGGGTCGAACAGCCGCCGCCACCCCGCGCCCGCGCCCGAACCCGGACCGCCGTGCACCACAAGCGCCGGCCGGCCGTCCGGATTGCCGCACGTCTCCCAGTACACGCGCTGCCCGTCCCCGACGTCCAGCATCCCCTGGGCGTACGGCTCGATCGGCGGATACATGCGGCGGCCTCCCAGCGTCGGTGTCCGCACACCCTACGAGCGTCGCCGCCCCGGCGGGTGCCCCCCACCGCGCGGTAAGCAACGGATAGCCTTCCGGACATGACTATGCGCCCGATCCGGATCATCGGCGACCCCGTGCTGCGCACCCCCAGCGAACCCGTCACCAGCTTCGACGCCGAACTGCGCGCCCTCGTCACCGACCTGATGGACACGCTGCTCGGCGCACCCGGACGCGCCGGCGTCGCCGCGCCCCAGATCGGCGTCAACGCCCAGGTGTTCGTCTACGACGCCGACGGCCGGCGCGGCCACATGATCAACCCCACGTTGGAACTGTCCGACGAACTCCAGGACGACGACGAGGGCTGCCTGTCCATCCCCGGCCTGTACTTCCCGACCCCCCGCGCCCTGCACGCCACCGCCCACGGCTACGACCAGCACGGCGAACCCCTCACCATCACCGGCAGCGGCTTCCTCGCCCGCGCCCTGCAACACGAGACCGACCACCTGCGCGGACGCCTCTACGTCGACACCCTGCGCGGCGACACCCGCCGCCGGGCCCTGCGCGAGATCCGCGCCGGCCGGTTCGACTCACCCAGCCGCGGCCGCTGACGTCAACGCGCACTCGGTGAACCCGGCCACCCGGGAGAACCCCAACCGCTCGTACAGCCGCACCGCCGCCGCGTTGTCCGCCCGCACGTTGAGCGTCACATGATCCACCGACGTGCGCAGCCGCGCGCACAACGCCGCCACCACCCCCGCGCCCAGACCCCGACCCCGCACGTCCGGATGCGTCGTCACGTTCCCCAGCGCCGCCACCCGCCACCGCGGCGAGAACACGTGCACGCCCGCCACCGCCACCAGCCGGCCGTCCTCCCGCACGCCCACGTACTGGCCCGTGTCCAGCATCCGCGGATCGAACCAGTTCCCCGGATACGCCACCGCGTACAACCCGGAAAGCTCCGCCGCGTCCGCCGGCCCCAACGGCTCACCCACCGCCGGCGCCGCCGCCAACCGACCTGGATCCGTCAACGCCATCCGGTGATGCGCCGCCGCCTCCGACACCACGAACCAGCGGCCCACCACCGCCTCCAGACCGGGGGACAGGTGCGCCCACATCCGCGCCGGCAACACCGGCGCCGCCTCCGCCAGCAACCCCGCCAACTCCGGCACCCGATCCGGCGCCGCGAACGCCAGCAACGTCGGCAACTCCACCCCGTGATACAGCAACACCACCTGGTCGCCACGCCGGAACCACGACGTGTACGGCCAGAAGAAATCGTCCAGATCACCCAACTGGTACGCGTGCAACACCGGATCCCGGCCCAGCAGACCCGCCAGCACCGCCCGATCGTGCTCCGCCCGCACCGCCACCGCGATCAGCCCGCCAACCACTGGTCGTAACCCAACCGGGCCACCAACGCCAGCACCACCACCAGCAGCACCACCCGCACGAACCCCGCACCCCGCCGCAACGCCATCCGCGCGCCCACCGCCGCCCCCACCACGTTGCACACCGCCATCGCCGCACCCAACGCCCACCACACGTGCCCCGTCAACCCGAACACCACAAGCGCACCCAGATTCGTACCCGCGTTCACCACCTTCGCCATCGCCGACGCGTGCACGAAATCCGAACCCAGAATCGCCGTGAACGCCAACACCAGAAACGTGCCCGTACCCGGCCCGATCAACCCGTCGTACAGGGCGATGCCCAACCCGGCCACCGCCACCGCCACCACCACCCGCCCCGGCGTGCGCCGCGGCGACGACACCACACCCAGCGACGGCCGCGCCATCACGAACACCGCCACCGCCACCAGCACCACAAGCACCACCGGCCGGTACGCGCCACCCGGCACCGCACCCGCAAGCGCCGCACCCAACCCCGCCGTCAGCACCGCCAACCCCGCCGCCGGACCCGCCACACCCCAGTCCAGCTTCGTCCGCCGCGCATACGTCACCGCCGCCGTCGACGTACCGAAAATCGCCGCCAGCTTGTTCGTGCCCAACGCCGTCGCCACCGGCACACCCGGCGCCGCCACCAGCAACGCCGGCAACAACAACAGACCACCGCCACCCACCACCGCGTCCACCCACCCCGCGACAAGGGCAGCGGTCAGCAACGTCGTCAACGACAGGGCATCCACCGCCGCATTCTGCCCACCCCGCCACCAGCGACAACGCCACCTGTGGCAAGCCTCACCGGCCCCGACGACGCCGCAACCACACCCCCACCGACCCCACCGCCACGAACACCAGCATCGAACAGCACAACAGTCTCAGCACCCGGCAAGACTGCCACGACGACGTAGGGTGTCCAGGTGCGCCTGGCCACCTTCAACCTGCTGCACGGCCGATCCCTCACCGACGGACTCGTCGACCCCGACCGGCTCACCGCCGCCGTCACCGCCCTCGACGCCGACGTCCTCGCCCTCCAGGAAGTCGACCGCGACCAGACCCGCAGCGGCAAACTCGACCTCACCGCCCTGGCCGCCCGCGCCCTGCACGCCGACCACCACCGCTTCGCCGCCGCCGTCGTCGGCACCCCCGGAGAACAGTTCCGCCCCCTCACCCACGACGACGACGGCCACGGCGAACCCCTCTACGGCATCGGCCTGATCAGCCGCCACCCCGTCCGCTCCTGGCAGGTCACCCGCCTACGCGCCGCCCCCGTCCGCTCACCCATCTACGCACCCGGACCCGGCGGCGGCCTCATCCTGCTCCGCGACGAACCCCGCGTCGTGCTCGCCGCCGTCCTCGACACCCCCCACGGCCCCCTCACCGTCGCCGCCACCCACCTGTCCTTCGTCCCCGGCTGGAACATCTGGCAACTACGCCGCGTCATCCGCGCCCTGCGCACCCTGCCCGCACCCCGGATCCTGCTCGGCGACCTCAACCTGCCCGCCGGACCCGCCGCCGCGCTCACCCGCTGGCGACCCCTCGCCCGCCGCCCCACCTACCCGGCCGGGCAACCCCGCGTCCAACTCGACCACATCCTCGCCGACCGGCACGCCCTCGACCGGCTCCCACCCGTCACCGCCGTCCACACACCGCTGGCCACCATCTCCGACCACCGGCCCCTCGTCGTCGACCTCGGCTGACGCTCAACCCAGCCCGGCCTGCCGCCGCGCCGCGTCGACCGCGTTACGGAACAACATCGCCACAGTCGTCGGACCCACCCCGCCCACACGCGGCGTGATCGCACCCGCCACCTCGGCACACGACTCGTCCACGTCCGGCAACAACCGCCGCCCCTCGTACCGCACCCCACCACCGACCACCACCGCACCCGGACGCACATGCTCCGGCCGCACGATCCCCGGCACCCCCGCCGCCGCGATCAGGATCTCCGCCCGCCGCGTGTACCGCGGCCAGTCCGCCACCCCCGTGTGCACCACAGTCACCGCAGCGTTCGCCGTCGGCCGCTTCTGCGCCAGCAACATCGCAAGCGGCCGACCCAACGTCGCACCCCGGCCCAGGATCACCACCTCCCGGCCCGCCACCGGCACACCGTGAAACGCCAGCAACGCCTCGATCCCCGCCGGCGTACACGGCAACGGACCCGGCAACCCCAACGCCAGCCGGCCCATGTTCACCGGATGCATCCCGTCCACGTCCTTGTCCGGATCCAGCACCGCCAACGCCCGGTCGTAGTCCAGATGACCCGGGATCGGATACTGCACCAGCACCCCGTGGACCGTGGCGTCCGCGTTGAAATCCGCCAGCACCGCATGCAGATCCGCCTGCGACGCCGACGCCGGCAGATGCACGTGCGGCGACACGAAACCCAACTCCGCCGCCTGGCGTTGCTTGATCCGGATATAACCCGCGCTCGCGTCGTCGTCACCCACCAGCACCGTCGCCAGCGCCGGCGTCACCCCCGCCGCACGCAACTCGGCCACCGACGCGGCGACCTCCGACAACACCCGCTCCGCCACCGGAGCACCCGGCAACAACCGCGCAGAAGACATACGACACCTCGCCCGCAGGGGCCCAGGCGGTCGACCCCCACGACGAGCTCCCCGATGGTTCACCCATCCCCGTGCCGCCAGTCGCGTTCCCCCTCAGCCTGCCACAGCCTCCGCCGCCACCGCATCCACCACCACCTGCCACCCCGGCAACGCCGCCAGCAGACCGTCCGCCCGCCGCCGCCGATCCGCCGCCGACGCCACACCCAGATCCGCCAGCACCGCCTGGAACGCCGGCCGCAACGCCCGCTCCCGCTCCGGCGCCACCGCGCCCAACACCACATGACACCGCGCGTACGTCACCAGCACCCAGAACATCGCCTCCCGATGCCGGCCCGCCCCGATCAGCTCAACCGCACCGTCGAACACCACCGGACGCCCCGCCGCACCCAGATCCGCCCCGAACGCGAACCCCTCCCGCGGCAACCGCGCCACCTCGTCGAACACCACCGCCAACCCGGCCAGATGCGCCCGCACCCGCGCCACGTCCACACCCGCCCCGCCGCCGTCGAGCGTGTCCAGCAACCCCGGATACCGACCGGCGAACCCGAACCGCGACAACACGCGCTCCGCCCGCACGTACCGCCGCCGCACCGTCGGATCCACCAGCCCCGCCACCGCCGGCCACACCGCCAGCAACGACGTCGGAAACACCCACGCCAACACCTGCTCCGCGGTTGGCAGCTCGGCGTCGACCGCCCACAACCCGGCCTCGATCCGCCGCCGCACACCCGCACACCGCGCCCGCACCCACACCGGATCCGCGAACCCCGCCGCCACCCGCTCCCGCACCGCGCTCAACCGGCCCGACGGATCCGCGATCACCCCATCGGTACGCAACATCGGCGCGAACACCCACGACCCCAGCACATCCTCCGGGCCGCCCAACTCCGCCCACGTGATCGTGCTGACCTCCAGCAGCACCCCCCGATACACGAACTTGCCCACCTTCACGCCGGGCTCCCGGCGCACCAGCAACACGTCCACGTCCGACCACCGCGGCAACAACGCGTCGTCCGGCAACCCCACAGTCGACCCGCTGAAGAACGCCCCCTCGATCGCCGGATCGACGCGCATCCGCTCCCGTACCCACCCGGCCGCCACCGCCCGCGCCGCACCCACCCGCATCCGCCCGATCCTGCCAGCCCGGCAGACCGCCGCGCGGCCCTCACCGCCGCGGCGCCAACCCCGACAACGCCCGATTGGTGCGGTTCGCCGCCACCGCCGCCCGCTGCTGACCCGCCGTCACCTCGATGTACGTCTGCGACGACGCCAACGACGCATGCCCCAGCAACCGCATGATCTCCGCCGCGCTCGCCCCGTCCTCCGCCAACCGCGTTGCGAACGTGTGCCGCAGCGCGTGCAACCGCGCGCCCCGGGGCACCCGGTCACCGATGCCCGCCCGCCGGTAACACGACTCCACCAGGTACTGCAGCCCACCCCGCCGCAACGCCTCACCCTGGCGGTCCACCAGGAACGCAGAGTCCGGCCGCACACTGCGCGCCCCGAACCGGAGCCGCCGGCTGTCCAGATAACCCGTGAGCACCCGGTCCACGGCATCCTCGATCGGCACCGTACGCGGCCGCCCGCCCTTGCCCGCCACGTCCACCCGCCGCTCGCCGTCGCGCCCCGCCACCGACGACACCCGCAGCGCCAGCAGCTCCGACAGGCGCAGCCCCGCGCACAACGCCAGCGCCAGCACCGCCAGGTCGCGCTCCGGCCACGGGTCACGCTGCCGGCCCTCCGCGCGCGCCACCGCCGCCAGCAGCTCCTCCGGGGTGTCCTCACCCCGGAGCGGCTTGGGTCGGGGGAGCGGCGTACGGGGCCGCCCCACCGCCGGCATCGGATTGCCCGGTACGACGCCCTCGGCCACCAGGAACGTGAAGAAGCTGTTCCACGTCGACCAGGCACGATGGACCGACGCGGCCGCGCGGGGAGCGGCGAACCGCGCGAACGCCGCGCGCATCACCCTGGGGGAGAGGGAGCTGACCGCGACCCGGTCCAGGGGGAGGGGAGTGGCGTCGCCGTCGGCGGCGATCAGCTCGGCCACCGCGGTCAGATCCCGCCGGTACGCGGCCAGGGTGTGGGGGGAGGGCTTGCGGGTGGCCCGGGCGGTCAGGAACTCCTCGATCAGAGCGCCTACCGTTTCGTCCGGTTTGTCATGCATAAGGGATATTATGCATGATTCTCGCGTTCCCGCCAGGTTCCCGCCAGGAGGCTTTCCCCGGGGGGCGAGGTCGATCGGTCGATGATCAACTCCACTTCGCCGAAGTGGCGGCAACCAGGCGCTCCGATGCTGCCACCTCGGCGAAGTGGCGGCAGTGACGCCCGTCGACACTCGGTCGGTGCCAGGGAGAGCGGGCGAAAGAGGGCCGGCGCCCTCTCTGCTCCGGCGATCATGAGGTTGGCGGCGACAAATGGGACAGCATTCGCGGTCAACCTCATGATCGCCGGAGCGGTGGATGGGTTGAGAGTGCGGCGTCGCCGGGGCTGCGCCTAGGTGTGCGGTGCGACGGGGCAGCCGGCCGGACCTCCAAGTCCCGGAAGGTCAGCCGCCTCGCGAGGACGTCCGGGGAGGCCCGCCGGAGCTCTACTTGACATAATGTACATTATCGAATCACGGCTCAGGAGGGCTTTACGTCTTCGCCGAGGGTGTCCGACATGACCTTCAGAAGCGCGGCCAGCCGTGGCTGGTGACCTCCGGCCCGCAGTCTCGCGAGTGCCGCGTCCACCTCTGCCTTGACCGCCTGCCGCTGCGACACCTGCCCCGAGTCGAGCGCCTTCTGGACTCGCGGTGTCAGGTCGGCCAACAACGTCAGGGCCTCCGTGTCCGGCGTATCCGCGTCGTCGGACAGTTCCGGGGCCTGCTGCCGGACGTCCGCGAATCGCCCTGCCCCGAACCGGGCCAGGGCGTCCGCCACGTCGTCCGCCGGCTGCCGCACCTGATCGAGGTCGAGCAGCTTCAGGGCCGGCCGCCCGTCGACCGGGCTCCGGCTGGTGAGCGGACGGTCGATCGTCGCGGCGGTGGCCGGCACCAGCAGCACCTTTGCGGCTCTCTGGTTCCGGCCACGGGACGGTAGCGGCTGGTCGAGCACGACAGCGTCGATCTCGGCCCATGCCACGAGCCGGTTGAGCCCGGCGACCCGCAGGTCCAGTCCGTCGGCTCCGATGCGGAACCGGAACGGCCTGAGCTGGTAGGCGACGAACAGGCCGGCCGACACCAGCCAGAGGCCGAGAAGGATCCATCGTCCGGTCGACGCGGAAGTGTGGTACAGCAGCGGGAGCACGCCGACTCCGAAGACCGTGAGGCCCCTCCACAGCTTCTCTCGGCTCCTACGCAGCTCCATGCCGGCACCTCGTCCCTTGTGGCCTGTCCTGGGAGGGGCCCTACATGGTGGCACGGGCGAGGCGCTCTCGTGATCATCCGAACGTCCCCGGAAAGACCAGCACCTCTCCCCTGCCTGCCGGCACGAAGATCAGCTCAGACCGGCTGCGGGTCGCGGCGCTCGGCCTCGCCGGGCTCCGGGGCTTCCTCGACGGCCCGCAGGTCGGGCATGGCGCGTACGGCGGGCGCGACGGCCGCGCCGACGGCGAGCGCCAGCATGACGGCCGCGAAGCTGCCGAACACCACCGGCGCCGGTACGCGGTCGATCAGCAGGCCGGACAGGGCCGGGCCGAACGGCGCCACGATCAGCGCGATGAAGCTGGTCGCGGCGTTCGCTCTCCCCTGCAGGTCGCCGGGGGTGAGCAGGGTCTGGAGGGTCAGCATGCTGATGTTGGCGGCCGGTACGACCAGGACGCAGGCGCCGGCCAGCGCACCGAGGACCAGTCCGTTGTCGGTGGTGGCCATCGCGGCGGTCAGCACGGCGCAGGCCCAGACGACGGCGAGGATCAGCCAGCGGGTGGGTACCCGGGCGGTCAGCCAGGACGCGACGAGTGATCCGGCGACGGCGCCGAGGCCGACGCATGCCATGACGGTTCCGGCGGACAGGCCGGAGGCGCCGTTGCGGACCGGCACGACGATGATCGCCAGCAGGACGCCCGCGAACGCGAAGTTCAGGACGGCGCCGCAGAGCAGCGTGAACCGCAGCGACGGTTGCCGCCACAGGAACCGGACCCCGGCGACGGCCTGCCGGGGCAGGGACTCCCCCGGCGTGGTCGCCGACCGGCCGAGTGGGCCGCGCAGCAGGGCCACGGCGACCAGGGAGACGGCGTACGAGATCGCGTCGACGAGGAACGGCAGTGCCGGGGCGAGGCCGAACAGGAAGCCGCCGAGCGGCGGGCCGGCGAGGTGGACGACGCCGTTGCGGGTCTCGTTGAACACGGTGGCCGTACGCAGGTCCCGGGCTGGGACGACGGCGCGGGTGGCGGCTGCGGCGGCGGGTTGCAGCGCGGCGCCGAGGCCGGCGGTGGCGGCGGCGAGGACGGCGATGAGCAGGACTGGCGCGTGTCCGACGAGGGCGAGGACGGTGACGCCGGTGACGGCGAGCAGCGCGCCGGCGTCGCAGCAGAGCATGAGGATGCGCCGGTCGCGGCGGTCGGCGAGCAGGCCGGCGGGCAGGAGTACGAGGACCAGGGCGATTCCTTCGGCGAAGGCGACGAGGCCGGCGTCGGTGGCGGAGCCGGTGGTCAGCAGGACGAGCAGCGGCGTGGCGACGGCGGTGACCTGGGTGCCGAGTTTCGACGCGGTGCGGGCGACGGTGATGAGGAGGAAGTCGCGGTTGTGTCGTAGGCCGGTGGGCGGCATGGGGGCTCCGTGTGCGTGGTGGCGGGCGGGATGCCGGCTTCACCGGGCCGGGTTGACGACGGACCCGGGCGGGCGGTGGCCGCCCGCCCGGGTCGCCAGGCGGATCAGGTGTGGCTGGGGCTGGTGGCCCGTTCGCCACTACCGTCTCAGCCGTTGCAGCAGGCGATGCTGATGCTGCTGGACTGCGGCGGGACCGCGTGGCGGGTGCCGTTCTGCGTGGCCATGGCCTGCAGGTTGAGGAGCTTCGTCATGGGGGTTCACCTCCTTCTCGGGTGTGGTGGGTTGGCCGTCGGTGGTTCCGACGGGGTCTGTGGGCGCCGGGCGGGGTTCAGCTCGCGGCGAGGAGGTGGCCGTTGGGTGCGACGTGGGTGGGCGCGTCGAGGAAGGGCAGCGTCACGGCGGTGCGGTGCAGCGCGGCGTGCATGGCGGACAGGATTCCGGCGCCGCCGGCGGCGAGGTCGGTGGAGATGCGCAGCAGGGTGTCGCCGGGGAACGCGAGGTGGCCGTCGAGGGCGTAGGCGTGCCAGGCGAGGCGGGCCAGGTGCGCGGGGACGTGGTGGGGCGCGTCGTCGCGGACGAGTCCGATGGGGCCGTGCGGGGTGGCGCGGCGCGGTGGGTCGTCGGTGAGCAGGGCGGCGGTGGCGAGGAGTCCGGCGCGGCCGTGGAAGAGGCCGGGCAGCAGGACGAATTCGACGTCGATGGTGCGGCGGACGGTGGTGACGATGTCGCGCAGCCACTGGCGTTCGCCGTGGCGGAGCAGTGTGTGGGCGGCGACGGCGATGCCGGCGCTGCCTTCGTCGAGGTAGAACAGCCGTCGTGCGCCGTCGCGTACGTGGAGGTTGCCGTTGTCGTCGCGGACGGTGTGTTGCAGGTCGCGGCGCAGGGCGGTGCGGGCGGCGCGGAGCCAGGCGGGGTCGCCGGTGGTTTCGTGCAGGCGGGTGAGGAAGGTCGCGGGGCCGGACCAGCCGTGGAGCAGGCCGGGGCGGGTGGGTTCGGGTACGGGTTGCGTGGTGTCGCCGGTGAGGGTGCGGGCGAGTCGGTCGCCGATGTGCAGGGCGTCGTCGGGGGCGGGTCTGCCGGGGCGCAGCAGGGCGAGTCCGATGCCGGCGAGGCCGCTGTGCAGGCCGGGGCCGTAGCGGTGGTGCAGGCCGGTGCGACATCGGTCGAGCAGTTCGTCGGCGTCGTCGTGGCGTCCGGTGCGGTCGAGGAGGGCGGCGATGCCGGCGAGGCCGTCGTAGAGGCCGAGGTGGGCGGCGGGCAGGCGGCGGGCGGCGCGGGTGAGCCAGTCGAGGTGTTCGTCGCGTTCGGGGTAGTCGACGCCGCTGGTGACGAGTGCCCAGATGATGCCGGCGGCGCCGTGCGCGAGGGTGGCGCCGCCGTGCGGGAACTGGCCGGGGTCGCCGGGGAAGAGCCGGTCGGTGCGGTGTGGTGTGGCGGTGGCGCGGATGCCGGCGGCCAGGGATTCGATCAGCTGGCGCGGGTCGGCGGACCACTGGTGGCGGGTGACGCGGCGGCGGCCGGGCGTGGGTGGGTGCAGTGCGGTGCGCAGGTCGTCGCGGATGCGGTCGAGGTATCCGGGTGGTAGCGGGAAGCGCCGGGCGATCGTGAGGAGGTCGTCGAACTTGTCGTCGCTCAGGGCGGCGAGTGGTGTCAGTGGTACGAAGACGGCGAGGCGCAGGCAGGCGAGGGCGTAGGTGTCGACGGCGGTGCCTCGGCGGATGCGGGGGGTGGCGAATCCGGGGTCGCCCAGTGAGGGGGTGAAGTCCTCGTCGGCGAGGTACGCCTGTTCGAAGTCGACGAGCACGATCCGGCCGTCGGGGCGGATCATGATGTTGGCGGTGTGCAGGTCGCCGAAGACCACTCCCCTGGCGTGTATCCGGGCCAGGGCTGCCTGGACCTGGTCGATGACGTCGAGTGCCCAGGTGGTGTAGTCGGTGAGGTCCTGCTCGGTGGGGTCGGGGTGGATGAGTGGGTGTCGCATGGCGAGGTGGTGTTGGAGGGTGTCGCCGTCGACGTGCTCTTCGACCAGGAACTGGTGTTCCCACCAGGTGAGGCGGTCGAGTAGTTGGGGGACGCAGTCGAGGCCGGCGAGGCGCCGCAGCATGGTCTCTTCGCGGCGCAGGCGGGTGAGCGCGTCGGTTCCGGCGCCGTCGAGTCCGGCGTGCGGGCGGGCTTCGCGCAGGACGACGGTGCGGCCGTCGCGTAGGTCGGTGGCGCGGTAGACGCCGCCGGCGTTGGAGTGGTGCAGGGCTTCCTCGATGCGGTAGGGCGGTTCGTCGTCGGTGTGCGCGTCGACAGCGGCGACGGCGGCGATGTGTTCGGCGACGAAGTCGGGCACGGGGGCCCAGTCGGGCACGGTGAAGACGGGTTCGCGGCGGTCGGGGACGAGGGTTCCGTCGGGGCGTGCGACGGCGGGGACGGGCTGGTCGCCGTCGACGCACCAGAGTTCGGCGAATCCGCCGTAGCGCAGGTAGAGGGGTCCGTCGTGCCAGCGCAGGTCGCTGAGGACGTAGGGGCCGCGGTAGCCGGCGAGGCGGGCGCCGAGGTCGTCGAGGACGCGGCGCAGGGCGGTGTCGTCGGCCGGGTAGAGGGCGGCGAGTTTGCCGCTGCCGGCGCGGTGGGCGTACTTCTCGTTGTTGACCAGGGCGAGGCGGCGGCTGCGTTGGAACTTGAAGGCGACCCGGTGGGTCACGCAGTGTTCGCGTACCAGGTCGAGGACGTCGGCGGCGTCGTCGAGGTTCACCGAGACGTGGACTTTCCAGCCCTGCTGGGGCAGCTGCGCCTGCGGCGGGTGCCACATGATCCAGCCGCCGTGTTCGGCGACGCGCCAGCCGTCGGGCGGGGTCTGGTCGGCCAGCGGGAACCGGCTCGCCGTGTCGGCGACGTACGCCGGTGAGTCGACGTGGACCGGGTCGGCGATCAGGAACGCTCCGGGCGTGGGCATGGCAAACCTCGCGGCCGTGACGATGGGTTGGGTGTCCGGGACGGGTTCGGTGTGTTGCCGTCGTCGTCCGGACTGGTTCCATCGTGGTGGTAGCCGGCCGGTCCTGGCGTCCGGCCGTGGGGCGAGGTTCGGGGTCCGTCCCGGCCCGGTGGTGGACGTCGGGGGTCCGTCTGGAAGTGGACACCGGATGTCACCCGGTACGGGGACGTCCGGCGGGCCGGTGTGGACCAGAATTTCTCGCGTACGCGGGCTGTTCGCCCGCATTTCCTTCTGTGGAGGTCTGTGATGAGGACCGAGGTCCAGTCGCCGCCGGTGGTGGTGTTCCTGCAGGCGCAGCGGCCGGCGGGGTGGGTGACCGTCGCGCGTGGGGTGCCGTTGGACGGGCGGCGGTGTCTGCTGAGGACGGTGGGTGCGGGCCGGGCGCGTTCCGGCGACGCGGTGCGTCTGGTGGGGGTGGCCGGCGGGGACGCGCGGTCGCTCGGTGTCGCCGAGGTGTCGGTGTTGCACCGTGACGAGGCGGACCTGGTGATGGTGTCGCTGGCCGGCGCGACGGTTCCCGGTGGCCACGGCACGGACGCTTCGTCGGTGCGGCGGGTGCTGGCGTTGCTCGCCGACGACGCGGACGGGCGGTGGCGGGTGGCCGCGGACGCGGCGGCCGACGTCGTGGCGCCGGTCGTGCTGGTGGGGGCGGGCCGGGCGGGTGCGCCGGGCCGGACGGCGGTGCCGGTGACCACGCACCGGGTGGGCGCGGCCACGCCGTCGCCGGACGGTGACGGCGGCGGTGACGACGACGGCTCGCCGCTGTCCTGGACGTGCCGGTTGTTCGGCATCGGCTGCCCTACGGAAAACTCCTGATCCGCTGATGACGTCGGTGACCGGTGCGGTGGCGCCGTCCGCCCCGGCGCGGGCGGCGAGATGGTGGCGTCACGATCTTCTGCTGTTGCCGGTGCTGGGCCTGCTCGACCTGTTCACGGCGTCGTCCGTGGTGATCCAGAGCGAGCCGGTCGGCCCGGCCCGGCAGTGGCTGCAGGTGCTCGCCGCGGTGTTGTCGGTCGGCGCCCTGTGGTGGCGGGCCCGCGCGCCGGTGGCGGTGTTCGCGTTCGAGTGCGTGCACGGCGTGGCGATGTGGTTCCTGCTGCACGACTACCGGCCGTGGGTGGGCCTGATCGTGGCGTTGTACACGGTGGCGGCGTTGCGGCCGCTGGTGGTGTCGGCGGCGGCGTACGCGGCGGCGTGCGCGCGGAGCCTGCTCAGCGCGTTCGACTCGTTCCGGGTGGAGCCGAGTGCGGGCGCGCGGGCCGGGGAGTTCGTGGTGACCGCGTTGATGTTCGCGCTCATCTACGCGGCTGCGTGGGCGGCCGGGTCGGTGGTGCGGCGGCACCGGCGGCGGGTGGCCCAGTTGGAGCGGGAGCGGCGGGTGGCGCGGGCGGAGGCGGTGGCGTTGGAGCGTCGCCGGATCGCCGCGGAGCTGCACGACGTGGTGTCCCACTCGGTGACGGTGATGGTGCTGCAGGCCGCCGGCGCGGCGCGGATCAGCGCGTCCGATCCGGAGCGGACCCGGGAGGCGCTGCTGCACATCCAGCAGGCCGGGCAGCAGGCGATGGCGGAGTTGCGGCGGCTGCTGGCGGTCATGCGGGCCGAGTCGGGGCCGGTGGGCGACGGTGAGCCGGGTCCGCAGCCGCGGCTGGACGACATCGAGGTGCTGCTGACGTCGATGCGGTGCGCGGGGCTGACCGTGACGATGTCGGTGTCCGGCAGCCCTCGGCCGCTGGATCCGAGCATCGAGCTGGCGGCGTACCGGACGGTGCAGGAGAGCCTGACGAACACGCTCAAGCACGTCGGCCGGCGGGCCTGCGCGACTGTTCATTTCGGGTGGCAGGAGCGGGTGCTGTTGCTGCGCGTCGACGACGACGGCTCGGGCCGCGAGCCGGGCGCGGCGGCGGGGCTGTCGACCGGTAACGGGCTGGCCAGCCTCGCCGAGCGGCTGGAGCGTGTCGGCGGTCGTCTGGTCGCCGGGCCGCGTGCCGAGGGCGGGTTCCGGGTGAGCGCGACGCTGCCGGTCGCGCAGCACGGCGACCTCGTGGCGGCCTCCGGTGACGGCGGGGCGCCGGCTGTCGGGTGAACGGCGTGTCCGCTGTGCGACATCAGGGTGGCCGCCGCCGCCGGCGTCGATGATCATGTGGTGGGGCCACTGTCCCGGCCGCCGACGACGGGAGCCTTCATGATCCGGGTGCTGCTCGCCGACGACCAGCCGCTCGTACGGGCGGGACTCGCGATGCTGCTCACCAACGAACCTGACATCGAGGTCGTCGCCGAGGCCGACGACGGGGCGCAGGCCGTGGAGGTCAGTCGGCGGCTGCGCCCGGACGTGGTGCTGATGGACGTGCGGATGCCCGGCACCGACGGGTTGGCCGCGACCAGGCTGATGGCCGACGAGCAGCTCATCGACGACCCGCAGCAGCCGGTGCGGATCATCATGCTGACCACGTACCACGTGGACGAGGCGGTGCACGCCGCGTTGCGGGCGGGCGCGTCCGGTTTCGTGCTCAAGGACGCCGCGCCCGCCGAGCTGGTGTCGGCGATCCGGGCGGTGGCCGACGGCGAGGCGTGGCTGGATCCGGCGGTGGCCCGGCGGCTGCTCGACGACCTCGCCGCCCGGCCCGACCCGGGACTGCCCACCCCGGTGCAGATGCGCCGGCTCACCCCGCGGGAACGGGAGGTGCTGGTGCTGATGGCGTACGGGATGTCGAACCGGGAGATCGCCGAGCATCTGGTGCTGGGCGACGCGACTGTCAAGACGCACGTCAGCCGGGTGCTGACGAAGCTGGGGCTGCGGGACCGGACGCACGCGGTGGTGGCCGCGTACCAGTGCGGCCTGGTGGAGCCCGGCACGGCGCCGCCGGCCCGGATGGCCGGTCTGTCCCGCTGAGGTCCGCGGCGCGGCCGGGGGTCTCAGCGGGGAACGGCGGTCAGGCGCCGACGTAGTCGGCGAGGTGTTCGCCGGTGAGCGTGGACCGGGCGGCCACCAGATCCGCCGGGGTGCCCTCGAAGACGATCCGGCCGCCGTCGTGACCGGCGCCGGGGCCGAGGTCGATGATCCAGTCGGCGTGCGCCATGACCGCCTGGTGGTGTTCGATCACGATGACGGACTTGCCCGCGTCGACGAGCCGGTCGAGCAGGCCGAGCAGCTGGGCGACGTCGGCCAGGTGCAGGCCGGTGGTGGGTTCGTCCAGGACGTACACGCCGCCCTTGTCCCCCATCCGGGTGGCGAGCTTGAGGCGCTGGCGTTCCCCGCCGGACAGCGTGGTCAGCGGCTGGCCGAGCGTGAGGTAGCCGAGGCCGACGTCGGCGAGCCGGTCGAGGATGGTGTGGGCGGCCGGGGTGCGGGCCTCACCGTCGCTGAAGAAGATCTCGGCCTCGTCGACGGACATCGCGAGGACCTGGCTGATGTCGCGGCCGCCGAGGTGGTAGTCGAGCACGGCGGGCTGGAACCGTTTGCCTTCGCAGTCCTCGCAGGTGCTGGCGACGCCGGCCATCATGCCGAGGTCGGTGTAGATGACGCCGGCGCCGTTGCAGGTCGGGCAGGCGCCTTCGGAGTTGGCGCTGAACAGGGCGGGTTTGACGCCGTTGGCCTTGGCGAACGCCTTGCGGATCGGGTCGAGCAGACCGGTGTAGGTGGCCGGGTTGCTGCGGCGGGAGCCACGGATGGCGGTCTGGTCGACGCTGACGACGTCGTCGCGTCTGGCCAGTGAGCCGTGGATGAGGCTGCTCTTGCCGGAGCCGGCGACGCCGGTGACCACGACCAGGACACCGAGGGGGATGTCCACGTCGACGTCGCGCAGGTTGTGGGTGCGGGCGCCGCGGATCGGCAGCGCGCCGGTGGGCGTACGCGGCTTGTCCTTGAGGGTTGCGCGGTCGTCGAGGTGGCGGCCGGTGGTGGTGCCGCTGGCGCGCAGGCCGGCGACGGTGCCCTCGTAGCAGATGGTGCCGCCGGCGGTGCCGGCGCCGGGGCCGAGGTCGACGACGTGGTCGGCGATGGCGATGGTTTCGGGTTTGTGTTCGACGACGAGGACGGTGTTGCCCTTGTCGCGCAGTTGCAGCAGGAGGTTGTTCATGCGGGCGATGTCGTGCGGGTGCAGCCCGATGGTGGGTTCGTCGAAGACGTAGGTGACGTCGGTGAGGGACGAGCCGAGGTGGCGGATCATCTTGGTGCGCTGGGCCTCGCCGCCGGAGAGGGTGCCGGCGGGCCGGTCGAGGCTGAGGTAGCCCAGGCCGATCTCGACGAACGAGTCGAGGGTGTCCCCCAGCGCCTTGAGCAGCGGGGCGACGGAGGGTTCGCGCAGGTCGCGTACCCAGGTGGCGAGGTCGCTGATCTGCATGGCGCAGACGTCGGCGATGCTGACGCCGTTGATCTTCGAGGAGCGGGCTTCGGGGGCCAGGCGGGTGCCGTCGCAGTCGGGGCAGGTGGTGAACGTGATGGCGCGTTCGACGAAGGCGCGGATGTGCGGCTGCATGGCGTCGACGTCCTTGGCGAGCATCGACTTGCTGATGGCGGGGATGAGGCCGGTGTAGGTGACGTTGATGCCGTCGACCTTGATCTTGGTGGGTTCCTTGTGGAGCAGGTCGCTCAGTTCCCGCTTGGTGTAGTCGCGGATCGGCTTGTCCGGGTCGAACAGGCCGCTGGAGCGGAAGATGCGGCCGTACCAGCCGTCCATGCTGTAGCCGGGAATGGTGATGGCGCCCTCGTTGAGGGACAGCTTCTCGTCGTAGAGGACGGTCAGGTCGAAGTCGGTGACCGCGCCGCGGCCCTCGCAGCGGGGGCACATGCCGCCGAGGCGGTTGAAGGTGCCCTTCCTGGTCTGGGTCTTGCCGGGGCCCCGCTCGACGGTGATCGCGCCGGCGGCGCGTACGGAAGGGACGTTGAACGAGTAGGCGTTGGGCGGGCCGATGTGGGGGTCGCCGAGGCGGCTGAACAGGATGCGCAGCATCGCGTTGACGTCGGTGGCGGTGCCGACGGTGGAGCGTGGGTCCGCGCCCATGCGTTCCTGGTCGACGATGATGGCGGTGGTGAGGCCCTCCAGGACGTCGACCTCGGGCCGGGACAGGGTGGGCATGAACCCCTGGACGAAGGCGCTGTAGGTCTCGTTGATCAGGCGCTGGGACTCGGCGGCGATGGTGCCGAAGACCAGTGAGCTCTTGCCGGAGCCGGACACGCCGGTGAACACCGTGAGGCGGCGTTTGGGCAGCTCGACGTGGACGTCGCGCAGGTTGTTCTCGCGGGCGCCGAGGACGCGGATGACGTCGTGGCTGTCGGCGCGGTGCAGGCCGGTGGTGGCCTCGCTCATGATTTCTCCGTCCGGGTCGGGTGTTCCGGTCGAGCCAGCGTCCGCCGCGGGCGCCGTCAGCGCCGCTCGTTGATGCGGATGAGGTTGCCGGTGGGGTCGCGGAACGCGCAGTCGCGTACGCCGTAGGGCTGTTCGGTGGGTTCCTGGACCACGTCGGCGCCGCTGGCCGCCAGCCGGTCGAACAGGCCGTCGAGGTCGTCGGTGGCGAGGGTGAGCGCACCGTAGCTGCCCTTGGCGATGAGTTCGAGGATGGTGCGGCGCTCGTCGTCGCTGATGCCGGGGTCGACGGCCGGCGGGTGCAGGACGATGCCGGTCTCGGGCTGGTTCGGTGGGCCGACGGTGAGCCAGCGCATGGTGTCGCCCTGGCCGACGTCGTTGCGCAGTTCGAAGCCGAGGGTGTCGCGGTAGAAGGCGATGGCGGCGTCGGCGTCGGTGTGCGGCAGGAACGTGTAGTGAATGGTGATCGTCATGGTGGTCACGCTAACGGTGGCCGGCCGGTGCGGGCTTCTCGATTCCTGATCGGTCGGGTCGCCTGTTTGGTCAGGCACGGGGGCGGCTCGGCGGTGTCGGGGGCGTGACGGGCGCGGTAGGCGCTGGGCGGTTCGCCGACGAGTTCGGTGAACCGGGTGCTGAAGGTGCCCAGGGACTGACAGCCGACGGCGAAGCAGACATCGGTGACGCTGAGGTCACCACGGCGCAGCAGGGCCATCGCGCGTTCGATGCGGCGGGTCATGAGGTACGAGTACGGGGACTCGCCGTAGGTCTGGCGGAACTGGCGGCTGAGGTGGCCGGCGGACATGTGCTCGCCGCGGGCGAGGGCTTCGACGTCGAGGGGACTGGCGTACTCGCGGTCGATGCGGTCGCGGACGCGGCGCAGCCGGGTCAGGTCGCGCAGCCGTTGGGCGAACGCGGGGTCGTCGGTGCCCTGGTGCGGTGACACGTCCGCATCCTGCCTGCTGGGCGGTGGTGTCGTCCACCTGTTCGAGCGGCGAGTCGCCGCCCGGGTGCACCTGGGCGGCTGGTGCACCCGGGCGGCGGTCAGCGCAGCCGGCGGGCGGTGAACCGGGTGGGCGGCTCGGCGATGGCGTCCTGGGCGGCGACGAGTTGCAGCTCCCGGGTGCCGGCGTCGAGGGTCGCCTCGAGTACCGCGTAGATCGAGTTTGTGGTGCGTTCCAGCGCGGTCTGTGGTGAGCCGGTGGTGGCGAGGTGCGCCAGGTAGAGGGCGGCAGTGACGTCGCCGCCGCCGTTGGGGGCGATCGGCAGCAGCGGGGTGGTGACGGCCCAGGCGCCCTCGTCGGACACGGCGACGACTTCCAGGTGCCCGGCGGGCAGGTCGCCGTGCAGGACGCTGGTGACCAGGACGTGCCGGGGGCCGGTGGCGCGGACGGTGTCGACGGCGGCGAGCAGGTCGTCGAGGGTGTCGGTGGTGCGGCCGGCGAGGAACTCCAGCTCGAACTGGTTGGGGGTGACGATGTCGGCGCGGGGGACGACGGTGTCGCGGAGGTACTCGGGGATGCCGGGGCGGACGAACATGCCGCGGCCGACGTCGCCCATGACCGGGTCGCAGCAGTAGAGGGCGGCCGGGTTCGCGGCTTTGACCTGGGCGACGGCGTCGAGGATGACCGCGCCGACGGCGGGGTCGCCCTGGTAGCCGGAGAGCACGGCGTCGGCGGTGCCGAGCACCCCGCGGTCGGCGATGCCGGCGATGACGTCGGCGACGTCGGTGGGGGCGAGCAGGGGGCCGCGCCAGGCGCCGTAGCCGGTGTGGTTGGAGAAGTGCACGGTCAGGACCGGCCAGACCTCGTGTCGGAGGCGTTGCAGCGGGAACACGGCGGCGGAGTTGCCGACGTGGCCGTAGGCGACCGACGACTGGATGGACAGGATCTTCACCTGCTCATGGTCGCATCCCCGGCGAGGGCTGACGGCCCGTGGTGGGGTGATGACGGGCCGGGACCGCGGTGACCGTTCGGCTCAGGGTTTCGACCGCCGGGCGCGGGGCGGGTTTGGGCGCAGCGTGCGGTGGGGGCATGAACGGGCTGTTCTCGCCTTCTGGACGGAGGAAGCAACGATGCTTTCCGCACTCGATCGTCGGCACACCGTCGCGCCGCCGGGGTACAGCCGCTGGCTGATTCCTCCGGCGGCGCTGGCGATCCATCTGTGCATCGGGCAGGTGTACGCGACGAGCGTGTACAAGAACTCCCTGATCGCGCATTTCGACACAAGTCAGACGGCGATCGGGGTGATCTTCAGCATCGCGATCGTGATGCTGGGGTTGTCGGCCGCGGTCGCCGGTACGTGGGTGGAGGCGAACGGGCCGCGTAAGGCCATGTTCGTGTCGGCGTGTTTCTGGGCGGCGGGATTCCTGGTCGGGGCGCTGGGCATCGCGACCGGGCAGCTGTGGCTGCTGTACCTGGGGTACGGGGTGCTGGGCGGGATCGGTCTGGGGATCGGGTACATCTCCCCCGTCTCCACGTTGATCAAGTGGTTCCCGGACCGGCCGGGGCTGGCGACCGGGCTGGCGATCATGGGGTTCGGTGGCGGGGCGATGGTGGCATCTCCCCTGTCCCGGCAGCTGCTGTCGTTCTACGACGCCGGGTACGACCCGTCGGACAGCGGTTCCACCGCGTCGGGCTCGGCGCTGGTGTGGCTGTTCGTGACGCTCGGCATCGGCTACTTCGTGATCATGATGTTCGGGGTGTTCAACGTGCGGGTGCCGGCGCCGCACTGGCGGCCAGCCGGTTTCGACCCGTCGACGGTGGCGGAGAAGCCGCTGGTGACCACGGCGAACGTGTCGGCGGCCAACGCGCTGAAGACGCGGTCGTTCTGGCTGCTGTGGGTGGTGCTGTTCTGCAACGTGACGGCGGGTATCGGCATCCTGGAGCAGGCTAGCCCGATGATCCAGGACTTCTTCCGCGACAACGGGACCTCGGCCGTGTCGGTGGCGGCGGCCGGCGGGTTCGTGGGAGTGCTGTCGCTGTTCAACATGGCGGGCCGGTTCGTGTGGTCGTCCACGTCGGATGTGATCGGCCGTAAGCCGATCTACGTGGTGTACCTGGGTGTGGGCATGGTGCTGTACCTGCTGCTGGCGCTGGTGGGGCAGACCTCGACGGCGTTGTTCGTGCTGCTGGCATCCGTGATCCTGTCGTTCTACGGCGGCGGGTTCGCGACCATTCCGGCGTACCTGCGGGACCTGTTCGGCACGTTCGAGGTGGGCGCGATCCACGGCCGGCTGCTGACCGCGTGGTCGGCGGCCGGGGTGGCCGGGCCGCTGATCGTCAACGGATTCCTCGACGCGCAGGGCGAGCCGGGCACGTTGACCGCGGCGGCGTACCGGCCGGCGCTGTTCACGATGGTCGGCGTGCTGGCCGTCGGCCTGGTGGCGAACCTGCTGGTGCGGCCGGTGCCGGAGCGCTACCACGAGCCGGCGTCGGGACGGGACGGGACAGCGCAGGGGCCGACGGAGAGGAGCGGATCGTGAACGAGCACAGCGGTGGCGGGCAGCGGACCCGCCTGGTGGTGTCGTGGCTGGTGGTGTCGGTGCTGCTGGGCTACGGGGTGGTGCAGACGGTGATCACGGCGGCGAAGCTGTTCACCCAGTAGCGCAGAAGGCGAGGCGGCGGCCCGGGGCGAACACCCCGGGCCGCCGTCGTGTCAGAGCCCGCCGCCGACGCGCAGGACCGCGCCCGTGGTGTACGAGGCGTCCGGGCCGAGCAGGTGGGCGATCGCGCCGGCGACCTCCTCGGGTTCCCCGGCGCGGCCCATCGGGATCCGCCCGGCGGCGGAGTCGGGGCGGTCGGGCACGCCGGAGCGGGCGTGGATGGTGGTGCGGATGATGCCGGGGGCGACGGCGTTGACGCGGATGCCGTGCGGCGCGAGTTCCTTGGCGAGCCCGACGGTGAGGGTGTCGGTGGCGGCCTTGACGGCGGCGTAGTGGACGTACTCGCCGGGTGAGCCGAGCGTGGCGGCGACGGAGGAGACGTTGACGATGGCGCCGCCACGGGTGAGCCGCCGGGCCGCCTGCTGGGCGCAGAGCACGTACCCGATGAGGTTGACGTCGACGACCTCGCGCAGGTCGTCGACGCGCAGGTCGGTGAACGGGCCGATCGGGCTGGTGACGCCGGCGTTGTTGACCAGGCCGGTGAGCGGGCCGAGCTGGTCGGCGGCGTCGAAGATGCGGCGTACCTGGTCCGGGTCGGTGGTGTCGGCGGCGACGGTGACCGCGCGGCGGCCGGCCGCGCGCACGTCGGCGGCCACGGATTCGGCGGCGGTGTGGTCGGCGCGGTAGCCGATGACCAGGTCGTGGCCCTCGGCGGCGAGCCGCCGGGCGGTGGCCGCGCCGATGCCGCGTCCTCCCCCGGTGACGATGGTGACGGAGGTCAATGCAATTCTCCCCTGCCTTGCGGTGGGGGCGACGTTACCGTGGGCGGGACCATCCGGGGTGGAGAGGACTGTCACATGGGGCGCGCGTTGGTGCTGGGTGGCGGCGGGGTCACCGGGGTGGCCTGGGAGCTGGGTCTGCTGGCCGGGCTGGCCGGGCACGGCCTGCGGTTGGACGAGGCGGAGCTGGTGGTGGGCACGTCGGCCGGGTCGGTGGTCGGGGCGCAGGTGCGTTCGGGTACGCCGGTGACGCAGTTGTACGAGGCGCAGCTGCGGCCGCCCCGCGAGGAGGTGCCGGCGCGCCTCGGGACGGGGGTGCTGTTGCGCTGGGCGTGGGCCGGTGGGCGGGGCCGGGACGCGGCGCGGGCCCGGGCGCGTATCGGCGCGATGGCGTTGTCGGCGCGTACCCCGTCGGAGCAGTCGCGGCGGGCGGTGATCGCGGCGCGGCTGCCGTCGTCGGACTGGCCGGCGGCGCGGCTGCTGGTCACCGCCGTGGACGCGGCCTCCGGCGAGTTCGTGGTGTTCGACGCGGACAGCGGGGCGTCGCTGGTGGACGCGGTCGGGGCCAGTTGCGCGGTGCCGGGGGTCTGGCCGCCGGTGACGATCGGTGACCGGCGTTTCGTCGACGGCGGCGTCCGGTCGCCGGTGAACGCGGACCTGGCGGCCGGGTGCGAGCGGGTGGTGGTGCTGGCGCCGACCCGTGCGGCGGTCGGACCGATGCCGCGGCTGTCGGCGCAGGTGACGGCGCTGCGGGAGGCGGGCGCGCGGGTGGCGGTGGTGTCGCCGGACCGGGCGGCACGCACGGCGATCGGCCGTAACGTGCTGGATCCGGCGCGGCGGGCCGCGTCGGCGCGGGCCGGGTTCGCCCAGGCCGACACGGTGGCCGCCGAGGTGGCCGGGGTGTGGCGGTGACCGCGATCAGGAGTCGCTGGTCAGGCGCGCCAGCCGCCGGTTGAGGTAGCGCTGTTCGGGCAGGCTGCCGGTGAGCCGGGCGGCCAGCCGGTAGTGCTCGGCGGCGGCCTGCGGGTCGCCGTGCAGCTCCAGCAGGTGGGCGCGGACGGCGTGCAGCCGGTGGTGGCCGCGCATGGCCGGGTCGGTCAGCAGCGGGCCGAGCAGCGCCAGCCCGACGTCGGGGCCGTGCGCCATGCCCACGGCGACGGCCTGGTTGAGCGTGACGAACGGGCTGGGGGCGACCCGGCTCAGCATGTCGTAGAGGACGCTGATCTGCAGCCAGTCGGTGTCGTCGAACGTCGGGGCCTCGGCGTGGACGGCGGCGATGGCCGCCTGGAGCTGGTAGCGGCCCACCGGGCCGTGGGGCAGGGCCCGGCCGAGCAGCCCGACGCCCTCGTCGATCAGGTCGCCGCGCCAGCGGGAGCGGTCCTGGTCGGCCAGCGGCACGAGGTCACCGGCGGCGTCGGTGCGGGCGGGCGACCGGGCGTGGGTGAGCAGCATCAGCGCCAGCGCGCCGGTCACCTCGTGGTGCTCGGGCAGCGCGGCATGGACCTGGCGGGTGAGCCGGATCGCCTCCTCGGCGAGTGCGACGTCCAGGAGCTGGTCGCCGGAGGTGCGGGTGTAGCCCTCGCTGAACACCAGGTGGCACACGTCGAGCACGGCGGCCACCCGGGCGGGCAGCGCGTGCGGCGGCGGCATGGTGAACCGGGCGCCCGCCTCGCGCAGCGTCGCGCGGGCCCGGCTCAGCCGCTGCGTCATGGTCCGGGCCGGCACCAGGTAGGCGGCGGCGATCTGCTCGACGCGCAGGCCGGCCACCGCGCGCAGGGTCAGCGCGACCTGTGAGGGGCGGCTCAGCGCCGGGTGGCAGCACAGGAACAGCAGCCGCATCGTGTCGTCGGCGCCGGTCACCGGCGTGTCGTCGACGGGCGGTACGCGGCCGGCGTCGGGTTGCCGGGCCGCGTCGAGCCGCTCGCGGCGGGTACGGGCCGCGTCGGCGCGGATCCGGTCGATCAGCCGCCGCGCGGCGACCCGGATCAGCCAGGCGCGGGGGTCGTCGGGGACGCCGGTGCGCGGCCAGTTGGCGGCGGCCGCCTCCGCCGCGTCCTGCAGGGCGTCCTCGCAGGCGTCGGGGTGCCCGTAGCGGCGCAGCAGCGCGGCGCGGACGTGCGGCGCCTCCCGGCGCCACACGTCCGCCAGCGCTGTGGCGCTACTGATCGGAGCCGCCCGGCCACATCAGGGGCCGCAGCTCGACGGTCTCCCCCGGGCCGGCGAACTTCGCCGCGACGGCCTCGGCGCGGGCCTGGTCCTCCACGTCGATCAGGAAGAACCCGGCGAGGTGTTCCTTGGCTTCGGAGTACGGGCCGTCGGTCACCAGCGGCGCGCCGTCGCTCCACCGGTACAGCCGTGCGGTGGCGGGGTCGGCGAGCGCCTCACCGACGACGAGCTCACCGTTGGCGTGCAGCTCGGTCAGCACCTGCTCGAAGTCGGCGTTGAGCCGGTCCCGTACCTCGGCGGGCAGCTCCTGGTAGGAGGCCAGATACTCGGAGGTGGGGTGGCCCCACGGCTCCGGGTTGGAGTGGATCATGATGACGTACTTCACTGTCGGTCCTTCGCGTCGTGCGGCGGTGCCTCCCCGCCGCTCGCCGGGTACGACGGAGCCGGATCGCCGATGTCTACATATCCTCGCGTCATGAGTAACGCGTTGGGTGTCGGTGACCTGGTCGAGGATTTCACGCTGCCGGACGAGACGGGGACGCCGCGTCGCCTGTCGGAGTTCCTGGCCGCCGGGCCGGTGGTGTTGTTCTTCTATCCGGCGGCGATGACGCGGGGCTGCACGGCGGAGAGCTGTCACTTCCGGGATCTGGCGGCGGAGTTCGCGGCGGTGGGCGCGCAGCGGGTGGGGATCAGCCGTGATCCGGTGGAGCGGCAGGCGGAGTTCTCCCGCCGGCACGGGTTCGACTATCCGCTGCTCTCCGACGTCGACGGCGCGGTGGCGGACGCGTTCGGGGTGCGGCGGCGGCTGCCGCTGGGGCCGCTGAGCACGCGGCGGATGACGTTCGTGATCGGCACGGACCGGCGGGTCCTCGCCGTGGTGCGCAGCGAGCTGAGCATGAACGAGCACGCCGACGCGGCGTTGCGGGCCCTCGGGGGCTGATCATCGTGGTGTCGCAGCCGGCTGGTATCAAGGCTGCGTCAAACAGGTGTACGGAAGAGGGCGTGATGGCGGGTCAGGGTTTGTCCACTGACGAGGTTCAGGGGATCCGGGAGGCGCTCGCGGCGGGCCGCAAGCCCCGGGTGGTGTTCACCGAGGCGGCCGGGCAGATCGCCGGGCAGATCGGGCAGGTGGTGGAGCTGACCGACCCGGAGGCGTCGGAGGAGTTCGTGGTGGTGCGGTTCGGCCGCGACGAGCTGCCGTTCTCCCCCGCCGACGTGGCGGTCGCGCCGAAGGGCGCCGGGCGGCGTCCGGCCGCCGAGGCGAAGCCGGAACCGGAGCAGCCGCCGGCCGCGCCGGAGCCGGAGTTCGTGCTGGACACGCCGCGGGTGCCGGCGCCACGACGGGAGGAGCCGAAGACCGAGGCGCCGCAGGCGGAGCCGAAGCCGGCGAAGCGGGCGGTGAAGGCCGCGAAGCCGAAGACCCCGCCGGGGCTCACGGTGACGCTGGCCTACGCCGAGGGCGAGTGGACGGTCGCCGCGCAGCAGGGCACGAAGGCGCTGGCCCGGCCGTACGTGGTGAAGCCGGCCGAGGCGCTGCGGATGGTGGCGCTGGTGGACGTGCCGGGGGTGCAGGAGGCGGTGGAGCAGATCCTCGCCGCCGAGCGGGCCGAGGCGGAGCAGCAGGCGGAGAAGCTGCGCGCCGAGCTGGCCGAGATCGAGGCGCGGCTGGCGGAGCTGCGCGAGGCGCGCTGAACGCCCCGCGGGGCCGGTGCGACCCCCTCGCACCGGCCCCGCGCCCCTGCGCCCACAGGTCGATCAGTGTTGCGGAATGTTCTGTACCCCGATCCGGCGGCGGAACACCCAGTACGTCCAACCCTGGTACGCCAGCACGATCGGCGTGAAGATCACCGCCACCCAGGTCATGATCTTCAGGGTGTACGGGGTGGACGCGGCGTTTGTGGCGGTGAGCGTGCCGGCCGCGTCGAGCGTGGACGGCATCACGTTCGGGAACAGCGCCGCGAACAGCGTCGCCACGGCCAGCGCGATCGCCACGGCGGTGCCGGTGAACGCCCAGCCCTCCCGGCGTACCTTGGCCGCGGCCAGACCGCCGAGCAGGGCGAGGGCGGCACCGACGGCGAGCACGACGGCGGCGGCGCTGGAGCGGATGGTCAGCGACCAGCTCAGGAACGCCACGGCGGCCACGGCCGTGCCGACGCCGAGCTTGACGGCGAGGGCGCCGGCGCGCTCGCGGATGTCGCCGGTGGTCTTGAGCGCCAGGAACACCGCGCCGTGGGTGAGGAACAGCCCCAGCGTGGTCAGGCCGCCGAGCAGCGCGTACGGGTTGAGCAGGTCGAGCAGCCCGCCGACGTACTGGTGGTCGGCGTCCAGCGGCACGCCGCGGAAGATGTTGGCGAACGCCACGCCCCACAGCACGGCCGGGATCGCCGAGCCCCAGAAGATGGCCTGGTCCCAGCGGCGCTTCCAGGACGCCTCGGGCCGCTTGTGGCGGTACTCGAAGGCGACGCCGCGGGCGATCAGGGCCAGCAGGATGAGCAGCAGCGGCAGGTAGAAGCCGGAGAACAGGGTGGCGTACCACTCGGGGAAGGCGGCGAACATGGCGCCGCCGGCGGTGATCAGCCACACCTCGTTGCCGTCCCAGACCGGGCCGATGGTGTTGATCAGGACACGGCGCTGCCGGTCGTCGCGGCCGAGCACCGGCAGCAGCATCCCGACGCCGAAGTCGAAGCCTTCGAGGATGAAGTAGCCGGTGAAGAGCACTGCTACGAGGAGAAACCAGACGGTCGTCAGTTCCACGGTTGGGCTCCGGGGTGTCAGTAGGCGAACGCCAGCGGGCGCTCGGCGTCGTCGGTGTCGTCGTCGTCGGTCTGCGGGGTGACGTCCGGGACGCCGGCGCGGGCATAGCGGACCAGCAGCTTGAACTCGACCACCGCGAGGACGGCGTAGATGAGCGTGAACGCGGTGAAGGAGGTGAGGACCTCGGTCAGGGAGACGCTGCGGGACACGCCGTCACGGGTGAGCATCTCGCCGAAGACGATCCACGGCTGGCGGCCCATCTCGGTGAAGATCCAGCCGAAGGAGTTGGCCAGCAGCGGCAGCACGGGCATGACCAGGCCGGCGCGCAGCAGCCACTTGCTGGTGGGGGTGCGGCCCTTGCGCTGGCTCCAGAGCACCAGCAGCGCGATCGCGGCGGCGGCCAGCCCGAAGCCGATCATGAAGCGGAAGCTCCAGTAGGTGACCGGGATGATCGGGGCGTAGTTGCCGGGGCCGTACTGGCTGGCGTACTGGGCCTGGAGGTCGTTGATGCCCTGGACGGTGCCGTTGGGGTCGCCGGTGCCGAGGAACGACAGCAGGTACGGGATCTTGAGAGCGAAGATCTCGCGGCTGCCGTCGAGGCTGCCGACGGTGAGCACGGAGAACGAGGCGGGGCTCTCGGTGGTGTAGAGGCCCTCCGCGGCGGCCATCTTCATCGGCTGCACCTCGGTCATGATCTTGCCCTGGATGTCGCCGGTGAGGATCACCAGCGCCGAGGAGATCAGGACGACCCAGGAGCCGAGCTTGGTGGCGAAGCGGTACGCGCCGGTGTCGGCGCTGTCGCGGTTGCGCATCACGTGCCACAGGCCGACGGTGACCATCAGCGACCCGGCGACCAGGAACGAGCCGGCCAGCGTGTGCGGGAAGGTGACCAGGGCGACCTTGTTGGTGAGCACGGCGACGAAGTCGGTCAGCTCGGCGCGGCCGCTCTCCGGGTTGATCCGGAAGCCGACCGGGTTCTGCATGAACGAGTTGGCGGCGAGGATGAAGTACGCCGACAGGTTGGTGCCGATCGCGGCGGCCCAGATCGCGGCCAGGTGCAGGCGTTTGGGCAGCCGGTCCCAGCCGAAGATCCACAGGCCGATGAACGTGGACTCCAGGAAGAACGCGACAAGGGCCTCGATGGCCAGCGGCGCGCCGAAGATGTCACCGACGAAGCGGGAGTAGTCACTCCAGTTCATGCCGAACTGGAACTCCTGCACGATGCCGGTGACCACACCCATCGCAAAGTTGATCAGGAAGAGCTTGCCGTAGAACTTGGTGAGTTTGAGGTACCGCTCGTTGCCGGTGCGGTGCCACATGGTCTGGAGGATCGCCACCAGCACGGACAGGCCGATGGTCAACGGCACGAACAAGAAGTGGTAGACGGTGGTGACACCGAACTGCCAGCGGGCGACGTCCAACGCGTCCACCAGAAAACCCCCAGCTGTGCATACTACGAGACGTAGTAGATACTACTCGGCGTCGTAGCGAAAGCAGCAGGGCCGCAGGGCCCCACCCGGCCCGGGACCAATGACCCTGATCACCCTTGCCGGAGGACCCCCACCGGCTCCCGCCGCCACCCCTGCGCGTGCGACCATCCAGCACTGATGAACAGCACCCTCTGGCGCGCGCCGCTGCTGTGGCGGGGCGCGCAGACGCTCGCCCGCGCCGCCGTCGGGCTGGTCGGCCGGCTGGAGGTCACCGGCGACGTGCCCGACGCGCTGCGCCGCGGCCCGCTGATCCTGGCCGCCAACCACATCAGCCCGTTCGACCCGGTCGTGCTCGCCGCCGCCTGCCGGGTCCGCGACGTCGCGCCCCGGATCATGGCCACCGGCGGCCTGTTCCGCACCCCGGTGATCGGGGCGCTGATGCGCCGCGCCGGGCACATCCGCGTCGACCGCGGCACCGCCGCCGTGCACCGCTCGCTGGAGGTCGCCGCCCAGGCCGTGGCCGGCGGCTCGGTGGTGCTCGTCTACCCGGAGGGACGCATCGGGCTCGACCCGGGCATGTGGCCCGAGCGGGGCAAGACCGGTACGGCCCGGCTCGCGTTCGCCAGCGGCGCCGCCGTCGTACCGGTGGCGCAGTGGGGTTCGCACGAGGTGCTGCCGTACCGCGCGCCGAAGGGGATGCTGCGTGGGGTGGCCCGCGCGCTCGTTCGCCGGCCCGCCATCCGGGTGCACTTCGGCGCCCCGGTGCCGATCGACGACCTGCGGTCGGGCTCTCCCGGCGCGGCCCGGCACGCCACCGACCGGATCATCGACGCGATCACCGACGACCTGGTCCCGCTGCGCCCCGACGAGCCGGACCTGCCGCGCCACGTCGACCCGGGCCGGCCGGTCGACACCGCCCGCGCCCACCGCCGCCACCGCCCCGGCTGACGCATCCCGGCCCCGGAGGCGGGTATCAAGTCCCGCAATCCCGAGGCGGAGAGGATCCGGCCATGACCGCTGTTCGAGCACTCGTCCTCAACTGCACCCTGAAGCGCTCACCGGCGACGTCCAGTTCCCAGGTGCTCGGTCAGGAGGTGCTCGACGCGCTGGCCGATCAGGGTGTCGACGGCGAGATCGTCCGCGTGGTCGACCACGACGTGCGCTTCGGGGTCTCCGTGGACGAGGGTGCCGGCGACGGCTGGCCCGCCATCCGTGCCAAGCTGCTCGCCGCCCAGATCCTGATCATCGCCACGCCCATCTGGCTCGGTCAGCCCTCGTCGGTCACCAAGATGGTCCTGGAACGGTTGGACGCCGAACTGTCCGAGACCGACGACCAGGGCCGCCTGCGTACCTACGGCAAAGTCGGCGGGGTGGCAGTGGTCGGCAACGAGGACGGCGCGCACCACACCATCGCCGAGGTGCAGCAGGCCCTCAACGAGGTGGGGTTCACCTGTCCGGCCGCCGGGGCCACCTACTGGGTCGGCGAGGCGCTGCACAAGACCGACTACGTCGACGCCCGCCCCAAACCCGACACGACCGGCCGCACCACCGCCGCGCTTGCGCTCAACAGCGCCCACCTGGCCCGGCTGCTCGCGGAGCAGCCGTACCCGCCGCCGGGAACCCGCGACGCAGCCACCGCCCCCGCCCGCCCCCGTTGATCTTGCAGTTGCGGCCCGGCTGAACCCGGCAAACCGCCCCGAACGAGGGCCGCAAGCGCAAGATCGACGGGGGTCAGGGGGTGGCGCGCAGGCGGGCGTCCAGGGCGTCGAGGTCCGGTACGAACCACACCTGGTCGTGGCGGTTGGACTCGGCCACCAGCGCGCGCAGCGCGCCACTGCGCTCCATGTGGTCGGAGATGTCGCCGACAATCGCCAGGCGCAGCCGGTAGTTGACGAACTTCTGCATCACCTCGCCCGCGAAGCGGGTGCCGAGCGTGAAGAAGCCGGGGTCGAGCCGCTCGGCCGGCACCGCCACCACAGTCGCGCCGAGGAACGCCGCGCCGATCAGGTCCAGCGCGTCGCGCTCGGTGGCGATCGGCGGGCCGTCCGGATCGCAGACCAGCACCGCCACGCCGGCGCGCTCCTGCATCAGGTCAGTCACGGCCGCCGCCGAGCAGGTCGTTGCCGCCGCCCAGCACACCGTCGACCAGGCGCAGCAGGTCGGCGGTGGCGGTGAGGTCGCCCAGGATCATGATGGTCATGCGTTGCCGCTCCTCGTCGTGGACCGTCTGCACCCGCAGCGGACGGTCCGGGTCGTGGTGGGTGTTCACGCCGGCCAGCACCAGCGTCGCGAGCCGGTCGGCGGCGGTCCGGTCGACGCCGTCGAGCCGCAGGACGCTCGACACCTCCGCCGCCGGTCCGGTGGCCGCGACGGCCGGCCGGCCGGTCAGCGCGTCCAGGTCCGCGCGCGCGATCCGGTACTGCTTGCCGATCCGGGTGGCCCGCAGCCGCCCGGACCGGATGTAGCCGCGCACGGTGCGCACGTGCAGCCCGAGCAGGTCAGCGACCTGCTCGACCGAATACATGTCGTTACTCATCGCACCCTATCTTAGTCACGATAGGGAACGATAGGTAATTTCATCGCCCGGCCATGTGCGCGCCACCCGGGCCGGGCATACTGCCCGCGTGCAGCCCCGTCACGGCTACCTCGACGCGCCCGCGCCGCTGGCGTTCGCCCACCGCGGCGGCGCGGCCGACGGCGACGAGAACACCGCCGCCGCGTTCGCCCGTGCCGTCGCCCTGGGCTACCGGTACGTGGAGACCGACGTGCACGCCACCGCCGACGGCGTACCCGTGGTCTTCCACGACCCGACGCTGCGCCGGGTCACCGGCGAGCCCGGTCGCATCGCGGACCTGCGCTGGGCCGACCTGACCTCGGTGCGCGTCGGCGGGGCCGCCCTGGTGCCCCGGCTGGACGACGTGCTGAACGCCTGGCCGCAGGTGCGGTTCAACATCGACGTCAAGTCCGACGGCGGCGTGGCGCCCACGGTCGCCACCGTCACCCGGGCCGGCGCGGGTGACCGGGTGCTGCTCGCCTCGTTCAGCGACGCCCGGCTGTCGCGGCTGCGCGCGCTGGCCGGCCCGACGGTCGCCACCAGCCTCGGCATGCGCGGCGTGGCCCGGCTGCGGCTGGCCTCGCTGCACGGGCGACCGGTGCGGCTGCCCCCGTCCGTGGTCGCCGCGCAGGTCCCGGTCTCCTTCGGGCGGGTGCCGGTGGTGGACCGGCGGTTCCTCGCGTACTGCCGCCGGATCGGGTTGCACGTGCACGTCTGGACGATCGACGAACCCGCCCAGATGCACCACTTACTTGATCTTGGTGTGGATGGCATCATGACCGATCACGTCAGCGTGCTCCGCGACGTCTACCGCAGCCGCGGCCACTGGGCCGCCTGACCCCCCGAGGACGACCCCCGATGGCCGATACGGTCACCCCCGCCGTCGCCGACCCCGCCGGACCGGGCAGCACCCGCCGCGAGCGCACCGGCTGGTACTTCTACGACTGGGCGAACTCCGCGTTCCAGACCACGGTCATCACGGTCTTCCTCGGGCCGTTCCTGACCACCGTCACCGAGCTGGCCGCCGGCTGCGAACTGGGCGCGGACAGCTGCGACGGCGCGGTGTACCCGCTGGGCGTCAAGGTCGCCGCCGGCTCGTTCTACCCGTACCTGATCTCGCTGTCGGTCTTCCTCACCGTGTTCGTGCTGCCGGTGATCGGCGCGATCGCCGACCGGTCGGCGCACAAGAAGCGGCTGCTCGCCGCGGCGGCCTTCACCGGCGCCGGCGCGACCATCGCGTTCGCGTTCGTCACCGGCGAGCGCTACCTGCTCGGCGGCGCGCTGTTCCTGGTCGCGAACATCTCCTTCGGCGCCGCCGTGGTCGTCTACAACTCGTTCCTGCCGCAACTCGGCGGCCCGGACGAGCGCGACGGCATCTCCAGCCGCGGCTGGGCCATCGGCTACCTCGGCGGCGGTCTGCTGCTCGCGCTGAACCTCGTCGCCGTCACCATGCTCAGCGAGGAGGGCAACGCCCAGCGCACGCTGGACCTGGCCCGCTGGTCGATCGTGTCCGCCGGCGTGTGGTGGGCGGCGTTCACCCTGGTCCCGCTGCGCTGGCTGCGCGAGCACCCCACCGCCGCCGCCCTGCAGGCGGGCGGCAATGTGCTCACCGACGGGTTCCGGCAGCTCGGGCGCACCCTGCGCGAGCTCAAGACGTACCCGCTGACGCTGTTCTTCCTGCTCGCGTTCCTGGTCTTCAACGACGGCATCCAGACCGTCATCACCCTGGCCAGCCAGTACGGCACCGAGGAGCTGCGACTGGACCAGAGCACGCTGATCGTCACCATCCTGCTGGTGCAGTTCCTCGCGTTCGGTGGCGCGCTGGCCCTCGGCGCGCTCGCCAAGCGCATCGGCGCCTGGAAGACGGTGCTGCTGTCGCTGGTGCTCTGGACCGGTGTGATCATCGCCGCGTTCCGGCTGCCGGCCGAGGCGCCCGTGCCGTTCATGATCCTCGGCGGCTGCATCGGCCTGGTCCTCGGCGGCAGCCAGGCGCTGAGCCGGTCGCTGTTCAGCCAGCTCATCCCGGCCGGCAAGGAAGGCGAGTACTACGGCTTCTACGAGATCAGCGACAAGGGCACCAGCTGGCTCGGCCCGCTGGCGTTCGGCCTGGTGTTCCAGCTGACCTCGTCGTACCGGGTGGGCCTGGTGTCGCTGTTGATCTTCTTCGTGGTCGGCTTCGCGCTGCTCGCCGCCGTGCCGATGCGCCGGGCCATCATCGCCGCCGGCAACACCCCGCCCCGGGTGCTCTGACGGGTCGATCATCGCGGACCGGATCCGGCGGCGTCGATGGACTAGGCTGCCCCGACGTGACCGACGACGCCGCCCCGACCTGCCTGGCCCGTCCCCTGCCGGGGCCGGGCGACGACCGAGCCGCCGGCTGCGCCGCCGCCCGCGGCGTCGACGGCCGGCCGCTGCACGCCGCCGCCCTGAAGTTCTTCTGGGGGCCGATGGACTGCGGCAAGTCCACCATGGCGTTGCAGATGAACCACAACCACGCCCGCCAGGGCCGCCGCGGCCTGGTCACCACCCGCATCGACCGCTCGCTGGGCCCGCAGGTCACCACCCGCATCGGCCTGGCCCACGAGGCCGTCGAGGTCACCGACGACCTGGACCTGCGCGACCTGGTCCGCGACGCCTGGGCCGAAGGGGTACGGGTGGACTACCTGATCTGCGACGAGGCGTCGTTCTACAACCTCGAACACGTCGAGCAGATGGCCGAGCTGGTCGACCGGTTCGACGTCGACGTCTACGCCTTCGGGCTGGCCACCGACTTCCGCTCCTGCCTGTTCCCGGCCGCGCAGCGGCTGTTCGAACTTGCCGACGAGGTGGCCCGGATCCAGGTCGAGGTGCTGTGCTGGTGTGGGCGGGAAGGGCTGCTCAACGCCCGGGTCGTGCAGGGCGCGGTGGTCCGCGAGGGCGCCCAGGTCGTCATCGGCGACACCGTGGATACCGCCGACGTGCGCTACCAGGTGTTGTGCCGGCGGCACTACCGCTCCGGGGACCTCGGCCCCCGCGCCTGAGCCTCAGAACGGGTCCCCGCACACCCGCCACGACCCGCCCTCCGACACGATCGGCAACTCACGTTCCTCGCTGCCGCCGCCGTCACGGTTGATCCGCACGATCACCGTCCCGGTCGGCTTGCCGGAGCGGGTCGCCACCGACACGTCGACGATCTCGTAGCCGCTGACCTGCGGCGGCGTACGCACCCAACTGCCGAAGCCGGCCTTGCTCCACCTGCCCCGGGCCTCGGCGCACAGCCGCTCGTACGCCGCGTCGGTGTCCCCGGCGGCGACGTCGCGGAAGAACCCGTCGGCGGTCTCCCGGACCGGCCCGTCGGACTGGAGCACCACCTGCGCGTTCCACACCGCCAGCCCGGCCACCCCGATCAGGCAGGTGCCCACGCCGAGACCGGCGATCAGCACGCCCGCGCGTAGCGGCCGGCGCCGCCGGGCCGTGTGGTGCCACTCCTGCTGCCTGCCCATCACCGTCGACGGTAGGCAACCGGAACGCGCCGCGCAGGCGGTTGCGCCGCGCGCCCGTGACGGGCCGAAGATGTCAGGGGGCGGCGGCAGACTGCCGGTACGCCCGATCGGGCAGCCGTTCTGCCTCTGCCCCCGCCCGCAGGGCTGACCGGTCCGCGCGACGGCTCAGCCGCGACGGCGCGCGCGGGCCGCCCAGATCGCGTACGCCGGATCGCGGTCCAGGTTGTGCCGGTCCCGGTCGTAGCGGCGGGTGGTACGCGGATCGGCATGCCCCATCGCGTCCTGCACATCCTCCAGCGGCACCCCCTCGGAGCGGGCCGTGGTGGCGAACGCGTGGCGCAGCGAGTGCGGCGACAGTTTCGCCCAGGCGGCTATCCCGGCGCGCTGCGCGAGGCGGCGCACCAGCCGGAACACGGCATGCCGGTCCAGCCGGCCGCCGGTCGCGGTGACCAGCAGCGGACCGGTCAGCTCCGGCACCGTCACGCCCTGCGCCTCGGCCCGCGCGGTCAGGTAGGCGTCGAGGGCGTACGCGGTGCCCGGGGTGAGCGCGCGCCGGCGTACCTTGCCGCCCTTGCCGACGAAGCGGACGCTGCGGTGACCGCGCTCGGTGCCCAGGTCGGACACGTCCAGCGCGACCAGTTCCCCCACCCGCAGCCCCAGGTCGGCCAGGAGCGCGACGGCGGCCCGGTTGCGGGCGGCGGTCGGGCCGGTGTCCGTCTCGGCGGCGGCGATCAACGCGTCGACCTCCTCCGGCGTCAGGCCGACGGTGGCGGAGTGGTCCCGGTCCACCCGCGGCCGGTCCGCCGCCGACACCGGGTTGGCGGTCACCGCGCCCAGCTTGGCGAGGAAGTCGTACCAGCTCGACAACGCGGACAACCGGCGCGCCACGGTGGCCGGCGTGAGCGTCCGGCCGTCGCGCCCGCGCGGCGTGGACTCCAGCTCCCGGCCGTAGGCGTTGACGTCGAGGAAGGTGGCCCGCAGCGGGTCGAGCCCCCGCTCGGCGCACCAGCTCAGCCAGCCGGTGACGTCACGGCGGTACGCGTCACGGGTGTGCTCGGACAGCCGCCGGTTGCGCAGCCACGCCTCGGTGACGTCGGCCGGGCCGGCGGGCAGGGCGGCGGTGCGGGCGCGCGGCAGCACCTCGGGGCGAAGCATGTGAGAAAGGCTCTCAGCCCGCGGATGGTTTGGCGATCAGGCGCGCTGGTACGACAACGCGGGGTCGGCCGGCGCTCCGGCCTCCCCCGCGTCGGCGTGAACGATCAGGCGGTGGTGAGCTGGCGGCGGCCGTTGCCCTCGGCGGGCGTGGCCACGGTGATCCGGCGCGGCTTGGCGCGCTCGGCGATCGGGATGCGCAGCGTCAGCACGCCGTTCTCGTAGCCGGCCTCCAGCCGGTCGGTGTCGAGCGTGTCGCCCAGGAACAGCTGCCGGGTGAACGTGCCCATCGGACGCTCGGCGGCGACCAGTTCGACGTTCTCGCCGCTGGGGCGACGGCGCTCGGCGCGGACGGTCAGCACGTTGCGCTCGACGGTGCAGTCGATGCTGTCCGGGTCGACGCCGGGCAGGTCGAACGCCGCGTAGAAGTGGTCACCGTCGCGGTAGGCGTCCAGGTGCATCACGGCGGGCCGGGCGGCGGTGCCGAAGAACTGCTCGGCGATCCGGTCGATCTCGCGGAACGGGTCGGTACGCATCAACATGGCTCTTGCCTCCTCGGTTCTCCTGGCCCAAGGTCTCAAGTTGAGTCTTGGTGACTCAAGTTCCTGGTTCTGTTTTAACGCGCCCGCGCCGCGTCGTCAACTCGCGCCGGCAGTGACTTCTCGAACCAGTGCTGCGCGTACGGGCCGCTGGTGAAGGCGGGGATCTCCCGGTAGCCGTGCCGGGCGTACAGGGCCCGCGCCTCGACCAGGTCGGAGCGGGTGTCCAGCCGGATCCGCGTCTCCCCGCCGCCGACGGCGTACGCCTCGACCGCGGCGATCAGCGCCGCTCCACCACCGGCGCCACGGTGCTCCGGGCGCACGTACACCCGGGTCAGCTCGGCCCAGTCCGGCTGCCACCGCAGCCCGGCGCACCCGGCGAGGCGACCGTCGCGGCGGGCCAGCACCAGCAGCCCGCTCGGCGCGACCAGGTCGTCGCTCGGGTCCTCGGCCAGCGCGGCGTCCACCTCACCCGGCTGCTCCGGACGCCCGTACCAGCGGCGCACCATCTCCGCCATGTACTCGCGCAGCACCAGCGTCGCGTCCGGCTGCTCCGGGCGTACGACGTGCGTGCTCCAGCCGCTCACGGCCCGGTCCGCCAGTAGACGCCCTGCTCACGGGTGAGCAGCATGTCGTCGATCAGGTAGCGGCGCAGCGTCACGTGGTCTGCCTCGCCGCCCTCGCACCACCGGCGCAGCGCGTCGTCCACCTCCCGCTCCGGATAACGAAGTCCCGGCTCGAAGGTGCGTTCGGTGATGTGTTCCAGCAGCACGCGGCGGCGTCCGCGCTGCGCGGGCAGCCGGGTCAGCGCGCCGTCGCGCAGGAACGTGCGCAGGATCATCTCGCGCGGGTTCGCCGCCGGGGCTACCGGCGACGCCGCCCCGGCCCGGGCGAACTCGCGCAGCCGCTCGGCGTCGACCCGCAGCCCGCCCCCGTCGTCGGCGAGCACACCGGTGTCGGTGAGACGGCGTACGGCCACCGCGGCGTCGCGGGCCGGCAGCCCGGTGCGGGCCACCACGGCAGACAGGTCCCGGGCACCGAGCACGATCGCGGCGAACACGGTCCGGCGGCGCTCGTCGGCGAGCGCCCCGGCGAGGGCATGAGCGGTCATGGCGGGCAGCCTGTCAGCAACCCACCCGGTCCGGCCAGGCGTTTTCCGGCCGCCGATGTCACAGCCGCCGGTGCATGACGTGCAGCCCGACCCGGCCCAGCGTCGGGTGGGCGAACGACTCCGGCACGGTGCCGATCACCGTGAAGCCCAGCCGCCGGTACAGCTCCACCGCCGCCGTGTTGGTCTCCACCACGGCGTTGAACTGCATCGCGGCGAAGCCCTGCCGCCGCGCCCAGTCCAACGCGTCCTCGCACAGCGCACGGCCCACGCCCCGGCCGCGCGCGTGCGCCGCCACCATGAAGCTCGCGGTCGCCACGTGCGACCCCGGCCCGGGCCGGTTCGGGCCCATCTTCGCGGTGCCGCGCACCGTGCCGTCGTGGTCCACCGCGACCGAGGTACGCCCCGGCGGCCGCTCCACCCACACCTCGCGCGCCGTCTCCGGCGACCATTCCGGGTCGTACGCGAACGTGTCGGCGGCGGCCACGACGTCGGCGAAGATCGGCCAGACCTGGTCCCAGTCGGCGTCGGCGTAGTCACGAATCCTCATCGCCGGGCACGCTAACCGTCGCCCCGGCCGTCCGGCCACCGGTTTCCGTCCACCCGGCCGAGGGTCACGGGGCATCGACGGCCCACCGGTGCGGTCCATCATGGGCAGGTGGCCGAATCAGTCGCCGACGTCGATCGGAGCCAGGCCGCCGCGCCCGGTGGCCCGCCGCCCGCCGGTCCGCGTACCGCAGCGCCCATGGTGGTGGGCGCGGTCCTCACCGTCGTGCTGCTGTCGCTCGCCGGCCGCTACGGCTACCACCGCGACGAGCTGTACTTCCTGCTGTGCGGCCGGCACCTCGACTGGGGCTACGTCGACCAGGGGCCTCTCGTGCCGGCGCTGGCCCGGCTGGCCGACACGATCGCGCCGGGCAACCTGGTGGTGCTGCGTACCCCGTCGGCGTTCATCGGCGGCGCGGCGGTGGTGCTGGTCGCCGCCATCGCCCGGCAGTTCGGCGCCGACCGCGTCACCCAGACGGCCGCGGCGGTGCTCGCCGCCGCCTCGGGCATCGTGCTGGCCGGCGGCCACCTGCTCAGCACCACGAGCGTCGACCTGCTGGTGTGGCTGGCCGCGGCGCTGTGCGTGGTGCGGATGCTGCGCACCGGCGACAGCCGGTGGGCGCTCGGCGCCGGGCTCGCGCTCGGCGTCGGCCTGCTCAACAAGCCGCTGCCCGCCCTGCTCGGCGTCGGCCTGGTCGCCGGGGTGCTGATCGCCGGGCCACGCCGGCTGCTGAGCGACCGGTGGGTGCTCGCCGGCACGGGCGTCGCCGTGCTGCTCGCCGTGCCGTACGCGGCGTGGCAGGCCGCGCACGGCTTGCCGCAGCTCGACGTCGCCGCGTCGATCGCCGACGGCGACAGCTCCTACAGCGGCCGCATCGACGCGCTGGTGCTCCAGTTCCTGATCATCAGCCCGTTCGCGGTTCCGGTGTGGGTCGCCGGGCTGGTCGCGCTGCTGCGCCGGCCGTCCTGGGCGGCGTACCGGTCGCTTGCCTGGGCGTGGCTGGTGGTGGTCACGATCGTGGTGGTGGCCGGCGGCAAGGGCTACTACGACGCGCCGCTGCTGCTGGTGCTCACCGCCGCCGGGGTGGTGCCGGCCGTCGTGTGGGCGCGGCGGGGCACGCCCCGGGTCCGGCAGGCGCTGCTGGTCACCGCCGCCGTGCTGATGGCCGCGAGCAGCGCGGTGCTGCTGCTGCCCACGCTGCCCGCCGACCGGCTGCCCGGGTTCGTGGTCGCGGCGAACTACGACGCGGGCGAGACCATCGGCTGGCCCGAGTTCGCCGACTCGGTCGCCGCCGTGCACCGCGCCCTGCCCCCGCCCGAGCGGGACCGGGCGGTGGTGCTGACCGGCAACTACGGCGAGGCCGGCGCGCTGGCCCGGTACGGGCCGCAGCGGGGACTGCCCCGCGCGTACTCGGGGCACAACAGCATGGCCACGTTCGGCCGGCCGCCCGACGACGCCGACGTGGTGATCGTCGTCGGCTGGTCCCGCCCGGACCGGTTGCGCGCCTGGTTCACCGAGGTCACCGAGGCCGGCCGGGTCGACCAGCGGGTCGACGTCGACAACGACGAGAACGGCGAGCCGATCTTCGTCGCCCGAGGGCTGCGCCGCCCGTGGTCGCAGATCTGGGACTCCGAGGTACGGCACGGCTCCTGACATACTTGCCGCCATGCTCTGGGGAGTCAGCGGGTCGATCTTCCTCCTCGACTACCTCGGCGCGGTCGCCGTGGCCGTCGCGATCGCGATCGCGGTACGCGAACTGACCGGCCGCCGTACCCGGGGCGCGACGCCCGACCGGGTCGAGCTGGCGTACCTGACCGACCGGGCGCTGCTGGCCTGCCAGCTCGGGGTGGCCGCGCTGCGCCGCGCCGGTGGCGTCGAGATCGGCGAGCTGGCCACCCTGCACGCGCAGGGACCGCCCCCGCCCGGTTCGCCCGCGCTGGTGCGCGCCCTGCACAGCGCGCTGCGCCGCCCGCAGACCTGGGCCGCGGTGCTCGCCGACCCGGAGGTGGGCCGGGCGCTGCGCCGTACGGTCGGGCGGCTGGTCCGCGACGGCTGGCTGCTCACCCGCGCGCAGCGACGGCGGATCGCGCTGGGCACGGTGCCGCTGTTCGCGGTCGCCGCGGTCGGGCTGACCCGGCTCGTGGACAGCGCCGTCGAGGGGCGCTCCGCCGGTGGTCCCGCCTCGGTCGCCGGGCTGCTGCTCTGCTGCCTGGCCACCGCGCTCGGCGGCTGGTGGCTGACCGAGGTACCGGAGACCGGGTCCGCCGCCCGGCGCCTGCTGCGGCGGCTGCGCCGCGAGCACGCCGACCTCGACCCCGAGCGCCGCCCGGTCTGGCAGGGCCGCGACACCGACACGCTGCTCACCGGAATGGCGCTGTTCGGCCCCCGCCCCCTGCTCGCCGTGGACCCGGCCTTCGCCGTCCAGGTGGGGATCGACCCGGACCGGGACCGCCCGCGCCCCGACCGCAAACCCGCCCGCCGCTGACCGAACCTCCCATTTCGCGTCGATCATGAGGTTGACGGTGTCCGGCGCCCGGTTTGTCCGGTACAACTTCATGATCGACCCGGCGGTGGCAGGCCCGCCGGTTTCCTTGTCTTGAGGGGCGGGAAGGCTCGGGCATGGCCGAGACATTCGTGAGCGAAGACCTGAAGACACTGCAGGCGATTGCGCGCGGGGCCGGGATACAGGAGGTCGACCGCCTGTCGCCGGACCAACTGGTCGAGGCGCTGCGCCGCGCCGGGGTGACCGACGGTACGCAGGACCAGTGGCCGCCCCAGCCGATCGAGGACCCGGCTCACCTGGCCGGGCTGCCCCGCAGTTCGCTGAAGCAGGGCGACGAGAGCACCGGCGGCCGGGCCGCCGAGGAGTCGATCGGTGCCATGCCCGGCGAGTCCGGCACCGAGATCAACGACCGTACGGAACGCTGACCGCAATCGCACAAGGGGCCGCCCCCGGTGACTCCCGGGGGCGGCCCCACGCTCGACCGTGCGGGGTCAGTGCATCCCGGCGGCCGCCGCCTCCTCACGGACCCGGCGCTCGTCACCGCTGAGCGTGTTCAGCGGCTTCTCCTTGATGAACAGCACGACGACCAGGGCGAGCAGCGCGAACGGCGCGCCGATGAGGAACATCTCCGACGTGGCGGTGCCGTAGACCTCCTGCACGATCCGCAGCACCGGCTCCGGCAGGGCCGACAGATCCGGCACCTCGGCCGATCCGCCGCCGGTGGCCAGCGGCCCGAGCTTCTCGGTGGTCAGCGACGTCACCCGGTTGGCCAGGACGGCGCCGAGCGCGCTGACCCCGACCGCGCCGCCCATGCTGCGGAAGAACGTCAGCACCGAGGTCGCCGCGCCCAGCTCGGCGGCGGGCACGTCGTTCTGCGCGGCCAGCACCAGGTTCTGCAGCAGCATGCCCACACCGACACCCAGCACCGCCATGTACACCGAGAGCATCGGCACGCTCGTGTTCGCGTCGATGGTGCTCAGCAGCAGCATGCCGACGGTCATCACCGCGGCGCCGGCGACCAGGAACATCTTCCACCGCCCGTACTTGGTGATCAGCTGACCCGCCACGGTCGAGGAGACCAGCAGGCCGAGGACCATCGGCAGGCTCATCAGGCCGGCCACCGTCGGCGACTTGCCGAGCGAGGTCTGGAAGTACTGCGACAGGAACACCGTGCCGCCGAACATCGCCACGCCCACCAGGATGCTGGCCACCGTGGTGAGGCTGACGGTGCGGTTGCGGAAGATGCCGAGCGGGATGATCGGTTCGTCGGTGCGGGACTCGACGAACACGGCGAGCGCGAGTAGCGCCAGCCCGCCGCCGACCAGCAGCGCGGTCCAGCCGGACGCCCAGTCGAACTTGTTCCCGGCCAGCGACGACCAGATCAGCAGCGTGGACACACCGGAGGTGATCAGCAGGGCGCCGAGCCAGTCGATGCGGACCCTGCGGCGGACCACCGGAAGGTGCAGCGTCTTCTGCAGCAGCGCGATGGACAGCAGGCTGAACGGCACACCGATCAGGAAGCACCAGCGCCAGCCGAGCCAGGACGTGTCGACCAGGACGCCGCCGATCAGCGGGCCGGCGATGGTGCCGACACCGAAGACCGCGCCGAAGATGCCGGCGTACCGGCCCAGCTCACGCGGCGGGATCATGGCCGCCATGACGATCGTGGCGAGCGCGGTCATGCCGCCCGCGCCGATGCCCTGGATGACCCGGCTGAGCAGCAGCACCTCGACGTTCGGGGTGAATCCGGCGACCAGCGAGCCGACCACGAACAGGCCGAGGGACGACTGGATCAGCAGTTTCTTGCTGTAGAGGTCGGCCATCTTGCCCCACAGCGGGACCGTCGCGGTCATCGCCAGCAGCTCGCTGGTGACGATCCAGGTGTAGACGGTCTGGCTGCCGTTGAGGTCGGCGATGATCCGGGGCAGCGCGTTTGCCACCACCGTCGAGGCGAGGATCGCCACGAACATGCCGACCATCAGGCCGGACAACGCCTGGAGAACCTCCCGGCGTGACATCCGCGTACCCGTCTCGGCGGGCGGAACAGTGGCGGTGGTCATCGAACTCCTTGTCGTGTGCGCGGGCGGGCGGCCGCGGCCGGTACGGATGGGAGGGGTCAGGAAGGATCGGGCAGGCCGGCGGCGACGGCGGCGAACGCCTCGGCGGTCAGCTCGCGCAGCGTCGTCGTGTCGGGTCGCTCGACCCACTGCATCAGGGCGGTGCGCAGAATCGCGCCGGCGACAGTGGTGACGAGCGTCGGGTGGCCGTGGCACGGGTCGAGGCCCAGCCGGGCGGCCACCGCCGCGACGATCACCTGCTCGGTCTCGGCGTTGCCGCTGATCAGACGCGGAAGAAGCGACGGGTTTGCCGCGATCACCCGCAGCCGCAGCAGCCACACCTCCCGGTCGGCCTCGACGGCTTCGACAACGTCGTCGAAGGCCAGCCGCAGCGCGTCGAACGCGGACACCTCCGGCGGTGCGGCGACGATGTGGGCGGCCAGCACCTCGCGGTCGGTCGGCTGGTCGCCGAGCAGCGCCTCGTCCTTGCTGGGGAAGTAGTTGAAGAAGGTGCGGGCCGACACGTCGGCGGCCTCGCTGATCTCCTCCACCGTCACCTGGTCCAGGCCGCGCTCGGCGACCAGGCGCAGCGCGGCGGCGCTGAGGGCGGCGCGGGTCTGCCGCTTCTTGCGGTCGCGCAGGCCGGGGCGGCTCTGATCCGTGGTCACGCCACGACCCTACGAGCGATCTTGCAGGGACTGCAAACTTTTAGTCAGTGAAGTGATGCGTGACGCAGCGGTGCCGGAAAACGGGTTGAGAGCGGTTCCGCACGTCCCGTACGTTTCCCGCACTCCTGTCGCAGCGAAGAAGGACGATTCCGCGTGACCCCTCCTGCTCTCTGACCCTGACACGTTCCCCACGCCTGTAGCCGTCGCCTGCGCGACGGCTCCCCGGGCTGCCCTCGCGCGCCCGGCCACAGCGTCCGAGGCCGCGCGTAATCGGCCTCGCGTCAGGTCTTCAGAGATCAGGTCTCCATGTCATCCCAACCTCATATCGTGCTGCCCTGGGTCGTACGCCGGACCCGCCTTCCGCTGCTGTCGCTGCGCTGCGTCATCTGCCGGGCGGAGACGGCCACCGCCGCCCGGGGCCGGTTCCGCGTCAACGCCAATGGCAAGCTGCTGGACGTCTGGCTGCTGGTGCACTGCGTGTCCTGCGGCCGGACCAGCAAGCTCACCGTCCGTGAGCGGGCGGCGGTCAGCTCGTTCGATCCCACCGATCTGCACGGCCACCAACTCAACGATCCCGACCTGGTGGCGGCCACACTGCTGGACCCGGCGTTCGCCCGGCGCTGCCACTTCACCCTCGACTGGACCGGAGCGTGGCGCCTGGACGCGCCGGTCGTACCGCTCGACGGGTGGCCGGTGCAGGTGAACGTCACGTTCGACGACCCGGTGCCGGTGCGCCCGGACCGGCTCATCGCGCACCGGTTCGGCCTCACCCGGTCCGAGGTGCTGCGCCGGGTCAAGTGCGACATCCCGCTGAACCGTCCGACGAGCACCGCATTCACCTTCACGGTGCTGGCGGAGGACTGACCGGGCGTGGTCGCGGCGGCATCCCGCCGCGACCACGCCTCACCCGCCGCTCGCGGCGCCGCCCCGTACCGCGGCCAGTTCGGCCTCGATCAGGTCGGCGGCCCGGTCGGCACCACCGGCGGCGCGGGCCTGCCGCTTCAGCTCGGCGCTGCGGGCCACCACGGCCGGGTCCGACGTGAGGGCGAGCAACGTCTCGCGCAGCTCCGCGGCGGTGACGGTGCCCGAGTCGACGACCCGGGCGACGCCGAGCGCGGCCAGCTGCTCGGCGTTCGCGAACTGGTCGGCCGCCTGCGGTACGGCGATCATCGGCGTCCCGCAGTAGAGACCTTCGCTGCTGCCGCCCATGCCGGCGTGGGTGACGAAGGCATCCGCCTGCTCCAGTACGGCCAGCTGCGGCACCCACCGGTGGACCTCGACGCTGTCCGGGACGGGACCGAGTTCGGCCGGGTCGACGTGCTCGCCGATCTGCAGGACGGTGTGCCAGCCGGGCAGGTCGCCGAACGCGGCGACGCAGCGGCGGTAGAACTCGGGCTGCCGGGTGAAGGCGGAGCCGAGCGAGACGAGCAGCACCTTCCCGGCGTGCTCCGGTCGTACCCAGGAACCCTGCTCGGCGCGGTCGCCCAGCACCGGGCCGACGAAGCTGTAGACCGACCGGTCCACGCGGTCGGCGTTCGGCTGGAGCGCCTCCGGCGGCAGGACGAGGCTGCGGGGCGGCCGCCCCTGGAACGCCATGCTGTCGGTGACCGAGGAACCCTCGGCGGTCAGCCATGCGGTGAACCGCCGGTAGTAGTCGGCGCCGCGCGGATCGGCCCGCATCGCCTCCACAGCGGATGCCATCTCCTGCTCGTAGCCGTCCCAGGCCACGAACGTCGAGGACAGTTGAACGGCCGGAATCCCCCACTGTTCGCCGAGCAGCCGGGCCGGCGCGCCGGCGATGTCGTAGAGGAACAGGTCCGGCCGGTCGTCGGCGTATGCGGCCCGCAGCTGCGGCAGCATGGCGATCGCGTCGTCGAGGAAGAGCGTGAGCTGCGCGACCGGGTCGTCGATGCCGGCGCCGCCGTCAGCGGGCAGCGTCGAGGCGTACGGCTTCAGCTCCGCCCCGGTGGCCCGGATGACCTCGGCGAAGGCGGGGTCGTTGGCGTACGTGACCCGGTGGCCGCGCCGCACCAGGGTACGGATGATCTCCAGGCTCGGGTTGACGTGGCCGTGGAACGGGATGCTGACCATGGCGATGTGCGGCAAGTGATCTCCTGATCTCTGCTGAGACGAGACGTCCCGTCTCGCTTGCCCAGCAGAGCATGGCACGACCACCTCCGTCAAGACGATACGTCTCGTCTCGCGGTAGGCTGCCGCTGTGACTCCGCAGCCCACCCGCCGCAACGAGCAGTCCCGCCGCGCGATCCTCGCCGCCGCCCTGGAGCTGCTGACCGAGACCGGCTATTCGGCCCTGACCGTCGAGGCGATCGCCGCCCGCGCCGGGGTCGGCAAGCAGACCATCTACCGCTGGTGGCGCGGCAAGGGCGCGGTCATCCTGGACGCGCTCGCCGACGACATGCCGGAGGTGATCGCGCTGCCCGACACCGGTGACCTGCGGGCTGATCTGCGTGCGGTTCTCCGGGCTACAGTCGCCGAGTTCGCCGATCCCCGGCTGTCCGCCACCACCCGTGCCATCACCATCGAGACGCTCGCCGACGAGGACCTGGCCGCCCAGGCGCGCGACCGGCTGCTCCGCCCTCAGTTGAACGCGGTCCGCGCCCGGCTGGAGGCCGCCCGCGAGGCCGGCCAGGTACGCCCCGACGCTGCCCTGGACCTGGTGGTGGAGCTGCTGTTCGGTCCGCTGTACCACCGCTGGCTGCTGCGCAACGGCCCGCTGACCGACGACTACGCCGACGGGATCGTCGACCTGGTCGTCGCCGCCGTCACCCCGTCAGCGCGCACCAGCGGCTAGCCAGTCGTCGAAGCTGGTCGGCGCGATACGCGCGCCGTCGCCCGGCAACAGCACGTCGCCAGACATCGACGTGCCGAACACGCCGGACCACGTCGGGACGAGCCGGACCCGGCGACCCCGCGCCTCATTGGTACGCCGAGCCATGTCCACGAGGTCCTCCGTCGCGGGCCCGGCGATGTCCACGTGGCGCCCCCGCGGTTCGCCGACGGCGACCTCGGCGAGGATGTCGGCGACGTCCCGGGGTGCGATCGGTTGCACCAGCAGCGGCGCGACGGTGGCGACGCCGTCGCGTTCGGTCCAGCTCGTGACCATGGCGGCGAAGTCGTGGAACTGGGTGGCCGGAACGATCGTCCACGGCACCGGCCCGCATTCGACCAGTCGTTCCTGCTCCCTCTTGCCCGCGTAGTGGGCGTTGTCGTCGACCCGGTGGATGCCGACGATCGACAGCAACACGTGGTGCCGCACGCCGGCGCGCTGTTCGGCTGCCAGCAGGTTGCGGGTGAGGCCACCGAGGTACGCCGTCGTCTCGGAACGCTCCCCTGCCGCCACATTGGTCGTGTCGACCACCGACTCGACGCCGGCGAGCGCCTCGTCCAGCCCGTCGCCCGTCATCACGTCCACGCCCAGCGAGCGGCTGATGCGTACGACGTGGTGACCCTGCCGCTGCAGCGCGGCGACGGTGAGGGCCCCGATGCGGCCCGTCGCTCCGGCAACCGCAATCCGCATTGCCATCGACCTCCTCCCGGACGCGATCGCCTCACCGTAGTCGTTCGAGGACCGAGAGGTGGTCCCCCGCCGCGCATCTCGCGCCACACCCACCGCGCGCACATAACTGTCATTATGGTGTAGCGCCGATTCGTCCTATTTGACCGGCCAGGAAGGTCGATTACTGTTACCGGTAATCCGATAATAGTCGCGGCACCGACAGTGTTCGGCGAGCCGAACACCGTCGGCTCCCGGCCTGCTCGACAATCCACGGGTGACGACGACATCCCCCGCGCGCCAGATGGCCGGCTCACCTCCCGCACTGCACTACTACGTGCTGCACGACGCCGCCGGCGCGCCGGAAGGACTGCTGGCCGAGGAGTTCCTGCTCGCGGCGGACTACTCCTCCGCCGGCCTGGTGAGCGGTGGTTGGATCCGGTCCGAGGGGCGTTGGCACGAGGCGTCGGCCACCAGCCGGCGGCTACGTGCGGACGCCGGGTTACGCGAGCGGGTGACGCCCGTCGACCGCGGCGCGGCGGCGGCGCTCTATCGAGATCTCTGCGGCGCGGACCTGCCGGACGAGGACACGCTGCGGGAGTGCTTCGGCGCCCCTCCGGCTCAGCCGCCCCCTCTGCGCCTGGGCGACTCCGGTCCCCGGCCGGGGTTCCGCGAGACGCGCGTCTACCGGATCCTGTTCGCCGGCGAGTTGAGCCCGGACGGTCTCACGGCACTCGGCGAGGCGTGGCAGATGCCGATCACCGGCGACCCGGCGGATCCCGGCACGCGTGTCCTGGGAGCGGCGCGCCGACAGGTCCGCGGCGACGCCTTCCGCTGGGATCTGCGCCGCGTTGCCGCGGGTGCCGCCTGGGGACTGGACGTGACCTGCGACCTTCTCGGCGACCGCGATGAGGCCGTCGGTGTGCTTCTGTACGGTCTGACGACTCGGATGCGCGAGCAGGGGATGCTTCCCGTCACCGTCGACCGGTTCCGCTGACGCCTACCTCGCGAACAGCCTGGTCACCTCGAAGGGCTCGGGGAACCGTACGGGGATCCGGGCCTCCGCACTCCTGCGGTCGAGGAACGCCTTCGTCACGGCGAACCTGTCGAAGACGGGCGGCAGCGGGCGGAGCCTGCGGTCCAGCGACACGAAGAAGTTGTCCCAGTGGATCGGCACGATGAGGCCGGGCGCGTCGCTTCCACCACGTGCCGCCAGTAGTCGTCCTGGAACCGCCGCGGCTGAACACCCAGAGCGCCTGTCGCGAGGTAGAGGACGTCGACGTCGAGCCCGTCGAACTTGCCGGGTACGAAGTTGGCGCTCGGATGGATCAGCAGCGAGCCGCCGGGATGGGTGATGAGGAAGGAGAAGCACCCGCCGTCGCGGTAGCTGCTCGCCCTGACCGGTGGGACGAGCGGTTCGTCGATCGTGCCCGGGAACCTGTTGCCGGGGCTGTGGACGGCGGCGAGCACACGCACGGTGAACGCGCCGACCGTGTGCTCGCCGCCGTCCGCGATGCGCGTCATCGACTCCTCGGCGAGGCCCGCGCCACGCCCCACGTTCAGGGTCGACTCGGAACCGAAGAGCCTGCCCCCGAGATGCTTGACGACCTCGGGGGCATCCATGGCGTGGTCGTAGTGGGAGTGGGCGACGAAGAGCGCGTCGAGACGGGTCACCCCGGCCCGGGCGAGAGCACTGGTGATCCGCCCGAGGTCGGGAGCGACGCGACCGAACGCGACGCGGAGCAGCGAGGGCCTGCTCAGGAAGCCGTCGATCAGGATGCCGGACGTCCCGTCGGACAGCCAGACGGTCGTGGTGCCGAAAAAGATGGCCTCGACAGACGTCCCGCTGGAGTCCATGCGCAGATGGTAGTGCGCCCGTTCTCGCGCTGGTGGCTGTCCGAACGGCGCCGTGAGGGCCGCAGCCGAAGGCGCCCGTCGATAGGGTGACCCGATGGACGAAGACGCACGACGCCGGCACTCCTCGTCGTTCGGCGCAGCGGCCACCGCGTACGCCGAACACCGTCCCGACTACGCGCGGGCCGCCCTGCGGTGGGCGCTCGAACCCGCACCCGGCGCGCGGGTGCTCGACCTCGGTGCGGGCACCGGCAAGCTCACCGCCACGCTGGCCGAGGTGAGCGACGACGTCACGGCCGTCGAGCCGGACCCGGCGATGCTCGCCGAACTCCGCCGCACCCTGCCTGGCGTACGGGCGCTGTCCGGCAGCGCCGAGGCGATCCCGCTGCCGGACGCCTCCGTCGACGCCGTGGTCGCCGGCAACGCCATGCACTGGTTCGACATGGCAGTGGCCGGGCCGGAGATCGCCCGCGTCCTCTCCCCCGGCGGTGTCCTGGCCGGACTGTGGAACGTCGTGGACGACCGGGTCGACTGGGTCGCCGGGCTCGCGACGGTCAGCGGCAGCGCCGCCATCGGCCCCCGGGACACGCCCGCGAGCTGGCGCGACGCCACGGCGACCATGCACCTGCCGAAGACCGGCGAGGCCCGGTTCGGCTCGCCCGAGCAGGCGGAGTTCCCGCACGGGCAGCGCCGGACCGCCGACTCGCTCGTGGCGACGCTCGCCACCCGGGCCGGGATGCTGGTCATGCCGGAACGGGAGCGCACGGCGGCGCTCGACCGTATCCGCGCGTACCTGGCGAGCCGGCCGGAGACCGCCGACGGCGAGTTCACGCTGCCGATGCTCACCTGTGTGCTGCGCGTGCGGCGATTGTGAACGGCGCGGACCTCCGCGCCGCCGCCGCGGCGACGACCGCCGTGCTGCGGCCCGCCGCCGGCCGGGACTGGACGGTACGCGCGGGAGACCTGGACTGGTCCTGCTGGACCACCGCCGCGCACATCGCGCACGACCTGATCGCGTACGCCGGTCAGGTGTCCGGCCGGCCCGACGGCGGCTACCTCCCGTACGACCTGCGGGTACGCGCGGACGCCGCGCCCGCCGAGGTGCTCACCGTCGCGGCGGCCGCGGCCGGGATCCTGGCCGCCACTGTCGACGCCGCGAGCCCGGACGACCGGGCGTGGCACTTCGGCCCCTGCGATCCGGGCGGCTTCGCCGCGATGGGCGTGGCCGAGATCCTGCTGCACACACACGACCTGACCCGAGGGCTCGGCCTGGACTGGTCGCCACCCGCCGAGCTGTGCGCCCGGGTGGTGAGCCGGTTGTTCCCGGATGCGCCCGACGGCAGGCCGGCGCCGGTGCTGCTGTGGCTGACCGGCCGCGCGCCGCTCGACGACCGGCCACGACGCACCTCGTGGACCTGGCAGGCGGCGCGCCCCTGAACGCTCAGCGGCGCCACCAGCGCCAACGACGGCGCGGACGGGCCGACGCGGCACGGGGTGGCTCCGGCGTCGTGACGACCGGCGCGGCCCGTTCCCGATCGGCACGCCAGCCGCGCACCGCGTCCTCGACGTTCACCGGGCGGACCACCACACGTGGCCCGGTCGGGGTACGCAGCCAGGCCACCACCTCGGTGTTGAGCGCCGCCACGTACGACCGGACGGCTTCCTCGGTGGGCAGGTCACGCAGCTCGACCGGAAGCTGTTCGATGCGGCGGCGCAGCTGCAGCGGCGTGGGCAGCAGCAGGTCGGACGGGATCTGCTCGCGCTCCATGAAGCTGCGGATCCACCAGCCCTCGTCGTAGGGCGTGTCGCGCCCCGGGATGGGCTTGCCGGCGCCCGGCAGGTTGTCGAACTCGCCGCGTTCCTGGGCCGAGCGGATCTGCGCCTCGACCGCGGCCTCCCAGGCTGTCGTCACCGCCGTCACCTCCCGTACCCACGGTAGCCGCCGCCGTCCGACAAGAGTCAGCGTCGCGCGGGGCCGGGCTGTTCCCGCGCGGGCCGCCGCGTAGCGTGCCCCCCGGGGTGAGGGGGCGCCGGCGTGCGCGACTGGCTGATCGGCCTCGCTGTGGCGACGGCCTGCCTGGTCGGGAGCTGGGCGGTGCTGCTGCGCCTGCTCGGCTCATGATGAGAGCAGCGGCGGGCCGGACCCGGCGTCAGGGCAGGTGGCGGACGTGGCGGTGGCCGTCGCGGGGAAACGGCGCGCGGGCCGGCAGGACCTCGGCGAACGCGTACCCGCTCTTTTCCGCCACGCGGCAGGACGCCGGGTTGTCGACCTGGTGCAGCAGCTCCAGGTGGGTCAGCCCGGTGGCGGCGAACCGGGCGAACGCCCATCCGGTGACCGCCTCCACCGCGCGTGGCGCGACGCCCCGGCCCCGTGCCGGCGCGGCCGTCCAGTAGCCGACCTCGGCGGCCGGGCGGCCCGGGCGGACGTCCTTGAGCACCACACAGGCCGCCACCCGTTCCTCCTCCAGCACCGCGAACATGAACCGGTGCCCGGCGGCCCAGCCCTGGTGGCTGCGGCGCAGGAACACCCGCGCCTGCGCCGGTCCGGTCACCGGATGTCTGGTCCAGGCACGCAGCACCGGATCCCGGTACGCCTCGATCAGCGCGTCGGCGTCGCCGTCGCGCCACGGTCGCAGCAGCAGACCGGGCGCGGTCGCGGTCGCCGGCGCGGACAGCACGATCGACATGCGACAAGTATCCCCACCGCCCCCGCCCCGCGCTGACCCCCCGACTCCGGCGATCATGAAGTTAGCGGCCGTCGGTGACCGATTTGTCGCCGTCAACCTCATGATCGCCGGAGTGGGAGCAGGGGTGAGGGCGCGGCGGGGCGGTGGGTGTCGGCGGGTGGGCGTAGGGTCCGGTTCACGGTCGGCAACGGGGAGGCGACATGGTTACAGTCGGCGCGGTGATGGGGATCGCCCTGGTGGCGCTCGGTCTGGTGCTCACGCCCGGGCCGAACATGGTCTACCTGGTGTCCCGCTCGGTGACCCAGGGGCGGCGGGCCGGACTGGTGTCGCTGCTCGGCGTGGCAGCCGGGTTCCTGGTCTACCTGGCCGCCGCGGTGGCCGGCATCGCCACCGTGTTCGTGCTGGTCCCGCCGCTGTACACGGCGGTGAAGCTGGCCGGCGCGGCGTACCTGCTGTGGCTGGCCTGGCGCACGCTGCGCCCGGGCGGCACGTCGGCGTTCACCCCGACGCCGTTGCCGCCGGACCGGCCCCGGCGCCTGTTCACGATGGGCCTGGTCACCAACCTGCTCAACCCGAAGATCGCCATCCTGTACGTGTCGCTGCTGCCGCAGTTCGTCGACCCGGCGCGCGGGCACGTGGCGGTGCAGAGCCTGCTGCTGGGCCTGACCCAGATCGTCGTGGCGCTCACCGTGAACGCGCTGATCGTGCTGAGCGCCGGTTCGGTGTCGGCGTTCCTCACCCGGCGGCCGGGCTGGGCGCGCCTGCAGCGGTGGGTGATGGGCACGGTGCTTGCCGCGCTCGCGGTGCGGATCGCCGCGGACCGCTCCCGCGCCGCCGTCGCCACCCCCTGACCGGGGTACGCGCACCCAAGCCGTCCGTCACGAACGCATGCCGCCGGGGCGGCGTCACGACGGCTCCTCGCGCACGACCGCAACACCACCCGGCGGCACCGTCAACGAGCCGTCGGCCGTCGTGCCGGTCAGCAGGTCGAGCCCGGTGACCGGCACCCGCTGCGGCCGGTCGGTGTGGTTGAGCAGGTAGAGCAGGCCGTCGTGGCGGCGTACCGCCTCGACGCCCTCGGGCGCTCCGGGACAGGTCGGGGTCACACCGGCGAGCCCTGCTGCCTCGGTGAGCAACCGCCGATAGGTGTCGTCGTCGGGGCGGGTGGAGACGTACCAGGCGTGCGCGTCGCCGATCCGGTGCCGGGTGATCGCGGGACGGCCGTCAAGCACTCCCCCGGCGTACGCGCTGATCGTCTCCGCGCCGGCCGGGTGCACCGTCTCGGACCAGATCCGGCCGGTCCCGCCGCCGGTCAGCGGCACGTGTTCGTCGTCGGCGAGCGGGTGGAACTCCTCCACCCGTACGCCGAGCAGGTCCCGGTACGCGCCCGGGTAGCCGCCGAGGCGTATCCGGGCGTGCTCGTCGGCGACACCGCTGAGCCAGGTCACCAGCAGGTGCCCGCCGGCGTGGACGTGCCGGCGTACCCAGTCGACTGTGGCGTCCGAGGCCAGGTAGAGGGCCGGGAGCACGAGCAGCCGGCAACCGTCGAGCGGGGCGCCGGGCGGCACCACGTCGGCGGTGACGCCCGCGTGCCACAGCGCCCGGTGCGCGGCAGCCGCCTCGCCAGGGTGGTCGAGTCCGGCGCGGGGCATCCCCGGGTGCCGCAGCGCCCAGCCGCTCGCCGCGTCGTACGCGATGGCCACCGCCGCCTCGACGCGGCCCGGCGCGGTCCCGGCGAGCCGGGCCAGCGCGGCGCCCAGGTCGGTGGCCTCGCGGAACACGCGGGTGTCCGCGCCGGCGTGCGACACCACCGCGGAGTGGAAGCGTTCCGCGCCGCCGGCTGGGGCGCGCCACTGGAAGAACATCACCCCGGCGGAGCCGCGTGCGACGTGGGCAAGACTGTGCCGGGTCATCCGGCCGGGTTCCTTGGTGTGCATCCGCCCGGCGACGTGGATCTGGTTGGGCGCGCTCTCGGCCAGCAGCCACGGCGCCGGCCGCCCGGCGCCGTGGCGGGCCCAGCCGCGGGCCACGTCGGCGGCGAACGCGGTCTGCTCCTGCGCGTCCGAGCCGACCGCGGACGGGTAGTGGTCGATCGCGACCACGTCCACCTCGCGCGCCCAGCGGGCGTGGTCCACCGGCACCCAGTCGCCGAGCACGTAGTTGGTGGCGACCGGCACCGAAGGGTTCGCCGCCCGCAGCAGGTCACGCTGCTCGGTGTACGCGGACAGCAGCGTGTCGGACCAGAAGCGGCGGAAGTCGAGCAGCTGGCCGGGGTTCGCGAGATATTGCGTGGCGCGGGGCGTGCCGACCTGCGCCCAGTCGGAGTAGTGCTGGCTCCAGAAGCTGGTCACCCAGGCGTCGTTGAGCGCGTCGAGGTCGCCGTAGCGGGTGGTGAGCCAGTGGCGGAACGCCGCCTCGGTGTGCGGGCAGTGGCAGGTGGTGCCGTACTCGTTGTGCACGTGCCACAGCGCGAGCGCCGGGTGGTGCGCGTACCGGGCGGCCAGCACCTCGGCGATGCTGCGGGCGGCGTCGCGGTACGTGGGCGCGGCGGCGCAGTAGGTGTCGCGGCTGCCGTGGGTCAGGCGGACGCCGTCGGCGGTGACCGGCAGCGCGTCCGGGTGCCGCAGCGAGAACCACGGCGGCGGCGACGCGGTCGGGGTGGCCAGCGCGGCCCGGATGCCGTTCGTGTGCAGCAGGTCCAGCACGCGGTCGAGCCAGTCGAACGTGTGGCGGCCGGGTTCGGGTTCCAGCCGGGACCAGGCGAACACGCCGACGGTGACCAGGTTGACCCCGGCGGCGCGCATCAGGGCGACGTCCTCGCGCCACACCTCCGGCGGCCACTGTTCCGGGTTCCAGTCGCCGCCGTAGCAGAGCCGCCCGTCGCTCCACGGCGCTTTAGTTGTCATCCCGGCCAAAATAGGAACAGGTGAGAAGGAAAGTCAATGGCGTCGATCATTGACAGTTAGTTGGGCTTCCAAAGAAACTGGCGGGACCGCCCGTGGACGCCGCGAGGAGACGCCCATGCCGTACCGCCCGCCGCTGGTCCCGTACGAGACCTTCGTGGCCGACCCGCCCGACCTGCCGGTCCGCGCCCCCGGCGAGGAGGGCGCCGACGACGTGCTGCGGGCCGAGGTCGCCGCAACCGACGCGCACGGGGTCACGCTCACCGCGACCTGCGCGTCCGGCCGCACGCTGGTCACGCGCGTCGAGGCCGCCGGGGACGGGATCATCCGGGTACGCCTCGCCGACGACCCCTCGGTACGCAGCCGGTCCGCACCGGCGCTGACACTGGTCCACCCGCAACCCCACCCGGCCACCGTGACCGTCGCCGACGGGCAGGTCCGGGTGGCGGCCGGTGGCATGGTCGCCGAGCTGAGCCTGGACCCGTGGGGACTGCGGTTCCACACTCTGGACGGACGACTGCTGCTGGCCTCCGACGCCGGCACCCGCGACATCAGCGGCCGCCGCCGCACGCTGCCGCTGGGCCGTTCCACAGTCGACGGGGAGCCGGTGGCCTGGCACGAGAGCTTCGTCGCGCCGGGCGACGAGCGGTTCGTCGGCTTCGGCGAGAAGTTCACCCCACTGGACAAGCGCGGCCAGCGGCCGCTGATGTGGAACTTCGACGCCTTCGGTGGCGAGTCCGACCGGTCGCACAAAAACGTGCCGTTCTACCTGTCCGACCGCGGCTACGGCGTACTCGTCGACAGCGGGCTGCCGGTGCAGTTCGACATGTGCGCCAGCACGCACAGCAGCGTGCAGATCCTCGTCCCGGACGACCTGCTCGACTACTACGTGCTCGCCGGACCCACCCCGGCGCAGGTGCTCGACCGGCTCGACGCGCTGACCGGCCGGCCGTACCTGCCGCCGAGGTGGGCGTTCGGCGCGTGGATCTCCTCCGGCTTCTTCCCGGACAGCCAGCAGCGCGTGCTGGAACGGGCCCAGCGCATCCGCGCGGACGACATCCCCTGCGACGTGCTGCACCTGGACTGCTACTGGCAGGTCGCCGGACACTGGTCGGACCTGCGCTGGGACACCGACGCCTTCCCCGACCCCGACGGCATGCTCAAGGACCTCACCGAGCAGGGCTTCCGGGTGTGCCTGTGGATGAACCCGTACCTGATGACCGGCAGCCCGCTCTACGCCGAGGCCGAGGCCGCCGGCTACTTCCTGCGCCGCCCGGACGGAAGCACGTACGTCGCCGACACCTGGCACGGCAGCTACCCGGCCTGCGCGATCGTGGACCTCACCAACCCGGCCGCGGTGAGCTGGTTCCAGGACCTGCTGCGCCCGCTGCTCGCCCAGGGCGTCGCCGTGTTCAAGACCGACTTCGCCGAGGGCGTGCCCGCCGATGCCGTCGCCCACAACGGCATGACCGGCGTCGAGCTGCACAACGTGTACGCGCTGCTGTTCAACGACGCGGTCGCCGACGTCACCGAGGAGGTGGCCGGGCACCGCACCGTGTGGGCGCGCTCGTCGTACCTGGGCGGCCAGCGGCACAGCGCCCAGTGGAGCGGCGACGTCAACGCCACCTGGCCCGGCATGGCCAGCACGCTGCGCGGTGGTCTGTCCCACGGGCTGTCCGGGGTGCCGTTCTGGAGCCACGACACCGGCGGCTTCCACGGCACCCCCGAACCGGACCTGTACGTGCGCTGGACCCAGTTCGGCGCGCTCTCACCACTGGTACGGCTGCACGGCACCACCAGCCGGCTGCCGTGGGAGTTCCCGCCCGAGGCGCAACGGCACGCGGTGGACGCGCTGCGGCTGCGCTACCGGCTGCTGCCGTACCTCTGGTCGGCGGCAGTGGACAGCGCCCGCACCGGCAGCCCGATGATGCGCGCGTTGCTCGTCGACACCCCGGAGGACCCGGCCGCCTGGACCGCCGACCTCCAGTACCGCCTCGGCCCGGACCTGCTGGTGGCGCCGGTGCTCGACAGGTCCGGCGAGCGCACCGTCTACCTGCCGACCGGCGACGACTGGCTGGACGCGTACACCGGGCAGCGGCACACCGGCGGACGGCACCTGCGGGTGAGCGTGCCGCTGGACCGCCTGCCGCTGTACGTGCGGCACGGCGCCCTGATTCCCACGGTGGCGCCCGCGACGACGGTCGGAACCGGCCCGTTCCGGGACGTCACGCTGGTGGCCTGGGGCGGCGTGGACGGCGTGAGCGTGGTGCGCGACCCCGACGGCGACACCACGGTCACCGCCGTGCGCGACGGCGACACGCTGCGGGTACGCGTCGACGGGCCGCTGGACGTACGGCGGGTGAGCGTGGTCGGCACGGACCCGCCGCGCCGGGTGGTGCTCGACGGCGAGCCGGTCCCGGTGACGCCGTTCGTGCCGTGGTTCCCCGGCCGGGCCCACCCGGCCGGGATCGCGCCTATTTAGTTTAAGCTTTAGCCGAACCCAGGGCCGGGCGCAGGAGGCGGGCAGTACGTGATCAGCATCGACCGGCCGACGGCCGACCTCGGCGACGTGCGGGTGACGAACCGGGCCGCGGTGCTCCGGCACGTCCGCCGCCACGCCCCCTGCTCCCGGGCCGACGTCGCCGCACGCACCGGGCTGAACAAGGCCACCGTCTCCAGCCTGGTCGGCGAGCTGATCGAACACGGGCTGCTGCGCGAGACCGGGCTGACCGAGAACCGGGTGGGCCGCCCCGCCACGATGCTCGTCCTCGACGGCGCCCGCTACGTCGGGCTCGGGCTGCGCGTCGGCGCGGACGAGCTGGTCGCGGTGGCCGCCGGGCTGGGCGGCGACCCGGTGCTCACGTGGCGGCGCGCGTTCCCCGCCGCCACCGCCGGTGCCGAGGAGACGGTGAAGGCGCTGGCGGCGCTGACCCGCCGCGCCGTCACCCGCGTCACCGGCGCCGAGCGCACCGTGCTCGGCCTCACCGTGGCCGTGCCCGGGCTGGTCGACGCCGACGGCGACGTGCCGGCCGCACCGGCGCTCGGCTGGCGCGGCGTACCGCTCGCCGCCGCGTTGCGCCGCGCCCTGCGTGATCCGGGTTTCCCCCTCACCGTCGACAGCGAGGCCAACCTCGCCGTCCTGGCCGAGCAGCGGCACGGCCCGTACGCCGGCACGGCCGACCTGGTGCACCTCACCGGCGGGCCGGTGATCGGCGCGGGCCTGATCAGCGGCGGGCGGCTGCTGCGCGGCAGCAGGGGCTTCGCCGGCGACATCGGGCACCTGCCACTGGCCGCCGACGGCCCGCCCTGCGCGTGCGGGCGGCGCGGCTGCCTCACCGCGCTGCTCGGCGTGGACGCGGTGATCGGCCGGCTGCTGCCGGACGCCGGCCCGGTCACCGACCACCTGCCGGAGATCGAACGGATCCAGGCGCTCGCCCGCGCCGGGGACGAGCCGGTACGCACCGGGCTCACCGAGATCGGCCGGCTGCTCGGCCAGGCGGCGTCGGTGCTGGCCGGGCTGCTCGACCCGGAGGTGGTGGTGGTCGGCGGGCACCTGGCGGCGCTCGCGCCGTGGCTGCTGCCGGCCGCCCACGCCGAACTCGCCGCCCGTACACCGGTCCCGCCCGGCGTACGGCTGGAGGCCAGCACGCTCGGGTCCGCGGCCGGCGCGCTGGGCGGGGCCACCGCGGCGCTGGCCACAGTGGAGGCGGGACGCCTGCCCGCCGGGTGACCCCTTGACCGCACCGGCCGGAAGGTGTCAACCTCGGTAGCGCCGCGTTCCGGGACCGGGCAACCTGCGAAAGCGGCGTGTTTTTCGGCGGTTGTCGAAGCGCTTCACCACCGCTCCGGGCCGACCCTGCCGACACCGACCACCACCCTTTTTCGCGTACGCGCCGCCCCGTCACCGGCACGGTCGTCGAAGCGCTTCGACGGCTGGGCGACGGCCCGTACGCCGACCGGAGGCGCCCACCATGACCGACCCCGTCCCCCACCGTCTCGACGACCTGCTGGCCCGGCTCACGCTGCCGGAGAAGCTCGGCCTGCTGCACCAGTGGCAGGCGCCGGTGCCCCGGCTCGGCCTGCGCGCGTTCCGCACCGGCACCGAGGCGCTGCACGGCGTCGCGTGGCTCGGCACCGCCACCGTCTTCCCGCAGGCGATCGGCCTGGCCGCGAGCTGGAACCCGGACCTGATCCGGGCGGTCGGGGCCGCCGTCGGCGACGAGGTACGGGTCAAGCACCGCGCCGATCCGGTCCGGGTCGGCCTCAACGTGTGGGCGCCGGTGGTCAACCCGCTGCGCGACCCGCGGTGGGGACGCAACGAGGAGGGCTGGTCCGAGGACCCGTGGCTGACCGGCAAGCTCGCCACCGCGTACGCGCTGGGGCTGCGCGGCGACCACCCGATCCGGCTGCGCACCGCGCCGACGCTCAAGCACTTCCTCGGCTACAACAACGAGACCGACCGGGCCACCACGTCCAGCGACCTGCCACCCCGGGTGCTGCACGAATACGAGCTGCCGGCGTTCCGCGCCCCGCTGGCAGCGGGCGCGGCGGTCGCGGTGATGGCGTCGTACAACCTGGTCGACGGCGTACCGGCGCACCTGAGCCCGCTCATCGAGGGCGAGCTGCGCGGCTACGCCGACGACGACATCATGGTGGTCGGCGACGCCGGGGCGGTCGGCAACATCGCCGGAGTGCAGGAGTACCTGCCCGACCACGTGGCCGGGTTCGCCGCCGCGCTGCGCGCCGGGATCGACAGCTTCACCGAGGACGACGAGGACAGCGCCCCCACGGTGGAACGCCTCACCGAGGCGCTGGCCCGCGGCCTCATCGAGCCCTCCCACGTGGACCGGGCGGTACGGCGGATCCTGTCCGTCCGGTCGCGCCTGGGCGACCTGGACCCGGATCCCCACGACGACGTGCCGCCACACACGCTCGACAGCCTCGCCCACCGGGAACTCGCCCGCGAGGCCGCCCGCCAGTCGGTCGTGCTGCTGCGCAATGACGGCCTGCTGCCGCTGCGCCCCGGCACCCGGGTCGCGGTGCTCGGCCCGCTCGCCGACACCGTGCTCACCGACTGGTACAGCGGCACCCCGCCGTACACGATCAGCGCCTACGCGGGGCTGCTCGGACGGCTGCCGGAGGTGACCACCCACCCCGGCACGGACCGGGTCACGCTGCACGTCGGCGACCGGGCGGTACGCCTCGACGGCGACGGCCCGCTGGCGCTCGGCGACACCGCGGCCGAGTTCGAGGTGGTCGACTGGGGACAGGACGTGGTGGCGCTACGCGCCGTGGACACCGGCCGGTACGTCGGCGCCGACGACGCCGGGGCCCTGGTTGCCGACCGCGAGGGACCGGGCGGCTGGGTGGTACGCGAGACGTTCCGCCTGGACCACCGGCCCGACGGCACGGCGCTGCTGCGTCACCTGGCCACCGGACGGCACGTCGGCGTCGCACCTGACGGGCGGCTGAGCGTCGCCACCGGCGACCCGGCCGTGTTCACCGTGACGCTGCGCGCCGACGGGGCCGCCGACGCCGCCGCGCTCGCCGCCGCCGCCGACGTGGCGGTGGTGGTGCTCGGCAACCACCCGATGGTCAACGGCCGGGAGACCGAGGACCGGGCCGACCTGGCGCTGCCCACCGGCCAGGAGGAGCTGCTGCGCGCGGTGCACGCCGCGAACCCGCGTACCGTGCTGGCGCTGACCAGCAGCTACCCGTACGCGGTGGGCTGGGCGCAGGAGCATCTGCCGGCGGTGCTGTGGAGCGCCCACGGTGGACAGGAGCACGGCAACGGGCTCGCCGACGTGCTGCTCGGCGCCGCCGACCCGGGCGGGCGGCTCACCCAGACCTGGTACGCCGACACGGCCGAACTGCCCGACCTGCTCGACTACGACGTCATCGGCGCGGACAGCACCTACCTCTACCACCGGGGTGAGCCGCTGTACCCGTTCGGGCACGGGCTCAGCTACGCCGAGTTCGACTACGCTGACCTACGGTTGAGCACCGCCACGGCACGTGCCGGCGAGGAGGTGGAGGTGAGCGTCGAGGTCACCAACACGGGCCGCCGCCCGGGCACCGAAGTGGTGCAGCTCTACACCCGGCAGCGGCGTTCCCGGGTCAAGCAGCCGCTGCGGCAGCTGCGCGACTTCGCCCGCGTCACGCTCGATCCGGGCTGTGCGGCCCGGGTGACGATGCGCCTGCGTACCGCCGATCTGGCCTGGTGGGACGAGACCCGCGCGGCGATGGTGGTGGAGGACACCGTCCACTCGGTGCTGGTGGGCCGGTCCGCTCGCGACATCCGGCTCGTCGGCGCGCTCGCCGTGACCGGAGACGCCACGACGGTCGCCCCGGCCGACCGCAGCTGTGGAGCCGCCCGGTGAGCGGGCGCGTCCCCGGCGAGCAGGTCACCATCGCCGACGTGGCCCGGCACGCCGGAGTGGCCGCCAGCACCGTCTCGTACGTGCTCAGCGGCAAACGCACCATCTCGGCCACCACCCGGGGACGGGTCCTCGACAGCGTCCGCGCGCTGGGCTACCACCCGCACGCCGGGGCGCGCGCCCTGGCCAGTCGCCGCGCCAACGTGATCGCGCTGGTGCTGCCGCTGCGTACCGGCATGCAGGTGCCGGTGGTGATGCGGTTCGCCACCGCAGTGGTCACCACCGCCCGCCGCTACGACCACGACGTGCTGCTGGTCACCGCCGACGAGGGCCCGGCCGGGCTGCACCGCATCGCCGGCAGCGCGCTCGTCGACGGCGTGCTGCTGATGGACGTCGAGCTGGAGGACTCCCGGGTGCCGCTGCTGCGGGAGCTGGCGCTGCCGGGTGTCCTGATCGGGCACCCCGCCGACAGCACCGGGCTGGCCTGCGTGGACCTCGACTTCCGGCGCGCCGGGGAGCTGTGCGTGGAACACCTGGCCGCCGCCGGGCACCGGCGAATCGCGCTGCTCGGCGCGCCCGCCGCGGTCTACGACCGGGGCACCGGGTTCGCCCACCGCACCCGCGCCGGGGTACGCGCCGCCGCCGGGCGGCTCGGCGTCGACGCGGTGACCCGCTCCTGCGAGGAGGGACCGGCTGCGGTACGCCGCGACCTGGAGGCGCTGCTCGCCGACCACCCGGACGTCACCGGCCTGGTGGTGCAGAACGAGTCGGCGGTCGGGCCGGTGCTGGCCACGCTGCCGCTGCTCGGCCGCCGGGTGCCGCGCGACGTGTCGGTGGTCGCGATCTGCCCGGACGAGCTGGCCGAGCAGTCCGGGCTCACCTGCGTACCGGTGCCCGCCGAGGAGGTCGGCCGGCAGGCGGTGGCGTTGCTGATGCGGCGGCTGAGCGGCGAGGGAGTGCCCGAGGTGACGTTGCTGGAACCGCACCTCACCGTGCGGGACACCAGCGCCCGCCGGTGACCGTGCACCGCGTCCACGACACCGCGCCGGCCGCCGACTGGACCGACGCGTTCCTCACCGGCAACGGCGAGCTGGGACTCATGGTCCACGGGCAGCCGTACGCGGAACGGATCGTGGTGAACCACCACCGGCTCGTCCTGCCGAACGGCACCCGGGACGCCCGCGCGCCCGAGCTGGCCGCGCTGATGCCGGACATCCGCGCGCTGGTGCTCGCCGGGCGCCGTGCCGAGGCCGCCCGGCTGCTCACCGGCGGCCGGGAGCTGGAGTGGACCCAGTCGTTCCACCCCGGGTACGCGCTCACCGTCGACGCACCGCCGGGCCCGGTACGCGGCTACCGGCGCGACACCGACTTCACCACCGGGGAGGTGGAGGTGCAGTGGTCGGGCGGGCGGCGGCGTTGCTTCGCCTCCCGCGCCGACGGCGTGGCGGTGCTCCACCTCGACCAGGGCGACTGCGTGGTCGGTGTGACCGGTGAGCTGCCCGGCCGGCCCGCCGACGTGGTGTACGAGCAGGCCGCGTACCGCCGCGACGGGCTGGTGTTCCTGCGGGTACGCGCCCGCTACCCGCACGCCGGCGGCGCGTACGGGTTCGAGGGGTTGACGCTGCTGCGCGGCGACGTGAGCGTCGACGGCGACCGGGCGCGGGTACGCGGACCGGCCCTGCTCACCACGCTCGTCGACCGGCCCGACGCGCCGCCGTGGCGTACCCGGGACTCGGAACGGCGGCTCGCCGCGCTGGCCGGGGACTACGACGCGCTGCTGGCCCGGCACGCGCCGCGCCATCGCGGGCCGTACACCCGGGTCGGCCTGGACCTCGGCGTGCCCGCCGCCGACCGGGCGCTGCCGGTGGGTGAGCTGCTGGCCCGGCAGGCCGCCGCGCCGCACCGGCTGGACCCGGCGCTGCTGGAGCGGCTGTTCCACTCCGGCCGGTACCTGCTGTTCAGCGCCAGCGGGGTGCTGCCGCCCCGGCTGACCGGGCTGTGGCTGGGCTCCTGGGACGCGGCGTGGGCCGGTGACTTCACCACCGACGCGAACCTGAACCTCCAGCTCGCCGGGGCGAACGTGGGCGCGCTGCCGGAGGTGACAGCGGCGCACGCCCGGCTGGTCGCCGCGCAGGTGGCCGACTGGCGCGCCAACGCCCGAGCCGTGTACGGCGCGCGCGGGCTGCTCGCGCCCAGCCGCACCGACGGCGAGCACGGGCACCTGTTCCACGTCCACCCCGACTGGCCGTTCACCGCGTGGCTCGCCGGCGCGGACTGGCTGCTGCACCCGCTGCACGAACACCACCTGGTCACCGGCGAGCCGCTGGGTCCGGTGGCCGGCTGGCTGGCCGAGGTGGCGGACTTCTTCGCCGACGTGCTCACCGATGTGGACGGGCAGCCGGCGCTGGTGCCGTCGTACTCGCCGGAGACCGGCCCGTACGACGACACCGGCCGGACCGCGCCGGTCGCGGTCAACGCCACCATGGACGTCGCCGCGGCCCGGCACGCGCTGCGGCTGGCCGCCGAGGTGACCGGCGAGGACCGGTGGGCCGGGGTACGGCCGCCCGGCTACCTGGTGGACGGGCGCGGCGCGCTCGCCGAGTGGGCGTGGCCCGGCAGCACCGGCGACGAGAACCACAGGCACGTCAGCCACCTGTATCCGGTGTGGCCGCTCGACGAGATCAACCCGGACGACACCCCGGAACTGGCCGCCGCCGCGCACCGTGCGCTGACGCTGCGCGGCGACGAGGACGGTTCCGCGCACGGCAGCCTGCACCGGGCGCTGGCGGCGGCGCGGCTGCGCGACGGCGACCTGGTCGCGGCGAACCTGGGCAAGATCCTCGGCGCGGACATGTTCTTCCGGTCGCTGATGAGCGCGCACAACCCGGGCCGGAGGACGTACAACGCCGACGCCGCGCACACGCTGCCGGCGGTGCTGATCGAGTCGCTGGTGCAGTCCCGCCCCGGGGTGCTGCGGCTGCTGCCCGCGCCGCTACCTGAACTGCCCGCCGGGACGCTGCGCGGCGTCACCTGCCGGGGCCGGGTCACCGTCGAGGAGCTGACCTGGGCGCCGGGCCGAGTCCGGGCCCGGCTGGTGTCGCCGGTGGCGCAGCGCGTGGTGGTGCACGCGCCCGGCGACCGCCGTGCGGTGGATCTGGCGCCGGACCGGCCGTGCGAGATGGCGTTCGGCTAGAGGTTGTCGGGCTGGTGCAGCGCCGGGTGGCTCTCGCCCGGCGCGGTGAACCACGGCGGGGCGTCGTCGGTCAGGGCGGTGCCGATCCGCAGCCGCGCCCAGTCGTCCAGTTCGGGTAGCGCGTCCGGGGCGAACCAGGCCACCGCCAGCGACTCGTCGCCGTCGGCCGTCGGCGCGCCACCGATCGCCCGGCAGCGGAACCAGACGTTCAGGTATTCGCAGGCGTCCCCGTTGGGGTACACCACCGGGTGGGTGGCGACACCTGCCAGCCGGTCGATAGCCACCTTGACGCCGGTCTCCTCGTGGACCTCGCGCACCAGCGCGTCGGCTGGTTGCTCGCCCGGGTCGACGGTGCCGGCCGGGATCGACCAGCGGCCGTTGTCGCCCCGGCGGGCCAGCAGCACCCGTCCCGCGTCGTCGGTGACCACGCCGCTGACGCCGTACAGCATGAGCAGGTCGTGGCCGATGTGGCGGCGCAGCCGGGCGATGTAGGGCGAGACGGCCATGCGCGCACGCTACCCGCCGGCCTGCCGGTGCCGCCGGACCATGCCCTCGGCCAGCGCCGCACCGTCCAGGTCACCGGCGGCCAGCCTTCCGGCAACGGTACGGCGCACGATCCGGTCGGCCAGCGCCGGAGCGTGCCGGGCCAGCGCCAGTTCGATCCGGCCGCGCCGGGTGGTGGCCACGTCCCGTGGCGCGCGGCGGGCGGTCGCGGCGCGCAGGATCGCCGCCACCACTCCCTCCACGGGTTCCGGGCGGGACACTCCGCTCAGCGACAGCCCGGCCGCCACCGTGCTGTCGTGGATCGGGGAGGCGACCATGCTCGGGTAGACCACGCTGACGCCGACGTGGGTGCCTACTTCGTGGCGCAGCGCGTCGGCGTATGCGACGAGCGCCCGCTTGCTGACCCCGTACGCGGCTGCGAGGGGCAGCGGCAGCACGGCCATCCGGCTGGCCACGAAGATCACCCGTCCGCGGGCGGCCTCCAGGGCGGGCATCGCGGCGGCGGTGGTACGCCAGGCGGCGAGCAGGTTCACCTCGATCTGGCGGCGTACCACCTCGTCCGGCGGCAGCTCGGCGGGTGCGGGCCCGCCCACACCGGCGTTGTTGATGAGCAGGTCGAGTCCGCCGAGCCGGTCGATCGCGGCGGCCACGGCCGGTGGCGTCGCGGCCGGGTCGGTCAGGTCGACGCCGAGCACCGCAGGGGTGGCATCGGGGTCGGCGTGCAGGTCCAGCCCGACCACGTGCGCGCCTGCGGCGGTGAGCGCGGCACCCAGGTGCTGCCCGAACGTGCCGCGCGCGCCGGTGACCAGCACGCGTCGTCCGGCCAGGGCGCTGCGGCCCGGCGTGCCGGATCCGGCGGCCGAGCCTCGGCCTGCCGCGCCGGATCCGGTCCGCTGCGCGTCCTCGGCCGGGGGCCGTCCCGGGGCGTTCATCGTGCCGCTCCGGCGCGGCGCCGGCCGGCGGCCAGTTCGCGGCCCAGTTCGGCCAGGTAGACGTCGAAGTCGACGCGCATGTGCGGTCGGCGTTGCCCCCACCGGGCGGTGGCGGCGCGCAGCTCGTCGCGGCAGGCGGCGGCCTGCCGGGCCGCGTCCGGTGGCGTCCAGGTGCCGGCCAGCCGCGCGGCGACCAGCCGGGCCTGCGCCTCGACCAGGGGGAACGCGGCGCCGGTGGACTGCATGAGCCCGACGAATGCCAGCCCGGGGGCGTCGAGGTGGAACACGTGCCGGTACAGCGGAAGCCGGTCGGGGCCGTCGCCGAGCAGCGCCGGGTCGAGGAACGGCATCTCGACGCGGTAGCCGGTGCACCAGACGACCAGGTCGATCTCGTCGTGGCGGCCGTCGGTGAACTCGACCCGGTCGCCGTCGAAGCGGGCGATGCCGGGCCGGGCCTGGATGTCGCCGTGGGTGAGGCGGGACAGCAGCGCGTCGGACAGCGTCGGGTGGTCCTGGAGGAAGCCGTGCGCCGGTGCGGGCAGCCCGTACCGGGTGGGCGGGCCGACCGCGGTGGTGATCATGGTTTGGCTGATCCGCTGCCGCAGCCGCCACGGCAGCCGGCGGGCCAGCGCGCCGTTGAGCGTGTCCGACGGGCGGCCGAGCAGGTACTTCGGCACCACCCAGACGCCGCGGCGCAGCGACAGCAGCGTGCGTGCGGCGGCGTACGAGGCGTCGACGGCGATGTCCATGGCGGAGTTGCCGCCACCGACGACGAGGACCCGCCGCCCGGCGAGCTGTTCCGGCCCTCGGTAGTCGTGGCTGTGCATCTGCTCGGCGGCGCACTCGCCGGGGTACGGCTCGGGCCGCTTCGGCACCCGGTTGTGTCCGTTGGCGACCACCACCGCCTCGACGTCGACAGCGACCGGGCCGTCCGGGCCGGTGGCGCGTACCCGCCAGCCGTCGCCGGTGCGGGTGACCCGCTCGACGGTGTGGCGCAGCCGTACCGCCTCGCGCAGGCCGAACCGGTCGGCGTAGTCGGCGAGGTAGCCGGCGACGCGGGTGTGGTCGGGGTAGTCGGGCCAGTCGGCGGGCATCGGGTGGTCGGCGAACTCGGTGCGCCCCTTGCTGGTGTTCAGGTGCAGCGTCCGGTACGCGGGCGAGCCGGGTGCGCCGTACACCCAGAGGCCGCCGAGCGTGTCGGCCGCCTCGAACGCGACGGCCGGGACGCCGGCGTCGGCGAGCGCCTTGAGCGTGGCCAGCCCGGCGGCTCCGGCGCCGACGACGGCCACCCTCGGTGTGGCCATACCCGCCTCCTTAATCCAACGACCGATGGATAATCCCCGGAGTGCGGGCCGGCGTCAAGGCCGGGCGCCGCCGTACAGCGCGTCGAGGAAGCGGTGCACGAACGCCCGGAACTCCCGCCGCTCGCGCGCGCCCGAGCCGGTGCCCGCCGCCAGGGCCACCACGTGCCCGTGCACCGTCCAGACCAGGGAACGCACCGTCACGTGCGGCGTCGGCTCGGTCAGCGCGCCCGCCTCGGCCGCCGCGACGAGCAGCTCCTCGACCAGCCCGTACAGCGGCGCGGCGTAGCGGCGGTCCAGCTCGCCGTGCCGCTGCGGCTCCAGCCAGCGGCGCAGCCACAACGCGGTGGTCTCCGGCCGGTCCTCCAGGAAGTCGACGAACACGTCCAGCAGGTCGTGCAGCGCGCGCAGCGCGTCGTGCGGCCCGGCGGACAGGGCCGCCCGGGCGCGCTCCCCGGCTGCCTCGATGACCTCCCGCTCGGCGCTGAACACCCGGGCGAAGCAGGCGTCGTAGAGCTGCGCCTTGGTGCCGGTGTGGTGCACCACGGTGGCGGCGTCCACCCCGGCCGCGGCGGCGACGTCGCGGACGCTGACCGCGTCGAAGCCCCGCTCGGCGAACAATGCGGTGGCGGCGGCGAGCACCAGGTCACGGGTCGGGCGCTGGTCGTCGCGGCGTGGCCGACCGGGCCGGCGGCGAGGCATGGTCATCCGGCCATTGTTCCCCCTACAATCCAGCAACCGTTGGATTGGGGGCGGCGTGCCCCGAGGACAGGAGGCCGCGATGACCGGGCTGGATCAGCGCTCCGACGCGCTCACCCTGCCACGCGGCCCGCTCGCCGGGTTCGCCACCGGCTCACTCGGCATGGGCGTCTGGGTGACAGTGCCCGGGCTGCTGCTGCTCTACTTCCTGACCGACGTGCTGGCGGTCGCCCCGTGGCTGGCCGGGCTCACCCTGCTGCTGCCGAAGATCGCCGACGTGCTGCTGCACCCGTGGATCGGGCACCTCTGCGACGTCGAGCAGGCCCGCCGGGGTCACCGCCGACGGCTGCTGCTGGCCGGGTGCGCGCTGCCGCTGGCGTTCGCCGCGCTGTTCGCCGTGCCCGGCGGCCTCACCGGCGCCGCCGCGGCCGGCTGGGTGGCGGTGTTCTTCGTCGCCGGCAACCTGCTGTTCGCCGCGTACCAGGTGCCCTACCTGGCGACCCCTGCCGATCTGCGGATCGGCTACCACGAGCGGACCCGGCTGATGGCGTTCCGGATGGTGGTGCTGACGCTCGGCATCCTGGTCTCCGGGCTGCTCGCGCCGCTGCTGGCCGGCGGCGACGACGCCACCCGCGACGGTTACCTGCTGATGGGCGTGGTGCTGGCGGCCGGGATGCTCGCCGCGATGCTGGTCGGCGTCGCCGGGATCGGCCGGTTGCGCCGTACCGCCGCCGACACGGCCCCGCCGCACGGTCCGGGCGGGTGGCGGGCGCTGGCCGCGAGCCTGCGGGACCGGCAGTTCCGCTGGCTGGTCGGCGCATACCTGGCCATGTCCACCACCACCCACCTCGTGCTGGCCGGCGTGCCCTACTACGCCGAGTACGAGCTGGGCCGCCCCGGACTCACCACAGTGCTCGTGGCCGCGTTCGTCGCGCCCGCGCTGCTGGTGACCCCGGTCTGGCTGGCGGTGGCGCGGCGGATCGGCAAGCAACGCGCCCTGCTCGCCGCGCAGGCCGCGTTCGCCGCCGGGTCGCTGGTGCTGGCGATCGGCCGTCCCGCCGGACTGCCGGTGCTGGTGGCCGCCGTGGCGGTGCTCGGGGTGGCGTTCGCCGGCATGCAGTTGCTGCCGTTCTCGATGCTGCCCGACGTGATCCGCGCGGGCGGCGGCGCCGAGCGGGCCGGCACGTACACCGGGGTGTGGACCGCCACCGAGGCCACCGGCGCGGCGCTCGGCCCGTACGCGTACGCGCTGTGCCTGACCGCCGGCGGGTTCGTGGCCTCGACCGCCGGGCAGACCGTGACCCAGTCCCCGGCCGCGCTGGACGCGCTGCGCTACGGCTTCGGGCTGCTGCCCGCCGCCGTGATGGTGGTAGCGGTGCTGTTGCAGCGCCGCTACACCCTCGACGGCGCGGCCCGCGCCGACGCCGCCGGATAGACTTCGCCCCCGATGGACGCCGAGCCCGCCACCGACACCCGACCCTGCGCCCACTGCGGACGCGACGTGCCGCAGCGCGTCGGCGCGGGCCGCCCGTTCCGCTACTGCCGGGACAACGACGGCGCCTGCCAGCGGGCCGCGCGCAACTCGCGGATGCGTCACCGCAACTCCCCCGGCCTGCCCGGGCAGGTGGCGCGCACCTGGGAGGCGGTGGACCGGCTCGACCAGATCGTCGAGACCCTCACCGAGGCGCTGCACGCCGAGCTGTCCCCGGCGGGTGTGGAACGCCAGCTCGCCGAGCTGCGCGCGGAGACGTCCGCGCAGGTGGCGGCCGCGCACGCCGAACGCGACGAGGCCCGCCGCGAGACCGAGGACGCGACCGCGGCAGCGGCCCGCGAACGGCAGCAGGCCCGCGCCGCGTACGCCGAACGCGACGCCGCCGCCGACCGGGCCGAGCGGGCAGAGGCGGCGGCCGCGACGGCCGCCGAGCGGGTCGCCGCCGCCGAGGACGCCCGCGACGCGGCCCGTGCCGAGGCGGGCGCGGCGCAGGCGCTGCGGGTGCAGGCCGAACGCGACCGCGACGCCGCCCGGCACGACCTGCGCACGGTACGCGCCGAACGCGACGCCGAACGCCGCCGCGTCGCTGAGCTGACCACCGAACGGGACACCGCCCGCGCCGACGCCGAGCGGGCCACCCGGTCCGCCGCCGAGGCCCTGGACCGGGCCGAACAGTCCCGCGCCGACGCCGACCGGGCGCGCGCCGACGCGCAGGCCGCGCAAGGGCGGGCCACCGAGGCCGAGCGCGCGGCGCGGACCGACGCCGAACGCGCCGACGCCGAGGCCACCGCCGCGCGGGCGGCGCGCGCCGAGCGGGACCGGGCCGACGCGGTACGTGCCGACGCCGAGGCGGCGCTGGAGCGGGCCCGCGCCGAGGCGAGCGCGGCGATCGAGGCGGTCCGCGCCGAGGCTGCCGCTGCCGTCGAGCGGTTCCGGGCCGATGTGGCCGCCGCGGTGGAGCAGGCCGCGGCCCGTACCGCCGAGCGGGACGCGCTCGCCGCGGAGCTGGCCGACGTGCGGCGTGCCGCGAGCGCCGCCGAGGCGCGGGCGGCCGACCTGGCCGCGCGCACGGCCGTGATCGAGGCGGACCGGGACGCCGCGCAGCGGCGCGCCGGGCAGCTCGCCGACCAGGTCAGTGACCTGGCGACGGCGCTGGCGCGGCTCGGCACCCGCACCGGCTGACCGCCACGGGCTGGGAAGGGGGCAGCGCCGGACCCGTGCCGGCGGCGAGGATCGGGGCATGGGAAAGACATACGAGCGCATCGACGGCCGGCTGCGGGACTTCATCGAGGCGCAGCCGATGTTCTTCGTCGCCACCGCCCCGCTGTCCGGTGACGGCACCGTCAACCTGTCCCCGAAAGGGCTGCGCGGCTGCTTCGCGGTGCTCGACGAGCACACGGTGGCGTATCTGGACTTCGCCGGCAGCAACGCCGAGACCATCGCCCACCTGCGGGAGAACGGCCGGATCACGCTGATGTGGTGCGCGTTCGCCGGCCCGCCGAACATCGTGCGGGTGCACGGGCGCGGCGAGCCGGTGTTCCGCGACGACCCGCGCTGGCCCGGCCTGCTGCGGCACTTCCCCGACATCGACCCCGGCCCGCACGGCCTGCGGGCGATCATCGTGGCGCACGCCGAGCTGATCCGCGACACCTGCGGCTACGCGGTGCCGTTCATGACCTACGACGCCGACCGCGACCTGCACGAACGCCGGTTCGCCCGGGAGGACGACACGTCGCTGAGCGCGTACTTCGCCGGCAAGGACCACGTCGCCACCAGCATCGACGGGCTGCCCGGCCTGCCGCTGCCACTGCCGCCCACTCCGTCGGTGTGAGCCAGGTCAGTGGATGCCGGCCATCAGGGTCCGGATCTGACGGGTGAACATCACCGCGGCCAGGCCCAGCACCACCGAGGCCAGCCCGAAGGTCAGGAAGTACACCGGCTGCGACCAGGCGCCGGCCAGCCGGGCCACCTGGCCGCCGATCGCGTCGCCGACGGCGGTGGCGAGGAACCACAGGCCCAGCATCTGACTGGCGTACTTGACCGGGGCCAGTTTCGTGGTGGCGGACAGGCCGACCGGGCTCAGCGACAGCTCGCCGGCCACCTGGATCGCGTACACCGCGACCAGCCACAGCGGTGAGACCAGGTCGCCGCCGACGGCGGCCCGCGCGGCGGCGGCCATCAGCACGAACGACAGACCGTTGAGCACCAGGCCGACCGCGAACTTCGTGGGCGTGGACACCCGGTGCCCGAGCTTGAGCCACAGCGCGGCGGCCAGTGGCGCGCCGATGATGATCAGGATCGGGTTCACCGACTGCAGCCAGGACGCCGGGAACGTGAACCCGCCCACCGAGCGGTCGGTCTGGTCGGCGGCGAAGATGTTCAGCACCGATCCGGCCTGGTCGTAGATGAGCCAGAACGAGGCGGCGAACACGAACAGCCACACGTACGCCTTCATCCGGCTGCGTTCGGTGCCGCTGATCTCCCGGTCGGTGAGGATCCGCGCGAAGTAGCCGACTGTCACCAGCACCGTCACCACGGTGAGCAGGTTGACCACGGTGTCGACGGTGAACCAGCCGGCCAGCAGCAGCACCAGCAGCACCGCGAGCAGAATCCCTGTGGCCACGCCGATGCGGGTCAGCGCGCGTCGCCGGTCCGCGCCGAGCAGTGGGTCCGCCGGGCGGGCACCGGCGTCGCCGAGGTTGCGCCGGCCCAGCACGTACTGGAGCACGCCGAAGGTCATGCCGACCGCTGCCGCGCCGAACCCCAGGTGCCAGTTGATCTTCTCGCCGAGGAAGCCGGTGATCAGCGGCGCGATGAACGCGCCCAGGTTGATGCCCATGTAGAAGATCGAGAACCCGGCGTCGCGGCGCGGCGAGTCCCGCTCGTACAGGTCACCGACCATGGTGGAGATGTTCGGTTTGAGCAGGCCGGTGCCGAGCACGATCAGCGCCATGCCGGCGAACACGCTCCACCCGGCCGGGATCGCCATCACGTAGTGGCCGGCGGCGATCACCACGCCGCCCCACAGCACGCTGCGTCGCGCGCCGATCAGCCGGTCCGCCACCCAGCCACCCGGCAGGGCCATCAGGTAGACCATGGCGTTGTAGGTGCCGTACACGGCGTTGGCGCTGGACTCACCGATGTCGAGTCCGCCGTCGGCGACCGCGGCGGTCAGGTACAGCACCAGGATCGCCCGCATGCCGTAGAAGCTGAACCGCTCCCACATCTCGGTGAGGAAGAGCGTGGACAGCGCACGGGGATGACCGAAGAAGGTCTTGCCCGCGGGTGGCCGGGCCCCGACCGGCGCGTCACTGCTCATCGTCACCTCCGGCACGCAAACAGGTGGGTAACATCCCCATTGACAGGCGAAACACTCCACCGATTCGGCCCGGCCGGGGACGACCCCGCCGGGCAGCTGTCATGGCCGGTTACCCTTGGTTCTTCCGACCCGCGTACGGCCCTGCCGACGTGGGTGGGGAATGGGCGAACGGTGACCGGCCGTTACACCTGAAGACCAGCACCACGGACGAGGGGAAGTCGATCATGGGCGAGCGCATGCTGCGCGGTAGCCGGCTGGGCGCGGTCAGCTACGAATCCGACCGCAACACGGAGCTCGCGCCGCGCCAGACCCGCGAGTACCTCTGCGCCAAGGGCCACCAGTTCGAGGTGCCGTTCGCCGTCGACGCCGAGGTCCCGACGACCTGGGAGTGCAAGTTCGACGGCAGCGTCGCCCGCCTGGTCGACGGCACCGAGCCGGAGCAGAAGAAGGCCAAGCCGCCGCGTACCCACTGGGACATGCTGCTGGAGCGGCGCTCGATCGCCGAGCTGGAGGACATCCTCGCCGAGCGGCTCCAGGAGGTCCGGACCCGTCGCGGTCGCGCCTGAGCATCTCCCGCATTACCGAAAACGCCCCCGGGATCACCCGGGGGCGTTTCCGTTGCCCGGGCGGGGCGCGGTCGCCACTTCGGGGTGGTGGCGGGGTCGGGCGCGGTCTGATGCCACCACCTCGGCGAAGTGGAGTCGATCAAGGCCGTGGCGTGGCACCGCGTGGGCGCAGCGCAGCGCGTCAGCGGTCTACGATTTCGCCCTCGATGGCCTTGCCGGGGTCGGTGACCGGCTGGGGCGACGGCGAAGGCGCAGGACCCGGCGACGGTGACGGCGCGGTCTGCTGGGTCGGCTGCGGCGCGCCCCGGTACACCCGTACCCGGCGTGGCCCGAACAGGTCACCGGCGACCATCGACGACACCCGCCGCTCGGTGGCCCGGCGCACCCCGCCACCGGCCAGCCGGCGCATCGGCGGCAGCAGCAACAGCAGGCCCACCACGCCGCTGACCAGGCCCGGCATCGCCAGCAGCAGCGCACCCAGCAGCCCGACCAGCCCGTCGGTCACCTCGGGGCCCGGTGGACGGCCGGCCTGCGCCGCCGCGCGGAATCCGCGCCACGCCCGCATGCCCTCGCGGCGCAGCAGCACCAGCCCCAGCAGGGACGCGCCGAACACCAGCAGCACCGCCACGCCGAACCCGACAGCCCGGCCGACCAGCACGAAAACGGTCAGCTCCAGCAGCGCCAACAGCAGCAGGGCCGGTGGTACGTACTTCAGTCCTCGGCGCATCTCACCTCATCCGCCCGGGGTCATCACGCCCCTCAAGCATGACACGCCTCGGCTCAAGGCCAGCGGGCGAGCGCGTCCGGGCGGGCGGACGCGGTCGCCAAACGGTCCCGTACTCCCCACCGGGTGACCCGCCACAGCGCCTCGGCCACGATCAGCGGGCTCATCTTGCTGTCGCCGTGTTCCCGCTCGGCGAACGTGATCGGCACCTCCACGATGCGTACCCCGGCTCGGTGCGCCAGCCGGGACAGCTCGACCTGGAAGGCGTACCCCTGGGAGCGCACCGAGTCCAGGTCGATGGCGTCCAGCGCGCTGCGCCGGTACACCCGGTAGCCGCCGGTGGCGTCGCTGACCGGCATGCCCAGCGCGAGCCGCGCGTACAGGTTGCCGACCCGCGACAGCAGCAGCCGCTGCCACGGCCAGTTCAGCACCCGCGCGCCGCGCGTCCACCGGGAGCCGATCACCACGTCGGCGTCGCGGGCGGCGTCCAGCAGCGCCGGCAGGTCCTCCGGCGCGTGCGAGCCGTCGGCGTCCATCTCCACCACGGCGTCGTAGCCGCGTGCGCGGGCCCAGGCGAAACCGGCCAGGTAGGCCGCGCCGAGCCCTTCCTTGCCTTCGCGGTGCAGCACGTGCACCCGCGGGTCGTCCCCGGAGAGCCGGTTCGCGATCGCGCCGGTGCCGTCGGGGCTGTTGTCGTCGGCGACGAGCACGTCCACCCCCGGCGCCGCCGCACGTACCCGGGCGACGATCCGCTCGACGTTGTCGGCCTCGTTGTAGGTGGGGATGACCACCAGGACCCGCCCCACCCCGGGGTGGCCGGCCGTCCGCCTGTCGGCTGTCACCGCCACCGTCGCACCGCCTCCCGCTCGTCGGCTCAGCCGGGAGCGACCTCCCGGCGGCGGCGCAGCACGGCCGCGCCGGCCAGGGCCGCGACCGCCAGCGCCGTGAGCGCCACCTCCGGCCACACCCCGGCCGTCGTCGCCGGGGTACGCCCGTTGCCGAGTTCCATCTGCCGCACCACCACCGCGGCGGTGTTGAACCCGGTCGCACCGTCTACCCGCCCGTCGGGGGTAACGAACCCGGACACCCCGACCGTGGAGGCCATCAACGCGGCCCGGCCGTGCTCCACCGCCCGCAACCGCACCATGGCCAGCTGCTGGCGGGCCTCGGCCACGTCGAACGTGGCGTTGTTCGTCTGCACCACCAGCAGCTGCGCGCCGCCGGTCACGGTGTCCCGGACGATCCCGTCGTAGGCGACCTCGAAGCAGATCACGTCGCCGAGGACCGCCGCGCCGGCGTCGACCACGCCGGGCCGGTCACCGGGGACGAAGTCGGAGCTGACCCGGTCGACCTGCGAGCTGACCATGCGGGCGAGGGATCGCAGCGGCACGTACTCGGCGAACGGCACCGGATGCCGCTTGACGTACGTCTGGTCCAGGTCGACGCCCGTGCCGGGCCGCCACAGCAGCCCCACGTTGCGCACCTGCCCCGGTTCCGGGCCGGCGAGCACCGCGCCGACCAGGATCGGCGCGCCGATCGCGTCGGCGGCCTGCCCGATCCGTTCCCCCGCGGCCGGGTTGCGCAGCGGGTCGATGTCGCTGGAGTTCTCCGGCCACACCACCAGGTCGGGGCGGGGCTGCCCACCCTCGGTGACCCGTTCGGCCAGCTCCAGCGTGGCGTCGACGTGGTTGTTCAGCACCGCCTGCCGCTGCGCGTTGAAGTCCAGCCCGAGGCGCGGCACGTTGCCCTGCACGATCGCGACGGTGACGGTGCCGTCCGCGCCGCGTACCTCGGCGGGCACGGCCGGTCCGGCGGCGAGCAGCGCGACCAGCGCGGCGGTGAGCCCGGCCACCGGCCGCCACTGCCCGGGCGCGCGACGCCAGTCCCGCCACGCCACCGCGACGAGGATCCCACCGGCGACCGCTACCGCGAACGTGACCAGCGGCGCGCCGCCGAGCGCGGCCAGCCGCAGCATCGGTGACGTGTCCTGGCTGAACGCCAGCCGCCCCCACGGGAACCCGCCGAACGGGGTCCGGTCGCGCAGCGCCTCCTGCCCCACCCACAGCGCGCCGGTGAGCAGCGGCCACGCCGCCCGGTGCCGGTCGGCCAGCGGCGACACCCAGGCGGTGGCGGCGCCCAGCAGCGCCAGGTAGGCGGCCTGCAGCAGCGACAGCAGCGCCCACGGCAGGTAGCCGGTGTGCAGGTTCGTCCACTCCAGCAGCGGCGCGAACAGAGCCACCCCGGTGAGGAAACCCAGCCCGGCGCCGGCCCGCAACCGCCGCCGGTGCGCGGCGGCCGCCAGCAACGCCACCCCGACCGGGGCGAGGGGCCACATCCCGTACGGCGGGAACGCCAGCAGCAGCGCCACCCCGGCCAGTACGGCGGCCGGCACGGCCAGCGTCAGCGGCAGGGGACGCGCCCCGTCGGCGACGGTGCGCGACTGCTCCTGCTCCAGCGTCGTCACCGGCTTCTCCCCACGATCACGGGCCGAAGGCTACCCGCCCGTACCGGCCGTCGGCCCGCGCCCCTGCGCCACCGATCGGGCAACTGCGCCTCGGCGGGCGGGGCCCGCTGCCATGCTCGGCAGCATGAACGCTGAGCGGGGACGGGGTCGTGTCCTGCCGACCGCGCCCGGCTCGCGCGTCACCCGGGTGGAGTTGTTCTACGACCTGGTGTTCGTGTTCGCGTTCCTGAACGTCACGAACGTCCTCTCCGAAACCCTGAGCGGCAGGTCGTTGCTGGCGGGACTGCTGTTGCTGTTGCTGCTGTGGTGGTGCTGGGTGTCCTTCGCCGCCCTGGGCAACGTCGTCCGCACCGACCAGGGGGTGATGCCGCTTGTCGGCTCGGTGACGGTGGCCGCGCTGTTCGTGCTGACGCTGAGCACACCGTCGGCGTTCGCCGAGGAGCAGGCGCAGCAGCAGTCCGGTCCGCCCGGTCTGGTCTTGTTCGCCTGCTGCTACCTCATCATCCGGGCGGCCCAGGTGCTGGTGTTCCTGGCCCGCAGCAGCCGCCGCGGACGGACCGCCCTGCGCCTCGGTCTCCCACCGCTGACCAGCGTGGCGTTGATCCTCGCCACCAAGGCACTGCCCGAGTCACCCCAGCAGCCCTGGGGGAGGTGGCTGCCGCTGGCGCTGTGGCTGGCCGCGGTCTCCGTCGAGTACACCTCCGGGGGCCTCGCCCCCAGCGCCGGGCTGACAGTCGTGTCCGCCGCCCACTGGGCCGAGCGATACGCGCTGATCCTGCTCATCGCGCTCGGCGAGTCGATCATTTCGCTCGGGCTGGGACCGAAGCTGAGCGCCGGCTTGCCGGCCACGTGGCCGGTGATCGTGGCGTCGGTGCTCGGCGTCACCATCATCGCGTCCCTGTGGTGGCTGTACTTCGACACTCTGGCACCCGCGCTGGAGCAGCGGCTGCATCGCACCCGCGACGTCCGGGCACGGGCGGCGCTCGCCCGCGACGCCTACGCCTACCTGCACCTGCCGCTGATCACCGGGATCATCCTGTTCGCCCTCGGGCTCAAGCGCTACCTCACCGTCATCTCCCACCCGCACGGCGATCCCTGGTGGGAACACGCCGCCGAGCTGGACAGCCGGGTGCTGTTCGCCGGGGTGGTCATCTACATGTTGGGACTGCTGGCGCTGGCGGTGCGGGCGACCCAACGGATTCCGGCGGTCGCCACCTGTGTGGTGCTCGTGCTGGCGGTGGGGCTGCCGTGGGCGGGCCGGCTGCCGGTGGTGGCCGCTCTGGCGATCCTGGCGGCGGTCAGCGTCTTCCTGGTGCTGTTCGGTCTGCGCGCGGGTGACCCGTGGCGTCGTCAGGTGCGCCGGACCGCGTTGGACGAGCAGGTCGCCGCCGAGCGGGAGCAGTCCGAATGGCGCCGGCGTCACCTGTGACCGGCGGGTGGGGAGTGTGGGCGGTACCGGCGACAGGCGACAATCGGGCCCATGCGGTTCGGTGTGCTCGGCGCGACCCAGGCGTACGCGGCCGACGGCAGCGCGCTCCCGGTCGCCGGTGAGCGGCTGCGTGCCCTGCTGGTGCTGCTGCTGCTCGACGCCGACCGCACGGTGCCGCCGCGGCGGCTCATCGACGGCGTCTACGGCGACCGGCCGCCGGAGCAGGCCGCGAACGCGTTGCAGTCGCAGGTGTCGCGGCTGCGGCGGCTGCTGCCCGGGGCGCGCATCGAGTTCGGTCCGGCCGGTTACCGGCTGGCCGTCGACCCGCAGCGGGTGGATGTGCACCGGTTCACCCGGCTGGCCGGGGCGGGACGGGCGGCGCTGGCCGACGGTGATCCGCGCGGCGCGGCGGCGCTGCTGCGCGACGCGCTGGACCTGTGGCGCGGTGAACCCCTCGCGGATGTCGCCGGGGCGCCGTTCGCCGACGTCGAGGCGGCCCGGCTGCGCGAGCTGCGCCTGGCGGCGATCGAGGACCGGGTCGAGGCGGACCTGGCGCTCGCGCCGCCCGGGGCGCCGCTGATCGCCGAGCTGCGGACCCTGGTGGCGGCGCATCCGCTGCGGGAGCGGCTGCACGGTTTACTGATGCGCGCCCTGCACGGCGCGGGCAGCCGCGCCGAGGCCCTCGCCGCGTACGCCGACGCGCGCCGCGTGCTGGCCGAGGAGCTGGGCGCCGACCCGTCGGCGGAGCTGGTCGCGTTGCACGCCACGCTGCTGCGCGACGACCCCGCGCCGCCGGCGCGGCTGCCCGCCCCGCTGACCAGCTTCGTCGGCCGGGAACGGGAGTTGCGGCGCGTCGAGGAGCTGCTGGCCTCGGCGCGGCTGGTGACGTTGCACGGCCCCGGCGGCGCCGGGAAGACCCGGCTGGCCACCACCGCGGCGTCCCGGCACGACGGGCCGGTGTGCCTGGTGGAGCTGGCCGCTGTCGCGCCCGGCTCGCCTGTGGCGCCGGCGGTGCTGACCGCGCTGGACCTGCGCGACGCCGGGCTGCGCGCCCCGGGCGGGCCCCGGGACCTCACCGACCGGCTGGTGGCGGCGCTGGCCGGCCGGCGTCTGCTGCTGGTGCTGGACAACTGCGAGCACGTGATCGACGACGCGGCCCGGCTGGCCGCCCGGCTGCTCGCCGCCGCTCCCGGGCTGCGGGTGCTGGCCACCAGCCGGGAGCCGCTGGGCCTCACCGGTGAGGCACTGTGCCCGGTCGGTGGCCTGGCCGTCCCGGACGCGCCGAGCGCACCGGAGACGGCGGCCGCGTACCCGGCGGTGCGGCTGTTCGCCGACCGGGCCGCCGACGTGGCGCCCGGGTTCACCCTCGACGCCGACACCACCCCGGCGGTGCTGCGGATCTGCCGTACCCTCGACGGGCTGCCGCTGGCCCTGGAGCTGGCCGCGGCGCGGCTGCGGGCCCTGCCGGTGACGCAGGTCGCGGCCCGGCTGGACGACCGGTTCCGGCTGCTGCGCCGCGGCGACCGCGCCGCCGCGCCCCGCCACCGCACGCTGGAGGCGGTGGTGGGGTGGAGCTGGGACCTGCTCGACGCCCCGGAGCGGCTGCTGGCCGCCCGGATGAGCGTGTTCGCCGGCGCCGCCGACCTGGCCGCCGTGCAGGCGGTGTGCGGCCCGGACGCCGCCGACGTCCTGGACACCCTCACCGGCCTGGTCGACAAGTCGCTGGTGGAGGCGGCCGGCGGGCGCTACCGGATGCTGGAGACGATCCGCGAGTTCACCGCCGCCCGGCTGGCCGAGCACGGCGAGACCGGGCGGGTGCGCGACGCGCACGCCGCGTACTTCCTGGGTCTGGCGCAGGCCGGCGACGCGGGCCTGCGCGGCGGCGGCCAGGAGCGGTGGCTGCGCCGCCTCGACGCCGCCCGCGACGACCTGCACGCGGCGCTGCGCCACGCGGACACCGCGACCGGCCTGCGGCTGGTCGCGGCGCTGGCGTTCTACTGGTGGCTGCGGGGCCTGCGTGGGGAGGGCGCGGCGCCGGCCCGGCGGCTTGTCGACCGGCTCGGCGGCCCGCCCGACGGCCTGGCCGAGGAGTACGCGCTGGCCCTGCTGATCGCCACGCTCGCCGGTGGCGGCGAACGCAGCGAGGTCGACGCCGCGTCGCGGATCCTGTGGACCATGGCCCGGCCGCCCCGGCATCCGTTCCTGCTCTACCTGTCCGGCATGGCCAGCGGCCCCCCGTCGCCGCAGGACGCGGCGGCGCTGCACGAGCGGGCCGTCCGGGACCGGCTGCTCGGCACCGACCCGTGGAGCCGGGCGCTGGGCCGCCTGGGCACCGCGATGGTCGGTCTGCTGCACGGCCGTCACGCCCAGGCCCACGCCGACCTCGACGGCGCGCTGGCCGGTTTCCGGGCGCTCGACGACCGCTGGGGCATGATCGTGACGCTGTCCACCCGCGCCGAGGCCGCCTACCGCACCGGTGACGTCGCGTCGGCGGCCGCACCGATGGCCGAGGCGCTGGAGCTGGCCGAGCAGCTCGGCTCCACCCTGGACCTGGCGGAACTGCTGCGGACCCGCGCCGACGGGCGGCTCGCCGCCGGTGACCTGACCGGCGCGGCCGAGGACTTCCGGCGGGTGCGGCGCATCGCCGGTCCGGCCGGCGCGCCGGAGCTGGTCGCCGCCGCGTACCTGGGGCTCGGCGAGATCGCCCGCCGTGACGGCGACCCGCAGCGGGCGCGGACGTTGTGCGAGCGGGCGGTCGCGGAGTGCCCGTCGGGCTGGTTCGGCGCCGATGTGGTGCGGCTCGCGGCGCTGGTGACGCTCGGGCAGCTCGCCGACGCCACCGGCGACCCGGCTACGGCCCGCGCCCACTACCGGCAGGTCCTCACCGCCGGCGTCGGTGTGTGGGACGTGCCGGTGGTGGCCGCCGCCGCGGACGGGCTGGCCGGGCCGCTGCTGCGCGACGGCGACCCCGAGTCGGCGGCCCGCCTGCTGGGCGCGGCGGCGGCGCTGCTCGCAGGCACCGGCGCGGCCGACGCCCCGGCCGGCACACCCACCGCCGTCGAGCTGCGGGAACACCTGGGTGAGGCGGCGTTCGCCACCGCGTACGCCGGGGGCGCGGACCTGCCCCGGCAGCGGGCGCTGGCGCTGGTCGACGGGCGCTGACCGGCCCGGTGCGCGCGCGGTGCGCGCCCGGTCAGCGGCACCGGTGACGCTTGCCGGCATGAGCGACGACACGACGGCCGTGCTGGCCGACGGGATACGAAAACGGTACGGCCGCACCACCGCCCTGGACGGCTTCGACCTGGCCGTGCCGGCCGGCACGGTGTACGGGGTGCTGGGCCCCAACGGCGCCGGCAAGACCACCGCGGTGCGGATCCTCACCACGCTACTGCGCTTCGACGCCGGCCGGGCCCGGGTGGCCGGGCACGACGTCGCCTCCGACCCGGACCGGGTGCGTGCGGCGATCAGCCTGACCGGGCAGTACGCGGCGGTCGACGAGGTGCTCAGCGGGCGGCAGAACCTGGTGCTGTTCGGCCGGCTGCGCCGGCTGTCCGCGCGGCGGGCCCGCGACCGCGCCGAGGAACTGCTGGACCGCTTCGGCCTGACCGAGGCGGCCGACCGGTCGGCGGGCGGCTACTCCGGTGGGATGCGCCGCCGCCTGGATTTGGCGGCCAGCCTGGTGGTGCCGCCGCGGGTGTTGTTCCTCGACGAGCCGACCACCGGCCTGGACCCGCGCAGCCGCAACGGTCTGTGGTCGGCGGTGCGGGAACTGGTCGCCGACGGCACCACGGTGCTGTTGACCACCCAGTACCTGCAGGAGGCCGACCACCTCGCCGACCGGGTGTGCGTCATCGACGCCGGCCGGGTGGTCGCCGAGGGCACGCCGGAGCGGCTGAAGGCCCGTATCGGCGCGGACCGGCTGGAGCTGGTGGTCCGCGACGCGGCGGACCTGCCGGCCGCGGCCGCCGTGGTGGAACGCGCCACCGGCACGGCGGTGACGGTGGACGCCGAGCTGCGCCGCGTCGACGCGCCGGTGACCGACCGGATCGCCGTGCTCATGACCGTGCTGCGGGCCCTGGAGGACGCCGGGGTGGCGGTGGAGGACGTGCTGGTGCGCCGGCCGACGCTGGACGAGGCGTTCCTGCGCCTCACCGGCGCCGACGCGCAGCGGGTGGGGGTGGCGTCGTGAGGGCGCTGACCGACGGGTGGCTGATGGCCGGACGGAACATGCGCCACGTGGTCCGCGCCCCGGAGGAGATCATCCTCTACTTCAGCCTGCCGATCATGTTCGTGCTGGTGTTCGGCTACGTGTTCGGCAGCGGCATGGCCGTGCCGGGCGGCGGCAACTACCGGGAGTTCCTGCTGCCCGGGGTGTTCGTGATGACGATGCTCTACGGCCTCGGCGCGACCGCCTCGGCGATCGCGGCGGACGCCGGCCGGGGCGTGGTGGACCGGTTCCGGTCGCTGCCGATGGCCCGCTCGGCGCTGCTGTCCGGCCGCGCCGGCGCCGACCTGGTACGGGCCTGTCTGGAGATGACCACGCTGGTGGTGTGCGGGCTGCTGGTGGGCTGGCAGTGGCGCGACGGCGTCGGCCCGGCGCTGGCCGCGGTGGCGCTGATCCTGCTGCTGCGCGTCGCGATGACCTGGGTGGGCATCCTGTTCGGGCTGCTGGTGCCGAACCCGGACACGGTGGCGGTGGTGGTGTTCCCGCTGGCGTTCCCGCTGACCGCCCTGTCGAACGTGTTCGTGGCGCCGGAGCTGATGCCGGACTGGCTGGGCGCGATCGCCGCGTGGAATCCGCTGTCGGCGACGGTGGCGGCGGCCCGGGACCTGTTCGGCAACCCGGGCCTGGGCGGCGACTCGTGGCCGGCCCGGCACGCGCTGGAACTGGCGGTCGCCTGGCCGCTGGCGCTGATCGCGGTGGCCGCCCCGGCGGCGGTGCGCCGCTACCGGCGGCTGGGTCACTGACACGGGGAACATCGGGGGGATGAAATCGGGGCGCGGCCGAAGCCGCGCCCCGATGCTCCCAGGCCCTTCCCGGCCGGTGGGGCGAAGACGATCGGCGCCGACCTTCGGACCGACCCGACGTGGACTGGCTGCCCCCGCCTGGCCGTTGTCTACTGGCCGTGCCTCTCACCTTGCCCGTACACCGGTAACCGCGGCCGGTTCGCGCCGCCCCGCCGACCCCCGCCCGCTGGACCTGGCCGCCGCAACCTTCCGGTCGCTCGGCCAGCGGACGAAGGGACGAAGCGAACAACAGCCGCTTCCCGTGGTAGGACTCAAAGACGGTACGGCGTGGACCCCCGCCGCTGTCAACCCACCCGGGCCTGTCGTGTGTTGCGACACGGCGTGTCGCGTCGGCGCGTCTCGATTCCTGAGCGCGGTTCAGGTGCCGAGGTGGTGCCGCAGCATCGCCGCCGCCGCACCCGGATGATCGTCGGCGAGCAACCCGGCCGCGGCCAGCACGTAGTCCACGTCGACGACCGGGCGGGCCGCCCGCGGCAACGCCCACCCGCCCGCGTGGTCGGTGAGCACCGCGTCGAGCACCGCCGCCGCGTCGCCCGGTTCGGCGTGCCGCAGCACCCCGCCGGAGCCGACGAGCAGCTTCACCTCCCGCAGGTCCCGCCCGGCCCGCTCCCCCGTCGCCGCCCCCCGCGCGTGCCGCCGCAACGCCACAGTCGCGGCGAGGGCCGCGATGCGCCGGTCCGCGGCCCGGTCCGCGTCACCGGCGGGCAGGAACCCCGGGTCGGCGGCCCGTACCGCCGCCGCGGCCGCCAGCTCCGCCTCGCCGGCCGCATCGAGCAGCCGCTCCTCGACCGCGGCGCGCACCACACCCGGCGCGCTCCACCGCATACCCAGGTCACCCTCGACGGTACGGGCCCGCCACAGCGTCCCGGCGACCTCCTGACTCGGGCCGCTGTCCCGCTCGTCGGGCGTGAGCACCGAGTACACGTCGGTGGTGGCGCCACCCACGTCCACCACTGCGAGGTCACCGCCGAGGGTGCCGGCAAGCACCTCCACACCGGTGAGCACCGCGTCCGGGGTGGCGGCGCGGACCAGCCGCGCGAACCGCGTACCCCGGGACAGCTTCTTGCCGCCGATGACGTGCCGCAGGAACACCTCCCGGATCGCCGCCCGCGCCGACGACGGCTCCAGCACCCCGATCCGGGGCAGCACGTTGCCCGCCACCGTCACCGGCACCCCCGCGCCGGCCAGCAGCGCGTGCAGCTCGTCACGCACGTCGGCGTTGCCCGCCAGGACCACCGGCACCCGCAAGCGGGCCTTCGCCAGCCGCGTCGCGTTGTGCGTCACCGTCTCGGCATCGCCGCCGTCGGTGCCGCCGACGAGCAGCACCACGTCCGGGCGGACCGCCCGCAACGCCGCCACGTCCGCCCCGGACAACCGCCCCGCCGCCACGTGCACCACGTTCGCGCCCGCCGACAGACCGACCCGCCGGCCCGCCTGAGCGGTGACGAGGGGCTCGTAGCCCACCACCGCCAGGCGCAGCCCACCCCCGGCCGACGAACACACGTACCAGGGCGCCTCAGCGACCCCGGCCGACGCGGTGGCCGCGCCGACCGCGGCGTCCAGGCCGTGCAGCACGTCGGTGCCCACAGTGGTGGGCGCCGACGCCGCCGCGACCAGCCGGCCGCCGTCGAGGTCCACCACCGCGGCCTTCGTGTACGTCGACCCGACGTCCGCGCAGACGACGACGCTCATGGCCGTTGCGGGACGACCACCGTGCCGGTCGCGGTGACCGCCACGATCGGCTCGTCGAGCACCTCGGCGGCCGACTCGCCCTTGTCCGGGCGGCCCCGGCACACCACGGTCGCGGCGAAGTCGATGGTGCGGCTGCGGGTGCCCACCCGGGTCACCGTCGCCGTCACCTCCAGCACGTCACCGGCCTTCATCGGCGCCCGGAACTGCACATCCGCGTACGAGGCGAACAACCCCTCGTCGCCGTCGGTGCGGATGCACACCTCGGTCGCCACGTCCCCGAACAACCCCAGCGCGTACGCCCCGTCGACCAGGTTCCCCGCGTAGTGGGCGTGGGAGTACGGCACGTACCGGCGGTGGGTGACTGTCAGACCGACACGCGGATCGCTCATGCGACGTTCGCCTTCCTGGAGGTGATCAAAGCGTGGACGAGGTAACTGGCCACCTCGCCCGGGGTGGTGCCACGCCCGAAGATCCGGTCCACGCCCAGCTCGCCGGTCATCGTCTCGTCGAACCGCGGCCCACCGACGATCAGCAGCGGCCGGCGCCCGGCCGGCATCGCCTCCCGGAACGCCGCCGACATCTCCCGCGTGTTGTGCAGATGAGCGTCGCGCTGCGTCACCACCTGCGACACCAGCACCGCGTCGGCGCGCTCCCGCCGGGCCGCCTCGACCAGCTCCGGCACGCTCACCTGCGCGCCCAGGTTCGTGACCTTCAACTCCCGGTAGTACTCCAGGCCCTTCTCCCCGGCGATGCCCTTGACGTTGAGGATCGCGTCGATGCCCACGGTGTGCGCGTCCGTGCCGATGCAGGCGCCCACCACCGACAGCTTGCGGCGCAACTGCCGCTTCACCACCGCGTTGACCTCCTTGGCCGACAGCAGCGGATAGTCACGCTCCACCACCTGCACCTTCGCCAGGTCCACCAGGTGGTTCACCCGCCCGTACACCACGAAGAACGTGAACCCGTCACCGATCGGTTTGGCGTGCACCAGCATCGCCGGGTCCATGCCCATCTTGTTCGCCAGCTGCACCGCCGCGCCCTCGGCCCGCTTGTCGTGCGGCACCGGCAACGTGAACGACACCTGCACCATGCCGTCACCGGTCGTGTCCCCGTACGGCCGCACAACCGTCTTCTCACTCATGGGGCTGCTCCAGGATCTCCGTGGCCGGGTTGTAGTAGTCCGCCTCGTGCCGGGCCACGCCGTCCAGGCCCTTCCCGCGGTCCGCCGGCCGCTTCATGATCCCGAACGTGCCCTCGGCGATCGCCGTCAGCAACGACTGGTCCCCGATGCGCTCCAGCAGGTCCACCGCCTCACCGAGCACCCGGTGCGCCCGCGCCTGGATGAACCCGCCCGGCGCCGGCACGAAGTCCTCGTGCAACCCGCCCGCCGCGCCCAGCACGTACCGCACGTTCTGCAGCGCGATGTCCCGGTCCGACAGCCACGGCGTCACCACCGCCTCGGTCATCATCCCCACCAGCAGAATCCCCTGCCCGGTCATCGTGCCCACCAGGTTGAAGAACCCGTCCAGCAGGTTGCCCCGGAACACGTCACCGGTCATGTGCTTCGTCGGCGGCATCCACTTCAACGGCGCGTCCGGGAACAACTCCCGCGCCAGCAGCGCGTGCGCCAACTCCAACCGGAACGACTCCGGCACGTCCGGGTTGATCTCGAACGCGTGCCCCAGCCCCAGCTGCCAGTCCGCCAGCCCTGCCTCGTGCGCGAAGAACTCGTTCAGCAGCTGCGACACCGTAACCGTGTGCGCCTCGTCCACCGCGTCAGCGGTGGTCAGGTAGTTGTCCTCGCCGGTGTTGATGATGATCCCCGCCCGCGCGTGCACCTGCCGCGAGAACCGCTGGTCCACGAACGTGCGGATCGGGTTGATGTCGCGGAACAGAATCCCGTACATCGAGTCGTTGAGCATCATGTCCAGCCGCTCCAGGCCGGCCAGCGTCGCCATCTCCGGCATGCACAGACCCGACGCGTAGTTCGTCAACCGCACGTACCGGCCCAGCTCCTTGGACGTCTCGTCCAGTGCCGCCCGCATCAGCCGGAAGTTCTCCTGCGTCGCGTACGTGCCCGCGAACCCCTCCCGGGTCGCCCCCTCCGGCACGTAGTCCAGCAGCGACTGCCCCGTCGACCGGATCACCGCGATCACATCGGCGCCGGCCCGCGCCGCCGCCTGCGCCTGCGGAATGTCCTCGTAGATGTCACCCGTGGCCACGATCAGGTAGATCCACGGCCGACGCGCCGGATCCCCGAACCGCTTCACCAAGCGGTCCCGCTCCGCACGCCGCCGGTCGATGCTGCGGATCCCCGCCGCGACCGCCTTACGCGACGCCCGCCGCGCCGCCGTCGCCGCCTTCCCCGACGGCTGCGCGAACCGCACCGACCCGGCCGCCGCCTTCTGCGCCAGCAACGTCACATCGGCGATGCCCTCACGCGCCAGCGCGTCGAACACCGGCGCCGCCACCCCGTGCCCCAGCCCCACGTCCGCGACCACCGCGTCGACCAGCCGGTTCACCCACGGAATACCGTCCGGGTCCGCGCCGGTCACCCCGGCCAGCCGCAGCACCGCCCGCTCCACCGACACCGTGGTGTGGCTACGCGCCAGATCCACCACCGGCTGCCCGGCCCGGCGCGCCAACTCCCGCGCCCGCGCCACCAACGCCGGATCCAGCCCAAGCTTCCCTGTCACGAAGACCCTTCCTGATAGATCACGTCACCGCGCAACACAGTGGCCCGGCACACCGGCAGCGGCGTCGGATCCTCCGGCCCCCGCAACTCCGGATCCTCGGCCAGCACCACCGGAAGCCCCCGCTCCACGCCCGCCGGGGTGTCCCACACCGCGAACGTCGCCGGCGCCCCCAACGCCAGCACACCCTCGTTGTCCAGGTGCACCGCCCGCCACCCGCCGCGCGTGTGCGCCGCGAACGCCGCCCGCACACTCATCCGCTGCGCCGGGTTGTGATGCGCCGCCGCCGCCCGCACCGACCCCCACGGATCCAGCGGCGTCACCGGCGAATCCGACCCGAACGCCAACGCCACCCCGACACCGTGCATCGCGCCCATCGGATTCGACTCCAGCGACCGCGCCAACCCCAGCCGCGACTCGTACATCCGGCCCGCGCCGCCCCACAACCTGTCGAACGCCGGCTGCATCGACGCCACGATCCCGTACTCCACGAACCCGGCGATCAACGCCTTGCTCATGATCTCCGCGTGCTCCACCCGGTGCCGCGCCGCCCGCAACCGGTCCACACCCACCGACCGCGCCGCCAGCCCGAAACCCTCCAGCACCGTGCCGATCGCCGCATCCCCGATCGCGTGGAACCCGCCCTGCAACCCGTGCGCCGCACAATCCAGCAGATGATCACGAACCTGCTCCGCCGACACGTACCCGTGCCCGCACGCCCCCGCCTCACCGTCCAGGTACGCCGCCGACACGTGCGCCGTCCGCGACCCCAGTGCCCCGTCGGCGAACAGGTCACCACCCGCGCCCACCGCGCCCAGCTCCCGGGCCTTCGCCGCACCCAGCAGCTCACCCCAGTACCCGTACACCTCCGGCACCCCGGCCCCCGAGACCGCCAGCAGCCCGGTGAAGTCCTCCTCGTCGGAGATGTCCGGCCCACCGCACTCGTGCACCGCCGCGACACCCAGCGACGCCGCGTGCGCCAGGGCCCGCCGCTGCGCCGCCACCCGCTGCGCCCGCGAAACCGACGCGAACGCCGCCGCCCGCACCACATGGTGCGCGTCGCGCCGCAACCACCCCGACGCCTCGTACCCGGCCGCCGACACCACCTCCGGGCACGCCGCCAGCAACGCCGCCGACACCAGCGCCGAATGGATCGACGCCTGCGACAGATACACCCGCCGCCCACCGGCCGCCCGGTCCAGCGCCGCCGCATCCGGCAACGCCGGATCCGCCCAGCCCGACTCGTCCCAGCCGTGCCCCAGCACCACCGCGTCACCCGGCAGACCCGCCGCGAACGCCGACACCGCCTCCAGCAGCCCACCCGCCGACCGCACCGCCGACAGATCAAGCCCCGACAACGCCAACCCGGTATCAGTCGCGTGCACGTGCGCGTCCACGAACGCCGGCGTCACCAGCGCACCGCCCAGCTCCACCACCCGGTCCGCCCGCGGCGCCTCCGCGTCCGTGCCCAACCAGGCGATCCGCCCGTCCCGCACCAGCAGCGCCGTCGCGCTCGGGTCGGCCGGACAGTGCAGCACTCCACCGCGATACAGCGTCGAGGGGTTCGTCATGGTCTCAGTCTGCCGCCAGACGCGCCTCGAACAGACCGCGCACCCCCGGCTCGGTCCGCAACAAATCCAGCGCCAGCGCCGCGTGCCCCGGCACGTACCCGTTGCCCACCAGCATCGTCACGTCCGCCGCCAGGCCCTCCGCACCAAGCGCCGCCGCCGCGAAGCTCGTCGCCATCGAGAAGAAGATCACCGTACCGCCGTCCGCCGTGGCCAACACCGCGCCGTGCTCACACCCCGGCACGTCCACGCACACCACAGTCACGTCCGCCGGCACCCCCAGCGCCGTCGTCACCGCCGTCGACAGCCCCACCGGATCCCGCGCGTCGGCCAGCGCCACCACGTCGGCCAGCCCGGCCGCCGCCAGCGCGTCCCGCTCCGCGGCCACCGGAACCACCCCGACGGTACGGGCGGCGCCCGCCCGCCGCGCCGCCGCCAGCGACAGCGACCCGCTCTTGCCGGCCCCACCGATCACCGCCACCGACACCGGACGCGGATCACCCTCACGTGAGCGCCGCGCCACCTGCTCGGCCACCACCCGCGCGGTGAGCGCCGGCGCCCCGCACACGTCCAGCACGGCGAGGGACAACTCGGGGTGCAGGTCCGCCGGCAGCACCGCCGCGATCGACCGCGCGAACAGGATCGCGTACCCGTCGCACGGCACCTGCTCGCTGCGCCCGTCCCAGCGGGCCAGCCCGTCGAGGATCGTCAGCGGCGTCAGCGTCAGCGACACGAGCGTCGCCACCCGGTCGCCCGGCTTCAGCCCCAGCGGCGACCGGCGGCCCGCCTCCTCGACGGTGCCGATCAGCATCCCGCCGGAACCGGTCACCGGGTTCTGCATCTTCCCCCGGGTCGACACGATCTCCAGCACCTCGGCGCGGACCTTCTCCCCGTCGCCGCCGTGCTTCTCCGCCAACTGCCGGAAGCTCGCCGCGTCCAGGTTCAGCCGCTCGACCCGGATCCGCACCTCGTTCGCCGCGATCCGCGGGTCCGGGTCCAGCCGCCAGGCCGCCTGCGGGAGCACCCCCGCCGGTTCCACGACTCGGTGCAGTCCCACCGGTGACGTCACGCCGACCCCCTATGTCCAGCCGCCCGAACCCCTGGTCAGGACTCGCATCGCGGGAAAACTTACGGCAGACTAATTTCTTCACCGCAGATTTTCCAGTAGCCTACGCATCCGTTGATCAACCCGCACACTGACGAGGAGGGGCCGTGACCCAGACCCAACCGGTGGAGACCATCCCGACGCCCCGCCACGCGCCGGTCGCCGTCCCGGCCGCCGGACAGCCCTACGAATACCGCCGCGCGCCCCTCGTCGAACCCGACTGGACCCGCTTCCCCGGCTGGCGCCACGTCACCCGCGACCAGTGGGAGAGCGCCCAGTGGCAGCGGGTCAACTGCGTCAAGAACATCAAGCAGCTGCGCGCCGTCCTCGGCGACACCGTCGACGAGACCTTCTACGCCGACCTGGAGGCCGACCAGAAGGCCCTGGCCACCATGTCCATGCTGGTGCCGCCGCAGATGCTCAACACCATGGTGCCGTTTGAGCCGATGAGCACCGAGGCGCTGCTCGCCGACCCGATCCGCCGCTACATGATCCCGGTCGCCTCCGACCGCCGCACCGACTGGCCGTCGCACCCGTACGCCAGCCGCGACAGCCTCCACGAACACGACATGTGGGTCGCCGAGGGCCTCACCCACCGCTACCCCACCAAGGTCCTCGCCGAACTGCTCTCCACCTGCCCGCAGTACTGCGGCCACTGCACCCGCATGGACCTCGTCGGCAACTCCACCCCCGCCGTCGACAAGCTCAAGCTCACCCTCAAGCCCGTCGACCGCTACGACGCCCACATCACCTACCTCAAGGCCCACCCCGGCGTACGCGACGTGGTCGTCTCCGGCGGCGACGTCGCCAACGTGCCGTGGCGCAACCTCGAGTCGTACCTGATGCGCCTGCTGGAGATCGAGACGATCCGCGACATCCGGCTCGCCACCAAGGCGCTCATGGGCCTGCCCCAGCACTGGCTCCAGCCCGACGTGGTCGAGGGCCTGGAACGGGTCGCCCGCACCGCCGCCCGCCGCGGCGTCAACCTGGCCATCCACACCCACGTCAACCACGCCCAGTCGCTGACCCCGCTGGTCGCCAAGGCCGCCCAGACCGCGCTCGACGTCGGCGTACGCGACGTACGCAACCAGGGCGTGCTCATGCGCGGCGTCAACGCCACCAGCGCCGACCTGCTCGACCTGTGCTTCGCGCTGCAGGGCGAGGCGGGCATCCTGCCGTACTACTTCTACATGTGCGACATGATCCCCAACGCCGAGCACTGGCGGGTCCCGGTGTGGCACGCCCAGCAGCTCCAGCACGACATCATGGGCTACCTGCCCGGCTACGCCACCCCGCGGATCGTCTGCGACGTGCCGTTCGTCGGCAAGCGGTGGGTGCACATGCTCACCGACTACGACCGCGAGCGCGGCATCTCGTACTGGACGAAGAACTACCGCACCTCGATCGAGTCGGCCGACCTGGAGGCGCTGAACAAGCGCTACGCCTACTACGACCCGATCGACACGCTGCCCGAGGCCGGCCAGGCCTGGTGGCTCGCCCACCGCGACGACTGACCCCGGACACCCGAACGGCGGGCTACCTCTGCGATGAGGTGGCCCGCCGTTCCGCGTACTCACTTGTTGAAGGCGTCCTTGACGTCGCGGCCCGCCTGCTTGGCGTGCTCCCCGGCCTGCCGGGCCCGGGCCGCGCTCTGCTCGGAGGCGCCCTCGGCCCGCAACCGCTCGTTGTCGGTCACGTCGCCGATCCGCTCCTTGGCCATTCCGCTCATCTCCTGGGCCTTGTTCTTCGCCTTGTCGGTGAAGCTCATGTCGCCCTCCTCGTTCCGGCTGAGCGTTGCCCTTGTCGCGTCCCCGGTGACTGTCGGGTGAAACGCTGTTGTGCTGCGCACATCGCGTAATGCGTCCTAGGACAATAGGTTGAAGGCTGGACGCCCGGCCGACGCCGACCCACCGTGGTTGACTGGGCCGGTGAACGAGATCCTGCTGATCCGGCACGGCGAGACGACCTGGAGCGCCGCCCACCGGCACACCTCGTACACCGACCTGGAGCTGACCCCCGACGGCGAGCGGCAGGCCCGCGCGCTGGCTCCCCTGCTCGCCGGCCGGCGCTTCGCCCGGGTGCTGTCCAGCCCCCGGCAGCGCGCCACCCGCACCGCCGCTCTGGCCGGGCTCGCCGTCGACGCGATCGAGCCCGATCTCGCCGAATGGCACTACGGCGAGTACGAGGGACGCACCAGCGCGGACATCCAGACCGAGCGGCCCGGCTGGTCGATCTGGACCGACGGCGGCCCCGGCGGGGAGTCACCGGAACAGGTGGGCGCCCGCCTGGACCGCGTGCTGGACCGGGTCGCGACGCTGCTGGAGCAGGGCGACGTGGCGCTGGTCGGGCACGGCCACAGCCTGCGGGTGCTCGGGGCACGCTGGATCGGGCTCCCGCCGTCGGCCGGCGGGCTGCTGCGGCTGGACACCGCCACGCTCAGCGTGCTCGGGCACGAGCACGGCCGGCGGGTGATCAGGCGGTGGAACCTGCCGGCTCCGCCGACGGGCGCGGACGACCCCGGCCGGTCAGCTCGCCACTGATCTTCGGCGGCCGGTTCTCGTACGGCGTCGACAGCACCACGGTGGTGCGCGTGGTGACGTTCGCCGAGGTGCGGATCTCCTGCAGTACCCGCTCCAGGTCGGCCGGACCGGCCACCCGCACCAGCAGGAGATAGAAGTCCTCCCCCGCCACCGAGTAGCACGAGTCGATCTCGGGCAGGTGGGCGAGCCGCTCCGGCGCGTCGTCCGGCTGGGACGGGTCGAACGGCCGGATCGCCACGAACGCGGTCAGCGGCAGGTCCAGCGCCTCGAACGACACCCGCGCGGCGTACCCCTTGATCACCCCGCGCTGCTCCAGCCGGCGGACCCGCTGGTGCACGGCCGACACCGACAGGCCCACCCGCTCGGCCAGGTCCGTGTACGACAGCCGACCGTCCCCGGTCAGCGCGGCGACGATGGCGCGGTCGATCTCCTCCACGCGCTGCACAGTAGCCGGTAAAACGCTCTCCCGCCGCACCCGGCCCGCCGTGGTGACGCTCAGCGCGCCGTCCGGTCGCGTACCGCGTCCGCGGCGTAGTTCAGGACCTCCGCCATGTCCTCCTCGTCCAGGAACGGCAGGTCGGTGAGGATGTCCGTGACGGACATGCCCTCGGCCATCATGGCCAGCAGGGTGGCCACGGGGATGCGCGACTGCCGCACGCAGGGCGCACCCCCCATGACGTCGGGGTCGGCGGTGATCCGGGGGAAGGTCACCGCGACAGGCTAGCCCTTGGCCAGCGCGCGCGAGATCACCAGCCGCTGGATCTGGTTGGTGCCCTCCACGATCTGCAGCACCTTCGCCTCACGCATGTACCGCTCGACCGGGTGGTCGACGACGTACCCGGCGCCGCCGAGCACCTGCACCGCGTCGGTGGTCACCCGCATCGCCACGTCGGTGGCGAACAGCTTCGCCTTCGCCGCCTCGATCGAGTACGGGCGGCCCGCGTCGCGCAGCCGCGCGGCCGCAAGCGTGAGCGCCCGCGCGGCGGAGATCTGGGTGGCCGCGTCGGCCAGGTTGAACCCGAGCCCCTGGAAGTCGATGATCGCGCGGCCGAACTGGCGCCGCTCCCGGGCGTAGCCGACCGCGTAGTCGAGCGCGCCCTGGGCCAGGCCCACCGCGCACGCGGCGATGCCCAGCCGGCCCGAGTCCAGCGCCGACATGGCGATGGTGAACCCGGCGCCCTCGCCGCCGATCAGCCGCTCCGCCGGCACCCGGGCGTCGTCGAACGCGATCTGCGCGATCGGCGAGGCGTGCAGACCCATGGTGCGCTCGGCGGCCTGCGGATGGATGCCCGGCGTGGCCCGGTCGGCCAGCAGGCAGGAGATGCCCTTCGGGCCGGGACCGCCGGTGCGGCAGAAGATGTTGTAGAAGTCGGCGACCCGGGCGTGCGTGATCCACGCCTTGGTGCCGGTGACCACGTACTCGTCGCCGTCGCGCACCGCCCGCGTGGTCAGGGCCGCCGCGTCCGAACCACCCTGCGGCTCGGAGAGACAGTACGCCCCGAGCAGTTCCCCACCGATCATGTCCGGCAGCAGTTTGCGCTGCTCGTCGGTGCCGAACCGGGCCACCGGATAGCAGGACAGCGTGTGCACGCTGACCGCCTCGGCCACTGCCAGCCACCGGCTGGCGAGGATCTCCAGCACCTGCAGGTACACCTCGTACGGCTGGGCGGCGCCGCCGTGCTCCTCGGCGTACGGCAGGCCGAGCAGCCCGGCGCGGCCCAGCGTGCGCAGCACCTCCCGGGGGAACTCGGCGCGGGCCTCGAAACCGGCGGCGGCCGGGGCCAGCTCCCGGTCGGCGAGTTCGGTGGCGAGGTCCAGCAGGTCGTGGGCCTCGTCGGTGGGCAGGATCCGGTCGACGTTCATAGCGCGATGAGCTCCGTGGGGGTGGTGTTGAGCCGTTGCCCGCCGTCCGTCGTGCAGACGACGATGTCCTCGATCCGGGCGCCGTGCCGCCCGGCGAGGTAGATCCCGGGTTCGACCGAGAAAGCCATGCCGGCCTCGAGGGGCCGGGGGTTGCCGGTCACCACGTACGGCTCCTCGTGGCCGTCGAGGCCGATGCCGTGACCGGTGCGGTGCAGGAAGGCGTCGCCGAAATCGGCGGCGGTGATGACGTCGCGGGCGACCGCGTCGAGGGCCTCGGCGGTCACGCCCGGCGCGACGGCGGCCACGGCGGCGCGCTGCGCCTCCCACAACACCGCGTAGTAGTCCACGAACTCGGCCGGGGCCGGGCCACCGGCCACGTACGTGCGGGTGCAGTCGGAGCGGTAGCCCGACGGCATGGTGCCGCCGATGTCGACCACCACCGGCTCGCCGACGCCGATCGGGCGGTCCGAGACACCGTGGTGCGGGCTCGCGCCGTTCGGGCCGGCGGCGACGATGACGAAGTCGACAGTGGCGTGCCCGGCGGCCCGGATCGCGGCGGCCAGGTCGGCGGCGACCTCCCGCTCGGTGCGGCCGGGACGCAGCCACTCGGCCATCCGCCGGTGCACCGCGTCGATCGCGGCGCCCGCCTCGGCCAGCGCGGCCACCTCGGCCGGCGACTTGCGGATCCGCATCTCGCGCAGCACCTCGGAGGCGAGCCGCTGCGCCGCGCCGGGCAGCACGTCGCGCAGCGCGAGGACCTGCTGCGCCCACATCCGGTCGGCCAGCCCCACCGCGCGGACCGGGCCGGGCAGCGCCGCGCGCACCAGCGGCCACGGGTCGGCGCCGTCGGCGTGGTCGACGATCCGGTACCCGGTGCCCGGCGCGGCCTCGGCGTCCGGCCGCTCCAGCACCGGCACGATCAGCGTCGGCTCACCCTCGGCGGGCAGCACCAGGCAGGTCAGCCGCTCCCCCTCGCGGGCGTCATAGCCGGTCAGGTAGCGCAGGTCCGAGCCCGGGGTGAGCAGCAGCGCATCCAGGCCCGCCGCTGCGGCGGCGCGCTGGGCCTCGGCGAGTCGCCCGGCCGGGTACAGATCGTCGGTTCCCACAACCGAAGCTTAACGGTCGTTTGGGCCAGCGCGGGAGTCCGGTTGATGCTCGCACACACCCGCCATCCGGTCCGCCTCGACCTTCGTCATCCCGGATGCCTGCAACAACTCCCCCACCACGATCAGCAACTGTGACGCCACGATCGTCCCGGAGAAGCCGAGGCCCGCCGCCCGGGCCCGGCCGGCCTGCTCGGCGGCCTCCCGCGCCCGGGCCCGCGCGATGTCCGGCAGGCGACCGGCCAGGAAGTCGCGGTGCAGCAGCGCCACGATGAAGTACCGGCGCAGCCGCTCGTACGACTCCCGGAACTCCCGGCGCGCCGCCGGAGCGACAGGGGTCACAGGCACGACGGCTCGGGCTCGATCACGCCCTCCTCTACCCGCCGCTCGCGCCGGTATGCGCGCGCTTGCGGGCACGAGCGACCATGGAGTGGTGATCCGCTTTCTGCTGAACCTGCTGTGGCTCGTCTTCGGCGGCGGCTTCGTCCTGGCCCTCGGCTACGGCGTCGCCGCCCTGGTCTGCTTCGTCCTGGTCGTCACCATCCCCTTCGGTGTCGCCTCACTGCGCCTCGCCTCGTATTCGCTGTGGCCGTTCGGCCGCACCATCGTGCGCAAGCCGGGCGCCGGGCTTCCCTCCGGCCTGGCCAACGTGCTCTGGGTAGTGCTGGCAGGCTGGTGGCTGGCCCTGTCGCACATCCTCGCCGGCGTCGCGCTCTGCGTGACGATCATCGGTATCCCGTTCGGCGTGGCGAACTTCAAGCTGGTCCCGGCGGCGCTGTGGCCGCTCGGCCAGGAGGTCGTCGAGAACCCGTAACCCCTCCTCGCCACGCGGGTCCACCCGCCACTGGAACGCCATGGGTGTCTCCGGCCCTGTTTGACACCCATGGCGTTCCACTCCACGACGGTTACGCGGCGAGTTGACGTTCGCACCCGAGGACGACCGCCACGATCTCGGCAACCGAGATCGGCGTCCCGCGCCACGGGACGGCTTGGAGATCTTGGTACGCAGTCGCCCCTCCGAGGGCCATCTCGTACCAAGATCTCGCAGGTAACGAACGCGAGCGCCGAAGGCGCGCCGCAGCGGCCAGCTCCCCGTTCGCGGTGAGCGGCCGGCCTCACCATCCCTACAGCATCCTAGGAGGATGGGGTGTTGGCGGGCGCTGGCCGCCGGAAGGATGCGAATGCGGCTCGCATCAACGCCTCGCTGGCTAGCGTCGGGAGGGTGCGGGACGGGGTGATCGAGACACTGAAGGCGGACCCGGCGATGTCGGGACTGCGCCGGTCGCTGGACTTCTACCACGGCGACCCGGCGCGCGACGCCGCGCTCGACCGGTTCTACGCCCCGCTCGTCCGCGCCGGTGACCTGGTCTTCGACGTCGGCGCGCACGTGGGCGACCGGTTGGGCAGCTTCCGCCGGCTCGGCGCGACGGTGGTGGCGGTCGAGCCGCAGCCGCTGTGCGCGCGGGCGCTGCGCGAGCTGTACGCGGGCGACGAACAGGTGACTGTGGTCGAGGCGGCGTGCGGGCGTACCGCCGGGCCGGTGCGACTGCACGTGAACTCGGCCAACCCGACGGTCTCCACCGCCTCCCCCGGGTTCGTCCGCGCCGCCGACGGCGCGCCCGGCTGGGCGGGCGAGACCTGGGACGCGCAGATCGTGGTGCCCGGCACCACGCTCGACGCGCTGATGGCCGCGTACGGCGTGCCGGCGTTCGTGAAGATCGACGTGGAGGGCTTCGAGGACGCCGTGCTGGCCGGGCTGAGCCGGCCGGTCCCGGCGCTGTCGTTCGAGTTCACCACCATCGCCCGGGTGGCGGCGGCACGCTGCCTGGACCGGCTCACCGCGCTGGGGTTCACCCGCTTCACCGTGGCGATCGGTGACGAGACGACGTTCGCGCTGCCGGGCTGGCGGCCGGCCGCCGAGGTGGCCGCGTACCTGGGGACGCTGCCGGACGAGGCCAACTCCGGCGACGTGTACGCCCGCCCCTGAACCTCCACTTCGGACCGGCGACGGACGGGCCGGAAGGCATCGACCCTGCTCATCGCGCGGATCGGCGCAGACGCAGCCCGGGCGCTTTTTTCACGGCTCGAACTTAGCTATACATCGTTACCCATCTGTGATTGACGTGACCCGCGCCACTTGGGTTGACTGCCACGGAACCGCTTCCGCAACCGGTTCCGGAACATCCCGCTCATCCCTTCGACCCGGGAGCGCCACGTGCCGATCACGATCGCCGACGTCGCCGCCCGCGCCGGGGTGAGCAAGACGACGGTGTCCCGGGTCCTGAACGGCAAGGGCGAGGTGCACCTGCGCACCGCCGACCGGGTGCGTGCCGTGATCAGCGACCTCGGGTACGTGCCGAGCGCCCGCGCGGTCGGGCTGGCCCGGGGGCGTACCCGGGTGGTCGGCATGCTGGTGCCGGCGCTGACCTGGCCCTGGATGGGCGAGGTGCTCCAGGGCGCGGCCGACGTGGTCGAGGCCGCCGGCTACGGCATGCTGCTGTTCACCTGCACCCACGGCGACGAGTCGATGCGCCGCTTCGCCTCCCAGGTGTCGGCCAAGTCGTTCGACGGGCTGCTCGTGGTCGAACCAGAGGGGACGCTGGACTACATCACCGAGCTGCACCGGCGCGGCCTGCCGGTCATCCTCATCGACGACCGGGGACACCAACCCGGCTTCCCGTCCGTGCGCACCACGAACGAAGCGGGGGCGCGGGCCGCCGCGACGCACCTGCTGGCGCTCGGACGGCGGCGGCCGCTCGTCGTCACCGGCCTGCGCCGGTTCGGCTGCACCCGGGAACGGCTCGCCGGGTTCGCCGGCGCGTACGCCGAAGCCGGCCTGGCGATCGACCCGGGCCGGGTGGTCGAGGGTGACTTCACGTTCGAGTGCGGGCGCGCGGCGGTGCGGCGGCTGCTCGCCGACGGCGTACCCTTCGACGCCGTCTTCGCCCACAACGACCTGTCGGCCGCCGGCGCGCTGCAGGCGCTGCGCGACGCCGGGCGGCGCGTCCCGCAGGACGTCGCGGTGGTCGGCTTCGACGACCTGCCGCTGGCCGGGCACACCCACCCGCCGCTGAGCTCCGTGCGCCAACCGCTGCGGGAGATGGGTACGGCCGCCGCCCGGCTGCTCATCGCCCACCTCGCCGGCACCCCGCTGCCGGAGGGCCCGACCGTCATCCCCACCGGCTTCACCACCCGCGACTCGACCGGCGTCACCTGACCCACCCCGCCGTACCCGGCGACCACGCCGGCGGGCCCGCCCGCCGGTGGCTCCACCGCACACCCTCCATCCACCACATCCCGCCCGAGGAATGCGGGACCACCGAGGGAGACCTCCATGAGAAGACGGCAACTCCTCGCCCTCGCGCTGGCCGGCGCGATGGTCACCACCGCCGCCGCGTGCGGCGACAGCCCGAACGCGAACAAGAAGAGCGGCCAGGCCGCGACGGTGCTGAGCGTCGGCATGCCCAGCGGCCCGCAGGCCGAGAACAACAACCCGTTCCTCACCACCTCGGCCGCCGCCTCGCTGGGCTACCGGTGGCAGATCTACGAGCCGCTGATGATGTGGAACCCGGTGAAGCCGGCCGAGCCGTTCAAGCCGTGGCTGGCCACCAAGGCCGAGTGGTCGTCGGACTACAAGTCGGTGAAGGTGACCATCCGCGAGAACGCGACCTGGTCGGACGGGCAGAAGGTCACCGCCGAGGACGTCGCGTTCACCTACAACCTGGTGAAGAAGTTCCCCGCCATCAACGACCAGGGCGTGCCGTACACCGACGCCGTCGCCAGCGGCAACGAGGTCACCATCTCGATGGCCAGCCCGCAGTTCGTCAACCAGCAGAAGGTGCTGTGGCGGGTGCCGATCGTGCCCAAGCACCTGTGGGAGAAGATCGCCGACCCGGCCAGCGACCCGGTGAAGCAGCCGGTCGGCAGCGGCCCGTACACGCTCAAGTCGTTCACCCCGGCGAGCATGACGCTGGCGGTACGCGAGAGCGGCTACTGGCAGGACCTGCCGAAGGTGAAGGAGCTGCGGTACACGTCGTACACCGACAACAGCGCGCAGACCACCGCGCTGGCCAACGGCGAGGCGGAGTGGAGCTTCGTCTTCATCCCGAACTACCAGACCGTGTTCGTGGCCAAGGACCAGAAGAACCACAAGATGTGGGCGCCTCCGGTGCTCGGCATCCACGGTCTCTACCTGAACACCACGAAGAAGCCGTTCGACGACCCGACGCTGCGCAAGGCCATGAACATGGTGATCGACCGGGCGGACATCTTCACCACCGCCGAGGCCGGCTACTTCCACCCCGAGGTCAAGAGCGTGACCGGCCTGCCCAGCCCGGCCGGTGACTCGTTCATCGCGCCCGAGTACAAGGGCCAGGAGCACAAGGTCGACGTCGAGGGCGCCAAGGCGCTGCTCACCGGCGCCGGCTACAAGCTGGACGGCAACACGCTGAAGGACCGCAGCGGCAAGGCCGTCACGATCCGGCTGACCGACCCGGCCGGCTGGTCGGACTACCAGACCAGCCTGGAGATCGTGAAGGGCAACCTGGCGAAGATCGGCATCGCGGCGACCATCGACAAGGCCAACCAGGACGCCTGGTTCCGCAACGTCGAGCAGGGCAACTTCGAGGCCACGTTCCGGTGGACCGAGAGCGGCGCCACGCCGTACGACATCTACCGGACCATCATGGACGGCCGCGTGCTCAAGCCGATCGGCACCGCCTCCCCGGCGGGCAACTTCGGCCGGTTCGACAGCAAGGAGGCCACCGACGCGCTGGTGTCGTACGCCAACGCCACCGACGACGCCACCCGCGCCACCGCGCTGGCGACCCTGCAGAAGATCTTCGTCGAGCAGATGCCGATGATCCCGGTCGGCGCGGACAACATCGGCGGCGCGTACAGCACGAAGAACTGGGTCGGCTGGCCGGACGACTCGAACCCGTACGGCGCTCTCCAGCCCACCCAGCCCAACGCGGTGGACGTGGTGCTGCACCTCAAGCCGGCCAACGGCTGACCCGGCGCCGCCGGCCCGGCCACGATCGCCCGGCCGGGCCGGCGGCGCCCGCCCCTCGCTACCGGCAACCCCAGACAGGAATTCGGCATGACGTTGACCGAGAGCGCACCGGCGCCGGCCGACGAGGTGGTGCTGGAGGCCGTCGGCCTGACCAAGCACTTCCCCGTCCGCCGGCGGCTGCGTGACCTTCTCTCCCGGACCCCGGCGGTGGTGCACGCCGTCGACGACGTATCGATCGAGTTGCGCCGTGGCCGGGTGACCGCGCTGGTCGGCGAGTCCGGCTCCGGCAAGTCCACAGTCGCCCGGCTGCTGGCCCAGCTCTACCCGCGCACCGGCGGCGACATCCGGCTGCACGGCCGCTCGACCCGGGTACGCGGCGGACGCCGGTTCCGGGCGTACGTGCGGCGGGTGCAGCTGATCCTGCAGGACCCGTTCGCCTCGCTGAACCCGGTGCACACGGTCCGTTACCACCTGACCCGGTCGCTGCGCATCCACGGCAACGCCGGTACCGGGCCGGACGGGCTGGACAAGGCGCTGGCCGACCTGCTGACCCGGGTCAGCCTGACCCCGCCGGAGCGCTACCTCGACGCGTTCCCGCACGAGCTGTCCGGCGGGCAGCGCCAGCGCGTCGCGATCGCGCGGGCGCTCGGCGCGGACCCGGAGGTGCTGCTCGCCGACGAGCCGGTGTCGATGCTCGACGTGTCGATCCGCCTGGGCGTGCTCAACCTGCTGCAGGACCTCAAGGACCGGCTCGACCTGGCGATCCTCTACATCACCCACGACATCGCCTCGGCCCGCTACTTCGCCGACGAGACGATCGTCATGTACGCCGGACGGATGGTCGAGGGCGGCGACAGCGAGACCGTCACCCAGCGCCCGGCCCACCCGTACACCCGGTTGCTGATCGAATCGGCGCCGGACCCGGAACGGATCACCGGCGCGGGCGGCGACGGCGCGGCGGCGGGCGAGCGGGGCCACGGCGAGCCGCCGAGCCTGATCCGCCCGCCGGCCGGCTGCCGGTTCCACCCGCGCTGCCCGGCGGCCATGCCGCGCTGCGCCACCGACCTGCCGCCGCCGATACCGGTCGACGACGCGCCCGGGCACTGGGCCGCGTGCTGGCTGTTCGACGCCGAGACCGTCACGGCGGAGAAGGCGGAGAACGCGGAGCAGGCCGGAACGGAGACGGCCCGGTGAGGTTCCTGCTGCAACGGGTGGCCTTCTACCTGTTCACCGCCTGGGCGGCGATCACGCTGAACTTCTTCATCCCGCGTATGGTGCCGGGCGACCCGGTCCAGTCACTGATCTCCCGCAACCAGGGCCGGATCAGCGCCGACGCGATCGCGTCGCTGCGGGTGCTGTTCGGGCTGGACTCCGACCGCTCGCTGTGGGAGCAGTACGTCGCCTACTGGGGACAGCTGCTGCGCGGCGACCTGGGACTGTCGTTCACGTTCTTCCCCGCGCCGGTGTCGGAGGTGATCGGCAGCAGCCTGCCGTGGACGGTGGGCCTGGTCGGCGTCACCACGATCGTCAGCTTCCTGCTCGGCACCGCGCTCGGCGTCGGCGCGGGCTGGCGGCGCGGCTCCTGGATCGACGGACTGCTGCCGGCCACCACGTTCCTGTCCTCGATCCCGTACTTCTGGCTGGGCCTGGTCGCGATCGCGTTGTTCGCCGGGCCCGGCAGCTTCTTCCCGTCCTCCGGCGGCTACGAGCCGGGCCTGGTGCCGGCGTTCGACGCGTACTTCATCCCGAGCGCGATCCAGCACAGCATCCTGCCCGCGGCGACCATCCTGGTGTCGTCGATGAGCGGCTGGATCCTCAGCATGCGCAACATGATGGTGACTGTCGCCAGCGAGGACTACATCACCGTGGCGCACGCCAAGGGGCTCTCCGAGCGCCGGGTGGCGCTCAGCTACGCCGCCCGCAACGCGCTGCTGCCGAACGTGTCCGGGTTCGCGTTGTCGCTCGGTTTCATCGTCGGCGGCACGCTGCTCGTGGAGATCGTCTTCTCGTACCCGGGTCTGGGGTTCCAGCTCTTCCAGGCCGTCGGGTCGAAGGACTACCCGCTCATGCAGGGCATCTTCCTGATCATCACGATCTCGGTGCTGGTGGCGAACCTGCTCGCCGACGTGGCGTACCTGCTCCTCGACCCGCGGACCCGAAAGAGCTGAGCGATGACACTCTCCCCGTCCAGCATCGAGCAGGTCATCCCCGGCCAGGGCGCGATGGCGCAGCCCTCGGCCCGGGCCCGCCGCCGCCGGTTCCGCTTCGTCGCCAACGGCAAGGCCGCGACCGGCCTCGCCGTCCTCGGGGTGTACGTGCTCCTGGCGGTGATCGGACCGTGGATCGCGCCGTACGACCCGGACGCGCGCAGCGCCGACGTGCTGCAGGCCCCCTCGGCCCGGCACTGGTTCGGCACCACCCACCTCGGGCAGGACATCTTCAGCCAGATCCTGGTCGGCGCGCGCAGCGTGATGGTGGTGGGCCTGACCGCCGGCGTGCTCGCCACGATCCTGTCCATCCTGATCGGCGTGACCGCCGGTTACCTGGGCGGCGCGGCCGACGAGGGCCTGTCGGCGGTGTCGAACGTGTTCCTGGTGATCCCGGCGCTGCCGCTGATCATCATCGTCACGTCCCTTGTCGACCAGGCCAGCGACACGCTCGTGGCGCTCATCATCGGCCTCACGTCGTGGGCCTGGGGCGCCCGGGTGCTGCGCGCCCAGACGCTGTCGTTACGCCGCCGCGACTACGTCGAGGCGGCGCGGGCCACCGGCGAGCGGACCTGGCGGATCATCGGCTTCGAGATCCTGCCCAACCTGACCGCGATCATCGCCTCCGGCTTCGTCGGCACCGTCATCTTCGCGGTCATGTCGGAGATCACCCTGGCGTTCATCGGCGTCTCGTCGGTCTCGTCGTGGAACTGGGGCACGATCCTGTTCTGGGCGCAGGGACAGCAGGCCCTCGCGCAGGGCGCCTGGTGGTGGTTCGTGCCGGCCGGGCTGGCCATCGCGCTGCTCGGCACCGCGCTCGCGCTGATCAACTTCGGCATCGACGAGTTCGTCAGCCCCCGGCTGCGCACCGGCGGCCGGACCCGGATCCGGACCGCCGACGGCCGGACCGTCGCGATGCGCGTCGGGTTCACCCCGGTGCTCGCGCCGAACCCGGCGCCGGTCCCGATGCGGCGGCCGGCGGACCCCACCCGAGAGGACGCGACCTCATGAGCGACCAGGTGCTCCAGATCCGCGGGCTGTGCGTCGACTACGGCGTCGGCGCGGACGCGGTCCGCGCGGTCCGCGACGTCGACCTGACACTGCACCGCGGCGAGGTGCTCGGGCTGGCCGGGGAGAGCGGCAGCGGCAAGTCCACGCTCGCGTACGGGCTGACCCGGCTGCTGCCCCCGCCCGGCGTGGTCAGCGGCGGCCAGGTCATCTACCACCCGGCCGACGGCCCGCCGGTCGACGTGCTCACGCTCAGCCCGGCGAAGCTGCGCGAGTTCCGCTGGGCGGAGACGTCGATCGTGTTCCAGGGCGCGATGAACTCGCTGAACCCGGTGCACAAGGTCTCCACCCAACTGCTCGACGTGATCCGGGCACACGAGCCGAAGAGCACGGCGGCGAGCCGGCTGGCCCGGGCGAAGGAGCTGCTGCGCCTGGTCGGGATCTCCGCCGACCGGCTGGACAGCTACCCGCACCAGCTCTCCGGCGGCATGCGGCAACGCGTCATGATCGCCATGGCGCTGGCTCTGGAGCCGCAGGTGGTCATCATGGACGAGCCGACCACGGCGCTGGACGTGGTGATGCAACGGCAGATCCTCGGCCAGCTCGCCGAGCTGCGCGAACGCCTCGGCTTCGCGGTCCTGTTCATCACCCACGACCTGTCGCTGCTGGTCGAGTTCTCCGACCGGATCGCGATCATGTACGGCGGCCGGATCGTCGAGGAGGCGCCCGCCGCCCGGCTGTACGCCGAGCCGCTGCACCCGTACACCGAGGGGTTGCTGCACTCGTTCCCGGCGCTGCACGGTCCGCGCCGGGAGCTGACCGGCATCCCCGGCTCCCCGCCGGACCTGCGCGCCATGCCGTCCGGCTGCGCGTTCCACCCCCGCTGCCCGAAGGCGTTCGACGGGTGCGACGAGCAGGTGCCGGTGCTCGGCGCGCCGTACGTCGACGACCCGGCGCGGGCCGTCGCGTGCCGGCTGCACCCGGCCGTCGCGCCCCTGTCCCGCTGACCCGCCCGACACCACCACCCGCTACCCGCGAGGAGAGCCATGGACACCGACCTCACCCGCCCGTCGTCAGTCGCCGGCGCGGACCCGATCGACACGCTGCCGCCGACCTTCCGGTGGGGGGTGGCGACGTCGTCGTACCAGATCGAGGGCGCGGTGGCCTCCGACGGCCGTACGCCGTCCATCTGGGACACGTTCTGCCGTGTGCCGGGCGCGGTGGCGAACGGCGACAACGGCGACGTGGCGTGCGACCACTACCACCGGATGCCGCAGGACGTCGCGCTCATCGTCGACCTGGGGCTGGACACGTACCGGTTCTCGGTGGCCTGGCCGCGGGTGCAGCCGGGCGGGCGCGGCCCGGCGAACGTGGCCGGGCTGGCCTTCTACGACCGGCTGGTGGACGAGCTGCTCGGCCGCGACGTCGAGCCGTGGGTGACGCTGTACCACTGGGACCTGCCGCAGGAGCTGGAGGACGCGGGCGGCTGGCCGAACCGGGACACCGCGTACCGGTTCGCCGACTACGCCGAGCTGGTCTTCGCCGCGCTCGGCGACCGGGTCCGCACCTGGACCACGCTCAACGAGCCGTGGTGCTCGGCGATGCTCGGGTACGCCTACGGCGACCATGCCCCCGGCCGGCGGAACCTTGGTGACGGCATCGCCGCGGCGCACCACCTGCTGCTCGGGCACGGGCTGGCGACGCGGCGGCTGCGCGAGGCGGCCACGGCGCCGATCGAGCTGGGCCTCACGCTGAACCTGGCCACCGCCGACCCGGCGACCGACAGCGCCGCCGACCGGGACGCGGCGCGGGCCGCCGACGGGCTGGGCAACCGGCTCTACCTGGACCCGGTGCTGCGCGGGGAGTACCCGCAGGACGTGATCGCGGACCTGGCCGCCGAGGGCGTGCGGATTCCGGTGGAGGACGGCGACCTGGACGTCATCGCCACCCCGATCGACGTGCTCGGCGTGAACTTCTACTTCGGGCAGCTGCACTCCGGCGTGGACGAGCAGGGCCGCGACCGCGACGACGACGGCAAGCCGGTACGCCGGGTGGTCCGGCGTGACCTGCCACGTACCGCGATGGACTGGGAGATCGTGCCGGAATCCTTCACCGACCTGCTGGTGCGCCTGCACCGCGACTACCCGGGCACGCCCATGGTGATCACCGAGAACGGCGCGGCGTTCGACGACGAGCCGGACGCAGACGGGTTCGTCGCCGACGACGACCGGGTCGGCTACCTCGCCGAGCACCTGCGGGCGGTGGCCCGGGCCCGGGCGGCCGGGGCCGACGTGCGCGGCTACTTCGCCTGGTCGCTGCTGGACAACTTCGAGTGGGCGTACGGATACGACAAGCGGTTCGGCATCGTCCGGGTCGACTACGACACGCAGCGCCGCATCCCCAAGCGCAGCGCGCTGTGGTACCGGGACACCGTGCGGCGGGTACGCGGCCGGCGCTGACGCCGGCGTGGGGGCCGGGCCGGTCAGTGACGGCGGGCCGGCCCCCACGCCGGGGACGGGCGGGCGGCCGGGTCGCGGGGCACGCCGCCGTCGCGCAGCAGCCGGGTCATCGGCAGGGTGGCCGCGCCCATCGCGACCGCGTCCGGTCCGAGCCGGCACAGCTCGATCGAGGTCTGCGCGTACGGCTGGCGCAGCGCGTGCCGCGCGGTGGCCTCGCGGATCGCGGGCAGGTGCCGCTCGCCCAGGGCCAGCCCGGCCCAGCCGCCGAGCACCACCCGCTCCGGGTTGAACAGGTTCACCAGGTTCGCCACCCCGGCGCCCAGGTAGCCGACCGTCTCGTCGATCACCTTCGCGGCGGTGCCGCTGGTGGAGCGCAGCAGCTCACCGAAGGCGGTCTCCTCGTCCGCGCCCGGCGCCGGGCGGCCCCGGTTGGCCTGGCGGAACCGGTCCAGCACCGCCTCCGCGCCGACGTACGCCTCCAGGCAGCCGAGGTTGCCGCAGCGGCAGCGGCGGCCCCCGTACACGATGGTGGTGTGGCCCCACTCCCCGGCGCTGCTGTGCGCGCCGCGGTAGCCGACGCCGTCGGCGACCACGCTCGCGCCGACGCCGGAGCCGACCAGCGCGACCACCGCGTGCCGGACGCCGCGGCCGGCGCCGAACCACATCTCGGCCTGGCCGAGCGTCTTCGCGCCGTTGTCCACGTGCACCGGTACGTCGCTGCCGGCGCGCAGCATCGCGCCGAGCGGGACGCCGTCCCAGCCGAGTGTCTGGGCGTGCACCACGGCGTCGGCGGTGCGCTCGACCGTGCCGGCGACGGCGACGCCGAAGCCGAGCACCGCGGCCGGGTCGACGCCCGCCTGCTCGGTGACCGCGGCGAGGCCGTGCCGCAGGTGGGCGGCGACCCGCTCGGGGTCGGGCCCGGTCGCGGCGATCGGGTACTCGGCCTTGGCCAGCGCGGTCATGCTCAGGTCGAACAGCTCGACCTGGACGCGGGTTTCGCCGACGTCGGCGCCGACCAGGTAGCCGTAGCCGGGGGCGACGCGCAGCAGCACGCGGGGACGGCCGCCGTCGGACTCGACCGAGCCGGCCTCCTCGACCAGGCCCTCGTTGATCATCTCGCCGACCAGGTTGCTGACGCTGGCCAGGCTGAGCGCCGTGGACTGACCCAGCTCGTGCCGGCTGAGCGGGCCGTCCAGCCAGATCCGGGTCAGCAGCACCGACCGGTTGGCCCGGCGCATGTCGCGCACCGTGGTGCGTCTGGCGTCCACGTCCGCCGCCGTCCCTTCCCGGCCGCCCACGGCGACCTGCGTTCGTCTGCGTTCACGCCGTGAACCAAGCGGTGACAGCGTACTGCGCATTTACACTTAACAAAGTTAACTGATAACCTCCGGCGCATCGATGAGGAGGTATGTCAATGCGACTCGGACGCGGGATGACCGCACTGCTCGGTGGCGTCGCGCTGCTCGCCGCCACCGCCGCCGCCCTGCCCGCCACCGCCGCCACCACGACCGGCGCCGTCGGCGCGCTCGTCGCGTGTGACGCGCCGGCCTGGGCCGAGGGCGTCACCTGGACCGCCGGCAGCCGGGCGACCTACGGCGGCCGGCTGTACCAGGCGCTCGTCACGCACACCCCGCCGGCCGGCGCGGGCTGGAACCCGGCCGCCGTGCCGGCGCTCTGGACCGACCTCGGCGCCTGCACCGGCGGCACGCCGTCGCCGAGCCCCACCACCCGCCCGCCGTCGCCCACGCCCTCCGCCTCCCCTTCCCCGAGTGCTTCTCCCACGCGGACGCCGACCGCCTCCCCGACCCCGACGACGCCCGGTGGTGACACCTGCGCGCTGCGGTCCCGGCCGACCGGGAAGGTGCTGCAGGGCTACTGGGAGAACTGGGACGGCGCCGCCAACGGTGTGCACCCCGGCCTCGGCTGGATCCCGATCACCGACTCCCGGATCACCGGCCACGGCTACAACGTGGTGACCGCCGCGTTCCCGGTCATCCGCGCCGACGGCACCGTGCTCTGGGAGGACGGCATGGACGCCGGCGTCAAGGTGCCCACCCCCGCCCAGGTGTGCCAGGCCAAGGCCGCCGGACTCACCGTGCTGCTGTCCATCGGCGGCGCCACCGCCGGCATCGACCTCAGCTCCAGCGCCGTCGCCGACCGGTTCGTCGCCACCGTCGTGCCGATCCTCAAGCGGCACAACTTCGACGGCATCGACATCGACATCGAGACCGGCCTCACCGGCAGCGGGAACATCAACCAGCTCTCCCCCTCGCAGGCCAACCTGATCCGGATCATCGACGGGGTGCTGGCCCAGATGCCCGCCGGGTTCGGGCTCACCATGGCGCCGGAGACCGCGTACGTCACCGGAGGCAGCGTCACCTACGGCTCGATCTGGGGCGCGTACCTGCCGATCGTCAAGAAGTACGCCGACAACGGGCGGCTCTGGTGGCTCAACATGCAGTACTACAACGGCTCGATGTACGGCTGCGCCGGTGACTCGTACCCGGCCGGCACCGTCGCCGGTTTCGTCGCGCAGACCAACTGCCTCGACGCCGGCCTGGTTATCCAGGGCACCACCATCCGCGTACCGCTGGACCGGCAGGTCCCCGGCCTGCCCGCGCAGGTCGGCGCCGGCGGCGGCTACATGAGCCCGGCGCTGGTGGCCCAGGCGTGGAACACCTACCAGGGCCGGCTGAAGGGCCTGATGACCTGGTCGGTGAACTGGGACGGGTCGAAGGGCTGGACGTTCGGCGACAACGTCCGCTCCCTGCAGGGCCGCTGACCCGGCAGGGCTCCGCGTTCCACCCCCGGCGCGGAGCCCTGCCGCTGGCGCGGGTTGCGAGACCCTGCGAGGCTGGCGCTCGTGTATGACTACGACCTGCTGGTGCTGGGCTCCGGACCGAGTGGACAGAAGGCGGCGATCGCCGCTGCCAAGCTGGGCCGCCGCGTCGCCATCGTCGATCGCCGCGACATGCTCGGCGGAGTGTGCATCAACACCGGCACCGTGCCCTCGAAGACGCTGCGCGAGGCGGTCCTCTACCTGACCGGGCTGAGCCAGCGCGACCTCTACGGCAGCAGCTACCGGGTCAAGGAGGACATCACCGTCGCCGACCTGGCCGCCCGCACCCAGCACGTGATCACCCGGCAGACCGACGTGATCCGCGACCAGCTGGCCCGCAACAAGGTCGCGCTGATCACCGGCACCGGCCGGTTCGCCGACGCCCACTCCGTCTGGGTGGACGCCGGCTCCGGCCGGGAGACCCGGATCAGCTTCGACAAGGCGGTCGTCGCCGCCGGCACCCGCCCGGCCCGACCGGACAGCGTCGACTTCGACGACCGGACCATCGTCGACTCCGACGGCGTCATCAACCTGCAGGCCGTCCCGCGCAGCATGGTCGTGGTCGGCGCCGGGGTGATCGGGATGGAGTACGCCTCGCTGTTCGCCGCGCTCGGCACCAAGGTGACGGTGGTCGAGCGCCGCCCGCGGATGCTCGACTTCTGCGACGAGGAGATCGTCGAGTCGCTGAAGTACCACCTGCGGGACCTGTCGGTGACCTTCCGCTTCGGCGAGGAGGTGGCCGCCGTGGAGAAGCACCGCACCGCAGCGCTCTGCGTCCTGCGCAGCGGCAAGAAGATCGTCGCGGACACGGTGATGTACTCGGCCGGGCGGCAGGGACAGACCGACGACCTCGCGCTGGACGCGGCCGGGCTCACCGCGGATCACCGCGGCCGGATCGCGGTCGACGCGAACTACCGCACCGCCGTCGACAACATCTACGCGGTGGGCGACGTGATCGGCTTCCCCGCGCTGGCGTCCACGTCGATGGAGCAGGGCCGGCTGGCCGCCCAGCACGCCTGCGGCGAACCGGCCCGCGGCATGTCCGACCTGCAGCCGATCGGCATCTACACCATCCCGGAGATCAGCTTCGTCGGGAAGACCGAGGAGGAGCTGACCGAGGCGTCCACTCCGTTCGAGGTGGGCATCGCCCGCTACCGGGAACTGGCCCGGGGGCAGATCGTCGGCGACTCGTACGGGATGCTGAAACTGCTCGTCTCACCGGAGGACGGGCGGCTGCTCGGGGTGCACGTGTTCGGCACCGGCGCCACCGAGATCGTCCACATCGGGCAGGCGGTGATGGGCTGCGGCGGCACCGTCGACTACCTGCTGGACGCGGTGTTCAACTACCCGACCCTCGCCGAGGCGTACAAGGTGGCCGCCCTGGACGCCGCCAACAAGATCCGCAACATAACCCGGATCAACGACTGACCCCTGCTGCCCCGCCCTCGCCTTGTTGATCTTGCACTTGCTGCCCCGGGAGCGCCCGTTATGACCGCTGTGCCCGGGCCGCAAGTGCAAGATCGACGAGGGAGGGAGGGGCGCGGGAGGGGTCAGCGGCCTACGGCGTAGCCCTGGGCGCCTCGGGGGTTCGCCGCTGCGGACAGGACTCCGGTGCGGGGGTCGCGGGTGACCGCGCACATGCGGCCCAGGCTCCACGGGTCGGACAGGCGGACGGTGTGGCCCCTCGCGCGCAGGCCGGCCAGCACATCCGCGTCGATCCGGTCCTCCAGCACCAGCACGCCGGGCTCGACGCCGCGCGGGTAGAACGACGCCGGGAAGCTCGTGGTGTGCCACGTGGGGGCGTCGATCGCCTCCTGCAGGTCCTGCCCGCCGGCCAGGTGCCGCAGCAGGAACAGCAGCTGCCACTGGTCCTGCTGGTCGCCGCCCGGCGTGCCGCACGCCATCACCGGTTCGCCGTCGCGCAGCACGAGCGTCGGGCTGAGCGTGGTACGCGGACGCCGCCCCGGCCGCAGCGTGGACGCGAGCCCCTCCTCCAGCCAGCACATCTGCAACCTGCTACCGAGCGGGAAACCCAGTTCCGGGATCGTGGGTGAGCTCTGCAGCCAGCCGCCGCTTGGCGTGGCGGAAATGATGTTGCCCCACCGGTCCACCACGTCGACGTGGCAGGTGTCGCCGCGGGTCACGCCGTCGGCGCGTACCGTGGGTTCGCCGGTGCTCGGGTCCTGCGGGACGGCCCGGCCGGCGGCGTGGGTGTGCAGGTGCGACGGCAGCCGGGGCGGGCTGCCCGCCGGGCTGCCGGGACGCAGCGTCGTGTCGGCGCGGTCGCCGACCAGCGCGGCGCGGGAGCGCGCGTAGTCGGCCGACAGCAGCGCGGAGCCCGGCACGTCGGTGTCGCCGTACCACGCCTCCCGGTCGGCGAACGCGAGCTTCAGCGCCTCGGCCTGCGCGTGGATGCCGTCCAAGCTGGACGGATCGTAGACCGCCGGGTCGTCGAGCGCGTCCAGGACGGCCAGGGTCTGCAGCAGCACCGGGCCCTGCCCCCAGAAGTCGGTCTTGGCGATCGTGTGCCCGCGCCAGTCCAGCGTGACCGGCGCCTCCCAGGTGGCCGAGAACCCGGCCAGGTCGTCGCCGGTGACCAGCCCGGCGTGTGCGCGCCCGCTGGAGTCGCGGAACGGCAGCCGGCTGAAACGGTCGATCGCCTCGGCGACGAAACCCTCCCGCCAGGCGCGCCGGGCCGCCTCGATCTGCGCCTCCCGGTCCGCACCGGCGGCCCGTCCGGCGTGGACGAGGCGGCGCAGCGTGTCCGCGTACGCCGGGTTGGTGATCATCTCCCCCGGCGCGGGTGGGCGGCCGTCGCGCAGCCAGAGCCGCGCGGAGGTCGGCCAGTGGTCGGTGAACAGCGACCGGACCCGCGCGACTGTCTGCCCGGCCGCGCCGACCAGCGGGTGACCGGCGGCGGCGTAGCCGATCGCCGGTTCCAGCACCTCGGCGAGCGTGCGGGTGCCGTGGTCGCGCAGCAACAGCAGCCACGCGTCGACAGCGCCGGGCACCACGGCGGCGAGCGGGCCGGCGCCGGGCACAAGGTCCAGGCCCAGCGACCGGAAGTGCGCGACGGTGGCGGCGGCCGGGGCCGGACCTTGGCCGCACAGCACCCGCGGCGCCGGGTCGGCGGCGGTGGCGAGGATCGCCGGCACCTCGCCGGCCGGGCCGTTGAGGTGCGGCTCCACGACGTGCAGCACGAACCCGGCCGCGACGGCGGCGTCGAACGCGTTGCCGCCGCGCTCCAGCACGCCCATCGCGGACTGGCTGGCCAGCCAGTGCGTGGACGAGACCATGCCGAACGTGCCGCGCAACGTCGGCCGGGTGGTGAACGTCATCGGCGGTGAGCCTACGCCGTGCCGGCGACGTCGGCGCGGTCCGTCGCGCCGCCCTCCTCCCCCGGGCTGCCGTCGCGCTCGCCGTCTAGCGGGAACAGGCACGCGGCCTCGTGGCCCGGACCCACCTCGGCCAGCGCCGGATCGGTCTCGGCGCACGCGGGGCGGGCCTGGGGGCATCGGGTACGGAAGCGGCAGCCGCTCGGCGGGTCCACCGGGCTGGGGATGTCGCCGGTGAGCACGATGCGGCGGCGCTGCCGCTCGACCCGGGGATCGGCCACCGGCACCGCCGACAACAACGCCGCCGTGTAGGGGTGCGCCGGGCGTCGGTAGATCCGCTCCGGTGGGCCGGTCTCCACGATGCGGCCCAGGTACATGACCGCGATCCGGTCGCTCATGTGCTCCACGGCGGCCAGGTCGTGCGCGATGAACAGGTAGGTCAGCCCGAGGTCGCGTTGCAGGCGGCGCAGCAGGTTCATGATCTGCGCCTGGACGCTCAGGTCCAGCGAGGCGATCGGCTCGTCCAGGACGATCAGATCCGGCTCGCCGGCCAGCGCCCGCGCCACGCCGACGCGCTGGCGCTGGCCGCCGGACAGCTCGTGCGGATGCCGGCCGGCCGTGTCGGCGCGCAGGCCGACCAGGTCCAGCAGTTCGGCCACCCGCTCCCGCCGGGCGGTGCGGGACGTGGCGAGCCGGTGCACGACAAGGGGTTCGGCGATGCTGTCGCCGACGGTGCGGCGCGGGTCCAGCGACGCCTGCGGGTCCTGGAACACCATCGCCACGTGGCGGCGCGTCGCCCGCAGGCGGCGCCGGGACCAGCGGGTCACGTCCGCGCCCGCCACCCGGACCCGCCCGGCACTCGGGTCGACCAGCCGCAGCAGCGCCAGCCCGGCGGTGGACTTGCCGCTGCCCGACTCGCCGACCAGCCCGAGCGTCTCGCCCCGGTGTACGGCGAGCGTGACGCCGTCCACGGCGCGGACCGTTCCGGCCGGGGTCGGGAAGTGCACGGCGAGGTCGTCCAGCTCGGCGATCACGTCGGGGGTGTCGTCGCTCATCCGGCCTCTCCACTGTAGAAGGTGCGGACCGTGTGCCCGTCGCCGACCGGCGTCAGCGGCGGCAGCTCGTGCTCGCAGCGCGGGTCCGCGCGGACCGGGCAGCGCGGCCAGAACGCGCAGCCGGCCGGCAGGTCCAGCGGGCTCGGCGGCGCGCCGGGGATGGCCACCAGGTCCTCGCCGCGCCGGGACGGGTCGGGCCGGGCCGCCAGCAGCGCCCGGGTGTACGGGTGGGTGGGCGTGTCGAACACCGCGTCGACCGGGCCCTGCTCGACGATGCGTCCCCCGTACATGACCGCGACGGTGTCGGCGATGCCGGCGACCACGCCCAGGTCGTGGGTGACCCAGACGACTGCGGTGCCCAGCCGCGCCTGGAGGTCGGCGACCAGCTCGATGATCTGCGCCTGGGTGGTGACGTCCAGCGCGGTGGTCGGCTCGTCGGCGATCAGCAGGTCCGGCTCGCACGCCAGCGCCATGGCGATGGCGACGCGCTGGCGCATGCCGCCGGAGAACTGGTGCGGGTACGCGTCGACGCGCCGCGCGGCCGACGGGATGCCGACCAGCTCCAGCAGTTCCACCGCCCGGTCGCGGGCGGCGCGGCGGGTCAGCCCGAGGTGTTCCTCGGCCGCCTCGGTGACCTGCCGGCCCACCGGCAGCACCGGGTTGAGCGAGGTCATCGGGTCCTGGAAGACGAACCCGACGTGCCGGCCGCGCAGCCTGCGGCGGCGGTCGTCGGGCAGCGCGGTCAGCTCGTGGTCGAGCAGCCGCACCCGGCCGGTGACCGTGGCGGCGCGCGGGGCCAGGCCGGTGGCCGCGAGCAGGGTCATGCTCTTGCCGCTGCCGGACTCGCCGACCAGGGCGAACGTCTCCCCCTGCCGTACCTGCCAGGACACGCCGGCCACGGCGCGGGCCGGGCCGCGGCGGGTGCCGATCGTGACGGTGAGGTCGTCCACGGACAGCACCGTCGAGTCGGTCCTGGGGCGCTGGCGCTGGCTCGGCATGCGTTCGGTGCGCTCGCTCATGGGGTGCTCCGGCGGGCCTCGGCGAGGGTGAGCTGGCGCGGGTCGAGCACGTCCCGCAGCGCGTCGCCGACCAGGTTGAACGCCAGCACGGTGAGGAAGATCGCCGCGCCCGGGAACACGCCCAGCCACCAGGCGTCGGTGACGAAGCCGCGCCCGTCGAACAGCATCCGGCCCCAGGCCGGTGCGGGCGGCTGGATGCCGAGGCCGAGGAAGGACAACGCGGCCTCGGAGAGGATCGCGAACGCCAGCGACAGCGACGTCTGCACGATCAGCGGCGCGGCGATGTTCGGCAGCACGTGGCGGCGCATGATGCGCAGGTCGGACGCGCCGATGGACACGGCGGCCCGGACGAACACCTGCTCGCGTACGGACAGCACGCCGGCGCGGGTGATCCGGGCGAAGATGGGTGTGTAGACCACGCCGATGGCGACCATGGCGGTGAGCAGGCCGGGGCCGAGCACCGCCACGATGGCAACCGCCAGCAGCAGCACCGGGAACGCGAACAGCACGTCCATGCAGCGCATGAGGATGCTGTCCAGCCAGCCCCGGTAGTAGCCGGCGAGCAGCCCGAGCGTCACGCCCGCTACCAGCGCGATGCCGACGCTGACCGCGCCGACCTGCAGTGACACGCGGGCGGCGACGAGCACCCGGCTGAGCACGTCGCGGCCCAGCTCGTCGGTGCCGAACGGGTGCGCGCCGCTGGGCGGGCGCAGCATCTGGTCCACGTCGACGTCGTTGACGCCGGCCGGGGCCAGCCACGGGCCGGCCACGCCGACCACGACCAGCAGGACGAGCACGATGGTGCCGCCGACGGCGAGCGGGTCGCGGCGCAGCGCGTCCAGGACGCGGCGTCCGGTGCTCTCGGTCGTGGCGCTCACTTGACCGTGATCCTCGGGTCGAGGCGGGCGTAGAGGATGTCCACCAGCAGGTTTACCAGCAGGAACAGGGCGGCCACCAGCAGCACCGCGCCCTGCAGGACGGGATAGTCGCGGGCCTGCACGGCGTCGAAGGTGAGCCGGCCGATGCCCGGCCAGGCGAACAGCACTTCGATGACGATGACGCCGCCGAGCAGGCTCGCCAGTTGCACGGCGACCACAGTCACCACCGGGATCAGCGCGTTGCGCAGCACGTGCCGCACGATCACCACCCGGTTGCGCAGCCCTTTCGCCTCGGCGGTCCGCACGTAGTCGGCGGAGAGCACCTCCAGCACCGAGGAGCGGATGAACCGGGTGAGGATGGAGGCGGTGACCAGGCCGACGGTGACCGCCGGCAGCGCCACGTGGGTGGCCCACCGGCCGGGGTCCTCGGTCAGCGCCACGTAACCCGACGGTGGCAGCCAGCCGAGCACCCCGGCGAACAGCAGGATGCCCATGATGCCCATCCAGAAGTCCGGCACCGAGACGCCGAACTGGCTGAACACGCGGGCGGCGTGGTCCACGGCGGAGCCGCTGCGTACCGCCGCGACGATGCCCAGCGGGAACGCCACCAGCAGCGCGAACAGCACCGCGGTGACGGCCAGGGACAGCGTGGCGGGCAGCCGTTCCAGCACGATCTGGCTCACCGGCTGGCCGGTGCGGAAGCTGACCCCCAGGTCACCGGTGAGCGCGTGCCCGAGGTAGCTGGCGTACTGCACCGGCAGCGGCTGGTCGAGGCCGGCCCGTTCCCGCAACGCGTCGTACGTCTCCTGGTCGAACCGGGTGCCGAGCGCCACCCGGACCGGGTCGCCCGGCACGAGTTGCAGCAGCAGGAACACCACAAGGGTCACGCCGATCAGCACGACCGCCGACTGGAGTGCCCGCCGCAGGACGAAGCGGGCCATCACTTGGCCAGGGCGACCGACCGGAACCGGATCGCCCGGTCGGTGCGCACCTCGTAGCCGGAGACCTTCTTCGACCAGCCCTGCACCACGTCCGGGTTGTAGAGGTAGAGGTAGCTGGCGTCGTCGACGATCTGCTTCGCCGCCTGCTCGTACGCCTGCTTGCGGGCGCCCTGGTCGGTCTGGGTGCGCGCGTCGTCCAGCAGCTTGTCCACCGCCGGGTTCTTGTACTTGTGGAAGTTGAACGTGCCGCCGCTGTGGTGCTGGGCGTAGTAGAACTCGTCCGGGTCGATGTTGCCGAGCCAGCCCAGCATGAACCCGTCGAAGTTGCCCTTGGCCTGCTCGTCGAGCCACTGGGCGAAGTCCAGCGTACGGATCTTCACGGTGATGCCGACGTCCTTGAGCTGGGCGGCGATGACCTGGGCGGCGCTGACCGTCTCCGGGTACTCGCTGGTGACCATCAGGTCCATGGTCAGGTTGCTCACGCCCGCCTGGCCGAGCATCTGCTTGGCCTTGCCCGGGTCGTGGCTGTAGGGCGCGTAGTCGTAGTAGAACGCGCTGTCCTTCGGGATGGCGGTCTGGTTCACGGTGGCCAGGCCGAACTTCGCCGCCTTGGTGATCGCCTCCCGGTCCAGGGCGTACCCGATGGCGCGCCGCACCTCGGGGTTGTCGAACGGCTTGCGGGCCTCGTTGAGCGCCACGTACCAGTAGTCGGTGGAGGCCGCCGACTTCACCACCGGGTCGTCGCCGTCCTGCAGCGACTTGACCTGCTGCGGCGGCAGGTTGTCGGTCCACTGCACCTGGCCGCTGCGCAGGTTCTGCAGCGCCACGGTGGGGTCCTTGACGAAGGTGAACGTGACGCCGTCGAGCTTCGGCTTCTCACCCCAGTAGGCGTCGTTGCGCACCAGCTTGATGCTGTCGCCGGAGGTGTAGCCGGCCACCGTGAACGGGCCGCTGCCCACCGGCGCGGTCTTCACCTTGCCGGACTCCACGTTGGACTTCTCCACGATCGCGACGCCCTTGAACCCACCGAGGTTGGCGAGCAGGTTCGGCGTGGGCGCGCTGAGCGTCACCACCACCGTCGCGGGGTCGGGCCCGGTGACCGACTTGACGGTGGCGAACTTGTACGCGTTGTTCAGCTTCTCCTTGATGATCCGCTCGAAGGAGTAGACGACGTCCTCGGAGGTCAGCGGCGACCCGTCGGAGAACTTCACGCCCTCGCGCAGCGTGAACGTCCAGGTGAGCTGGTCGTCGCTGGTGGTCCACTTGGTCGCCAGCGACGGCACCATCTTCAGGTCGGCGTCCGGCTCGACGAGCGTGTCGTAGACGTTCTCCAGCACCTGGAAGCTGTAGTAGGCCGAGGTCTTGTGCGGGTCGAGCTGGTCGGGTTCGCCGCCGATCGCGGCGTTGAGGATTCCGCCTTCGCCGCCGGCGTTCCCCCCGCCGCCGACGTCGACCGCCTCGCCGCCGGTGCATCCGGACAGGACGCCGACGGTGAGGATGAGTGCGGCGCCGAACGCGCCGAGCTTGTTCCTGGACACAGGCCCCCCTTGCCACTTCCCGGACAAAAGAAAGTTTCGGCGAGTCTTGTCTCCGAGCCGGATGATGTCAAACGAATCCAGCCAAAATGACTGGTCGATCGGTGTTGCCGGTGCGGAGTGAACGGTGGTTCAATCCGGGCCCCGACCCGATCCGCCACCGCGCTGGGAGTTGCCGCCGTGACCACACACGAGGTCGTCAACCAGGTCCCCCCGATGGTCGGCCACGACACCGCCGACGACCCGGCACTGCGCGACGGCGTGACCCGGGAGGGCGCCGAATGGGCGCTGCCCGGGCTGCACGAGCTGGGCCGTCTCGCCGGTGGTGAGGAGGCGGCCGAACACGGGCGGCTCGCCAACGAGCACCCGCCGGTGCTGCGCACCCACGACCGGTACGGCAACCGGATCGACGAGGTGGAGTTCCACCCGTCCTGGCACGAGCTGATGCGTACCGCCGTCGGGCACGGCCTGCACGCCGCGCCGTGGACCGACGACCGACCCGGCGCGCACGTGGCCCGGGCGGCCGGCTTCTACCTGTGGCGGCCCGACGCCGGGCACGGCTGCCCCGTCTCGATGACCTACGCGGCGGTGCCCGCGCTGCGGCACAGCCCGGAGCTGGCCGACCGCTACGAGCCGCTGCTCACCACCCGCGATTACGACTTCGGGCTGCGCCCGCCGCAGACCAAGCGCGGCCTGCTCGCCGGCATGTCGATGACCGAGAAGCAGGGCGGCTCGGACGTACGCGCCAACACCACCACCGCCCGGCCCGAGCCGGACGGCAGCTACCGGCTCGTCGGGCACAAGTGGTTCACCTCCGCGCCCATGTGCGACCTGTTCCTCACGCTCGCCCAGGCGCCCGGCGGCCTCACCTGCTTCCTGGTCCCCCGCGTGCTGCCCGACGGCGCCCGCAACCCGATGCGGCTGATGCGGCTCAAGGACAAGCTCGGCAACCGCTCCAACGCCTCCGCCGAGGTCGAGTACGAGCACGCGGTGGCGTGGCGCGTCGGCGACGAGGGCCGGGGCGTGCGCACCATCATCGACATGGTCAACCTGACCCGGCTCGACTGCGTGATCGGCGCGGCGGCCGGGATGCGTCACGGCGTGACCACCGCGGTGCACCACGCCACCCACCGGCGGGCGTTCGGCAGCTACCTTCTCGACCAGCCGCTGATGCGCAACGTGCTGGCCGACCTGGCCGTGGAGTCCGAGGCCGCCACCGTGCTGATGGTCCGGCTGGCCGGCGCGACGGACCGGTCGGCGCGCGGCGACGACGGCGAGACCGCGTTCAAGCGCCTCGCCCTCGCAGTCGGCAAGTACTGGGTGTGCAAACGCTGGCCGGGGCACGCCGCCGAGGCGCTGGAGTGCCTGGGCGGCAACGGCTACGTGGAGGAGTCCGGCATGCCGCGGCTGTTCCGCGAGTCGCCGCTGAACTCGATCTGGGAGGGCTCCGGCAACGTCGCCGCGCTGGACGTGCTGCGCGCGCTCACCCGGGAACCGCAGGTCCTCGCCGTGTACGAGGCGGAGGTGGCCGCCGCGGCCGGCGCGGACGCGCGACTGGACGCCGCGGTGCGCCGGGTGCGCGACGAGCTGGCCGACCACACCGACCTGGAGCTGCGCGCCCGGCGCGTGGTGGAGCGGCTGGCGCTGGTGCTGCAGGGCGCGCTGCTGGTACGCCACGGCCACCCCGCGGTCGCCGACGCGTTCTGCGCGTCCCGGCTCGGCGGCGACCACGGCCAGGCGTACGGGACGCTACCCGGCGGACTGGACCTGTCCGCGATCATCGACCGCGCCACCCCGAAGATCGGCTGAGCGGCGATGACGCGTCTGGTCTCGGCCCACCTGTATCCGGTCAAGTCCCTCGGCGGCGTCGACGTCGACCGGGCCGTGGTCGAGCCGTGGGGGTTGCGTCACGACCGCCGCTGGGTGGTGCTGCGCCCCGACGGCGGCAAGGTGGGCTCGACCGCCCTGCCGGCGCTGCTCGGCCTGACCGCCGCGCCCGGGCCCGGGTCGCTCACGCTCACCGCCCGCGACGGGTCGTCGCTGACAGTCGCCGAGCCGGTGGACGGGCCGCTCGTCCCGACGGACGTGTCCCGGCTGGACACGGTCCGGCTCGCCGCCGACGAGGCCCACGACTGGCTCTCCGCGCGGCTGGGCCGTCCGGTGCGGCTGGCCTGGCTGGACGACCCGCGCCGCCGCCCGATGTCGGCCGAGCACGGCGGCCGGCCCGGCGACCCGCTCAACCTCTCCGACGCCGGACCGCTGCTGGTCGCCACGGCGCCGTCGCTGCGGCGGCTGCGGGACTGGATCGTCGAGGGCGCGCTGGAACGCGGCGAACCGGCCCCGGAGCCGCTGGCGATGGCCCGGTTCCGGCCCACTGTGGTGCTCGACGGGCCGTTCGAGCCGTTCGCCGAGGACGGCTGGACACGGGTGCGCATCGGCGCCGTCGACTTCCGGGTCTCCGAACGCTGCGACCGCTGCTCGGTGACGCTCATCGACCCGCAGACCCTCGCCAGCGGGAAGGAACCCATCCGCACGCTGGCCCGGCACCGGCGCCACGACGGCAAGACCTGGTTCGGCATCCGGCTGGTCCCGGAGACCACCGGCGAGATCCGCGTCGGCGATCCCGTCACCGTCTCCTGATCCGGCCGCTCAGCGGCCACGCCACTCGTCGGCCAGGATCGCGTGGACGAGCTGGTCGGCCCACCCGCCCCGGAACCGGTAGCTGCGCACGTGCCGCGCCTCCCGCCGCATCCCGAGCCGGGCCATCAGGCGCGCCGACGGCTCGTTGTCCGCGTGGCAGCGGGCCACCACCCGGTGCAGCCCGAACTCGCCGAAACCCCAGTCCAGCAGCGCCCCGGCCGCCTCCGTGGCCAGCCCCCGGCCGCCGTGGTCGGGGTGGAACACGTACCCCAGCTCGGCGGTGCGGTCCGCCGCGCTGCGCCACACCAGCTCGACCGCGCCGATCATTCGCCCGTCGCGCACCACGGCGAGCGTCAGGCAGTCGCCCTCCGCGCGCAGCGCGTCCTCGCCGGCCATCGCGGTCACCGACGCCAGGGACTCCGCCCGGGTACGCGGGGCGGCGCCCGCCATCCAGCGGACCACGTCCGGACGGCGCTGCCAGGCGTGCACGTCGTCGAGGTCGTCGAGCATCACCGGGCGCAACAGCAGCCGGGCCGTGCGCAGCGGGTACGCCGGGTGGGCCATCGGGCGATGGTAGGAGGAACCTAGGGTGAGCCGCATGGTCGTTTCCGCCGACGACGGCAACCCACTCACCCAGCTCACACTCGACCAGCTCCGGGCACGCACCAGCGTGAAGTGGCGGCTGTACCCGCCGGACGTGCTGCCGCTGTGGGTCGCCGAGCAGGACGTGCCGCTGGCGCCGCCGGTGGCCGAGGCGCTGCGCCGCGCGGTCGACCTGGGCGACACCGGCTACGCGTACGGCACCGCGTACGCCGAGGCGGTCGGCGGGTTCGCCGCGCAGCGGTGGGGCTGGGCCGACTTCCCGGTCGGCCGGACCACGCTGGTGCCCGACGTCATGATGGGCACGGTCGAGGTGCTGCGCCTGGTCACCGGGCCGGGCGACGCGGTGGTGGTCACTCCCCCGGTCTACCCGCCGTTCTACGCGTTCGTCACGCACGCCGACCGGCAGGTGCTCGAGGCGCCGCTCGGCGCGGACCTGCGGCTCGACCCGGCCGCGCTGGAGGAGGCGTTCCGGCGCGCCCGCGCGATCGGCGACCGGCCGGCGTTCCTGCTCTGCAACCCGCACAACCCGACCGGCGTGGTGCACCGGCCCGACGAGCTGGCCACCGTCGCGGAGCTGGCCGCCCGGCACGGCGTCCGGGTGGTCTCCGACGAGATCCACTCGCCGCTGGCGCTACCCGGTGCGCGGTTCACCCCGTACCTGACGGTGCCCGGCGCCCAGAACGCGTTCGCGCTGCTGTCGGCGTCCAAGGCGTGGAACCTCGCCGGGCTCAAGGCGGCGCTGGCCGTTGCCGGGCCGGACGCGGCCGACGACCTGGCCCGGATGCCGGAGGAGGTGAGCCACGGCCCGAGCCACTTCGGCGTGCTCGCGCACACCGCCGCGTTCCGGGCCGGCGGGCCGTGGCTGGACCGGCTGCTCGACGGCCTGGACGCCAACCGGGCACTGCTCGGGTCGCTGCTGGCCGAGCACCTGCCGGCGGTGTCGTGGCGGCCGCCGGAGGGCACGTACCTGGCCTGGCTGGACTGCCGCGCCCTCGGCGTGCCCACGGAGGCGGGCGACGGCCCGGGGGTCGCCAGCGATCTGGACGGACCGGCGCGGATGTTCCTCGACCGGGCCCGGGTGGCGCTCAGCTCCGGGCACGTCTTCGGCGCCGGCGGCGCCGGATTCGTCCGGCTCAACTTCGCCACCTCCCCCGCCGTGCTCACCGAGGCGGTCACCCGGATGGGCCGGGCGGCGACCGGCTGACGGCCGGGCCGGCACCGGCGCCCCGCGGCGCCGGTGCCCCGGCCGGCTCAGGTGGTGGTCTGCCCGTCGATGCTCTCGCGCAGGATGTCCGCGTGCCCGGCGTGCTGGGTGGTCTCGGCGATGACGTGGATCAGCACCCGCCGGATGCTGCGGACCGAGCCGGGCTCGTTCCACGGCGCGTCCGGCACCGGCCAGGTCGCCGACAGGTCCTCGACACCGGCCACGATCTCCTCGGTACGCGCGGCGACGCGCGCGTAGCGGTCCAGGATGGCCGGCAGCGTGTCCCCGGGCAGCATCTGGAAGTCCCGCCCCCGCTCGATCGCCCACTGCGGCAGCTCGCGGGCCTTGCCGGCCATGAAGTCCTCCCAAGTGACGCCCTCGGGCATGGCGAAGGACATCGCCGACGGGCCTTCGACCACGAACCGCAGCCACGCCTCCTCGGTGGACGCGACATGCTTGATCAGGCCGCCCAGGCAGAGCGCGCTGACCGTCGGCTTCTGCCCGGCCTGCTCGTCGGTCAGGCCGCGCACCGTGTTGGTCAGCATGTTCCGGGCCTCGGCGAGCTCGGCCAGCAGGTCGGCCCGCTCGGCGTCGAGGGTGGTGGAGGTCGTGGTCGTGCCGGTCATCGTCATCTGTTCCTTCCGGTCCTGATCGGGTACGGGCCCACACTCGCAGGCATAGCGGTCAGGATGTGTCCTCTTCTGCGGGCAGAATGCATGTCGTGCCGACGACTTCCGCGCGACTGCTCTCCCTGCTGTCCCTGCTTCAGGCCCGCCGGGACTGGCCGGGCGCGCTGCTCGCCGAACGGTTACGGGTCAGCACGCGTACCGTGCGCCGCGACGTCGACCGGCTGCGGGAGCTGGGCTATCCGATCGAGAGCACCAAGGGCCCGGACGGCGGCTACCGTCTCGGCGCCGGCTCGGCGCTGCCGCCGCTGCTCTTCGACGACGAGCAGGCGGTCGCGCTCACCGTGGCGTTGCAGACCGCCGCCACCGGCGTGACCGGCATCGAGGAGGCCGCCGCGCGGGCGCTGACCACGGTCCGGCAGGTGATGCCGCCCCGGCTGCGCCACCGGGTCGACGCGCTGCGGGTGATCGCCGTGGAACGGGCCGGCACGCCCGCCGCGGCCCGCGTGGAGCCGGGACTGCTGATGACGCTCAGCGCCGCCGTGCACGCCCGGGAGGAGCTGCGCTTCGACTACGACTCGGTGTCGGCGTCCGCTCCCGACGCGCCGCCGCGCCGCGCGCAGCCGCACCACCTGGTCACCTGGGGCGGGCGCTGGTATCTCGTGGCCTGGGACCTGGACCGCGACGACTGGCGCACGTTCCGGGTCGACCGGATCAGCCCGCGTACGCCCACCGGCCCCCGGTTCACGCCCCGCGAGCTGCCCGGCGGGGACGTCGCGGCGTACATCGCCGGCCGGTTCAAGGGCGCCACCGGGCCGGGTGACTGGCCCTGCCGGGGCGAGGTGATCCTCGACCTGCCCGCCCGGACGGTCTCCGCGTGGACCCGCGACGGCATCGTCGAGGAGCTGGGGCCCGATCGCTGCCGTCTGACCCAGGGCGGCTGGTCGTGGGCCGGGCTGGCCGCCCTGCTCGGCCGCTACGACGCCGACATCGAGGTGGTCGGGCCGCCCGAGTTGCGGGAGGCGTTCGCCCGCCTGGCCCGCCGCTACGCCGCAGCAGCGGAGGGCCCGAACCCGCCTCGGTAGCCGGGCCGGCCGGGGTGTCAGTCGGTGGGCAGGAGGGGGCGCATGAACGTGCGCTCGTACCGCAGGACGCAGCCCGACTCGTCGCGGATCCGGTCGGCGGCGACGAACTCGGGGTCCACTCCGAACCGGGCACGATACTGCTCGTACGCCGCCAGGCTCTCAAAGCTGAACAGCGCCTCGGCCCGGTCGCTGGCGCCCTCGGCGGGCAGGAAGTAGCCGTGGTGCACGCCGCCGTGCCGTGCCACCAGCCGCATCCAGGTGCGGGCGAAGCGCTCGAACGCCTCGATCTGTGCGGGATCGATCGTGTAGTGCACGACGCAGGTGATCACGCGGCCACGATAGCGACGGTAGGTCAGGCGGCGCAGCGGCGGTCGCCGGGGTCGGTCGTGTCGGCCAGGTCCGCGTACCGGCCCCGGTGGTAGAGCAGCGGCGACCCGACGTCGGCGTGCCGCAGCAGCTCCGGCTCGGCCAGCACGACGGCGTGGTCCCCGACGACGACCCGGTCCACCACCCGGCACAGCAGCCAGGCCAGTGTGTCGTCGAGGACCGGCACCCCTTCCGGGCCGGGCCGCCAGCGGGTCGGCTCGGCGAACCTGTCGATCCCGCTGGCGGCGAACGTCCGGGCCACCTCGTGCCGGCCGTGCCCGAGCAGGTGCACCGCGACGTGCCGGGCCCGGGACATCACCGGCCAGCTCGACGAGCCCAGGTCCAGCCGGTCAGACCGTGAAGCCGTGGAACAGCACCGACGCCAGCCCGAGCGCGAGCACCAGGTTGAACACGGTGGCCGCGCCGAACACGGTGACCGGCCGCCAGCCGGCCTCGCGCAGCGACGACACGCGGACCTCCAGGCCGATGCTGACGAAGGCCACGATGAGGAACCAGACCCGCAGGTCGGTGACGATCGCCAAGGTGGCCTTGCCGTCCGCCCCGGCGACGTCGAGGTACCAGGTGGCGATCACCGAGGCGGCGACGAACCCGAGGACGAACTTCGGGAACCGCCGCCACAGCTCGCCGAGCCCCGGCCGCGGGGTGTCCGGGCGGCGCTCCACGCGCAGCGCGAAGTACGCGGTGAGGGCCACCGCGACCACGCCCATCAGCGCGTTCTGGGTGACCTTGACGATGCTGGCGATCTGGAGCGCGTCCTCACCGGCGAGCGCGCCCGCCGCGGTGACGGCGGCGGTGGTGTCGATGTTGCCGCCGATCCAGGCACCGGCGACCGCGTCGGAGAGGCCGAGCACGTCGGCCAGCCACGGCAGCAGGAAGATCGACGGCAACGCGAACGCGATGACCAGGCTGGCCGTGTACGCGAGCTGTTCCCGGCGTGCCCGGACCGCGCCGGCGGCGGCGATCGCGGCGCTCACCCCGCAGATCGACACGGCCGAGGCGAGCAGCGCCCGCAGTTTGTCGTCCAGGCCGAAGCGCCCGGCCAGCCACCAGGTGAACAGGAACACGCCGCTGATCAGCAGCAGCGCCTGGGCGATGGCGGGACCGGCGGCGCTCGCGATGACGGCGAGGTTGATCGAGGCGCCGAGCAGCACCAGGCCGGTCTTGATGAAGAACTCGGTCCGGAACGCGGCGGAGATCCGGTCGCGCAGGCCGGTCACGGTGACCACCAGGTTGCCGAGCAGGCCGAGCAGGATCGCGTAGACCGGGTACTCGATCGCGGCGGCCACCTCCTCGACCGCGCTGCCCTCGGCCCAGACCGGCACGTTCTGTTCCAGGTAGCGGGTGAGCGCGGCCAGCCCGAGCACCACCAGCAGACCCACGGCGGTCCAGGCCCAGAACGCGCCGGAGCGCAGGTCGGCCGGGGGCGGCGCGTCCGCGCGCGTACCGTCCGGTCGGTCCACTGAGGTCGCGGCGGCTGGGGCGTCCGCGGTGGAGGCCGCGGACGGCCCGGCGGCGGTGCTGCGAACGGCGGGCTCCGGTGCGGCGGCCATCACGGCACCAGCCCGGCGGGGATGGCGCCGACCAGCACCAGGAGCAGCAGCGCGAGGCCGAGGACAGTGGCGGCCCAGTCCTCGCTGAAGGCGAGCCGGGACGTGCCTGCGGTGGGCGGTTCGGGTGGCGTGGGCGCGTTGCTCATGGAGGGCTCCTACGGGTACGCGCGGGCGAGGGAGGGCAGCCGAGGGCTCATCGACCCCACGGAGAGTTTCCTACTTAACAAGTAGGATTACAAGGTCTTCCTGGGCTCCGGCTCACCCGCGGCACGTTCGGCGACCACCACCGAGATGCCGTCGAGCACCCGCTGCAGACCGAACTCGAAGGCGTGATCCGGCCCGTACGCCGCGCCGTGCGCCATGCCCGCGGCCGTGCCGACCCGCGCGGCGAGCGGGAAACTGCCGGCGGTCATGAACTTCTCCAGCCAGGGCCCGTGCGTCTGCCACCACTGGTCGTCGGTCATCCCGGTCTCACGTTCCAGCTCGGCCACGTCCAGCGCGACCCGCGCCGCGCTCTTGGCGTGCCCCAGCACGAGCGTGAGCACCGCGTCCATCTCCACGTCGTCGAGCCCGATGTCCGCGACGGCGCGCAGCTCGTAGTCGTACTTCGCGAGCACGTTCGGGCCGAGCACCGGCCGGGTCGTCTCGGCGCGCAGCAGCCACGGGTGGGACCGGTAGAGCGCCAGATTGTCCCGCGCGATCCGTTCCAGCCGGCCCCGCCAGCCACCCGGCACGTCGGCCGGGCGTGGAAGGTCACCGAGAACGGCGTCCACCATGACGTCGAGCAGTTCCGCCTTTCCCGGCACGTACGTGTAGACGGACATGGTGCCCACGCCGAGCGCCTCGCTGACCCGGCGCATGGTGAGCGCGTCGATGCCCTCGGCGTCGGCGATCTCGATCGCGGTGCGCACGATCCGGTCGACGCTGAGACCGGGACCGGCGCCACGGCTGGCCGGTTCCCGGGTGCGCCAGAGAAGGGCCAGGCTGCGGGCGGGATCGGCCTTGCGCCGGCGCTCCTTCGACATGGTGCCGTCATCCTACCGGCCACGCCGGTCGCGGCCCGTCGGCGGGACGCCGGGCAAAAGCCACGAGAATTGTTCGGGCAAAAAGAATGGCGGGTTCTCCCGCCACTACCAACATATAGCGCACCCCCGGTCTTGCGGCAAGCCCCGGGTGGTGGCGCAGAATTGCCGGCCGTAACCCATTGCCGAGGCATTCGAAAAGCCGCGAAGAGCGGAGGCTCGGCCGTGCCCGTGATCGGAGACGAGTTGAATCTGCCTGCCACCAGCGTTTTCGATCTTCCCGAGCGTCTGTCGGCCAAGGCCGACCCGGATCTGATCGCCGCCGACGAGCGGCACTTCGCCGTCATCGCGGACAGCCTGCGCCGCTCGATCGCCGAGTTGACCGACCGGCTCGACGCGACGCGCCGGTCCGCCGGCGGCCGGGGCCGGCAGGCCGTCGACCGGGACCAGGAGGTCCGGCGGCTGAGCGCGCGCCTGCGTACGCTGCGCCGTTACGGCCTGGACCTGTGCCTGGGCCGGATGGTCGGCGCGGACGGCGGCGAACCGGTGTACGTGGGCCGGCTCGGCCTGACCGACGGCGCGGGCGGCCGACTGCTGCTGGACTGGCGCTCCCCCGCCGCCGAGCCGTTCTTCGGCGCCACCCACGCCGACCCGATGGGCCTGGTCAGCCGCCGCCGGTACCGGTGGAGCCGAGGGCGGATCACCGACTACTGGGACGAGGTGTTCACCGCCGACGCTCTGGCCGGGCACGCCGCGCTGGACGACCAGTCGGCGTTCATCGCCAGCCTGGGCGCGACCCGGTCGGCGCGGATGCGTGACGTGCTCGGCACCATCCAGGCCGACCAGGACGCGATCATCCGGGCCGGTTCCCGGGGCGCGCTGGTGGTGGACGGCGGTCCCGGCACCGGCAAGACGGTGGTGGCGCTGCACCGCACCGCGTACCTGCTGCACGCCGACCCGCGCCTCGGCGAGCGCCGCGGCGGGGTCCTCGTCGTCGGGCCGCACCAGCCGTACCTGAACTACGTCTCCGACGTGCTGCCCAGCCTGGGCGAGGAGGACGTGCAGATCTGCACCCTGGCCGACCTGGTGCCGGAGGGCGCGGCGGCGGCGCCGGAGACCGACCCGGAGGTGGCCCGGCTGAAGGCGTCGGCGGACGTCGTGCGGGCTGTCGACGCCGCGGTCCGGTTCTACGAGGAGCCGCCCGCGACCGGGATGACTGTCGGGGTCGGGGACGCCGAGCTGCGGCTGACCGCCGACGACTGGGCGACGGCGTTCGAGGCGGCCGGCCCGGGCGTCGGGCACAACGAGGCCCGCGACGACGTGTGGGAGGAACTGCTCACGATCCTGGTGGAGAAGTACCGCGGGGACGAGCCGGAGGAGGCGGTCCGCCGGGCACTGGGACGCGACCGGGAACTGGTGACCGCGTTCGGCCGGGCGTGGCCGCTGCTCGACCCGCTCGACGTGGTGGCCGACCTGTGGTCGGTGCCGGCCTACCTGCGCCGGTGCGTGCCCTGGCTGAGCGTCGAGGAGATCCGTACGCTGCGGCGGGCCGACGCCCGGGCCTGGACGGCCGCGGACCTGCCGTGGCTGGACGCGGCCCGGCGGCGGGTCGGCGACCCGGAGGCGTCGCTGCGGCGGCGCCGCGACGAGGCGGTGCTGGCCGCGCAGCGCGCCGAGATGGACACGGTGGTCGACGCGCTGATCGCGTCGCACGCCTACGACGACGGCGAGGGTCTGATGACCATGCTGTACGGCGAGGACATGCGCACCAGCCTGGTCGACTCCAGCGCGTTGAGCGTGGCCGATCCGGACCTGCTGGCCGGGCCGTTCGCGCACGTGGTGGTGGACGAGGCGCAGGAGCTGACCGACGCGCAGTGGCAGATGCTGCTGGCGCGCTGCCCGTCGCGCAGCTTCACAGTGGTCGGCGACCGGGCGCAGGCGCGGCACGGGTTCACCGAGTCGTGGCCGCAGCGGCTGACGCGGGCCGGGTTCGACCGGGTCGAGGTGGCGACGCTGACCGTCAACTACCGCACCCCGGCGCAGGTGATGGCGGCGGCCGAGCCGGTGATCCGGGCCGTGCTCCCGGACGCCAACGTGCCCACGTCCATCCGCGACGGCGCCCCCGTGCGGTACGGCGACCGCGCCGAGCTGCGCGCGGTGGTGGACGGCTGGCTCGCCGCCCATCCCGAGGGCGTCGCGTGCGTCATCGGCGATCCCGGGTTCCCGGCGACGGACCGGGTCCGGTCGCTGACGCCGGAGCTGGCGAAGGGGCTGGAGTTCGACCTGGTGGTGCTGGTCGACCCGGAGTCCTTCGGCGACGGCATCTCCGGCGCGGTGGACCGGTACGTGGCGATGACCCGGGCCACCGGCGAGCTGGTCGTGCTCACCGGGCCGTGACCCGTGCCCCGGGGGCGACGCACGCCCCCGGGGTCCGGCTCAGCGGCTGAGCGCCCGGTAGCGGCGCAGCGACAGCGGCAGGAACACGGCGATCAGCGCCAGCGGCCAGAGCACCGCCAGCAGCGGGTGATGCGCGGCCACCCAGGAGTCGCCGCCCCAGCCGGGGTTGCCGAACAGCTCCCGGGTGGCGCCGACGGTGGCGGACAGCGGGTTCCACTCGGCGACCGCGCCCAGCCACGCGGGCATGGTGGACGGCGCCACGAACGCGCTGGACAGGAAACCGAGCGGGAACTCCAGCGTCTGCACGGCCGTGACCGCGCTCTGTCCCTTCACGGTCAGGCCGAGGAAGACGCCCACCCAGACCAGCGCGATCCGCAGCAGCAGGATCAGCCCGAACGCGGTGAGCGTGTCGCCGAGGTCGCCGCGTGCCCGCCACCCGACGGCCAAGCCGACGAGCAGCATGACGGCGAGCGTCACCACCGCGAACATCAGGTCGGCGACAGCGCGGCCGAGCAGCGGCGCCAGCCGCGACACCGGCATGGACCGCAGCCGGTCGGTGACACCGCGCTCCAGGTCCGCCGCGACCGCCATGGTGGTCATGCTGATGCCGAAGACCATGGTCATGGCGAACATGCCGGGCATCAGGAACTCGCGGTAGCTGCCGCCGCCTGGTACCTGGAGCGCGCCGCCGAACAGGTACGCGAACATCAGCACCATCAGGATGTCGAAGCCCAGCGAGCCGATCAGCGGGCCCGGCTCGCGCCGCCAGTGCGCCAGCGCACGCCCGGTCAACGTCAGGCCGTCACCGGCCAGCGACGCACGCCGGGCCGGGTTCACCGTCGCGGTCACGCGGTCACCTCCACGCCGGTGCGGGCGGCTGACGACGTGGCGGTGAGCTGGAGGAACACCTCGTCCAGAGTGGGCCGGCGCAGCGCCACGTCGGCGACGCCCACGCCGTCGGCGTCGAGTGCGCGCAGCACCTCGGTCAGCGCGCCGGCCCGGTCGCCGACCTGGGCGCTGACCGCCCGCCGGTCCGGATCGACAGCCGGTTCGGAGCGGGCCACCGCGCGCAGCCGACTCGCGGCGGCGGCGAGGTCGGCGGCGTCGCGGACGACCAGTTCGATCCGGTCGCCGCCCAGGCGGGACTTGAGCGCGTCCGGGGTGCCCTCGGCGATCACCCGCCCAGCGTCGAGCACGCAGACGCGGTCGGCGAGCTGGTCGGCCTCGTCCAGGTACTGCGTGGTCAGCAGCACCGTGGTGCCGCCGCGCACCAGGTCCCGTACCGCCTCCCACACCTCGTTGCGCCCGCGCGGGTCCAGCGCCGTGGTCGGCTCGTCCAGGAACAGCACCGACGGCGCGAGGATCATCCCGGCGGCCAGGTCGAGGCGGCGGCGCATGCCACCGGAGTACGTGCGTACCGGCCGGTCGGCGGCGTCGGCGAGCCCGAACCGGTCGAGCAGTTCGGTCGCCCGCCGCCGCGCCCCGGCCCGGCCCAGGTGGAACAGGCGGCCGAAGATGACCAGGTTCTCCCGGCCGCTCAGCGCCTCGTCCACCGCCGGATGCTGGCCGACCAGGCCGATGCGGTGGCGTACCCGGTCGGCCTGCCCGGCCACGTCGTAGCCGGCGACCTCGGCCCGCCCGGCGTCGAAGCGCAGCAGCGTGGCGAGGATGCGTACGGCTGTGGTCTTGCCGGCGCCGTTCGGGCCGAGCAGCCCGCACACGGTGCCCGGTGGCACGCGCAGGTCGAATCCGTCCAGCGCCACGTTGCCCCCGTACCGCTTGCGCAGGCCCTCCGCGAGGATCGCGTGTTCCACGTCTGTCCCCCTCCGTTGACGACAGTCACTAACGTACAACGTACGGTATGGCGTCCGCCAACGGTTCAGTCGACCACGCGGTGCTCCCACGCCCAGACCGCGATCTCGGTACGGTTGCGCAGGCCGAGCTTGGTCTGCACGGCCGAGACGTGGCTCTTTACGGTGCTCAGCGAGATGAACAGCTCCGCGCCGATCTCCAGGTTCGTACGGCCCCGGGCGATCTCGCGTACCACCTCGATCTCCCGCTCGGACAGCGCCGGGCGGCGCTCGTCGCGGGGCGGGGCGGGCGGGGCCAGGTGCCGCAGCAGCCGGACCGTCACCGACGGGGACACGAGCGCGTCGCCCTGGTGCGCCGCCCGCACCGCCTCCACCAGCAGCGCCGGACCGGCGTCCTTGAGCAGGAACCCGGCCGCTCCCCCGCGCAGCGCGCCGTAGACGTACTCGTCCAGGTCGAACGTGGTGACCACGACGACCCGCAGCGGATCGGCCACCTCGGGCCCGGCGAGCGCCCGGGTCACCTGGAGGCCGTCGAGCCGCGGCATCCGGATGTCCACCAGGCAGACGTCCGGGCGCAGCCGGCGGGCCTGGGCGACCGCGTCGACGCCGTCAGACGCCTCGGCGACCACTGTGATGTCGGGCTGGTCCTCCAGGATGAGCCGCAACCCGCCGCGGACCATCGCCTGGTCGTCGGCGAGCAGCACCCGGATCGCCATCACGGCCTCCCGCACGGCACGGAGGCCCGCACCGACCATCCGCCGTCGGGGCGGGGACCGGCGCGCAGCGTCCCGCCGAGGGCCTCGACGCGCTCACGCAGGCCGACCAGGCCGTATCCGCCCCGGTGTTCGGCGGGCCCGCCGGGCGCGTCGTCGGTCACCTCGACCACCACCGCGTCCGGCTCCCGCGCCACGTCCACAGTGACCTGCCCGGCGTGCGGGGCGTGACGGGCCACGTTGGTCAGCGCCTCCCGGACGATCCGGTGCACGGTGCTGGTGACCTCCGGCGGCCAGGCCGTCTCCCCCGGTAGGCGCAGCCGCACCGGCGGGCCCTGCCGGCGGAACCGCTCGACCAGCTCCTCGATCTGCTCGGTACCGGCCGAGGCCGGCGGCGCGTCATCGGTGTCGCGCAGCACCCCCACCACGCGGCGCATGGCCCGCAGCGCCTCGCCGCCGGCCTCCTCGATCCCGGCCAGCGACTCCGTGACGCGCGCCGGATCCCGCCGTCCGACCAGGTGGGCGGCCTGCGCCTGCACCACGATGCCGGTGACGTGGTGGGCCACCACGTCGTGCAGCTCCCGGGCCAGCTCCAGTCGCTCGTCGCGGCGTACCCGCTCGGCAGTGGCCCGGGCCCGCTCGTCGAGCAGCCGCAGGCTCAGCCCGGTGGCGACCCCGCCGAGCCAGCACAGGCAGCTGAGCGCCACCACCCCGGACCCGCCCGCGCCCGGTCGGGCCACCGCCCACGCCCCAGCCGCCACCACGAGACCACCGGCGGCGATCAGGCCGGCGGGCAGCGGCGGCAACGCGCGTACCGCCGATCCGACCAGGACCGCCGACGCCAGCGCCAGCGTGGGCCCCGGCTCGGTCGGCAGGTCGAACAACCGGGCGGCGGCGACGGCCGACCCGGCGACGACGAGCCCGGCAGTGGCCGTGACGACGCGCTGCCTGTCGCGTACCAGAGCCAGCACGCCGACCACGACGGCGGCCGCGCCGCCCACGAGCCAGTACCGCAGGCCCCAGCTCGCGGCGATCGCGACCGCCTGGACGCCGATCGCGGCGAGCAGCACCACGGCGAGTCCCGCCGTCGCCGCCACCCGGGGGAACCGTTCACCAGCCATGCCCAGCACGCTAGGAGATCGCGGGCCGCCGCGAACCGGCCGAAAGTAGGGTCGGCCGCGCGCCGGACCGTGCTCCGGACCGATGCCCGCCGGTCCCGCCGTGCCCAGGATGAGCCGCATGCATCCACCACTCGCCCTGCACGCCGAGCGGCTGACCAAACGGTACGGCCGCCGCACCGCGCTTGCCGACTGCGACCTGAGCGTGCCGCGCGGCCACGTGGTCGGCCTGGTCGGCCCCAACGGCGCCGGCAAGTCCACGCTGCTGCAACTCGCCTGCGGGCTGATCGCGCCCACCTCCGGCACGTTGACGGTGCTCGGCGCACCACCGGCCGCCGACGCCGCGCACCTGGCCCGGGTCGGATTCGTCGCCCAGGACACACCGGTCTACGCCTCCCTCACCGTCGCCGAGCACCTGCGGATGGGCGCCTGGCTCAACCCGTCCTGGGACGCGGCGCTGGCCCGGCGGCGGATCGACGAGGTCGGCCTCGATCCGGCGCAGAAGGCGGGCCGGCTCTCCGGCGGCCAGCGGGCGCAACTGGCGTTGGCGCTGGCCGCCGCGAAGCGCCCCGACCTGCTCATCCTCGACGAGCCGGCCGCCGCGCTGGACCCCCTCGCGCGCCGCGAGTTCATGCACGGCCTGGCCGGCTTCGTGCGGGAACTCGGCGCCGGCGCGGTGCTCTCCTCGCACCTGCTCGGCGACGTGGCGCAGGTCTGCGACCACCTGGTCGTGCTCTGCGCCGCCCGGGTCCAGGTGGCCGGGCCGGTCACGGACCTGCTCGCCACCCACCACCGGACCGCCGCCGCGCCCGCCGGGGCCGAGGTGGTCTGGGCCGAGCCCGGCCGCGTCGTGGTCCGGGGCCCGGCGGTACGCGACGACGCGCCGGTCACGCTGGAGGAGCTGGTGCTGGCGTACCTGTCCCGGGCCGCCGCCCACCCGGTGGTGACCGGATGATCCGGATGACGCTGCGGCAGTTCCGCCTCCCGGCGCTCGCCGGCGCGGTCCTGCTGGTGCTGGCCGGGGCCTACCTGCTGCGCCTCGGCGCGGACATCCGGGCCGTGCCCGACCCGGCCCGGCTGCCCGACCGGTACGCGCAGACCATGCTGTTCCTCGCCGGTGGGTTCGCGCTGCTGCCCGCACTGATCGGCGCGTTCTGGGGCGCGCCGCTGGTCGCACGGGAACTGGAGCAGGGCACGCACCGGCTGGTGTGGAACCAGAGCGTGCCGCGCCGCCGCTGGCTGGCGGTCAAGCTCGCCGTGCTGTCGGCCGCCGCCGCGCTCGTCGCCGGGCTGCTCGGCGCGCTGCTGACCTGGGCGGCCTCGCCCGTCGACCGGGTCGCGGGCGACCGGTTCAGCACCGTGCTGTTCGGCGCGCGCGGCGTCGCACCGGTCGGGTACGCCGTGTTCGGCCTCGTCCTCGGCGTCGTCGCCGGGCTGCTGCTGCGCCGCACCCTCCCAGCCATGGCAGTGGTGTTCCTGGCCGTGGTGCTGGCGCAGCTCGCGGTGCCGAACCTGCTGCGCCCGCACTACTTGCCGCCGGAGCGGGTCACCGTGCCGATGACCGCCGACACTGTCAACCGGGCCCGCAACCTCGGCAGCATCACCGGCTCGCCGGTCGTCGGCGGACTGGACGTGCCGGGCGCCTGGGTCACCGACATCAGCCCGCTGCGTACCGCCGACGGACGGCAGCTCTCCGACGCCGTGTTCGGCACCTGTTTCCGCGACCCGCCGCGTACCGGCGCCACCGGCACGTTCGGCGACACCGCGGTCTGCCTCGGCAAGCTCGACCTGCACGTGGACCTGGCCTACCAGCCGAACCACCGGTTCTGGACGTTCCAGTGGATCGAGCTGGCGCTGCACCTCGGCGCGGCCGGTCTGCTGGCGGCGCTCGGCCTGTGGCACGTCCGGAGACGGGCCGGCTGAGCGGACGGGGGCGGCCGGTCCGGGCGCGTGGCGCGCGCCCGGACCGCCGTACCTAGCGCTTCAGCAGCGCGCGCAGCGCCTCGGCGATCTCGCCCGGCGCCTCCTCGGCCATGAAGTGCCCAGCGGTGGTGGTGCGGTGCTCCAGGTCCGGCGCCCAGGCCCGCCACACCGCCGCCGCGTCGTAACCCAGCGCGGCACCCCAGTCCTGCTGGATGACGGTGACCGGCATGGCCAGCCGCCGCCCGGCGTCCCGGTCGGCCCGGTCGTGCGCCACGTCGATCCCGGCCGACGCCCGGTAGTCGGCGACGATCGAGTCGACCGCCTCCCGGGAGGCCCGCAGGTACTCGGCGCGCACCTGCGCCGGCATCGCCGCCGGGTCACCCGCCCAGGCGTCGAGGAAGTGCCCGAAGAACGCGTCCGCGCTGGCCGCGATCATCTGCTCGGGCAGGCCGGGCGGCTGCGCCATCAGGTAGAGGTGGAACGCCACCGACGCGTGCACGCCGTGCAGCACGTCCCACATGTCGAGGGTCGGCAGCACGTCGAGCGACGCCAGGTGGGTGACCGTGTCCGGGTGGTCGAGGCCGGCCCGGACCGCCACCAGGGCGCCCCGGTCGTGCCCGGCGAGCGCGAACCGCTCATGTCCGAGCGCGCGGGCCAGCGCCACCACGTCGGCGGCCATGGTCCGCTTGCTGTACGTGTCCTCGGTGTCCGCGGCCGGCTTGTCGCTTTCGCCGTAGCCGCGCAGGTCCGGGCAGATCACCGTGTGCTCGCCGGCCAGGTCGGCGGCGACGTGCCGCCACATCAGGTGGGTCTGCGGGAAGCCGTGCAGCAGCACGACCGGGCTGCCGGAGCCGCCCACCGCCACGTTCAGCGTCACGCCCTCGGCGACCGGAACGCGCTGGTAGTCGAATCCCGCGATGGTGGTGCTCATCTCGATCCCTCTTTCGTCTCGTCGTACCCGACCAGCGTGGCGGCGCCCGATGAGCAACCGATGAGCGCGATACGGTGACCGCTGTCGAGGAGGGTCGGTGCCTGTCGGTTTCGGTGTGCTGGGTCCGGTCACGGCCTGGGACGACGCGGGTGAGCCGGTCGACCTGAAGGGGCCCCGGCACCGGGCCGTGCTGGCCCGGCTGGTCGCCGCCCGGGGCCGGGTGGTGCCGGTCGGGCAGATCGTCGACGACCTGTGGGACGACCCGCCGGCCGGCGCGGTGGGCGCGGTCCGCACGTTCGTCGCGGCGCTGCGCCGCCGCCTGGAACCGCGCCGTCCGCCACGCGAGCCGGCCCGGCTGCTGGTCACCGAGGGACCGGGGTACGCGCTGCGCGCCGACCCGGGCGCCGTCGACGCCTGGCGGTTCGAGGACACCGTCAACGCGGCAGCCGACGCGCTGCCCCGGGCCGCGCTCGACCGGCTCGACGAGGCGCTGGGCTGGTGGCGCGGACCCGCGTACGCCGACTTCGACCAGCCGTGGGCGCACGCCGAACGGTCCCGGCTCGACCAGATCCGGCTCACCGCCGTCGAGCGGCGGGCCGAGGCGCTGCTGGCACTGGACCGGGCCGCCGACGCCGTACCCGATCTCGACGCGTACGTCGCCGCGTACCCGTGGCGGGAGGACGGGTGGGCGCTGCTGGCGTCGGCGCTCTACCGCGCCGGGCGGCAGGCCGACGCGCTCGCCGTGCTGCGCCGCGCCCGGGAGCTGCTGCGCGACCAGCTCGGGCTGGACCCCGGACCCCGGCTGCGGCGGCTGGAGACCGACCTGCTGCGCCAGGCCGAACCCGAACCGACCGGCGCGGCGCGCGTCTGGGCCGAGACCGCCGCGGCGTACGAGCGCAGTGTGGTGCCCGGCGCGCGGGCCCGGCTGGAGTCCACTGTCGGGCTGCTGCGCAGCCTCGCGGTGACCGGGCCGGGCGGACTGGAGGCCGCCCGGGACCACCGCGAAGCGGCTATCAGCGCCGCCGAGCAACTGGGCGACCCGGAGTTCACGGCGCGGGTCATCGGCGGGTACGACGTACCCGCGATCTGGACCCGCTCGGACGACCCGGCGCAGGCGGCCCGGGTCGTCGCGGCGGCACAGCGGGCGCTCGCCGGGCTGGGCCCGGACGCGCCGGAGGCGACCCGCGCCCGGCTGCTGGCCACCGTCGCGATCGAGTCCCGAGGTACGGCGTCACCCGGCCCGGCGCAGTCCGCGCGGGAAGCGGAGGCGATCGCCCGGCGGGTGGCCGACCCGGCGCTGCTGGCCCAGGCGCTCAACGGCGTCTACATGCAGACGTTCCAGCGGGCCGGGCTCGCCCCGCAGCGGGACGCGGTCGGCGTCGAACTGGTCGCGCTCGCCGCCCGGCACGGCCTGGCCACAGTGGAGATCCTCGGGCACCTGATCCGCGTGCAGGCGCGCAGCGCGCTCGCCGACTTCACCACCGCCGACGCGCACGCCGACGCGGCGGACCGGCTCGCCGCCCGGCACGAGAGCCCCCTCGTCGGTGTGTTCACCGGTGGCTACCGGGCCATGCGGACCGCCGCCACCGGCGCCGCGTACCCGGATGCGGAGGCGGCGTACCGGTCGTGGGCGACCGGGCTGGCCGGCTGCGGGATGCCCGGCGTGGAACGCGGGCTGCTGCCGCTGGCGCTGCTGTGCCTGCGGGTGTGGCACGACCGGCCCGCCGACTTCCCGGCCGACACCGACTGGGGCCCGTACGCGCCCTGGACGCGCCCGCTGCTGCTGCTCGCCGCCGACCGGCGCGACGAGGCAGCCAGGGCGTTGCGCCGCACCCCGGCGCCGCCGCGTGAACTGCTGCAGGAGGCGCTGTGGTGCCTCACCGGCCGCGCCGCTGTGGCGCTCGGGGACCGGGACGCGACGCTCCGGGCGCGCGACGCGCTCGTCCCGGCGGCGGGCGAGGTGGCCGGGGCGGGCAGCGGTCTGCTCACCGTCGGGCCGGTGGCCGCACACCTGGACCGCCTCGACGCCGCCCTCGAAGGGAGCGGCGACCGGGGCTAGGGTGCGGCGATGGACGAGCTGAGGCACCTATTGCGGCGCGCCGCCGACCATGCGGCTGACTACCGGCTGTCGCTGCCGGACCGGCCGGTCGGCGTACCCGTGGACCAGGCCGCGCTGACCGAGGCGTTCGCCGGTCCGTTGCCGGACGCGCCCACCCCGCCCGGGCAGGTCCTCGCCGACCTGGTGCCCGCCGCCGAGCCGGGCCTGGTCGCCACCGCCGGCCCCCGTTACTTCGGCTTCGTCGTCGGCGGCGCCTCGCCCGCCGCCACCGCCGCCGACATGCTGGCCGTCGGCTGGGACCAGATCGCGTTCAACGCGGTCACCTCCCCCGCCGCCGTGGCCGCCGAGACGGCCGCCGGCGGCTGGCTGAAGGACCTGCTGGGCATCCCGGCGACCGCGTCGGTCGGCTTCGTCACCGGCGCGCAGGCGGCGAACACCGCCGGGCTCGCCGCCGCCCGCCACCAGGTGCTCGCCGACGCCGGCTGGGACGTGGAGCGGCGCGGCCTGTCCGGCGCGCCGGCGGTACGCGTGTTCGCCGGGGCTGAGCGGCACGCCACCATCGACAGGTCGCTGCGCCTGCTCGGCCTCGGCACCGACGCGCTGCACGCGGTGCCGACCGGCCCGCAGGGCGCGATCGACCCGGACGCCCTGGAAGCCGCGCTGCGCGACGCCGGTCCCGGCCCGACCATCGTCTGCCTGCAGGCGGGCAACGTGAACACCGGCGCGTGCGACGACCTGCGCCGGGCCTGCGACCTGGTCCACCGGTACGGCGGCTGGGCGCACGTGGACGGCGCGTTCGGGCTGTGGGCGGCTGCCAGCCCGTCGACCCGGCACCTGGTCGACGGACTGGAGAACGCCGACTCGTGGGCCTGCGACGGCCACAAGTGGCTGAACCTGCCGTACGACAGCGCGTTCGCGTTCTGCGCCCGGCCCGACGCGCATACGGCGGCCATGTCGCTCGCGGCCGCGTACCTCGTGGGTTCCGGTGGTGTGCCGGCGGGCGCGGACCTGACCGCGGAGTCCTCGCGCCGCGCCCGGGGTTTCGCGGTCTGGGCGGGCCTGCGGGAGCTGGGCCGCGACGGCGTCGGCGCGCTTGTCGAGCGGTGCTGCGCGCTGGCGCGCCGGTTCGCCGACGGGCTCGCCGGAGCCGGGTTCGAGGTGGTGAACGACGTGGTGCTCAACCAGGTGCTCGTCGGGTTCGGCGACGACGCGCGCACCGACCGGGTGGTGGCCGCCGCGCAGGTCGACGGGACGTGCTGGGTGGGCGGGACGACGTGGCGGGGGCGGCGGCTGATGCGGATCTCGGTGTCGAACGCGACCACGACGGAGGCGGACGTGGACCGGTCGGTGGCGGCCCTCATCCGGGTGGCCCACCGGGACGGCGGCGACATGGTTCACTGAGGACGGTTACCGGCCGCGGCGGCAGTTGCCTGGCCGAACCGCTTCACATGCCTCGGCGGGGCACACACGCAGCGCGATCGGTTGGTAGCGTGGCGCTCACCACTGTCCCCTGGGGAGGGTCGTGATGTGGGCGGACGAGGCCGCGCTGGACGCGGCGGCACGACGGCTCGACGAGTGGGAGTCGTCCCTGGCCGATCGGGCGGCACGGGCCCGCGACCTGTCCGCCCGCACCCAGACGCTGACCGGCATCGCGCGCAGCGCCGACGGTCTGGTCGAGGTCACCGTCGACTCGTCCGGGCTGCTCGCCGACCTGCGGCTGGACGAACGCGTCCGGCAGCACTCCGCCGCACACACCGCCCGGCAGATTCTCGCCGTCACCCGGGACGCCCGCGCCGACCTGCTGCGACGGCTCACCGAGGCCACCACCGCGGCACTCGGCGCGGACGACCCGGCCGGGCAGGCGATCGTCGAGTCCCACCAGCGGCGGCTCGGCCCCGACCCGGGCATGCCGGATGCCGCCCGGTGACGGCCTCCAGGTCGACCCCGACGACCTGACCGCGCACGCCGCACACCTCCGCCGCTGCGCCGACAGCATCGACACCGCCCGGCAGGCCGGCCAGCACGTCAGGCTGGGCGCCGACGCGTACGGGCAGCTCTGCGCGATCATGCCGGTCCTGCTCGACGGTCTCCAGCGGACGCTCACCGACGGCATCGGCACCGCCGCCACGTCGGTCCGCGACACCGCCGGGAAGCTGCGGTCCAGCGCCGAGCGCTACCGCGCCTCCGACGCGCACGCCGCCGACCTGCTCGACCGGGTACGGCAGCGGCGGTGACCACGAACCCACTGGTCGCCGCCGCGGCGGACTCCGGTCCGAGTCCCTGGGCCGGCGTGTGGATCTGCGAGGACATCGAACTCATCGCCCAGGGCGTCCGCACCGGCAGCTGGATCGACGGCAGCCTCGGCGTGGTCAGCGCCGGCCTCGACGCGCTCGCGCTCGTGTCCGACCCGGCCGGAGCACTCCTCCAGTACGGCATCGCCTGGCTCATCGAACACGTCAAGCCGCTCAGCGAAGCCCTCGACTGGCTCGCCGGCGACCCCGCCGAGATCACCGCGCACGCGCAGACCTGGCGCAACGTCGCCGCGTCCCTGCGCGAGGACGCCGCCGATCTGGCCCACGCCGTACGCACCGAGGTCGCCGGCTGGACCGGCGCCGCCGCCACCGGCTACCGGCGCTGGGCGGGCGAACAGCAGCAGGCAATCACCGGGCTCGCGCAAGGCGCCGAGGCGATGGCCGCGATCACCGAAGGCGCCGCCGGCCTGGTCGCGGCCGTGCGGCTGCTGGTCCGCGACGCCATCGCCGCCTGCGTGTCCCGCCTGATCGTGTACGCGGCCGAACTGGTCGCCACGGCGGGGCTGGCGACGCCGCTCGTGGTGGAGCAGGTGACGACGACAGTGGCGTCGTGGGCGGCGCGGATCGGGAGGTTGCTGCGGGGGTTGCTGGCGAGTCTGCGGCGGCTGATGCCGGAGATGCGGCGGCTGGGTGAGCTGATCGGGAAGCTGAAGGAGGCACTGAGCCGCCTTCTGGGTCGTCGCTCGCCTGAGGCTCCGGGTGGCGGATCCGCCAAACCGGACGGACCGCACGGGTTGAGGCCCACCGACTTCGATCCGGGCCGACACCACGGCCCACTCGGCGACGAGTTCCGCCCGGGGGTGCACGATCCGCGCGGGTTGTTCGAGGACAAGGAGCGGGCCATCGCGGACCGCCTCGCGGTCGAAGGTGACATGGTGCACCCGAGAGAACGAATCGACGACGCTCACAAGATGAAGAATCCCGATGCGATGGTGCGGACTGGTCCGGAGGATCCCGGCGTGATCACCGAGTTCAAGACACTGGTCGGGTCAGGCAGCAGTAGCGTGCGGCGGAATATCCTTGAGGCGGGTGAACAGGCAGGATCGGACGGGGTCGCGGTTCTCGACGGTCGTAACGTCGGTTTGACCGAGGAGGATGCGCGACGAGGCTACGGCCGGGCGGCAGGACAGGCCCGTGTTCATGACCAGCAGATGCCGGCGACTGTGCGCATCATTCTCGGCAACGGCCACATCATCGATCTTCCCTAGGAGCCGGGCGGCGCATGTCCACCTTCGAGCACATCTTCATTCACACCGACCTGGCCCCCGAGGGTGTGGCGGCAGAGCTCGCCAGCCGCATGCACGTGGAGTTCAGCCGAGACGACGAGGGCAAGGTGTACCTCAGTCGGCCGGCCTCGGACGGGCGGCCCGGCGTCGTCGGCGGCGAGTTGTCCGTCAACCGTTACAGCTATCCGCTCGACGAGCCGGAGGAAGAGTCCGTCATCGACGGGTACAGCGTCGTGTGGGACGTCGGATACAGCCGACGGGACGGCGAGGTGCAGCGTGACGAGGCGCGACGGTTGTTCACCGAGTTGACCGCGGTGAGCCCTTGGCCGGTGCTTCTCCTGCACGGCCTGGACCTGCTTGTCGCAGCCTGGGAGCCCCGGTCGGGTTACCGGGACTTCCCGCCCGGCACCACGCCCGACTTCATACACCGCGCGCTCTGGGAGAAGCACCGCCGGCCGTCGGCGGGTTGAACGGGCTGGTGGTGCGGCGTCGTGGGCATCGTGCTGAACCCCGTCGGGAATCGGCTACGAGCCGAGGATCCCGCACTGCAGCCGGACGGTGACGCGCTCGGTCACCACGTCCACCCCGCCGAGAGCCTCGCGTACGTCGGCGGCGAACTCCGCGCGTTGATGCAAAGTAGGCAGCCGTTCGGCCGACATAGCGGAGAAGACACCGCCGACCATGTCGTCGACAGTGAGCGGGGCGTCGTACCGCACCGACGTCTCCTCGTACCGATATCCGGCCCCCACGAGCGCCTCCCGGTTGCGCCGACGCCCATCCTCGTCGGTCTGGCATCTTCCGGTGACCGGGTAGCCGACCATCCGCTCCAGGCATCCGCGCAGCCCGATCGACCACTCGGTGTCCTGCATCCACAGGGGTTCGCCGTTGGTGACGACCGCGATGCCACCGCCGGAGCGCAACAACGGCCGTGCCGCCTCGAAGAGGGCGTCGCGGTCCATGAAGTGAATGGCGACGGCGACGGTCAGCGCACCGACACTCCCCTCGCCGAGCAGCCGGGACAACGCGGGCACGTCACTGTCGCCGCCGAGCACCCATGTGGCGTTGGCGGTCCCCTGGTCCAGGGCGGCACGCCGGGCGATGGCCAGCATGTCCGGTTCCTGGTCCATGCCGACGACAGCGCCCACCCGGTCGGCGAGCGGGATGCTCAACTGACCGGTGCCGCAGCCGAGGTCGACGACGGTGTCGTCAGGACCGAGACCGAAGACTGCCGCCAGCGCGTCGACCGCCTCGGGCGGATAGCCGCGCCGATGCCGTGCGTAGTAGGTCGCCACCTCACCGCCGAAGCCCGTCGCCATGCCGGCAGCCTGCCCGCCGCGACCGTCGCGAGGCCAGCCGTTCTGCTCAGGGCACGCCCTCGAAACGCCGCGACCGCCGCGCCTGTCCCCCGTGCGAGCTACCCGCAAGTGTCCACCGCGCGGTGACGTTTCCCGGCCTGCGAATCCATAGCGTTCCAGGTGAACCGCGGCGCTCCGGCCGCGGACCTTCCGAAGGAAACGTCATGCGTGTGGTGAAGCAGTTCCTGGCCGTCGTCGCGGTCAGTGTCGTCGGCAGCCTGGCGGTCGTCGCGGCACAGGACAACGCCGGGCTCAGCCTGATCCTCGGCGCCGCGACCGCCGCGGCCGCGATCATCGTGTACGGGTGGGTGGTGCGTCGTACCGAACGGCGCGAGGTCACCGAGCTGGCCCGGAACGGCGCGGCCGCCCGGCTCAACCGCGGGGTGCTGATCGGGTTCGCCATGTTCGCGGCGGTCATCGGCAACATCGCCCTCATGGGCGGCTACCACGTACACGACATCGGCTCGGTGTCCGGCGCGGTGGGCATGGTCGGGTTCATGGCCGCCGCGGCGGTGACCGAGGAGCTGATGTTCCGCGGGCTGCTGTTCCGCCTGGTCGAGGAGCGGCTCGGTACGTGGCTCTCGCTGCTGCTGACCGGCGTACTGTTCGGCCTGATGCACCTGCTGAACCCGGACGCCAGCCTGTGGGGTGCCACCGCCATCGCGATCGAGGCCGGGTTCATGCTGGCGGCCTGCTATGCCGCGACCCGCAACCTGTGGGTACCCATCGGCCTGCACTTCGGCTGGAACTTCGCCGCCGGCGGCGTCTTCGGCGTCGTCGTCTCCGGCAACGGCGAATCGGAAGGGCTGCTGGACGCCACCACGTCGGGTTCGACGCTGCTCAGCGGCGGCGACTTCGGGCCGGAGGGCAGCCTCTACACGGTGGCTGCCGGGGTGGCGCTGACAGTGGTCTTCCTCTGGCTGGCGCACCGCCGTGGTCACATCGTGACGCGGCGCCGCCGCGCGGCCGAGGCCCCGGCGGAGAGCGTTACGGTCTCCTGATGATCACCCGACGGATGCTCCAGGACTCGTGGCGGCGCTGGCCCGTCACGGTCCGGGATCTCCCGCTGGCGCTGGTGATCGCGCTCGCAGCAGTGACCCCGCCGCTGCGCGGCATCGGTACGCAGCTCGGCGATCTGCCCGCCCGGCCGTTCGACGCGCTGACAGTCGTGGTGATCGCCCTGGAGTGCCTTCCGCTGGCGCTGCGCCGCAGCCGCCCGGCGCTGTCCCTCGCCCTGGTGTCACTCGGCTTCGCGCTCGACCAGGTGCGCGCGTACCACACCTTCGCGGGCGCCGCGCTCGCCGTCGCGCTGGTGAGCGCGGGCGCCAACCTGGACCGAGGCCGCCGTACGACGGTGCTCGCCGGCTCCCTCGCGTACATCGGTCTGGCGGTCGTGCTGGATCGGCAGGGGTCGACCGAGGGCGTGGTCGGGTTCACCACGTTCTACCTGCTGCTGGCGCTCGCCTGGGGCACCGGGGCGTGGCTGCGGCAGGACCGCGCCGCCGAGACCGAACGCCGCCGGCACGTCGCCGACACCGCCCGCGCCGCCGAACGCGCCCGCATCGCCGGTGAACTCCACGACGTGGTCACCCACCACGTGACGGCGATGGTGGTGCAGGCCGAGGCGGCCCGCTACCTGACCGCCGCGCCCGACCGCCTCGACACCACACTGACCGCCATCACCGACACCGGCCGCCGTGCCATCGGCGACCTGCGGCTGCTGCTCGACGTGCTCAACCCCGACCACGGTACGGAGCCACGCGCACCATCGGTCGGCGAGCTGGACACCCTGGTGGAGCAGACCCGGCAGGCCGGGCAACCGGTGGAGTTCACGCAGCAGGGCACCCCGGCGGAGGTGACCGGCGGCGCGGAGATGGCCGCGTACCGGGTGGTGCAGGAGGCGCTGACGAACGCCCTCAAACACGCGCACGGCCGCCCCACCGCTGTCCACGTACACCATGGAGACCGGGAGATCACGGTGGAGATCAGCACGGACGGCCCGGGCCCGCGCGCCGCGGGTCCGGGCGGAAGCGGACGCGGCCTGGCCGGGCTGCGCGAGCGCGTCTCGTTGCTCGGCGGCGAGTTCGACGCGGGACGCCGGGCGGGCGACGGCTTCGTCGTCCGGGCGCGCATCCCCACCGGGAGCGCGTCGTGACCGCGCCGATCCGGGTGCTGGTCTGCGACGACCAGGCGCTGATCCGTACCGGATTCACCACCATCATCGACGCGCAGCCGGACATGACGGCGGTGGGCGAGTGCGGCGACGGCCACGCCGCGGTCGACCTCGCCGGCCGCCTGCGGCCCGACGTGGTGGTGATGGACGTACGCATGCCGGTGCTCGACGGCATCAAGGCCACCCGCCTGCTGGCCGGCGCGGGCGTCGCCCACCCGGTCAAGGTGCTGGTGGTGACGACGTTCAACCTCGACGAGTACGTCTACGAGGCGCTGCGCGCCGGCGCGAGCGGGTTCCTGCTCAAGGACGCCCCGCCGGCGCAGCTGCTGCACGGCATCCGCACCGTCGCCTCCGGCGCCGCGCTGCTGGCGCCCGAGGTGACGCGGCAGCTCGTCGGCCGGTACGCGGCGCGGATCCGCCCGGCCGAGGGCGCACCTGCGGACGTGGGGCTGACGCCGCGTGAGCTGGAGGTGCTGCGGCTGATCGCCGACGGGCTGTCGAACAGCGAGATCGCGGCAAGGTTGGTGATCAGTCAGGAGACGGTGAAGACGTACGTGTCACGGATCCTGACGAAGCTGGATCTGCGGGACCGGGTGCAGGCGGTGGTGTACGCGTACCGCACCGGCCTGGTCACCTGATCTACCCGCCAGGAACCGACACACCATCGTCGTCGAGAGGTGAGCCGTCCAGGGCGCGATCGGTCTCCGCGGCGGTCAAACGCACGATCACGTCGCCGTCGGAGGTCGGGAAGCGGGTGAAACGCAACAGGACGAACCCCGAACGGTTGCTGCCCCGCACGCCGTTGCCGAGGGGCATCGTGTGCACACCCTCGACAAGCCATTGATAGAGCGGCTGCGCGTCCGTGTCACGCCAGCCCTTCAAGCCGGCGTGGTGAACCGCCAGGGTCAGCTTCTCCGCCAGGTACTCGGGGTCGCAGACGCTGGTGATCGTCAGGTCGAGTTCCGCGAACCGGTGTGCCGGCCCGAAGTGCCACAGTGCCCGCACCTCGCGGACCCCCGGGGTCAGCGGCCGTCCGACGAACAACCAGTCGTACGCGTCCAGGAAGGGTGCGTGGCGCTTGAGCCAGCTCTCCCTGTCCTGCTCCCGCACGACCCAGGGCAGAGGGATCTCGTTGAACTCGTCGGTCCACACGACTTCGGGAATCTCCCAGGCGTCGAGCCAGGTTCTGACGCGCTCGCGGTTGGCCAGGAACGCGGCTCGCAGTTCATCGCGCTGGCGCCGTCCCCTCATCGGATCACTCTCCGTAGTCCCAATCGAGGCCCCAGATGCGGACATTGCCCTGGTGGTCGCCGGTGACGACGGTGCCGAACGCGGCGTCGACGCGTATCGCTGTGACCTGGGCGTGGTGACCGTGCAGTGAGCGGATCCGGCGTCCGGCGCGCAGGTCCCAGACGTCAACGGTTTGCTCTCCCGGGTCTCCGGCGACCGCGAACCTCCCGTCGGGCGACACCACCACCTCCTCGACCCCGGAGAGGCGTCCAGCCGGGTCGTCGAGAGCCCTCCCGTCGAACACCAACTCTCCGCTCGTGGCGTCCCAGACGACGAAGCCGGTCAGCCCGGCGATGACGGCGAGCCGACGGGAGTCCGTGAAGGCCAACGCCGCCGACGAGCTGTGCTTGACCCGGTCGAGCTGGTACGACGGGCGCCTGTCACCCGGTCGCCACGCGGTCAGGCGGGTCATCCCGGCCAGCAGCAGCATCCCGGAGGCGAACCGGATCTCCGTGTGCGGGTCGACGTCCGCAAAGGTCTTCACGGGCTTTCCGGTGTCCATCGACCGGACCTCCACGGCGGCCGTGTCGTGGGTTCGCAGCTGCACGGCGATCGAGCGGGACGCCTCGTCGGCCGTGACGCCGACGATCGTGCCGGGTCCGGTGCGGACCGTCGCGACGCAGGCAGCCGCCTCCAGCGACCACACCGTCGCCAACCCGTGGCCGAAGCCGACCGCCAACAGGTCGCCCGTGATGTCGAGCGTGGTGTTCCCGTCGTCGCGAGGCAGGGCGCCGGCGACCTTGAACCGGGGCTCGAAGGTCCTGGTGTCGTGGCAGGCGACCGATCCGTCGGAGTAGCTGATGATCATGTCCCGGCCGCCCCTGGCGAAGGACAGGCTGGTGGCGGGGTTCCGCCGCTTGGTGACCGCGCCTGCCTTCTCCAGCGTCTCCAGGTCGAAGATCTCGACCTCGTCGACATTGGCCGGGAAGGCGAACAACCGGCCGGAGGCGCCGATGTCGAAGGTGCCACGGGTGAGCATGACATCGGACAGCTCCTGCTCCAGCCAGATGCCGGTCAATCCGGTGCGCCGCAGGTTCCGGCCCAGGGCCCTGGAGGCCCGGCGTAGCCGCGGATGACGTTCGTGGCCGGGAACGGCACGCGCCTCGCGGATCGCGTCCGCTGCGCGCCGATCCTCTCCGGCCGCGATCATCGCCTCGACGCGTTCCATGACCTGGTCGAACGCCCGCTCGTCGCGCGCGAGGGCACCGACCGGGCGGGGCGGCGCGTACGACCGCGGAGCGAGGTGTCCGCTGAGTGGCATGGGAAGTCGGGAGAGCGAGGTCTGGCCACTGTAGCCGTGCGATTCGGCGATGACGGCGTAGCCGCAGTCCCCGCTGAACGCCGTCGCGTCGCGGCGTGAGCCCCGCGCCCAGTCCTTCGGGAAGGTGCGGACGCATCGGCGGATGGCGAGTTCGAGGACCTGAAGGTCTCCGGTCCCGGGGTCGAGCAGAGCCCAGCCGGCCCGGCCGGAGACGCCGAGCATGCGGTATCCGGTCAGCCAGGGGATCTCCCACCGTCGCGGTTCGTCCCAGACCCGCATGTCCACCACTGTCAGGGACTGGTAGCCGGTTCTCAGGACGGTCGACCCGTCCGGCGCCAGGGCGACCTTCTGGCCGTCGCCGTCCATCTCGTCGGTGGGTATGTGCAGGCCCCGCATCCTCGTGTCCCGCAGGGGCCACCACTGCTCCACACGGTGGTCGACGGCGGAGCCGGGACGACCCAGTGAGGCGGAGACGCAGACCTCGGCGTCCGGGCCGAGGATCACCCGGGTGACAGTGCCGTCGTGGGGGCGGATGCCGGCGACCGGCTTCCACGCGTCGGTGCGGAAGACGAGGACGCGGCCGTCGCCCGTACCCACAGCCGCGAAGCCACCCTCGGGGCTGAGCGCCACGGCTGTTCCTCCGTCCAGCCGGCCTTCGAGGTAGGCCGTGCCGCCGGCGAGCAGCCACCGTTCGACGCGGGAGTCCTGGTAGCAGACGAGGATCCGCGCTCCGGCGTGGTCGATCGCGACGTCGACGGGAGCCGGGCCGGAGGCGGCGAGTTCCGCGACCACCCGGCCCGCGAAGGCGTCCCAGACCCGCACCCGCCCTGACCTCTCGGCCACCACCACGTGTTTCGCGTCGTGATCGCAGGCCATCGCGACGACCTGGCCGGACAGCTGCCCGAACACCTCGAGCGTGCCCCTCGGCTCCAGTCGGGCACAGCGCTCCCGCGCGGCCGCGATCTCCGGCGATCCCGGATGCTTGCGGTCCGCCTCAGCCAGGTGCCGGGCCGCGAGGACGCCGTCACCGCGTTCCATGTGCACCATCGCGGCCAGGTAGTCCGCCTCCCAGGAGTCGCCCGTGGCGCGCAGTTCCGACAGGAGGATCTCGTCGGTGACCAGGCCGTCGGCCCATTTGAGGAGCCCGTGGTTGTAGACCGCGCGGACGTTGTGCGGGTCGATCGCCTTGGCCCGCTCGAACATCTCGATCGCGCGGCGTTGGTCGCCGAGGTCCCACAGGGACAGCGCCTTGTTGGACAAGCCGTCGGCCTGGAGAGACGGCGACACCTCGTCGGGGCGCGGGTAGGGACCAGATGCGCAGTCCGCGTAGACGCTGAGCAGGACGGCCTCCGCCTCGGCGATGTCGCCGATCCTCGACCGGGGGTCGCGCACCAGGCAGCCGGACAGGAGGTCGCGCAGCGGCCGCGGGAGATCACCGCGTAGCGACGCCAGCGCATCCGCACCGTCGTGTCCCCACTTCCAGAGCCGGCGCCCGTGCAGCAGCTCGATCACCGTCAGCGCCCAGGACCACATGTCGCTGGCCCGGCCGATCCGGCCCTCCGGATCGACCTGTTCCGGCGAGCAGTACTGCGGTGTGAAGCCGCCGAGCGTCGCGTACGAAATCTCGTCGCCACCCTGCGGGGGCGCGGAGACGGACGCCTTCGCCTTGGCCGTGCCGAAGTCGGTCACCCTCGCCGTCTCGCCGTCGTACATGACGTTTGAGGGCTTGATGTCCTGATGCACCAGGCCTGCCGCGTGCGCGTGGCCGATGCCGCGCAGCATCTGGATCGCGACGTCCAGGGCCCGCGGGAGGTCGCGGCACTGCCCGTCCCGGACCGCCGCGGTCAGGTCACCGCCCGCGACCCATTCGGCGAAGATCACCGGGTACGCGCCGACGCGCTGCACGTAGTTGCAGCCGACCACGTTCGGATGGGGATCGAGATCGGTCCAGGCCTGCGCCTCCTGCGCGAGCAGATCGAGGATCCCGGGCGCCGCTGCAAGGTCGGGGCGCGGCGTCTTCACCGCGAGGTCGACGCCCCAGGCGAGGTGATGGGCGCGGTACACGAACCCGGTGCCGCCGGTCTCGACGACCTCCTCGATGCGGAACGTGTCGAGGACGGTCTCCCCCGGCCGCCACCGGATGACCTGCCCCGCGTCCACGCCGAGGCCCTAGTCGACGAGCGCCACGTAGATCGGGCTACCCAGCAGCGTGCCGTCCGGGCCTGGCTTCTCGGCCAGTCGCTTCGCGACGAACTCGACCCGTTGCGCCGGCCCGGGGAGCGCGGCCCCGATCTGCGCCAGCGACTCGTGGAAGCGCTCGTCGTCGAACTCGCCCGGGTCGGCTCGCAATTCCTGGAGCTTGCGGAACAGGTACGGCGGGACCGATCCGACCGGTTCGGCGTCACCTCCACCGACCACGTGCGACGCCGACCCGCCGAGGACGATGACCTGGTCGTCGAGCATCCCCGCGAAGACCACGATGCCGGCGGTGGGGAAGACCTGCCAGCGCATCTCCAGGCAGGCCTGGACGTAGGGGCGTTCCTCGTCCGCGGCGCCGATCTGGTCGGCGTCCTGCAGGTGCCGGATGACCTTCTCCAGCTTGTCGAGGTCGTGGCGCTCGGGCAGGACCGCCTTGCGGCTGTAGCGGACGATCTTCAGGTCCACGGCGAGCTCGGTCTCGTGCTGCGCGGAGGAGGCGACCTGTGCCGCAAGGAGCCCGATCTTGAGATGCGACAGGTAGAGGTAGTACTTGAGGCTCAAGATGCACTCCGGTTACGGGGAGACGTCCGAAGCCCACCCTACGTGGCGCACGCTCGCGCCGCCGACCCTCGATCGACGATGATCGGTGTCCGCCACGCCACCAACCACGACATCCTCCCCTTCGCCGACGCCGGCACCGCCACGGGGGAAGCCGCGGAGATCCGGGCGCTCGCCGCCGCAGGTAGTGGGGCGAAGCCCGTTCTCGGGCTACCGAGAGCGGTGTCAGACTGCGGGGATGGAGGACTTGACGGCCCGCGTTCGGGCGTTCGCGGAGGAACGAGACTGGCAGCAGTTCCACACGCCGAAAAACCTCGCGATGGCACTGGCCGGCGAGGTCGGGGAACTGGTCGCCGAGTTCCAGTGGCTGACCCCGGAGCAGGCCGCCACGGTGATGGACGACCGCGAGGCGGGCGCACGCGTGCGAGCGGAGATCGGCGACGTCATGATCTACCTGACGAGGCTGGCGGACGTCCTCGACATCGACCTGACGCAGGCCGCCCTCGCCAAGTTGACCGAGGTCGCCGTCCGCTATCCCGCCGAGGATGTCAGAGGCTCCGCGGCCAAGCGGTAGCAGGGCGTGCCATGCGGATGATCTCTCCGCTACAGTCCACCCGTACAAGCGCGTAACGACGGGCTTCCGGTCGTCGCCGGACACGCCCCCCATGCGCACGATCATTTCGTGCTGCCCGGGGGCAAGTCGTGTCAGCCTTTCGCACCTCCGCCGACGGACTGCTGCGCTACGCGGCCGGTGGCGCCCTCGCCGACCGGATCGCGGAGCACATCGGGCACAACGTGAGCGCCTCCGAACGGCGGTCCTGGGAGCGGAGCCTGCCGGTGCTAGCCCAGGATCTCGCCGACGCGGGTCTGGGCCAGGTCGAGATGCTGGTGGAGTACCAGCTCCCGCTGACCAGCAAGCGGATCGACGTCGTCCTCGCCGGGACACATCCGAGGACGGCCGAGGACTCCTACGTCGTGGTGGAGTTGAAGCAGTGGTCGCGGGTCGAGTCGTACGAGGGGTCCGAGAGCCTGGTCCTGGTCGAGCACGCCGCCACCCCTCGGCTGCATCCAGGCGTGCAGGTCGAGGACTACTGCGGATACCTCGCGGACTTCCTCGGGGTGCTCGCTCATTCGCACAACCCGATCGTCGGGGCCGCCTACCTGCACAACGCCGTCGACCGCGACATCGACGACCTCTTCGCCCGGCGAGCGACGGAGCAGAGCCGGATCTTCACCAAGCAGCGCCGCGGCCGGTTCCTCGACTACCTGCGCAGCCACCTGGCCCCCGGCTCCGGCGCGGCCGCCGCGGATCGCTTCCTCACCAGCTCGGTACGCCCCAGCAAGCGCCTGTTGTCCTACGCCGCCGCCGAGCTGAAGGACCGGTCCCACTTCACCCTGCTCGACGAGCAGCGCCTGGCGTACGAGCTGGTGCTGCACGCCGTGGAACGTGCGCGCAGCGCCGACCGCAAGTCGGTAGTGGTGGTGGCCGGCGGGCCCGGCAGCGGCAAGAGCGTCATCGCACTCTCGGTGCTCGGTGAGCTCGCCCGGCAGCAGCGCTCGGTCATGCACGCCACGGGCTCCCGCTCGTTTACCCAGACGCTGCGGCGTTACGCGGGCAAGGGCTCCACCCGGTTGAAGAACCTGTTCGGTTACTTCAACAGCTTCATGACCGCCGAGCGGAACGGCCTCGACGTGCTGATCTGCGACGAGGCGCACCGGATCAGGGAGACGTCGGTCAACCGGTTCACGCCGAAGGCGAAGCGGGACCGTGCCCGGCCGCAGATCGATGAACTCATCGCCGCGGCCCGGGTACCGGTCTTCCTGCTCGACGAGCACCAGGTGGTCAAGCCGGGCGAGCTGGGGAACGTCGACGTCATCTCCACGTACGCGAAACAGCTCGATCTGGACATCGAGGTGGTGTCACTGCACGACCAGTTCCGGTGCGGCGGCAGTGAGGCGTACGAGGAGTGGGTCGTCGACCTGCTCGGCCTCGACGGCGGCAAGCCGTCGGTGTGGGCCGGAGACGGACGCTTCGACCTGCGGCTGGCGGATTCGCCGGAGGAGATGGAGGCTTTCCTGGCCGCGAAGCAGGAAGCCGGGGAGACGGCGCGCATGTCGGCCGGCTACTGCTGGCCGTGGAGCGATCCACGGCCGGACGACTCGCTGGTGGCCGACGTACGGATCGGTGGTTGGGCGCGTCCCTGGAACGTCAAGAGCGACCGCAGCGTCGGCGACGCGCCGGGCAGCGCGTTCTGGGCCACCGACTCGCACGGTTTCGGCCAGGTCGGTTGCGTGTACACCGCACAGGGCTTCGAGTACGAGTGGTCCGGTGTCATCCTCGGACCCGACCTGGTCGCCCGGGGCGGACGGCTCGTCACCCAGCGGGCGGAGTCGAAGGATCCGGCTTTCCGTAGCCGCAAGTCGCTCAGTGACGCGGAGGCGGACCGCCTGATCCGTAACACCTACAAGGTGCTGATGACGCGAGGCATGCGCGGCACGATCCTGTACTCGACGGACGCCGAGACCCGTGCATGGCTCGGCTCGCTGATCCGCGTGGAACGCGGCCTCGAGACGATCTACGAGCGGCTCGGCGGTTCATAATTCCCTGGGAATTGCCGGTTCGGGGCACGGCCGGGTCACCGGTCGCGGGCCCCAGTCCGGCGGCGGTACGACGGCGAGCTGCGGCTCCCCGCTGATCGGTTCGAGCGCGTGCACGATCCGCAGGTCCCCGTCGGCGGCGGCATCCTCGTCGGTCAGCACCCGGCCGCTGCTGCCGTCGGTGCTCACCAGCACCCACCGGTCGGGGTGGATACCGCCGTCGTCGACGAGCGCCCGTACGCCGAACTCGCGGGCGAGGGTGACCGCGAGATCACGCTCGCCGTGGTCGGTGGCGGCGGCCAGTTCGGTGTCGCCGGTGAGGATCCAGCCGAATCCCTCGTCCGCGTCGGGCGGCGTCAGCATCGCCACCGGGCGCGGATCGTCCACGGCGCGGTCCTCGACCCGCCCGACGTACACGCTCTCCGGCGCGACGCCGTACTCCGTCAGCAGGAACCGGCGGAGGGCGTCCGCCGGCAGCTCGGCCTCGAAGTGGATCCGATATCGCACCCCTGCCCCTCTCCGAAGCCGAGCCCGATCCGCCACAGTGTCTTGCCTCGGCGGCCCGCCGGGGAGTTGGCTGTCGAGTATGGCCCGCATTGCGTACCACGACGCTGACGCCGAGGCGTTCGCCGCGACCCGGCACCTCACCGACGACGGTCTCACGGCCTGGCGGGCCGCCGTCGCCCGGCATCTCACCCCGCGCTCCGGGATGCGACTGCTCGACCTGGGTGCCGGGACGGGTAGCTGGGCACGCGCGTTCACCGACTGGTTTCCCGGCGTCGAGGTGGTCGCCGTCGAGCCGTCGGCGGCGATGCGCGCCCGCTGTGTGTTCGCGCCACTCGTCGCAGGCGACGCCGGGCACCTCCCTCTGGCCGGCGGCAGTGTCGACGGCGCCTGGCTGTCCACGGTTATCCACCACGTGCCCGACCTGGCCGCGACGGCACGCGAGCTGCGCCGGGTGCTGCGTCCCGGCGCCCCGGTGCTCATCCGGTCCGCGTTCGCCGGTAGGCACGAGGCGATCACGCTGTTCGACTACTTCCCGGAGGCGGTCCGCGTGCTGGACACGTACCCGAGCATCGCCGACGTCGGGGCCGCCTTCGCCGCCGCCGGCTTCGCCACCGCGGCGGTCGAGGCGGTCCCGCAGGTCACCGCACCCTCGCTGCGGGAGGCGGCGGCCGGCCTGCGCCGGGAGGCGCACACGCCGCTTCAGCTCATCACCGATGCGGAGTACGCCGCCGGCATCCAGCGGCTACGCGAGGCAGCAAGGACGGTCGACGGCCCGGTCGTCGACGCCCTCGATCTGCTCGTGCTGCGCTGAAACACGCGGTTAGGGTGAAGTGATGGATCATCGTCAGTGGACGGTCGTCGGCGCGCCGTCGAGCGCCGGCGCGCACACCCCGGGTGTCGAGCGCGCCCCGGCCGCCCTGCGCGCCGCCGGCCTGCTCGACCTGCTGCGCGACGGGGCGGACGTCGAGGACTGCGGTGACGTGCCGGGCTTCCGGTGGCGGCCCGATCCGGCGTACCCGAGGGGGCAGAACGCGGGCGCGGTGGCCGCCGTCGCGTCGGCGGTGGCCGACCGGGTCGCGGGCGCGCTGGGCCGCCGCCGCGTGCCGCTGGTGCTCGGCGGCGACTGCACAGTGACGGTCGGCCTGGTCGCCGGGTGCGCGCGGGCCGGGCTGTCGCCCGCGCTGGTGTACGTGGACGGCGGCCCGGACCTGTACACGCCGGTGACCCGCGCCAACGGCAACCTGGACGCGATGGGGCTGGCGCACATGCTCGGTCTGCCGGGGACGCTGCCCGAGGTGGCGGGCGTCGGACCGGTGGTGCCGCTGCTGTCGCCGGAGCGCGTGGTGGTGTACGGCGACTCGCTGCCCCGGGGTGACCACGAGCGGGATCTGGTGGCGGAACTGGGGCTGGCGTACGTGCCCGCCGACGAGGTGCACGCCGACGCGCGGCCGGCGGCGCGCCGGGCCCGATCGGTGGCCGAGGCCGCGGCCGACGGGTTCGTGGTGCACTTCGACGTGGACGTGCTGCGTTTCGTGGACGCGCCGCTGGCGGACGTGCCGGAGCCGTCCGGGCTGAGCCTGGACGAGGCGGCGGCAACGCTGGCGGAGCTGGTGGCGAGCCCGAAGTTCGCCGGGTTGTCGGTCACCGAGATCAACCCGCACCATCTGCCGGACGACGAGCTGCTCCCCCGGTTCGCCGGTGTGTTCGCCGGGGCGCTGACCGAGGGCTAGGCCGTCTCCGCGAGGTGCAGCGGCAGCACCTTCGCCGCGCTCACCGCCAGGTCGCGGTCGAGCACCTCGTCGCGGGGCACGAAGAGCATCGCCTGTCCCTCACCGAGCACCACGTCCTCCTGGCGCGCGTCGGTGGTGCCGCGGAAGACGTACACGGTGACGGTGTGCGCAAAGCCGTCCTCGTGCGGGCGGGGACCGCTCCACAGCAGGTGCAGCTCCCCGGCGGTCAGCCCGGTCTCCTCCAGTAGCTCGCGCCGGGCGGCCTGCTCCGGTGTCTCGCCGGGTTCGATGCTGCCGCCGGGCAGGCTCCACTGGTACGGAGACACCGGCGCGTTGCCGTCGCGGTGCTGCATGAGGATCGCGCCGGTCCGGTCGACGAGCAGGACGAGGGCGACGTCGTATGCGGCCACTCCCCGAGCCTGCCACGCGGCACCGGCGACACGCAGCCCCCCACTTTCTGCAGCATCGACCGAAAGTTCGATTCAGAGCACCAGAAGCCATAGACATATCGACATAGCTTTTGTAGCGTCAGCGCGCAGGCGACGAAGGAGTGCGACCATGTGCTACGGACATGACGGACACGCCGCGCTGCAACAGTCACTTGACCGGCGTGGCCTGCTGCGCGGCTCCCTGGCGGCGCTCGCCGGGATCGGGCTCGCCACCGGGCTCGGCGCGACGGCCGCCCAGGCCGGCGGACACCACCACGGCCGGCGTCCGGTGCCGAAGGAGTTGATCAGCCTCCAGCTCTGGACGGTCCGCGACGCGCTCAACGGCTCCCCCGGCTACGACGCGACGCTGGCGCACCTGGCCCGCATCGGCTACCCCCGGGTCGAGCTGGCGCTCGGCTACTTCGGCCGTACCGCGCGGGAGCTGCGCCGCTTCCTGGACGGCATCGGCGTCAAGGCCAGCTCCAGCCACGACGGCATCGCCGCCGACGCCGGCGCGCTGGAGCAGAAGATCGCGAACGCTCGGACGCTGGGCCAGCGGTTCATGGTGGTGCCGTACCTGAACTCCGACCGCGAGGACGACTGGAAGCGCTGGGCGGAGCAGATGAACGTCGAGGCCGCCGCCGCGCGCAGGGCGGGCCTGCGGTACGGCTACCACAACCACGCGCACGAGTTCACCATCGACTTCGGCAACGGCCGGCGGCCGTGGGACGTGCTGACCGAGGAACTCGACCCGCGCCTGGTGCACCTGGAGATCGACATCTACTGGGCCGTCACCGGCGGCATCACCTCCGGCGAGGGCGTCGACGACCCGGAGGGCTTCACGCTCGACGTGATCCGCTCCGCGCCGCAGCGCGTGTTGCAGTACCACGTCAAGGACCGCGACCCGGCCACCGGCGACATGGCCGACCTGGGCACCGGGATGATCGACTTCGCCCGGATCTTCCGTGGGCACCAGGTGCTGGAGTACATCGTGGAGAACGACACGCCGGACGTGACGCCGCAACGGACCGCTGAGGTCGGCTACCGCTACCTGCGCCGCCTGCGGTTCTGACCCGCGGCGGGGCACGGACGGCCGCCGGGCGTGACACGCTCGGGGGTGGCCGCGCCGACCGAGGGGGTACGCGATGACCGACGAGCCGGACGACGTCCACTACGACCACCTCTACCGGGACACCGAACGGCCGCCGTGGGAGATCGGCGGTCCGCAGCCGGCGCTCGCCGCGGTCCTCGACACCGGGGTACGCGGGCCGCGCGTGCTCGACGTCGGCTGCGGCACCGGCGAGTTGGCGCTCGCGCTTGCCCGCCGCGGTCTCGACGTGACGGGTGTCGACATCTCGGCGGTGGCGATCAATCAGGCGCGGGCCCGGGCCGCCCAGGCGGGACTGCCGGCGCGTTTCGAGGTGTGCGACGCCACGGCGATCCCGGTGCCGCCGGTGCCGTACGACTCGGTGTTCGACTCCGGGCTGCTGCACTCGCTGGACCGGCGGGGCGCCGCCGTACGCGACTACCTGGCGCTGCTGCCGCGCCTGACCGCGCCCGGCGGGGTGGTGTTCGTGCTGGCGGTGTCGCCGGAGGCGGGCCAGGGCTGGGGTCTGGACGCCGACGCCCTGCGCGCGGCGCTCCCGGAGCCGCTGTGGTCACACGTCACGGTGGAGCGGATCGACGTGCTGGCCCGGGTCGAGGGCGCGGACCTGCGGCTGGCCGGCAATCTGCTGCGCGCCACCCGCTCCCCCGTCGGTCCGTAGCGGGACCGGTCCGGCGGGCGGCGTCAGCGGTGCCAGTGCTGACGTGGGGCGTAGCCCTCGCGGCGCAGCCAGTGTTCGGTGTAGACGATCCGGTCGGCCTCGATCACGACGAGCGGGTCCTCGGGCGGCTCGGACAGCGACCGGCCGCGCTCGGCGTGTTCGCTCTCCCAGCGGAACGCGGCCCAGTGGTGGGCCCGGTCCGGATGCTCCGGCCCGAGCACCCGGGCGGTGCCGAACACCTGCGCGCCGCGGCTGCTGGCCAGCCCGACCAGCGGCGCGAAGACGCCGACCGACACGCGCGGGTCGGCGGCGATGTTGCGCATCTTCGGCGAGCGCGGCGCGGCGGTGAACATCAGCGTGAAGCCCAGCGGGTAGTAGCGCACCGGCGTGGCCAGCGGGCCGTCCGGACCGACTGTGGCGAGCACGCACATGTTCTGCGACGACAGCAGGTTGAGGATGCGTTCGGCGAGGCGGTCCCGGTCCAGCTTCCTCGTCGGCGCCGGCCCGGTCAGCCAGGGGTTCGTCAGCGGCACGGGGCATCCTCGATCATGACGGCACCCTACCGGCCGGGTTCAGGCGCGGGCCGGCGCGGTGCTGGCCCGCAGCACCACCTCTGCGGGCAGGCGGGTGATCCGCCGGCGGCGGCCCGGGTTCTCGGTGAGCGCCAGCTCCATCGCCTTCTCGCCGAGCTGGCGCAGCGGCAGCGCCACTGTGGTCAGCGGTGGGGTGAGGTCGCGGACGATCGGGATGTCGTCGAAGCCCGCCACCGAGATGTCGCCGGGCACGGACAGCCCGTGGTCGCGCAGCGCCGCGTACGCGCCGACGGCCATCACGTCGGTGAGCGCGAACACGCAGGTGGCGTCGAGGCCACGGCCGAGCAGCTCGGTCATCGCCTGGTAGCCGCCGTCGCGGGTGAACTCCGCCTCGGCCACCGCCGCCGGGGACAGCGTCACGCCAGCGGCGGCCAGCTCGTCGCGGAACCCGCCGAACCGGTCGGCGACGGTGGTGAGCTCGGACGGGCCGGAGAGCACGGCGAAACGGCGGTGCCCGAGGCCGAGCAGCGCGCGGGCCAGCGCGGCGGCCCCGGCCCGGTTCTCCGGCAGGACGCTGTCGACCTTCAGGTTGCGGTGCCGGCTGACCACGGCGACCCGGCCGCCGCCGTCGAGGTAGGGCGTCAGCTCGGCGGCCAGCGCGCGATCCCAGCGCGGGTCCTCGAAGCCGGAGCCGATGAGCAGGATGGCCGGGGCGCGTTCGGCGCGCAGCATCGACACGTACGCGATCTCGCGTTCCGGGTCGCGGAACGTGCTGGCGAGCATGACCAGCAGGTCGTTGTCGGCGGCGACCCGCATGACGCCACCGGCGACGGCGGCGAAGTAGGGGTCGGTGACGTCGTGGCAGATCACGCCGACGCTGCGGTGCGACGCGCCGGCCAGCGCGCGGGCGTGGGCGTTCGGGGTGTACGCGAGCCGCGCGGCGGCGGCCAGGACGCGGTCGTGCAGGTGCGGGGTGACCCGCCGCCCGTTGAGCGCCCGGGAGGCGGTGGCCAGTGAGACGTCGGCCGCTCTGGCCACGTCTTCCAGCGTCACGTGCGGCATCGATGAGTCTCCCTGCGGAACGTCTTGACCCGGTGTTCCGGCGTGGCTACGGTAACACCCTGAAAGCGCTTACTGAAAGCGCATTCACCGCTGGGAGGGGCACAGTGGAGCGCACACCCGTCGGGATCATCCTCAACGGCGTCACCGGGCGGATGGGCTACCGGCAGCACCTCGTCCGGTCCCTGCTGGCCATCCGCGACCAGGGCGGCGTGCCCGCGCGCGACGGCAGCCGGATCTGGCCCGAGCTGACGCTCGTGGGCCGCGACGCGGGCCGCCTGGCCGAGATCGCCGAGCGGCACGGGCTGTCGGCGTACACGACCGACCTGGACGCGGCGCTCGCCGACGACGCCCACCAGATCTACTTCGACGCCCAGGTGACCGCCGCGCGGGAGAAGGCGATCCGGGCGGCGATCGAGGCCGGCAGGCACGTCTACACCGAGAAGCCGCTCGCCGAGGACTTCCTCGCCTCGCTGGAACTGGCCCGGCTCGCCGCCGCCAGGGGCGTCCGCAACGGCGTCGTACAGGACAAGCTGTTCCTGCCCGGCCTGCGCAAGCTCAAGCGGCTGGTCGACGGCGGCTTCTTCGGCCGGATCCTGTCGGTGCGCGGCGAGTTCGGCTACTGGGTGTTCGAAGGCGACTGGCAGGCCGCGCAGCGTCCGAGCTGGAACTACCGCGCCGAGGACGGCGGCGGCATCACGCTGGACATGTTCCCGCACTGGCACTACGTGCTGGAGCAGATCATCGCCCCGGTCACCGCCGTCACCGCCGTCACCGCCACGCACATCCCCGAGCGCGTCGACGAGAACGGCGGCCACTACCGCGCCACGGCCGACGACGCCGCGTACGGCATCTTCGAACTCGCCGGCGGCATCGTCGCGCAGATCAACTCCTCCTGGGCGGTGCGCGTGCACCGGGACGAGCTGGTCGAGTTCCAGGTCGACGGCACGCACGGCAGCGCTGTCGCCGGGCTGCGCGACTGCCGTATCCAGCACCGGGGCACCACCCCGATGCCGGTGTGGAACCCGGACCTGCCGGTCACCGAGCCGTTCCGCGCGCAGTGGCAGACAGTGCCGGACAACGGCGAGCACGACAACGCGTTCAAGGTGCAGTGGGAGGCGTTCCTGCGGCACGTCGTCGACGACGAGCCGTTCCCGTGGGACTTCCTGGCCGGCGCGCGCGGCGTGCAACTGGCCGAGGCCGGGCTGCGCTCGGCCCGGGAGGGGCGGCGGGTGCAGATCGAGGAGATCCCCCGGTGAGCACGCGCATCATGCTGCCGGCGCCGGACGGCGGCTCCGAGCGGCTGACGCTACGGGAACCGCCCGCCTGGCAGCGGCCGTCCGCGCCGCCGGCCAGCCGGATCGCGTACGCGGCCGCGCACGTCGTCGCCGACCCGTACGCCGACAACTCCCCCGGCCGCCCGGCGGGCCTGGACTGGGACGCGACGCTCGCGGTGCGGCGCGACCTGTGGTCCTGGGGGCTCGGTGTGGCCGAGGCGATGGACACCGCGCAGCGCGGGATGGGGCTGGACTGGACGGCCAGCCGCGAGCTGATCCGGCGCAGCGCCGCCGAGGCCGCCTCCTGCGGCGGGCGGATCGTCGCCGGGGTGGGCACCGACCAGCTCACCGGCGTCCCGCGCACGCTCGACGAGGTCGTCGCCGCGTACGCCGAGCAGCTCGCGGTCGTGCAGGGGTACGGCGCCACGCCGGTGCTGATGGCCAGCCGGCACCTCGCCGCGCTCGCCACCGGCCCGGAGGACTACCTGCGCGTCTACGAGCGGGTGCTGCGGGAGGCCGGCGCGCCGGTGGTGCTGCACTGGCTCGGCGACATGTTCGACCCGGCGCTGTCCGGCTACTGGGGCTCGACCGACCTGGACGAGGCCACCGCCACGTTCGCCGCGCTGGCACACGCCCACGCCGACCTGGTCGACGGCGTGAAGATGTCGCTGCTCGACGCCGGGCGGGAGGTGCGGCTGCGGGAACTGCTGCCGCCGACGGTGAAGGTCTACACCGGCGACGACTACCACTACCCGGAGCTGATCGAGGGCGACGGGAAACGGTTCAGCCACGCGCTGCTCGGCGCGTTCGCGGCGATCGCCCCGGCCGCGTCGGCCGCGCTGGCCCGGCTCGACGCGGACGACAGGGCCGGGTTCCGGGCGATCCTCGACCCGACGGTGCCGCTGTCCCGGCACCTGTTCGCCCCGCCGACGCCCTACTACAAGACCGGCATCGCGTTCCTGTCCTGGCTCAACGGCCGACAGCCCGGCTTCACCATGGTCGGCGGCCTGCACGGCGGGCGCGGCGTCCCGCACCTGGTCGAGGCGTTCCGGCTGGCCGACGCCGCCGGGCTGCTGCTCGACCCCGAGCTGGCGGCACGGCGGATGCGCGCGTACCTGGACGTGGCGGGCGTGCCCGGATGACCACCGATGCGCGGCTGGCGAAGCTGTCGCTCAACCAGCGCACCACGCAACGCTGGTCGGTGGCGCAGGCGGTCGACGGCTGTGTGCGCGCCGGCATCCCGGCGATCGGGCTGTGGCGCGAGCCGGTGGCCGAGATCGGCGTACCGGCCGCGGCGCGGCTCGTCACCGACGCCGGGCTGCGGGTGTCGTCGCTGTGCCGGGGCGGGTTCCTCACCGCCGCCGACGACGCTGGACGGGCCGCGGCCCTGGCGGACAACCGGCGCGCGATCGACGAGGCCGCCGCGCTGCGCGCCGCCTGCCTGGTGCTCGTCGTCGGCGGGCTGCCGCCCGGCTCCCGTGACCTGGCGGGCGCCCGGCAGCGGGTCGCCGACGCGCTGGCCGAGCTGGCCCCGTACGCGGCTGCGCGCGGGGTACGCCTCGCGCTGGAGCCGCTGCACCCGATGTACTGCGCCGACCGGGCCGTGCTGTCCACGCTCGGGCAGGCCCTCGATGTGGCCGAGGCGTTCCCGGCCGAGCAGGTCGGCGTCGTGGTGGACACGTTCCACGTCTGGTGGGATCCGGACGTGTGGCGGCAGATCGCCCGGGCCGGGACGCGGATCGCGAGTTTCCAGATCTGCGACTTCCTCACCCCGCTCCCGGCCGACGTGCTGCTGGGGCGCGGCATGATGGGCGACGGGCACATCGACTTCCCGCCGCTGCGCCGCGCGGTGGAGGCCGCCGGATACTCGGGCGACGTCGAGGTGGAGATCTTCAACGCCGAGGTGTGGGCCACCGACCCGGACCAGGTGCTCGCCACCATGACCGCCCGGTACGTGGATCTCGTGCTCACCGACTGACTCAGTGTCACGAGTCCGGCCTGTCGGATAAATCAGGTGGCCCGTCCCCCGGATCCGGGGGCAGGATCGGGATCATGGCATCCCCGCACCTCACCACTCCGATCACCTCCGACCTGCTGCGCGGCGCGCTCGACCTGGAACAGACCGCCGACGGGGTGCTGCCGCACCGGCTGCCCGCGTGGGCCCGGGCGCAGAACATCGACCCGCAGCTGACGACGGCGGAGGCGATGCCCTCGGGCGTACGGCTGGTGTTCCGCACCCGCGCCACCACCGTCGAGCTGGACGTGCTGCCGATGAAGATGGTCTACCGGGGCACCGGGCCGCGTCCCGACGGCCGCTACGACCTGGTCGTGGACGGCCGCCTCGCCGGTCAGGCCACCGCCGGTGGCGGCAAGGTGCTCACCATCGACCTGGCCACCGGCACGTCCGGCATCGAGCCCGGGCCGGTCGGCACGGTGCGCTTCACCGACCTGCCCGCCACCGACAAGGAGGTGGTGATCTGGCTGCCGCAGCGGGAGATCACCGAGCTGGTGGCGCTGCGCACGGATGCGCCGGTCGAGCCGGTCGACACGGGTGACCGCCGGGTGTGGCTGCACCACGGCAGCTCGATCAGCCACGGCTCGGACGCGGAGAGCCCCACCGGCACCTGGCCGGCGGTGGCCGCCACGCTGGCCGGCGTGGAGCTGGTCAACCTGGGGTTCAGCGGCAGCGCGCTGCTCGATCCGTTCACCGCCCGCGCGATGCGCGACACCCCGGCCGACCTGATCAGCGTCAAGATCGGCATCAACGTGGTGAACGCCGACCTGATGCGGCTGCGCGCGTTCGGCCCGGCCGTGCACGGCTTCCTGGACACCATCCGGGAGGGGCACCCGCACACGCCGCTGCTTGTCGTGTCGTCGATCCTGTGCCCGATCCAGGAGGACACGCCCGGCCCGGGCGCTGTCGAGTTCGTCGACGGGAAGGTGCGGTTCCGGGCCACCGGCGACCCGGCCGAGGTGGCATCCGGCCGGCTCACGCTGCGCGTCATCCGCGCCGAGCTGGCCCGGATCGTGGCGTCCCGGGCCGGCGCGGACCCGAACCTGCACTACCTCGACGGGCTGGAGCTGTACGGCGAGGCCGACTACGCCGAGCTGCCGCTGCCCGACGAGCTGCACCCCGACCCGGCCGCCGACCGCCGCATCGGCGAGCGGTTCGCCGCGCTGGCGTTCGGACCGAAGGGACCGTTCGCCGCCGCGCAGTGACGGACACCCGCCCACGGCGCGGTGTGACCCAGGTCACGCCGCGCCGTGATCCGTCGGAGGGGCCGTGAACGACCATCTAGGCGTGGGAGGAAGCAAACAGGACGAGGAGCGGCTGCTGCGGCGGGTCGCACGCGGCGACCTCGACGCGTTCGACGAGCTGTACCGGCGTACGTCGCCGTGGCTCGCGATCCGGCTGCGGCGGCGCTGCGCGGACGACGGCATCGTCGCCGAGGTCCTCCAGGACACGTACCTGACGGTGTGGCGGGCCGCCGGCTCGTTCTCCGGCATCCGGCGCTCCGGTGGATCGGACGCGCCGGGCGGTTCGGCCGCCGGCTGGATCTGGACCATCGCGGCCCGGCGCCTGGTCGACGCGCTGCGCCGCCGCGCCCGCATGCAGGAGGTGCCCACCGACGTGCTTCCGGTACGCAGCGCGCCGGCCGCCGAGGACGAGGCGCTCGCCGGGTCGTTCGGCTCGGAGGTAGGAGCCGCGCTGGACGCGCTGGCCCCGGAACTGCGGGCGGTGCTCGCCGCGATGGTCCTGGACGGACTGACCGTCCGGGAGACATCGGTCCTGCTGGGGGTGCCGGAGGGCACCGTGAAGAGCCGGGCGCGGCGTGCCCGCAACGCGCTACGGGAGGCACTGGCATGACCGCTCACGTTCCCCCGCCGGCACTGGTCGCGTACGCGGCGGGCAGCCCCGACGACGCTGCCGCCTGGACGATCGAGGTGCACCTGGAGGGCTGCGCCGAGTGCCGCGACCGGCTCGGCGAGCTGGCCGCGCCGCCGCTGCGGGCGCTGCTCGGCGACGCCCGGGAGGCGATCCTGGCACAGGCCCGCACCGGGCCGCGACCGGTGCCCCGGCGACCGCTGCGACGGTGGTGGCTGCGCTGGACCGACTGGTCGCTGCTGGCCTGGGCGGCGATGACGTGCACGGCGATCCTCGCCGCGGTGCTGCTGGACCGCAACTACCCCGAGCAGCCCTCGACGGTGCTGCTGCTCGCGCCGGTCGCGCCGCTGGCCGGGCTCGCGGTGGCCTGGTCCCGACGCGCCAACCCGAACTGGGAGGTGGTCGCCGGCACCGCCCGCGCCGGGCTGGAACTGCTGCTGCGCCGTACCCTCGCGGTTCTGCTCCTGGTCGCGCCCGTGCTCGCGGTGGCCGGGCTGGCGGTCGGCCGCAACCCCGCGCTGTGGCTGCTGCCCTGCCTGACGTTCACCGCGGCGACGCTGCTGCTCGGCAGCCGCGTCGGCGTGCCGCTGGCCGCCGCCGTCCTCGGCGGCGGCTGGCTCACCGCGGTCGCGGCCGCGTCGTTCACCGGCGACGCCGACGCGGCCCGCGCCGCCGCCGTCACCGAAGCCCTGCTCCGGCCCGCCACCATGCCCGCCTGGGCGGCGGCCGCCGCCGTGCTCACCGCGCTGACCGTGCTGCGCGCCGACCACCTGCGGCGGCCCGCCGGCTGACGCCGGCCCTCCGGAACCACGCCACGGCGCCCCGCCGGCGCCGCGGACGACCCTGCCCCGAGAAGGAGACGACATTGGTACGCGCAGTGAGCGCCGACGAGGTGGCGCCGACCCGGCACGCCTGGCGGATCGAGGCGGTGGGACTGTCGGTGAAGGCCGGACGGCACCTGGCCGTCGACAACCTCGGCCTGACGCTGGGCAGCGGCGTGCACGGGCTGCTCGGCCCCAACGGCGCCGGCAAGAGCACGCTGATGCGCGCGCTCGCCACAGTGGTCAAACCACACGGCGGGGTGCTCCGGCTGCTCGGCGCGGACGCCACCGCGTCCCGCGAGCTGCGGCCGGTGCGCCGCCGGCTCGGCTATCTGCCGCAGCAGTTCGGCTACTACCCCCGGTTCACCGTCCGGGAGTACGTCGAGTACGTGGCCTGGCTGCGGGAGATGCCGGCCTCGGCGGTGCCGGGCGCGACCCAGCGGGCCATCGACCGGGTACGCCTCACCGACCGGGCCGACGCCAAGCTCAAGTCGCTGTCCGGCGGCATGCTGCGCCGGGCCGGCATCGCCCAGGCGATCGTGAACGAACCGGACCTGCTGCTGCTCGACGAACCGACAGTCGGCCTGGACCCGGAACAGCGGGTCGAGTTCCGTGAGCTGATCCGCGAACTCGGCGCGGACGCCTGCGTGCTGGTCTCCACCCACCTGGTGGAGGACGTGGTGGCGGCCTGCTCCGACGTCATCCTGATGGACCAGGGCACCCGCGTGTTCCAGGGCCTGCCCGCCGACCTGGTCCGCCACGGCGAGACCGGCGGTGTCGGCGACAGCCCCGCCGAGCGCGGCTACTCGTACCTCCTCCAGCAGCACCGGAGCGCCCGATGATCCGACAGGTACGCGTCGAACTGCGCCGCTCCAACGCGCCGGTCGTGGCGGTGCTGCTGATCGCCGTCGGCGTCCTCGGCACCGCCAGCATGTACGACTTCTGGCAGGGACAGTGGCTGCGGCTGGGCTACGTGCACGCCTCCAACGTCTTCCTGCTGATGCCGCTCGCGCTCGCCGGTGGCGCGGTGCTCGGCCGCCGGGACCGCCGTACCCGCGCCGACGAGCTGATGAACAGCACCGGCCGGCCCCGCTGGCAGCGCGCGCTGCCCGCGATGACCGCGCTCGGCGTCGCCGTCGCGGCCGCGCACCTGCTCGTGGTCGCCGCCAGCGCGGCGGTGATCGCCACCGGCGGCACCTACCTCGGCCTACGCGGACTCGCCGGGCCGCTGATCGACGTGCTGGTGCTGGTGGGCGCGGCCTGGGTCGGTGTGGCAGCGGGCCGGCTGTGGTCCTCACCGCTGCTGCCGCCGCTGCTGGCCGCCGCCGGCCTGGTGGCGCAGGAGGGCACCGCCATGCTCGGCGGTCCGGGCAGCACCAGCCGGCTGTCGAACGCCTCCCTGATGATCTCCTGGCCGCCGGACACGCCGTGGGAGACGCTGTCCGACCGGCTGCTGCTCAGCCGCCTCGCGCTGGGTGTCGGGCTGGTCCTCGCCGGACTGCTGCTGACGGCGGGCCGGTCGTGGCCGCTCCGGGCCGGCGCGGCGGCGAGCCTCGCCGCCGGTGTCGCGGGACTCCTGCTGATCAGCACACCGGGTCCGGCCGGCATCTGGCAGCTCGACCAGTCTGCGCGCCGTTACGTCTGCGCCGACGGCACGCCGCAGGTGTGCGTCACCGCGATCAACGCGCACCTGCTGCCCCAGATCACTCCCGAGGCCCGCCGCGGGCTCGACGCGCTGGCGAAGCTGCCGAACGCACCGACCCGCGCGGTGGAACTGCGGCTGGACACCATCGGCAGCAACGACAGCGAGCAGTGGCACCGGCCCAAGCCGGCACCGGACAGCGTGCAGTTCCTCCTGGAGGTCGACCCGGACAGCGGCCGGGTCGCCGACGTGGCCGAGCGCATCGCCCTGGGCGGCGGCACCATGTGGTACGGCTGCGGGCGCAGCGGCGACGACATCGCCCCGGCGATCGCCGCGGCCTGGCTGCTCGACGCCGAGACGGTGCGGCTGTGGGACTCCTGGACCGGATACCGGTACGCCGACGAGAAGCAGGAGGAGATCCGGGACGGGGTGCGGCAACTGCGCGCGCTGCCCGAGCCGGAGCAGCTGCGGCGCATCACCGCGCTGCGGGACGCCGCCGCGCGCTGCGAGCCGGACCTGATGCCGGCGCTCACCGGACGGGCCGCGCCGTGACCCGCTGGCTGCCGCTGTACGTGCGGTCCCGCCGGCTACCCGCCGCCCTGGCCGGATCCGCTATCGCCGTCGCCGTGATGGCCGTCGCCTGGGCCGGCTTCACCGACCGCCCCGAGGTGCCCGCCGGCCTCGCCGTGCTCACCACCGCCCTGGCGGTGGCGCCGCTGGGGCCGACGCTCGCCGGCACCGACCCGGCGCTGGAACGGACCGCCGCGTGGCAGTGGGCGCCGCGCCGGGCCGGGCACCTGCTCGGGTACGCCGCGGCGGTGGTCGGGCTGCTGGCCGCCGCCCGCGTCCTCGGCGTCGACTTCGGACCGCTGTCCGTGCTGGCCCGCAACACGGCCGGGCTGATCGGGCTGGTCGGCCTCGGCGCGGCGCTGGCCGGCGCCCGGGCCGCCTGGCAGGCGCCGACCGCCTGGGCCGCCATGGCGTCCTTCATGGCCGCGCCGGGCGGGCCGGAATGGCGGCAGGCGGCGCTGTGGATGGCGCAGGAGCCGGGCAACCGAATCGCCGCGGTCACCGCCACGACGTTCCTCCTCGGCGGCGTCGTCGCGTACGCGGCGCGGGTGGGACCGCAGGTGGCGGCGGCCGAGGCGGCGCTGGAACAGTGACGTGCCGGGCCTCGTCGCACGCCTACCGCGCGGCGAGGCCCGGCCGCTGTCAGCTCAGCGGCACCCAGGCCAGGCTGGTCATGCCGGCCAGGGCGGTCGCCTTGAGACCGGCGTCGGAGACCGTCCAGAGCACGCCGTCGATCATCAGCGAGCGGCGGATCGGCGTCCGCTCGCCGCCGTCGGCCAGGCTCCCCGGATGGTCCACCGCGCCGGCCACTGTGAATCCCTTGTCGCCGAGCCGCAACGCCAGCACACCACCGAACGGCGGGCGCTTCGTGCCGTCGGGCCCATCGGTGTCCACGCCCGACTGCATCACCGGGATCACCACCAGCCGCTCCGGCGGCCAGTAGAGGAACGCGTGCGGGTCGTGCTCCGCCTCCGACCAGCCACGGGCGACGTGGTGCTGGGCGATCCGGGTGGGCCGGGCCGGGTCGGCGACGTCGAACAGCGACACCTGGGTGCCGGTCACCTGCCCCTGGCCGGTCGCGTCCTGGCCGACGCCGATCAGGCGGCCGTCGCCGGCCGGGTGCAGGTACGCCGAATACCCGTTGATCTTCAGCTCGCCGGTCACCCGGGGCGCGGCCGGGTCGCGCAGGTCCACGCCGTACAGCGGGTCGGTCTGCCGGAACGTGACCACGTATCCGGTGCCGCCGACGAACCGCACCGCGAAGATCCGCTCGCCCTTGCCGAGGCCGGTGACCGCGCCGACCCGCTTGAGCGTGGGACCGTCGGCGCGCAGCACGTAGACGCCGGACTGGGAGGACCTCTCCCGCCTCCACGTGTCGCCGCTGGTGGTGGCGACCCGCAGGTGACCGTCCCACTCGGACAGCGCGTACTGGTTGATCAGCCAGCCGGGCACCGACCCGGCGGCGACGAAGCGCGGCGTGCCCGCGGCGGTGTCGAACTGATAGATCTCGGTGCTGACGTCGCGCGCCTCCGGTGACGCGGCGCGCCACGTCCGCCAGCGCTGGTCGGCGGCGACGTAGAGGCGTCGACCGTTGCTGTACACGGTGTCGCCGTCCGCGAACACGGTGACCGGGTCACCGGCGCCGAGCGCGGGCGCGCCCAGGTCGAAGCTGAGCACGGTGAGCGTCGAGGCGGCGGAGAAGCCGGCCGGCCGGCTCACCCGATCGCAGCCGACCCGACCGCTGCCGACAGTGCGGACGCTGTCGCGGATCTCGTAGCGGGGCAGCCAGTCGTCGAGCGTGGCCTTGTCGACGACCGCGCGGTTCGCGGCGATCCGCTGCGCGTCGGTACGCTCCCCCGGCTGCTGCGGAAACTCGAGCCGGTGACCGGAGCTGATCACGATGCGGGCGGTCGCGCCGACCTGCCGTGCGTCGACCATCCGGCCGTCGATCCGGTACTCGCCGACGACGCGCGGCGCTGCGGCGAGGTCGACCAGGACCAGCCGGGCCTGCCCGACCACGCCGGGTGCGGGACGCCGACCGGGCACCGTGGACTCGGGGGCCCTTCCGGCGCGCAGCAGCACGAGCGCGCGGTCCCCGTGCAGCAGCAGGCTGCCCTCCTGCCCGGAGAACCGGTCGGCGGCCGGATCGAGCGCCAGCCGGCCGGTCTGCCGGCGGGTCGCCGGGTCGACGACCGTCAGCACGCCCCGGCCGTACGTGACGATGCGCCGGCCGTCGGTCTTGACCAGGTCCGGCTCGTCCACGCCGGCCTCGTGCACGTTCGTCCCGGAGAAGTCCGGAGTGGACGCCGGCCCGGCCGCCTTCTGGGCGCCGCTGTCGGCCCCGGCCTCCGCGCCGAACCGGAGCAGGTCGCGGCCCGGCCCGAGACCCCACGGTCCCACCGCCGCCCGAGCGGCCGCCCGGATCTGCCGTAGCGCCTCGTCGCAGGAGTCGAACGCGACGAGCCGCAACCCACCGGCCGGAACGGGCCGGCCGGTGGGCGGCGGATCGGCCGAGGGTGACGCGGTGCAGCCACCGAGGGCCAGCGCGGCGGCCATCGTCCATCCGATCGTCCGGAATCTGCGAAAGGTCATGGGCCGTCAGACGTGGCCGCGGCGAGCACGGTTCCCGGCCGAACGCGCTCAGCCGCCGGCCATCGCGCCGAGCACGATGAACGGCTCCTTGCCCTTGACGACCTCCTCGGGCAGCGGATCGTCCGGCGACTCGTTCGACAGGTCCAGCTCGCAGGCGTAGAAGCGGACGAACGGCCGGCGCTTCCCGCTGTGCCGGTCGCGGATCGTGCCGAGCAGCATCGGGTACGCGGCCTCCAGCGCGTCGAGCACCTCCCGCTGGGTCGGCGGCCCGGCCACCTCGACGCGTACCTCGCCGGTGACGTGCGCCAGGTTCTTCAGGTGCGCCGGCAGCACCACCCGGATCACGGCAGCACCTGGACCTCGACCGAGAGCACGGCCGGCAGGTCGCGCACGATCGGCGCCCAGGTGTCGCCGCCGTCGGCCGAGTGATAGACCTGACCGCCGGTGGTGCCGAAGTAGATCCCGCAGGGGTCGAGCGTGTCGACGGCCATCGCGTCGCGCAGCACGTTGACGTAGCAGTGCGACTGCGGCAGCCCTTCGGTCAGCGGCTCCCAGTGCTCACCGCCGGTACGGCTGCGGTAGACGCGCAGCTTGCCCTCCGGCGGGTAGTGCAGCGAGTCGCTGGTGATCGGCACCACGTAGACCGTCTCCGGCTCGTGTGCGTGCACCGCGATCGGGAAGCCGAAGTCCGTCGGCAGGTCGCCGCTGATCTCCCGCCAGTTGCCGCCGGCGTCGTCGGTGCGCATGACGTCCCAGTGCTTCTGCATGAACAGCGTGTCCGGCCGGGACGGGTGCTGGGCGAGGCGGTGCACGCAGTGCCCCACCTCGGAGTCGGTGTCGGGGATCTCGCCGGAACGAAGTCCCTTGTTGATCGGCAGCCAGCTCGCGCCGCCGTCGTCGCTGCGGAACGCGCCCGCCGCCGAGATCGCGACGTAGATCCGGTCCCGGTCGGCCGCGTCGAGGATGATCGTGTGCAGGCACATCCCGCCCGCGCCGGGCTGCCAGGACGGGCCGGTCGGGTGCTGCCGCAGCGCGGTCAGTTCGGACCACTTCTGGCCGCCGTCGGTGGACAGGTAGAGCGCGGCGTCCTCACCGCCCGCGTACACGGTGTCGGGGTCGTGGCGGGACGGCTCCAGGTGCCAGATCCGCTTGAACTCCCACGGGCGCGGGGTGCCGTCGTACCAGAGGTGCTGCCCGACCTCGCCGCTGTAGGCGAAGTCGTTGCCGACTGTCGTCCAGTTCCGGCCGCCGTCGTCCGAACGCTGGATCAGCTGCCCGAACCAGCCGCCGGACTGGGACGCGTAGAGCCGGTCCGGTTCGACGGGTGAACCTGTGAGGTGGTAGATCTCCCATCCGCCGAAGTGCGGTCCGTCGACGGTCCAGTCGTCGCGCTTGCCGTCCGACGTCAGAATGAACGCGCCCTTGCGCGTGCCGACAAGTACCCGTACGCCGCTCATGTTTCGTCCTCCATCCAGGTGTCTTCCCTGCACTGACCGCGGGCCTCGCCGAAACTCATCGTCGTGGTACTCCCAGGCTTGACATTTCTCCGCCGGACGCGCGGCGACCGGGCGCCACGCCGGTACGGCGGGAATGTCGGGGGCTGCGGCTAGCGTGCGGGCATGACCGGTCCCGGAGACGTTCCGCCCGAGCACCTCGACCGCCTGCGCCCGGTCTGCCTCGGCCTGCCCGACGCCTACGAGGAGCCGGCCTGGGTGGGTGTGCGGTGGCGGGTGCGCGGCCGCACGTTCGCCCACGTGCTCACCGTCGACCCCGGCCACCAGGCCGCGTACGCGCGGGCGGCGGCGACCGACGAGCCGGTGTGCGTGATGACGTTCCGCTCCCCCGGCGACGAGATCGCCGGGCTGCTCGCGGCCGGGCCGCACTTCTTCAAGCCGGACTGGGCCGCCGACGTGGTCGGCCTGCGACTCGACGCGGACACGGACTGGACCGAGGTCGCCGAGCTGCTCATCGAGAGCTACTGCGTGCTGGCCCCGAAGAAGCTCGTGGCGCTGGTCGACCGGCCCGGTTGAGTCAGCCGAGCTTCTTGCGCAGCGTCTCGAACGCCAGGTCCGGCCGCAGCGGCACGCCGAAGCGCTCGTCGCCGTACGGGAACGGGCTCAGCTCGCCGGTGCGGACGTAGCCGCGCCGCTCGTACCAGGCGATCAGGTCGTCGCGCTGGACGATCACGGTCATCCGCATCTCACCGGCGTGCCACTGCTGCGTCGCGTACCGCTCGGCCTCGGCCAGTAGCTCCCGGCCCAGGCCGCCGCCCTGCCGGCCGGGGGCCACCGCGAACATCCCGAAGTAGACGTGGTCGTCGCGGCGTTCCAGCTGGCAGCAGGCGAGCAGGTCACCGTCCTGCTCGGCGACCAGCACCACGCCGTCCGGGGCGGTGACCGCCGAGGCGACCATGTCCGGGTCGGTGCGCTGCCCGGCCAACAGGTCCGCCTCGTGGGTCCAGCCCTGCCGGCTGCGCTCACCCCGGTACGCCGACTCGATCAGGTCGACGAGGGCGGCCACGTCGCCGGGGCGGGCGACCCGGACGGTACGGGATGCGGGGCTGGTCATGGCGGTTCTCCACGGTCGCGGCTGCGTACCTGGTCAGCGTACGCACGCGGGCGTTGCGGGCGGCGGCCGGGACCACGGGGCGGGACGGCTGGTGGTTCACTGCCCGGCATGGAGACGACGATCGGCACGGCGGGCCTGCCCGCGGTCCTCGACCTGCCGGCCGCGCCGGTACGGGGAGGCCTGGTGGTGCTGCACGGCTCGCACGCCGGGCAGCGTTCCCATTTCCTGTACGCGCACCTGGCCCGGCTGCTGCCCAGGGCCGGGATCGCGGTGCTGCGCTACGACCGCCGCCCCCGCGTCGACGGGCACGACGTGCCGCTGGCCGACCAGGCCGAGGACGCGGTCGCCGCGCTCACCGAGCTGCGCCGGCACGTCGGGGCGGTCCCGGTCGGGTTGTGGGGGTTCAGCCAGGGCGCGTGGGCGGCGGCGCTGACCGCCACCCGGCACCCGGTCGACTTCCTGGTCCTGGTCGGGTGCAGCGGGGTGAGCCCCGCGAGGCAGATGCGCTACGGCACCGCTGAGCAGTTGCGCCGGCACGGGTACGGGCCGGCCGACGTGGTTGAGCTGACCCGGCTGCGCGCGCTCGCCGAGGACTATCTGCGCGGTGACGTGCCACGCGCGGTGGCGCAGGCGGAGCTGGACGTCGCCGTGCGCCACCCCTGGTTCCCACTGGCGTCCCTGCCCGAGGAACTGCCCGCCACGCCCGGCACGTGGACCGACATGGACTACGACCCGGCACCGGTGCTGGCGCGGCTGACCTGCCCGGTGCTGCTCTGCTGGGGCGAGACGGACGCCTGGATCCCGATCGAGGACAGCCTCGAGGTGTGGCGGCGGGCGGCCCGCGACGCCGAGCTGACGGTGGCCCGGCTGGCGGGCTGCGACCACGCGCCCACGCTCGGCGAGGGTGAGGACCTGGACAGTGTCAGCCCGCAGTACGAGCGGGTGCTGTTGGGCTGGCTGGACCGCCTGCTGCCGCCGGCCGGCTGAGCGGGCTGCCGGTTCCGCCTCCAATTCTCCGCGCGCCGCGCCGCCGCCGACGGCTAGCCTGCCGGGCATGGATGCCGCGCTGCCCACCTTCGAGTTCGCCTTCCCCGGCCCGCTGCGCGACCAGCTCGTCGCCGCCGTGCTCGACGGGAGCAAGACCACCACTACCGCGCTGGTCCAGGACTACGAGATCGACGGCGAGCCGCTGCCGGCCGTCGGTACCCGCTCGGCGGTGATCGACTCCGACGGCCGGCCCGTGGCGGTGATCGAGCTGGTCGAGGTCCGCGTCGCCCGCCTCGGTGACGTCGATCTCGACCACGCGCGGGACGAGGGCGAGGGCTACGAGTCGGTCGCCGCCTGGCGGGCCGGCCACGAGCAGTTCTGGCACGGCGAGGACTACCGCGGCTGGCTCGGCGACCCCACGTTCACCGTCGACGACGACACCATGGCCGTGCTGGAACGCTTCCGCCTGGTCGAGACGCTCTGACCGCGCGCCCGGCTCAGGGGGCGGCGAGCCAGGCGCGCAGCTGGTCGCCGTGCTCGTCCAGCTCCGGGGGCGGCAGCTCGTAGCGCGGCGGGGTGCCGGACAGGCCGATCGGGTTGCGGATCCCCGGCACGCCGCCGGTCGTCACCACCGGCTCCAGGCCCAGCCCCTGCGCCAGCGCCACCCCCTCGGCCACCGAGTTGATCGGGCTGCACGGCACGCCCGCCGCGCGCAGCTCGCCGAACCACTCCGCGCTGCCGCGCCGGGACAGCGCCGCCACCAGCAGCGGCCGCAGCTCGTCGCGGTGCGCGACGCGGTCGGCGTTGCGCCGGAACCGCGCGTCGCCGGCCAGTTCCGGCACGCCCAGCACCCGGCAGAGGGTACGGAACTGCGCGTCGTTGCCGGCGATCACCACCAGTTCGCCGTCGGCGGTGGGCAGCGGCTCGTACGGCACGATGCTCGGATGCGCGTTGCCCATCCGGTGCGGCTGCGCGGCCCCGGCCACGTGCGCGCTGGTGTGGTTGACCAGCCCGGACAGCGCCGAGGAGAGCAGGTCCACCGTGACGTGCTGCCCGCGCCCGGTCGACTCGCGGTGCCGCAGAGCGGCCAGGATCCCGACCGCCGCGTGCAGCCCGGCGATCACGTCGAACACCGCGACACCGGCCTTGTAGGGCGGGCCGTCCGCGTCCCCGGTGAGGCTCATCAACCCGGCGGCGGCCTGCACCATCAGGTCGTACCCGGGCAGGTCGGCGCCCCCGGCAGCGCCGAAACCGCTGATCGAGGCGTACACCAGGCGGGCGTTGCGGGCGGTGAGCGTGTCGTGGTCGAGGCCGAAGCGGCGCAGCGCGCCCGGACGGAAGTTCTGGATCAGCACGTCGGCCCGGTCGGCCAGCCGGTGCGCCAGCGTCAGGTCGCCGGGGTCGGTCAGGTCGAGCACCAGTGAGCGCTTGTTGCGGTTGACCGCCAGGTAGTAGGTGGAGACGTCGTCGCGGACCGGGGGCCGCCAGCCGCGGGTGTCGTCGCCGCCCGGCGACTCCACCTTGACCACGTCCGCGCCGAGGTCCGCCAGGAGCATCGTCGCGTACGGCCCGGCGAGGATCCGGGAGAAGTCGGCGACCAGCACCCCGTGCAACGGACCCGACATGCCGACCCCTCTCTCGCCGCCGACCACGATGACACATTCCTGACGGCCCACCCGGCCGGGGTGGCCCGTCCGGCTACGGTCACGTCAGGGACGTACCGGAAAGGGGTGCCCGTGCCGCTGCTCAGCCGGCTCGCCGAGGCCACCGACGGGCGCCCGGGCGCGATCCGGGTGCAGGACCGCTCGCTGTCCTGGGTGGAGCTGCGCCGGGCGGCCGCCGCGGTCGCCGACGACCTGCGCGGAGCGGCCCGGGTGGCGGTGCCCGCGACGGCGACTCTGGAGACGGTGGTCGGCGTGGTCGGCGGGCTGCTCGCGGGCGCGGCGGTGGTGCCGGTGCCGCCCGACGCCGGGCCGATGGAACGCGACCACATCCTGCGCGACTCCGGCGCGGAGGTGCTGCTGGCGGCGCCGGGCACGCGGGAAGCCCATTCGCCGCCGCTCGTGCCGCTGGATCTGGCCCGGCGCTCGGACACCAGCCATCCCGAGCCCGACCCGGCGGCCACCGCGCTGATCCTCTACACCAGCGGCACCACCGGCGCGCCCAAGGGCGCGGTGCTGTCCCGCCGCGCGGTCGCCGCCTGCCTGGACGGGCTCGCAGACGCCTGGGCCTGGACACCGGACGACGTGCTGGTGCACGGGCTGCCGCTGTTCCACGTGCACGGGCTGGTGCTGGGCGTGCTCGGCCCGCTGCGCGTCGGCAGCCGCCTGCGCCACGTCGGCCGTCCCCACCCCGAGCGGTACGCGGCGGCGGGCGGCTCGCTGTACTTCGGCGTACCCACGATCTGGTCGCGGATCGCGGCGCAACCCGCGGCGGCGCGGGCGCTGCGCGGCGCCCGGCTGCTCGTGTCCGGCAGCGCGGCGCTGCCCGATCCGGTCTTCGCGGCGCTGGCCGGGCTGACCGGGCACCGGCCGCTGGAGCGGTACGGCATGACCGAGACGCTCGTGACGGTGAGCGCCCGCGCGGACGTTCCCCGGCGGCCCGGCACCGTGGGTGTGCCGCTGCCCGGCGTGCACACGCGGGTGCGGGACGAGCACGGCGACCCGCTGCCGGCGGACGGCGCGGCCATGGGTGAGCTGCAGGTACGCGGCGGCACGCTGTTCGACGGTTACCTGAACCGGCCGGACGCCGACGCGGCCACCCGCACCGCCGACGGCTGGTTCCGCACCGGCGACGTCGCCACGGTCGACCCGGACGGCGTCCACCGCATCGTCGGCCGGGCCGCCACCGACCTGATCAAAAGCGGCGGGTACCGGATCGGGGCCGGCGAGGTGGAGGACGCGCTGCTGGCCCACCCGGGTGTGCGGGAGGCGGCGGTGGTCGGCACGCCCCACCCCGACCTGGGGCAGCAGGTGACCGCGTACGTGGTCGGCGACGGCGTGGCCGAGGCCGAGCTGATCGACTTCGTGGCGCGGCACCTGTCCGCGCACAAGCGCCCCCGGCAGGTACGGCTGGTCGGCGCGCTGCCCCGCAACGCGATGGGCAAGGTGCAGAAGACCCTGCTGACCGAGGCGTGAGCGGCCCTCTCAGCGGGCCGCTGCCGCGCGGCGGACCTGACGGCGGGCCTCGTCCGCCGGCACGCCTGTGGCACGCAGCAGGTCGTTGGCGACGGTCCGCAACTGCGAGACCACGATGGTGCCGGAGAAGCCGATCTCCTGCCGGCACGCCTCGCCCGCGTCGCGGACCGCGCGCAGCACCCGCTCCCGGGCGGCGGCCGGCTCCTCGGCGGCCAGGAACGCCCGGTGCAGCAGCCGGATCGCCTCGCTGAAGTGCTCCAGCGCGGCGGGCAGGTGCGGCGGCACCGGCTCCCGGTCCCGTAACGCGGTGCCGATGCGGCGCACCATGCCCCGGCTGTTGCGGAACGCCCGGTCCAGGTGCTCGGCGCCGTGCCGATACGCGGCCAGGGCGCGTCGTCGCCGCCAGCGCACCGGGGAGAACCGGACCACCTCGTCGGCGGCGCCGACCATCTCGTCGATCCGGTCCAGTTCCGTCTCGGCGGCGCGCATCCGGGCCAGCACCTCGTCGGCCGCGCGCACGTCGGCGTGTGCAAGCGCCTCCGCCGACGCGGTCATCTGACTGGCGAACGTGTCGAGCGCCGGGTCTGCCACGCGGCGGACCGCGCGCAGCGGGTTCAGCGGCGCGATCACCAGCACCACGAGCAGGCCGACGGCGCCGCCGACGAGCGCGTTGAGGGTCCGGGGCAGCTCCAGGTCGGGCGACACCGGGGTCAGCGTGGCGACCAGCACCGCCGTACCGCCGGCCTGGGTGACGAGCGCGCCGGTACCGCGTACGAGCACCGCCGCGGAGACCGCCAGGAACACGATCACGCCGGTCTGCCACGGCCCGGTGCCGAACAGATGCACCAGCAGGTCACCGACGACGATGCCGAGGACCACCCCGACCACCAGCTCCACGGTCCGCCGGGTGCGGTTGCCGAGCGAGGCGGCGATGACGCTGACCGCCGCGGCCGGCGCGAACGTCGGGTCGGGGTTGCCGAGCACCTCGCGGGCCACCGTCCAGGCCAGCGTGGCCGCGAGGCCGGCCTGGACCGCCACGATGAAGTACGTGCCCAGTCGCCGGCGGCTGGACCGCCCGGCGTCGCGTACCCGGTCGACGGCATCCCGCATGCGGCCGGGTACCCGCGGTCGCCCGCCCGAACCTCACCCGGGGTACGCCATCGTGCCGGTCAGCGCCACCACGCCGGGCAGCCGGGTGTCCTGGCGCAGGAACTGCACCACCACCGGGACCGGGGAACGCAGCACGCAGCCGTACGGGCGGTCCAGTCGCACCGCCTCCGGGTCGATCAGGTCGTTCACCCGTACGTGCCGGATCCGGCGGGCGCCGACCAGTAGCCGGTACGGTCCGACCGGTTCGACGTCCTGGTAGTAGAAGTCCAGCTCCAGCTCGGCGTCCTCGTCGGCGGCGTTGAGCACGCAGAGCTGGTCGAAGGCGGTGAACGCCGGTTCCGGGCCGTGCGCGGGGAACGGCACGTGCCCGCCCGGCACCACCCAGACCCGGGCGCCGACCGGCGCGCTCACGACTCCTCCAGCAGCCGGGCCAGGTCCGGGGTGAGGAACACCCCGTCCGGGTCGAGCCGGCGGCGCACCGCCTGGAAGTCGTCCCAGCGGGGATAGAGGGGACGCAGCTCCCGCGCGCCGAGCCAGTGCTTCTTGCCCCAGTGCGGGCGTCCGCCGTAGTGCCGGAACACCGCCTCCATGTCCCGGAAGTACTCGTCGTACGGCAGCGAGGTGTTCTGCAGGCAGGCGATCGTGGTGGTGGGGCGGCCGTAGGCGTTGCTGAGCCAGATGTCGTCGGCGGCGATGGTGCGGACCAGGACCCGCCAGGCGGCCACCCGGCGGTGCCGGTCGCGCACCCGGCGGCGCACCTCGGCGAAGCAGGCCGGGAACGCCTCCGACGGCAGCATGTACTCGATCTCCTCGAAGCGCAGCTCCCGGTGCCGGGGAATGGTGCGGTGGGTGGGCCCGACCTGGCTCTGCCGCGGCTCGCCGTCCGGCAGCCGGGGCTGTGCCCGGTCCGGCGCGGCGTCCGTGTCGGTGCGGTTGATCACCCGGATCTGCGTCTGGTCGCTGCGCGGGTACCAGTAGAAGTCCATGTTGCGGTTGGTGTGCTGCAGCACGGCGAGGTGGTCCAGGGTCCAGTCCAGGTGCGCGCACCAGGAGCGGCGGTGCAGTTGGTAGGTCGGCTGCACGTCGAGCGTGACCTGGGTGACCACGCCGAGCGCGCCGAGGGAGAGGCGCACCGCCGGCAGCAGCTCCGGGTTGCGCCGCGCGTCGACGTCCAGCACGTCGCCGGTGCCGGTGACCAGGCGCACGCCGGTGACCTGGGTGCTCAGGTTCCCAAATCCGATGCCGGTGCCGTGGGTGCCGGTGGCGGTCGCCCCAGCGATCGACTGGTAGTCGACGTCGCCCAGGTTGTCCATGGCCAGCCCGGCGTCGTAGAGCCCTTCGCCCAGCGCCCGCAGCTTCGTGCCGGCCCACGCGGTCGCGACCCGCCCGTCGTCGGAGATCACCCCGGCCATCCGGTCCAGGCTCAGCAGGATCCCGTCGGTACGCACCAGCGGGCTGGACGAGTGCCCCGAGCCGACCGGCCGGACGGTCGCGCGCGTGGCCCGGGCACGGCGCACCAGGTCGCACACCTCGGCCTCGTCGGCCGGCTCGGCCCGGTCCGCCGGTGTGAAGCGGAGACTGCCGGACCAGTTCACGAACTCGCGTGTCACAGCGGCCCCTCCCCGGCCCGCTTACCCGTGCCCGCGCCGGGTAGTCACCGCCGTGTCCGAGCCGCCGCTGTCGTTCCCGCCGATCGACGCGTACGCGTTCCTGTCCGACACGCACACCACGGCGCTCGTCGCACCGGACGGGGCGGTCGAGTGGTTCTGCGTACCGGACGCGGCGGGCGACGCGGTCGCGGCCCGGCTGCTCGACCGGGACACCGGCGGCCGGTTCACGCTCACCGTCGCCGGCTGCCCGGCGCCGCGGCGCCGCTACCGGCCGGACACGCTGGTGCTGGAGAACGACTGGGCCGCCCCGTCCGGCGCGGCGGCCGGCGAGGACCTGCTCGCGGTCCGGCCCGGCGCCGCCGACCGGCCGATCCACGCCGAGCGGGCGCTGGTGCGCCGGCTGCGAATCACCGACGGTGTGCTGCGGGTCCGCGCCGAGCTGACGCCCCGGCCCGGGTACGGGGCACGCCCGGTGCGCTGGCGGCGCGACGGTAACGGCTGGCACGCCGACGGCACGCCGCTGCGGCTGCGCACCGACCTGCCGGTCACCGTCGAGGACGGCACGCTCGTCGCCGAGGCGGAGCTGCGCGCCGGGCAGGACGCGACGCTGCTTCTCGGGTACGCCGACCCGGTGCCCGCCCTCGCCGACGCCGAGGAGCTGACCGAGCGGACCGCCGACAGCTGGCGGGCGTGGTCGGCGCGCGGCGACTACACGGGCTTCGCGGCCGGCGCGGTCCGGCACAGCGCCCTGGTGCTGCGCGGCCTGTCCTACGACGAGACCGGCGCGCTGCTGGCCGCCCCGACCACATCGCTGCCCGAGGAGATCGGCGGGGTCCGCAACTGGGACTACCGCTTCACCTGGCACCGGGACGCGGCGCTGCTGCTGCTCGCGCTGTTCCGCCTGGGCCACGCCGAGGAGGGCCGCCGCTATCTGCGGTTCCTGCTCGGCATCTGCGCGCGGCAGCATCCGCTCGCGCCGCTCGTCGGCATCCACGGCCACGCCACCGAGGAGCGTGAGCTGCCGCACCTGTCCGGCTACGCCGGCTCGGCGCCGGTGCGGGTCGGCAACGAGGCGGCGAACCAGATCCAGTTCGACACGTACGGGCACATCCTCGACGCGGCGCTTGCCTACCAGCTGCTCACCGGCGAGCTGACCGGCCCGCAGTGGGCGCTGCTGCGGCGGCACGTCGAGACCATGGCGGAGCGCTGGCGGGAACCGGACCACGGGGTGTGGGAGATCCGCGGCCCGTGCCGGCACTACGTCTACTCGAAGGTGATGACCTGGGTCTGCCTGGACCGGGGCATCCGCCTCGCCGGGCTGCTCGGCGACGGCGCCGCGCCGGTGGACCGGTGGCGCCGGGAACGTGACGCGCTGCACGCCGAGGTGCTCGACCGCGGGTACGACGAGCGCGCCGGCAGTTTCGTCATGGCGTACGGCGGGACCGAGCCGGACGCCTCGCTGCTGCGGATGCCGCTCGTCGGGTTCCTGCCCGGCGACGACGCCCGGGTGGTCGCCACCGTCGAACGGATCCGCGCCGACCTCGCCGTCGCGCCCGACCTGATCCGGCGCTACCGGGCCGACGACGGGCTGCCCGGCACCGAGGGGGCGTTCCTGCTCTGCTCCTTCGAGCTGGTCTCGGCGCTGGTACTGGCCGGCCGGCACGGCGAGGCGCGGGACATCTTCGACCGGCTGGCCGGCCGGGCCGGGCCGCTCGGCCTGCATCCGGAGGAACGCGCGCCCGACGGCACGGCGCTGGGCAACTTCCCGCAAGCGTTCACCCATCTGGCACTGATCGAGGCTGCGCTGAACCTGGACTCGGCGGGCGACCGGGACGCGCTGCACGCGTGGGCGGAACGGTCAGCGGCCGCGGCGGCGTGACCGGCACCCCGCCGGGAACCAGCGCGCCGGTCCGGACGACTATCCCTGTATGGCGTGTGAGCAGTGGCGGGAAATCCTGTCGGCACAGCTGGACGGTGAGGCGTCCCGCTCGGAGATCGAGGCGGCCGAGGCGCACCTGACCGGCTGCGCCGGCTGCCGGGGCTGGTTCGACTCGGCCGCGGCGGTCACCCGGCGGGCCCGTACGCAGCTCGCCCCGCGCGTACCCGACCTGGTCGACGCGGTGCTCGCCGCCGCGCCGCCGCCCCGGCCGAGCCGCCGCCAGCGGATCGCGCTCGGACTACGCGGGGCGCTCGGGTTGCTCGGCGCGGTGCAGCTCGTACTCGGGCTGGCCCAGATCGGCCGGGAGGCGGTCGTCGCGCACGCCCACACCTCCGGCCAGCACCTGTGGCACGAGTCGGCGGCGTGGAACGTAGCAGTCGGCGCCGGGTTCCTCTACGTGGCGGCACGCCGGACCACGCCGTCCGGCCTGCTGCCGATGCTCAGCGCGTTCGTCGCCACGCTGGTGCTGCTGTCGGTGAACGACCTGATCACCGGTCAGGTCGCGATGACCCGGCTGGTCAGCCACGGCTTCCTGCTGGTCGGCTGGGCCGTGATGCTGGTGCTGTCCCGGCCGGGCTGGCGCCCCGGCGACACGCCGCCCGGGCGGGGCCGGTCGAGCGGATCGCGGTGGGCGCTGCGCACCGAGGAACCGGCCGCGCCGGCGCCGCTGCGGCTGGTGCAGCCGGGCCCGTACCCCGCACAGGCCCGCAACCGGCGCGCGGCCTGAACCGCCGGACGGCCGGGGCCCGCGGGTGTCAGCGGGCGCGGCGGTCACGGACGTCGCCGGACCAGGCGGCGGCCAGGTCCTCCCGGGCGCGGGCGACCCGGGACCGGATCGTGCCGACCGGGCAGCCGCACACCTCGGCGGCCTCGGCGTAGGACAGGCCCAGCACCTGGGTGGCCACGAACGCCTCCCGGCGGTCCGGGGCGAGCGCCGCGATGAGCCCGCGCAACACCACCCCGTCGTCCCCGCCGCGGGTCACCGCCCCGGCCGCCTCGGCGGCGGCCTGCCAGTCCGCCAGCGCGGCCGTGCGGGGCCGCGCGGTCGCCGCCCGCACGTGGTCCACCGCGACCCGGCGGGCGATGGTGAAGACCCAGGTACGCGCCGACGACCGGCCCGCGAAGCCGGGCAGGCTGCGCAGCGCGCGCAGGAACGTCTCCTGGGCCAGGTCGTCGGCCTCGGCCGGCCCGGCCAGGTGGGCGAGGAACCGCCACACCGGCGCCTGGAGGGCACGGACGAACGCGGCAGCGGCCAGCCGGTCACCACGGGCGGCGCTCCGGGCCCACCCGGTCACCTGCTCGTCGTCGGCGTCCGGGCTCATCCTCGGCCGGCCCGCGGGCCCGACATCGTCATGCCCGACGGTACGGATCCGCTGCCCGCTCGGTTCATCCCTGGCGTCCCTCCTGCCACCGGGCCTGACTGTCGGCGACCTCCGGTTGGTCGGCCGGCGGGCGGGAAAAGTTCCCGAACCGGGTCAGTCGTCGTCGACGGAGACGGTGACCGGCCCGACCCGCAGGACGCCGTCGGTGAGCGGCGCGCAGCGCACACCGCCCCGGCGACGCATCGCCTTCCAGGTGCCGGGCGCGACCACCACGTCGAGCCAGGCGCACGGCGGCGCGGCCCGGTGCACCCGCAGGCGGACCGGACCGTCGCCGGAGTCGAGCGTGAGCACCCGGCCGACCAGCTCGTCCACCGGGATGCCGTCGGTCAGCACGTTACGTCGCAACTGGGTGAGGTCCGCCCCGGGCGGCAGCGACTCCCGCGCGATCAGCGTGACGCTCGCCTGGCGGTGCGCCGGGCGGCCGAAGTAGCGGTCACCGACGATGCCGAGACCGGCGCGCACCTCCACCCGCTCGACCAGTTCACCCGGCGGCGCGGGGGCGGGCCCGTCCGCGGGGCGGCCCACGTACCGGTGCACGGGCGAGGCCAGCAACTGGACGATCCGCGGCATGCCCCGAAGTGTAATCGCGGGCATACCACCGCCAAACCGGACGATAGCCGCGCTCACGTATCCGCGGCTTACGCAGGGCGTTGTACCAGGTGTGACGGCGAGGCGACCCGACGCGATCGGGGCTCATCCCCGGCGGCGGCTGGCCTGGGCGCGGCGCGAGAACGAGCGCCGGCGCCAGGCGTACGAGACGGCGGCGCGGGCCTGGCGGCGGCGCGCGGAGCACCTCGACCGGCTGCGGATCGAGGCGGCCGGCTTCCACGGGTGCGTCCTGGCCGGCGCCCCGCTACCGGTGCCACTGGACGACGGAGAGGTCGTCTACCGCATCCTGCCCACCGTCGACCTCGTCGAGGCCGCGGCCCGGCACCTGCCCGGACTGCCGGTGCCGGGCGGCACGCTCGCCGGATGTCTCGACCCGGCCGAGGGCCCGCTACCGGCCGGGCTGCGCGTGATCGCCAGCGGCGCCGCCGTGGTGACCGACCGGCGGGTCGCCTTCACCGGGCCCGGCGTCGGCCGGGAGTGGCCCCTGCGGACTCTGCGCGGACTCGGGCACCACCCCGGCCGTCCGGTCACCCTGCTGCACGGCACGGACGGCGGCGCACCGGCGGGTCTGCGCGTGCCGGCGCCGGGCGCGGCGAACGCCCGGTTCTACCTCACCCTGGCCCACGCCGACGCCACCGGTACGCGCACCGCGGTGGTGGAGGACGTCGAGGCGCTGTGGTCCGCCCACCGGGCCGCCCGGCCCCGCCCACCCCGGCCACTCGGGCCGTGGGACGCCCCCGCCGAACGGGCGCTCCCCCAGCGGCTGGCCGCGGCGGGCGTCGCAGCGATGGCCGTACTGCTGGGCGTCACCTCCGCCGGCACCTGGACCGCGACCGCCGGGCAGACCGACCCGGCAGCCCGAACCGCGACCCACCCGGCGACCGCACCCCCACCGGCCGTTTCGTCAGTGCCGCCCGTGGCGACCCCGGTCAACCCGTCGTCTCCCCCTGCGTCCCGGCCGCCCCGGCCCGCGCCGCGACCTCCGGCCGCCGGTTCGGGTGATCGGGTCCCCACCACCGCGCCACCTGCCGCCGGATCCCCGTCGACGCGCGTGAGCGGCCGTACGCCCGTGATCGTCGAATCGTCCGGCCCACCCGCCGCCGGTCCGGCGACGCCGGCGCCGAGCGTGAGCCCGACGGCTGATCCGGTTCCGACCGGCGAGCCCGATCCGACAGCGGAGCCGAGCCCGTCCGCCGCATCCGCCGAGCCGAGCGTCCTGGACCTGGTGGGCCTGCACCTCGGCCTGGCTGTCGGTTCCGGCGCAACAGCCCAGCAAGACGCAACCCTCCCCTGACCCCGCCCCACGCTCGCCGCTCTCCCACTTCCCCGCCGTCCCGCCCTCGCGGTCACCCCGCCTCACCCTCGCCGTCGATCTTGCACTTCGCGCCCCGCAGATGCCGGATTAATCCCGCTTTAGGCGGGCCGCAAGTGCAAGATCGCGGGAACGAAGGGCGAGGGGCGGGTGGGGTGGGGGGTCAGGGGGTGTGGGGGGTCAGGAGGTAGTCGCCGTCTTCTGGGCTCCAGCGCAGCTCGACCGCGCCGCCCGTCGCGGCCGCCTTGCAGAACTGCAGGAAGCTGCGATATCCGAGCTTCTTCTCGCTGAAGTCGGGCCGGGCGCGCCGGAGCTGGTCCTTCAGCCCGGACAGCGCCACCGCGCCGCCCTCGCCGGCCAGGTCCACCACCACTGATCGCAGCAGCCCGAACGCGACGTCGCGGTCGCCCTGTTCCGGAAGCGACACCTCCGGGTCGCCCTTCGCCGGCCCCGCCGCCAGCTCCACCACGTTGCGCGCGGCGAGGTGGCGCAGCAGCTCGCCGAAGGTACGGAAGCCGTAGTCGGACTCGCTGAACGTCGGGTCCTTGCGCAGCAGCGCGCGCTTGAGCGCGGACGCGGTCACGTCACCGCTGGAGCTGCCCTGCATGCCGGCCACCGTCTGTACGAGCTGGACGGCGAGCGTGTCGACGTCCCGGGCCCGCCCCTCCTCGGCCGCAGCGGCTTCCGGCGCGACCTCCGCCACCGGTTCCGCCACCGGCCCGGGCGGCGCCGTCCGGGCCGGACGCGACCGGCGGGCGGACGGCGGCGGCACGTCGACGCCTTCGAGGCGGTCGTAGTAGAGGAACTCGTCGCAGGCCGGCGGCAGCAACGCCGAGGTGGACTTCTCCACCCCCACACCGATCACCCGCTTGTTGAGTTCGCGCAGCTTGTGGACCAGCGGAGTGAAGTCGCTGTCGCCCGTGCAGATCACGAACGTGGAGATGTAGCCGCGTTCGAACGCCAGCTCGACCGCGTCCACCGCCATCTTGATGTCCGCGGCGTTCTTGCGGGAGGCGCCCATCCGCTGCGGGATCTCGATCAGCTCGACGTGCGACCGGGTGAGCATCCGCCGGTCCTCGTCGAAGTACGACCAGTCCGCGTACGCCCGGCGCACCACCACCCGCCCCCGCTCGGCGAGCGCGTCGGCGATCGGCCGGAAGTCGAACGCACCACCACCGTGGTGGTCGCGTACGCCCAGGGCCAGGTTCTCGTAGTCGAGGAACAGCGCGATCCGGTCTTCGTGATCCACACTGGCAGCCTAGCCCGGCCGGACCGCTCCGCCGGTCAGCGCCGCTCGTCGCGGTAGACGGTCTCGCGGCGGGCCAGCCGCTGGATCGCGTAGCTGCTGACCAGGAGCAGCAGCGCCAGCACCACCTCGACGCCGGCGACGGTGCCGCTGGCGACGGTGAGGCCGAGCAGCAGCAGGATGAGCCCGACGACGGCGAGCAGGCCCGCGAGCAGCATGCGGTTACGCCGTCGCGCCGACCGCTGCGCGTCGTCTGCGCTCACGCTGCCCGCCTCTCCCCGGCTCCCTGTGCCGATCGTAGGCGCTCGTCACGGCCGCGGTGGCGGGTTGGCCCCGCCGGCACGGCCCCGGTGGCGAAAGCCACGCCGACACGGCCGGGCGGGCCGACAGCGCGAGCACACCGGCGGGTGGCCGACAACGCGCCCACCCGGCACGGCGGGCGGCACCGCACCGATGTGGCGCGGGGCCGGACGCTCAGGCGTCCGGCCCCGGTCACGGCGGCGGTCAGTGGATCGGCAGCGCCATCGGCTGCTTGTCCTCGCCCGTCTCGCCGTCGAGCAGGTGCGACGGCTCACGCCGGCGCGGCAGGAAGGCGGCCGGGACGAAGGTGAGCAGCACCAGCCCGAACGCGACCCAGAACGTGGTCGAGAAGGCGCCCGCGGCGTAGTCGAGCCCTCGCTCGATGAGCGACGGCGGCACCGGGAACTGCTGGATCAGCTCGGGCCGCTGCTGTGCGGCGATGGCGAGCTGGGATTCGGTCAGCGGGGCGCCGGTGCCCGGGTCGGTCACGCCGGGGATGGGCCGCGAGCCGTTCAGCTCGCTGGTGAGGATGACCGACATGATCGCGGCGCCGATCGATCCGCCGATCTGCTGGAGGATGTTGACCAGCGTGGAGCCGCGCGCCACCTCGGCGGCGCTGAGCGTCTTCAGCGCCGAGGTCATGATCGGCATCATCGTGCCGCCCATGCCGAGGCCCATCACGAACAGCGAGCCGCAGAGCAGCCAGTACGAGGTGTCGGTGCCGAGCTGCGTGAAGGTGAAGAACCCGGCCGCGATGAGCACCAGCGCGAAGGGCACCGTCCGGCCGACGGGCACCCGGTCGGCGAGCGTGCCCGCGATCGGCATGGTCAGCATGGCGCCGATGCCCTGCGGCGCGATCAGCAGGCCCGCGGCGAGCGTCGTCTCACCCCGCACCTGCAGGAAGTAGCTCGGGAACAGCAGGCCCGCGCCCATGAACGCGATGATGAACACGAACATGGTGATCGAGGCGATGGTGAGGTTGCGGTTGCGGAACAGCCGCAGGTCGAGCAGCGGATGGCGGGGCCGGAACGAGTAGGCCACGAAGGCGACCACGAGCGCGCCGCCGGCCAGCATCGGCAGCCAGACCTTGGTGTCGGCGATCGTGCCGGTCTCGGGCAGCGTGGAGATGCCGTACAGGAACAGGGCCAGACCCGGCGACAGCATCAGCATGCCGAGGAAGTCGAACGCCTGGGACGGCTCGGCGTTGTCCTTCGGCAGCGCGAGCTGGGCGTAGATCAGCGCGACCACGCCGATCGGCAGGTTGATCAGGAAGATCCAGTGCCAGCTGGCGACGTCGATCAGCCAGCCGCCGAGGATCGGTCCGGTGATCGGGCCGAGCAGCATCGGGATGCCGAGCACTGCCATCAGGCGGCCGATGCGGTGCGGGCCGGCGGCCCGGGTCATGATCGTCATGCCGAGCGGCATGAGCATGCCGCCGCCGAGGCCCTGGACCACACGCCAGGCGATCAGCTCGCCGATCGAGTCGGCGGTGGCGCAGAGCCCGGAGCCGATGGTGAACAGCGCCAGCGCCACCATGTAGAGGCGTTTCGTGCCGAACCGGTCGGCGGCCCAGCCGCTGAGCGGGATCACCGTGGCCAGCGCGAGCGTGTAGCCCGTCATGGTCCACGCGACGCGCGCGTACGAGGCGTCGAACTCGCTCTGGAACGTCGGGAGCGCCACGCTGACGACTGTCACGTCGAGGATCGACATGATCGCGCCGAGCACGACGACGCCGGCCACCTTGAGCACCGCGGCGTCGAGCTTTGTCGACGTCGCGACGGGTTGCTGGGTCACTAACGGTCTCCTGGATCCGGTTCGGCTGCCGAAGGCGGTGGGGGTCGCCACGCACCGTCCGGGCGCGGGCGGAACGCGCGGCGGGGCGACGTCCGGCGGGAAGCCTAACCACGACCGGCGACAGACCGGGGCGGATTATGCCGACGGACGAGGCGTCCCGGGCCTGCGCACGGCCGTACGGCGGGCCGGCGGCTCACGGAAAAGGGCGGTTGCGCGCCGATTCGTGAACCTCGGCGGGCCGGTGGGCGCGACGTCGACGTGACGAAGGTCATGGCGCGTCCGGGCAGCTCCGGGGCGTGCGGGCGCGCCGTTTCAGCCCATCCGGCCCATCAGTTCGATCTCCGCGGTCCGGGAGCGCTCGATCCGGCGGGCCAGCTCGCGTACCCGCTCGCTGGTGCCGGCGGCGACCTGGGCGCGGGCCAGGTCGGCCGCGGTGCGCTGGTGCCGGCTCAGCACGTCGACCAGCACGCGGTCGGCGTCGGCGGGCGCGGCGGCGCGCAGCCGGGCCAGTCCGGCGGCGGCGTCGCTGTGCCCGGAGTGGTCGTGCCGGGCGGCCGCGGCGGCGGCCGACGGCCCGGCGTCGCGCAGCCATTCGCGCATGGTGGCCAGTTCGTCGGTCTCGGTGGCCCGCACGGCGGCGATCAGCGTGCGGATCCGCGTATCGGTGGCGCGGTCGAGACCGAGCCGCACGATCTCCAGCGTCTGCTCGGTGTGGGCCACCATCATGGCCAGGAACAGCGCGTCGATCCCGCTGACCGTGGTGTCCGGGGCCGAGGCCGTGGCGGACGGGACCGGCGGGGACGGATCGGCCGCGGGCGGGCCGCCGCAACCGGCCAGGGTCAGCATCACGCCGAGCAGGGCCGCGGACGCGCGGCGGAGCCGGGGACCGGCCGGCTCCGCCGCGCGGGTACGCGGGCTCAGATCTGCTGCCACAGCGCCGGCACGTTCGGCGGCTCCCAGCCGGCGATGGCGGTGTGCGCCTGGCGGCAGCGGTAGCTGCGGCCGTCGTAGGTGACCGTGTCACCGACCTGGTACGCCCGTCCGGCCGTCCACGTGCCGCCCGGCGCCGGCGTGCTGGTCCGGGTGGGCGTGGGCGAGGGCGCGGGGGTGGTCGGCGCCGCCGTCGGCGTGGGCGACGGGGTCGGGTTGCCGCCACCGCCGCCGATCTGCAGGTCGACGCAGGAGTAGAAGGCGTTGGCGGTGTCGGAGATGTTCCAGATGGCGAGCAGTTTCTGCCGGCCGGAGAAGCCGCCGAGGTTGACCGTGTGCGACACGGTCGCGCCGGGCTGACGGCCACCGCCGTCGACCACGGCGACCCGGGTGCCACCGATCCAGTACTCCCAGTTGGCGGTGGCGTGGCGGGCGGTGTTGACCCAGGTGAACGTGACGGTGCTGCCGACCGAGGTGGCCGGCCAGTTGCGGCTGTCGTCGTTGAGGACCGCGAACTGGGCGATGCCGGCGTGGCAGCTGCGCAGGCCCTTGGGGCCCTCCACGCTCTGCGGCTCGTACTTGATCTGGCCGCAGTCGGGCACCCGGTTCTGCGCGCACAGCGCCTGGCGGCTGGGCGGTGAGGAGACGTAGCCGTGGGCCTGCGCGGGCGCGGCGAGCGCCAGCGTGCCGGTCACGGCGCCTGCGGTGAGCAGCGGGAGGGTGATTCTTCGACGCATGGTGGCAACTCCTTCGGGGGGAACGGAAGGTGCCCCGAACATAAATTAAACATTGTTAACAGTAAAGACTCCTGTCTATAAATTAAGCCCTGCACTCCCCGACGCCGGGCGTATGATCCTCGTCGATGGCTCGCCGCGCGGAGCCGATCGTCGTTCCTGGGCATCCCGCCGCCGCCAGGCGTCCGGGAGGACGACGCAGACCGGGCATCGCCTCGTCGTCCCACTCCCCGGAGGACACCCCCGCATGAGGAGAACCACCGCGTTCGCGGCCAGCCTGCTCCTGCTCGCCACCGCGCTCAGCACCGTCGGCGGACCGGTCGCCGCCGCCGACCCCACCGACCCGGTCACCGTCACCGTGAACACCCGCGCCGGGCTGGCCACGGTCCCGGAGACCGCGCTCGGCGTCAACCACGCCATCTGGGACTCGCAGCTCGGCAGCGCCGAGACGTCCGACCTGCTCAAGGCCGCGGGTGTGAAGATGCTGCGCTACCCCGGCGGCTCGTACGCCGACATCTACCACTGGGAGACGCACACCGCGCCCGGCGGCTACGTCGCGCCGAACACCGACTTCGACACGTTCATGGCCGGCGCCCGCCGCGTCGGCGCCCAGCCGATGATCATCGCGAACTACGGCACCGGCACGCCCGCCGAGGCCGCCGCCTGGGTCCGGTACGCCAACGTCACAAAGGGCTACGGCGCCAGGTGGTGGACCGTCGGGAACGAGAACTACGGCAACGGCCACTACGGCTCGGCCTGGGAGGCCGACGACCACCCGGACAAGAGCGCCGCCCAGTACGCGCGGCTGGTGATCGAGTACGCCGACGCGATGAAGGCGGTCGACCCGAGCATCAAGGTCGGCGCGGTGCTCACCATGCCCGGCAACTGGCCGGACGGGATCACCGCCGGCTCCGACCCGGGCCCGTGGAACCAGACCGTGCTCTCCCTCGCCGGCCCGAAGATCGACTTCGTGGACGTGCACTGGTACCCGGGCGGCAACGCCGCCGACTCGCTGGCCCGGACCAACCATTTGCCCGACGCGGCCTGGCTGCTGCGCCAGCAGATCGCCAGGTACGCCGGCCCCGGCGCGGACCGGATCGGGATCAGCTTCACCGAGCTGAACGTGGACGCCGGCCGCACCACCGCGCCCGGCGCGCTGTTCCTGGCCGACGCCTACAGCGGCCTGCTGGAGCAGGGCGTCTTCACGGTGCAGTGGTGGAACGTGCACAACGGCATCGGCACCGTCTCCGAGGTGGCCGGGCAGACCGACTACGGCGACTTCGGGATGCTGTCCAGCGGCAACTGCACCAGCGACGGTGAGGTGTGCCAGCCGGCGTTCAACACCCCGTTCGCGCCGTACCACGCGCTGTCCATGATGAACCTGTTCGCCCGGCCCGGTGACCAGCTCGTCCGCGCCGGGACCGACGAGCCGCTGGTCGCCGCGCACGCGGTCCGGCGGCCGGACGGCAGCGTCGCGGTCCTGCTGCTGAACAAGGACCCGGACAACGCCCACCCGGTGGCGCTCGACTACGCCGGTTTCACCCCGGCCGACGAGGCCCCGACAGTGCACACGCTCGCCAACGGCGCGACCGGGATCAGCACCGGCCGCTCGGGCAGCGCCACCGTGCGCACGCTGCCGCCGTACTCGCTGACCACGCTCGTGCTGCGACCGGCCGGCAGCTCGGCCGGGCGGCCCGGCGCCCCGGGCCGGCCGACGGCGGGCGCGGTGACCGACCGTGCGGCGACCATCTCCTGGCCGGCGGCCACGCCGGGCGCGTCCCCGATCGCCAAGTACGAGGTGCACCGGCAGTACGGCGCGGTGAGCGAGCAGCTCGGCGAGACCGCCGGCACGTCGCTCACGGTCGGCAACCTCGAACCGGGCGCCCGCTACACGGTCAACGTGCTCGCCCGGGACACCGCCGGGCGGGTCTCCTGGTCGTCCCCGCCGCTGACCTTCGCCACCGGCAGCCCCGCCGAGAGCTCCTGCGCGGTGCGGTTCAACGACGACAACGACTGGGGCAACGGGTACGTGGCGAACGTCGAGGTGATCAACACCGGCGCGAAGGCCATCGACGGCTGGACGCTGACCTGGACCTGGCCGACCGACTGGCAGCAGGTGAGCAGCGGGTGGAGCGCCACCTGGGACCAGCAGGGCCGCAACGTCCGGGTGACGCCCACCGCCGACAACCGGCGGCTCGCCGCCGACGGCGGGAGCACGACCGTCGGGTTCGTCGGCGCGTACAGCGGGCCGAACGTGCCGCCGGGCGCGTTCCGCCTCAACGGGACGGTCTGCACGCTGCGCTGACCGGCCCTCAGCCCCGCCCGGGAGGGCGCAGCCGCGCGTCGGCCGCCGCCGGGACCCGCGGGTTCCGGTGGTGGCCGGCGCGGCGCGGCGCCGGCACCACGTGCGGGCGCACCGGTCCGGCTGCCTCGACGAGCGCGGGCCGGTCCGGCGCGGGCCGGGGCAGCACGGCCAGGATCGCCACGAGCAGCGCGACCGAGACGAGCCCGTCGAGCCAGTAGTGGTTGCCGGTGACCACCACCACGAGCGCTGTCGCCAGGGGGTGGAGCAGCCAGAGCCAGCGGAGGCGTCCGGTGGTGACCGCCATCAGCGCCAGCGCGATCGCCAGCGCCCAGCCCACGTGCAGCGACGGCATGGCCGCGTACTGGTTGCTGAGCTGGTCGGTGTCGGGCGGTCCGTAGACGCTCGGGCCGAACCGGGTGCCGGTGTCGACCAGACCGGTGAGCTCGGTCAGCCGGGGCGGCGCGAGCGGGACGCACACGTGCAGCACCAGCGCCACCGCGGTCAGCGCCGCCAGGGCGCGCCGCAGCCGCAGGTAGTGGGCCGGGCGGCGCAGCCAGAGCCAGACCAGGCAGAGCACGGTGGCCGGGAAGTGGACGAAGGCGTAGTAGCTGTTCGCCAGCCGCATCAGGATCTCGTGCGACAGCAGCGGCCCCTGCACCGCCGCCTCGGCGGGCAGGCGCAGCAGCCGCTCCAGCCGCCAGATCCACTCGCCGTTGGCGAGCGCCACCTCGGCGTGGTCGGCCACCACCTGCCGGCCCGCCTTGTAGGCGAGGAAGAGCACGGCGACGAGCGCCAGCTCACGCGCGGCCCGCCGCCATGCGGCCAGGCGCGGCGGCGCGGCCCGCGTGATGTCCACGACTCCTCCTTCGGTGCCTCCCGGCACGGATCAGGGCCGCCGCCGGGGTCGGCGACGGCCCTGGGGGTACGGGCTCAGCGGCGGGCGCGTTCCTCCCGCCCGGCCGAGTCCACGCTCACCTCGTCGAAGGCGGGCGCGCCGTCGACGGCGTCCGCTCCCACCGCCACCGACCGGCCGGTGTCCGGCAGGTCGAGGCTGGAACGCAGGGTGACCGGGCGCAGCAGCAGCGCCGCCACGATACCCACCACCGCGATGGCGGCCGAGATCAGGAAGATGTGCCCCGTTGCGTCCCCGTACGCGGCCCGCACGATCTGCCGGACCGGCTCGGGCAGCGCGTCGAGGTTGAGCGTGCTGCCGCCGCCTCCGCCGGTGGTGGGGATGCCGGCCGCGGCGAGGTCGTGAGTGATCCGGTCGCTGACGCGGCGAGCGAGCACCGCGCCGAGCACCGACACGCCGATGGTGCCGCCGAGCGAGCGGAAGAACGCGACGCTGGCGCTGGCCGCGCCGATGTCCTTGAGAGCCACCGTGTTCTGCACCGCGAGCACCAGGTTCTGCATCGTCATGCCGACGCCGACGCCGACGATGAACATGGCGAGGCCGACGAAGACCAGCGACGTCTCGTGGTCGATGGTGCCGAGCATGGCGAACCCGACGACCAGCACGACCGCGCCGAACACGATGTACGGTTTGATCTTCCCGGTCGCTGTGATCATCCGGCCGGCCACGATCGAGGAGATCAACACGCCGACCATCATCGGGATGGTGAGCAGGCCGGCCTCGGTCGGGCTGTAGCCGCGGCCGATCTGGAAGTACTGGCCGAGGAAGACCGCGCCGCCGAACATCGCCATGCCGACCGCGAGGCTGCCCAGGATCGCCAGGGCGGTGGTGCGCTCGCGGACGATGTGCAGCGGCACCACCGGCTCGGCGGCCCGCGCCTCCACCCAGACCGCGAGCGCGAGCAGCAGCACCGCGCCGCCGACCATGGCCCCGGTCTGCCAGGAGGCCCAGGCGAACGAGTCGTCGACGAACGAGATCCAGATCAGCAGCACGCTGACGCCGGCGGCGATGAGCGTGGCGCCCAGATAGTCGATCTTGACGTTCTTCCGGCGCACGGTGGGCAGGTTCAGGGTGACCTGGAGCAGGAACAGCGCGACCACCGCGACCGGTACGCCGACGAAGAAGCACCAGCGCCAGCCGAGCCAGGAGGTGTCCACGATCAGGCCGCCCAGCAGCGGGCCGCCGACGGTGGCCAGCGCCATGACGCCGCCCAGGTAGCCGTTGTAGCGGCCCCGCTCACGCGGCGGGATCATGGCCGCGATGGCGACCTGGACCAGCGCCTGGAGACCGCCGACGCCGATGCCCTGGAACGCGCGGGCGGCGATGAGCTGCCCGGCGCTCTGCGCGAAGCCGGCCGCGATCGACCCGACCAGGAACACCACGATGGCGATCTGGATCAGCAGCTTCTTGTTGAACAGGTCGGCCAGCTTGCCCCAGATCGGGGTGGTCGCGGTCGCGGTGAGCAGGGTGGCGGTGACCACCCAGGTGTACTGCGTCTGCGATCCGTTCAGCGCTCCGATGATCTTCGGCAGGGCCGTCGAGACCACGGTGCTGCTCAGCATGGCCACGAAGAGCACGAGCAGCAGACCGCTGAGCGCCTCCAGCGTCTTCCGCTTGCTCATCGGGGCGGCCTCAGCCGTCACGGTGGGTGCGCTCATGCGCGCGTCCTCCAGATGTGTCGATGCGGGTTGGCCGCTTCGTTGCCTCAAGCAATCAACACTAAACCTTGCCCGTCGGGCAACTTTGCCCATTGAGAAATGGGTCACCTAGGCTTGTCGCATGGAGGAGTGCACCGGGCTGCGCGAGCGGAAGAAGGCGGCCACGCGGCAGGCGCTGCACGAGGCGGCGCTGTCGCTCGCCGTCGAGCACGGCCCCGACCGGATCACCGTCGAGGCGATCGCCGACGCCGCGAACGTCTCCCGGCGCACGTTCTCCAACTACTTCAGCGGCAAGGAGGAGGCCCTCTTCCACGGCGACACGCTGCGGCTGCGCCGGCTCCTCGCGCTGGTCGCGCAACAACCGGCGCAGCTGCCACCGTGGGCCGCGCTGACCCGGGCCGCCCTGGCCCAGGCCGAGGACGGTTACGACGACCCGGCCGAGCCCTGGCTCGACCGGCGCCGGCGACTGCACGGTCACCCGAGCCTGGCCGCCCACCAGGTCACCGCGTACGCGGCGCTGGAGCGGGAGATGGCCGCGGAGCTGGCCCGCCGGCTGACCGGACCGGACGCGGCGCTGCGGGCCCGGATCATCGCCGCGACGTTCCTCGCGTCCCTGCGGATCGCCGCCCACGAGTGGCTGGAGCGCCCCGGGCGCCCGTTGCGCGACGTGCTGCGCGACGTGCTCGCCCTCGCCGCCCCCACGGCGGGCTGAGCGCGCCGCTCCCCATCGGACCGGTGGAATGGCCGGCGAAAGCAGCATCCGGCCTGACCTGGGCTGACACACTCGCCCGGTGGGTGGCGACCGGTGGCGCAAAGGGCTCGGGCCGGCGACCGGCGTCGCCCCCGCCACCCGGGTCGACCGATTCGAGATCTTCTTCGACCTCGTCTTCGTGGTGTCCTTCTTCATCATCACGCGGGCCACCGCCGCCAACGTGACCCCCGGGGAACTGCTGCACGCGCTGCTGGTGCTCGCCGTGCTGTGGTGGTGCTGGGTGGTGCACAGCGCGGTGGCCGCCCGGCTGCGCCTCGGCGAGGGCTTCGTGCCGATCCTCATGGTGGTCGGCATGATCGCGCTGTTCACGTTCGCGCTCGCGCTGCCGCAGACGTTCGGCGACCTGGACAAGGGCAGCGCCGGGCCGATCCTGGTCACGATCAGCTACGTGGTGATCCGGGCCGTGCACACCGCGCTGTACTGGTACGCCACGCGCGACGACCCGCCGGCCCGGCACAAGCTGCGGCTGTTCCTGCCCGAGGCGCTGGTCACCGCCACCCTGCTGCTGGTGGCGGCGCTGCTGCCGCCGCGCGTGTCCCCGGAGGTCGGCCCGTGGCTGCGCGACGGACTGTGGATCGCCGTGGTGGCCATCCAGTACAGCAGTGGCCTGCTGGCCGGCACCGACGGCTGGAAGATCACCTCGGCCGAGCACTGGACCGAGCGGTACGACCTGATCCTGATCATCGCGCTCGGCGAGTCGGTCATCTCGGTCGGCGTGGGCGGCAACCTGCTCGGCCAGCCGGTGACCTGGCCGGCGATCCCGGCGGCGATCTTCGGCATCCTGTTCACCGCCGCGCTCTGGTGGGCGCACTTCGACATGATCGGCCCGGCCGCCCGGATCGCGCTGCACGCCGCCCAGGGTCACGCGCGGGTGGCGCTTGCCCGCGACGCGTACGCCTACCTCTACCTGCCCATGATCGCCGGGGTGATCCTGTTCGCGATCGGCGCCGAGGAACTGGTCCGCATCGTCACCGACCCGGCCGGCGGCCCGATGGAGCGCGGCCACGGCCCGGCGGTGCCGCTGCTCTTCGGCGGCGTGCTCGTCTACTTCGCCGCGAACATGGCGTTCCAGTGGCGCGCGCTGCGGACGCTGTCCTGGACCCGGGTCGGCGCCGTGGTCCTGCTCGCCGTGGCGCTGCCGGTCGGGCGGCACCTGCCGGCGCTCGGCGCGCTGGGTCTGCTCACCGCGATCTGCGTGGCGCTCGTGGCGGCCGAGCTGGTGATCTTCGCCGATTCCCGGATCGCGTTGCGCCGGCTCATGCACGAGGAGAAGTCGAGCGCCGAGGAGAGCGAGGCCGCCTGGCGGGCCCGCTGGCACGACGGCGGCGACAGCGCCCCGCACCGACCTTGACACAGGCCCTAGAGTCTCCGCGTGATCGAGATCGTCACCGAGGTCGACCTGTTCCACCCGCCCGCCCGGACCTGGCGGGCGTTGACGGAACGCGCGCTGCTGGCCAAGTGGTTCACCGACAGCGCGCCCGGGTCCGACCGGTGGATCCTCGCCACCGCCGCGCTGCCGGGCTACGACACCGACACCGAGGTCGAGACCGTCGAGCTGCGCGCGCCGCACCGGCTGGTCGTCCGCTGCCGGGAGGCCGACCGGGCCACCCGCCTGGCCTGCGACCTGGCCCCCACCGCACACGGCACCCGGCTGTCCGTACGCGAGGTGCTCGAAGAGGGCGACTGGGACGCCGACGCCCGCGCCGAGCAGCACGAGCAGGCGGTCACCGGACGGCTGCCGGCCATTCTGGACTGGCTGGCGTTCCAGAACGTGGACCTGCGCCGGGCCGAGGGCGGGCTGACCGCCGAACTGCCTGTGGTCCGGCTGCTCGGCGACGAACCCCGCCGGCCCGGACGGCGCCGGGCGCTGCTCGCGGCGGGCGCGGTCACGCTGCTGGCCGCGGCAGCCGGAGCAACGGTATGGACCACCGGCGACGAGCCGCCCGCCCCGGCCGCGCCGGCCCCCACGACGTCACTCGTCATGCCGTCCACCGCGACGCCCTCCGCGCGCCCCACGACCGCGCGGCCCACGCCCAGCGCCAGCCGCCGCAGCGAGTCACCCTCGCCGACGCCGTCACCCACCCCCAGCCGTACGCCGAGCGCGACGCCCTCGACCGTGGCGGCGACGCCGCTGAGCGCCACCTACGAGACGGTGAACGACCGGATCTTCGGCTACCGGGGCGAGGTGGTGCTGCGCAATCCCGGCCCGTCACCGCGTCCGGGCTGGACGGTCACCGTGACGCTGCACGAGGGCGCCACTGTGGGCAGTGTCAGCGGAGCCGAGGCCACCCAGGACGGCACAGTGGTCACCTTCACCGGGGGCGCGTTGCCGGGCGGCGAGTCCGCCACCATCCGCTTCGACGTACGCGACCCGGACCCCCAGCACGACGCCCCCGTCGCGTGCACCGCCGACAACACCCCCTGCACCCCCGCCTGACGCCCCCATCCCTCTCCCCCTCCCCTTTTACCCCGTTGATCATGAAGTTAGGCCGCGGATTTGTCCGCATTGGACGCGGTCAACTTCATGATCGTCGCGTCCGGGGCGGGCGGGTGGGGGCCGCGCTGATTCGGTGCGTGCGGAAATGGGTTGTTGAGCGCATGGGAGCGCTCCCGTAACATCCCTGACGCGGCTGTTAACGCTCACAAAACAATCGCCACCGCCAATGCCAGAGCCGCCGCCCCCGCAGGAGGTCAATTCATGTCCAGATCCAGGTCAGTCAATGCCATATTGGCGTCGGCCGGCGCCGCGCTGCTCGCGTCGGCGTCGGTCGCCGTGGCGCAGCTGCCCGCCGGGGCCGCCGCCGCGGGCTGCTCCGTGAACTACGCGATCTCGTCGCAGTGGCAGGGCGGCTTCGGCGCCAACGTCACTATCACGAACCTCGGCGACCCGGTGTCGAGCTGGACGCTGACGTGGTCGTTCGGCGCCGGGCAGACGGTGACCCAGTCGTGGAACACGAGCCTGACCCAGAGCGGGTCCGCGGTCACCGCGCGCAACGTCGACTACAACGGGTCGATCCCGACGAACGGCAACACGTCGTTCGGCTTCAACGGCTCCTGGACCAGCAGCAACCCGGTGCCGACCAGCTTCGCGCTCAACGGCGTGAACTGCACCGGCGGCACCACGCCGACCGGCGGCCCGACCGGCTCACCCACCACCGCGCCACCCACCACGGCACCGCCGACCACGGCGCCACCCACCACTCCGCCGCCGGGCAACACCTGCAGTCTCCCGTCGTCGTACCGGTGGTCCTCGACCGGCGCGTTGGCGCAGCCGCGGTCGGGCTGGGTGTCGTTGAAGGACTTCACGGTGGTGCCCTACAACGGGCAGCACCTGGTCTACGCCACCACCCACGACACCGGCACGAGGTGGGGGTCGATGAACTTCGGTCTGTTCTCCAACTGGTCGCAGATGGCGTCGGCCAGCCAGAACGCGATGTCGTCGGGGACCGTGGCGCCGACGTTGTTCTACTTCGCGCCGCGCAACATCTGGGTGCTGGCGTACCAGTGGGGACCGACCGCGTTCTCCTACCGCACCTCCAACGACCCCACCAACCCCAACGGGTGGTCGTCGGCGCAGCCGCTGTTCACCGGCAGCATCTCCGGCTCCGGCACCGGCCCGATCGACCAGACGCTGATCGCCGACGACCAGAACATGTACCTGTTCTTCGCCGGTGACAACGGCAAGATCTACCGCTCCAGCATGCCGATCGGAAACTTCCCCGGCAGCTTCGGCTCCAACTACACCACCATCATGTCCGACTCCACGAACAACCTGTTCGAAGCCGTACAGGTCTACAAGCTGCAGGGCCAGACCCGCTACCTGATGATCGTCGAGGCGATCGGCTCGCAGGGCCGCTACTTCCGGTCCTTCACCGCCACCAGCCTGAACGGCTCCTGGACCCCGCAGGCCGCCACCGAGTCCAACCCGTTCGCCGGCAAGGCCAACAGCGGCGCCACCTGGACCAACGACATCAGCCACGGCGAACTCATCCGCACCACCGCGGACCAGACCTTCACCGTCGACCCCTGCAACCTCCAACTGCTCTACCAGGGCCGCTCCCCCAACTCCGGCGGCGACTACGGCCTCCTGCCCTACCGCCCCGGACTGCTCACCCTCCAGCGCTGAGCCGGACCGTCCAGGAAGGAAGGTCGCATGAGAAGGCACAGAACGACCCGTACCGCGGTGTTGTCGGCCGGCGCGGTCCTGCTGGCGTCCACCGCGATGGCCGCGGCGCTGCCGGCCGGAGCGGCAGCCGCCGGATGCGCGGTCACCTACGCCGTGTCGTCGCAGTGGCAGGGCGGCTTCGGCGCGAACGTGACGGTCACCAACCTCGGTGACCCGGTCAACGGCTGGACGCTCACCTGGTCCTACGCCGCCGGCCAGACCGTCACCCAGGCGTGGAACGCCACAGTCACCCAGAGCGGAGCGGCGGTGACCGCCCGCAACGTCGACTACAACGGGTCCATCCCCACGAATGGCAGCACGTCGTTCGGGTTCAACGGGGCCTGGACCAGCAGCAACCCCGCGCCGACGAGCTTCGCGCTCAACGGGGTGACCTGCACCGGCGGCACGACGCCCACGTCGCCGTCCACCTCGCCGTCCACGTCACCGACGAGTTCGCCGACCACCTCGCCCAGCACCCCGCCGCCGACCGGGGCGGCGGACATCACCGTCAACACCGCCAGCCGCTACCAGACGATCGACGGGTTCGGCGCCGCCGTGTCGATCTGGGGCGGCGCCTGGTCGACGGCCGAGACGCAGACGCTCGTCGGGCTCGGCCCCAACCAGCTCGGCCTGTCCATCGTGCGTACCGGCATCTCGCCGGTGTCCGGCGAGTGGGGCACCCAGGTCAGCGCGCTGCGCACGGCGAAGTCGTACGGGTCGAACGTGAAGATCATGGCGTCGCCGTGGACCGCCCCGGCGGCCTGGAAGACGAACAACAGCCGGATCAACGGTGGCAAGCTGCGCACCGACTACTACGACGACTACGCCAACCACCTCAACAGCTACGTCCAGTACATGCGCAACCAGGGTGTGACGATCGACGTCACGTCCGTGCAGAACGAGCCGGACTGGCACCCTGACTACGACTCGATGGACTGGAGCGGCACCGAACTCCAGACCTTCGTGCGGGAGCAGGGCGCCAAGGTGCAGAACACCAAACTGATGGTCGCCGAGGCGGTGAACCTGAACTACGGCTACACCGACCCGACGCTCAACGACGCGGCCGCCCGCAACAACATCGGCTACATCGGCGGGCACCTCTACGGCACCGAGGCGTCCGGCCGGCTGAAGCCGTACACGCTGGCGCAGCAGTACAACAAGCCGGTGTGGATGACCGAGTGGAACCTGCACGAGGCCGACGGCGGCGGCTCCAACATCTGGGGCAACCCGGCCAACGCCGCGGCGTGGAACGAGACGCTCGACGACATCATGCGCACCGTGCACAAGTCGATGGAGTCGAACTGGAGCGCGTACGTCTGGTGGTACGGCAAGCGCTACTACTCGTTCATCGGTGACGGCGAGTCCGCGTACGGCACCGTGGCGGGCGCGCCGCTCAAGCGCGGGTACGCGTTCTCGCAGTACGCGAAGTACGTGCGGCCCGGCTACCAGCGGGTCGCCCTGACCAAGAGTTCCAAGGCGTCGCCGCTGGAGGTGACCGCCTATTCCGGCGACGGGAAGGTCACGCTGGTGATCCTCAACCGGTCCACCAGCGCGGTGAACAACGCGATCATCCAGGCGCCGCAGAACGTCAGCCGGGCGGAGTACGTGGCCACGTCGCAGAACGCGAGCGCGGCGAGCCAGCCGGTCGGCGTGAACGGCAACCAGGTCACCGTGAACGTCGGCGCGCGGAGCATCTCCACCGTCGTGCTCACCCTCTGACCGGGGACACGCAACAAGGGCGGGGGCGGCCGGATCGGCCGCCCCCGCTCGTGTGTGACTGCTAGCTGGCGTACGTCTCGAACTCGCCGACTCTCGGCGTACCGTTGGAGCTGTTGATCTTGAAGTTGATCTTCTTCAGCGAGGTCGCGCCGAAGGTGATCTGGCCGGCCCCGTTGCCGGAGGCCAGCACCGCGCCGGTGTCGTTGTTGACGAGCTGCCAGGACCCGATCGAGCCCGAGGTGCCGGACGGCTCGCGGATGACCACGCGGGAGACGGTGGTGGCCGAGCCCCACTTGATCGAGACGGTGCCGGTCGACCCCGACGGCGACCAGTAGGTGCTCAGGTTGCCGTCGCGCACGTTGCCGTAGCTGGTGCCGTCGGCCTTGCTGGACCCGTCCGCGCCGGCGCCGGAGACGAGGCTCAGGTTGGTCCCGCCGGACGGCGGCGGGGTGGTCGTCCCGGGCGGCGGCGTGGTCGGTGCGGGCGTGGTCGGCCCCGGCGTCGTCGGCGCCGGGGACTGCGGCGTGCAGTTGCCGTCGGACACCCGCAGGCCGGTGTTCGCGCCCGCCGTCTGCCGCACGATGTCCGGCACACAGCTCGCCGCGTCGAGCCGGTACGAGTACGGGACGCTCACGGTGGTCGTCGAGGTCACGTTCGGACCCGCCGGGTAGTTGTCGCTGCCCGGCGAGGACCAGGTCACGTTGTCGAAGATGTTGCCACTGACCTGCCAGGTGCCGCGCTCGCTGGTGTAGAACGTGCCGAGCACGTCCTTGGAGTTGCGGAAGTAGTTGTTGTCCACCTTGGCCCGTGCGCCGGCCCGGGAGTTGATGCCCGACTCGTGCAGCCCGTTGTAGTGGTTGTTGAACATGTGGGCGATCCCGCCGCGCAGCAACGGCGTACGGGAGTCGATGTTCTCGTACAGGTTGTGCTCGAACGTGATGTAGCCGTTGCCGCGGTCGCTCTCACTCGATCCGATCAGGCCACCGCGGCCGGAGTTGCGCAGGATGCTGTACGACAGCGTCACGTACTGGGTGTCGTCCTTCATGTCGAACAGGCCGTCGTAGCCCTCCGACTCCCCGCCGGACGCCTCCAGCGTCACGTGGTCGACCCAGACGTTACGGACGCTGCTCTCCATGCCGATCGCGTCACCACCGTTGGAGGTGGGCGAGCCGGACTTCTTGACGTTGCGCACCGTCACGTTGCGGATGATGATGTTGCGGGAGTCGCGGATGTGGATGCCGAGCTGGTCGAAGACGGCGCCGCTGCCCACCCCGATGATCGTGACGTTGCTGATCTGCTTCAGCTCGATCACGCCGTCGGCGGTGTTGCAGCTCGATCCGGAGACCTTGCTGGTGTTGCCGTGGTTGATGGTCCCGGTCACCTCGATGATGATCGGGGTGCTGCTGCTGGCCCGGCCGCAGAGCGCGGCGTGGATGGCGGTGCCGGTGGTGGCGCGTACGGTCTGCCCGCCCGCGCCGCCGGTCGTGCCGCCGTTCTGGGTGGCGTAGCCGGTGGCGCTGCCGGCCGCCGCCGACGCCTGCGGGGACGGCAGCGCCACGGCGACGGCGATACCGACGACCGCCGTGGCCAGTGCCGCGTGGAGTCGCAGCGCGACTGGTCTTCTCATGTCGCCTCATTCCTTTTTCGAGCACGCGGGAATTGCCGCCGAGCCGCGGCAGCAACCGAATGGGAATAGTGCGGAGCCGCGACGCGATCAGGCGCGTCGCCGGCGGATGTCGTTCATCTGCGATGCCCGGGCCGCAAACGAAACATCGATGTAACGCGATCGTATGAAAGCGCTTTCGCTCAGGGCAAGAGGTAGCGTTTGCAGGTTTTTTGCACTGCTCAGGGCGGCCGGACGCCGGGGACGCCACCTTGACGGGCGGCGAGATCGATGGTTGCCTGCACCTCACCCTCGCATCGACATCCGTCTAACTCTGCCCCCACGAGGAGCGCCATGTCCCGATCCCGCAGGACCTGCACCCCGGCGGTCGTCGCCGGCGCGGTCGCCGCCGTCCTGGCCGCCTCCCCGGCCCCCGCCGCGCCCCTGGCGGCACCGGCCACCGGCAACACCTGGAGCGCCGACCTGGCCGTAGTCGACTCCGACGACGTCAACGTCCGCTGGACCGGCACGGAACTGCGCCTCGCCGACCCGGCGTACCGGCCCGCGGCCCGGCGCGGCATCGCGGCCGAGGGCACGCTGCTCGTCGCGCCGCATTCACTCGCCGCACCGGCCAACCGGGTCCGGGCCGACGTCGTCGCAGTCCCCGCCCGCGACGGCGCCGTCGAGGTGGCGGCGCGCGGCTGGCGATCGGGCGCGTGGACCGAATGGCGGGCCGTGGCCGGCGCCGCCGTCTTCGACCAGCCGGTCACCCGGGTGCAGATCCGGGTGGTCCTCACCGCCGACCAGCCGTCCGCCGCGCCCAGCCTGCGCACGGTCCGGCTCACCGCCGACTCGGTCGCCGCCGTCACGGCCGCCACGCCCGGCCTCACCTACCGGGTGTACGCCACCCGCGAGGGCCTGGTCGGCGGCACCACCGCCAACGGGCACGTGATCGTCTCCCGGGACCACTTCGTCGCGCTGCCCTCGTTCCGCGGACTCGCGCCGAAGAACACCGGCGACTACACCGTGCGGGTCTGCACCACCACCCGCAGCCGCTGCGAGTACGCGCCGGTCTGGGACGTCGGACCGTGGAACACCAAGGACGACTACTGGAACCCCAGCAGCACCCGGGAGATGTGGAAGGACCTGCCGCAGGGCCGGCCCGAGGCGCAGGCGGCGTACCAGAGCGGCTACAACGGCGGGCGGGACCAGTTCGGACGTGTGGTGGGCAGCCCGGCCGGCATCGACCTCGCCGACGGCACGTTCTGGGACGGCCTGCTGCTGACCGACAACGCCTGGGTCGACGTCGCCTACCTCTGGACCGGCACCGGCACCCGCGGCCGCATCGGCAGCGGGCCGCTCAACATCCGCTCCGGTCCCAGCACGAGCAACCCGGTCGTCGGGCTGGCCGCCACGTACGCCGACGTGCCGATCGAGTGCTCGGTCAGCGGCCAGTCGGTGAGCGGCCCGTACCGGACCACCACCCAGTGGAACCGCCTCGCGTCAGGACACTTCGTCAGCCACGCGTACGTCTCCAGCGTGACCGGCACCATCGCGCCCTGCTGAGGGCGACCGGCCCGGGGCGCGCGACGGTGTCGCGCCGCCCCGGGTGCGCTGGATGAGCACGACGCAGGCGAGCACCGCGCCCGCCACCACGAGCGCGCCGGGCGTGACCGCCTCGCCGAGCAGCAGTGCCGACCAGATCAGCGTGAGCACCGGCTGGACGAGCTGGATCTGGCCGACCTTGGCGATGCCGCCCCGGGCCAGCCCGGCGTACCAGGCGAAGAAGCCGAGGAACATCGACACCACTGTGAGGTAGCCGAACCCGGCCCACGCGGCGATGCCGCCGTGCGGCGGGTGGACGAACGCGGCAACCGCCGTGACCGGCGCGGTGACCGGGAGTGACAGCAGCAACGCCCAGCAGATCGTGCGGGCGCCGCCGAGTTCGCGGGCGAGCCGGCCGCCCTCGGCGTACCCGAGTCCGCAGAGCACCACGGCGGCGAGCAGGTACAGGTCGGCGGGCGCCAGCGTCCCGCGGATCGAGCCGCCGGCGGCGAGGAACGCGAGCACCAGCGCCAGTCCGGCGACGCTGGCGATCCAGAACAGCGGCGGCGGCCGTTCCCCGGCCCGCAGCACCGCGAACACCGCCGTCATGGCGGGCAGCACGGTGACCACCACCGCGCCGTGCGCCGATGTCTGTGTGGTGAGCGCCAGCGAGGTGAACAGCGGGAAGCCGACCACGACGCCGAGCGCGACGATGGACAGCCGTCGCCACTGGTCCCGGGTGGGGCGTGGGGCGCCGGTGAGCCGCAGGTAGGCCCACGCGAGCAGCGCCGCGCCGACGGCCCGTCCGAACGCGACGAACCAGGGGTCGAGTGTGTGCACCGCGACGCGGGTGGCCGGCAGCGACATGCTGAAGGCCAGCACGCCCAGCGCGCCGAGGGCGACCCCGCCGCCCGCTCCCACCGTTACCCTCGTTGGTGCAGTAGCGCTACTCTGTGCCGTCATGAATGATGGTAGCGCTATCGAGCGTGTCGTCCGGCATCTGGGTGCGCTGGCGGCGGACGCCGTCCCCGGCACGCGACTGCCGTCGGTACGGGAGCTGACCGCCCACCATCACGTCTCCCCCGTCACCGTCGCCGAGGCGACCCGGCGGCTCGTCGCCGACGGCCTGATCGAGACACGGCCGGGACGTGGCGCGTACGTGTCGAACCGGCGCGCCGACCCACCACGGCCGGACCTGTCGTGGCAGACCGTCGCGCTGGGCTCACGGCGCGACGGCGAGGAGGAGATGCAGGCGCTGCTGTCGCTACCGCCGTCGGGCGCGATCCCGCTGACCGGCGGCTACCTGGACCCGGACCTCCAGCCGGCCGCCGCGCTCGGCGCGGCGCTCGCCCGCGCCGCCCGGCAACCGGCGGCGTGGCAGCGCGGCCCGGTCGAGGGACGCGCCGACCTGCGCGCCTGGTTCGCCCGAGCGGCCGGCGGGGGCCTGCGCGCCGAGGACATGGTGATCTGCCCGGGCGGGCAGGCCGCGCTCTCCACCACGCTGCGGGCGCTCACCACACCCGGCGACACGCTGCTCGTCGAATCCCCCACCTATCTGGGCGCGCTCGCCGCCGCGCGCGCCGCCGGACTGCGGGTGGTGCCGGTGCCCGCCGACACCGACGGGGTACGCCCCGACCAGCTCGCCGCCGCGTTCGCCCGCACCGGCGCCCGCCTGTTCTACTGCCAGCCGCTGCACGCCAACCCGCACGGCGCGACGCTCTCCCCCGCACGGCGCGCCCAGGTCGCCGAGGCGGTACGCGACGCCGGGGCGTTCCTCATCGAGGACGACTACGCCCGCGACCTCACCATCGACGGGGAGGCCCCGCCACCGCTGGCCGCCGACGACCCCGACGGGCACGTCGTCTACCTGCGCTCACTCACCAAACCGGCAGCGCCCGGCCTGCGCATCGCCGCGCTCGGCGCGCGCGGACCGGCCGGAGCCCGGCTGCGCGCCGCCCGCCTGCTCGACGACCTGTTCGTCGCCGGGCCGCTGCAACAGGCGGCGCTGGAGTTCCTGACCGCGCCCACCTGGGACCGGCACCGCCGCAGCCTGCGCGTACAGCTGCGGGCCCGCCGGGAGGCGCTGCTAGCCGCACTGAACCGCCACCTGCCGCAGCTGGCGCCGCGCGACGTCCCGCGCGGCGGCCTGCACCTGTGGGTACGCCTGCCCGACAACACCGACGACGTAACGGTGACCACGGCTGCCGCGGCAGCGGGGGTGACAGTCTTCCCCGGCCGCCCCTGGTACGCCGCCGAACCCCCCGCCCCGCACCTGCGCCTCACGTACGCCGCCGCCCCACCCGAGCAGATGGACGAGGCGATCCGCCGCCTCTCCACCGCCCTCCCCCACTGACCGGCGGACCTACCTCCCCCGTCGATCTTGGACTTGTGGTGCCACAGCTTGTCGGCTTCGCCCCACTATCAGAGGCGCCACAACTCCAAGATCGCCGTGCCGCCCTCGACGCCCGCCCCGTCCCGTCCCGCGATCTTGCAGTTCGCGCCCCCTGATACCAGGAGTAATCCGGCATCGCGGGGGCCGAAAGTGCAAGATCGCGGGGGTGGGAGAGGCCGCGAGGTTAGTTGCGGGTGATGGTGAAGGTTGTGGTGGTGTTCTTGATGTCCTGGGCGTTGTCGGTCAGGCGGAGGTTGGTGAAGGTGGCCGCGCCGACCGCGGGGCCCTGACCTGCCTCGGGCATCTCGTTGACCCAGATGCCGAAGCCGGACTTCGCATCGAACGCGTCACCGCTGCGCCGCGCGCCGGAGATCGATACGTTCGTCAGCACCGTGTCGGTGATCGGGTTCTCCGGCTGGCTGCCGTTGTACTTGGTCTGGAACATGATCCCCGAGTACGTCGGATCGACGATGTCCACGTCGCTCACCCGGATGCCACGGAACTCCTTGGACGCGGAGAACAACCACATCGCCGGGAACGTCTGCGCGCCCCAGAAGTGCCCGCCGGAGCGGATCAGCGAGATGTTCTCGAACCGGGTGGGCGGGCTGGCGCCGAACCCGACGAACGGGTAGCCGAAGTCCAGCGAGCTGATCGTGATGCCCGAGTACGTGAGCTGGTCGGCGATGTACAGGTTGCGGAACACGTTGTCGTAGCCGCCGTACACCGCCAGCCCGGCTGCCCGCCAGGTCAGCGTGGCGGTCAGGTTCTCGAACACGTTGCCGTGGTTGCCGCCTGAGCCACCCTGGTCGGTGGCGGAGAACAACGCGAACGCGTCGTCGCCGTTGGACCGGCCCTCCGAGTTGGTGACCAGGTTGTTCGTGCTGCCGTTGGTCATGTTCACGGCGTCGGCGAAGGTGTTGCGGAATCGGCTGTCCCGGATGGTCAGCCCGTCCACGCTCACCCCCCAGTACGCGCAGACGGTGTGCTCCACCCAGACGCTGTCCAGCGTCAGGTCGTCCACGTCCTTCAGTTCGCCCCACACCTTGCCGGGACCGTCGATCCGGTTGGTGTAGTTGCCGAAGAACGCCAGGTGGGCGAAGGTCGAGCCGCTGGCCGAGGACTCGACCCGGAAACCGGCGTCGGTGTTCTGCTGGTTGCGCGGCGTCTGGAACCGGGTGAACCACATGCCGGCGCCGACGACGTTCACCGCCTTGCCGTACACCTGGAACTTCTGCGCCGTCTCGTACGTGCCGGCGGGCAGGTAGACGCCGACCAGCGTGCCGGTGGTGTCCATCCGTACCGCGTCGAGCGCGTTCTGCACGTCGGCGTGGCTGAACCCGGTCGGAACCTTGTAGCGGGCCGGGTCGGGGTTGGCGCGCGGCGACACCAGTTCGGTGTCGACGAAGTCGATCGCGTACGTGGTGCTGTTCGCCGGGTCCTTCTGGAGCCGGATCCGGCTGCCCGCCGGGACCGTGGTGTCGAGCAGCACGTTCGCCTCGTCGTACAGGTGCCGGGGCGCGCCCGCGCTCGGCGAGTCGCTGGGACCGGCCTCGGCGCCGTAGAGCCAGATGTGCTTCGAGGTGAGGCTCATCGGCTTGTGCAGCACACCGTTGACGTACACGTTGATCGTCGAGTCGATCCCGCCGCCGCCCGGCGCGTCCGGGATGGAGTAGCGGGCCACCAGGGCGTTCGCGGCCGAGCGGGTGGTCCACTCGACGTACGCGCCGGTGGTGTTGAGCGTGACCGCGCGACGCCCGGACGCCTCCCCGGCGAGGTCGCCGATGGTGCGGTTCGGGCCGATGACCTGCGCGCCGCCTCCGGTCGTGCCGTCCTCGGCCTCGTACGCGTCGTACGGCAGGTTCGCCCCGCGGCCGACGAACAGCGCCCGGTCGCTGGTGTTGTTCTGCCGCTTCACCGGCAGCTCGTTGCCGTCGTCTGCGAGCACCACCCGCACCGTGTACCGGCCGTTGGCGGCGGTCCACGTGCCGAGCGACACCGGTCCGGCGGTGGCACCGGCCGCGATCGTGCCGCTGTACGAGCCGGTGAGCGTACGGACCACCGCCCCGGACTGGTCGCGCACTGTCAGCGTGATGCCGTGCGCGCCGCTCGCCGACGCGATGGTGCCCTGGTTGCGCAGCGTCACCGCGAAGGAGACGGTGGCGCCGGCGCTCGGCGTGCCGGGTGACCAGGTGACGGCGGAGGCGACCAGGTCGGAGCTGGCGACCGGGCTGACGGTCAGCGGGGTCGGGCTGGTGTGGGAGTTGTTCGCCTCGTTCTGCTCGATCACCGCGTTCGACTCGTCGACCTTCGCGGTGAGCTGGTAGCTGCCGGCGTCGCGTACGCCGATGGTGGCCGAGACGGTGCTCGACGCGCCCGCGGCGAGCGCGCCGACGGCGGCGGTGCCGACCTTCGTCGTACCCAGGTAGAGGTTGACGTCGGTGGCGGCGGAGGCCGCGGTGCCGGCGTTGCGCACGGTGGCGGACAGCGTGATCGCGTCGGTCTCCACCGGCGCGGACGGCGCGGCGGTGACGGCCGTGACGGTGAGGTCCGGGTTCGGCGCCGGGACGCCGATGACCTGGAGTTCGGCGACCTGGCCGTTGGCGGAGCCGGAGTTCGCGGTGAACTGGAGCCGGACGTCGGCTGCGGTCGCGGAGACCGGGACGGTCACCGTGTTGGCGCTGTTCGGGTTGAAGGAGTACGTGGCGGAGCCGACCAGGCTGGTGAACCCGGACGCGGACTGCTCCCGCCCGAGCACCTGGAACGTCTGGGTGCGCGCGCCCCACGCCGGGTCCGGGTTGAGCTTCACGACGACGGCGCTGATCGCGGCGTTGGCGCCGAGCGCGACGGTGAGCGTGCTCGGGTACGCGCCGGGCGCGCCCTCCCAGTACGTGGTGACGTCGTTGTCGACGGCGTTGGCGGCGGCGAACACGTGCACCATCGACGACGCGGTGGCGGGCTTGCCGACCGCCAGGTTCGTGCCGCCGGTGCTGCTGCCGGTACGGGTGACGGTGTTGCTGTTCGCCGACACGTTCCCGGCGGCGTCGCGGGCCCGCACGTGGTACGAGACGGTCGCGCTGTCCGGCTGGCTGTCGGTGTAGGTGAGCGTGGAGCCGCTGACCGTGGTGCGCAGCGTGCCGTTGGCGTACACCTCGTAGCCGGTGACGCCCACGTTGTCCGTGGACGCGGTCCAGGTCAGCCGGATCTGCCCGCTCGCCGGCTGGGTGTAGGCCAGGTTGCCGGGCGCGGTGGGCGCGACAGTGTCCCCGGTGTTGCCGGTGCGGGTGACCGTGTTGCTGTTCGCCGACACGTTCCCGGCCGCGTCCCGCGCCCGCACGTAGTAGGAGACGGTGGTCCCGGCGGGCTGGGTGTCGGTGTACGTCAGCGTGGTGCCGCCGACGGTGGTGCGCAGCACGCCGTTGGCGTACACGTCGTAGCCGGTGACGCCCACGTTGTCGGTGGACGCGGTCCAGGTCAGCCGCACCTGGTCGGTGGCGGGCTCGGTGAACGCGAGGTTGCCGGGCGCGCTCGGCGCCTGGGTGTCGCCGGTGACCGGGCCGTAGACCTCCAGCTCGCCGAGCTGCCCGGCGGGCCAGGCGCTGTTCGCGGTGAACAGCAGCCGCACGTACCGGGTGGACGCGGTGGGCACGGTGACCGTCACGGTGTTGCCGCCGCCCGGGTCGAACGCGTACGACGCGGACCCGACGAGCGTGCCGAACGCAGAACCGTTCGTGCTGCCCTGCACGGTGATCGTCTGGGTGCGTGCGCCCCAGCCGGACGGCAGCCGCAGCACCAGCCGGTTGACGCTGGTGGCGGCGCCCAGGTCGGCCTGGATCCACTGCGGGAACGCGTTGTTCGGGCTCTCCCAGTACGTGGCCGCGTTGCCGTCGTTGGCGTTGCCCGCGCCGTACACGTCGGCGTGACCGCTCTCGGTCATGGTCCGGCCGAGCGCCAGGTTGGTCGAGGAGGTGGCCGCGCCGTACACCTCCAGCTCGGCGAGCTGAGCGGCGGCCCAGCCGGTGTTCGCGGTGATCACGACCCGCAGGTAGCGGGCGTCGGTGGCGGTGAAGCCGAGCGTCACGGTGTTGGCGGCGGCCGGGCTGAACGTCCGGGCGGCGGACGCGACGACAGTGGTGAAGCCGCTGCCGTCGGCGCTGGCCTGCACGGACAGCGTCTGGTTGCGGGCCTCCCAGGCGGCAGGGAGCTTCAGCACTACCTGGTCGACGGCGCGGCTGGTGCCGAGGTCGACCTGCGCCCACTGGGGCAGCGCGCCGCTGCTCTCCCAGTAGCTGCCCTGGTTGCCGTCGGTCAGGTTGGCCGCGACGTAGGGGCCGTTGACGCTGCTGGCGGTGGCGGTGCGCCCGGCGGCGAGGTTCGGGCCGCCGGCGGCGAGGGCCGGTGGGGCGGGGGCCGCGGTGACGACCAGGCCGATCGCGGCGAGCACCGCGACGATTCCGGTACGGAGTCTGGACATGGTGGACGGACACCTTCTTCCCGGGGGAGGTGGAGAGGCGTTCGGGGGTGCGGTGGCGCGGCGGGGATGGTCCCCGCCGCGCCGGGTCAGGAGGCGTACACCTCGAACTCGGACAGCTGGCCGGCCGGCCAGCCGGTGTTGCCGGTGAACGTCAGCCGCACGAAGCGGCGGTCACCGGCGGGCAGCGCGATCGACACGCTGTTGCCGCCCGCCGGGTCGAACGTGTAGCCCGCCGCCGCCTTCAGCGTCGAGAACGACGAGCCGTCGGTGGAGCCGAGCACCGCCACGGTCTGGGTGCGGGTCTGCCAGGCCGCCGACGGGGGCAGTTTCAGCACCACCCGGGCGACCGGCCGGGCGCTGCCCAGGTCGACCGTCACCGACTGGGGGAAGGCGTTGTTGGCGCTCTCCCAGTAGGTGTTCGCGTTGCCGTCGACGGTGTTGGCGGCGCCGTACACGTCGGCGTGGCTGGTCTCCGCGACCGGCCGGCCCGCCGCCAGGTTGCCGGTCGGTGGCGCGGTGGTGGGCGGCGGGGTCGTGGTGGGCGGCGGTGTGGTGGTGCCGCCGCCGTACACCTCCAGTTCGGCGAGCTGGCCCGCCGGCCAGCCGGTGTTGCCGGTGACGGTGACCCGGACGAACCGCCGGTCGCCGGACGGCAGCGCGATCGGCACGGTGTTGCCGACGGCCGGGTCGAAGACGCGGCCCGCCGACGCGGCGAGCGTCGTGTACGAGGAGCCGTCGGTGGAGCCGAGCACGGACAGCGTCTGGGTACGCCTTTCCCAGCCGGGCGGGAGCTTCAGCACCACCCGGTCGACGGTGCGGGACGTGCCGAGGTCGACGGTGAGCGACTGCGGGAACGCGTTGTTGGCGCTCTCCCAGTAGCTGGCCGGGTTGCCGTCGACGGCGTTGCCGGCGGCGTACGTCTGGGTGGTGCTGGTGGCGGTCGCCGGGCGGCCCAGGGCAAGGTTCCCGCCGGCCGGCGGCGGTGTGGTCGGCGGCGCGGTGGTCGGCGGGGCCGTCGTCGGCGCTGCCGTGGTCGGCGCCGGGCTGGTCGGCGGCGGGCTGGACGGTCCGTTGCCCCACTGCGGCTGCGGCCACGGCCCGCAGTACGGGGTGGGCGTGTACCAGCCGGAGTTGCCGGCGCCCTGGGTGATCTGGAAGCCGCTGCCGACGCAGTTGTGGATCGGGTTGGACTGGGCGATGCCGGTGGCCCGCACGTTGGTGAACCGGACCTGGCTGGGCGCCTGCACCTGGAGCGCGTACGTGCCAGCACCGTCGATGCGGACGTTGTCGAACGAGATGCCGCTGGTCTGCCCCTCGATCCAGTGCAGCGCCGCGTACGAGCTGTCCAGGATGTCGGTGTCGGTGACGTTGATCGTGGCGCCCTGGATCGGCTCGTTGAGCGCGGAGAACCAGATCGCGCCCACGCCGAACTGCCAGTTGTAGTCGGAGTTGCCGTTGCGGATCAGTGTGTTGCGGGCCACCGTGATCGTGCCGGCCACGGCGGTCGGCCCGGTGACGCCCGGATAGCGGTTCGCCACGTGGATGCCGCCGCCGTTGGTGACCGAGTCGGCGGTGACGTTGTCGGCGATGGTGATGTCCCGCCCGCCGTACGTGACCAGGTGGTTGGCCAGGATCGTCACGCCGATGGTGTTGCGGGTGAAGGAGTTGCCCACGTTCGGCACGCTCTGCGCCCACATGGCCAGCGCGTCGTCACCGGTGTTGCGGACGAACGTGTTCGTCACCGTGGAGTTGGTGACGCCCCAGTGGAAGTTCACCCCGTCGGCGGTCTGGTCCAGGATGCGGCTGTTGCGGATGGTGAAGTTGTCCATCGGCCCGTCCATCCAGGCGCCGACCTTGGTGTGCTGCAACCACAGGTTGTCCACCACCGAGTTGCTCATCGCGCCGCCGATGGCGTTGACCTGGTCCTCGTCGACGCGTTCCCGGATGTCGCCGATGATGGCGAAGTCCCGCAGCGTGACGTTGCGGCTGGGCCCACCGGCCTCGTGCGGACGGATCTCGCCGGAGTAGCCGCCGCCCGGCACGTACTTGCCGTAGATGCCGGCGGCACGTTTACGGTCGGTGGGGTGCCGGCCGCCGAGCACCGAGTACCAGGGCCCGGCGCCGCGCAGCGTCACGCCGTCGACCACCACGTGGTCCCAGAGCGTGAACGTGCCGGCCGGGATCCACACCGCCCGGCCCTGCGCCTTGCCGGCGTCCACCGCGGCCTGGAACTTCGCCGTCGAGTCGGTGGCTCCGGTCGGGTCGGCGCCGAAGTCGGTCACCACGTCCAGCACGCCGGACGGCTTGGTGATCTGCGCGCCGACCAGCTCGAAGTCGGCCAGGTCGATGGTGAACGTGGGTGACTGGGCGGTCGAGGACACCTGGAGGCGGATCTTCGTGCCGGCCGGGTACGTGGTGCCGAACATGGTGCGGGTCTCGTCGTAGAAGTGGTGCGGGTTGGTGTCGCCCGGGTTGTTGTTGAACGGGTAGCCGCCGTAGTACCAGCCGTACCGGGAGGTGACCGGCACCGCCTTGACCAGGGTGCCGTTGGCGCGCAGGTCGATGGTGGCGTCGCGGCCGGTGCCGGCGGCGTTGTCCGGCAGGCTGTACCGGAACGTGACCGCGTTGGCGGGGGCGGTGAGCGTGAACTCGACGTACTCGCCGACGGCGTCGAGCGTGACCGCCTCCCGGCCGGACGCCTCGGACGGCAGCGTGCCGTAGCGCCGGTCGGGGCCGATCTTCGTGCCGTTGTGGGTGGCCTGTTCGGCTTCCTGCTCGCGGAACGGCACGGTGGCGCCGCGTCCGGTGATGTCGAACGGGGACAGTCCGGCGGCGTACGCCGGGGTGGCGGTCGTGGTGAGCGCCACGACGACGAGTGTCGAGGCGGCGAGCGCGGCGGCGGCCAGGACGGCCACGCCGGTGCTGCGGTGGCGGTGCGCGGTGCGGTGCTCGGCCATGCGGGGTGTGCTCCCTTTCGTCGGTGGCCAGATCCCCCCCGTGCGGCGTTGCCTCTCCTTCCTCCTCCCCAGGTGCGCGGCGTCTGTGGCGGCCGGGACGGGCCGCCGGGTGGTTCGGCGGCGCCGGCGGCGGGACGGGGCCGCCGGCGCCGCGGTCAGGCCGATCGGGTACGCAGCCAGACCGCGGTGTCCGGTGGCAGCCGGTCGTCGTCGAGTGGGCCGCTGGCGAGCAGCAGCTCGTCGTGCGCGGGCAGCGGCACGGCGGCGTCGCCGAGGTTGACCAGGCAGGTGAAGCCGGGTTCGCGGGCGAACGCGAGCACGCCGTGCGGTGCGGGCAGCCACGCCAGGGTGCCGTCGCCGAGCGCGGGTTCGGCGCGGCGCAGCGTCAGCGCGGCCCGGTACAGCTCCAGCATCGAGTGCGGGTCGCCGGTCTGGGCGCGGACCGTGCGGTCCTTCCAGTCGGCAGGTTGCGGCAGCCACGGCGCGGCTGCGGCGCCGTCGGGGCTGAACCCGAACGGCGGCGTGTCGCCCTGCCAGGGCAGCGGCACCCGGCACCCGTCGCGGCCGGGGTCGACCCGCCCGGACCGCTCCCACATCGGGTCCTGCCGCAGCTCGTACGGGATGTCCTCGACCTCCCAGAGGCCCAGCTCCTCGCCCTGGTAGACGTAGGCGGCGCCGGGCAGCGCGAGGGACAGCAGCGCGGCGGCGCGGGCCCGGCGGGTGCCCAGTTCCAGGTCGGTGGGGATGCCCTCGCGCTTGGCGGCGAAGCTGAACCGGGTGTCGGCGCGGCCGTACCGGGTGACGTGCCGGGTGACGTCGTGGTTGGACAGCACCCAGGTGGCGGGCGCGCCGACCGGGGCGTGCGCGGCCAGCGTGCCGTCGATGCTCTCCCGCAGCGCGGTGGCGTCCCAGGCGCAGCCGAGGAAGTCGAAGTTGAACGCGGTGTGCAGCTCGTCCGGGCGCAGGTAGTTCGCGAACCGCTGCCGGTCGGGCAGCCACACCTCGCCGACCAGTGCGCGCCCGCCCGGGTACGAGTCGGCGATGCGCCGCCAGGCGCGGTACACGTCGTGCACGCCGTCCTGGTCGCGGAACGGGTGCGGCCGGTCCGGGTGGACCTCGGGCAGCGTGCCGTCCTTGACGAGCAGCCCGGCCGAGTCGATGCGGATGCCGTCCACGCCCCGCTCGAACCAGAACCGCAGGATGTCCTCGAACTCTTCGCGGACCCGGGGGTGGTCCCAGTTGAAGTCGGGTTGCTGCGGGGCGAACAGGTGCAGGTACCAGTCGCCGGGGGTGCCGTCCGGGTCGGTGGTGCGGGTCCAGGTCGGGCCGCCGAACTCGCCGGTCCAGTCGGTGGGCGGCAGGTCGCCGCCGGGCCCCCGGCCGGGGCGGAACCAGAACAGGTCCCGTTCGGGCGCGCCCGGCCCGCCCGCGAGCGCGGCCTGGAACCACTGGTGCGCGTCGGAGCAGTGGTTGGGCACCACGTCGACGATGCTGCGGATGCCGAGCGCGTGCGCCTCGGCGATCAGCGCCTCCACCTCGGCGAGCGTGCCGAAGACCGGGTCGATGTCGCGGTAGTCGGACACGTCGTAGCCGGCGTCGGCCATCGGCGACGGATACCAGGGGCTGAACCAGATGGCGTCGACGCCGAGCGCGGCGAGGTGGTCCAGGCGGGACCGGATGCCGGCGACGTCGCCGATCCCGTCGCCGTTGCCGTCGGCGAAACTGCGCGGATAGACCTGGTAGATCACCGCGGAGCGCCACCACGGGCTGTTGTCGGCCATGGACACGGGCACCTGCTTTCTGCGGGGTCGGTTCTGCGGCGGCGGGCTGGGCGGCCGGCTTGCGGCGGGCCGCGGTTCGCCCGGTCAGCCCTTGAGGCCGCCGGTGGTCAGGCCGGACATGATGTTGCGCTGGAAGATCAGGAACAGCACGACGGTGGGGATGGCGGCGATCACCGACGCGGCGATGACCACGTTCATCGGGGTGCCGCCGGCGAAGGCGTAGATGCCGACGCTGACGGTCCGCGTCTCCGGCGACGGCATGACCAGCTTCGGCCAGAGGAAGTCCTTCCAGACCGCCGTCACCGCGAAGATCGCCACCACGCCGAGGATCGGGCGGGACATCGGCAGGACGATGGACCAGAGCGTGCGCAGCGGGGAGGCGCCGTCCATCACGGCGGCGGCCATCAGGTCCTCCGGGATCGAGTCGAAGAACCGTTTCAGCAGGAAGATGTTGAACGCGTTCGCCACCAGCGGCAGCCAGATCGCGAACGGCGAGTCGAGCAGGTTGACGTGCACGATCGGCAGGTCGATCACCGTCACGTACTGCGGGACGACCAGCACCATCGCCGGGATCATCAGCGTCGCCAGCATCATGCCGAGGATCAGCCTGCCCAGCACCGGACGCAGCTTCGACAGCGCGTACGCGGCGGCGGTGTCGAACACGAGCTGGAACACCACCGCGCCGGTGGCGTAGTAGAACGTGTTGAACAGCAGCTTCGCCAGATCCAGGTTGGTCCAGGCGTCGACGTAGTTACCCGGCTGCGGGTCGCGCGGGAACAGCGTCGGCGGGGTCTGGGCGATCTCCTGGCCGGACTTCAGCGCGCCGGTGACCATCCAGTACAGCGGGCCGAGGAACACCAGCGTGAACCCGGCCACGACCACGGTGAGCACGGCCCAGTAGAGGACGCGGCCGCGACCGCGGCGCAGTTGGGCGTGGGAGATGAGGGTACGGGTGGTGCTGTCGGCGGCCATGTCCTAGTCCTGTTTCGCGGTCAGTCGCAGGTAGACGGCGGAGAACCCGGCCAGCACCACCAGCATGATCACGCCGAGCGCGGCGGCGCCGTTGAGGTCGTTCTGGAAGAACCCGTGCTGGTAGATCAGGTACGCCACCGAGGTCGCCGAGTCCTGCGTACCGGCGCCGTTGGCGAGGATCAGCGGCTCGATGAACAGCTGCATGGTGGCGACGATCTGGAGCATCGCCAGCAGCGCCAGGATCAGCCGGGTCTGCGGGACCGTCACGTGCACGATGCGCCGCCACACCCCGGCGCCGTCGATCTCGGCGGCCTCGTACAGCTCGCCGGGGATGTTCTGCAGCGCGGCCAGGTAGATCAGCACGGCGCCGCCCATGTTCATCCAGGTCGACGCGATCACCATGGCCGGCATCGTCATGGTGGGCGACTGCATCCACTCCGACGTGGGCAGTCCCAGCGCGGTGAGGACCGCGTTGAACAGCCCCGCCTCGCTCGGGTCGTAGGCGTAGAACTTGAACAGGAACAGCGCGGACGCCGGCGGCAGCATCACCGGCAGGTAGACGAGCACCCGCAGGTAGCCCTTGGCGTGGCGCAGCTCGTTGAGCAGGATCGCCACGAAGAACGGCACGGCGTAGCCGAGCACCAGCGCCAGGCCGGTGAAGACGAACGTGTTCTTCCAGGCGGTCCAGAAGCTCGGATCGGCGATGATCCGGCTGTAGTTGTCCCAGCCGACCCAGGTGGTCTCGCCGCGGCGGGTGCGCTGGAAGCTCATCACGACGCCGCGGACCATCGGGTACCAGGAGAAGACGGCGAAGCAGACGACAGCGCCGATGAGGAACGTGTGCCCGGTGAGGTTGTCCCGGACCTTGCGGCCGAGACCGGCGCGGCGTCCGGCGGTACGCGACGACGGCGGCGCGACGGGGCCGGGACGGCGGGTGGCACCGGGGGCGGTGGTGAGCGCCAAGGCGACTCCTGCGGTGCTCGGGGAGGTGGGGCCGGTGCGCCGGCCCCACCTCCGGTCGGGTCAGCTGTCGGCGGCCAGCAGCTGGTTGACCTTGTCCTCGGCGGTCTTGAGCAGCGCGTCGATGTTCGCGTTCGGGTTGGTCAGCACACCGGACATCGCCGCGTCGAGCACCGCGTAGATCGCCTGCGCGTTGCGCGGCTCACCCTTGATCGGCACCGGGTTGGCCTCGAAGACCGCGAAGTTCGTGGTGTCCACGTTCGCGTTCGCCTTGCGCAGCTCCAGTTCCTGCTTCTGCGCGTCGCTGCCGTTCGTGAACAGCAGCGGCTGGGGCAGGCCGACCGGGTAGTTCTGCGGCTTGGCGCGCACGTAGTCGAACTGGCCCTTACCCGGGGTGAGCTTCTGGTAGGCGAGCCACTTCAGGCCGGCCTTGACCTGCTCGGGGCTCAGGCCCTTCTTGAAGAAGTAGCCCTCGCCGCCGCCCAGCGTGGCCTTGGCCGGGCCGTCCTGGCCGGGCAGCGGGCCCATCGCCCAGTCCTGGTACTTGCCCTGGAACTGGCTGACGATCGCCTGGGTCGCGTCCGGCGCGCCGATGAACATGCCGACCTTGCCGGCGCCGGCGTTGGTGAGCAGGTCACCCCACTGGAGCAGCTGCCGGGCACCCATGCTGTTGTCGCCGTAGCGCATGTCCTTGAGGTTCTGCAGGACCTGCTTGCCCATCGCGTTGTTGAAGTCGGCCTTCTTGCCGTCGGCGCTGAGCACCTGCCCGCCCTGCGAGTAGAGCAGCGACGTGAAGTGCCAGCCGCCGGTGTTGCCCGCGCTGTACTCGGCGTACCCGGCGATGCCGTCGCCGAGCGCGGAGATCTTCTTGGCCGCGGCCCGCACCTCCGGCCAGGTCTTCGGCGGGTTGTTCACGTCGAGCCCGGCCCGCTGGAACAGCGCCTTGTTGTAGATCAGGCCCATCGAGTAGTTCTTCACCGGTACGGCGTAGAGCTTGCCGCCGTCGGTGAAGACCTCCTTGAGCGCCGGGTCGACGCTGTCCCAGGTGGGGATGGTGTCCTTCGTGGCGTACTGGCCGATGTCCATCGCCTGGCCGGAGTCCAGCACCTGCTGCAGGTCGGTCATGTAGCCGTAGAACACGTCGGTGACGGTGCCGCCGGCCAGGCGGGCGGTGAAGTCCGGCGGGTTGTTGCACTGCTCGCCGACGCTGACGCTCTTGACGACGATGTCCGGGTTCTGCCGCTGGAACTCGGCGACGTCGTCGTTCCAGTTCTTCAGCAGCTCCTTCTGCGCGCCGACCGGCTGGCAGTCGACGGTGATGGTGACCTTGCCGCCGGCGTCGCCGCTGTCGTCGCTCTTGGTGGAGCACGCCGCAAGGCTGAGCCCGAGGCCGGTCGCGAGCGCGAGCGCCGCGACCTTCCGATACTGCGGTACGGACATCTGTCCATCCCTTCGGGAACGGGTGTATCCATGGCCTTCACTGATGTGCGGTGACCGCGCGGCTGCCTCTGGTGGTGGAACGGCAGCCGGCACGCGCCCTGCCTCCGGAAACCGCGCCCCGGGTCAGGTGTGAGTGGAGTCACTGTAGCGACGCGAACCGAACCCAGCAAGATGCCGACTGACAAACGCAAGAATTCGACTTGGTCTCGGAAGGACGCAGCTCCAGTCGGCCGCATCCGTCGATCTTGGAGTCGTGGCGCCTCAGATACCGGCATCAGTGCCGCATTCCGGGCACCACCACTCCAAGATCGACGGATGCGGTGGGGTGGGGTGAGGCGGCGTGGGGGGCGGCGTGGGGGCGGCGGGGGCCCCGGGGTCAGCGGCGGGGGGCGGGGGCGGTGGAGCCGCGTACCACCAGCTCGGGCTCGAACAGCAGCTCGTCGTGCAGCACCCCGGCGCCCTCGATCTGGGTCACCAGCAGGTCCACGGCGGCCTGGCCCATGGTCTCGATCGGCTGGCGCACCGTGGTCAGCGGCGGGTCGGTGCAGGTCATGAACGCCGAGTCGTCGAAGCCGACCACCGAGACGTCGGCCGGCACCGCGCAGCCCAGACGCCGGGCGGCCCGGATGGTGCCCAGCGCGAGCACGTCGCTGGCGCAGACGATGCCGGTCGCGCCGCGCTCGATCAGCTTCGTGGCGGCGACCCGCGCGCCCTCCATGGAGAAGCTGGACCGCTCCACCATGGACTGGTCCTCGCCCCAGCCGGCGGCCCGGACCATGGCGTCGAGCTTGCGGCGCGAGGGCACGTGGTCGGCCGGGCCGAGCACCATGCCGATCCGGTCGTGGCCGAGCGAGCGCAGGTGGCCGTACGCCTGCTCGACGGCGACCGCGTCGTCGGTGGACACGCGCGGGAAACCCAGCTCCTCGACGCCGGCGTTCACCAGCACCACCGGCAGGCCCCGGTCGGTGAGGCGCCGGTAGTGCTCGTGCGAGGCGTCGGCGAGCGCGTACGAGCCGCCGGCGAAGATGACGCCGCTGACCTGGTGGTCGAGCAGCATCTCCACGTACCCGGACTCCGGTACGCCGCCGATGGTGCGGGCGCACAGCGCCGGGGTGAAGCCGCGCTGCGCGAGCGAGCCGGTGACCACCTCGGCCAGCGCCGGGAAGATCGGGTTCTGCAGCTCCGGCAGCACCAGGCCGACCAGGCGGGCGCGCTCGCCGCGCAGCTTGCTCGGGCGCTCGTAGCCGAGCACGTCGAGGGCGGTCAGCACGGCGGTCCGGGTCGCCTCGGACACGCCGCCGCGGCCGTTGAGCACCCGGCTCACCGTCGCCTCGCTGACGCCCGCCTTGCGGGCCACCTCGGTCAGGCGCTTCGTCACGGCGGCAATCGTACGTCGGATTCTTGCAAGAAATGAACAACCGGAGCGGTCAGTTGTTGCCGTCGGACGCGGCAATGGGCCCGAAAGATGCGAGCAGCTTGATGCTTGAAAGGCAGCAGAGGGCCGGAATAACATGAGGTCCCTTGTCGATGGCCTGCGCCGCCGAGGCCACCCGTCCCCCGAGAAAGTGGGTGCTCCGATGTCGCGGAGCGTGCCGAGGATCCTCGCGGCGGCGCTCGCCGCCGCCCTGCTCGTACCGCCCGGCGCCGCCACGGCCGGCCCGCCGCGCGGACCGGCCCCCGTGGTGACCCGCGCCGGGCTGGACCCCGCGCTCGTCGCCGGTCGCGGTGCGACTGTGGACTACGTCGAGCAGGAGGCGGAACACGGCCGGACCACCGGCACCGTGATCGGGCCGGACCGGTCGGCGTACACACTCGCCGGTGAGGCGTCCGGCCGCCGGGCCGTGCGCCTGCTGCCCGGCCAGCACGTCGAACTCACGCTCCCCCGGCCCACGAACGCGCTGACCGTGCGCTACAGCATCCCGGACGCGCCGGGCGGCGGCGGGATCACCGCGCCGCTGCGGGTGTCCGTCGGGCACGCGCCCGCCCGCACCATGACGCTGACCTCGCAGTACGCCTGGCTCTACAACCAGTACCCGTTCACCAACGACCCCGGCTCCGACCTGCTGCACCCGGACTGGTGGATCACCGAGTGCGCCTGCGTGCCGGCGGCCACCACGCCCGCGCCGGTGATCAGCAAGCCGTTCCGGCCGCACCACTTCTACGACGAGCAGCGGCTGCTGCTCGGCCGTACCCATCGGGCCGGTGAGGTGGTCCGGCTGACCGCGCCGCGCGGCACCGCCGCCGCGTGGACGGTGATCGACCTGGTGGACGCGCACCTGGTCGCGCCGCCGCGCGTGGTCCCCCGCGCGGTGAACGCGCTGTCCTTCGGCGCCGACCCGACCGGCCGGCGGGAGTCCGCAGACGCCCTCGACCGGGCCGTCGCGTACGCCCGGCGGGTGGACCGCCCGCTCTACCTGCCGCCCGGCACCTACCAGGTCAACCGGCACATCGTCGTGGACGACGTGACGATCGCCGGTGCGGGCAGCTGGTACACGATCGTGCGGGGACGCGAGGTCACGCTGGACACGCCCGCGCCCGACGGCTCCCGGCACACCGGCGTCGGCTTCTACGGCCGCGACGCCGCCGACGGCGGCAGCAGCGAGGTGCACCTGTCCGGCTTCGCGATCGAGGGCGACGTACGCGAGCGGATCGACACCGACCAGGTCAACGCCATCGGCGGGGCGCTCAACCACAGCACGATCGACGGCCTCTATCTGCACCACACGAAGGTCGGCATGTGGTTCGACGGGCCGATGACCGGGCTGCGGGTCACCAACACCGTGATCGCCGACCAGATCGCCGACGGGCTGAACTTCCACACCGGCGTCACCCGCTCCTCGGTGACGAACTCGGTGGTCCGCAACAGCGGCGACGACGCCCTCGCCATGTGGTCGGAGGGCACGGCGAACGCGTCGAACACGTTCGCGTACAACACGGTGCAGTCGCCGGTGCTCGCCAACGGCATCGCGCTGTACGGCGGCGCGGACCTGACCGTCGCGCACAACCTGATCGCCGACCCGGTACGCGAGGGCAGCGCGATCCAGGTGGGCTCCCGCTTCGGGGCGGAGCCGTTCACCGGCCGCCTGCGGATCACCGGCAACACCACGGTCCGGGCCGGCACGTACGACCTGAACTGGAACATCGGCCTCGGCGCGATCTGGTTCTACGCGCTGGACCGCAGCATCGACGCGGACATCCTGGTCAGCGGCGACGCGTACCTGGACAGCACCTACAACGCGATCATGCTGGTCAGCGACTGGCCGGTGAAGGACAGCGTCCGCATCGACAACGTCCGCTTCCGGGACATCCGGGTCGACGGCGCCGGGACGTCGGTGGTCAGCGCGCGTACGGCGGGCGGGGCGAGCTTCGCGAACGTCGACGCCCGCAACGTGGGCGCGGTCGGCGTGAACAACTGCGGGTCGTTCCACTTCACCCCGGCCGGGTCGGAGTTCGCCCTGACCGACCTCGGCGGCAACGACGGCGGCTGGCTGGCCCCGTGGCTGCTGCCGAACACCATCACCTGCGACGACCGTCCGCCGCTGGTGCCGCCGCCACCGCCGTCGCGCTGGTGACACACGACGCGACCCCCGCCGTCACGGGCCGGCGGGGGTCGCGGTACGTGTGTGGCTCAGGCCTCGGTGAGCTGGCCGCGCAGCTTGGTCAGGGCGCGGGCGAGCAGCCGGGACACGTGCATCTGGGAGACACCGACGCGGGCCGCGATCTCGCTCTGGGTCAGGTTGCCGTAGAAGCGCAGCGTGAGGATCTTCTGCTCCCGCTCGTCGAGCGAGGCCAGCGCCGGGCCGAGGGAGGCGCGCAGCTCGGCCAGCTCGTACTCGTTGTCCTCGGCGCCGAGGGTGTCGCCCAGCTCGGTGGCGCTGTCGCCGTCGCCGATCGGGGTGGACAGCGACACCGCGTTGTAGGCGCGGGCGCCTTCCAGGCCTTCGAGCACCTCTTCCTCGGTGACGTCGAGGTGGGCGGCGATGTCGGCGACGGTCGGGGCCCGGTTGAGCGTCTGGGTCAGCGTGCTGTTCGCCTCGGAGATGCGCAGCCGCAGCTCCTGCAGGCGGCGCGGAACCCGGATGTTCCAGGTGCGGTCGCGGAAGTGCCGCTTGATCTCGCCGAGGATCGTCGGGATGGCGAAGCCGGCGAAGTCGACGCCGCGCGAGGCGTCGAACCGGTCCACCGCCTTGATCAGGCCCAGCGCGGCGGTCTGCGCGAGGTCGCCGGCCGGCTCGCCGCGCCCGCTGTAGCGGGCGGCCAGGTGGTTCGCCAGCGGCAGCCACGCCTCGATGACCTGGTTGCGCAGGGCGGCCCGCTGCGGGTGGCCGGCGGGCAGCGCGGCGAGCGCCGCGATCAGCTCGCTGGCACGGGACTCCTCACCGGTCTGCGGCGCGCGCTGCACCTCGGTCGCGGTCGATGCCATGGTCATCGTGGTCATGCTGCCCTTCCTGTCCTCGGAGAACGGGTGGCCTCCCACACCGGTCGTGCCAGCCACACTAGACCAAAGGCCATGGCCAAATCAACCGAACGGACGATGGAGATTTAGTGTCATATCCGGACATAGAGGCGAGCAACGGCGATCAGCGTGGCATCAACGGGCGGTAGTCGGCAGCCGTGAGCGGCAGCACCGAGAGGCTTCCGTCCGCGCGCGGCACCTCTAGCGGCTGCCCGCCGCGGCGGAACGCGACGCTGTACACGTCCGGTCGCTGCGTGAGGCTGCACACGATCTGCCCGAAGGCCAGCACCTCGTCGTTGCGGCCGGTCTCCTCACCGGCCTGGCGCACGTCGACTGTCGCCACGGTGCCGGCCAGCGTGGCCCCGGCCACCGCCACCGTGCCCGGCAGCGCCGTGGACAGCCCCTGGCGGCGCTCCCCCGGACCGGGACCGGCCAGCAGGTGCTGAAGGTGCGTGTCCACCCCGGGCAGCCCGTCCACCCGGCGGTTGACCACGACCAGGCCGTCGTCCCGGACGAAGCAGAACGGCTCGTCCACCCGCCCGTCCCCGTCGGCGGTCGAGGACACCGCAGGCGTCGGGAAGGCCCCGGGCGGCGTCTGCACGAGCCGGGGCTCGTCGTCCACCGGTACCCCGCAGCCGGCGAGCAGCGCCACGGCGAGCAGGGCGGGCGCGAGCCGCCGCCGGCTCACCGGAGCGCTCCGGGCAGCTCGACCCGGAAACGGGCGCCGGGCGCGCGGTCCAGCACCCGCGCCGACCCGCCGTGCGCGTCGGCGTGCTGCGCCACCAGGGCGAGGCCGAGTCCGGTGCCGTCGGTGCCGGCGCGGTCGTGCGCCGCCCGGCCCCGCACGAACCGGTCGAAGATGATCTCCCGGTCGCCCGGCGGCACGCCCGGTCCGTCGTCGTCGACCTCCAGCACGCCCACGCCGTCGCCCCCGCCCAGGCGTACGGCGACCGGGCCGCCGCCGTAGCGCTCGGCGTTCTCCACCAGGTTCAGCAGCGTCTGCGCGAACCGGCGCCGGTCGACCCACCACTCGTGCGGGACGTCGCCTGCCACCTGCACCAGGCTCTCCGGCAGCGATCGTTCCCGGCAGGCGGCCCGGGCCAGCTCCACCACGTCGACCGTCTCGCGGTGCGCCGGCTGCTCGGTGCGGGCCAACTGGATCAGGTCGTCGACGAGGCGCTGGAACCGGGTCACCTCGTCGGCCACCAGGCCGGCGGCGGTGGCGGTGCGTTCGTCCTGGTGCTCGCGGCGGCGGTGCAGCACGCTCGCCGCCGCGGCCAGCGTCTGCAACGGCGAGCGCAGCTCGTGGCTCACGTCGGCGGCGAAGCGCCGGTCCCGCTCGATGCGGTGCACCAGCTTGTCGACCATCTCGTTGAACGAGCTGGACAGGCGGGTGAGGTCGGGGTCGGTGGTCGGATCGAGCCGGGTGGCGAAGTCCCCGCCCGCGATCCGTTCCGCCGCGTCGGCGACCGCTGTCAGTGGCCGCAGGCTGTGCCGGGTGGCGTACCAGCCGAGCGCCGCGCCCGCCCCGGCCACCATGATCGCCACGGCGATCAGCGCCAGGCCCACCACCTGGAACGTCTCCTCGACCTCCCGCAGCGAGGTCAGCTCGTAGTAGCCGAGCGCGCCGGGCAGCGGCACGCCGACCAGCAGCGCGGGCTGCCCGTCGAGGCGGATCCGCTGCACCGCGGGCTTGCCGTCGGCGACCATGCGCTGCAACTCCACCGGCACGGAGCTGGCGCCCACGTCGGCGGTGCGGGCGTACCAGCCGTCGGGCAGGTGCAGCAGCGGGCGGCGGGCGCTGCCGGTGTCGAGCGAGCGCAGCACCGCCACCACGTCCGGCGTGCCGGTGTCCAGGCCGGAGCGGACCACCGCCGCGTCGTAGTAGGCGGCCCGCACCGCGGTGCGCTCCCGCTCGTCGAGCAGCGAGCGCCGAGTCAGGTCGTACGAGAAGAGGGCCATCAGCGCGGACAGCAGCAACGCGCCGACGGCGAACGCCGCGGTGACGCGGGCGCGCAGTCCGGGACGGGTCATCGCTGCAGCTTGTAGCCGAGGCCGCGGAGGGTGACCAGGTGGCGGGGGTTCGCCGGGTCCGACTCGATCTTCTGCCGCAGCCGGCCGACGTGCACGTCGACGAGCCGCTCGTCGCCGGTCTCGTAGCCCCAGACCCGGCTGAGCAGCTGCTGGCGGGACAGCACGCGGCCGGCGTGCTCGGCCAGCTCGCAGAGCAGCCGGAACTCGGTGCGGGTGACCGGGACCGGCCGTCCGGAGCGGCGCACCTCGCCGGCCTCGGCGCTGATCTCCAGCTCGCCGAAGAACTGGGCGGGGGCGGGCCCGGACACGGTGCGGACCCGCCGGCGCAGCGCCCGCAGCCGGGCCGACAGCTCCTTGATCGCGACCGGCTTCACCACGTAGTCGTCGGCGCCGGCCTCCAGCGCGGCGACGATGTCGTGGGTGTCGTCGCGGGCGCTGATCACCACGACCGGCACGTCGTCGTCGCGGCGCAGCTGGCGGATGCAGTCGAACCCGTTCATGCCGGGCAGCATCAGGTCGACGAGCACGTAGTCGGACGGCTTCTCCCGCTGCCGTCGCAGCCCGTCCTCCGCGGTCGGGGCGCCGTACGCCTCGTAGCCCTCCTCCTCCAGGGCGAGCTGCAGCGCGAGCCGGATGCGGTCGTCGTCCTCGATCACCAGTACGGCCGTCATATGGGCATCATGACCGGCCCGGCACGGGTAGCCCAACCGCGTGGGCCGTTCGTGGTTTTTGTCATCGAACCGTCATACAACCGTCCGGGGACCTCCAAGATCGCTGCGCAGAGTGGGGATCGACACTGAACCCGCCACGGAAGCGACCTGATGCCCGCTACCCTGCCGTCCCCGCCGGAGTCCGCCGTGCCGCACGTGCGGGTGGACATCACCGACGAACTGGACCTCGCCGGGCTGCCCGAGGTCGCGCACGTGCTGGACCGCATCCTCGCGCTGCGCCCCCGCGAGCTGACGATCGACCTCGCCGGGTGCCGACATGTGGACGCCGCCGCGGTCGCGCTGCTGCTGGACGTGCACCGGCGGCTGGCGCGGCAGGACGGCGTGCTCACGCTGAGCAACCCGCACCCACGGATCCGGCGCATCCTGCAGACCTCCGGGCTGGGCGCCGTACCCGTCGTCGACACGCCCCGTCCGGCCGCGCGCGGCCGGGCCCGGGTCGCGTCCGCACCCCGCTGAGGAGGGGCCGTGACCGGAAGCACGCTCGTCGGAGCACTCGTGGTGGGTCTCGCCGTCGGTGGCGTGGGCCGGCTCGTCGTGCCGGGACGCAAGGCCGTCCCGGTCTGGCTGACGCTGGCGCTCGGCGTGGCCGCCGCGCTGCTCGGCGCGATCGTGGTCGGGCTGGTGGACCGCCGCCCCGACGCCTCGCCGCTGCTGTCCCTGGTGACGCAGACCGCGTTCGCGGCCGTGGCGGTCGTGCTGGCGGTGGTGACGGCGGGCGGCACGGGCGCGGACCGGCAGGCGCCCGATCCGGGCGCCCGACGGAAGGAGGAGGTGTGACAGTCGTCCCCGCGGACCACCTGATGATGCTCATCTGCGACGGCTGCGGCGACAGCGTCACCGGCGCGGGCGCGACGCTGCCCGACGCCGAGGTGGTGTGGACGCTCGTGTTCGAGCACGACTGGGTCGGCTCGCCCTTCGCGTCCGGCCCGCACCACTGCCCCCGGTGCAGCGTCCGGGCCACGGTCGCCGAGGACGGCCTGGGCACCGAGGACCTGGAGCAGGTGGCCGGCACCCCGGCAGCCGCCGACGTCGATCCCGCCGAGGCGGTACGCCGGGCGCTCGCGGAACGCTCCGTGCGCGGCGACCGCGAACTGGTCGACCTGTCCGCGCTCGAGGTGATCGACTCGGCCGGGCTCGGCCTGCTGGTGCGCGCGCACCAGGACGCCCGGCGCGACGGACGGCGGCTGTGCCTGCTGTCGCCGTCGCGCTTCGTGCTCACCGTGCTGCACACGATGCGGCTCGACGGCGTCTTCACAGTCGTCGACGGCCGCGCCCCGGCGCCGGGGCCCGCGTCCCGGCGCGCGGTAATGACCGAACAGAAGGAGCCCTCCCCGTGGTGATGCCCTGGCCGTACCCCGAGTTCCCGTACACCGGCCGTGAGCCGGAGCCCGACGACGCGGACACCCGGCTCGCCTCGCTCGTCGCCCAGCGGCTCAGCGCCGACTGGACCACCCGGCGGCAGCAGATCACCGTCACGGTGCAGAACCGGGTGGTGATCCTCGCCGGCCTGGTGGCCGATCCGGAAACCCGCCTGGTCGCCGCCGAGCTGGCCTGGGACGTGCCGGGCGTGTTCGACGTCTGCAACGCGCTGCGGCTCTACGGTGGGCGGCGCGGCGGCCGCTGAGCCACCGGCTGTTGCACGGATCGACATCCGCCTCTACGCTCGCCCTGGGAGCGCTCCCCCAAGCCGCCGCGTCGGGCTTTCCGGGCAGGTTCACGACGGGCACCGTCCGATCACCATCAAGCGATGGGACCTTCCCGTATGTTCTCGATTCCCCGCCCGTCCCGGCGGCACCTGCTCGTCGGCGGCGCGGTCGGCGCGCTCGCCCTGGCCGCGACGGCCGTCCTGCCGTCGCCGAACGCGATGGCCGCGACCGGCTGTGCCGTCACCTACACCACCAACTCGTGGCCCGGGGGCTTCACCGCCACCGTCGCGGTGACGAACCTCGGCGACCCGGTGAGCAACTGGACGCTGGGCTTCACCTTCCCCGACGGGGGCCAGCGCGTGGTGCAGGGCTGGTCGGCCACCTGGCAGCAGAGCGGCTCCTCGGTCACCGCGCGCAGCGCGGACTACAACGGCGCGCTCGGCACCGGCGCGAGCACCACTGTGGGCTTCAACGGCTCCTGGACCGGGTCGAACCCGAGCCCCACCTCGTTCACGCTCAACGGCACGGTCTGCACCGGCGGCACCGGCACGCCCCCGCCGAGCACCCCGCCGCCCAGCACGCCCCCGCCGCCGACCACTCCCCCGCCCACGACGCCGCCGCCGACCGGCACCACCCCGGTCGCGATCAACGGCCAGCTCCAGGTCTGCGGGGTCAACCTCTGCAATCAGTACGGACGGCCGATCCAGCTGCGCGGCATGAGCACCCACGGCCTGCAGTGGTTCGCCAACTGCTACACCGACTCCTCGCTCGACGTGCTGGCCGACGAGTGGCAGTCGGACCTGCTGCGCATCTCGATGTACGTGCAGGAGCAGGGCTACGAGACCAACCCGGCCGGCTTCACCGCCCAGGTGAACACGCTCGTGGACAAGGCCGAGGCCCGGGGCATGTACGCGCTCATCGACTTCCACACGCTGACCCCCGGTGACCCGATGTACAACCTGGACCGGGCCAAGACGTTCTTCGCCAACGTGTCCGCGCGCAACGCGGCCAAGAAGAACGTGATCTACGAGATCACCAACGAGCCCAACGGGGTCAGCTGGTCCACCATCCGCAACTACGCCGAGCAGGTCATCCCGGTGATCCGGGCCAACGACCCGGACGCGGTGATCATCGTCGGCACCCGCGGCTGGTCCTCGCTGGGCGTGTCCGACGGCAGCAACTCCGACGAGATCGTGAACAACCCGGTGCGGGCGCAGAACATCATGTACACGTTCCACTTCTACGCCGCCTCGCACCAGGACAACTACCGCAACGAGGTGCAGCGGGCCGCCTCCCGGCTGCCGCTGTTCGTCACCGAGTTCGGCACCGTCACCTACACCGGCGACGGCGCCGTCGACGTCGCCAGCAGCAACGCCTGGCTCGACCTGCTCGACCGGCTGAAGATCAGCTACGCCAACTGGACGTTCTCCGACGCCCCCGAGGGTTCGGCCGCGCTGCGGCCGGGCACGTGCGCGTCCGGCTCGTTCAGCGGGACGTCGGTGCTGACGCAGTCCGGCGCGTACATGCGCGACCGGATCCGCACCCCCGACAACTTCCCGACCTCCTGACCGGGCGGCCGGCGGCGATCCTTCCCCTTCGGGTCGCCGCCGGTCAGCCCTCGATCAACCCGGCCCGGCGCCACAGCAGCCGGCCCGGCCCGGCCACCAGACCCAGTTCGGTCAGATGCTCGGCGATCCGCTGCGCCGACCAGCGCAGCGTGGCCCGCCAGTGCGGGTTGGCCCGCGCCGCGGCGTGACCGGCCGCCGGGTCGATCCCGACCGACGCGTACGCCCGCGGGTGCACCAGCCGCCGCGTGATCGAGTACGCGGCCCGCCCGATCACCAGCCGCGCGTACGTGAGCGCGACCGGCCCGGCCGCCTCCACCTGCCGGGCCAGCTCGTCGCGGGCGAAGCGCACGTGCCGGGCCTCCTCCACCACGTGGATGCGCGACACCATCCGGATCAGCGGCTGCAACGACTCGTCGGCCATGATCTCGCGCTGGAACGAGTCGAGGATCTCCTCGGCGATCAGGATGGCCGCGTACATCTGCGGGCCGGTGGCGGTGGCCTTGAGCCAGCGCCCGAGCAGGTGGTCGACGGGCTCGGCGCGGTAGACGGGCGCGCCGGTGGCCTCGATGAGCCGGCCGAACATGATGGAGTGCCGGCACTCGTCGGCGACCTCGGTCAGCGCGTACTGGGCGTGCCGGCTGGTCGGATCCGCGTCGTAGTAGTGCCGGATCAGCATCTGCATGAGGATCGTCTCGAACCAGATCCCGGCGCTGGCGGCGCTGGCCACCTCGTGCTTGGTCAGCTCGACCCGCTGCTCCTCGGTCAGCCCGTCCCACAGTGGCGTGCCGTAGAGGCTGCTGCGCGACGGCGGCAGCCAGTACGCGCCGGGCACTGGCGGCGCCGACCAGTCGACGTCCACCAGGGGGTCGTAGCTGGTACGCACGGAGGCGGTGAGGAGGCGGGCGGCTACCGCCTCGCGCGGGAATCCGGCCATGACCCCTCCATATTGACGTAACTTCCAGTAACTGTTACGAGTGGTAGCATGCGACGCACCACCACCGATGTCAATGGCCCCGACCCCTCGCCGGAGCCGTCCCCGCCACGGTCCGGAGGGCGGCGTGACCGCTGGGCGGAGCACCGCGAACAGCGCCGCCAGGAACTGATCGCCGCCGCCGTGCAGGCGCTGCTGCGGCACGGCCCGAACGTCGACATGGACCAGGTCGCGGCCACCGCCGGGGTCAGCAAACCGGTGCTCTACCGCTACTTCGCCGACAAGGCGCAGCTCTGGCTCGCGGTCAGCGAGGTGGTCGCGGCGCGCGTGGTGGCCGCCGTCGCGCCCGCCGTGGAGCAGGTCCGCGAGGAGCGGGCGCTGGTCGAGGCGACGATCGACGCGTACCTGAGCGTGGTGGAGTTCGAGCCCTCGCTCTACCGGTTCCTGGTGCACGAGTCCGGCCATCCCGGCATCCAGCAGGTGGTCGCCGGCACCAGCCGGCAGGTGGCCACCGGGCTGGCCCGGGTCATCGGCGACCGGCTGCGCGCGCTCGGTCTCGACGCCGGGCCGGCCGAGCCGTGGGCGTACGGGCTGGTCGGGTTCGTGCAGGCGGTCGGCGACTGGTGGACCACGCACGGGCAGCCGATCCACCGGTCCGCGCTCACCGAGTACCTGACCACGCTGCTGTGGAGCGGCATCGAGGGGGTCCGCCGGGGCGCGGACCTGCCGCCGGAGCTGACCCGCGCGCACGAACGGATCGACAGGTGACCTGGCAGGGCACGGCCGAGATCGCCGGCACCCCGGTACGGCTGCACGCCGGCGGCCGGTTCGAGCCGGTCGACGGCCGCTACCACTGGGCCGGGCGCGTCGAGCCGGAGCCACGCCTGGTGCGGCTGCTGCGCTCCGGCCGCCGCGACGTGGAGATCCGCATCGGCGAGCGCGTCACCCGGGCCCGGCTCACCGAGGTGGACCCGTGGGGCGGGGTGCGCGTCACCGGCGTCGGCACGCCGCCCTGGCCCCCGGAGGAGGAGTGACACGTACGGTGAGGGAATGACACCGACCGCCACCGTGCTGCTGGTCTTCGGCCGTGGCGTGGTGGCCGGCGACGACGGCTACCGGCTCACCGCCGAGAGCGTCGCGCGCACCGAGGCCGCGGTGGCGTACGTCCGCGCGCACGCCGACGAGTTCCGCCGCGCGCCCGGCGCCCGGGTCGTGTTCACCGGCGGCTGGCCGCACGGCCCGGCCGGGGCGCCCGGTCCGCCGCCCGGATTCCGGGAGGGCGAGCTGATGCGGGCGCTGGCGCGCGAGGCCGGCCTCGACGCGTACGCCCGGTCGGCGGCCGAGACCCGGTCCCGCACCACGCTGCAGAACCTGGCGCACACCGTGCAGGACGGGCTGCTCGGCTCGGCCGAGTTCACCGCGCGGCGCCCGCTCGGGCTGGTCACGCACCCGTGGCACCTGCCCCGCGTCCGGCTGCTCGCCGCGCGCGTGCTCGGCCTGACCGGCCCGGCGCTGGCCGACGTGCCGGTGACCGCGCCCGACCCGGTGCCGGCCCGGCGCGAGCGGGCCGTCCGGGCGCTCAGCCGGCTCGGCTATCTCGGTGTGCGTACCCCGGAGGCGTCGCTGCGCCGCGAGCGCGCGCTGACCCGCGCGGCCGACCGGATCGGACGCCTCACGCCCCGGCGGTGATTCGCGGTCGCGGGCCCGGGGTACGACGCTCCTCGATCGACCCGGCGGACCGTGCCGGCGGGCGAGTCCACCCCGGGAGGTCCAGTGATCGTGCTCGTGCCCGTGTACCGGCCGGGTGACCGGCTTCCGCCGCTGGTCACCGACCTGCGGGCCGCGCTGCCCGGGGCGCGGGTGCTGGTCGTGGACGACGGCAGCGGCCCGGCCGCCGCCGGGGTGCTGCGCGCGGCCCGCGACCGGGGCGCCGAGGTGCTGCGCCGCCGGGTCAACCGGGGCAAGGGCGTGGTGCTGCGCACCGGTTTCCGGTACGCCGCCACGCGCCACCCGGGACACGATGTGACCTGTGTGGACGCCGACGGTCAGCACCGCGTGGAGGACGTGTGCCGGGTGGCCGGGCGGATGCGCGCCACCGGCGCGATGACGCTCGGCGTGCGCCGGTTCGACGGCGAGGTGCCGGCGCGCAGCCGGTTCGGCAACGCCGCGACCCGGGTCGCGTTCCGGCTGGCGACAGGCCGGGACGTGCGGGACACCCAGACCGGGCTGCGGGCGTACCCGGCCGGGCTGCTGGACTGGCTGGTCACCGTCCCCGGCGACCGCTTCGAGTACGAGATGGACGTGCTGCTGCGCGCGGTGGGCGCCGGGCTGCCGGTCGAGCAGGTGGACATCGCCACCCGCTACCACGCGGGCAACGCGGGTTCGCACTTCTCCGCGCTCGCCGACTCGGTGCGCATCTACCGTCCGCTGGTCGGCTTCGCCGCGGCCCGGCTGACCGGCGGTGCCCACCCGGGGCGGGTCCCGGACGCCGCCGTCACGACGTCGCGTCCCACACCTGCGACTCGAACTCCCTGAGCTGCTCGCGCAGCGACGGCGGGCACGTGGTGCGGTACGGGTGCCCGTCGTCGGCGGGCACCGCGCGGACCATCTCGTCGATCATCTCCTGGGGGTCGCGCTGGTGGCCCAGGTAGTCGCCGAAGTCAGGGCGCGGCAGCAGCGCGGTGGACTCGTCCCACCACTGGGACATGGTCTCCACGCCGGTGTCGTTGTAGCCGGTCCGGTACGGGCCGGGGTTGATCACCGCAACGCGGACGCCGCGCGGTTCCAGCTCTCCCTTCATGGCCCAGGCGAGCGCCTCGATCGCGTGTTTGGTGGCGGCGTAGACGCCGATGAACGGCCGGGTTCGTACGCCGACCGCCGAGGACACCCAGACCACCTTGCCGGCGCCCCGGGCCAGCATCGGCGGCACCAGGTCCTGCGCCAGGTGCAGGTGGCCGAAGACGTTCACGTCGAACGAGCGGCGGACCCGCTCCATCGGGATCTCCACCACCGCGCCGGCCTCCTGCAGGCCCGCGTTGAGCACCAGGATGTCGACACGGTGGCGGGCAGCCGCGGCCCGGTCGGCCGGGTCGGTGACGTCCAGCTTGATCGCGTCCAGCGCGACGCCGGCCCGTTCGGCCTCGGCGCGCAGCTCGCGGACCTGCGGCCAGATCTGTGCCGCGGCGATCACGTGGTGGCCGGCGCGGGCCAGCCCGAGCGCCGCGCCCCGGCCGAGCCCGCTGCCGGCCCCGGTGATCAGGATGTCCGCCACCGGCTCAGCCCTGCCGGGCCTTCTGCCGCCGGTCGGACTTGTTCAGCACGAACAGCTTGCCCCGGCGCCGGACCACTATCGAGTCGGCCTTGCGCTTGAGTGCGCGCAGGGAGCTTCGGACCTTCATATCCGCTCCTTCGGTTCCCGCCGGTGTCCGTCCGGTACGGGTACCCGCCGCGGCGGTGCTCATGCCCGGTCCCGCGTGGTCGCCACCGCTTCGCCGAGGTGGCGGCATCACCGTGTCCGGGATGCCGCCACCTCGGCGTACTGGCGTGCGGATCAGGCGGCCGTGCAGGGGCTTCCGTTGAGCGTGAACGAGCCGGGTTTACCGGCGTTGCCGGTGTGGGTGGCCTGGAAGCCGATGTCCACCGAGCCGCCCGGTGCGATCACCGGGTTGTAGGAGACGTTGCGGGCGGTCACCGCGCCGCTGGTGGGGCTGTAGGTGGCGTTCCAGCCGCCGGTGATCGTCTGGCCGCCCGGCAGCGTGAACGCGAGGCTCCAGCCGTTTATCGCCGTGGTGGACGTGTTGGTGATCGTCACCGAGGCGGTGAGGCCGTTGTTCCAGGCGTTCACCACGTACCCGACCCGGCAGGCCCCCGACGGCGGCGGCGTCGTGGGCGGCGGCGCCGTGGTGGGCGGGGGCGTCGTCGGCGGGGGCGTGGTGGGTGGCGGCGTGGTGGGGACGGCCGTGGTGGGCGGCGGGCTGGTCGGCGGCACGGTGTCCAGGCCGAAGAAGCGGATCGCCTGGGCCGCGTCCACCGGCAGGTTGTGCGTGACGCCCTGCATGCTGATCGCCTCGACGGTCGCGGTGCCGCCGGTGCCGCCGTAGCGGGTCCGGGTGTAGCCGGACTGCGGGCTGTCCGTGTAGTCGGGCGTCTGGCTCAGCCCGTGCACGTTCGTCCACTGGTCGATCTGCTCGCCGAAGTTCGGGTAGCGCAGCGTCTCGTCGTTGGTGCCGTGCCAGATCTGCATCCGCGGACGCGGGCCGGTGTAGCCGGGGTAGGCGTTGCGCACCAGGTCGCCCCACTGCTGCGGGGTCTTCAGCACCTGGCCGTTGGCGCACTCGCTGTTCCACTCCGAGCCGTTCGTGGTGGCGAAGCAGCCGAACGGCACCCCGGCGAAGGCCGCCCCGGCGCGGAACACGTCCGGGTAGTCGCCGAGCAGCACGTTCGTCATCATCGCGCCGGACGAGGTGCCGGTGGTGAAGATCCGCTGCGAGTCGACCGGGTAGCGCTGCCGCACGTAGTCCACCATGGACTTGATGCCCACCGGGTCGCTGCCGCCGTCGCGGCGCAGCGCCTGCGGTGAGGACACGTCGAAGCACTTGCTGCTGCGGGTCACCGACGGGTAGACGACGATGTAGCCGTACCGGTCGGCCAGCGACGCGAACTGGGTGCCGGAGTACATGGCCGGGCCGCTGCCGGTGCAGTAGTGGTTCACCACGAGCAGGCCGGGACGGGCCGCGACGGTGTCCGGGACGTACAGGTACATGCGCAGGTTGCTCGGGTTGGTGCCGAAGTTCGTCACCTCGGTCAGCGCGGCGGCCGAGGCCGGCCCGGGGACGGCGAGCGCCGCTCCGACGGCGAGCCCGGCGGCGGCGAGCGCCGCGCCGAGCAGCCGGAGTCTGCTCCTTTTGGACAGCATGCTGTTCTCCTCGGTGGTGGGAACGCCGCACGGAGCGGCGTTCTCGCCGGCGAGGCGCCTGCGACGGGCGGCCCGGACCCTCGGAGACGAGATAGACAGTCGCGGATCGATGCGACTCGAATCGGAGTCTAGGCCGCGCCCGGCGGACGGACAACCGCCGCGGCCACCCGGCGGGCGCGGTCCGGGTGGGTGAGCACGTCCACGCTGTCGACGTACTGGTCCACCGCGCCGATCGGCGGCCGGTCGCGCAGCCGCGGGTCGGTGATCGCGGCGCGGAGCGCCTCGACGAAGCGGCCCGCGTCGAGCACCAGGAACGGCCGGCCGTGGAAGGGCCGGGCGGCCGGATCCACAGCCGGCGCCAGCGCGACGTCGTTGGTCCAGCCGGCCACCGTCTCCAGCGCCCGGACCAGGCCCGGCTCGCGGACCGCCCACTCGCCCGGACCGAGCGCGGCGGCGAGCCCGTCCACCACCGGCGCCGCGCCCGGCAGCGTCGCGAACACCGTGCCGAGCCATTTCGCGTACGGGGGCCAGCGGCGACGCAGCAGCAGCCCGAGGCGCATCAGGTCCCGGGCCAGCCCGGCGGTTACCACCCGGCTGCCCAGCTCGTCGCCGACCTCGGCGCACCGGCCCGCCAGGTGCTCGGCCTGCGCGACCCGCTGCCACCCGGCCGCCAGCACGTGCCGCCACACGTCGTCCGGATACCAGGCCAGCGCGGCGCGGGCGGCGGTGAGCGCCCCGTCGAGCCCGTCGTGGAACACCGCTCCCCCGGTCAGCTCCGCCAGCCGCTGCGTCGGTGTCGCCAGCCAGTCCGCCACCGACATGCCGGCGCGCGGGTCGGCGCCCAGCCGGTCCCGCCACCACGCGCCCAGCTCGTCCACGCTCACGCCGTGCCGGTCGCCGTCGGCGTGCACCGTGCCGAGCCGTACCGCCGGGCCACCGGCGTACCGGGTCGGCCAGCCGAGGAACCGCGCCGGCAGGTCCGCGTCCAGCGCCGCCCGTACCGGCGCCACGTCGTGCGCGCTGTCCACGAAGACCTGGGTACGCGGACCCCAGTCGTGGTCGGTGGAGCGGGGCGTGTCGAGGCCGAGCAGCTCGGAGCCGCCGTCGAGCAGACCGGCGGCGTACCGCAGGCCGGGCAGCCGCCGCGCCAGCAGCGGACCCACCACCTCGTCGTGGAACCGGCGGGCCAGGGTCAGGCCGGGTACGAAGCTCACCCCGCCAGTCTGCGCATCCGGGGACCCGCGCGCGCCCGGGTTTCCGCTCCCGCGGTCGCCTCCCCCATCTCGTCAGAGGGCTGTGGAAGGCTTGTCGCCGTGGCACACCGACAGCCGATCCTCCTGATCGACTCCCCCAGCCTCTACTTCCGCGCCTACTTCGGCATTCCCGAGTCGGCCGCGAAGACCAGCGACGGCCAGCCGGTGAACGCCGTGCGCGGCTTCCTCGACATGCTCGCCCAGCTGGTCCGCACCCGCCGTCCCGACCGGATGATCTGCGCGATGGACCACGACTGGCGGCCGGCGTGGCGGGTCGAGCTGCTGCCGTCGTACAAGGCGCACCGGGTCGCGCCCGAGGGCGGCGAGGTCGTGCCGGACACGCTGTCCCCGCAGGTGCCGATGATCCTCGAGGTCCTCGACGCGCTCGGCATCCCGGTTGTGGGCGCCACCGGCTACGAGGCCGACGACGTGCTCGGAACGCTCTCGGTGACCCAGCCCGGCCCGGTCGAGGTGGTCTCCGGCGACCGCGACCTGTTCCAGCTCGTCGACGACGCGCGCCCGGTGCGGCTGCTCTACGTCGGGCGGGGCGTGGCCAAGCTGGACGACTGCGACGACGCGGCGGTGCGGGCCCGCTACGGCGTGCCCGCCGACCGGTACGCCGACTTCGCGGCGCTGCGCGGCGACCCCAGCGACGGCCTGCCCGGCGTGGCCGGGGTGGGTGAGAAGACCGCCGCCCGGCTGATCGACCGCTACGGCGGGCTCGACGGCATCCTGGCCGCGCTCGACGACCCCGGCTCCGGCTTCGCCCCGGGGCTGCGTGCCAAGCTCGACGCCGCCCGCGACTACCTGGCGGTGGCGCCGAAGGTGGTCCGGGTCGCCACCGACGTGCCGCTGCCCGAGCTGGACCCGACGCTGCCGACGTCGCCCGCCGACCCGGAGCGGCTGCTGGAGCTGGCGCAGCGCTGGAACCTGGCCGGGTCCTGCCGCCGCCTGGTCGACGCGCTGGCGGGCGACCGATCGTGATCAGTTGATCACGAAGGGCGGTCGGTGCTCCGGCGGCTCGGGAACTGGGCGCCGGGCTGCGCCAGCGTCGACCGGGCACGCAGGCCCACCGGGTCCGGCGCTGGCTCGGCGGCGACCGTCCGCGGCGCGTCACCGAGCCGCGAGCTGACGTACGCGGCCCCGGCCCGGTCGTCGTCCGAAGGCGCGGCGAGCAGCGCGTAGACGAGCCCCACCACGCCGAAGACCACCGCCAGCACGATCGGCACCAGCAGTCCGCTCACCTCGGTGCCGGAGGCCGGGCCGCGGCTCTCGTGCAGGTGCACCGACAGCGCGCTCATGCCGGTGAAGTGCATGCCGTTGACAGCGATGCCCATGACCAGCGCCGAGGCGGCGATGGCGAGCCCGCGCCGGACGGTCATCGCCAGCCAGAGCGCGACGGTGGCGGCCACGATCGCGATGACCACCGACAGCGTCACCCGCAGCGGGTCGTAGCCGAACGAGCCGTCCAGGCGCATCGCGGCCATGCCGGTGTAGTGCATGGCGGCCACCCCGGCGCCGGTGAAGAACCCGCCGGCCAGCAGACGCGGCGCGGCGAGCCGGCCGGTGCCCACGATCGCCAGCCCGATGCCGACCGACGCCACCGCGATCGCGGTGCTGGCGGCCGTCAGCGGCACGTCGTAGCGGATCCGGGTGCCGGAGACGGCGAACCCGAGCATCGCCATGAAGTGCATGGCCCAGATCGCGGTGCCACCCAGCGCCCACGCGGCGAGCAGGCCCCACCAGGCGCGCTGGCCGCCGCTGGTGGCGGTCCGGATCCGCCCGGCGCAGACCAGTCCGAGCGCCGAGCCGAGCACTGACAACGCGTAGCTGAGCGCGGGTGTGATCCACCCGTACTCGAAGTGATTGATCTCGCCCACGACGCCCTTTCCTCACCATCGACGCAGCGCGACCCACGGCGCCCCGGGGCAATGATGGGATAGGCCCTGACCAGGGCATGCATCGACCCCCCGACAATTCGCGGGGTGTCAGCGCGGTGACGCAGCGATGCGTCGGTTTCCGGAGATCGGTGACCGAAAGTGACCGTTAGGCGGAGGCGTGGTAGGCCAGCACGCCCCGGTTGACCGCCGCGATGGCCTGCCGTGCGGTGCCGCGCAGCTCGGCCGAAGCGCCACCCGAGTCGGCGACCTGCCCGAGCAGGTCGACCACCTGTCGCGCCCACCTGACGAAGTCGCCGGCCGGCATCTCCCCGTCGATCTGGTGCCCGCTGGCGAGCACCTTGGCCAGCGCCTCGCCGCGCGCCCACCGGTAGATCGGCCAGGCGAACCCGAGATCCGGCTCGCGGGTCACCGCCAGGCCGCGCGCCGCCTCGTCGGCCTCGATGTCGCCCCACAGCTTGAGCGTCTCGTCGACCGCGTCGGCGACCCCACCACGCGGCAACGACGCCCGCTCGTCGACGTCCCGCCGGGCCTCGAAGACCACCACCGACACGGCGGCGGCCAGCTCCGCCGGGGACAGGCCGTCCCACACCCGGCGGCGCAGGCACTCGGCCACCAGCAGGTCCGCCTCGGTCCAGATCCGGGCCAGCATCCGGCCGGCGTCGGTGACCTCACCGTCGGCGGCCAGGTAGCCGCGCGCGGTGAGCAACGCCACGATCCGGTCGAAGGTACGGGCCAGCGAGCCGGTCCGCCCGGACACCCGCTGGCGCAGCTCCTCGGTGTCGCGTTCCAGCCGGCGCCGCCGCTCCGCCCAGCGGGCGTGCTCCTCCCGGTCCGGGCAGGCGTGACACGGGTGCGCGCGCAGCTCGACGCGGAGCTGGCTGAGGCGGTGGTCCTCCCCCGCCGCCTGACGGGACCGGCCACCCCGCCGGCCGCCGTGCCGGTCCAGGCCGGTGCCGCTGACCGCCGCCGCCAGGTCCCGCCGGGCCGCGGGCGAACGGTGGTTGAAGTGCTTCGGCACCCGGATGCGGGTCAGCACCTCCGCCGGGGTGGTGAAGTCACCGGGGGTGACCCGGCCGGCCCAGCGGTCCTGGGTGAGCACCAGCGGCCGGGGCTCGCCGAACCCGCCGGTGGCCGGGTCCAGCACCACCGCCAGGCCGGCCCGCCGCCCGGACGGCACCCGGATCACGTCACCGACCCGCAGCCGCTCCAGCGAGGCGACAGCCGCCGCCTTGCGCTGGCTCTGCCCCTGCCGGGCGATGGCGCGTTCCCGGTCGGCGATCGCCACCCGCAGCGCGAAGTACTCGTCGAAGTCGCCGTGGTGGCAGGCGGCCTCCGCGCCGTACGCCTCGATGGTCTCGGTGTTGCGCTGCACCTGCCGGGCCAGGCCGACCACCGACCGGTCGGCCTGGAACTGCGCGAACGAGGACTCCAGCAGCTCGCGGGCCGGCGCCGCGCCGACGCTGCCGACCAGGTTGACGGCCATGTTGTACGACGGCCGGAAGCTGGAGCGCAGCGGGTAGGTGCGGGTGGAGGCGAGCCCGGCCACGTGCCGGGGGTCGGTCTCCGGCGACCAGACCACCACGGCGTGGCCCTCGACGTCGATGCCCCGGCGGCCGGCCCGGCCGGTGAGCTGGGTGTACTCGCCCGGGGTGAGGTCGACGTGCGCCTCGCCGTTGAACTTGACCAGGCGTTCCAGCACCACGCAGCGGGCCGGCATGTTGATGCCCAGCGCCAGCGTCTCGGTGGCGAAGACGGCCTTGACCAGCCCGCGGACGAACAGCTCCTCGACGACCTCCTTGAACGCGGGGAGCATGCCGGCGTGGTGGGCGGCCAGCCCGCGCTCCAGCCCGTCGAGCCACTCCCAGTAGCCGAGCACGGACAGGTCCTCGCCGGGGATGGCGGTGACCCGGGACTCGACCACCCGGCGGATCTCGGCGCGTTCCTCCGGGGAGGTCAGCCGCAGCCCGGCGGCCAGGCACTGCTGCACTGCGGCGTCGCAGCCGGCCCGGCTGAAGATGAACAGGATCGCCGGCAGCAGCCCCTCCCGGTCGAGCCGGTCGACGATGTCCGGGCGCATCGGGCCGCGCCAGCGTGGGCCGCGCCGCCCGCCGCCGGGGCCGGCGCTGCGGCCCTCGCCCAGCTCCAGCCGGCGCATCGTGTCCCGGGTGTAGCGCAGCAGCTCCGGGTGCACGTCGTGCTTGCGGGCCGCGTCGGCGTCGTGGAACAGGTCGAACATCCGCTTGCCGACGAGCATGTGCTGCCACAGCGGCACCGGGCGGTGCTCGGAGACCACCACGGCGGTCTCGCCGCGTACGGTGACCAGCCAGTCGGCGAACTCCTCGGCGTTGGAGACGGTGGCCGACAGCGACACCAGCGTGACCGACTCGGGCAGGTGGATGATCACCTCTTCCCAGACCCCGCCACGGAACCGGTCGGCCAGGTAGTGGACCTCGTCCATCACCACGTACGCCAGGCCCTCGAGGGTGGCCGAGCCGGCGTAGAGCATGTTGCGCAGCACCTCGGTGGTCATCACCACCACCGGCGCGTCGCCGTTTATCGCGTTGTCGCCGGTGAGCAGGCCGACCTGCTCGGCGCCGTAGCGGTCCACCAGGTCGTGGTACTTCTGGTTGGACAGCGCCTTGATCGGCGTGGTGTAGAAGCACTTGCGGCGGGCCGCCGGCGCGTCGCCGCCGGGCCGTCCGCGCAGCGCCAGGTGCACCGCGAACTCGCCCACCACGGTCTTGCCGGCGCCGGTGGGCGCGCAGACCAGCACGCCGCTGCCCCGCTCCAGCGCCTCGCACGCCTCGCGCTGGAAGTCGTCGAGATCGAACCCGAGATCCAGGGAGAATTCGTCCAGGGCCGGGAAGGCGGAGGCCTGCGCGGCCCGGCGGCGCGCCGCGGCGTACCGCTCGGCGGGGCTCGACATGGATCCAAGATTAATCGGTACGGCCGACGAGTACCGGTCAAGGCCATCCGGCAGGACGGTCGGAGCGGGTCGGTAGGGTGCACGACGTGCCGGACCGTACCGAACTGCCCCATGCCGCCAGCGGCGCCGACGACGTCGTGGGCCCGCGCCCGTCCCGCCGGCCCGTGGAGGCGGTGCTCTTCGACTTCCACGGCACGCTCGCCCAGGTGGAGGAGCCGCTGACCTGGGTGCTCGCCGCGGCGTCCGCCTGCGGCGTCGAGCTGGACCGGATCCGGGCCACGTCGCTGGCCGACCGGCTGCTCACCGCCGGGCGCGCGGGTGGCCCGCTGCCGGCCCGGGTGCCGCCCCGGCTGGCCGAGCTGTGGGCCGACCGCGATCTCTACCCGCAGGCCCACCGGGGCGCGTACACCGGGCTGGCCGAGACGGTGGACACCGGCATCGACGGGTTCGCCGACGCGCTCTACGAGCGGGTGCTGGTGCCCGAGGGCTGGGTGCCGTACCCGGACACCGAGCCGGTGCTCGGCGCGCTGCGCTCCGCCGGGGTGAAGGTGGCGGTGGTCAGCAACATCGGCTTCGACCTGCGACCGCTGTTCGCCGCCTGGGATCTCGACGGGCTGGTCGACGCGTACGCGCTGTCGTACGAGGTGGGGCGCTGCAAGCCGGACCCGGGCATCTTCCTGCGCGCCTGCGGAATGCTCGGCGTCGACCCGGAGCGCACGCTCATGGTGGGCGACACCCCGGCCGACGCGGGCGCGGTCGCGGCCGGGTGCGGGGTGCTGGTGCTGCCGTGCGCCGACGCCGGCCGCCCGAACGGGCTCGGCGCGGTGCTCGACCTGGCCGGGGTCGGCTGAGCGCACACCCCGCCAGCGGCGCGAACCCGTCCCGGCGCACCGGCTACGGTCAGGGGCATGACCGGTGTCCACCCCTTGCCGCCGCGTGCGCCGGGCCGGCTCGGCGGCGTCGCGCTGGTGCTCGGCGGGGCGCTGTCGGTGCAGTTCGGCTCCGCGCTGGCGGCGCTGCTCTTCCCGCGTACCGGGGTGGCCGGGGCGGTGACGCTGCGGCTGACCATCGGCGCGCTGGTGATGCTCGTGGTGTGCCGCCCCCGGGTGCGCGGGTACGGGCGCCGGGACTGGGCCGCAGTGGTCGCGTTCGGGCTGGCCCTGGCCGGCATGAACTCGATCTTCTACCAGGCGATCGAGCGGATCCCGCTCGGTCCGGCGGTGACGCTGGAGGTGCTCGGCCCGCTGGCGCTGTCGGTGTTCGGCGCGCGCCGGGCGGCGGCCTGGTTCTGGGCCGCGCTGGCGCTGGGCGGGGTGGCGCTGCTCGGGCAGGGCGGGTTCGACCGGCTCGACCCGGTCGGCGCGGCGCTGGCGCTGACGGCGGGCGCGATGTGGGCCGCCTACATCGTCTGCTCGGCGCGGATCGGCGCGCGGTTCCCCGGCGCGGACGGGTTGGCCCTCTCGCTGACCGTCGCGGCGCTGCTGACGCTGCCGTTCGGGCTGGCCGACGGCGGCGGTCGCCTCGCCGACCCGGTGGTGCTGGGGCTCGGTACCGGGCTGGCGCTGCTCGCCTCCGTGCTGCCGTACAGCCTGGAGCTGGCGGCGCTGCGGCGGCTGCCCACCGCGACGTTCGCGGTCATGATGAGCCTCGGCCCGGCGATCGCCGCGGTGGCCGGCTGGCTGGTGCTCGGCCAGGCGCTGCACCCGGTCGAGGTGCTCGCGATCGGGCTGGTGGTCGCCGCGAGCGCCGGCGCGGTCCGCGCCGCCGCCCCGTCCACCGCGCCGCCGCCCGTTCCCGGCCCACCGGACGCCGAGGGCGTGGCGGCGGTCAGCGCAGCAGCCGCAGCGCCGCCGGCACGGCCGTGACGGTCACCGGCAGGTCGAGGGAGCGTTCCCCGTCGGCGTACGAGGTGATCCCCTCGGCGGCCAGCTCCACCGTCCGCGCCCGGTAGACGCGCGCCAGCGGGTGCGTGACATGGGTGCCCCGGTAGATCTGCGGCTTGACCCGCATCAGCGTGCGCCTGTCGAACCGCCCGCCCACCACCACGTCCAGCAGGCCGTCGTGCGGGTCGGCGTCCGGGCAGATCCGCATGCCGCCGCCGTAGCTGGCCGTGTTTCCCACCGCGACCAGCACCGCGTCGACCTCCTGCGCCACCCCGTCGAGAACCAGCCGGTAGCGGCGTGGCCGCAGCCGGGCCAGCTCGACCACTATCGCCAGGTCGTACCGGCGCGGGCCGCGCGGCCAGCGCATCCGGTTGGCGCGTTCGTTGACGATCGCGTCGAAGCCCGCCGCGAGCACCGCGCCGAACCAGCGGTCGGCCTCGCCGGGCCGGGACAGCCGCGCCAGGTCCACCGACCGGGCACGGCCGGCGGCGAGCGCGTCGGCGATCACCTCGACCGCGGCCACCGGGTCGGCCGGGAAGCCGGTGTCCACCGCGAAGTCGTTACCGGTGCCCGCCGGTACCGGCCCGAACGGCACATCGGTGCCGGCGACCGCCTGCAACGCGCGGTGCATCGTGCCGTCGCCGCCCACCGCGACAAGCGCCCCGGCGCCGCCGGCGACCGCGGCGTGGCACGCCGCCTCCGCCTCCTCGGGGGTACGCGCGCGCAGCAGCTCGACCGGGCGGCCCGCTCCGGCGAGGCGCTCCAGGATCCCGGGCAGCAGACCGCGGTGCCGCCCCCGGCCGGCGGTCGGGTTGGCGAGCACGGCGACGGGGCCGGGCGGGACATGATCGTGCGCGGTCACGGCGAGCACCGTACGGCACCGCTCACGCCGCCCACCAGAGCCAGGTCACACGGCGGGTGGGCGGCACACGCCGACGGCGCCCGGCAGGGGGTGCCGGGCGCCGTGGCGGGGGTGGATCAGGGAAGGTCGATCGGGCGCAGCACCCGGTCCACCGCGTGCGCGATCTGCTTGTTGCCCTTGTTGATGTCGTACCGCACCACCTTGGCGTTGCGGTCGCTGGTGTCGGCGTCGACCAGGCGCACCTCGCGGCCGTACCAGCAGCGCTTCACGTCCACCTCGACGGTGGCGCCGAGCGCGGTGGTCAGGTCCGCGCCGTCCGCCTTCAGCGCCGCCTTCCGGTCGATCGTCGCGCCCGGCACGACGTGGTAGAGCAGGACGTCCTCCACCGTGTCCACGCCCAGGCCGGCGACCGCGTCGAACGCGGCCTTCTCCCCGGGCAGCTTCTTCGCGGCGGTGATGTCCCGGACCAGCTCGCGGAACGCGTAGTCGTTCGGCACGAACGCGGTCAGCGCGACGGTACCGTCGGTGAGCACCTTCACCGGCGACTCCGGCTTGGCCTGCAGCACCGTCAGGACCGCCTTGGTGAGCACGTCGAAGTCCCGCGAGTTGCGGTCGAAGCCGCTCTTGTCCGCGGTGAGCACGGCGGCCAGCGACCGCGTGCCCGGCTGCTTGGCGCCGGCCTGGGCGGGCACGGCGACGGCGGTGGTGGCCACCGCCGCCGCGGTGGCGCCCACGGCCAGCCGGGCGGCGAGACGAGCGATGTTCATCGGGGAGCCTTTCGTCGAAGCGACCAGGTCCGTGACTGTCGTCACGACCAATGCTTCGCCCGCACCGTCCCCGGTGGATGCAGCCGGATCGATGGTGTTTTCGCGGCCGCCTCAGCGCACCACCAGCCGCTTGCTCACCGACGGCACGCCGTCGCCCTTGACCTTCAGCGACCAGTCCCCCGCCGCGCCGAGCGTCACCACCGTCTCGGCGGTGCCGTTGGCCTCCGCCTTCATCTCCGCGACCCGCTTGCCGTCGGGGTTGAGCACGTACAGCGTCCGGGCCCCGGCGGTCTTGTTCGTCACCTTGAACGCCAGCTTCTCGCCCGGCTCGGCGATCAGGGCGTCCACCCCGGTCATCGCGTCGTCGGTCAGCTCGATCGTCACCGACCGGTCGTACGCCACCTCGGCCGCGGCGCTGGCCAGGTTGCCGTCGTCGGACACGGTGATCTTCGTACGCACGCCGTCGCCCTGCCGGCCGGGCTTGCAGGCCACCTCGTACGTGCCGGTCTGCAGCGAGGCACGCAGGTCGCCGGTGCGGCCCGCCGGCACGTCCGCCACCTCGGCGATCACCTTGGTGAAGGCGTCGCCCTCGCGGCCGTAGACGTAGACCCCGGTGGCCTGCTGACCCCGGTTGGTCACGGTGAACGTGACGGTGCCCGGGGTGAACAGCGTGGTGGTGACCTCACAACTGGTGTCGGTGGCGGTCACCGGCACCTGCTGGCCCTTCGGCGCGGGCTCGTCGTCACCGCAGGCGGTGAGCGCGGTGGCCGCGCAGAGGACGGTCAGGACGGCGGCGGTACGGCTCTTCATCGGGTTCTCCGGAGCGCAGGTCAGACGGACTGACCGGAACGGGGCGCCGACGCACCCCGGCACACCGCCCGGGGGGCTCGGCGGAGTCAGCAGAGTCTAAGCGGGTACGGCGTCGCGGCAAGGCCCGAGGGCGGCCCGATGTGCCCGCGCACCGGGCGGTCCGCGGGACCGGCATGATGGCGGCATGCGGCTGGTCTCCCTGCTTCCCTCCGCCACCGAGATCGTGTACGCGCTGGGTCTCGGCGACGACCTGGTCGGCGTCACGTTCGAGTGCGAGGTGCCCGCGTCGTACCGGGCGGGCACCACTGTGGTCGTCGGCGGCCGGGACACCCGGGGCATGAGTCCCGGCGACATCGACGCCTACGTCAGGGCGCAGGTCGCGGCCGGGGCCGACCTGTACACGCTGCACGCCGGTGCGCTGGCCGGGCTGGACCCGGACCTGATCCTCACCCAGGACCTGTGCCGGGTCTGCGCGCTGCCCTCGGGCCGGGTCGCCGACGCGGTGGACCACCTCGGGTGCCGGGCCGAGGTGCTGTCGCTGGACCCGTACACCCTGGACGACGTCCTGGAGTCGATCCGCGCGGTGGGCGCGGCGGCCCGGGTGCCCGACCGTGCCGAGGCCCTTGTCGACGGCCTGCGCGCCCGGCTCGCGGCGGTCCGCGCGGCGGTGGCCGGCCGGCCCCGGCCCCGGGTCGCGGTGGTCGAATGGGTGGACCCGCCGTTCGGCGCGGGACACTGGATTCCCGACCTGGTCGACGTGGCCGGCGGCGAGCCGGTGGGCACCCATCGCGGCGCCCGGTCCGGCCCGACCACCTGGGACGCCCTGCGTGCCGCCCGACCCGACGTGGTGCTGGTCGCGCCGTGCGGCTTCCACCTCGACGGCGCGGCCGTGCAGGCCGCCGGCGTGGCCGGGCACTTCCCCGGCGCGCAGGTGTGGGCGCTGGACGCGGACGGCCTGATCGTGCGCGCCGGCCCGCGCCTGGTCGACGGCGCCGAGACCATAGCCGCCATCCTCCACCCCGACGCGCTCCCCGCCGCCGCTCCCAACGCAGCCCGCCGCATCACCTGACCCCCCGGCCCCGGCCCGGCCCCGGCCCCGGCCCCGGCCCCGGCCCCGGCCCCGGCGATCTTGCACTTCCTGCCCGGGCAAAGTGCGGAAACCGGTCATCCGAGGGGCAGCAAGTCCATGATCAACGTAAGGGCGGGCCGTCGCGCGGGCATCGAGTTCAAGGTCGGCGGAGGGCACTCGGCGCGGCGGCGAGGGGCGGCTGCGGAAACGCGGACGCCGCCCCCGTGAGGTGGGGACGGCGTCCGGGTGAGTGGGGTCGGTCAGGTCATGTCGTCGTAGCGGCGTTCGATCGGCTTCGGGGCGACGACGGGCTCGGGCGCCCCGATCGGCTCGGACGCCTCGATCCGGCCCCCGGCGGGCACCGGCTCGGTCGACAGGTCCAGCGGTGACACCTCGTCGTCGGCGATGCCGGCGTACACCTCACGCCCGCGACCGCGCCGCTTGTCGTTGATGAACGCCACCCCCACCGCGGCGAAGTAGAGCGCGCAGAGGCAGATCGCCAGCGCGGTCATGCCGAACGGGTCGGGCGTCGGCGTGACCACGGCGGAGAACGCGAAGAACACGAACACCGCCACCCGCCACCAGCTGAGCAGCCGCTTGGCGCTGGCCAGGCCGACGAAGTTGAGCATCAGCACGATCAGCGGGAACTCAAACGCCACCCCGAACAGCAGGATCAGGTTCGTGACGAACCCGACGTAGCGGGTGATGTCGAGAGTGGTGGTCACGTCGCCGCCGCCGGAGACGTTGAGCAGGAACTCCAGGCCCTTGGACGTGACGAAGTACGCCAGCACCGCGCCGGCCGCGAACAGCGGGGCCGCCAGCGCGGTGAAGAAGTACGCGTACCGCCGCTCGTGCCGGTGCAGGCCGGGCGCGATGAACGCCCAGAGCTGGTAGAGCCAGATCGGCGCGGCGATGATCAGGCCGACCCAGAGGGCCACCTTCATCTGCAGCAGGAACAGGTCGGCGGGACCGAGCTGGACGAAGTTGCAGTTGCCGTCGATCAACCGCGCCTTGGGCAGGTCGCAGTAGGGCTTCTGCAGGATGTGCAGCACCGGCCCGGACAGCCAGACGCCGAAGCCGAAGCCGACCAGGATCGCCAACGACGCGCGGAACAGCCGGTTGCGCAGCTCACGGATGTGCTCCATGAGCGTCATCGAGCCGTCGGCGGCCCGCACGAAGTTGCTCGGGCCGCGCTTCTTCAACCCGAAGGCCACGGTGGTTGGGGCCCTCTCGGATCAGTTCTCGCGGACGCGCTGCACCGGGTCGGCCGGCGGCGCGACCGGCTGCTGCGGCTGCGGCGCGTACGGCTGCTGCGCGTACGGCTGCTGCTGCGCGTACGGCTGCCCCTGCACCGGCTGCTGCGGCGGGAGCGGCTGGTAGCCGGCCTGCGCGTCCGCCTTCTCGGCGAGGTTACGGTCGTCGTCCTGCAGGCTCTTGGTCTCGGCCTTGATGATCCGCAGGGATCGGCCCAGCGAGCGGGCCGCGTCGGGGAGCCGCTTCGCGCCGAACAGCAGGATCAGCACGACCACGAGTACGGCGATGTGCCACGGCTTGAGGGCACCCATGGGAAGCTCCAGTCGCTCTGTGTCGGTGAGGGTGGGTCGCCGCCCATCGTACGTGCGTCGCAGCGGCTTGCCACCCCGGTGGGCCTGCTGGTGCGGGCCCGATCGGTGAAGTTTCGACCAACCCGAAGTGTCCCGTCAACCGTCCAGGTCCGCGCATTTCTGCGCGCAACCGCCCGGTTACGCGCAAACGACGCTCACCGGGCCGGGGGCCGTCGATCAGTCGCCGCGCTTGGCCTTGATCAACGTCATCCGCTCCTGCGCGACGACGATCCGTTCCTGGAGCGACTCGGCCCGCGCCTGCAGCTGTTCGGCGGCGGTCCGCAGCGACTCCGCCTCGGCCGCCCGGCGCTGCAACGCCAGCGCGGAACGGCGCAGCCCGGACAGGCGGCTCACCACCGGACGGACCGCCAGCGCCAGGACGACAAGCGCGAACAGCACGACTCCGAGCACGATCCACTTCACCACGGCGGTCAGCCTATCGGGTGACGCCGGCGGCCGCCGGGTCGGCGGTGCCGGCCGGGGTCGCGTACGCGTCGAGCGCGGCCACGGCCTGGGCGCGTACCTGCTCGGCCAGCTCGGCCGGGGCGACCACCGTCACCTCCGGGCCCAGCCCGAGCACGAACCGCCGGGCCCACCCGAGGTCGGTGACGCGCAGCGACACCAGCCACTGCTCGCCGTCGGCCTCGACGCGCTCGCACGGATAGTATTCGGTGATCCACCGCTCGCCCCGACCGATCCGCAGCGTGATCAGCGGCAGGTCGGCCGACGGGCGGAACACGCCGTCACTGAGGTCGTGCGGGCGGGCCTGCGGCGGCACGACCGCCTGCTCCGGCAGCTCGGCCACCGCGTCGATCCGGTCGGCCCGGAACAGCCGCACCGCCTCGGCACGGCGGCACCACGCCTCCACGTACGCCCGGCCGCCGACCATCAGCATCCGCAGCGGGTCGATGGTGCGCTCGGTGGTCTCGTCCCGCGCCGCGGTGTAGTAGGTGATCCGCAGCGCCCGGCCGCGCTCGACGGCGGCGCGCAGCTCGCGTACCCGGGCGCTGTCGCCGGGCAGGCGGACCTCCACCGGCGCGCCGGCCAGGTCACCGGCGGCGTTCTCGATCTTGGCGAGCGCCCGCTCGACCGCCTCCCGGTTGGCCACCCCGGGCGTCTCGGCGATCATCCGCAACGCCACCACCAGGGCCAGCGCCTCGTCGGGGGTGAGCCGCAGCGGCCGGTCGATGCCGGCGTCGTAGGTGATGGTGACCCGGTCGCCGTCGAACGCCATGTCGATCAGGTCACCGGGGCCGTAGCCGGGCAGCCCGCACACCCAGAGCAGTTCCAGGTCCTCCCGGAGCTGCTTCTCGGTCACCCCGAGGTCGTGCGCCGCCTCGGCGATCTCGATGCCGGGGCGGGCCAGCAGGTAGGGCACCAGGTTGAGCAGCCGGGCCAGCCGGTCGGCGGAGGCACGGCCGGCGCGGGCCGCCGGGCGGGTCACCGGGCACCCCCGGCGGTCGCCAGCTCGTCGTGCCGGGCGGCGACCTCCTTCAGCCGCTGGATGACCGCCTCCCGCACCTCCGGTGGCTCCAGCACCCGCACGTCCGGGCCGTACCCGACGATCTGGCCGGCGAGGTAATCGGCGTCGGCGTACGGCAGCACCAGCCGGTCGCCGTCCGGGCCGGCCTGGCACTCCACCGCCCAGCGGCGCAGCCCGGCGGCGCGGCCCGGAGTGGCCAGCACCGTGGCCCGGCCGGTGCGCTCCACCGGCCCGGACCAGCGGGCCACGTGGCTGATCAGGTCGACGCCGACGGGCGGCTCGTAGGCGCCCGGCTCGCCGGTCGCCCGGACCGCGCCGACCACCCGGGACAGCCGGAAGCAGCGGGTCGCCGCGCGGTCCAGGTCGTGACCGACCACGTACCACCGGCCGCGCCAGCAGACCACGCCCCACGGTTGCACCCGGCGGCGGGTGGGCGCGTCCCGGTCCGGCACCCGGTAGTCGAAGCTGACCTCGCGGCGGTCCCGCGCGGCGGCGGTCAGCGGCGCGAACGCCGGGTCGACCGTGACCATGGGCTCCAGGCCGAGCGTGGCCTGCGGGTCCACGTCGATGCCGGCGGCGCGCAGCTTCGCCAGCCCGGACGACGCGGCGGCGGCCAGCCCGGCGTGCTGCCACAGCCGCGCGGCGATGCCCACCGCCGCGGCCTCGTCCGGTTCGAGCGGAATGTCGGGCAGCGCGTAGGCGCGCGGCGCGATCCGGTAGCCCGGCTCGGCGTCGAAGACGCTCGCCGTGCCGGTCTCCAACGGCACGCCCAGCTCACGGAGCTCGGCCTTGTCGCGCTCGAACTTGCGCTGGAACGCCTCGTGGTCCTTGGCGTCGTCCGGGTCGTGCTCGTAGCCGGGCACGGTCGCGGCGATCTGCGCGGCGGTCAGGAAGCGTCGCGTCGACAGCAGGCAGATCACCAGGTTGACCAGGCGTTCGGTACGGGTCCGGGACACGTGCAAACGCTAGCAGCCCGCGCATGGCGCGCGGGCACCCGCGCGGCGCGGCGCAGAGGTCTTCCCGACCGGCGACGGGCATCGACCGGTCATAGGGTGGGCGCATGGTGGAAGCGGAGGTCAAGACCGAGAGCGTCGGCACCGTCGTGGTGGCCGGCGCGGCGAACCTCGCCATCGCCGTCGCCAAGCTGGTCGCGGGCCTGATCTCCGGCTCCGCGGCGATGCTCTCCGAGGCCGCCCACTCGCTCGCCGACACCACCACCGAGGTGCTGCTCTATCTGGCGCTGCGCCGGGGCGCGCGGCCCGCCGACACCCGGCACCCCTTCGGGTACGGCAAGGAGAGCTACGTCTGGGCGTTCCTCGCCGCGCTGTTCACCTTCGTCGCCGGGGCCGGCTTCGCCATCACCCACGGCGTCACCACCATCCTGGTGCACGAGCACAGCGGCGAGTACCTCGTCGCGTACGTGGTGCTGGCGGTCTCGTTCGCGATCGAGTCGGTGTCGCTGGCCCGGGCGGTGCGGCAGGTGCGCGGAGAGTCGCGCCGCTGGGGCACCACCCCGCGCCGCTACCTGCGCCTGACCGCCGACACCACGGTCAAGGCGGTCTTCCTGGAGGACAGCGCCGCGCTGGTCGGCCTGCTGATCGCCGCCGCCGGGCTCACCCTGTCCCACCTCACCGGCGACGAGCTGTACGACGGGATCGCCTCGATCCTCATCGGCGTGCTGCTGCTCGTGGTCGCCGTCGTGCTGGCCCGCAGCAACATCTCGCTGCTGGTCGGCCGTTCCGTCTCCGACCGGCTGCACCGGCGCATCGAACGGGAGCTCGCGGACGTGCCGACGGTGGACCGGATCGACACGCTGATGACCATGTTCCTCGGCCCCGACGACATCCTCGTCGCCGCCAAGGTCGACTTCCACGACGACGCCACCGGCGCCGACATCGAGGCCGCCGCCGACGAGGCCGAACGCCGGCTCACCGGGCGCTTCCCGGAGATCGCGTTCGTCTTCCTCGACCCCACCCGCTCCCGCACGGCCGGGCGGCCCGCCCGCACCACCCAGGACGAGACGGGTCGCCCGCTCGACGGCGACACCTGACCCGCCCCCGGCCCGCCCGCACCCCGGCCGATACCGTGCACCGCATGGTGCGATGGCGGTCCGGCACGGTCACGGCGGTACGGCGACGGTGGTCCGGCGCCGTCGAACTCGACGTCGACCTGCCCGACGGCGTCCGGATGCGCGCCCTGGCCTACCCGGCGCTGGTCGGCGAGCCCGAGCCCGGCGACCGGGTGCTGCTCAACGCCGGGGCGCTGCTGATGGGCCTCGGCACCGGCGGCTACGCGCTGGTCGTCGCGCTGCCCGACCGGCTGCCCGCCGACCCGCCGCAGGCCGGCGACAGCCGCGACGCCGGCCACCTGGTCAAGGCCCGCTACACGCCGCTGCAGCCGATCCTGCTGGGCGTGGACGAGGAGGCGTCGCCTCACCACGAACTGCTCGCCGCCGCCGAGTCGGTCGACGGCATGCCGGTGGTCACCGCCGACCTGCACTCCGCGCTGCCGGCGATCCTGGCCGGGGTACGCGCCGACGCGCCCGACGCCCGGGTCGCGTACGTGCTCACCGACGGCGGGGCGCTGCCCGCCTGGTTCTCCCGCACCCTGGCCGGCCTGGCCGGTCACCTCGTGGGCACGGTGAGCGTGGGCCAGGCGTTCGGCGGCGACCTGGAGGCGAGCACACTGCACAGCGGCCTGCTCGCCGCCCGGCACGTACTCGGCGCGGACCTGACGATCGTCGCCCAGGGCCCCGGCAACCTCGGCACCGGAACCCGCTGGGGCTTCTCCGGCGTCGCCGTCGGCGAAGCCGTCAACGCGGTCGCCACGCTGGGCGGGCGCCCGGTCGGCTCGCTGCGCATCTCCGACGCCGACGCCCGGCCCCGGCACCGTGGCGTCTCCCACCACAGCCTGACCGCGTACGGCCGGGTCGCGCTGGCCCCCGCGGAGCTGGTGGTGCCGGACGGCCTCGACCCCGCCCTGGCCGCGGAGGTCGCCGCGGCGCTCGCGCCGCTGGCCGACCGGCACACGATCGTCACAGTGCCCACCGACGGCCTCGACGCGGCGCTGCGGGCCGGCCCGGTCGGCCTGTCCACGATGGGCCGGGGCCTGGACGCCGACCACGCCTACTTCCTGGCCGCCGCTGCCGCCGGCCGCCACGCGGCCCGCCTGCTGGGCTGAGCCCCGCCGCCCTCAGATCGCCAGATAGCCGTTCGCGACCAGGTGGTCTGCGGCCCGCGCGAACACCTCGGGATCCTGCGGCGTCCACGTGCCCAGCCCGTCGACGTAGCGGTTGAACATGCAGAACGCCGCCGCGATCAGCACCGTGTCGTGGATCTCCAGGTCGGTGGCGCCCGCCGCGCGGGCCGCCTCCACCAGCTCGGTGGTGACCTCCCGGCCGCTGCGCCGGACCGCGGCGGCGATGTGCAGCAGCGCCCGCAGCTTCGCGCCGACCGGCGCGGTCGCCACGTCCGCGCGCACCCGGTCGACGAACTCCATCCCCGTGGGCAGCTGCGCGGCGGCGAACGCCGCGTGTGACGAACAGCAGAAGTCGCAGTCGTTGAGGCCGGAGACGTACGCCGCGATCAGCTCCCGCTCCCCCGGCGTCAAGGTCGGATGCGGAGCGCGCAACAGCACCTCCGCCAGCTCGCCCAGCGGCTTCGCCGTCTCCGGACGGAACCGCAGCGGCCCCTGGATGCCCGGATAGGCCTTCTCGTCCAGCCCGAGATCGATGTGTGCGATGACGTCACGCTCCCCTGTCCGTGCCGGCCCGGTCACGCCGGCGGCCCGCCGTCCAGAGTGCCGCCACCCCCGCCGCCCGGGCCAGACACCGGAGACAGGTCAGCATGATCGAAGAACCAGGGCCCTGCGCGGCCTCCCCATACTGTCCGGGAAATCGACTCCGGCCATCCCGTCACCGCCGTCCGCGCCAGGCAGCCGCGCGGGAAACGCGGCTGGCCGCCGTTAGGAGGCGACCCCCCATGGCACTGCGACAACTCCCGAACGCGGCCCCCGACGCCGGGATCTCCACCCACCGCCCGCCGCATCCCCTCCGACTCGCCCTGATCAGCGCGGCGGCCGGCGTGCTGCTGGCCGTCCTGTGGTCCTTCGAGCTCGTCGACAAGGTCATCGGCGACAACGTCGCCAACACCGTGCTCGGCCACGACGCCAAGGAGACCGCCATCACCGGCGCCGTCGCCGGGATGCTCTTCGCCTTCGTCTCCGGCTTCGCCGGCACCTTCACCGCCTGCAACATCGCCGTGGCGGCCTCGGTCGGGCCGATGAGCCAGGTCTCCGGCGCCGACCCCGCCGGCGGCACCCGGTCCGCGCTGCGCGCCCTGCTGCGCCCGGTCGGCTGGCTCGCGCTCGGCATGGTCGTCGTCTCGGCCGCCTACGGCATCATCGGCGTCCTGCTCGGCGACCGGCTGCCCCAGCTGTCCACCGAGACGGTCGGCACCGTCCCGGTACGCCTCATCCAGTCCTCGGTCGTCTTCGGCGTCATCGGACTCGCCCTCACCTACCTCGGGCTCGCCGCGCTCAAGCTCGTGCCGGACATCTTCGCGCACCGGCCCGTCGCCCGGGTGATCACCATCGGCGCGCTCGTCGGCGGGTTCCTCGTCGGCCGCCCCTACCCGATGTTCAACAAGCTGTTCCACTGGGCCGTCGACACCGGCAACCCGCTCTACGGGGCGCTGGCGTTCACGCTGCAGTCCCTCGGGAACATCCTGCTCGTCACGGCCGTCTTCGCCCTGGCCGTGGCGATCAGCCGCGGACGCTTCCTCGCCTGGATGGCGGACCCCCGCCGCGCCGCCGCCGTCACCGGAGCGCTGCTCGTCGCGCTCGGCGTCTTCACCGTCATCTACTGGGACATCCGGGTGCCGGCCATGTTCGGCTTCGGCTGGTTCCCCCGGATGCCGTACAACTGAGCCGAACTCAGCCGAGCAGCAGGATCAACGCCAGCCACCCGCCGACGATCAGCACCAGCGCCGCCGCCAGCACCCACGTCGGGACCGTGTAGTCACCGCGCCGGTTGCGCTCGATCTCGGCCCGGATCTTCTCCCGGCGGCGATCGATCCAGTTGAGCTTCTCGCCGCCGTCGCGGCCGGAGGACGTCTCACGGTCGGGGCGACCGGCGGATTCGGAAGTGTTCATCGCGACGACAGCCTACCCGTGCCACGGGCGGCCGGTGCCGGGCACCGGCCGCCCGTGGGCGGTCACATGCTGGCGATCAGGCGCTCCACCCGCTCGTCGTAGGCCCGGAACGGGTCCTTGCACAGCACCGTGCGCTGCGCCTGGTCGTTCAGCTTCAGGTGCACCCAGTCCACCGTGAAGTCACGCCGCTTCTCCTGGGCGTGCCGGATGAACTCGCCGCGCAGCCGCGCCCGGGTGGTCTGCGGCGGCGTCTCCTTCGCCTCGAAGATCTCCGGGTCCGTGGCCACCCGGTCCACCTCGCGGCGACGCTCCAGCAGCCCGTACAGGCCGCGCCCACGCCGCAGGTCGTGGTACGCCAGATCCATCTGCGCCACCCGCGGGTGCGACAGCGGCAGGTCGTGCTTGCGCTGGTACCGCTCGATCAGCTTCAGCTTCGTGACCCAGTCGATCTCCCGGGCCACCGGGTCCAGGTCGCCGGTCTCGACCGCGCGCAGCACCCGCCCCCACAGGTCGACCACCCGCTTCGCGGTCTGGTCACCGCCCCGGCGCTCCACGAACTCCGTCGCCTTGGCCAGGTATTCCTGCTGGATCTCCAGCGCCGAGACCTCCTTGCCGGCCGCCAGCCGCACCTTGCGCCGGCCGGTGATGTCGTGCGACACCTCGCGGATCGCCCGGATCGGGTTCTCCAGCGTGAGGTCCCGCATCACCACGCCCGCCTCGATCATCCGCAGCACGATGTCGGCGGTGCCGACCTTCAGCAGCGTGGTGACCTCGTTCATGTTCGAGTCACCGACGATCACGTGCAGCCGGCGGTACCGCTCCGCGTCCGCGTGCGGCTCGTCCCGGGTGTTGATGATCGGCCGGCTGCGGGTGGTCGCCGACGAGACGCCCTCCCAGATGTGCTCGGCCCGCTGCGACAGGCAGTAGACCGCGCCGCGCGGCGTCTGCAGCACCTTGCCCGCGCCGCAGATCAACTGCCGGGTGACCAGGAACGGGATGAGCACGTCGGCGAGCCGGCCGAACTCGCCGTGCCGGGACACCAGGTAGTTCTCGTGGCAGCCGTACGAGTTGCCGGCCGAGTCGGTGTTGTTCTTGAACAGGTAGATCTCACCCGCGATGCCCTCGTCGTGCAGCCGCTTCTCCGCGTCGACGAGCAGCCCCTCCAGGATCCGCTCACCGGCCCGGTCGTGCGCCACCAGGTCGGTCACCGAGTCGCACTCCGGAGTCGCGTACTCCGGGTGCGAGCCCACGTCCAGATAGAGACGGGCGCCGTTGCGTAGGAACACGTTGCTCGACCGGCCCCACGACACCACCCGCCGGAACAGGTACCGCGCGACCTCGTCGGGGGACAGTCGGCGTTGCCCGCGATAGGTGCAGGTGACGCCGTACTCGGTTTCGAGGCCGAAGATTCGCCGCTCCATGATGAGACATTAGCCGCCCGGAGCCTCCGATGGGCATCGCCGACGCTCACCGCTTGCGATCTTCCCCGCGCGGACCGCAAAGCCGGCGGCCTCCCGTACGCGAAAGACCCCGCCACCGCGACGCGGCGACGGGGTCTTTCGCGTAGGTGTCACTCGGCGGGCTTGTCCTCCGCGTTGCCCTCCAGATCGGCCGAGCCCGCCGACGTGGTCGGCTTCTTCGCCTCCTCCGTCGGCACCGTCGGCGTCTTCGCCCGGCCCGGCGCGGGCGCGGTGTCGGCCTCCGCGTCACCGTCCAGCAGCGCGGTCAGCGCCGCGCCGGTGACCCGCCGGAACGTACGCCCCACCCGGCGCCGGTCCAGGACCGCAACCTCCAGCTGGTTCGCGGCGATCGTGCGGGCCGCGCCGCCCTCGCCGCCGACGCTGCTCAGCGCCTTCATGGCGGCGCGGACCGCCTCCGACAGCGACATCTCCGGCCGGTGCTCGTTCTTCAGCACCCCGCTGATCGCCTCGGCCTGGCCGCCCATCGCCATCCGGCCCGGCTCGTCGTTCACCGAACCGTCGTAGGTCACCCGGTAGAGGGAGTCGTCCTCGGGCGTGGCGCCCACCTCGGCCACGCAGATCTCCACCTCGAACGGCTTCGACTGCTCGGTGAAGATCGCGCCCAGCGTCTGCGCGTACGCGTTCGCCAGGGCCAGGCCGGTCACGTCCCGCCGGTCGTAGCTCAGGCCGTTGAGGTCGGCCATCCGCACGCCCGCGCGACGCAGGTTCTCGAACTCGTTGTACCGGCCGACGGCGGCGAAGCCGATCCGGTCGTAGATCTCGCTGACCTTGTGCAGCGTGCTGGACAGGTTCTCGGCGACGAAGAGCACCCCGCCGGCGTAGCTCAGGACCACCGCGCTGCGGCCCCGGGCGATGCCCTTGCGGGCCAGCTCGGAGCGGTCGCGCATGATCTGCTCGGGCGAGGCGTAGAACTGCATGGCCACGGCGGCGGTTCTCCTTCTGCGGGACTGCTGACTCGGTGGACGGTGGGATCGGCCTCAGCCGCCGGGGTTCTCCATCCGGCCGGCCACCACGCTCTCCGCGATCGCCGCCGTCTCGGCGTCGGTGAGCCGGTGCGTGCCCTCGGCGGTAGCGGTCATCACGACCGGGTAGATCCGCCGGGTCAGGTCCGGACCGCCGGTGGCGGTGTCGTCGTCCGCCGCGTCGTAGAGCGCCTCGACCGCCAGCCGCGTCGCGTCCTCGACCGACAGGCCGGTCCGGAACCGCTTCTTCAGCGCCGACTTGGCGAACAGCGAGCCGGAGCCGATCGCGTCGTAGCCGGTCTCCTCGTACGGGCCGCCGGTCACGTCGAAGCTGAAGATCCGCCCGGCCCGCGCCGGGTCGCTCGCCGCCAGGTCGAAGCCGGCGAACAGCGGGACCACGGCCAGGCCCTGCATGGCCGCGCCCAGGTTGCCGCGGATCATCGAGGCGAGCCGGTTGGCCTTGCCGTCGAGCGAGAGCATCGCGCCCTCGATCTTCTCGTAGTGCTCCAGCTCCACCTGGAACAGTCGCATCAGCTCGATGCCGATGCCCGCGGTGCCCGCGATGCCGACCAGCGAGTACGCGTCGGCCGGGTGCACCTTCTCGATGTCGCGCTGGGCGATCAGGTTGCCCATCGTGGCGCGCCGGTCGCCGGCCATGACCACGCCACCGGCGGCCGAGATGGCCACGATGGTGGTCGCGTGCGGCGCCATGTCGGCGGCCATGCCGGGCGGCAGCGGCCGACGGCCGGGCAGCATCTCGGGGGCCACCTTGCTCAGGAACGCTGTGAAGGAGGACGTCCCCGCGTTGGTGAACACATCTGGAAGACGCCCGGATGGATCAAAACCCGCTGCCACGTGGTTCCTCTCAGGTACGTGATCGCCCTGGCCAGGACGTCGGCGTTGTCCTTGAACTGGCCAAGACCACCGTTGCAGTTGAAGCAGAGTATCCCGCGCACCCATCCGGTGCGATGATCGTGGTCCAGATGTTCCGGATCGGGGCGCCGACAGATCGCGCACACGCCGCCCTGCTCGGCCAGGAGCTCCTGGAACTCCTTCTCCCCGACCCCGTAGCGGCGGCGCAGGTGGTACTCGCGATTGCCGCCGTAGAGTCGCTGCTTGGTCTCACGAGTCCGGAGGTTGTGGCACGGCTTGCAGTAGGTCGCATAGCCCGTGCTGTCAGAGCGGTTACGAGGGAAGTCGGCTAGGGGCTTGACGGTTCCGCAGTCGGCGCAGAAGCGATGGCCGTCCGGGACTTCCCTCGGCGTTTTCACCTCACGGTCGTACCGCTGCTTCACCCGCTTCGCATAGCTCGCCTTCGAGCGAGCGTTGAAGCAGGGCTTGCAGTAGCTGCCGCGGCCGCTGGGACGTTTGCTGCTCGCACAGAACTCATCGAGCGGCTTCCAGTCACCGCAGTCGCGGCAACGACGTCGGCCATCCTGATCGTCAAGGGGAACCGGCATGTCCGTTTCAGCCCTATTTGATCACTGACCTCCCTTTTGTACGTATCCCCTCACGAACTCCTCTGCGTTCTCCTCCAGGACGGAGTCGATCTCGTCGAGCAGGTCGTCGACGTCCTCGGTGATCTCGGCGTGCCGCTCGGCCACCTCGGGGTTCGCCTCCGCGGTGACCTCGTCGACCTCCTCGCGGGACTTGCCGGACTGGGTCTGCCCACCCTCTTGGGTCGCCATGGTGGTGCCTCCTCCACGATCGCCTGCGATCAACTTACCTCGCGGGAGCGACGAAAGGCCCGCCGCGCGCCCGGTTCCGGCACCCGACGGGCCTTCCGGCATCCGGGTCACCCGCCGGTGAGCGTCTCCAGCAGATCCTTGGCGCTCTCGCAGCGGTCGAACAGCTCACCGACGTGCGCCCGGGTGCCCCGCTCGGGTTCCATCATCGGCACCCGCACCAGCGACTCCCGGCCCACGTCAAAGATGACCGAGTCCCAGCTCGCGGCGACCACCTCGGAGGCGTACTGCGCCAGGCAGCGGCCCCGGAAGTAGGCCCGGGTGTCCTCCGGCGGCTCGGTCATCGCGGTGCGGGTCTGCTCGTCGCTGAGCATCGTCTTCATCGAGCCACGCTGCACCAGGCGGTGGTAGAGGCCCTTCTCCGGCCGCACGTCGGAGTACTGCAGGTCGACCAGCTGCAGCTTGTGCGAGCCCCAGCCGAGCTTCTCCCGCTCCCGGTAGCCCTCCAGCAGCCGCAGCTTCGCCACCCAGTCCAGCTCGTCTGCGCACTCGAACGCGTCGCGGCCGAGCCGGTCCAGCACGCTCTCCCAGCGGCGCAGCACGTCGGCGGTCTGCGCGTCCACGTCCTTGCCGTAGCGGTCGTCCACGAAGGAGCTGACCCGTTCCAGGTACGCCCACTGCACGTCCAGCGCGGTGAGCTTGCGGCCGTCGCGCATCCGCATCAGGTGCTTCAGCGACGGGTCGTGGCTGACCGCGCGCAGCTCCCCCACCGGGTCGGCGATGCCCAGGTCCGCGCCGAGCGCCTTCTCCTCGATCATGGTGAGGATCAGCGCGGTGGTGCCGACCTTGAGGAACGTGGAGATCTCGGAGAGGTTGGCGTCGCCGATGATGACGTGCAGCCGGCGGTACTTGTCGGCGTCGGCGTGCGGCTCGTCGCGGGTGTTGATGATGGGCCGCTTGAGCGTCGTCTCCAGCCCCACCTCGACCTCGAAGAAGTCGGCCCGCTGGGAGATCTGGAAACCGGTCTGGCCGCCGTCCTGGCCGATGCCGACCCGCCCGGCGCCGCAGACGATCTGCCGGGTGACGAAGAACGGCGTCAGGTACGCCACGATGTCGGCGAACGGCGTCTGCCGGCGCATCAGGTAGTTCTCGTGCGCGCCGTAGCTGGCGCCCTTGTTGTCGGTGTTGTTCTTGTACAGGTGGATCGGCTGGGTGCCCGGGATGGTCGCGGCCCGCCGGGCCGCCTCGGCCATCACCCGCTCCCCCGCCTTGTCCCACCGGACCACGTCGAGGGGGTTGGTCACCTCGGGCGTGGAGTATTCCGGGTGGGCGTGGTCGACGTAGAGCCGCGCGCCGTTGGTGAGTATGACGTTGGCGAGGCCGAGGTCCTCGTCGGCGAGCGCCTCGGCCGGGTCGTACGCGGCGCCGGAGTAGGTGAACCCGCGCGCGTCGCGCAGTGGCGACTCCTCCTCGTAGTCCCAGCGGGCCCGGCCGCCCCGGTTGAGTTCCGGCCGCGCCCCGTAGGCGTTTACCACCTGGGAGGAGGTGACCATCGGGTTGGCTCCGGCCTGACCGGGCACGGAGATGCCGTACTCGACCTCGGTGCCCATGATCCTTCTGACGCTCATCGACCTGCCCGCTCCCGCTCGCCGTCCCGGTCCCCGTCATGTCGAGCGTAGTCGGCGTGACGCGCCGAGGGGGCGTGGCGGCAGCGCCGGGTCCGGTGTGGCGGCTTCCCTGCGTACGCGCGAAGGCCCGTGGCGGGTGCGCCACGGGCCTTCGTCGCAGGGTCGGACTACAGGTACTGGCCGGTGTTGCTGGCGGTCTCGATGGACCGTCCGGCCTCGGCGCCCTTGCCGCCGGAGACGAGCGTGCGGATGTAGACGATCCGCTCGCCCTTCTTGCCGGAGATGCGGGCCCAGTCGTCGGGGTTGGTGGTGTTGGGCAGGTCCTCGTTCTCCCGGAACTCGTCGACGCAGGCGTCGAGCAGGTGCTGCAGGCGCAGCCCCTTGCGGCCGGAGGTGAGGAACTCCTTGATGGCCATCTTCTTGCCCCGGTCGACGATGTTCTGGATCATCGCGCCGGAGTTGAAGTCCTTGAAGTAGAGGACTTCCTTGTCGCCGTTGGCGTAGGTGACCTCGAGGAAGCGGTTCTCCTCGGTCTCGGAGTACATCCGCAGGACCACCGCGTCGATCATCGCCGCGACGGTGGCCTGGGCGTCGCCGCCGTGTTCGGCCAGGTCGTCGGCGTGCAGCGGCAGGCCGGCGAGGATGTACTTGGAGAAGATGTCCTTCGCCGCCTCGGCGTCCGGCCGCTCGATCTTGATCTTCACGTCGAGCCGGCCGGGACGCAGGATCGCCGGGTCGATCATGTCTTCCCGGTTGGAGGCGCCGATGACGATGACGTTCTCCAGGCCCTCCACGCCGTCGATCTCGCTGAGCAGCTGCGGGACGATGGTGTTCTCCACGTCCGAGGAGACGCCGGAGCCGCGGGTGCGGAACACGGAGTCCATCTCGTCGAAGAACACGATCACCGGAGTGCCCTCACCGGCCTTCTCCCGTGCCCGCTGGAAGATCAGCCGGATGTGCCGCTCGGTCTCGCCGACGTACTTGTTGAGCAGCTCCGGGCCCTTGATGTTGAGGAAGAAGCTGGTGTGCCGCTCCTTGCCCTCCCGCTCGGCGATCTTCTTGGCCAGCGAGTTGGCCACCGCCTTGGCGATCAGCGTCTTACCGCAGCCGGGCGGACCGTAGAGCAGGATGCCCTTCGGCGGCCGGAGCTGGTGCTCACGGAACAGGTCGGAGTGCAGGAAGGGCAGCTCCACCGCGTCGCGGATCTGCTCGATCTGCGCCTGGAGGCCACCGATGTCCTCGTAGTTGACGTCGGGCACCTCCTCCAGGACCAGTTCCTCGACCTCGCTCTTCGGGATCCGCTCGTAGGCGTACGCCGAGCGGGGCTCGATCATGAGCGAGTCGCCGGCCCGGATCGCGCTGCCGATCAGGGTCTCGGCGAGGTGCACGATCCGCTCCTCGTCGGAGTGCGACACCACGAGCGCCCGGTCACCCGGCGCGCCGTCCGGGCCCGCCAGGATCTCCTTGAGCATCACGACCTCGCCGACCCGCTCGAAACCGAACGCGTCGACGATGTTGAGCGCGTCGTTGAGCAGGACCTCCTGGCCACGGCGCAGCTCGTCGGCCTCCAGCGACGGCGAGACCGCCACCCGGAGCTTGCGCCCGCCGGTGAACACGTCCACCGTGCCGTCGTCGTGCTTGGCCAGGAAGACGCCGTAGCCACTCGGTGGCTGGGCGAGCCGGTCGATCTCCTCCTTGAGCGTCACGATCTGCGCGCGAGCCTCCTTGAGGGTGCTCACGAGCCGTTCGTTGTTCTCGGTCAGCCGCGCCAACTGGGCCTGGGTGGCCGCCAGCCGCTCTTCGAGCTGCCGGACGTGTCGAGGGCTTTCGGTCAACTTGCGCCGCACCAGAGCGAGTTCCTCTTGCAGGAACGCGACCTGCGTGGAGAGATCGTGGGCTTCCTTTTCCCACCGTGCGGCGCGCGAGTCCGCGTCGTCGCTGCGTGCCACGTCCCACCTCCCCGGGGGGCTTGAACGTTCTGACCTAACACTAGCCGCTATGAGCCCGATTCGGTCCACAGCAACGCGCTCGTCACCGAAGCTTGATCGCGAAGGGCTGGTCGCGGGGTGGGTACGGGCGTTCGGGTACCGTCGGAGCGTGGGACGGGAGAACATGGGGGGTGCTTCGTGACCGACGTCGCGACCGACCAGTTGCAGGTCTGGGTCGACCAGGACCTCTGCACCGGTGACGGGCTCTGCGTGCAGTACGCGCCGGAGGTCTTCGAGTTCGACGTCGACGGCCTGGCGTACGTCAAGGGCCCCGACGGCGAGCTGCGGCAGGCCCCCGGCGCCCGGGTGGACGTGCCGGAGCACCTGCGCCTCGAGGTGATCGACTCGGCGAAGGAGTGCCCGGGCGAGTGCATCCACGTGGTGCGCGGCAGCGACGGCGTGGAGGTGGCCGGCCCGGAGGCCGACGACTGAGGCCCGGACAGCTGCACGGCGGGCCGGGGACCACACGTCCCCGGCCCGCCGTTCGTCCGCCTCAGAGCAGGGGCCGGCCGACCACCGAGGCGACCAGCCGGGCGAACTCCTCCAGCCGGGCGATCTGCCCCGCCCCGCCGTCGTCGAGGGTCTTGCCGAAACGCAGCGCGTCGTGCCGGGGCGCGCCCGCCACCTCGTCGCTGGGCGGCGCCTCGTCCAGGGAGCTGAGCAGCAGGTACACGTCGATGCTGTCGACCCGTACGGTGCCGTTCTCGGCCCGCATGAGCCGCCGCCGGCAGCCGACCTCGGTGACGGTGGACAGCGGCACCACCCGCAGCGACGAGGTCATCGCGCCGGGCGGCCCCTCCCCCGGTGGCACGTCCTCGCCGTGCCAGAGCACCAGCCGGCTGCCGTCGCAGACGACGACCTCCTGCCACACGCCGTTCACCTCGTTGACGAACCGTTCCAGCGTGAAGCCGAGCACGGAGGCGCCGCGCAGCACGCCGTCGAGCGCCTCCAGCGCGATGTCCGGGTCGCGCAGGTACGCGCGGGCGGCCGACTCCAGGTCGGTGTAGGGCGACCAGTCCGGGAAGACGGCGGGCAGGTCACCGTTGCCGTAACCGGGGTTGCTCACGCCGCCTCCCACCGGGCCGCGCCGCCGTGCTGCCACCGGTCCAGGTCACCGGCACGGGCGCGCCGCCCGACGCGCGCCCCGATCCGCTCGCTCATGCCACCGTCTCCACCCGCTCAGGTGTCGTGCCCACCGGCACACATGATCCGCCCGTACGCGCGCGCCCGCGCGTCGGGGGTCAGGACTCCTGCGGCTCCTGCTCCGCGCGGGCCGCGGCGGCGGCGCGCAGGGCGTCGCGGCGCTGCGCGTACGCCTCGGCGCCCTTGCTGGGCTTTCGGCGGCGCGGCGGCGCGGTGACCCCGGGGGCGAGCTTGCGGGCGGAGACCAGGAACGCGGTGTGGGCGATCATCCGGTGGTCCGGGCGGACCGCCAGCCCTTCGGCGTGCCAGTCGCGCACCAGCGACTCCCAGGCGCGCGGCTCGGTCCAGCCGCCACGCTCGCGCAGCGCCTCGACCAGCTCGGACAGCTGCGGCGTGGTGGCCACGTAGCCGATCAGCACGCCGCCGGGCACCAGCGCCCGCTCGACCATGTCGAGCATCTCCCACGGGGTCAGCATGTCCAGGATGATGCGGTCGAAACCGGTCTCGGCGCAGTCGGCGACGTCGCCGACGTGCAGGTTCCAGGCCGGGTGCGGGCCGTTGAAGAACGCCTCCACGTTGCGGCGGGCGATCTGGGCGAAGTCGTCGCGCAGCTCGAACGAGTGCAGCTCGCCCTCGGTGCCGACGGCCCGCAGCAGCGAGCAGGACAGCGCGCCGGACCCGGCGCCGGCCTCCAGCACCTTGGCGCCGGGGAAGATGTCGCCCATGGCGACGATCTGCGCCGAGTCCTTCGGGTAGATCACCTGGGCTCCGCGCGGCATGGAGAGCACGTAGTCCGACAGCAGCGGCCGCAGCGCCAGGAACGCGGTGCCGCCCCCGGCGGTGGTGACCACGCTGCCGTCGGGCAGGCCGATCAGGGTGTCGTGCTTGAGGATCCCCCGGTGGGTGTGGAACTCCTTGCCGGGCTCCAGCGTCACGGTGTGCATCCGGCCCTTGGGGTCGGTCAGCTGGACCCGGTCGCCCGGCCGGAACGGCCCGCGGTGGACCGGGGGCAACGCCGGGACGGTGGAGATCTCTACGGTCACGTGTTCGTCTTCCGTTTGGGTTCCAGGAGCTGGGCGAGATCCGCGATGTGCAGCACGCCGACCACATCTTCGCCTGCCGTCACGACGTACTGCGCGCCCGGGTGGGTGCGTACGGTCTCCAGGACCCGCTCGCCGTCCGCGCCGACCGGCAGGGCCGGCACCGCGGACAGGTCGCGGGCCACCTCGTCCACCGCGACCCACGGCCTCCGTTCCGGGGGTACGGCGGCGGCGCGCGCCGGGTCGACCACGGCGACGGTACGGCCGGCGGAGTCGACGACGCCCAGCGCCGCGTGCGGGGTGGCCACCTCGTCGCGGCGGCGCTGGGCCTCGGCCAGCGGCGTGCCGGTGGGCACCGGCAGCAGCGGGCGGGCCAGCCGGGCCAGGTCGACCAGGTGCAGGCGCCGGCCGATACGGGCCAGCCGGATGGACTGGCCGGCGCCGCGCCACAGCGTCAGCGCGACGAGCAGCAGCAGCGGCAGGGCCAGCGGGGCCAGCGCCCGGCGCATGGTGAGCACCACGACCAGCGCCAGCGTGCCCAGCGCGACGGCCCGGCCGACCCAGCCGGCCACCTCGGTGCCGCGGTGCCGGTCGCGGGTGAGCGCCCACACCGCGGCGCGCAGCGCCCGCCCGCCGTCCAGCGGCAGACCGGGCAGGCTGTTGAAGATCGCCACCACGACGTTGCTGACCGCGAGCTGGAAGGCGAGCTGGTGGCCGAGAGTGCCGGCGGGCAACGCGAGGGTGGCGGCGACCGCGCCGGCGCCGAGTACGGCGGACACGGCCGGCCCGGCCAGCGAGATCAGCAGCTCGATCCGCGGCGTGGGTGCGTCGCGGTCCATCTCGGTGTACCCGCCGAGCAGTTCCAGCGTGATCCCGCGCACACCGATGCCGTAGCGGCGGGCGGTCAGCGCGTGCCCCAGCTCGTGCAGCAGCACCGAGCCGAGCAGCGAGACCACGAAGCCGAACCCGACCAGGTAGCCGCCGAGCGGGCCGAGGTCGAGCTGGCGGCGGGCCAGCGCCGCGTACAGCACCGTGACGACGACGGTGAGCAGCAGCATCGAGGCGTCGACGCGCAGCGGCACCCCGAGCACCCGGCCGAGGCTGAGCCCCGGCCGGCGGGATCCTCGGCTCCGCTGCTGCACCGGCCCGATGCTACGTGAGCGTGCGCGGCGGGCCGCCGCGGTCACTGAGAGGGAGATCCGATCATGCTCCGGTGCGGCGACGGTGGCGGTGTCACAGGCGTGGCCTAACCTTCCGGGCATGACGGCGGAACCGATGATCGACAGCCACGGCGACCAGACGGCACCGGCGCCGGTCACGGTGCGGGCGTCGCTGTCGCCGTCCCGGGCGGCCGACTTCAAGACCTGCCCGCTGCTCTACCGGTTCCGCAGCATCGACCGGCTGCCCGAGCGGCCGACTGTCGAGCAGGCCCGGGGCACGCTCGTGCACGCCGTGCTGGAGCGGCTGTTCGACCTTCCGGCCGCCGCGCGCACCCCGGAGTCGGCCGGTGATCTGGTCGCGCCGCAGTGGGACCGGCTGGTCACCGAGGAGCCGGAGCTGGCCTCGCTGTTCGCCGACGGCGACACCGCCGGTCCGCAGGAGTTCCTCCGGTCGGCGACGGCGCTGCTGGACGGCTACTTCGCGGTGGAGGACCCACGCCGCTTGGAGCCGGCCGAGCGCGAGGCGCTGATCTCCGCGGTGGTGGACGACGAACTGCTCATCCGGGGTTATCTCGACCGGCTCGACGTGGCGCCCGACGGCGCGCTGCGAGTGGTCGACTACAAGACCGGCGGCGCGCCGCGCGAGGCGTTCGAGGCGCGGGCGCTGTTCCAGCTCAAGTTCTACGCCCTGGTGCTGTGGCGCACCCGGGGCGTGGTGCCGCGGGTGCTGCGCCTGCTCTACCTCAAGGACGCCGAGGTCTGCGACTACGCCCCCGACGCCGACGAGCTGGTGCGCTTCGAGCGCACAGTGGTGGCGCTGTGGCGGGCGATCGAGCAGGCCACCGCCCGGCAGGACTTCCGGCCCCGCCCGAGCCGCCTGTGCGACTGGTGCAGCCACCAGGCGCTGTGCCCGAGCTACGGCGGCACGCCGCCGCCGTTCCCGGTGGCCGCCGCCGCGCCCGACCCGCTGGTGGACGCCCGCTCCCGCCCGGTGGCGCCCGGCGCCGACGAGTAACCTCCGTTCCCGCCCGAGGCGGGCAGAGCGCCGTGGAGGGGACCGACCACACCGCGGTGGCCTGCTCGGTGGTGGTAGAACTGACCGCCCGCCCCCGCCGCCGGCCCTTCCGGTCGGGGATGACCGGGTACGCGCACCACTTCGGCGAGGTGGCGGGGTCGGCGGGGGTGCGATGCAACCACCTCGGCGCAGTGGAGTCGATCATGCGGGCGGGCGTGCACCACCAGCCGGGACGGGTTCGCCGAGCGCGGCGCGCGGCGCTCCCCGGGCCGGGTGAATCCGGCGCCGGATCGCCGTGGGACGAATCGGGTATCGGATCGTCCCACGGACGATCGCGGTGCCGGGCCACCGTGGAGCGCCCGCGAGCCCGGCACACAGACCGCCCACGATCCGCGCGGACCCGGCGCGCAGAGCGCCTGCGATCCCGCGCGGGCCTGAGCGCGCGGAGCCCGGCCAACCTGCGGGATCGGGGCGGCCTGATCGGCGACCGCGCGACCGGTGACCTCTACGGTGGTTACCGCGGCCCGGCTCACGCCGGGCGGATCGCGCGCGTGCCGGCGCCGACGGGTCCCGGCCGGACCGCCGCCCGGACGACGAGGGGGACGCATGACCGACGGGGCCGTGTCCCGGCCGGTGCGGGTTCTGCTCGCCGACGACCAGCCGCTGCTGCGTACCGGATTCCGGATGGTACTGGGCGCGGAGGACGACCTGGACGTGGTGGGTGAGGCCGGCGACGGCGCGGAGGCGGTGGACCTGGCGCGGCGGCTGCTGCCCGACGTGGTGCTGATGGACATCCGGATGCCGCGGATGGACGGGGTGACCGCGACGCGCGCGATCGTGTCCGCGCGGCTACCGGTTCGGGTGCTGGTGCTCACCACGTTCGAGCAGGACGAACACGTCGTCGGGGCGCTGCGGGCCGGCGCCAGCGGGTTCCTGACCAAGGATGTGCCGGCCGAGGACCTGGTCGCGGCGATCCGCACGGTGGCGGCCGGGGACGCGGCGATGTCCCCGCGCATCCTGCGCCGGCTGCTGGACCGCTTCGCCGAGCTGCTGCCCGATCCGGCCGCAGCGCCGGCGCGGGCGCTTGATCCGCTCACCGACCGGGAGCGGGAAGTGCTCACCCACATGGCGCGCGGTCTGTCCAACGCGGAGATCGCCCGGGTGCTGTCGGTCAGCGAGACGACTGTGAAAACCCATGTCGGGCATGTGCTGACGAAGCTACGGTTGCGCGACCGGGTCCAGGCGGTCGTGCTCGCGTACGAGACGGGTCTGGTTCGTCCGGGGCGGTGAGGTGGCCCGGGTCACCTACCGTGACCAGCGGCGGGGCTGATGTGTTGACCATCACGCCGGGTGAGGCTCTAGCGTCGGCGTCGCCTGCCGGTCAGGGGTCACCCTGAGCCCGGATGGGGGTCGACCCTCACCGGAAGATCGGCACGGATTCCACCCCAGGTCGGAGGGCTTTCGGGCTCGCGACCCCGAGGATGGATTCCGCCGCACCGACCAGCGGGGGCGGTGCGGCATTGAGAACGACAGACGGAAGAGGTACATGACGTGACCGCGACGGTAGGCCAAGAGCAGGCCGCGGCCCGGGCGAACGATGTGTGGAAGGTGTACGGCAGCGGCGAGGCGCAGGTCGCCGCGCTACGGGGGGTGAGCGCCGAGTTCGAGCGCGGCCGGTTCACCGCGATCATGGGGCCGTCGGGTTCCGGGAAGTCCACACTGATGCACTGCCTCGCGGGTCTGGACACGGTGACCAAGGGCACCGTGATGATCGGCGACACCACTGTGACCGGTCTCAACGACGCCGGTCTGACGAAGCTGCGCCGGGACAAGGTCGGCTTCATCTTCCAGCAGTTCAACCTGCTGCCGACGCTCACCGCGCAGGAGAACATCCTGCTGCCGCTGTCGATCGCCGGGCGCAAGCCCGACCCGGCCTGGTACGACGTCGTGATCGACACGGTCGGCCTGCGGGAGCGGCTCGGGCACCGCCCGGCGCAGCTCTCCGGTGGCCAGCAGCAGCGCGTGGCGTGCGCCCGGGCGCTCGTGGCCCGCCCCGAGGTGATCTTCGCGGACGAGCCGACCGGCAACCTGGACTCCCGCTCCGGCGCCGAGGTGCTGAAGTTCCTGCGCAACTCGGTACGCGAGCACGGCCAGACCATCGTCATGGTCACGCACGACCCGACCGCCGCCGCGTACGCCGACCGGGTGGTCTTCCTCGCCGACGGGCAGATCGTCTCGGAGTTGATCGAGCCGACCGCCGAGACGGTGCTGGACACGATGAAGAAGCTGGACGCCCCGGTCGAGGTGGGCAACTGATGCTGCGGGCAACGCTCAAGAGCCTGCTGGCGCGCAAGCTGCGCCTGCTGCTGTCCGGGCTGGCGGTGGTGCTCGGCGTCATGTTCGTCTCCGGCGCGTTCGTGCTCACCGACACGCTCGGGCGTTCCTTCGACGCGGTCTTCGCCGACGCGTACGCCGAGGTCGACGTGAGCGTCGAGGCCAAGCCGAAGATCGACGTCTCCACGGCGGAGGGGATGCCGCTGAGCACCCCGATGCCGGCGTCGGTGCTGGACCGGGTCAAGGCGGTGCCCGGCGTCGCCGACGCCGAGGGCGTGGTGGCCGCCGAGGGCGCCCGGATGATCGGCAGCAACGGCAAGGTGGTCACCTCGTTCGGCCCGCCGCAGCTGGGCCAGAACTGGCTCGGTGAGAGCGACCTGCTGGAGCTGCGCGAGGGCCGCGGCCCGCAGGCCGACGACGAGATCGTGATCAACGCCGCGCTGGCCGAGGCGGGCAAGGTCAAGGTCGGCGACCGGGTCGGCGTGCTGACCCTCGCCCCGAAGAAGGAGTTCACGCTCGTCGGCGTGTTCGGCTACAGCGGCGGCCGGGACTCGATCGGTGGCGCGAACGAGGTCTACTTCACGACCCCGGTGGCGCAGCAGCTGATGCTGGGCAAGCCGGACGTGTTCAGCAACATCAGCGTCCAGGCCGCCGACGGCACCACGCCGGCCGCGCTGCGCGACGAGCTGGCCCGCACGCTGGGCGCCGACTACCAGGTCAAGACCGGCGAGCAGCTCGCCGCCGACGCCTCGGCCGGCCTCAAGGAAGGGCTGTCGTTCTTCAACAAGATCCTCCTCGGGTTCGCCGCGGTGGCGCTGCTGGTCGGCACGTTCCTGATCCTCAACACGTTCTCGATCATCGTGGCGCAGCGCACCCGTGAGCTGGCCCTGATGCGCGCGATCGGGGCCAGCGGCAAGCAGGTCATCGGCTCGGTGGTGCTGGAGGCACTCGCGGTCGGCCTGATCGCCTCGGTGCTGGGGCTCGCCGCCGGCATCGGCGTGGGCGCGCTGCTGGCGTACCTGTTCGGTCAGCTCGCCGGGGGTCTCACCCTGGCCGGGCTGGGCGTGCCCGCCTCGGCGGTGATCGGCGCGTTCGCGGTCGGCATGCTCATCACTGTGGTCGCCGCGCTGCTGCCGGCGCTGCGCGCCTCGCGCATCCCGCCGATCGCCGCGATGCAGGACGTGGCCACGCCGGACCGGCCGCTGACCAAGGTCACCATCGGCGGTGCCGTGGTCACCGGCATCGGCGCGGTGCTGCTGTTCCTCGGTCTCGGCGGGCACGCCGGCGACAGCACCCTGGCGACCATCCTCGGCGGCGTGCTGTTCGCGTTCATCGGGGTGGCGCTGCTGACCCCGATCATCAGCCGGCCGGTGGTCTCGCTGCTCGGCGCGATGTTCTCCTGGTCGGTGCCGGGCAAGCTGGGCCGGCTCAACTCGGGCCGCAACCCGCGCCGTACCGCGATCACGGCCGCCGCGCTGATGGTGGGCATCGCCCTGGTCACCGGCGTGACGGTGATCCTGGACTCGGCCAAGGGCAGCATCGGCGCGCTGGCCGAGGACACCATCAAGGCGGAGCTGGTGATCTCCGGGTCCACGTCCGGGCCGCGTCCGGCGAGCTTCGACCCGGCGGTCCTGGAGAAGGCCGCGGCGATCCCGGGCGTGCAGATGGTCGACGGCGAGTACGGCGACATGGCAGTGGTCGGCGGCGAGCGGACCTGGGTGGCCGTGTCGAGCAACGTGGCCGCGCTGCAGCAGATCTTCGGGGCGAAGGCCGCCGCCGGTGACATCAGCAAGCTGGCGCCGGACCAGATGCTGGTCAGCTCGGACACCGCGAAGGCACGCAACCTCAGCGTCGGTTCGACGGTGCCGGTGCAGCTGTCCCGTGGCGACGCCCGCACCTACACGGTCAGCGGCATCTACGAGAGTTCACAGCTGACCAACCCGGTGACGCTGCCGCCGCAGGCAACGGCGGACTTCGCCATCCCGCAGCCGATCCAGGGTTTCCTGCAGCTCGCCCCCGGCACGTCGGTGGACGCGGTGCAGCCGCAGATCGAGCGGCTGCTGGCGGACAGCCCCGAGGTGTCGGTGGCCGACCGGGCCGGGTTCATCGAGCAGCAGACCGGTCAGCTGGACTCCCTGCTCCAGATGATCCAGATCCTGCTGGCGCTGGCCATCGTGATCGCGGTGCTGGGCATCATCAACACGCTCGCGCTGTCGGTGCTGGAACGCACCCGGGAGCTGGGTCTGCTGCGGGCGATCGGCCTGCGTCGCGCCCAGACCATGCGCATGATCACGGTCGAGGCGGTGGTGATCTCGATCTTCGGCGCGCTGCTCGGCGTGGTGGTCGGCACCGGTCTCGGCGCGGCGGTGGTGGAGGCGCTCAAGGACGAGGGCATCACCGACCTGATCCTGCCGTGGGGTCAGATGGTGACGTTCCTGATCCTGGCCGCGATCATCGGCGTGGTCGCGGCGGTGCTGCCGGCGATCCGCGCCGCGCGGATCAACGTCCTGGGCGCCATCGCCCACGACTGACGTGAAAGGAAGGGCCCCTTCTTAACGCCTCGTGCATAAGAAGGGGCCCTTCCTAACGGTTGAGCAGCGCCGCGAGCAGCTCCAGGTCCGCCCCGAGCAGGCTCTCCATCTGGTGTACGCCGTCGGCGGGCGCCAGCGGCACCTCGGCCGGAACGGCCAGCACCGCCGCACCGGCTGCCAGCGCGCTCGCCACTCCGGTCGGTGAGTCCTCGATCGCCACGCACCGCTCGACCGGTACGCCCAGCAGACGCGCGGCGGTCAGGTACGGCTCCGGGTGCGGCTTGGCCGCGTCCACCTCGTCGCCGCAGACCACCGCGTCGAAGCTGTCCCGGCCCAGCGTGTCCAGGGCCACCTCGACCAGGGACCGGCCGCTGGAGGTGACCAGCGCGGTGGGGATGCCGGCGTCGCGTACCGCCCGCAGCAGCGCCAGCGCGCCCGGACGCCACTGCAGCCCGGTGCGGAACAGCTCCAGGATCCGGGCGCTGATCCAGTCGGCGCTTTCCTGCACGTCCCGCTCCGGCTGGCCCAGGTCGTCGTGCACGATCCGCATCGCGTCGGCCATCCCGGTGCCGACGATCGCGCGGCGGGCGTCGTCGGACAGGACACCGCCGTACACGGCGGCCAGTTCCTGCAACGCGACGTCCCACAGTTTCTCGCTGTCGACCAGCGTGCCGTCCATGTCGAAGAGCACGGCGGCGGGGTGCTTGCTGCTCAGCGGGGGCCTCCTTCGATACGGGTACCCCGCCGATCCTGCCAGCCGCGCCGGGCCCGCCCGTCACCGTCCCCGCCCCTGGTGACCCGCGGCATCACCCGAGACCGCACGCGCCCAGCGACTTCTCGTATCCCCGGAAGAACGAATCGCTGCGCTGCTCGGCGGTGCCGTGCGAGCCCTCGGCGAACCACGGCTGGTCGGGGTCGTCGCCGACCGCCAGCAGCCCTTCCCGGAACTCCTCCAGGTCGCCGTCCTCCAGCTCCAGCACCCCGGCGCGCACGCTGTCCCCGAGGTACGCCCCGGCCATGCAGTCGGCCTGCAGCTCCTGCTGGATGGTGAAGTTGTAGCGGATGCCGAGCCGCACCTGCATGCCGTGGGCGTACTCGTGGCCGAGCAGGTAGAACAGGAACGCGTCGCCGATCTGCCGGAACGCCGCCACCGACCAGTTCACGTCGTAGGCGATGAAGTCGCCGGCCGAGCAGTACACGGCGTTGTTGCGCGGCAGGCCCTGCCCGGCACAGGCCACCTCGCCCTCCCGGCTGTAGGGCACCACCCGCCGGATCGGGGTGAACCGCTGACCGGAGGCGCGGAACTGCTGCGCCCAGTAGCGTTCGGCCAGCCGGACCGCGTCCTCGATGTCCTGCTTGAATTCGGCGACGCTGGTGGTGCCGTCCGCCCGGGTGGTCTGCGACTCGGGCTGCCCGCTGCTGCGGGGTGCGGGCTGCTGCGGCTCGCCCTGGTCGACGCCGCCGGCCATGCAGCCGGCCGCGACCAGCGCGGCCACCACCAGCCCGGCGATCGGCCCGCGCCCCTGACGTCCCGCCCTGTCCCCCACCATGACCTCCCGGTTTTCGTACCCGTGTCCCGCAGCAGTACCCCCGGCGGACGCCGGTGATGCTCACCGGCTCACACGCACGGCCGCCGGGAAACGTTCACCAGGCGACGGCGTCCCGGGCGCCCACGCCGGTCGCGCTGGATCGGCCCGGGTACCGTCGCCGGGATGGAGCCGCACCCGTCGTACGCCGGAATTGTCTACTGGCGACGTAGCCTCTGGAACGGCCTGCGGTGCGTGCCGGTGCTGATGACCCTCGACGAGGGCTGGCTGCGGGCCGGCGACCGGCGCGGCGCGGAGGTGTTCGCCGCGCCCGTCGGGCAGGTCGAGGCCCGGGGAACGATCTTCGGCACGATGCTGCTCACCGTCGGCGGCCACCGGTACGCCCTGGTCGGCGTGGGCGCCACCGTCTCACCGTCACCGAGCAGGGAACAACTGCGGCGGCTGGACGAGCTCAGCGCCCGCGCCGAGCCGGTGCCGGACCTCGCGTCCTGGTGGGAGACGCTGGCGCGGGCCGGCGTGACGGTGCGCTGAGCGGCGTGGTCAGTCCAGGCCGCGCATGATGTGCGGCTCGCCGTCGTCGTCGCCGAAGCAGCGGTGCAGCACCTGGGCACGCGCCCACAGGTCCAGGCTGCTCGGCGGTCCGACCGGCCCGGTGCCGGCGGGCACGCTCAGCACGGGAGCCGGGTCCGGCGGGACCTGCGACGTCACCTCGTCGGTCATGTCCGCCCCTTTCGTCGTACCCATGCTCGCCCTCGGGCGTTTCCGCCACGTCAACGCCGACGGCGGGGGCGTGGACGCGCCGCCTGGTCCGGCGTCGGCCCGTACTCCGGTGACGGTAGTCCGCCGGGCCGCCAAGCACAGCCGTATTCCCGACGTCGCCGCAGGTGGCGCTGGTGATCACGCCTGCGGACCGGGCGGGCCGCAGGTGTCGCCGCGCCGGGCGTCGCGACCCTCGCGCCCGGCTACGGTCTGACGCATGACTGTCGTCCGGTCCATCCTGCTGTTCCTGCTCGCCGCGCTCGCCGAGATCGGCGGCGCCTGGCTGGTGTGGCAGGGCTGGCGGGAGAACCGCGGCCTGCTCTGGGTCGCCGCCGGGGTGATCGCGCTCGGCGCCTACGGATTCGTCGCCACGTTCCAGCCGGACCCGAACTTCGGCCGCATCCTCGCCGCCTACGGCGGCGTGTTCGTCGCCGGGTCGCTCGCCTGGGGCATGGTCGTCGACAAGTTCCGGCCCGACCGCTACGACCTCGCCGGCGCGGCCATCTGCCTGGTCGGCGTCGCGATCATCATGTACGCGCCGCGCGCGAGCTGACGGCGCGGTGATGAGTTTCCGCGCCCGTACCCGTCACACCTGCGACAGACCACGACGAGGCGGGAGGATGACGTGATGGGTGCGGAGCCACGGCGGGCGGAGCTGGGCGTACGCGATCTGGGTGAGGTCGACGAGCCGGCGTTCGCCGGGCTGGCGCAGCGGCACCGGCGGGAGCTGCACGTGCACTGCTACCGGATGCTCGGATCGTTCGAGGACGCCGAGGACACCGTCCAGGAGACGTTCCTGCGCGCCTGGCGGCGGCGCGAGACGTTCGCCGGCCGCTCCACGTTCCGGGCCTGGCTGTACCGCATCGCCACGAACGCCTGCCTGGACCTGCTGGCCAAGTGCCGTCCCGAGCCGGCGACCGGCGGCGAGGTGCGGTGGCTGCAGCCCTACCCGGACCGGCTGCTCGACGAGCTGCCCGCGACCGGCGCGGACGAGCCGGAAGCCGTCGCGGTGGCGCGGGAGACGATCGAGCTGGCGTACCTGGTCGCGGTGCAGCACCTCGCGCCACGCCCGCGTGCCGTGCTGATCCTGCGCGACGTGCTCGGCTGGCCCGCCAAGGACGTCGCGGAGCTGCTCGGCGACTCGGTCAACTCGGTGAACAGCGCGTTGCAGCGCGCCCGCGCCGGCATGCGGGAACACCTGCCCGCGCAGCGGCAGGACTGGACCGGCGACGAGGCGGACACCCGCACCCGCGAGCTGGTACGCCGCTTCACCGACGCCGCCGTCGCCAAGGACGTCGCCGCTCTCGCCGCCATGCTGCGCGACGACGTGCGCTGCTCGATGCCCCCCACCCCGGGGCTGCAGATCGGCCGGGACGCGGTGGTCGCCGACTGGGTCGCGGACGGCTTCGAGAGCCTGGGCAGCATGCGGGCCGTGCCCACCGCCGTGAACCGGCAGCCCGCCGTCGCGTTCTACCTGTGGCAGGAGAGCGACGGCGCGTACCTGCCGCTCACCGTCGACGCCCTGCGCGTCACCGGCGGGGCGATCACCGAGATCGTCACGTTCCACGCCGACCAGTTCCCGCGCCTCGGGCTGCCCGGGCGCCTGCCGGCCGACCGTACCCCGTAGTGCCGGTGCGGACGCTCGCGCTGCCCGGCGGCGCGCGCGTCGCGGTGGTCGCGGCCCAGTGGCAGCACGCGTACGGCGTGGTCACACGCGGACGGGTGCAGCTGGAGCTGCGCGACGGCGCGCCCGGGCCGGTCCTGCGCCGCGACGCCGGTTTCTGGCTGCGCGACACCGGAGTACGCGCGCTGCGCAACCCCGGCCGCCGCACCGCGACGGTACGAGTCCTGACCCCCGACTTCTGGAGGAGCGACATGATCAGCAGCACCGGCACCGGCGTGGGCTCTCGCCGTTCGCACGGCTTCCGGCGGCTCGCCGTCACCGGCGTCGTCGCCACACTCGTCGCGATGACTGCAACCACGCTCGGCGCGGCGCTCGCGCGGGCCGCCGGCGTCGACTTCGCGATCCCGGACGGCGGTGACGAGGCCATCCCGCTCGGCGGCTTCACCGTGGTGACCGGATTCTTCTCCCTCGTCGGGGTCGTCATCGCCGCCGTACTGCTGCGGTTCAGCGCGCGTCCCGCGTCGCGGTTCGTGTGGACGGCGGTGGCGCTGACCGCGCTGTCGCTGGCGCCGCCGTTCCTCGTCGGGGCCGCCGCCACGACGAGCGTCACGCTGGTCGCGCTGCACCTGGTCGCGGCCGCGGTGATGATTCCCGCCCTGACGCGAAGCCTGCGCGCACTCCCTCCGGGACGTGCCTGAGAGCTGCCCGGCCGTCCGCGAGGGAGGGCGGCGTGGGCCGGGCCACAGAACATTATCGATTCGCAGGGTTCGATCGAAAACGTGCGGGCACTCCGATATGGACCGAACGCCGGGCGCCGCCAGTCGGCGCCCGGCGCCACGTTCGACCGAGAGGTGACACCATGACCTTCCGCGCCAGGCTCGTCGGAGCCGCACTCGTCGGGACGCTCGCCGCCGGCGCATCGGCACTGGCTGGGGCCTCCGCGGCCAGCGCGCAGGCCGAACCCTGCGTTCAGCGCATCGCCGTGGTGAACAACGCCGCCTTCGTGATGTCCTTCAGTGTTCAGGCGAGCAACGGCCTGGAGACGGCGAACACCGACAACTACCCGATCAACCAGTCGCGGACGATCGATCTGACCACCACCGCGCTGCCGGTCGGCGCCGACGTCCGCCCGGTGGTGGACGCGGTGGCCGGCGCGACGCGGACCCCGAGCAGCTTCGTGTCGTACTGCGAGAACGGGCAGACCGCCACGTACTCGGTGACCGGGACGACGTACGACTACTCGGTCACGCTGATCGGCTGACCGGCACGTCGACGCTTCGGGGCGTCCGCCGTCGCGGCGGGCGCCCCGCGCTCGTGCGCTACGTTGATCGGGTGCCCGTACCCCGGCTGATTCCCATCGCGCACGAGCCCGGCCACCGGACGGACACGATCGGCCGCTACGACGAAGGGCTGTTCCTCGCCTCGGCGTGGGACCACCACGCGTACGTGCACCTCTTCGACCACCACGGGACGTACCGGAGCTCGACCATCACGCGGGTTCCGGATCGAGGCGCGCTGAGCGAGGCACTCGACGGGCTGCTCGCGAGCCTGCCCGGCAGGTCGTACGGCGACATCGCCGTACAACTGTTCCAGACCCGTCAGGACGGCGTCGTGTTCGGTCTGGTCGACGAGTCCGGCGACCGGGCGGGCGACGGCAGCCACGTCGACTGGGTCGAGCTGTATCCGGATCGCCTAGGGTTCCACGAGCCGTGGGACGGCCTCTACGACACGTGACGGCACACCGACCACATGAGTAAGGGCGGCGTTGTTCCGCCGGTTCGAGGCTGCATGGTCACGGTTCGGCACCGTTGGTCCACCTCTAACGGCTGGAGCTTGCCGTAGGCGCTCCACCGGAGGTCAGAGCGCCTACGGCGATCACTTGGCGTTGAAGTAGTTCGCCTCCGGGTGGTGCACCACGATCGCGTCGGTGGCCTGCTCCGGCACCAACTGGAACTCCTCGGACAACTGCACCCCGATCCGCTCCGCGCCCAGCAGCTCCACGATCTTCGCCCGGTCCTCCAGGTCCGGGCAGGCCGGGTAGCCGAACGCGTACCGGCAGCCCCGGTAGTCGGTGCGTAGCAGACCCGCCAGGTCGGCCGGGTCGTCGTCGGCCACGGTGCCGCCGCCGGGCAGCACCAGCTCGGCGCGGATCCGCCGGTGCCAGTACTCCGCGAGGGCCTCGGTGAGCTGCACCGACAGGCCGTGCACCTCCAGGTAGTCGCGGTACTCGTTGCCGGCGAACATCTTCGCCGTGTACTCGCTGATCGGCTGCCCGACGGTGACCAGCTGCAACGCCACCACGTCGAGCTGGTCGCCCTTGGGCCGGAAGAAGTCGGCCAGGCACAGCCGCCGCTCCTGCCGCTGCCGGGGGAAGGAGAACCGGGCCCGCTCGCTGTGCCCGTTCTCGTCCAACACCACCAGGTCGTTGCCCTCGGAGTACGCCGGGAAGTAGCCGTACACCACGGCCGCCTCCAGCACCTGGTCGGAGATCAGGCGGTCCAGCCAGTACCGCAGCCGGGGCCGGCCCTCGGTCTCGACCAGTTCCTCGTACGACGGGCCCTTGCCGCCGCGGGCGCCGCGCAGCCCCCACTGGCCCAGGAACGTGGCCCGCTCGTCCAGCAGCGCCGCGTAGTCGGCCAGCGGCACGCCCTTGACGACGCGGGTGCCGAAGAACGGCGGCTTCGGCACGGCAACGTCCACCGCCACGTCGGAGCGGACCGAGGCGTCGTCCAGTTCGGGCAGGGCCTCGCGCACCTGCGCGCGCTGCCGCTCGCGGCGCTCCCGGCGGGCCGCCAGCGCCGCCTCGCGCTCCGGGTCGACCACCGGCGCGCCGCCGCGCTTGGCCGCCATCACGCGGTCCATCAGGGACAGCCCTTCGAACGCGTCGCGGGCGTAGTGCACCTGACCCGGGTAGATCGAGCGCAGGTCGTCCTCCACGTACGCGCGGGTCAGCGCCGCGCCGCCGAGCAGCACCGGCCAGCGCTCGGCCACGCCGCGGGAGGCCATCTCGGCCAGGTTCTCCTTCATGATGACTGTGCTCTTGACCAGCAGGCCGGACATGCCGATCGCGTCGGCGCGGTGTTCCTCGGCCGCGTCGAGGATCGCGTTGATCGGCTGCTTGATGCCGATGTTGACCACGTCGTAGCCGTTGTTGGACAGGATGATGTCGACCAGGTTCTTGCCGATGTCGTGCACGTCGCCCTTCACCGTGGCGAGCACGATCCGGCCCTTGCCGTCGTCGTCGGTCTTCTCCATGTGCGGCTCCAGGTACGCCACCGCGGTCTTCATCACCTCGGCGGACTGGAGCACGAACGGCAACTGCATCTGGCCGGAGCCGAACAGCTCGCCGACCACCTTCATGCCGTCCAGCAGCAGGTCGTTGATGATGGACAGCGGCGTACGCCCCTGCGCCATCGCCGTGTCCAGATCGGCCTCCAGGCCGTTGCGCTCACCGTCGATGATCCGCCGCTTGAGCCGCTCGTCCAGCGGCAGCGCGGCCAGTTCCTCGGCCCGGGTGGCGCGCGCCGACGCCGCGTCCACGCCCTCGAACGCCTCGATGAACCGCTGCACCGGGTCGTAGCCCTCGCGGCGCCGGTCGTACACCAGGTCGAGCGCCACCTCGCGCTGCTCGTCCGGGATCCGCGACATCGGCAGGATCTTGCTGGCGTGCACGATCGCCGAGGTCAGCCCGGCCTGGGCGCACTCGTGCAGGAACACCGAGTTGAGCACCTGCCGGGCCGCCGGGTTGAGGCCGAACGAGACGTTGGAGATGCCGGCGGTGAAGTTGACGCCCGGATAACGGGCCGCGATCTCCCGGATCGCCTCGATCGTCTCGATGCCGTCGCGGCGGGTCTCCTCCTGCCCGGTGGCGATCGGGAACGTCAGCGCGTCGATGAGGATGTCCTCCCGACGCATCCCCCACCGGCCGGTCAGGTCGTCGATCAGCCGGGAGGCCACCCGTACCTTCCACTCGCGGGTGCGGGCCTGGCCCTCCTCGTCGATGAGCAGCGCCACGACGGCGGCGCCGTGCTCCTTGACCACCGGCATGACCCGCGCGTAGCGGGAGTCGGGGCCGTCGCCGTCCTCGAAGTTGACCGAGTTGACCACGCACCGGCCGCCGAGCATCTCCAGGCCGGCCTCGATCACCGCCGGTTCGGTGGAGTCCAGCACGATCGGCAGCGTCGACGCGGTGGCGAACCGGCCGGCCAGCTCCCGCATGTCCTGCGTGCCGTCGCGGCCCACGTAGTCGACGCAGAGGTCGAGCAGGTGCGAGCCGTCCCGGGCCTGGCTGCGGGCGACCTCCACGCAGGCCTGCCAGTCCCCGGCGAGCATGGACTCGCGGAACGCCTTCGAGCCGTTGGCGTTGGTCCGCTCCCCCACCATCAGGATGCTGGCGTCCTGGGCGAACGGCACGTGGTGGTAGATCGAGGAGACGCCGGCCTCCGGCTTCGGCTCCCGCGCCACCGGCGCCCGCCCGCCGAGGCGCTCCACCAGCACCCGGATGTGCTCCGGGGTGGTGCCGCAGCAGCCGCCGATCAGGCCCACGCCGTAGTCGGTGACGAACCGCTCAAGCGCGTCGGCCAGCTCGTCCGGGCTGAGCGGGAAGTACGCCCCGTCGGCCGTGAGCACCGGCAGGCCCGCGTTCGGCATCACCGAGATCGGGATACGCGAGTGCTGCGCCAGGTAGCGCAGGTGCTCGCCCATCTCCGCCGGGCCGGTCGAGCAGTTGAGCCCGATCAGGTCGACGCCGAGCGGCTCGATCGCCGTCAGCGCCGCGCCGATCTCGCTGCCCAGCAGCATCGTGCCGGTGGTCTCCACCGCCACCTGACAGATGATCGGCACGTCCCGGCCCGCCTCGGCGCGGGCCCGCTTCGACCCGACCACCGCCGCCTTGACCTGGAGCAGGTCCTGGCAGGTCTCGATGATCAGCGCGTCCGCCCCGCCGGCGATCAGACCGGCGGCGTTCTCCTGGTACGCGTCACGCAGCGAGGCGTAGCTCGCGTGCCCGAGCGTGGGCAGCTTGGTGCCCGGACCCATCGAGCCGAGCACGAACCGGGGGTGCTCCGGCGTCGCGTACTCGTCGGCGGCCTCCCGCGCGATCCGCGCGCCCGCCTCGGACAGCTCCCGGATGCGGCCGGGGATGCCGTACTCGGCGAGGTTGGGCAGGTTCGCGCCGAAGGTGTTGGTCTCCACGCAGTCCGCGCCGGCTGCCAGGTAGGCGTCGTGCACGCCGCGGACCACATCCGGCCGGGTCACGTTGAGGATCTCGTTGCAGCCTTCGAGGCCGTCGAAGTCGTCAAGGGTGAGGTCGGCCGCCTGGAGCATCGTCCCCATCGCGCCGTCCGCGATCAGGATCCGATCGGCCAGGAGGTCACGCAACGAAATAGGCACATGGCCCAGGTTAGTGCGCCCGAGTACGGCAGACTCACCCGAACCGGGCCTTCCCACATACTGCCCGGCGGACCGCGTACGCCTTTGCGCCGGTTCGCCCGGGTGGTCGGGCTCGGCGACCGGCGCGGCCGACGGGCCCGCTCCGGCGGCGGCACGTAGGCTGGCGGACGTGAAGGACAACAGGGGTGCGACAGTGCGACGGGGCGACGCCGCGCCCGACGAGCAGGGTGAGGTGACGGCGTGACCGAGTTCGACGGGCTGCCGGTACTGCGCTCGCCGGTCGCCATCGCGGCCTTCGAGGGCTGGAACGACGCCGCCGACGCCTCCACCGCCGCCGTGGAACACCTGGAGCAGGTCTGGCAGGCCCGGGAGGTGACCGAGCTGGACCCGGAGGACTTCTACGACTTCCAGGTGAGCCGCCCGACGATCACCATGGCCGACGGGGAGACCCGGCGCGTCGAGTGGCCCACCACGCGGTTCATGGTGGCCAGCCCGGAGGGCACCGAACGGGACGTGGTGCTGATCCGGGGCATCGAGCCGAGCATGCGCTGGCGGACGTTCTGCGAGCAGGTGCTGGAGATCTGCCACAGCCTGGAGGTCGAGCGGGTGGTGCTGCTCGGCGCGTTGCTCGCAGACGTGCCGTACACCCGGCCGCTGCCGATCAGCGGCAGCGCGTCGGACGCCGACGCCGCCAAGCGCTACCAGCTCACCCCCACCCGGTACGACGGGCCGACCGGCATCGTCGGCGTGCTGCACGACGCCTGCACCCGCGCCGAGGTCGACGCGGTGTCGTTCTGGGTGCACGTGCCGCACTACGCCAACAACCCGCCCTGCCCGAAGGCCACGCTGGCGCTGCTGCACCGGGTCGAGGAGGTACTCGACCTGCCGGTGCCGATGGCCGACCTGGCCGAGGAGGCAGCCGAATGGGAGCAGCGGGTGCGCAGCGCCGCCGAGCAGGACGCGGAACTCGGCGAGTACGTGCGTGAGCTGGAGGAACGGGTCGGCGACGCCGGCATCACCCCGTTGACCGGGGACGAGATCGCCCAGGAGTTCGAGAAGTACCTGCGTCGCCGCGGCGGTTCCGCCGGGCCGACAGCGGGTTCCTGGTAGCCGTTTTCCGTCGAAGCCGGGTCCCCCTGCCGGGGCCCGGCTTCTGCGTGTCCGGGGTGGCGCGGTCACACCCTCTAGGGCATCCTAGGAACCTAGCTGTTCTGAGGAGGCCCGGATGCAGATCAACCCCGGCGCGGCCGAGTTCCCGCACCGGCAGATCGCCGCGCAGCTCAAGGCCCAGGTGCGCCGCGGCGACTGGGGCCCCGGCGAGCGGCTGCCGTCCATCCCGGCCATCGCCGAGATGTTCGGCGTGGCGAAGCAGACCGTGCAGCGCGCCGTCGACCAGCTGCGGGTCGAGGGCATCCTGATCACCAAACCCGGCTCCGGTACGTACGTCCGGGGCACCCGGCGCCGCCTCAACCGCCTGTCCCGGGGCCGGTACGGCGGCTTCCGCGGCTACCACACCGACCTGGCCGCCCGGTACCGCCAGCAACTCGTCTCGGTCGGCCGCTCCCCCGCCCCGGCCGAGGTGGCCGACGCGTTCGGCGTCGCCGACGGCACCGAACTGCTCTGCCGCCGGCACCTGGTACGCACCGACGACTCCCCGGTCGAGGTCGGCGCGTCCTGGTTCCTGCCCGCCGACACCGCCGGCACGTCACTGGAACGCGCCGAGGCGTTCGGCCGCCCGCTCTACCAGGAGGCCGAGGAGGTCACCGGCCGGCGGTACGTCACCGCCACCGACACGATCAGCGCGCGCCAGCCCAGCCGGGAGGAGGCGGAGATCCTCCAGATCCGCCCGGACACGCCGGTGCTGCACCTGCTGCACGTGGCGTACGACGAGCGACGCAAGCCGATCGAGGTCGCGCAGGCGACCTGGCCCGGCCCGATGACCACGCTCACCGAGGAGTACAGGATCCCCGCCCCGGCTCCCGACCAGGACCCCGACCCCGGCCTGGTCCTGGGCTGACCGCTTTGCCCCCGCCCCGGCGATCTTGCACTTTCCGCCCCGGCAGACGGCGCATTTCCGACGCTCCAGGGGCCGCGAGTGCAAGATCGCCGAGGCGTGCCGGCGGGGCCGGCGCACACATGCTCCCGGAACGGCCACGCCCGGGCGGAGCCCCCCGGGTCGGGTCGTGCCGGGTGGAACACCGTGGGTGTCAAACCGCCCTCGAGACACCCGTCACGTTCCACCCGCCCGCCGAGCGACGCGATCTTGCGGTTTCGAACCCCGCAAACTGGGGCGAAACGGCGAGAAGGCCGGCCGCAAGTGCAAGATCGGCGAGGCGAGGCGAGGCGGAAGCGAGGCGAGGCGAGAGCGACGCGAGGACGAGGCGCGGCGCGGGGGCGGGGACGGGTGAGCGAGGGACGGGTGCGCGGGCGGCCGGGCGGAACGGCTACAGGGCGATGCCCAGGAGCGCGTCGACCGTGTCGGTGAACAGCACCGGGGCCTCCGGGTCGTCCGTGACGCCGTTCAACGCTCCGTCGGCCCAACGGTCAGCCGCCGCCAGAGCGCCCGGCGTGTCCAGATCGTCGGCCAGGCGCTCGCGTACCTCGGCCAGCAACGCCGCCCCCGACGGCCCGGCCGGCGCGGCGGCGGCCCGCCGCCAGCGGCCCAGCCGCTCCCGCGCCTCGGTGAGCAGATCCTCGGTCCAGGAGCGGTCGCTGCGGTAGTGGCCGCTCATCAACGCCAGCCGCACCGCCATCGGGTCGACCTTGTCGGCCCGCAGCCGGGACACGAAGACCAGGTTACCCTGGGACTTCGACATCTTCTCGCCGTCCAGGCCGATCATGCCGGCGTGTACGTAGTGGTCGGCGAAAGGCGCCTCGCCGGTGAGCCGCTCGGCGTGCGCGGCGGAGCACTCGTGGTGCGGGAAGATCAGGTCGTTGCCGCCGCCCTGCACGTCGATCCGGTCGCCGAGCAGGTTCAACGCGATGACCGTGCACTCGATGTGCCAGCCGGGACGGCCCGCGCCGAGTTCGCCGCCGGGCCAGGACGGCTCGCCCTCGCGGGCGCCGCGCCACAGCAGCGGGTCGAGCGGGTCGCGCTTGCCGGCGCGCTCCGGGTCGCCGCCGCGCTCGGCGAACAGTTCGAGCATCTCCTCGCGGGACAGGTTCGACTCGTAGCCGAAGCGCGGGGCGGCGGAGATGTCGAAGTAGACGTCGCCGGTGCCGTCGTCGAGCCGGTACGCCGCGCCGTCCTTGAGCAGCACCAGCACCTTCTCGGCGATCTCCGGGATCGACTCGACGGCGCCGACGTAGTGCGCCGGCGGGATCATCCGCAGCGCCTCCATGTCCTCGCGGAACAGCGCGGTCTCCCGCATGGCCAGGACCTTCCAGTCCTCGCCGTCGCGCTCGGCGCGTTCCAGCAGCGGGTCGTCGATGTCGGTGACGTTCTGCACGTACCGCACGTCGAGGCCGGCGTCGCGCCACATCCGCTGCACCAGATCGAACGCGATCATGGTGGCGGCGTGCCCCAGGTGCGTGGCGTCGTACGGGGTGATGCCGCAGACGTACATCGAGGCCGCGCCCTCGGGCCGGCTGGGATGGGCGCCCTGCCGCGCCGAGTCGTACAACCGCAGCGGCACGCCCTCGCCGGGCAGCCGCGGCACCTCGTGTCCCGCCCAAGACTCCATGACGGCCAGCCTAACGATCCGTCAGACGCTCGGGTGCCGCCCTACGGGTGATCAACGCGACAGCGGCTCACATCGGCGGCCAGGGCATCGCCGGCCACTCCTCGGGAGGCAGCGGGAACCGGCCGGTCCCGCGCAGCCGCTCGACGCGGGCCGCCAGCGCCGCCGTCTCGCCGATCGTCAGGTGCTCGGCGAGCTCCTCGCCGAGCGGGCCGCGAAGCTGACCGGCCAGGCCGTCGAGCATCTCCACCGCGTCCGGCGGCAGCTCGCGGCCGGCCCAGCCCCACAGCACCGTACGCAGCTTCTCCTCGACGTGGAAGCTCACGCCGTGGTCGACGCCGTAGATCCGGTCGTCCGGGCCGACGAGCACGTGACCGCCCTTGCGGTCGGCGTTGTTGATCACCGCGTCGAGCACGGCGAGCCGGGCCAGACGCGGGTCGTCGGCGTGCGCCAGCGCGTACGCGGCGCCGTCGTCGTCGCGGGCCGCGGCCACCGGGAACCAGCGCGGCGGGATCTCCCGCGCCGGCACGAACCCGACCAGTGGCTCGGCGTCGTCCGGCTCGTCGATCCAGAGCTGGCAGGAGCCGGGGCCGAACGGGCCGTCCCGCAGCACCGTGGGGGGCACCAGGTCCCAGCCGGTGGCCCGGGACACCAGGTAGGCGGCCACCTCGCGGCCGGCGAGCGTACCGTCCGGGAAGTCCCACAGCGGGCGCTCACCGCGTACCGGCTTGTAGACACAGTGGGCGGTGACGTCGCCGAGCGCGACGACGGCGCGCAGCGTGGCGTTGGAGGCGTCGACAAGCCGCCCCTCCAGGGTCAGCTCACCGTCGGCGAGCAGCCGCAGCGCCTCGGCGCCGTCCTGTCGGGGCTGCAGTTCCGACGACGTCACCGGTGATAGCCGTTGTTCCGGGGGCAGAGGTGACCGGCCGGGTCCAGCGGCTGCCCGCACAGCGGGCAGGGGGGACGGCCGGCGTTGACGACGCGCTTGGCCCGCTCGATGAACTCGCGGGTCGCCTCCGGGGTCAGTCGGACCCGGAGCCGGTCGAGGTCGTCGTCCGGCTCGTCCGGTTCCTCGTCGGCGTCGTCGTCCGCGTCGCCCAGCTCGACCTCGACTTCCGCCTCGCCCACGGCGATCGCCTCGATCACCACTGTCGCGGTGTCCACGTCGAAGGCCAGGCCCAGCGTGCCGACGCGGAACTCCTCGTCCACCGGGGTGTCGAGCGGCTCGTTGTCGCCGCCCGTCGGCGGCGCGGCCTCCGGCAGCTGCACGCCGAAGCGGCGCTGCGCCTCGGCGAGCAGCTCCTCGAGCTTCTCGGCGAGCAACGACACCTGGACCTTCTCCAGCGACACGCTGACCAGCCGGCCGCCGCCGCGCGCCTGGAGGAAGAACGTGCGCTCCCCCGGCGGGCCGACCGTACCGGCGACGAACCGCTCCGGCGGCTCGAAGGCGTGCACCTGGTGCGTCATACCCACGACCCTATCCGGCGCGTGGAAGTGCCGCGCAGCCCACCGACGCCGAATCCGCCCAGAGCGAACGCGCCGCGCCGGGCCGGCTATCCGGCCGCGCCCGCGCCCCCGCCGACCGCCGCGTCCGACTCGGCCGGCCGCGCCGCGCGCCGGCGCCGCTTGCGCGGCGGCGGGACCAGCGCCGACAGGTCGCCGCCGGTGTCGTTGAGCCGGACCAGGAACGGCCGCAGCGGCGTGTAGCGGATCGCGGTCACCGACGCCGGGTCGGCCACGATCCGCTGAAAAAGATCAAGGTGTACGCCGAGCGCGTCCGCCACGATCGCCTTGATCACATCACCGTGGCTGCACGCGAGCCAGACCGCCTCCGGTCCGTGCTCGGCGGTGACCCGCGCGTCCCACGCCCGTACCGCCGCCACCGCGCGCGCGGACATCGCCGCCATCGACTCCCCCTGCGGGAACGCGGCGGCGCTCGGATGCTGCTGCACCACCGGCCAGAGCGGCTCCTTCGCCAGCTTCTTCAGCGACTGCCCCTCCCAGTCGCCGTACCCGCACTCGATCAGCCCGTCGTCCACGACCGGTTCGGCGTCCGGCAGCGCCAGTTCCAGGGTCTGCCGGCAGCGGATCAGCGGGCTGGTCACCACCGCCGCGAGCGGCAGCCCGGCGAGCCGCCCGCCCACCGCCGTCGCCTGCGCCCGGCCGGTGTCGTCCAGCTCGACCGGTTGCCGCCCAGCCAGGCCGCCGTCGGCGTTCGCGGTGGTCCGGCCGTGTCGCAGAAGCAGAAGGGTCGCCACGCAGACCACCCTAGGCGGTACGCCCCGACGTTGATCGTCCCGCCACGACGCCGACCTTCCCCGCCCTCACACCCCGTCCCCGCCCTCACATCCCGTCCGCGTCGATCGTGATCGCCCGTCGCATTGCGCAGCTCGTTCGTCTCGCGCGGCACTCCGCCGGAGATCTTGGAAGATTTGGGCCCCTATGAGAGCCATTTCCTTCCAAGATCTCCTGAGGTAGCGGCGCACGCCGGAGATCTTGGTACGTTCCCGCCCTTGTAAGGGCCGCTCCGTACCAAGATCTCCGGCCAGCCCTGCCGTCGGCGACCCGACCTCCCACACGATCATGAGGTTGACGGTGACAAACCGGACACGAGGTGCCGTCAACCTCATGATCGACGCTTCCGGGTCACGGGAGGGTGAGCCGGGGTGTCGGGTGGGGTGGGTGTCGGGTTTCGGGGTGGTTGGGGACACCCGGGTGGCGGAATCGGTGGCGGGGCGGGGGCGTTATACCTGGTGAACGACCGCAGCAGCATCCCCCGGCACCCCGGAATGATCCCGGGGCGGCGGTCGTTGGACATGTCTCCGGCCCCCGCAGCCACGGGCAGCGAGCCGGATCCCCCCGAAGACTTCTCTGAGCGCCTGACGGTGCCCACGCACTCGCCCCCGGGTGCGTCGACCCCCGAATGGAGCCCCCTCATGAACACGATCCTGCGCAAGAGCATCCTCGGTATCGCCGGTCTGACCGTCGCCGGTGGCCTCGCCGCCGGCCCCCTCAACCACGACACCAGCACCCCCACCACCCGCAACGCCGCCGCGGTCACCACCACCCAGGCCGCCAGCAAGCTCGACAGCGCCGCGCTGATCCCGCACGGCGTGCAGGGCACCCAGTCCCGCATCGACCTCGACGACGAGCAGACCGCCAACGTCAAGGCCATCATCGCCGCCACGAAGAAGGCCGGCATGGACGAACGCGCCGCGGTCGTGTCGATCGCCACCGCCCTGCAGGAGTCGAAGCTGGAAAACCTCGGCCACCTCGGTGACCGTAACGACCACGACTCGCAGGGCCTGTTCCAGCAGCGCCCCTCCTCCGGTTGGGGCACGGTCGAGCAGATCACCGACCCCGAATACTCCACCACCGCGTTCCTCAAGGGCCTCAAGCAGGTCGACGGCTGGCGCGACATGCCCCTGACCGTCGCCGCCCAGACCGTCCAGGTCAGCGCGTACCCCGACCACTACGCCCAGTGGGAGCAGCAGGCCGCCGACCTGGTCGCCGAGCACTGGAACAGCTGAGACAAGCGAAAGGCCGGCACCCCGAACATCGGGTGCCGGCCTTTCGCATGACAGCGTCAGGTGGCGCTGATCGTGCCGGTGGCCAGCAGGCAGATCACCAGGCTGCCCAGCGCGACCCGGTAGAGCACGAAGACGTACAGCGTGTGGTGTGCGACGTAGCGCAGCAGCCAGGCGATGGCCGCGTACCCGACGGCGAACGCGATCAGCGTCGCCACCACCATCTGCGCCACGCTCGGCGCGGCGGTGCCGGGCGCGGACGGCTCGAAGACGTCCGGCAGGCTGAACACGCCGGAGATCACCACGGCCGGGATGGCCAGCAGGAACGAGTAGCGGGCCGCGGTCTCCCGGGTCAGGTTGAGCAGCAGGCCCGCGGTCAGCGTGCCGCCGGAGCGGGACACGCCTGGTACGAGCGCCGCGGCCTGGGCGAAGCCCATCACCACGCCGTCGCGCATCCGGAAGTTCTCCAGCGTACGGGTCTGCCGGCCCCAGTACTCGGCGAAGGCCAGCAGCACGGCGCCGATGATCAGCGTGCAGGAGATCAGCCAGAGGTTGCGGCCGGCGGTGCGGATCTGGTCCTTGAAGATCAGTCCGAAGATGCCGATCGGGATGGTGCCGACGATGACGTACCAGCCCATGCGGTAGTCGAGGCTGGAGCGCACCGAGCGGTCGAACAGGCCCAGGCACCAGGTGCGGACGATCCGCCAGATGTCCTTGGCGAAGTAGATCAGGACGGCGGCCTCGGTGCCGAGCTGGGTCACCGCGGTGAACGACGCGCCCGCGTCCCGGCCGAAGAACAGCTCCGAGGTGATCCGCAGGTGCCCGGACGAGGACACCGGAAGGAACTCGGTCAGCCCCTGGACCAGGCCCAGGACGATGGCCTCGATCCAGGTCACTCCCCGACTCCGGACAGCTCCAGCGCCTCGGCGACGGTCCGCAGGGTCTGCACCCCGCTCTCCCGGTCGGCCACGAACAGCGACACCGACAGCGTGGTCACGCCCGCGGCGGCGTACTCCCGCATGCGCTCGGCGATGCGCTCCTTCGGGCCGAGCAGCGAGGTGCGGTCGATGAACTCCATCGGTACGGCGGCGGCCGCGTCGCGCTGCCGCTTGGCCAGGTAGAGGTCCTGGACCTCGCGGGCCGCGTCGCCGTAGCCCATCCGGGTGGCGAGCTGGTTGTAGAAGTTCTGCTTGCGGCTGCCCATGCCGCCGACGTACAGCGCGGCGTACCAGCGGACCAGCTCGGCGCAGGTGGCGACGTCGTCGCCGACCACCACCGGCACGGACGGCACCACGTCGAAGCCGGCCAGTTCCTTGCCGGCGGCGGCGCGGCCGGCCCGGACCGAGGCGAGGTGCTCCTCGGCGAACTCCGGGGAGTAGAAGACGGCCAGCCAGCCGTCGGCGATCTCGCCGGCCAGCTCCAGGTTCTTCGGGCCGACGGCGGCCAGGTAGATCGGGATGTGCTCGCGCGGCGGGTGGAAGCCCAGCCGCAGCGCCTTGCCCGGGCCGTCCGGCAGCGGCAGCGTGTAGTGCTCGCCGTCGTACGCGACCTCCTTGCGGGCCACCGCCAGCTTGACGATGTCCACGTACTCCCGGGTGCGGGCCAGCGGCTTGGCGAACCGCACGCCGTGCCAGCCCTCCGAGACCTGCGGGCCGGACACGCCCAGGCCGAGCCGGAACCGGCCGCCGGAGATCGTGTCGATGGTCGCCGCGGTCATCGCGGTCATGGCGGGCGAGCGGGCCGGGATCTGCATGACCGCCGACCCGACGTCGATCCGCTCGGTCTGTCCGGCGATCCAGGACAGGATGCTCGGCGAGTCCGAGCCGTACGCCTCCGCGGCCCACACGACCGAGTAGCCGAGCCGGTCCGCCTCCTGGGCCAATGCCAGGTGGTCGAACGGCGTGCTCCACGCCGTTTGGTATCCGAGGTTGAGCCCGAGTCGCACTGATCCTCCCGCCATCCGCACCACAGGTCGCATCAGGTTACGCAATGAGCGTGGCGCCCTCGACGTCCGGCTCACCCGAACATGTCACACCGGTCTGATGTCGCGCGGGAACTTGACTGCGGCGAGGATATCCGTGACGCCGGGTTCGAAATAAGGTTCACGCATGCAACAGCGACCGCTCGGCCGAAGCGGGCTGGCGGTATCGCGGCTCGCGCTCGGCACCATGACCTGGGGACGCGACACCGACGCCGACGACGCGGCCGCCCAGCTGAAGAGTTTCCTCGACGCGGGCGGCAACCTCGTGGACACCGCGGACGTGTACGCCGACGGCGACGCCGAATCGGTGATCGGCTCGCTGCTGGGCAGCCTGGTGGACCGCGACGAGCTGCTGATCGCCACCAAGGCGGGGCTGCGGCCGGGCAGCCGCCGCCGGGACGGCTCGCGCGGGCACCTGCTGCGCACGCTCGACGCCTCGCTGCGCCGGCTCGGCACCGACCACGTCGACCTCTGGCAGGTGCACGGGTACGACCCGGACACGCCGCTGGAGGAGACGCTCTCGGCCCTGGACCATGCCGTGTCGAGCGGGAAGGCCCGCTACGTCGGCGTGTCGAACTTCTCCGGCTGGCAGACCGCCCGCGCCGCCGCCTGGCAGGCCGCCTGGCCGGGGCGCGCCCCGGTGGTCGCCGCGCAGGTGGAGTACTCGCTGCTGGAGCGCGGCGTGGAGCGGGAGGTGCTGCCCGCCTGCGCCGGGATGGGGCTGGGCGTGCTGCCCTGGTCGCCGCTGGGCCGGGGCGTGCTGACCGGCAAGTACCGCAACGGCCGCCCGGCCGACTCGCGGGCGGTGTCGCCGCACTTCGAACGGTTCGTCGCCACCTACCTGGAGCCGCGCTGCTCCAGCATCGTGGAGGCGGTCGCCATCGCGGCCGGCGGGCTCGGCGTGTCGCCGCTGGAGGTGGCGCTGGCCTGGGTGCGGGACCGGCCCGGCGTGACCGCGCCGATCCTGGGCGCCCGGACCGTCGGGCAGCTGCTCGGCGCGTTGCAGGTGGAGCGGATGACGCTGCCGGAGGAGATCGTCACGGCGCTGGACGACGTGTCGGCGGTGCCGGTGGGCTACCCGGAGCGCGACGGATGAGCCGCGGCGGGGCGGTCCGGGTCACCGTCAGGGGGTGGCGGAGGGCCCGCGACCTGGGCAGCATAGGGGCATGGACTACGAATACGCGCCGCTGCGGTTGCCTTCGAACGTCGATCGGCTGACCGCCGCGGCGCAGCTGGCGATCCAGGCCGAGTTCTCCGGCTGGGAGCTGGCCCGGGTGCGGCTCTACCGGGACGGCACGCGGCAGGTGGTGCTGCGGCGCCGCCTGGTGAACAAGCCGCAGCCGGGCCTGTCGTACTGACGGGCCCGTCCCCGGGGCCGCGCGACGCGGCGCCGCCCCGGGGACGCGCACGGCCTAGTGCGCGTGGTCGTGCTCCTCGTCGAGCTCCATGAACGGGTGCTCGTCGAGCCGGCCGACCAGCCGGTCGTCGGCGGCGGGCTGGAACGGCCCGACCGGGTCGTCGTCGTCGAACGACTCCAGGTCGACCGGGGTGCCGACCTCGCTGACCATGACCACGCCGTCGAGCGGCTCCAGCTCCGGCACGTCCAGCGCGGACAGCGAGCCGTCGCCGCTCTGCAGCAGCTCCAGCACCGCCTCGCCGACGCCCTCCACCGGGGCCGGCTCGTCGTCCTCCGGGGTGCCGTCGCGGCGGGCCGCCTCGGCGGCACGCAGCAGCGCGGCGACGCTCGGCACCCGGTAGTCGCGCCGCTGCCGCACCGAGATGACCCGCGGGTGCGGGTCGGTGGGCTCGCCGCCCTCCACGGCGCCGAAGCGCTCGTCGGCCTCGTCCGGGTCGATCGACTCCACGTCCCAGGGCGTCACCTCGCCGAACGCGTCGAGCAGCTGCTCGTCGTAGGCGAACGAGGCGTTGTTCAACGCGACGTACGCCTGCCAGACGGCGTCGTCGTCGATCCGGCCCTGAGCGGCCCGGACGGCGGCCAGGTGGGCGCGAGCGGCGTCGATCACCCGCTCGAGGGCGGCATCCAGCTCACCGTGCTGGTCGGTCATGTGTGGCAGTCCCTTCGCGATGGGGGGAGGGTTCCGTGCCGACGGCGCCGCTGTGGGCGCGGTCAGCAGGTACGCAGGAAGCGGTCCAGAACCCGCACGCCGAACTGTAGTCCGTCCAGCGGAACCCGCTCGTCGATGCCGTGGAACAGGCCGGAGAAATTGAGGTCGGCGGGCAGCCGCAGCGGCGCGAAACCGAAGCAGCGGATGCCGAGCCGGGAGAACGCCTTGGCGTCGGTGCCGCCGGAGAGCATGTACGGCACCGGGTGGGCGCCGGGGTCCTCGGCGCGCAGCGCGGCCGACATGCCCGCCACCAGGTCACCGTCGAACGTGGTCTCCAGGGCCGGCTGGCGCTGGACGTACTCGATGGCGATGTCCGGCCCGACCAGCTCGCGCAGCTGCCGTTCCAGCTCCTCGCTCTGCCCGGGCAGGCTGCGGCAGTCGATGGTGGCGGTGGCCCGGCCGGGGATGACGTTGTCCTTGTAGCCGGCGGCCAGCCGGGTCGGGTTGGCGGTGTTGCGGATGGTCGCGCCGATGATGTTGGCGATCGGGCCGAGCTTGGCGATCGCGGTCTCCGGGTCGTCCGGGTCGATCTCGATGCCGAGCACGTCGGACACCTCGGCCAGGAAGGCGCGTACGGTGTCGGTCATCACCACCGGGAAGCGGTGCCGGCCGATCCGGGCGACCGCCTCGGCCAGCGCGGTGACCGCGTTGTCGTCGTGCATCATCGAGCCGTGGCCGGGCCGGCCCTTGGCGTGCAGGCGCAGCCAGTCGATGCCCTTCTCGGCGGTCTCGATCAGGTAGAGCCGGCGCTGCTCGTCCACGGAGTAGGAGAAGCCGCCGACCTCGCCGATCGCCTCGGTGCAGCCGTCGAACAGGTCGCGGTGCCGCTGGGTGAGGAAGTGCGCGCCGTAGTCGCTGCCGGCTTCCTCGTCGGCGGTGAACGCGAGCACGATGTCGCGCCGGGGGCGGACGCCGGCGCGCTGCCAGCCGCGGACCACGGCGAGGACCATGGCGTCGAAGTCCTTCATGTCGATCGCGCCGCGGCCCCAGAGGTAGCCGTCGCGGATCTCGCCGGAGAACGGGTGCACCGACCACTCGTCCGGGTCGGCGGGCACGACGTCGAGGTGGCCGTGCACGAGCAGCGCGTCGCGGCCCGGCTCGGTGCCGGGGATGCGGGCGACCACGTTCGCCCGGCCGGGGGCAGACTCGTGGATCTCGGCGTCGACGCCGGCCTCGGCGAGCTTCTCCGCCACGTACTCGGCGGCGCGCCGCTCCCCCACGCTCGTGTCGTTGTCGCCGGTGTTCGTGGTGTCGATGCGCAGCAGGTCGCGGCAGAGGTCCACGACCTCGTCGGTGGCGTCGGGCCGGGCGGGGAGGGCGTCGCTCGTCATCGCTTCCTTATATCAGCAGGCGGGGTCGTCGCGGCCGTCGGTGCGCGCCGCGGTTTCGTGGATCTCCCGGCCGGGTACCGGCGGAGGCGCCCGGGACATCGACCCCGGCCGTCACGAGGAGGGCCCCATGACCGTCCCGCTGCCGCCGCTGCCGCCCGCCGCCGACGACGCGTACCGGCCGGGTGGGCGAAGCGTGGCCGACCTCGTGGACACCGAGCACCGGGCGCTGCTGGGGCTGGCCGACCGGGTCAGCGACGCGGCGCTGACGGCGGCCGAGCGGCGCGACGTGCTGGACGTGCTGACCGCCGCGGTGTCCCGGCACCTGTCGGCCGAGGAGCAGTATCTGTTCCCGGCGGCCCGGGCCGCCATGCCGGACGCCGTCGAGCTGGTGGAGCGGGAGATCGAGGCCGACGCCGGGCTGCTGACCGCGCTCAAGGAGCTGTCCGGCGCGGACGACCCGGCGGTCGCCGACGTGGCCGAGCGGGTGCGCCGGCACGTCAGCCGCGTCGCCGCGCTGGTCACGCCGCTGCGGGAGGTGGCGAGCGACGCGGAGCTGATCCGGCTGGGCAACCGGTGGGAGATCGCGGAGGAGGCGGCGCCGACCCGGCCGCACCCCGGCACGCCGGCCACCCCGCCCTGGAACAAGATCGTCGAGCCGGCGGTCGGGGTGCTCGACAAGGTGCGCGACGCGGTCTCCGGACGGCGTACCCGGCTGAGTGACCTGGAACACCGCCGCCAGAGCTGAGCCGATCGCCCCTTTCGCGTATCGGTTCGTGGTCCTACCGTCACGGTATGGATCTGGAGCTGCGACACCTGCGTGTGGTCTGCGCGATCGCGGAGACGGGGAGCGTCACCAAGGCCGCCTCGGCGCTCGGCCTGGCCCAGCCGGCGTTGACCGCCCAGCTTCAGCGGATCGAACGGGCGCTGGGCGGGCCGCTGTTCGAACGGGACCGCCGCGGCGCCCGCCCGACCGCGCTGGGCGAACTGGTGCTGGACCGGGCGCGGGTGCTGCTGCCGGCGATGAAGGGCCTGCGGGACGAGGCGGCCCGGATGGCCGGCGCGGGCGACCCGCTGCGCCGCTACCGCTTCGGCGGGGTGAACAGCCCGATCATGGGCCGGCTGGTGCACCGGCTCGCCGCCGAGCGGCCGGACGCGCAGATCACCACGTACGCCTCGTGGTCGGTGGACGAGCTGGCGCAGATGGTGGCCGGCGGCCGGCTCGACTTCGCCCTCACCGGGGTGTGCGGCGACTCGACGCCGTCGGCGGGGTTCGGGCTGAGCTGGCGGGAGGTGGCGGTGGAGCCGATCTGCGTGCTGCTGCCGCAGACCCACCCGCTGGCCGGTCGCGCCGAGATCGACCTGGTCGACCTGAGTCACGAGCGGTGGGTGGCCGCGCCGGGCGACGGCTGCTTCGGCGACTGCTTCGCCGCCGCGTGCGCCCGCGCCGGCTTCACCCCCAAGAAGGTGTACGAGGCGGACGTGCGGGCCGCCCTGGAGCTGGTGGACGCGGGCGAGGCGGTGGCGTTGTGCCAGGCCACGTTCCGGCCGGTCGCCGGGCTGGTCACGCGGCGGCTGGCCGGTTCACCGCTGCGCTGGCGGCTGCTGCTCGGCTGGCACCCGGACGTGCCGGCGGCCGCGGTGGCCGACCCGGTGCTGGCGGCGGCGGTGGCGGCGTACACGGACGCGCTGGCCAACCATCCCGACTATCTGGGCTGGTTGCTGGCGCACCCGGAGTTCGGCGTGCAGCCCAACGGCACCGGCGGGGTGCGAATCGCCTGAACCCGGGTAACACCGGCGACATGACTGATCTGTATCCGGCCGCCGACCAGCGGGAGCTGCTGCGTCAGGCGGCCACCGCGCACACCACCGCCGCCGCCGAGGTGGAGGCGTTCCTGCGGCGGCTGCCGGAGGTGCCGGACCCGGCCGACGTCACCGAGTACGCCAACCTGCTCAGCCGTGCGGAGCGGGCCCGGGACGACCTGCTGGCCGCGGCGGACGCGGCCGGGCTGCGGCTGCCCAGCCTGGAGTCGGAGTAGACGCCGGCGCCCGGGTGGGTGACCCGCCCGGGCGCCGGCGTACCGGCTCAGCGTTCGATCAGGACGTCGTGGCCGAGGTCGAGCAGGGCGTGCCGCCACTCGTCGTCGGCGTTGCCCCGGCGTGGCCGCTGCGCGGTCAGCTCCCGGATCCGGGTGATCGCCTCGCGCATCACCTCGATGTCCTCCGGCGTGAGGTCCACCTTGCGCTTGCGCAGCACGGCGAGGATCTGCCGGCCGGGTTCGGGCAGGTCGAGGTCCGGGCCGGGGCCGAACGCCTCCTCCCCCGAGCCGCGGGTCAGCAGCCACTGCCGCAGCGTCTCGGAGGACACGTTCACCTCGGCGTGGAAGTCGTCCCAGATCACCTCGACCTCGGGGTCGAGTCGCGCCTCGCGTGCCATCACGCCTCCTCTGCCGGCGGCGGCCCGGATGCCGGCTCGCCCTCGTTCGGTGTGTGCTGCTTCAGGCCCTCCGGCGGCACCCGCACCCGGGACGGGTTCGCCGTCGGGGCCGCCTCGATCGGCTCACCGGCCCCGATGTCGCCGTCGGGGACCTCCTCGGGTTCGGTCATGTCCGCCCTTTCGATCCGTCGGTGACGAGGCGGTCCGGCCCGTGGGAACGGACCGTCGCCGGTCATCGGGGATGAGACGTGGTGGCTGCCGCGTGCCCGCGTTCACCGGCGGTGACGTCGAATACCAGCTGGTCGTCGCGGGCGTCGACAATGACCTTCTGCCCCGGGGATATCTCGTTCTCCAGCAGCATCCGGGACAGCCGGTTGTCGACCTCGCGCTGGATCACCCGGCGCAGCGGGCGGGCGCCGAACTCCGGCTGGTAGCCGTGCTCGGCGAGCCAGTCCACGCCGGCGGTCCTGAAGTCGACCTGGATGTCCTGGGCGTGCATGCGGCGGCGGGTCTCCTCCAGCAGCAGCCCGGTGATCTGGCGCAACTGCTCGGCCTCCAGCCGCTGGAAGATGATCACCTCGTCGATGCGGTTGAGGAACTCCGGGCGGAAGTTCTCCTGGAGCCGGCGCATCAGCCGTTCCCGCAGCTCGTCGCTCTCCTGCTGGCCGGGCGCGCCGCTGGCGAAGCCGACGGTGCGCTGGGCGCCGGTGATCAGCTCCGAGCCGAGGTTGCTCGTCATGATCAGCACGGTGTTCTTGAAGTTCACCGTCCGGCCCTGGCTGTCGGTGAGCCGGCCGTCGTCGAGCACCTGGAGCAGGATGTTGAACACGTCCGGGTGTGCCTTCTCGATCTCGTCCAGCAGCACCACCGCGTACGGGCGGCGGCGGACCGCCTCGGTGAGCTGGCCGGCCTCCTCGTAGCCGACGTACCCGGGCGGCGCGCCGACCAGCCGGCTGACCGTGTGCCGCTCCTGGAACTCGCTCATGTCCACCCGGACCATCCGGTCCGCCTCGCCGAACAGCGCCTCGGCCAGCGCGCGGGCCAGCTCGGTCTTGCCGACGCCGGTCGGGCCGAGGAACAGGAAGCTGCCCATCGGCCGGTTCGGGTCGGCCAGCCCGGTACGGGAGCGGCGCACCGCCTCGGAGACGGCGCTGACCGCGTCGTCCTGGCCGATGATCTTCTCGTGCAGGTGCCCCTCCAGGCGCAGCAGCCGGTCGCGTTCCTCCTCGGTGAGCTGGGTGACCGGGATGCCGGTGGCCCGGGAGACCACCTCGGCGATCTCCGTCGGCCCCACCTCGGGCACGTGGTTGGGTCCCTCGTCGCCGCGGGCGCGGCGCACCTGGTCCTCCAGCTCGGCGACCCGGTCGCGCAGCGCGGAGGCCCGCTCGTACTGCTCGTCGGAGACCGCCTGCTCCTTGTCCCGGCGCGTGTCCTCGAGCTGCTGCTCCAGCTCGCGCACGTCCTCGGCGGGAGTGCGCGTCCGCAGCCGCACCCGCGCGCCGGCCTGGTCGATCAGGTCGATCGCCTTGTCCGGCAGGAACCGGTCGGTGACGTACCGGTCGGACAGCTCACCGGCGGCGATCAGCGCCTCGTCGGTGAACCGGACCTGGTGGTGCGCCTCGTACCGGTCGCGCAGCCCGCGCAGGATCGCCACGGTGTCCTCCACGCTCGGCTCGGGCACCAGCACCGGCTGGAACCGGCGGGCCAGCGCGGCGTCCTTCTCGATGCTGCGCCGGTACTCGTCGAGCGTGGTCGCGCCGATGACCCGCAGCTCGCCGCGGGCCAGGGCCGGCTTGAGCATGTTCGACGCGTCCATCCCGCCCTCGCTGCCGGCGCCGCCCGCGCCGACCAGCGTGTGGATCTCGTCCAGGAAGATGATCAGCTCGTCGCGGTGGGCGCGGATCTCGTCGATCACCTTCTTCAGGCGTTCCTCGAAGTCGCCCCGGTAGCGGGTGCCGGCGACCAGGCCGGACAGGTCGAGCTGGATCACCCGCTTGCCGATCAGCGTCTGCGGCACGTCGCCGTCGCAGATCCGTTCCGCCAGCCCTTCCACGATCGCGGTCTTGCCGACACCGGCCTCGCCGATCAGCACCGGGTTGTTCTTGGTCCGCCGGGACAGGATCTCCACCGCCTGCTCGATCTCGTCGGCGCGGCCGATCACCGGGTCGATCTGGTCCATCCGGGCCAGCTCGGTGAGGTCCTGCCCGTACTGGTCGAGGGTGGGGGTGCCGCGGTCCGGGCGCGGCGTGCCGGCCGCGCCCCGCTCGGCGCTGGCCGCCTGCAACGACTCCGGCTGGATCCGGCCGGCGGCGAGCATCCGGCCGGCCGGCGACTCGGGGTTCAGTGGCAGCGCCATCAGGATGTGCTCGGGACCGATGTAGTTGGCGCCCATCGCACGGGAGAGCTGGTGCGCGTCCAGCAGCGCCCGCTTCGCGGCCGGGGTCAGCGACAGGTTCGGCGGCACCTCGCCCCGGGGCGCGCCCTCACCCCGCCCGCCGAGCGCGTTGACGAGCGTGTCCGGGTCGGCGCCGGCCCGGCGTACCAGGTCGCGCAGCGGCTCGCGCTGCAACGCCGCCCAGAGCAGATGGTCGGTGTCCAGGTCGTTGCTGTGCTTCTGAGCGGCCCGGCGGGCCGCGTCGGCGAGCATCTCCCGGGCGTCGGCGGTCATCAGTCGGGTGATGTCGACCCGGTGCGCCGGTCGGCGTCCCCCCTCGCCCCGGCCGAAGTATCGGGCCAGGAACTCGTCCCAGGGGTCGTTGCCGAAGTCACCCGGTCCCATCATCATCGTCCTCCGCAGTCGGTCGGCACGACCGGTACCCGGCACGCGCGGCACGGTCGGCGGTGGCTACCCGGCGGTCGGCGCGACAAACGCGACCGGATGGCAGGCTGAGGGCATGGAGAGCAGACCGCTGCTGGTCGTGGACGGCGCGAACGTGGTGGGCTCGCGCCCGGACGGCTGGTGGCGGGACCGGGCCGGCGCGGCCGCGCGCCTGCGCGACGCGCTGGCGTCCGTCGGGGAGGCGGGCCTGCCGCCGGAGCTACCCCCGCCGGTGCAGGTGGTGCTGGTGGTGGAGGGCGCGGCCCGGCACGTCACCTCGGCGCCCGGCGTCGAGGTGGTGTCCGCGCCCGGCTCCGGCGACGACACGGTGGTGGAGCTGGTGGCCGCCGCGCCGCAGCGGCGGCGGGTGGTGGTCACCGCCGACCGGGAGCTGCGCGAGCGGGTGACCGCGCTCGGCGCGGAGGTACGCGGCCCGCGCTGGCTCGGCCGCTAGATCATCCGGTTCCGTCAACGGGACCGGCGGGCTCGCCGACGGGACCGGCGGCGAGGTCTTCGCGCACGTCAGGGCCACAACCGGACACGCGGGCGACAACCGCCTGAGGGTGGATGCTCGCCCACTCGTTCCGATGGGTTGTAATGGAGATCTCTTTTGCCCCCAGGAGGTTCCGTGGCGAGCGTCGCCGAGCTGAAGGCCGCCATCGATGTCGCGCTCCAGCAGATCGGTGACGGCCAGACAGCGGTGCAGGCAGCGGGCGAGAAGCTGGCCGAGGCACAGCAGACCCTGGCCGGCGCGCTGGAGGGCAGCGGCCACGAGACGGTCGAGGCGGCCCAGGCCTCGCTGACACAGGCCAGCCAGGAGCTGGAGGAGTGTCTCGCCGCGACACTCGTCGCGGTCGAGCAGGCGCAACTCTACGTCGCGACGCTCTGAGGCCGGGCCGTGTCCATCGTCGAGGACATCGGCGCCCAGGTCCGCGCCGCCGCCGAGGACCTGCCGCTGGCACAGCTCGCCGCCGCGCTGGAGAAGCTCGGCCAGGCGCAGGAGCGGCTGCGCTGGGTACGCCAGGAGTCGGCCGACCCGATGGGGGTGCCGGAGCTGTCCTCGGCCACCGAGCACGCCGAAACCGCCGGCTACGCGCTGCGTGTGGCGCAGGAGCAGCTCACCGCGTACCTGGCCGCGATCGGGCTGGCCCCCGACGGCGCGCCGCCGGCCCCGCCGGGCGAGCGGCCGCCCAAGCACGACACGCCGCGCGGCGAAGCGCCGCCCGCGCCGGGCGCCGCGCCCGAGCCGGGCGAGCAACCCGCGGTACGGCGCTGGTGGGCGGTACGGGTGGCGGAGCTGACCGGCGGCCGGGAGGGTACGCCCGACGAGCCGGACGAGCGCGTCGGGGACTCCCGGGAGCTGCTGCGCCGGGTGGTCGCCGGGGTCCGCTCCGGTGACCGGGACCGCCTGCACCGCGACCTGCGCGGCGCGCACGCCGACGTGGGGCTGGGGCTGGCCGCGATCGCCCCGCCGCTGCTGCGCGAGCTGGCCGGTGAGCTGCTCGGCCACCCGCCCCGCGCGGACGACCTGCCCCGGCTGCGCGGCGCGCTGGAGTCCCGGGTCCGTGACCTGCTGCCCGGCCTGCCGCGGCCGGTGCTGGACACGCTGCTGACCCGGGTGTGCCGGATGCCCCCGCCGCGCCGCGACGACGACGCGGAGCAGCCGCACGCGGCCGACCCGGCGGTCACCGCCGGCGTGCTCACCGGCGTGCTGCTCGACCGGCTCGGCCGGGACCTGCCGAAGGACACCGACGAACGGGAGACGTCCCGTGGCTGACGTCCGCACGCAACTGGTGACGCGGGTCCGGGGGATGCTCTCCGAGGCCCTGGGCGCCACCCGTACCCGGCTCGCCGCCGCCGAGGCGGAACTGACCGCGAGCCGGGAGCGGCTGGCGCGTACCCGCAAAGCCGCCGCCGCAGTGCCCGCCCGGGTGGGCGCGGCCCGCGACCGGCGCCTGGCCGAGATCGACGCCCGGCACACCGCCCGCCTCGCGGAGCTGGCCCGCCGGGCCGCCGCCGCGGCGCAGCGGGAGGCGCCGGGCGCGGCGTCCGCGCCCTGGGACCGCTGGCAGGCCACCCCCGCCGGCCGGTCCGAGCCGCCCGGTGCGTTGCGGGTCGGCACGGTACGCCTCGACGGCGCCGAACCGGTGCCCGCGCTCGTGCCGCTGCTCGACGCCGGGCACGCGCACCTGGCCGGCGGCGACCGGGACGGCCTGGCGGCGGTGGTGCCGGCGCTGCTGCTGCGCTCGGTCGGCCGCGCCGACCCGGGCGCGGTGCGGCTGTACGGCTACGACCCGGAGCACCTGGGCGGCGGGCTGGCCGGATTCGCCCCGCTCGGCACCGCCGGGCTGCTCACCTTCGTCGGACCGGGTGGCCTGGGCCGGCTGCTGGACGACCTGGTGGAGCAGATCCGCCGGATCAACGCCACGGTGCTGGCCGGTGAGTACGCCTCGCTGCGCGACCTGGCCGCCGCCACCGGACGCCGCCCGGAGCCGTGGCGGGTGGCGGTGCTGCTCGGCGGTGACGAGCTGTCCCGGCACGAGCGCGGCCAGCTCGACCGGGTGGTACGCACCGGCGCCGCGTGCGGCGTGCACCTGGTGGTCCGCGGCATCGAGCTGCCCGACGACCCGACCGTCACCCGGATCGTGGTCGAGCCGGACGACGCCCGGGTGGCCGGGCTGCCGGTGCGGCTCGACGCGCCGCCGCCGCCCGCGCTGGTCACCGAGACCTGCCGCGCGGTTGCCTCCCGGGTCGCCGCCGGCCCTCCCCCGACGCCGTTCACCGACCTGCTCCCGCCGCCGGACGAGTACTGGCGGGAGGACTCGTCGCACGGGCTCAGCGCGCCGGTCGGCGAGGGCCCGCACGGGCGGCAGGTTCTGCTCACGCTCGGCGACTACCCGCCGCACGCGCTGATCGGCGGCCCGTCCGGCACCGGCAAGACCAATCTGATCTTCGCCTGGATCGGCGCGCTCGCCGCCCGCTACTCCCCCGCCGAGCTGGAGTTCTATCTGCTGGACTTCAAGGAGGGCGTGTCCTTCGCCCGGTTCGCGCAGGGCCGGCGCGACCCGAGCTGGCTGCCGCACATGCGGCTGGTCGGCATCAACGTCAACACCGACCGGGAGTTCGGCCTGGCGCTGCTGCGCTTCCTCGCCGAGGAGCTGCGCCGCCGCGCCGACGCGGCGAAGAAGCACGAGGTCACCAAGCTCGCCGAGCTGCGCGCGGTAGACCCGGACGGGCACTGGCCACGCATCGTGGCCGTGGTGGACGAGTTCCAGGCGCTGCTCGCCGGCCGGGACGTGGTCGCCCGGGAGGCCGCCGACCTGCTGGAGGACCTGGCCCGGCGGGGCCGGTCGCAGGGCATCCACCTGGTGCTCGCCTCGCAGGACGTACGCGGCATCGAGGCGCTGTGGGGGCGGCCCGCGCTGGTCGCCCAGTTCACGCTGCGGATCGCGCTGCCGAAGGCGCTGCGCATCCTGGCCGAGCGCAACGACGCGGCGCAGTCGCTGCCCCGCCACCACGCGGTCATCAACGCCGAGTCGGGCCTGGCCGAGGGGAACGAGGTGGCCCGCATCCCGTCGGCCAGCGACTGGGAGACGTGGAGCGAGCTCCAGCACCGGCTGTGGCGGATGCGCCCGCAGGACGCCGCGCCGGCCCGGCTGTTCGACGGCGACGCGATCCCGAAGCTGGCCGACGCGCCGGACTTCCGCGCGCTGACCGCGCCGGAGCAGGGCGTCCCGCGCAACCCGGTGGCGCTGCTCGGCGAGATCATCGACGTGCAGGCCCGCTCGGCGGCGCTGCGGCTGCCCCGCGCCCCGGGCCGCAACCTGGCGGTGCTGGGCACCCGGGTGGACGAGGCGTGCGCGGTGCTCGACGCCGCCGCCCGCTCGCTGGCCCGGCAGTACCCGCCCGGCGCGGCCCGCTTCTCCATCGCCTGCCTGGACCCGGACGCCGACCCGGCCGCCCGCGCGCTCTACGAGGACCTGGCCGGGGACGCCTCCTGGTACGACGAGGAGACGGTGCCGGAGCTGATGGCCGAGGCAGGTGACGGGCTGGGCGCGCCGGGCGCGCCGCGTACCCCGCACTTCCTGCTGCTGTACGCGGTGGACGCGGCCGCGGCGGCGCTCGCCGGCAAGGCCGGTACGCGCACCGGGCTGGAGCAGCTGCGCCGGATCCTGCACGACGGGCCGGAACGGCGTACGCACGTGCTGGCCTGGTGGCGGGGCGTGGCCCGGATGCGGGCCGACCTGGGCGGCGCGGGCGCGCGCACGGATCAGATCGGCGCCTGGGTGGCGCTCGACGTGCAGGGCGGTGAGCTGGGCTCCTCGCTGTATCCGGGCAGCGGAGGGCCGGACTGGTATCCCCGGCCGTGGCGCGGTCTCTACTTCGACCGGGCGGTGCACCGCACCGGACAGGTGATCATCCCTTATGGTCCGTCCCGATGAACGAACCGGTTACCAGTGAGACGTACAGCGCGCAGATCCGCCGGCTCGCCGAGCTGACCGCCCGGGTGGCCGCCCAGCGGGCCGAGGCGCACACCTGGTACGACCAGCAGGTGGCCGCCGCGGACCGGGCGGTCGCCGAGGCCACCGAGCAGATGCGGCAGGCCGAGACGGAGGTGGCCGAGGCGTCCCGGATGGTCGAGCGGGTCGACGGCGAGGTCACTCACCTGTGGACGCAGTTGCGGGCCCGGCTCGGTGTGGGCGCCCGGCGGCTGGGTGACCCGCCCGGCCCGGTACGCGGGGCCGCCGGTGACCCGGTGCCGCTGCTGCGCGCGGTCCGGGACCTGCTGGAGCGCACCGGCGCCCCGGGTGAGCTGCCCGGCTCGGTGAATCCGCTGCTGATCGCCTGCGGCATCGGCGGGGCGCTGGTGGCGTACGCGCTGGGGGTGGCGGCGCGAGCGCTGGCGGCCGGCGCCAGCGGTGACCTGGCGGTGGGTCTGCCGGTGCTGGCGCTGGTGGTGACGCTGCTCGGCCCGGTGATCGGGCTGGCGCCCGCACGGCTGCTGGCCGACCGCCGCCACGCCGTGCTGACCCCACGCCCGATGATCCTGGTGGCCGTCTCCGGCCTGGCGACGACCCTGCTCCTGCTGACGGTGACCTACACCCGCTGACCGCCGCCCCTCACCCGCCGCCGATCATGAGGTTGGCGGCGCGACACGCCGTCGCGCCGCCGGTCAACCTCATGATCATCGGGTCAGGCGGGAACCAGGACTGCCTCCTTGAGCAGTCGGCGGGCCAGCACCAGGCGGTCGGCGTCGTCGTCGAGGCCGGGCAGGTCGCCGACCCTCGTCACCTCGCCGGTGAGCAGCGCGCGCAGCGCCGCCTCGCAGGTGCCGGGCAGGGTGAGCGTCCGATCGGGCACGCGCAGCGTCACCCGTCCGTCGGCGGCCGGGGTGAGCTGCCAGCGCAGGCCGCCGCGCACCGCGACCTCGCTGTCCGCGTTCAGCCGGGCCAGCGCCTCGGCTTGGGCCAGCGGCCGGATCGGCGCCGGGCGGGCGGCCGGCCAGACCCGGGCACGCAGCCGGCCGGCCACCGCCGCCGGGTCGGCCCGCAGCAGCCAGTCGCGCAGCGCCTCGACGGTCTCGGTCAGCTCCGGCTCGATCGCGTCCGGGTCGGCCAGGTCCAGCCCGAACGGCAGGCTCGCGCGCAGCCGCGCGTCCTCGGCGGCCAGCGCGAGCAGTTCCTCGACCACCGCGTACCGGGTCAGCGCCCGGATGCCCACGGTCAGGTGCAGCGAGCTGGACTCCTGCGCCTGGGCGCTGTGCAGCCAGCCGCGCGGCAGGTAGAGCGCGTCGCCCGGAGAGAGCACCACGTCCAGCTCGGGGCGTCCTTCGGCGGTCGCGGAGACCTCGTCGGCCCGGCCGCCCCAGGGCTGGCGCTCCAGCGGGTCGGCCAGCACCGGCGGGTGGATGCGCCAGTGCTTGCGTCCGTCGACCTGGAGCACGAACACGTCGTGGGTGTCGTAGTGAGTGGCGAAGCCCTGGCTGCCCGCCGGGGTCAGGTAGGCGTTCACCTGCAACGGCTGGGCCAGCGCGGCGCCCAGGTCGCGGGCGAAGTCGACGATCGCCGGCCAGGTGCGGTGCAGGCCCTGCAACACCAGCGTCGCGCCGTCGGCGTAGAGCGCCAGCACCTTCTCGTCGAGGACCTGGTCGCCGATCTCGGCGCCCGCGCCACCGCCGCCGGTGTACCGCGCCGCCGGCACGAGCTGGCCGTCCTTGGCGACCCGCAGGAACGGGGTACGCAGGCCGCGGCGGCTGAGCAGCTCGTCGGCGTCGGCGGGGCTGAGCAGGTCGGTGAAGCCGTCCGGGCTGGGCAGCTCCGCGGCGCGGGACAGCAGCGGGCTTCGCCCCCAGTGGTCGGCGGCGAACTTGGCCGGCTCCACCGTTACGCACCGGGCCAGCGCCTCGGCGGCGGAAAGCGGAACCGCCGGGCGGCCGTGGCCACCCGGCGGGTCGACGTGCGTGCTCATGTGTCAGGCGCTGCCGTCGGCGCCGCCGTCGTGCTGACCGGGGGTCGCGCCGCCGTCGGCCGGGCCCTCCGCGCTGCCGTCCGCGCCACCGTCGTGCTGACCCGGAGTCGCGCCGCCGTCGGCGGGACCCTCGGCGCCGCCGTCCGCGCCACCGTCGTGCTGACCGGGGGTCGCGCCGCCGTCGGCCGGGCCCTCCGCGCTGCCGTCCGCGCCACCGTCGTGCTGACCCGGGGTGGCACCGCCGTCGGCGGGGCCCTCCAGGCCGCTGCCGCCGCTGCTCTGGATGTCGTCGTCGTTCAATGCCATGGGTGCTCCCTCGGTGTGCCGCCCCGCGTGGTGCCGGGGTCCGTGTGCAGCGGGTGGTACCCCACGCCCGATCTTCTCTAACCACACCGTAGACGCCCGGACACCGTCGTACGGACGGTTCGCGGGGCAAGCGTCCGGGACCGGCGGATGCCAGGATGGCGGGAGGACGACGTGCGAGGAGGTCCACGTGACGCAGCCGGAGCCGCTCACCCCACTGGCCGAGGACTGGCAGCGGGCGCTCGCAGTGGTGGCGCACCCCGACGACCTGGAGTTCGGCGCCGCCGCCGCGGTGGCGCGCTGGACCGCCCAGGGCAAGGAGGTCGTCTACTGCCTGCTGACCAGCGGCGAGGCGGGCATCGACGGGATGACGCCGGAGCGCGCCCGGGTGGTACGCGAGGAGGAGCAGCGCGCCTCCGCCGCCGTGGTCGGGGTGTCAGTGGTCGAGTTCCTCGGCCTGCCCGACGGGCTGCTGGAGTACGGCGTGCCGCTGCGCCGGGCCATCGCCGCTGTGGTGCGCCGGCACCGGCCGGACGTGGTGCTGACGAACAACTTCCGGGAGACCTGGGACGGGGCGTACGCGCTGAACCAGGCCGACCACATCGCCTGCGGCCGGGCCACGCTGGACGCGGTCCGCGACGCCGGCAACCGGTGGATCTTCCCGGAGCAGCTCACCGACGGCATCCAGCCGTGGTCGCGGGTCCGCGAGGTGTGGGCGGCCGGGTCGCCGGCCGCCCGGCACGGGGTGGACGTGACCGACACGTTCGACAAGGGCGTGGCGTCGCTGCGGGCGCACGGGGCGTACCTGACCGGACTCGGCGACGGCGGTTTCGACGCCGAGGAGTTCCTGGAGGGCATGGCCCGGCCGGCCGGGCACCGGCTCGGCGCGCGGTTCGGCGCCACGTTCGAGGTGTTCCAGATCAACCTTCAGTAGGGCGCGGCGATGTTCCTGGTCGGCACGTCGGGCTGGCAGTACCGGGACTGGCGGGAGCGGTTCTACCCGGCCGGGCTGCCGCAGCGGCGCTGGCTGGAGCACTTCGCCTCGCGGTTCGCCACGGTCGAGGTGAACAACGCGTTCTACCGGCTGCCCGAGCGGGACACGTTCGTGGCGTGGCGGGAGCGTACGCCCAGCGACTTCTGCGTGGCGGTGAAGATGAGCCGCTACCTGACCCACGTGAAACGGCTGCGCGACCCGGCCGAGCCGGTGGCCCGGTTCCTGGACCGGGCGTCCGGGCTGGGCGACCGGCTCGGGCCGGTGCTGGTGCAGCTGCCGCCGACGCTGCGCGCCGACCCGGACGCGCTGGCCGACGTGCTGCGCCGGTTCCCGGCCGACGTGCGGGTGGCCGTCGAGCCGCGGCATCCGTCGTGGTGGACCGAGGACACGAGGCGGGTGCTGGAACGGCACCGGGCCGCGCTGGTCTGGGCCGACCGGCTCAGCCGGTCGATCACGCCGCTGTGGCGCACCACCGACTTCGGCTACCTGCGGCTGCACGAGGGCCGCGCGCGGCCGTGGCCCCGCTACGGCCGGGCCGCGCTGGCCGGCTGGACGCGCCGGCTCGCCGAGGCGTTCGGCGACGGCGAGCCGGCGTACGTGTACTTCAACAACGACCCGGGCGGCGCGGCGATCGTCGACGCCGTCGCGTTCGCCGGGCTGGCCCGGCGGGCCGGGCTGCCGGTGTCCCGGACGCCGTCGGCCCGCCCCGCCGAGGGGGCGGGACGGGCCGGGCCAGCGCCGGGTCAGGGAATGAGCTGACGCAGATCCTTCGGCATGGTGGACTTCACGTCCTGCCACTCGCCCTGGGTGACGTGCCGGCGCAACGTGTCCAGCACGACCTGCACCACCCGCTGCGCGCCGCCCTCGACGTCGTACGGGAAACCCTGGCGCACCTCGTACAGGAAGTCGTCCCGGTTCAGCTTGATCGGCACGTTCTCCGGCTGCCAGCCGTCGAAGTAGACGCCCCGCACCAGCACCGGCAACTGCTGGGCGAACTCGACGCTCTCCTGCACCGGCATCCGGTCCCGCAGCAGATGCAGCACCGTACGCAACGCGGCGTAGGACTGGTTGCGCTGCTCCTTGGGCCAGCCGTACGCGGACTCGATCTCCTTGAGGATCACGTTCGTCTTGTCCAGCGAGGACTCGAACGCGGACAACATCTGTTCGGCCATCAGGATCACCCCCGTGCGTCGGTCTCCCAGCGTCGGTCTTCGGCGCGGCGCGGCGGTCCGCTGGGCCCCCGCCACAGCCGGGTCGGACGGAACCGGCCGGCCCGTTCGGCCCGCCGAGGCGCCTCGGAGCTGCCGACCACGTGCAGTACGCCACCGCGGCGCCGATCCGCCACCACCCGTACCGTCATGACCCACCTCCTCGTCGCGGCGCCTCCGCCCGGCCGGCGGAGCGCGTCCACGGTCATGCTGCGGCGCGGACGGGTGAGCCGGCCTCACCCGGAGCGGGTGAGGCCGGCTCAGGCGCCCAGCAGGTCGGCGAGGGTACGGGCGTTGCGCTGCGCGTTGTCCCGGTAGCAGTTGTTCATCAGGACGTGTGTCTGCTCGGCCTCGCCGGCCAGCTCGCGCAGTTTCGGCGCCCAGTCGCGCAGCTCCCGCTTCGAGTAGTCGTAGCCGAACTTCTCGTGGATGTCCTTGCTGGTCCACTTGTCGCTGTGCCCGTGGAAGCGGACCATCGCGAGGTCCGCGGTGGCGGCCAGCACCGGCGGGACGGACGACTTGTGTCCCTGCGGCATGTCCACGCAGACGAACGGCAGCGCGTGCTCACGCAGGAAGCCCAGCGTCTCCTCGGCGTTGTCGCCGTCGAACCAGGAGGCGTGCCGGAACTCGAAGACCGGGCGCAACGGCACGCACCGGCGGGCCACCTCCAGCAGGTACTGCTTGTTGTCCCGCTTGATGGTGAACCAGGGCGGGAACTGGAACAGCAGCGCGCCCAGCTTGCCCGCCTCGACGAGCGGGTCCAGGGCGGACAGGAACCGCGTCCACACCTCCTCGTACGCCTGCGCAGGCAGGTCGTCCGGGTAGACGTTGCGCTTGTCCGTGTCCGGGCGCAGGTCCTTGTAGAGCGCGGAGACGCGGGTGGGGTGGCCGGTCAGCAGGCTGAACGCCTTGACGTTGAACGTGAACCCGGCCGGGGTGCGTTCGGCCCACAGCCGGGCGGTGCGCTCGGCCGGCGGCGAGTAGTAGGTGGCGTCCACCTCGACCAGCGGGAACTGCCGGGCGTAGTAGGACAGCCGGCGCTCCGGCGTGTCGGCGCTGTCCGGATACCAGCCGGAGTCGAGTAGGGTCCGGTCGGTCCACGAGGCGGTGCCCACCTTGATCTCACCCATGGTGGGAGTTCATCGCGTCGGCGGACCGACCGGCAACCGCATCGGCGTCAGGCCGCCCGCCGCTCCCGGGTCTGCTTGCAGGCCACGCAGGAGGTGGCGGACGGGAAGATCTCCAGCCGCTCCACCGGGATCGGCGCGGTGCAGCCCTCGCAGAAGCCGTAGGTGCCCTCGTCCAGGCGGGTCAGCGCGTGCTCGAACTGCGCCCGCCGGTCCAGGATGGTGCGCAGCAGCGACTGCGCGGTGTCCCGCTCGGCGGTCTTGGTGCCGCTGTCGGCCTGGTCGTCGCCGGCGGTGTCGCCGACCTCGACCAGCCGCAGCACGTGGCTCTGCGCCAGCGTCTGCTCGTACTCGGCGGTCAGCTCGTCGTACCGCGACCGCAGGGACTGCCGGATCTGGTCGACCTCCGCCTGGGAGCGGCCGGTGGCTGTCGTGTCGTGGACGAGCATCGCTGCCTGCCTTCCTACGTCCTCATACCGGACCGGGGCGGCCAGCGCCCCGGACCCCGGTCCGACTGTGGATGCGCGGGCGACGAGATCACCCGTGCTCTGTGAGCCGGGCGATTACCCCCGCCCACGGCGGGCCAAACCGGCTGTTTCCTGAGTGTTTCCGGTGAGTCCGTAGCCGCTGGTCAGGCCGCCTCGACCAGCGCGGGGCGGCGCGGGTCGTCGGCCCGGACCACCACGTCGGCGAAGGACGCGGGGTCGACCTCGTCGGCGTAGCGGGCGAAGGCGGGCAGCGTCCAGCGCAGCGCCGGGTCGGTACGCCGGTCCAGCGCCGCCGGGGACAGCACGAGGTGGACCGTGACGTCGAACGGCAACGCGCCGCCGAGCAGCAGCGCGCCGCTGACCACTACCACCCCGTCGGGCGGCAGATCCACGTACGCGGCCCGGCTGGCCCGATCGGCGGCGGCGTCCCAGAGCGACGGCAGCAGCCGGCCCGAGCCGTCCGGGCCGGCCGGGTCGAGCACCTCGCGGCGCAGTCCGGGTTCGTCGAGCCAGCCCTCGTAGTACGCGTCGGGGTTGGTGCGGCCGTGCTCCAGGCGGACCGAGGCGGGGCGGAGGAAGTCGTCGGCGCGTACGTGCAGCACCGGCCGGCCGGCGGCGCGCAGCGGGGCGACGAGGGCTTCGGCGAGCGTGTCCGGTGCGGCGGCGGGCGGGCCGTCCACGGCGACCCGCAGCCGGCCGGGCGTCCCGGTGCGGGCGAGACGCCCGGCCAGCTCGGTGACGAGCCGGTCGGGGCTGATCGGGCGCACACGCATCGGACCATCGTGCCGCGCGGGCGGGCGGGTCACCACCTGATCCCTCCGGGCGGTCGGGGCTCCGTCCGGCGACGATCGGCGCGTGGGTGTCCCGGGTCAGCCGGTGCGGTCGATGGTGACGCGGGCGTCGTCGGCGAGCCGGTAGCCGACGCCGTAGACGGTGGTGACCAGCGGGACGTCCACGCCGACCTTGCCGCGCAGCCGGCGGACGTGCACGTCGACGGTGCGGACGCCGGCGTGCTCGTACCCCCAGACCGCGTTCAGCAGTTGCAGGCGGGTGAACACCCGGCGGGGGTGGGCGACCAGGTGCAGCAGCAGGTCGAACTCCAGCCGGGTCAGCGGCAGCGGCTCGCCGTCGCGCAGCACCGACCGGGACGAGGCCAGGATGTGCAGGGTCGGGATGGTCGGGGCGAGCGGCCGGGACGGCGCGCGGCCGGCCGGGACGGCGTCGGGCCGGCGCTCGGCCGGAACCGCGGCGCTGACCACCGCGTCGCCGCGTTCGAGCATCTCGCGGGCGGCGTCGAGCAGCCGGCGCGCGGCCGGGGTGAGCGACTCCTCACAGGCCAGTGGGATGTTCAGGGTGACGGTGAGCATGGGCGCGGCGGTGTTGGCGGGACGACGCTGGCCGCCGGGGGGACGACCGGGGACCGCGGGTTGGGACGTATGCCATCCGGCGCGCGACGAGGCGGGGCTGACCGACATGGTCCTCCTTGGGCTGGTCCGGGTATCTCCCCACGGCCCGGGACGCCGCCTCATCGATGCTTCCCGGCGTCTCTGCGAGGGTCAAGAGGCGGCTGCGTTGCATGAATGTGACATTTGACGAACACATCGGAGCCGTGCGCTCGCTCTGCGTGCGAGGCCCGTTGATTACAGCAGAGCGTCGTTTCGGGCTGGTACGGGGGGTCTCCCCGGCGGTTCACAATGGCGGATGCGTCCTGAACGTGAACGCGGCGCACCCGGTTCTCCGGGTGCGCCGCGTGCGGGAAGGGCGGGTCAGGCGTCGCGGTCCACGGTGATCGCGGCGTCGTCGGCGAGGCGGTAGCCGACGCCGTAGACGGTGGTGACCAGCGGCGTGTCCGGCCCGAACTTGGCCCGCAGCCGGCGGACGTGGACGTCGACGGTGCGGGCCACGGCGTGCTCGTAGCCCCAGACGTTGGCGAGCAGTTGCAGCCGGGTGAACACCCGGCGCGGGTGCTCGGCGAGGAAGAGCAGCAGGTCGTACTCGATGCGGGTGAGCGTGATCTCGGTGTCGCCGAGCCGGACCCGGCGGGTGCCGGTGAGGATGCGCACGCCGCCGCCGGCCGGTGGCGGTGGCGCGGCGGCGGCGCGGCGCAGGTCGAGCACGGTACGGGCGACCCGGTGCTCGTCCGGGCTCACCAGCGCCTCGCCGGAGGCGGCGAGCTCGTCCAGCAGCTCGGCCAGGCGGGCCAGGCCCGGCGTCAGTGGGCCGGCGCCCAGGTCGAGGGTGATGGTCACGGTCGGCGCGGTACGCGGCCGGGGCGGCACTGCCCGGTCGGGGCGGCCCGATCGGGCCGGACGGGTGGTGAGGGCGACGACGGACATGGGAGCCTCCTGTGCGGGCGGTCGCCCCGCCCCGCCGGTGCGGCGGGACGGTCAGCGGAGCGCCCCACCGGCGGTGACCGGGGGCGCGGCGGACGAGGGTCGGGTCGGCGGGGTGGGACCGAGCGTGGGCAGGCCGGCGATGTGCCAGGCGGCGAAGCCGCCGACGACGTCGGTGGCCCGGTGCAGGCCGATGTCCTGGAGCGCGGCGGCGGCCAGCGACGAGGTGTAGCCCTCCTGACAGAGCACGATCACCGGCACGTCGTAGTCGACAGCCTGTGGCAGCCGGGCCGCGCAGCGCGGGTCGAAGCGCCACTCCAGCACGTTGCGCTCGACGACGAGCGCGCCCGGCACGGTGCCCTGTGCGGCGCGCTGGGCGGCCGGGCGGATGTCCACCAGCAGCGCCCCGGCCCGGCACGCCAGGTGCGCCTGCTCCGGATCGAGGCGGCGCAGGCGGGCCCGGGCGGCGGCGAGGATCTCGTCGATGCCCCGCGAGCCCGGCGGCGGAGCCGGACAGCGCTCGGTTGCGGTGGTGGGGATCTGCGCCATCGTGGCGTCCTTCCGTTCGTCGGGGTTGCGGGGGTGGGTCACCAGGCCACGCCGGCCTCGGCCACCTCGGCGACCCGGAGCCGGCCGGCGACGAGGCGGTAGCGGGTCATCCGGGTCAGCGCCGGCCGGTAGACGTGCACGCTCACGGCGGGCTGGTCGCCGTGATTGGTGACCTGGTGCACGTGCCGTACGCCGAAGCGCCGCCCGGCGCCGGCGGCGAGCCGGTGCGGGCGCAGCCGCGCGCCGCTGACCGTCTCCTCGGTGAGCACGCCGGCCACGACCAGGAACGCGCCGGCGCTGCCGCCGTGGTCGTGCAGGCCGGTGCCCTGTCCGGGCAGCCAGCTCAGCGCCCACACCTCGTGCTCGTCGCCGGCGTCCAGGCGGGCGTACCACCGCTCGGACGCGTCGAAGCACAGCGGCACCGGCCAGCCGTCCGGGTCGGCCCAGCGGGCGGCGACGGCGAGCAGATCGGCGGGAGCGGTGCTGGTCATCGGCGGGACGTCCTCACGGTGCGGAGCGGATGTACCCGCACAGCTTAGACGGCAAAGCCTATCGGTTAAGTAGGTAATACCAGATGCTGGGACGCCGGCCCGCGGCTCAGCGCAGGACCGGCGGATCCACCTTGTAACCGGGCACCGACGGCCAGCGGACGGTGAGCACCGTGGACTCCCGCTCGGCGTACCAGGAGTGGTCCACGCCCCGGCCCCACACCACGTAGTCACCGGGCGCGCGCAACACCACCGTGCGGTCCGGCAGCTCGATCCGGAACGCGCCGCTGATCAGCACCAACAGGGCGGTACGCCGCTCACCCGTGGCCCACCGGGACCGGCTCTCCCCCGCCGGGTGCACGCCCCACTTCACCTCGACGTCGGTGCTGTGCCGCACGTCCCCGGCCGGCTTGAAGTGGCCCAGCAGCCAGCCCGCGTCGGTCGCGCCGTCCACCGCCGCGTTGCCCACGTACACCCGATCGTCCATGCGCGCGCCTCCCGTGCCCGGCTGCGCAAGCTACCAGGCGCGTCCGGCCGCGACGCCATAGCCTGGGCGGATGCCCGACGAACTCGACGACGAGACCATCGCCTTCGCCCACCGGATGTTCGACCTGGCCCGGGCCGGCGCCACCGAGGAACTGGCCGCCAACGTGGACGCCGGGCTGCCGGTCAACCTCACCAACGCCAAGGGCGACACGCTGCTGATCCTCGCCGCGTACCACGCCCACCCGGACACGGTGGCGGCACTGCTGGCCCGGGGCGCCGACCCGGCCCGGGTGAACGACAGGGGGCAGACCGCGCTCGCCGCGGCGGTGTTCCGGCGTCAGGAGGCGGCGGTCCGCGCGCTGCTGGACGCCGGCGCCGACCCGGACCACGGCGGCCCGTCGGCGGTCGAGACCGCCCGGTTCTTCGAGCTGCCGGACATGCTGGCGCTGCTGCGCCGCGAGTGAGCCCCAGGCGGTATACAGAGACGGTGGAGGATCCCGTACCCGAGCAGATGCGCGCGGCCGCGGCGGCGTTCCTGGCCGCGCTGGACGAGCCGGCCCGCGACGCCGCCCGGCACGCCTTCGACGACGAACCGGCCCGGCGCTGGCTGGAGTACCGGCCACGGCCCCGGCCCGGCGTCGCGCTCACCGGCCTGGACGTCGACGCCCGCAAGGCCGCCCACCGGCTGCTCGCCACCGCTCTCAGCCCGGCCGCGTACGCGCAGGCCATGACCGTGATGGCGCTGGAGGAGGTGCTGGACCGGGCCGAGGACTGGCGGCGCGGACGGCACAGCGGCGACTACTGGGTGGCCGTCTTCGGCGACCCGGACCGCGACGACGACTGGGCCTGGCGGTTCGAGGGACACCACCTGTCGGTGAGCATGACCGTCGCCGACGACCGGGTCTCCCCCGCGCCGGTCTTCCTCGGCGCGAACCCGGCCACCGTCCGGCACGCCGGCCGCCCGGTGACCCGGCCGCTCGGCCCGGAGGAGGACCTGGCCCGCGAGCTCCTCGACGCGCTCGGTCCGGGCGGCCGGTCCGCCGCGATCATCGCCGACGAGGCGCCCGCCGACATCATCAGCGCCACCCGGGCCACCGCCCCCGGCCGGCTCGACCCGCCCGGCGTACCCCGGGGGCGGCTGCGGCCGACCGGCCGGGCGCTGCTGGACCGGCTGGTCGCGCTCTACCTGGACCGGCTCCCGCCGGAGCTGGCGGCCCGGGAGGCCGACCGGCTCGACGGCGGCGAGCTGCACTTCGCCTGGGCCGGTCCGGTCGAGCCGGGCCGGCGGCACTACTACCGGGTGCAGGGCGAGGACCTGCTGATCGAGTACGACAACACCACCGACGACGGCAACCACGCGCACACAGTGCTGCGCCGCCCGGCCGGTGACTTCGGCGCCGACGTGCTGGCCGCGCACCACGCCGCCGCCCACCGGCCCGGCCCGCTCAGCCCCGGCGCGCCTCGATGAGGAAACGGCGGGCGTACGCGACGAACGGTCCGTCGGCGCGGATCCGCTCGTCCAGGCGGCGCAGCTCGTCGGTGTAGCGGCCGACGGTGAAGCCGGGCACCGTCCAGACCACCTTGCGCAGGAACCAGACCACCGCGCCGATGTCGTGGAAGACGGTACGCAGCGTGGCCTCGCGCAGGTCGACGACGTTCAGCCCGGCGGCCCGCGCGTCGGCGACCGCCACCTCCGGGTGGCGGTGCTCCGGCGGCGGCAGCGGCCCGAGGATCGCCTCGCTCAGCTCCCGCATCGTGCCGGGGCCGATCTGCTGGGACAGGTAGGCGCCGCCGGGCCGCAGCACCCGGGCCACCTCGTCCCACCAGGTGTGCACCGGGTGACGGCTCACCACCAGGTCGAAGGCGGCGTCCCGGAACGGCAGCGGCGGGCGGTCGCCCACCCGCACCACTGTCGCGCCGAGCGGGCGAAGGTTGCGCCGGGCCACCGGCACGTTCGGCGGCCACGCCTCGGTGGCGACCAGCAGCGGCGGCGGCGCGGGCACCTCGGCCAGCACCTCTCCCCCGCCGGTGTCGATGTCCAGCGCCGCCTTCACGGCGGCCATCCGCTCGCCGACCAGTCGCGCGTACCCCCAGGGCGGGCGCTCCTCGGTGGCGCGGCCGCGCAGCCAGTCGAAGCCCCAGCCCTCGACCGGCGCCGCCTCGGCTTCGGCTACCAGTTCCTCGAACGTCCCGACCATGCCCGCGAGCCTGCCGCTCCGCGCCGACCGCGGCAACGGAATTCGGCCGGCGTCAGTACGGGCGCGGGCGGGCGATCTCGACTGTGGAACCGGCGGGCACCTCGGCGAACGGCTCGAACCCGGCCGGCTCGGTGACCCGGTCGAACTGCTGCATCAGCCGCGCGCCCAGGGCCACCCCGACCGCGCCGACGGCGAGCGCCACGAGTTCCGCGGCGAGCAGGACACCGGTCGCGCCCCGCTGCGGCGCGCTCGCCCGGATCAGGCAGGAGAGCAGGAACAGCGCCGCCATCACGGCGTTGACGAGGTTGAACATCAGCACCGTCCGGCTGGTCCGGCCGGCCCGCACGTCCCACAGGTCGACCATTCCGGCGACGGTGGTGAGCCCGGCCGCGACGAGCGCGGCCACCGCGGTCCAGTAGCCCACCTCACCGAGGAACGCCGGGCCGCCCGCCACGTCGGCCAGGTCGAAGACCGCGGCACAGACGAACAGGCCGAACGGGAACGTCACCAGCATCGGTTGGATGGGGTGCCCCTGCACCCGTAGACGGCTCTGCATCGCTTCCTCCCCAGGTCCGCGCAGCTCACCAGTCCAGAGTGCTACCCGAGGCGCCGCGAGGCGAAACGACTGTCGCTCAGTTGTCCCGGGGCCGTGAGACGGTCAGCACGAGCCGCTCGGCGACCTCGCGCAGCGGGATGTCCAGCGAGGACGCCGCGCTGCGCAGCACCCGCAGGGCCTCCGGGGCGGGACAGCCGCGCTGTGTCATGATCACGCCGACGGCCTGCCCGACCACCCCCTCGGCCAGCAGCGTGTCGTCGAGCTGACCGGCGCGGGTGGCCGCCCGCTCGCGGTCGCGCGCGGCGGCCAGCAGCAGCCCGGCGTGCTCGGCCAGGAGCATCGCGGTGAGCTGGTGCCGGGGCGTCAGCGCGTCGGGCGAGTCGGCGTAGAGGTTGATCGCGCCGATGACCTGTTCGTCGATGTCGACCGGCGCGGAGATCACCCCGTGCACCCCCAGGGCGCGGGCCCGCTCGTTCCAGACCGGCCAGCGCGGGTCGCCGGACAGCCCGCCCGCGGTGATCATCTCCCGGCGGCGGATCGCGGTCATCGCGGGCGTGTCCGGGCCGTGCCGCAGGTCGTCCAGCTCGGCCCGCTCCGGATCGGAGGCGGCCACGCCGGCGGGCTCACCGGCGCGCAGCGCGGTGAAGCCGCAGCTGTCCACGGCCGGTACGGCGTCGCGGGCGATGCGGACCAGGCGGTCCAGCGCCTCGTCGAACCCGGCCGCGCCGATCAGTCCGGCGGTCAGCTCGCGCAGCAGCGCGGCGGTCTCCAGCACACCAAGGTTGTCGATCATGGGTTGGCGCGTGTCGAGGTTCACCGGGCCGTGGCCTCCACCGTCCACCCGATGTCCCCGCTCCGCGCCGTTGCCTGTCCCATGTCCGTCCCTCCTGTGGCCGGGCCTCGGCCTACTACCCTCCCAGACCGCGGGCGAAACCGCGCAAAAAGGCCCCTCCCGGTCGCGCCGGGAAGGGCCTTTCCGCGCGGGTCAGCGCGACCCGGAGATGAGCCGCCGGCCCACCGAGGCGATCAGCCGGTCCAACTCCGAGCCGAACGGGTTGTCGTGCACGAGGTACGTCCAGGTGGCGCTCGGCCGCACCAGCTTCGACGAGTCCGGCTCCCAGCCCTCGTCGAACTCGGTCTCCTCGAACGTGGCCACGGTCCGCGTCTCGATCTCGGGCACCAGCGCGTTGAACGCCGGCACCGCGCTGCGGTGGAACTCGTCGAGCGGGTCGAGCCGGCCCAGCGCCCGCAGGTGCACGCCCTCGCGGACCTCGGACAGCTCGGCCAGGTGGTCGGCCCAGAGCCGGTCCAGGTGGTAGAGGGCGATCTTGCGGGCCACGTCGGCGAGCAGGTCCTCGTCCATCTCGCCGGCCTTCTCCGGCACCCGCTCCAGCAGCATCAGCGCGGCGATGTCGCTGGTCAGCAGCCGCTCCCGGCGCTCGGCGAGCGCCTTGCGCTGCTGCTCGATCACCTGGCTGTAGCGCCACGTGTTGCGGTGGATCTCGTGGTTGACGCCCTCGGCGACGCGCTGGGCGTGCTCCACCGCGTAGTCGACCTGCGGGTCGGTGACCAGGCCGTCGGCGTTCATCCGGGGCGAGGCCGGCACGGTGTCGCCGGCGTGCCGGACCACCAGGTCGTCCTCCAGGCTGACGAAGAACACCGACCCGCCCGGGTCGCCCTGCCGCCCGGCCCGGCCGCGGAGCTGGTCGTCGACCCGGCGGCTGTCGTGCCGGCCGCTGCCGATCACGTAGAGACCGCCCAGCTCGGCCACCCGGTCCCGGTCGGCCTGGTCGCTGCCGCCCAGCCGGATGTCGACGCCCCGGCCGGCCATCTGGGTGGAGACCGTCACCGCGCCGTACGCGCCGGCCTCCGCGATGATCCCGGCCTCCTCGTCGTCGTTCTTGGCGTTGAGCACCACGCACGACACGCCGGCGGCGTTCAGCGCGGCGGCCAGCCCCTCGGACTCCTTGACGTCGAGCGTGCCGACCAGCACCGGCCGCCCCGCCTCGTGGCAGCGCGTGATCTCGTCGACCAGCGCCTCCTCCTTCTCGGCGCGGGTGGCGTAGATGCGGTCCGGCTCGTCCTCGCGGACGCAGGGGGTGTTCGGCGGGATCACCGCGACCTCGAGGCCGAAGAACTCGCGGAGCTGGTCGCCGACGAGCACCGCGGTCGCTGTCATCCCGCAGACCGTCGGGTAGAGCGCGATGTACGCCTGCACGGTGATCGTGCCCAGCACCTCGCCCTCGGCGGTGGCGTCCAGGCCCTCCTTCGCCTCGACCGCGGCCTGCAGCCCGTCGGGCCAGCGGCGGCGCTGGGCGACCCGGCCGCGCATCTCGTCGATCAGCTCGACCGAGTCGTCCCGGACGATGTAGTCCACGTCGCGGTGCAGCAGGGCGTGCGCGTGCAGCGCCACGTTCACCGCGGAGAGCTGCCCGACGTGCTCCTCGTCGTACAGGTCGATGCCGCCGAGCTTGGCCTCGACGGTGGCCAGGCCGACCGAGGTGAAGGCGACGCTGCGGCCGTCCTCGGCGACCGTGTAGTGCTTGCCCTTGCGCAGCCCGCGTACGAGCGCGGCGGCGGCGTGCACCGGGTCCTGCTCGCCGCCGACCGCCCCGGCCAGCACCATCGGCACCCGGGCCTCGTCGATCAGGATCGAGTCGGCCTCGTCCACGATCGCGGTCTTCAGCGGCGGCTGCACCCGGTCGGCCAGGTCGGTGACGAGCTGGTCGCGCAGGAAGTCGAAGCCGGCCTCGCTGACCGAGACGTAGGTGACGTCGCAGGCGTACGCGGCGCGCCGCTCGTCGGGCGTGGACGCCTCGTTGACCCAGCCGACGCTGAGCCCGAGCAGGTCGTAGACCGGCGTCATCCACTCGGCGTCGCGGCGGGCCAGGTAGTCGTTGACGGTGAGCACGTGCACCGGGCCGTTGCCCAGCCGCACGTGGCCGTACGCGGCGACGGTCGCGGTGAGCGTCTTGCCCTCACCGGTGGCCATCTCGGCGACCTTGCCGGACAGCAGCGCCATCGCGCCGAGCAGCTGCACGTCGTAGGGGCGCTGGTCGAGCCCGCGCCGGGCCGCCTCGCGCCCGATCGCGCAGATCTCCTCGTACCCCGACGCCTGGCCGGCGGCCTCGGTCAGCTCGGCGTCGGAGAGCTTCTCCAGGTCAGCCTCGCGCGCCTCGATCGCCGGCAGCAGCTTCTCCAGCGGAGCCAGGTCGACAGTCGTCCCCGGGCGCTGGAGGAACCGGCGGAACCTGGTCTTCAACCGTTGCGACACACCCATGAGCGGCAACGGTACGCGAACCGGAGCCGATTGTGACCCCCGCCCGCCGCGCGCCGGGTTCCGCCCGCCCCGTCCGCTTCCGTCGATCATGAGGTTGGCGGCGTCCGGCGCCCGTTTTGTCGCCGCCAACCTCATGATCGACGCCCTGAAAAGGGGGTCAGGGGGTCAGGATTGCCTGGATTTCTGTGCGGCGGCGTTGGGCCAGGTCGGTCAGCAGGGCGGGGGCCTCGTCCAGGGGGACCACTGCCGAGATCAGGTGCTTGCGGATCATGTCGCCGTACTGGCGCAGCAGCTCCACCATCTCCGCGGACAGCCGCTCGCGGTCCCAGGTGGGGGCCAGGCCGCGCGGCACCCGGCCGATCTGCGCGCACCGCAGCGACAGCCCGTTGTGGTGGAACTCCTCGCCGAGGCGGACCGCGTCCGCACCGGCCTGGTAGAACGCCAGGTCGACCACCGTGCCCTGCGGTCGCAGCAGGCGCAGCGCGAGTTGCAGCGCCCAGTCCTGGCCGCGGCACTGGAAGACCACGTCCGCGCCCCGGTCCCCGGCCGCGTGGTTCCACCGGGTCTTGAGCACCACCGCCGGGTCGTCCGCGTCCGGGTCGAGCGTGTCCAGGCCGAGCGCCTCGGCCACCTGCCGCCGGGCCGGCGTCGGGTCGACCACGACCACCGAGGCGGCGCCGTGGCGGCGGGCGAACAGCGCGGTCAGCAGCGCCACCACGCCGCCGCCGACCACCGCCACCCGGCGACCGCGTACGCCGTCGCCGAGCGTGCGCACGTCGGCGCCGCACAGGTCGGCGGCGGCGTGCAGCAGCCCGTTGGCGCAGATCGGGCCCATGTGCGCGACGTACACGCCGAGCAGCGGGTCCAGGTCGTCGGGCAGCGGCACGAACCGCTCGGTGAGCGGGTCGGCGACCCAGCCGCTGCGGTGCCCGTACGTCATGGCCCCGACCTCGCCCACCGCGACGGCCGGGGTCCGGCTCTCCACCACCCGCCCGACCTGCATGTAGCCGAGCCGGGTCACCGGGTACGGCGTGCTCGCCCCGCCGGGCCGGAACAGCCCGAGCGCGGCGTCCCAGGTGACGTGCAGGTACGGGTTGGTGCCCTTGACGAAGCTCAGCTCGGTGCCGGCGGACACGCCGCTGTAGAGCGTCTCCACCCGGAACGTGCCCTCGCGCAGCTCCGGCGCGTCCAGTTCGGTCAACTCGACCCGGCCCGGGCCGCCGACCACCACCACGCGATCACGCATCGACGCCCACCCCCGCGTCCGCGACGGGCCGCCGGGCCGCCGGGCCGTTCGGCAGCGCCACCGGCCGGCCGGTACGCGCCGACTCGGCCACCGCCAGCGCCAGCCGGTGGGTGCGCAGCGCCTCGGCGTACGGCACCCGGACGTCGTCGCCGAGACCACGAACGGCGTCGACGAAGGCCCGGTCGACGGCGATCCGCGCGCCGTCCGGGTCGGCGGGCAGGTGCCGCTCGCCGTCGCCGTCCCGGACGGTCAGGCCGTCCTCGGCCAGCCACAGCGCCAGCCCGTCGGCGAGGATCTCCACGCCGGCCCGGTGCTTCCAGCCCAGCACGCACGACGCGGCGAGCGTGCCGACCGCGCCGGAGCCGAAGCGCAGCGTGGCCGCGGTCACCGAGTCGATGTCGGCGCCGTCGACCGGCGGCGGGCTGCCGTCGCCGTACGCGCTCACCTCGACCGCCTCGCCGGCCAGCAGCCGGACCAGGTCCAGCACGTGCGCGGCCTGCTCGACCACCGGGCCGCCGGAGCGGTCCCGCCGCGCCCACCAGGCCACCGGCGGCACCTTGTCCAGCCAGGCGCCGTTGACCATCCGCACCGGGCGGCCGGCGAGCAGCCGCCGCGCCTCCGCCACCACGTGCAGGTAGCGCCAGTGGTGCCCGACGCCGGTGAGCAGCCCGCGCTGCTCCACCAGCGCCGCGACCCGCTCGGCGGTCTCCAGGTCCAGCGCCACCGGCTTCTCCACGAACATCGGCACCCCGGCGGCGACCACCGCCTCCTCGACCGGGCCGTGGGCGAACGGCGGCACGCAGACGTACACCGCGTCCGGTCCGGCCGCGAGCAGCTCCTCCACGTCGCGGAACACCCGGCCGCCGTACGTGCCGGCGAGCGCCTTCGCAGCGTCCGGCGCGACGTCGGTCACGCCGAGCAGCTCCACGTCCTCGAAGCCGGTGAGCACCCGGGCGTGGCGTTGCGCCACCCCGCCGGCTCCGACCAGACCCACCCGGCAGGTACGCATCCGACCAACCCTCTCGCCACGACTGGAAGACTGCGGTCACCACTCCCCGCGGCGGCCGCGCCCGAAACGCCGCCGAGGGGCGCAACGCAACGTTCATCTGCCCGGAACCGCCCGGTACGCACCTGGTGATCAGGTTGTCAGGCAAGATCCGGTTAGCGCGGATGCGGGATTGGGAAAACCATGGTTCGCGATTCCACCACTAATGGGGGTGCCCGTGCGGGAATCAGATTCGACCGTCTCACCTGTGGTGGAGGCGTGGGCCACGTACCGCACCAGCACCGCCGCCGACTGGCCGGCGCAGCGACTGGTCCGGGCAAAGGGAAACAGCCGGGTCAGCGTGGTGCTGCCGGCACGGAACGAGGAGGCCACAGTCGGCGCGATCGTGGCGACGGTCCGGGAGCACCTGATGGACCGGGTGCAGCTGGTCGACGAGCTGATCGTGGTCGACTCCCGGTCCACCGACCGGACCGCGCAGGTGGCGCGCGCGGCCGGCGCCGAGGTGGTCAGCCAGGACGCGATGACGCGCGGGCTGCCCCGGCTGACCGGCAAGGGCGACGCGCTCTGGGCCGGGCTGGCGGCGGCCGAGGGGGACGTGGTCGCGTTCGTCGACGCCGACCTGCGCGAGTTCCGGCCACACTTCGTGACCGGGCTGCTCGGGCCGTTGCTCACCGATCCGAGCGTGGACTTCGTCAAGGGCTTCTACCACCGGCCGCTGGTCGGCGCCACGAGCGTGGAGCCCGACGGCGGCGGGCGGGTGACGGAGCTGATGGCCCGGCCGCTGCTCAACCTGTTCTGGCCGGAGCTGGCCGGCTTCGTGCAGCCGCTCGCGGGCGAGTACGCCGGTCGCCGCCAGGTGCTGGAGCGGGTGCCGTTCGTCACCGGGTACGGGGTGGAGACAGCCATGCTCATCGACCTGCTGGAGCTGGTCGGGCTGGACGCGCTGGCCCAGGTCGACCTGGGCGAGCGCAAGCACCGGCACCAGGACACCGCGGCGCTGGGCCGGATGTCCGCGCAGATCATGCTGACCGCCTGGTCGCGGCTGCAACGGCGCGGCTGGGCGGCGCCCGGGGTGATGCCGGGCGCGCTGCTGACCCAGTTCCGCCGCGGCGGCTCGGAGGCGCTGCCCAACCTGGACCGCGAGGTCGTGGTCAACGACGTGTCGGTGCAGGAGCGCCCGCCGCTGGCGCAACTGCGGCACCGCATCCCGCGCCGCCGCCGGGTCGCGGCCGCGTGAGCGCGAGGAGGAACAACGCATGACGCTCACCGTGCTGATGAACGCCGGTCCGTGGCTGTCCGTGCCGCCGCCCGGCTACGGCGGGATCGAGAACGTGGTGGCCACGCTCGTGCCGGAGCTGCGCCGGCTGGGCGTACGGGTGGTGCTGGCCTCGGTGGAGAGCAGCACGCTGCCGGTGGACGAGAAGATCGCGGTCTTCCCGGACGGCCAGTTCCACGCGCTGCAACGGCCGTACAACCAGGTGTGTGGCGTGTCCCAGGCGCACCTGTCCGGGGTGGTGCGGGCGCTGCACGCCCGCGACGACATCGACCTGGTGCACGACCACGTGGAGGCGGTCGGGCTGGCCACGCTCGCGGCGATGGGCCCGGACGCCCCGCCCGCGCTGCACACGTTGCACTGGGACCTGGCCAAGCACCCCGAGCTGTACGGCAACCTCGACGGCGGCGACCGGGTACGGGTCAACGGAGTGTCCGCGTCGCAGCTGGCCCGCGCGCCGGAGGCGCTGCGCGCGCACGCGGTGGGGCACGTGCACCTGTCCACCCCGCTCGCGGTGGACGCGGACCGGCACGCCTCGGTGGCGAAGGGCGACCACGTGGTGATCCTCGGCCGGATCAACCCGGGCAAGGGGCAGGACCTGGGCGCGCGGCTGGCCCACGAGGCCGGTTTCCCGCTGGTGCTGGCCGGGCCGGTCGGGCCGTACCACCGGCCGGAGGATCTCGCCGCGGCCGGCGACGAGGCGCGGCAGAACCCGGACGTGCGCTTCTTCCACGACCACGTCGCGCCGTACGTCGACGGCGACCGGGTGCGCTGGGTCGGCACGGTGGCCGGGCGGGACCGCGACGACCTGGTCGCCTCGGCGCGGGCGTTGCTGTTCCCGCTGCGCTGGGAGGAGCCGGGCGGCACCGCTGTGGTCGAGTCGCTGGCGCTGGGCACGCCGGTGGTGGCCACCGCCCGGGGCTGTCTGCCGGAGCTGGTCGAGCACGGCCGCACCGGCCTGCTCACCGGCGTCGAGGAGGAACTGGGCGACCTGGTTCTCGCCGCCGGCGGCCTGGAGCCGGACGAGTGCCGGCGCGAGGCGGCCCGGCGGTTCACCCCGGCCCGGATGGCGCAGCGCTACCTGGAGCTGTACGAGCGGGTCCGCCAGGGCGCGGCGCAGCCGTTGCAGCCCGCCTGACGTACGCCGCCGGCCCGGCGTTTGCCCGCGCCGGGCCCGGGAAACCGTCGCTCCCCGCGTGGCGAGGAGGCCGGCGTGACGAACTCGATGGCGCACTCCCGGGCGCGCCGCAACCCGGCCGACGGCCGGGCGCCGGTGCGCCGGATCGCCTCCGGGTTCGCCGTGCTCCTGCTGCTGCTCGGCGCGCTGGGCTTCGTGCCCGGCATCACCAGCGACTACGCGGACCTGCGCTTCGCCGGCCCGGGGTCGGGCGCCCGGCTGCTGGGGCTGTTCCAGGTCTCGGTCGTGCACAACCTGGTGCACCTGGTCCTCGGGGTGGCCGGGCTGGCGCTGGCCCGTACCGTCGCCGGGGCCCGCGCGTTCCTGGTCGGCGCCGGGGCGGTCTACCTGGCGCTGTGGCTCACCGGCCTGGCGGTCGACCGGCGCGACGCGGCGAACGTGCTGGCGGTGAACCGCGCCGACGCCTGGCTGCACCTGCTGCTGGGCGCCGCCATGCTGGTCCTGGGGCTGCTCGCGTCGCGACGCGGCGACCGCCGCTGACCTGCGCCCCGGCGGCCCGGATGCCCGGTTTCGGGGGCCGGGGGCCCGGGTACGTCCGTAGTCCTCCGGCTGCGGGAGGCGGCGACCGCCGCGGCCGGGCGACCCTCCCCGACGAAACGGAAACGAGGACGGCGATGGTGACCCGGATCAGGTGCGAGGTCCGCGACGAGTCGCCGGTCACTGTCGTACGGCTGGCCGGCGCGCTCGACCTGGGCACGATGCGCGCGGTGCACGAGGTGCTGGACCGGTGCCTCGCCGCGCAGCCGGACGCCCTGGTGGTCGACCTGGAGGAGATCGAGGTCGGCGAGCCGCTGGCGCTGTCCGTCTTCGCCGCCGCCGCGCGGCGCGCAGCCGACTGGCCGGCGGTGCCGATGGTGCTCGCCGCGCCCTGCGCCGAGACGGCGGCCTGGCTGAACGAGACCACCGCCTGCCGGGTGGTGCCGGTGCGCCGGGACTGCGCCGAGGCGGCGGCGCTGGCCGGCGCGGATTCGGCGCCCCGGCTGCGGGCGCGGCTGGAGCCGGTGGCCGGGGCCTGCCGGCGGGCGCGGGAGCTGGTCACCGAGGCGTGCGGCAGGTGGAACGTGCCGGAGCTGGCCGGCCCGGCCTCGCTGGTGCTCAGCGAGCTGGTCGGCAACGTGGTGCGGCACGCCGGCACCCCGATGCAGGTGACGCTGACGCTGCGCCGGCCGTACCTGCGGGTGGCGGTGATGGACGGCAGCCCGGCCGACGCGCGCGCCGCGAGCAGCCGCGATCCGCGCGCCGAGGGGGGCCGCGGGCTGATGCTGGTCCGCGAGCTGACCCAGCGCTGGGGCAGCACTCCGGTCGGCGCCGGCAAAGTCGTCTGGGCCATGCTCCCGGCTAATTGACCGAATTCTCCGCTCTCGCCTGGTTACATGGGCAGAGGGCCGGGTACGCCCGCCCGTCCTGTCTGTCGTCACACGGGGTGAGATGCCATGCCCAAGCGGGTAGTCACGGAACCGGCACGAGACCGGGGGCCCGCGATCCTCGCGCCGGCCCGGTTCGGGGGATTCCCCGGGCCCGTACGGGAAGCGGTGAAGGGCAACGCGCTGTGGCGGTTGCTGCGCACCACCGACGCCAAGCAGATCGGCCTGCTCTACCTCGTCACGTCGTTCGCGTACTTCATCGTCGGCGGGATCCTGGCGCTGGTCATCCGGGCGGAGCTGGCCCGGCCGGGGATGCAGATCGTCTCCCCGGAGCAGTACAACCAGATGTTCACCATGCACGGCACGGTCATGCTGCTGCTGTTCGCGACGCCGCTGTTCTTCGGGTTCGCCAACTACCTGGTGCCGCTGCAGATCGGCGCCGCCGACGTGGCGTTCCCCCGGCTGAACGCGTTCGCGTACTGGCTCTACTTCCTGGGCGCGCTGATGGTCGTGGGCGGGTTCGCCACCCCGGCCGGCGCGGCGGACTTCGGCTGGACCGCATACACGCCGTTGAGCACCGCGCAGCACTCCCCCGGCGTCGGCGGGAACCTGTGGGTGGTCGGCCTGGCCGTGTCCGGCCTGGGCACGATCCTCGGCGCGGTCAACCTGATCACCACGATCGTGACGCTGCGGGCCCCGGGCATGACCATGTTCCGGATGCCGATCTTCACCTGGAACGCGCTGCTCACCAGCGTGCTGGTGATCTTCGTGTTCCCGCTGCTGGCGGCCGCGCTGATGGCGCTGGCCTCGGACCGGCTGCTGCACTCGCACGTGTACGACTCGACGACCGGCGGGCCGATGCTGTGGCAGCACCTGTTCTGGTTCTTCGGCCATCCCGAGGTCTACATCATCGCGCTGCCGTTCTTCGGCATCATCACCGAGATCATTCCGGTGTTCTCCCGCAAGCCGATCTTCGGCTACACCGGCCTGGTGCTGGCCACCATCGCCATCACGGTGCTGTCGATGACGGTGTGGGCGCACCACATGTTCGCCACCGGGCAGGTGCTGCTGCCGTTCTTCAGCATCCTGAGCTTCCTGATCGCGGTGCCGACCGGCGTGAAGTTCTTCAACTGGATCGGCACCATGTGGAAGGGACAGATCACGTTCGAGACGCCGATGCTGTTCGCCGTCGGCTTCCTGGTGACGTTCCTGCTCGGCGGCCTGACCGGGGTGCTGCTGGCCAGCCCGCCGCTGGACTGGCAGGTCACCGACAGCTACTTCGTGGTGGCGCACTTCCACTACGTGATGTTCGGGACCATCGTGTTCGCCGCGTTCGGCGGGCTCTACTTCTGGTTCCCGAAGATGACCGGGCGGCTGCTCGACGAGCGGCTGGGCAAGATGCACTTCTGGACCATGTTCGTCGGCTTCCACGCCACGTTCCTGGTGCAGCACTGGCTCGGCAACGAAGGCATGCCCCGCCGGTACGCCGACTACCTGCCCGGTGACGGCTTCACCACGCTGAACACGATCTCCAGCATCGGCTCGTTCGTCCTCGGCGCGTCCACCCTGTTCGTGATCTGGAACATCTGGAAGTCGTGGCGGTACGGCGCGATGGTCACCGTGGACGACCCGTGGGGTTTCGGCAACTCGCTGGAGTGGGCCACCACGTGCCCGCCACCGCTGCGCAACTTCGACCGGATGCCGCGCATCCGCTCCGAGCGGCCGGCGTTCGACCTCAAGTACGGCCCGCTCGTCTCCGACCTGGGCCGCGACCTGCCGCAGCGCACCACCAAGCCGCCGCAGAGCTTCCGCGAGGAGCTGCGCCACGAGCGGCACCTGCCGGAGTCCCCGTCGGCCGGCGGCGCGTACGGGGCGCCCGAGGCGGTGGACTACCAGCCCGCTCCGCAGTCCGGCGCCCGGCCGGTGGAGGTGCCGGTGCCGGAGGAGGTACGCCGGCCCAGCTTCGAGGAGACCGACGAGCCGGAGGACAGCGCGCTCAACGCCGAGCGCGACGACCAGCCCAACGACAGGTGGCGGCACCCGCGCGGGCACGGGGACACCCCGGAGAACTGAGACACCCGACGGGGGCCGGCGCCGTGCGGGTGCTGGCCCCCGTCGCGTACGCCGCGCGCCGGCTCCCGTGGTGGGAGCCGGCGCGGTACGTGCGTGCGGCGGGTCAGTCGGCGGCCGGCAGTCCGGCAGCGGTCAGCGAGCGGCGCACCGCCGGCTGCACCCGGGTCAGCCGCAGCGGCACCCCGGTACGCGCGGCGGCGTCCCGCCCGGCCATCAGCGCGGCGATCCCGCCGGCGTCGAAGCCACCCGCGCCGACCAGGTCCACCACCACCTCGCGGGGCTGCCCGGTGACCGCCTTGAGCACGGCCCGGCGCAGCTGGTCCGCGCCGGCCCGGTCGACCTCGCCGCCGACCTCGACCACCACCCGGTCGCCGTTCTGCTTCACCGAGATGCGGGCCTTCGCCGGCTCGGCCTCGGCGGCGCCGTTCTGCCAGGGCGGCGGCGCCTCGGCCAGCATCGCCTGACGCAGCCAGGTCAGCGCCCGCGACAGCAGCCGGGACACGTGCATCTGCGAGATGCCGAACCGGGCGGCGATCTCCGCCTGGGTCTGGTTGCCGTAGAAGCGCATCGCCAGGATGCGGCGCTCCCGCCAGGGCAGCCGGTGCAGCAGGCCGCTGACCGTGACCCGGTCGTCCACCGACTCCAGCGCGTGGTCGGACTCGCCGACCAGGTCACCGAACTCGGCCGAGCTCTCCCCGCCGACCGGCGCGTTCAGCGACGCCGGGCTGTAGCCGGCGGCCGACTCCAGCGCGGCGAGGATCTCCTCCTCCGGCGTCTCCAGCCGGGCGGACAGCTCCGCCACCGTGGGGGCGCGGGACAGCTCGCTGGTGAGCGTCGCCGTGGCCTGCCCGACCTCGAGGATCAGGTCGCGCAACCGGCGCGGCACGTGCACGCCCCAGGTGCGGTCACGGAAGTGCCGTTTGATCTCGCCGACGATGGTGATCGCCGCGTACGCGGTGAACGAGCCCCGTTCCGGGTCGTACCTGTCGACGGCGTTGACCAGCCCGAGACGGGCCACCTGTTCCAGGTCCTCCAGCGGCTCGCCGCGTCCCCGGTAGCGCCGGGCCAGCCGGCCGGCGAACGGCAGCGCGAACCGGACCAGGTCGTCCCGCGCCTCCTGCCGCCGTTCCGGTGGCAGTCCCTCGATCCGGGCCGCGTACGCGAGCGCCGCGGCGTCCAGGTCCTCCAGACCCCGGTCGGTGGTCGGTGGTGTGGGTGTGGTGGTCTGTCCGAACATCCGCGCCCCCCTCGCCGAAGGTCCCCGCCCGGTCGTAACCGGTCGTGCGCGTGGTCGGACCACGCACCGGGTGAGGAAGTTGGGTTACGTGACGGAGTACGTCGAAGGCGGTGGCCGTCCGCCGCACGGCGTCGTGGGCCGTTCCGCGGCGAGCGGTCTTCCCGCTCCGTAGGTACTCAATCACGGACCGCAGGATCGCGAGGAAGTTTCGCCAGGTTGCCCGGCAGCCGGTCCCGGCGGCGGTTCAGCAGACCAGCAGGCCCTGGTGCGCGCCCGCGTCACGCAGCGCGGTGAGGGCCTCGGCCGCCCGCAGCGGCGGCGGCGTGGGCAGGTCGCAGGGCTGGTTGCGCAACACCTCCGTGGCACGTCGGGTGGGTACCGAGGCGACCGGGTAGCCGCGGGCGGCACCCCGGTCCAGGGCCCGCCGCTTGCGCCCGAAACCGGCCACCGCCAGCCACTGGGGCAGGCCCGCGTGCGCGGGCGAGCGCAGGCCGGGCGGCTCGGGCAGCACGTCCACCGAGCTGAACGGCTCGCTGCCGGCCAGCCACCACTCGACGCCGGCGACCCGGCGCGCGGTGGCGTTCTCGCACCAGTAGGGCACCAGGCCGGCCCGCAGCACCTGCCCCGGATCGAGCAGCCGCCCGCACTCCACCACCAGCCGGTCCCCGGTCTTGCCGGCCCGCCGCAGCCAGCGCCGGTACAGGTCGGCGGTCACCGCGCTCAGCGCGTCCGGCTGCGGCACCACGACCCGGTGCAGCGGGTGCCCGTGCCGGTCCCCCGCCGATCGGGCGTCGTGCTCGAAACCGGACTCCACACCGTGCTCGGCGAACGCGCCCGCGACAGTGACCTCCGGCGTGACCCAGCGCGACTCGTCCCCGCCGGCGGCGCGCAACACCTGACCCAGCGCGCGGGCGTCCGGGTGGAAGTCGACCGGGTCCAGCCCGCCGGCCGGGCAGCCGGTCTGGAAGCTGTGCCCGTCGCCGCCGTCGCGCACCGGCCAGGTGCGGGCGTCGTGCAGCAGCAGCACCGGCGCGGCCGGTTCCAGCCGGTCGGCCAGGAAACGCGCGTACGCCTTCGGCAGCGTGCGCCAGCGCACCGCGAACGTCACCACCGCGCCCGCCGCCGCGCCCCGGCTCGCCGGGCAGTGCACCTGGCGTACGTGCACGCGCGGATTGGCGTCGAGCAGCCGGGCGGCCAGCGTGGCGCCGTGCGCGTACGCGGCGTCCGGGCGGTCCACCGCCCCCCGGCTCCACCGGGCGGTGATCTCGAAGCCGGCCGGCAACCACGGCACGCCGAGCGCCACCGCGAGGTGGGCGGCGGCGCCGTGCGGTGAACCGAGCACCACGCCGGGCCAGCGCCGGTCCGGGTACTGTCCGGTGAACCATCCGGCCACGCGCTCGGCGTCCACGGCGGCGATCTGGGCGGCGGTGAGCGCGGCCCGCCCGGCGGCCCGCGACGCGGCGGCCCGGCGTACCGGCTCGGGCGCGCCACCGAGGCGCGACAGCGCGCCCGGGTGGCCGAGGTCGCCGCAGTCGTCGCCGCGCAGCGCCCGGGCGGTCGCGGCGACCAGGGTCCGGGCGGCGCTGCCGGCCGCCACCACCCGCTCGGCGGGCAGTCCCGCGCCGCCGGCCCGTTCGACTCGTTCGCTCACCACGCGGCCCGGCTTCCCGTCCCTCTGGGGTCTAAACGGGGCATCTCCCCACGGGGCAGGACCAAGGCCCGCCCGGTGGCCGCACCGCCCGCGGCACCCAGGTACGCCGTCGCGCCGCGCGCCCGCCGTCACGGGCGGGTATGGGCCGGACCGGGACGGGCACTGCACGGCGCATGCCCGACGACGGGAGCACCCCGGCGGCGACCATCACCCCGTACCGGGACGGACCGCCGCGGGAACGCAACGACTTCGCGCTGGTCACGCCCGAGTATCGAGACGTCTCCGGGCCGCCCGGCGACCGCGAGCGCTGCCCCCCTGCCACCTCCCCCGCGATCTTGCACTTCGGTCCCCGGAAAACCGTCCTGAACCGGGCACTCGGGGGGCCGGAACTGCAAGATCGCGAGGGAAGAGAGGGTGGGCCGCCCGGATGCCGCTAGACGATCTCGTCGGCCGCGATGGCCTCGGTCTGGATCACCCGTTCCCGCACCCGGCGGGCGGCGTCCCCGTCGGCGACCAGGCCGCGCAGGTCGGCCAGCGCCGGCTCGGGCACGTCGAGCGGCGTGGACGGGTCCACCACCGCCTCCAGCACGGCGGGCCGGTCGGCCGCGAGCACCTCGTCCCAGGCAGCGCCGACCAGGTCCGGCCGGTCCACCCGTACGCCGTGCAGCCCGAGCAGGCGCGCCCACCCGGCGTACGGCACGTCGGAGCGTCGTCGCCCGGGCGTACGCCCGCCGCCCACACCGGACTGGTCCCGGTTGTTCAGCACCAGCACGATCAGCCGGGGATCGCGCCACCGCGTCCAGTGGTGTGCCACCGTGATCAGCTCGGCCAGGCCGTTGAGCTGCATCGCGCCGTCGCCGAGCAGCGCGATCACCGGCTCGTCCGGGCGGGCCAGCTTGGCCGCGACCGCGTACGGCAGCGCGCAGCCCATCGAGCCGAGCGTGCCGCACAGCCGCGCCTGCACCCCCGGTGGCAGCTCCAGGTGCCGGGCGTACCAGTAGACGACCGAGCCGACGTCGACGGCGACGGAGGCGTGCCGGGGCAGCCGGGCGGACAGCTCGTGGAGCACCAGCCGCGGGTTGACCGGCTCGGCGGGCGTGGCGGCCCGCTCGGCGGCGGTCTCCCGCCACCGGTCCACCATCTTCTCCACCATGCCGCGCCACTCGCGGTGGGGCTGGTCGGGCACCCGGGTCAGCAGTGCCCGCAGCGTCTCGGCGGTGTCGCCGACGAGCGGCACGTCCACCGGGTAGCGGGTGCCGACGCGCCGGCCGTCGATGTCGATCTGGATGGTGCGTACCTGGCCGGGCATCGGGAACCAGTCGGTCCACGGATCGTTGGTGCCGATCATCAGCAGCGTGTCGCAGCCGCCCATGAGTTGCGCGGCGGCGGTGGTGCCGACCTCGCCGAGCACGCCGGTGTGGAACGGCAGCCGCTCGTCCAGCACCGGCTTGCCCAGCAGCGACGTGGCCACGCCCGCGCCGAGCCGGTCGGCGAGCGCGACGATGTCCTCGGCCGCGCCGTGCGCGCCCTGGCCGACGAGCATCGCCACCCGCTGCCCGCTGCCCAGCAGCGAGGCGGCGGCGTCCAGGTCGGCGTCGTGCGGCAGCACCCGGGCCAGCGGCTCGCCGGGCGTCGCGGTGACCACTCCGGCGGTCTGCGGCAGCAGGTCCGGTACGGCGGTGACCTGCAACGCGCGCGGCAGCACCACGCAGGTCGGGCTGCGCGTCGCGGCGGCGGTACGGAACGCCTGGTCCAGCAGCGCCGGCACCTGCTCCGGGCGGCGGCCGTAGCGGACGAACTGGTTGCACACGTCGCCGAAGAGCCGGCTCAGCCCGATCTCCTCGTGCGCGCCGCCGAGCGGGCCGGTGACGTCCTCGCCGACGATCGCGACGACCGGCTTGCTGTCCAGCTTGGCGTCGTAGAGCCCGTTGAGCAGGTGCACCGCGCTGGGCCCCTGGGTGGCCAGGCACACCCCGACGCCGCCGGTGAACTTCGCGTGCCCGGTGGCCATGTACGAGGCGGTCTCCTCGTGCCGGGCGGGGACGAACGCCGGGTCCCCGCCCGCGTCGTCGAGCGCGCCCACGAGCGGGGCGATCGCCGCGCCCGGACAGCCGAAGACCCGCGGCACCCGCCAGGCCCGCAGGCGTTCGACCACCAGGTCGGCGACGATGCGCTCAGCCATTACCCCGCCCGGGCGTGCTCGCGTCGACGTAGCGCAGAACCGCGCCGACCCCGTCGGTCAGCTCCGGCGCCTCCTCGGGCGCGAGCACCGTCAGGTCCGCGTCGGTGCCGATCAGCGCGCGCAGCAGCGCGGCGTCGGCGCGTACCCGCTGGGGGTCGGCCACCGACATGTCCGACAGCTGGCCCGGGTCGGTGGCGATCTCGGTCGGCTCGGGGCCCACCCACAGCTCGCCGTCGGCGGACGGGTCGTCCACGATGAGCATGGTGTCGACCTGGTTGCGTTGCAGCGCGGAGACCACGGCGTCGAGGCCGGCGCCGACGTCCTCCTGCACGCCGAAGCGGTCCAGGGCGGCGGTGACGCGCCGGTCGGCGACCTCGGCGACGGTCTGCGCCGTGATGTCGTCCATCAGCGTGTCGTCCGCGCCGACGTCGCGGGCGCCGGCGTCGGTGCGGACCAGCACGTCCTGCCACCGTTCCGGCAACTGGGCGGCGATCATGCCGGTGGCGCGGATGTCCCCGGCCACCACCACGACGTCCGCGCCGACCCGCTCGGCCAGGTCTGCGGTTGCGGCGGCGGCGTCACCGGCGTTCTGGTGCCACGCCTCCATGGCGGCGCGCTGGTAGCGGGACTGTGACCAGCCGCCCGGCTGTACGCGCCGCAGCTGCCGGCTCTGTCCGCCGGTGACGTGGGCGCGGCGCGGCACGCCGCCGGCGCTGACCGCCATCGCGTCCGCGCCGGTACGGTCGGCCAGGACCCGCACCCAGGCCACCTGTTCGCCGCGCTGGGCCACGAGCGGCATGGTGTGCGGCAGGGCCGACCAGCTCGCCAGGTCACGCAGCGGCGGCGCGGACAGGTACTCGGTGAGCACCACGCGGCCCCGGGTGGCGAACACGGCGATCCCGTAGTCACCGGGCATCGGCTGGTGCCGGCGGACGACCTCCTCCACCGCCTCGACGGTGACCGGGTCGGCGCCCTGGCTCAGCAAATCGCCCTTGAGGGCCCGCCAGCGCAGGTCGACCTGCGCTCGCGCGTCCTGGGTGTCGCGGGAGGCGTCCATGTACACCGAGCACCAGGGCCCGGGACGGTTGTAGAGCGGGCGCAGGAAGGACAGCTGCATGCTCGACCCCTTTCCGGCTCGGCCGCACGCATACCCGCGCCCCGGCGGAGTTCACCTGCCGGCCGCCCGGGCGTGACCGGTGTTCATTCACGTCGTTCAACTCCACGGGTCGATACCATCTGTGCACGGATCGGAACTCTCGGTGGTGAACATGGACACGGAGCTGCATACCCGTCGCGTCGTCCACCCGGCGGAGCGCGTCGTCACCGGACGTCTCGTCCGGTTGATGGAGGGCTACGCCCGGGAGGTACGGGTCGGGCAGCCGGCGCTGGTCGCGGTGCTGACCGCCGCGGGGGTGGTGGGGCTGCTGCTGAAGGTGGTACGCGCGTTGCTCAGCAGCGGTGGCGGCGGGGCCCGGCGCAGTTTCAAGGAGCTGAAGAAGGGGCCGGAGTTCCTGGTCACCCCGGTCCGGGTCCGCGACGCCGCCGGCCGGCTGGTCGAGGTCGAACTGCACGGCCACCTGCCGCAGAGCGCGCTGCACCCCGGCGACCACGTCCAGCTCACGCTGCGGGCGCAGCGCGACGAGGATCTGCCGCCCCGGATCGAGCGGATCGTCAACCTGACCACCGGGCAGCTGCTCACCCCGCGCACCGCCACGCTCTGGTCGCACCTGGGTCCGGCGCTGCTGCTCCAGGCCGTGCTGGGCGCCGTGCTGCTGTTCGGCGTGGCCGCCTGCTCCGCGCTGACCTAGGTTTCCCCGTCGCCGGTGGCGGGCACCGCTGCGGCCATGTTCGCCGGATTCACGCTCACCGAGATCGACGCCGGCGCGGTGCGCCTGCGCGTACGCCACGGCGGCTCCGGGCCGCCGGTGGTGCTGCTGCACGGGCACCCGCGTACCCATGCGACCTGGCACCGGGTGGCGCCGCGGCTGGCCGCGCGCCACACGGTGATCTGCCCGGACCTGCGCGGCTACGGCGGCTCGTCGAAGCCGCCGAGCGACCCGGAGCACACCGTCTACTCCAAGCGGGCGATGGCCGCGGACGTGGTCGGGCTGCTCGACGCGCTCGGCCACCGCCGGGCCGCCGTCGTCGGACACGACCGCGGGGCGTACGTGGCCATGCGCACCGCCCTGGACCACCCGGACCGGGTGAGCCGCCTGGGTGTGCTGGACGGGGTGCCGATCGGTGAGGCGCTGGCCCGCTGCGACGCCCGGTTCGCCGCCCGCTGGTGGCACTGGTTCTTCCTCGGCCAGCTCGCCAAACCGGCCGAGCGGGTGATAAACGCCGATCCGCACGCCTGGTACGGCGGCTCACCGGAGGAGATGGGCGAGCAGGCGTACGCCGACTACCGCCGCGCCATCCACGATCCGGCCACCGTGCACGCCATGTGTGAGGACTACCGGGCCGGGCTCGGTCCGGACCGGGCGGCGGACGACGCGGACCGCGCCGCCGGACGCCGGATCGGCTGCCCGGTGCTGTTCGCCTGGTCCGAGCGCGACGACATGGTCGACCTGTACGGCGACCCGGCCGCGATCTGGCGGGACTGGGCCGACGACGTGCGGACCGCCTCGATCCCGTCCGGGCACCACATGGCCGAGGAGGCGCCGCGGGAGCTGACCGACGTGCTGGCCGGTTTCCTCGCGGAGGACCTTGCCTCGGTCAGCGACCGGCGGGGGTGAGCGGTCGCGCGACCGGGGCCGGCGCGTCGAGCAGGCCCCGGCGGCGCGCCCAGCGCTCGAACAGCACGGTGGCGAACGGGGGCACCGCGCTGACCAGGGCCAGCCCGGTCTGCACGAGCGTCCAGCGGCGCCGCCGGGCCACCACGAGCGTCAGCAGTCCGTAGACCACGAACAACGCGCCGTGGATCGGGCCGAAGATCTTCACGCCGATCTCGTTTCCGGGCGGCCCGTACTTGACCGCCATGCCGGCCAGCAGCGCCGCCCACGAGCAGCCCTCGGCGAACGCCGCCACCACGAACGCCCGGATCCACCCGTCGCGCATCAGCCACTCCCCTTCGCGCCGTCGGCGGCCATGCTAGCCGCCCGGGCCGGGCGGCCCGGACGGAACCCGCTGCCCCGCGACGGGGATCACCGGGGCCGCCACGGGGTACAGAAAAGGGTCTGGCGGACCTTTCCTGACCCGCCACTCCGTGCGAGGTTGGGGAGAACCAACGGTGACAGGGTGGTGACCATGGGCGAGGACGTCGGCGTGCGTACCTTCAGCCGGGAGGACCGGGCCCGCTATCGCGAGAAGGTCCGGCGGTGCCTGGACGTGTTCGCCGAGATGCTGCGCGAGTCCCGGTTCGACGTGGAGCGGCCGATGACCGGCCTGGAGATCGAGCTGAACCTGGTCGACGACGACTTCGACCCGGCCATGCGCAACGCCGACGTGCTGGAGGCGATCGCCGACCCGGCGTTCCAGACCGAGCTGGGCCAGTTCAACGTCGAGATCAACGTCGAGCCGCGCCGGCTGGCCGGCACCGGCACCGCCGCGTTCGAGGAACACGTGCGGGCCAGCCTGAACGCCGCCGAGTCCAAGGCCCGCACGGTCGGCGCGCACATGGTGATGGTCGGCATCCTGCCGACGCTGCGCCCGGAGCACCTGACCGCCGAGACGCTGTCGGCCAATCCCCGGTACGCGCTGCTCAACGAGCAGATCTTCGCCGCCCGGGGCGAGGACCTGCCGATCGCGATCAGCGGGGTGGAGCGGCTGGCCACCACCGCCGACACGATCACCCCGGAGGCGGCCTGCACCAGCACCCAGTTCCACCTCCAGGTCAGCCCGGCGCAGTTCGCCGACTACTGGAACGCGGCCCAGGCGATCGCCGGCATCCAGGTGGCGCTCGGCGCGAACTCGCCGCTGTTCTTCGGCCGGGAGCTGTGGCGCGAGACCCGGGTGCCGCTGTTCCAGGAGGCCACCGACACCCGGGCGGAGGAGATCAAGGCCCAGGGCGTACGCCCGCGGGTGTGGTTCGGGGAACGCTGGATCACCTCCGTGTTCGACCTGTTCGAGGAGAACGTGCGCTACTTCCCGGCGCTGCTGCCGGTCTGCGACCCGGAGGACCCGGCCACCACGCTGCACAGCGGCGGCGTGCCGAAACTGGCCGAGCTGCGGCTGCACAACGGCACCATCTACCGGTGGAACCGGCCGGTCTACGACGTGCTGAAGGGCCGCCCGCACCTGCGGGTGGAGAACCGGGTGCTGCCGGCCGGGCCGACGGTGCTGGACACCGTCGCCAACGGCGCGTTCTACTTCGGCCTGGTCCGGGCGCTCGCCGAGTCCGACCGTCCGCTGTGGTCGCAGATGTCGTTCAGCGCGGCCGAGGAGAACTTCAACGCCTGCGCCCGGCACGGCATCGACGCCCAGGTGTACTGGCCCGGCCTGGGCTACCTGCCGGTGACCGAGCTGGTGCTGCGCCGGCTGCTGCCGATGGCCCACCACGGGCTGGACCGGTGGGGCCTCGACCCCGCCGAGCGGGACCGGCTGCTCGGCATCGTCGAGCAGCGCTGCCTGACCAGCCGCAACGGCGCGACCTGGCAGGTGGAGACGCTGCACCGGCTGGAGTCGGCCGACCACCTGGACCGTCCGGCGGCGCTGCGCGAGGTGGTCCGCCACTACGTCGACCTGATGCACAGCAACCGGCCCGTGCACGAATGGCCCATCCCCTGAGCCGGCCTCCCGTCAGCGCAACGCGGTCACCGTCGCCCGCGCGGCCTGGGCGACCAGGGTGTCGTCGGGCTTAGCGTCGCGGCTGCCGCGACTGGACATGACCGCCAGCACGATCGGCGCGGAGTCCGGCGGCCACACCACGGCGATGTCGTTGCGGGTGCCATACCCGCCGGTGCCGGACTTGTCCGCCACCTGCCACCCGGCCGGCACGCCGGCCCGGACCAGCCCGCTGCCGGTGGTACTGGCCCGCATCCAGCTCAACAGCAGGTCCCGGTCCGCGGGCGGCAGGGCCTCACCCAACGTGTACGCCCGCAGCGAGCCGGCCAGCGCGCGGGGCGTGCTGGTGTCGCGCTCGTCGCCGGGCGTGGCCGCGTTGAGTTCCGGCTCGGTACGGACCGGCCGGGTGACCCGGTCACCGACATCCCGGAGCGCCCGCGCGAAGCCGGCCGGGCCGCCGAGCGCGTCGAACAGCAGGTTGCCGGCGGTGTTGTCGCTGTACCGCACCGCTGCCTCGGCGGCGTCCCGCAGCGTCATCCCGGTCTCCACGTGCCGTTCGGTCACCGGTGAGTGCGCCACCAGGTCGGCGCGCCGGTAGCGGACCACCCGGTCCCGGTCGGCGTCGGACGTGGCGGCCAGCATCGCGCCGGCGGCGAGCGCCTTGCACGTCGAGGCGTACGCGAACCGCTCGTCGGCCCGGTGTGCGAGGGTGCGGCCGGTGCCGGTGTCGACGGCGTAGACGCCGATCCGGGCGCCGAAGCGCCGCTCCAGCGCCGCCAGCTCGGCCGGCGCGGGCACCGGCTCGGCGTTCGGCGTCGCCGACGTGGCGGGTGCGGTCGGGGCGCTGGTGGGCGGCGCGGCTTCGGGCCGGTCCTTTGTGCAGCCGGCCACCAGGGCCGTCGCCGTGAGCATCGCCGCCGTGAGCACCTGCCGTCGGATCATCCGTTTCCTCCCCCGTCATCCGGACCACGCCGTTCTCGGGTCATTGTCGCCGATCCCGGTCGGGCCGGTGGTCCGCCGCCTCGGCCGACGCGGTGGCCCGCATCCTCGGCCGGCGGGGTGGCTCGCAGCCTCGGCGGCGGGGCAGGTCAGCTCCCCGCGACGGCGGCGAACGTGAGCGCGCCCGCCGCGGCCAGCGGCAGCGCCACCGCGGCGGCCAGCAGCCGCACCCGGGCGGACCGGCCGATCAGCACCACGAGCAGCGCGGCCAGCCCGAGGTCGATCGCCACGTTCCACCAGGCTCCGGGGTAGGACCCGGACTTCAGCGCGAACCGCAGCGCCTCCTCCACGAACACGGCCACCGGCAGCGCGGTCCCCACGACGCGCCGCCATCCCTCGGTCCGCGCCCAGATGCCGGCGACGCCGAACACCACGCCCGCCACCACGCCGAACGCCATCCAGACGAACGAGGTGAGCGCCCAGATCACGGCGAGGTCGTCGCCCTGGAGCAGCGTCGCCGCCAGGTAGTAGCTGGGCACCGCGACGATCAGCAGGACGCTGGCGGCCACGGCGGCACGCACCGCGCCCGACCGGATCCAGCAGCCCAGCGCGAACGCGGCCACCGCCCAGGTGGCTGTGGAGTTGCCCAGTTCGGCGAACGGGAACGGCACCCACTTGATCCAGACGAAGTCCAGGAAGCCGAGCAGGAAACCGGCGACGGGAACGACAAGCGCGACGGCGCGACGCGAGGGTGGCATGCGCGGAATCTTACATACTCGGTATGCTCGACCCCGTCGAGAGGGCTGCCCTACGAGGCGAGGCGCCGCTCGGACGGCGCGAGACGCGCCACCTCGTCGGAGTGGTTGATCTCCGACCAGACCGCATCCAGGGAGAGGCCGAGGACGTCGGCGATGGCGGCGATGGTGGGAAACGCCGGGGTGGCCACCCGGCCGGACTCGATCTTGCGGAGCGTCTCCGGGGAGACACCCGCGTCGAGCGCGGTGAGCAGCATGGATCGCTCACCCCGGGCGCGGCGCAGGAGCGCGCCGAGGCGCTGCCCGCGCTCGACCTCGGCGGGAGTGAGGGGCAACCGGACCATGCCGAGATTCTAATACCGGGATAACATGACCGGGATACTTATTGGTCGCGTGAGGAAGGCGCCCGCATGATCGAGATCCTGAGCCCCACCGACGTACGGCGGGCGCGGGACACCGGCGCCCTGGTCGCCCACATCCTGCAGACCCTCCGGAGCAGCACCACCGTCGGCACCAACCTGCTCGACATCGACAGGCAGGCCCAGCGCATGATCGTCGAGGCCGGGGCGCAGTCCTGCTACGTCGACTACGAGCCGTCCTTCGGGCGCGGGCCGTTCGGCCACTACATCTGCACGTCGGTGAACGACGCGGTGCTGCACGGCCTGCCGCACGACTACACGCTCGCCGACGGCGACCTGCTGAGCCTCGACCTGGCCGTCAGCCTCGGCGGAGTGGTGGCCGACTCCGCGATCAGCTTCCTCGTCGGTGACGCCCGGCCCGCGGAGAGCGTCGCGCTCATCGACGCGACCGAGCGGGCGTTGCAGGCCGGGATCGCCGCCGCCGGTCCCGGCGCCCGGATCGGCGACCTCTCGCACGCCATCGGATCGGTCCTCACCGCGGCCGGTTACACGGTCAACACCGAGTTCGGCGGGCACGGCGTCGGGTCGACGATGCACCAGGACCCGCACGTGTCGAACACCGGCCGCCCCGGACGCGGGTACAAACTGCGCCCCGGGCTGCTGCTGGCGCTGGAGCCGTGGGTGATGGCGGACACCGCCACGCTCGTCACCGACGCCGACGGGTGGACGCTGCGCAGCGCGACCGGCTGCCGCACCGCGCACAGCGAGCACACCATCGCCATCACCGACGACGGCGCGGAGATCCTGACGCTGCCGAAGCCGTGACCCGGGCACCCGCCGTGGTCACACGGGCGTGCAGCGCTCCCGCAGCGTGGGGACACCGGGCCCGGTGAGGTCGTCGCAGTACGCGGCCCGCCCGGCCATCGCCATCGTCAGCGCCAGCGTGGTGCCGCTGACCAGCGGGCCGTCGCCGGCGGTGAACGGCCCGTCGGTCGCCTCCACTCGCAGGCCGTCGATCGCGCTGCGCCCGGCCACCGTGAAGTCCCGCCCGGCGTAGAACCGGGCGACCGGCGTCACCGCCTCGACCGGGGGCGTCCGGGCCAGGCCGAGCGGCCGCCGGATGTCCTGGGCGTGCACCACCACCTCACCGAGCCACGCCTCGGTCGGGCCGAACGTCGACGTGGTGCTGCCGATGATCCGCCGGAACCGATCGAGCGTCTCCCCCGGGTCGGCGCCCCGGTGCTCGGCCAGCCGGCGGTCGTTGTGCAGGTCGAAGTCGAGCCGGGCGCCGAGCACGCTGGCGACCCAGCGGGCCCGGCCGACGCTCGCCGCCGCCGACATGTGCGCGAGCGTCTCCTCCACCGTCCACCGGCCGCACAGCGAGGGTCGGGCCCACTGCGCCGCGTCGATTCCGGCGAGGTCGTCGGCCAGGGCGGCGCGCTCGGCGTGCGCGAGCGCCCACAGCTCACGGCGGGTCAGCGTGTCGGACATGAAACCTCCAGGGGCCGGGTCGTCGGAGTTAGGACCCCGCCCCGTCGACGAACTCACCGCTCCCACCCCGCCGATCTTGGAGTTGTGGTGGTTCGCAAACCCGGCATGCGCGACCTTCGAGGCGCCACAACTCCAAGATCGGCGCCGAGGGCCGGAGGCCCGGGAGCGGGGCCGCGGGAGCGGTCAGAGCGCCGCGATCGCGGCCGACTCCGGCGGCAGCTCGATCCCGTCGCGCATCACCGTGACGCCCTCGGACGTGGCGAGCAGCACCCGGCGTACCACCCCGGGCAGGTTGATCCGCTGCGCCCGGCCGGCCAGGTTCGCCACCACGAGCGTGTCGCCGCGCCGCATCACCAGGAACCGGTCGCCGTGGCGGACGTCGACCCGGTCCAGCCGGGGGTCGGACAGGTCGGCCCGGGAGCGGCGCAGCGCGATCAGCCGCCGGTAGAGGTCGTACGTCTCGCGGTGGTCGGGCTTGTCCAGCTCGGCCCAGTCCAGCCGGGACCGCAGGAACGTCTGCGGGTCCTGCGGGTCCGGCACGTCGTCGGTGGCCCAGCCGTGGTCGGCGAACTCGCGTCTGCGGCCGGTGGCGACAGCCGTCGCGAGTTCCGGCTCGGGGTGGCTGGTGAAGAACTGCCACGGCGTGGCGGCAGCCCACTCCTCCCCCATGAACAGCATCGGCGTGAACGGCGCGGTCATCAGCAGCGTCGCGCCGACGCGCAACAGGCCGGGCGACAGCGTGGCGGAGATCCGGTCGCCGGTGGCCCGGTTGCCGATCTGGTCGTGGTTCTGCAGGTACGCCACGAAGCGGTGGCCGGGCGTGCGCTGCCTGTCGACCGGGCGGCCGTGGCTGCGGCCGCGGAAGCTGGACCAGGTGCCGGCGTGGAAGAACCCGCCGGTCAGCACGTCGGTGAGGCACTCCAGGGAGCCGAAGTCGCCGTAGTAGCCCTGCCGTTCGCCGGTGAGCAGCGTGTGCAGCGCGTGGTGGGCGTCGTCGTTCCACTGGGCGTGCAGGCCGTACCCGCCCGCCTCGCGCGGCGTGATCAGGCGCGGGTCGTTGAGGTCGCTCTCGGCGATCAGCGACAGCGGCCGCCCGAGGTGCGTGGACAGCGCCTCCACCTCGGCGGCCACCTCCTCCAGCCAGTGCACGGCCCGGCCGTCCGGCATGGCGTGCACGGCGTCCAGCCGCAGCCCGTCGACGTGGTAGTCGCGCAGCCAGCCCAGCACGCTGTCGGCGATGTAGCGGCGTACCCCGTCGGAGTGCGGGCCGTCCAGGTTGACGGTGCGGCCCCAGGTGTTGCTCTGCTCGGTGAGGTACGGCGCGAACCGCGGCGCGTAGGCCCCGGAGGGCCCGAAATGGTTGTAGACGACGTCGAGGATCACCCCCAGGCCCTTGGCGTGGGCGGCGTCGACGAACCGTTTCAGGCCGTCCGGGCCGCCGTACGGCTCGTGCGGCGCGAACCAGCAGACGCCGTCGTAGCCCCAGTTGTGCTCGCCGTTGAACGCGTTCACCGGCAGCAGCTCGACCATGTCCACGCCGAGGTCGACGAGGTGGTCGAGCCTGGCGATCGCCCCGTCGAACGTGCCTTCCGGGGTGAACGTGCCGATGTGCAGCTCGTACAGCACGCTGCCGGGCAGTTGCCGGCCGGTCCAGGCGGCGTCGGTCCAGGCGAACGCGGCGTGGTCGTAGAGCCGGCTGGGCCCGTGCACCCCGGCCGGCTGCCAGGCCGAGCGGGGGTCGGGCAGCGCCTGGGCGTCGTCGTCGAGCAGGAACGCGTAGTCGGTGCCGGGCCCGGCGCCGGGGACCTCGACCCGCCACCAGCCGTCCGGCGCCTGACGCATCGCGTGGTCGGCGACGCCGGGCAGGCGCAGCCGCACCCGGGCGGCCTCGGGCGCCCACACCGTGAACTCGGTCATGCGGCGGCCTCCACAGAGTCGGTGGGTGCGAGGAGGGCGACGGGGTAGGTGCTCAGCAGATCATGAAGGAGCAGCTCAGAACCACTGTAGACCCGTCCGGTGAACAAGTCGGTGCACTCGTGAACGGGAAGTGACAGCGCCGTGTCCCGCCAGCCGCCGGAGCGGGCCAGCCGCAGCGGCAGCCGGGTCGCCACAGCGACCGCCCCACCCCTGTCGAAGGCCACCGCGTGCGCGGCGGCCGGGCCGCGCGCGGGCACCGGCCGGTAGCCGCCGAACAGGTCCGGGCGGTCGCGGCGCAGACGCAGCGTCCGGGACACCACGAGCAGCTTGGCCGCGCCGTCGGCGGCCACCGCGGGCCGCCAGCCGGCGTCGAGCCGGGCCAGCAGGTCCCGGCGTACGGCGAAGTCGACCGGCCGCCGGTTGTCCGGGTCGACGAGCGAGTTCTCCCACAGCTCGGTGCCCTGGTAGACGTCGGGCACACCGGGCATGGCGAGCTGGACCAGCTTCTGCCCGAGCGCGTTCGACCAGCCGGGCGGCGTGATCTCGGCGGCGAACGCGGTGATCTGGGCGTGCAGCTCCGGGTCGTCGTACATCCGGTCGACCAGGGCGTGCAGCTCGTGCTCGAAGCCCGGGTCCGGGTCGGCCCAGCTGGTGGTGACGGACGCCTCCCGGGCGGCCTTCTCGGCGTACCCGTGCAGTCGTTCCCGTTCGATCGGCCACGCCCCGACGGCGGTCTGCCAGAGCAGGTGGGCCAGCGCGGGGTCGGCCAGCGGCGCGCGCGACATCCAGTCGGTGACCCGTTCGGCCCAGCGGCCGGGCAGCTCGGACAGCACCGCGAGGCGGGCGCGGACGTCCTCGCCGCGCTTGGTGTCGTGGGTGGACAGCGCGGTCATGCTCGCCGGCCAGCGCACGTGCCGGGCGGCGGCGAAGCGGTGCAGCTCGGCCGCTGGCACACCGAAGTGGGCCGGGCTGCCGCCGACCTCGTTGAGCGCGACGAACCGGCTCCACCTGTAGTACGCGGTGTCCTCCACGCCCTTGGCCATCACCGCGCCGGTCAGCTGCGGGAACCGGGCGGCCAGCTCGTGGCCGGGGTCGCGCAGCCGGGCGGTGACCTGGTCGAGCACGCCGGTCAGGTCGGGACGGCGGCGGCCTGCCTCGCTGCGGGCGGCGGCCAGGTGCCGGGCGCCTTCGGGCGGGTATCCGCGGTAGACCGGGAAGCACGCGGCCAGCTCGGCCAGGGCGGCGCGGACCTGCTCGCCGGGCAGCTCCGGCACGAGCGCGGCCAGCCGGGTCAGCTCGGCGGCGAGCAGCCGGGTGGCGGCCTCCAGCTTGGTGGCGCGCGTCAGGTCCGCCCAGGACGTGTGCCGGCCGGTGAGCCGGCCGTCGAGCGCGGTGAAGTCCGCCTCGGCGTCCGGGTCGACGAACAGTCCGGACACGGCGGCCAGCGCGTCGTAGCCGGTGGTGCCGTCGACCGGCCAGTCCGGCAGGTCCTCGCCGTACTCCAGGATCTTCTCCACCACGAGCCAGCTCTGCGGCGCGGCGGCGCGCAACCGGGCCAGGTAGCCCGCCGGGTCGCGCAGCCCGTCCGGGTGGTCGACGCGGATGCCGTCGACCTCCCCGGCGTCGACCCAGCGCAGGATCTCCGCGTGGGTGGCGTCGAACACCTCCGGGTCCTCCACCCGCAGGCCGGCCAGGTCGGACACGGCGAAGAACCGGCGGTACGTCAGCTCGGCGTCGCCGCGCCGCCAGTTCACCAGCTCGTAGTGCTGCCGGTCGTGCACCTGCCGGGGCGTCCCGTCACCGGTGCCGTCGGCGACCGGGAAGCGGTGCTCGTGGTAGCGCAGCTCCCCGTCGACGAGCTTCAGGTCGTCGAGCGCGTCGGCGCTGTCGGCGAGCACCGGCAGCAGCAGCCGCCCCCGGTCCCAGTCGATGTCGAACCAGCGCGCGTACGGCGATTCGCGTCCCCGCCGCAGCACGTCCCACCAGGCCGGGTTGGCCTCGGGCCGGGCGACGCCGGCGTGGTTGGGCACGATGTCCACGACCAGGCCCAGCCGGGCCGCGCGCAGCGCCCGGACCAGCCGGGCCCGGGCGGGCTCGCCCCCGAGCTGCGGGTTGACCGCGCGGTGGTCGACCACGTCGTAGCCGTGCGTGGAGCCGGGCGTGGCGGTGAGCAGGGGCGCGGTGTAGAGGTGGGTGACGCCGAGCGCGGCGAGGTAGCCCGCCAGCTCGGCCGTGGCGTCCAGGTCGAAGCCGGGACGCACCTGGACCCGGTAGGTCGAGCGGGGGGTGTCGGGCATGGGTCAGGCCGTCCTCTCCAGGACCAGCAGCGAGCGGTCCGGTACGCAGACCGTGCCGCCCGCCTCGACCAGTGTCGTCTTCTCCGGGTCGGGTTCCGCGGTGCTGATCACCAACTCCCACCGGCTGCCGAACTCCTCGCCGGGCAGCGTGAAGTCCAGCGGCGCGTCGTGCGCGTTGAACAGCAGCAGGAACGAGTCGTCCCGGTGGCGCTGGCCGTACTGGCCGCGTTCCCCGATGCCGTCGCCGTTGACGAACAGGGCCACCGAGCGGCCGAAGTCGTTGCCCCAGTCCTCGCCGGTCATCTCCCGGCCGTCCGGGGTGTACCAGGCCAGGTCCGGCAGTCCGGAGCCGGCGGCCCGGCCGCCCACCGGCAGGCCGGTGAAGAACCGGCGGCGGCGGAACACCTGGTGCCGGTTGCGGAAGTCGGTGAGCCGGCGGACGAAGTCCAGCAGCTCGTCGTCGGCCCGGTCCCAGTCCACCCAGGCGATCTCACTGTCCTGGCAGTAGGCGTTGTTGTTGCCGCGCTGGGTGCGGCCCAGCTCGTCGCCGTGGCCGAGCATCGGCACGCCCTGGGACAGCATCAGCGTGGCCAGGAAGTTGCGCCGCTGCCGGGCCCGCAGCGCGCGTACGCCCGGGTCGTCGGTCTCGCCCTCGACGCCGCAGTTCCAGGACCGGTTGTGGCTCTCCCCGTCCCGGTTGTCCTCGCCGTTCGCCTCGTTGTGCTTGTCGTTGTAGGAGACCAGGTCGGCCAGCGTGAACCCGTCGTGGCAGGTGACGAAGTTGATGCTGTGGAACGGGCGGCGGCCGTCGTCCTGGTAGAGGTCGGCGGAGCCGGAGATGCGGGAGGCGAACTCGGCGAGCGTGGCCGGCTCGCCGCGCCAGAAGTCGCGTACGGTGTCGCGGTACTTGCCGTTCCACTCGGTCCACTGCGGCGGGAAGTTGCCGACCTGGTAGCCGCCGGGGCCGACGTCCCACGGCTCGGCGATGAGTTTCACCCGGCCGACCACCGGGTCCTGCTGCACCACCTCGAAGAACGTGGACAGGCGGTCCACCTCGTAGAACTCGCGGGCCAGCGTGGCCGCCAGGTCGAACCGGAAGCCGTCGACGTGCATCTCGGTGACCCAGTAGCGCAGCGAATCCATGATCAGCTGAAGTGAGTGCGGGCTGCGGACGTTGAGGCTGTTGCCGGTGCCGGTGTAGTCGACGAAGTAGCGCCGGTCGTCCTCGGAGAGCCGGTAGTAGCTGGGGGTGTCGATGCCCTTGAAGCTCAGCGACGGCCCGAGGTGGTTGCCCTCGGCGGTGTGGTTGTAGACCACGTCGAGGATGACCTCGATGCCGGCGGCGTGCAGCGCCTTGACCATGCCCCGGAACTCCTGCACCTGCTGGCCCAGGCGGCCCAGCGCGGAGTAGCCGTGGTGCGGGGCGAAGAAGCCGATGGTGTTGTAGCCCCAGTAGTTGCGCAGCCCCAGGTCGGCCAGGCGGTGGTCGTGCACGAACTCGTGCACCGGCATCAGCTCCACCGCCGTGACGCCGAGCCGCTTGAAGTGCTCGATCATCACCGGCGAGGCGATCGCCGCGTACGTGCCGCGCAGCTCCTCCGGGATGCCCGGATGGCGCATGGTCAGCCCGCGCACGTGGGCCTCGTAGATCACCGAGTGGTGGTACGGGGTGCGCGGCGGCCGGTCGTTGCCCCAGTCGAAGTACGGGTTCACCACCACCGACTTCGGCATGTACGGCGCCGAGTCCTCGGTGTTCATCCGGTCCGGGTCGCCGCCGACCTCGTAGTCGTACACCGACGGGTGCCACATGATCTCCCCGTCGACCGCCTTCGCGTACGGGTCGAGCAGCAGCTTGTGCGGGTTGCAGCGCAGCCCCTCGGCCGGGTTCCACGGCCCGTGCACCCGGTATCCGTAGCGCTGGCCGGGCTCGACGCCGGGGATGTAGGCGTGCCAGACGTACGCGTCGACCTCGCGCAGCTCCACCCGGCGCTCGGTGCCGATGTCCCACTCGTCGAACAGGCAGAGCTCGATCTTCTCCGCCACCTCGGAGAAGATCGCGAAGTTGGTGCCCATCCCGTCGTAGGTGGCGCCGAGGGGGTAGCTCTCGCCCGGCCAGACCTGCATGTCGCTCCTTCGGCCCATGATCGTGAGCGCAGCGGACAGGGGGCCGCCGATGCGCACGCCGGTGATGCCCAGTCGTACGCCTCGTCAATCCACCCGTTCGGACGGTAACCGAAATCCGCCCTCGTGGGGCCGGATGTCACGTTCGGGCCCGCCTGCGGCGATCGGGGCCACCCGTCCCGGCATTCCATAGCCGGGGTCGGCGAATAAGCAGGTCACTTCACAATAGAGGGTCGCCCGCATTCATTGACACCTTCCCCTACTTTATCTTCTCGTTACATCGGCTTCACGCGATCGGAGAAGGAGGCAATTGATGCGGTGATTCATCGTTCGACCCCACCTGACCTGGGCGTCTCGAATAGTGGATCCCGGAACTACGCCGCGTCACCGCCCGGAATCTTTCCGTTCCCAACCGGCCTTCACCTGCGCGAATTGACGGTTCCGCCTCGCTTTATCTCCCTGTTACATCAGCGCGGTGCGAATCCCGCCAGGACCGGCCTACGCTTCGTTCCACTGTCCACATCGATCCGAAAAGAGGATGAATCGATGGGTGAAAGCAGGAACTTGTCGATCGACCTGTCCGACCTGGACACCACAGCGGTCTCCTGGTCGGGCGCCGGCGACGAGGCGTCGGCAGGGCTGTACGCCATGCCGACGGGCGGCGGGATCACGCTGACCGACCCGTCCGCCATGGGCAAGGGCTCCTGCGGCGGCGCCGCGTGCCAGGGCCGGCCGATCCAGTGGTGCTGCGTCAACTGCCACTGATCATCGCGGAGCCGCCGGCGATCGCCGGCGGCTCCGTCCCATCGTCAGCGCGGCCGGTGGCCCGGCTCGTGGGACAAGCGGAGAGGTACGTCAGATGAGCGTTGAACCCGGTCGAGCCGTCGAGCTGAGCGTGGTGATCCCCACCCACGCGGACGCCCCCTGCCTGGAGCTCACGCTGCGGTCGCTGCGGCGTCAGACGCTGGACCCGGACCGCTTCGAGGTCATCGTCGTCCGCGACGGCGGGGACGGCAGCCAGTACTCCGGCATCGCCGACGCCGGCAAGGGGCTGCGCCTGCACTTCGTCGAACGGCCCGAGCGCGGCGGCCGGGCGGCGGCCCGCAACGAGGCCGCGCGCCGGGCGACCGCGCCGCTGCTGTTGTTCCTCGACGCCGACTCGTACGCCACGCCGGACCTGCTGCGCCGCCACCTCGACCACCACCGCGACCCGTCCGCGCCGGCGGTGCTGATGGGCCGGCGCGACGAGACCGGCATCGAGCACGTGCACGCGGCGCTGGCCGACCAGCCGACCATGCCCGTACCCCGGCTGCGTGGGCGCGGCGGCGGCGACATGCGGTTCGGGACCGAGGAGGGACCGTCCGGCGACGACTGGCTGCTGGCCGGGTGGCTGTTCTGCTTCACCCACAACGCCTCGGTGCGCCGGGACGTGTTCGAGGCGGTCGGCGGCTTCGACGAGGGCTTCGGCCTGCGCTGGGGCCTGGAGGACATGGAGCTGTTCTACCGGGTGCACGCGCACCTCGGCGTACTCAACCGCAACTTCGCCTACGACGACCTGGCCGCCGTCTACCACCTGCCGCACCACCGCAACGTCATCCAGAACTGGAACGACTTCATGGACAACCTGGATCGGGTCGCGCTCAAGTACCCGGTCGTGGAGTGGGAGTTCGCCGGGCCGGTGGACGTGGCCCGCGCGGCCGAGCGGGTGGTGCACTACCGCCGGGCGATGGACGACTGCGTACGCCGCTCCTGGTGCCGGATCGGGCCGGCGGTGCAGCGGCTCGCCGGTCGCCTGCCCGGCGACCGGGTGCTGTGGGTCGGCACCGGCAGCGCCGAGGCCGGGCTGCCCGACGGCGCGCTGACCTACGACTACGGGGCGCCGGCCGGTCCGGCCAACTTCCACCTGGTCGGGATCAGGCCACCGGTCGCCGCGGACAGCCTGGACGCCGTGGTCAGCGTCGACTTCTGGCGGTACCTCTACTGGGAGGACCTGTGCCAGTTCGTCAACGTCGCCGGTGCCCTCGCCGACGAGGTGCACCTGGTCTCCACCGGCGCGGAGCTCTCGGCGCGGTTCGACCCGGACCCGGCGAGCCTGGGCTACCTCGGCCGGGTCATGGGCGCCGCGTTCGAGACCACCCTGACCGAGGTCGACGGCCTCGGCACGGTGCTGCGGCTGCGCCCGCACCACCGTGCCGCCGTCGCGGCCGGCTGACCGGGACGACAACGCCGATGCCAGTGATCGAGGCCAGTGGCCTGACCAAGCGGTTCCGGATCGCCGACAAGCAGCCGGGCCTGCGCGGCTCGCTGCGCCACCTCGTACGGCCACGACACGTCGAGCACGTGGCGGTCGACGGCGTCGACCTGTCGATCTCCTCCGGCGAGGCGGTCGCGTACGTCGGGCCCAACGGCGCCGGGAAGTCGACGACGGTCAAGCTGCTCACCGGCATCCTGCACCCCACCGCCGGGCGGGTACGCGTCTGCGGCCTCGACCCGCACCGCGACCGGCACGCCAACGCCCGCAACATCGGCGTGCTGTTCGGCCAGCGCAGCCAGCTCTGGTGGGACCTGCAGGTCCGCGACTCCCTCGCGCTGCTGCGCGACATCCACCGCATCCCCCGGGCCCGGTACGCGGCACGCCTGGAGGAGTTCGACGCGCTGCTCGGGCTCGGCCGGCTGCTGCCGGTGGTCGCCCGGCAGCTCTCGCTCGGCCAGCGGATGCGCGCCGACCTGGCCGCCGCGCTGCTGCACGCACCGCCCGTGGTGTTCCTCGACGAGCCGACCATCGGGCTGGACATCGTCGCCCGGCAGGCCGTCCGGGACTTCCTGCGGGCCCAGCGCGCGAGCGGGACCACGGTGCTGATGACCACGCACGACATCGGTGACATCGAGCAGGTCTGCCGCCGGCTCGTGATCATCGACGGGGGCCGGATCATCTTCGACGGCTCGATCGACGCCGTCCGCCGGCTGGTCGCCGACCAGCGGACCGTGCACCTGACGCTCGGCGCCGACTGGCACGGCGACCTCGACGCCGACCTGCCGGGCGTCCGGCTGGTCCACGACGGGTCGGCACGGCAGATCGCCGTCACGTTCGACCACGGCGCGTACGGCGCGGGCGAGATCGTCTCGGTGGTCGCCCGCCGGGCGCCGGTGGTGGACATCCGGATCGACGAGCCGTCCATCGAGGACGTGGTGCGCCGGGCGTACGCCGGCGAGCTGAGCCCGTCGGTGCCGGCATGAGGGCGTACCTGACGCTGGCGCGGATGTCCTGGTCGACGCTGCTGATCTACCGGGGCGAGTTCCTCCTCCAGCTCACCGGGGTCGTGGTGCAGACAGTGGCGCTGTTCGCGGTCTGGCAGGCCGTCTTCGCCGGCGCGGCCGGCGGCGAGGTGGGCGGATTGTCCTGGGAGCAGATGAAGGGCTACCTGGTCGTGGCGTTCCTGACCGGGGGGCTGCTGTCGAGCTTCACCGACGCGCAGATCGCCGGCCCGGTGCTGCACGGCACCGTGGCGCTCGACCTGGTCCGGCCGATCGACTACCAGCTCTCGCGTTTCGCGCTGTCACTCGGATACGTCGTCGGTGAAGTGCTGACGGTGGCGGTGATGGCGGCGACGCTGGTGTCGGCGTTCGGCGGCGCCGCGCTGCCCGCCGCCGGGCAGGCCGGGCTGTTCCTGCTCAGCCTGCTGGCGGTGGTGCCGCTGAAGTTCGGCCTGGTCTACCTCGTCGGGCTGCTGTGCTTTTGGACCGGCAACTTCCACGGGCTGAGCCTGTCCCGGGTGGCGGTCACCAACATCCTCTCCGGGGCGCTGGTGCCGATCGCGTTGTTCCCCGGCTGGCTCCAGGTCGTCTGCCAGCTCTCCCCGTTCCCCGGCATCGTCTCCACCCCGGCGCTGATCTACCTGGGGCAGGCACGTGGCGCCGAGGCGGTGACGCTGATCGGCGTACAACTGCTCTGGGTTCTGGTGTTGTGGGGCGCGGCCCGGCTGCTGTGGTCCGCGGGCGTGCGGCGGCTGACCGCGCACGGCGGGTGACCGGCCGATGATGCACGAGGCACGGATCTACCGCCGGCTGCTCGGCGCGCATCTGCGGGCGGTGCTCGAGTACCGCGCCGACGCGCTCCTGACCATCGGGGCGACGGTGCTCGGTCAGCTCGCCGGGCTGGTCTTCGTGGTGATGGTGTTCCGGCAGGTGACCGCGCTCGGCGGGTGGACCCGCTGGGAGGTGCTGTACGTCTGCGCCATGGTGATGCTCGCCGAGGGCGTCGGCTCCCTGCTGTTCGAGGGGACCTGGCATCTCGGCGGCCTGGTCAACCTCGGCCTGCTGGACTACCTGCTGGTCCGGCCCTACCCGGTGGTGCTCCAGGTCACCGGCAACGCGGTCGGGTTCAACGGCCTCGGCAACGTCGGTTTCGGCGCGGCGCTGCTCGGCGCCGCGGCCGTCCACCTCGACCTGGCCTGGACGCCGCTGACGGTGCTCTGGGCGGTGGTGCTGCTCGCCAGCGGAGTCCTGGTCAAGCTGGCGGTCAACCTGGCCACCAACGCTGTCGTCTTCTGGCTGCTGAGCCCGTCCAGCTCGCTCGCGGCGAGCGTGCACACCCTGGGCGACCTGGCCCGCTATCCGCTGACCCTGTACGGCACCGGCCTGCGCTCGCTGCTGACGCTCGTACCCGTCGCGTTCGTCGGCTACTTCCCGACGGCCGCGCTGCTGGACAAGGGCGCCTCGACCACGGCGGGCGCGCTCACCCCGGTCGTCGCGGCGGCCTGCGCGGCCGGGGCGTGGGCGGTCTTCCGGGCCGGGTTGCGCCGGTACGAGAGCGCGGGCAGCTGAGATGGCAGCCACGCGGGCCGGCGTCGCCGGCCGGTACCTGGCGGCGGTGCGGGACGACACCGGGCAGCCGACGGCGTACCTGCCGCCGTGCGGCAAGCGGTACCCGGGCGCGACCCGCCGGCCGCTGCGGTGGCCCGGCCCGGGGTCCGTGCCGCTCGGCGACGGCTGCCTCGACCGGCTCAGCGCGATGCTGCTCGGGTACGCGCCACGCCGGGCGGAGACGATCACGCTGGCCGGACTGTCCGCGTTGACCGGCGCCCCGTCGGACACGCCCACGCCGTCGCGGCTGCTGCCCGGCTGGCACACGCTGCGCCGGTCGGTGCCCTCCGGCGGGGCGTTCCACCCCAACGAGATCTACCTCGCCTGGGCCGGCTCCCCCGACCTCGCGGCCGGCGTCTACCACTACGACCCGCCGCACCACTGCCTGGAACTGCTGCGCCCGGGCAGCCCGGCCGCCCGGCTCGACCGGCTCCTCGGGGTCGCGGCGGCGCCCCGGCACGCGCTGCTGCTGACCCACCGGCCGTGGAAGAACACCAGCAAGTACGGGGCGTTCGGCTACCGGCTGGGCATCGTCGACTCCGGTGTCCTGCTGGCCCAGCTGCTCACGTCGCCGGTGGACGCGACACCGCGCCTGGACCTCGATCCGGCGCTCGCCGGTGAGCTGCTCGGACTCGACGCCGAACTGGAGGCCCTCTACGCGGCGATCGAGTTCCCCGCGCACGCGGACGTCCCCGGGACACCGCTTGCGTCCGGCGGGCCGCCCCCGGCGACCGGGCTGGACCACGACCGGCTCGGCCACGAGGCCGCCCACCCGAGCGCGGTGGCGCTGCACCGGGCAAGGTACGACCGGCACGCCGACGCCGAGCCACCCTCGGCCGGCCGTCTTCCGGCCGACGGCGTCCCGGCCCAGCGCCTCCCGGCGGACCGCCTTCCGGTGGGTCCGGCGGCGGGCCGGGCGCTGGACCTGCCGCCGGCCCGGCCGCTCGACCTGGTCGCGGCAGCCGCCCGCCGCGCCTCCGCCGCGAACCTCGGCCCGGGGCTGACCGCCGGGCAGGTCGCCGACATCCTGGCCTGCGCCGCCGGCCGGGCCGGTTCGCCGGCCCTGGCGGCGCTGGCCCGGCAGCCGCTGTACCCGGAGCTCTGGTGCCTCGCCCGGACCGTCGACGGCATCCCGGCGGACGCGTACCGCTACCAGCCGCACCACCACCGGCTGGTGCCGACCGGGCCGCCGGGAGCGGCCGACGACGCGGCGGCGTACCCGCACCGGGTCGACCGCCGGATGGTCACCCGCGGCGCGACCCTCTACCTGGTGCACGCCGGGAGCCGGCCCGTCGACCAGCTCTCCCCGGCCTCGTTCCACCGGCTGCACCTGCTCGCCGGTGTGGCCCTTCACCTGGCCGGGCTCGCCGCCACCGCGACCGGCGCGGCGAGCCGGGCGCTGGGCGGCCTCACCGCCGACGCCGTCGCCGCCCGGCTCGGCCTGCCGGACGGGGCGTCCCCGCTGACACAACTGCTGGTCGGCACGCCCGCGCCGCGTCCCGGGGCGCTGGCGGCCCATCTCACCGAAGGGAACCCTCATGGCTGAACAGGACGTTCCGGCGCTCGTCGGCACCCCCACGCCGGACGCGGTGCTCGCGGCGGTCGCCGAGCACGGCGCGGTGCTGCTGCGCGGCGGGTGGCGGCACGAGGACTACGTCGCGCTCGGCGACGCGCTGATGACCGCGTCGCCGTACCAGGGCGGGTTCCACGACGAGCGGGACGTGATCGGCGGTGACCCGACGACGACCACAGTCACCCGGGGAACGCAGGGCATGCCGCTGCACCGGGAGGCGTCGTACGCGCCCGGCGCCCCGGACCTGCTGATGTTCCGGTGCGAGCGGCCCGCCGCCGACGGCGGGGCCACGACGCTGTGCGACGGTCTCGCGCTGCTGGCCGCCCTGCCCGCCACGGTCCGCGCCGCCTGCGAGGAACTGACGCTGCGCTGGGAGAGCGAGCTGCCCACACCGGTGTGGCAGCGGATGTGCGGCACGACCGACCCGGAGGCGGCGGAGCGGATGCTGCGGCAGTGGGAGCCGTACCTGCGGCCGTGGGAGTCGATCCACATCGACGTGGACGAGGACGCGATGACTGTCGGCTTCGGCACCCGGTGCACGCCACCGACCCTCTTCGAAGGTGTGCCGGCGTTCTGCAACTCGCTGTTCATCAGCCGCCCGCAGCCCGGCGAGTACCACGACCGGCGGCTGCGGGTGCGCTCCGGTACCGGCGCGCCGGTGCCCGAGGACCTCGTGGCCACCGCCGCGGACGTCGCCGCGCGGCTGACGGTGGCGGTGCCGTGGCGGTCCGGTGACGTGCTGGTCGTGGACAACTCCCGGTACCTGCACGGCCGGCAGGCGTTCACCGACGCCGGACGCGCGGTCGCGGTGCGGATGGGACACCTGCGGAAGGAGACGGCCGCGTGAGGGTCAAGCTCCGCGACGACCTGATGTACGTGCCGGTCGACGACGGCGTGTACCTGGAGACGGGACTCGCCGGCACGCACCTGGCGGGCGCGTCGGCGTACGGCCTCGTGCAGCGGCTCGCCCCGCATCTGGACGGCACCCGCACGGTGGAGGCGCTGACCGCGGGTCTGCCCCCGGCGCAGCGGCAGCTCGTCACCGACCTGGTCCGGATGCTGGTGCGGCGGGGCATCGCCCGCGACCTCGACAGCGAGCCGCCACACACGTTGCGGGACTGGGAACTCGACACCTACCGGGACTCGATCGCGTTCGCCGAGCACGTCACCGACGCGCCGCTGAGCCGCTTCGAGGCGTTCCGCGACGGGCGGGTGCTGCTCGTCGGCGCCGGCGCCGGCATGCTCGCGCTCGTCCAGACGCTGTTCGAACTCGGGCTGCGTACGGCCTCGCTGGTCGAGACCACCGAGACCGGCACCGAACGCGACGGCTTCCGGCGGATCGTGCAGCGGCGTCGAGCCGAGGATCCGACGACCGGGCTGACGCTGCTGGACGCGGCCGCCGCCCTCGACACCGACGAGGGGCTCGCCGGCCTGCTGACGGGGTACGACGCGGTGCTGCACTGCGCCGCGCGTCCGATGGCCGGGCGGGCGACGCGGCTGAACCGGGCGGCCCGGGCGATCGGGGTGCCGGTCCTGCACGCGGTGCCCGGCGGCGCGGAGGCGTGGATCGGCCCGACCGGCGGCGGCGTCACCGGCGGCTGCTGGGAGTGCGGCCTGCTCAGCCGGCAGGGCGCCGGGCTCCCCCCGGGTGACGCCGACGAGCCCGACACGACGTCCGAGTGGCTGTCGGCGCCGGTCTGCGGCCTGATCGGCGCGGCGCTCGGGTTCGCGTACCTGCGCCACCGCGTGGGAGCGGAGACCACCGCCACGAACCGGATGACCCGCGTGGACCTGGAAACCGCTGTGACCAGCGAGCATCTGCTCGACGTGCACCCCCGCTGCCGCTCCTGCCGGCCCCCGGCCCCGTACGCCGATCTCGCCGCGCACGTCGACGCGATGGCCGCCCGCACGCCGGTGGGCGTCGAGGAGTTCGTCGCCCGGATGCCGTTCCTGGTCGACGCGCGGCTGGGCCCGCTGCTGGCCATCGACACCGGCGCCCACTCGCAGATCTCGGTCAGCTGCGTCGAGGCGACGGTCGTGGACCTGGCCGGCGGCGCACCGCGGCTGCTCACCGCCGTCGGCGCAAGCCGGGAGCAGGCGCTGCTGCGCGCCGCCACGGCGGCACTGGAGACGCTCGCGGCGCGGGCCTGCGCCGGCGACACCGCCACGGTGTGGTGGGACACCGCGCGTGGCGCTGTCGTCGACGCACAGCCGGACGGCGTGGTGATCGCCGGCGGTCACACCTGGGCGGAGGCGCGCGGCCGGGCGATCCTGAAACTGCGACGCGCGGCCGCGACCCCACCCGAGGTCGCCGACGGTGGGCCGCCCGGTGGCTGGCTCGACCGGGCGCGGTGGCCGGAGCCGACCCGCGTCATGGCACACGAGCTGGCCCTCCTCGGCCACGAGCCGCGGGCGTGGCACGACGGATCGAGCACCCCGACCGTGTTCGTCGCCGTCGGCGGCGGATGGGTCGCCCGCAGCTGCGCCACCGACACGGACACCGCCCTGGCGAACGCGATGCAGGCGGCGGTCGCCGTCCTGACCGGACGCCGCCCGGACGGCGCCGAGATCGGGCCGGACGTGGGCGGCCACGACTGGGATACGGCGCTGCCGCCGCTGCTGCGCGAGCTGGCACGGGACGGACGGTCGCTGCTGGTGCGGCCCGCCGACTCGCTGCCCGGGGCGCAGCGGGTGATGCCGTTCATGATCAGGGCGGCGTGGTCGCCACGAGCGGGGAGCAGCGCATGACCGACGTCACGACCACACCGGCCGTCCCCGCCCCGTCCGACGTGGCGCCGCGTCCCGGCCTGCGGATCCTCGGCGTCGGCGCCCTGCGCCGGGCGGTGGAACAGGCGCTGGGCGCCGCCCCGGTCACCGACGTCGACGTCTTCGTCGTCGACGGGCCACCGGAGGACGTCGACGTGGCCGCCCGGGCTGCCGCCGACGCCGGCCGGTCCTTCCTGCCGGTGTACACCACGCCGCGCGGCGTACGGATCGGACCGTTCGTCACACCCGGCCGGCCGGGCTGCCACCACTGCCTCCAGGTGCGGCAACGCCGGGCGCGGACCACCGGGACACCGCACCGGTCCGCGCTGTGGCAGGGGCTCTACGACGGCACCGTGCAGCCCGCCCGGCCCGTCCTCGGCCCGCCGGTACGCGCCGCGGTCGCCGCGCTCGTGGCCGACGAGCTGAGCCGGGTCGCGCAGGGCGGCGACGGCCGGTGCGCGGAAGCGGTGCTGGAGGTCGCCACGGCCTCGATGGCCGTCAAGCGGCACCGGTTCGTCCCCGAACCCGGCTGCCCGGTGTGCGGCCCGTTGCCGGACGACGGCCCGGGCGCCGGCACCTTCACGCTGACGTCCCGGCCGAAGCGGGCACCGGACGACTACCGGGCCCGCAGCCTTCCCGACGAGCACCTAGCCCTGCTGGCGGCGCTGCACGACGAGGAGACCGGGCTGCTGTCGTCGATCACCGTCCACCACAACCATCCGATGGTCCTCGCCGGCGCGATCGGTGGCCCGTTGTGCTGTGGTGAACTGGCCGGCTACGGCCGGACCTTCACCTACCCGGCGAGCGTGGCCGTCGCCGTCGCCGAGGCGCTGGAACGGCTCGGCGGCAACGTGCCACGCGCCCGCCGTACCGTCACCCGCGCCTCGTTCCGCGAGCTCGGACCGCGGCGGGCCGTCGAGCCGACGGAGTTCGGGCTGCCGCCCGCGCCGCCCGACGACCACGCGGTCGCATACGACCCGGACCGGCCCGTGGAATGGGTGTACGCCTACTCGTTCCGGCGCGGCGGCCCGGTGCTGGTGCCGGAGACCTTCGCCTACTACGGCTCGCACGGCACGGGTTTCGGTCCGGAGTGCTCAAACGGCTGCGCGCTGGGCGCGAACCTCGAAGAGGCGATCCTGCACGGCATCTTCGAAGTCGCCGAACGGGACGCCTTCCTGTCCACCTGGTACGCCCGGCTACCGGTGCCGCGCGTGGACCCGATGACCTCCGCCGACCCGATGACCCGCGTGCTCGTCGACTGGATCCAGCGCACCACCGGCAGCCGCCTGGACGTCTTCGACATCACCATGCCCGAAGGCGTCCCGGCGGTCTGGCTGATGCTCGTCGACGAGGAGGTGCGGCCGGGACGTCCCCGGGCGTTCTGCGGCGCCGGGGCGCACCTGGACCCGGAGCGCGCCCTGTGGTCCGCGCTGGTGGAGCTCGCCAGCGTCGCCGAGGCCACCCGGGAGATGGTCGCCGAGGACACCACCGCCCCCGGCCTGGTCGCCGACTCCGACCTGGTCCGGACCATGGAGGACCACCTGCTGGCGGCGGCCGACCCGGACGCCTGGCCGCGCTTCGCGTTCCTGTACGAGCGCGACGAGATCCGGTCCATGGCGGAGGCGTTCCCACCGGCGGCGCGCTACCGCCCGGCCGCGGACCTGCTCGACGACCTGCGGCACGTGACCGGCCGCTACCTCGACGAGGGCCTGGACGTGGTGGTCGTCGACCAGACCGCCCGCGAGCAGGAGGCCGTCGGCCTCACCAGCGTGAAGGTGCTGATCCCGGGGCTGCTGCCGATGACGTTCGGTCACCGCAACCGGCGCGTCGACCTGCCCCGGCTGCGCGAGCTGCCGGTCCGGCTCGGACACCGGGCCGAACCGCTCGCCCCGGAGGAGATCAACCCGTATCCGCACCCGTTCCCGTGACCGTCCCATGTGCGCGGAGGCGTCGGAGAGTGATGAGGATCGCTCACCGCGCGCGAGAGGATCCGGCACAGTAGGTTGGCAGGGTGACTGGACGGTTCCGGTTGCCGATCGACGTCAGCACCCTCCCGGTGGCCCGCGATCGGTATCCGGCCAGGCCGTCGTCGGCGAGCTGGTGCCGGCGCCCGGCCGGCCGTCCGGTCGCTCCTGACCACCGCTCGACGCCGCCACCGCTGCCGGCGTGCCTCACCCTGCATGGACGGAGATCGACGTGACCACTCTGCGGGTCGGCGCGCAGCCCGCCACCGCGACGGACCGGCTCCACCGGCCCACTCTCACCTCCCGCCCGGCCCCGCCGTCGCCGGCCGGGGCCGGGCCCCGGACCCGGCGCATCCTGATGCTGTCGTGGGAGTACCCGCCGGTGCTCGTCGGCGGGCTCGGCCGCCACGTCCACGCGCTGTCCGTGGCGCTGGCCGCCGCCGGGCACGAGGTCACGGTCGTCACCCGCCACGCCGAGGGCGCTCCCCTGGAGGAGTACGCCGACGGCGTCCGTATCGTCCGCGCCGCTGAGGACCCGGTCACCTTCCCCCTGGCCACCGGGTCACTGCTGGCCTGGACGATGGCGTTCAACCACACGCTGACGCGGGCCGCGCTGCGCGCCGCCTCGTCCGGCGCCTACGACGTCATCCACGCCCACGACTGGCTCGTCGCGCACACCGCGATGACGCTGCGCGAGCACCTGGACGTGCCGCTCGTGACCACCATCCACGCCACCGAGGCGGGCCGGCACCAGGGCTGGCTGCCGGAGGAGATGAACCGCACCATCCACGGCGTCGAGCACTGGCTCGCCGGCGAGTCCGGGCGCGTGATCGTGTGCTCCGGCTACATGCGCGACGAGGTGGGCGCGCTGTTCGGCGTGGACGCCGCCCGCGTCGACGTGGTGCCCAACGGCGTCGAGCCGCACCGCTGGCGGGTGCCCGCGTCGGCGGTCGCCGCCGCCCGGGCGCGGTTCGCCGCCGACGGCCCGCTGGTCACGTTCGCCGGCCGCCTGGTGTACGAAAAGGGCGTACAGCACCTGCTGGCCGGGCTGCCCCGGCTGCGCGACCGGCACCCCGGCCTGCGCGCGGTGATCGTCGGCGACGGGCCGTACCGGGCGGACCTGGAGGCCGAGGTGCACCGCCTCGGGCTGGGCGGCACAGTCAGCATGCCCGGGTTCCTCGGCGGCGCCGACCTGCCCGCGGTGATGGCCGCCTCGGACTGCTTCGCGGTGCCCAGCATCTACGAGCCGTTCGGCATGGTGGCGCTGGAGGGGGCCGCCGCGGGCGCGCCGCTGGCAGTGGCCCGCACCGGCGGCCTGGCCGAGATCGTCGAGCCGGGCGTCACCGGGATGACGTTCGCCCCGCACGACCCGGACGGGCTCGTCGAGGCGGTGCACGCGCTGCTGTCGGACCGGGACCGGGCCCGCGTGCTCGCCCGGCGGGCCCGCGCCATGGTCCACGAGCGGTACGGCTGGGCGGCCATCGCGTCCCGCACGGCTGCCGCGTACGCCGCCGCGATCGCCGGCGACCCGTCGTTCACCGCCGCCCGCGCCCAGCACCGCATGACACACGGCCGGCCCACGCCGCGCGTCCCCGAGGGCAACCTCCTCACCGCCGCCGGCCTGCGGTGAAGGAAGGGCCCCCTGTTAACGCCTGCGGTAGAGGAAGGGCCCCTTCTTAACGCCCCGCACCCCCGCGCACGCGACGAAGGCCGCCGACCCTGCTCGGGTCGGCGGCCTTCGTGGCCCGCGTGTTAAAAGGGGGCCCCTCCTCTACCGGAGGCGTTAAGAAGGGGCCCTTCCTTGCACGCTCAGCGCTGGTCGGCGGGGACGTACGCCCGCTCGGTGGCGCCGGTGTAGATCTGCCGCGGGCGACCGATCTTGGTCTCCGGGTCGTTGATCATCTCGCGCCACTGTGCGATCCAGCCGGGCAGGCGGCCCAGCGCGAACAGCACCGTGAACATCTTCGTCGGGAAGCCCATGGCCTTGTAGATCAGGCCGGTGTAGAAGTCCACGTTCGGGTAGAGCCGGCGGGACACGAAGAAGTCGTCGGCGAGCGCGATCTCCTCCAGCTGCACCGCGAGGTCGAGCAGCGGGTCCGGCTTGGACATCCGGCCGAGCACGTCCTGGGCGGCCTTCTTCACGATGGCGGCACGCGGGTCGTAGTTCTTGTAGACCCGGTGCCCGAAGCCCATCAGCTTCACGCCGTCCTGCTTGTCCTTCACCTTCTGCACGAAGGAGCGGACGTCGCCGCCGTCGGCCTGGATCTTCTGGAGCATCTCCAGCACGGCCTGGTTGGCGCCGCCGTGCAGCGGGCCGAACAGCGCGTTCACGCCGGCCGAGACCGAGGCGAACAGGTTGGCGTTGCTGGAGCCGACCAGCCGCACGGTGGAGGTGGAGCAGTTCTGCTCGTGGTCGGCGTGCAGGATGAACAGCATGTCCAGCACCCGGGCCACCACCGGGTCGACCTCGTACGGCTCGGCCGGCACACCGAACGTCATCCGCAGGAAGTTCTCGACGTAGCCGAGCGAGTTGTCCGGGTACAGCAGCGGCTGCCCGATCGACTTCTTGTACGCGTACGAGGCGATGGTCGGGACCTTCGCCATCAGCCGCACCGTGGACATCTCCACGTGCTCGGAGTCGAACGGGTCCAGGCTGTCCTGGTAGAAGGTGGAGATGGCGCTGACGGCCGAGGAGAGCACGGCCATCGGGTGCGCGTCACGGGGGAAGCCGTCGAAGAACCGGCGCATCTCCTCGTGCAGCAGCGAGTGCCGCCGGATCCGCTCGCTGAACTCCGACAGCTGCGCCTGGGTCGGCAGCTCGCCGTAGATCAGCAGGTAGGAGACCTCCAGGAAGGAGGACTTCTCGGCCAACTGGTCGATCGGGTAACCCCGGTACCGCAGGATGCCGGCATCACCGTCGATGTAGGTGATGGCGGACGAGCAGGACGCGGTGTTCACGAAACCGGGGTCGTACGTGGTCATCCCGGTTTCCTTGAGCAGCTTGCTCACCCCGATCCCGGCGGGGCCCTCAACCGCGGACTGCACCGGCATCGACAGCTGCCCACCGGGGTGGTCGAGCTTGACTTCCGTCATCTGTTCCTCGCTTCGCCGGCAAGATCTTCGTTGAATTGCCTTCGCTTCTACCGTAATCACGGCGCGGAGAACACCGCTCGTCATGGTTTCGGGGTGAGGTGTGCGTCACCTGTTTCCCGGCCAGGCGGTCCGGAAACCGGTTGGGAGCGCGACCATGGGCGCCGGCCAGGGGCCCGTCACGACAGCGTGAGCCGCCGCAGCGCCCCGTCGTCGCCGACCCGGTAGAGGTCGAGCCGGTTGGCGCCGGCGGCGAAGAGCCGGTCGTCGGGGAGGAACGCCGCGAACCGCCGGCCACCGGCGTCCGGGGGCACCACCGGCGCCACCGCCCCGACCGTGCCGTTCACCGCGACGGCGAGCCGTGTCCCGTCGGGCACGTCGTCCGGGACCGTCCCCCAGACCAGCGCGGGCAGGCCGCCGCGCGCCGGGTCGACCGCGTCGAACGCGTCCCGGTTCGCCACCGTGGCGGACCCGCCCATCGGCACGTTCCCGACCCGGGTCCCGACGAGCGGATCAGCGGCCGGCGGCGGGAGCGGGGCGGGCACCCCGCCGGTGATCGTCACCGGCTGGCCGGGGCGGTCGTAGAAGCGTTTGTCGGCTCGCTCGCGCGGAGCCGCCTTGGCCGACCGGCCGTCCATCTGCCAGGGCACCCGCATGTGGGTCTCGTCGGCGATCGTGGGCAGCAGGTCCACGTGCTCCCAGTTGCGGTCGTCCACCCGGCCGGCGCGCTGGCCGGGTTCCTTGACGAACATCGGCACCCAGGCCACCTCGTTGGCGGCGTGCTCGATGGCGTCCATCCCCCGCCCCTGCCAGTCCCGCCGGAAGCTCACCCCGTGGTCGGCGGTGACCACCACCAGCGCCTTGTCGTAGAGGCCGGTGGCGCGCAGCGTCCGCAGCGTCTCGCCGATCAGCCGGTCGGTGTAGCCGAGCTGGGCCAGGTGCCGGGCGCGGGCCAGGTCGACCCAGCCGGTCCCGTCGTTGGGCAGGTCCTCCGGCGCGAAGTAGTGCGCCCCGGACGGCAGGTACGCCCACGGCGAGTGCGGCATCAGCAGGTGCAGGAAGTGCAGCGTGGGCCGGGGGTCGGGGCGCAGCCCGGCCAGGAACGAGGTGAACCGGGCCGGCTGGTTGTCGTCGAGGGTGTCCCAGCGGAACTTGGGGTCGTCCGGCACCGGCTCGGCGGCGTCCAGCCCGGCCTCGGCGGCGGTCCGCTCGCGGTAGGAGTCCTCCGGGTCGACGCGGCTGTCCACCGGCGCGGCGATCCGGCCCATCAGCTTGCCGCTCTCCCGGACCAGCACCCCGAGCCCCTGTTCCGGCGTGGTGGCCTGCTCGCAGCGGCTCGGCGGACAGAGCCGGGTGATGCTCTCCTCGGCCTTGATCCGGTAGAGGCCCCCGAGCGCGGTGAACAGGTTGTCCGGGTACTGCGAGTAGTGCGGCGCCGCGCCCTGCTCCGGGTAGCGCCCGGTGAGCATCGCCGGCAGCGCGTAGGGCGTCCAGCCGCTGACGCCGGTCGCGTTGGGGTACCACGTCGACCCGGCCGCGAGCGCGGCGAAGTTCGGGTAGCGTTCGGCGTCGATGCGTCCGTCCGGGCCGAGCAGCGAGACCAGCGGCAGCTCGTCCAGCACGATCATGACCACCGGCGGGTGCGCGCCCGCGCCGGCGATCCCGGCCGCGCCGCCCTCGCCGCGCGGCAGCACCACCGCCGAGGCGGGCGAGGCGAACAGGAACAACCCGACGAACACCAGCGGCCCGGCGGCGGCCACCCGCAGCACCCGCCGGGGCGCCCGCCACCGCCGGTGCGCGGCCGCCCCGGCGGCTCCGGCCACACCGGCGGCGACGAGCAGGGGTACGCCCCGGAGCGGCGTGACGTGCCGGCCGGCCTGGACGGCCAGCGCGGCGAGCAGCAGGCCGACGAAGGTGGTGTGCACGGCGGCCCGGATAAGGCGTCCGGCGGGCACTGCCAGCGCGCCGAGCAGCGCGAACGGTACCGTCGGCGCGAGCGCGATCAGGGCGACCAGGAGCAGCACGTCGCCCCGGGACGCGCGGTGGAACAGGAAGAAGTCGGGGCTGCGGCCGAGCACGTCGAGCAGCGGCTGGGTCACCACCAGCCCGACCAGCGCGGTCACCTCCGCCAGCCGCGCAAGCTCGGACCGCCACCAGGGCGGGCGTTCCCGCCGGTCCGGGCCGGCCGTGTGGTCCCGGGGTGGCGCGAGGGTGCGCTCAGCCACCCACCACCACCTGGTAGAGCGTCCGGGTGCCGGACGGCAGCTCGGTGCGGGCGACCACCCGGCCCCGGCGGGCCAGCAGCGCCTCGAAGGCGTCGCGCCGGTAGTCCGGGAACAGGCCGTCGGGCTTGTTGGCGAGCAGGCGGCGGGCCATCGGATCGTCCGGGTGGACGAACTCCACCACCAGGCTGCCGCCGGTGGCGGTGAGCGCGGTGAGCTGGTCCAGCACCTCGGGCAGCGGCACGTTGCGCCCGATCGCCAGGTGGTGCACGACGGCCAGGGCGAGCACCACGTCGGCGCGGGCCCGGTCGGCGAACGCGGCCCGCTCGACGCCGCGCCAGCCGCCGCCGGGCGACGGGTCGGCCAGGTCCATCACCAGCGGCAGGATCCGCGTCTCGCCCTCGTCGCGCAGCGCGCGGTAGAGCGTGTCGACCACCGCCGGGTCCTGCTCGACCGCGACGACGTGCGCGGCGTGCCGGGCGGCGATGCGGGCGTACCGGCCGTCGTTGGCGCCCAGGTCCAGCGCCGAGCCGCCGCCGGTGGCGGCCACCGCGCGGTCGACGAACTCCTCCTTGGCCTGCCGGTCCGGCACCGAGTACGCGCAGGTGCGCTGGTAGTCCGCCCAGTGGCTGTCGCCGGGCCGGTGGTCGAGGCGGCGGACCAGTTTCGTCAGCCCGCGTACCGTGGCCAGCGCCAGTTCGCGGGAGAAGCCGGCGGCGCGCAACTGGGCGCGGACGTCGGTGGTGCTCGCGGCGGAGTTGCGGGCCTGCATCGCGCCGTGCAGGTGCACGTGGGTGGGCACGCCGGCGCGCCAGCGCCGGGCGCCGCCGAACAGCCGGCGCATCTGGTCCGGCTCGACGCCGTCGACGCGGGCCCGCAGGAACGGCTGGAAGTCCAGCCCGAGGTGGGCCTGGATCAGCAGCGGGTAGAGCAGCGTCTGGCAGAACTGCCGGTAGCCGGCCCAGGGTTCGCCGTCGCGCAGCGCCTCGAACGAGCCGACGTCGATGAAGACGGGTCGCGCGCCGCGCCACTGCACGTTGTACGCCGAGCCGTCCTTGGTGGTGAAGCCGGCCTCCAGGGCGGCGCGCAGCACGTCGAGGTGCAGCAACGCGGCGTCGCGCAGCATCGCGTACGACCACTCGTAGGGGTGCGAGACGAACGGGATCCGCTCGTGCCGCAGCACCGCCGCCCACTGCGTGTCGACGGGGGTCGGGGTCAGCTCCTCGGTGGCGACGATCTGCCCCCGCTCGGCCGCGCGGCGGAAGAAGTCGGTGACGGACAGCGCACGCCAGTCCCGGGCGGAGCGCTCGTCGAGCCCGCGCAGCACCTCCTCGCCCCGGTGGAACACCCGGTTGCCGGGGTCGCGGAAGGAGCCGGGCTCGACGCGGACGCCGGTGTCGGGGACCGTCACGCCGTGGGGCCCTGGTCGCTGGGCTGACGGCGGAACCGGGACACCAGGCGGCGCCAGTAGAGCTTGGCGGCCACGGCCACTCCGGCCACGCCGCCGACCACCGCCTGCACGATGAGACTGCCCGATCCCGCGTCCAGGTAGGCCAGGTGGGTCACGGCTGCTTCCTTCCGTCGCCGGTCGTCAGTGCGCGCCCGGAATGCGAGCTTTCGTGCTTCGCGCCGGACTTGTCCCCCACCGTAACGCCTCGGGCGTCGCACGCGGGGCCACACCGGCCACTCGTCCCCCGTCCGATCCGTTCAAGACGGGCCGGACCGGTCGCGCCTACCGTGACGCCATGACACCGCAGTTCGATCTGGTCGGGGCCGTGGTCACCGACATGGCCCGCACACTCGACTTCTACCGGCGGCTGGGGCTGCCGATCCCGGCCGGCGCCGAGACGGAAGGGCACGTGGAGGTCACCCTGCCGAACGGCGTACGGCTGGCCTGGGACACGGTCGAGGTGATCCGCAGCTTCCACCCCGACTTCGACCCGTCCGGCGGCAACAACCGGATGAGCCTGGCCTTCCGGTGCGCCGACCCGGCCGAGGTGGACCGCTGGTACGCCGAGCTGACCGCCGCCGGCCACCACGGGGAGCTGCCCCCGTGGGACGCGTTCTGGGGCCAGCGGTACGCGGTCCTGCACGACCCGGACGGCAACGGCGTGGACCTGTTCGCCCCGCTGCCGGCGGGCGACTGAAAGGCGGCCGGTCAGGCGGTGGTCGGGGCGAGCAGCCGCGACGGGGGCAGCCCGGCCAGCTCCCGCACCTCGCGGGTCAGGTGGGCCTGATCGGCGTACCCGCTGCGCGCGGCCACCTCGGCGAGCGGCGCGCCGGCGCGGGCCAGGTCCAGCGCCCGGCGCATCCGCAGGATGCGGGCGAGCGTCTTCGGGCCGTACCCGAACAGGGTCAGGCTGCGGCGGTGCAGGGCCCGCGCGCCGAGGCCGACCTCGGCGGCGGTCGCGGCGACGGTGGCCCCGGCGGCCAGGCGGGCGGCGACACGCGCGCCGACCGGGTCGGGGCCGCCGGCCGCACGCAGCCGGTCGCGGGCGACCCGGGTGAGCACCCCGGCGGCGCTACCGGCGCCCGGCGCGGCCAGCGCCGCCTCGACCCGCTCGGTCACCTCGGCGGCGGCGCGGCCCCACAGGTCGGCCAGCGGGACGCGGCGGTCGCGCAGTTCCTCGGCGGGCACGCCGAACACGGCCGGGCCGGTGCCCGGCGGCAGGCGCAGCCCGATCCACCGGTCCCCCGGCGCGGACCGCGACAGGTGCGCGGTGCGGTCCGGACCGGCCACCAGCAGCCCGGACCGGCTGGACCAGAGCAGGTCCAGGCACCCGTCCGGCAGCACCCGCGTCTCACCCCCGCCGGACACGCTGCCCCACAGCACCGCGCCCGGAACCCCCGCCGCCCCCCACTCCCGGTACACACCCCCAACCCTGCCACCCGCCCCGTCGATCATGAAGTTGACGGCACCGGCGCCCGGCGCGTCGCGCCGCCAACCTCATGATCGACGGGGTGTTCGGGGTGGGTCAGGGGCGGTGGTGCATGGCCAGGCGGAGCAGGAGGAAGCGCAGGGCTGTCGCGGCCAGGTTGGCCGCCACCAGCACCACCAGCTCCAGGCTGCGGCTCGGGCGTGTGGCGGCGTGCAGCAGGGCCAGTGAGCCGCTGGTCAGGGCCAGGCCCAGCGCGAACGCCAGCAGGCCCTGGAGGTGGTGGCGGCCGGCGTGCCGGCGCCCGCTGACCCCGAACGTGAGCCGCCGGTTGGCCGCCGTGTTCGCCACCGCCGTGAGCAGCAACGCCAGCAGGTTCGCCGGCTGCGCCCCGAGCGGTCCGCGGGCCAGCAGGAACAACAGCAGGTACGCGAGCGTGCTCGCCACGCCCACCGCGGCGAACCGGACGAGCTGGCGCGGCAGTCCGGCCGGCACGCGCGCCGGCGGGGCCGGCAACGGTCCCCGGCCGAGCTGGGCGCGCAGCTGCGCCAGCGGCAGCGCCCCGGTGGCCAGCGCCCGGCCCAGCCGGCCGATGCCCCGCAGGTCGGCCAGCGCGGTGGCGACGATGTCGACGCGGCTGTCCGGGTCGTCCACCCAGTCCACCGGCACCTCGTGGATGCGCAGCCCGGCCCGCTGCGCCAGGACCAGCAGCTCGGTGTCGAAGAACCAGCCGGTGTCGCGTACCAGCGGCAGCAGCCCGGCCGCCACGTCGGCGCGGATCGCCTTGAACCCGCACTGGGCGTCGGAGAACCGCGCCGCGAGCGTGCCGCGCAGCAGCAGGTTGTAGCCGCGCGAGATCACCTCCCGCTTCGCGCCCCGGACCACCCGGCTGGTCCGCGCCAGCCGGGTGCCGATGGCCAGGTCCGAGTGCCCGGAGATGAGCGGCGCCACCAGCGGCAGCAACGCGGCCAGGTCGGTGGACAGGTCCACGTCCATGTACGCGAGCACCGGCGCGGGCGAGGCCGACCACGCGGCGCGCAGCGCCCGCCCACGGCCCTTCTCGTCCAGCCGCAGCACCCCCACCTCGGGCAGCTCGTCGGCGAGCGCCCGGGCAACCTCCGGGGTGCCGTCCACGCTGGCGTTGTCGGCCACCGTGATCCGGAACGGGTACGGAAAGTGCGCGGTCAGGTGCGCGTGCAGCCGCCGGACGCAGGGACCGAGGTCGGTCTCCTCGTTGTAGACCGGGACCACCACGTCCAGCACCGCGCTGCCGGCGGCGGGCCGGGCCCGCACGGCGGCCCGGGGCGCGTACGTGTCAGTCATCGCTCAGCCCTGCTTTCCGCTGCTCAGGTCGTACACGGTCACGCCGTCGACGGTGGTCGCGGTGAAGTTCTCGGCGACCCAGGCGGCGATCTCGGCCGAGGCGTTGCTGCCGCCGTTGGCCCGGAACCCGCCGCCGCCGAGGAAGTAGTGGATCCGCCCGTCGGCGACGTACCGCTGGAACTGGGCGAGCGTCGGCGACGGATCGCTGCCGTTGAAGCCGCCGATCGGCATGACCGGCCGCCCGGTGGCCAGCTGGTAGCCGGAGGCGTTGTTCGAGCCGACCGTGGCGGCGACCCAGGTGTAGTCGTCGGCGTCGGCGGTGAGCAGCGCGGTCATCTCGGCGCTCGGCTCGCGGGCGTCGAGCAGCCCGCCCATGCCGCCGCCGCGCTGCCCCCGGCCGTCCGGTCCCGTGCCACCCTCCGGACCGGCGCCGCCGTCCTGACCGGTGCCGCCGGGCGCGCCCGGAGCCGAACCACCGCCCGGGAAGCCGGGGAATCCGCCGGCGTTCGCTCCGCCGCCCGGGCCGGTGCCGTCCGGACCCGTGCCGCTGGAGCCGGTGCCGTTCGGGAAGCCCGGGAAGCCCGGGAACTGCCCGTTCCCGCCGCCCGGGCGACCGGGGAACTGCCCGTCCCCGCCGCCCGGCATCCGCCCACCCGGGCCACCCGGGCCGCCGAAGCCCCCCGCTCCGGCCGGTCCGGCGCTCGGAATGGCGCCGCTGTGCGGGGTGGAAGCGGTCTGCATCGCGTACGCGGCCGGCCCGGCCAGCGCCACCGCGATCCCGGTGACGGACAGCACCGGCATCAGCCACCGCACGACCCGCCCGGCAAACCCGCCCCGGTGCCCCGCCGCCACACCCATGCCGGAGTTGACCAAGGAGTTTGCGTCAGCCTGAACGCCGTTCCCGGACACAAACTCCTTGATCAACGGGGTGGGCGGGGAGGCGGGAGGGGGCGGGGAGGCGGGAGAGGGCGGGGTGGGCGGGACGGGCCGGCGGGGGCCGGTGGTGAGGAACGCCGGTGCGGCCAGGAGGACGGCTGCGGTCAGGCCCACTGCGAGCACCGTGGGGCGCAGCCAGGGGTACCAGTCGGGGGTGCGGCCGAGCAGGTGCCAGGACCACCAGGCGGTGACCGCCAGCGTGGCGGCCAGGACCAGCGTGGCGGCGAACCCACGCCACCGGGCCGCTGCGGCCGGGCCAGGTGCAGCCGAAGCAACGCCGGCACGGGCCCGCCACAGCGCTGTGACGCCGATGCCGACCAGCGCGCCGACCGCCGGAGCCAGGGCGACCGTGTAGTAGGCGTGGAAGATCCCGGACATGAAGCTGAAGATCAGTCCGGTGACCAGCAGCCAGCCGCCCCAGAGCAGCAGACCGGCCCGGGTCCGGTCGGTACGCGGTGCCCGCCCGGCCAGCCACAGCCCGGCGACCAGCAGGATCAGCGCGGCCGGCAGCAGCCAGGAGATCTGCCCGCCGACCTCGGTGTCGAACATCCGCAGCAGCCCGGTCTGACCGGAGAACGGTCCACCGCCGCCGGGCCGTCCGCCGCCACCGCCGACGCTGCCCACCTCGTCGCCGGTGATCCGGCCCAGGCCGTTGTAGCCGAGCGTCAGCTCCAGGATGCTGTTGTTCTGCGAGCCGCCGACGTACGGGCGGGCGCTCGCCGGCACCAGTTCGACGATCGCCACCCACCAGCCGGCGGAGACGACCACGGCGAGCCCGGCCAGCAGGAGCTGGCGGATCCGCCGTCCGAGGCCGGTCGGCGCGGCCAGCAGGTAGACCCCGGCGAAGACCGGGATCACCAGGAACGCCTGGAGCATCTTGGTGAGGAAGCCGAACCCGACGAGCACGCCGGTCAGCGCGATCCACCGGGTGCTCGCCGTCTCGACCGCGCGCACCGTCGCGTACGCGGCGGCGACCAGCAGGAACACCAGCAGCGCGTCCGGATTGTTGAACCGGAACATCAGCGTCGCCACCGGGGTGAGCGCGAGCACCGTCCCGGCGAGCAGTCCGGCGGCCGGGCCGTACCAGCGGCGGACCGTCACGTACAGCACGCCGACCGAGGCGACGCCGAGCAGCGCCTGCGGCACCAGGATCGACCAGCTGCTCAGGCCGAAGATCCGCACCGAGAGCGCCATCAGCCAGAGCGAGGCCGGGGTCTTGTCCACCGTGATCGAGTTGGCCGCGTCGGACGAGCCGTAGAAGAACGCGGTCCAGTTCTGCGACCCGGCCTGCACGGCGGCCGAGTAGAAGGCGTTGGCCCAGCCGGAGGCGCCCAGGCCCCACAGGTAGAGCAGCGCGGTGGCGGCCAGCAGGCCGAGCAGCGCCGGGCGGGCCCAGCGGTCGGCGCGGGTCTCCTCCGGTACGGGCGCGGGGGCCGGCTCGGCGCCGGGTGGACCGGCCGTGGGCGGGGTCGGCAGGCTCTCGGTTCTGTCCATGCCGGCAAGCCTCGGAGCGTCCGCTGGCCCGCTGCCGTGAGTGACCTATGCGTCTGCTGTGGATCCGGGCAGCCAGACCGTGAACGCGGTGTGGCCGGGCCGGCTGACCACGTCGACCCGGCCGTGGTGGGCCTCCACCACGGCGGCGACGATGGCCAGGCCGAGGCCGGTGCTGCCCTGCGCGCGGGAGCGGGAGCTGTCGCCGCGGGCGAAGCGCTCGAAGACCTCCGGCTGCAACTGTTCCGGGATGCCCGGTCCGTCGTCGGTGACGCGCAGCTCGACGCCGCCGGCGGCGGGCGCGAGCCGGACCGTGACGGTGGTGCCGGCCGGGGTGTGCACCCGCGCGTTGGCGAGCAGGTTCGCCAGCACCTGGTGCAGCCGGTGGGCGTCGCCGGTGACGGTGAGCGGCTCGTCGGGCAGGTCGAGCTGCCAGCGGTGGTCGGGGCCGGCGACGTGGGCGTCGCTCACCGCGTTCACCGCCGTGGCGGTCAGGTCGACCGGTTCGGCGGCAAGCGGGCGGCCGGAGTCCAGCCGGGCCAGCAGCAGCAGGTCGTCGACGAGGCTCGTCATCCGGGTGCTCTCCGACTCGACGCGGCGTAGCGCGTGCGCCACGTCGGGCGGGACCTCCTGGCGGCCCCGGCGGGCCACCTCGGCGTACCCCCGGATGGCCGCGAGGGGGGTGCGCAGCTCGTGGCTGGCGTCGGCGACGAACTGGCGTACCCGGGTCTCGCTGGCCTGCCGGGCGGAGAGCGCGGCGGCGACGTGGCCGAGCATCCGGTTGAGCGCGCCGCCGACCTGCCCGACCTCGGTGCGGGGGTCGGTGTCGGCGGCCGGGACCCGCACCGACAGGGCGACCTCACCGCGATCGAGCGGCAGTTCGGTGACCCGGGCGGCGGTGGCGGCGACCCGGTTGAGCGGGCGCAGCGTGACCCGGACGATGAGCAGACCGAGGGCGCCGGCGATGACCAGGCCCGCGCCGATCACCCCGGCCTGGGCGACGATCATCCACATGACGGTGTCGTCCACCTGGGCCGTCGGGATCGCGAGGACCAGCACGTCGCCGTCGCCGCGCGGCGAGGGCAGCGCGACCGCGCGGTAGTCCCCCCGGTCCCCGACGACGACGGTGCGCGGGCGGTCGCCGACGGGTACGCGGGCCAGCGCGGTCAGGTCGGCGGCGGGCACCTCCTCGCTGCCGCCGCTCTCGGACCGGACCCGGCCGACGGGTTCGGCGGCGCCGGGCACCCGGACCGCGATGGAGCCTGGCGGGAAGCCGCCCGGGGGGTCCGGCGCGACCTCGTCGGAGTTCGGCGGGGTGGGCCGCTGGTCCGGGCGCGGCGGGTCGATGCCGCGCCGGGCCCAGCGTTCGAAGTCGGCGGGCCGCCGGTCGCCGAAGGTGAGCTGGTTGTCGATCTGGTTGATCAGGAAGTGCCGCAGCGCGACTGTGGTCAGGCCGCCGATGCCGAGGCTGACCAGCGCGAGCAGCGCCACCACGGAGAGCACGAGCCGGCGGCGCAGTGACCAGCCGGCCAGGCGGCGGCGCAGCCGGCCGCGGGCGTCACTCGGCGGGCTTGAGGACATAACCCGCCCCGCGCAGCGTGTGGATCATGGGCGCGCGGCCCGCGTCGATCTTCTTGCGCAGGTACGAGATGTACAGCTCGACCACGTTGGCCTGGCCGCCGAAGTCGTAGTTCCAGACCCGGTCGAGGATCTGCGCCTTGCTGAGCACGCGGCGCGGGTTGCGCATCAGGTAGCGCAGCAGCTCGAACTCGGTGGCGGTGAGCGTGATCAGGTCGTCGCCTCGGCGTACCTCGTGGCTGTCCTCGTCGAGGGTGAGGTCGCCGACGGTGAGCACCGCCTCCTGGCGGGCGGCGACCGCGAAGCCTGAGCGGCGCAGCAGCGCACGCAGCCGGGCGATGACCTCCTCCAGGCTGAACGGTTTGGTGACGTAGTCGTCGCCGCCGACGGTGAGCCCGGCGACGCGCTCCTCCACGGCGTCGCGGGCGGTCAGGAACAGCACCGGCACGCTCGGCGACTCCTCGCGCAGGCGACGCAGCACCTGGAAGCCGTCCAGGTCGGGCAGCATCACGTCGAGCACCACGGCGTCCGGGCGGAACTGGCGGGCGGTGCTGATCGCCGCCATCCCGTTGCCGGCGGTCGCGACCTGCCAGCCCTCGTACCGCAGGGCCATGGCGAGCAGATCGGTGAGCGTCGGCTCGTCGTCGACCACGAGCACCCGCACCGGCTCGCCGTCCGGTCGGTGCAGCTCGATGCGGCCCTGCGCGGCCTGCCCGTTCATGACCATGCCCCCATCGTGGGCGGACCCGCTGTCGCCGGGCTGTCCCGATCCTGTGTACCAGCTGTGCGCGCCGGCCGACTTCGAATCCGGGCAGGTCCGGCCGGGTCTTCCACACCCGGGCTACCCGGTGGTAACTTCCCGGCATGTCCATCGACGGTCGTTTTTCCGGCCGGTTGGCCGGCAAGGTGGTGCTGGTGACCGGCGCGGCCCGGGGCATCGGCGAGCACACCGCCCGCCTCGCCGCCGCACGCGGCGCGCGGTTGTCACTGGTCGGGCTGGAACCCGACCGGCTCGCCGCGCTCGCCGCCGAGCTGGGTCCCGGGCACGCCTGGTTCGCCGCCGACGTCACCGACCAGCAGGCGCTGGCCGAGGCGGTCGACGGTACCGTGGCGGCGCTGGGCGGGATCGACGCGGTGGTCGCGAACGCCGGGGTGGCCAACCGCGGCACGATCGCCGTCGGCGACGTCGAGGCGCTGGTGCGTACGGTCGAGGTCAACCTGATCGGGGTGATGCGCACCGCCGCCGCGACCGTGCCGGCGCTCGTCGACCGGGGCGGCTACCTGCTGATCGTGTCCTCGGCCGCGGCGTTCGCCGCGCTGCCCGGCATGGCCGCCTACTGCGCCTCCAAGGCCGGCGTCGAGCAGTTCGGCAACGCGATCCGCCTGGAGCTGGCGCACCGGGGCGTGGCGGTGGGCACCGCCCATCCGTCGTGGGTGGACACCGACCTGGTCCGCGAGGCGCGCGCCGACCTGCCGGCCTTCGAAACGGCGCTGACGAAGCTGCCGTGGCCGCTGCGGCGTACCACGACGGTGGCCGAGTGCGCCGAGGCGTTCGTCCGGGCGATCGAGCGGCGCAGCCGCCGGGTGTACGTGCCACGCGCCGTCGCCGGCGTGCAGGCCGTACGGTCGGTGCTGGTCAGTCCGCTGGCCGACCGGCTGGTGGGCCGCACCGCCCGGGCCACCGTGCCGCTGATCGAGGAACAGGCCCGCGCGTTGGGGCGGGGCTTCGGCCCCAGCACGCCGCAGGGACGGCCGTGACCGCGCCGGTGGAGGTCGTCTACGAGCGGCGCGGCGCCGGGCCCACGCTGGTGCTGCTGCACGGCATCGGTCACCACGGCGGCGCCTGGCGGCCGGTACTGGACCGGCTCGCGCAGGCGCACGACGTGATAGCCGTCGACCTGCCGGGCTTCGGCCGCTCCCCGGTGCCCGCCACCGGGCTGCCCGCCGACATGCCCGGCCTGACCGCGGCCATGGTCGAGCTGTTCGCCGCGTTCGGGCTGGAGCGCCCGCACGTCGCGGGCAACAGCCTCGGCGGGGCGATCGCGCTGGAACTCGCCGCGCTCGGCGCGGTCTCCTCGGCCACCGCGCTGTCCCCGGCCGGCTTCTGCACCGCCCGCGAGCTGCGCTGGGCGCTGACCGTGCTCGCCCTGCACCGCAACGCGGCCCGGCTGCCCGAGCCGGTGCTGCGCCGCCTGTTCGCCGCGCCCGCGCTGCGGATGCTGGCGATGGGCATGATCCTGGCCCGGCCCAACCGGATGACCCTCGACGACGCGGTCGCCGACGCCCGCGCGCTGCGCCAGGCGCGGGCGTTCCGCGCCGTCGCGCGCGCCGGCCGGGGGTACGCCTACGCGGGCGCGCCGACGGTGCCGGTCACCGTGGCATGGGGCACCCGGGACCGGATCCTGCCCTACCGGCAGGCGGCGCTGGCGCGTACCCGGCTGCCCGCCGCGCGGCACCTGGACCTGCCCGGCTGCGGCCACGTGCCGATGCACGACGATCCGGAGCTGGTCGCCTCGGTCATCCTCGGCACCACCGGCGTCCGGGCGGGCTGAGCCTCACTCGGTCGCGCCGAACGGGAACGTGTGCACGTACCGCATGGTCCAGCCGCCCGCCGCGGCGTGCTCGTCGCGTTCGTAGAGGTGGTCGGCCACCCCCTCGGCCGGCTCCTCGGGATGCCGCAGCACCCACCGGGGCGGTGGCCCGCCGTCCGGCCCCGCGGGCAGGTCCCGGGTCAGCTCGTCGGCCGGACCGCCGACGAACCGTACGCGCACCGAAGCCACCGCTGTCCTCCCTGTGTCGACCCCTCGCCGCGAAGCTACCCCGCCGGAATGGAAACCCCCGCCGGTTTGCACAGCTCCGGGGCCGGGTAGCGGGACCGGAGGGCACACCGGACGAGGCGAGGAGTGGGCGATGCGGACGCTGGGCGGGCGGTACGAGCTCGAACAGCGGGCCGGCCTGGGTGGCATGTCGGAGGTCTGGCGGGCGCACGACCGTGTGCTGGACCGGACCGTCGCGGTGAAGCTGATCTCGCCCCGGCTCGACGGCGAGGCCGGCTCGGTGGAGCGGATCCGGGCCGAGGCGCGCTCGGCGGCTCGCCTGGTGCACCCGAACGTCGCGAGCGTGCACGACTTCGGCACCGCCACGCTGCCCGACGGCCGGCCGGCGCCGTACATCGTGATGGAGCTGGCCGAGGGCGAGACGCTCGCCGCGCACCTGCGCGCGGGGCCGCTGGACTGGCGGATCGCGGCGCGGGTCTGCGCTGAGGTGTGCGCCGCGCTCGCGGCCGCGCACGCGCACGGCATCGTGCACCGGGACGTGAAGCCCGCGAACGTGATCCTCACCCCGTGCGGGGTGAAGGTGCTCGACTTCGGTATCGCCACCCCGGCCGGCGCGCCGGACCACACTCCGGACGGCGTGGTGGTGGGCACCCCCGCCTATCTGGCGCCGGAGCAGCTCGACCGGCAGCCCGCCACCCCGGCCGCCGACATGTACGCCCTCGGCGTGCTGCTCTACTACTGCCTCACCGGTCACCTGCCGTACGAGGCGGACAGCACCACCCGGCTGCTCGGGCCGGGGGGACGCCGGCCCGAGCCCCGGCCGCTGCCCGACGTTCCCGGGCTGCCGCCCGAGGTGGCCGACCTGTGCCGCAGCTGCCTCGACGCCGACCCGGCGGCCCGGCCGACCAGCCCGATGGCCGCGCTGCTGCTGGCCGAGGCGGTGGACGCCCGGGTGTACGTGCCGATGAGCGCGGTGCTGCCCCGCCAGCGCGCGGAGCAGGTCTCGCCGTGGACCAGCCGGGCGGCCGCCGAGGCCACCGAGGCGATGGCCGTCGACGCCGCGCCGAGCGGCCGGGTCGGCTGAGCGCTCCTACTGCCCACCCGGGCGCGGTTTCGCTGCTCGGGGTCCGGGAACGCGGTCCGGTGAGTGACGGGAGGAACGCGATGCCGGATCCGAGTTCCTGGCTGGCCGAGACGGCCACGGCGACCGCGGCGGGCGGTCACGTACGCACCGACGACGGCGGTCTCTCCTCCGCCCTGGCGTCCCCGCTGGCGCCGCACTGCACCGGTCTGACGCCGGAGCAGCTCCTGGCCGCGGCGTTCGCCTCCTGCCTGCACCACGCGGCTGTGGAGGCGGCCGGGGAGATCACCGACGAGGCGCACACCGTGCAGGTGACCGCAGAGGCGAAACTGGGCCGCGACGACGACGGCCGTTACCGGGCCGACGTGCACGCCGAGATCTCCTCGGCGGGACTGACCCGGGATCAGCTGGCCGACCTGGTCGCGTACGCCGACCGGCTCTGGCCGTTCTCCAGCGGCGACCCGAGCCGGCACCGGCTCACGGTGACCCCGGCGGAGAACGGCCGGCACTGAGCGCTCACCAGCGGAAGCCGGCGGTCACCGCGCGGTGGTCGCTGTCCGGGGTGTGCAGCACCCCGGCAGTGGTGGGGGTGAGTCCCCGGTAGAGGACGTGGTCCGGTCGGGTCACCGGTAGCTCCGCCGGCCAGGTGAAGCCGAATCCCTGCCCGGCCTCGGCCTGAGCGTCGCGCAGCAGCCGGGTCAGCGGGTCGAAGACCCGGTCGGTGGTGGCGGTGTTCAGGTCGCCGAGCACCACCAGCCGCTCCGCCGGGTCGGCGCGTACGGCGTCGGCCAGCGCGGCGACGGTCTGGTCCCGGGTGGCGGTGTGCCCGGCGCGCGCGGAGCCGAGGTGGACGACGTACACGGTCAGGTCGCCCCGGGGGGCGGCCACCACGGCGCGCAGCGCGCGGTCCCAGCCCAGCCCGGTGTCGATGCCGTGCGCCTCCCGGATCGGCCACCGACTCCACAGCGCGACCGTCGACACCACCGCGCGGTGCGGGTACCGGCCGGCGAGGACCGGCGCCACCCGGTCACCGTCGGCGACCTCCTGGAGCCCGATCAGGTCCGGTCCGTCGCCGGCGAGCGCGCCCACCGTGGCGGCCGGGTCGGGGTTGCCGACACGCAGGTTCTGGCTGGCCACCCGCACCGAGGCGCCCGCCGCGCCGGCCGCCGGGGGCAGCCACGCGCGCCCGTACAGGCCGGCCCAGACCAGCGCCGGCAGCAGCACCGCCAGCAGCGCCGGGCGGGAGCGGCGCAGCAGCGCCGCGAGCGCGAGCACCGGTACGCCGAGGCCGAGCAGCGGAACGGCGCTGTCCAGCAGGCTGCCCAGCCCGTGCACGTTCGGCACCGCCCGATGGCCGGCGAGCAGCGCCGCGAGCAGCCCGGCGCAGGCGATGACGACGAGTCCGCGCCGCCTCCGGCGGCCGGACGGCTCTCCGGGGCCACGCTCGTCGGCCTTCTGCTCGGTCACCGTCGGAATCGTAACGAGCGTCCGGGTCGCCGCGCCGGGGCCTCACCATGATCCACAGCTACCGGGCGCATCCGGCGTGGTCGATGCCGGTGGTCGACGGACCGCCGCGCCGGGCGGGTCGGCCGACCAGGCCGGCCTCCCCCGAACGGTGGAGGCCGGCGCGCGAGGCGGGACACGCGCGCTCGCGTCCGAATTCCGGTTCTTAAACCGACATGAGGCATCTTCCGGGTACGCGCGGTTCACTCGATTCATGATCTCCCGCACGGATTGTCGGCCGCGAATCCGGCAGATTGTGGCGCATGCCACCAATCACCCCGATGGCAACGGCCCGGAAGCTCTCTAGCCTCGGCGGGTGCCTCCCGACCACCCCTCCCACCAGCCGCTGCGCGCCAACCGCCCGGTTCGCCGAACGATTGACCCGGCATCAGCCGAACGGAGAGTGGGGCGTCACCGCGCCCCGGAGCCGCCCCGGCGCGGCCCGGCCCGCTCCGTACCGGGCCGGATCGCCGTCGCCACCGGCGTCACCTGCTGCCTCGGCCTGATCGGCGTCGCCGGCGTCGGCGAGACCGGCCCCGCGCGGCTGGACGTACGCGAGGCGGTCGCCGACCGGGCCGCCGCCGAGCAGCGGGCCTCCCGCGACTTCAGCCGCCTAGCGCCACCAGCCGCCGCCGCGCCGGTCCTGCCGGCCCCGGCCGTCACGCCGAGCCCGTCCGCGTCGACGAAGAAGCCGCCGCGCAAGCCCGCCCGCCCGAAGAACCCGCGGCCGGTCGCCGGGCTGGACCAGCGGCAGATGAACAACGCGAAGATCATCGTGGACGTGGGGCGGGACATGGGCATGCCGCGCCGGGCGCTCGTCGTGGCGGTGGCCACCGCGATGCAGGAGAGCAACCTCTACAACCTGGCCAGCGACGTGCTCCCGGAGTCGTTCGACCACCCGCACCAGGGCAGCGGCTCCGACCACGACTCGGTCGGGCTGTTCCAGCAGCGCCCCAGCAGCGGCTGGGGCACCGTCGCACAGCTCATGCGGCCCTCGTACGCGGCCCGCGCCTTCTACACCGCCCTGCGCGAGGTGCCCGGCTGGGCGGACATGAGCGTCACCGCCGCCGCCCAGGCGGTGCAGGTGTCCGCGTACCCGGACGCGTACGCCCGGCACGAGGACCGGGCCGCGACGATCGTGGCGGCGCTGACCTGACCCGGACCGGTCAGGCGGCGCCGGGCCGCACGCCCGCGGCGGCGGTCGGGGTGTCCACCGGCACCCGCTCGCCGCGCGCGCCGGCCAGGATCTCGTCCACCCGGGACTCGCGGCGACGCCGTGCCAGCAGGGCCGCCTCGAACTCGCGGCGGGCCCGCAGAGCGTCGGCGTACGCCTCCTCCCGCAACCGGCGGGCCTCCTCGCGGGCGGCCTCCAGCTCGGCGCGGGCGGTGGCCAGCAGCTCGGCGGCCTCCCGCTCGGCCGGCGACGGGCGGGCCGCCTCCGGGCCCTCGACCGGCGCGGTCCGCCGGTGCAGGAAGTCGCACAGGTGCAGGGCGTCGGACCGGATCTGATCCCACTCCCGGCCGGCCCCGGCGGCGCCCTCCGCCCGCGCCGCCAGCCGCCCCAGCCGCAGGCTCAGCTCGTCGAGGCAGGAATCCACCTGACGCCTGTCGTATCCGGTCTCCACCACCGAGAACCTCATGCGTCGCCCCCCAGGCAGCCGGTGTTCGTCCCCACTGCCGATCCTGCGGGCCGGTCGCTCACGGGCGGGGCCGTTCCCACAAAATGTTCAGGATGCGGAGGCCCGGACTTCCCGCACCTACTGGTGCTTCGGGAGCACGACCACCCGGCCGAAGAACTCGTCGATGCGGCGTACCACGTCGTTGAAGTCGTCCAGGTCGATCGGCTTGGTCACGTACGCGTTGGCCTGCAACGTGTAGCTGCTGACCACGTCGGTGTCGGCGTTGGAGGTGGTCAGCACCACGATCGGGATGGTCCGCAGGCTCTCGTCGCCCTTGACCTCGCCGAGCACCTGCCGCCCGTCCATCCGGGGCATGTTCAGGTCCAGCAGGATCACGTCCGGACGCTGCGCCTCGGCGTGCCGGCCCTCGCGCCGGAGGAACTCCATCGCCTCCTGACCGTCGGCGACCACGTCGATGACCTTGTCGACGTCGGAGTCGGCGAGCGCCTCCTCGATCATCAGGACGTCACCCGGATCGTCGTCCACCACCAGGATGCGAACCGGGCTCGGGCTGCTCTGACCCATCGTCTTACCTGCTTGTCTCGAGGAGGGCGGCCGGCCGCACGGCCGGTTGCTGGCGGGGAAATGTACCGGATCAGGAGGCGGCCGGCGCGGCCGGGTCGACGGTGTCACGGGCGTACCGGAGCACCTCGGCCAGCCCGGTCACCTGCAGCACCCGGGCCACCCGGCCGGTCGCCCCGGTCAGGCGCAGCCAGCCGCCGTCGGCGGCGACGAGATTGTCCCCGCGCACGAAGGCGGCGATGCCGGTGGAGTCGCAGAAGGTCAGCTCGGCGAGGTCGAGCAGCAGCTCGCGTTGTCCCTCGGCGATCAGCCGGTCGATCGCCGAGTTCAGCTCGGGGGCCGTGCCCAGGTCGAGCTCACCGGCGAGCCGGAGGCAGACACCGCCCCCGTCCCGCTGGGCGTACGTGACGGTGAACGTCACCCTGGCCCCCCTCGCTCCCCACCGCAGGCGAACGCTTGCAGTAGTGCAAGTATATGGGACGGCCCACCCGGGTGCCGTCAGCGGCCCGCCGCAGACAGGCCGCCGACCAGAGCCCGGGACCGGTCGAGGAAACCGGCCGCGCGCGGGAAGTCGCGCAACTGCTGTCCATAGTGCTCCAGCGTCAGGCCGACCGCCCCCGCCGGCACCCCGCGGCTGACCAGGATCTCCACCAGCCACTCGACGAACGCGGTGAACAGCGTCCCGTCGTCCACATAGAGCGCGGCGGCCAGGAAGTCCACGATGTAACCGAGGTCGCTGATCGTGGAGTCGAGCTGCGCCGGGGTGTAGCCGGACACCGACGGCACCCGCTCCCGCAGGTCGGCCAGGGCGCTGTCGATCAACTCGCCGCGCCGCTTGACCAGGCTGGCGTACTCGTCGTCGGCCAGGTGGTCCAGCCGGGCCGGCGGCGCCGCACGCAGCGCCCGCTCGTCGGCCACCAGGTCGGCCGCGGCCGGCGCGTCCGGCGCCCACGGCACACCCAGCACACGCGCCCAGCGGCCGTCCTCGCCGAAGCCCCGGCCACCCACCACCACCGGCACGTCAGAGCGGCGGCACGCCTCCACCATCCGGTGGGCGTGCGGCAGCCGCATCGGCAGCGCGCAGGCCAGCGCCACCGCCTCCGCGTCGTAACGGTGCAGGTAGGAGACCAGGTGGGCGGCGGGCACGCTGGCGCCGAGGAAGACGACCTGCCAGCCGCGCAACCGCAGCACCTCGGCCACCAGCCGGGCCGGCAGCGCGTGCCACTCGCCGTCCATGCAGGCCATCACGATCCGTCCCCGCGTCGGCCGGGGATCGGCGTACGCGGCCACCGCCGCCACCACCCGCTCGCTGATGTGCGTGGCGGCGTGCTCCTCGGCGACGCTCCACTCGTTGCGCGCCCACCGTTCGCCCACCTCGGCCTGCGCCGGCGCGACCAGGTCGAGCAGCACCCGCTCGGCGGGCACGCCCGCCTCCAGGAGCCCCACGGCCACCGCCACGGCGGCGGACTCGTCCGCGTCGGCCAGGCACTCCAGGTAGCGGGCGAAGGCGTGACCCGCATCGACCCCGACAGTCGGCACTGTCACGCGGACCACTCCCTCGTCAGCTCGGCCGCGGCCGGTTCCGGCACCGCGTGCAGGTGCCGGGGCGCCCGCCCGGCCGGGCCGGTCGCCCGCAGCGCCAGCACCGCTATGTCGTCGTGGTCGCCGTGCGCGAGCCAGTCACAGGTCACCTGCTCGACCCGTTCGGCCAGCGCGGGCGCCGGCATCCGGTTACAGCCGGCCACGGCGTTGAGCAGCCGCTCGGCGCCGAACTGCTCGTCGCCGCGCCGGCCGCCCCGCGCCTCGGTCACGCCGTCGCTGTAGAAGAGGCAGGTCTCCCCCGGCGCCAGGCGCACGGTGACCTCGCCGATGCGGGGATCGGGCACAACGCCGATCAGCATGCCGCGCAACGGCACCACCTCGACGTCACCGGACTCCCGCAGCACCAGCGGGGGCAGGTGCCCGCCACCGGCCAGGGTCAGGGTCTGGCCGCCGTCGCGGTGCGGACGCGCCACGCCGAGGACCATGGTGGCGAACCGGCCCTGCCCGTGTGCCTGGGTGGTCTCCAGCAGCGCGTCGTTGAGCAGCTTCAGCAGCCGCCCGGGCTGGCTCTCGACCCGGTGCAGCGCCTGCAGGCACTGGCGCAGCTGGCCGGTGAAGACGGCCGCCTCCACGCCCTTGCCCGACACGTCACCGAGAAAGAAGACCGACCCGCCGTCGGTGAGCTGGTGCGAACCGTAGAAGTCGCCGCCGATGCGCAGGCCGGCCTGCGCGGGCCGGTACGCGGTGCCCCACTGCACGCCGGTCGCGGGAGCCGGCTCGACCGGCAGCAGGCTGGCCTGCAGCGTGTCGGCGACCTCGGCCTGGTCGCGGTAGAGCAGAGCGGTGGTCAGCGCCGCGCCGGCCCGTGCCGCGAACGCGCGGATCAGGTCCACATCGGCCTCGTCGTACCAGCGGTCGGCGCGGCGGGCCACCAGCAGCGCGCCGGCCGGCGCATCCCGGCCGGGCAGCGGCACCACCCGGGCGACGGCGCCGGAGGTGTCCAGACCGGGCAGCCAACCCGCCTCGGCGGCCTGCTCGACCAGCCAGTCCAGCTCGTGCGGCTCGGCGCCGGACAGGCCGGCCTCGATGGCCACGGGCAGCGCCGGGGCGGGCAGCACGCCGCTGTCCACCACGGGCGCCTGGTCGTCCGCGCGTACCGCCCGCCACCACCGGGACCGGCCGGAGCGGGGGGCGAGCACCAGGACCGCCACGTCGGCCGTCGTCGGCACGGCGAGGCGGACCACGGCCGCGGCCGCCCGGTCGGGGTGCAGCGGGTTGCCGAGCTTCTCGCCGACCACCGCGAGGAACGCCGAGCGGGCCCGCTCGGCCAGCAGCGCGTCGGCCCGGCTGACGCTCTCGGTGACGTCCTCGACGTACCAGCAGCGCCGGTGACCGGACAGCGCGACCGGCCGTACGCGCAGCCGTCGCCCGTGGTGGGTGAACTCCGCCGGGCCGTCGCCGCGCAGCGCGTCCACGCCCGCCGCGGCGAGCAGCTCTCCGGCGGTCACCTCGGGGACCAGGCGCTCCGCGACGGGGCTCACGTGCCGCACGACACCGTCGGCGTCGCAGACGACAAGGCCCTCCCGGAAGTGCTCGACGACCTCGGACCAGTCCGGGACGGCGGGGCCGCGGTCGGCTGCCAGCGGCGGCAGGGCAGGCGTCGCCGCAGCGGCGGCGGACCACGCCGGGACCCGTGCGGCACTCGGCGTGGAGATCCGTCCGTCGCCCGGGTCGGCACCCCTGACGTCGGCAGCAGTCACCAGCTGAGCCCCACTCTCCTCGTCGGCACCCCCGGGGCGCCGCACGGCGCCTGTGGCCACATCTCTTCGCCCCACACTACGCCGGTATGCCGGTACCGCCACCCAGCCGACGCTGCTGGGGCGGCCCGCGCGCGCCCAGCGGGGCGGTGCCGCTGTTGTTACGATCCAGGCATCCCTGCCCGACCGGCAGCGTGCGGAAAGGCGTGATGGTGGTTCCTCAACGCAGAAGGTCCGAGGCGACCCCGCTGAGCATCTCCGTGGATCGTTCCGACCCTGCCGTCCCGGTGATCGGCGTCGGCGGCGACCTGGCCTACGCCACCGCGGCGCCGCTGCGCGCGGAGGTCGACCGGCTGCTCGCCGGGCGTCCCGCGACGCTCGTGCTCGACTTCGCCGACCTGCTGTTCCTGGACAGCACCGGCCTGTCCGTGATCGTGCACGCCTGGCGGGAGGGGCAGCAGGTCGGCACCCGGATCGAGCTGCGCGCGGTCCCGCGGTTCCTGGAGACCATTCTCGACCTGACCGGCGTCACCGGCCTGCTCGACCGTGCGCCGGTCGACGACCGGACCGGGCCGCCCGCCACGGGTTCGGCCGCCTCCGCGTGACCCCGGGGGTTTCCCGCCGGGGTCCGGCTGGGAACATGGGAGCGTGCCCTCCCAGATGCTGACCATCGAGGTGGACCGGCTCGACGCCGGCGCCGTCCGGGTGCGGCTGGCCGGTGAGCTGGACTACGACACCGCCCCGGAACTGGTCGAGGCCGTTGCGCGGCTTCGCCGCGACGGCTGCCAGGAGGTGGAGCTCGACTTCGGCGGCGTGGTCCTCTGCGACTCCTCCGGGCTGAGCGCGCTCGTGGTGATCCACCGCTCCGGCACCGGCGCGGTCCGGCTGCGCAACACCAATCCGCAGGTACGGCATCTGCTGGACCGCACCGGCCTGGCCGAGCTGCTGGCCGCCCCGCCCCGCGACGTGACCGGCGACGCCCGCGAGGTGGGCTGACCGCGCGGCACGCCGTTGCCGGGAAGGGGTGGCCCCCGGCCCTGGGACCAGGGGCCGGGGGCCGGGAGGATGGCTCAGGCGGCGGGCGCGGCCTGCCGGCGCGGGCCGGTGGTGTGCGGCTCTCCCACGATCGGGGCCTCGGCGTCCTCCGGCGCGCCGGAATCGGGCGTCTGGAACAGGTAACGGACGAAGTCTCCGGTAGCACCGTCGTCGTCCGCGCCCGGCCACTGCCCGACGCAGTCGACGCCGATCACCTCACGCCCGGTGCCGTCGTGGTGCTCCAGCAGCGCCCAGAGGGTCACCGGGTAGCAGCGGGTGACGTCCGGGCCGATCCGCCAGCGGGCGTACCACCCGGGACGGGCGGGGACGATCTCCACGATCCGTTTCATGTCGACCTGCCCTTCCGCGTGCGTCGGAAGTTGTCCGGTCCATCCGATCCTGCCGCCCGCCGGGGTGAGCGCTCCTCACCCGCAGCGAGTGAAGCCTCCGCCGGGCGGGCCTCCCGTTAGCTTCCCGGCAGCGCCGGGAACGCGGTCGGCGCAAGCGCAACCGACCAGGAACGAGGTGCGACGATGCGCAAGCAGATGGAGGGCGACAACCAGCGCCGCCGGGCTCTCGCCCGCGAGGCCCGCGAGCGAGGGCTGCGGCCGAGCCAGACCGGCGCCAGCCTGAGCGCGTCCAAGCAGGTCACCTCGCTGGACCGGCACGACCGGTCCGGCCCGCCGCCGGCCGGACGGCACAAGCCGGACACCACGCGCGGCGGTCCCGCGCCGCCGCCGGTCGCCGTCGCGGAGCAGCAGCGCCCGCTGCCGGACCCGACGCCGTCACCCGGGGTCTCGATGAGCTACCGGGATCTCGTCGACGACGTGAGCCGGCGCGCGGGGGTGGACTTCACCACGGCCAAGGTCGCCGCGGAGGGCACCGTGCTGGCCCTGGCCCAGGCGCTGGACGAGGTGGAACGGGAGCGACTGCTGGAGGCGGTGCCGCTGACCCTGCACGACGTGGTGCCGGTCTACGGCATGGAACCCCGCCGCGACCTGCCCGGGTTCCTGGCCGAGGTCGGCCGCTACAGCCGCCTCACCCCGGAGCAGGCGCGCTACCAGGCCGAGGCGACGCTCGCCGCGCTCAATGAGGCCGACGCGGAGCTGGTCGAGTCGCTGCGCGTACCCGACGAGTTGCGTGACCTGCTCGGGCCGACCGACTTCGGCGGCGGCCTGGTGGGCGCGTCCTCGGCCACCGCGCCACTGACCGAGCCGGAGCTGCGTGACGCGCTCGCGGCGCTGCCCTACTGGTCCAGCGACCGGCGGTCGCTGGTGCGCACGATCGAGTTGCCCGGCGGCAACCTGGACCGGGTGCTCGACCGGCTGGACCAGCTCAAGTCCGAGGCCGGGCGCGCGCCGCAGATCGGGCGGCCGGACCCGGACAACGCCGTGCTGACGGTCCGCACACAGCAGGTCGACGGCGTGACCGCGGCGGACGTCGACCTCGCGCACCGGGTGGACGCGGCAGTCGACGAGGCCGGCGCCGGGATGGCGGCCGGCTGACCCGGCGGCGGAACGGTCCCGGTCCCCCGCGGGCCGGGGCCATCCGTGGCCGGGCGGTACCGTGTCCCGCCGTGGATCACGACGACACCGAGACCCTGGAGATCGTGGTGGACCCGGCCCGCCCGTCCGGGCGCACGCTGCTGGCTGACGGGGTCGAGCAGTCGTACGTGGACGTGGCCGACGCCCGGTACCTGCACTTCGAGTACGTGCGGCGGATCGCCGCCGCGATCGACCTGGCCGCCCCGCGGGGCGCGGCGCTGACGGCGCTGCACCTGGGCGGGGGCGCGCTCACGCTGCCGCGCTGGCTCGCGCGCACCCGGCCCGGTTCCGCGCAGCGGGTGATCGAGCGGGATCCGGGCGTGGTCGAGCTGGTCCGGCGGAAGCTGCCGCCGCTGCCGCCGGAGGTGGTGGTCGCGATCGGTGACGCCCGGGAGGCGGTCACCGAGGCGCCGTCCGGGGCGTACGACGTGGTGGTGGCCGACGTGTACCGGGCGGCCCGGATGCCCCCGCAGGTGGCGGCGGTCGAGTTCGCGGCGCAGGTGGCCCGCGTGCTGCGCCCGGACGGCATCTATCTGATCAACCTCACCGACCTGCCGCCGCTGGCGCACACCCGGGGGCAGGTGGCCACGCTGCGGGCGGTGTTCGCCGACGTCTGCCTGGTGGCCGACCGGCGGATGCTGCGCGGACGGCGGTACGGCAACGTGGTGCTGGCCGCATCGCCCACGCCGGGACGGCTGCCGGCGCGCCGGCTCGCCGCCCGGGCCGCCGCCGATCCGGTGGCCGGAACCGTGCTGCACGACGCGACGCTCGACGCGTTCGCCGCCGGCGCCCTCCCGGTCACCAACGCCGACCTGGGCTGAGCCGGGTTTTCCGGCCCGCGCGGCGGGTAGCCGCGCCGGATGAGCACCGCCGACGACCGGTCCACCGCGCGCCGGACGCTTGTCGTGATCGGGCTGGTCCTCGCCACGGTGGTCGGGCTGGCGCTGGTCTGGGCGACCCGGCGGGTGCTGATGTGGGGTCTGGTGGCGGTGTTCTTCGCGGTCGCGCTGAAACCGCTCGTGGACCGCCTGCAGCGGCGGGTACGCCGCCGCGCGCTGGCCACGCTGCTGGTGTTCCTGGCCGCGTTCGCGCTGTTCGCCGCGGTCGGCGCGCTGATCCTGGTGCCGCTGGTGGACGAGGTGGCCCGCTTCGCCGACCGGTTGCCGGAGCTGGTGCGCGAGGCCCAGGCCGGGCGGGGACCGGTCGGGCGGCTGCTGGATCGCTTCCACCTGCTCCGGTACGCCGAGCCGGGCCAGCTGCGCCGGTTCGGCTCGCGGCTCGGCGACCCGACGGTCGGGGTGGTCCGCAGCGTGGCCCAGGCGGTGACCGCGCTGGTCACGGTGGTGGTGCTGGCGTACCTGATGGTGCTGGAGGCGCCGAAGATCGTCGCCGCGACGCTGCGGCTGGTCGGCGACGGCCCGGCGCGGCGGCTGCGGCGCATCGGCCGTGACTCGTCCCGGATCGTCACCGGCTACCTCAGCGGCAACGTGCTGATCAGCGTGATCTGCGGCGGCCTGACGTTCGTCGTGCTGTTCCTGCTCGGCGTGCCGTTCGCCGCGGTGATCGCGCTGACGGTCGCCGTGGTGGACCTGATCCCGCTGGTCGGCGCCACGCTCGGGGCGATCGCCGCGGCCGGGGCGGGATTCGTGCACTCCCCCACCGCCGGCATCGTGGTGCTCGTCTTCTTCGTGGTCTACCAGCAGGTGGAGAACCATCTGCTGCAGCCGGTCATCATGGCCCGCGCGGTGCGGCTCAACCCGTTGACGGTGCTGGTCAGCCTGCTGCTGGCGGTGGAGCTGGGCGGCCTGGTCGGCGCGCTGCTGGCGATCCCGGCGGCCGGCATCGCGCAGGTGCTGCTGCGCGAGTTCGTGCCGGCCGGGCGGCAGGCCCTGCCGGAGCCAGCCGACGGCGAGCCGGCGCAGCGGCCGCCGGCCGGCGGGTGAGGGCCGGCCGGCGGGTGCGCGGCGCTCAGCGCCGCCGGGCCAGCTCCGGTGACTCGCTCTCCAGCGGCACCGCGTTGGCCGGGACCAGGCCCAGTTGCACGGCGGGGCGGGGCAGCGTCGCGTCGAGCGCCCAGTCCGCGGCGACCCGGGGCCGGTTACCGGGCATGGCGAGCAGGTGGTAGCCGCGGGTGACGGCCTTGGCCGGCAGCCCGGCCAGCGGGACCTTCAGCGGGTTCGCCGCCGCGTCCTTGCCGCCCAGGTCCACCACCCAGCCCAGGTCGTGGTGCTTGTACGACTTGCGCACGCCCTGACCGTAGGAGGCGGCGATGTTGTGCGCGGCCAGCTTGCCCTGCCGCTGGGCGTGCTGCGCGGTCATCGCGCACACCTGCCCGGGGCGGGTCGGATCGGGCACGGCGGCGGCGTCGCCGCAGGCGAACACCTCCGGGAAACCGGGGACATTGAGGAACTCGTCGACCACCAGCCGGCCCTTCTCGGTGCGCAGCCCCAGCTCGGCCACGAACGGGTCGGGGCGTACGCCGACGCACCAGACGAGGCTGCACGTCGGGACGTACTCGCCGTCGGTGAGCATCACCCCGTCCGGGGTGGCCTCGGCGACCGAGGTGTTCATCCGCACGTCCACGCCGCGCTTGCGCAGCACCCGGTCGGCGGTGACCGACATCCGGCGGTCCAGTTCGGGCAGCACCCGGGGCGCGAGGTCGAGCAGCATCCAGCGCGGCCGGACCTTCAGGTGCGGGCGCTGGGCCATCAGCCGGTCGGTGAACAGCTGCCCGTGCGCGGCCACCTCGGTGCCGGTGTAGCCGGCGCCGACCACCACGAACGTGGCGCGGGCCCGCTGCTCGGCCGGGTCGTCGGTCAGCTCGGCCAGCTCGATCTGCCGGACCACGTGATCGTGCAGGTACAGCGCCTCGGGCAGGCCGCGGAAGCCGTGGGCGTACTCGGTCACGCCGGGAATCGGCAACAGCTTGTTGACGCTGCCGACGCTGAGCACGAGCCGGTCGTACGCGAGCTGACCGTGGTCACCCTCGATCGAGCGGTAGCCGACCCACCGGTTCTGCAGGTCGACCCGGTCCGCCTCGCCGACCACCACGCGGACGCCGTCGAGCGTGCCGGCGAGCGGCACGGCGATCCGGGTCGGCTCCACCACGCCGGCCGCCACCTCGGGCAGCAGCGGCAGGTAGAGGAAGTAGTCGGTCGTGTTCAGCAGGACGATCTCGGCCCGGTCGCGGGCCAGTCGGCGCAACGTCTTGGCCGCGTGGTACCCGGCGAACCCGGCCCCCACGATCACCACACGTGGTTTCGTCATGCCTGCTGCCGTTCCCGGGCAGACCTGCGACAAACGTACCCAAGATCCATCCATCAGCGGCTATTTGGACATTCCTCGCGACCGACGCGAGGATGTACCGCCTCCGCCGCGGGGTGCTGCCGGTCGGCGACGTCACCGAGGTGACCGTCGACCTGTCCAAGGACAACGTGTTCTTCGGTGTGCGAGCGGTGGACCGGGCCGGGCACCACAGTCCGGTCGCCTTCCCGAAGCCGGGCAGCTGGGGCTGCTCGGTTCGGCGGTGGCGCGGCTCGGGCGTCAGGCGGTGATCGCCCAGCGTTCGTGGTCGCGCCACGCGCCGTCGATGAACAGGTAGTCCGGGGAGAAGCCCTCCAGCCGGAAGCCGAGCCGACGCGCCAGCCGCTTCGACGGCTCGTTGCCGGGCTGGATGTTCGCCTCCAGCCGGTGCAGCCCCAGCGGCCCGAACGCGTACCCGATCACCAGGCGCACCCCGGCCGAGGCGTGCCCGGTCCCGGCGTACGGGCGGAACGCCGCGTATCCGAGGTAGCCGCCGCGCAGCGCGCCCCGCACGATGCCGCTGATGTTCGCGTACCCGGCGATCTCACCGCTCTCCCGGTCGCAGAACAGGAACCCGGAACTGTCCCGCCGCCGGATCTTGCGTAGGTACGCCGCGTACAGCTGCGTGTCGTCCGGCGCGGACAGCCACGGATGGTGCAGATCACGGCTGCGCCGGGCGGTGGCGACGAACTCCGCCTCGTCGGCGGGGCGGGGGCGGCGGATGGCGACGCGGCCGTCGCTGCGCAGATATCGCACCGTCCCACTCTCGGCCACCGCCCCCACTCCGCCCCACCCGGGTCAGCTCCGCCACCCGCTGTCCTACTCACCGGGAGCGCTGTTCCACCTCTCAGGACCACAAGAGATCTTGGAAGGAACGCGCCCCTACAGGGCCCATTTCGTTCCAAGATCTCGCCCAGCACGAGGTCTCGTCCCGATCGGCAAGACCGCCAATCCGCCCTTCGGACGCGCCCACGCCCACGCGATCTTGCAGTTACCGCCCAAGGCTTGCCTGTTTTGCGAGGTTTGCCGGGGCAATAAGTGCAAGATCGCGCACACATGGTGGATCTTGAGGGCTCTTGAGCTAGCGGACCCGTCGGCGATGTGCGGGCCGGGTCGTTTGGCGGTCGGTGTCCGGTTCGCTGTGTTGCGGGACTGTGGTCGGTGCCACCGTCAGGGTGGAATCGGTGGCGGGCGCGGGGCGTTGTACATGGCTGGCCCCGGGACACCGGGACGAGCGCCGAACATTAGCCGCCCGGCACCCCCGCGCGGATCGCCAGGTCAGGGAATCGGCCCGGCCCGGACGTCGTTACATCCCCGAGCGACGGGCACGCCGCCGTCCCCGGGAATGGCCCCGGTCCCTTCGTGGTTACATCCCCAGACCCACGCCACCGGTCACCCCCCGGCTGGCAGCCACGGTCGGCGGGAATCATCCCCGGCCCGCAGGTCGTTACATCCCCCGAGCCGCGACGAGCAGGCCCCTTACGGGTCGCCCGCGTGCCAGCCCGCTCGACGGGCGCCCCCCAAGACTTTCCCCCTTCGCGGCACCCCCGCCGCGTATCCCCCATTTCAGGGAGGCAACCATCATGGCTACCACTCTGCTGCGCAAGACCGTTCTGACCGCTGCCGGTGTCGTCGCCACCGCCGGTGGGATCGCCGGCCCCGCCGTCGCCGCCCAGGCCACCCCGGCCGAGCGCGCCGCCGCCCAGGTCACCACCGACCGCAAGGGCCACGGCGAGCGGGAACTCGACGTCCGCTACGAAGCCCAGCCCAACTTCTACTTCTGCGGCCCCGCCGCCGCCCGCAACGCGCTGAGCGTGCAGGGCAAGAACATCGACGTACACGCCATGGCCGAGGAGATGGGCACCACCGAAGCCGGCACCAACTCCATCAACGACATCACCCCCGTGCTGAACAAGGAGACCGGTAAGGACGTCTACAAGTCCACCGAGATCCCCGTGGACAAGGCCCGCGACCGCGACAAGGTCGACAAGCTGCGCGCCGACGTGGTCAAGACCGTCGACGACGGCCGTGCCGTGGTGGCCAACATCGCCGGCACCGCGACCGACACCGACGGCAACGCCCACTCCTTCGAGGGTGGCCACTACATCAGCGTGGTGGGCTACCGCGACGGCGGGAAGGTCGTGACGATCGCCGACTCGGCCAACCCCAACCAGGCCTCCTACCGGATGGACGTGGACGAGCTCGCCCGCTGGATCGCCAGCCGCGGCTACAGCTCCTGACCGATGACGAAGGGCCCGACCTCCACCACGGGGTCGGGCCCTTCGGCGTATCCAACGGCTGCCGTCCGGTCACCTCGTCGTCACGCCGGCGTCGTCACCCGGACGGGTCGCTCCACCACGCTGGGTCGCGCCGGATCGCCCGGGCGAGCGCGAAGGAGCAGCAGTGACAGCCGAGGAGGCGACGAACCGCCCCGACGTGAGTGTCGTCGTACCGGTCTACAACACGCTGCGCTACCTGCGGCAGTGCCTCGACTCGCTGCTGCGGCAGACGATCGGTCCGGACCGGATGGAGATCGTGGCGGTGGACGACGGGTCCACCGACGGCAGCGGCCGCCTGCTGGACCGGTACGCCGCGCGGTACCCGGGCACCGTACGGGTGGCGCACCAGCCCAACTCGGGTGGTCCGGCCGCGCCGTGCAACCGGGGACTGGACCTGGCCACCGGCCGGTACGTCTTCTTCGTCGGTTCCGACGACCGGCTCGGCCCGGAGGCCCTCGAACGCCTGGTCGCCGCCGCCGACCGGTACGGCTCGGACGTGGTGCTCGGCAGGGTGGTGGGCGTCAACGGCCGGCACGTCTTCTCCGACGTGTTCGCCGACGGCAACGCGGTCGACGTGAGCCTGTTCGACTCGGCGCTGCCCTGGTCGCTGGCGAACACGAAGCTGTTCCGGCGCGAACTGGTCGACCGGCTGGGGCTGCGCTTCCCGGAGGACATGCCGGTCCTCAGCGACCAGCCGTTCACGCTGGCCGCCTGCTACCACGCCCGGCGGATCTCGGTGCTGGGCGACTACGACTACTACCACGCCGTGCGCCGCCTGGACGCCCGCAACATCACCTACCACAGCCGGGTCGAGCAGCGCCTGGTCAGCGTGGAGCGGCTGTTCGCGTTCGTCGCCGGCCTGATCCCCGCGGGACCGCGCCGGGACGCGGTGCTGTGCCGCCACGTCGGGCTGGAGCTGGCGAACCTGGTCGGCGACGACTTCCGGCACCTGGACCGGGCCACGCAGGAACTGGTGCACAGCAGCGTCGCCCGGCTGGTGCGGCAGCACGTCACTGACGGCGTGCGGGACCGGCTCGGCATCGAGGCCCGGCTGCGGCTGGGCGCGGTGACCGCGGGCGGGGTCGACGAGTTGCTGGCGGTCATCGAGCAGGACACCGGCCTGGGCGTGCCGGCGACGGTCTTCGCCGGGGACCGGTGGCACGCGGGCTATCCGGGCGCCCCGGCCGGCTGGTCGGACGTCACCGACGTACGCGCCGCCTGGCTGGCGCGGCTGGACGCCGTCGACGTGAGCTGGACCGACGGGGACACGCTCACGGTGACCGCGCGCAGCCCGTACCCCCGGTTCGCCGCGGAGGCCGGGCCGGTGCGGCTGCTGGCCGGTGCGGTCGTGGGCGCCACCCGGGTCGACGCCGGCGACCCGACCGGCCGCACGGTCCGCACGGAGTTCCCCCTCGACCGGCTCCTGGCCGCGAGCCGCGCGGGCGGCCGGCGGCATCCGGTACGCGCCGAGGTGGACGGCGGCCACGGGCGCGGCGGGGCCGCGGTGCGCGCGCCCCGGCTCGCCGCCGGGCGGCCCCGCCTGCTGCGGCACGGCGCCCGCCTGTACGCGGTCGCGGCCACCGTCGACAGGCGCAACGGTCAGCTCGTCCTGTCCGTGGTGCCGGTGACCGTCGGGCAGCTCGTCGGGCGGCTGCGCCGGCGCGGCCCAGCCGCCGCACAGACGTCAGCGCGCAGCCCGGCCGCCGCGCAGACGTCAGGGCGCGGCGCGGAAGGCCAGCTCGGCCGGCATGGGCACCTGGAGGTACGTGGTGCCGCGCAGGTCCAGCCAGGCCCGCTGCGGCGCGCGGACCAGGCGCACCATCACTCCGGAACAGGCGGGACATCGCCCGACCAGGCCCGGGGCGTGCGAGTAGACGTGTAGCCCGGCCATCGGGCCGGTCATCCCGCAGGTGTCGCAGCGCCCGGTGGTGGCGCTCAGGTCGACGGCGAACACCTCGCGCAACGGCCCGTCGAGCATGTTGCCATCCAGGTAGGACAGGTCGGTCATCCGCTCTCCTCGGGTCGTCAGCCGGTCGGGCCGAACCGTTCGGTCCGCACGCGCCGGGTCGGGTGGCCCAGCCCCACCAGCAGGTCGGCCACTGTCTCCACGAATCCGGTGGGGCCGCAGACGTAGCAGAGCGGCTCCAGGTCCGGCGGCCAGCCGTGGCTGTTCACGTCGGCGAGGCCGATCCGGTGCGGCTCGCCGCGCCAGCCGTCGGGCGCCGCGCGGGTGTAGACGTACGCGACGTCCAGGCCCTGGTCGTCGCGGGCGCGGCGGCGCAGCTCGTCGGCGTAGATGACGTCGTCCGGGGTGCGCACCGAGTAGACGAGCCGGAACGGGGTGCGGCTGCCGGCGGCCCGGCGCGCGCGGATCATCGCCATCAGCGGCACCACTCCGGATCCGCCGCCCACCAGCAGCACCGGCGCGGTCTCGTCGGTACGCCAGACGAACCAGCCGCCGACCGGCCCGCGCACCTCGATCGGGTCGCCCTCGGCGTAGGTGTCGGTCAGGTACGGCGACACCTCCCCGTCGGGCACCCGCTGCACCGTCACCTCGATCCGCTCACCGTCGGCCGGGCCGGCCAGCGAGTACGACCGGGCCGCCTGGTAGCCGTCCTCGGCGGTCAGGCGCAGGTCGACGTGCTGCCCGGGCAGGTGGCCGGGCCAGCCGGGCACGTCCAGCACCAGCGTCTGCGCGGTGGGCGTCTCGATCCGCCGCTCGACCAGCCGGGCCACCCGCCACATCAGCGGCGCGACGCGGCGGCCCTGCGCCTGCGCGGTCACCTCAGTCGCCCTGGTAGCGCTGCTCGCGCCACGGGTCGCCGTAGTCGTGGTAGCCGGCGGTCTCCCAGAAGCCGGGCCGGTCGTCGACGAGCAGCCGGATGCCGTGCACCCACTTCGCCGACTTCCACAGGTACAGGTGCGGCACGAGCAGCCGCGCCGGGCCGCCGTGTTCGGCCGGCAGCGGCCCCCCGTCGTACGTGTGCACCACCCAGGCCCGCCCGCCGCGCAGGTCGTCCAGCGGCAGGTTGGTGGTGTAGCCGCCGTAGGAGTGCGCCAGCGCGTACCGGGCGGTGGTGTCGACGCCGTCGAGCAGCGTGTCCAGGGAGACGCCCTGCCAGGTGGTGCCGAGCTTGGACCAGCGGGTGACGCAGTGCAGGTCCACCGTCGGCGTGTCCTGCGGCAGGCCCATCATCTCGTCCCAGGACCAGCGGTACTCCGCGCCGGTCTCGCTGGTCAGCACGAACTCCCAGGTGTCGAGCGGCACCCGCGGCGTCGGGCCGGCGGAGAGCACGGGAAAGTCCTCGGTGAGGTACTGCCCCGGCGGCAGGTCGGTCGCGGACGAACGGGGCCGGCCCTGGAAGCCCGGCGAGACGATTCCCACCCGTCAGTCGTACCACCGCCGGCCGTGCCGGGGCAGCGGTTCCCACCGAGTCAGGCGCCGCCTCCGCCCTGCACCTCGTGCACGACGGTGCGCTGGCCGTCGCCGCTGTTGCGGGTGGCCCGGAGGCTGGTGATGGTGACGATCACCAGGACGCCGATGATCACGCCGAGCGAGGCCAGCGTCGGAATCTCCGGCACGCCCTCCCAGATGCCGTGCGCCCAGTGCAGGCCCAGCTTGAGGCCGATGAACGCCAGGATGACGGCCAGGCCGTAGCTGAGGTGCACGAGCCGGCTCAGCGCGGCGTGCAGCACGAAGTAGAGCGCCCGCAGGCCCAGCAGCGCGAAGGCGTTGGTGGCGAAGACCAGGTACGGGTCCTCGGTGATGCCGTAGACGGCGGGCACCGAGTCGACGGCGAACACGATGTCGGTGGCCAGCACCGCGACCACGACGAGCGCGAACGGGGTGAGCGCCCGGCGGCCGTTCTGCCGGATGGTCATCCGGGTGCCGTGGTATTCGTCGACCACCGGCATGACCTTGCGCAGCAGCCGCACCGACCGCATCTTGTTGATGTCGACCTCCTGCTCGTGCCCGCTGAGGGCGTCGCGCAGCAGCTTCACCGCGGTGGCGACGAGGATGAGCGCGAAGAGCAGGAAGGCGAAGTCGAGCGTCTTGAGCGCGGCGGCGCCGAGCGCGATGAACACACCGCGCAGCACCAGGGCGCCCGCGATGCCGTAGAGCAGCACCCGCTGGGCCAGGACGGAGGGCACCGCGAACGCGGCGAGCAGCAGCATGAAGACGAACAGGTTGTCGACCGACAGCGACTTCTCGACCAGGTAGCCGGTGAGGTACTCGATGCCCTGCTGGCTGCCCCAGCGGGACCAGATCCAGGCGCCGAACGCCAGCGGCAGCGCGATGTAGAAGGCCGACCAGCCCAGGGCCTCACGGATGGAGACCTCGTGCGGCTTGCGGGTGACCAGGAAGTCGAGCACCAGCAGCACGAGCACGCCGACGATCGTCACCGCCCACAGCGTGGGCGTGCCGACCGACGACAGTTCGGCCGCAGCCAGCGGGGACAATTCGGGCATGGAACCTCCTCGAACACCGTGTCATGTTCGAGGTCTCCTTCACCCACGTTTCCGTGGGCAACCACCCGGGGCTCGCCTCGGCGGCTTGCCGTACTGACCGGAATGATTTTTGGGAAGTACTCCCCTCGCCTGGACAAGGCTAGGTCACCGCCGGACCGGACGCCAAGTCGGGACACGGATGCTTGCCCTGGTCAACAGACTGGGCGGCGGCTCAGGGCATGGCGCCTGGTCACCGCGGCCCCTATGGTGACGCAGGTGACAGTCCAGGGACCGCTGACCGGCGTACGGGTGATCGAGCTGGCCGGGATCGGCCCCGGGCCGTTCGCGGCGATGATGCTGGCCGACCTCGGCGCCGACGTGGTGCGCATCGACCGGCCCGGCGGCGGCGGGTTCGGCGCGTTCCCGGGCGACCTGCTGAACCGCAACCGCCGCTCGATCGCGGTGGACCTGAAGCAGCCCGCGGGCCGTGACCTGGTGCTGGCGCTCGCCGCCCGGGCCGACGCGCTGGTGGAGGGCTTCCGGCCCGGGGTGACCGAGCGGCTCGGCCTCGGCCCGGACGACTGCCTCACCGCCAACCCGCGCCTGGTGTACGGGCGGATGACCGGCTGGGGGCAGGACGGCCCGCTCGCGCACAGCGCCGGACACGACATCGACTATCTCGCGCTGACCGGGGCGCTGCACGGGGTGGGCCGGGCCGGTGAGCGTCCGGTGCCGCCGATGAACCTGCTCGGCGACTTCGGTGGCGGGGGCATGATGCTGGCCCTGGGCGTGGTCGCGGCGCTGTACGCGGTACGCGGCGGCGCGCCCGGCCAGGTGGTCGACGCCGCCATCGTGGACGGCGTCTCGGTGCTGGCCACCCAGATCCACGCGCTGCGCGGCATCGGGCTGTGGCAGGACCCGCGCGGTGTGAACCTGCTCGACGGCGGCGCGCCCTTCTACGACACGTACGAGTGCGCCGACGGGCGGTACGTGGCGGTCGGCGCGCTGGAGCCGCAGTTCTACGCCGAACTGGTCCGGCTCACCGGTTTTCCGTTGGACGGCGACGACGGCCCGGACAGCGGCGACGCGCTGGACCGGGACGACCCGGCGAACTGGCCGGCGTTGCGGGCCGCCTGGGCGCGGCTGTTCCGCACCCGTACCCGGGACGAGTGGACGCAGCTGCTGGCCGGCACTGACGCCTGCGTGGCGCCGGTGCTCGACTGGGCCGAGGCGCCCGAGCACCCGCACCTGCGCGCCCGGGACACCTTCGTCGCGCCGGACGGGGTCACCCAGCCGGCGCCCGCGCCGCGTTTCTCGGCCACCCCGACAAGTGTGCGGCGCCCGCCGCCGGGGCCGGGCGAGCACACCGACGAGGTCCTCGCCGAGGCGGGGGTGGACGCCGCCCGGATCGCCGCGCTGCGGGCGGACGGTGTGATCGCCTGATCGTGGGCGGTCAGCGCCGGCGCGCGGCGGCCGGGGCGAGCGCCGGTTCCACCATGTCGCGGTAGTCGCGCGGGAACTGGACCACGACGTCCTGGAACTCGCCGCCGCCGATCGCCTCGCGCATCGTGGTGAACACCGCGCGTACGGCGTCGCGGGCGGTGTTCTCGTCGCAGTCCGCCCGGCGGGCGACCCGGGCCACGAACTCCGCCGCGCCGAACCGCTCGGCCGCCTCGTCCCGCGGGTACGGGCTGAGCAGCCCCTGCAGCGGTTTCGGCAGTTGCGCGGCCAGGTCAAGCACCTCGCCACCGGTCAGCCGCTGCGCGAACGTCTCCAGGGTGGCCGCGGTGAGCGTGGCGGCGCGGTCCTCGCTGGTGCCGGTGAGCCGGGCGACCCGGCCCACGAACGTCAGGTAGTGCATCGGTGGTACCCCCTTCGGTGCGCCCAGCGCGGCTACCCGCCCCGGCGCGGCGGAAACGGTTGCGACGGGGCGGCAGGTTTTCCGGTGGCGGCGGGCGTGAGCGGCGGCGCGGCGGGTAACCGCCGCCCGGTCGTGACCCCAACTACTGCCGCGAGGAGCCCGACTGATGGCGAGTTACTCGGATGTCCTGGAGTACCTGTCCGCGCTGGACTACCCGGCCGGGAAGGACGACGTCATCCGCGAGGCGGAGCGGGAGGGCGCGCCGCCGGACGTGTTGCGGGCGTTGCGCGCGCTGCCCCCGGTGGACTACGCCAACGGCACCGAGGTGGCCCGCTCGGCCGGCATCGACGCGGCCCCGGAGGTGAGCCGCTCGCAGCGCGCGGCGCAGGCCCGGGACAACCACCCGCGCGTGTCGCAGCACCTGCGCGGCATCTGAGCACGGCGGGAGAGCCGGCGGGCGACACGGCCGCCGGCCTCTGCGCGTGCGGAAAAGCTGGGCTCCTCTGTGGCCGGTCGCGCAGCCCGGACAGGCGAGCGCCCCGGGTCACGAACCGCGACCTGGGGCGCCACGCAGCACCTGTCCCCCGCGGTTCACGCCCGAACCGGGTCGCGACCGCGAGGCGGTGAGATGTTCGCCCGAACCGGGCGGGCATCGCTGCCACGATCATCATACGACGCAACATCAGCCGAACGGGTGAGATTCGCGGAACTGTGTCCGGGCGCACGTACGCGCTCAGGCGGTCACCTCGGCGTACCGGCGTTCCAGCTCCACTCGCGCCAGCGCTCCGACCAGCCACGACAGTTGTTCCGACTCACCACTGCCGGCCAGCCCGGCGAGGTCACCGGCGGTACGGCCCAGGCCGAGCCGGCGGGCCGCCGCGAGCGCTCGACGGTCGGCCACCGGCGCCGCCTCGCGCCACAGCGCCTGCGCCTCACGCAGGAACAGGTCGCACACCTCGTCGTCCACTCCGGGCAGTGCGGTCAGCAGCCGCCGCTCCCCCGCCGGGTCCTGACGCGCCGCGGTGCGCAGCCGGCGCAGGTCGCCCCGGTACGTGTCGACGACCGTGCGGGCCAGGTCGCCGAGCGTGTCGGCGAGCCCGGCCAGGTCGCCGCGCAGCCCGGCGGCGCGCAGCACGCGTACCCGGTCCTCGTGGCGCGAGCGGGCCATCCGCGCCGCCGTGTCCCACCCGGCGTCCCGCAGCGCCGTGGCCGCGTCGATCGCGCGGTGGAAGTCGCCCCGGCGGGCCAGCAGGACGGACAGGTAGAGGACCTGGAACAGCTGGGCCGGGTTGTTCGTCACCCGGAACCCGAAGCACTCGGCGAACCCGCGGCCGTCCCCGGCGAGCCGGCGGGCGAGCCGCTTCTTGTCCGCGACGTCGCGCGGGGCGGTCTTTGTCGGCATGCCGCCGACTACCCAGGCGACGGCCCGGCATTCGGGTACGACGGTCAGCGGGACACGCCGCCGCTGCGGTCGCGGGCCTTGAGCCGGGTGGTGGGCAGCGCGGGCGCGGGCAGCGGCGGCGCCGCGTCGTCGGCGACCACGCCGAAGCGGCGGCCGGCCATCCAGTCCTCCCGGGCGGCCACCACCTCCTCGTGCGAGCGGCCGACGAAGTTCCACCACATCACCAGCGGCTCGTCGAACGGAGTGCCGCCGAGCAGCAGCAGCCGGGTGCCCGGTTCGGCGCTCAGGGTCAGCGCGCTTCGCCCGAGGCCCAGGTAGAGCAGCGCGCCGGGGGCCAGCGCCACGCCGTCGCAGTCGGCGGCGCCGGACATGGCCAGCAGCGCGTACTCGAAATCGGGGCGCAGCGGCAGCGTGGCCGGCGCCGCGCCGCGGGCCTCGAGCTGCGCGCCGACGAGCGGGGTGTGCACGACCGCGGGCGAGCGTTGCCCGCCGAACTCGCCGACGAGCACCGTGACATCCAGGTCGCCGTCGCGCCGGCGGGGCAGGTCGGCGTGGTGGGCGAAGTCCGGGTCGCCGGCCCGCGCGGGGTCGGGCAGCGCCACCCAGAGTTGTACGCCGTGCATCAGCGGCGGGTGCACCAGCGGGGAGCGCTCGGAGTGCGCGATGCCGCGCCCGGAGGTCATCACGTTGAGCTGGCCGGGGCGGATGGGCTGGACGTTGCCGAGGCTGTCGCGGTGCAGGATCTCGCCGTCGAGCAGCCAGGTGACGGTCTGCAGGCCGGTGTGCGGGTGCGGCGGCACCTCCATGCCGGGCCGGTCGGCGACGTCGTCGGGCCCGAAGTGGTCGACGAAGCACCAGGCGCCGACCATCCGGCGCTGCCGCTGGGGCAGCAGCCGGCGCACCGTGGTGTAGCGGCCGAGGGGGACGTCGTGCCCGGGCAGCAGCACGCTGCCCGGGTCGGTCGGGCCGACGCCGGGCGGGAGCGTCTGCGCGGGCAGGGATTCGGTGCGGTCCACCGCCCCGACTGTACGCTCAGTCCGCCGTGACGCTCACCGCGTTCGCGCCCGCCGCCAGATCGAGGTAGAGCCGTTCGGCCGCCCGGTCCCAGCCCGGTGAGCTGACCAGGTCACCGGCGGCGATCCCGCCGTGCCGCTCGTCGTAGACGGTCAGCGAGCCGGCCCCGGCGGCGACGCGCACCCGCACCGGCGGCCCGCCGGGCACGGTGACGGTCAGCTCGCTGACCCCGCCGGTCATCCGGACGGTGAGCGACCCGTTCAGCCGGGGCAGCAGCAGCCGGGTCCGCGACGCGCCGCCGACCAGGTCGATCCCGGCGAGCCGGGCGTCGCCCAGGTCGAGCCGCTGCTCGCTGACGCCGCCGACGAGCCGTAGCCGCCAGGTGACCCGGGAGTTGAGCACGACGTCCACGGCGGCCGGACCGCGACGGCCGTTCTCCTCGACCCGCAGGCGGACCCGGTCGCCGACCATCTGCGGGCGCGGCGTGACGCCGCCGTCCTCCGGCACGTCGATGCGGTAGAGGTCGTCGCCGAGGTCGGCGGCCCGCAGGGTGAACCTGGTCAGACCGTCGGCCAGCTCGAACTCGGCGCGCTGCCGGCCGCCCCGGGGCTCGGCGAGCGTCTGCGCTCCGGCGGCCTCGGCCGCGCCGACACCTCCGGCGCCGGTGGCGGGCGACGGCGGCGCGCCGCCGGAGAAGACCACGCCGAGGCGGCCCGGGTTGGACAGCGTCACCGCCACGGCCACCCCGCCGAGCACGACCACCAGCGCGGCGGCGGCGGCCAGCAGGCGGGCCGCGCCGGACCAGCGGGGTCGGGTCCGGCCGGGCTCATCCTCGGATGTGGTCATGGTCATCCCCTCTCGCCGGTCCCCAACGGGTCATACGTGTCCGTTTCCCGGTCGGTTCACTCCTTTTCCGTGGCAGCGGTACGGGAGCGCACCTTGTCGGCGCACGTGGTCAGCACGGCGTGGGCGTCCAGGCCGAGGCTCTCGATGGCGACGAGCGCGGTGAACGCCACGTCGGCGAGTTCGGCGGCGACCTCCTCGCGGGTGTGCGTCACCCCCTTGCGCGGGTTCTGCCCGAGCATCCCGATCCAGGCGGCGGCGACCTCGCCGGCCTCCTCGCCGATCTTGAGGATGCGACAGGTCAGCTCGGTGTCGCCGCGGCCGTTCGCGGCGTCCAGCCAGGCGCGCGCGTCCCGCGCCGTTGTCCAGATGGTGGCGTCCACGGCGACCAGTGAACCTGATCGCGCAGACCGTTCGTATCCTGGGGCGACGCAGGCCAGCAGGTCTGCGGCCCAGGCGAGAGGAGGTGCCCGTGATGCCGGAGACCGTCGAGTCGGTGTTCGCCGGCGTGGTCGCCCGGAACCCGGGAGAGCCCGAGTTCCACCAGGCGGTCCGTGAGGTGCTGGAGAGCATCGGTCCGGCCCTGGCCCGGCATCCCGAGTACGCCGAGGTGGTCGAGCGGATCTGCGAGCCCGAGCGGCAGGTCATCTTCCGGGTGCCGTGGGAGGACGACCAGGGCCGGGTGCGGGTGAACCGCGGCTTCCGGGTGGAGTTCAACAGCGCGCTCGGCCCGTTCAAGGGCGGGCTGCGCTTCCACCCGTCGGTCTACCTGGGCATCGTGAAGTTCCTCGGCTTCGAGCAGATCTTCAAGAACGCGCTGACCGGCCTGGCGATCGGCGGCGGCAAGGGCGGCGCGGACTTCGACCCGAAGGGTCGCTCCGACCGCGAGGTGATGCGGTTCTGCCAGAGCTTCATGACCGAGCTGTACCGGCACATCGGCCCGCAGACCGACGTGCCGGCCGGGGACATCGGGGTGGGCGGCCGGGAGATCGGCTACCTGTTCGGGCAGTACAAGCGGATCACCAACCGGTACGACGCGGGCGTGCTCACCGGCAAGGGCCTGGCGTACGGGGGCGCGCAGGTGCGCCGGGAGGCGACCGGGTACGGCGCGGTGTTCTTCGCCGACGAGATGCTCCGCCAGGCCGGGGACAGCCTGGAGGGCAAGCGGGTGGTGGTGTCCGGCTCCGGCAACGTGGCCATCTACGCGATCGAGAAGGTGCACCAGCTCGGCGGCACGGTGGTGGCGTGCTCCGACTCCGGCGGCTACGTGGTCGACGAGAAGGGCATCGACCTGGCGTTGCTGCGGGAGCTGAAGGAGCAGCGCCGGGGACGGCTGGCCGAGTACGCCGGGCACGCCCGCAACGCCGTGGCGGTCCCGGACCGCAACGTCTGGGAGGTGCCCTGCGACCTGGCGCTGCCCTGCGCCACGCAGAACGAGATCGGCGGCGCGGAGGCCGCCGCGCTGGTCGCCGGCGGCTGCGTCGCGGTGGTGGAGGGGGCGAACATGCCCACCACGCCGGAGGCGGTGCGGATCCTCGGCCGGGCCGGGGTGCGGTTCGCGCCGGGCAAGGCGGCCAACGCCGGCGGCGTGGCGGTCAGCGGGCTGGAGATGCAGCAGAACGCCAGCCGCGACACGTGGACGTTCGGCGAGTCGGAGCAGCGGCTGCGCGAGATCATGCGGGACGTGCACGACAGGTGCTGGGCGACCGCCGAGGAGTTCGGCCTGCCGGGCGACTACGTGGCCGGGGCGAACATCCAGGGGTTCCGGCGGGTGGCCGAGGCGATGCTGGCGCACGGCGTGGTGTGAGCGGCACGCGGGACGGGCGCTGACCGAGCGGTCGGTCAGTGATTGACAGCTCTCGACGCCCGGCCTAGGTTCAGGGCGCTACCGGCCGGTAGGCATCCGTCCCGCGTCGTCACCCCCGTCCCGGGGTGGCACCGTCCCCCCGGGGGAGCAGCGATGCAGCCCTCACCCGTGCGCCGCCGGCTGCTCGCCGTCGGCGTGGCCCTCACGTTGACGCTCGGCCTCACCGGCGCGGCCCCCGCCGCCGCCACCGGACGCGACGACGGCAGCGGCCCGCTGCCCGGCTACACCATCGTCAACCCACCGCTGCCGCCACTGGTCGTCGGCGGCGCCGCCACCACCGTGCGGCAGGGCGTGCACGCCAACGCCGGGTACGTCATCGAGATCCCCGAGCACTGGAACGGCGACCTCGTCATGTGGGCGCACGGCTACCGCGGCCAGGGCACCGAGCTGTCGCCGGAGCCGCCCGGCTTCGACCTGCGGCAGCGCCTGGTGACCCAGGGGTACGCGTGGGCGTCGTCGTCGTACGACCGCAACGGCTACGACGTGCGCTCCGGCGTGCGCAGCACCCGCGCCCTGGCCGACCTGTTCAGCCGTACCGTCCGGCGCCCGCACCGGGTGCTGATCGCCGGGGTGTCGATGGGCGGTCACGTCATCGGCCGCTCGCTGGAACAGTACCCGGGCTTCTACGCCGGTGCGCTGCCGATGTGCGGGGTGCTCGGCGACCAGGAGCTGTTCGACTTCTTCCTGGACTACAACCTGGTCGCGCAGGCCCTCGCGGGGGTGCGCGCGTACCCGACGCCGCCCGACTACCTGACCTCGGCGGTGCCCCGGATCCAGGTCACGCTCGGCCTGGCCGGACTGGCTCCGGGCGGCCCCGACACCACCAACGACCTGGGCAAGCAGCTGCGCGCGGTCACCGTGGAGCGCTCCGGCGGGCCGCGGCCGGGCGCCGACGCCGCGTTCGCGGTCTGGAAGGACTTCCTGTTCGGCATCGCGGTCAGCGAGGCGGACGGCTCCCCCGCCCGGCGGCCCGGCCAGCTCGCCACGAACCTGTTCACCAGGTACGCGCCGAACCAGCCGGTCGACCTGAACGCGACGGTGCAGCGGGTCGCGCCGGAGAACCTGCGCCAGCGGCTCTCGCCGAGTCTGACCGAGGTGCCCCGGATCGCCGGGCGGCCCACCGCGCCGGTGCTGAGCCTGCACGGCCTCGGTGACCTGTTCGTGCCGTTCGGCATGGAGCAGGCGTACGCCCGGGACGTGGCCCGGCACGGCCGGTCCCGGCTGCTGGTGCAGCGGGCCGTGCGTACCGCGCAGCACTGCGAGTTCAGCCCGGCCGAGGCCGGCGCCGCCTGGGACGACCTGACCCGCTGGGTCCGCACCGGCAAGCGCCCGGCCGGCGACGCGGTCACCGACCGGCGCGCGGTGGCGGCGCCGGACTTCGGCTGCCGGTTCAGCGACCAGGCCGCCCGGGCCGCCGGGGCCGGCACCCGCCCGCTCTATCCGCCCTGCCCGGCTCAGTCCTCCTCGCGGCCGTACCAGCCGCCGCGGTAGACGGTGCCCTGCCGGGCCGACTCCGGCGCCGATTCCGGCGTCGGCGCCGCCTCCGCCGCGAGGGCGCTCCGGCGCGAGCGGCGGACCCGGCTGACCACGAACCAGCAGAACCCGGCGACCACGGCCACGATCACGATCTTCTGGAACGTGCCCGCGTACGCCTCGACCACGTGCCACTGCTCGCCGAGGAAGTACCCGGCGAGCACGAACGTGGTGTTCCAGATCAGGCTGCCCAGCGCGGTGTAGAGCAGGAACACCGGCACCGGCATGCGTTCCACCCCGGCCGGAATGGAGATGAGACTGCGGAAGATCGGAATCATCCGGCCGAAGAACACCGCCTTGACGCCGTGGCGCAGGAACCACGCCTCGGTGCGGTCCACGTCCTCCAGCTTGATCAGCGGCAGCCGCTCGGCCAGGGCGCGCATCCGGTCCCGCCCGAGGGCCGCGCCGATGTAGTAGAGCGCCAGCGCGCCCACGATCGACCCGATCGTGGTCCAGACGATCGCACCGACCAGGCTCATCCTGCCCTGGCTCGCGGTGAAGCCGGCCAGCGGCAGGATCACCTCGCTGGGAATGGGCGGGAACAGGTTCTCCAGCGCCACCGCGAGGCCGGCGCCGGGACCGCCGAGCCGTTCCATCAGGCCGGTGACCCAGCCGGTCACTCCGTCACCGGACGGCTCTGCCGCCCGCGCGGCGCTCACCCGGGGGCCGGCGAGCAGCTGTGCGTTTCCGATCATCCGACCAACGTTACGGGGCGAAGCTGCGGACGACCACGCGTCATGGAAACCATTATCGTGTACGCCATGCGTACGCCGTTGCGGATCGCCGTCGCCCAGCCGCTCACCCGCTCCGGCGACGTCGCGGGCAACGCGGCACGGCACGCCGACGCCGTGCGCGCCGCCGCGGCCCGCGTGGTGCTCTTCCCGGAGATGTCACTGACCGGGTACGAACTGGACGCCGCGCCGCTGGACCCGGACGATCCCCGGCTCGCGCCGCTGCGCGCGGCGTGCGCCGAGACCGGGACGCTGGCGCTGGCCGGCGCGCCGGTGCCCGGACCGCACATCGGGGTGCTGGCGGTCGACGCCGAGGGCGTGCGGGTGGCGTACCGGAAGATGTGCCTGGGTGGCGCGGAGCCGCAGCACATGCGGCCGGGCCGGGAGCCGGCGGTGCTCGATGTGGACGGCTGGCGGCTGGGCCTGGCGGTGTGCAAGGACACCGGCACGCCGGAGCACGCGGCGGCGACGGTGGCGCTCGGCGCGGACGCCTACCTGGCCGGGGTGCTGGAGTCGGCCGACGACGCGGCGGTGCCGGACGAACGCGCCCGCCGGGTCGCCGCCGCGCACGGCGTGTGGGTGGCGACGGCGAGTTTCGCCGGGTCGACAGGGGGCGGGTACGCGCGCGCCGCGGGTGGTTCGGGGATCTGGTCACCGGCGGGTGAGCCGGTGGCCCGCGCCGGCACGGACACCGGCGAGGTGGTCACCGCCACGCTGCGGTGACACTCAGCCCTCGTCGCCGCCGCGCAGCCGCTCGTAGCCGTCGAGCAGCTTGCGCAGCGCGGTGGCGGTGACCGGGTCGATCTTGTCGTCCTCGGCGGCGTCGTCGATCTTCTCGCGCAGGTCCTCGACCCGCTTCTCCCGGTCCTTCGGCTTGCCCCGGTCCAGCTCGGCGACCTTCTTGCGCAGGTCGTCGGCGACCTTGCGCTCGATCAGCCCGATCGACTCGGCCCGGTCGAGCAACTCGTCGAACCGGTCGCCGAGCTGCCGCAGCGTCACCGGTTCGGCCGCCGTCGACGGCGGCGCCGCGCTGCTCGGCTCGGGCGCGGGCGGCTCGGCGGCGCCGGTCGTGGGGCCAGTCGTGGGCGCGGCGGCCGGCGGGGCGCCGGAGCCGTCACCCCACACCAGCGAGCCGACCACCGCGAGTAGCAGCACCACGGCGCCGGCGACCAGCAGCCCGAACAGCCGGTTCGAGGAGACCGCCGGACGCGGCGGCGCGCCGGGACGCCCCGGCGCGACCGGGCGGGCCGTGGCGGCCGGAACCCGCTCGACCAGGGTGGGCGAATGCGTCACCGGCGCCACGGTGGGCAGGATCGCGGTCGGCGGATCCACCGGGCGGCCCGCGCCGAGCCGCTCGGCGAGCCGGGCCGCGCTCGGCCGCCGCGCCGGGTCCACGTCCAGGCAGGCCAGCACCAGGTCGGCGATCTCCGGCGGCAGGCCGGGCACCCGCGGCAGCGGCACCGGCGGCCGGGTGCGCCGCACCTCCAGCACGTCGTCCCAGCTGCGCACCGGCAGCGGGGCCCGGCCGGTGAGGCTGCGGTACAGCAGCACGCCGAGCGCGTACACGTCACCGGCCGGATGCGCCGGGCCCGGGTCGAGGCGTTCCGGGGCGAAGTAGGCGGGGGTGCCCATCAGCAGCACACCGGTCTGCCCGGTGACCGGATGCGGGCCGGCGGGCGCGGCGATGCCGAAGTCGAGCACCTTCGCGCCGGTCTCGGTGAGCATCACGTTCGCCGGTTTGATGTCGCGGTGCACCACGCCGATGCGGTGCGCCGCGGCCAGCGCCCCGGCGACCTGCCCGGCCGTGCGGACCGCGTCCGGCCAGGCCAGCGGCCCGCCGGCCAGCCGGTCGGCGAGCGTCTGCCCCTCCACCAGCTCCATCACCAGGTACGGGACCACGACGCCGCCCGCAAGCGTCGCCTCGGCGTAGTCGTACACCTGGGTCACGTGCGGGTGGGTCAGCCGCGCCGCCGCGCGGGCCTCGCGCTGGATGACCGCGCGCAGTTGCGGGTCGGCGGCGAGCTGCCCGGCGAGAACCTTGACCGCGACGGGCCGGTGCAGCACCTCGTCGTCGGCGCGCCACACCTCGGACATCCCGCCGAGGCCGATGCGCTCACGCAGGACGTAGCGGTCGTGCAGGCGCAGGGCGGGCGTGAACGGCGACATAATTCACCAGGCTGCCATGCGCGGCACCGGCCGCACCAACCCGCGCCCCCGTTTCGTCCGTGTTCCGGCGTTCTTCCGCCCGAGTCAGGGCTTGCGGGCGACCCCGCCGTACATGCTGACGTCGACCACGGACGGCCGCGGCTCCGGCTCGCCGTCGGCGCGCCACTCGGCCACCGAGCAGATGCCCGGCTCGACCAGTTCGAGGCCGTCGAAGAAGCGTACGACCTCCTCCCGGCTGCGCAGGTTGATCACGCCGTGCGGGCCACCGCCCCGGGCCGCCGCCTTCGCCTCGGCGGCCACCTCCGCGGGAAGGTAGTCGTGGGTGGCGTGCGAGGCGGCCAGGTAACTGCCGGCGGGCAGCGCGTCGAGAAGCGTGTCGACCAGCGCGTACGGGTCTTCGCCGTCGGGCACGAAGTGCAGCACCGCCAGCAGCATCAACGCCACCGGCTGGGACAGGTCGAGCGTGCGGCGCAGGTCCGGGTGGGCCAGGATCCGCTCCGGGTCGCGCAGGTCCGCGTCGAGGTAGGCGGTGACGCCGTCGGCCGAACTGGTCAGCAGCGCGCGGGCGTGGGCCAGCACGATCGGGTCGTTGTCGACGTACACCACCCGGGCGCGCGGGTCGATCGCCTGCGCCACCTCGTGGGTGTTGTCGGCGGTGGGAATGCCGGTGCCGATGTCCAGGAACTGCCGGATGCCCGCCTCACCGGCCAGGTGACGCACCGCGCGGCGCAGGAACCGCCGGTTCTCCAGCGCGCTGATCCGGATGGTCGGGAACCGGGCGGCCATCGCGTCGCCGGAGTCCCGGTCGGCCTGGAAGTTGTCCTTGCCACCGAGCCAGTAGTTGTACCGGCGGGCGGGGTGCGCCACTGTCGTGTCGATCCGGTCGCCGAGCGGCCCGGAAACGGGCGCCGTCCCTGCTGCGTCGCTGGTCAAGGCCACCTCCACGACTCGGGTCCCACCGTCCACTGTCTCCGGTGCGGATCATGGTACTGCCCGGCGCCGGTCCGGTCAGGCCGGGTACAGCTCGTCACGGAGGCGGGCCAGCAGCTCACGGGTGCGCTCCGGCGGCGCGGCCTCCACGCACAGCCGTTCCATCGCCTCGGCGTAGAACTCGAGGTCGTCGCGCTTGTCCAGGTAGATCGCGCTGGTCAGCTGCTCGATGTAGACGATGTCCGGCAGGTCCGCGTCGCCGAAGCGCAGGATGCTGAAGGCCCCGCTGGCCGCGGCGTGCCCGCCGGCGGAGAACGGGACGATCTGCAGCCGTACGTGCGGCGCGGCGGTCGCCTCGATCAGCGCGTCCAGCTGCTCGCGCATCACCGCGGCCCCGCCGATCGGGCGGCGCAGCGCCGCCTCGTCGAGCACCGCCCACAACTGCGGCGGGTTGCTGCGGCGCAGCAGCTCCTTGCGCTGCATCCGCAGCTCCACCCGCCGGTCCAGCTCCGCCGCCGACGCGCCGCGGTGCCCGAGCAGGATCACCTGCCGGGCGTACGCGGCGGTCTGCAGCAGCCCGGGCACGAACTGCACCTCGTACGTGCGGATCAGCGCGGCGGCGGCCTCCAGGCCCAGGTACGCCTGGAACCACGCGGGGAGCACGTCACCGTAGCGGTGCCACCAGCCCGGGCTGTTCGCGTCCCGGGCGAGCTTGAGCAGCGACTCGCGTTCGCCGGCGTCGGTCACGCCGTAGAGCGTGAGCAGGTCGGCCACGTCGCGCTCCTTGAAGCCGACGCGGCCCAGCTCCATCCGGCTGATCTTCGACTCGGAGGAGCGGATCTCCCAGCCGGCCGTCTCCCGGCTGACCCCGGCCCTCTCACGGAGCCGCCGCAGCTGCCCACCGAGCAACATGCGCAGCACGGTGGGCCCGCTTGTCGGACCACCCTCGACGGGCACCGTCACCACCTGACCGCCCTCGCATCCCGACTGCCCCGGCCGGGCGCCCCCCGGCCGACGAGTAAGCATGCCATGAACCGACAGTGAGGTGAACTCCTCCGGAGCGGTTAATCAGTCCCGTGTGCGGGACGGCGGGATCAGGTGGTCGAAGTCGCCGTCGCGCGCGCCGAGCACGAAGGCGGCGATCTCGTCCACTGTGTAGATCAGCGCCGGGCCCTCCGGGTGCCGGGAGTTTCGGACCGCGATTCCGGTGCCACCGGGCAGCTCGGCCAACTCGACGCAGTTGCCGCTGGGGTTGCTGCGACGACTCTTCGACCAGCGCATCGGGGGCAGCTCGGGCACGGGCACACCGTTCGGCGGTTGTTGCATGGGCGTCCTTCGGGATGAGCCAGCCGAGGCCGCGGGGAGGAGCGGTGGGTGGCGACGTCTGTCGACTGAGGAGTGAGATGCACGTGCATCTGCTATTGCATCTGCAATGGACGGAGAGCATGATAGCCGAAACGTACGGTGTGCCGGGTCGCTCACATTCGGTGACCCGAACCCGGCCTCCGGATGCCGCCGCGCGCGGCTAGGGGACTGCGGTGAGGAGGACGCGCGTGCCGGATCCGATGACCGTCGCCTCCGGCATATCCGCCGCGGGGGCCCTCATCTCGGCCTGGCAGTTGCGCCGCCGCGCCGTACGCGCCGAGGCCGAGATCGAGCTGCTCCAGGCCGAACTGGCCGCCGAACGGCACGCGGCCAGCCACGACCCGCTCACCGGCCTGCCCAACCGCCGCGCGTTCTTCCGGCTCGCCGCCACCCTGCTCACCGACCCGGCCGGCCAGCCACTGGTAGCGGTCGTGCTCGACCTGGACAACTTCAAGCAGGTGAACGACCGCTACGGGCACGCCGCCGGCGACCAGGTGCTGATCAGCGTCGCGCAGCGGCTCGCCGCGTTCGCCGGCAACAACCTGGTGGCCCGCCTCGGCGGCGACGAGTTCGCCGGCCTGCTGGCCAGCCCCACGGCCGACCGCCGGTGGATCGAGCACGCCACGCGGCGGCTCTGCGAGGCGCTCGCCGCGCCCATCCCGCTGGGCGCGCGCAGCATCCAGGTCACCGCCTCGGTCGGGCTCGCGCCGGTGCACTGCCCGACGCAGCTCACCGACGCGCTGTGCCGCGCCGACGCCGCCATGTACGAGGCGAAGACGCTCGGCGCGGCCCGCCCGACCCGGCAGCTCGTCGCGGAGTACTGACCGGCCCGGCCCAGGGCGCCCACGTGCCCGGCCGGTCCGTGTGCTCAGCCAATCAGCGTGGCCGGTCGGTCCGCGTTCCCGGCCGGCGCGGCTACCTGACTGGCGCGGGTCCCGGGCGCGCGGTCAGCGCCAGCCGTAGCCGGCGCGCAGCGCCTGCCCGACCCGGTCGAACCGTGGCCGGTCCAGCACCGCGCCCTCGCGGCGGATGCTGTCCTCGCGCATGGTGAGCACCCGGTCCAGGCGCACCCAGGAGGGCCGGTTGTCCCGGTCCCACTCCCCCGGGCCGAGCGCCAGCCAGTGCCGCTGGCCGTCCCGGTCGCTCTGGCTGGACAGCATCAGCCCGAACAGGGTGCGGCTGTGCCGTCCGACCACCAGCACCGGGCGGTCCTTGCCCTGGCGGGGGTCGTCCTCGTAGGGCACCCACGTCCAGACGATCTCGCCCGGGTCGGCCTGGCCGTCCGGCTCCGGCGCGTACGACAACTCGCGGCGCTGCAGCGCGTTGACCTGCCGGCGGCGCGCGACCTGAGCCGGGATCGGCGCGCCCGGGCGGGGCGGGGCGGGCACAGCCCGGGTGATCCGGCCGAGCCGCGACGCCACGTTCTTCAACAGACCTGCCACGGCGGGCAGCCTATCGGCCGGGGTACGACCGCCCGGGAATCGGGTCGCCCGGTCGGGTGGACGGTGCCGTGCGGGATGCCCCTGTTAATAGGGGGCCCCTCTACTACCGGAGGCGTTAATAAGGGGCCCTTCCTTACGCTGGGGGCGTGCGGCTACCCGATGATCTGCCGGTGTTCGAGCGCAGCGCGGTACGGCTGGTGGTGCTCGACGCCACCGACCACCTGCTGCTGTTCCACACCCGCGACCCGGACCACCCCGACCTCGGCGTGTGGTGGGAGCTACCCGGCGGCGGGCTGGACCCGGGCGAGACCTACCGGGAGGCGGCGGTCCGCGAACTGCGCGAGGAGACCGGCATCGCGATCGGTCCGGACGAGGTGGGCGCGCCGACGTGGCGGCGGCGGGCCAGCTTCCGGCACCGGCAGCGCCGCCACCTCCAGGACGAGGTGATCGTGGCGGTACGGCTGCCCGGCCCCGGACCGGACGTGGACGAGGCGCTGCGGCTGGACTACGAGGTGGAGGACTACTTCGGGTTCCGCTGGTGGCCGCTGGCCGAGGTGCTCGCCGAGCGGCCGCGCTGCTATCCCGGGCGGCTGCCCGAACTGCTGCCCGCGTTCCTGGCCGGCGAGGAGATCGACGAGCCGTTCGAGCTGTGGTCCTGAGCGCGGGCGTGCCACCCGGCGCGTGAGCGGGCAGAGTGGAGCCGTGACTCCCCTGCACGCACCACTGGCCCGTTACGCCGAGCGGCTGCACCGCGCCGCCGGCGACACCCACCACGTCGCCTCGCCGCTGGGCGCGTGGCTGCTGCTGGCGCTGACCGGCCCGGCCGCCACCGGCGAGACCCGGGCGGCGCTGGCCGAGGCGCTCGACGCCGACCCGGACGACGCCGCCGCGGAGGCCCGGGCGCTGCTCGCCGCGCCGCACCCGATGGTCGCCGCGGCCACCGCGCTGTGGGAGCGCGCTCCCGCGCCGGAGCTGACCGCGTGGCGGGCCGCGCTGCCGGAGAGCACCGAACGCGGTCCGCTGCCCGACCAGGCCACGCTGGACGGCTGGGCCCGGGAGCGTACCGGCGGGCTGATCGACAGCTTCCCCGTCGACGTCACCCCGGACACGCTGCTGCTCCTGGCCAACGCGCTGGCCACCCGCGTGTCGTGGGCCGACCCGTTCGACACCGTCCCCGGCGCGGAGCTGGGTGCGGACAGCGCCTGGTCGGGCCGGCTGAGCCGGGTGCTGCGTACGCCGCCGTTCGGGCACCGGTGCTGGGTGGCGGCCACCGACCGGGCCGGTGACGTGGCGGCGCACGCGGTGCCGGCCCGCACCGGCGACGACGGCGCCGGAATGCTCGTGGTGTCGGTGGCCGCCGCGCCCGACGTGCCCGCCGCAGACGTGCTGGCCGCCGCGCAGGAGCTGGCGAGCGCCGCCGCGCTCCTGCCGGACGCCATGCCGGGCCGCCGGTCGCTGTTCGACCTGCCGCTGGGCGAGACGCCGCTGTGGACGCTGCGGGAGGAGCCGACCCGGACGTACGCGGACGACGGCCGGGAGGAACGCGCCACCGCGGTGCTGCCGTGCTGGTCGGCGCAGAGCCGACACGACCTGGCCACGCCCGGGTTCGGCTTCGACGCGGCGGCGCAGGCACTCGGCGAGCTGCTGGGCCTGGCCGGGCCGAGGTTCGACGCCGCGCAGTCCGCGGTGGCCCGGTTCGGCCGCTACGGCTTCGAGGCCGCCGCGGTGACCGCGTTCGGCCGGGCGACAGCGCTGCCGCCGGAGGGTGTCGCCCGCGTCGCGGAGCTGCGCTTCGGTCACCCGTACGCGGTGGTCGCGGTGACCACCGACCCGGCCGGCGGCCCGTGGCACGCGCTGCCTGTCTACTCCGCCTGGGTGGCCGACCCGGAGGAGCTGCCCGCCGACGAGGCCGGATAGGCGGGAAGCGCGCTCGCGAGCTGGTCCAGTCCCAGCGAGCCGAGTTCCAGCGCCCGGTTGTGGAACGCGCGCCGGTCGCCGGGGAACGCCGCGCGTCCGTCCCGCCACACCCGCTCCCCCACCTTGTAGGTGAGCGCCTGCCCGGGCCGGCCCAGGTACCGGGCCACTTCCAGTGGCGCGTACGGGCCCTGGTGGCAGCGGTCGCGCAGCAGGTCCAGCGCGGCCTGCGGCGTCCACGGCGTGCTGCCCGACGGCTCCGGCAGCTTCAGGTGCAGGCCGATGTCGAGCACCACCCGGGCCGCCCGCAGCAACTGCATGAACAGGTGGCCCAGCCGGGCGCCCGGCTGCTCGTAGAGTCCGAGTTCGTCCATCAGCCCTTCGGCGTACAGGGCCCAGCCCTCCTGGGCGCCGGAGAGCCCGCCGAGCAGGTTCAGCCGCTGCCCGGGGCCGCCCCGGCACGCCTCCGAGCCGAGGTGCAGGTGGTGGCCGGGGACGCCCTCGTGGTACGCGGTGCTGTACGCCCACCAGGTCGGAAAGCGCTCCTGACCGTCGGGCAGCAGCCACGAGACCCGGCCCGGCCGGGTCAGGTCCCGCGACGGCGCGATGTAGGCGGTGCCGCCCGACGTGGTGACCCGGGACTCGATGCGGCGCAGCGGCGCGGGGATGTCGAAGTGCGTGCCGTGCATCCGCTCGGTGGTGGCCTCCAGCAGCTCCTGGAGCCAGGCGGCGAACTCGTCCCGGCTGCGCAGCACACCTGGCGCGTCGGGGCGGTCGAGCCGTTGAAGCACCTCGGGCACGGCGCCACCCAGGGTTTTCGCCTCCGCGACCAGGTCCGCCTCGATGGCGGTGAACTCGTCCCAGCCCCACTCGTACAGCTCGCGCAGGTCCGGTTCCGTGCCGAGGAAGGTCCGCACCCAGAGGGCGTACCGCGCCGGGCCGAACGCCTCGTCGTCGCGCGCGAGCGGCGCGAGGTCCGCGGTGAGCGTCGTGGCGAACCTCCGGTACGCCTCCCGCGCGTCCCGCGCCGCCGCCTGCAACGACGCGCGCTGCGGGCCGTCGCCGTAGCGCTGCACGAGCGCCGTGTCCTCGTCGATCCAGGTGCGGCAGCGCTGCGTCACCAGGTCCACCTGGCGTCGTGTGGGCAGGTGACCGCGTTCGGCGGCGACCAGCAGGCTGCGGGCGTACCCGTCGAGTGCCGCCGGGATCGCGGCCTGGCGCGCGCCGACGCGGGCCCAGCCGTCCTCGTAGGCCGCGCGCCCGGCGTCGCGGCCCGGGACCGCTGATTCGACGCACTGGCGGATGAGCTGGAGCGGGCCGGTGGCCGCGACGTGCAGTTCCCGCAGGTCCTCCCCGGCGTCGTGGAAGGCGATCCGGGCGCGCAGCCGTTCGGCGAGGTGCTCGTGCAGCGGGCTCGGGGCGGGCAGCGCCTCGATCCGGCGCAGGGCGCGCGCGGCGAGATCGGCGCGGGCCTGGTGACCCTCCGGGCTGTAGTCGGTGAGCCCGTCGACGTCCTGCTCACCGGCCTCGACCACCGCCACACACGGATCGAGGCGCCCCATCTCCCGCAGCAGCGCGTCGGTGACGTCCTCGCCCATCGCACCGATGCTACCCCCGGTGATCAAGGAGTTCGTGCCGGCCGGAAGGCCCGGAAAGGACACGAACTCCTTGATCAACCGGATGGGGGGCGGGGTCAGACCGAGACGAGCTCCTTCTTCTCCGCCTTGGCGGCCAGACGCTTCTCACGCTCCTGGGCGCCGATCAGGTCGTCCGGCAGGGAATCCTCCACCTCGATGTCGAAGCGGCGCAGCAGCCGGATCGCGAACCCGCCGAGCGTGACCAGGACCAGCGCCGCGCCGAAACAGATGTACGCGAACCCGATGCCCCGGCCCGGTCCGGTGCCGATCACCGCGCCCACCGTGCCGGCCAGCGCTCCGCCGGGCGCGAGCATCGGCTCGAACAGCGCGGTGGCGCCCGGCGCCAGCAGCGCGAACCCGATCGGCAGCGTGGACCAGGAGATGGTCTGGTTGAGGCTGAACACCCGGCCGTGGAAGCGCTGCGGCACCTTCACCTGGACGATCGTCGCGTAGATCGACTGCGCGGTGGTCATCGACATGGCCAGCCAGCAGAACCCGACGCAGATCATCGCCACCGAGGCGTCCAGGCCGATCAGCATGCAGCCGATCGCGGTGCCCAGGTTGCCGATCAGCACGCCGATCATGCGGCGCTTGCGCGGCCCGCCCCACAGCGACATGAGGATGCCGCCGAGCACCGCGCCGACCGCCTCGGCCAGCGCGACCTGGGCGACCTGGGTGGGGCTGCCGAACGACAGCACCAACGGGGTGATCAGCACCAGCGCGGGCGCCAGGAAGATGTTGCCCAGCGCGAAGTAGCCGAGCATCAGCCGGAATCCGCGGTGCCGCCAGGAGTAGCGCATGCCGTTGGCGATGGCCACCAGCAGCCGCTCCCGGGGCCGCCAGCCGAGCGCGTCCGGGAAGCGGACCACGGCGAGCGTGAGCACCGCGAGCACGTAGCTGGCCACGTCGACGAGCAGGATGCCCTTCAGGTCGATGGTGGCGAGCAGGCCGGCCGCGAACGCCGGCATGAGCAGCGTGGCCACACCGGTGGACAGCTGGGTGATGCCCATGGCGTGCCCGAGGTAGCGCTTGGGCACCAGCTGCGGCACCGCCGACTGGAACGCGATCCGCTGGAACGACCCGGCCACCGAACTCAGTGCCACCAGCAGGTAGATGTGCCAGAGCACCAGGTTGTCGGTCCACAGCAGGCTGGCCAGCACCAACTGGATGGAGCCGGCGAAGCAGCTGGCCGTCATCATGATCCGGCGGCGGCTGACCCGGTCCACCAGCGCGCCGGCCACCGGCAGCATGAGCACGCCGCAGATCAGCGCCAGCGCCCACAGCAGACCGAGGTCGGCCACCGAGCCGGTGCGGTTGAACAGCCAGATCGGCAGCGCGAACGCGGTCAGCGCGGAGCCGGTGCTGGAGACGAGCTGCCCGACCGTGATGGCCAGGAAGCGGCCCATGCTCGGCTTGACCGCGGTGCTGGCCTTGCGGGCCACGCCCACGCGCAGCGTGTCCGCCACCGCCCAGCCGGCGTCCTCACCCCGCGCCTGCGGGCTCAGCGCGCCGATGTCACCGGCGACCACCGCCGGGTGCGCCTGCGTGACGATCTCGGCCAGCTCCTCGGCGCGGTACTTCAGGAAGAAGTGACCGGCCTGGTCGAGCACGACCAGCCCGAGCGTGTCGCTGAGGAACTGCCACTCGGTGTACCGCTCGCGGTAGTAGTCGGTGACCGGGTCCTCGGAGCCGACCACCGAGATGATCGGCGCGCGCAGCTTCGTCGCCTGCTTGTCCAGCAGCCGGGTGAAGTACTCCTCCGAGGCGCGGGAGTCGGCCCGCATGTTGCTGATGATCCGGTCGGCCTGCTCCGGGTCCAGCTCGTCGGTGTCCACGCCCATCGACTTGAGCCAGCTCGCGTAGTGCTTGTTGCTGCGCAGTTGCTCCAGCTTGTTGCGGGCCGCCGAGAAGACGCCCTTGGGGCGGGCGAACGGGAACATCGCGCCGATGTAGACGGCCTCCAGGTCCCGGCCGGCCGCCTCGACCTTGCGGGCCACCTCGGCGACGATCGCGCTGCCCACGCCGCAGTGGCCGTACAGGGCGATCGGTCCCTCGACCCGCTCCAGGATCTCGTCGGCGACCCGGCTGGTCAGCTCCTCGAACGGCAGCGCGTCCTCGGTGAGGCCGACGTCGTGGCCGGGGATGGCCAGCGACCACAGCCCGTACCCGGCCGGCAGCGCGTCGGCCAGCGGCTGGTAGACGATGGCGCTGCCGCCGCCGTACGGCACGCAGACGTACGTCAGCACCCGCTTGCCCGCCGGGATCGGCTTGGTCAGCTCGTAGAGCAGCCGGCGCGGCCCCTCCTGGGCGGCGTCGCCGGAGATGAACGCGGCCAGGTCGCGGATGGTGCGCTGCTGGAACAGGTCCATCACGCCGACCGCCCGGCCGCCCAGCTCCGCCTTGCGGATCTTCGCGACCACCTGGGTGGCGAGCATCGAGTGCCCGCCCAGGTCGAAGAAGTCGTCGTCGATGCCGAGCGTGTCCACGCCGAGCACCTCGGACCAGATCGCGGCCAGCGCCCGCTCGGTGTCGTCGCGCGGCTCGACCAGCGCCACCGACGCCTCGCGGGTGACCACCGGCGCGGGCAGCGCCTTGCGGTCCAGCTTGCCGTTCGGGGTCAGCGGCAGCGCGTCGAGCGTGACGAACGCGGCCGGCACCATGTACTCGGGCAGCGTGTCCTTCAGCGCCGCCTTCAGCCCGGCGTGCTCGGCCGCCCCCACCAGGTACGCGGTGAGCCGCTTGTCGCCCGGGCTGTCCTCCCGGACGATCACCGTGGCCTCGGTGACGCCCGGCTGCTCGCGCAGCGCGCTCTCGATCTCGCCCAGCTCGATGCGCAGGCCGCGCAGCTTGACCTGGTGGTCGATGCGGCCCAGGAACTCGATCACCCCGGCGCCGTCCGGGCCGATCACCCAGCGGGCCAGGTCGCCGGTGCGGTAGAGGCGGGCGCCCGGCTCGGAGGAGAACGGGTCGGGGACGAACTTCTCCGCGGTCAGCGCCGGCCGGCGGTGGTAGCCGCGGGCCAGCCCGACACCGCCGATGTGCAGCTCGCCGGCCACCCCGACCGGGCACTGCGCGCCGGACGGGTCGAGCACGTGCAGCCGCAGGTTGGCGATCGGCGCGCCGATCGGCACGCTGGTCACCTGCGCCAGCCGGTCCGGCTCGCACGCCCAGGCGGTCACGTCGATGGCCGCCTCGGTCGGGCCGTACAAGTTGTGCAGGCCGCACCAGGGCAGCCGGGCGGTGAAGTCGGCCGCCGAGGCCAGCGGCAGTTCCTCGCCGGAGCAGATCACCCGGCGCAGCGCGGTGGCCGCCTCCACGCCGTCCTCGGCGAGGAAGACGGTGAGCATCGACGGGACGAAGTGGGCGGTGGTGATCCGCTCGGACACCAGCAGGTCACGCAGGTAGCCGGCGTCCTTGTGGCCGCCCGGCTTGGCCAGCACCAGGCGCGCGCCGGTGCGCAGCGGCCAGAAGAACTCCCACACCGACACGTCGAAGCTCGCCGGGGTCTTCTGGAGCACCGCGTCGTCGGCGCCGAGGCGGTACGTCTTCTGCATCCAGTCGAGCCGGTTGACGATGCCCCGGTGCGTGTTCGGCACGCCCTTCGGGCGGCCGGTGGAGCCGGAGGTGTAGATGACGTACGCCAGGTGCTCCGGCCCGGCGGCGGGCGCCGGATCGGTGTCGGGCTGACCGCTCCACACGGTGGCGTCGTCCAGTTCGAGCACCGTGGCGCCGGTGTCGGGCAGCACGTCGCGCAGGTGCGACTGGACCAGCACCACCGGCGCGTCCGCGTCGCCGACCATGAACGCGAGCCGGTCGGCCGGGTACTCCGGGTCCAGCGGCAGGTACGCGCCGCCCGCCTTGAGCACACCGAGCAGGCCGGCGACCAGTTCCACCGAGCGTTCCGCGCAGACCCCGACCAGGGTCTCCGGGCCGACGCCAGCCGCGCGCAGCCGGTGCGCGACGCGGTTGGCCTGCGCGTTCAGCTCGGCGTACGTGCGGCTGTGGCCGTCGATGGTGACCGCCACCGCGTCCGGGGTGGCCGCGGCGCGCTCCTCGATCGGGCCGTGCAGCGTCTCGGCGCGCGGGAAGTCCGCGCTGGTGTCGTTCCAGGCGGCCAGCAGCTCCCGCTCGGCGGCGGGCAGCAGCGGCAGCCGGGAGACCGGGGTGTCCGGCGCGGCGACGACCGCGTCCAGCAGGGCGGTCCACCGCTGCGCCATCCGCTCCACGGTGGCCCGGTCGAACAGGTCGGTGTTGAAGACCAGCTTGCCCCAGAGCCCGTCGACGGTCTCGACCGCGTGCAGCTCGAAGTCGAACCGGGTGGCCCGCAACTCCATCGGGGTCCAGGTGAACGTGACCTCGTCGGTACGGGACACGCCGGTGAACCGGCCCATCTCGTAGTTCTGCAGCACGAACATGGCCTGGAACACCGGGGAGCGGCTGACGTCGCGCGGCAGGCCCAGCTCGTGCACGACCTTGGCGAACGGCACCTCGGCGTGCTCGAAACCGTCCAGCACGGTGCGGCGGGTGCGCTCCAGCAGCTCGGCGAAGGTCGGGTCGTCGCCCAGGTCGGCGCGCAGCGGCAGCATGTTGATGAACATGCCGACGAGGTTCTCCAGCTCCGGCGCGGACCGTCCGGCGACCGACGCGCCGATGGCGAAGTCGTCCTGGCCGGAGTGCCGGGCCAGCAGCACCTGGTACGCGGCGAGCAACGTCATGAACAGCGTGCCGCCGCTGTCGCGGGTGAGCGTGTTGAGCGCCTCGGTGGCGGCCGGGTCGAGCTGGAACTCGACGAAGTCGCCCCGGTAGGTCTGGGTGGCCGGGCGGGGCCGGTCCAGCGGCAGTTCCAGCGGGGTGATGCCGGCCAGCCGCTGCTTCCAGTAGTCGACGTGCGCCCGCGCCTGCGGGCCGTCCAGCTCCTGGGCCTCCCAGACGGCGAAGTCGCCGTACTGGATCGGCAGGGCGGGCGGCTCGCCGCCCCGGTAGAGCGTGATCAGGTCACGCAGCAGCACGTCCACCGACCAGCCGTCGCCGACGATGTGGTGCTGGGCCAGGAACAGCACGTGGTCGTCGGCGGCGAGCCGGATCAGCAGGGCCCGCAGCAGCGGCCCCTCGGCGAGGTCGAACGGCTCGGCCGCCGCCGCCTCGACCAGCACCTGCGCGGCGGCCTCGTCGGGCGCGTCCACCACCGTCAGCGGCACGTCCGCGGTGTCCGCGATCACCACCGTGGGGCGGCCGTCGGAGTCGGCCGGGAAGCGGGTGCGCTGCGACTCGTGCCGGTCCGCGAGCGCGGTCAGGGCGGCGCGCAGCGCGTCCACGTCGAGCGGTCCGCGCACCCGCAGCGGCACCGCGATGTGGTACGCCGCCTCGCCCGGGGCGAGCTGGTCCATGAACCAGACCCGCTCCTGGGCGTAGGACAGCGGCACCTCGGCGCCGGCCGGGCGGGGGGTGATCCGGGCCGCGGTTGCGGTCTGGCGGGCGCGTAGCCGTCGGGCGATCAGCGCCTGCCGGGCCGCCTCGCGGGCCGGATCCTTCAGGTCGGTCATCAGTTGGTTCCCTCTTCCGCCGCGAGCAGCGCGGCGACCTCGGTGTCGGAGAGACCGTCGAGCTCGGCGGCGATCCGCTGTTCGATCTGGGCGGCCAGGTCCGCCACCACGGGGCTGCTGAACAGCGCCCGCATGGGCAGCTCCACGTCCACCTCGGCGCGGATGCGGGCCATCGCCCGCATGCCGCGCAGCGAGTTGCCACCGAGGGCGAAGAAATCGTCGTGCGCGCCGACCTTCTCCACCTGGAGGATGTCGGCGTACACCTCGGCGACCAGGGCCTCAGCCTCGGTGCGGGGCGCGACGTAGCTGTCCTGCGCCGTCTCGGCCGTCGCCGGGGCGGGCAGCGCGGCGCGGTCCAGCTTGCCGTTCGGGGTCAGCGGCAGCGCGTCCAGCCGGACCAGGGCGGCCGGCACCAGGTGCGCCGGCAGCTCGCGGGCCAGTTCGGCGCGGACCGAGTCCTCGTGGGCCGGGCCCACCAGGTAGCCGACGAGCATCGGCTCGCCGCCGTCGGCGCGGACCGCCGCGGCGGCGGCCCGTACGTCCGGGTGGGCCAGCAGCGCCGCCTCGACCTCGCCCAGCTCGATCCGCATGCCGCGCACCTTGACCTGGTCGTCGCGGCGGCCCAGGTAGTCCAGCGTGCCGTCGGCGCGCCAGCGGGCCAGGTCGCCGGTGGCGTACATCCGGGCGCCGGGCGGGCCGTACGGGCAGGGCAGGAACCGCTCGGCGGTCAGGCCGGGCCGCTCGTGGTAGCCGCGGGCGAGCTGCGTGCCGGTGACGTACAGCTCCCCCACCACGCCCGGCGGCACCGGGCGCAGCGCGGTGTCGAGCAGCAGCGCCCGGGTGTTCCAGGTGGGCGTGCCGATCGGCACCGGGCCGGCCGGGACCGGCTCGCCGGGGGCGATGCGGGCCGCGACGCAGCCCACAGTGGCCTCGGTCGGGCCGTACTCGTTGATCACCGCCACGTCGGGGTGCGCGGCCCGCCAGGCGGCGAGCTGCTCCCCGGTCAGCGCCTCGCCGCCGATGACCAGGTCGGTCGTCGGTGACAGCTCGCCGTCGAGCAGCGGCAGGTGGCTCGGCGTGACCTTGAGGAAGGTCGGCCGCCCACCGGCGCGGGCGGCGGGCTCGTCGATCGCGGCGAGCCGTACCGTGCCGCCTGCGGTGAGCGTGCCGAGCAGGCCGGTGACGGTGAGGTCGAACGAGGCCGGCGAGTGCAGCAGCGCCACCCCGGAAAGCCCCGGGTAGGTGGCCCGGGCCCAGGCCAGGTACGCGGTCACCGCCCGGTGCTCGACCACCACGCCCTTGGGCCGGCCGGTGGAGCCGGAGGTGTAGAGCACGTACGCGGGGTGCTCGGGGCGCAGCGGGGCGCCCCGGTCGGCGTCGGTGAGGTCGTCGCCGGGCTGGTCGGAGCCGACCTCGCCGTCGAGCACCAGCGCGTCGCCGGGCACCAGGGCGGCGGTGTCCGGGTCGGCCACCACCAGCGCGGGCGCGGCGTCGGTGAGCAGGTACGCGATCCGCCCGGCCGGGTACGTGGTGTCCACCGGCACGTACGCGGCGCCGGCCTTCAGCACGGCGAGCATCGCCACGACGAGGTCGCAGGAGCGGGGCAGGGCCAGCGCGACCCGGGTCTCCGGGCCGGCCCCGCGCGCCACCAGCAGCCGGGCCAGCCGGTTCGCGGCGGTGTTCAGCTCGGCGTAGCGCAGCGTCGCGCCGTCGCAGACCAGCGCCGGCTCGTCCGGGGTGGCGGCGGCCTGCCGCTGCACCTCGTCGACCACAGTGGTCGCCGGCACGTCGTGGGCGGTGTCGTTCCAGGCGCCCAGCACCAGGTCATGTTCGTCGTCGGTGAGCAGCGGCAGCGCGGCGACGGTGCGCTGCGGCTCGGCGACGGCGGCGGCCAGCAGCCGCACGTAGCGGCGCACCACCGCCTCGGCGGTCTCCCGGTCGAACAGCTCGGTCCGGTAGACCAGGCGGCACTCCCCGGTGGTGATGTCGAAGGCCAGGTCGTCCTTCGTGGTGCCCAGCTCCACCGGGTCGAGGCCGGAGTCCGGAATCCAGTTCAGGGCGGTCTGGAAGATCGGCTGCACCGACGGGTCCCGCTGCGGGTCGACCGCCTCGACGATCTTCTGGAACGGCGCCTGGCCGTGCTCCATGGCGTCGATCAAGCCGTTGCGGATCCGGCCGAGCAGCGCCGCGAACGCCGGGTCGCCGGAGACGTCGCAGCGCAGCGCCACCGGGTTGACGAACATGCCGATCAGCGGCGCCAGCTCCGGGTTGTCGCGGCCCGCGGTGGCCACCCCCACCACCACGTCGGTGTCGCCGGAGATCCGCGACAGCAGCGCCGCGAAACCGGCCAGCAGCACCATGTACGGGGTGGCCTGCGCGCCGGTGGCCAGCGTGCCGATCCGGTCCAGCAGCCCGTCGGGCAGCGTGAAGCGCACCTCGTCACCGGCGAACCCGAGCTGGCCCGGACGGGGCCGGTCCAGCGGCAGGCCGATCACCGGCGGCGCTCCGGCCAGGTGGCCGGTCCAGAAGGCGAGCTGCCGGTCCAGTTCCTCGCCGGTGAGCTGCTGGCGCTGCCAGACCGCGAAGTCGGCGTACTGGATGGGCAGCTCGGGCACGGCGGGCTCGGCGCCGGTGCGCGCGGCCTCGCAGAACGCGACCAGTTCGTGGTGGAACAGCACCGCCGAGTGGCTGTCGAAGACGGCGTGGTGCGCCACGAACGCCAGCGCGAGCCCGTCCTCCATGCGGATCAGCCGGGCCCGCCACAGCGGCGCGGCGTCCATCGGGATCGGGGCGCGCGCCATCTCGCCGCGGATCCGCTCGAACTCGCCGCGCTGCTCACCGGCGGGCAGATGGGTGACGTCGGTGACGGGCAGCGGCGCCGGCTCGTGGGCGCGCACGACCTGCACCAGCGCGCCGTCGTCGACCCGCAGGTGGGTACGCAGCGCCTCGTGCCGGGCGATCACCCGGTTGACCACGTCGCCGGCCGTCTCGGCGTCCACGTCGGCGGGGAACATCCACGGGAAGGAGACGTTGAACACCGGCGACCCGGCGTCGAGCTGGTTGGCCATCCACACCCGCTCCTGGGCGTAGGAGGCCGGGAACGTCCACTCCTGGGTCATGAGAGGGCCTCGCGCACCGAGCGGGGACGCATGTCGGTCCAGACCTCGTCCACGTGGGCCAGGCACTCCTCGCGGCTGCCGGCGAAGCCGGTGTCGTGCCAGCCGGCGGGCAGCTCGCGGTCGGCCGACCAGATCGAGTACTGCTCCTCGTCGTTGCGGACGACCAGGAATCGGGATTCGGCCATGTCAGTTCGCTCCTGCGGTGTCGGGGGTGTGCGGCTCGGCCATCGCCACGGCGATCTTGCGGGGGCCGGTGAACGGCTCCCGGCCGTGCGCGGCGGTCATGTTGTCCACCACCAGCACGTCGTCGCGCTGGTAGTCGAAGCGGACCGTGGCCGCCCGGTAGGCGGCGCGCAGGTGGTCCATCACGTCGGCGGGGATCTCGCCGCCGTCGCCGTAGTAGGTGTTCGACGGCAGCCCGTCGGCGCCGAACATGGCCAGCAGCCCTTCCTGGTAGTCCTTGGGCAACGTGCTCAGGTGGAAGAAGGTGGCGTGGTTGAACCAGCGCGGGGTGTCCGATCCGGGCCGGTGGTGCACCACGTCCCGGACCGCGCGGGTACGCAGGCCGTCCTTGCCGACCCATTCCACGGTGATCCCGTTGTCCGCCGCGTACGCCTCCACCTCGGCGCGGCTCTCGGTGTTGAACACCTCCTGCCAGCGGGTGCCGAAGTCGCCGTGGAAATTGCGCACCAGCATCCAGCGGCGGCGGACGAACTCCTCACGTACCGCCGGGTCGATCAGCTCGTACACCCGGCGCACGTCGGCCAGCGGCGTGGCGCCCTGGCTGTCCGGCGGCGTGACGCAGTAGAAGAACAGCGTCAGCGGCCAGCGCGCCTGGTACGAGTTCTCGTTGTGCAGGAAGATCTCCTCGTCCGGCGGGTAGTCGGTCGAGGTGTAGACCCGGCCCTTGATCGAGTGCCGGGGCGAGGAGCGCTCGGTGTAGGTCAGCGGCTCACCGGCCAGCGCCCGTACGGCCTGGTCGAAGCCGTCCACGCCACCCACGTCGAAGCCGCGGAACAGCAGCCCTCCGCTGGCGACGAGGGTGTCCCGCAGCTCGGCGCGCCGGGCGGCGATGAGGTCGGTCAGCGGCCGGCCGTCGTTCTCGACGACCACCGGCAGCGTCGCGGTTGTCTCGCTCATGGTGCGGTGTCTCCTTGTTCCGTCGGATGTCAGCCGCGGGGCAGCCGCGGGATGGCCGGGATCGCCGCCGGGGCGGCCGGTTGGTCGGCGGGCGCCTCGGCGCGCAGCTCCTCGATCCGGGCGGCCAGGCCGGCCACCGTGGGGGTCTCGAAGAGGCTGCGCATCGGCAGCCGCACCCCGGTCGCCTTGCGCATGGCGGCGATCAGCTGCACGGCGACCAGCGAGTTGCCGCCGAGGGCGAAGAAGTCGTCGTCCACGCCGATGTCGGTGACGCCGAGACCGTCGCGCCACACCTGGGCGATGGTCTTCTCCAGCTCGGTGCCCGGTGCGGCCGAGCCGCCGCCGGTGGCCGCGGTCGCGCCGGCCGCCGCGTCGGTCTCCTCGGCGATGCTGTCGGTGGTGACCCGGGCGGCCCGGCGACGGATGTCGGCGACGGTGCGGGTGGCGATCACCACCTGGGCGCCGAGCCCGGCGGCGAGGCTGCGCCGGAACGCCTCCGCGCCGTCGACCGGGCGGATGTCCTCGGTCACCGGCGCCGGGGCGTCGGCGTCCGCCGGGGCTTCGGCCAGGTTGCCGGTGACCGCGTCCTGGTCGACCCGGCGCAGCACGAAGTCGCTGATCGCGACCAGTTCCCGCCCGTCCGGGTCGCGCAGCGACAGGTCGGCGGCGACCACCTCGTCGGTGGCGGCGGGCCGGTGCCGCAGGTGACTGTGGAACGTCGCCGGCAGCGCGCCGCGCACCACGATCCGGCCGTACGACAACGGCAGGTAGGTGCCGGAGCCCTGGCCGCGGCCGAACGCGGTGGCCACGTCCAGCAGCGCCGGGTGCAGCCCCCACGAGGGCAGGTCGCCGAGCGCGGCGGCGGGCGCCTGCACGCGGGCCAGTTCCTCGCCGTCGGCGAGGTGGTGCTCGGCCAGCGCCGCCCAGCGCGGGCCGAACGTCAGCATGCTGGTGCGTCCCCGGCCGAACGAGGCGTCGTCGTCGACCCGCCGTCCGGCCACGGCGGGCACGGCGGCCGGCGGGGCCGCCTCGGTGGTCCACCCGGCGCTGCCGCGTACGTGGGCGCGCGCCTGGCCGGCGGCGAGGCTGGCGACGGTGAAGTCGGTGCCGTCCTCGGTCGGGGTCAGCTCGACCCGGTACTGGGCCACGGTGCCGTCCGGCACCGAGAACGGCTCCAGGAACACCACGTCACGCAGCTCGACAGCGGCGTCAGGCCCCGGCGCGGGCAGCGCGGCGGCCACCGCCGCGCGTACCGACTCCAGGTGGGCGGTGCCCGGCACCACCGGCACGCCGCCGATGCGGTGCTCGTCGAGCAGCCAGTGGGTGTCGGCCGCGACCAGGCCGTGCAGCACCGTGCCGTCCGGCCCGGCGACCATCGTGGTCAGCACCGGGTGCGTGACCGTGGTGGTCACGGTGTCCCGCCCGGCGGCCCGGAACGCGGTCGGCGCGGCGGTCTCCACCGCCATGCCGACCTCGGCCCAGCCGCCCCAGTTCTGCGACACGACCGGGGCGCGGAACCCGGTGCCGGAGCGCGCGAAGGCGTCCAGGAAGTTGTTCGCGGCGCAGTAGTCGACCTGGCCGAACCCGCCGATCACCGCGGTGATCGAGGAGCACAGCACGACGAAGTCCAGCGGCAGGTCGCCGAAGACCTGGGCCAGCGCGAGCGTGCCGGCCAGCTTCGGGGCCAGCACACGCTGCGCCTCGTCGCGCTCCTTGATCTCGGCCATGCCACCGCCGGGCAGGCCGGCGGCGTGCACGATGCCGTCGAGCCCGCCGAACCGCCGCTCGGCCTCGTCGCGGACCCGGCGCAGGTCGTCCGCGTCGGTGACGTCGGCGGCGAGCACCAGCACCTCGGCGCCCGCGGCCTCCATCCGGCGGATCGCCGCGATGGCGCGTCCGGCCCGGTCGGCGCCGCCGTGCACCGCCAGGTGCGCGTCCCACTCGTCGCGCCCGGGCAGCCCGGAGCGGGCCAGCAGCACCAGCTTGGCGCGGGCCCGGCGGGCGAAGTCCTCGGCCAGGGTGACGCCGATGCCGCCGAGACCGCCGGTGATCAGGTAGCGGCCCTCCTCGCGCAGCACGCCCGGCTCCGCCTCGGCCGCGACGCTCACCTGCTCGTAGCCGCCGAGCCAGCGGCGGTCGCCGCGCAGCGCCACCTCCGGGTGCTCGGCGTCGACCGGGCTGCGCAGCTCGGCCACCAGGGCGGCCACGCCGCGCGCGGCCGGATCGGTGTCCAGCAGCCGCACGGTCAGGTCGGGCAGCTCGGCCGGGAGCACCCGGGCCAGGCCGGCCAGCGTGGCGTGCTCGGGGCGGACGAGGTCGTCGCCGCGTACGTCGCCGATGCCGGCGGTGACCAGGTCCAGGCGTACGCCCGCCTCGTCGGCGGTCACACCGGCGCCCGCGAGCGCCTGCACCAGGTGCAGCGCGCCGAAGAAGCCGCGCTCCTGCGCCGCCCAGGCCGCCGCCGGGTCGGTGCCGGCCGGCTCGCCGTCGAGCGCGAACGCGTGCACGATCCGGCGGGGCACGTCGGCGCCGAGCGCGACCAGAAGCTCCTCGGCGTCGGCGCGTACGCCGGGGCGCAGCCGGAAACCGCTCGCGGTGGCGGTGAACGCCTCGCCGGCGCGTACCTCGACCGGGTCGTCGCCGGCGGCGCGCAACGCGGCCACGAGCGCCTCGCCGCGCGGACCGTCGGCCAGCACCAGGCAGCGGCCCAGCGGCTCCACGGCGCGCGCCGGGGCGGCCTGGCGCCACACCGGCACCGCGAACCACTCCGGCAGCGGCCGCGGGCCGGTCTCGACGGGCGCCGCGGCCAGTTCCTGCTCCGGGTCCGGGTCGATCCAGTAGCGGCGCCGCTCGAACGGGTACGTGGGCAGCGGCACCCGCCGCGCCGCCGGGTCGGCCGCAAGGCGCACCGGCACCCCGGCGCACCAGAGCGCGCCGGCCGTGCCGAGCAGCGCGGCCAGGTCACCGGTCTGCTCGCCCGCGCCGGGCAGGCTGCCCAGCGGGGTCAGCGCGCGCTGCGCCTCGCCGGCCTTGGCGACCTGCATCCGGGCCAGGTTGGCCAGTTGCCGGCCGGGGCCGCACTCGACGAGCGCCCAGGTGCCCTCGGCGAGCAGCGTGGCCACGCACGCGCCGAAGCGGACCGGGCGGCGCAGGTGCGCGGCCCAGTACGCCGGGTCGGTGGCCTGCGCCTCGGTGATCCAGGTTCCGGTCACGTTCGACAGGAACGGCACCGCCGGGGCGCGCAGCGGCACGGTGGCCATCAGCGCGGTGAACTCGTCCAGGATCGGGTCCATCATCGGCGAGTGGAACGCGTGCGAGGTGCGCAGCAGCTTCGACTTGTTCTTGCCGCCCAGGCTGACGGCGAACTCCTCCACGAGCGCGGTCTCGCCGGCCACCACGCAGGTGCCGGGGCCGTTGACGGTGGCCACCGACAGGCCCTGAGGCAGCCGGTCGGCCACCGCCGACTCGTCGAGCGTGACCGCCAGCATCGAGCCGGCGGGCAGGGAGTGCATGAGCCGGCCCCGGGCGGCCACCACGCGCAGCGCGTCCGCGAGGTCGAGCACGCCGGCGAGCGTGGCGGCCACGTACTCGCCGATGGAGTGGCCGATCATCGCGGCCGGGACGACCCCGGCGGCCCGCCACGCGACGGCGAGGGCGTACTCGACGGTGAACAACGCGGGCTGGGTCCACCGGGTCTCGGTGAGCTTGTCCGCCGCGTCCGGGTCGCGGCCGAGGATCAGGTCCCGGATGTCCAGGCCCAGCTCGGGGCGGAGCAGGTCGGCGCACTCGTCCACGGCGGCGGCGAACGCCCGGTCCTGGGCGTACAGTTCGGCGCCCATCCCGGCGTACTGCGAGCCCTGGCCGCTGAACAGGAACGCCACCCGGGGGGCGGGTCCGTCGGCGACGCCCCGGTGGCCCTTGCGCCGCTCGCGCAGCGCGGCGGCGGCGGACGCCGGGTCACCGGCCACGACGGCGGCGCGGTGGGCGTACGTCTGGCGGCCGACGCGCAGCGTGTGCGCCACGTCGGCGAGCGCCACGTCGCTGCCGCCCTCCAGGTGCTCGGCGAGCCGGCGCACGGCGACGTCCAGCGCGGTCGGCGTCTTCGCCGACACCTGGAGCAGGTGCGCCGGGCGGGCCGGCGGCTCGTCCCGCTCCGCGGCCGGCGCCTCCTGGAGCACGACGTGCGCGTTGGTGCCGCCGATGCCGAAGGAGCTGACCCCGGCCCGGCGCGGCCCGCCGTCGGTGTCCCACTTGGTCAGCGTGTTCGCCACGTAGAACGGGGTGTCGGCGAAGTCGATGGCCGGGTTCGGCGCCTCGTAGTTGATGGTCGGCGGGATCAGCCCGTGCTCCATCGCCAGCACCGTCTTGATCACGCTGACGATGCCGGAGGGCTGGCTCAGGTGGCCGATGTTCGACTTCACCGACCCGATGCCGCACCAGCCGCGCTCGTCGGCGTCCTTGGCGTAGACGGCGGACAGCGCGGCGACCTCGATCGGGTCGCCGAGCGCGGTGCCGGTGCCGTGCGCCTCGACGTAGCTGATGCTGCGCGGGTCGACGCCGGCGAGCGCGACGGCCTGGGCGATGGCCTCCGTCTGCCCGTCGATGCTGGGGGCGGTGAAGCCGACCTTCCCGGCGCCGTCGTTGTTGATGGCGTTGCCGAGCACGACCGCACGGATGTGGTCGCCGTCGGCGATCGCGTCGGAGAGCCGCTTGAGCAGCGTCACGCCGACGCCGCTGCCCCACACCGTGCCGTTCGCTGCGGCGTCGAACGGCCGGCACCGCCCGTCCGGCGAGGTGAAGCCGTCCATGCCGAGGTAGCCGACGTGCGGCAGCTCGATGTTGACGCCGCCGGCCAGGGCCATGTCGCACTCGCCGTTGCGCAGCGCCTCGCAGGCCAGGTGGAACGCGACCAGCGAGGTGGAGCAGGCGGTGTGCACGGTCATGCTGGGTCCGCGCAGGTCCAGCCGGTACGACACATTAGTGGCCACGTAGTTCGGCGAGTTGCCGGTGGCCAGCGACACCGCGCCGTGCGGGTTCCCGCCGACCCGCTTGTTGCGGTACACGTTGCGGTGCAGGTACGTGTTTCCGCCGGTGCCGGCGTACACGCCGACCGCGCCGTCGTAGCGGCCCGGGTCGTAGCCGGCGTCCTGCAACGCGGTGTAGCAGGTCTCCAGGAACAGCCGGTGCTGCGGGTCGGTGATCTCGGCCTCGCGGGCGGTCATCCCGAACAGGCCGGCGTCGAACTCGTCGTAGCCGTCCACCAGCGGGGCACGGTTGACCCAGCCCGGGTCGTCGACCTCCTGCGGCTGCGCGCCGCGGGCGAGCTGCTCCTCGCGGGTCAGCTCGGTCGTCGACTCCACGCCGTCGACCAGGTTGCGCCAGAACTCGTCGACGTCGGCCGCGCCGGGCAGGCGGGCGGCGAGCCCGACGATGGCGATGGGCTCGACGCCGTCGTCGGCGGGAATGTCGTTCTGCATGGGGGTTCCTTCATTCACAAGGGATCGCGTCACGGGTGAGGTCGGCGTGGCGGCGGGGTTCGGCGGGCGCGGCCCCGCCGCGCGGCGGCGCGCAGCGCGGCGCGGGCCAGTTCCGGCCGGTCGGCGGCCCCGTCCAGGCTGGCGGCGAGCGCCCGCACGGTCGGGTGGCGGAACAGGTCGAGCATGGTGATCGAGCGGCCGGTGGCCTCGGTGAGCCGGGCGTACACGGCGGCCAGGGCCATCGAGTGGCCGCCGATGTCGAAGAAGTTGTCGGTGACGCCGACGGTGTCCCGGCCGAGCACGTCGCGCCAGATGCCGGCGATCAGCTCCTCGGTGCCGGTGAGCGCGTCCGAGCCGGTGGGCAGCGGCGCGCGGGCCGGTTCGGCGGTGGCGACGGTCATCGCGCCGAGCGCGGCCACACGCACCGCCGGGCGGGGCAGCTCGGGCGCCACCTCGGCGGCCGGCGCGTCCGGATCGGCGGCGAGCGCGCCGACCAGGGCGGCCAGGTCGGCCAGGAGCGCGCTGATCCGCTCGGCGGTGAACAGGTCCGGGTTGTGCACCACCTCGACGCCGGCCCGCCCGTCACGCTCCACCACGTAGACGGTCAGGTCGAACGGCGAGCCGGGCTTGGGCACCGACACCGGCTCGGCCGCCAGGCCGGTCAGCGCCAGCCGGGGCGGGGCGAAGTTGAGCACGTTGAACAGCACCTGCACCAGCGGGGCGCGGGAGGTGTCCCGGCCCACGCCGAGCGCCTCCACGATGCGTTCCAGCGGCGCGCCCGGGTGGGCGGTGACCTCGTGCAGCTCGGCGGCGGCCCGGTCGACCTGCTCGGCGAAGCTCGCGCCACCGGAGCGGACCCGCACCGGCACGGTGTCGATGAAGAACCCGATCACCTCGTCGAACGCGGCCAGCCGCCGGTCGGCGACGATCGCGCCGAGCACGTGCTCGTCGCCGCCGGTGACCCGGCGCAGCAGCTCGCCGAACGCGGCCAGCAGCACCGCGGCGACTGTGGTGCCGCGCCGCGCGGCCAGGTCGCGCACGTCCCGGTCGGCGGCCTCGTCCAGCCGTACCGCGGCCTCCGCGCCGGCGTACGTCTGCACGGCCGGGCGGGGCCGGTCGCGGGGCAGGTCCAGCACCGTCGGCGCGCCGGCCAGGTGCGCGGTCCACCAGGCCAGGTCGGTCTCGCCGCGGCGCCGGTCCCGGTCGGCGCGCCACACCGCGTAGTCGGCGTACGTGGCGGGCAGCGGCGGGCGGCCCGGCACGGACCGGCCGAGCGCGCGGGCGTACGCGAGCGCCAGCTCGTCGTAGAGCAGCGCCTCGGACCAGCCGTCGAAGACCGCGTGGTGCACGGTGACCGCGAGCACGTGCTCCTGCGCGGCGAGCCGGTACACGGTCACCTGCCAGGGCGGGCCGGTGGCCAGGTCGAACGCGTGCCCGGCGCCGGCCGCGAGCATGCCGGCCAGCTCGGTGTCCGGGTCGGCGGCGGCGGTCAGGTCGACCACCGGCACCGCCACGTCGGTGGGTTCCTCGCGGACCGCGTACGGCACGCCGCCGTTCTGCGGGATCCGCCAGCGCAGCACGTCGTGCCGTTCGGCGACGGCCCGCAGCGCGGCGCCGAGCGCGGCGACGTCCAGCGGCCCGCGCAGCCGGTGCGCGACGGCGATGTTGTACGGCGCGCTGGACGGGGCGAGCTGGTCCATGAACCACAGCCGCCGCTGCGGCGGGGACAGCGTCGGCGGGTTGCCGGTGGTCAGCCCGTCGGCGTCGGCCGGGTCGGCGGCGCGGACCCGGTCCACCAGCGCGGCGAACGTGCGGTCGGCGAACAGCACCCGGGTGTCCACCTGCCGGCCCAGCTCCGCGCGCAGCGCCGCGACCAGCCGCATCGCGGCGATGGAGTTGCCGCCGGCGGCGAGGAAGTCGCTGTCCGGGGCGGGCGCGGCGCCGAGCAGCCGGGTCCAGACGCGCCGGACCGCCGCCGTCACCGGGTCGTCGTCGGCGGACGCGTCGGCGACTGCGGCCGGGGTCGCCGCGGCCAGTTCGCGCAGCGCCGGCCGGTCCAGCTTGCCGGTGACCGGGCTGACCGGCAGCGCGTCCAGCCGCACCGTCCGGGCCGGCAGCATCGCGGTGGTCAGCCGCGTCTGCGCGTACGCCCGCAGCTCGTCGTCGCCGGGCGCGCCGGCCGGGGTGAGGAACGCGACCAGCTCGGCGCCGGCCGGGCCGGGCACCGCCTCCACCGCGACGCGCTCGACGCCGGGGCAGGCGGCCAGCACCGCCTCGATCTCGCCCAGCTCGATGCGCTGGCCGCGCACCTTCACCTGCCGGTCGGCGCGGCCCAGGTAGACGATCCGGCCGTCCGGGCCCTGCCGGACCAGGTCGCCGGTGCGGTAGAGCCGATCGCCGGGGACGTCGCCGAACGGGTCGGGCACGAACCGCTCGGCGGTCAGGCCGGGCCGGTTCAGGTAGCCGTCGGCCAGGCCGGGCCCGCCGATCAGCAGCTCGCCGGTCTCGCCCGCCGGCACCGGCCGCAGGTCGGCGTCGACCACGTACGCCCGGTGGTTGGGCAGCGGCCGGCCGATCGGCATCGGGTCGGTGTCGGCCGGGGTGAGGTCGCAGGTGACCGCCAGCACCGTGGTCTCGGTGGGGCCGTAGCCGTTGAGGAACCGCCGGCCCGGCGCCCAGCGGGCGACCAGCTCGGCCGGGACCGCCTCGCCGCCGCAGAGCAGCACCCGCCATGACGGGAACCCGGCCGGGTCCAGCAGCGACAGCACGGTCGGGGTGATGAAGCCCCAGGTGACCTCGTGCTCGGCGACGAACCGGGCGAGCCGGACCGGGTCGGCCCGGTCGTCGGCGCCGAGCAGCTGCACCGCGCCGCCGAGCGTCAGCGGCACGAACAGGTCCATGGTGGCGGCGTCGAAGCCGAGCGAGGCGATGCCGAGGCTGCGCACCGAGGCGTCGGCGCCGGTCAGCGCGCTCACGCCGGTGACGAACTCGACGGCGTTGCGGTGGGTGGTCAGCACGCCCTTCGGGCGGCCGGTGGAGCCGGAGGTGAACAGCACGTACGCCGGGTCGCCGGGGCGGGCCGGGCAGGGCGCGAGCGGGGCCGGGCCGGGCAGGCCGAGCGCCGTCACGCCGGGCTCGTCGCCGAACTCGGCCGCCGCCGCGTCGCCGACGACGACCCGGACGCCCGCGTCGCGGACGATGCCGCGCAGCCGGGCCCGGGGGCCGCCCGGCTCCAGCGGCACGTACGCGGCGCCGGCGAGCAGCACGCCGACCACAGTCGTCACCAGGTCGGGGGTACGCGCGCCGCACACGCCGACCCGGTCGCCCCGGCCGACGCCGTGCTCACGCAGCGCGGCGGCCACCCCGGCGGCCCGGTCGACGAGCTGCCGGTAGGTGAGCCGGGTGTCCCACTGGCGCACCGCCACCGCGTCCGGGGTGCGGGCCGCCTGCGCGGTGATCAGGTCGGCGAGGGTGGCGTCCGGCCAGGGCAGGTCGGTGCCGTGGACGGCGCTGACGGTCAGGGTGTCGGTCACCGGAGTGCTCCAAGGTGCTCGGCCGGGTCGGTGATCTGGAGGCGCAGTTCGCTGACGTAGCCGCGGCCCTGGGCGTCGGGCACCCAGGCCTCGGCGGGGGCGGGCAGCAGTTCGGAGACCACCACCGGCACGTCCGGCCCGGTCCGCAGCGCGGCGTCGACCATGGCGCACAGGGACTGCGCGTACAGCGGCCCGGTCAGGTCCACGTAGCAGGGTTTGATCTCGGTGCCGACCTTGACGAAGACCCGCTCGGGCAGGCCGGTCTCGGCGCGCCAGCGGCGTACCGCCAGGTAGCGGGCGGACTCGTCGGGGTGGCCGCCCAGCCCGCACGCCCCGGCCGTGGTGCGCCAGGTGCGCCGTGCCACCACCAGCCGGTCGATGGTGATCCGGGGCGTGTACGCCGCGGCGCCGAGCAGCTTGAACGCGTCGAGCAGCAGCGAGCCGAGCAGCGTGGCGAAGACCTCCATCAGCGGCCAGCGGGCGCCGTCGGGGAAGACCGCGGTGAGCGTGTCGCCGGTGCGTTCGACCAGCACGGCGGTGGCCGGGACCAGGCGGTCCACGTCGGCGCCGTGCGCCGTGTCGATGCCGAGCTGGCGGTCCGCCGGGCCGGTCAGCGCGTACGTGGTGCGGGTGGTGCGGCGGGGGAAGCTGTCCGGCCACAGCACCCGCAGCCGGACCGGGCCCAGGTCGGCGTCGAGGTCGGCGCGCAGCGCCGCCGGGTCGGGGTGGAACGGGCTGAGCACCGCGCTGTCGAACGCGACCGACGCCGGGTGCAGCTCGCCGAGCACGAGCAGGAAGTCGCCGCGTTCGACGGCCTCCGGCGAGGCGGCGCACAGCTGCACGTCCGGGTTGTGCAGCCGGGCCGACGGCCAGCCGGGTCGGGTCGCCGGGAACAGTTCCCGGACCCGGTCGGTCAGGTCCGCGGCGCGCAGCCGCAGCTCCGGCTGCCCCTCGGGCAGGTCGGCCAGGCCGAACAGCTCGGCCCAGCGTGCGGTGAGCGTGGCGCCGGCCCGGCCGATCGGGCCGTCCGGGGAGACGAGCGTGCCCTGGGCCAGCAGCCACAGGTCGGCCAGCCGCACGGGGCCGTCGGCGGCCAGTTCCTCGTGCAGTTCGGTGAAGACCTCACCGCAGCGGGCGGCCACCTCGCCGGTGAACCAGCGGGCGGTACGCAGCACCACGGCGAGGGGCTCGGCGAGCGCGTCGATGACCGCCGACCCGATGCGGAACTCCAGGTCGCGGGCGGTCTCCTCGTAGCAGACGGTGCGGGCGGCGTACATCTGCCCGCTGTGCCGGGTGGCCGGTCGGCCGGTGACGGCGGTGAACTCGGCGTTGAGCGCGGCGAGCGCGGCGCCGAGCCGGTCCGGGTCGCCGGCCGACGCGGCCACCTCGTCGCGGGCGGCGCGCAGCCGGCCGAACTCGGCCGCTGTGGCGGCGCGGACCGGCTCGTCGCCGATCGCGGCGATCCGCGCTTCGAGCACCAGCTCGGCGTCGGGCGCGATCGGCAGGTTCGCGCCCCAGCTGAGCTGGCCGCGCTCGACCCACCGGTCCAGCAGCAGGTAGACGTCGTCGGCGCTGTGCACCTCACCGGCGTCGCACAGCCGCTGCGCCAGCTCCACCGCGGGCGTACGCCCGTCGCAGGCGCCGAGCACCAGCGCCTCGACCGGGGTCAGCGCGATCGGCGGGTGCAGCGGCCAGCGCAGCTCCCGGCCGGCGACGGTCAGGTGCGGTTGCAGGGCCGGCGCCCACCAGCGGCGCACCGCCAGGTCGTCGGCGAGCCGGTCGGCGTACGCGATGAGCGCCCACGCCTCGAAGTACACCCGCCGCCCGTGCACCAGCGCGGCACCGGGCACGGTGTGCACGCCGGGCCGGGTGGTGTCGAACGTGCCCCAGCAGACCGGGCCGAAGAAGCCGATGGTCTCGGCCTTGCCGCAGTAGCGCTGCCAGTAGCGCAGCAGGCTCAGCTCGCGCTTGCGGCGGCGCACGTTGCGGACCTGCGGGTCGGTGCGCAGCAGCCCGTCCAGCGCGATCAGCATGTCCGGGTTCTGCCAGGTCACCGCCTCGCGCAGCAGCAGGTCGGCGGCCAGCTCGCCGGCCACCGCGGAGGACTCGGCGAACGCCTCTCGCAACGTCTTGTCGAACACCTCGGCGCCGGTGTCGCCGGCGAGCAGCGCGTCCGCGACGGCGGCGCAGTCCGGCGCGGCGAACCGGTCCAGCCCGGCGGCCGGGAAACCGGCGGTCCGCAGGACCACGTCACGCCACACCGACCAGCCGGTGTCGCCCAGGGGCACCAGATGGCTCACCGGTGGTCCTCCCGCCGGGCGTCGGTGATGTGCAGGCGCAGCTCGCTGAAGTAGCGGCGGCCCTGTCCGTCGGGCACCCACGCCTGCTCCGGGGCGGGCAGCATCTCGCTGACGGTGAACGAGACGTCGTCGCCGCCGTCGACGCGGGCGGCGCGCGCCATCGCGCAGAGCGTGGTGGCGAACGCCGGCGCGGACAGGTCGACGAAGCAGGGCTTGGTCTCGGTGCCGAACTTGACGTACACCTGTTCGGGCAGGCCGAGGCGGCGGCGCCAGTCCCGGACGGCGAGGAAGCGCTCGCGCTCCCCGTTCGGGACGGCCAGGCCGCTGGCGCCCACTGTGGTCCGCCACGTCTGCCGGGCCAGCACCAGCCGGTCCACGGTGATCCGGGGCGTGTACGGCGCGGCGGCGACCAGCTTGAAGCCGTCCACGGCGTGCGCGCTGAACGGCTCGGCGAAGATCTCGGTGAGCGGCCAGCGCTGCCCGTCCGAGGCGGTCGCCACCAGTTCGCCGTCGACGTCGTCGACGACCAGGTCGACTGTGGGCAGCACGCGGGCCGGGTCGGCGCCGGGCGCGTCGAGGAACGCCAGGTGCCGGTCGGTCGGGCCGGTCAGCGACTCGGCGGTACGGCTGGTCCGGCGCGGCCAGTCGGCCGGGAACAGCAGCCGGACGCGCCGCTGCCCGAGGTCCGCCGCCAGCGCGTCGCGCAGCCGCTCCACGTCCGGGTGCGACGGGGTGAACACGGCGCAGTCGAACGACGACCAGGCGGCGTGCAGCTCGCCGAGCACCACGGTGTAGTCGCCGCGCCGCAGCGCGTCCGCGTCGGTGGCGCAGATCTGCAGGTCGGGGCTGTGGATGGCGGCGTTGGACCACTCCGGGCCGGCGCCGGGGAACACCGCGTCGATCCGGTCGGCGAGGTCGGCCGCGCGCAGCCGTACGTCGGTGCTGCCGGCGGGCAGCGTGTCCAGGCCGAACAGCCCGGACCAGCGGGCGGCGAACTCCGCCGCCACCGCGTCGACGGGCCGCTCGCCGTCGCCCCAGAACATGCCCTGGGCCAGGAACCACAGGTCGGCCAGCGGCACCGGGCCGCCGGACTCGGCGCGCAGTTCCTCGTACAGGCCGCGCAGCACGTCGAGGTAGGCGCGGGCGAGCGCGTTGGCCAGCCAGCGGGCGGCGCGCAGCAGCACGTCCAGCGGGGCGGCCAGCTCGGCCAGCAGCGGCGCGCCGAAGACCACGTCCAGGTCCCGGGCGCTGTCCTCGTAGCAGACCGTGCGCCCGGCGTACATCTGTCCGGCCCGGCGTACCGCGGGCACGCCGGTCAGCTCGGTGAACGTGGCGTCGAGCGCGTCCAGCGCGGCGCGCAGCCGCTCCGCGTCCCCGGCCGCCGCGGCCACCTCGTCGCGCGCGGCGCGCAGCCGGTCGAACCCGGCGCGGGCGGCGGCGCGGGCCGGCTCGTCACCGATCGCCTCGATCCGGTCGGCCAGCACCCGTTCGGCGTCCGGGCTCACCGGCAGGGCCGCGTCCCAGGTGATCAGTTCCCGCTCCACCAGGCGGTCGAGCAGCGCGTAGCCGTCCTCGGGGCGGCGCAGCCCGATCGCCGGGTCGGCGACCAGGTCGGCGGCGGGGCGCCGCCCGTCGGCCGCGCGCAGCAGCCCGGCCTCGACCGGGGTCAGCGTCAGCGGCGGACGTCCGGGGCGCAGCACGGCCCGGTCCCGGACCGCCAGGTGTGGCCGGAGCATCGGTGGCCACCAGCGGCGGACCGCCAGGTCCGCGCCGATCCGGTCGGCGTACGCGGTCAGCGCCCACGACTCGAACCACACCCAGCGTCGGCGGGTCAACCGGTCGCCGGGGTTGACCCGGGCAACTTCCGGCTGTGCCGGATCGACTGTGACCCAGCAGCTGGGCCCGAAGAAGCCGACCGTCTCGTTCTTGCCGCAGTAGCGCTGCCAGTACTTCAGCAGCGCCCGTTCCCGGTCGCGGCGGCGTACGTTGCGGGCCGCGTCGGCGCCGCCGCGCACCAGCCCGTCGAACGCGACGAGCGCGCCCCGGTTCTGCCAGGTGACCGCCTCGCGAAGCAGCGGATCGGCGGCCAGCGCGCTGAACCGCTGCGCGCCGGAGCGCAGCGCCTCCTCGAACTCCTTGTCGAACCGGTCCGCGCCCGCGCCGGTGGCGAGCAGCTCGTCGGCGGCGGTGGCGGCCCGGGGCGCGCTGAACAGCTCCAGCCCGTCGGCCGGGAACCCGGTGGTACGCAGCACCGCGTCGCGCCACACCGACCAGCCGGTGTCGCCGAGGGGGACCCGGTGCGCGGCGCCGGCGGTCCCGCGGCCGGCGGCGCGCACCGGGTCCGGACCCGCGTCCGGCGTGCCGGCGCGGGGGTCCGAGAGCGCGGCGGTCAGGTCGGCGCGGATCAGCGCGGCCAGCTCGGGCAGCCGGTCGTGCAGGAAGAAGTGCCCGCCGTCCAGCTCGTGCAGGGTGAACCCGGCCGCGGTGTGCTCGGCCCAGGCCGCGTTCTGGTCCCGGGTGACCGCCCGGTCGGTGCGGCCGGCGAACGCGACGATCGGCACCGGCAGCGGCTCGCCGGGCACGTGGCGGTAGTCGTCGACCCGGCCGAAGTCGGCGCGCAGCAGCGGCAGCAGCAGTTCCACCAGCTCCGGGTGGTCGAGCAGTTCGGCGGGGAGGCCGCCGCCCTCGCCGAGGCGGCGCAGCAGCTCGTCGTCGCTCGCCCGGGACAGCCCGTCGAACGGGCCGGGGGTGCGTACGTGCGGGGCGCGGGCACCGCCGACGTAGAGCCGCAGCGGCAGCGGGCGGCCGGTGCGGCGCAGCTCGCGGACCACGTCGAAGCCGAGCCGTCCGCCCATCGAGTGGCCGTAGATCGCGTACGGGCGGTCGGCCCGGGAGGCGATGGCGTCGGCCACCTCGGCGACGCTGAAGCGCGGGTCCTCGGTGATCCGGTTCTCCCGGCCGGGCAGTTGCACCGGCGTCACGTCGACGCTCTCGCCGAACTCGGACGCCCAGCGCCGGAACGCGCTGGCGCCCGCACCGGCGTAGGGCAGGCAGAACAATCGCACCGGGGCCTCGGGTCGGCTTCCGGCGGAGACGAACCAGTTCACCGCGGACCTTTCTGCACGGGGTCGATCCAGTGCCGGCGGCGCTGGAACGGGTAGGTGGGCAGTCCGGTGCGACGCACCGTGCCGTCGGGGTGCAGCTCGTGCCAGTCGACGTCACGCCCGGCGACCCAGTCGGCGGCCGTCTCGCGCAGCGGACCGCCGTCGCCGGCGATCCGGGCGTCGGTGTCCAGCAACACGTCCAGGGCGGACAGCGCGGCCGGCAGGTCGGCGGCGACCACCGCCGCCCGGTGCGCGAACGCCCGCCGGCCCAGCGCCAGCGTGGCGGCCACGTCGGACAGTGCCGGGGCGGCGCCGGCCAGGTGGGTCCGCAGGCGGGTCAGCGCGGCCCGCAGCGCCGCCGGGGTACGCGCGGAGACCGGCAGCAGCCACGGCCCCTCGCCGGGCGGGTCGGCCGGCTCGGCCGGTGGCGGCTGTTCCACCACCACGTGCGCGTTGGTGCCGCCGAGGCCGAACGCGCTGACCCCGGCGACCCGGCGCGCGCCGTCCGGCCAGTCCCGCGCCTTGGTGGGCACGTAGAACGGTCCGGCCGTCAGGTCGATCTCCGGGTGCGGGCGGGTGAAGTGCAGGTTCGGCGGGATCACCCCGTGCCGGACGGCGAGCACCGTCTTGATCAGCCCGGCGATGCCGGCGGCGGCGTCGAGGTGACCGATGTTCGTCTTGACCGAGCCGAGCGCCGTGGACTCGGCGGGCGCGGCGCCCGCGTACACCTCGTGCAGCGCCGCGACCTCGATGGCGTCACCGAGCGGCGTGCCGCTGCCGTGGCCCTCGACGAAGCGGACCTCGCCCGGCGCGACCTCGGCGGTGGCGAGCGCGCCCGCGACGGCGGCGGCCTGCCCGGCCGGGCCGGGCACCGCGAAGCCGGCCCGGTCCGGGCCGTCGTTGGTGACCGCCCAGCCGGGCAGGATCGCGTAGATGCGGTCGCCGTCGGCCTGCGCGTCGGCGAGCCGGCGCAGGGCGACCACGCCGGCGCCGGAGCCGAAGCCGGAGCCGGCGGCGGCCTCGTCGAAGGCGCGGCACCGGCCGTCGGGCGAGACGAGCCCGCCTGCCCGGTGCCGGGGCCACATCACGGTGGAGCCGCCGGCCAGGGCCAGGTCGCACTGGTAGTCGGCGAGGCTCTGCGCGGCCACGCACACCGCGACGAGCGAACTGGAGCAGGCGGACTGCACGGCCATCGCCGGGCCGGTCAGGCCGAGCCGGTAGGCCACCTGCCCGGGCAGGTGGTCGGTGAGCTGGCGGCCGACGAGCCGGGCCTCCCAGTCGTCCGGGTCGACGTCGCCGACCACCGCCGGGTTGTCCATCAGGTGGAACAGGAAGTAGCGGTTTGCCGAGGTGGCGGCGTAGACGCCGACCAGCCCGGGGAAGCGGGCCGGGTCGTGCCCGGCGTCCTCCAGCGCCTCCCAGGCGGTCTCCAGGAACAGCCGGTGCTGCGGGTCGGTACGGGCGGCCTCGTCGGCGCCGAAGCCGAAGAACTCGGCGTCGAAGTCGGCCACCCCGTCGAGCCGGCCGGTGGCGCGCACGTGCCGGGGGTCGGCGAGCAGGCCGGGCCCGACGCCGAGCGCGGCCAGTTCCTCGTCGGTGTGGTCGTGCACCGAGTCGACCCCGGTGCACAGGTTCCACCAGTACGTGGCCACGTCGGGCGCGCCGGGGAACCGGCCGGCGAGGCCGACCACGGCGATCTCGTCGCCGGTGTACTCGCGGGCGGCGCGTACCGGCGCGGCGGGCGCGGGCAGCACCGGGGCGCGGACCGCCTCGGGCGGGGCGTCGAGCAGCGCCGCCTGGGTGGCGACGGTCGGGTGGTCGAACAGGCGCAGCATCGGCAGGCGGACGCCGAACCGCTCGGCGAGGCGCTGCTGAACCTGGCCCAGCAGCAGCGACTGCCCGCCCACGTCGAAGAAGCTGTCGGTGCGGCCGACCGCGTCGCGGCCGAGCACCGCGCACCAGATGTCGTGCACGGCGCGCTCGGTCTCGGTGGCCGGCGCCGCGTCGGCGGGCACCTCGGTCACCGGGTCGGGCAGCGCCCGCTCGTCGACCTTGCCGGTGACGGTGAGCGGGAACTCGTCGACCACCACCGCGCGGGGCACCGCGTAGTCGGGCAGCTCCGCGGTCAGGGCGGCGCGCAGCGCCGCCGGGTCGGGGCGGGCGCCGGCCGGGCGGGCGTACGCGAGCAGTTCGCCGTCGCGCACGATGGCGCGGACGCCGGCGACGCCGGGCTGGGCGGACAGCACCGCTTCGATCTCGGTCAGCTCGACCCGGTGTCCGCGTACCTTGACCTGACGGTCGAGCCGGCCGAGGCAGACCAGTTCCCCGCCGGGCAGCAGCCGGCCGAGGTCACCGGTGCGGTACGACGGCACCCCGTCGGCGTCGACGCCGAACCGGTCGCTGTCCTGGTTGAGGTAGCCGGGGGCGAGGTGCCGGCTGTGGACGACGATCTCGCCGGTGTCCGGGGCGAGGTCGAGCCGGTAGCCGGGGAACGCGGTGCCGACCGGCAGCGGCCCGCGGGCGTCCGGGTCCACCTCGGACAGCGGCAGCAGATGCCGGGCGGCGAACGTCATCTCGGTGGCGCCGTAGCCGTTGACCAGCACGCACTCGGGGGCGAACCGGTCCCGGCCGCGGGCCGCGTCGGTCCAGGTGGCCTGTTCGCCGCCGAGCAGCACCGCCCGCACCGTGGCCAGCCGGCGCGCGCCGAGCGTGTCGAGCAGGAAGCGGTAGACGGTGGGCGTGCAGTGCAGCACGGTGGCGCGGTGCCGGTCGAGCTGCTCGACGGCGTACGCGAGTCCCTGGCGGCGCAGGTCGACCGGGACGACGGCGGCGCCGGTGAGCAGCGCCGGGTAGAGGTCGGGGATGGCGGCGTCGAAGCTGAACGACGCGAGCAGGCTGAGCCGGTCGTCCGGTCCGACGCCTAGTGCGGCGATCTGGTTGTCGACGACGTGGGCCAGGTTGCGGTGGGTCTGCCCGACCGCCTTGGGCACGCCGGTGGAGCCGGAGGTGAACAGCACGTACGCCAGCGCGTCCGGCTCGGCCGGAACCGGGCGCAGCGGGGCCGGCGGCACCTCGTCCAGCGGCACGACCGGACGCTCGCCGGCCAGCGCCGAGGCCAGGTCGCGGTGCTCGGCGGCGCACGCGACGGCGGTGACGCCGGCGGCGTCGACCATGTGGCGCAGCCGGGCGACCGGGAAGCCCGGGTCCAGTGGCACGTACGCGCACCCGGCGGCCAGGGCGCCGAGCAGCGCCGCGACGGTCGGTGCGCCGTGCGCGGTGAGCAGCGCGATCCGGTCTCCGGGACGCAGGCCTGCGGCGGCGAACACGGCCATGTGCCCGCCGGCCGCCCCGGCCAGCTCGGTGTAGGTGACCTCGTGGGTCTCACCGAGAAGTGCCGGACGTCCGCCGTGTACTGCCGTGATCGCGCCGAAACGATTGATAATCATCGGCTCCGCCATGTCAGGAAGCGGGATACGCTCCACAGAGGACAGGCACGCAGCAATCGACGAATGTGATCATTGATCCCCCCCAGGACTTCACATTGGAAGCAGAATATTGCTCAATCACCGCACCGGAAGAGCATCGATGCGGCTTGAGCCGAAGGGAGGAAGACGTCCTGGAACCTCGGACGGAGGAATCCGTCCGATCATCCCTCTAGCGCGTAGACGTTTTACAGCGTACGCGAACGCCGACGAGTTATTTTACGGTGAAAATACTTTCTGGCAGTCGAATCTTCGTCGGAGCGGCCCCGGTGCCGCAGCTCAACCCGGATCGCGGGGAGCCTGCTCAGACATCGTAGGGTGGCCGCGGGATCGGGTCCACCATCGCGTCGAAGCCCTTCGGAAGCTGCGCGACGAGGTCCTGGAACTCCCCCACCGTCACCGTGTCGCGCAGCGTGGCGAGCACCGCCACCGCGCCCACCTCGGCGACCGCCGGATCCACCGCCGCACGCTCGGCCACCCGGTACAGGAAGTCCACCGCGCCGCCGGTCACGGCGATCCCACCCGGCTCCAGATAGCCGCCGACGTCGTCCGGCAACTGCGCCGCCAGGTCGGCCGTCTCGTCCGCGGTGACCCGCTCGGCGAGGGCCTGCAACACCGCCCGGGAGATGGTCGCGGCCTCGTCGGACGGCAACTCGGACCGCCGCGCCACCGCCTCGACGAACAGGGGGAACCGCATCCCACCCCTCCCCTCGCCGCCGGCGGGCACCACGCCCGCACCGGTCGGCCCCGGCGGGTACCCGCCCCCACCCCGGCCAAACGCCCCCGGCCCGCGGCCGGTCACCACGAGTGGCTGCCGCACCACGAACCGGGAGTAACATCCGGCCCATGGCCCCCGTCACCACCCACCCCGGCGCCTGCCCGCTGGACTGCCCCGACACCTGCGTCTGGCAGCTCACCGTCTCCGACGGCGTCGCGGTCGGGCTGCGCGGCGACCGTGACCACCCGTTCACCAGGGGCGCGCTCTGCGGCAAGGTGAACCGCTACCTGGACGCGGTGAACGGGCCGGACCGGCTCACCACGCCCTGGGTCCGCACCGGCCCGAAGGGCGCGGGACGGGTCGCGTACCGGTCGGCGAGCTGGGACGAGGCAGTCGAGCGGGTGGCCGCCGGACTGCGCGCGAGCATCGAACTCCACGGCCCGGAGTCGGTGCTGCCCTACTACTTCGCCGGCACGATGGGCCTGGTCCAGGGCTGGACCATGGGACCCCGGCTCTTCGCCCACCTGGGCGCGTCCCGGCTGGACACCACCATCTGCACGGCGGCGGCGCGGGCGGCGCTGCGCTCGCTGTACGGCGCCTCGGTCGGCTTCGAACCGGAGTCGATCGTCGAGGCGGAGCTGATCGTCCTCTGGGGCGCCAACCCGCTGGTGACCAACCTGCACCTGTGGCCGTTCGTGCAGCAGGCCCGCGAGCGCGGCGCGTACGTGGTGACGATCGACCCGCTGCGCACCGACACGGCGGCCCGCAGCGACGAGCACGTCGCGCCGCTACCCGGCACCGACGCGGCGCTCGCGCTCGGGCTGATGCGCCACGTCCGCGACGCCGGGGCGGCCGACGAGGCGTGGCTGGCCGCGCACACCACCGGCTGGCCGGAACTGGCCGCCCGGCTCGACGACTGGCCGGTGGAGCGGGCCGCCGCCGAGTGCGGCCTGCCGCCCGAGGTGGTACGCCGCCTCGGCGAGCGGATCGCCACCACCCGGCCCACCGCAATCCGCGTCGGGCTGGGCCTGCAACGGCACCACGGCGCCGGGCAGGCGATCCGCGCCATCTGCGCGTTGCCGCTGGTCACCGGCGACTTCCGGTACCCCGGCGGCGGGGCGCTGGTGACCACCAGCGGCCACCACCGGGTCGACAACGGTCCGGTGATCCGGCCCGCCGGCATGCCGGCCCCACCGGCCCGGACGCTGAACATGAGCCGGCTGGCCACCGTGCTCACCGGGGAGGCCGACCCGCCTGTCACCTCGCTCGTGGTGTTCAACGCCAACCCGGCGGCGACCGCGCCGGACCAGGCCCGGCTGCTCACCGGGCTGGGCCGCGCCGACCTGTTCACAGTGGTGCTGGAGCAGCGCTGGACCGACACCTGCGACTACGCCGACGTGGTGCTCCCGGCCACCATGCAGCCCGAGCACCTGGACCTGCAGACGTCCTACGGGCACCACTACACGACGTTGAACCTGCCGGTCACCCGCGCGCCGGGCGAGGCGCTGCCGAACACCGAGATCTTCCGGCGGATCGCCGCCGCGCTCGGGATCGACCACCCGGCGTTCTCGGACAGCGACGAGGACCTGGCCCGGCAGTTGCTGGCCGGCGCGCCGATCACGTTCGAGGAGCTGCGCGAACGCACGTACGCGCGGCTCACCGGCGTGCCGGTCGGTTCCGCGCCGTACGCCGCTGGTGGTTTCCCCACAGCGGACGGGCGGGCCCGGCTGCACGACCCGGCGCTCGCCGCGCTCGGGGTGGACCCGCTGCCCGGGTACACGCCACCGGCCGAGGCGGCCGACCCGGAACTGGCCCGCCGGTTCCCGCTGACGCTGCTCACCCCGGCCAACCGCTACCTGATGAACTCCACGTTCGCGTCGCTGCCCTGGCACACCCGCCGGGCCGGGCCGCCGCGGCTGCACCTGCACCCGGCCGACGCGGCGGCGCACGGGCTCGCCGACGGCGACGCGGTACGTGTGCACAACGACCGGGGCGCGTTCCTCGCCGCGGTGGCGGTGGACGAGGCGGCCCGGCCGGGGTGCGCGTTCACGTACAAGGCGTACTGGGCGGGGCGCAGCCCGGGGCGTTCCACCGTCAACGCGGTCACCGGCGTCCGCGACACCGACCTGGGCGAGGCGCCGACGTTCCACGACTGCCGGGTGGCGGTCGAGCCGGTGCCGGCCGCCCTGCTGACCGCCGAGCCGCCCCTCGACGAGGTCGCCGAGCCGGCAGCGGCTGGGTGATTCGGGACCTCCGGCCCCCTGACCTGGTCATTGCGCCCCTGCTCCTCCCCCGTCGCCGCCGCCTAGCGTCGGGGGCGGACACAGGGAGGTTCGCCATGCGTACGTGGCAGGTGCAGGACGTGATGACCAGGGACGTGGCGTCGGTACGGGAGGGCACGGCGTACCGGGAGATCGTCGACGTGCTGACCGACCGGCACGTGACGGCGGCGCCGGTGGTGGACGAGACCCGGCGGGTGCTCGGCGTGGTGTCCGAGGCGGACCTGATGTACAAGGTGGAGCTGCTGGGGCAGCCCCGGGAGCGGCGGATCCTGCCCGACCGGCACCGCCGCGAGGCGCAGGCGAAGGCCGGTGCGACGCTCGCCGCGGACCTGATGACCGCTCCGCCGGTCACGATCACGCCGGACGCCACGATCGTGGAGGCGGCCCGGCTGATGGACACGCGCGGCGTGAAGCGGCTGCCGGTGGTCGACGACCTCGGCCGCCTGGTCGGCATCGTCACCCGCGGTGACCTGCTCAAGGTGCACCTGCGCCCGGACGCCGGCATCCGGCGCGACGTGGTCGAGGAGGTGCTGTGGCGCAGCCTCGGCGTCCGCGACGGCGTGGTCGACGTGACGGTGCAGCGGGGCGTGGTGACGCTGACCGGGCAGGTGGAGCGACGTTCCACGGCGCAGCTCGCGGTGCGGCTGGCCCGGCAGGTCAGCGGCGTGGTAGAGGTGGTCGACGCGCTCGGCTACGCGATCGACGACGCCCCGATGGCGGCCCTGCGCGTCGGCGTCGCCTGAGCCTGGCCGGCCCGCGTCGGTCCACCCGGCGTCCACCGGTATCACTCCTGGGCGAGCGCGTCCAGCACCAGCGCGGCGGTCCAGCTGAACGCCGGCGAGCCGAGTCCGGCGCCGGTGTCCGGGTGGAAGTACTCGTGGCAGCCGGCCCGGTCGACCAGGTCGAGCAGCGACTCGCGCAGTCCGGCGGCCAGGTCGGCCCGGCGGTGGGTACGCAGACCCTGCCAGAGCAGCCAGCCGGTGTTGATCCAGCTCGGCCCGCGCCAGTAGCGCAGCGGCTCGAAGTCCGGGGCGGTGCGGTCGTACGTGGGCAGCGGCCGGTCCATCCGGGCGGCCAGCCCGAAACGCGGCGAGCACGCCTCGGCCAGCACCGCCGACACCTGCGCGGCGGGCAGCTCGGGCAGCGCCAGCGGCATCAGCCCGAGCACGGTACGGGCCGGCACGAGGCGGTCGGCGCGCACGTCGCGGGGACGGAACGTGCCGGTGACCGGGTCCCAGAGCCGGGTGACCATCGCCTCGGTGATCCGGGCCCCCCGGTCCCGGTGCGGCCCCGGGTCGGCGCCGATCACCGAGGCGATGCGCGCGAGGGCGTACTCGGAGACGCCGAGCGCGGCGTTCACCAACGGGCACTCCACCAGGAACGGGTGCCGCCCGAGCAGCCCCTCGTCCCGGTAGCGGCCGGCCCGGTACGACTCCACCAGCGCGACGTAGCGCGCGTAGTCCAGGTCGGTGGGGCGCTGCGCCGCGTCGGCGTGCGCGGTGTCGTGCCGGCGGTACGCGCGCATCACCGCCTCGTCGGCGGGCACCCCGGCCAGCGGCGCGTCCCAGGCCGGGCTGTTGTCCAGTCCGGACTCCCACGGGTGCACGATCGCGGCCAGCCCGCCGCCGCCCGCGTCGCGCCGCCCGGTCAGGTAGCGCTGCTGCGCGACGAGCCTCGGGTAGAGCCGGCGCAGCGCGGCCACCGACGCCTCGGAGGAGGCGCGGCGGTGCACCAGCCAGGCGGCCGGGGCGTGCACCGGCGGCTGGACGATGCCGGAGGTGGCGCGGGCCGGGGCGCCCTCGGCGCGGGCCGAGTCCCAGAACTGGGGCCCGGGGAAGTACGGCCCGGCACGGGAGGCGGGGTTGAACACGATGTGCGGCACCCGCCCGTCGATCCACTGCGCGGCGAACAGCGTCCGCAGCTCCCGCCAGGCCCGGTCGGGGCGGACGTGTGCCAGGCCGATCGCGATGAACGCCGAGTCCCAGCTCCACTGGTGCGGGTAGAGCGTGCGGGAGGGCACCGTGTGGTCCTGTTCCCAGTTGGCGTCCAGGGTGGCCAGCGCGAGGCGGCGCAGCCGGGCGTGACGGTCGGCGTCGGCGCGTACCCCGGTGGTCAGCGTCATGCGGCGGCCCGCCGGGGACGGGCCTGGGCCAGCGCGGTGGCGGCCTGGCGCAGCGCGGCGACCGGCTCGCCGCGCAGCCGGCACTCCAGCGCGAGCCAGCCGGTGTAGCCGATCGCGTCCAGCGTGCCCAGCAGCGCCGCCCAGTCGAGGTGCCCCGCGCCGGGCTGGTGCCGGTTGGAGTCGCTGACCTGCACGTGCCCGAGGTACGGCGCGGCGGCGCGCAGCGCGGCGTTCGGGTCGTCCTCCTCGATGTTCATGTGGTACGTGTCGGCGGCCACCCGCAGCGCCGGTGACCCGACCGCGCGGCACAGCTCGACGGCCTGGTCGAGCCGGTTGACCATGTGGTCCTCGTACCGGTTGAGCGGTTCCAGGAACACGGTGACCCCTTCGGCGCGGGCGTGCCCGGCCAGCTCGCCCAGGGCGTCGACGAGCACCCGCCGGTCGTCGTCGGCCGAGCGTGGTGGTTCGAACGGGGGCAGCCGGCGGGAGAACATGCCCCACGCGGCAGGGGTCATCGCGCCGACGCCGCCCAGCTCGGCGATCACCGAGAGCTGGGAGCGCAGGTTGTCCACCGCGTCGCGGGAGCGGCCCGGGTCGAAGTCGCCGACGAAGTGGTCCATCTCGACGCAGACGGTCGGCATGACCACGCCGGCGGCGCGGGCGCGGCGCAGCTCCGGCAGCCGCCCGGCCAGCGCGAGGTCACCCCGGCCGCGCAGCTCGATGCCCTGGTAGCCGAGGGAGACGGCGAGGGCGTACTTCCCGATCAGGTCGGCGCCGGGGAGCAGCTGCTCCTGGCAGGCGAGCGGAATGTCCATCAGAACCTCAGCACCACTTGGAGGACGTCACCGTCACCGCGGTCGAGCAACGCCAGCGCGTCGGCCACCGCGCCCGCGTCGACGACGTGGCTCACCAGCGGCAGCGGGTCGACGCTGCCCTCGGCCACCAGGTCCATGAACGTGTCCGCGATCCGGGTCCCGGACCACCGGCCGGCCGTGCCGGGCGCCGGGTCCGGCCCGGAGACCTGGGCGGCCACCAGCTGGATCCGGTTGTGGTGGAACTCCTCGCCGAGTTCCAGCCCGTGGGCGTACCCCTGGTAGAAGCCGGCCGCGACGACGCGGCCGGCGTGGGCGGTGGCCCGGATCGCCTCGTGCAGCGCCGGGTACGACCCGGACAGCTCCAGGCACACGTCGGCGCCCCGGCCGCCGCTCTCGGCGCGCAGCGCGGCGGCGGGCGACTCGGCGGCGGCGTCGACCGTCCGGCGGGCGCCGAGCCCGGTGGCGTGCGCGAGCCGCCCGGGCATCCGGTCGACGGCGACCACGCGGGCTCCGGAGAGCACCGCGAGGCGCGTGCCGAGCAGCCCGATCACGCCCTGCCCGAAGACGCCCACCCAGTCGCCCAGGTGCAGGTCACCGGCGAGCACGGCGGTCAGCGCGATGGCGCCGGGGCGGGCGAAGACGGCGGCGAGCGGGTCGATGCCGGGCGGCAGCGGATGCGCCGCCGCCGCGGGCAGCACCGCTTCGGCGCGGTGCCCCCAGATGCCCCAGACGAGCTGGCCGGGCCGCCGCCCGGCGACGTCGGGGGCGACCTCGACGATCTCGCCGACCTCCTCGTAACCGAAACCCACCACCGGGTACGCGGACCCGGCCTGGCGGGGCACGAACATGCGGGCGCCGGCGTCCCAGTCCTTGCGCAGTCGCGGGTTGCTGCCCCGGTAGAGCGTCAGCTCGGTGCCGGCGGAGATGCCCGAGTAGTGGGTGCGGACGCGGACCTGGCCCGGACCGAGCCGGTCCGCGGGGCAGGGCTCCAGGCGTACGTGCCGGGGCCCGGCCAGAGAGACAACCCAGTTGCTCATGGCGTCGCTCCGAAGAAAGTGCCGACCTCGATTCTAACCCAAAAAATGGGCATATGTGATTACATTGACGAATCGATGGGTATTAGCGGCAGGCCGTACTCTTTCGAGAGGAGTGCCACCGATGTCATCACCCTCCACACGGCGGCTCGCAATCAGCCTGATCCTGGCACTGGCCGGGACCGGCGTGGCCGCATGCAGCGACGACGGGCAGAAATCCGACAGTTCCCGGATCACCGTCTGGAGCCTGGAAGACGTGGCGGACCGGGTCGCCGCCACCAAGGCGATCATCGCCGACTACACCGCCAGGACCGGCGTCCAGGTCAACCTCGTCACCGTCAACGAGGACCAGTTCCCGTCCCTGATCGCCTCCAGCGCCGCCGCCGGCGACCTGCCCGACGTGGTCGGCTCGGTCTCGCTCGCCGGGGTGCGCACGCTGTCCGCCAACGAGCTGGTGGACGCCGACGCCAACGGCGCCGTCGTCGAACGGCTCGGCCGGGACACGTTCACCCCGCGCGCGCTGGAACTCACCAGCGACGGCGGCACGCAGCTCGCCGTACCGAGCGACGGGTGGGGCCAGCTGCTCGTCTACCGCAAGGACCTGTTCGACGCCGCCGGCCTGCCGGCGCCCGACACGTACGAGAGGATCGCCGCCGCCGCGGCGAAGCTGAACACCGGCGGCGTCGCCGGCATCACCGCGGCGACCGCCCCCGGTGACGTGTTCACCCAGCAGACGTTCGAGCACCTGGCGCTGGCGAACAACTGCCGGCTCACCGACGACTCCGGCAAGGTCGTTCTCGACTCCCCCGAGTGCGTCGAGGCGTTCCGCTTCTACGGCGACCTGATGCGCAACAACTCGGTGAAGGGCGCCCAGGACGTCGACACCACCCGGGCCACCTACTTCGCCGGCAAGGCGGCCATGCTGATCTGGTCGCCGTTCATCCTCGACGAGCTGGCCGGGCTGCGCGCCGACGCCCGTCCCACCTGCCCGCAGTGCCAGTCCGACCCGGCGTGGCTGGCCAAGAACAGCGGGTTCGTCACCGCGATCAAGGGCCCGAACGGCACCGAGCCCGCCCAGTACGGCGAGGTCAGCTCCTGGTCGGTGCTCGACGGCGCGGCCGACCCGGCGAAGTCGTTCGTGGAGTACATGCTCTCCGACGGCTACCCGCGCTGGTTCGGCATGTCCCCCGAGGGGCGCTTCCCGGTGCGCACCGGCACGCCGGAGGACAAGCAGAAGTTCCGCACCGCCTGGAACACCAGCCCGGCCGGCGTGGACACCAAGAAGCCACTGTCCGAGGTCTACGGCGGGGACGTGCTCGCCACGCTGCGGCGCAGCCCCGACACGTTCCAGCGCTGGGGCCTGACCGAGAACCAGGGCAAGCTCGTCGGCGCCATCCTGGGTGAACTACCAGTGCCCAAGGCGCTCGCCGACGTCGTCGGCGGCAAGTCCGACGCCCGCGCCGCCGCCGAACGCGCCCGCAAGGACGTCGAGGCGATAGCCAAGGGCGTCAATTGACCACCACCGCGCCGGAGGCCGGCCGCTCCCCCGCCCCGGAGCGGTCCCGCCGACCCGGCCGACGCCCGCTGACGCTGCGCCGCCGCGAGTCCCGCGCCGGGCTCGCGCTGGTCGCCCCGACCCTGCTCGTCGTGCTCGCGGTGATCGGCATACCCATCGTCTGGACGGTGGTGCTGGCCTTCCAGCGGGTACGCCTGGCGACGCTGCGCAAGACCGGCCTGTTCGGCGAGCTGACACTGGACAACATCGACCGGGTGCTGCACACCCCCGGGTTCGCCGACACGCTCTGGACCACAGTGCTCTACAGCGTCGGCGGCACCGCCGGCTCGATAGTGGTGGGCCTGGTGGCGGCGCTGGCCGTACGCGGGCCGTTCCGGGGCCGCACGCTGGTCCGCGCGTCGATGCTGCTGCCGTACGTGGCGCCGGTGGTCGCCATGACGTTCGTCTGGCAGGTGATGCTGGACCCGCAGCTCGGCATCGTCAACGACTGGGGCAAGCGCTTCCTCGGCTGGGATCAGCCGGTGCCGTTCCTGTCGCAGGAGTCCACCGCGCTGTGGACGGTGATCGCGTTCGAGGCGTGGCGCTACTTCCCGTTCGCGTTCCTGTTCCTGCTCGCGCGGCTCCAGGCGGTGCCCGGTGAGCTGGAGGAGGCCGCCCGGGTCGACGGCGCCACACCCACGCAGCGGTTCCGGCACATCCTGCTGCCGCAGCTCATGCCGGTGATCGCGCTGATCGGCGTGCTGCGGTTCATCATGACGTTCAACAAGTTCGACGACGTCTACCTGCTCACCGGCGGCTCGGCCGGCACCGAGGTGGTGAGCGTTCGCGTCTACCAGTTCCTCACCGCCCGTACCGACATCGGCGCGGCCGCCGCCCAGGCCGTCGTGCTCGCCGTGGTGCTGCTCGTGTTCGTGGCGATCTACCTGCGCTTCTTCGGCGCGCGACGGGAGGCGTGATGGACCGGGACCGGATCGAGACGGTCAGCCTGCGCTGGCTGCGTCGGCTGGTGATCGCCGGGTTCCTGGTGGTCACGCTGCTGCCGTTCTGGTACATGCTGGTGCTGTCGGTACGCCCGATCGAACGCCTGCTGCTCGACCCCGGCTCGCTGTGGGTGCCGTTCGGCGAGCTGACCGTCGCCACGTACGCGGAGGTGCTGAAGTCCGTCTCCGACGGCGGCCAGGGCTTCCTCACGTTCATCCGCAACAGCGGCCTGGTGGCGCTCGCCGCCACCGCGCTCACCCTGGTGATCGCCATTCCCGGCGCGTACGCGGTGTCCCGCCTGCGGTTCTTCGGCCGACGCCAGGTCAGCGCGCTGTTCCTGGCGGTCTACCTGTTCCCGTCGATAGTCATCGCGATCCCGCTGTTCGTGGTCTTCACCCGGGCCGGGCTGCGCGGGTCGCTGACCGGCCTGGTGCTCGTCTACATCTCGCAAACCCTGCCGGTGTCGGTCTACATGCTGAAGAACTACTTCGAGACCATCCCGGTCAGCCTCGAGGAGTCGGCGGCGATCGACGGCGCCGGCCGGCTCGGCATCATCCGCCGGGTCAGCCTGCCGCTCGCCGCGCCGTCGGTGATGGCCGTCGCGCTGTACGACTTCATGATCGCCTGGAACGAGTACCTGTTCGCGCTGCTGTTCCTGGTCGACCGGCCCGACCGGTGGACCGTGTCGCTGGGGCTGTCGCTGCTCGCCGACGGCGTCGAGGTGCCCAAGACCGTGCTGATGGCCGGCTCGGTCATCCTCACGCTGCCGATCGTGGTGCTGTTCTTCGCCGGGGAGCGAATGCTCACCGAGGGACTCACCAGCGGGGCCGAGAAGGGCTGAGCGTCCGTGCCAGGATGATCGGGTGCGAGCATCACGGGAGGACCGACCGGCCGGCACCCGACTGGCCCGGCTGCTCACCGAGGCGCTCGCCCCGACCGTCCTGGTCACGGCGCTGCCGCTGATCGCCGCCGCCCGGGTCAGCCGCTCGGCGGGCCAGTTCCTGCTCTGGGGCGGCATCGCGCTCACGTTCTGCGCCGTCATCCCGATCGGCGTGCTCGTCCACGGCGTACGCCGGGGGCGGCTCACCGACCGGCACGTCGGCGACCGCACCCAGCGGGCCCGGCCGCTGTCGATCGGGCTGGCCTCGGTCGCGGCCGGGTTGCTGATGCTGGCGGCGGTCCGCGCGCCCGCCGAACTGTTCGCCGTGATCGTGGTGGTCTTCGTGGTCGGCGCGGCGTGCGCGCTGGTGAACCACTGGTGGAAGCTGAGCATCCACGCGGCGGTCGCCGCCGCCGCCGTCGCCGTGCTGGTGCCGCTGGCCGGGCCGGCGGCGAACCTCGGCTGGGCGCTCGTCGCGGCGGTCGGCTGGTCCCGGGTACGGCTGGTCGACCACACCTGGCCGCAGGTGCTGGCCGGCGTCGCGCTCGGCGGACCGCTGGCCGCCGGCACGTTCCTGGCGCTCGCCTGACCCGCCGCCACAAGATCAGCTACGGTGGCCTCATGGGCAAGCCGACCCGCTGGGTGACCGACACGAAGCCCGGCCACTCGCAGTGGTACGTGGACCGCTTCCGCCAGCTCGCCGCCGAGGGTGCCGACCTGTCCGGTGAGGCGCGGCTGCTGGACGCGCTCGTACCGCCGGGCGCGCGCGTGCTGGACGCCGGCTGCGGCACCGGCCGGGTCGCCGCCGCGCTCGCCGCACGCGGGCACGACGCCGTGGGCGTGGACGCCGACCCGACACTCGTCGAGGCGGCCCGCGCCGACCACCCCGGCCCCCGCTTCCTGGTCGCCGACCTGGCCGAGCTGGACCTGGCCGCGCAGGGTGAGGCCGAGCCGTTCGACGCCGCCGTGCTCGCCGGCAACGTGATGGTCTTCGTCGCCCCCGGCACCGAACGCGACGTGCTGGCCCGCGTCGCCGCCCACGTGCGCCCGGACGGCCTGGTGGTGGTCGGTTTCGCCACCGACCGGGGCTACCCGGTCGGCGACCTGGACGCCGACGCGGTGGCCGCCGGACTGCGCCCCGAGCACCGTTTCGCCACCTGGGACCTGCGCCCCTGGCGCGACGACGCCGACTTCGCGGTGAGCGTGCTGCGCCGCCCCGCCGACTGACCCTTCTCCTGCCGACCAGGGCTCACGCGGGTGCGGCGACGGTGCGGGCGGCCTCCGGGTCGAGCGGGCTGCCCGCCGGCAGGAGGTCCACCAGGCCCGCCGGCAGCCGCGCCGGACGCACCCCGGCGTAGCCGAGCATGCCCGGCACGTCCGCGCCGGTCAGCGCGTACCGCCGCCCCAGGTCGGTGACCACGCAGACCGTGCCGCCGCTCGCGCCCGGCGCGGACACCGCCTCCACCAGCGCGCCACGTCCCGGCTCCACCAGCACCTCGTCGGCGAGCCCGGCCCGGCCGCCGGGCGTCCGCGTGGCGGCGGCGAGGTCCGGCGCGGTGACGCCCACGCGGATCTCGCGTACGCCGGCGTCGTCCCCGGCCCGCGCGCAGATCGCGCCGTTCTCGGCGGCGGCCAGCCGGGGCGGTACGGCGGGCGGCGCGGTCGGCCCGCCGGGCACCAGACCGGGCAGCTTCGGCAGCGCGGCGAACCGGCCGAGCGTGATCGGTTCGGGCTCCCCCTGGCCGGTGCGGGCCAGCAGCAGCGCCGCCTGCAACTCGGTGATGCCGGCCAGCCCGCCGCGCTGCGCCACCGCGTACTGCCGCCCGCCACCGGAGTTGCGCACCAGGTACACGTCACCCACGCTCGCGCCGGTGACCCGCTCGGACGGCTCACCGAGGGCACCGACCGGCGGCGGAACCAGGTCGGCACCGGCCGGCAGCGTGTTGAGCAGCGCCGCCGCGACCGGCACCGCCCGTTCCCGCGTGGCGGCCAGCGCGGCGAGCACCCGGTCGGTGTCGCGCAGCAGGTAGCGCCGGTCGTGCCAGAGCAGGTGCAGGCCGCCGTCCGGGTGCCGTGCCAGCAGCCCCTGGTCGCCGAGCGCCCGGCCGCCGGTGGCCTGCCGCCCGATCAGCAGCACCGACCGGGCCGCGCCGCGCCCGGTCTCGCCCTCATCCGTGGAGCAGAGCGTCCACGCGTCGCGGACGAGCCGGTTCGGCGCGGGCAGCGAGTCCGGCGCGTCGGCGATGCCCAGCGGCAGACCGCGCGGCACCCCCTCGATGGCACGGCGGCCGACCAGCACCGTCTTCGGCTGCTCCGCCCCGATGATCAGCAGCGCGGAGGCGTAGTTCAACACCGGGTGCAGCTTCTCGTCGCGGTAGACGAACCGTGCGCCCGACTCCTTCTCCACGATCACCGCGCCGGTCTCGCGCCACGAGTCACCGCCGCCGGTGAACAGGCCGTAGAGGGCGACGCCGCCGAGCGCGATCGCGGCGACCAGGACGCTGGCCAGACCGGCGCCGGCCAGCCGGCGGAACGGGGACTGCGGCGGGTCCGTCTCCCGCATGACGAGCGCGGCGACCGCCCGCTGGACGGTGAACTGGTACGAGTGCAGCTGGTCCTGCCGCGACGCCATCGTGTCCCTTCCCGCCGGGATGGTCGGCGCACAGGATAAGCGCTCCGTCGATGCCCCGGCGACCCTGCGTGTCCCTCACCGGCCCGGACCCCACCACCTCCCCGAGCTGGAGTCGATCAAGGCGGCCAGGACCACCCCACCCGGAATGGATACCCCCGGGGGTGTGTTACACATGCAGAACCCGAATCAACGGAGGTACCGATGGCCAGCGTGGCGTTGACCACCACCGACTTCGCGGAGACCGTCAACCGGGACGGCATCGTCCTGGTCGACTTCTGGGCCGCCTGGTGCGGTCCCTGCCGGGCGTTCGCGCCGGTCTACGAGAAGGCCAGCGAGCAGCACCCGGACATCGTCTTCGGCAAGGTCGACACCGAGGCGGAGCCCACCCTCGCGGCGGCCGCCCAGATCCGGTCGATCCCGACGCTCATGGCGTTCCGGGACGGCATGCTGGTGTTCGCCCAGCCGGGCGCTCTGCCGACGGCGGGGCTGGAGGAGCTGATCCGGGCCGTGCGTGACCTCGACATGAACGAGGTCCGGGCCCAGGCCCGCGTCTGATCGGGGTGGCGACAGTGGTACCCCCTGGGGTATGTTCGAACGCAGGAGGTGGGACGTGAATCTTCGACCCGAGATGACCGGCGAGGCGCTGACCCGGCTGAAGCGTGCCCGGGGGCAGCTCAACGCCGTCATCGAGATGATGGAGAACGGCGAGGACTGCCGCGCCGCGCTGACCCAGCTCGCCGCGGTCTCCAAGGCCATCGACCGGGCCGGCTTCAAGATCATCGCTTCCGGCATGCGCTACTGCGACGCCGCCCGCCAGGCCGGCGAGGAGCCGGAGATGACCGAGGAGGAGCTGGAGAAGCTCTTCCTGTCCCTGGCCTGACGGCGCCCGACCGACCGACTGAGTCCCGCCCGCCCGACCGGCTGAGCCCCGCCCGCGCCGTGTGACCACGGCGCGGGTGGGTAGACCACTGCCCGGAGAACCCGGGCCGCAGACTGTCCCACACATACCCCCCGGGGTATATAGGCAATGAGAGGAACGACATGACTCTCGACGTGTCCGTCATCGCGACCTCCTCGCTCGGCGACCGCAGCTACCTGGCCTCCGACGGCCGGGTGGCGATCGTGGTCGACCCGCAGCGCGACATCGACCGCATCCTCTACCTGGCCGGCGCCAAGGGCGTACGGATCACCCACGTGGTGGAGACGCACATCCACAACGACTACGTCTCCGGCGGCCTGGAGCTGGCCCGGATCACCGGCGCGCAGTACCTCGTGGCCGCCGCCGACACCGTCGAGTTCGACCGCACGCCGGTCTCCGACGGCGACACCGTGCCGGTCTCGGACACCATGCGGCTGCGGGTGCTCGGCACCCCGGGCCACACGTTCCACCACCTGTCGTACGTGCTCGACGAGCGCGACGGCGACTGGACGCCGGCCGGCGTGTTCACCGGCGGCTCGCTGCTGTTCGGCACCACCGGCCGCACCGACCTGCTGGGCCAGCAGTACGCGCACGAGCTGGCGCACCACCAGCACGCCTCCGCGCGCAAGCTGGCCGACCTGCTGCCCGACGGCGCGCAGGTGTGGCCCACGCACGGCTTCGGCAGCTTCTGCTCGGCCAGCCAGGCCGACGCCCCCGAGTCGACGATCGGCCGGGAGAAGCAGGCCAACCCGGTGCTGCGGCTGGCCGCCGACCAGTTCGTCACCGAGACGCTGGCCGGGCTGGACGCCTACCCGGCGTACTACGCCCACATGGGCGTGGCGAACGCCGCCGGTCCCGCCCCGGTGGACCTCACTCCGGTGGCCCGCGCCGACGCCGACGAGCTGCGCCGCCGCATCGCCGCCGGCGAGTGGGTGGTCGACCTGCGCCACCGCAAGGCGTACGCGGCCTCGCACCTGGCCGGCACGGTCAGCCTCGGCCTGGACGGGCCGATGTCGACATGGCTCGGCTGGCTGATCGACTGGGGCGTGCCGATCACGTTCCTGGCGCAGACCCCGGAGCAGGTCGCCGACGCCCAGCGGGAGCTGGTCCGCATCGGCATCGACCGCCCGGCCGCCCAGGCCACCGGCGAGCCCGAGCAGTGGACCGGCGACCCGTCGCGGCTGCGCGAGATGGCCGTGGCCGACTTCGACGCGCTGGCCGCCGCGCAGGCCGGGAAGACGCCGGCCGGGCTGCCCGAGCCGCAGGTCGTCCTCGACGTGCGGATGACAGGCGAGTGGACGGCCGGGCACATCGACGGCGCGGTCCACGTGCCGCTGCCGGACGTGCCGAAGCGGCTCGCCGACATCCCCGCCGGGACGGTCTGGGTGCACTGCGGCTCCGGCTACCGGGCCACCGCCGCCGCGTCCCTGCTCGCCAACGCCGGCCGCGACGTGGTGCTGATCGACGACTCGTACGGCCGGGCCGAGGCGGCCGGCGTACGCATGGCGCCCAGCGCCTGACCTCTCCCCGAGCGCCCGGCCGGCGTGCCCCTGCGCCGGCCGGCGTTCGACCCTGCCCGAAAACACCCGCTGAAGGAGACAGAGCATGACCACGACCACCCCCACCACCATCGACGCGGCGACGCTGCGCGAACTGATCGCCGCCGGCCGTACGCCCCGGATGCTCGACGTGCGCACGCCCGGTGAGTTCGAGGCGGCGCACATCCCCGGCGCGTACAACGTGCCGCTGGACCTGCTCCGGGAGCACCGCGCGGAGCTGCGCAGCCACCTGGACGAGGACGTGGTGCTGATCTGCCGCTCCGGCGTCCGGGCCGGCCAGGCCGGTCAGGCGCTCGGCACCGTCGGCCTGCCCAACGTCAAGGTGCTCGACGGCGGCATGCTGGCCTGGCAGGCCACGAACGCGCCGGTCAACCAGGGCCGGGCCCGCTGGGACCTGGAGCGCCAGGTACGTCTCGTCGCCGGTTCGATCGTGCTCGCCGCGATCCTCGGGTCGGTGTTCGTGCCGGGCCTGAAGTGGGTCGCCGCGTTCATCGGCGCGGGCCTCACGTTCGCCGCGCTCACAAACACCTGCGCCATGGGCATGCTGCTGAGCAAGCTGCCGTACAACCGGGGCGCGAGCTGCGACCTGGACACGATCGTGGGGCAGCTGCGCGACGGGAGCCGCAGGTGACCACCCTCGCGCTGACGCTCGCCGGCGCGGTGCTGATCGGCGTGACGCTGGGTCTGCTCGGCGGCGGCGGTTCGATCCTCGCCGTGCCGCTGCTGGTCTACGTCGCCGACCTGCCCGCGAAGGAGGCCATCGCCACCTCGCTGCTCGTCGTCGGCGTGACCAGCGCGGTGGGCGTGCTGCCGCACGCCCGCGCGAACCGGGTCCGCTGGCGCACCGGGCTCATCTTCGGCGTGGCCGGCATGACCGGCGCGTACGCGGGCGGCCGGCTGGCCGAGTTCGTGCCGGCGAGCGTCCTGCTCACCGGGTTCGCGCTGATGATGCTGGCCACCGCGGTCGCGATGCTCCGGGGCCGCCGGTCCACCGAGGGCCGGTCGAAGCCGCACGAGCTGCCGATGCTGCGGGTGGTCGGGGACGGCGTGGTCGTCGGGCTGGTCACCGGCCTGGTCGGCGCGGGCGGCGGCTTCCTGGTCGTACCGGCTCTGGCCCTGCTGGGCGGCCTGCCGATGCCGGTGGCGGTCGGCACCTCGCTGGTCGTCATCGCGCTGAAGTCGTTCGCCGGCCTGGCCGGCTACCTGTCCAGCGTGCAGATCCACTGGGGGCTGGCCGGCGCGGTCACCGCCGCCGCGGTCGTCGGCAGCCTGCTCGGTGGCCGGCTCGCCGGGCGGATCCCGGCCGACGTGCTGCGCCGCGGCTTCGGCTGGTTCGTCGTGGTGATGGGCGTTTTCGTGCTCGCCCAGCAGCTGCCGCTGATCTGGGGACTCACCGTGGGAGCGCTTGCCGCGGCCGGTACGGTCACCATGGCGGTGTGGGCCCGCCGAGGAAGGGGACACAGTGGACAGCAGCACCTGGGACAGCCGGTACGCCGACACGCCCGGGCTGGTGTGGAGCGCTGAGCCCAACCGTTTCGTGGTCGAGTCGGTCGCCGGGCTGACTCCCGGGTCGGCGCTGGACATCGCGGCCGGCGAGGGACGCAACGCGGTCTGGCTGGCCGGTCAGGGCTGGCGGGTGAACGCGGTGGACTTCTCCACCGTGGCCGTCGAGCGGGGGCGGCAGATGGCCGCCGCGCGGGGCGTCACAGTCGACTGGCGGGTAGCGGACGTGACCGCGTACCGGCCGGTGCCGAACAGTTACGACCTGGTGCTGATCAGCTACCTGCACCTGCCCGCCGCCGAGTTCGCCGGCGTGCTCGCGGCGGCGAAGTCCGCGCTGCGCCCCGGCGGCACGCTCGTGGTGGTCGGGCACGACCTGGCCAACCTCACCGGTGGCACCGGCGGCCCGCAGGACCCCGCCGTGCTGCTCACGCCCGAGGCGGTGGTCGACGGGCTGGCCGGGCTGCGGGTCCAGCGCGCCGAGACCACCCGCCGGCCGGTCCCGACGAGCGACGGCGGCGCCGTGGACGCGCTGGACACGGTCGTGGTGGCCACCCGCCCCGCCGACTGAGCGCCACGCGCCGTGGTTTCGCCGGGCCGGGCCGGCACCGGCCGGTAGCATCCGGGGACGGATCGGCGGAGAGGACACCGGGTGGGCGCGCGCTTCGAGGAACTGGCCTGGCGGGAGACGCCGATCGGCGAGATCAGCCTGCGGCGGCGGCGCGACCCGGCGCTGGGCGCCGAGGTGTACGAGGTGAAGCTCGATGACGAGTACCTCATGTCCAGCGCCTTCCCGGTGGCGGAGATCGAGCTGGCCCGGCTCGGACTGGCCGCGCTGACCGGCACGGAGCTGGACGTGGTGGTCGGCGGGCTCGGCCTCGGCTACACGGCACGGACCGCGCTGGAGGATCCCCGGGTGCGTTCGCTGCTCGTGGTCGAGGCGATCGAGGACGTGATCGACTGGCACCGCCGGGACCTGCTGCCGTTCACCGCCGGGCTGGCCACCGATCCGCGTACCCGGTTCGTCCGGGCGGATTTCTTCGCCGCGGTCGCCGACGGCGGTTTCGACCCGGACGAGCCGGGCCGCCGCTTCCACGCGGTGCTGCTGGACGTGGACCACTCCCCCCGTCAGGTGCTGCACCCGAGCCACGCCGCGTTCTACACGGTCGACGGGCTGCGCCGGCTGGCCGCGCTGCTGCACCCGGACGGGGTCTTCGCGCTCTGGTCGAACGACCCGCCGGACCCGGAGTTCCAGCGCACTCTCACCGCTGTGTTCCCGACCTCGGTGGCGCACGTCGTCCGGTTCCCGAACCCGTTGCAGGGCCGGGAGGCGGCGAACACCGTGTACGTGGCCCGGCACTGATCCACCGGGCCACGCATGGCCGTAGGGCCAGCGGGAAAGCGGGCGGCCGACCGTACGACGGGAGGCTGGGACATGCGTGCGTTGCTCTGGGTGGTCGGCGTGGTCGCCGGTGTGATCATCCTGCTCGGGCTGCTGCTGGAGGCGGTCCGCTGGCTCGTCATCATCGGCGTGATCGCGCTCGCCGCGGTGATCATCGTCGGCATCGTGAAGGGCCGGCGGGTGGTGCACCAGCATTCGACACGCCGGCACTGACCTGCGCAGGTGTGACCTACCCGGCAACCTACGTTAGCGTAGGTTACCGCCCGGTCACGTTAGGCTGGGGTCGTCATCCGCGCGACGAGGAGTAACGGCGATGGACGCGACCGCCCAGCGACCCTGGACCCGTAGCTACGCGCCGGGGGTACCGGCCGAGATCGCCGAGCCGGACGGCTCGCTCGTCGACCTGCTCACCGAGGCGGCCGGGCGGTTCGGGCCCCGGGTCGCGCTCGACTTCTACGGCGCCACCACCACGTTCACCGAGCTGGCCGACCAGGTGTCCCGCGCCGCCGAGGCGCTGCGCCGCCTCGGCGTCGGCCCGGGCGACCGGGTGGCGCTGGTGCTGCCGAACTGCCCGCAGCATGTGGTCGCCTTCTACGCCGTGCTGCGGCTCGGCGCGGTCGTGGTCGAGCACAACCCGCTCTACACCGCCGACGAGCTGGACCGGCAGCTCACCGACCACGGCGCAGGCGTCGCGATCGTGTGGGACAAGGTCGCGCCGCTGGTGGCGGGACGCGGCGCCGTGCGTACCGTGGTGGCGGTCGACCTGACCGCGGCGCTACCGCGGCTCAAGCGGTGGGCGCTGCGGGCGCCGCTTCCGAAGGTCCGCGCCGCCCGCGCCGCGATGACCGCCCCCGCGCCCGGCGCTCTGGCCTGGTCGGACCTGGTCGCCGCGGCGGGGCCGCTGCCCGCCGGGCATCCCGCGCCGGAGGCCGGCGACGTGGCGTTGCTCCAGTACACCGGCGGCACCACCGGCGAGCCCAAGGGCGCGGTGCTGACCCACCGCAACCTGCGCGCCAACGCCGCGCAGGGCCGGGCCTGGGTCCCCGGCCTGCGCGACGGCGAGGAGACCGTGTACGCGGTGCTGCCGCTGTTCCACGCCTACGGGCTGACGCTCTGCCTCACCTTCGCCGTCAGCATCGGGGCCACCCTGGTGCTGTTCCCCCGCTTCGACGCCGACCAGGTGCTCGACGCGGTCCGCCGCCGCCCGCCGACGTTCCTGCCCGCGGTGCCGCCGGTCTACGCGAAGCTCGCCACCGCCGCCCGCGAACGCGCCGTCGACCTCACCTCCATCCGGTACGCGATCTCCGGCGCGATGTCGCTGCCACCGGCCACCGTGGAGCTGTGGGAGCAGGTGACCGGCGGCCTGCTGGTCGAGGGGTACGGGATGACCGAGACGTCCCCGATCACCGTCGGCAACCCGGTCGCGCCGACCCGCCGGCCCGGCACCGTCGGCGTGCCGTTCCCCTCCACCGACGTGCGCATCGTCGACCCGGAGGACCCGAGCCGCGACCGCACCCCGGGCGAGGCCGGTGAGCTGCTGGTCCGCGGCCCGCAGGTGTTCTCCGGCTACTGGCACCGGCCGGAGGAGACGGCGAAGGTGCTGCTGCCCGGCGGCTGGATGCGCACCGGCGACATCGTCACCATGGACGCCGACGGCTTCATCACGGTGGTCGACCGGATCAAGGAGCTGATCATCACCGGCGGCTTCAACGTCTACCCGTCCGAGGTGGAGGAGGCGTTGCGCCGCGTCCCCGGCGTACGCGAGGCCGCCGCCGTGGGAATGCCCACCGACGACGGCGAGGAGGTCGTCGCCGCGGTGGTGGTCGACCCGGCGGTGGCCGCCACGCCGGAGGCGATCCGGACCTCGTGCCGCACCCACCTGGCCGGCTACAAGGTGCCGCGCCGGGTCGTGATCGTCGACGAGCTGCCGTACTCCCAGATCGGCAAGATCCTGCGCCGCGAGGTCCGCGAACGGCTGCTCGCCGCCCGCTGACCCGTCGGACCGCGGGAAGTGTCGGTGCCGGCGCCTACGCTGTGGCGATGGTCGACAGACGTCAGGTGCTGGCCTTCCGCGTGCGCGCCCAGCAGCTCGACCGGGCGCAGGGCTCGCTCGCCGACACCGCCGTGCTCGACATCGGCGTGCAGGACACCGGCCCCGACGGCGGCCGCTGGGCGCTGGCGACGCGCGGGGTCGACGTGACCTCGCTGACCGGTGACGACGTGGTCATGCTCTGGACCGTACGCGGCGCCCCACACCTCTACCGCCGCGCCGACGTGGGCGCGGTGGCCGTCGCGGTCGAGCCGTTCTCCGACGCCGACGCGGGCAAGCGCATCTACGACGCGACAAAACCGTTGAAGGCCGCCGGCATCGGCATCGTCGCCGCGCTCGACGAGGTGGCCGCCCGGATGCGGGAGATCGTCCGCACGCCGACGGTCAAGGGCGAGGTCTCCGGGCGGCTCGCCGAGGTGATGCCCGAGCCCTACCTGCGGCACTGCCGGCCGTGCGACGCGATCCACCTCTACGAGATGCCGTTCCGGCTCGCCGCCGTACGCGCCGGGCTGGAGCTGCGCCTCGACACGTCACCGCCGGTCCTGGAACGCATCCGCGGGTTCCATCCGGCCGCCGCGCCCGGCGACCGGTTCGAGCTCATCCGCGCCTACCTGCGGCTGCTCGGCCCGGCCACCCCGAAGCACGTCGCCGACTACCTCGACGCCCCGGTCAAGGAGGTCAAGGCCCGCTGGCCGGGCGACGCGGTCGAGGTGAGCGTCGACGGTGAGACGCGCTGGCTGCTCGCCGCCGACGAGGCGGCGCTGGCGTCGGCGGACGCCACGACGACCCGCCTGCTCGGCCCGTTCGACCTGTTCCTCCAGGCGAAGGACCGGGCGACGCTCGTGCCGGACGCGGCCCGCGCCAAGGAGTTGTGGCCGGTGCTGGGCCGCCCTGGCGCCGTGCTGGCCGACGGGGAGCTGGCCGGCACGTGGCGGCCCCGCAAGTCCGGCCGGTCGTTCACCGTCGCCGTCCAGCCGTGGCGAAGGCTCACCGGCAGCACCCGCGACGCGGTGGTCGCGGAGGCCGAGCGCCTCGCCGCGTACCGGGGTGTGCCGCTCGCGGGTGTCGACTTCGCCGCGTGATGGCATCATGATCGCGTGATCGTCTGGCTCAACGGCGCGTTCGGTGCCGGCAAGACGACCACCGCGCGGCTGCTCACGGAGTCGCTTCCGGACGCGCGGCTGTTCGACCCGGAGTTCCTCGGCTCGATGCTCACCGCGTTCGTCACCCCGCCGACCGGCGACTTCCAGGACCTGCCCCTGTGGCGTCACCTCGTCGTGCAGACGGTCACCGGCCTGGACCGGCACCACCCGGGCATCTGGATCGTGCCGATGAGCCTGCTCGTCCCGGCGTACCGCGCGGAGATCCTCGGCGGCATCCGCGCCGCGGGCGTCGACGTCCGCGAGGTCGTGCTCACGCTCCCCGAGGACCGGTTGCGGGCCCGGATCGACGCCGACCAGGTCGAGTCCGGCGCGCGCGGCTGGCGGCACGACCACGTCGCCCGGGCGCTGGACACGTTCGCGTCGGTGACCGACGCCCACCTGATCGACGCCACCGTCCCGCCCGAGCAGGTGGCCGACGCCGTCGCCGCGCACGTCACGGGCGCAGCCTGATCGTGGGAGGATGCTCGGCATGCCGGATCGCGCGTTGAGCTTCGGAGCGGCGGCGCAGGCGTACGAGCGGTTCCGGCCCGGCTACCCCGAGGAGCTTGCCGACCTGGTGCTGGCGTACGCGGACCGGCCGGTCCGGACCGCCCTGGAGATCGGCGCCGGGACCGGCAAGGCCACCCGGCTGTTCGCGCGGCGCGGCATCGCGGTCACCGCCACCGACCCGGATTCCGCGATGCTCGCCGAACTGCGCCGGCACGTCCCGGCCGGGGTGCGGGTCCGGCAGGCCGCGTTCGAGCAGTTGCGCGCCGGCGAGCACCACGACCTGGTGTACGCGGCGGCGGCGCTGCACTGGACCGACCCGCACCGGCGGTGGGAACGGATCGTTGGGCTGCTCGCGTCCGACGGTGTGTTCGCCTCGTTCGGCGGACCGCTGCGGCTGGCCGACCCGGCCCTGCGCGACGGGGTGGCCGCGGCCCGAGCCGAGTTCATCGCCGACGACGAGATCCCGTCGCCGGACGGGACGCCACCGGAGGCCGGCATGCAGTGGCCCGGCACGGAGCTGCGCGCCTCCGAGTGGTTCACCGACGTACGCCAGTCGGAGATCGCGCGGCGGATCACGATGAGTGCCGACGACTTCGTCGGTCTGCTGTCGACCGTCTCGGCCTACCTCGAACTGCCGCCACATGTCCGTGAGCAGGTGTTCCGCCGCGTCCGGGATGTACTGCCCGGCACGGTCGAGGTCACCGCGGACGTCACGGTCCACCTGGCGCGGCGGACGTCGCAGCCCTGATCAACCGGCACCGGGTGATCCCTTGACGGCACCCCTGGCGCGAGTCGGCCCGCCACGGCGCCCCTTCGCCGCCGTCGGCACGCGGAGGCGTCCTGGCACCGCGCCGGACGACAACCCGAAGATCTACGCGGACGAGGGAACTTCCTGACACACCTGACCGACTACTCGATCGGGACACGGCAGCCGGGCAGCCCACGGCTCGACGGGCACGAGCCACCCCGAACCAAAAGCCGATATTTTCGATCGGAGTAGTCGATGTCCGTCACCGAACTGTCCGGCGACCCCGCGCCGGACACCTCCACCGCCGCGCCGGCCGCTCGGCCGGGCCGTCAGCCCACGCCGTTCGCCGCGCTGCTGACCCGGCTTCATTTCTACGCCGGCATCCTGGTTGCCCCGTTCCTGCTGGTCGCCGCCCTGACCGGCCTGGCGTACACCATCACCCCCCAGCTGGACCAGGCCCTCTACGGCGACCGGCTGACCGTGGCCACCGTCGGTGACCAGCCGAAGACCCTCGCCCAACAGGTCACCGCCGCGCGGGCGGCGCACCCCGACGGCACCATCGCCGCCGTGGCACCCGGCACCGGCGACCGGACCACCCAGGTGGTGTTCTCGCTCGAGGAACTCGGCGACAAGCAGCACACCGTCTACGTCGACCCGTACACCGGCGAGGTGACCGGGCGGCTCACCACCTGGTTCGGCTCCACCCCGGCCACCACCTGGCTCGACGACCTGCACCGCAACCTGCATCTCGGCGAGGTCGGGCGGCACTACTCCGAGATCGCCGCCAGCTGGTTGTGGGTTCTCGTTCTCGGCGGGGTAGTCCTGTGGTGGCGCCGCCGCAGCGCCACCCGCGCCCGGACGACACACCTGCTCGTACCGGACCTGACCGCCCGCAAGGGAGTTCGCCGTACCCGGGGCTGGCACGCCACCACCGGTGTCTGGCTCGCGGTCGGCCTGCTGTTCCTCTCCGCCACCGGCTTGACCTGGTCCCGGTACGCCGGCGCGAACTTCAGCACCGGCCTGGACACCCTGCGCGCCGGCACTCCGGAACTCTCCACCACCGTCGACGGCGTGGCCCCGCCCGCGGGCGGCGGTGAGCATCAGCACGGTGGCGCGGCGACCGGCACGGCGGACAATCCGGCGTCCTACGACAATGTGCTGGCCTCCGCGCGCAGCGCCGGACTCTCGGGACCGGTGGAGATCAGCCCCGCCGCGGAGCCCGGCCTGGCCTGGACCGTCGCCCAGGTCGACAACGCCTGGCCGGTCGCGAAGGATCGAATCGCCGTCGAGCCCACCACCGGCGCGGTCACCGCCCGCAGCGACTTCGCCGACTGGCCGCTGCTCGCGCAGCTCAGCAGCCTCGGCATCCAAGCCCACATGGGAATCCTGTTCGGGCCGATCAACCAGATCCTGCTCGCGGCGCTCGCTCTCGGTCTGCTCTGCGTCATCGTCTGGGGCTACCGCATGTGGTGGCAGCGCCGCCCCACCCGCGCCGGCCGTCGCGCCCCGCTCGGCTCACCGCCCGCCCGAGGTGGCCTCCGCGGGCTCCCGTGGTGGGCGCTGCTGCTCGGCGTACCGGTCACCCTGGCACTCGGCTGGGCACTGCCCTGGTTCGGCGTCACCCTGCTCGGCTTCCTCGTCGTCGATCTCGTCCTCGGCCTGCTCGCGCGTCGGCGCCGCCGGCCCCTACCCGTCTCACCCGCGCCGGCCGGCATCTGACCCCGGTGGCTATCCGGCCGTCACCGCCTCGGAGAGACCGGACAGCCGCCGTGAACCCTCAGTCGCGGATCCGCGCGGCGCCTCGCCCCTCCTGATCAGCATGTCGTCGGGAGGGGCCGGACGGATCACGGCGAGGCGGGATCAGGACACCAGGTAGGCGGTCAGTCGGTCGGCGAGCGGGCCCGGGCGGCTGAGCGCTACCGCGTGGCCGCCGTCGATCTCGTCCGGCACCACGCCGAGCCGGTCGGCGGCCACCCGGCGCTGGAAGTCGGCGGGGAAGAACCGGTCGTCGCGGCCGATGAGCACCCTCGTCGGCACGGCCGGCCAGGCGGCGAGCGGCCACGGCTCGTCCCACTCCGCGCTGACCTGCTCCCGGCCGTGCGCGGGCGCCTCGGCGACGATCCCGGCCGGCACGCCGTTGTAGAACTGCTGTTCCTCGCTGAGCCCGTCCGGCTCGCGGTAGCCGGTGTTGCCCCACCAGTCCCCCGGCCTCTCGCCGGGCCGCGGAATCATCGGGGTGAGCAGGACCAGGAGGCGCACCGGCAGCCGGTCGGCGACCAGCGGTGCGGTGAACGCGCCGTACGAGTGCCCGACCACCACGAGGTCGTCCCGGTTGCCGACGGCGTCGATCACCGCCTGGTGGAAGTCGGTGAACCCCGCCGACCGGTCTCCGATCGGCAGCTCCGGCACCACCGCGTCGTGACCCCGGGCGGCCAGCTCGGGAACCAGCAGGTGCCAGTCCCACGCGCTGCCCCCGCCGCCGTGGATGAGCACGAACGTCGTCATGCCCGGACCCTCCCACACCGGTACGACAAGCCGTGACTGTCAGTGCGGATACGCCCGGGGCACGCGGGCGGCCCGCAGCTCGTCGCGGAACGCCTCGATGCGGGTGATGACCTGGCGCCGCCCGATCGTGTTCTCGATCCGGTCGAGGTAGAGACAGCGGGCGGCGAGCCGGGGCAGGTCGACCGAGAAGTAGATCGCCATCAGGGGGTTGACGAACAGGTCGCCGTCGCCGGTGCGCCGACTGAACCGTACGTCTCCGAACGCGCCGCCGGTGGCGGCGGCGATCTGCCCCTGGACGATGCTCGGCCGGTGCGGGGTGGCGGCCTGGGCCTGCGCGACCGCCTCTCGGTAGAGCACCGCCTCACGGCTGGAGCCGGGAATGGACAGCGCGCCGAGGTAGCCGCCCTCCCGGTCGAGGGCGGCCAGGTTCTCCAGCACCTCGACGTGGTTGACGCCGTCGTGCGCGTCGATGCCGAAACCGAGGCTGCTCACCAACCGGATCGGCACGTCCAGCCCGGCCACGGCGGCCAGGCTGGTGATGTCCTCCACCGGGGTGCCCAGGCCGCTCTCGTCGCCGCGCAACAGGATGTCGGTGCCGCCGTCGACGAGCACGATCGCGTCGACGTCGAGCCGGTCGACCAGGTGCCGGTACGCCTCGCGCAGCGTCTGCACGCCCAGCGGCGGGAAGGCGTACACGGTCGACGGCAGGTCCCGGCCCGCCAGCCAGCGGGCCAGGTGCCCCTCCGGGAAGTACCAGTCGGGGCTGAGGGTGTCCGGCCGGATCGCCGCGACGTGCTCGTCCACCCACACCTGCCGGTCGAGCAGTTCCAGCTCCGAGAAGGAGAGGCTGGCCAGGTGCACCCGCTTGCCGGCCTGCCACAGGGCCAGGGCCAGCGGCAGGCCGGCGTAGACGTCGAAGCCGCCACCGGCGCCGGCGATCAGGACGTCGCGCGCCGGAGCCAGTGCGGCGAACAACGGCGGAACGGCCAACGTGTACGCGGCGGTGTCGGTCACCAGATGATGATCTCCGCTCGCGCGCGGGCTCGCTGCCCCGTGGCCGGCCGGTCGAGGGCCGGGACCCGCTCGTTCAGGCCGGGCGGCCGAACGTGACCGCCTCCCGGACCAGCTCCGGCGCGTTCTCCACCAGTTGCACGTCCGGCCGCGCGCCGAGCGCGTCGTTCACTGTGGAGAAGGCGAGCCGGAAAGCGATCAGCGTGGTGGCCTCGAAGATCTCCCGGTCGTTCAGGCCGGCGTCGCGCAGGCGTTGGGTGTCGGCCTCGGTGGTGGCGTTCGGGTCCGTCACGACCCGGCGGGACCAGTCGGCCAGCGCCGTCTCCCGCTCGGACAGGGCCGCCTCGTCGCCGCGCAGAACCGCGGCGGCGGTCTCCTCGTCGCTCATCCCGGCCAGCCGCACGCCCCAGGCCAGCGAGCAGTACGAGTCGCCCCGCGCGGCGGCGGTGGCGGCGACCAGCACCGCCACCTCACGCGCGGACAGCGTGGACGCGGACAGCAGTTCGGCGCGCGTGTTCTGGAACGACATCAGCACGTCGGGTCGCCAGCACCAGACGCGGGTGAGGTTGTTGACGTAGCCGTCGGAGGAGAGGTCGTCCTCGTACGCGGCTTTCGCCGCCGGGCTCTGCGGCGGTTCGGGGAGGAAGGCGGCGCTCATGCGGGCAGTCTGCGCCACCCGGGCGCCCCCCACTGGCTGATCAACGACAGTACGATCCGCTGATGATCCGGGCGGTCTTCTTCGACGTGGGCGGGACGATCCTCGACGAGACGCGCGAGTTCGCGACGTGGGCGGACTGGCTGGGCGTGCCCCGGCACACGTTCTCCGCGGTCTTCGGCGCGGTGATCGCCCGAGGGCTGGACTACCAGGAGGTGTTCCGGGCGTTCCGGCCGGACTTCGACCTCACCGCCGAACTCGCCCGCCGGGTCGCGGCCGGTGACCCGGAGTCGTTCGGCGAGGAGGATCTGTACCCGGACGCGCGGGCGTGCCTGACCGCCCTGAAGGACCAGGGTCTGCGCGTCGGCCTGGCCGGCAACCAGCCGGAGCACGCCGAGGCGACGCTGCGGACGCTGGACCTGCCGGTGGACGTGATCGGCACGTCGGCGGCCTGGGGCGTGTCGAAGCCCGCGCCGGAGTTCTTCGACCGGGTGGTCCGCGAGAGCGGCGGCGACGCGGCGGCGATCCTGTACGTCGGTGACCGGCCGGACAACGACGCCGCGCCCGCGATGGCCGCCGGCATGTCGGCGTGCCTGATCCGGCGCGGACCGTGGGGGCACATCCTCGACATGCCGGACGTGGCCGACCGGTGCCTGTTCCGCATCGACTCGCTGCACGAGCTGCCGGACCTGGTGGCGCGGCACAATGCGGCGGGCGGCTAGGCCGGGGCGTCACCGGTCACGGAGACCCGCGTCCGATGGTGGCGCGGCGACTCGATCTCGTCGACCACCGCCACCGCCAGATCGGCGTACGACAGGGGCGCCGACGCCGGGGCGCGCTCGCCGCCGAGGCGGTACCGGCCGGTGCGGGTACCGGCCACGTCCAGCGCGGCGGGTGGGGTGAGCACCAGCCAGTCGACTGTGGTGTCCGCCGCGCGGAGCCGGTCCAGGCCGGCGGCGTGGCTGAGCGCGAACGGCCGCAGCTCGGCGGGCAGCACGGCCGGGTCGTCGTAGAGGGGCCGGCCGTGCGCGTCGATCAGGGTGGCGAACAGGCCGATCGCCACGAGCCGGGGCACGTCCGCGCGGGCCAGGCCGTGCAGCAGCGCGTCGGCTGCCCGGACGAAGAACTCCGGATCGAGGCCGGCGGCGGCGAGCGCGTCCGGCCCGGAGGCCGGGCTGACCGCGTGGACGACGGCGTCGTGCCCGTATCCGATCGAGGTGACGGCCTCCGGGTCGGTGACGTCGCCGCGTACCGCGGAGGTGAGGTCGGGATGGCGGGCGGGGTCACGGACGACGGCGGTGACGCGGTGGCCGCGGCGGTGGGCCTCGGCGGTGACGGCGCGGCCGGCCCGGCCGCCCGCGCCGAAGACGGCGATGCTGGTCATGGCGCGACGGTAGGACGCGGGGTGCCGGTTACCGCAACGGTACCGGGTTACGCTCGGGCGGTGACGCCGCTCGATCCGGACATGTTCCACCCCGCCTGTCCGTCGCGGATGATGCCGTTGCAGATCGGCGACAAGTGGACCGCGATGGTGGTGCTGTGCCTGGAGCACGGGCCGCGCCGGTTCACCGAGTTGCGGGCGCCGCTGCGCACGATCACGCCGAAGGTGCTGGCCGAGACGTTGCGGGCGATGGAACGCGACGGGCTGGTCACGCGGACCGCCTACGACGAGAACCCGCCGCGCGTGGAGTACGCGCTGACGCCGCTGGGGCGAAGCCTGCTGACGCTGGTCGCGGCCGCCCGGTCGTGGAGCGAGGCGCACCTGGACGAGTTGCTGGCGGCCCGCCGGTCGCACGATTCGCGGACGTCGTGACGGCGCCGGCCGGCACCGGGCGTGGCGGACTGCGGAGGTTCGTTGCGAACGTGATGACGAACGTGCTCGCGAACCTCATCGCGGCGGCGATCATCTACGTGCTCGCCGCGGCCGCCGGGCTGCTCCCCCGCGACCCGGCGCTGATCCTCGCGGCGTTGTTACTCGTCGGCCTCGCCGCTGCCATGATCCTGATCTTCCTGATCAGTACGAACGCCTTCGCCGACAAGGAGGACATCCTCGGCGGGTGGATGGCGATCTCCCTCGGTGCGCCGATCCTGACCGCGGCCGTGGCGTACGCGTTCCGTGAGGGCGATCCGGCGGCGGGGGTCGCGGGCGGGCTGATGGGCGCGGGGCTCACCGGCGCAGGCGTGGCTTTGCTGGTGGCCGGACGGCGGCTGCGGCGGGCGGCCGATCCGTCGCCCGACGGCGAGCAGCAGGCGGCTGAGCCGCACGCCCGGCCTTAGCGTCGTACCCGTGGCATAGCCTTCCGGCCATGGGAACCGCCGAGCTGGACGAGCTGATCGTGCCCGACGCGGAGGCGCTGCGCGCGTGGTTGTCCGCCCACCACGACACGTCGCCCGGCGTCTGGCTCGCCCTGACCCGCAAGGGCGGCACGCTCACCACACTGACCTGGCAGCAGGCGGTCGACGAGGCGTTGTGCTTCGGCTGGATCGACGGGCAGGCCCGCAAGCGTGACCACGAGAGCTCCTGGATCCGGTTCACCCCGCGCCGGGCCCGCAGCTCCTGGTCGCAGCGCAACGTCGCGCACGTGGCCCGGCTGGAGGAGCAGGGGCGGATGACACCCGCCGGCCGCGCGGCGGTGGAGGCCGCGAAGGCGGACGGCCGGTGGGCCGCGGCGTACGCTCCTCCGTCGGAGGCCGAGCTGCCGGCCGACCTGCTCGCCGCCGTCGCCGCCGAGCCCGCCGCCCAAGCCATGCTCGACGTCCTCACCAGCGCCAACAGGTTCGCGCTCATCCACCGGCTGAACGCGGTCAAGCGCGCGGAGACCCGGGAACGCAAGATCGGTGAGTTCGTCGCCATGCTGGCCCGCCACGAGACGTTCCACCCGCAGAAGGCGAAGCCGCCGGCCACGCCGTGACCCGCGTCCCGGCTCACGAGTGGTCCCGGACGAACGCGCGCAGGAGCGCGGCGCACTCGGCCGCGTGGGTCTCCACCAGCAGGTGGCCGCCGTTGAAGAGGTGCGCGTCCATCCGGTCCAGCGCGCGATGCTGCGCGAGCACCTCGTCCACGTCGAAGTAGGCGTCGTGCCGGTCCCACAGCACGAGCGCCGGGGGTTGGTGGGCGCTGTGGTACTCGGCGACCGGCGGGTCTGACCGGGCGTACGCTCGAACGAGCCGACGGTGGGAGGTCGCCCGCGATGATCCCGTTGCTGATCCTGCTCGGGCTTCTCCTCGGACGCTGGTGGCGGTTGTCGCTCGTCGCCGCCGCGCTGGGCTGGCCGGTCCTGCTGGTCGCGACCGGCGTGACGGACGTCGGCGCGGGGCTGCTCGGCGCGGCCGTGCTCGCCGCCGCGAACACCGGTGCCGGCGTGCTGCTCCATCAGGGGGCCCGCCTGGCGATCCGCAGGCTTCGGGCGTCCTGAGCCGGGCACCGGCGCTACACGGCGCCGCCGGTGTTGCGGATCATCCGCCGGAGCACCTTGAGGGTGGTGACGTAGTCGGCGTCGTCGACGCCGTCGTGGATGCGGGCCCGGATCCCCGGCGCGTGCTGCTTGAGGCGGAGCCGGGCGTCCTCCCCCGCCTCGGTGATCCGTAGCCGGCCGTCCGCGTCGCGGGTCAGCCAGCCGCGTTCCCGGAGCACCTCCGCCTCGGCGTCCAGGTCGTCCTCGGCCCGTAGATACGAGCGCATCGCGTGTCGCAGTTCGGGGACGGTCAGTCCGCCGCCGCCGGGCAGGAGGTCGTTCGGGGACAGGTTGCGCAGCAGCCAGAACTGGGGCTGGGTGAAGCCGTGCGTGGCGTGCTGGGCGCGGGTGAAGGCGATGAGCGACTCGTACGCGACGCCCGTCCAGTAGGCGGCCGGCTGGCCAGCGAGTTCGGCGTCGGACAGGTGCTGTGTGGTCATGATGCTCTACCTCCGGCGGTGGTCGGGTGAGCACGACGCTAGGACCTCAACCACGCTTCAGATCAAGCCGCGAGGGACATCGCGTTCCGGTCGGCCCGGGCATGATGAGGCGCATGCGGGTAGCGATGGCGACCGACGCGGGACATCCGGGCCGTACCAATGAGGATTTCGCCGGCGCCGTCCCCTGCGGCCTGGTCCTGGTCGACGGCGCGGGCGGCATCACCGGCGCGGACGAGGTCTGCCGTCACGGCATCGCCTGGTACGCGACCCGGCTCGGCGGCGCGCTGCTCGGCGCGCTGGCGCAGGAGCGGAGCCTGCGCGACGTGCTGGCCGAGGGCATCGAGCGGGTCACCGACCAGCACCGTGACACCTGCGACGTCGCCCACCCGATCAGCCCGTTCGCCGCGGTGGCGATGCTGCGGTTCTCCGGCGGGACTGTCGAGCACCTGGTCCTCGGTGACGCGGTCGCGCTGGTCGGCCGGGCGGCCGGTGATCCCGTCGTCGCCCACGATCCGCGTGAGGTGGTGATCGCCCGCGCCTTCGAGGAGCGGCTGAAGGACGTGCCGGAGGGCGGCGACGAGTACCGGCGGCTGCTGATGGAGCTGCGGTCCCGCCGCAACAGCCCCGGCGGCTTCTGGGTCGCCAAGGACGATCCGGCGGTGGTGGCCGAGGCGGTCACCGGCGAGTGCCCGGCCCACGACGTGACCGGCGCGGCGCTGCTCAGCAACGGCGCGAGCCGTCTCGTGGACACGTTCGGCCTGACCGACTGGCCGGGGCTGTTGCGCCTGCTGGAGACCGCCGGCCCGGCCGAGGTCATCGCCCGGGTTCGGGCGGCGGAGGCAACCGGGGGCGTCGCCACCGACGACGCGACGATCATCTGCCGCGCCTGACCGGCACGACAATCCGGCTGTGCTCGTGTTGACTGCGGCGATGGACCGTCAACGGCTCAGCAGCATCGCGCACTCGCACCACCCGATCGCGGCGCCGCTCTCCGGCGTCAACGTCAACCGGCTGCTGCGCCGGGCCGGTCGCCGGCCGGCGGCCCGGATCCTCGACCTGGGCTGCGGGGAGGCCGCCTGGGCGTTACAGGCCCTCGCGCACCACCCGGACGGGCACGCCGACGGCGTGGACCTCAACCCGTACGCGCTGGAACGCGCCACGGAGGCCGCCGCCGTGCGCGGCCTCGCCGACCGGCTCACGCTGCACGAGCGCGACGCCCGGTCGTACGTGCCGGACGGCGACTACGACCTGGTGCTCTGTGTCGGGTCGACGCACGCGTTCGGCGGGTTCGGCGAGACGCTGGAACTGGCCGGGCGGCACGTGAACGCCGACGGCGTCCTGATGGTGGGCGAGGGATTCTGGCAGGTGCCGCCGACGCCGCAGGCGCTGGCGGCGCTGGGCGCGAAACCCGACGACCACACCGACCTCGCCGGTCTGGTCGCGGCCGCCGAGCAGGCCGGCTGGACCCCGGTGTACGCGCACGTCAGCGACGCCGCCGAGTGGGACGACTACGAGTGGTCGTGGACCGGTTCGCTGACCGAGTGGGCGCTGGACAACCCGGGTCATCCGGATGCCGCCGGCGCGCTGGCCGCCGCCCGGGAGCACCGCGACCAGTGGCTGCGCGGATACCGCGGCGTGCTGGGGTTCGTGACGCTGGTGCTGCGCCGGATCTGACCGGCCGCCGCTGCGGGTCCGGCCCGGGACAGGCGGGCGGGGCACTATCGTTCGGGCGTGCAGATCCGTTTCGCCGTACCGGCCGACCCCGCCTATCCGGCCCGCGTGGCCGCCGCGCTGGCCGCCGCCCGGCTGCGCCGCTTCGGCTACATCGGCGCGGTCCTCGCCGCGATCGGGGTGATCGGCTGGGTCGCTTCGCAGGCCTCGGAGCGGGGTGGCCGCTTCGCGTCGCTGTGGACCGCGTTGATCGTGGCCGGCGTGCTGTCGATGCTGTACGCGCCGTGGGTGCGGTGGCGGGCCCGGCGCCGCTCCGGCGGCTACGCGGTCGAGGGCGGCTACGACATCGACGACCGCAACATCATGATGCGCAGCGGTTCGGAGTCCGGCGGCATCGCCTGGGACGGCGTCGAGCGGGTCACCGAGACCCCGGATTTCTGGATCGTGTACGTGGGACGGATGCCGGCCACGGTGATCCCCCGGTGGCTGATGTCCGCCGAGGACGCCGGGACGCTGCGCGCCTTCATGGCCGGACGCGGACTGCTCGGCGACCGTTGACGAGGTTCTGATCGGCTGTACGTGTTGCGTCGCCGGCCTGTCCGGCGGTCGCGTCAACCTGCCGCACCGGCGGACCCGCAGCGGTCAGCTCGCCGAGCATCGTGTGCCCGGGGCGGGCACGGTCAGGTCGACGAGGTACCGGTCCACCACCGCAGTCGTGCAGTCGGTGCGCTGGTAGGTGCCGTGGCCCCAGCCCTCGTAGGTGACCAGGCGTCCGTGCCGGCCGAGTTGCCGGGCGACGTTCACGGCCCAGGCGTAGCCGGTCCGGGGATCGTGCCGGGCGTTGAGCAGCAGCAGCGGCGTGCGGGTGTGCACGTTCAGCTCGTGCGGCGGGTTGCGGACCGGGGACGGCCAGCCCAGGCACGTCTGCACGGCCAGCAGGCCGGCGCCGTACCGGACGTCCGGGGCGACGGCCCGGGCGTCCCGGACCACGCCGGCGTACGCGGCGTAGTCGCTTACCTGCGCCGGCCAGTCCGCGCAGAACGCCGCGACGGAGACCGGGAGATTCACCTGCGGTGGCGGCGTACCGGCGGCCATGTCCCGCACGATCACCGCGAGTTGCGGCCAACGCGGACCGGCGAGCAGGCCGAGCGCCACAGCGGTGACGTCGAAGGCGGTACGGGGGGCGTACTCGCCCCGGTCCGCGCGGGCCAGCGCCTGCGCCCAGACCGCCCGCACGTCGCGTGCGTGGAGCACGCACTCCGGCGACCTGTCGCACCAGGACACGAACTCGTCGAACGAGTCCTGCAACGCGGCGGCCTGCGTCCGCACGAAGGAGCGCACGTCGAGGCTGTGGTCGAACACGCCCTCCAGCACGACAGCCCGCACGCGGCCGGGGTACCGCTCGGCGTACTGCTGGCCCAGCAGCGTGCCGTACGAGCTGCCGTGGAAGGACAGCTGCCGCTCCCCCAGCGCCCGCCGCAACGCGTCGAGGTCACGGACGGTGCTGAGCGTGTCGGCGTGGTCGAACACCGGGCTGGTCGGACGGCACCTGCGCCACAGCGCCTGGTTGTAGGCCACCGCGGCGTCGAAGTCGGCCTGACCGGTCAGCGGGACGGCCGGCTTGCGCAGCGCCGGATCCGGGGCGCAGACCGGCGCGGCGGTGCGGGCGACCGTACGCGGGTCGAAACTGACCAGGTCGAACCGGTCCAGCAACTCGTCGCTGAACCGGTCGCCCTTGCGGATCCGTTCCACTCCCGAGTCGCCGGGGCCTCCCGGCCCGAACACCAGCGTGCCCACCCGCTGCTCCGGCAGGCGCGCGGACCGGCGTGCCACGGCGAGGTCGACCGTCGGACCGTGCGGCCGGGCCCAGTCCACCGGCACCCGCAGCCGGGCGCACCGCACGCGTTCATCCGGCGGGACGTCCGGCAGGTCGTCGGCGCACTCGCTCCACACGAGCCGCTGCGGCGGAAGCCCGGCGCGCGCCGCGCCGGGCAGTCCCGCCAGGACGGTGAGCGCGGCCAGAGCGACGGCCACGGTACGTCGGAACACGGCACCTCCCGGTGTCTTGGATGCCTGTCGATTCTTCAGCGGCGTCCCACCCGAGTCCCATACGGAAACGCCCCGATATGCCCGTCGGGTCTTTCCCCCATTCCGTCCCTGACGGGCCGAAGGACGGGCAGGCGAGCCGCACCGTGGCGGTCTAGCATCGGGCGATGACGTCGTCCCTGGACCGCCTGCCGAAGATCAGCGCGCCGGCCACGCGGGCGCTGACCGCGGCCGGCTACACCACGCTGCGCCGGCTCGCCGGTGTACCGCGCGCGGAGCTGGCCCGCCTGCACGGCATGGGACCGAAGGCGCTGGGCGTCGTCGAGGCCGCCCTCGCCGAGCACGACCTGCGGCTGAGCTGACGAGGCGATCGCGATGCCGCTCGGCAGGCTCCACCACCTGATCGTCGACTGCCCGGATCCGATGACCGAGGCACGCTTCTGGAGCGCGGTCCTCGGCGACCCGATCACGTACGCGGACGACGACTTCGCCGTGGTGTCGGCCGGTACGGCGGCGTCCGGGCTGGCGTTCCAACGCGCCCCCGAGCTGACGCCGCCGACGTGGCCGGAGCCGGAAGTGCCGCAGCAGATGCACCTCGACGTGATGGTCGACGACCAGGAGGCGGTGGGTACGGCGGTGCTCGCGCTGGGCGCGCGGCGGCTGGCGGGCGACCACGTGTACGCCGACCCGGCCGGTCACCCGTTCTGCCTGATCCGGCGCCCGACCTGGGCGCCGCCGGTCGGCGGGCTCGCGTGACCGACGACCGACGCGTACGCCGGGTCCGCCCATACCACTGGGGTGCCGTCTACCTCAGCGACGCCCTCTGCGAGACCGACTTCGACATCGACTTCCACGCCGGGGACGCGCCGGTGTTCGCCACGACGCACCACGTCGCGGTCGTGGTCGCCTCCGCCGCCGTGGCGGACGAGGGAGAGGCAGATGTCACCCTCGACATCCGGGTGACGTCGCAGCGCGTCACGGGCACCCGCACGAGGTGACACTGGACGTCCCGTCCGGACGGCTCTACGTCGGCGACGCCGACGACAACGACGAGATCGAGTTGGCGCCGGGCCGCTGGCTGCTGCAGTTCGCCGTGGACGACGCGACGGAGGCCCGGCACGTCGAGCTGGTGGTGTCACCGCTCTGACCGGTCACGGCCTCTCCTGGTAGGAGATGAACTCCAGCAGGCTTCCGTCCGGGTCGCGGAAGTAGACACTCGTCCCGGCGCCACCGGCGCCGGCCCGCCGGACCGGTCCGGTCTCCACCTCGACGTCGTGCCGCCGCAGATGCGCCACCGCCTCCTCGATCGGCCCGGCCCAGACGAAACAGATGTCGCTGTTGCCCGGACGGACGGGAATCCGGGCCACGTTGCCGCCGAGGTCGAGACCCGGCCCGTGCACGCTCAACCGGTGGGGGCCGATCCGGAAGGCGACGCGGTCGCCGCCGACGCCGATCACCTCGGCGCCGACGACGTCGCGATAGAAGTCGGTGGCGGCCCGCCAGTCGGACACGGCGATGACGACGTGGTCCAGTCCGGTCACGGGCGCCATGCGATCACCCTACGGACCGGACGGCGTCCCCTCCCCCGGATCCGCCGAGACCGCCACCGGCGGGCCCGCCTTCAGGTGCCGGGCGAAGAACCGGTTCGCGGCGTCCCCCTCGAACCACGGCACGCCGGTGTGCCCGCCCATGTTGGCGTGCAGCGTCTTCTCCGACGAGCCGAAGGCGTCGAACAGGTCCAGTGCCATCCGCCGGTCGTTGCCCTCGTCGTCCCACTGCAACAGGACGTGCAGCGGAATGGTGACCCGCCGGGCCTCCTCGATGATGGCGCGCGGCACGAAGCTTCCGGCGAACAGGAGCGCGGCCACGATGCGCGGTTCGACCACCGCCAGCCGTACGCCGATCGAGATCACCCCGCCGGCGTACCCGACCGGGCCGCCGACCTCGGGCAGCGCGAGGAGTGCGTCCAGCGCGGCCCGGCACTCCGGTACCGCCTCCTCCACCAGCGGCAGGACGAGCCGGTCGACCACCTCGTCGGCGACCCGCTCGCCGGCTGCCAGCGCCCGGCGCAGGTCGGCGCGGGCCCGCTCGGCGGCGGCGGACGCGGGCCGGTCGCCACCGCCGGGCAGTTCGATGGTGGCGGCGGCGAAGCCCTGTTCGACGCAGCCCTGCGCCCGGGCCGCCAGGCGGGGATACATCCGGCGCAGTCCGCCGGGGTGGCCGAGCAGGATCAGCGGGGCCGGCGCCGACGTGGAGGCGGGCGTCCACAGGATGCCCGGGATCTCGCCGAGGGTGAACTCGCGTTCGCGGACGCCGTCGGCGAGGCGCTGTTCGGAGGTGAAGCGCATGGTCGTGCCTTTCGGGAGTGCGACGGCGCTCCCGGACGACCTATCGCCCGGCCGTGACCCCCGAGGGGAGCACCCATGTCGATACTGCGGTCACGGGTACCACCTCCCTCGTTCTCCGGCACGGCCACCGGCAAGGTAACAGCGCTCGCCGGGCGGGCCAACCGGTTTATCGCGGCGTGATCCGCGCCGGACCGTCAGCCGCGCTCGAAGCCGGCGAAGACGACCGCCAGCGTCCGGGCTTGCAGGTGCTCGTCCCATCCGCCGTGCAGCGCGCCCTGGCACATGCCGGTGAGCAGCGCCATCACCTCGGGGAGCCGCACCGAGTCGGCGACGGTTCCGTCGGCCCGGGCCTGTTCCAGCAGCCTGCCCACCGCCTCCTCCAGGTGACCTACCGCTTCCGGAAGCCGGATGTCCACCCCGGATCCGGCGAGCAGTTCGACTGCCGTCTTCTTCGCGGCGGCCTGTGCCACCGTGTGTCTGAAGAACCCGAAGAGGTCGTGTCGTCCCGCCTCCTCGGCGAGCTGCGCGAGCAGTCGCTTCATGAGCGCGGCGAGCAGGTCCTCCTTGGTGGGGAAATGACGGAAGACCGTGCCGATGGCGACGCCGGCCCGGCGGGCCACCTCCTCGGTGGAGGCCCGGGCGCCGAACTCGGCGAAGACCGCCTCGGCGGCGTCCAGGATGCGTACCCGGTTGCGTTGCGCGTCGGCGCGCAGGGGCGGACCCTCTACCAAAGTGAGTCTCCACTCATTATTCTCGGAGCCACAAGTCGAGTCATGACTCATTATCGCGGAGGCCGACGTGACACCACAGCAGATCTTCGAGAGCATGCGCGCCAGGTGGCTGGCGAACCTGCCCACCTTCGAGGCGGATTCGCTGGCCGACGACGTGGTGATCGAGACGCCCTTCGCCGCGCCCGGCCACCCGACCCGCACCGAGGGGAAGCAGTCCGTTCTCGAGTACACGCGAGCGGGCCGGGCGTCCTTCCCGGTGCGGTTCGACGAGTGCCGCGGCGTGGTCGTACACGAGACCGCCGATCCCGAGGTGATCGTGGTCGAGTACGAGCTCGTCGGCACGCACACGGTGACCGGGGTGACCGCGTCCGCGCCGTTCATCGGGGTGTTGCGGACCCGGGACGGCAAGCTGGCCCACTGGCGCGAATATCAGCACACACTCGCCATCGCCGGGGCCGCCGGCCCGGCATGAGCCGGCATCAGCGCCGCGGCTCAGGTGGTCGGTGTCGGCGACGGGGCGAACGGCCACGGCTGCGGCCCGAACAGCGCCGTACACGCGGACAGGAGCCCGCGCTGCGCCTCGGCCATACGCGCGTCGACCGGGCCGGTGTCCTCGTTCGGGTCGTTGCGGACGAACATGTCCCCGGATTCCTTCGCCGCCACCGCCAGCCGTTCGCCGGCGTCCCGGACGCCCGGGTCGGCCGCCTTGCGGGCACGCATGGCGATCGGCGAGTTCGAGGTGAAGCGGACGTCCTGCTGCTCGACCACCCGGGCCACCATGTTGCACGCACCGGCCGCGACCTTGTCCGCGGGCGCGGTCGAGCCGGCCTGAGGAGCGGCCGAGGCCGACGCGGACGACGACGGGGTGGCGGACGTCGACGGCGTGGGTTCCGAGGGCGCACACGCGGAGACGACGAACAGCAGGGAGAGCGCGGCGAGTTCACGTTTCATCGCACGAGGCTAGCGATCATGGTAGGCATGGCCTCCGTCCGGGTGCCCCGCCCACCGTCGTCGCGTCGACATCGGACCGGTCAGCGGCCCGCCGCGCGGAGCATCGCCTCCGTCTCGGGGTCGGGCATGACCTCCCGGACCTCCTGGGCGCAGCGGCACGAGACGGCGATCTTGGCGGCCCACTTCAGCGCCTCGTCGCGTGAGGCCACGTCGAGGACCACGAACCCGCCGATGACCTCCTTGGTCTCCGGGAACGGCCCGTCGGTGACCACCCCGTCCGTGTCCACGATGCTGGCCTGCTGGCGTTCGAGCCCGGTGCCGTACACGAACACGCCAGCGTTCACGGCCTCCTGGATGACCGCGTGCGCGTCCTTGCCCACCTGGGGGATCTCCTCCGCGGGGATGTGGTCCATCGCGCCGTCGTTGAATGAGATCAGGTACCGCGGCATGCCATGACTCCCTTGTCCGGGCGGCCGGTCCGGCCGCCTCTCACCCGTCCTACGAACGAGCCGACCCGGATCCGACGTTATACGCCGCTCGACGTTATGCGCCGCTCGGATTCAGTGCGCTTCGAGAACGAAGAAGATGAAGCAGAGGAAGGCCGTACGGCCGTCGAGTTCCGGGGGCAGCAGCTCGCGCGGCGTGTCGGGCGAGAACGGCGGTTCGCTGATCACCGAGAGCCGGAAACCCGCGTCGGTGAACGCCGCCGTCATCGCGTGCAGCGGCCGGTGCCAGTAGGTGAGCGTGGCGCGCTGCCCGTCGAAGTCGTACTCCTCTGACCAGCTCGCGACGGCGAAGTAGTCGGCGTCCGGGAACGCCACCTCGTACCCGATCGGATGGTTCACCGACACCAGGAGCCGGCCGCCGGGACGCAGCACACGGCGCAGCTCGGCCAACGGCGCGGTCCAGTCCTCCAAGTAGTGCAGCACCAGCGACACGATCACGTCGTCGAACGCGCCGTCGGCGAGCGGCAGCGGCGCGCCCAGGTCGGCCACCAGCAGCGTCGCGTCCCCGCCGAGCCGCTCGCGGGCCAGCTCCACCATCGCCGGGCTGCCGTCGAAGCCGGTCACGACGGCCCCGCGCGCGGCGAGCGCCTCGGACAGCGGGGCGGTGCCACAGCCCGCGTCGAGGATCCGCCGGCCCCGCACGTCCCCGGCGAGTTCCAGCATCGCGGGCCGCTCGTAGTAGGCGTTGAACAGGCTGGACTCGTTCTCCGCGGCGTACCGCTCGGCGAAGCCGTCGTAGTGGTCCGGCCTCACCGGGCCGCCTCAGCGGGTGGAATGGGCACGGCGGTGCCGGTCACCGCGATCCCGGCGCCGGGATCGGCGGGGATGCCGACGGTGAGCAGGCTCGGGCGGCCCATGTCCTCGCCCTGCCGCACGGTGACTGTGGCGGGCGGCCGCACCAGGCCCATCTCGCGCAGGTAACCGCCGAACGCGGCGGCCGCCGCGCCGGTCGCGGCATCCTCGACCACGCCGCCGGGCGGGAACGGATTGCGCGCGTGGAACACCAGCGGGGACTCGCGATGCACCAGGTCGATCGTCGTCCAGTCCCGCTCGGCCATGAGCGCGCTCAGCGCCGCCATGTCGTAGTCCAGGTCCGCCAGGCGCTGCCGGGTCGCGGCGGCCACGATCGGATGCCAGGCCCCGGCGTACGCGACACGCGGCGGCAGCGTCGCGTCGAGATCGTCCGGCGACCAGCGCAACGCGGCGAGCAGCGCCGCCAGGTCGTCCGCGCCCAGCGGTACGGTGCGCGGCGCGACGCTGGTGAGCGTGGCGGTGGTGGTGCCGTCGGCCTGCGCGCTCGTGGCGACCTCGACCAGTCCGGCGCGGGTGTCCAGGTGCAGCGCGCCGGGGCCGTGCCGCTCGGCGAACGCGACCGCGGACGCGATCGTCGCGTGCCCGCAGAACGGCACTTCCGCCTTCGGGCTGAAGTAGCGCACCGTGAACCGCCCGCCCTCGCCGGGCAGGAGGAACGCCGTCTCGGAGTAGCCGACCTGCGCCGCCACCTGCTGCATCTCCGCGTCATCCACCCCGGTGGCGTCGAGCACGACACCGGCCGGGTTGCCGCCGGCCGGGTCGGCGGTGAACGCCGCGTATCGGAGAACGTCCATGATCATGAACCTAGCGCCGGTGGCCCGGCTCGTGGGCCCCCGTGACGAGCCACGCGGAACTACTCTCCGGGCATGCCCAGCTTCGAGATCACCCCCATCGGCACGGTCCGCAACGACCGGACGGACATCCAGCACAGCGACAACTGGGGCGCCGTCCGCAGCACGATCGTCGTCGACGAGCGCTTCGGCGAGGCGTGCCTGCAGGGCCTGGAGGAGTTCTCGCACGTGGAGGTCGTGTTCGTCTTCGACCGGTTCCCGGACGGCGGCGACCACCGCGAGCCCCGTCCCTACCGGGGCCGGGCCGACCTGCCGCCGATGGGCGTGTTCGCCGGCCGTGGTCCCCGTCGGCCGAACCGGATCGGCGTGACGTGCTGCCGCATCGAGTCGGTCCACGGCCGGGAACTGACGGTGGTGGGCCTCGACGCGGTGTCCGGCACGCCGGTCATCGACCTGAAGCCGGTGCTGGTGGAGTTCGTCCCCACGAACGTCCGGCAGCCGGAGTGGGTCAGCAGCATGATGTCCGACTACTTCCGGCCGTAGCGTCGGCGCGGCGCCTCACCGCAGCAGCCTCTCCGTGAGGTCCATCAACCGCTCGGCGTCATGAGGGTCGAGGGTCGGGAAACCGGGCGGAAGTTGCTTCCCCCGGTCGACGGCGGTCACCGGCGCGGTCGGCGGCGCGTCCAGGAACCGGTGAATCGGCGCCACCGCGTCCGCGACGGACCGGGCGGCGACCGCCGCCGCCACCGCGAGCAGCCCCCTTACCACGAACGGGAGCGCGCTACGGTCACCGCTCCTGGTGAACCCGGGATGGTAGAGCACGTATCGGGCGCGGCTGCCGGACCGCTGGGCGAAGCCCACGCCGAGCAGGTCGTTGGCCCGCCCGGCCTGCAACTGGGCGGCGACGGCCGAGTAGCCCTCCCCCATCTGCGGATCGGCCCAGCGCACCTCGCCTCTCGTGACCCCGACACCGGCGACGTTCACGATCACCGGCGCGACCGCCCGGTCCAGGGCCGGACGCAGACCGAAACTGAGCAGGTAGCGACTGACGTAGTAGAGCGCGAACGTACGCTCCAGTCCCTCCACCGTCTCGACGCGACGCGGCGCCACCGCGTTGGCGAACAGCGTCAACGCGTCCACGACCTGGTGCTCGCCGAGGATGTGCTCGATGACCTGCCGCGTCTCGGCCGTGCTGGACAGGTCGACGGGAAGGAAGGCGATCAGGCCGCCGGCCATCGCCTCGCCACGTGCACGGTTGCGGCCGAGCACCAGGACGCGGTCGCCACGTTCGGCCCGCCCCAGGGCGAACGCACGCCCCATTCCGTTCGTGCCGCCACTGACCACCACGACGCCCACGTCGCCCCCTTATCGTGTGCTCATCGACCTGCCCCATCCTGGGCAGCAGGCCGGCGGAGGCGAAAGAAGGCACTTTCATGTCCACAGGTGACACCGATGTGAGTGCCTCGCTGCTCGATCATCGGCTGCCGGTGCCGGTTCCGGCCGGCGAGTACGACCGCTGTCCGGTCACCGACCTGCTGCGGCGGGTGAGCGACAAGTGGACGCTGTTGCTGATCACCCTGCTCGGCCGGCATCCGCACCGGTTCAACGAGTTGCACCGCGCCGTGGAGGGCATCAGCCCGCGCATGCTCAGCCGGACACTGCGTGCGCTGGAAAGCGACGGCCTGGTCGAGCGTGAGGTGTTTCCGACGGTGCCGCCGGGCGTCGAGTACCGGCTGACGCCACTCGGTGTCAGCCTGCTGGAGCCGCTTTCCGCGCTGGCCGACTGGGCGGTCGCTCACCACGCCGAGATCGTCGCGGTTCGTCAGCGACCCGCCTGATACACCCCGCGCTCATCCGGCCGCCGATCTGGAATGCTGCGTCCATGCCGTCCTTCCCGCCCACCTTCTCCGCCGAAGTCGTCGCGCAGCCGGTCCAGGCCCAGTTCGAGGCGTTTCTCGACGAACACCGCGACGCGCTCGACCGCTGCCTGGACGGACTGACCGAGGAACAGGCGCGCCGATCGTTGGTGGCCTCCCGCACCACGCTGCTGGGTCTGGTGAAGCACGCCACCTTCGTCGAGAAGGTCTGGTTCGACGAAGCCGTCACGGGTCGGTCTCGCGCCGAGATCGGCATCCCGGAGCGGTCGGAGGACTCGTTCCTCCTCGACGACGGCGACACGATCGCCGGGGTCCGGCAGGCCTACCGCGACGCTCGGGACGCGTCACGCCGGGCGACCTCCACGCGAGGTCTGGACGACATGCTCACCGGGCACCGACGGGGGCCGCTTCCGCTGCGGTGGGTGTATCTCCACGTCCTGCGCGAGTTCGCCCAGCACTGCGGGCACGCGGACATCCTCCGGGAGCAGATCCTCGACGGATAGCGTGCGGGGTCACGCGCCGGGTTCACCGGTGAGCGAGCCGGGGGCACGCATCCGCCACGCGTCGGTGACGAGTTCCGTCAGACGCTCGACGCCGACGCGCGCCAGCCGCAGCATGACCAGGGGCAACCCGTCGTACGCGGGGGTGGTGAAGAAGAGGTCGGGCTCGCCGAGGAGCAGGGCCTGTTTCTCCGCCTCGTCGCCCACGTACAGCACGGCGATGTCGGTGCGGATGCGCCGCGGCTTCCCGGGCGTACGTTCGGGATAGGACCAGACGAACCCCTTGCCGGCGACCCGGAAGTCGAAGCCGTCACTGTCGATCTCGACCACGTCGGGCAGCGACAACGCCACCCGACGCACGTCGTCCGCGTCAACCATGACGGTCACCCCGGGACCCCGCCTTCCGCACCGGCACAGCCTAGCCACCGCGCCGCCCCGCAGCAGTCAGGTCCGGGCTGCGGCGCCTTGCCGCCGGGTGCGATGGTCGTGGCGGACATCGAAGCGTCTCGGCTGCGGGGGTGGAGCGACGTGAGTACCGACATCTGGGGTGGGGTGGAGATCCGGCCGCACGGTACGGGTTCGCCGTGGGAGCTGACCGACATCAGCCTGCGGGAGGTCTCCACCATTTACGACGCCTTCGGCCTGCTGTTCGGTGTGCGCAACTTCGCCGGGTTCGAGCCGGTCGCGCCCGGCCGTGGCCTGCCGGACGACGTCAGCGCGAGCCTGCGCGCTCGTCACTTCACCGAACGCCATCACGACCCCACCTGGGTGTCGTGGGCGGAGGTGGCACGCATCGACTGGAGCGCGCCATCGCCCCGGGTGGACGACCGGATCCACGTGTACGACCTGACGGCCGAAGGACCGCGCTACCGGAGCAAGGCCACCCGGCACGGGCGATCCTGGCGCGAGGTAGCCGGCGAGCACGCGGATCACCGGGGCAGCAGTTACCCGGAGGGCACCGAATGGCGCTCGGGAAACGTGATGTGGCGGGTGGAGCGCCTGTCCAACAGCGATGCGCTGCAGCGTGACCCGGCGCTGCGCGCGGTGCTGGAAGGCATGCGCGAGCTGGCCGAACGGCACGGCGAGGACAACGTACGACTCGTCGTCTGGTTCGACAGCTGACGCCTACCCGTACAGGTGCACGCGGTGGTCGACGTCGCGGTCCGGCGCGCCGAAGGATGCCACCGCACCGTGTCCGACGTGCACCAGCCACTCCTCGTAGTGCCAGCTCGGATCGCACCCGCAGCCGGTGAACCGGAAGTTGGCCCGGTAGCGGCCGACCTGCCCGGGGGCGAGCGTGAACAGCCGTGCCGACGCCGACGGGCGCGGAAACGCCGCCGACCCGGGCAGCCGGTCCACGACGATGCACGCCTGGTCACGCCCGAGCCAGAGCCCGGCCTCGCGGGTCAGCGCGACGTCTCCGGCGCGTACCCCGTCCCGGTGTTTGTAGCCGGCTGCCCGGTCGGCTAGCACGTCGTGGACGACCACCTCGCCCTCCGGCAGTGCCCGGGGCAGCGGCATCGCCCGGACCAGTCCACGGCGGGCGTTCGCCGCGGGCGCGCCGCGGGCGTCGGCGGTCCACCGGACGCGGAACCGCTGGATGAGGATCACCGCCCAGGTGTACCCGCGCTGCCCGGCGCGCGCCAGCGGAAAAGGGAGAACTCTCCCCCGCCGCAGCCGTCCTTCCGGTCATCACCCTGGCCGTTCCCGATGGTCAGATGGTGAATCCGCCGTCGACGTTCACAGTCGCGCCGGTGACGTAACGCCCGTCCGGGCCGGCGAGGAACGCCACCGCGGCGGCCACGTCGGCCGGCTGCGCGTAGTGGCCGAGGGCGGTGAACCCGTTGATCGTGTCCGCGTTCGGGCCGTCGGCCGGGTTCAGCTCGGTGTCCGTGGCGCCGGGGTTCACCAGGTTCACGGTGATCGCTCGACCGCCGAGTTCGCGCCCGAGCGCCTTGGTCAGACCGATCAGGGCGGTCTTGCTCATCGCGTAGAGCGAGAAGCCCGGGAAGACCGCCCGCTCGGCCGTGTTGCTGCCGATGTTGACGATCCGCCCGCCCGCCGCCATGTGGCGCACCGCGGCCTGCGAGGCGACGAACGGTGCCCGGACGTTCACCGCGACTGTCTGCTCGAACTCGTCGAGACTCAGCTGCTCCAGTTGTCCGAGCAGGAACGCGCCCGCGTTGTTGACCAGGATGTCCAACCGGCCCAGTTCCCCGGCCGCCCGGGCCACCGCCGCGCCGATGCCACGGCCGCCACCGGTGACGAGAGCTACCTTGCCGTCGAGTGCGTTGTTCACGGGAGGAAGCCTGGTTGACGTCGGGCCGTCTGTCCGGCGGGGATCGGACGCCGCGTTCGCGCTCGGTCAGCGGCGCACCCGGTACCGCAGGTGAAGCACCCGCTCGCCCGGGAGCACGACGTCCGGATCCTCCAGCAGGTGCTGCGCGTCGACCGACCCGAAGAAGCGCTTGCCGGAGCCCAACACGACGGGTACGACGTCCATGCGTACCTCGTCGACCAGGCCCGCGGCGAGGGCCTGGCCGCCGACGTCACCGGCGGCGACCTCGACGATGCGGTCCCCCGCAAGTTCCTGCGCCCTGGCCACTGCCGCCTCGACGCCGTCGACGAAGTGGAACGGCGCGCCGGGGTTCCAACCCTCGGGCGGCGGCCGGTGCGTCACGACGACCACGTGGGCGATGCCGCTCGGCGGCGTCCCGTCCCAGCCGTCGGTCCGGTCGAACACGTGCCGGCCGACGACGGTCACCCCGATCCGGTCCCAGTACGGCCGGACGTAGTCGTGGGACGTCTGCGACACCCGCAACGCGCCGCTGTCGTCCAGCGGAACGTCACCGCTGGTCAACCAGTCGAACAGCGGCCCGGGCTGGTCGTTGTCGTCCGCGACGAAGCCGTCCACCGACACCGAGCTGTACAGGACCACAGTGCCCACGCCGGTTCTCCCCTTCCTTGGGTGGTCCCCAAGTTAGCGGGTCGCGGGCCGCCGTTCTTGTAGGAAATCAATCGGCCGGCAGTGACCAGCCGTCGATCACGTGGCCGGGGTGTTCGCGCAGGAACCGCCGCCGGACCTCGACGTACCGGGTGGGTGTGAGGCCGGTGAAGGCCCGGAACTCGTGGCCGAAGTGGGCCTGGTCGAAGTAGCCCGCGTCGCTTGCCAGCTCGCCCCAGTCGACCGGCCGGGTGGGGTCGATCGCGAACACGGCGGCGGCGAAGCGGTAGGTGCGGGCCAGCCGCTTCGGTGTGACGCCGACGAGTTCCTTGAACCGCTGCGTCAGATGGGTGCTGCTCACGCCGGCTGCCGTCCTCAGGTCGCCGATCGGCACCGCGCCGCTGGTCGCCGCGATGACGCCGCTCGTGTGCCGGACCAGCCCCAGCCCGGTGGTCTCGGACAGCCGTCGCCTCAGCTCCTCCTCCAGCAGCGCCAGCATCTTGTGCGGCCCGTCGGCCGTGGCCAGCCGGTCGCGCAGGTCGGCGACGGCGGGCCGGCCCCAGACCTGCTCCAGCGTCACCGGCCGGTCGCGCAGCTCGGCCGCGGGCACCGGCAGGAACGGCGCCAGGCCCCACGGCTTGACGTGTACGCCGACGGACCGGGTCGGGCGCGGGTAGCCGAACTCGAACGCGCGGGTGGGCGTGGTGATCACGCAGCCGTCGGCGTACCCGGTGGTCTCGACGTCGGTGCCACCGCGGACGCGGAACGGCGCGCCGAGGTTGACGATGAGCAGCGCCGCCGGCATCGGCGGCAGCGTCAGCCGGGGGTACGGGGGCGTGCCCTCCAGGTAGTAGAGGTCGTCGATCAGCTCGTCCAGCGGCGGTCGCGGCACTCTGGACACGTACTCCACGCCCACAGCATCGCGGACGCCCCGCCGTCGTCACCGACGCCCCGCCGGGGCCGATTCTGCTGACCGCGAATAGGTCGTCACGATGCCTTGTCCACCGGCCATGCTGGCTCGATGGACTCGCCGCTGCTCACGAACCTCTACGCGGCCTTCAACAGGCGTGACATCCCCACGCTGCTGGCCGCCATGACGCCGGACGTCTCGTGGCCCAACGGCTGGGAGGGAGGCGTCCTCAGCGGCCGGGACCAGGTAAGTGCCTACTGGCGGCGGCAGTGGGACCAGCTCGAACCCGTCGTCACACCGACGGCGTTCCGCACGGAGCCGGACGGCCGGATCGCCGTCACCGTTCATCAGGTGGTGCACGACAAAGCCGGAACGAAGCTCGCCGACCACACCGTCACGCACGTCTACCGCCTCGACGACGGCCTGGTGGCGGCGATGGAGATCCGCGAATGACGCGACGCGCGTGGCGATGAGTTTCGATGCGGTGCCCGGTCTGCATTCCCGTGCACCCAGCCGCTACTACCGGAGGTAGGCGTGAAGCTTCTTCTCACATCCGCGGGCGTCCAGAATCCGAGCATTCACGATGCGCTGGTCGGCCTGCTGAGCAAGCCGATCGCCGAGTCCCACGCGCTCTGCATCCCCACGGCCGCCTACCCGATGGGCGGGCCGGCCTCGGCCTGGCGTTTCATCACCGGTCAGACGCCGTTGCCCATGACCGGGCTGGGCTGGAAGTCGCTGGGCGTCCTGGAGCTGACCGCGCTACCGAGCATCGGCCAGGAGCGGTGGGTCCCCTGGGTCCGCGAGGCGGACGTCATCCTGGTGCACGGCGGCGACGCGACGTACCTGTGCCACTGGATGCGGCAGTCCGGGCTGGCGGACCTGCTGCCGTCGCTACCTGACACCGTCTGGGTGGGGTTGAGCGCGGGCAGCATGGTGCTGACCCCGCGCGTCGGGACGGACTTCGTCGAATGGCAGTCCGCGCCTGACGACCGCACGCTGGGGCTCGTCGACTTCTCGATCTTCCCGCACCTGGGCCTCGAACCGGACAACACCATGGCGAACGCCGAGAAGTGGGCGGCCGAGGTCGCCGGTCCGGCGTACGCGATCGACGACCAGACGGCGATCACAGTGGTCGACGGCACGGTCGAGGTCGTCTCCGAGGGGCAGTGGAGGCGGTTCCCCGCCGAGCGGTAGCTACCCGAGCAGCGCCGCCGCCGCAGCCAGCGTGGCCAGCGACAGCGTCGTCGTCACCACCACCGCCCGGTTGGCGACCGCCTCGCCGACGCCGTACTCCTGGGCGAAGATGAACGTGTTCTGCGCCGTCGGCAGGCCCGCGCACACCACCACGGCGAGCAACTGCGGCGCGGACAGGTGCAGGGCCAGGCCGGCCGCGTACGCGATGACAGGTTGTGCGACAAGCTTCAGCGCGCTGATCGCGGCCAGCTCTCCGGGCCCGGTCGGTTCCGCCCGCGACGGTGCCGCGGGGTGCAGCGACGCGCCGAGCGCGACCAGGGCGGCGGGCGCCGCGGCGCCCGCAAGCAGCGTCAGCGACGCGGCGGCCGCCGCCGGCAGACGCACACCGGCAGCGGAGCACGCGACACCGAGCAGCGACGCCAGGATCACCGGATTGCGTACGGGCAGCGAGGCAACCCGGCGCACCCGGACCCGCCCGGCCGGGTCGCTGCGCCGGTCCAGCACGACCACGATCACGGGTGCCACCACCAGCACCTGCAGCAGCACCACCACCGCCAGGAACGACACGTCGCCGAGAACCTGCGTCGCGATCGGGATGCCGAGGTTCGCCGAGTTCACGTACCCGGCGGCCATGCCCCAGATCGGCCGCTCGCCGGGCTTACGACCGAACAGCCGGCTCGCGCCGGCCCACCCGAACCCGACCACGGCGACGGTGCTCACCCCGAAGGCGAGCAACGAGCGGCCCGCGAACCCGGACAGCGGCATCCGGGCCAGTGCCAGGAACAGGGCGGCCGGCATCGCGAGCTGGAACACGAACCGGCCGAGCACCGACGCCGCGGCCTCGCCCAGCAGGCCCCAGCGACAGGACGCGTAACCGACAGCGGTGAGGATCCAGATCGGTACGAACGCCGACACCAGGCTCATGCGGGCGTCACCGGAGGGCGGGCGTTCGGTAAGCCACGCGGTCAGCCTCGCATCCCGTCCGGAACGAGCAAACGGGGTGCGGCACCGTAGAGGGCGACGAGGACGCGGTCCCGCAGGATCTCGTACTGCCTGCGGCACCGGACGGGTGGGCCCGGCGGGCGTTGCTGAACCTGACCGCCGACGACGACTTCCGACGGCTGGAACTGGTCGGCAGTCAGGTCCACCTCGCGGCCGTCGGCCAGCCGGTTCCAGTAGTGGTGGCCGACCTTGGTGTCTCCGGCGTGGACCTCGCCGAGGATCAGCTCTCCGCCGAGCAGGTCCTGAATGATCAGCGCGGTCACCCCGCACTGCCCACGGGCTGGGTTGCCGGCGTGCCAATCCTCCAGGTCGTGCGGGTCGCAGGTGTCCGCTCCCCAGCCGGCGCGCAGCACCGGCCGCAGCATCTCCAGGTCGATCGCGAGCGGGACTGATCTTTGGTCGTGCTCCTCATACGTCACTCGGGAAGGGTCGGCCCTCGACCGGGTCGAGAGTCAAGAGATCCGACCCGTTCGACCCGGAAGGCGGCCTGATCACTTCGGACAGGTCGATGGCATCCGCGATGCCCTGGACGACCTTCAGCTCGCTTCGAAACAGCCGCTCACGCACGGATGCTGGCTGCTCGGTGAGCATGTCCGGCACACGTCCGTCGTTCGGTACGAACACCATCGTCCCGGAGTACTCACGGCAGCTCGATCACCACGCCGAGCCGACACCGCGCTCGTAAAGACGTCAGACGGTGCGTAGCAGCGGTACCTGTAGGAGTAGATCCACCGGCACATGCATCGGCGTTCCCAGCACGAGCCCCCTTCCCCGGGCTGCCAAGCGGGCCGCCATACGGATCTGCCGCGAGTTGCGTGCCGTGGCCGGCCACTGCCGGACCCCCGGCATCACCGGCGTGCCTGGCATGCGAGCGCGATGGGCGGGGCACTCCTCGGCCAAGGCGCGGACCTGGTCGGCTTCCAACTCGAACGCTTCACGGCTGCCGGTGAGCACCAACGTGTCGGCGGCGATGTCCCACCGCAGATGATCGCGGAACTCTCGATACCGGACTCGCCGGTGATCGGCGGTCAACCGCGCCGGCCACGCCTGAGCGGGTAGCACCACGGTGTGTGGCCGGCCGGTCCCCAACCGGGAGCGGACCTGCTTCCACCGCGACAGCGGGAACGCGAGGCGGTGATGCAGCAACACCAGGTCGAGCGGGCGCCCCCAACTGTGATGGTGGGGACGTGTCGCGACGAAGGGGAAGATAGACCATCGTGTGCGGCGACCGGGCAGCCAGTCCCACGCCAGAGCGAACAGCGTCGCTGTTTCCTTGTCGAGGCAGAACTGGGCTCCAAGAGGGCCCTCGTACAGACCGGCGAACCCCGGCGGTCGTGCCTGCCGCATGACCCGGTACCGATGGCGCCCGAGGTGAACGGTGCTGACCATCACCGGCCATTCGCGTCCGCCCAACCGTCGACCCACTCCAGCAACACCCTTCGACCCTCGTCGTATCGCTGTCCTGTGACCATTGTCGCCAGGCCCGGCACGACACGGCGACAGAGTTACCTGACGGCGGGGAGCCCGGCTCAAGACCGGGGGTGTACTCATGCCGCCGACGTGCCGCACCAACCGTCCGAATACTTTCGCGCCCGAGCCGCCGGACGTAGACGGAAGCTGTTTCGAGGGTCAGCGCCAGTAGGGTCAGCGGGTGAGCAGATCGTCCGGACGTGCCGGGACCTTTCGCACGCTGTACCACGGGCAGGCCAAGGCCGACACCTCACGAGGTTACGGCCTGTTCCTGATTCGTCGATCGGGATCGTGGGCGCAGCACTGGGCATCGATCAATGCCGGACGGCAGCCTGTCCCACCGCCGCCGCCGGTAGACCTCGCGAAGGAGACGGTCGTCATTCTCTCGGTCGGGGACCGTCCTGTGCTCGGCTATGACGTCACGATCGAGGACGTGACAGTGCGAGAGACGACTCTGGTGGTGACCGGCGTCGAGAGGCGTCCCGTGGGCGACGTGACGCTGGACATGGCGTGTTCACCGGTGCACATCGTGGCGGCACGATTCGGACCCGAGGCCTTCGAGGACATGCTGCTGAACCTCCGTATCGTGCCTGCGGAATGACGTGAGCCGGTGATGTGGGGGGCTGTACCGCGCCGCCTGCCGCTTCCCCGCCTGTCTCACCCGTCCGGGTCTGTCGACGAGCGGATGGGACCACGGTGGGCGGCACCGGGCTGACCTCGCCGGGATGACGGCGTCACTTCCAGGTGATCGTGGCCTTTGCCCGCCAGAGATCCAAGACGGCCGCGTCCCCGCGTAGTTCGAGGCGCTCGGTCCCACTCCGGTTCCACAGCAGGAGGTAGAGCTCGGACGCAGGTCCCACGACGGTCAACTGGGCCGGCATCTCACCGGCTACCAGGCGGCGCCCGGCCGGCTCGATGGAGAGCGTCCATCCCGCGTCGATATCAGTCGGCACAAGAGCCATGCTGACGGGTGGATCGGCCACCAGAAGCCCACCGGGCCGCCCGAAGAAGCCATTGAGCAGTTCGTCGATGCCGTCAGCGGCGAAGGAGGGGGCCCAGGAGGGAACCGTTGAGACAGCCGACTCGGCATCGGCACGGTGTACCGCGGTTTCGTGAGCCTGGCGACGTGCCCAGAACGCCAACGGCGAGGGCGCGGGCAGAAACGTCCAGCATTCAACGCTCTCGTCAGCCGCTGCCAGCGTGTCCACGAGTGCGCGGTGGCCCTCCCGAAACCAGTCCAGCAGCTCGTCGTCCTCGACTGCGGCGAAGAACTCCGCCTCCTCGCGACTGGAGTAAGGCTGATGGCGCCCCGTGATGACGTGGCCCGTGGCCCAGCGATGGACGCCGCTGACATGGCGCAGCAGATCACGGACCTGCCATCCAGGGCAGGTGGGCACGGGTGCGTCCAGGCCCGCCCGGTCCGCCGCCTCTGCCAGTCGGGCGCCTTCCTCATCCAGCGCGGCAATGTGCTCGGCGATACGCATGACGGGAGCGTCCCACGCACCACCGACCCTCTACCAGGCGGAAAGGGCCGGCGCACCCTCGTACTCCGCAAGCAGCTCCCGCCGCCGCGTCGCGCAAGGCCACGGCGCGACGTCTAGGCCCTGTCTCCCGGATCTTGGAGGGTGGGGTCGAAGGTGAGGTTGAGTAGTTCCAGGCCGGTGACGGGCTTGAAGCCGATCTCGGTGTAGAGCGCCAGGGCGGGGATGTTGTCGGTCTCGGTTTGGAGCGACACGCGATGCGCGCCGGCGGCACGGGCGTTGCGGATGACGTGCTGGAGCAGGGCCTTCGCGATGCCGCTACGGCGATGGTGCGGGGCCACGTAGAGGTCGCGGATCGACCACGAGGTGCCCAGCCTGAGCGATGCCGGCGTGACCGTGACCGTGATGAAGCCGCGGACGTGATCAGCTCGGATGGCGGCAGCGGCGGAGATCCGGTGTTGTGCGATCTGGTCCTGCAGCCAGGAGCGGGTTGTCTCCGGGGCCGACGGTTGGCCGTAGTGCACCCGGTAGTCGTCGAACAGAGCAGCTACCTGATCGAACGCCGGATGGGCGGCGCCTATGGGCACGACCGTCGTCATGCCGTCAGTGTGGCCGATGGTCCAGCCTTCGAGAGGGCCACCACTATCGGCCGACCCAGGTGGCGACGCACGCTTCATTGCCCTCGACGTCGGCCAATACCCACCACTTCGGTGCGTGCGCATCGGAGACCAGCCGGCCACCCGCAGCCAACGCGGCGGCGATTCGGGCCTCGGCCTGATCATGTGGGACGGCGACATCGAGGTGCATGCGGTTGCGTTGTGGGCGCCCGGCGTCCATCGGCTGCAGCCCGAAGCCCGGACCCCGACGCGCCGGGTCGGCCAGATAGTCGTCGTCGATCTGGCGGTAACCCAGCAGCGCCCGCCAGAACGGCAGCACGTCCGCGCCGACCAGCGCGTCGAGAGTGACGTTGACGAGCTGCACGGCGGTCGGGTCGGCGGGGATGTCCAGATCCCTGGCGGCAGCCGAGATCCGCCGGGCCAGCGCGACGTCGCGCGACAACAGGGACACCGTGACGCCGACATGACGCAGATCGACGTTGACGTACTGCTGCTCCGCGCCACCGGCGAGCCGGCCGATCTCATCGACGAACGCTATGCCCTTCGTTAGCGAGCCGGTGCGGAAATACGCCGAGACCACGTGGTAGAGGCAGCGCCAGTCCTCGACACCGTCGGCCGCGTGGAACTCCCCGGCCGTGATCTGCACCGTCATGCCGGCGAACCTAGCATCGGCTGCGTGACGCAGCGCACCGTCGCGCTCGCACGCACAGGCCGGCAGCGCACTCCTGTGCCGCAGATCGGGCGGGCGCTCGGTCCCTCGGCACCGCCGGCTGAGCAGGTCATGAAAGTCGCCTGCTGATCACCCTGCCGGTGTCCAGGTGCGGAGCGCATCCCCACCCGATCTCGACCGGTCGAGCGCCTAGGATGGTCCCGGTGACCTTCCCCGAACGGCGACCCGCCGACGTCCCGACCGACGAAGAGCGGGTCGACGAGGCCCTGCGGTTGCTGACCGGCCCGCCGGTCGCGCTCGACGTCGCCGTCAAGCGGCTCGCCCGTGGTGGCGGCGTCTACGCCTGGTGGGCTGCTCCTTCGGTCCTCCCCGACCTCCCCGGACCGCCGAACGACACCGATCCGTCATGGCGGATGCTCTATCTGGGCCGGGCCACCAGCCTGCGGGGCCGGATCCTGCGCAACCATCTACGACGGTCGGGCAGCTCGACGCTGCGCCGCACGTTGGCCGGTCTTCTCGTGTCCGAGGGCTTCCGGACCACTTGGACCGACCGCGTCGTCCTCATCCCCGAGGACGAGAAACGGCTGACCGCGTGGATGCACGAGCACCTGCGCCTGACCTGGGCGGAGGATGCCGAGCCAACGGTCATCGAGGCCGAACTCGTCCGGCGTCTGCACCCGCCGCTCAACGTCCACGGCGTCGACCCCGAGCACATCCAGGCGGCAGTGGTCGCCGCCAAGAACTCGTACAACGCCAGCAGCGGCCCGGAGCAGCCCTAGCTTCACGCCGTCAGCGATGCCTCAAGATCACGACGGGTGAGGGCGGCGCGGAGGTGCAGCCCCTCGGCCGCCAGGTTCTCCCGGCCACCCTGCTCGCGGTCGATGGCGCAGACCACCGTCTCGACCTGGGCACCGACGGACCGTAGTTGTCCGCACGAGGTCAGGAGCGCGCCTCCGGTGGTCACGACGTCCTCGACCACCACGACCCGCAGACCGCTCACGCGACCGCCCTCGGCCAGTTTCGCGGTCCCGTACTCCTTGGCCTGCTTACGCACGAAGACCGTCGGCAGCCCGGTCAGCTGCGACATCACCGTGGCGATCGGGATGCCGCCCATCTCCATCCCCGCCAACACGTCGCACTCCGGAAGCAGAGCCACCATCGCCTCGGCGACCTCGCGCAGCAGCTCCGGCTTCCCCTCGAACAGGTACTTGTCGAAGTACTCGTCGCTGACCTGCCCGGATCGGAGATGAAACCGGCCGGTGAGGTGGCAGGTGTCGTAGACGCGGCGCGCGAGCGGGTGAGTCACCGGCCCACTCTCGCACCCGTCACCCGATTCGGCGGATGCGTACCCTTGGACGCTCGTTGCGCAGGTGCCCCAGCTTGTGCTGGCGGACCTGCTCCTCCCACACCTCCTGGTCGTACTCCGGATCCGGCGCCGTCCACCGGTGCGACCCGTCGCTGTAGTGGAACTTCTCGTCCCCGGCCCGCAACACGCTCACCGCAGCCACCCCAGGAACCGCCGGTACAACGTCCCGGCCGGCGCCCAGCTCAGATCCGCCGTCGCCCGCACCAGCTGCGCCCCCAGGTACACCGCCAGCGACACCGGCGCGCCCTCGTACTCCGCAAGCAGCTCCCGCCGCCGCGTCGCGCACGGCCACGGCGCACCGCACCCGCCGCACGTCCAGACCGGCAGCACCGGCCCGTGGGTGCTCACCCGCGCACCCCCAGGAAGCGGGCGACGCTCGCGCGCGCCTGCCGGCTGGTCGCCCACGCGACCTGCCAGCAGGGGTACGGAGTCAGCCGCGCCCACCACAGCCGACAACCCACGCACATCCCGTCCAGACCCCGTACATGCACCGCCAGGATCGCCTGTTCCGCAGTCCTCACTGGTCCTCCTGCGGCGGCCAGTGACCGCGATTGATCGGTACGCGGTGGCGGTTCCGGCACGGCAGGTCCGCACCACAGCGGCACACCCACCGCCACTTCCGCCACGACCATTTGGGGCGATGCCGACGTGCGAGCGTCAAAGCAGCAGCGATCACGTACTGGTCGTAGGTGACTCGTCTCCACGGTGGTGTCCTCTCCCGCATCGCCGTTTCCTCCGCAGGGCAGCGGAATTCGACCGGCCACGAATCGCGGACCGGATCTGGAACGTTCGGTAACTGCGACGCTACGATCACGGCGTCGATCATTGGACTCACCAGCGGTACGAGTGAGCCGACCAGGAACGCCACCTCGCGGTCCGCGTCCGGCGAAACGTCGACCACCGGTCAACGTAGGGATGTCAGTTGGCAGGTCACCGCAGTTCCACGCCGCATCGAGGCGAGGTGACGGGCTATCTCCTGAAGCTCGTTCGGGAATCCGTGCCGCTCACCCAAGAACAACTCGCCGCGCATCTGGACGTGGACCGGGTGACCGTTCAGAGCTGGGAGTCGGGGCGCAGACCGTTCACCGCCGTGCCATTCGGTCAGGCCGTTGCGATTCGCCAGCGGCTCGGACGGCTCGGAGCGAACACGAAGCTGCTGGCCGCTCTCGACGATGCCGCCGAGGCAGACCTCATCCTTGCGGCGCTCCTCCGGGACGACGCCGGCCGATCCCCCATCGCCGAACAACCTCTCGGCTGGTCGGTGCTGACGCACCGTCTGACCGACCTGATCCTCTGGAGCGTTCTCGGACAGACGCCGACCTTCATCAGAAGCCTCCCCACAACCCGCCGACGCGGCCCCGTGGCGACCGCCCCGCTCCTGTCCGCCGACGAGAGACGGGCCTTCTTCGTACGCCTGCGCGTGCTCGCTGAACGCTCCGCCTTCGAACGCGACCCGGATGTCCTGCTGCACCGGCAAGCCTGCTTCCTTGCCGGCATGGATCCCACAGGCGCGTCCGCGTCATGGATCGCCGAAGGCACCACCCGGACAACTCGCCAGATCACCCGCTTCCACACCTGGTCACCGCTGTGGCCCGACATCCGGTCGATGGTGACTTCCCTCGCGAACCAGGGAGACCCCGAGCCGCTGAGAGACTTCATCACCCGCGCCCACCCGGACGATGCCTGCGAGCGGGCCGCCCTCAACTACTCCGCCTACTGGGTCGGTGAGATTCCGTACCGGCATCGCGACGACTCGTTCATGCCCACTGCTCTCGGCGACTGGCGAGGAGTCGTACTGTTCCGGCACCTGGTTGACCGCCTCACCATCGGCCACCCGTTCGTCGACCTCAACGTGCACAACCTCTGGGCTCTACTCATGGCGAGGCGCGGTCTCACCCACGATGACCTCGCCACCGGGCAGGCACTGGCCGACCGGTGCGCCGCGCTGCTCGACAGCGACCAGGTATCCACGCAGTCACGACAAGAACTAACGTCTATCCTCTACAGCCTCCGTGCTGACGGAGTCACCGGTACAGGGACGGGCAGATGAGCGAGGACCAGGACGCCGCAGGAGCCATGAGCTTCATCTTTGAGGCCGGCGTGCTCAAGCGCGCCGCCCGTACCGGCTGGTGGTTCGCCGGCGTGAAGCACCCCGAGTCGATCGCCGAGCACTCGTTCCGCACGGCGCTCATCGGCATGATGCTCGCGGCCATGGAGGGCGCCGACCCGGCTCGCGTCTCGATGTTGTGCGTCCTGCACGACACTCAGGAAACCCGGATCACCGACATCCCGCACATCGCCAAGCGCTATCTCACGGCCGCGCCCAACACCGCCGTCACCGCCGACCAGGTAGCCGATTGCCCACCCGCCGTTGCCGATGTGATCAACGCTGCCGTCGCCGAGTACGAGGCCGGCGAAACCTGGGAAGCCATCGTGGCCCGCGACGCGGACAAGTTGGAGTGCCTCGTCCAAGCGGTCGAATACCGGCACCAGGGAGTCGCAGACGTTCAGCGCTGGATCGACAGCTCGCGGGCGGCACTTAAGACAGCGTCCGCTCATCGCCTCGCCGACGCCGCCCTCACCGGCGCACCGATGGCGTGGCTGAGCCCACCGCACGCGTAACGCAGTTGCCGAACGACGACCTTCCCATCTAGCTTTCCGCGTCGCCTGTCGCACACATTCTCTCGCTGGGCGTGGGTCATCTTCGGTGACGGTCCTCTGAACGTCGATGATTCGGCGCGTGGCCGACAGGACCGGTGCTGATTGCGAGGTTGCCCGGCCGGATTACTACCTCGCCGGTGGGCCCGGATGTGATTTGTCCCAGCCCTGCCTGAAGGTCGGCTTCGAAGCCCGGTAGCTTCAGCCGTATGAGCGACGGTAGGAGCACGGCGACCGCGACTAGCCCTACCAGGATGGGCGTGATGGTCGTGATCATGACGACCGTGACGCGGCTCGAGAGGAAGAAGGCGGTCCACATCACGGCGAGCAGGCCCAGGGCGACAGTAGCCACGGTGGCCGTACCAAGCGCGGCGGTGCGGGCTGCTCGGTTCTCCCGATCGAGCAGCTGCACCACCCGCTGCGCGTCCACGTGCCCCTCCTCGATGCTCAAGCAGCGGTTCAAGTGCCGCAGCGCTTGTCGCCGCGAGTGGGCATCGCCCAGCGCGCCGGCTGTAGTCGTCGCACCCAGCCGTACCTTGCACACGGCCGCAACGTAGTAGGGGTCGGGTTCGTTGGCGGGCGCTTCTTTGATTGCTTCGATGGCCTCGGCGTATGCCTCGGCGAAGACATCGTCGTTCTGTGTCGCGTCCGCCTGATGGAACAGCAAACGCGCTAAGGCCAGATGCAATCGCCAGGGTGTAGCCGCCGTGCGTAGTCCTTCCCGCAGTACGTCCTCCGCCTCGCGCGGTTGACCCAGCGTGGCCAAAGCCTCTGCTAGCCCGAGTGCCGCAACCTGAATCGACGGGTCCACGCGTAGTACCGTTCGGAATTTTCGGGCCGCCTCCTGCGGTGCCTTGGTCAGCAGATGGAGGTGTCCCAGTTCGACCTGAGCCGCCGCGTTGTATGGGTCTTGTGTGATGGCGATGCGCAGGTGCGCTTCTGCTTCCTCGTATCGACCGAGCTGCGTGTACAGGGCGGCAAGGTCCGTGTGGCTGCCTCTGTATGGGTCAACATCGAGCGCCTTCGCTAGATGGTACTCGGCCGCGGGCAGCCGGCCGAGCCGGTAATCGATGACGCCTGCGCACACCAGCACTGCGGCGTCCTGCTGCTCGTCGAGCAGCTCAAGGCACATCTGCTCGGCCTCTTCCCACTGAGCTCGTTCGTCGTGCCGTACCAGCGCCCATGCGCGAGCCAGCCGGTATTCGCGGTCCTTTGGCATTAGTGCGATCGCCCGGCCGAAGTGCTCCTCGGCGGCCGTGTAGTCGCCACAGGCGAAGTCGACCCAACCCAGCCCAGCGATTGACTCCGCACGTTCATCGTCCGACAGCGCCTCGCGCTCGAGCCGAGCGAAGGACGCTCGTGATTCTGGCAGGCGTCCTGAGTCGTGCTGGATCCACGCCAGTTCTACCGTCAGTGCACGCAGATGTGGCTGCTCCCGTACCACGGGGGCGATTAACCGTTCGGCCTCTGTATAGCTGCGCAGTGCCCGAAGCGCTGCTGATTGTCCGATCAGCGCACGGGGATCGCGCGGGTTGCAGCGCGCGGCGGCCTCGTAGCAGGCGAGCGCCTCCCGTGGTTGAATGCGATCTTCGAAGACTTGTCCCAGGCTTATGTGCAGTGACTCGGCTGTCGGCCGCAACATGATCGCTACGCGCGCGCACTGCTCGGCGTCCAGATGCCGTTGAAGTCGCTGAAGTGCAGCCACCCGGCGTTCGACTACCTGCGCATGGCCCGGGTCGATGGCCAGTGCTCGGTCAAGCACCTCCAGAGCCCGCCGGTCCTCAAACCGGGCAGCGTGCAATTGCGCCAGTTCGACGAGCACTTCCACGCTGTCTGGTCGAACGTCGACTGCTCTTTGGGCTGCTGCCAACGCACCCACCAGGTCGCGCGACACCCGCATGACCCGAATCTGTGCCGTCAACGCCGACTCGTTGCTTGTGTCGAGGGCGAGGGCGTCGTGCACGGCGGTCAATGCATCGCTCCAATTGCCCGTGTCTTCGGCGATATTCGCTAGTTCGAGGCGCAGTGCCAGCGAGTCGGGTCGTTGGGTGATTGCTTCCCGGGTGGCCTGCTCAGCTTGGTCGAAGCGTCGCAGCTGTCGTAGTTCGGTGATGCGCCATGCGAGGGCCCATTCATGCTTCGGGTCGATCGCGAGGGCTTGCTCGAAGGCGCCGAGGGCGCGCTCGTAGTCGTGCTGGTCGTCATACAGGTAGCCGAGTCGAAGGTGCAGCGCCAACGAGTCGGGTCGTTGGGTGATTGCTTCGTGGGCGGCCTGCTCGGCTTGGTCGAAGCGTCGGAGCTGTCGTAGTTCGGTGATGCGTCCTACGAGGGCCCATTCATGCTTCGGGTCGATCGCGAGGGCTTGCTCGAAGGCACCGAGGGCGCGCTCGTAGTCGTGCTGGTCGTCATACAGGTAGCCGAGTTCGAGGCGCAGCGCCAGCGAGTCGGGTCGTTGGCTGATTGCTTCACAAGTGGCCTGCTCAGCTTGGTCGAAGCGTCGCAGCCGCCGTAGTTCGGTGACGCGCCATACCAGGGCCCATTCATGCTTCGGGTCGATCGCGAGGGCTTGCTCGAAGGCGCCGAGCGCCTGTTGGTAGTCGTAAAGCTCGTCGTACAGATAGCCGAGTTCAATACGCAAATTGGGCGTGTCGGGGCGTTGGGTGATTGCTTCGTGGGCGGCCTGCTCAGCTTGGTCGAAGCGTCGCAGCCGCCGCAGTTCGGTGATGCGCCACTCGAGAGCCGTCTCGTGCTTCGGGTCGATCGCGAGGGCTTGCTCGAAGGCGCCGAGGGCGCGCTCGTAGTCGTAAAGCTCGTCGTACAGATAGCCGAGTCGAAGGTGCAGCGCCAATGAGTCGGGTCGTTGGGTGATTGCTTCGTGGGCGGCCTGCTCGGCTTGGTCGAAGCGTCGGAGCTGTCGCAGTTCGGTGATGCGTCCTACGAGGGCCCATTCATGCTTCGGGTCGATCGCGAGGGCTTGCTCGAAGGCACCGAGGGCGCGCTCGTAGTCGTGCTGCTCCTGGTGTAGGTAGCCGAGTTGGAGGCGCAGCGCCAGCGAGTCGGGTCGTTGGCTGATTGCTTCACAAGTGGCCTGCTCAGCTTGGTCGAAGCGTCGCAGCCGCCGTAGTTCGGTGACGCGCCATACCAGGGCCCATTCATGCTTCGGGTCGATCGCGAGAGCTTGCTCGAAGGCGCCGAGGGCGCGCTCGTAGTCGTAAAGCTCGTCGTACAGATAGCCGAGTTCAATACGCAAATTGGGCGTGTCGGGGCGTTGGGTGATTGCTTCGTGGGCGGCCTGCTCAGCTTGGTCGAAGCGTCGCAGCCGCCGTAGTTCGGTGACGCGCCACTCGAGAGCCGTCTCGTGCTTTGGGTCGATGGCGAGGGCTTGCTCGAAGGCGCCGAGGGCGCGCTCGTAGTCGTAAAGCTCGTCGTACAGATAGCCGAGTTCAATACGCAAATTGGGCGTGTCGGGGCGTTGGGTGATTGCTTCGTGGGCGGCCTGCTCAGCTTGGTCGAAGTCTCGCAGCCGCCGTAGTTCGGTGACGCGCCATACCAGGGCCCATTCATGCTTCGGGTCGATCGCGAGGGCTTGCTCGAAGGCGCCGAGGGCGCGCTCGTAGTCGTGCTGGTCGTCATACAGGTAGCCGAGTTGGAGGCGCAGCGCCAGCGAGTCGGGTCGTTGAGTGATTGCTTCACAAGTGGCCTGCTCAGCATGGTCGAAGTCTCGCAGCCGCCGTAGTTCGGTGACGCGCCACTCGAGAGCCGTCTCGTGCTTTGGGTCGATGGCGAGGGCTTGCTCGAAGGCGCCGAGGGCGCGCCCGTAGTCGTGCTGGTCCTGGTGCAGGTACCCGAGCTCCAGGTACAACTCGGGTACTTCCGGCCTCCGAGCAATAGCTTCTTGAGCAGCCTGCTCCGCTTCCCTCCACCCGTGCATACGTCTGAGCGCTGTGGTGCGCCACTCAAGCGCTTCGGCATCAGTCGGATCGACTGTGAGGGCTTTATTGAACGCGGCTAGAGCCTCTTCGAGACGGTGTCGATCACCGAAGACCCAACCCAGTTCGATCCAAAGCCGAGGATTTTCGGGTCGACGGTCGAGGTTCTCCTCGGTGAGCCGCTGGGCCTCGTCGAGCCGGTGCAGACTGCGCAGTGCCTCTAGTCTTGTCTGCAGTGCCGGCACCTCCATGCGCTCGTCAGTGACCTCGCTCAGTCCCGCGAGTACACACTCAAACTGATAGCGGTCAAGCTGACTTCGCGCATACTCGATCTGAGGCATGCCGGCCAGCTCAGTCATGGCGGCCAAGGCCTCGACCTCGTCGAAGCGGCGAGCGCGGCGGAGCCCATATAGCAGCCAGCGCAGTGCTCTGGGGTCTTCCGAATCGAGTGTGAAGGCTTCCCGGAAGTAGGGCAGCGCCTCTTCGAATCTGTACTGGTCAAGTAGGAAACGCCCGGTCGCGATGCGTACGAGGGCATTACCGAAGAAGCGCTCACAAAGATCCGCAGTCAAAGCCGCGGCGTCGTCATAGTGCCGGCCTCGGCTCAAGCTCGCGATCAGCCAAGCGGACACGTCAGGGGATCCATCGTCCAGCTCGTACGAACGACGAAGTACTTCGGCCGCATCGTTAGGCCGGTGCAGGGCGAGCAGTATTCGCCCATGTGCGACCACGAGTGCTACGGGTGGATCGGACATCTGTGCCAGCGCATCTTCGATCAGCCGCAACGCTTCGGCGCCTCGTAGGGACCGCCGAAGATCGTCAACGCGCCGCACCAAGTCGTCTACCGACCGGAGGAGGTCATCAGGGCAGGTTGGCTCGCCCGTTGCTCGGTCGGTGGAATGTTGTGCTTGAACGGGTACAGCGTCAGCCAGCCGCTTCTCAAACATCGGTATCTCCTCCGTCCGCCCCGAAACGGCGAGGCGACAGCCAATAATTCACGCTGCCGAATAGAGACACTGTCGGGTACGCGACCCGCCGCGTCAGAGGCTGAGGTGCAGCAACTACCGGTGCTCCCAGGCCGCCAGCTGCCGCATGCCGCCCGGAAGATGTCGGAGCCTCGGGACGGCGACCGTCGAAGCGTCTGCTGGAAATGTCAGCGACCCGCATCCGGTGGACATGTCGGTACCGCAGCGCGGGTTGCCTCCCCGTGAGTGGTGCGCCACACCACTCCATGGCCGTCTCTTGCCACAGCACGGAAATGACTGGTCGTCTGCATGACACCAGGCCGTCCCTGCGCGTACTGACCGACAACGACACTGTCGGCTGGTCAAATTCTCGCCGGTTCACGGACGAGGGCCAGGCGGCGCGCATCTGCCGCGAGACGTCCCTCACGACTCGTAATCGGGTCGCGGTGGCGGCATCAGGACGGTTGAGAAGCGCCCACCTCGGAGGGCCGTCGGTCGGCGTACGCTTCGCGGAGCAGACCTCATACGTGAGACGGTCGTCATGCTCTCGGTAGGCGACCGTCCTGTGCTGGGCTACGACGTCACGATCGAGGACGTGACAATGCGGGACACGACCCTGGTGGTGACCGGCACCGAGAAGCGCCCCTTGGGCAGCGTGACGCTCGACATGGCGTGTTCGCCGGTGCACATCGTGGCGGCAGGCTTCGGGCCCGAAGCCTGTGAGGACGTACTGCTGAATCTGCGTATCGTGCCCGCAAGAATTGACGTGATCCGATGGTGTGGGTGACAACGAAGGACTTGTCGACTGCTCAGAACCAGCTCTCGCGCATGTCCAGCGTGGTCCGGTCCAGCCCTTCCAGCAGGTCGAACTGCGCCCCCACCTTCGGCAGCTCCCACCTGTAGAAGTACCGCGCCGCCTGCCTCTTCCCCGCCAGGAACTCCCCCTCGGCCCCGTCCGGCGACCCCAGCGCCTCCACCGCCAGCACCTGCTCCAGCCACATCCACGCGATCACCACGTGCCCGACCGCCTCCAGGTACACCGAGGCGTTCGCCAGCGCCAGCTCCGGGTCGCCCGACGCCCACAACCGCCGCGTCACCACGGCGATCCGGTCCACCGCCGCGCCGAGCTGACCGGCCAGCTCGGAGGCGAACCCCTCGGCCTTCCACGCCCGGGTCACGGTGCCGCGGATTGTCTCCAGCAGGAGTTCCAGCGCGGCGCCGTCGCGCATAATGACCTTGCGGCCGAGCAGGTCGAGGGCCTGGATGCCGTGGGTGCCCTCGTGGATGGCGTTGAGCCGGTTGTCGCGCCAGTGCTGCTCGACGTCGTAGTCGCGGGTGTAGCCGTACCCGCCGTGCACCTGGATGGCCAGGTCGTTGGCGGCCAGGCACCACTGCGCCGGCCAGCTCTTGGTGATCGGGGTGAGCAGGTCCAGCAGCAGTTGCGCCCGTTCGCGGTCGGCCTCGGCGGGCGCGGTCTTCTGCTCGTCGAGCAGCCGTCCGCAGTAGAGCACCAGCGCGAGCGCGCCCTCGACGTAGCTCTTCTGGGCCAGCAGCATCCGGCGTACGTCGGGGTGGGCGACGATCGGCACCTGCGGCGTGGTGGGGTCCTTGTCTGCGACCGGCCGTCCCTGCGGGCGCTGCCGGGCGTACGCGACGGACTTCAGGTACGCGGTGTAGCCGAGCGCCGTGGCGCCGGCCCCGATGCCGATGCGCGCCTCGTTCATCATGTGGAACATGACCGCGAGCCCCTGGTGCGGCTGCCCCACCAGGTAGCCGACCGCCCCGGCCCGCCCGTACGGCCGGTGCACGCCCTCGCCGAAGTTGAGCAGCGTGTTGGTGGTGCCCCGGTAGCCGAGCTTGTGGTTGAGGCCGACCAGCACCACGTCGTTGCGCGGCCCGAGGCTGCCGTCGTCGTCGAGCAGCACCTTCGGCACGATGAACAGCGACAGGCCCTTCACGCCGGCCGGCGCGCCGGGGATGCGCGCCAGCACCAGGTGGACGATGTTCTCGGCGAGTTCGTGGTCGCCGCCGGAGATCCACATCTTGGTGCCGACGATCCGGTACGTGCCGTCGTCCTGCGGCTCGGCCCGCGTGGTGAGGTCGGTCAGGGAACTGCCGGCCTGCGGTTCGGACAGGCACATGGTGCCGAAGAACCGGCCCTCGACCATGGGGCGTACCCAGGTGTCGATCTGCTCGGCGCTGCCGTGGGCGAGCAGCAGGTTGGCGTTGCCGAGGGTGAGCATCGGGTACGCGGACGTGCCCACGTTGGCGGCCTGGAACCAGGCGAACGCGGCGGCGGCCACCACGTGCGGCAGTTGCAGCCCGCCGACCGACTCGTCCATGGTGGCGGCGAGCAGCCCGGTCTCGGCGAACGCCTCCAGCGCGGCCTTGACCTGCGGGATGGTCCGTACCCGCTGCCCGTCGAACGTGGGCTCGCCGGTGTCGGCGGCCCGGTTGTGCGGGGCGAACCGCTCGGCGGCCACCTGGGCGGCGAGGTCCAGCACCGCGTCGACGGTCTCCCTGGTGTGCTCGGCGTAGCGGGGGCGCTCGGTCAGCCGGGTCACGTCCAGCCAGTCGTGCAGCAGGAACGTGAGGTCGCGGCGGGACAGCAGCAGATCGGACGAGGACAACGTGGACTCCTTCCGGTCAGCCGCGGCGCAACCCGGCGACGGCCTCCCGCACGTCATCCTGACCGATCGGAGCCGGCGGCGCACCCTCCGCCGCTTCCCGGAGCGCCTTGGCGAGTTGCACCCGGCGCAGCGCCTCGCGAAGGTCCGCGCCGGTCAGCCCGGCCGTGTCGGCCGCGAGGGCGGCCGGGTCGAGGTCGTCGGCGAACATTGTGAAGCCCGGCCGTTCGTGCCGGTCGATCAGCTCGCGGATCATCTTGGTGAGGATCTCCGCGCGTCCGTTCTCGTCCGGCGCCGGAATGGCGATCTTCAGGTCGAAACGGCCGGAGCGGATCAGCGAGGCGTCGACGCGGTGCGGGAAGTTGGTGGTGGCGACCACGATGACGTCGGGGTTCTCCTCGAACAGCGTGTTCATCTCCTGCTTGAAGATGCCCGCTACCGCGTTGACGGCCTGGCTGGCCGCGTCGCCGCCGGCGCCGGCGTAGCTGATGATCGAGTCGAACTCGTCGAACAGCATCACGGTGGGCCGCCGGTAGCGGCGTGCCTCCCGGAAAATGCGCTTGATGTTGCGTTCCGAGCCGCCGAGGTACTTGTCCAGGATCTCCGGGGTGCGGATCTCCACGAAGTCCGCGCCGATCTCGTTCGCGAGGGCCCGGGCCAGCATGGTCTTGCCGGTGCCGGGCGGCCCGTACATCAGGATGCCCTGCGGCCGGCGCGCGCCCCAGCGGGCCATCGCCGCCGGGTGCCGGAACGACACCGCCACCTCCCGGAACTGCGCGACCACGTCGGGCAGGCCGCCGACCTGGTCGAGGGTCACGGTCGCGCTGCGCGGCCCCGCCGCCGCCGTCACCGGTCGCCGCCCCACGACGTACGTCCGTCCGCGCAGCACGGTCGGCTCGTCGCTGTCGCCGGACAACTCGCGTACGGCCTGGAGCAGCAGGCCGAGCATCGCCGTCAGGTGCGCCGGACCCACGTCGGCGCTTGGTACGTCGGCGTGGATGCGTACCGTGCCGTTGTCCTGGTCGACGCGGGGCCGCAACCCGGCTTCCCGGGCCGCGCGCAGCACCTCCCGGCCCGCCTCGTCGCCGGGCGGCGCGGCGAGCGTGGCGACCGGCCGCGGCCAGATCCGCCGTCCGGCCTCCGCGGCCATCCGGCCCACCGCGGCGGCCGGGCCGTCGCCGCCGCGGGCGGCCAGCCGCTCGGCGAGCAGCACGCCGACCGGCCCGGCCAGACCGAGAGCGAGCAGGCCCGCCGGGGTGCTCTCCACCCGCAGGTACGCCTCGAAGCGGTGCGCCGGCGGCCCGTGCGCGGTGTCGGCGCGCACGGTGCAGAGCACCTCCCGCACCGGGGCCGGGAAGTCGCCGTCGACCAGCAGCTCCACCGGCCCGTCGACGGCGGCGGCGAGCAGGCCCGCCGCGTCGGCGATGCGCACCTCGGCGCCGAGCAGCGGCACCGTCTCCTCGTCCGGCCGTACCTCGGTCATCGGCTGCCCTCTCCTCACGGCGGCGTCCGCTTCCCTCGCGTCCGCCTCCGAGTCTGGCACCGGCCCGGCCGGGCGGCCACCGCTGAGCCGGCTGCTGCTCCCCGGCTGGTGCCCGCCCGGCCCGCTCCCCCGGCCGCTGCTCAGCTCGTCTCGGCGAGCAGGCCGTCGACCAGGTCGCGGGGCAAGCCGTGGGTGTCGTGCAGCCAGTGGTAGTCGTGCTCGGTCAGCGGCCCGCGCTCCCGTACCCGGTCCACGAGCGGCCGTCCGCGTCGCAGCAGCCCGCGGAAGCGACGTTCCTCGTCCACCAGCGTGGCGTGCAGCGAGCCGACGTCGACCGGTCGCTCGCCGGGCGGCGTGCCCGGATCGGGCAGCTGACGGAAGCGGCGCAGCGTGTCCGCGTACAGCTCGGGCGGCAGCCCGTCGAGGCTGCGCGCCGGGTCGTCGCGCCACAGCACCGTGAGCGCGCGGCGCAGCAGCCGCCGCAGCACGTACCCGCGGCCGGTGTTGCCGGGGCGTACCCCGTCACCGAGCACGACCACCGCGGACCGCAGGTGGTCGGCGACCACGCGCAGGTCCGTGCCGCGCAGGCCCCAGTTGCCTACCTCGTCCACCCACCGGCGCAGCCCGTCGCCGGTGAACACGGACCGGTCGCCGCGCAACACCATCTCCAGCCGTTCCAGGCCCATGCCGGTGTCGATGCTGGAGTGCGGCAGCGGCGTGAGCCGCCCGTCGGGGTGCCTGTGGTAGCGCATCTGCACGTGGTTCCACACCTCCACCCACCGCGCGTCGCTGCTGGGCGTGCCGGTGGGCGGGCCGTCGCCGGTCCACACGAAGATCTCCGAGTCCGGTCCGCAGGGGCCGGTCGGGCCGTTGGACCACCAGTTGTCCTCGCCCAGCGCCTCCACCGGCACACCGAGCCTGGTCCAGGTGTCCCGCGCGGTGTCGTCCGGTCCTTCACCGTTGCCGCCGCCGAAGACCGTGGCGTGCAGCCTCTCCACCGGGATGCCGAACCCGTCGGTGAGCAGGTCGAAGCCCCAGCGCAGGCTGGTCGCGATGTCGTAGTCGCCGAGCGACCAGGAGCCGAGCATCTGGAACACCGTCAGGTGGGTGTCGTCGCCGACCTCGTCCAGGTCCGTGGTGCGCAGGCACCGCTGCACGTTCGCCAGTCGCCGCCCGCCCGGGTGCGGGCGCCCCAGCAGGTACGGCGTGAGCGGGTGCATGCCGGACGTGGTGAACAGCACCGGGTCACCGGGCGGCGGAATGAGTGAGCTCTCCGGCGCGCGCTGATGGTCGTGCCGGTGGTAGTGGTCCAGGAACGTCCGGGTGATGTCGTCGGGTGTCATGGCGGATGCCTTCCGGGTACGGGTGACCGGACGGCCCGCCGCGCGCGTTGGCGTCGACACGACGACGCCGGCGGACCGTTTCCGGTCGCCGGCGTGGGTGTGGGGCAGGTCAGGCGGCGGCAACCGGCGAGCGGGAAGCTCGCGCGGCCGCGGCGGTAAGACTGCGCCTGCTCTGCATACCTCGACGCTAGCCCGGCCGCCCCTGTCCCGCCCACCCCTTTTCCCCCGCCCCGCCCTCGCCCTCGCATGATCAACACCACCCCCCCGAAATGGCGGGGTCACCGGCACTCGGATCCCGCCACTTCGCCGAGCTGGAGTTGACCATGCCTCCCGAAGGGCGGGTGGAACGCCATGGGTGTCAAAACGGGCCGGAGACACCCGTGGTGTTCCACCCGGGCGGGCGTCAGCGAATGGGGGTGAGCAGGCGGCGGTAGAGGGCGTCGAGGCGTTCGGCCTGCGCCTCCCACGTCCACCCCGGGAGCGGGGAGTCCTCACCCTCGTACGCCGCGCGGTAACGGGCCGGATCCGCGAGCACCGCCCGCACGGCATGGGCCAGGTCGGCGGCGTCGCGGGCACGGAACACCTCGCCCTGCCCGGTGGCCCGGACCGTCTCGGCCATGGTGCGGACGTCGCTGACCACGATCGGCAGCCGCGCGTGCGCGTACTCGAAGAACTTGGTGATCAGCGCGATCTCGTGGTTGGGCCAGTGGTGCAGCGGGATCAGCCCGATGTCGGCGGTGGCGAGGAACGCGACGAGCTGGCGGTGCGGCACGTACGGCAGCACGTGCACCCGGTCCCCCACCCCGTGCCGGGCCGCCCGGGCGACGACCTGGCGGACGTAGGCGGCGGCCGGGTCGGCGACGACAAGCGCCAGGTGTGCGCCGGGCAGCAGCGGCAACGCCTCGACCACCGTGTCCACGCCGCGCTGCACGGCCATCGCCCCGCTGTAGACCAGCAGCGGCGTGTCCGGTGGCAGACCGCAGCGCTTCCGCAGATCGGGAGCGGATGTCTCCGTGGTGGCGGCGATCGGGGCGTTGAGGATCACGGTCGGGCGTTCGGGCAGGGCGTGGTCGCGTACCAGCAGGTCGGCGAGCGTGTCGGAGACGGTGACGACCGCGTCGGCGTGACCGACGTACTCGCGGACGTAACCGAGGTGGGCGGGCAGCCAGCGGGCGTTGTCCCGACGCGGCCGCGCGCCGGGCAGCCACTCGTGCGCGTCCCAGACCAGCTTGACGTCACGTCCGGCGGCGCGGGCGCGGTCGACGGCGCGGGCGGCCACGCCGAGCATCCGGAAGTCGTGCGCGTGGATCAGGTCGGGGCGCAGGTCGTCGACGACCGGTCCGGCGACCCGTTCGTAGTCCCAGAGGCCCGGCTCCAGCCGCCGCCAGGCCCCGTCGCGCAGCCGGGCCCGCCAGAAACGGACCTCGGCGTGCTCGACGGGCCGGCGGGCCAGCCGCGCCGCGTGCAACGGCAGTCCGCCCCGGGCCACCAGCCGAGCCCGCAGACCGGACACACCGCGCAGACCGGACACGCCGCGCAGCCCGGAGCCGTCGCGTGAACCAGCGTCACGGCCCGAGGCGGCAACGGCGGCGAGCGGCAGGACGCGTACCTCGGCGTCGCCGAGACGCCAGCGGCGTTCGGCGTCGACGTGGGCGCAGCCGATCAGCGTGACGTCCCAGCCGGCGTCGGCGGCCGAGCGGGCCGCCTTCTGCACCCGCGAGTCACCCTCGACCGCGTTGTCGACGAGCATGACCACGCGCCGGCGGAGTCGCATCGTCGAACACCCCTTCACCCGTACACCCGCAACGGGCGCGAGTGTACGGGGACGCGGGGCTGTCACGACGGCCGCGAAACCCGCTCTGAGCTGGGCGGATTCCGACTGTGCAGCGGCTGGTCGGGTGCCGGCCGGTGGAAGTTCACCGGCCGTGCACCGAACGGTCGCGGTCAGGCCGTGCCGGAGGAGACCAGCGGGGCCGGGGCGACCGGCTGCCGGCTGTCGTTGCGGTTGGGCAGCGACAGGCGGATGACCTTCCACCACGCGGAGGCGACCTGCTTGGGCAGGGGGCCGGTGGTGTAGTGCAGGCCGTACCTGTCGAACAGCGCGCGTACCTGCGGCGCGATCTCCTGGTAGCGGTTGCTGGGCAGGTCGGGGAAGAGGTGGTGCTCGATCTGGTACGACAGGTTGCCGGTCATGATGTGCAGCAGCCGGCTGCCGCTGATGTTGGCCGAGCCGAGCATCTGGCGCAGGTACCACTCGCCGCGCGTCTCGCCCTCGATGGAGGTCTTCTCGAACGTCTCCACGCCGTTCGGGAAGTGCCCGCACATGATCACCGAGTGGCTCCACACGTTGCGCAGCAGGTTCGCGGTGAACGTGGCGGCGAGCGTGGTCAGGAAAGACGGGCCGGACAGCAGCGGGTGCACCACGTAGTCCTTGAGCACCTGGCGGCGGATCTTGCGGCCGACGGCCCGGGCCTTGGCGCGGAACTTCGGGTCCTTGAGCTTGCGCTGCTTGAGGTGGTCGCCGAGTTCCATGTCGTACGCGGCGATGCCGTACTCGAAGAACATGGCGTTGATCAGGTTCCAGAGCGGCTGGCCGAGGTGCATCGGGTGCCACGGCTGGTCCTCGTCGACGCGCATGATGCCGTACCCGAGGTCGTTGTCCTTGCCGACGACGTTGGTGTAGCGGTGGTGCAGCTCGTTGTGCGACTGCTTCCACTGGTCGGCCGGGGAGACGTGGTCCCACTCCCAGGTGGTGGAGTGGATCTTCGGGTCGCGCATCCAGTCCCACTGGCCGTGCAGGACGTTGTGCCCGATCTCCATGTTCTCCAGGATCTTGGCGACCGTGAGGCCGGCCGTGCCGACGATCCAGGCCGGCGGGAACAGCGAGAACAACAGCACCGCGCGACTGCTCATCTCCAGTGTCCGCTGGGTCTTGACCACCTTGCGGATGTAGCGGGCGTCCCGCTCCCCCCGGTCGGCGAGGACCCGGTCCCGGATCGCGTCCAACTCCTTGCCGATGATCTCGATGTCCTCGGCGCTCAGGTGGGCGATCGGGTTGACGGCCTTCTTCTGGATGACGGTCACGTGGGTGGCTCCTGTCAGAGATCGATGTCGCAGGTACCGGCGGCGGCCGACACGCACGTCTGGACGAGCACGCCGTCCCCCGGTACGGCAGTGGTGACGTCGCCGTTGCGCAGGTCACGGACGGCGCCCTGGCGCAGCGGTACGACGCAGCCGAAGCAGATGCCCATCCGGCACCCGGAAGGCATCAGCACTCCGGCGTTCTCCCCCGCGTCGAGCAGGGTGGTGGCGCCGTCGGACTCGACGGTCACCCCTGCTCCGGTGAAGGTCACCGTGCCTCCCTCGCCCGGTGTGATCACCGTCGGGCGGAACCGCTCGGTGTGCAACCGTTCGACGAGGCCGTTCGAGGACCAGTACCCCTCGACCGCGTCGAGCATGCCGATCGGGCCGCAGGCCCACGCCTCGCGGTCGAGGTGGTCGGGCACCAGGGCGGCGAGTTCGGCGACGTCGAGCAGGCCGTCGGTGTCGGTGTGCCGCTCGACCAGCCGCAGCGCGCCGCGGTCGGCGAGCGCGCGCAGTTCCGTACCGAAGATGACGTCGTCGCGGGTGGGCGCGGAGTGCACGAGCACCACGTCGGCCCGGTCGGCCAGCCCGGAGCGCAGCATCCCCATGACCGGGGTGATGCCGCTGCCCGCGGTGAGGAACAGGACGCGCTCGGGCGTCGTGGCGGGCAGCACGAACTCGCCCTGGGCCTGGTCGAGGTGCACGATCGTGCCGGGCCGGAGCCGGCGTACGAGGTGGTTGCTGACCTTGCCGTCGGGGATGGCCTTCACGGTGACGCTGATCCGGCCGTCGGCGGCGTCCGGCGCGGAGGTGACCGAGTACGCGCGCCACTGGCGCACGCCGTCAACGTCGACGCCGAGGCGGATGTACTGCCCGGGCAGGTGGCCCTGCCAGGCGCGGCCGGGCTGGATCACCAGCGTGGCCGCGTCCCGGGTCTCCGGGCGGACGGCGACGATCCGGCCGCGCAGCGGGGCGCCGGCGCGCAGCGGGGCGATCAGGTCGAGGTAGTCGTCGGGCAGCACCGGCGTGGTGACCGTTCCGGCCAGCCGCAGCAGCCTGTCCCGGAAGGTGACCTTCTGAGGGCGGCGGGAGGCAGTTGTGGTCATATGACCAGCGTGACCGCCCGATCGCATAACATCTTGACCAGCAAAGGTGAAAAGGTCGCGGGTTTTTGTTCGGAGGGAACAACATGACGTTGGAGGCCGGCACTGGGCAGCGCGCCGCGCACCTCAACCTCGAGGCCGGCATGGCCGCGACGCTGCGCGACCGGCTGCCGATGGTCGCCGAACGGACCGTCTCCGCGATCACCGCCGAGGTGCCGGACTACTCCGGCGCGCTCACCGGCGCCATGCGGGCGAAGATCGAAAACGCGGTACGCATCGCGCTCGGCACGTTCCTCCAGCTCATCGAGGGTACCCAGGCGTTCGACCCGAGCACTCCCCTGGCCCCGGCGCTGGAGGCCGCGTACGCGCTGGGCAGCGGTGAGGCCCGCTCGGGGCGCAGCATGGACGCGCTGCTGGCCGCGTACCGGGTGGGCGCCCGGGTGGCCTGGCGTGAGGTGTCCACCACGACGGTGCGCAGCGGGCTCGCCGCCGAGACGGTGGCCGAGTTCGCCGAGTTGATGTTCGCGTACATCGACGAGCTGTCCGCGGCGAGCGTGGCCGGGCACGCCGACGAGCTGGCCAGCGCCGGCCGGATGCGCCGCCGCAGCCTGGAACGGCTCACCCAGCAGTTGCTGGCCGGTGAGCCGGAGGAGTCGCTGCGGCGCAGCGCGGAGCGCGCCGACTGGCCGCCGCCGCAGACGCTGACGGTGGTGCTGCTGCCCCGCCGGCACCTGCGCGCCGTTCTGGCGCTGCTCAGCCCGCACACGCTGGAGAGCGGCGAGGACCTGCCCGGCATGAACCCGGTCGAGGAGCTGGCCGTACTGCTGGTGCCGGACATGCACGGCGGCCGGCGCCGCCAGCTCACCCGGCTGCTGCACGGGCACCGGGCGGTGCTCGGCCCGGCCCGCCCCTGGCACCGGGTCGCCGCGTCGTACCAGCGGGCCACCCGGGCGCTCGCGCTCGGCCTCGGCGAGCCGGACGCCGGACCGGTCGACACCGAGCGTCACCTGGCCACGCTGCTGCTCAGCATGGACCCGGAGGCCCTGGCCGACCTGCGCGCGCAGGCCCTCGCGCCGCTGGCCGCGCTACCCCCGGCCACCGCGCACCGGCTGGCCGAGACGCTGCGGTCGTGGCTGCTGCACCAGGGACGCCGCGACGACGTGGCCGCCGACCTGTTCGTGCATCCGCAGACCGTCCGCTACCGGATGGGCAAGCTCCGCGAGCTGTTCGGCGACCGGCTGCTCGACCCCGCCGCCGTCCTCGACCTCACGATCGCGCTGGCCGTACCCCCGGAGGCGGACGCCGTCTGACGTCGCGCCGGGGCGCACGGCCCGGTGCGGCCGGGACCTCCGGCCCTGTCCGCCCGCCACGGCGGCGGGCAGGGTCGGAAGGGGACGAGCAACCAGGAGGGCCGCCATGACCAGCGCACCGACCCGCACCGACCAGGACCCGAGGGTACGGGTGCTGGAGGCGGCCGCCCGGCAGTCCCTGCACGCCCCGTCGGTGTTCAACACCCAGCCCTGGCGGTGGCGGATCACCGCCGACGCGCTGGAGCTGCGCGGCGACCCGGATCGGCAGCTCACGCATACCGACCCGGACGGCCGGCTGCTGATGCTCAGCTGCGGCGCCGCCCTGCACCACGCGCGCGTGTCACTGGCGGCGTTCGGCTGGGCGGCGGTGGTCGAGCGGCTGCCCGACCCGTCGGACCCGTCGTTGCTGGCCCGGATCCGCACGACCGGCCCGATCGACCTGGACGTGCCGGCGGGCCGGCTGGTCGACGCGATCCCGCGCCGCCGCACCGACCGGCGGGCGTACGGCGACCGGCCGGTGCCGGAGGCGGTGCTGGCCCGGCTCGGGGAAGCCGTCGAAGCCGAGGGCGCCCACCTGCACGTGGTCCGGCCGGACCAGATGCCGATGCTCGCCGTGTCCACCGGCCGCGCCGCCGAGGCGGAGCTGGCCGACCCCGCGTACCGGGAGGAGCTGAACCGGTGGACCAACCGGCCGCCGGGCAGCGGCGACGGAGTGCCCGCAGCCACCGCCGTGCGGCCCTCCCCACGGCGGGTGCCACTGCGCGACTACGCGCCCGGCGGGGCGGCCGGCCTCAGCGCGGGCACGGACTTCGACCGCGGCGCGGCGTACCTGATCCTGTTCGGTGAGGACGACGAGCCGGCCGCCTGGCTGCGCGGCGGCGAGGCGCTGTCGGCGCTGTTGCTCACCGCCACCGCCGAAGGGCTGGCCAGCGCGCCGCTCAGCGACGCCGTCGAGCTGGCCTGGCCGCGCCGGATGATGCGTGACCTGCTCGCCGGCATCGGCAGCCCGTACCTGATCGTGCGCGTCGGCTGGGGCCCGGAGGCCGAGCTGCCGCCGGCGCCGCGCCGCGCGCCGGGCGACGTCATCGAGGTGGTGGACTGACTCCGGCCTCTACGACTTCGATGCCCGCCGCATGTGGCTGATCGACCTGGACGAGTACCGGCGGGGACCGCTCGTGCTCGACTCCGGCCGGCTGCCCGGGTCCCGCCGCTACCTGTCGCCGGAGGAGCTGACCCGCGGCGCGACCGTCGACGACCGCCCCACGGCCCACGCGCTCGGTCGCACGCTTCGCCACCCGCTCGACGGCCTGTCCGGCTGGCGGAACGCGCGGTCGTCGCCCGGGCCACCCGCGCCGATCCGGCCGCGCGGCACGCCACCGTGGCCGCCCTGATCGGCCCCTTCGGCGACCCGAGCCCAGGCCAGGTGGTGACTGTCCGTCACCTCGATTCCGACGCAGCGCATCGTCACAGTGAGTGAGGAGCGGCTTCCCGGACGAATGCACCACCTTTCCGCGCACACTGCATCTGAGCAGCCAAAAGGCTCAACTGGCCGTTGACGATGCTGTTGCCTCTCCGCCGACTTTGCTCTGCAGCCTCATACGCGGCGGTAGCCGTGAGTCACCGTCGCGTCGATGGCTGCAGAGCAAAGTGGCCCGAGGTCAACCATGCGGGCTCAGCTTCGGCGCTACCGTACGTGACGGCGAGGGGGTCGGCATGTCGGGACGACCAGGGCCGGGTGCGGGGCGGCCGTCGGGCGGAAACCCGCTCCCGGGGCCCGTCCGGCGCATAGCGTGGGGCGAGGTGGCCTGCCCGGGGCGCCGGTGAGCGGAGGGAGAACGCGGTGACTGAGCCGGAGGAGGAGCAGGAGAAGACCCGCAAGACCGATCGGGTGCTGTTCTCGCCCGACGGCGACCCGCACCACACGCTGGCCGAGGCGCCCCAGCCGGACGAGCACCTCCCGCCCACCGTCACCCGCGACGGCCACACGGACGTGCTCGACGACGAGCAGTGAGCGCACGAACCCGCCCGGCCGACCGGGCGGGTTCCAGCCGCCCCGGAGGGCGGCCACGGAAGCAGCCTCAGACCGGCGGGATGCCGGAGCGGCCGATGTCCGACATGTCGTCGCCGATCTCGGTCCGGGTGCCGGCCACCGGCCCGGCGGTCGCCCCGGTGCGGTCCTCGATGCAGGCTTCACCCAGCCCGTGCATCAGCTCACCCACCGCGGCCAGCGCCGCGCCCTTGTCCGGGCAGGGCTGCCCGGTGGCGAGCACCCGCCCGTCGCCGCCGACCACGGTGAACCCCACGGTGCCGTCGGCTTCGCTCTCGATGACGAACTTCACCATGCTCCTCTCGCCGCCCCGGGCCGGGCGGCCCTTCAGCTCACGCCGTGCGACTGCAGCCACAACTCCAGCAGGCCCAGTTGCCACAGCTTGTTGCTGCCGGCGGCGGCCTGCGCCCGGTCCGGCTCGGCCAGCAGCTCGTCGACGTACTCCCGGCGGAACAACCCGCGCCGGCGTGCCTCGGGCGCGCTGAGCGCCTCGACCACCAACTCTCGCACGGGCCCGTCGACGTTGCGCAGCGCCGGCACCGGGAAGTAGCCCTTGGGCCGGTCGATGACCTCGGCCGGCAGCACTTCCCGGGCCACCTCCTTGAGCACGCCCTTGCCGCCCTGGGCCAGCTTGTGCTCGGGCGGGCAGGCCGCGGCGAGCGTCACCAGGTCCTGGTCGAGGAACGGCGTCCGCACCTCCAGCCCCCAGGCCATGCTCATGCTGTCGACCCGTTTGACCGGGTCGTCGGGCAGCATCAGGTGCGTGTCCAGGCGCAGCACCGCGTCCACGGCGGTCTGCGCGCCGGGCGCGGCCAGGTCCGCGGCGACCAGCTCGCCGCTGGCGTCGCGCTCACAGGTGTACGCGGGGTCGACCACCCGGTTCAGCTCGGCGTGATCGCGGTCGAAGAACGCGGCGCTGAACTCGGCTGCGGCGTTCTCCCGCGCCGCGTCGGCCAGCCGGTGGTGGTAGCCGTAGCCGGCGAACACCTCGTCGGCGCCCTGGCCCGACTGCGCCACCTTCACGTGCCGGGCGACCTGCTCGGAGAGCAGGTGGAACGCCACCACGTCATGGCTGCCCATCGGTTCGGTCATGGCCGCCACGGTGGCGCGTACGGCCGGGCCGAGATCGCCGTCGGAGAGCTGGATGCGGTGGTGGTCGGTGCCGAACGCGCGGGCGACCAGGTCGGAGTAGTGGAACTCGTCGCCGGCCTCGTCGCCGCGGCTGTCGAACCCGATGCTGAACGTCTGGAGGTGGTGCTGCCCGGCACCGTCGAGCAGCGCGACGATCATGCTGGAGTCGAGGCCGCCGGAGAGCAGCACCCCGACCGGCACGTCGGCGACCAGCCGGCGGCGTACGGCCGTGCGCAGCGCGTCCCCGACGGCGGCCCGCCAGTCGGCGGCGTCCATGCCGTCGTGGGCCCGGTCGCGCCGGTACTCGGGCCGCCAGTAGACGCGCTCGCGGCTGTGCCCGTCGGCGTCCACCACCCGGACGGTGGCCGGGGGCAGCTTGCGGATCCCGCGCAGGATCGTGCGGGGGGCCGGCACGATCGAGTGCCAGGACAGGTAGTGGTGCAGCGCGACCCGGTCGATGCCGGTGTCGACGTCGCCCCCGGCCAGCAGCGCCGGCAGCGTGGAGGCGAACCGGAGCCGGCCCGGGGACTCGGCGAGGTAGAGCGGCTTGATGCCGAGCCGGTCGCGGGCCAGCACGAGCCGGCGGCGACGCCGGTCCACCAGCGCCACGGCGAACATGCCGACCAGGTGGTCGACGAACCGCTCCCCCCACTGCGCGTACGCCACCAGGATCACCTCGGTGTCGCTGGTGCTGTGGAACGTGTGCCCGGCGGAGATCAGTTCGTCGCGCAGCTGCGGATAGTTGTAGACGCAGCCGTTGAACACGAGCGCCAGGCCGAGGTCGTCGCGGACCATCGGCTGCGCGCCGGCCTCGGACAGGTCGATGACTGTCAGCCGGCGGTGCCCCAGCGCGATCCAGCCGTCGTCCCACGCGCCCTCACCGTCCGGGCCGCGTGAACGCATCGCCGCTGTCATCCGGTTCACCGCGTCGGTGTCGGGGGTGGCCCCGTCGAACCTGGCCTCACCGCTGATCCCGCACATCTCAGCGCCCACCGGTCAGTCGCGGAGCACCCACCATGCCAACCTCCCGCCGCGTCGTCTCCCCGGGCGGTCCGCCGGGTACGGCGACTACCCGGCCTGTGGCGAAGGAAACCCGGATGGGCGGTTGGCGAGCCGGGCACGGCGCGCCGTCGTACGGTGGCGGTACGGGCCATGTCCCCGGGCGGTCCGGCCACGGGACGTGGCCAGGATCAACGACGCCTGCCAGGAGGACGTGTGTTCGCCAATTCCGAGGAACTCCTGCGATACCTCACCGACGAGGACGTGAAGTTCGTCGACGTACGTTTCTGTGACCTGCCCGGCGTGATGCAGCACTTCAACCTGCCGGTCGAGTCGTTCGACGACAGCGTGTTCACCGACGGCCTCGCCTTCGACGGCTCCTCGATCCGCGGCTTCCAGTCGATCCACGAATCGGACATGCTGCTGCTGCCGGACGTGGCGACCGCGTTCGTGGACCCGTTCCGCGCGCAGAAGACCGTCGCGTTGAACTTCTTCGTCCACGACCCGTTCACCAGGGAGGCGTACTCCCGGGATCCGCGCAACGTGGCGAAGAAGGCCGAGGCGTATCTGGCGGCGAGCGGCATCGCCGACACCGCGTACTTCGGCGCGGAGGCGGAGTTCTACATCTTCGACTCCATCCGCCACGAGACCTCGGCGCACCAGTCGTTCTACTACATCGACTCGATCGAAGGCGCCTGGAACACCGGGCGGATCGAGGAGGGCGGCAACCGCGGCTACAAGACCGCCTACAAGGGCGGCTACTTCCCGGTGCCCCCGGTCGACCACTACGCCGACCTGCGCGACAGCATGGTCCGCCGGATGGTGGACGCCGGTTTCACAGTGGAGCGTTCGCACCACGAGGTGGGCACCGGCGGGCAGTCGGAGATCAACTACAGGTTCTCGACGCTGCTGCACTCGGCCGACGACCTTCAGCTGTTCAAGTACCTGATCAAGAACGAGGCGTGGGCGCACGGCAAGACCGCGACGTTCATGCCCAAGCCGGTGTTCGGTGACAACGGCTCCGGCATGCACACCCACCAGAGCCTGTGGCGCGGCGGCGAGCCGCTGTTCTACGACGAGACCGGCTACGCCGGCCTGTCCGACACCGCCCGCTGGTACATCGGCGGCCTGCTGCACCACGCCCCCTCGCTGCTGGCCTTCACCAACCCGACCATCAACTCGTACCGCCGTCTCGTCCCCGGCTTCGAGGCGCCGGTCAACCTGGTCTACTCCCAGCGCAACCGCTCCGCCTGCACCCGCATCCCGGTGACCGGCAGCAACCCGAAGGCCAAGCGCGTCGAGTTCCGCGTGCCGGACCCGTCCAGCAACCCGTACCTGGCGTTCGCCGCCATGCTCATGGCCGGTCTCGACGGCATCAAGAACAAGATCGAGCCGCCCGCCCCGATCGACAAGGACCTCTACGACCTGCCCCCGGAGGAGTGGGGCGACGTCAAGCAGGTGCCCGGTTCCCTCAGCGAGGCGCTGGCGGCGCTGGAGACCGACCACGACTACCTGCTCGACGGCAACGTCTTCACCGCCGACCTGATCTCCACCTGGGTCGACTGGAAGAACGCCAACGAGGTCGACCCGGTACGCCTGCGTCCGACCCCGCACGAGTTCGCCATGTACTACGACTGCTGAGCGACGTCCTGCTGAGCGACCCCACCGCCCCCGCGCCACCCGCGGGGGCGGTGGTCGGCGGAAACAGCCTCGGGACGGCCCCCGGCCTCGTACCGTCGAGACATGATCCCGCCTCACGACGAGCTGCCGACCGTTCCGTGCCGGTGGAGCCGTCGGTGAGGCCGCGGCCCACCACCACCGCCACCACCCCGACACCGGAGATCCCCACCGTCCTGACCCTCGGGGTGGAAGAGGAGTTCCTGCTGCTGGACCCCGTCACCGGCGAGAGCATGCCGGTCGCCGACCGGGTCCGCGACGCGCTCTCCGGGACCGCACGCGAGCAGAGCCGGCAGGAGTTCCGGCACAGCATGGTGGAGATGGTGACCCCGGTCAGCCCCGACCTCGGTCAGCTCCGCGAGCACCTGGTCACGCTACGCCGGGCGGCCGCCCGGGCGGCCGACGCGGCCGGGGCGCGCCTCGTGGCGGTCGGCGCCACCCCGGTCTGCGAGGCCCACCGCACGGTGCCCGACGAGCAGCGCTACCACGACATGTCCCGCCGGTTCGGCCCGGTGGCCCACGACCCCGCGGTCTGCGGCTGCCACGTGCACGTCGGCGTACCCGAGCGGGAGCTGGCCGTGCAGGTGTGCAACCACCTGCGCCCGTGGCTGCCGGTGGTGCAGGCGCTCACCACCAACTCGCCGCTGCACGACGGGCGGGACACCGGGCACGCCAGCTGGCGCTCGATGCAGTTGGAACGGTGGCCGAGCATCGGGCCGACGCCGCACTTCCACTCGGCCGCCGACTACGACGCCACGGTCCGGGACCTGATCACCGCCGGCATCATGCTCGACGCCGCGATGGTCTACTGGTACGCCCGCCCGTCGGCGGCGTACCCCACAGTGGAGATCCGCGTCGGCGACGTCTGCCCCACAGTCGACGACACCGTCCTGATCGCCGGGCTGGTCCGGGCGCTCGTCGCCACCGCGATCGACGACATTCGCGACGGCGTGCCGGCCCAGCGCATCCGCGACTGTCTCGTCGCCGCCGCGCACTGGCGGGCCGCGCACGACGGCGTGGACGGTGACCTGGTCGATCTGCGTACCGGGCGGCCCCGGCCCGCCTGGGACCTCGTCGACGACATGCTCGGCTTCGTCACGCCCGCGCTGACCCGCCACGGCGACTTGGACCTGGTCCGGCGCGAGATCGACCGGGTGCGCCGCGAGGGCACCGGCGCCACCCGGCAACGTCAGGTCATGGCCGACACCGGCGGTGACGTCCGTGTCGTGCTCGCGCACCTGGCCGCGCAGACCGTCGCGGCCTGAGATGAGCGGCCCGGCCGACGACACGCCGGACCGGGCCGGCGGCCGGTCAGCGCAGCCCGGCGAACAGGTCGTCCTCCGGCGTCGGCGCGCCGGTGGTGTCCCGCACCCGCACGAACGTCTCCATGCCCATCAGCTCGGTGAACCGCTCCTGCCCGAGGCGCAGGAAGAAGATGTTCTCCGCCTGGCTGGCGTGCGCGGCGAGCGACGCGAACTTCTGCCCGCCGTAGCCGCTGGTGTTGACCCAGGTGGTGATCTCGTCGTCCGGCAGGCCCAGCGCCGGCATCTCGTCGGTCGCCTCCGGCTCGGGGAACTCCACCCCGATCTCGCGCATGACGGTGCCGAACTGCTGGAACGCGCTGCGCGGCACGGTGGTCCAGTAGACCTTGGCCGGGATGCCGGTCTGCTCGACGGCGGCCATGGTGATGCGGTGGGCCTGGATGTGGTCCGGGTGGCCGTAGAAGCCGTTCTCGTCGTAGGTGACGACGACGTCGGGACGGTAGCGCCGGATCAGCTCGGCCAGCCGGCCGGCCGCCTCGGCCACCGGCGTGTTCCAGAACGCGCCGGGCGCGTCGTTCGTGGCCCAGCCCATCATCCCGGAGTCGCCGTAGTCGAGCGTCTCCAGGTGGGTCACCTTGAGCGCCTCGCAGCTCGCGGCCAGCTCGGCGCGGCGCATCTCGACCACGGCCTTCGGGTCGTGCCCGGGGTCGCCCGGCTTGGTTCCGCCGGGGCCGTCGCCGCACCCCCCGTCGGTGCAGGTAACGAGCACAGTGGTCACGCCCTCGGCCGCGTAGCGCGCCAGGATGCCGCCGGTGCTCGTCGCCTCGTCGTCGGGGTGCGCGTGCACCGCCATCAGGGTCAGGGATCGATCGGTCACCCCGTCACCATACGAGCATCGGCCGACGAACTAGCATTGCCCGGTCCGCAGACGGCGACGGAAGCGAGGCGCGATGGGTTGGCTCCAGCGGTTGCTCGGTGGCGGACGGGTCGAACTGGACCCGACACGTCAGCAGGAGCTGCTGCGGGACGTGCGGCAGTCCTACGGGGCGCACGCCCGCCTCCGGTTCCCGGAGCAGGCCGACGCGATCACCCGGCTGCTGTCCGATGACGACGGTCTCGTGGTGGCCGCCGGGATCGTCTGCGAGGCCGCCGACCAGGCGCACGCCGACCTGCTGGGCCAGGCGCACGAGGTGTTCCGGCGTACCGGCCGGCGGCTGCTGGTGCACCGCCGCAACTACCGGCCCCTGTGGAAGGAGGCCGGGCCCGCGCTGCGCTGGCCGCTCGGCGCGCTGCCCAGCGGGCTGCACCCGTACGCGCAGGTGGCCGGCGCCGTGGCGGCGGTCGGCGGGCGGGCCGACCGGCTGGACAAGGTGACCGATCCGCAGCCGTTCGTGACGCGCCTGTTCGAGGTGCTCGACCTGACCACGGCCGGCTGGGAGTTCGGCCGGGTGCGTGTGGACACCGACAGCGCGTCGCTGGTGGAGCGGCTGATGGGCACCGGCGCGCGGGTGCTCGCGACGATGGACGACCCGCCCCGGCTGCCGCCGGCGGTGCGGGAGATGATGCGCCGCAACCACCGCATCGCCGTGTACGACCCGGCCGGTCCCCGGGTGGTCGGCGAGTTCAATCTGGGCGCGCGGCTGCGCGAGACGCTGCTGGCCTGACCGTCGGCACGCCCCGCCCCGGCCGGGTTGCCGCGGCGGGGCGCGTCAGCGGTCAGGTGGTGGTGCAGGTGAGGTTCGTCGGCGGGTTGTTGGTGCCGCCGGCCGTGCCGATGAAGCCGAACGTGGTGGAGCCGCCCGCCGGCACCGAGCCGTTGTAGTCGACGTTGCGCACCGTGACGTTCGCGCCGCTCTGGGTGTGCGTGCCACTCCAGATCTGGTTGATCACCTGACCGTTCGGGAACGTCCAGGACACCGTCCAGCCGCGGATCGCGGTGGCGCCGGCGGTCACCGTGACCTCGGCCTGGAAGCCGCCGGACCAGGAGCCGGTGATCGCGTACGTGGCACGCGCGCCGGACGGCGCCGGGGAACTGGTGGTCGGGGTCGGGGTCGGTGACGGCGTGGACGTCGGCGTCGTTGTCACTGTCGGCGAGGGGGTCACGCCCGGCCGGACCGCGCGGTAGGTGTGGCCGGCGCGGACGGTGAGCGCCACGACGTCGGACTCCGGCCGGGTGGTGGCCGGTGTGCTGCCGTCGGTGACGTCGGTGAGGGTGAAGGCGCCGGTGAACAGCCGGGACCGCAGTCGCAGCGTGCCGTCGCGGTCGGCGCGGACGCTGATCTCGTCGGCCTGGCTGTTGCTCCAGGTCAGCGCCACCGTGTAGCCACCCCGGCCGCGCAGTCCCGCGACCTGCCCGGCGGGCCAGGCGCTGGGGAGCGCGGGCAGCAGGTGCAGCTCCCCGGTGTGGCTGTGCAGCAGCATCTCGGCGATGCCCGAGGTGGCGCCGAAGTTGCCGTCGATCTGGAACGGCGGGTGCAGGTCGAACATGTTCGGCGCGAGCCGGTCGGTGCGGACCAGGTCGCGCAGGAGCTTGTGGGCGCGGGCGCCGTCCTCCAGCCGGGCCCAGAAATTGATCTTCCAGGCGAGGGACCAGCCGGTCCCGTCGTCGCCGCGCAGCTCCAGCGTCTTGCGGGCGGCCTCGTACAGCGCCGGGGTGCCCCGCCTGGTGATCTGGTTGCCGGGATGCAGCCCGTACAGGTGGGAGACGTGCCGGTGGGTGCGCTCGGTCTCGACCCAGTCGGCGAGCCACTCCTGCACGTTGCCCCGCGAACCGACGCGGCTCGGTGGCAGCCGATCCTTGGCCGTACGCACCTGGGACCGGAACGTGGTGTCGACGCCGAGCACCTCGCTCGCCCGGGCCGCGGCGTCGAACAGGTCGCGCAGGATCTGGTTGTCCATCGTGGGTCCGGCGCAGACGCTGGCGTTGGCGTGGTGCGCCAGCTCCGGCGAGTTCGACGGGTTCGTCACCAGGTAGCCGAGCGTCGGGTGGGCGACCAGGGTGTCGAGGAAGAACTGGGCGGCGCCCTTGAGCGCCGGGTAGTTGGCCTGGAGGAAGCCGAGGTCGCCGGTGAACAGGTAGTGGTCCCAGATGAGCGTGCTCAGCCAGGCCCCGCCGGTCTGCCACATGCCCCAGAACGCGCCGTCCACCACCGATGCGCCCCGCCAGGCGTCGGTGTTGTGGTGGGTGACCCAGCCACCGGCGCCGTACTGTGCCTGGGCGACCCGCGCGCCGGTGACGGTGAGGTCCTTGACCATGTCGAAGACCGGCAGGAAGCACTCGGACAGGTTCGTGGTGTCGGCCGGCCAGTAGTTCATCGGCAGGTTGGCGTTGACCGTGTACTTCGAGTCCCAGGACGGCGTGAGCGAGTCGTTCCAGATGCCCTGCAGGTTCGCCGGCTGGGTGCCCGGCCGCGACGAGGAGATCAGCAGGTACCGCCCGAACTGGAACAGCAGCGCGGCGAACTGCGGGTCGTTCGTGCTCGCGTGCTGCGCGATCCGCACGTCGGTGGGCTGGTCGGCGGCGGCGGTGCGGCCCAGGTCGATCGTGACCCGGTCGAACAGCGCCTGGTAGTCGGCGCGGTGGCGGGTGCGGAGCTGGTCGACGTCGACGCTCTTGGCGGCGTTCAGCCGGTTGCGGGCGATGCCCTGGTAGTCGCCGTTGACGGTGCGGTAGTTGACGTAGCTGGTGCCGATCGAGATCAGGACCGTCACGCTGGTCGCGCCGGACACCCGCAGCGTGCCGCCGGAGCTGCTCACCGTGCCGCCGGTGACGGCGGCGTTGGCCAGCGCGAGGAACCGCACCGAGCCGTTGACCCCCTCCATCGAGCCGGAGATGCCGTCGAGCGCGACTGTCGCGCCGTCCGGGCTGGACACGGTGGTCCGCTGCGGGCTGTCGAACGCGGCGGAGAACGTGATCGCGTTCGCCCGGTCGGCGGTCAGCCGGAGCACTATCACCTGGTCGGGCGCGCTGGCGAACACCTCCCGCTGGTACCGGACACCGTTCAGCACGTACGTGGTGGTGACGGTGGCGGTGGTGAGGTCCAGCGTCCGGTTGTACTGCGTCGCCCCGCTCGCCGACCCGAAGGAGAGCCGCAGGTCGCCGACGGTCTGGTAGGCGAGCTGACCGCCGGGGCTGCCCATCATGGTCTGGTTGATCAAATCCTGGGCCGAGGTCCACTGGTCGGCGAAGACGCGACGCCGGATCTCGGCCAGGTTGGCCGCGCCCCGGGTGTTCGCCGAGTCGTACGGGCCGCCGGCCCAGACGGTGTCCTCGTTGAGCTGGAGCCGTTCGGTGTCCACGTTGCCGAACACCATCGCGCCGAGCCGCCCGTTGCCGATCGGCAGGGCGCGCAGCCAGTCGGTGCCGGCCGGTTCGTCGTACCAGAGCGCCAGGTCGTTCGCGGCGAGCACCTGCGCCGGCGCCGCCGAGCCGGCGCGGGCGGCGGCGCTCCAGGCGGCCGGCACCAGCGCGGCGCCGGTGCCGGCCGCTGCGGCCTTGATGACGTTGCGTCGTGTCACTTCAGACATGCTTTTCTCCCAACCGCGCGGATCAGAGGCGGGTCCGGATGCGCGGCGCTGCCCTGTTATCGCTAACAGATTGCGCCTCGCACACCCGGACGCCGCGTTCCTGCCACTCCGCGCCCAGGGCTCCCGACCGGGCGACACGTCGGCCAACATGGACTCTCATGGATGAAGTGACATCGCGTCAAGGGGTGTTACCGCTAACAGACGCGATCCGTGGCGCACTCGCCGGGCCGAGCGGGGCGCGGGCGCGGCCGGCCGGCCCACCCGGGCCACGTGCACGATCCGCTCCGGCGCCACGTCCAGCAGCGTGCCGAGCGCGCCACGGGTGGCTGCGACGTCGACGAGCTGACTGAGCGGGTGCGCGGCCAGCCCGGCCGTGTGCAGCGTCAGCCACATCCGCATCAGCACGCGTCCGAACTCGACCTGCCCGGCCGCGTCCAGACCGGGCGGCGCGATCAGCGCCAGCACCCCGCCGCCCTGCGCCAGTGGATCACCGCCCGCGGTGGCGAGCAGCCGGGGCAGCCCCAGCGGGCGCAACGCCGGGTACGCCGCGAGCGCCGCCCGCAGTCCGGTGGCCGCCGCCCGGCCCAGCCCGAGGCAGCTGTCACTGAGCCCGTCGCTCCGGTAGCGCGGGCACGCCCGGTCCAGGCGCAGCCAGCGGCGCAGCTCGGCGACCACCGACGGGTCGGCGTACACGTGCCGGTCGGCCGTGCGCAGCAGCGCGCGCAGCCGCCCGGCCGCCGGCACCACGCGGGCCGCGCCACCGGCCCGGCGGGCGACCGCGTCCACGGCCGCGACCACGTCGGCGTCCGGGCCGCCGGTGAACCGGCCCCGGTGGGTACGCCGGTCCCACACGTCGGCGGCGCGAAACGGCGTCCGGTACGGCTGCCGGGCCGGACGCAGCCGCCCCACCCGCCGGTCCGACTCGTCGTGGTCGGCGGCCCAGTCCAGCCGCAGCCCCGCGTCGGCGGCGACGATCAGGCAGGTCTCCACGAACGCGCCGAGCGACAGCCGCAGGTCCCGCCCGGTCGGGTCGCCGGCGGGCAGCGTGTCGGCCGGGTCCCAGCCGACGGTGATCGCCCAGCGCTCGTAGCGCAGCCGCCACGGCTGGGTGTTGTGCGCGCTCGGCGCCCGCCAGCACAGCGGCTCCAGCGCGCGGAACGCGGCGAGGTCCATGCTCACCGCTCCCTGGCGTAGAACGTGTAGCCGTGCAGCGGGCGTCCGCCGAGGCGCCGGTACTGGGCGGCCGACGCCGGGTTGTCCCGCCCGACGTACGTGCTGCGCAGCGCCGTGTATCCGCCCTCGTGCAGGTTGCGGTGCAGGTGCTCGGACAGCAGCCGCTGGTAGCCGCGCCCCTGGAACCGCGGCACCACACCCTTGACGATCAGCACCGCCTCCCGGCGGTACCGGCGGCGGGTGGCCAGCAGCCGCAGTTGGTTGACCGGGTTCAGGTCGCCGCGCACAGCGACCAGGAAGTCGCTGATGTCCGGTACGCAGAGCACGAACGCCACCGGGTGCCCGTCGCGGGTCAGGTAGAGCAGCAGCGAGTCATCCAGCAGGTACGCCAGCCCGTCGGTCTGCCGCCGCAGCTGCGCCGCCGAGATCGGCGTGTAGTAGCCGAGCTGGGCGAAGGAGTCGTTGAGCATCCCGCGCAGCAGGCCCAGCTGTTCGTCGAGCCGCCGGCTGTTCCCCCGGTGCAGGTCCAGCCGGGAGCCGTCGGGCTGGACGCCCAGCGCGGGCGGCGGCCCGGTCGGTGGCGGCACCGGGCAGATCCAGGTGTCGGAGACGAACCGCCCGGTGAACCCGTTCTCCTCGTAGGCGTCCGGGTAGTACGGCGGGTTCCACGCGCTGTCCACGAAACCCCGGTCGGCGTACCCGGAGGTGATCACGCCACCGGCCTGGTTGGGCAGCAGCGCCACCGGCCCGAACAGCAGGTCCCGGCCGGGTGTGGCGTACGTGGCGATCGCGTCGAACAGCGGCCGGGCGGCGTGCGGCGTGAACTCGGTGAGCCCGAACAACTGGCACCGGCGGCCGAGCTTGGCGTCGAGGTCGGCGTCGGTGTGCAGCGTGGTCCGCCCGACCACCGCGCCGGTGGCGTCGCGCAGCACGTACATCGGCACGCCGTCGCGCCACCAGCGGCGGATCTGCTGCCGGGGCGTCGGCACGTAGCGGGACTCGTCCGCGTACAGCCGGTCGGTGAGCGCGAGGAAGTCGCGCAGGCCGCGCCGGCCGGTCACGCGCTCGAACCGGTGGCCGGTCACCGGCGCACCGCCGGTCCGGTGGTCTCCGCGCCCAGCGGCGTGAACCGCTCGATGTGGCCCATCGCGCCGTCCTCGGCCCGCCACGCGCCGTTTGAGTAGCCGTCCGGGGAGGCGGTGTAGAGGCGGATGAACCCGGCCGTGGCGTTGCGGTTGCCGTCGGTCAGCCACATCATCAGCTTGCGGTGGTGCCGGGTCCGGGCGAAGCGCAGCAGCGCGTCGCGGTCGGTGAAGAACGCGATGGTGCCGAGCGTCAGCGGGAACTGCCAGTAGACGGTGTGCCAGCAGTAGCCGGACATCCGGCGCATGTCGCGCACCATCCGGATCCAGTCGGGGGCCAGGCGCAGCAGCACCAGCGGGTTCGCGTACCGGGTGCCGCCGATGAACATGGCGCCGGCGCGGGCCTGGGCCGGGGCGCGGGAGAAGTCACGGGTACGCATCGCTCACCTCACCAGGTAGACGTTCTTGATCTTCTGCATGGCGGCGAACGGGCCGCAGTCCGGTTCGTGCAGTTCCACCCGCAGGTCACCGGCGGTCGGGTCCTCCACCAGGGACTGCGCGAAGTCCCGCGACACCGAGGTCAGGTGCGCGCGTACCCCGTCGCGGCAGGCGTCGGCGAGCGCCGCGCGGGCCGCGGCGTCCAGCGGGCGGCGCAGCTCCACGTGGATCACCGGCCGGGTCTCCAGCGCCGCGTCCTCGTGCAGCGTGAGACAGAACCTGTTGATCTCGGCGGCGTACGGGTTGCCGGTGTAGAGGCCGTACTCGACGTCCTGCGGGTAGAGGTTCGCGCCCAGGTAGGACACGGTGGAGTCGCTGCGGCCGAACAACAGCAGCAACGGCAGCGTCATCCGCTCCTCGGCCACCGCGGTACGGAACTCGGCGCGGCGCACCGGGTCGGCGTGGGCCAGCTCGACGATCCGCCGGTACGGCACCAGCAGCGCCTCGTCGCCGACGTTGTAGCGCAGCCGGGGCTGGAGCACGTGCGGGCCGGTGACGGTGCAGAGCAGTTCCCGCCGCTCGTTGGTCTCCAGGTAGGTGGCGAACGGGTTGTACTGGAACACCATCGGCAGCCGCTGCTCGCCGCGGCCCAGCAGTTCCGCGCGCAGTCCCGCGTCGGTGCGCAGCCGCCGCCGCAACCAGACCGTGAACCGGGTCTCCGCGCCGATGCCGATGGTCAGGTCCGACGCCCCGTACGCCGACCGCACCCGCACGAACCGCTGCTCCAGGTAGTCGCGCAACGCCTCGGTCATCCCCTCGCCGCCGCAACTGGCGAAGATCCGGTACCGCGACCACGGAAAGTCCTCGGCGTCGAGCCGGTCCCGCAGGTGCTTGAGGAACGGCGGGTACGCGGTCACGAGGTAGTCGTGGCCGGGGCCGAACTCGCGCAGCGTGTCGACGATCTTCCCCAGGTCGGGGCCGGTGTTCTTCACCGTCGCGATCCGGGCCATCGCCGCGCCGGTCGTGGTGCCGGTCGCCCAGGCGCCCATCGAGTACGCGTTGATGACGAACGGTCGGCGCATCGGGAACGCCAGACCGGTGTACCCGGCGATGTCGCGGTGCACCGCCCGCAGCTCCCGCTCGCCGCGCGGCCAGTTGAACGGCCGCCCGGACGAGCCGGCCGACTCGTCGACCACCACGCCCCGCTCCGGCATCCGCCCGTCCCGGCACCGGGCCGAGGCGTCGTACGCCATGACGTACCCACGTTTGTCGGTCTCCGGGAAGTCCCGCAGCCGGCGGCGCAGCCCGCCCGGGCGGGCCCGCAGGAACGCCTGGTACGCGGGCACCCGCCGGGCGGCGCGGACGCAGGTGGACCGCGCGTTCGCGGCGGCGAGCCGGTCGAGGACCGGGTGGTGGCGCCGGGCCAGCCACCTCCAGCCGGCGGGGTGGTGGGCGATGAGCCGGGCCAGCGCGGCGACCGCGCGGCCGGCGGGGGCCAGCGCGGCCTCGGCGGGCAGCGGCGTGTCGACGGTACGCAAGGCGGCGTGTCGGTGCAGCGTCTCGGCCATGACAAGGATCCTGTCGACGCCGCGACGCGGACACATGAGCGACGGGACGGTACTGCGCTGAGTACCCGTACCCAGTCGCGAAAGCTGCCCGGGCTGGCCACGCTCAGTCACCATGGCGACACTCGCCTGGTGCGTCGTGCCTGGTCCGGTGACACTTCGCCCATGACAGACGGCAAGCGTGAGCGCACGAACGAGCGCTTCGAGAAGGTGGCCGAGGAGACCTCGGAGAGCGTGACCCACGCGGCCACGGTGCTGGAGGAGGAACTCGCGGCGGGGCTGGCCGGCGCACGGCGACTCGAGGAGAAGCTGACCGAGAGCCGCCGGGTCGACCCGGAGGCGTTCGACGAACTCGTCGCGCGGGTCCGCACCGACGGGCACGCCCTGATCGACACCGTGGTCGGGCAGCTGAAGATGGCCGACGACCAGCGCGGTGAGGTGATCCGGCGGTACACGTCGGACGCGCACGACGCGCTGGACACCGTACTCAATCTGGCGCGGCTGGCCCCCGAGGTCGCAAACGGGCTCGCGGACCGGCTGGCGTCGCCGGCCCCGAAGCGGCCGACGGACCGGTAGCCGCGCGATGGCGCCGACCGCCGGGGTGGCCGGCGGGCACGTGGAACGGATGCTGGAGCGCTATCGCGGGCTGGCCCTCGGCGCGCTGCTCGACGACGTGCCCGACGGCGGCCCACGCTACCTCTACGACCTGGTCGCGGAGTATCCGCGCCGGTGGGGCAAGGGGCTGCGCGCCGCGCTGTGCCTGGCCACGTGCCGGGCGTTCGGCGGCGGCGACGCGGTGGGCCTCAACGCCGCGGTGACAGTGGAGCTGTTCCACAACGCCTTCCTCATCCACGACGACATCCAGGATTCCAGCGAGCAGCGGCGCGGCGGGCGGACGCTGCACGCCGAGTACGGCGTGGGCGTGGCGCTGAACGTCGGCAACATGACGAACCTGCTGGCGTTGCGGCGGCTGGCCGCGAACCGGGCGGCGCTCGGCTCCGGGATCGCCTGGCGGCTGTTCACCGAGACCGAGCTGATGATGCGCCACTCGCTGGAGGGGCAGGCGATCGAGATCGGCTGGATCCGCGACAACGTGTGCGACCTGGACGCCGACGACTACTACCGGATGTGCCTGAAGAAGACGTCCTGGTACACGTGCATCTACCCGTGCCGCACCGGCGTCCTCGTGGCGACCGGCCGGGAGAACGCTGTCGACGTGCTGGACCGGTACGGCTGGTATCTGGGCGCGGCGTTCCAGATCCAGGACGACGCGCTCAACCTGACCGGCGACTACGCCCGGTACGGCAAGGAGATCGCCGGTGACCTGTGGGAGGGCAAGCGGACGCTGATCCTGATCGACTTCATGCGACGGTGCACACCGGAGGAACGCGAGCGGCTCGTGCGATTGCTGAGCCGTACCCGCGCGCAGCGCACCGACGCCGAGGTGCGCTGGCTGCACGGGCGCCTGCTCGCGTACGACTGTGTGGAGTCGGCGCGGCGCAGCGCCCGGGATCTCGCGCTCGCGGCCCGGCGTGAGGGTGAGCGGGCGCTGGGCGCCGCCGCCGACACCGAGGACGGCCGTTTCCTGCTGGAGCTGACCGACTACGTGGTGGAACGGGCCCGTTAGCCGCCCAGGATCCCGCGCAGCCAGGTGAGCTGTTCGCCCTGGTGTGCCGCCTCGCCGCCCTCGTGGTCGTTGAACTCGTACACCCGCACGTCCTTGTCGCCGCCGTAGCGGTGGTAGGCGGCGAAGCAGGTCGACGGCGGGCAGACCTGATCACGCAGGGCGATGGAGAACAGCGCCGGCGCGGTGGCGCGCGGCGCGAGCACTGCGGCGTCCAGGTAGGACAGCGTGCGGAACACCTGGTCGGCGCGATCGCGGTGCAGCGCGAGGTACTCGACGACCTCGGCGTACGGGCTGTCCGGGCCGGCGACGCGCACGCCCCGGCGGATGTCGCACAGGAACGGCACGTCCGGCATGACGGCGGCGACGTCCGGGCACAACGCGCCGACGGCCAGGGCGAGGCCGCCGCCCTGGCTGAAGCCGGTCACCGCCACCCGCGCCGGGTCGACGGCCGGGTGCCGCCGGGCGGCCTCGGCGAAGCGGACCGCGTCGGTGATGAGCCGCCGGTAGTAGTGCTCGGCCGGGTCGGCGACGCCCCGGGTGAGGAAGCCGGGCACGGTGCCGGCCGGGTAGGGGTGCGGGTCGGGCGTGCCGCCGGTGGCGGCGCTCCACCCCTGGCCGCGGCTGTCCATGATCAGGTGCGCGAAGCCGGCCGCCGCCCAGAACAGCTTCTCGTGCGGCAGGCCGCGGCCCCGGCCGTAGCCGAGGTACTCGACCACGCAGGGCAGCGGCCCGTCGGCACCGGCGGGCAGGTGCAGCCATCCGCGTACCGGCTCACCGGCGAAACCGGGGATCGTGACCGCGTACGTCCGGATCTGGGTCAGCCCGGTGTCGACCGGCTCGTAGACCGCCGCCGCCGGGTCGCCGCCGCCGTCGAGCGTGCGCGCCCAGAATCCGTCCAGGTCCGCCGGCACGTCCAGCTCCGGCCGGTACGCGAGGCAGCCGGCCAGGTCGAGGTCGGTCAGCGGCACGACGCGGCCTCCCGTACGGCGGACGCGAACCAGCCGGTGATGGTGCTCGGGTGGGTGATGGCGGTGCCGACCACCACCGTCCACGCGCCCGCCCGCAGCGCCTGCGCGGCCTGCTCCGGGGTGTGGATGCGTCCCTCGGCGACCACCGGGACGTCGACCGCGGCGGCGAGCCGGGCGACCAGGTCCAGGTCCGGCCCGTCGCCCTTGGTGGTGTACGCGGTGTACCCGGAGAGCGTGGTGCCGACCAGGTCGGCGCCGGCAGCGGCGGCGGCGATGCCCTCGTCGAACGTGGAGCAGTCGGCCATCACCAGCGCGCCGGTGCGCTCGTGCACGGCGGCGATCGTCTCGGCGAGCGTACGGCCGTCGGGGCGGGGCCGGGACGTGCCGTCGAGCGCGACGACGTGCGCCCCGGCGTCGGCGACGGCCAGCGCGTGTTCGAGCGTCGGGGTGATGAAGACGTCGTCGTCGCCGTCCTTCCAGAGCCCGATCAGCGGCAGGTCCACCGCCGCGCGGATGGCCGCGATGTCCGCCAGGCCCTGGGCGCGGATGCCGGCGGCGCCGCCGCGGGCGGTGGCGAGCGCGACCCGGCGCATGGTGTCCGGGTCGCGCATGGGCTCACCCGGGTACGCCTGGCAGGAGACCACCAGGCGGTGGCGGAGCTGGTCGACGAGGGAGTTCATGAGACCTTCCAGGCGAGCGAGGCGGCGCCGAGCAGCGGCGCGTCGGGGCCGAGGGTGGAGGCGAGGACCGGCACACCGGCCAGGGCGGGCAGCGTCTCGGCGGGCACCGCGTCACGCAGCGCCCGCCACCACGGCTCGCCGAGGCCGGTGACGCCGCCGCCGATCACCACGGCGGCGGGGTCGAGCACGTTGACCAGGCCGCCGACGGCGGACCCGACGGCCGTGCCGCCGAGCCGGACGACGTCGCGGGCCGTCTCGTCGCCACCTGCCGCGAGCGCGGCGACGGCCCGCAGGTCGGCCACCGGACGGCCGGTACGCCGGACGTACTCGGCGGTGAGCGCGGGCCCGGCGGCGATCGCCTCCAGGTGCCCGCGCCCGCCGCAGGTGCAGGGCAGCGTTCCGGCGTACGCCGACGGCTGGTGCCCGGCGTGCCCGGCCGCGCTGTGCGCACCGGCGAGCACTGTGTCGCCGAGGACGAACGACGCGCCGACACCGGTGCCCACGGCGACGTAGAGCACCGTGTCGTGCCCGGCCGCGACGCCGTGACGCGCCTCGCCCAGCGCGTGGGCGTGCACGTCGTTGACCACGGTGACCGGCACACCGAGACACCGAGCCAGGTCGCCGCGCAGGTCCGTGCCGGCCCAGCCGGTCAGCACGTCGGTGGCGGACAGCACCAGGCCGGAAGCGCTGTCGATGACGCCGGCGCTGCCGACGCCGAGCGCCCGTACGACGTCCGGCGCGTCCGCCCGCAGCTTCTCGACCAGGCCGGCGGCGGTGTCGAGCACCGCTGCGGCGCCGGAGCGACCGGGTGTCGGCGCGGTGTGCCGGCCGACGACCTCGCCGGCGGCGGTGACCAGCGCGGCTGTGGTCTTGGTGCCGCCGATGTCGAGCGCGGCGACCAGGCCGGTCGTGCTCACCTCGGGCATGGTCAGAGCAGCCCGGCCAGTTCCAGCTGGGTACGCACGCGGCCCGTCTCGGCGTCGTCCAGCGGCCGCAGCGGCAGCGACACCGCGTTGCCGGCGATGACGCCGAGCAGGGACAGCGCGGTCTTGAACGCGCCGACGCCCCGGGTGGCGCCCGCCGAGGTGGCCGGGTCGGCCGCGTCGACGATGCGGAACAGCCGGGTCAGGCGGTCCTGTTCCCGGCGGGCCGCGGCCCAGTCGCCGGCCAGGCAGGCGCGGTGCAGCCGCACGTATCCGGCCGGGTCCACGTTGCCCAGTCCGGGCACCGAGCCGGAGCCGCCCGCGAGCATCATCGCGTCGACCACGACCTCGTGGCCGGTGAGCAGGCTGAAGTCGCGCTCCGGCGCGTGCTCGGCGATGGCGAGCGCCAGCTGGCGGAACGCGACGTCGTCGCCGCTGGAGTCCTTGACGCCGGCCAGCACGCCCTCGGCGGCGAGGCGGGTCAGCAGGTCGACGGAGAGCTTGCTGTGCACGCAGACCGGGATGTCGTACGCCAGCAGCGGAAGCTCGACCGCCGCGGCGACGGCGCGGAAGTGCCGCTCGATCTCGTGCGGGCCGACGATGGCGTAGAACGGGGCGGTCACGACGAGGCCGTCCGCGCCCAGCCGGGTGGACGCCTCGGCCCGCTCCACGACCCGGCGGGTGGTGGGTTCGATGCAGCCGGCGAGGACCGGCACGGCGCCGCCGGCGGTCTTGACGATGGTCTCCAGCGCGAGGTCCCGCTGCCGGTCGGTGAGGAAGACCGTCTCGCCGGAGCTGCCGAGGGCGAAGATGCCGTCGACGCCGGCGTCGAGCAGCCATTCGACCAGCCGTTCCAGGGAGTGGACGTCGACCTCGCCCTCTTCGGTCAGGGGGGTGACGGCCGGCGGCACGACTCCGGCGAACCGCGGGGCTGGGGTGGTCACAGGTTCTCCTCGACAGACTCAGTTGTGGTGCGGCCGGTCGCCGAGGTGGCGAGCGCGACCAGTTCGGTGTTGGCGGTGCCGGCGGGCACCGGGTGGTGGCAGCGGAACTCGTGGCCCGCGCCCTCGGCGGGGCGCGGCGCGGGCATGTCCACGGCGCAGCCGTCGGTGGCGGCCCAGCAGCGGGTCCGGAACGGGCAGCCGCTCGGCGGCCGGGTCGCCGACGGGACCGGGCCGACCAGCGGAATGGGCTCGATCGGTGAGAGCAGGCCCGGCGTGGCCGAGAACAAGGCCCGGGTGTACGGGTGCCGGCCGCCCTCGGGCAGCAGGTCGGCGGGGGTCTGCTCGACGATGCGGCCCAGGTACATGGTGACGACCCGGTCGCTGACCCGCTTGACGGTCTGGATGTCGTGCGACACCAGCACCATGGCCAGGCCGAGCCGGTCCTTGAGGTCCAGCAGCAGGTTGAGGATCTGCGCGCGGACCGACACGTCGAGCGCGCTGGTCGGCTCGTCGGCGATGACCAGCCCCGGTTCCAGGGCCAGCGCGCGGGCGATGGACACCCGCTGGCGCTGGCCGCCGGAGAGCTGGCTGGGCAGCACGTCGGCGACCGAGCGGGGCAGGCCGACCAGGGCCATCAGCTCGGTCACCCGCTGCTCGCGCTGCTGCCGGGTGCCCCGGCGGTGCACGTCGAGCGGGTCGCGCAGGATGTCGCGTACCGGCATCCGGCGGTTCAGTGAGGTGGCCGGGTCCTGGAAGATCATGCCGACGCCGGCGCCGATGTGCTCGCGCCGCTCGGTGGCGGTCATCGACCACACGTCCTTGCCGGCGAAGGACACCGTGCCGGCGGTCGGCCGTTGCAGGCCGACGAGCACCTTGGCGAGGGTGGACTTGCCGCAGCCGGACTCGCCGACGATGCCGACCGTCTCGCCGGCCCGGATGACCAGGTCGGCGCCGGTGAGCGCGTAGACCTTCTCCCGGCTGAACATGCCGCCGCCGCGCGCGGCGTGCACCACGTGCACGTCGCTCAGCTCGGCGATCGGCCGGTGCTCGGCGGTGGCGCTCATCGGGCCGGCTCCTTCTCGCTGACGGTGACGGCGGGGTGGTGGCAGGCGTACCCGTGGCCGTCCGTGCCCGCCATGGTGGGCGCGGTGTCCCGGCAGATCTCGGTCGCCATCGGGCAGCGGTCGGAGAATCGGCAACCCTTCGGGAAGTCGGCCGGTGAGGGCACCACGCCGCGGATCTGGGTGAGCCGTTCCGCGCCGGTCTCCAGGGACAGGACGGAACCGAGGAGCCCGCGGGCGTAGTGGTGGGCGGGCGCCTCCATCACGTCGGCGGTCACGCCGGTCTCCACGATCTGCCCGCCGTACATCACCACGACCCGGTCGCAGACGTCGCTGACCAGGGCGAGGTCGTGGCTGACCAGGATGAGGGCGAAGCCGAGCCGCTCGCGCAGCTCCAGCAGCAGCGCCATCACCTGGGCCTGCACGGTGACGTCGAGCGCGGTGGTCGGCTCGTCCGCGATGATCAGCTTCGGGTCGCGGGACAGCGCCATGGCGATCACGACGCGCTGCCGCTGCCCGCCGGACAGCTCGTGCGGGTACGCGGCGAGCGTGCGCCGCGGGTCCAGCCCGACCAGCCGCATCAGTTCCTCGGCCGAGCGGGTGCCGCCGCGGCGGATCATCTGGGCGAGCTGGGCGCCGACGCGCAGCGCCGGGTTCAGCGCCGACAGCGCGTCCTGGTAGACCATGGCGATCTCGCGGCCCATCAGGGCGCGGCGGCCCTTGGCGTTGAGTTTCAGCAGGTCCGTGTCCTGGAAGCGGATCTCGCCGCGTACCCGGGCGCCCTGCGGCAGCAGGCCCATGACGGCGAGGACGCTCAGCGACTTGCCGGAGCCGGACTCCCCCACCAGGCCGACGACCTCGCCGGGGCGTACGTCGAAGGTGAGCCCGTCGACGATGTCGACGCCGCGGTGGCGGCCCTCGAAGCCGATGGACAGGTCGCTGACCTGAAGGACCGGCTTGCCCTGCGGCAGCGGGCGGGCGCGCTCACGCAGCCGCTGCGCCGCCTCGGCCAGGCCGGGCAGCTCGACCACCTCGCCGGTGCCGGGCTGCGCCTGCTCCAGCGCGTCACCGCTGGTGGTGGACGTGGCGCGGCGCGCGGCCGGGGCGGCCCAGGCGTCGGACATGCCCTCGGAGAGCACGTTGAGCGCCAGCACGGTGAGCAGGATCAGCAGGCCGGGGAAGAACGTGGCCCACCAGCCGCCGATCTGCACCATCTCCTTGCCGAAGGCGATGACCGAGCCCCACGAGGAGGCCGCCTCCTGCGGGGCGAGGCCGCCGCCGATGAAGGACAGGGACGCCTCGAAGACGATCGCGTCGGCCACCATGACGGTGACGAAGACGAGGATCGGGGCGGCGCAGTTGCGCAGGACGTGCCGCCAGAGGATGTGCGGGCGGCGGGCGCCGATGATGCGCTCGGCGGCCACGTAGTCCTCGCCGTACTGGGACAGCACGTTGGCGCGGACGATGCGCGCGACCGACGGGGTGAACACGAACCCGATCGCGATGACGAGGACCAGCAGGCTGTTCTTGCCGAACGAGATGATCAGCAGCGCGGAGAGCACGATCGTGGGGAAGGCCATGACCACGTCGAGGCAGCGCATGACGACCTCGTCGACGACGGTGCGGCTGCTGCCGGCGAGCGCGCCGAGGATCGCGCCGAGCACCAGCGCGATGCCGGCCGCGCCGAAACCGACGATCAGGGAGCGCCGGGTGCCGGCGACCAGCCGGGAGAAGACGTCGCGGCCGAGTTTGTCCAGGCCGAACCAGAAGTCGCCGTTCGGGCCGGTCAGCGCCGGTCCGAGACCGGTCTGGGTGGGGTCGTGGCGCAGCAGCAGCGGGGCGAGCACGCCGACCACGACGATGAGCGCGACGAAGCCGAGCGCGAACCGGGCCGCGAGACCGAGCCGGGCGAAGGCCATGCCGGGGCGGGACAGCCGCGTGGTGAGGGACCGGCGCATCAGTGGCCTCCGCGCAGTCGGGGGTTGGCGAAGAGGTAGAGGATGTCGACGACCAGGTTCACCAGGACGAAGCACAGCGCGATGGTGAGCACGGTGCCCTGGGCGAGCGCGGTGTCGTTCTGCTGGACGGCGCTCATGATCTGGGTGCCCATGCCGGGCAGCGAGAAGATGGCCTCGATGACGACGGTGCCGCCGATGAGGTAGCCGATCCGCAGGCCGAGCGCGGTGAGCGGGTTGACCAGCGCGTTGCGCAGCACGTTGCGGCCGATCACCACGCGCGGTGGCAGTCCGGCGCCGACGGCGGTGCGGACGTAGTCCTTGTCGAGTTCCTCGACCATCGACGTGCGGACGATGCGGGCCAGCGAGCAGCCGACCGGTACGGCCAGCGCCAGCGCGGGCAGCGCGAGGGACTGCAGCCAGAGGCCGACCGAGTCGGCGGGGTTGACGTATCCACCGGTCGGGAAGATCGGGCGGCGGACCGAGAACTCCTGGATGAACAGCAGGGCCAGCCAGAACGAAGGCGTGGCGATGCCGGCCATGGAGACGATCCGGATGACCTGGTCGGGCCAGCGGTCCCGGTACAGGGCGGCCGGGATGCCGAGGGCCAGCGCGATGACCAGCGCGCCGACGACGCCGAGCGCGGTGAGCTGGATGGTCAGCGGCAACGCCATGGCGATCTTCTCGGCGACCGGGACCGACGGCGGGAACGTCATGCCGAGGTCGCCGCGGACGAGGTCGCCGAGGAAGTGCAGGTAGCGCAGCGGCAGCGGGTCGTTCAGCCCGTTCGCGGCGCGGAACGCCTCGACCTGCGCCGGCGTGGCCTGGTCGCCGAGGACGGACAGCGCCGGGTCGATCGGGGAGAACTGCATGATCACGAAGACGAAGAGCGTGATGCCCAGCACCAGGGGGATCAGCGTCAGGAATCGTCGTGCGACCAGGTTCAGGACGGTCAGCATGGATTCTCTTTCTCGTGGCGGGGCGCCGGGGCGTCCCGTCCGGCCGCACGGGTCACGTGCGGCCGGACGGGACGGAGGCGGGGGCGGAGCCCCGAGTGGGCTCAGCCGGTCCGGCCGGTGCCCAGGAAGTACAGGCCGGTGGTCGAGGCGCCCGAGAAGCCGTCGAGCTTGGCCGGGTCGTACGCGGTGACGACCTTGGTGTGCAGGATCGGGTAGAGCGGGGCGTCGTCCGCCACCATGTCCAGGGCCTGCTTCCACAGCGCCTTGCGGGCCGCCTCGTCGGAGGTCTGCGCGGCCTTGTCCAGCAGGTCGCCCATGGCCTTGCGGTTGGCGTCGCTCCAGCGGTAACGCTGGCCCGGCCAGGTCTCGCCGAAGTAGTACCAGCGCATCAGCAGGTCGGTGTCGACGCCGAAGACGCTCGGGTCACCGGTGGCCATGAGCACCCGGAACGTGTCCTTGGGGACGATGTCGCCGTAGATGGCCGAGGACGGCACGGTGTTGAGCGTGGCGTTGACGCCGATCTTCTTCCACTGCTCGATGACCAGGGGGGCGACGTCCTTGACCACCGAGTTGTCGGTGGTGTCGAGCCGGAACGACAGGTTGGTGACGCCGGCCTCCTGGAGCAGGGCCTTGGCCTTGTCCGGGTTGTAGTCGTAGACGGTGGCGGCCTTCTGGTACGCCTTGTTGCCCTCGTCGAGGTAGCTGGTCGCCGGGCTGCCGTAGCCGTTGAGCGCGGTCTTGATGACCGCGTCCTTGTCGATGGCGTAGTGCAGGGCCTGGCGGACGCGCTTGTCGCTGAACGGCGCGGCGGCGTTGTTGAACATGAGGAAGACCTGGTTGAAGGCCTGCTTCACGTCGATCGTGTACTTGTCCTTGAGCGAGTCGACGTTCAGGTACGGCACGGCCTCGATGGCCTGCACGCGGCCGCCCTGCAGGTCCGACACCCGGGCCGACGCCTCGGTGGTGGTGTTCCACGTCATCGTCTCGACCTTGGCCGGGCGCGGGCCGTTGTAGGTCTCGTTCTTGCTCAGCTTGATGCCGGATTCCTTGGACGCGCTGTCCACCTTGAACGGGCCGGACCCGATCGGCGCGGTGTCGAACGCCTTGGCCGCTGCCGCGTCACCGGTCTTGGCCTTGGGCACGACCTTGATGACCGAGATCCGCTCGCTGAACAGGGCGAACGGGTACTTCAGCTTGAACTCGACGGTGGCCGCGTCCTTGGCGGTGACGCTGTCGAGGAACGAGACGAAGCCCTGCATCAGCGGCGGCGCCTTCGGGTCCGCCGGCTTCAGCACGCGGGTGAACGACCAGGCGACGTCCTCGGCGGTGACGGGGGTGCCGTCGGAGAACTTCGCGCCGTCGCGCAGCGTCACGGTGTACGTGAGGCCGTCGGCGCCGGGCGTCGGGTCGCTCTTGGCCAGCGCGTTGTAGGGTTCCCGCGTGATCGGGTCGAGGTCCACGAGACCCTCGAAGACGTGCTGGTTGACGGCGGTCGCCACGGCGGAGGAGGCGTTGCCCGGGTCGAAACCGCTGGAGAGCGTGAACGCCAGGGTGGCCTCGATCGACGTGCCCGCCTTCCCGCCGCTGACCGCGTTGGTCGAGGCGGGACCGCCGCTGCAGGCCACCAGCCCGAGGGCGAGGGTCGCTCCGAGGGAGGCGACGGCCAGGGGGCGGACGCGGCGGCGCGGCACGCGCCAGCTCCGCGACTTACCGGTGGTGCTCACGTAGATGCCTCCATAGGCTCTTCATGCGCTCGCGTCGCCGCTCGCGCCGGGGATGTGAAGTGTAAGGTGTATGACGTCTGACGTCTGATGCCGGTAGGGTGAGGGTGTCAGATTCGGGAACGAAGGGCAAGGGGCAGATGACGACCATTGACGCCAGTCCGCTACGCGGCGCCGAGCGGCCGAGCCCTCGCCGGCAGGAGGTCGCCACCAGGATCAAGGAGTACATCCTGCACAACCGCCTCAAGCCGGGCAATCTCCTGCCCACCGAGACGGAGCTGTGCGAGGCGGTCGGCGCCAGCCGCTCCAGCGTCCGCGAGGCCGTCAAGATCCTCTCCGCGCTCGACATCGTCGAGGTGCGCCACGGCCACGGCACGTTCGTCGGCCGGATGTCCCTCAACGCCCTGGTGGAGAGCCTGACGTTCCGGGGCCTGCTCAGCGGCGAGGACGACCACCACGTACTGGCCCAGGTCGTCGACATCCGGCAGACGCTGGAGCAGGGGCTGGCGGCCACCGTCATCGACGCCCTGGACGAGGAGCACCGGTCGGAGCTGTCCGCGCTCGCCGACGAGATGCGCAGCCGGGCGGCACAGGGCGAGGACTTCCTCGACGTCGACCGGGCCTTCCACCTGAAGCTGATGGAGCCGCTCGGCAACGACCTGCTGGTCCAGCTGACCGAGGCGTTCTGGCAGGTGCAGGCCATCGTCGCGCCGACCCTGCGCACCGAGCCGGAGGACCGGGTCATCACCGCCCAGCGGCACCAGGCCATCGTGGCCGCCCTCACCGCCGGGGACGCGGCGGCGCTGCGCTCGGCCATCGCCGAGCACTACGCGCCCATCCGGGCGAGCATCGCCCGCGCCGCCCAGGCCTGACCCGGCAACCGGACACCGGCAGGCCGGCCGCGGACCGGCCGGCCTGCGCGCGCCCTTTGTGCACGGTCCACATCGTCCGATTCCTTGACGGGTCCCATCGATCGGCTTAGCGTACGTACCCAACATCGGACGTCCGACGTCTGATGCTATCGCTCCGATCCCCACCCCCGTCCGGAAGGAATCCCCCGTGCCCCCTGTCCGTGCGATACCACGCCGGGTGACCGCCGTACTGGCCGTCCTCCTCGGCCTGCTCACGGTGCTCCCCGCCACCCCGGCCCAGGCCGCCCCCACCGGCGTGAGCGCCACCGTCGGCGCCGACTGCACCACCGGCCGGCTGCTCCTGCTTCTGGACAACCGCAGCACCACGGCACAGACGTACACAGTCACCTGGCCCGGCCGGTCCGGCTCGCCCTGGACCCGCACCGTCGCGGCCGGCAGCGGCGCCGAGCTGTACTGGACGCTGTCCCCCGGCACGCCGTACACCCTGCGCACGACGACCCCGACCGGCCTGGACGACACCACCTCCGGCCTCTTCCACTGCGGCACCGGCATGTCCGCGCTCACCAGCTTCGACTGCACCAACGGCCGCCTCCAGCTCGCGCTGGAGAACCGCACCACGACCGCCCGGGACTTCACCGTCACCTGGCCCGGACGCACCGGCTCGCCGTGGACCCGCACCATCGCCGCCGGCGGCAACTACCTGCACTACTGGACCGTCGGCGCCGGCGCCCCGTACACGCTGCGGGTCACCGCCCCCGGCATCGACACCACGCTGCGCGGCACCACCTCCTGCGACCTGGCCACCGGCACCCCGCAGATGACCAGCACCACGCTGCTCACCACGCAGACCGTGATCCGCGACCTCAACGGCACGGGCGGCCGGTACGACGGCACCGTCGCCTCGGTCCGCATCCCCGGCCTGGCCGTCACCAACAACGGCACCGTCATCGCCGTGGCCGACGCCCGGGTGAACGGCTCGTACGACCTCGGCGGCGGCACCAACAACATCCAGATCGTGATGATCCGCAGCACCGACGGCGGCCGCACCTTCGAGCAGCCCCGGGTCATCCACGCCCCGCCCACCACCAGCGAGGGCGTCGGCGACCCCAGCCTGCTCGTGGACCGCGCCACCGGCGTCGTCTACTGCTTCTTCACCTACTCCCCCCGGCCCGGCATCAGCTTCTGGTCCGGCGGCTCCGGCCTCAACACCGCCGACGACCCGAACAGCATGCACCTGCGCTACATCACCAGCCGGGACAACGGCGCCACCTGGAGCGCCCCGGTGGAGCTGAACCCGGCCGTCAAGGACCCCACCTGGCGGCAGGTGTTCTTCTCCTCCGGCCACGGCATCCAGACCAGCACCGGACGCCTGATCCAGCCGATCGCCTACCGGGACTCGGCCGGCACCAGCCACGCCGCGAACATCTACAGCGACGACAACGGCGCGACCTGGCGCCGTGGCGGATCCGCCGGCGGGAACATCAACGAGAGCAAGGCCATCGAGCGCGGCACCGGCGCGATCGTGCAGAACATGCGGCACAACTCGACCCGCAGCCGCTTCTACGCCACCTCCACCGACGGCGCCGCGACGTTCGGCCCGGCCACGGCGAGCGCCCTGCTGCCCGACCCGCTCTGCAACGCCGACGAGATGTCCTACCTGCGGCCCGCCGAGGTCGGCGCGAACCGGGCGCCGGTGCGTACCCGCACGGCCTTGTTCAGCAACAACGCGCACCCGAGCGCGCGCAACGACCTCACCGTACGGCTGTCCACCGACGACGGCGCGAGCTGGCCGGCGCGGGCACTGGTCAAGCCCGGCGGCGCCGGCTACTCGACGATGGCGGTGCTGGCCGACGGCACGGTCGGCAACCTGTACGAGGTGGGCGACACCGGCGGCATCTACTTCGCCCGGTTCAGCCTCGGCTGGGTGAAGGGCGCCTGAGAGCCGTGTCCCGCCCGGACAGCGGCGTCCGGGCGGGACACGGTCAGCGCTGCCAGCGCACCACGCCGCCGACCACGGTCAGCGCCACTGTCAGGTCCCGCAGTCGCGCCGGCTCCACCCGGTACGGGTCGGTGGGCAGCGCGATGAAGTCGGCGAGCATGCCGGGGCGCAGCCGCCCCTTCAGGTGCTCCTCGTAGGAGGCGTACGCGCCGGCCCCGGTGAAGCAGCGCAGCGCCGTGTCCAGGTCGAGCCGCTCGTGCGGGTCGACGCCGCCGGGCGGGGTCCCGTCGGGCTGCTGCCGGGTCACCGCGGCGTGCACGCCGAAGAACGGGTCGGGGTCCTCCACCGGGGCGTCCGACCCGAACGCCACGACGGCCCCGGCGTCGAGCAGGCTGCGCCAGGCGTACGAGGCGAGATCCCGGCCGGCGAGCATCCGGCTGGTCAGCGGAATGTCGCTGGTGCAGTGGGTGGGCTGCATCGAGGCGATCACCCCGGAGCGGGCGAGCAGCGGCACGTCCTCGGGCAGCAGGTGCTGCGTGTGCTCGATCCGGTGCCGCAGCCGCGCCGCCGGGCCGGGCCCGGCCGAATCGCGCCAGCGCGCGTACGCCCGCAGCACCATCCGGTTCGCCGCGTCGCCGATGGCGTGCGCCGCCACCGCGATGCCGGCCCCGGCGGCGGTGGCCAGCAGCCGCTCGAACTCCTCGGCCGGGGTGACGGCGATGCCGTGGTTGCCGGGCTCGCCGTCGTACGGCTCGCTCATCAGGCAGGTGTGCGAGCCGAGCGCGCCGTCGGTGAAGATCTTCACCGGGCCGGTGCTCAGCCACCGGTCCCCGTCGCCGGTGGCCCAGCCGCTGTCGATCGCCTCGTCCAGCGCCGTGGCCGGGATCGTCTTGTGCACCCGCAGCGGCAGCTCGCCCCGGGCGTACAGCGTCTCGTAGGCGGCGCGGGCGTCCTGCCCGTCCAGGTCGTGGATGCCGGTCAGGCCGGCGGCGAGCAGCCGGGGCAGGTGGACGCGCAACTGCGCGACCAGGTCACCGGCGTGCGGGGAGCGCACCACCGCGTACGCCGCGTCGGCGGCCGCCTCGCGCAGGATGCCGGTCGGCTCGCCGTGCTCGTCGCGTGCGATCTGCCCGCCGGGCGGGTCGGGGGTGGCGGCGTCGATGCCGAGGCGGGCCAGCGCGGCGCTGTTCACCCAGATGGTGTGGCCGTCGACGCTGGGCAGCGCGGCCGGGCGGTCCGGGCAGACCCGGTCCAGGTCGGTACGGGTCGGCTGCGCCGGCCGGGTCCACCTGTTGCTGTCCCACCCGCCACCGAACAGCCAGGCGTACGGCGGCAGCGTGGCGGCGTGCCGCGCGATCCGGGTCAGCGCCTCGTCCAGGCTCGCCGTGCCGCGCAGGTCCACCTGGTCCAGCCCTCGTACGTAGGACGCGGCGTGGATGTGACTGTCGATCAGCCCGGGCAGCACGGCCATCCCGCCGAGGTCGATCCGGCGTGCGCCGCCGCCGGCCCGGTCCCGGCACTCGGCGAGGTCGCCGACGGCGACGATCCGCTCGCCGCGGACCAGCATCGCCTCGGCGTGCGGGCGGGCCGGGTCGAGCGTGTGGATGCGGGCGTTCTCGTAGACCGTGCCGCTCATGGGCTCCCTGCCTCGACGCTGGGGCGGAGTCTCAGGACGTGCGGGCCGGCGACGTGTCCTGCGGCTCGCCGGCCCGGTCCGCCCGGATCCGGTCGATGTCGCCGGCCAACTCGTCGGTGATCAGCAGGTCCCGCCGGATGTCGTCGTGCGGGTACGCGGTCCGCCCGACCATGTGCGCGGCGACCGGGGCGGTGGCGAGCTGGAACAGGCCCACCAGGACCAGCGTGGTGATGTCCACCCCGGTACGCAGCCGCAACGCGCAGCCGAGCAGCACCAGCAGCAGCCCGAGCACCTGCGGCTTGGCCGCCGCGTGCATCCGCGACAGCACGTCCGGGAAGCGGATCAGCGCGATGCCGGCGGCCAGGCAGAGCAGGGCGCCCGCGATCAGGCAGACGCCGGCGACGGTGTCCAGGATCGTGTCGAGCGTCATTTCGGGTTTCTCCGAGCCGCGAAGCGGGCGACGCTCACCGAGCCGACGAACCCGACCAGGGCGAGGACCACGAGTACCGGCAGCGCGGTGGCGTCCCGGCTGTACGCGGCCTCGGTGGCGATGGCCGCGACCGCGACGGCGAGCAGCACGTCGGTGGCGACGGCCCGGTCGAGGATCGACGGCCCACGGATGATGCGGACGAGGGTGAGCCCACCGGCCGCGACGAGCAGCGCGGTGACGATCACGGCGACGACGGTCACGTCGGTGCTCCTTCCAGCTCGACCGACCCGGACGGGCCGGTGGGTGCGGATCGACGGATCAGGTCCAGTTCCTCGGCCGAGCCGACGGCGGCGACGATGCGCCCCTCCAGTTCCAGCACGCTCTGCCGGAAGCGCTCCACCTCGTCGAGGCTGCGGATGCCGATGACGTGCACGTAGAGGGTGCCGGTACGCCGGTCGGCCTCCAGGATCAGGCTGCCCGGCACCAGCGACAGGGCTTCGGCGTTGAGGGTGAGGTTGAGGTCGGTGTTCACCCGCAGGGGCACCGCGATGATCGCCGAGTGCGGGTGTCTGGACCGGACGGCCAGCCAGGCGATCTGGACCGACGCGACAACCAGGTCGCGCAGGAAGCGGGCCAGGAATCTCAGCAGCGGCACCGGCCGGATCCGGCCGGCGAAGGTCACCGGGGGCAGCGGGAAGACCACGAGCAACACGGCGGCGACCACCAGTCCGCTTATCACGTTCGCCCAGCTGAAGGTGCCCCACAGCAGCACCCAGACGGTGACCAGGCCGGTCACGGCGATCGCGCGGTTGCGCCAGCGGTCGCGGGGGGTCAGCGGCGCTTTCGGCTGACTGGTCACGGCGGTCCCTCCGGGAACACGGCCTCCACGTACGGGGCACGGCGCAGCAGGTCGTCGGCGGCGTCGGTGCTGATCTCGAACAGCGGCCCGGCCACCACTGTCAGCGCCAGCCCGAGCACCACCAGGGCGGCGGTCGGCACCGTCATCAGCCGGGGCAGCACGGCCCCGGCCGGCGAGGCGCCCTCGTGCGGCTGCTCGGCGCCGCCGGTGCGGGCGGCCCGGTCGGCGTCGCCGGGTTCCGGCATGTCCGGGTGCGGCGCCCGCCAGAACGCCAGGTTCCACACCCGGGCGATGGCGTAGAGGGTGAGCAGGCTGGTCAGCAGCCCGCCCGCGACGAGCGCCCAGGCCAGGAACCCGCCGTCGTCCACCCCGGCCTGCACGAGGCCGAGCTTGCCGAGGAACCCGGAGAACGGTGGGATGCCGGCCAGGTTGAGCGCCGGTACGAAGAACAGCAACGCCAGCAGCGGTGACAACCGGGCCAGCCCGCCGAGCCGGTCCAGCGCGGTGCTGCCGCCGCGTCGTTCGACCAGGCCGGCGGCGAGGAACAGCGTGGTCTGGATGGTGATGTGGTGCACCACGTAGAAGATCGCCGCGGACAGGCCGAGCGGGGTGGTCAGGCCGACCCCGAACAGCATGTAGCCGATGTGGCTGACCAGCGTGAACGACAGCAGTCGTTTGATGTCCGACTGGGCCACCGCGCCGAGGATGCCGACCACCATGGTCAGTGCCGCTATCACCATGAGCAGGTCGGCGGTGCGGCCGCCGGGGAACAGCAGCGTCTCGGTGCGGATGATCGCGTACACGCCGACCTTGGTGAGCAGGCCGGCGAAGACGGCGGTCACCGGGGCGGGCGCGGTCGGGTAGCTGTCCGGCAGCCACGCCGACAGCGGGAACACCGCCGCCTTGATCCCGAACGCGAGCAGCAGCATGCCCTGCAGGACCAGGCGCATGTCGTCGGGCAGCGCGTCCAGGCGGTCGGCGAGCTGGGCCAGGTTCAGCGTGCCGGTGGCGGAGTAGACCAGGCCGATCGCCACCAGGAAGATCAGCGACGAGAGCAGGCTGACCACGACGTACGTGGTGCCGGCCCGGATCCGCGTCTCGGTGCTGCCGAGCGTCAGCAGCACGTAGCTGGCGACCAGCAGGATCTCGAAGCCGACGTAGAGGTTGAACAGGTCGCCGGAGAGGAAGGCGTTGCACACGCCGGCGGTCAGCACGAGATAGGTCGGGTGGTAGACCGACAGCGGCGTCTCCTCGTTGCCGTCGGCCATGCCCTGCCCGATGGAGTAGACGAGCACGCACAGGGTGACCGAGGCGGACACCACGAGCATCAACGCGGCGAGCTGGTCGGCGACGAGCACGATGCCCATCGGCGCGACCCAGCCGCCCACCTCGACCACGAGCGGGCCGTCCAGCGACGACTGGACCAGGAGCAGTGCCGCCACGGCGACGGTGGCGGCGAGCACGACGATGCTGACCCAGCGCTGGGCGCGGGCCCGCCGGGCGAGCAGCAGCGTGAGGGCCGCGCCGAGCAGCGGCATCACCACCGGCAGCGGGACGAGCCAGGTCATCGGCCGCCCTCCGCCTCGGCCAGGACCCGCGCCTCGGGGCCGCCGTCCGCGGGGCCGCCGTCCGCGGTGTCGGCGTCGGCGGTGCCGGGGCCCTCGTCCCGGTCGGCCAGTTCCATGATGCGGCGGTCCTCGACGTCGTCCTGCACCTCGTCGTGGCCGTTGAGGTGCCAGCTGCGGTAGGCCAGCGCGAGCAGGAACGCGGTCATGCCGAGCGTGATCACGATCGCGGTCAGCACCATGGCCTGCGGCAGCGGGTCGGCCATGTCCTCCTGGGCGGAGGTGCCGACGATCGGCGGGCCGCCGGCCCGGCCGCCGGTGAGCAGCAGCAGGTTCGCGCCGTTGCCGAGCAGGATGACCCCCATCAGGACGCGGGTGAGGCTGCGTTCCAGCAGCAGTGTGACCCCGGTGGCGAACAGGACGCCGATCACCAGGATGTAGACCAGGTTGGGAATGTTCGGGCTCATACCAGCTCCTCTTCCCGTACGCCGGCCGGCTCGGTCTCCTGCTCGTCGTCCTCCTCCTGGCGGTCCATCTCGGCGCCCAGGCTGCGCAGGATGTCCAGCACCAGGCCGACCACGATGAGGTAGACGCCCACGTCGAAGAAGACGGAGGTGACGAAGTGGACGTGGCCCAGCAGCGGGAGGTGGAAGTCGAGCGTCGCGCTCTGCAGGAACTCGCCGCCCAGCAGCATCGCGGCGACGCCGGTGCCGACCGCGACGAACAGTCCCGCGCCGAGCACGAAGCCGGCGTCCACCGGTGCGGCGCCGTTGAGTTCGGTACGCCCGCCCGCCAGATACCGCACCGCGAGCCCGAGACCGGCGACCAGCCCGGCGGCGAACCCGCCACCCGGCGCGTTGTGGCCGGAGAAGAGCAGGTAGATGGAGAACAGCAGGATGGCGTGGAAGAGCAGCCGGGTGACGACTTGGAGGATCACCGACTGCTGCCGGGACGTCGCGCCGCTGGTGAGCCAGCGTGGGCGCGACGACTGCTGCCGGCCGACGCCGGGGATGCCGCTGCGCAGGTCCAGGGCGCGGGTGCCGCGGAAGATCAGGCTGGCCACACCGGTGGCGGCCACCACCAGCACCGCGATCTCGCCCATCGTGTCCCAGGCCCGGATGTCGACGAGCGTCACGTTGACGACGTTCTTGCCGCCGCCGTAGGAGACCGCCTCGTCCGGGAAGCCGACCGAGATCGGCGTGGCGACCCGGCTGCCCGCCGCCACGTACGCCATGCCGGCGGTGACCACGCCGACGGCCACGCCGAGCGCCACGCGGAACTGCCGGGTGGCACGGATCGGGCGGGCCGAGAACCGGCGCGGCAGGCGGCGCAGCACCAGCACGAACATCACGATCGTGACGGTCTCCACCAGGAACTGGGTGAGCGCCAGGTCCGGCGCGCCGTGCAGGATGAACAGCAGCGCCGTGCCGTAGCCGGTCACCCCGACCAGGATCATGGCGGTCAGCCGGCGGCGGGCGCGTGCGGCGACCAGCGCGGCGACCACGACGACCGCTCCCGCGACGGCCTGCAGCGGGGTGTCCCAGAGCTGGAACCGCTGCGCCCAGGGCAGGCCGGCCAGCACCGCCCCGCCCGGCAGGATCACCAGCACCAGCAGGATGACGCCGAGGTAGAACGGCAGGGATCCGCGCTGGGTGGCGCCGGTGAGCTCCACCGCCGCGCGGTCGACCGCGCTCGCCAGCCGCTCGTAGCCGGTGGCGCCGTCGAAGGGCAGCCGCAGCAGGCGCGGGCGGCGGCGCTGCAGCAGCAGGAACAGCCCGACGCCGCCGGTGACGGCCAGCGCCGACAGGCCGAGCGCCGGCGTCAGGCCGTGCCACAGCGCGAGGTGGTAGCCGGGGTCGGCGGTCGGGAACTGGTCGGCGTACGGGGCGAGCACCCGGTCCACCGCCGGAGCGGCGATCCCGACCACGAGGCCGGCGAGGGCGAGCACCGCCGCCGGGCCGAGGAAGGCCGGCTCGATCCGTTCGACAGGGGTGTCGGGCACGTCGGGCTTGGCGGCGAACGCGCCCCAGAGGAAACGCAACGTGTACGCGACGGTGAGCGCCGAACCGGCCACCACGCCGGCGAGCACCAGCAGCTCGACCGGCCCGCCGTGCAGGAACGCCTCCAGCGCTGCCTCTTTGGCCACGAAGCCGAACAGCGGCGGCAGCCCGGCCATGGAGGCGGCGGCGAGCCCGGCGACCGCCGCGAGCACCGGCGCACGGCGGCCCAGCCCACTCAGCTCGCGCAGGTCCCGGGTGCCGGTGACGTGGTCGACGACGCCGACGACGAGGAAGAGGGTGGCTTTGAACAGGGCGTGCGCCAGCAACATCGCGGCGCCGGCCAGCGCGGTGTCGCGGGTGCCCGCGCCGAGGATCACCATGAGCAGGCCGAGCTGGCTGACCGTGCCGTACGCCAGCAGCAGCTTGAGGTCGACCTGCCGCAGCGCCGTCCAGCCGCCGAGGAACAGCGTGATCAGGCCGCCGCCGAGCAGGATGGCGCGCCACGCGGTGGCCTGGCCGACCGCCGGGCCCATCAGCGCGGCCAGGAACACGCCCGCCTTGACCATGGCGGCGGCGTGCAGGTAGGCGCTGACCGGCGTGGGCGCGGCCATCGCGCGCGGCAGCCAGAAGCTGAACGGGAAGATCGCCGACTTGCTCGTCACGCCGAGCAGGACGAGCACCAGCGCGGCGGTGAGGTATCCGCCCTCCGGCAGGTTCCCGGCGATCTCGGACCACCGGTACGAGCCGGCGTGCTGGCCGAGCATGACGAACCCGGCGAGCATCGCCAGGCCGCCCAGCGTGGTCACGAGCAGCGCCTGCATCGCGGCGCGCCGGCTGGCCCGCTTGGTGGGGTCGCTGCCGATCAGCAGGTACGAGAAGACCGTGGTCAGTTCCCAGAACACGTACAGCAGCAGCAGGTCGTCGGAGACCACCAGGCCGAGCATCGCGCCGGCGAACGCGACGAACACCGCGGCGAACCGGCCGAGGCTCGGGTCGTCGGAGTGGAAGTAGCGCGCGCTGTAGACGAGCACGAGGGCGCCGACGCCGCCGACGAGCAGCACCAGCAGCCAGGACAGCGTGCCCATCCGCAGCGCCAGGTCGAGGCCGAGCTGCGGCACCCAGGTGACCGTCTCGACGACCGGCCGGCCCGCGCGGACCTCCTCGGTGCGGGTCAGTGCCCAGACTCCCGCCGCGGCGGGAACGGCGGCGAGGACGTAGAGAGCGCGTCGACCGAGTAGGCGTACCAGCACGGGGGCGATCACGGCTGCGAGCGCATGGACCGCCACCAGAACCAGCACACACACTCCTCAAGATCGACGCTCGGTACGTCAACCCTAACTGGCCAGGCGGCACGACGGTATGTCGAGAGAATCACGCGCTCGTGTCGTGTCGTCCGGGTCCCGCACAGGGTAAGGAGTGAGGTTGGGTCTCGGCCGGTACGGCGGGGGCCCCGATAGAGTGGTGGGCGTGCTGCCGATGCGAGCCGCCCTGGCGGGCACCACCGGGAACGCGGTGCTGATGGGCGTCGCCGAGGTCGGCACCCCGATCGGCTGGGTGCTGCTGCCCGGCCTGCTCGGCGTCTCGGCCCGGCCCCGGGTGGCGGCACTGGTGTCGGCGTGGGCGGGCGTGCTGGTGGTGGCGTCGGTCCTCGTACCGGTGATCCCCGGCCACCGCAGCGACCCGCAGGCGCTGCTCGCCTCCACGCTCAGCCTGACCGCTGTGCCCCTGCTGGCGTGGGCCCGCCGACGGACCCGGACCGCGTCGGTGACGCGCGCCGCCGGGCCCACGGACGTCGCGGTCTTCACCGTGCCGGCCGGCCCGGGAAGCGCCGCGCTGGCGGTCTGCGGCTCGCCCGGCGAGATCGGCGCCGCCGTCCCGCTGCGCGGCGGCGGGCTTCTCGCCCTGGTCGGCACCGTCACCGGCGCCGCGCTGGACACGCCCGCCGGGCGGCGGGCGATCGAGCAGACGTTCCGCCGGCACGCCCGGCCGGCAGCGTCGCCGCAGCGCCTCGCCGGGGTGCTCGACCAGGCGGTACGCGACCTCGCCCCGGCGGGTCACCTGCGCGCCACGATCGTGCGTGTGGACCGGTCCGGCGCGGTGGAGGCGGCGCGCTGCGGCTCGCCCGACCTGATCACCGTCGCCGCAGACCGGGCCGCCCTCGCCGGAGTGCCGGCCGGTCCGGCGCTCGGGTCCACTCGACCGGCCGGGTCCCCTGCCCGGGCCGGCTCTGCTGCCCGGACTGGCTCTGCTGCCCGGGCCGGGTCCGCGTCACCGGGCGGGGGCGCGACGCCGTCGCCGGTCACCGGCCGGCGGGTCGCCGTGGTCGCCGCCGCGTTCGCCGACGCGCACGGCGAGCGCTGGGTGCGCGTACTCGATCAGGTGGCGGCCGACGACGACCCGGCGGGGGCGGCGCGGCGCCTGACCCGCGGCCCCCGGGGTGGGCGGCGGACCGGTCCGGCGCTCGTGGTCGACCCGGGCCCGCCGTCGCGGGCATGACGCCGGGCGCGCCCGCTCCCGGACGGACCGCGCGGGCCGGTCGCGCCCGACGGCGCCGGACCCCCGGCCTACGCTGGGCGCAGTGGGCCGGCATCGGGTGCCGGCCCGGCACGGGGAGACCGCGATGACCGACAACGTCCGCCGGCCGGCGCCGGCCGCGGGCGGCGAGGACGAGCAGTGGCTGGCCGAGGTGGCCCGCGCGGCGAGCGCCGACGCCGGTGGCGTACCTGTGGAACTGCTCGGCGACTACCTGCGGCTGCTGACCGACGCGGCGGTGACCGGCCGCCGTCCGCGCCGCGCCGAACTCGACGCGGTGGGCGCCCTCGGCCGGCGCGCAGCCGAGCAGGGGGTGTCCGCCGGACGCGCGGTACGCCTCTACCTGTCCGCGGCGCGGCGGGTGTGGCGGCAGTTTCCGCACCTGGACCGCTCCGACGACAGCGAGGCGGTGCGCGCCGCCGCCGACGCCGTGCTGCAGGTGGTCGACACCGCCGTCGCCACGCTCGCCGAGGGCTACGCCGTGGCCAGGCGGGAACTGGTCCGGCGGGAGGAGTCGCTGCGCCGGGAACTCGTCGACGACCTGCTGCGCGGCGACTCCGACCTCGGCGGGCTGGTGGAACGGGCCGAGCCGTTCGGGCTCGACCTCGCCCGCGTACACCAGGTGGCGCTCGCCGCGCCCGGTCGCCGCCTGCCGGACACGGAGGCGGCGATCAGCGCGCTGGAACGGGCCGTGTTCGACCGGCTGGGCGACCGGGACGTGCTGGTGGCCACGAAGGAGGGGCTGCTCGTGGTGATCGCCCCGGCCGACCCGGTGGCCACCGACCGGGGCCGCGGGCCGGCCGGCAACCTGGGCACGCTGATGCACGGCGAGCTGGACCGCCTGGTGCGGGGCCGGCCGTGGCAGGTGGCGGTGGGCCGCCCGCACCCCGGCGTGTACGGCATCGCCCGCTCCTACGAGGAGGCGCGGGAGGCGCTGACCACGGCGCGGCGGCTGCACTCCGAGACGTCCGTGATCGACGCGCACGACCTGCTCATCTACCGCGTGCTGCTGCGCGACCAGCCGGCCATGGTGGACCTCGTCCGGGCGGTGCTGACGCCACTGGCCCAGGCGCGCGGCGGCGCCGAGCCGCTGCTGGACACGCTGAACGAGTACTTCGCCTGCGGCGAGGTGAGCACCGAGGCGGCCCGGCGGCTGCACGTCTCCGTCCGCACCGTCACCTACCGGCTGGCCCGGGTCCGGGCGCTGAGCGGGTACGACCCCGCCGACGCACGGGACCGGTTCACGTTGCACGCCGCCGTCCTCGGCGCGCGGGCGCTGGACTGGCCGCGCAAGCCGCTGCCGGCGTGACGCTCAGGCGCTGTCGGCGTGACGCTCAGGCGGGAACGGCCACCAGTTCCGGGAAGCCGAGCAGGTTCGCCAGGGCCGACGCCTCGTCGCGGGTGAGGCTGAGAGCCACCATCCGGTCCGGGTCGTCCGGGTCGTCGTGGACGATGTCGCGCCGGCCGCCGGTCTGGTAGTCGATCACTCCGATGCGGCGGCCCTCGTCGGTGGTCAGCGTGTGCCGGACCCCGATGCCGGGGAGGATCGTGCGTTCGATGATCACGGGAACCTCCTCACGTCAACCATAGCTCCGGGGGGTACCCGGACCGGTTGTCCAGTGACCGGCAATCATTCGGCCCTTTGTTGGCCGGTCGTGCGCAATGCCGAGCGCCGCATTCCGGGCGAAGCTGGAGGTCCGAGGCGGTACCCGAGTAGCGAGGAGGTGGTGACCATGACCCGCACGTCGATGGCTTCACCACCGGTGTTCGCCGGTTTCGTCGCGTCCCGGTCCGCGAGCGGCGACCCGCGGCGCGCCTGAGCCCCGGCCGCCGGCGCCGTCGAGCGAATACCGGCCCCGGCCCCCGGCCACGCCCCTCCCCCGCACCGTCCACCGCCCGGTTGGGCACCTGATCCGAAAGAGGTCGGTATGCCGCATCCCGTCACCGTCGTCCGTTCTCCGGCGCGTACCGGTCTGCTGATCGGCCGCTCCCACACCACCCGCCCGCCGGTGGGCGCCGACGCGGCGCCGATCGCCGTGGACCTCGGCAGCAGCCTGCTGCGGATCTGGCTGGGTCCGGGCCGGACGCTGAGCGTCCCGCTCGGTCACGGCCTGCGCAGCCCGGTCGTGCGGCGCGGACGGATCGTGGACGGTCCGGCCTGCGTCACCGAGCTGCGACGCATCCTGCGTGACCACCGCGCGGCGGTACCGGTCGGCGCGCTCGTGGTCGCCTGCCGGCCGGTGCTGGCCGCGCCGGCCGAGCAGGAGGCGACGCGCCGCGTGCTCGCCGCCGTCCTCGCGCCGTCCCGGCTGCTGTTCCTCGACAGCGTCCGGGCGGGCGCCATCGGCGCCGGCGCCGCCGCCGGCACCCTGCTGCTCGCCGACATCGGCGCGCAGCTCACCGAGGTGGCGCTGCTGGAGGACGGCCGGGTCGTCGCCGCCCGCCGCGCCGAGGTCGGCACCCGCGACCTGAACCACGCGACGACCGCCGGCATGCTCGCCGACGCCGCCGCCCGGCTGGTCCGTGAGCTGCGGCAGGACCCGGCGCTGCGGCCCCTGGTCCGCACCGCCCTGGCCCGCGGCGCGATCGTCATCGGCGACGGCGCGACCCGGCCGGACGTGACCGCGCGCCTGGTCGCGAGGCTCGGCGCCGCCGTCCACCGCGCGGCCTCACCCCGGACCGCCGCCCTGACCGGCGCCGGCATGGCCGCTGTCTCGGCCCTGCGCCACCCGCACGACACCCAGCGCCGCCCGGAAAGGAGCGCCTGATCATGACGCACGCCCTGAACGACCGCACGGACACCCTGCGGGAACTGCTGGACCGGCAGTTCAACGAGTACACCGACCAGCTCACCGAGCTGACGCTGCACACGCGGCAGCCCGACCACGGCGGTCACGACCCGGACACCCTGCGCCGGCTGATCGAGGCCGCGCGCCAGGGCGTCGCGGACACCGCCCAGGCGCTCAAGCGCATGTCCGACGGCACGTACGGCGTCTGCGAGCGCTGTGGCCAGGACATCCCGACCGCCCGCCTGGAGATCCGCCCCGCGGCCCGCTTCTGCGTGCCGTGCCAGCAACGGCGCTGAGCACCGCACGGGGCTGTCGGCGCGCGCGCCGGCCGGTAGCGTCGTCCCCATGGACGTGGACGACGTCGCCGGCCGGCTCGGCGTGCCCGCCGAGGAGATCGACCGGGTGCGCCGGCTCGCCGGCGACCGGCCTTCCGCGCCGCTGCCCGCCCGGGCGGACGCGCCCGCGCTGCTGCGGCGGCTCGCGGTGCGCCCCGACGACGCCGCCGAGATCATGGCGGGCTGGCCGGACCCGGAGTCCCCACTGTGGACCCCGGAGCTGCGCTGGCTGCTCGACCGCTCGATCGCCCTGGTCCGGGCCGACCTCGGCGGCTTCGCGTGGCTGCCGCCGGGCCCGGCGCTGCCCCGCGACCGGGGACCGGCCTGGCGGCACCTCTACGCCTACGCGTACCTGGCACTGGTCGACGTCGTGCGGGCGTACCACGACGACCACGGCGTGCCCGACGAGGTTTCCTGGGCGACGCTCGCCGACCTGGGCAACAACCTCGCCGTCGACCGGCGGATGCACGGTGAGGGCTGGCCGGTCATGCAGGCATGGCTGACGCTGCACGCGCGCGGCGGCCTCTACGAGCTGGGCCGCCTGCAGCACCAGCGCGGCGACACCGGCGCCCTCGACCTGCACATCCCCGACTCGGGGCCGCTGACCCCGGCGGCGGTCGACGCGTCGCTGGAGCGGGCCCGGGCGTTCTTCCCGCGCCACTTCCCCGACGAGAGCTACACCGCCTTCTCCTGCGGCTCCTGGCTGCTCGACCCACAGCTGAGCGAATACCTACCGGAGGACTCCAACATCGTCCGGTTCCAGCGGCGGTTCACGCTGGAGCCCTACCAGCAGATGGACGGGCTGGACGGCGACGTCGAGGTGCTGCGCTTCGTCTTCCGCAGCCTGAACACGCCGCTGGACCGGCTGCCCCGCCGCACCGTCCTCCAGCGCGCGGTCATCGACCACCTGCGGGCCGGCCGCCACTGGCAGTGGCGTCGCGGCCGTTTTCCGATGTAGTCACGTCCCGCGCCGGTCCGGCACCCGGCTGCCGCGCGCCAGCCAGTCGTCGAGGGCGGCCGGGTCGGTGAACAGCAGCACCGGCGGTCCGGCCGGGTCGGCCGCCCAGGCCCGCAGGCGCCGGCGCGCCCGGCCGAACCCGGTGACGTGCCACACCAGCACCGAGTCGAGGGACAGCACGCTTCCCCACGACTCCCGGTTGCCGTTGCAGATCTCCTCGCCGCTGGCCAGCCGCTGCCGCGTACGCCGCAGCAGCCGCCGGAACGAGACCCCGCGCGGGTAGTCCAGGCCGATCACCAGGTCGGCGCGGCCGAGCACCACGTCCCGCCAGCCGTGGTAGGCGCCGTCGAGGATCCAGCGGTCACGTCGGCAGATCTCCGCGATCCGCCGTCGCTGCTCGGCGACCGGCACCTCCACCCAGCCCGGCTCCCAGAGCAGATCGTCCACCGGATACCAGGGCAGGCGGTAGCGCTGCGCCAGCAGCGCGGCCAGCGTCGACTTGCCGGACCCGTGGATCCCCTCGACCAGGATGCGGGCCGGGGCGGTCATGGCAGCAGCGTAGGCGCTGCCCGCATCCCGCGCGCCGGGCGGTCCGTCAGTGCGCGACCGCGACCGCCGGATCCGCCTCCAGGCCGGCGAGCTGCGACGGCCGCACCACGACCAGCAGCACCGCCAGCGCCGCCACCATCCCGCCGGCCACCACCAGCGCCATCGCCACCGCGCCGGTGCCGAGCACGCCCACCAGCGGCGCCGCCACCGCGCCCACGCCGAACTGCACCGCGCCCAGCAGGGCGGACGCGGTGCCGGCCGCCTCGCCGTGGCGGGACAGGGCCAGCGCCGGGGCGTTCGGCATGGCCAGACCCGCCGCCGCCAGCACCAACCACAGCGACACCAGCAGCGCGGGCAGCCCGCCGAAGCCGGTCGCGGCGAACACCAGCAGCGCCAGCCCGGCCACCGTGCCCCCCGCCAGCGAGGCCACCAGGATCCACTGGGAGGAGTAGCGGCGCAGCAGCCGCACGTTGTACTGGGTCGCGCCGATCAGGCCCACCGCGCCCGCCCCGAACGCCAGCCCGAACTCCTGCTCGTTGAGGCCGTACCCGTCCTGGAGGACGAACGACGAGCCGGCCACGTACGCGAACAGCGCCGCCATGGCCAGGCCGGCCACCAGGACCAGGCCGACGAAGACGCGGTCCCGCAGCAGCCCGCCGTAGTTCATCACTGTCGCCACCACTCCGCCGCGCTGGCGGCGCGCGGGCGGCAGCGTCTCCGGCAGCGCGAGCGTGGCCAGCACGACGAGCAGCACCCCGAAGACGGCCAGGACCACGAACACGCCACGCCAGTCCGTCCACCGCAGCACACCGCCGCCGAGCGTCGGGGCGAGGACCGGCGCCGCGCCCATCACCAGCAGCAGCCGGGACAGCATGGTGGCGAACGCCGACCCGCTGAACAGGTCGCGCACCACCGCCATCGCGACCACTGCGGTCGCGGCGACGCCGAGGCCCTGCACGACCCGCAGGACGCCCAGGACGGCGACGTTCGGGGCGACCACGCACAGCGCCGAGGCCACGATGTGCAGCAGCAGACCGGCGATCAGCGGACGGCGCCGCCCGACCGCGTCCGACAGCGGCCCGATCAGCAACTGGCCGACGGCGAGCCCGGCGAGCGTCCCGGTGAGCGTCAACTGCACCGCCGCCGACGTGGTCGCGAAGTCCGCCACGATCGCGGGCAGCGCGGGCAGGTACATGTCGATGGTCAGCGGACCCACGGCGATCAGCGAGCCGAGGACGAGCACGAGCCTCAGGCGCTGGCTGCGGCTCATCAGGTCACCCGGGGTGGGCGTCGGGGTGGCATCGGTCGTCTGGGGCGTCCCGGCCCGGTCGTGCGACCGGGCGCGGGAGGGTGCGGCACTCACACAGTGAGTCAAATGCGCCCCCGGTGATCACATTCCCGTCTCGGCGAGAGGTAACGCAGGTCACGCGCCTGCCCACCGGTGCGGCACGCCGCCGGGGCCGACGTCGCTGCCGGCGCCGGACGGGGACGAGGCGGCTGCGACGACCGCACGGCGGCCGATCCGGGGTGCCGGTCAGCGTTGCAGCACCTCGCCGAGCGCAGCCAGGTACGCCCCGGCCTGCGCCCCGTTCACGAGCCGGTGGTCGTACGCCAGCCCCAGGTCCGCCACCGCCCGCTCGCGTACCCCGCCGTCGCCGTCGAGCACGACCTCGCGGTGCACGTCCGGCACCGAGAGGGCGCAGGTGACGCCGGGCGGGATGATCGGCCGGGACACCGTGACGCCGGGTGTGTCGTTGAGCGCGACCAGGAAGTTCATGCCGGCCATGTCCTCCTCGCGGAGCCGGCCGCGCAGCGCCTTCATCCGCAGCGCGACCACGGCGTCAGCGAGGTCGCCGAGGTCCAGTCCGGCCGCGTCGCGGATCACCGGCAGGAACAGTCCGGTGCCGACGTCCACGGTGAGCCCGATCGACGGCGCTTCCGCGTCGACCACCAGCCCGTCGCCGGTGAGCCGGGCGTAGAGGGCACCGAACCGCTCGTGCAGCGCGGCCACGGCGGCGATGACGACCTCGGTCAGGCCGACCGTGGCGCCGGTCTCGTCGGCGGCGCGGCGGGCATAGGCGAGCGCTGCCGTCACGTCGACGCGCACGGCGGTGAAGGCCACCGGGATCTCCCGGTGCGAGGTGGACACCACGTCGGCGATGCGGCGCTGCGCCGGTGGCAGCGGCCGTCCCGGCGTCGCCGTCCGCGTCCCCACGGCCTCCACCTGCTCCGGGTACGCCGCAGCGGGCGAGCCCAGCGGCTCTGGCGGGGCGGGCACGGCCGACTCGGGCAGGATCCGGCCGATGGGAGCGCCCGGGGCGCAGTCGGCGCCGGCTGCCACGTCCTGACGCAGCACGCCGGCCCGCGTCGCCGCGAGTTCCTCGATCGCCTTGGACGTCTCGACCGCCGCGACCGGCTCGCCGGCCTCCACCGTGGCGCCGTCCGCGACCAGCCATTCCAGCAGCACGTAGCTGTCGTCGTTGGGGTTGAGCCGCGGTACGTCCACCGGGACGCCCGCCTGCGCCGCCGTCGTCGGAGCGGAGGGCGGCGGATCGACGGGTGACGGATCGGTGCGCGGAACCGGAACCGCGCCGGGCACGCCCGGAGACACGCCGGCCGGAGTCGCCGGGGCGTCAGCCGGTCCGCCCCGGTCGCCGGTCGTCACCGGCGCGGCGGGCAGGCGCATGATCCGGTCCAGGATCGCGTCGGTGCCGAGCAGCACCGCCTGTTCCAGGTGCGGCGCGGACGGGATGACCCGGTCGGCGGAGCTGACCAGCTCGACCGGGCCGCGCAGCAGCGGCCACGCCTCGGCGTGCAGGCGGGCCGCGACCTCGCTCCCCCACGTGCCGCCCGCGGTGCTCTCCTCGGCGACGATCACGCCGTGCGCGCCGGCGAGCAGGTCGCGCAGGCCGTCCACGTCCACCGGGTAGAGCCGCGCCGGGACCAGCACCTCGACCGTACGTCCCCGCTCGGCGGCCCGCGTGGCGGCGGCGATCGCCCGGTTGGCGACCCCGCCCGGCGCGATGACGAGCGTCGGCGCGCCGGTGGCGTCCGGGTCGTGGACGCGGGCCCAGTTGCCGTCCGCGCCGCGCAACTCGAAGGCGAGGCGGTCGTCGACGCGGCCGTCCACGTACCGCCGCTGAGTGTAGAGGATCTTGTCCTCGAACAGCATCGCCGGTTCGTCGCGGCGCAGCGCGGCGGCCAGCACGTCGGCCGCGTCGTGCAGCGGGGACAGCTCGTACAGCGCGAGGTGCGGGATGCCGATGAAGTGCTTCTGCGGGCTCTGGCTGTGCGTCGCGCCGTAGCCGCGCCCGCCGCCGACCGGGCAGCGGATCACCACCCGCATCGGGGTGCGCTCGCCGTACATGGCGACGGACTTGGTGATCAGGTTGAGGATCGGGTCGAAGGCGAGACCGGCGAAGTCCCCGAACATGATCTCGACGATCACTGTGTCGCCGCACAGCGCCAGGCCACCCGCGACGCCGGTGATGCCGTTCTCGCTCAGCGGCGTCGACAGCACCCGGTCGGGGTAGGCGGTGGAGAGGCCCTGGGTCACCTTGAACGCCCCGCCGTACGGGTCGGCGACGTCCTCCCCCAGCAGCCAGGCCCGCTCGTCGGCGGCGAACAGCGCGTGCAGGGCACGGTTGAGGTTGCGGCTCACCCGTTCCGCGCGCGTCACGCCGCCGCTCCGCGCGCGAGCGGCCGGGCCAGCACCTCGGCCGAGACCTCCGCGACCCGCTGCCGGGCCCGCGCGTCGGCGGCCGCGAACCGCTCCGGGTACGCCTCGGCGTACCGCTGGAGCCAGTCGAGGCGGCGCAGCCGGTCGAGTTCGTCGGCGGGCCGGGTGTCGTCGCCCTTGCTGTGCGGGCCGAGCCGGACCGTGTGCTGCACGAGCACGTGCGGCGTCCGGGTGGCGCGGACCCGCTCGACGTGCGGCGCGGCGGCGGCGCGTACCTCGGTGAGGTCGAACGAGCCGGACTCGCTGACGGTGATGCCGAACCCGGCGACCCGGCCGGCGATGGTGCCGGCGAGCTGCGCGGTGGTCGGGGTGGACTGGGCGATCCGGTTGTGCTCGACCACGACGAGCAGCGGCACCCGCCACAGCGCGGCCATGTTCAGCGCCTCGTAGACAGCACCCTCGCCCCAGGTCCCGTCGCCGATGTACGCCACCACGATCGCGTCCTGCCCGGTGCGGTTGAGGTGCAGTCCCACGCCGACAGCGGCGGGCAGGCTCTCCCCCTGCACGCCGGTGGACAGGAACCGGTCCCGGCGCAGGTGCTGGCTGCCGCCGTACCCGTGGCACACCCCGCCGTCGCGGCCGAGTAGTTCCGCCAGCAGGCCCTCCGGGTCGCCGCAGTGCGCCAGGTAGTGCCCGTGTCCGCGGTGGTTGCTGAACACGAAGTCCCCGGTCAGCAGTGGGGCCAGCGCTACCGGGACGTACTCCTGGCCGAGGCAGGTGTGCGTGGTGCCGGCGAGGTGACCGTCGGCGTACAGGCGCAGCAGGTGCTCCTCGAATCGGCGGATGAGCAGCCCCGCGTCGAGGTCGGCGTCGTCGAGCGGGGCCGGCGCGGCGCTCACTCCGGCACGCCCCGCTGGGCGAGCAGCGCGCGCAGGTCGCCCACCGACCGCACGGTCCGGATCTCCCGGGGCGTCAGCGAGATCCGGTACGCGTCCTCGACGGCCACGACGATCTGGAGGTGACGCAGGCTCACCCACGCGGCGGTGGTCGCGGGACCGGTCTGCGCGTCGACCTGGTCGACGGGCAGTTCCAGCACGTCGGCGACGAGCCGCACCAGCCGGCTGGACATGCTCATACCTCGATGATCGTACAGGCCCAGTGGGTGCCCCGGCCCAACGAGATCAACGCGACCCGGTCGCCGTCGCGCAGCTCACCGGCGTCGAGCAGGCGGCTCAGCCCGAACAGTTGGTCCGCCGCGCCGAGATGCCCGTACTCGGCGGCCAGTGCCCGGTTGGTCCGCTCCGGCGGCACCTTGTGGGCCTCGGCGAGCGACGTCATGGCGCGTTCGTTGTCGGCGACCAGGATCAGCCGCGCCAGGTCGGCGACGGTGACGCCGGCCCGCTCGCAGGCGCGTTCGGTGACCCGCACCATCCGCTCGTCGAGGTGGCGGGCGTACTGCGCGAACTGCTCGGGGTCGTAGTCGAAGAACTCCATCACGTGCCACACGTCGCGGGCGGCCGGCGGCTCGGCGCCGGGTGCGAACGGCGCCGCGGCGCCACCGCCGTCGAGCCGGTAGAACCCGGCGTAGCGGCCGTCGGTGGCGGCCTCGGTGACCTGCCACCGCAGCCGGGGGTGCCCGCGCCGGGCCACTGTGGCCACCGCGCCGTCGGAGAACACCATCGGCTGGGTCTCCATCCGGTTCCAGTACGCCTCGCAGGTCCGGTTGGCCGCGATCACGAGCGCGGTGTCGTACTCCGGGTGGGTGGCGAACTTGCCGGCGACGGTGTCGAGGCTGAGCACGCCGGTGGTGCACGCCTGGGTGAGCAGCACCGCTTCGGCGCCGGCCGCGCCGAGCCGGTACGCCAGGTCGGCGGCGGCGTCCCAGTAGAGGTGTTCGGTGAGGTCGGTGACGGCGAGCACCAGCAGGTCCACCCGCGCGGCGGGCAGCGTGGCGGCGTCCAGGGCGCGGCGGGCGGCCCGCTCGGCGAGGTCGGTCAGGCCGACGTCCGGCGCGGCGCGGTGCACCCGCCGGTAGCCGTAGCCGAGGACGCGGTTGACGTCGTCGGTGTACTGCGCCACCACGTCGGCGACGGGCGCCGGGTCGCCGAGCGCCTCACCGAAGGACACCAGCCCGAAGCTCATGCTCGACCGTCCCGCCGCAGATCCGCCGCTGCTTACCATTCCCCCATGCCCCGAGAGCATCTCACGTCCCTGCCCGGAACCCGTTGGCACGTATGGCGTTCCGCGTTGCTCCGGTCGGCCGGTTTTCCAGCCGGCGGGATGAGCCGGTTCGCCGCTCCGGCGCTCGCGGAGGCGGCCGACCGGCACCTGCGCGGGGACGACGACGCCGCGGAGTTCGCTGCGGCGTTCGACGCCGCCGCTGCCGACCTCGGGCAGGCGGTCTACGGCATCGCCTGCGACGACGCCTTCCGTACGGCGCTGACCTGGCAGAACCCTGCGGTCCTGCTCGCCGTCGACGCGATCCGGCGCGACGGCCCGCACGCCCCGCGCAACCTGCGCCGGCGGCACCGGGAGGAGGTCGTCGCGAAGTACTGGCAGCGGTACTGCCTGAAGAACGACACGGTGGGCTTCTTCGGCCCGATCTGCTGGACCGAGCTGGGCGGCAGCGGTCCGATCGCGACGGTGCGTCCCGGCGCGGCGTTGACGCGTACCCGGAAGGTGTTCCTGGAGCGGTGGGGCCTGGACGCGCTCGCGGAGGCCTTCGCCCGCGTACCAGGCGTGCGGGACTGGCTGCCGGTGCGGCTGGCCCCGCACCTGAGCCTGCGCGACCGGGTGCTGCGGCGCCCGCACCATCCACCGCAGACGCTCCCGGCGGCGACCGCCGCGCTGCTCACGCTGGCGCGGCGCGGACCGCGCGTGGCCGACCTGGTCGCCGCGCTGCTCGCGGACCCGGCGAGCGGCTTCCGCCGGGCCGCTGACGTGCACGCGCAGCTCGACGACCTGGCCGGGCGCGGCGTGCTGCGGATCGGCTTCGACCTGCCGGTCGACCTCACCGCCGAGGACGCGTTGCGCGAGCAGCTCGCCGCGATCGGCGACGACACAGTCCGCGAGCGGGTGCTCGGCGACCTCGCGACGGTGAGCGACCTGCGCGACGCGGTGGCCGCCGCCGACGGCCCGGACGCGCTGGCCGCGGCGATGTCCGCGCTGGACCGGCGGTTCGTGGAACTGACCGGCCGGGACGCGCGGCAGCAGCCCGGCGAGGTGTACGCCGGGCGCACGCTGTGCCACCTGGAGACGGTCCGCGACCTGGACGTCCGCTTCGGTGACGCGCTGCTGGCACGGCTCGCGCCGCTGGAACCGCTGCTGCTGTCGGCGCGGTGGCTGACCGCGGCGATCGGGCAGGCGTACGCCGACGCGCTGGCCGCCCTGTACCGCGACCTGGCGGCGGAGTCGGCCACCGCGGACGTGCCGGTGACCGACCTGTGGTTCCTGGCGCAGGCGGTGGTGTTCGGGGCGGACCCGCCCGCCGCCGCCGTCACCGCCGAGTTCCTGGCCCGGTGGTCGACGGTGCTCGGCCTGGCCGACGCCGACACCGACGCCCGGGAGCTGCGGTTCGACGCCGCCGCGCTGACCGAGCGGGTCGCCGCCGCGTTCCCCGCCGACGCGCCCGGCTGGGCCGCCGCCCGCATCCACAGCCCGGACGTGCACGTGTGCGCGCCGGACGAGGCGGCGCTGCTGCGCGGCGACTTCACAGTCGTGCTCGGCGAGCTGCACGTGGCCCTGGCCGCGTTCGACACGCACTTCTTCGCGTACGGGCACCCGGACCCGCAGCGGCTGCGCGACGGGATGCGCGCCGACCTGCCCGGCGGCCGGGTCCGGCTGCTGCCGCCGGTGGACTGGCCCCGGCACACCGCCCGGATCGCGGAGTGGCTGCACGGGCCCGCCGACGCCCAGCTCGGGTTCGTCGACGCGCCCGGCGCCGACCCGGACCGCCTCGTGCCGATCACGACCCTGACCGTGCGGCCGGACGACGACGGCGCTCTTTCCGCGCACGCCGACGACGGGCGGCGGTGGCCGCTGCTGGAGGTGTTCGCGCCGCTGTTCGACTACCAGGTGTTCGACACGTGGAAGCTGGCCGGCAACGCCGGGCGCACGCCGCGCGTCACCGTCGACGACCTGGTGCTGGTCCGCGAGACGTGGCGCACCACTGTGGGCGAGACCGGCCTGCACACGGTCAAGGGCGAGCGGGAACGCTACCTCGCGGTACGGCGCTGGCGGCTCGCGCTCGGCCTGCCCGAGCGGATCTTCGTGCGGGTCGACACCGAACTCAAACCCAGCTACGTGGACCTGACCAGCGGCGTCTACACCCGGCTGCTGTGCACGCTGCTGCGCGGCGCGCACGCCAAGGGCGGCGACGGCGTCGGGCTCACCGTCACCGAGCTGCTGCCCGGCCCGGACGACGCCTGGCTGACCGACGGGGCCGGCCGGGCGTACGCCTCGGAACTGCGGCTACAGATCGTCGACCCGGCGCAGGTGCGGTAGCCACTCGGTGGCGTCCGCCGGCGCGTCGGGGGTCTCGGTGTCGAACCGGCGCAGCCGGCGTACGCCGTAGGCGCCGAGCGCCACCACGGCCAGGGCCAGCCCGGACACCACGAACGCGAACCCGAGTCCCCGGCCGGGGCCGGTGCCGATCAGCGCGCCGACGCTGCCGGCCAGCGCGCCGCCGGGGACGAACATCGGTTCCAGCAGCGACCCGCTCAGCGGCACCAGCACGGCGAAGCCCAGCGGCAGCGTCGCCCAGGTCAGCGTCTGGATGATCGCCAGCACCCGGCCGTGGAACCGCTGCGGCACCTTCACCTGGATGATCGACAGGTAGATGCCGTTGTGCAGGCCCAGGCCCAGCCCCACGCCGAAGCTGCCGAGCGCCACCAGCAGCAGGCTCGGCCGGACGCCGCTGAGCACCAGGCTGACCGCCACGCCGAACGCGATGGCGATCAGCGCGGGCATCCGGCGCCGGGTCGGGCCGCCCCACACCGCGATGGCGAGTCCGCCGAGGACGGCGCCGAGCGCCTCGGCGAACGCCACGGTGCCGACCTGGCCCATCGTGCCGAACGCGAGCACCATCGGCGGCACCAGCAGCAGGCTCGCCAGGCACAGGTTGTAGAGCGAGAAGAAGCCCAGCATGGCCCGGAAGCCCGGCTCGGCCCACGTCATCCGCGCGCCGCCGATCAGCTCCGCCAGGAACGGCTCCTTGCGCCGCCGGCCGAGCAGGTCGGGGAACCGCACGGCGGCCAGCACACCGATCGCCACCACGTAGCTGACGATGTCGATGACCAGGACGCCGGCCAGGCCGATCGCGGCCAGCAGACCCGCAGCCAGCAGCGGCACCGCGAGCGAGCTGAGCCCGACCGCGAGCTGCGCGATGCCGTTGGCGTGCCCCAGATAGCGCTTCGGCACCACCTGTGGGATCGCGGCCAGGTAGGTGATGCGTTGGAACACCGACGCCGCGCCGAGCACGCACACGAGCGTGTAGACGGCCGCCAGCCCCAGCCGGTCGGTCCAGAGCAGCAGCGCCAGCAGCGCCTCCGCTGTCACCGCCGTCGCGCACGCGGCCAGCAGCACCCGGCGCCTGTCGAACCGGTCCGCGACCGCGCCGGCGACCGGCAGCGTCAGCAGCGCTGGCAGGTACGCGATCACCCCGGACAGGCCGAACCACAGCATCGAGCCGGTCTCCAGGTAGACCCAGACCGGCACCGCCCACTGGGTCAGCGCCGACCCGGTCGACGAGATGAGCTGGCTGGCGGTGATGGCCAGGAACCGGCGTACGCCCGGTTGCACGCCGGTCTCGGCGGTGACCGGATCGGTGCTGGTGGCCGCCAGTGCCCAGCCGTCACCGGCGAGCTGTCGTGGCGCGGCGGACGGCGCGGCGGACGGCTCGGCGAGCCGGGGATGGGTGCGGGTGAGCACCTCGGCGAGCGCCTCGGCCCGCTGCTTGACGAAGTAGTGCCCGGCCTCGTCCAGCACCACGAGCGCTGTGGACTCGCCGAGGAAGCTCCACTCGCGGTACCGCTCCTCGTAGTACTCGGTGAGCACGTCGTGGGTGCCGACGACGGAGATCACCGGTGCGGGCACCCGGACCGGTTCGCCGTCCAGCCACTCGGTGAACCGCTCCTGCGCCTCGGCGGCCTCCCGCCGTACGTGGTGGACGAACCGGTCGACCTGCGCCGGGTCCAGGTCGGCCAGTTCCGCGCCGATCGAGCGCAGGAACGTCTCGTACCGCCGGTCCGCGCCCCGGGAGTCGGCCCAGTCGACGAGCCGGCCGAGCATGTTGTCCGGGCGGGCGGTCGGGAACACGCCCCCGGCGTAGATCGCCTCGATGGGACGTCCGCGCTCGTGCAGCCGCCGGGCGATGCCGGTCAACAGCGCGCCGCCGACGCAGTGGCCGTACAGGACCAGCGGGCCGTCCACCCGCTCCTGGATCTCGGCCACGCACCGCTCGACCAGCTCGTCGAAGGGCAGCTCGGTGTCGCGGACGCCGACGTCGTGGCCGGGGATCGCCACGGAGAACAGCGTGTGCCCGGCCGGCAGCGCGTCCGCGAGCGGCTGGTAGATGCTGGCGAGCCCGCCGCCGTAGGGCACGCACACGTACGAGCGCACCCGCTGGTCCGCCGGGACCGGCCGGGTCAGCTCGTACAGCAGCGGGCGCTGCCGCTCCCCGTCCGCCGGGGCGTCGATCAGCGCGGCCAGCCCCTGCACCGTCGGGTGCGCGAACACGTCCATCACGCCGACGTCGACCTGCCCGTACGCCTCGCGCAGCAGCGCCAGCATCCGGATCGCCAGCAGCGAGTGACCGCCCAGCTCGAAGAAGTCGTCGTCCAGGCCGACCTCGGGCACGCCCAGCACGTCGCGCCAGGTGGCGGCAACCGTCTGCTCGACCGGGGTCACCGGGGGACGGCGCTGCGCGGGGGCGACGCCGGACGAGGGTGCGGGCAGCGCGGCGGTGTCGAGTTTGCCGTTGGCGGACAGCGGCAGCGCGTCGAGCGTCACGAACGCCGACGGCACCATGTACTCGGGCAGCCGCCGTCTCAGCGCCGCCCGCAGCTCCGCCGGGTCCGGGGCCTCCCCCGTCAGGTACGCCACGAGACGCTGCTCGGCGGGCGTGGCGCCGCGCACGACGACGGCCGCGGAGCCGACGCCGGGCTGTTCGCGCAGCACCGCGGCGATCTCCCCCAGCTCGATCCGCAGGCCCCGCAGTTTCACCTGGTCGTCGATGCGGCCGAGGAACTCCAGCGTCCCGTCGGTACGCCAGCGGGCCAGGTCACCGGTGGCGTACAGCCGGCCGCCGGGCTCGCCGAACGGGTCGGGGACGAACGCGCCCGCGGTGAGTCCGGGGCGGTTCAGGTAGCCGCGGGCCACCTGAACGCCGCCGAGGTGCAGCTGCCCGGCCACGCCGACCGGCACCGGGCGCATCGCCTCGTCGAGCACGTACGTGCGGACGTTGCGGATCGGCCCGCCGATCGGCACCCGGGTCACGCCGGCCAGCGCGTCGGGCGTGGCCGCCCAGGCGGTGACGTCGATCGCCGCCTCGGTCGGTCCGTACAGGTTGTGCAGCGCCGCCGACGGGATCGCGGCCACGGCGCGGCGGGCCAGGTCGGCGGGCAGTTCCTCGCCGCTGCACACGATCCGCCGCAGCGACCCGCAGCGGGCCGGGCCGGCCGGGGCGGCCGGGGCGGCCGTGGACAGGAACGCGTCGAGCATCGACGGCACGAAGTGGACCGTGGTGACCCGCTCCCGCTCGATCAGCTCCCGCAGGTACGCCGGGTCGCGGTGCCCGCCCGGCGCGGCGAGCACCAGCCGCGCGCCCACGAGCAGCGGCCAGAACACCTCCCACACCGACACGTCGAACCCGATCGGTGTCTTGTGCAGCACCGCGTCGTCCGGTCCGAGCGCGAAGGCGTCCTGCATCCAGTCCAGCCGGTTGACGATCGCGGCGTGCTCGTTGACCACGCCCTTCGGCCGTCCGGTGGAGCCCGACGTGTAGATCACGTACGCCGCGTTCCCCGGCCCGGCGGCAGTGCCGGCGGCGGTGGGCGGCCGGTCCGGCGCGGTCAGCGGCAGCACGGTGCCCGGGACGGTCAGCCCGTCCGGCAGCTCGTCGGCCAGCAGCACCCCGGCGCCGGCGTCGGCGAGCATGAAGGCCAGCCGCTGCGGCGGGTGGTCCGGGTCCAGCGGCAGGTACGCCGCGCCGGCCCGGTGGATGCCGAGCAGCCCGGCGATCAGGCGGCGGGAGCGGGGCTCGTGGATCGCGACCACCGACTCCGGTCCCACGCCGTGCGCTACCAGCCGCGACGCCACCTGCTCGGCGGCGTCGGACAACTGCGCGTACGTCATCCGGGTGTCGCCGTCGACCAGCGCGACCGCGTCCGGCGTGCGCCGGGCCTGGGCGTCGAACAGCTCCGCCAGCGTGGTCCGGCGAACCGGGGCGGCGGTGGCGTTCCAGCCGGTCACGACCGCCGCGTGCTCGGTGTCCGGCATGACCGGCAGCGCGCTCACCCGGGTCCGGGGCGCCGCCACCGCGGCGGCGAACAGCAGCAGGTAGCGGTCCGCGAACGCCTCCATCGCGGCGCGCTCGAACAGCGCGGTGCGGTACTCCAGCCGCAGCTCGTCCCCGGCGATCTCCAGCGACAGGTCGTCCATGGCGCCGCCGAACGCCTCGCCCCGGCCGGTCGGCAGGTGGTGGAACGTGAGCTGGTAGAGCGGCGGCACACCGGGGTCGCGCCGTACCGCCAGCTCCTCGACGAGCTTCTGGAACGGCATGTCCTGGTGGTCCCAGGCGTCGAGCACGACCCGGCGGACCCGGCGCACGAGCGTCAGGAACGGTGGATCGCCAGACACGTCGACGCGCAGCACCAGCATGTTCATGAACATGCCGAGCAGCGGTTCCAGCTCGGCCCGGTCCCGGCCGGCCACCGGCATGCCGACCACCACGTCGTCGCTCCCGGACAGCCGGTGCAGCAGCGCCACGTAGGCGGCCAGCTGCACCATGAACGGAGTCGCGGCGGCCTGCTGGGACAGCTCCGGCAGCGCCGCCGTCACGGGCCCGGGCAGCGTGCGGCGGACGTCGGCGCCGTCGAACGTGAGCGTCGCCGGGCGCGGCCGGTCGGTGGTCAGCGCGTGCACGGCGGGCAGGCCGGTCAGCTTCTCCCGCCAGTGGTCGCGCAGCTCGTCCCACCGGGGGCCGTCGAGGCGGTCGCGTTCCCAGGCCGCGTAGTCGGCGTACTGGATCGGCAGCTCGGGCAGGTCCGGCGCGCGGCCGGCGACGGCGGCGGCGCACAGCTCGGTCAGCTCGGCGCGCAGGTGGAGCAGGGACGTGCCGTCGAGGACGACGTGGTGCCCGGCGAACAGCAGCCACCAGGTGTCCGGGTCGAGCCGCAGCAGCCGGCCCCGCCACAGCGGGGCAGCGTCCATCGGCAGGTCGAGACCTGCGTACTCGGCGACGATCCGGGCGCGGGCGGCGTCCCGCTCCGGCTCGGGCAGCGCGGACAGGTCGGTGACCGGCAGCTCCACCGGGACCGTGGAGTGGATGTCCTGGTAGAGCCGCCCGTCGTGCAGGCGCAGCGTGGTGCGCATGGCCTCGTGCCGGTCGGTGACCGTCCGCAGCGCGGCGAGCGCCTGCTCCGGCCCGGCGCCCGCCGGCAGGGTGACCGCGTCGGTCATGGTGAACAGCGGCTGCCCGGGGCTGAGCTGGGCGGTGAACCAGACCCGCTCCTGGGCGTACGAGGCGGGAACGGTGTAGACGTCGTCCACAGGCGTGACGTCGTGGCGCGACTCGGTCATCCCGGCCGTCCCGGTCGGCGCAGACGCGGGATGGGCGCCTCGGCAGGTGCGGAGGCGGACGGGGCGGCGCGCAGCGACTCGATCCGGGCGGCCATCGCCGCGACGGTGGGCGCGTCGAACAGCACCCGCATGGACAGCCGGGCGCCCACCGCCTGCCGGATCCGCAGCACCAGCTGCGCGGCCACGAGCGAGGTGCCGCCGAGCCGGAAGAAGTCGTCGTGCGGGCCGACCTCGGCCACGCCCAGCACGTCACGCCAGATCCGGGCGACGGTGTCCTGCAGGTCGCCGTCGGCGGCGGTCACCGTCGAGGCGGTGGCCGCCGTGGTCGCGGCGAGCCGCCGCTCGTGCCCGGCGACCGCCCCCACCGTGTAGGCGCCGATCGCCACCGAGCCGGTCCGCCCCTCGGCGAGGACCCGGCACGCCGCGCGCACCGCGGCGTCCGGGGCCAGCCCGTCGTGGTCGGGTACGCCCTCCTCCCGCCACGCGCCCCAGGCCACCGACAGCACCGGCGCCCGCCAGCCGTGCGGGCTGCGCGCGTACGCGTCGAGGAACGCGTTGGCGGCCGTGTCGTCGGCGCGGCCCAGGCCACCGGCGAGCGCGGTCACCGAGGAGCTGAGCAGCACGAAGTCGAGCGGCATGTCGCCGAAGACCGCGCGCAGCGCCAGCGCGCCGGTGACCTTCGGCAGCAGTTCGGCTGTCGCCTCGGCCGGCCGCGACCCGGTGGACAGTCCGGTGTCGGGCAGCCGCGCGGCGTGCACGATGCCGTCGAGTCCGCCGAGGTCGTCCTCGATGTCGGCGCGTACCGCCCGCAGCGCGTCCACGTCTGTCACGTCGGCGCGCACGTGGCGGACCTGCGCCCCGGCCCGTTCCAGCGCCTCGACCAGGTCCGGCCGGGCGGTCCGGCCGACCAGCACCAGCCGCGCGCCCCGGCGGGCCAGTTCGGCGGCGAACGCCCCGCCGATCCGGCCCAGTCCGCCGGTGATCAGGTAGCGCCCGCCGTCGCGCAGTGCCGACCCGGTACGCCGGCGCGCCGGCGCGGCCGTGAACCCTCGTGTCCAGCGGCGCCCGCCCAGCCGCAGCGCGACCGCCTCGGCCCGCTCGGCGCCGAGCAGTTCGTCCGCCAGCGCGTCCGCGCCCGGGTCGGCCGGGTCGGCGTCGACCCAGTGGCAACGCAGTCCCTGACGTTCCAGCGGCACCGAGCGCACCACCCCGGCGACTGTGGCATGTTCCGGGCGCAGCAGGTCGGATCCGGTCACGTCGGCCGTCCCGGCGGTCACCACGTCCAGCGCCACGTCGGCGGCAGGCAACGCCTCCAGCAGCGTCAGCAGCGCGAGGTACCCGTGTTCCTGGGCCGCCGCCACGGCGTCGGCGTCCGGGCCGGCCGGGTCGCCGTCGAGCGCCCACGCGTGCACGATCCGGGCGGCCCGGCCGTCGTCGGCGCACTCGTCGAGCAGGCGCTGGTGGTCGGCGACGCTGGCCGGGCGCAGCCGGTAGCCGTCCGGGCGGACCGCGAAGGCCGGTCCGGGACGTACCACCCTGACGTCCACGCCGCGCTCGCGCAGCCGGTCCGCGAGCGCCGTGCCGCGCTCCCCTGCGGCGAACAACAGCAGCGGGCCGGGCGCCTCGACGGGAGCGGCGTCGGGCAGTTGACCCCAGACCGGCACCTCGACCACGCCGTCGTCGTACCGCTCGTCGGTGGCCGGTCCGGCGGGCGCGGCCGCCGGCTCCGGGTCGATCCAGTGCCGGGCGCGCTGGTACGGGTAGCCGGGCAGCGGCACCCGGCGCGGCGTGCCGGAGGCGGGCAGTCGCACCGGCACCCCGGCCGTCCACAGCCGGCCCGCCGCCTCGTACGCGGTCTGCCTGCCGGTCAGCCGCTCCCCCGGCGCGGGCAGCGTGCGCAGCGGCGCCCGGGCTCCCGCCGGCAGGCTCAGCCGGGCCAGACCGGCGAGCTGCCGGCCGGGGCCGCACTCCAGCAGCAGCCAGTCGTCGGCGGCGCCGGTCGCGGCGAGCGCGGCCACCGTGGCGCCGAACCGCACCGGCCGGCAGAGCTGGTCGGCCCAGTACGCCGGGTCGGTGATCTGCTCGTCGGTGAACGGCGCGGCGGTCGCGGCCGAGAACACCGGCAGGTCCGGCGCCCGGCGCGGCACCGCCGCCACGAGCGCCGCGAACTCGTCGCGCACCGCCGTCAGCAGCGGCACGTGCATCGCGTACGGCGACCGCAGCGGCGTGCAGCCGATGCCGCGTTCGCGCAGGAGGACCTCGGCGGCGGCGACCGGTTCCGGCGCGCCGCCCACCACGCAGGTGTGCGGGCCGTTGCTGATCGCCACCGCGACACCGTCGGGCAGCAGCGGCGCGATCTCGTCGGCGCCGCGCTGCACGGCGAGCATCCGGCCCTCCGGCGCGGCCTGCACGAGGCGGCCCCGGGCGGCGGCGAGCCGCAGCGCGTCCGGCAGGTCGAACACCCCGGCCACCGTGGCGGCGACCAGTTCGCCGACGGAGTGGCCGATCATCGCGGCGGGCGTGACGCCCCAGTGCCGCCACAGCGCCGCGAGCGCGTACTCGACGGCGAACAGCGCGGGCTGCGCCACCGCCGGTCCGGCCAGCCGCTCGTCCGCGCCCGGTCCGGCGTCGAAGATCATCTCGCCCGCGTCCCAGCCGAGGATCGCGGCGCACTCGTCCACGGCGGCGGCGAACACCGGCTCGGTAGCGGCCAGGTGCGCGCCCATGCCGGGGTGCTGCGCGCCCTGCCCGGGCAGGAGCAGGCCCACCCGGGGCGGCGTCGCGGCGTCCCCGGCGGCCCGGCGCTTCGGGTCGGTGAGCGCCGCCGCCGCCCGGGCCCGGTCGACAGCGACGACGGCGGCCCGGTGCCGGTACGCCGGCCGGCCCTCCCGCAACGTGTACGCCACGTCGCGCAGCCCCACATCGGGCCCGCCGGTGAGCCGCTCGGCCAGCCGGGCACAAGCAGCGGCCAGCGCGTCGGGCGTCGCGGCGGACACCTGGAGCAGCTCGCCGCCGCCGTGATCCGGCTCCGGGGGTACGCGCGGCGGCGCCTCCTGGAGCACCAGGTGCGCGTTGGTGCCGCCGAGGCCGAGCGAGCTGACGCCGGCCCGCAGCGGCCGCTGGTCCTCGGGCTCCCACTTGGTCAGCGTGGACACCACGTAGAACGGGCTCGCCTCGATGTCGATGTCCGGGTGCGGCCGGTCGTGGTTGACGGTGGGCGGGATGAGCCGGTGCCGCATCGACAGCACGGTCTTGATCAGGCCGATCACGCCGCCGGCCGCGCTGAGGTGACCGATGTTGGCCTTCGTGGAGCCGACCCCGCACCAGCCGCGCTCGGCGGTGCGCCGCCCGTACGCCGTGCTCAGCGCCGCCAGCTCGATCGAGTCGCCGAGGACGGTGCCGGTGCCGTGCGCCTCGACGTACCCGACCGAACGCGGGGCGACGCCGGCCACCGCGAGCGCCTGCGTGACCACCTCCACCTGACCCGTGACGCTCGGCGCGGTGAAGCTCGCCTTGGCCGAGCCGTCGTTGTTCACCGCGTTGCCGATGACCAGCGCCCGGATGTCGTCGCCGTCGGCGAGCGCGTCGGAGAGCCGCTTGAGCACGACCACGCCGACGCCGCTGCCGTAGACGGTGCCGTCGGCGTCCGCGTCGAACGGGCGGCAGTGCCCGTCGGCGGAGGTGTAGCCCTCGTCGGCGACGTACCCGACGCCGTGCGGCAGTTCCACGCACACGCCGCCGGCCAGCGCCGTGTCGCACTCGCCGCTGCGCAGCGCCTCGGCGGCCAGGTGCACCGCGACGAGCGACGACGAGCAGGCGGTCTGCACCGTCATCGCCGGGCCGCGCAGGCCGAGCCGGAACGCGACGGTGCTGGCCAGGTAGTCCGGCTTGTTGCCGAGCGACACGCGCAGCTCACCGGCGTCCGCGAGCGCCCGCGGGTTCCGCCGGACGTTGAGCCACTGGTACAGGTCGGCGTTGCCGCCCGCGTACACGCCGATCTCGCCGTCGTAGCGGGCCGGGTCGCAGCCCGCGTCGGTGAGCGCGGCGTGCGCGTGCTCCAGGAACAGCCGCTGCTGCGGGTCGGTCAGCTCCGCGTCGCGGGGGCTCAGCCCGAACAGCTCCGCGTCGAACCGGTCCACGCCGTCGAGCACGGCGGCCACCGGCACGTACGCCGGGTCGTCGAGCTGCTCCGCCGGGACGCCCCGGGCCAGCAGCTCCGCGCGGGTGAACCGGGTGAGCGACTCGGCGCCGACGACCAGGTTGCGCCAGAACTCCTCCGCCGACGCCGCCCCCGGCACGCGCAGGCTGAGCCCGACGATCGCGATCGGCTCCACTGTCTCGTTCACGCCATGACCTCCGGCTCGGCCGAATCGCTGATGTGCAGGCGCAGTTCGCTGACGTAGCGGCGGCCCGCGCGGTCGGGCAGCCACGCCTGCCCGAGCGCGGGCAGCAGCTCCGACACGGTCACCGTCACGTCGTCGCCGCCGGACCGCCGGGCGGCGCGCAGCAGCAGGCAGAGCCGGTTGGCGTAGAGCGGGCTGGTCAGGTCCACGTAGGTGGGCTTGAGTTCGGTGGCCACCCGGACGAAGACCCGCTCCGGCAGGCCCAGCGCGGTCCGCCACCGGCGTACCGCGAGGTAGCGCCGCGCCTGGTCGACGGCGTCGGCCAGGCCGGTCGCCCCGACCGTGGTGCGCCAGGTCTCCCGCGCCAGCACCAGCCGGTCGACTGTCACCCGGGGGCTGTGCGGGCGGTCGGTCATCAGCTTGAACGCGTCACCGGCGTGCACCGCGATCAGGTCGGAGAACACCTCGACCAGCGGCCAGCGCGTGCCGTCCGGGCCGGTCGCCACCAGCACGCCGTCCACCTCGGACACGATCGCCGCGTTCGCCGGCACGAGCCGGTCGCGCGGCGCGCCGGGCGCGTCGGCGAACGCGAGCCGGTGGTCGTCCGGCCCGTGCAGGGACGCGGACAACCGCCCGCCGACGCGGGGGAAGTCGACCGGGTAGAGCGGGCGCAGCCGTCCCGGGCCCAGGTCGGCCGCGTACGCGCGCCGCAGCCGGTCCACGTCGGGGTGGCAGTGGGTGAACAGCTCGGCGTTGAACGTGGCGTACGCGGCGTGCAGCTCGCCGAGCACCGCCCCGACCTCGCCGGCGGCCAGCGCCTCGGGTGACTCGGCGAACAGTTGCAGGTCGGGGCTGTGCACCCGGCCCGCGCTCCAGCCGGGACGGCCGGCCGGGAACGCGTCGGCCACCAGGGGCGCCAGCTCGGCCGCGGCGAACTCCACCCGGGTCGTTCCCTCGGGCAGTCCGGCCAGTCCGAGCACCCGCTCCCAGCGGGCGGCGAACTCGGCCGCGACCCGGTCCACCGGCCGGTCACCGGGCCCGAACAGCGGCCCCTGCGCGACGAACCACAGGTCACCGAGCCGGACCGGCCCGTCGCCGCCGAGGTCGTCGTACAGGTCGCGCAGCGCGTCGCCGTACGCCGTGGCCAGTTCGGCGGTGAGCCAGCGCGCCGCCCGCAGCGGCAGGTCCAGCGCCGGGGCCAGGGAGTCGAGCAGGCCGCCGCCGACGGTGAGGTCCACGTCGCGTGCGGTCTCCTCGTGGCACAGCGCCCGCCCGGCGTAGTTCTGCCCGGCCCGGCGGCGCGGCGGCAACCCGGTGAGCGCGGTGAACTCGGCGTCCAGCGCGGACAGCGCGGCGGTGAGGGCGGCCGGGTCACCGGCGGCGTCGGCGACCCGGGTGCGGGCGGCGGCCAGCCGGTCCAGCCCGGCCAGCGCCCGCGCGCGGCACTCCCGGTCACCGATCGCGGCGATCCGCTCCCGCAGGTGCTCCTGCGCGGCGAAGCCCTGCGGCAGGTCGAAGTCCCAGCGCAGCAGCCCTCGCTCGACGAGCTGGGCCAGCAGCAGGAACCCCTCTGCGGCGCGGCGCACGCCGGTCTGCCCGTCGCGCACCAGGTCGTCGACGACGTCCCGGGCCGGGCGGGTGCCGTCGCACCGGCACAGCGCGATCGACTCGCTCAGCGACACCGGTTCCGGGCGCTGGGCCGGCCGGTGCACGACCCGGTCCGCCAGGTGGACGTGCGGCGCCCGGACCGGGGCCAGCCACTGCCGGACCTGCGGGTCGGCGGCCAGCCGGTCCGCGTACGCGGCGAGCGCCCAGTGTTCGAGGTGGACGGCGCGGCGGCGGAGCAGTCCGGGGCCGGGCACGGCGGTGACGCCGGGCGCACCAGGTGCCACGGTGCCCCAGCACACCGGCCCGAAGAAGCCGATGGTCTCGCACTTGGCGACGTAGCGCTGCCAGTACCCGGCGACGACGTTCTCCCGGCCCCGGCGGCGCACGTTGCGGGGTGCGTCCGGGCCGTCGCGGAGCAGCCCGTCCAGCGCCACCAGCGCCTCCGGGTTCTGCCAGGCGACGGCCTCGCGGAACAGCGGGTCGGCGGCGATCCCGCACAGCGCCGCCGACGACGCCCGGACGGCGGTGGCGTACGCGGCGCTGAAAGCCGTCTCGTCCAGCTCGCCGGACAGATGCCGGTCGGCGGCGTCGGCGCAGTCCGGCGCGGCGAACCGGTCCAGTCCGTCGGCGGTGAACCCGGCGCTGCGCAGCAGCACGTCCCGCCACACCGACCAGCCGGTGTCGCCGAGGGGGACCAGGTACGTCACCGCGGCTCCTCCTCCACCACTGGGCGGCGCTGGACCCGCTGGCGGCGTAGCGCGCCCCGGCGCGCGGCCCGTGCCACCGCCTCGTCCTCGGCGTCCTCGCCGGACGAGGGCGCACCGAGGCTGTCCAGGTGCGCGGCGAGCGCGCGGACGGTCGGGTGGTGGAACAGGTCCACGACCCGCAAATTCGTGCCGAGCAGCCGGTTGAGCTGCCGTTGCACGACCGCGACCGCGAGCGAGCCGCCGCCGACGTCGAAGAAGCTGTCCGTCGCGGCCACCTCCGGTACGCCGAGCACGTCGCACCAGACCGAGGCGATCCGCCGCTCGGTGGCGGTGGCCGGGCGGGCGGCGGGCACCCCGGCGCGGCCTCCGGCCCGGTTCACCCGGGCGGCCCGGGGCACGTCGTCGGCCGTTCCGGCCGGGACGGCGGTCCAGGCGGGCAGCTCGGCCACCGGCCGCTCCGGGTCGGCGACGCCGGCCCGCAGCAACCGCTCGACGTCGGCGAGCACGTCGGTGATCAGGGCCTCGCCGTAGACGTCCGGGTTGAAGACGATCTCCACGCGCAGCCGCCCGTCCCGGGTGATGCCGTAGAGCGTGAGGTCGAACGGTGAGCCGGGTGCGGGCACCGGCACCGGCTCGGCGGACAGCCCGGCCAGGTCCAGCCGGGGTTCGTCGAACGTGTACATGTTGAACAGCACCTGCACCAGCGGGCTGCGGTCGAGCAGGCCGCCCAGCCCGAGGCCGCCGACGATGCGTTCGACAGGCGCCTCCGGGTGGGCGAGCGCGGCGAGCAGTTCCTCCCAGGCGGCGCGGACGTGCGCGGCGAAGCCGGCCCCGGGCGTCCGGCGCAGCCGCAGCGGCGCGATCTCGATGAAGAAGCCGACCATCGCCTCGAAGTCGGCGGCCCGCCGGTCCACGGTGGGGGTGCCGACCACCAGGTCGGGCAGGCCGGTACGCCGGGCCAGCACCAGCGCGAACGCGGCGAGCACGGCGGCCGCCGGGGTCGCGCCGAGCCCGGCGGCGAGGTCGGTGAGCGCGGCAGTGGCGGCCCGGTCCAGCCGGGTACGCACCGTCGCGCTGGTGTACGTCTGTTCGGCCGGCCGGTCCCGTCCACCGGGGAGCCGCAGCACGACCGGCGCCCCGGTCAGGTGGTCCAGCCACCAGTCGAGGTCGGCGGCGGCGCGACGCCGGGCACGGTCGGCGCGCCAGGCCACGTAGTCACCGTACGTGGCGGGCAGCGGCGGCAGCGGCGGCCCGTCCCCGAGCGCGGCCCGGTACGCGGCGGCCAGGTCGGCGTAGAACAGCGACTGCGACCAGCCGTCGAACACGGCGTGGTGGGCGTAGACGGCCAGCACGTGCTCGCCGTCGCCGGTGCGGATCAGCTCGGCCCGCCACAGCGTGTCGGTGCCCAGCGCGAACGGTGTGGCGGCGCTCGCCGCGAGGTGGCCGGCGAGGTCCGTGCCCGGGGCGAGGTCGCGTACCGGCAGCGGCACCGGTGTGGACGGGTCGGCGACCGCGTACGGCACGCCGTCGCGCTCCGGGATGCGCCAGCGCAGGATCTGCTGCCGGTCCGCGACGGCGGTGAGCGCCGTGGCGAGCGCCGCCACGTCGAGCGGGCCGGTGATCCGTTCGGCGAACGCGACGTTGTACGCCGACGCGGCGGCCGGGAAGTAGCGGTCGAGGAACCACAGCCGCTGCTGTGCCGGGGACAGCGCCGGTGGCCGTCCCCGGACGACCGGGGCCGGGCCGGTTCCGGCGGCTGCGTCGGCGCGGGCGGCGATGCCGCGTGGCGTCCGCCCGACCAGCACGTCCTCGATGGCGAGGTCGCGGCCCAGCCGCTCGCGCAGGTCGGCGACCAGCCGCATCGCGGTGATGGAGTGCCCGCCCTGGTGGAAGAAGTCGTCGTCGCGGCCGACCGCGGGCACGTCCAGCAGCGCCGCCCACGCCTGCGCGACGAGGCGTTCGGTGTCGGTGGCGGGCGGCTCGCCGGACGGCACGGGAGCCGGTCCGGCCAGGTCGAGCGCGGCCAGCCGCTCGGTGTCGATCTTGCCGTTGATGGTGATCGGCAGCGCGGGCATGGTGTGCATCCCGGCCGGTACGGCGGCGGGCGGCAGCAGCCGGGCGCAGTAGTCACGCAGCTCGGCGGTGTCCAGGCCGGTCGCCACGTACGCGACGAGTTCCTGACCGCCGGCGCCGGCGCGGACCTGGACGCTGGCCAGGTCGACGTCCGGGTGGCGGCGCAGCACCGCCTCGACCTCGCCCAGTTCGATCCGCTGCCCGCGGATCTTCACCTGCCGGTCGGCCCGGCCGAGGAACTCCAGGCTCCCGTCCGGCAGCCACCGGGCCAGGTCACCGGTGCGGTAGAGCCGCTCCCCGGGCTTGCCGGAGAACGGGTCCGGGAGGAACCGTTCCGCCGTGCGGGCGGCGTCGAAGAGGTATCCGCGGCCGAGCCCGGGCCCACCGGCGAGCACCTCGCCGATCTCCCCCGGGCCGACCTCGCGCAGCTCGTCGTCGACCAGGTGGATGCGGTGGTTGGCGGCGGGCCGGCCGATCGGGATGGGCCGGGTCCAGTCGCCGCTGCCCTCGAACCAGGTCACCAGCACCGTCGCCTCGGTCGGGCCGTACACGCTGATGAAGCGGCGCCCGCCGGCGGTCCAGCGGCCGACCTGTTCCGGGCCGGTGGCCTCGCCGCCGGTGACGACCAGCCGCACGCCGGGCAGCCGGACCGGGTCCAGCAGCGGCAGGATCGGCGGCGGCAGCACCACCACGTCGACCGCCTGCTCGGCACAGATCCGGTAGAGCCGGGTCGGGTCGGCCCGCTCGGCGTCACCGGCGAGCACGACGGTGCCCCCGGCGGCGAGCGGGGCGAGCATGTCGACCACCGACGCGTCGAACCCGATCGAGGCGAACGCCAGGCACCGGGTCGCCGTGTCGAACCCGGAGAACTCCGCGATCGAGGTGACCTTCTCGGTCAGCGCCCGGTGCTCGATCACCGCGCCCTTCGGCTGCCCGGTCGACCCGGACGTGAACATCGCGTACGCGGTGGTGCCGAGCGTCGCCGGGGTCGGCTGCCAGGGCGCGGTGCCGGTGGGGACGTCCAGCACGGTGCGTCCGGTGAACGCCTCGGCGGCGGGCGTTCCCACGACGACGCGCAGCCGGGCCTCGGCGGCCAGCTCGCGCAAGCGCCCGGGCGGCAGCGCCGGGTCGAGCGGGACGTACCCGGCGCCGGCCGCCTGCACGCCGAGCAGCGCGACCACCAGGTCCGGGCGACGGTCCACGCAGACGCCGACGAGGTCGTCCGCGCCGATGCCGTGGGCGCGCAGCGACGCGGCCAGCGCGGCGGCCCGGCCGACCAGGCCGGCGTAGCTGAGCGTCAGGTCGCCCTGCACCACGGCCGGGGCGCCGGGACGCCGCCGGGCGTGCGCCGCGACCAGGTCGGGCAGGCACACCTGCGGGTAGGGCAGCTCGGGACCGACCTGCTGGTCGCGCTGATCGTCGCGGACGGTCATCGTCGGGCCTCGATCCAGTGCCGGGTCCGCCGGAACGGGTAGCCGGGCAGCGGCACCCGCCGGCCCGGCGGGACGGCCGGCTCGTCACCGGCGCGCCAGGCGCGGACTGCGGCGTCGTCGTCGGAGGCCGGGTCGCCCGCCGCGAGCGCGGTCAGCCGGCGCACCGCCTCCCCCGCGTCGGCGCAGGCGACCGCGTCCCGGTATGCCAGCCGCCGCCGTCCCACCGCGAGCGTGTGCGCCACGTCGGCCACCGCCAGGTCGCCGTCGGCCAGCCGGAGGGCCAGCCGCCGGGCCAGTTCCCGCAGCGCCGCCGGGCTGCCCGCGGACAGTCCCAGCACCACCGGGCCGGGTGCCCCGGCGTCCGGCGCGTCCGTCGCGGGCGCCGGCTCGACCAGCACGTGCGCATTGGTGCCGCCGAGACCGAACGAGCTGACGCCCGCGCGCCGCTCGTAGGCCCACGGCCGAGTCTGCGCGTCCACCTCGGCGCCCGCGGCGGCCAGGTCGACGTCGTCGTGCGCGCCGGTGAAGTGCGCGGTACCCGGCACCTGCCCGGTGCGGACCGCGTACACGGCCTTGATCAGGGAAATCACGCCCGCCGCGGCGTCCAGGTTGCCGAGGTTGCCCTTCACCGAGCCGAGCAGCAGTGGGCCGCGGGCGCCCCGGCGTACCCGGGCCAGCGCGTCCACCTCGATCGCGTCGCCCACCGGCGTGCCGGTGCCGTGCCCCTCCAGGTAACCGACGTCGACCGCGTCCCAGCCGACCGACGCCAGCGCCTCCGCCATCACCGCCGCCTGCCCGGACACGCCCGGCACGGTGAAGCCGGGCCGGTCGGCGCCGTCGTTGTTCACCGCCCACCCGGCGAGCACGGCGTACACGTTGTCGCCGTCGGCGCGGGCGTCGGCGAGCCGCTTCAGCACCACCGCCCCGGCGCCGTTGCCGAACACCTGCCCGGTGGCGGCGGCGTCGTACGGGCGGCACACCCCGTCGGTGGCCAGCAGCCCGCCCGGCCGCAGCCGGTAACCGGCCTGCCGCGTCGAGACCACCGCCGCGCCGCCCGCTATCGCCACGTCGCAGCGGTAGTCCAGCAGGCTCTGCCCGGCCTGGCACACCGCGACGAGCGAGGTCGAGCAGGCGGTCTGGACCGCCACGGCCGGGCCGGACAGCCCCAGCGCGAACGCGGTGCGCGTCGGCAGGTAGTCGCAGCCGGAGCCGGTCAGCGCGTCGTCCCAGTCCTCGGCGAGCGTGCCGGCCGCCGGGGCCAGCGCGGGGTTGCCGAGCAGGTGGTGGTGCAGGTAGCGGCTGGGCGCGCATCCGGCGAACACGCCGATCTGGGCCGGGTCGCGGTCCGGGTCGATCGCGGCGTCCTCCAGGGCGTGCCAGGCGACCTCCAGGAACAGCCGGTGCTGCGGGTCGAGCAGCGCCGCCGCCGCGGCGGGATAGCCGAACAGGTCCGCGTCGAAGCCCTCCAGGTCGTCGAGCCGGCCGAACGCCGACACCCAGTCCGGTCCGCCCGGCGCGCCCTCCCCGGCCGGGACCCGGCGCACCGAGTCCACCCCGGACAGCAGGTTGCGCCACAGCGCCGGTGCGTCGTCCGCGCCGGGCACCCGGCAGGCCAGGCCCACCACCGCGATCCGGTCGTCCTCGCTCACGCCCGTCCCTCCCCGCCGCCGGCGGCCCGCGCGGCGGCACGGCGGGCCATCCGGCGTCCGACCGCGGTCAGCCGGCCGTCCTCCGGTACGCCCGCGGCGTCCCCGGCCGTCTCCAGGTACGCGGCCAGCGCCGCCACCGTCGGGAACTCCACCAGCCGGGCCAGCGGCACCCGGCGGCCGAGGTGTTCCTCCAGGTACCCCTGCACCAGGGCGAGCTGGAGCGAGTGCCCGCCCGCCTCGAAGAAGTTCACCAGGCGGCCCACAGTGGTCAGTCCGAGCACCGTGCGCCAGCCCGCCGCGATGGTCTGCTCGACCGGCCCGGCCGGCGGTCCCCCGGCATCCGGGCGGTCGGCGGCCGGCTGCCCCGCGTGCGGCCCTCCGGCGGCCGGGTGGCCGGCGTCCGGGTCGGGCAGGGCGGCCTGGTCGAGCTTGCCGGTCGGGCCGATCGGCAGCTCCGGCACCGCCACCACCGCCCGGGGCACCATGAAGTCCGGCAGCACACCGGCCAGCCGTTCCCGCAGCGCTCCCGGCTCGACGACCGTACCGGCGGCGCCGACCACGTACGCGACGATCTCCTGCTCGCCCGCGCCGGACGCACCGCGTCGCGCCACCACCGCCGCGTGGGCCACGCCCGGCAGCGCCGCCAGGCACGCCTCGATCTCGCCCAGCTCCACCCGGTAGCCGCGGATCTTCACCATCCGGTCACCGCGGCCCAGGTAGACGAGCGTGCCGTCGGGCAGCCGCCGCGCGATGTCACCGGTCCGGTACGCGCGCACCCCGTCGTGCTCGGTGAACCGGGCCGCGGTCAGCTCCGGCAGGCCCAGGTAGCCGAGCGCGACGTGCGGGGTCCGCACGACCACCTCGCCGGTGAGGCAGGCGGGGCGTCCGGCCGGGTCGGTCAGCACCACCTCGACGCCCGGCAGCGGGTGCCCGATCGGCACGACTGCGCGCCCCGGGTCGGCGTCCGGCGGCAGGTGGTGCTGCGCGGCGAAGCTGATCTCGGTGGTGCCGTACCCGTTGACGAACACCACGCCCGGCGCGAACGACCGCCGGGCCAGCGTCACGTCGTGCCGGGTGACCTCCTCGCCGCCGAGGACGACAGCGCGGACCGACGGCAGCCGCCCGTGCTCGCCGAGGCTCGCCATCACGTACCGGAAGACGGTCGGGGTGGAGTGGTAGACGGTGACGCCCCGGTCGGCGAGCGCACCGGTGAGGTGGCCGAGGCCGTGCGTGCGGACGTCGACCGGGACGGCGGCGGCGCCGGACAGCAGCGCGCCGAACGTGTCGGTGACCGCCATGTCGTAGCCGAACGAGGTGAGCACGCTCGTGCGGTCGTCCGGCCGGACGGCGAAGTTGCGCACGTGGTTGCGGACGCCGAACAGCACGTTGCGGTGGCTCTGCACCACGCCCTTCGGCTTCCCGGTGGACCCGGAGGTGTAGAGCACGTACGCCGGGTCGTCCGGGCGCGCGGGCCCGGCCGGCACCGGCACGCCGGGGTCGCCCCGGCGCAACGACACGACCGGCAGCTCCAGCCCGGCGTCGGCCGCGAGCGTGGCGGCCCGCCCGGCGTGGCCGGGGTCCGCGACGATCGCCCGGACGCCTGCGTCGCGCAGCATCGCGGCCAGCCGGGCCGCCGGGTACGCCGGGTCCAGCGGCACGTACGGCGACCCCGACGCCAGCGCCGCCAGGATGCCGGTGATCGTGGCGACGCCGTGGCGGCACAGCACCGCCACCGGCGCCGTGACGTCACCCGGCCCGGCCAGCGCTTCGGCGGTCGCGGCGACTGCCGCGCCGAGTTCCCGGTAGGTCACCGTCGCGTCGTCGGCGAGCACCGCCGGCCTGTCCGGGTACGCCCGCACCGCCGCGGCGAACGCGGCCGGGATGGTGTCGCCGCGGACCCGATCGGCCTCGGTGCCGTCGCCACCGTGCAGCCGCCACAGGTCCGGCGCCGGACGCCGCTCGTAGCGGGCCGACGGCAGCAACCCCGCCGACGAGGCGGCCGGGTCCAGCGTGGACAGGACGTCGGCCAGGTCGGCGCGGAGGTCGTCGGCGTACGCGGCGGGCAGCCCGGAGACGGTGACGCCGGCCAGGTCGGGGCTCACCTCGACGGTGGCGTCGACCGGGTGGTCCGGCGGCGCCGGGCACAGCGACCGGCACAACTCCCGGATCGGCGCGTCGGCGGTCAGGTCGAGCGTCACCGGGTCGTCGCCGTGCCGCAGCGTCACCGCGGGGGCTCCGGTGTACCGGCGTACCACCAGGGCGGTGGCGGTGAGGACGACGGCGGCCGGGTCGACGCCCGCGGCGCGCGCCCCGGCGGCGAGCCGCGGCGGCAGGCCGAGCGGCTGCGGAGACGGGCTCACCGCTGGTCCAGGACGGCGGCGACCACGTCGGCGAGCGTGGACACCTCGGCGTCGGCCTCGGCGATCCGGAAGTCGTCGCAGTAGCTGCCGGTGCCGTGCACCACGATCTCGTGCCCGGCCGGCACCAGGCCCCGGTCGACGGCGTTGCAGACGCCGGTCAGCGCCATCAGGATCGACCACTCCCGCAGCCGGGCCGGGTCCTCGGGCAGCGTCAGACCGGCGGCGGCGAGCCACTGCCGGGCGACCGGATAGCGCCGCACGCACTCGCGCCGCGACACCACGATGCCGTCGCCGCCGTGCCGTTCGATGAGCGCGTTCATGGCCGGGGAGGTCACCGGGCGATGGGTGTAGAACGTCGGGTCGAGCACCTCGGCCGGGTCGTCGGTGACGGCCGGGAAGCGCAGGTCGGCGTCCTGCGTCCAGACGCCCCGGCTCTCGTCGAACGTGTACGCCGGGCAGTGGTCCCGCTCGAACGAGCCGTGGCGCAGGCTGAGCACCATGTCCGGCGTGCCGAGGTGCTGCACGAGCAGGAAACCGGGCCGGTCGGCCGGGTCGGCGTCGCCGGCCGCTTCCAGCACGTCGCGGCCCAGGTTGTAGCCGAGCAGGCCGAACGCGCTGGACACGGCGTGCGCGTGCCAGCGGGAACCGGCGGCGGGCGACACGTCGGCTTCGAAGGCGGCCCGGGCGGCGTCGGCGACCAGGTAGTTGCGCAGATCGAGCGTGTACCAGAGGGTGACGCCGCGCTTGTCGTACGCGGTGGCCGCGTACTCGTCGACGAACGCGCGGCCGAGCGCCTTCACGCCCTCCGGGTCCGCGCCGGTGTACCGCAGCAGCGGGTTCACCGCACGGGTCGCGGGATCGTCGGCGAGCGCGTCGTGGCGGAACTTGTGCCGGGTCGCCGCCGGCGCCAGAACCACGATGGACAGCTGCTCCGGGGTCACCAGCCCGGCCGCGTACGCGCGGGCCACCGAGTCGCGCAGCGCGACGCCCTTGTTGCCGGAGGTCGGGGTGACGATGCACAGCCGCTCGCCGGTACGCCGGATGTGCTCCACCGCGCGGGCGACGATCACCATCGAGGCGAACGTCTTCGTGGTCCGGGTGCCCGGGTTGGCGGTCAGGTCGAGCATCGTCAGGTCGTGCCCGCCGTAGTGGCCCAGCGGGGACCAGCTGACCGTGGCGGCGGCGTAGAACTCGCGTACCTGCGGGGTCAGCTCGGGCAGGTCGAAGCCGGGCGCGAAGCCGGGCGTGCCGGGCGCGTCGCCGGGGACCGCGCCGCACTTGCGCACCGCCGACGCGACGACGTCGTAGTAGTCGGTGATCATGTTGCGGGTGGCCGGGGTGGTCACGGTCATCGGGCTTCCTCCAACACACTCCGGGCCGGCGCCGGCGGCACCGTTCGCAGATGGTCACGCAGGGCGGTGAACCGGCAGGCGATCTCGGGCAGCTCGCTCGCGTGCCAGCCGCCGGCCAGGTCCGGCCGGTACGCCGCCAGTGCCGCCCGGGCGCGCTCCGGGTAGCGGACGTGGCCGCCGCCGACCTCGACGCCGTCGCGGCGTCCGGCGGCGGTGTTCCAGGCGACCGCCTGCGCCATGGGCAGCTCGGCCGGCAGCCGCAGCTCGGTCCGGCCGCCGGTGAGCCGGACCGGATAGCCGCCCGGCAGTCCCAGTGGCCCGGGCAGGCTCGCCGTCACCTCGTCGCCGGTGGCGAGCGCCGCCACCAGGGCGGCCCCGGCGTGCCCGGCGAGCGCGTTCAGCTCCGGCCGGGGCAGCGCGCGGTAGCCGGCGAGCAGCCCGGTGACGTCCGGGACGGGCCGGCCGTCCAGCCAGGCGCGTACCTCGGCGGTGTCCTCGTCGTCCGGGCCGGGCGCGGCGAGGTGGGCGTGGTGGCCGAGCACCGCCAGGCGGCGCTGGCCGGGACGGCCGAGCGCGGCGTCCAGGCACGCGGCGAGCGTCGCCACGTTGCCGATGCCGCAGCGCACCGGCAGGTCCCGTGCGGCGAGCAGCGGGTTGACCGCGTCCGGGAACGCGCCGTTGACGAGCGTCGCGCCGGGCGCGCCGCAGGCCAGCGCGGCGGCCAGCCGGGACACCAGCTCGGCCTGCAATGCCAGCGTCACGCCGAAGCCGGCCGCGGCGATCAGGTCCGTCCAGGCCGACGGCGCCGCCGCCCGCTCGTACGGCGACTGCGCGGACGCGGCGCAGACCAGCACGTCGGGCCGGAGCCGGGCCATCGAGGCGGCATCGGCGGCGTACCGCTCCCCCGGGTCGGCGCCGGGTTCGGCGGTGAACGGCCGGGCGGTGACGGCGACGGGGGTTCCGGCGACTGTGGCGCGCACCCGCGCGGCGCGGGCGAGCGCGAGCGCCGCGTCCGGGTCGCGGGCCAGGACCGTCACGCGCAGCGGCGCCGGGGTGGGCGTCGCGGCCAGGGCGTGGCACAGCGAGCGGGCCAGCCGGCCGGCGCCCACCACGACGACGTGCCGCGTGTCAGCGGACCGGGCTGACATCGCGTCCCGCCTCCGTGACCCGGTCGACCCAGTCGGCGAACGACCCGGCGCGCAGGCAGCTCGCCGGGGACACCTCCAGCCCGGCCATCTCCCGTACCCGCAGCGCAATCCGCAGCGCGGTCAGCGAGTGCCCGCCGAGCGCGACGAACGTGTCGTCGTCGTGCACCGCGTCGACGCCGAGCGTGGCCCGCCACGCCTCGCGCAGCCGGTCGGTGAGGGCGCCGTCGCCGGGTTCCGCAGCAGGCCCGGTAGGCCGGGGCGGTGGTGGTGGCAGCTCCAGCCGCGCGACCTTGCCGTTGGGCAGGCGGGGCAGCCGGTCGACCAGGACGATCTGGTCCGGGCGCATCGCGGGAGGCAGCGCCGAGGCTAGGTAGCCCTGGAGCAGCCCGGTGGTCAGCAGGTGGTCGGCGGGCTCGTCCCGGGGCGTCGCCGCGGGCGGCGGGTCCTGCGGCCGTACGGCGTAGACGTAGCTGACGTCGGCGTCCGCGCCGACGTTCCAGTCGCCGATGTCGTTGACCTCGAACCCGGCAGCGCACAGCATCTCGCGCACCAGCGGGGTGGTCACGCTGCTGCGCTCGACCTCCAGGCAGACCTGGCGGATGCGGGGCCAGTGCTCGGGGCGCAGCCCGCGCAGCACGCTCAGCTCGGCGCCCTCGGTGTTGATCTTCAGCAGGTCGACGCGGTCCAGCCCGAAGCGGTCCAGCAGGTCCGACAGCGTCACCGTCGGCACCACGTGCGCCACCGGGGCGAGGCGGCGGCGGGCGTCCGCGAGTAGCGCCGCCTGTTCGGTCTCGTCGGCGTCGCCGCCACCGTTGCGGTAGTGCGACCGGACCAGGTCGGAGGCGACGCCGGCCCGGTCGGCGCCGAGGCCGGACAGGTAGCTCAGCTCGGGGAACGAGGTCAGCTCGGCGGTGCCCGCCGCGTCGGTCACGGCGGCCTCGACGACCGACGCCGACCCGGCGTAGAGGCCGAGGTTGGCGCGCAGGTACGGCAGGGTGTCCGGGTTCGGTTCGACCGCCACCAGTCGCACGTCGCGCGCCTGCCGGGACGCCCAGAGCGAGAACAGCCCGATGTTGGCGCCGACGTCGACGACCACGGCGCCGTCGCCGACGCGGACGCCGAAGCGGGCGTACTCGGCCTGGTCGAAGATCTGCCGGTAGAGGAAGACCGCCTCGTCCGGCGACGCCGCGGTGACCGCCATGCCGTTCGGCAGCGGGAAGCGCGGCAGCCCGCCGACCGCCGGGGCCTGCCGGGGCTGCGGCACCACGTACCCGACCAGGCGGGGGCCGTCGTCGGTGTCCGGGACCGTCACCACCACCGCGTCGTGCACGGCCGGATGCTCGCGCAGCACGGCGGCCACCTCGCCCGGCTCCACCCGGACCCCCCGGATCTTGACCTGGTCGTCGGCCCGGCCGCGGAACTCCAGGAAGCCCTGCGGCGCGATCCGCACCAGGTCGCCGGTGCGGTAGAGCCGCGCGCCCGGCCGCGCCGGGTCGGCGCGGAAACGTTCCGCCGTCCGCTCGTCGTCGCGCAGGTAGCCCAGCCCGACCGCGACCCCGCCGATCCACAGCTCGCCGGTCCCGCCCTCGGGCACCGGGCGCAGATCGTCGCCGAGCACGTGGGCGGTGACGCCGTCGATGATCCGGCCGATCGGGGCGATGCTGCCCGCGTACGGCTCGGCGCAGTCCCAGTAGGACACGTTGATCGACGTCTCGCTCGGGCCGTACCCGTTGAACAGCCCGCACGGCAGCACCTCGCGCAACCGCCGGACCAGCCGCATGTCCAGCGCCTCGCCGCCGCACAGCACCCGCCGCAGCGTGAGGCAGCCCGCGAACTCCGGCACGTCGAGCACGTGCCGCAACATGGTCGGTACGAAGTGCGCGGTGGTGACCGCCTCCCGCTGGATCAGCCGGACAAGCCCGAGGCTGTCGAACTGCAGGCCCGGCCCGGCGACGACCACGGCGCCGCCCGCGATCAGCGGGGAGAGGATCTCGTGCACCGACGCGTCGAATCCGATCGACGCCTTGTGCAGCACCCGGTCGTCGGCGCCGAAGCCGAACCACTCGTGACCCCAGGCCAGCCGGTTGACCAGCCCGGCGTGGTGCAGCACCACGCCCTTCGGCCGGCCGGTGGAGCCGGAGGTGAACAGCACCAGCGCGGCGTGCTCGCCCGGCGGCAGCCAGCCGGTGCGATCGGTCAGGTCGGCCGTCGACCCGGCCCGCGCGGTACGCACGTCCCGCCACCCGGTCGACGCGGGCGCGGCGACGGCGGGCGGACGGTCGGCGTACAGGACGAGCCGGGGCGCGGCCGCCGCGAGCATCTGCTCGGCCCGGCCGGAGGGCAGCTCGGGGTCGACCGGCACCGCCACCGCGCCCACCGCGAGCGTCGCCAGCAGCGACGTCACATAGTCGGCGGACCGGTGCAGGTAGAGACCCACCAGGTCACCCGGCCGCACGCGGGCGCGGCGCAGCAGCTCGGCCGTCGCGCCGACCCGCTCCCACAGCGCGGTGTAGCTCAGCTCGCCGTCCGGGCCGACGATCGCGGGCCGGTCGCCGCCGGCGCCGGCGGGCCGGTGCACCAGGTCGGTCAGGTAGCGCGGGCCGGTCAGGTGGCTCGGGCCGGTCACGGCGCTACCTGCGCCCTCGTCGCGACCGCGACGATGGCCATCCGGGGCACCTCGGCCACGAACTGCCCGTCGGCCCGGTAGACCAGCGGACGGGCCGGCACGTCATCGCGGCCGATCCCGGCCAGGTAACGGGTGTGGTCGAAGTGGCGGGTCAGCAGCTGCCACACCTCGTCGTCGGTGAGCGTCGCGAAGTAGTCGCGCACGCCGTACATGTCGCCGACGTAGTCGCGCATGCCCGCGGACGCGGACTCGGCGCTGTCGGCGCGCACGATCAGCGGGTCGTACAGGTCGAGGACGCGTACCGGCAGCCCGGCCGCGGTGAACAGGCCGGTCAGCTCGGCGCGGCTGAAGTGCCGGTAGTCGTGGCCGCCGGCGGCGTGCGGGTGCACCACTTCGCCGAAGAACCCGGCCATCGGGCTGGACTCGTCGAAGTCGTGCAGCACGATCCGGCCGCCGGGTCGGACCACCCGGGCCGCCTCCGCCACCGCCTGCGGCCGCCGGGCCGCCGGGATGTGGTGCGTGCCGTACGCCAGCAGCACCGCGTCCACGCCGGCGTCGCGCAGGAACAGGAAGTGCGCGGCCTGGCGGACGGCGGGCAGGCCGTGGGCGAGCGCCTTGTCGACCATGTGGCCGGACAGGTCGCCGGTGATGAATGCGAGTTTGGACTCGAAGCAGGCCGACTGGCTGCCCGCGGCGCGGGCCACCGTGCCGTCGCCGCCGAGTACGTCGAGGATCAGCGTGACCGGAGCGGCTGCGTCCGGCGTGGCGAGGTCCAGCAGCCGCCGCATACCGGTCCAGCGGACGAGCGTGTCCCGCTGAGCCCGGCGATAGGAATCGCCCCGGCCGGTGGAGTCGGTGTCGAACTCGCTGACCGTGCCGGCCAGTTCCGCGAGGGCCGCGTCCGCGCCGGGACGGCCGAAGTCGAGCAGCTCGCGCAGTTGCGGGTGGAGGGTCGCCACGGTGTGCAGGTAATCGCGTAGGACCAGGGACGGAAGGTACGGCCGGCTCATGAACACCTCGGCGCACGCGACAGTATGCCGCCTCGTCAGCGACGTCCCTTCGGCGAACGGATGGCGAACTTTAACACCGCTTCTCGGCCACTCACCAGGTCGAATACCGGACATTGTGGAAGGTCCGGCGCGGGTACGAGTCCTTACCTGCTCTTTGTCGCTTATTCCGCCACAGGGGTGTGACTGACGACGATGTGTCGCATTAGGTCGATGATTTCCGGCAGATGGTCGGTAAGGAAGAAATGCCCGCCGGGAAACACGTGCCATCGCGGCTCGGTGACACATTCCCGGGCCCACCCCGCGGCCCGTTCCGGGTCCACGTGCTCGTCCCCGTCGCCGAGCAGCACGTGCACCGGCACCTCCAGCGGCGGCCCCTGGCGATAGGCGTACCGCTCGGACAGCGCGAAGTCGGCCCGCACCCCGGGCAGGATCAGCTCCATCAGGTCGCGGTCGGCCAGCAGCGCAGCCGGCGTGGCCCCGAAGTCGCGCAGCGCGTCGATGAGACCGGCGTCGTCCAGGTCGTGGACGCGCCGCCGTACCAGCCGGGTCCCCGGCGCCTCCGCGCCGCCGACCAGCAACGCCAGCGGTGCGGGCGCGCCCCGGCGGCGCAGCTCCCGGGTCACCTCGAACGCCACCAGCGCCCCCAGGCTGTGGCCGAACAGCAGGAACGGCCCGGACGCCCGCTCGGCGACGGCCGTCGCCAGCGCGTCCACCAGCTCCGCGAGGTCGTCCACCGGTGGCTCGTGCAGCCGGACGCCCCGGCCCGGCATCAGCGCGACCTGCACCAACAGCTCCGGCGCGGCCAGTTCCCGCCACTGCGCAAAGGAGGCGGCGACGCCGCCGGCGTACGGGAAGACGAACACCTGGGCGTCGCCGGTCGAGGATCCGGCCGGCCCGAACCAGCGGCTCGCAGTCACCTGGGACATGGCCAGGAGCATAGGGCGCACGGCGCGGCGGACCGCCGCGCGGACGCCGGTCCGGCACGCCCGCGCCGGGCACCGGCCGGTGCTACGGTGGACCGGAGTGATCCAGTGGCGATCAGGCAGGCAGGGAGACCAGACATGGCGGGTGACGACGACATCTCCGGGTGAGACCGGACATGTGACCGACCACAGGCAGGCGCCGTGGTCGCGTCGTCGTACCCCGAGACCGTGTCCCCCGCCGGGCGGCTGAGGTCCGCCCGCCCTCATCTTCGAGGTCGTCTTCCTGATGTCCGATTCCTTCGTCGTCTGCTCGAACCTGACCTTCTCCTGGCCGGACGACACTCCGGTCTTCCAGAACCTCTCCTTCACCCTCGGCGCGGGCCGGACCGGCCTGGTCGCGCCGAACGGCGCCGGCAAGAGCACGCTGCTCAAGCTGATCGCCGGTGAGCTGCGGCCCGCCGCCGGGTCGGTCACGGTGCACGGTGTGCCGGGCTACCTCCCGCAGAGCCTGCCGCTGTCCGGCGACCTGACCGTGGCGCAGGTGCTGGAGATCGCCCCGCTGATCGCGGCGCTGCACGCCATCGAGTCCGGCGACGCCGACGAGCGGCACTTCACCACCATCGGCAACGACTGGGACATCGAGGAGCGCACCCGCGCCCAGCTGGACCGGCTCGGCCTCGGCGACCTCGCGCTCGACCGGCGGCTGGACACCCTCAGCGGCGGGCAGGTCGTCTCGCTCGGCCTGGCGGCGCAACTGCTCAAACAGCCCGACGTGCTGCTGCTGGACGAGCCCACTAACAACCTCGACCTCGACGCCCGGCACCGGCTCTACGACGTGCTGGAGCAGTGGACCGGCTGCCTGCTGCTGGTCAGTCACGACCGGGCGCTGCTGGACCGGATGGACCGCATCGCCGAGCTGGACCGCGGCGAGGTGCGGTTCCACGGCGGGAACTTCACCGCGTACGAGGAGGCGGCGCGCGCCGCGCGGGAGGTGGCGGAGAAGAACATCCGCAACGCCGAGCAGGACCTCAAGCGGGAGAAGCGGGAGCTGCAGGAGGCCCGCGAGCGGGCGGCCCGCCGGGCCGGCAACGCCGCCCGCAACCTCAAGAACGCGGGGCTGCCGAGGATCGTCGCCGGCGGCATGAAGCGGGACGCGCAGGTGGCCGCCGGCAAGGCGAACGAGATGCACTCCGGGCGGGTGGACGACGCCCGGGCCCGGCTCGACGAGGCCGAGCGGGCGCTGCGCAACGAGCAGAGGATCTCGGTGGAGCTGCCCGCCACCGAGGTGCCGGCCGGCCGCACGCTGCTCACCGCCGAAGGAGCGCAGATCCGGTACGGCGACCGGCAGCTGTTCGCCACCGGTGGCGTCGACCTGACGATCCGGGGACCGGAGCGGATCGCTCTGCTCGGCGGCAACGGCGCGGGCAAGTCCACGCTGCTGCGCCTGATCAACGGCGACCTGGAACCCGAGCAGGGCCGGATCAGCCGGGCCGACGGCCGCATCGCGTACCTGTCGCAGCGCCTCGACCTGCTGGACTCCGACCGTACGGTGGCGGAGAACCTGGCCGCGTTCGCGCCGCAGGCCCCGGATGCGCAGCGGATGAACCTGCTGGCCCGCTTCCTGTTCCGCGGCCCGCGGGCGCACCTGCCGGCCGGGGTGCTCTCCGGCGGCGAGCGGCTGCGGGCGACGCTGGCCTGCGTCCTGGGCGCCGAGCCGGCCCCGCATCTCCTGCTGCTCGACGAGCCGACGAACAACCTCGACCTGCTCAGCGTCGCGCAGTTGGAGAGCGCGCTGAACGCGTACCGGGGGGCGCTGCTCGTGGTCAGCCACGACGAGCGGTTCCTCGCCGCGATCGGGGTCGACCGCTGGCTGCGGCTCGCCGACGGGCGCCTGACGCAGACCGGTCCCCCGAACGCCGCCTGACCGGGCGCGGCGGCTGTCAGGCGGGCGGGAGGCGGACGACGAACCGGCAGCCGCCGGTGACGTTGTGCGCGTGCACCCGCCCGCCGTGCGCCTCGACCAGGCCGCGCACGATCGCCAGGCCCAGCCCGCCACCGGCCGGCGCCGGCTGGTCCGCGCCGGCCGGTGTGCGGGCCCGGGTCCCCCGGAACGCCACGTCGAACACCCGGGGCAGGTCCGCCTCGGGGATGCCGCCGCAGGTGTCGGAGACGGCGAACCACACGTCGCCCTCGTCGTGGCCGGTGTCGACGCGCACCGTGCCGTCCGGCGGCGTGTACCGCACCGAGTTGACGAGCAGGTTCGTGACGACGCGGGCGAGTTCGGCCTCGCCGGCCCGGACCGTGGGCCAGCCGGTCTCCGGGGCGAGCACACGCACCCCCCGGTCGGCGGCCAGCGGCGCGGTGGCGGCGATCGCGTCGGAGACGACGTCGCCGAGCGGCACCGGGGACAGCGCGGGCCGCAGCGCGCCCGCGTTGATCCGGGACAGCTCGAACAGGTCGTCGACCAGCCGCGTCATCCGGTCGGTCTCGACCCGGACCCGGTGGTGGTACTCGGCCACCGTCACCGGATCGTCCACCACCCGGTCCTCCAGCGCCTCCGCCATCGCCCGCAGGCCGGCCAGCGGTGTCCGCAGGTCGTGGGAGACCCAGGCGACCAGTTCGCGGCGGCCGGCCTCCAACTGCCGTTCCCGCTGCCGGGCCTGGTCGGCCCAGACCGCCGCCCGCGCCAGCCGGCGGGCGAACGCCACACCGACGGCCAGGCTGACCGCCGCGGACGCCGCGACCGTCACGAGAACCACCTGCAGGTCGTGCGCGGACAGGAACATGGCCTGCGCGACAGCGGTGACGCCCGCCGTCACCGAGGCGATCGTGACCGCGAGCAGCACCGCGATGTGCGCGAGGATCGACCGGCGGCGCACCAGCCGCAGCGCGCCCACGCCGAGCGCGCCGACGACCGCGCCGGCCAGCAGGGCGTAGGACCCGATGACCAGCAGCTCGCTCACCGGGACTCCAGCGGCTCGTAGCGGTAGCCGACGCCCCACACGGTGACGATGCGGCACGGCTGCGCCGGGCGGTCCTCGATCTTCTCCCGCAGCCGCCGGACGTGGACGGTGACGGTCGACTGGTCGCCGAAGCGCCAGCCCCACACCCGGTCCAGCAGTTCGGCCCGGGACCACGCGCGACCCGGGTTCGCCAGCAGGAACGCGAGCAGGTCGAACTCCCGCACGGTCAGCGCCAGCGGCTCCCCGCCTCGCTCGGCGACCCGCCGGCCGGCGTCGACGGTCAGGTCGCCGTCGCGCAGCACCCCGGCCGGTCCCCGGTCGTCGCGCGCCGTGCGCCGCAGCACCGACCGGATGCGCAGCACCAGTTCCCGGGGGGAGAACGGCTTCGTCACGTAGTCGTCCGCGCCGACCTCCAGCCCGGCGACCCGGTCGGCCTCGTCGCCGAGCGCGGTGAGCATGACGACGGGCAGCCCCGGCAGCCTCCGCCGCAGCCGCCGGCACACCTCGATGCCGTCGAGGCCCGGCATCATCAGGTCGAGGACCACCAGGTCGGGCGGCTGCTCCCCGGCCGCGACGAGCGCGTCCGCCCCGTCGAAAGACAGCCGGACCCGGTAGCCGTCCTGTTCGAGATAGCGGCGGACGACATCGCTGACCGTCCGGTCGTCGTCGACGACGAGCACGTAGCGCTCCATGGGCCCGACGCTACCCATCGGCGTCCCGGCGCGGCGGCCCGCGGTCGGGCCGTAAGCGGACGGAAAGATCCTCCGGCCGGGAACGGCCCTACGGTTCACGGCATGGGCAGAAGACGTGTGGTGTTGTCGGTGCTCGCCGTCGTGGTGGTCGCCGGTCTCGGGGTGAGCCTGTACCTGTTCCAGCCGTGGCGGCTGGTGACCGACCGCGAGGTGCGCGAGGCGCTGCCGTCGGTGACGGAGCCGCCGACGGCCGGCACGAGCGGCCCGCCGGCCACCGGCGGGCCGCCCGCCGACGTGGTCCTGGCCGCCGGTGACTTCGTCACCCACGAGCACGACACGTCCGGCCGGGCGCAGCTGGTCCGGCTCGCCGACGGCCGCCGCCAGTTGCTGCTGCGGGGCCTGAACACATCGGACGGTCCCGACCTGCGGGTCTGGCTCACCGACCGGAAGGTGCAGCAGGGCCGCGCGGGCTGGCAGGTGTTCGACGACGGCCGCTGGGTGGAACTGGGCCGTCTCAAGGGCAACATCGGCGACCAGGCGTACGACATCCCGGCGTCGGTGGACCTGGACGGGCTGCGCAGCGTGTCGATCTGGTGCAAGCGGTTCGCGGTGTCGTTCGGCGCGGCCCCGCTGGCCGGCCGTGGCGGGGACGGGATCGGCGCCGGCCTGATCGGCGCGTCAGCCGCGGCCCAGCAGGCGCAGCGTGTTGCCGCCGGCCACCAGGGCGCGCTCGTCCGGGTCGAGGCCCGCGCCGCGCAGCGCCGCCTCGACCCGCTCCCGGGTGGTCTCCCGTTCGGCGACCGGCCAGTCCCCGCCGACGACCACGTGGTCGACCCCGAGCAGGTCGGTGGCGAAGCGGATCGCCGACGGCGCGAAGCCCATGGTGTCGGCGTACACGTGGGCGCGGCGGCCGGGCGCGCTGAGCAACGCGCCCTCGTCGGTGGCGGCGGCGAGCGCCAGGCCGGCCACCCCGAGCATCGGGAAGACCACGTGCAGGCCGGGCAGCGCGGCCAGGGCGCCGCCGGTGAGCAGGGACAGCAGCGCGGCGGCGTTGATCGTGCCGCGGGCCAGCGACGTGCCGAGCCGGCCCAGGCCGGCGAACTCGGCGGTCAGCGTGGACCTGCTGATCGGATGCGCGAAGACCGGCACACCCAGCTCGGCCGCGGCGGACAGGGTGGGACGGGCGGCCGGGTCGCCGAGCAGCCGCCCGTCCGCGGCGGCGCAGTCGACGACGACGCCCGGCAGGCCCAGCTCGAGGACGGCCCGGACCACCTCCCCGGCGGCCGCGTCGCCGCCGAAGGCGTCGATCGTGGCGAGCCCGGCGAGGCGGCCCGGGTTCGCGGCGACCACGGCGGCCAGGTGGTCGTTGAGCCGCCGCAAATCGTCCGGCCGCGTCCGTTCGCCGTGCGGGGTGACCATCGCCGGCGGGGCGCTCAGGACGCGCAGGTCCACGCCGTGCCGGCCGGACTCGGCGAGCAGGCCGTCGAGGTCGGCGACGCGCCGGGCCGTGTCGGCCCAGCGGGCGGCGAGCACGCCGGTGGCGTTGTGCGGCAGCACCGCGGGATAGTCCGGACAGGCGTGGTGGGTGTGGAAGTCGGCGATGAGCATCAGACGTCGAGGAACGTGTAGGTGAAGCCGCGCTCGGCCCGGCGCACGTACCCGGCCGCGGGGAACGGGAAGTGCGCCGGCACGAGCAGGTCACCCGAGTCGGCGGCCCGTTCCAGCAACCGGCGGCGCTGGTCGGCGGAGTCGCCCGGCACCACGCAGTAGCGGATGCTCCACTCCGGCCGTTCCAGCTGGACGCCGTGGTGCAGCATGTCGCCGGCGAACAACGCCCGCTGCCCGGCCGACTCGACGACCAGGTAGACGTTGCCGGGCGTGTGACCGAACGCGGGCACCAGGTGCACGTGCGGGGACAGGACGTGGTCGGCCTCGATCAGGTCGAGCACCCCGGCGTCGCGCAGCGGCAGGATGCTGTCGGCGATGTAGTCGCCGGTACGCTGCATGGCCCGCGCGCCGTCCGGGCCGGTCCACCAGTCGAACTCCTCCCGGACCACAAGGTACCGGGCGTTGGGGAAGGTCGGCTCCCAGCCGCCGCGGCCGTCCGCGCTGGTGGCGAAACCGACGTGGTCGACGTGCAGGTGGGTGAAGACGACGGTGTCGATGTCGCCGAGCGACACCCCGGCGCGGGCGAACTGTTCCAGGAACGGCCGGTCCGCCCGGTCGAACACGCCGCCGTTGCGCGGTTTGCCGTTGCCGCCGCCGGCGTCGACCAGGATCAGCCGGTCCGGCGTACGCAGCAGGTGGGCCTCCTGGTTGAGCAGGATCCGGCCGTCGTGGGTGAACGGCTCCCGGGTGTAGAACGCGCCGTCGGTCCACGACTCGGTCGCCAGCTGCGGGAAGAACTCGGCCGGGTCCACGAAGTAGTCGACCTCGCGGATCGGGAAGACCTCGACCTCACCGACTCGGAAGGACCACAGCGGGCCCTCGCCGCCGCCGGTGTCGGTCCATCGGGCGTTGCTCATACCATCTCGCTCTCGGGGGTACGGCGGACCTGCGTCCACACTCGGGTGCGCAGCTCGCCGAAGCGGGCGGAGGAACGGGTGCCGATCTGATCCCGGTCGGCGGGCAGGTCGACCGGGATGTCGGCCTGGACGCCGGAGACGCCGGCGCCGAGCACCACGACGCGCTGACTGAGGTAGACCGCCTCGTCGATGTCGTGGGTGACGAACACGATGGTCATGCCGTAGCGCTTCCACAGCGTGGCCACCAGGTCCTCCAGGTCGGCGCGGGTCTGCGCGTCGACGGCGGAGAACGGCTCGTCCATCAGCAGCAGCCGGGGCCGGTAGGCGACCGCGCGGGCGATCGCGACGCGCTGCTGCATGCCGCCGGAGAGCTGCCAGGGGTACGCGTCGCCGGCCGCGCCGAGTCCGACCGCGTCGAGCGCGTCGGCGACGAGTTCCCGCCGCCGCGCCCGGCTCAGGTCCAGGTGCCGCAGCGGCAGCTCGACGTTCTGCCGGACCGTCTTCCAGGCGTACAGGCTGCGGCCGTACTCCTGGAAGACGACGCCGAGGCCGGGCGGCGGTTCGGTGACCGGACGGCCGCCGAACCGGACCTGCCCCACGGTGGCCGGCAGCAGCCCGGCGACGATCTTGAGCAGGGTGGTCTTGCCGCAGCCGGACGGGCCGACGAGCGCGACGAACTCGCCCTCGGACACGGTCAGGTCGATCGCGGTCAGCACCTCGACGGTGCGTTCCCGGGCCCGGTAGGTCTTGCCGATCCCGGCGATCTCGAGCAGGGAGGTCATGGTCGCTCCGTGAGTTGTCCGGTGTGGCCGCGATGCCAGCGCAACGCGCGCCGCTCGACGAGCTCGAAGAGTTTGGCGAGCCCGAACCCGAGCAGGCCGATCAGCAGCACCCCGCTCCACATCTGCGGGATGGCGAAGCTGCGCTGGAACTGCACCACTGTGAAGCCGAGCCCGTCGGTGCTCATCAGCATCTCGCTGACCACCATCAGGATGATCGACAGGCCGAGGGCCTGCCGGGCGCCGGCGAAGATCTGCGGGCTCGCACCGCGCAGCGCCAGCAGGTGCCGGGTGCGGCGCGGCAGCCGGTACGCCGCGGCGGTCTCCAGCCCGACCTCGTCGGCGGCGCGGACGCCGTCGGCGGTGTTGAGCAGGATCGGCCAGACCGCGCCCACAGTGATGACGACCAGCTTGGTCGTGTCGCCGATGCCGACCGCCACCAGCAGCACCGGGATCAGCACCGGGGCGGGCAGCACCCGGAAGTACGCCAGCAGCGGGCCGGTCAGCGCGCGGGGCACCGCCCACCGCCCGATCACGAAGCCGAGGACGACGCCGGCGGCGAGCGCGATCGTGTAGCCGGCGGCGAGGCGCCACAGACTGGGCACCACGTCGCGGGCGAACGTGTCGGAGAACCACACGTCCCGGAACGCCTCGACGATCGTGCGCAGCGGCGGCAGGAACACGTTGGTGCTGCCGTCGCTGGCCACCCACCAGGCGGCCACGAGCGCCGCGGGCAGGCCGAGCGCGTACCCGAGGGCCTTCATGCCAGGGCCTCCCGGCGGGTCGCCACGTGCCAGTGCAGCAGCCGCCGCTCGGCCAGCCGGGCGAGCTGGTCGAGGCCGATGCCGAGCCCGCCGGTGAGCAGCACCAGCGCGTACATGCCGGTGGACTCGCCGGACTCCTGGCTGCTCCAGATCATCTCGCCGAGCCCGGCGGCGCCCATGACCAGCCCGCCGGTCAGTGCGAGGGCCAGCGCGACCGAGACGATCAGGCGCAGCGCCGTGCCCAGGTACGGCAGCACCGTGGGCCAGGTGACGTGCACGATCCGGGCCAGCCGGCCGAGCCGGAAGGCGCGGGCGGTCTCGACCGCCACCCGGTCCACGTCACGCAGGCCGTAGAGCACCTGGAACACGACGATCCAGAAGCAGGACACGGCGACCAGCAGCACCGTGATCTGCCGGACGTCGAGCACGAGCACCAGCACGGGGATCAGCACGATCGACGGGACCGGCCGCAGGAAGTCGAGAGTGGAGGAGGTGGCCCGGCGCACCTGCGGCACCGAGCCGAGCGCGAACCCGGCCAGGATGCCGGCGGCCAGCGCGATGACCAGGCCGACCGCCACCGCCGCCAGCGTACGGCCGGTCGCCGCCCAGAACCGTTCCTCGGTGAGCAGGCGCAGCGCCTCCGGAACCACGGCGCTCAGCGGCGGCACGTAAGCCGGGTCGAAGAACAGGCGGGCGAGGATCTCGTAGGCCGTTGCAGCGCCCGCCAGGCCCAGGGCGCCGAGCCACCCCCTTCTCACTTGAGGATCAGTTCGTCGAGGTCGGGTGTGGTGGTGATGAGCCCGTCGCGCTGGGCGTAGCCGGCGAGCTTCTCGGCGGCCTGCCGGCTGACCTCGTCACGCAGGCCGGTCAGGGTGATCTTCGCGGCCACCTCCGGCTTGATCTCGGTGAACGTGGGGATCTTCGCGCGCACCTCGTCCTCGTGGTCGCGGGCGTACGCGTACGCCTCCCGCACCGCGTCCCGGAACGCGGTGACGGTCTTCGCGTTCTTCGAGGTGTAGGAGCCGGCCGCGTACCAGGCGGAGACCGTGAGGTCGGGCGCCAGGTCGGTGAAGCCCCAGCCGACCGGCACCGCGCCCTGCGCCTTGGCCGCCGACAGGAACGGCTCGACCACCCAGGCGCCGTCCACCCGGCCGGTGCTGACCGCGGCGGGCGCCTGCGGGAAGGGGATCTCGACGAGCTTGACCTTCGTCGGGTCGCCGCCGTCGGCGCGGACCGCCTCGCGGGCCGCCGCGGCGGCGATGTTGGTGAGGACGTTGACCGAGACGGTCTTGCCTTCGAGCTGCTTGGCGCTGGTGATGCCGGAGTCGCCCTTGACCACCAGGGCGCCGTAGTCGGCGCCCTCCTTGCCGGTGGACGCGGACGCCGGCACCACTGCCTTGACGTCGAGGCCCTTGGACCGGGCCACGATCAGCGTGGTGAGGTCGCCGGTGGCGAAGTCGACCTTGCCGGCCAGCACGGCCGGCACGGAGGTCAGGTCGGAGGTCTCGGTGTCGACCTCGACCTTGAGGCCGTGCTTGGCGAAGATGCCGCGCTCCTGGGCCAGGTAGATGGGCGCGAGGTGGCCCAGCGGCGACGAGGCGAGCCGGACGGTGGTGAGGCCGTCGGCGCTCGCCGCGGCGGGCTCGTCGTTCCCGCCGCAGGCGGCGAGCGACGTGGTGAGCAGGACGGCGGCGAGGGCGCCGGCGATCCGGCGGCTACGGGTGGTCATGCGGTCGGCTCCTCAAAGCGCAGGCGCAGGTCGAGGTCGTGGACGTGGTCGGGGAACGGCGCCGGGCCGCCGAGCGGCTCGGCGCCGATGCTGGAGACGGCCGCCTCCTCGATCGCCACGACGAGGCTCGCGGCGTGCCGGGCGGAGTCGCCGGCGACGAGCAGGCCGTGGTTGCCGAGCAGGATCGCGTACGTGCGGGGGTGCGCCGCGAACGTCTCGGCGATCGACCGCACCGCCTCCTCGGTGCCGCGTGGCGCCCACGGCGCGACCGGGATGTCGACGGGCTGGCCGTGCACCAGCAGGGCCTCGTACCGGGCCGGCAGCGACACACCGGCGAGGGCGTAGCTGGTGGCGTACGGCGAATGGGTGTGGATGACGGCGTTGACGTCGGGCCGGGCCTGGTAGACGCCGATGTGCATCTTCAGGATCGCGGCCACCGACGGGCTGGGCGTTCCGTCGTGGACGGTCCCGTCGAGGCCGACCACGACGACGTCGTCGTTGACGGTGCGCAGCGCGGGCGCCGCGACCCGCAGGTCGTCGGCGGGCCACGGGCGCAGCAGTTCCCCGGCGTTGACGAGGAGGCGGTCGTCGTGGCCGGGGATCCGGACGCTGATGTTGCCGTGTCCGCTGGCCGACATGGCCGAGGCGGCGAAGAGCTTGTTGATGCCGGCGGTCAGGTCGACGCGGGCTTTCTGGACAGGGTCGTGCTGAGTCATGGCGTGTCGGGCCTTAAGGAGTCGGCCGTGCCCAGGAGGGCACGACGAGGCGACGTGTGCGAAGCGAGCCGGTGGGGCTCAGCGGCGACAGAGCGCGCTGGAGGTACGGCCCTGGTCGAGGGCTCGTCGGGTGGTCAGCAGCGCGGGCATAACCCTACTATAACCCTAGGGAATGTAGGCGATCAAGGGGTGCCCGGCCCGGCCCCCGCGTGACAGGATCGGTCAGGTGCCCAAGGTCAACGTTTATCTACCCGACGCCCTCGCCGACCGCGTCCGAGACGCCCGGCTGCCGGTCTCCCGGATCTGCCAGACCGCGCTGACCCAGGCGCTGGACGGCGCCGTGGGCGCGACTCACGAGACACCCACCACCCGGGCGCTGCCCGCCGGGCTCACCCTGACACCGCCCGCCAACCACCACGTGGCGGCGATCCTGCACCAGGCGTACGCCCTCGCGTCCGCCTCCGGCGCGGGCACGGTGGAGCCGGTCCACCTGCTGCGGGCCTTTCTCGACGAGGGCGAGAGCCTGGTGTTGAACACCGTCGAACTGCTCGGCTTCCCCGCCGCCACGATCCGCGCGGCCCTGGGCGAGACCCCCGCCGTCACGGCGACGCCCACCGAGCCGGCCACCTCGCCGGCCACCCGGGCGGTGCTGGCGGCCGCCGCCGAGCAGGCCACCGCGCACGCCTCGGCCGTCACCACCGGCAGCCACCTGCTGCTCGGGCTGCTGCGCGACGACGGCGAGGCGGGCGCCGCGCTGCGCCGCACCGGGGTGAGCGCCGTCGTCACGCCCGCCGCGCTCTCCGCCCTCTACTACGGCGTCGCGTTCGGGCGGATGCTGCCCGGACGCGACGCCGACACGACGGTCCTGCGCGTGATGATGCACGACGTCCTCGACCGCCTCGACCGGCTGCAGAAGCGGCTCGACGCGACCGACGCCTGACGGCGCCGGGCGGAACGTCGATGCTGAGCGCGCGGGCGCCGGCCGAGACGCGACGCGGGTGCGGTCGACGACCGCACCCGCGCCACTGCCTCTGTCCTCCCCGTTACCCCTCGAGCTGGTACAGGGTGGTTCCCTCGTCAGCACCCACCGGCGCCCGGCGGCACCGGCGAGCTTCTTCCGGGCGTGGCGGCCAGTCCCGGTAGGGCAGCAGGGTCAGGCGCCACGCCAGCCGTGCGGTCAGGAGCAGACCCAGCGGCGGTAACAGCCAGGCGACAGCGTCGCGACGGCGGTAGGAGACCAGCGGGGCGACCGCGACGACGAACAGGGACGGAACAACCACCCCCAGCACGTCGCTCAACGGGCCGCTGCCGAACACCGGATCGTAGATCAGGGCCTCCAGCGACACGTATGCGAGGAGCACCAGAATCAGCACCACTCCGGTCAGGGCCACACGGGCCCTCGGTGAGCGAGGGCGTCGAGGCTCAGGAGCGTCACCCTGAACCGTCGGCGAACCCGTCGTGGTCGTCCTCCTGGCCATCATCACGTCCAATAGTATCCAGTGTGGTAATTACGATAGTGATTCGACCGGTAGGTCAGCCACCAGCCGTAGAACCACGGCGTGATCCACTTCGTGTACTTGTACCGGTACTTGATCCGTGCCCGATACTGATAGTCGGTGTAGGTGAAGCGCACGGAATACACCTTGAAATCGCCCCAGCCGTACCTCTTGACCACGACGCAGTTCACCCGCTCCACGTCGCGGGTCCGGTACTGCATCTGCATCCGGTGGAAGTCCAGCCACGCCTCGTCGCCGATGACGTCCATGAGCGCACGACCGAGCCAGTTCAGCTGGCTCTCGTACCAGGGAGACGTGTACAGGACCCTCGACCACCGGATGTACGACGCACGGTATCCCGTCCAGGCCCAGCCGGGGATGTAGCAACGGCACACGGCCAGGCCGGAGGTGTCCGACTCGTTGACCGGATCCTGATTCGCGTACTCGTACGCGTTCGCCGACCCCGCGTAGACCCGGTCGGCCGTCAGGAAGCGCCCGGTCGCCGGGTTGAACAGCCGCACGCCCATGAGCACGAGGCCGGCCGGGTTCCCCCCGTCCCGGAAGGCGGCCCCCAGCCAGCCGTAGCGGCCCGCCGACACGCTGCCGGTGCGCGCCATCCCGAACTCGTCGGTCTCGTGCACCGCGGAGATGCCTGTCGCGGCGCCCTGGATGGTGGCGACGAAGTCGCCGTGCAGGTTGCGCAGCTTCCAGTCGACGGTGCCCGAGGCGCCGAGATAGATGCCGACGGCATCACCGAGACCGGAGAGGTTGCGCGTGTACGACGTGCCCTCGGAAGTCCAGCTCGGAGCGTCGCTGTCGTCGGCGTAGTGATGCGTCTGCACCGTCACGACCGCGCCTGACGTGGTCTGGACCCTGCGGAACCTCGTCAGCATGACGTCGAGGGTGTACTCCGCCTGCGTGGTTCCCGCGACGATCTGCCGCACCATGTCGTTCGTGTAGTAGCCGACCGTCGCGGCGGTGCCGGTGGTGGTGTCGGCGGCCGCCACCGCTGTCGTACGACCCAGCAGGTCGTACGACGTGCCCGAGGAGATCAGCCGGTCCGCGTCGTCGTACTCCCAGGTCCGGGTCGACGCTGCCGTGCTGCTCTGGCACACGCCACCGCCACCGGCGGCGTAGTTGTCCCGCTGGGTCCGGTTACTGGCGTTGTCGAACTGGTAGACCCGGGTGGAACAGGCGCCCGAGACGGTGTCGCGGACGGTCGACAACCGGCTTGCCTGGTCGTAGTCGTAATGCTGCTGGGAGAACGTCGACGTGCTTCTCCGCTGCTGCTTGTGCGGGCTGAACGCCGCCGTCTCCCGGTAGACGGTGCAGTCGGCCTGCCCGCAGCCGGGGCGGCGGTAGGAGACCTCCACGGTGTTACCGGCCTCGTCGCCGGCCGTCTCCGCGACGATGCCGTTCGGCCACGTCTCGCTGATCAGCTCGCCGTCCGGGTCGTACTGACCGGTGAACGTCCCCGCCTGGCTGTCGATCAGCTTCGTCGCCAGACCGCGAGCCTCGCCGGCTGTGCCGTACTCGAACGTCTGAGTGGCCTTGCCGTCGTCGGCGACGGCCACCCGCGACATCACGTCGTACGTCCTGGTGGACACGTTGCCGTCACTGTCCTGGTAGGAGGTCTCCCGGCCGAGGTTGTCATAGCCGCGGACCACCTCCGCGAGGACTGTGGACCCCGACATCGACTGGGTACGCGCCAGCAGGCCGCTCTGCTGGTGGTACTCCAGCCGGGACGTGTCCACCGTCGTACCGAGACCCGCCGCGGTCGTGACCGTCGTGCCCCGCACCCGCCCCGCGGCGTCGTACGTCACCGTCGTGGTGCGGAGCTGGGCACCCGCCTTGGTCTTCTCGACCAGGGTACGGACCTGCTGGTACAGGTCGTAGGTGCGGACCGTCACCCGCAGCGGAGCCGAGGCCGGCGACGTGCCGGCGTGCTCCGTCCGGCACAGCAACCCCGCCCATTCGGCACGGTTTCCGCATTCCGGGTACGTCGAGTTGGCCGCCGAGGTGTAGTACGTGCTGGTCTTGGTGGCCGCGGTGGTGTCGACGCTTCCGCCTGACGGCATGGTGCTCGACGTCACCCTTCCCGCGGAGTCGTATCGGGTCCACGTCGTCAGATCCAGACCGTCCGGGTCGACGGTCGATCCGATCGCCTTCCGCAGATCCCAGTCGTACTGCGTGGTGGTGGTGCGCACGTCGGCGTCGACGGTCTGGCCGGCGTTGACGTAGCTGACGGAGGAGCTCGTGGTGGTGGTCAGGTTGAAGGGGATGTCGGTGGCGGGCGCGCCCTCGTCGTACGTGTGCCGGCTGTGTGCCCGGCCCCGGACGACGACGTTCGACGACAGCAGCACGTCGTGCTCAGGTCCGAACGTCTCGACGAGCTGCTGTCCGTCCTCGGAGTAGACGCTGACGGATGAGAGCGAGGCGGCTGTCGCCGCCTCCACCGTGGCGGTGTCGGACGCCGAGGCGTCGAGGGCGCGACGGCGGTTGCCGGCACTGAGTTGACGTACCGTGTTGCCGTAGTCGTCGTACCAGGTGGTGGTCAGGTGTCCACCCGGCTGCGCGACGTTCACCATGCGGGCGTTGGCGTCGAGGTACGTCACCGAGGCGCGCTCGTAGGAGGCGGGTAGCGTGCCGGTCGCCGGGTTACCCGTCGGCAGTTGGGTGGGTGGGAACACCGCTGTGGCATCCGTGGGCTGCTCGGTCTGACCCCACCGGTTGGTCTGGGTGGGCGACAGGTCGTACGGCGCTCCGCTGCCGGAGACCGGCACTCGGTAGACGACCGTCTCGACCGCCGTTCCCGCCGTCAGGGCCGAACGAGTGACCTTCGACAGCCGGCCCGCTCCCGGGTCGTCCGGCAGGGTCGTGTAGGTGAACTGCCAGGGTTCCAGCGCCGGCGGCGCCAGCGAGGTGATGACTCCGTTCGAGTCGTAGGCGTACGTGGTGCGCAGTGAGTGGGCGCCACTGCCGTCGGTCCAGTCCACGCGGGGGTCCCACGCGGCACGAAGACGCCCGGCGCTGTCGTAGGAGTAACGCGCGAGGGTCACCGTGCGCATCGCAGGGGTGGCGAGGTCCGGATCCCACGCGGTGAGGCTGATCTGCGTCACCCGCCCGGTGTAGTCGCCCCAGGCGCCGTCGGCCGTTCCCGTGGCGGTCGTACCGGTGGCATAGGTGAAGTTCAGCGCCCGGCAGCCACGCACCAGGGTGGTACAGGTGACGCCGTCGGCCACGGGGGCGAGCACCCGGGTCGGCCGCATGACGTCCTGCCCGCCGACGGTGACCTTCTGCCACGAGTACGTGGTGGTGGTCCCCGACCCGGGCGACCGGGAGGCGGTCGGGGTGAACACGCCGGCCGGGTCGGTCGAGCTCCGCCCGAAGGTCACCACGTTCCCGTTGCCGTCGGTCAGCGTGTAGACGTTACCCGTCGTGCTGTAGGTCAGCTTGTAGGACTCGGCGCCGATCTGTGGCTCGAACGTGGTGCCGGCGCTCGTCGCCTTGGCGAAGCCGATCGTCGAACCGTCGGGCATCCCGACCTGGACGATGCTGCCGTACACCGTCAGCCGGGTGTACGGCGCCTCCGAGGTCGAGACCGCCGTGCTGGAGACCCAGCCGGGGCCGAACATCGGATCCACCCCGCCCGGCTGGCGGCTGTTGTAGGTGCGGGTGACCGAAAGGTCGTTCACCGAGGCGTCCTGCTGGCTGATCTGGTAGTTGCCGGTGACCAGGTTGACCGAACCCGGACCGACCTGAGCGGTGTCGGCGGAGGCGAGGTTCCGGTCGAACCGGAACTTCACGTTGTCGGCCGGCGCCCCGTTGCTGCTCAGATTGAAGTAGGCGCGCACCTGTACCGGCCCGTCCCGCGGGATGCTCGCCGGGTCGACCGAGGCGAGGGTGGCGGCGACGTCCCAGTTCAGTTTGGGGGCCACCCCTGCGGAGAGGGCGACGGGCCAGGTGACGGCGCCACCGCCGGCGGCGTAGGTCACGTGGGCGGCGGGGATGGCGACCCAGGCGTCCGAGCCGGCACGCCGCCACTGGTACGTGGCGTCCCCGAACGACGGCGCGGCAGTCGAGCCGAGCGCCACCCTGGCCCCTGTGACGTCGCCGACCTTCGGCGAGGTGACCGCGCCGTTGCCCACCTTGAACGGGTAGCTGCGCACCTCGGTCACGTTGTTGGCCGAGTCGCGGGTACGCGCCCACACGTTGTGCCAGCCCGGTGTCAACGGGGTGATGCTGACCGTCGCGCTGGCGCCCGGCGTCGCGGTGTTGACGACCTTGTTCAGGGTCTGCAGGTCGAGGCTGTACTCGTAGGCCGCCGCGTCGGCGACGCCATTGGCGTCGAAGGTGAAGCTGCCGGCGACGTTCGCGTCACCGCCCCACTGGTTCTCCGGGTACGTGGTCGAGCTGACGATCGGCGGGCTGCCGACCGAGGTGTCGACGGTGAACTCGCAGAATGCCGACCAGGCGCCGTTGACCGTCCCGTCATTGCCACGAACCCGCCACTTGTACGAGGTGTTGTGGGTCAGGGCGGCGGACGGCACGGTGGTGGCGAACGTCGAGCCGGAGGCGGCGGTACCGGTGATCGCGCTGCCGAGCTTGGTGGTGCCGGCCAGCGTCCACCACTCGAACTCGGCCTTGACCGTCGACCCCTCGGCGTCGGCGACGACCGACCGAAGCTGCGGAGTCGCGGTGTTGACCTTCGGCCGGGAGGCGCCGGTCACGCAGGCGGTGGCCGGCACCGTGGAACGGGTGCCGACGGTCGGGTACGAGTTGTAGTTCACCACCGCGTACGGCACCTGGCTGCTGTCGGTCGCGTTGCGGGAGCGGAACTGCTTGAAGCTGTTCAGGCTGGTCTCGTCGGTACCGCGGACGCCCATGTAGGCGGTGGACTGGTTGGCGTTGGCCGCCCGCTGGAAGAAGGACGTGCCGCTGATGCTCACCCAGCCGTCGGCACATGCCGTGCCACCCTTGGTCTGGTTGGAGGTGGCCTCCTGCTGCACCCAGGTCGGCTGGGATCCCCACCGGGTCGCCGAGGAGGCGGCACCCGTGGTCCAGATCTCCCACGAGGTGGCGGTGCAGGTGTGCGACCAGAAGTTCCAGAAGTTCACAGTGGCCGAGGTGATCTGCTTGCCCTTCAGGGCGGACACACCCCAGTGGACGAATGACCGGGCCTTGACGTTGGGCGAGCCGGACAGAAGACCGAGCTGAAGATCGTTCGCTCCGCCCCGGTCGACGTTGTCGCCCTCCTTCACATACGTGTCGAACGTCGTGTAGAGCGGGTTGATCTGCGGGTCGATCGTCACCGGGTACTGGGTGGCCGGATCCTTCAGCCACGCCAGGTCCGGGTTCAGCCGCATGACCAGACCGCCGGTCGCACGGGCCAGGCGGCTGGCGGGCCGCTCCGACTTGGCCGCCACGACCGCCCGCCGGACCGGTTCGTCCGTGCCGGGAGTCCGCCGGGCGTCCCACATCTCCGGCGCCGGTACGGCAGCGACCGCCCGGCCTCTGGCGTCCTTGAGGACCAGTCCGCCCGAGGTGTCCTGGGTGAACGAGGAGAATCCCTTGCCGGTCAGCGGAAACGTCAGCGCGGGCAGCCGGTCCACGGCCTCCCGGTTCTTCACCGTGAGGAACTGGGCGAAGCCGGTCCGGGTCGCCTCGACCACCAGATCGACACCGGCGGCCACCTCCGGATAGGTGGCGCGGTTGCCGGTCAGCATCGGCGCCGGCAGCGCACCCGGCCAGCCCATGGTCAACCGGCCGTCGCCGACGCCGACCGCGGCCAGCTCACCACCGTCCTTGCGGGCGCCGGAGATCCGCAGATCCGCGGGGTGCGCCCGGGGCCGCACGGAGCCGTCCGCCGCCGTCTGGAGTGTGAGGTCGACCGGAACCCACGTGTCGTTCTGCCGGATCCGCACCGGGCCGGCGTGAACCTTGGCCTCGACATGGCCGTCGGGATGGGCGACGTACTCGGCGGTCTCCGTGGTCATGCCGGTGACGCGGACCTGCTGGCCCGTCATCCGTGCGGTGACCAGGGCGGCCATCTCGTCCGGTCGTTCCAGCACCTCGGCTGGCGCCTTCGGCGACGGAGCCGCCTCGGCCCGTCCGGCGGGGACGTCGCTCATGGTGACGGTCAGTACGGCCACCATGGCGAAGGCCGTCAGGCGGCCCCATCGGGCACTTCTCGGGTTGGCGCAGTCCTTGACTGCACCGGATTTCGGCACGCGCGCAGGAGCCACTACTGGCCCTCCCCCGTGTTAGACGGCCTATGGAAAGGCGAACAGTACGGCGCGCAGGAAATTGACGTCAATGAAAACTTTTCGTTATACCACCGGGCGCACGAAGGCAAGGCGCCCGTGCGTAGGGATTTGAGCGCTTCAGGCGATTGCGACGAGTTGAAGCGGCCGGTCCGGATTCGTCTGTTGCGGCGCGGAGGGGCGGGCAACGCCGGCACGACCACCGGGCGGGCGAACGCGATCCGGAAGACCGATAATTCGGCAATTGAGCCGGGTGGACGCCTCGGCGTATTAGGCGTTCCTCGATATGTGCCGACGTACCCGGAAAGGCGAAGCGAGTCGAGAGGATCTCCGCCTCTCGGAGCGGACCGCGGCATGCGTCACTCAGGCCGCCGCCCCGGTCGACCAGCGCGAAGTCGCGTCCACACAGCGGACGTTACATTGACACTTTTCGTTACGCCGGTGATAGTAACCGCACACCGACACCACCAAGGGCGCCTACGCGTCAGTCGCTGGAGGACCCATGAGAAGGAGATCGAGAATCTACGCGGGACTGGCCGCCGCCGTCGTTTTGGCCGCCTCTGTGACCATGACGTTCGGCGCGGCGCCCGCGGGTGCCGCGATCGGCGGCTCCGGCCCCTACCCCGCCGACTACGAAACCTCGTCCACCCTGGCCAACCACACCATCTTCCGGCCCCAGACCCTCCCGTCCGAGCGCCTTCCCATCCTGGTGTGGGGCAACGGCGCGTGCTCCGCCAACGGCCTGTCCCAGGGCAACTTCCTCCGTGAGATCGCCTCCCACGGCTTCCTCGCCATCGCCAACGGCGCGCCGAACGGCTCCGGCTCCACCAACGCCCAGATGCTCACCCAGTCCATCGACTGGGCGGTGGCGGAGAACTCCCGGTCGGGCAGCAAGTACTTCAACCGGCTGGACACCACGAAGATCGCCGTGGCCGGCTTCTCCTGCGGCGGCGTGGAGGCGTACGCCGTCTCCAACGACCCGCGCGTCACCACGACCGGCATCTTCAGCAGCGGGCTGCTCAACGACGCCGACGACTACCAGTTGCGCCGGCTGACCAAGCCCATCGCGTACTTCATCGGCGGGCCCAGCGACATCGCCTACCCCAACGCCATGGACGACTGGGGCAAGCTGCCGTCCGGGCTGCCCGCGTTCATGGGCAACCTGAACGTCGGTCACGGCGGCACCTACGACCAGCCCAACGGCGGCGAGTTCGGCCGGGTGGCGGTGCTCTACCTGAAGTGGCGCCTGAAGGGCGACGTGGGCGCCGGGGCCAACTTCGTCGGCCCGGACTGCGGCCTGTGCCGCACCCAGTGGACGGTCCAGCAGAAGAACCTGACGCTCGACCCGCCGCCCACCACCACGCCACCCCCGACCACGCCACCCCCCACCACGCCGCCGCCCACGACTCCCCCGCCCACCACGCCGCCGCCCGGCGGAGGCCCGTCCTGTTCGGCCGCCTACGTGGTGCAGGACCAGTGGAACGGCGGGTTCGTCGCCACCGTCACCGTCACCGCCGGCACCACCGCGCTGACCGGCTGGCGCGTGACGCTCGCCCTGCCGGGCGGCGCGTCGATCAGCTCGTTGTGGAACGGTGTGCCCAGCGGCACCAGCGGCACCGTCACCGTGGCGAACCAGAGCTACAACGGGCAGGTCGGCGCGAGCCAGACCACCACCTTCGGATTCCAGGGCGCCGGCAACGGCAGCGGCGCCACCGTCACGTGCGCCGGAAGCTGAGACGCGACTGACACGGCGGCGACCGGCCCGGCGGGAGGTGAGTAACGTCTCGCCGGGCACCGGGCGGGTGCCGGGCCGCCGGCACGGCCGGTGCGCGCCCGCCGCCGGAAGGCCCCTGCTAGCGCGATCGGCAGGGGCCTTCCGCGATCGCGCGGCGCACCGGAATGCCATGTGCCGTAAGGGTTCCGGCCATGTCGACGAAGTTGACATAGTGGATGGGTGAGCTAGGGTTCCGCCCGGATGGTTGTCACCGGGACAGGGTCACCACGAGGACGGCATGACGGCACAGTGCAGTGGCTTCGACATCCGCTTGCTGGGCCCCCTCCGGGTCACGTACGCCGGGCAGGAACTGACGCTGCGGTCGGCCCAGCGCCGGGCCGTCTTCACCGCGCTCGCCCTCACCCCGCAGCGGGGACTGTCCAAGGACGAGCTGATCGCCGCCGTCTGGGGCGACCGACCGCCGGCCAGCGCGCAGGGCAACCTCTACACGTACGTCTCCGCGCTGCGCCGGGTGCTCGAACCCGATCGCGACCGCTGGTCCTCCGGCGGCGTGCTCACGTCCGAGGGTGGCGGTTACCGCCTGCACGTCGCGGCGGACGCCGTCGACGTCCACCGCTTCGAGCGCCTGCGCGAACGCGCCCGCACGCCCCGCGCCGCCGGTGACGTGGCCGGCGAGCTGGCCGCGCTCGACGCCGCGCTCGCCGAGTGGCGCGGTGACGAGGCGCTGGTCGGCGTCCCCGGGCCCCGGGCGGCCAGCCAGCGTGTCCGGCTCGGCGAGCTGTACCTGACCTCGGTGGAGCGGCGGGCGGAGCTGATGCTGGGCCTCGGGCGCGCCGCCGAGGTCGTCGACCGCCTGCTCTCGCTCGTCGAACGCCACCCCGGCCGGGAGAGCCTGTACGCGGTGACCATGCGGGCGCTCGCCGCGCAGGGCCGCACCGCCGACGCACGCGCGCTCTACGCCACTCTCCGGGACCGTCTGGTGGCGGAGTCGGGCACCGAGCCCGGCGCCGCCGTCCGCCAGATCCACGAACAGATGCTCGGCACCGATCCCACCGCGACGCGCGGACACATCCCGGCGCCGCCCTCACTCCCCTGCTTCCAGGGGCGTAAGGCTGCGCTGGCCCGGCTGCGGCAGGCGGTCACCGCGCTCGCGGCCGGGCGCGGGGGCAGCGTCTGGATCAGCGGCGAGGCGGGCATCGGCAAGTCGGCACTGCTCGCCGAGGGGCTGCGCGACGCGGCGCCGCTCGGCGTCCAGGTCGGCTGGGGCGTCGGCGACGAGCTGGCGTACCGGATGCCGCTGAGCATCATGCTGGAGTGCCTGTCGCTGGGCGACGACGCCGGCCTGCCCGCCTCGCTGCACGACTGCTCCGGCGGGGCGCCACCGACCATGACGGTCGTCGACACGGTCCAGCGGTTCGTGGTGGCGCGCTGCGCCGAACGGCCGCTGCTGCTCGTCCTGGACGACCTCCAGTGGGCCGACGACCTGTCCCTGCTGGTCTGGCACGCGCTGCACAACCTCACCGGGCGGCTGCCGTTGCTGCTCGTCTCCGCCTGCCGCCCGGTGCCCGCCGGCTACGAGGTGCGGCTCCTGCGCAGAGTGCTGCCCCGCAACGGCACCGCGCTCGTCGAACTCGGCCCGCTGGACGACGACACGGCGACCCGGCTGGCGCGTTCCTGGACCCGCCCGCCCGGCCCGGGCGCGGACACCGTACGCGCGCTCGTCGCGGCCGCCGCCGGCAATCCGTTCTATCTCCGCCAGCTCGTGCTCGCCGACCGCGACGGCCGGACCGCCGACACGCCCGGGCCCGAGCTGACCGAAGCCGTCAACCGGCACCTGCAACCGCTTGCCGACGACACCCGGCAGCTGCTGCGGGCGATCGCGTTCCTGGGCAACAACTATCTGGTCACCGACCTCGCCGCGGTCACCGGCAAGTCGGCGCCGCAGCTCGTCCCGGCGGTGGAGGAGGCGCTCGCCGCCGGGGTGCTCGTCGAGGACGGCCGCCGCCTGCGGTTCCGGCACCCGGTGATCCGCCGGGTGCTGCGCGGCGCGATCCCGACCGCGCTGCGGGTGCTGATGCACAGGCAGTTCGCGCAGCGGATCGCCGAGGCCGGCGGCGACCTCGGCCGGGTCGCCGGCCAACTGCTGGCCGGGCCGGTGCCGGTCGACGCCTGGGTGCAGGGGTGGCTGACCGCCCACGCCGCGCAGCTCAGCGCCGCCGCCCCCGCGCCGGCCATCGCGGTGCTGCGGCACGCCGTCGCCTCACCGGGCCTCTCCGCGTCGTCCCGCGAGTTGCTCACCGCGCAACTGGCCCGGGTGCTGCACCGCTGCGGCCTTCCCGCCCGGGCCGAGGCGACCTGGGTGTCGGCGCACACCGGGGACGCCGCGACGCGCGCCGAGATGAGCCGGATCGCCGGCTCCGACGACCCGCCCCGCAGCGCCGGGCAGGCCGTCGTCGGCCGCTCGTGACGGACCTGCGCGTCAACGTCCTGGGGCCGGTACGCGCCTGGCGCGGCGAAGCCGAGATCGACCTGGGACCGGCCCGGCGGCGGGCCCTGTTCGCGATGCTCGCCGCCAACGCCAACCGGCCGGTCACCCGGGGCGAGCTGATCCGGGCGCTGTGGGGCGGCTCCGTGCCCCGCGCCGCTGCCGGCAACGTCTACACGTACGTCTCCGGCCTGCGGCGCAGCCTGGGGACGGCCGGCGGGCGGCTGCTGTCCGGCCGGGCCGGTTACACGCTGCGCCTCGACCCGGGCGCGCTCGACGCCGACCGGTTCGTGTCGCTGTGCGAGGCGGCCGAGGCGCCGGCCGCGGGGGGCCGGCCCGGCGAGGCGGTGGCGCTGCTCGACGAGGCGCTCGCGCTGTGGCACGGCGACGCGTACGCCAACGTGGCCGCGCTGTTCGCGGAGCTCGACCGGCACCGCCTGGCGGAGCTGCGGATCGCCGCGGCGGAGCGGCGGGCCCGGCTGATCCTCGACGGTGGGTGTGACGAGAGCCCGATCGCCGACCTGACCGCCCTGGTCCGCGACCACCCGCTGCACGAGCCGTTCCACGAGCTGCTGATGCGCGCGTTGCACCGGGCCGGTCGCGGCACCGAGGCGCTCGACGTCTACCACGCGGCGCGCCGGGTGCTGGCCGACGAGCTCGGCGTCGAGCCCGGTACGGCGATGCGCGAGCTGCAGAGCCGGATTCTCACCGAGTCGGGACCGACCGCCGCGGTCGCCGTCGTCGCCCGTCCGGTCGCGCCGCGTCGCCGCCGCCTCGTCGGACGCGACGGCGAGCTGGAGCTGCTGCGCGGCCTGCTCGGGACGGCGCGCGAGGGACGCAGCGCGATCGTGTGGATCGAGGGTGAGCCCGGCATCGGCAAGTCCGCGCTGCTGGACGCGGCGCTGCACGAGGCGCGGACCCTCGGCCTGCGGGTCGCGCGTGGCGTCGCCGAGGAACTGAGCAGCCGTATCCCGCTGCACGTGATGCGGGCAGCGCTGGGCGAGGAGGCGGTACCGCACGACGAGCCGGGCGCGGCGCTCGACCGGGTGCTCGCACACGTCCGTCGGCTGACCGCCGCCGGTCCGCTGGTGCTGGCCGTCGAGCGCCTCCAGTGGGCCGACGAGGCGAGCCTGCTGGCCTGGGAACGGCTGGCCGCGCTGACCCGGTGGCTGCCGTTGCTGCTCGTCGCGACGACCCGGCCCGAGCCCGGCCGCCGCGACCTGGCCCGGCTGCGGCGGGGCGTGGCGACACGTGACGGGCACCTGATCCGGCTCGCTCCCCTGCCCCGGGCGGACATCGAGCAGATCTTCGGCACCGCGGTGGGTGTCCCGCCCGGCGCCACGCTGCGGTCGCTCGCGCCGCTGACCGGCGGCAACCCGCTGTACGCGCGGGAGCTGGTGAGCGGTCTGGTGGCGGAGGACGGCGTACGGGTGGTCGACGGGCTCGCCGAGGTCGACGCGCGGGCCGACGGCATGCCGCGCTCGCTCGTGGACACCGTCCGGGCCAGCCTCGACCACCTCTCCCCCGGCGCCCGGGAGGCGCTGCGGTACGCGGCCCTGCTCGGCGACGAGTTCGCCGTCGCCGACCTCGCCGCGGTCACCGGGCGGACGCCGTTCGACCTGATGGCCGACCTGGAGGAGGCGGTCGCCGCGACAGTTCTCGTGGGCGCGGGCCGCGAGCTGGCGTTCCGGCAGCCGGTGCTGCGGCGGGCGCTCGCCGGGAGCATCCCCGCCGCGCTGCGGCCGACCCTGCACCGGTACGCGGCACAGGCGCTCGCGGACAACGGCAGCGCCGCCGCCCGGGTCGCCGGACACCTGCTCGCCGGGCCGCCCGAGGTCGACGACTGGCAGGTGGGCTGGCTCGTCGCGCACAGCGAGGAGGTGTTCCGGCAGGCGCCGGGGCCGGCCCGCGAGTTGTTCCGCCGGGCCCTGGCGAGCGGCCGGTGCGCGCCGGAGCAGCGGGAGACGCTCGCCGCGTTCCTGGACGGCCTGGGCGGCTAGCGCCGTTCCTCGACGGCCTGGGCCGCTAGCGCTCAGCGCAGCCCGGGGACGCCGACGAAGCGGCGCGCCGCGGCCGGCGGGACCGGCGTGCCGGGGCCTGCGCCGCCCGCGACGTGCCGGTCCAGGGCGGCCAGGGCCAGGGCGTCGTACCGCGCCCGCCCGTCGGCCGCCGCGTCACCGGCGGACAGCTCACGCAGCAGCAGCCGCCCGGGAGCCCCGGCGGCCGGCTCCCGCACCTGGAGCACCGCGAAGGCCGTGCCGGGCAGGAAGAGGACGCGGGACGGCACGCCGTCGCCGGTCTCCAGCGCGCCCGTGCACCGGCCGGTGGCCGACCAGATCAGCACCTCGACGTCTCCCGGCAGGTCGGCGGGCGGTTCGGCGAGCGCGTTGGTGAACCCCCAGTCGGTCAGCACCCGGCGCTGCGCGATCCGGCGCAGGTCCGCCCGGGTCAGGTCGGCGGCGGCGTACGTGACGCCACTGTGCACCGGCAGCGGGCGCGTACCGGCGGCCACGCACCTGGCGAACGGCACGTGACCACCCGGCTCGGCGGACCGCAGCGCCTGGTCGACGCCGTCCCCCGCGGCGGTCAGGTAGAGGCGGACCGCTGTGGCGTACTCCAGCGCGTCCGCGCCGTCGGGCAGGGCCGGGTGCGCCGCGAGCACGCGGGCGACGTCGGCGGCGAGCGCGGCGATCTGGCGCCGGAACGCGCGGCGGAACCAGGCCCGCTCCTCGTCGAGGTCGGGACCGGGGCGTACGCCCCGCGCCTCGTCGACGGGGGTGCGCTGGAAGCGGGCGGGCGCCACCGTCGGGCGGTGCACCGGCAGCGCCATCGTCGGAGCGCTCGCCCAGGTCACGCCCCCGCCACCCGCCCCGGCCACGCCGAGGAAGGCCGCCTCCGCCCCGGCCAAGGCGGAGAAGGCCGCGGCCGCTCCGGCCACGGCGGGACGGGGCGCGTCTCCTCGGGACACTGCGGGTCGGGCCGCATGTGCGTCAGTCACTGCGGACACGGCCACCTCGGGGGCCACCGGCGCGGCGACCGGGCCGGCCACGGTGAGGTCGACCGGCGGTGGGGCGGGAACCGGGGGCACGAGGGCCTGAACCGCCGCGTGCCGGCGCGCCCCGTGCGGCGGGGCCGGTTCCCGGGCCGGCGCCACCGACGAGGACGGACGCACCGCCGTACGCCCGCGGGTGGCCGGGTCGAGCCGTGCGGCCAGGTCGGCGGCCAGTTCCCGGTGGCGGTCGGCCACCGCCGGCGCCGGGTCGTCCACGACCAGCCGGGCCTGCGCCGGGTCCAGCGGGACGGCACGGATCCGGTCGGCGTCGCGGGACGGCAGCGGAGCACGCAGCCAGAGCCCGGACGGGATCACCTCGACCACCGCGTCGTGGGCGTACTGGTAGACGCCGGGACCGACCGGCTCGCCGAGTTCCGCTGGCGCGCGGTGGCTGAGGATGCGCGGCGTCGCCGCCGCCCCGAGCGCCGTCCGGGGACCGTACGCCAGTTCCCGCGCGAAGACCTGCCAGCCGGGACCACCGTCGGCGGTGACGGTGAACATGGCCGGGTCGTCCGGGCGGCCGGTGGGCACGCCGGTGAAGACCCGCACCGCACAGCCCAGCACCTCGGCGAGCGCCTGGCCGAACTGCTCGCCGTCGGGCAACGCTACCGGCCCGTACTGGATGAAGCGGGCGTGCTCGCGGCCCTGCGGCGCGAGTCCACGCCAGAACCGGGCGACGTCGTCGAGCCGCAGCGGGGCGGTGCCGGGGCAGCCCACCAGGACCGGCATCGCGTGCGGCAGGCACGCCATGGCCGAGGTCAGGCGGCCGCCGTGGGCGGCGATCGTCGCCTCGTCGCGGCTGTCGCGCAGCCAGACGCCACCCGGCAGCGGCTCCACGGCGCAGGTGGAGCTGATGGTGAGGTGGTCGGTGGCGGCGCCGTCCCAGGCCGGCGCCGGATAGCGCTTCGACTGCCAGGCCGGCGCCCGGCCCCGCCGGTAGCAGACCCAGCCGCCGAGGTCCGTGCCGTGCACGAAGAGCAGCCCCGCCGCGCCCGGGATCATCCGCCCGAACGGCGCGATCACCGGTCGTCCCAGCCGGTCGGAGAGCCACTGCCCGGCGAGCGCCCCGGTCTCCGGGCGCGCGCCGCAGACCACCAGCCGGATGCCCCGGCGCAGGCGCTGCCGGCGCAGCTCGGTCGCGACCGTGTCCCAGACGTCGAAGGGCAACTCGTGCTGCAGGTCGAGGATCACGATGTCGTTGTCCGGATCCGGGTCCACCGACAGCGCGACCGTACGGGCCTCCGGGCTGATCCGTTCCCGGGGGTGCAGCACCAGGGCGTTCCCGACGGTGTGGCGGGTGATCACCTCAGATCATGCCGGAGCGCAGGGCGTAGGCGACCGCGTGCGAGCGGTTGCGCAGCTTCAGGCGGTGGTTGAGGCCGTAGATGACGTTCTTCACGGTACGTTCGGAGTAGCGCAGCTCGTCGGCGATCTCGTTGGTGTCGAAGCCCTCGGCCATCAGCCGGAGCACGTCGATCTCGCGCGCGGTGAGCCCCGAGGCGTTGAGCCCGTTCGGGTTGAGCACGTCGCGCTGGAGCCGTTCGATGTGCTTGAGCAGTTCGCCCACCAGGTTCGGGGGCAGCACGCCGCCGCCGGAGGCGGCCGCCAGCACGCTGTGCGCGAGGCGTTCGGCGGTGACCGCCGCGCGTGGCAGGACCGCCACCACCCGGCACTCCACGGCGGTCAGCAGCTCTTGCTCGCTGATGTCGGTGGTGATCAGCACGACGGGCGCGCCGATCTCGGTCGCGGCGAGGCGCAGCATGGCGATCACGTCGGTGGTGAGGCGGTCCGCCGCGACGATCAGCACCTGCGCGCGGGTCCGGTCCGCGCTGTCCAGCAGCGTGACGTCCGACCGCGACCGGAGGTGGGCGGTCAGCCCGGTGTGGGTCAGCGGGTCCGGCGCGTGCACAAAGACGGCAACTTGCTCCACAGCCATCTCCATCACTGTCAGTAGGGGCTGACAGTCTCGTGGAGACTCCTTCAGGAAATCTCCACAGTGGTGCCGCGAGGCGCGGCAACCCGTGAAGATAGGCACGTAATCGCTGGTCAGACTTTTTTCAGTCAGTGAAGATTGATTTCGACGGGACCCATCTTCTCCGTGGCGAGCTTCCCGGCGTTCGCGCCAGCGGCTTGGATCGCCTCCATGATCGCCGTTTGCAGTGACGCGGCGTCACGCTGCTCGTACACCCGGGGGTCGACCCGGACGGCCTGGACCTTGCCCAGGCCACTGGCCATGACCACGACCGTGCCGTCCTGGGAGCGGCCGGTGACGATCGCCTTCTCCAGCTCCGTCTGCGCGGCGCGCATCTGGTCCTCGAGCCGCTGCGCGTTCTCCATGAACTCCTGGAACGAGGGCGGGATCGGCTTGGCTTCGGGCTGCATGCGAGGACCTTTCTACGGGAAGCGGGCGTACCGTCAGCCGACGGCGGCCAGGCCGCCGAGACGCTCGCCGACCGCGGGCGGCGCCACGGCCAGGTCGGCGAGCGCGAGCGTGCGGGAGCCGGTGCGCCGGGTCAGGGCGAGCGAGAACTGGTGGGCGGCGTGGACGGTGCGCCCGGGCAGCTGACCGGCCATCCGGGCCAGCGCCTCCCGGACGTCGTCGGGGACCTCGTGGCCCCGCCGCACCAGGTGCCGCAGCACGATCTCGGCCAGCTCGTCGGTGCTGAGCTCGGGCACCGACCACTGCTGGCCGAACACCTCGTTCACCGCGGGCACCGCGGCACGCAGGCTCGCCAGCGCCGGCTCCTCGCCGGTCAGCACCACCACCGGGTCGCCGAGCCGGGAACGCATCTGCGCGACGAGCGCCTCGGCGATCTCCGGCGCCACCCCGGAGCCGTCGTCGACGTAGTCGAGCTGGAGCACGCCCCCGGCCGCGTCGTCGAGGACCGCGGTCACCAGGCTGGCGGCCTGCCCCGGCCACTGCGGCGCCAGCTCCCGGCGGGTGCTCACCCGCACGAGCTGGCCGACCGGCACCAGGCCCAGCTCCGACAGGCAGGCGGCGTAGAGCCGGGCGTACTCGCCGCGGCCGCTGCCGGCCGCGCCGCCGATCAGCACGTTTCCGGTACGGCCCGGGCCCCGCCTGCGGTTGCGTCCCTCGCACAACTGCAACAGCGTCTGCCCGGCCGCCTCCTTCACCCGCTGCCCGCCGACCAGCCCGCAGATCCGCTTCCAGCTGCGGGCCGCGTTGATGGCGCCGGTCGGGTCGGTCGCCGCGTCGGGCTGCTCACCGGGCTCGACCGGCAGGTCCTCCAGCAGCGCCAGCTCGGGCTCGACGTCGGCGGCGGTGAGCCGGTTCAGCTCGTTGTCCTTCGTCGGCGGGTGGGCCGCCAGCCGGGACGCCTGGTTGTTGATCAGCGCCTCGAACAGCTTGCGGGCGACCCGGCCGTTGCCGAACGTCGCGTTCCTCGGCACCCGGGTGAAGTACGCGGTCAGCGCGTCAACCGCGTCGTCGGTCAGCTCGTAGTAGTGCTTGCTGACCAGGTTGGAGGTGATGGTGACCAGTTCCTCGACGGAGTAGTTCGGGAACTCGATGGTGCGCGTGAAGCGCGACGCCATACCGGGGTTGGAGGCGAGGAACTGCTCCATCAGCTCCGAGTACCCGGCGACGATCACCACCAGCTCGTCGCGGTGGTCCTCCATCATCTTCATCAGCGCGTCGATGGCCTCCTGCCCGAAGTCCGGGCCCGAGCCGCCCGAGCCGCTGGACAGCGTGTACGCCTCGTCGATGAACAGCACGCCGCCGAGCGCCTTGGTGACCAGCTCGGTGGTCTTGATCGCGGTGGAGCCGATGTACTGGCCCACCAGGTCGGCCCGCGCCGCCTCCACCATGTGGCCCTTGGACAGGATGCCCAACTCCTTGAGCACCGAGCCGTAGAGGCGGGCCACTGTGGTCTTGCCCGTACCGGGTGGGCCGGCGAAGACCAGGTGCCGGCTCATCGGCGGCATCGGCAGCCCCATCTGGAGCCGCACCTGCGACATCTTGATCAGGTTGATCAGCGCGGTGACCTCCTGCTTCACCCCGCGCAGACCGATCAGGCCGTTCAACTGGCGCAACGGCTCGCTCAGCTCGTCGCCGCCGCTCTCCTCGGCCGTACCGTCGTCGCCGGCCGGCGGGACGGGCGCCGGGCCGGGGACCGGCGGCGGCGTGGCCTGCTGGCGGCCCACCGTCAGCGCGTCGACGGTCAGCGTGGCGCCGGGCGAGCGGCGCACGTCCTCGCCGCCGCTGTCGCGCACCACGCAGCGGGTGAGCGCCACCGGCTCCTCGGTGTCCACGCCGATGCCGGCCGCGCCACTGCCCAGCACTTCGCCGTCGGTGACGGACCCGTGGGACCCGGCCTCGAAGACCACACCGTCCGCTCGGGCGTTGCGCACCCGGACCTGGGTGACCGCCGCCGCGCCGGTCACCCGCAGGCCGTCCCGGGCCGCGTCGGCGATCTCGCTGTCGCCCATCTGGAGAGCACCCTCGACGAGTACGCCGGAGCCCCGCAGCAGGGCCGCGCGCAGCGTCAGGTCGGCGCCGGCGCCCACCCGCACGCAGGCGGCCCCCGTACCGGTGAAGCGGGCTTCCCGCACGACGGCCCGCGCGGGACCGGTGAGCGCGAGCGCTGTCGCGTCCCCGGCGTCGACGGCCAGGTCGGTGCCCTCCAGCGACGCGCCGTCCTGGACCAGGACCCCGGCGCCCGCGGTGATCTCGGCCCGCAGCCGCTGCAGCACGACCGTCGACTCACCGGCGAGCACGGCGACGTGCTCCCGCGTGCCCCGGACCGTCAGCCCGAGGAAACGCGGTGCGCCGCCGCTGACCGCGACGCCGACCGGCGAGTCCAGGACCGTGCAGTCGGTGAACGTCGGCCGCCCGGCGCCGAGCACCTGCACGGCGGTGTGCCCGGCCCCGCCGAACACGCAGTTGCGGAACGACGGCGACGCGCCCTCGGCGATGTGCGCCGACTGCACCGCGGCGCCGGTGAACGTCGAGTCGCTGATCTGCACGTCGGCCTCGCCGCGGACGAAGACGTCGACGTTCCCGCTTCCGGTGACGGTCAGGCCGCGGATGCGGGCCCAGGCCCGCTGCTCGACCACGAGAGCCGGCTTGCCCGCCCCGGCGATCTCGCACTGCTCGACGGTGAGCCGGGCGTCGCCGCCCACGCAGACGCTGTTCGCGCCGGCCGTGCGCAGGCGGCAGCGGCGCAGCGTCAGGGCGCTGCTCTCCCCGGCCACGACACTGCTCGTGGCGACGTCGTGGACGACGGTGTCCTCGATCGTGCTGGACCCGGCCGACATCACCACCACGCCCGCGCCGGCCGAGCTGGTCACGTCGCAGCCGCGCAGCGCCACGGTGCCCTGCATCCGCGCCAGCAGCGTGACCCAGGAGGAGCCGCTGACCCGGCAGTCGTCCAGCGCCACCTCGCCCGCGTACACGTCGACCGCCGCCAGCGTCGTGTCGGCGCTGCTGAGCGTGATGCCGCGCAGCTGGGCGCCCTCGCCACGGACGACGAGGACGCTGCCCTCCTCCACGTGCACCTCGACGGTGCCGGGCTGGACCGCGCTGATCGTCACCCGGTCGCCGACCACCAGCTTCTCGACGTACCGGCCGGGGTGGACGTCGATCGTGGCGCCGGGCTCGGCCCGGGACAGCGCCGAGCCGATGGTCGGATAGGAGCCCGCCTTACGGTCTCCCACCACGAGAACCTGCCGACTCACGGCGTCACCCCTTCCGGTCCAGTCCGGGCAGCACCCGGAGGCGGCCACGGGCCCCGGCGCCGATCCGCTCCCGGGGCTCGGCCGTGGCCCACCGGTCCAGGCTGCGCCGCAGCGACGTGACCGCCAGCTCGTCGAGCGACACCCGGTTGGAGTCGACCCGGCCGGTGTCGTCGATCTCGTTGGCGCCGATCTCCCGCAGCAGGACCGCGCCGCGCTCGCCCGCCGCGGGCCGGCGCTGGTCCAGCACCTTGAAGTTCGTGCCCGGAAGGAACAGCACCCGGTCCTCGACGTGCTCGTCCCCCTCCGGCTCCAGCAGGCTGGTACGGCGGGCCGTCATCGACCAGATCAGCACGTCGGTGTCGCCGTCCTCGGTCGCGCACGGCTGGGTGAGCGCGTTGACGAAGCTCCAGTCGGTGACCAGGCGGCGGTCCTGGTAGAGCTCCCACTCCCGGTCGGTCGGGGACAGCCGGTAGACGGTCGTCCCCCGGAAGGACGGCATCCGGGAGACCCCGGCGACCACGCAGCGCGCGAACGGCACGTGCGGGCCCTTGCGGCCGGAACGCAGGCCGGCGTCGACGCCCGGGCCCCGGCCGGTCAGGTAGAGCCGCAACGCGACCGAGTCGGCGAGCACGTCCTCAGTCGACACGCCGGAGCCCTGCATGCCCGGGTGCTGCGACATGATCCGGGACACCGAGCTGGCCATCACGTCGAACTCGCGGCTGAGCGTACGGCGCAGCCAGGCCCGCTCGTCGGCGAGCCCCTTCTTCTCCGACAGCAGCGCGCCCGCGCCGGCGGAGGGGACCGGCTGCACCCGGGCCTCGGCGCTGTCGACCGGCTCGGCCTCGCCGGGCGGCCCGGCCTCAGCGGCCGATGGTTCGACCTCTCCCGGCGCGGTCGCCGGAGCCGAGGTAGTGGCCGGAGTCGCCGCTGCGGGAATCGGATCGACGGCGTGGACCGTCAGCGACGGCACGGTGGGCGCGACCGGCCCGGGCGCCACCGGTGGCGGCGTCGCGAGCGCCTGGCCGAAACCGGCCGGCATGGTCGGCGGCTCCGGCTCGCCGAAGCCGGCCGGCATCGTGGGCGGCTCGGGGATCGGGTACGCGCCGGGCGCGGCGTCCTGTCCGCCGGCCGCCGTGAGCCCTCCTCCGATGGCCTCGGTGTGCGCCGACGGCTCGGCGCGGACCAGCGGATCGGCGTGCTCCACCGGCTCGGGCGGTCCGGCTCGCTCGGCCAGGGCGACCGACCCGACCGGCGGGACCGGCCCGAGCGACCCGACCGGCTCGACGGGCTCGACGGGCTCGACGGGCTCGACGGGCTCGACGGGCTCGACCGTTACCACCGGATCGGCGGCGACGATCGGCTCAGGCAGCGCGGGCCGCCCGTTCTGCCCCGCCGACTCCCCCGAGCCACCGGACGGGACCGGACGGCCGGCGGGGACCGGCCCGGCCAGGGCGGCAGGCGGGACGGGTGCCGGGCCGGCGGCAGCGGGCACGGCGGGGGGTGGACCGGAGACGGCCCGCTCGCCAGGGACGGCCGGCAGCACCGGCTCGACCGGAGGCGGCACCACGGGCGGCGCCGGCAGATCCGACGCGAACGCCACGGGTGGCGGCGGCAGCTCCGACCCGGACGGCACCACGGGAGGGGCCGGCAGCTCGGACGCGACCAGCAGCACCGGCGGAGGCGGCAGCATGGGGAACGCCGGGACCCCGGGCGCGACCGGGCGCGGCACCGCCGGAGGCGGCGGCAGCGTGGGCGTGCTCGCGAGCGGGTCCCGCTCGGACGTCACCGGCGCGGGACCGGCGACCACCACGCTGTCCGCCGACGCCGGGGCGACCGGCGCGGGCGGCGCCACCTCCACGTACGCCGGCATCGGAGCGGGGCCGACCACCACCGCGCGCGTCTCCGCTTCCAGGTCGACGACCACCTGCGCCCGGCTGGACGGCTTCGCACCGGGCACGAGCACCGACGCCGGCATCAGCGTCCGGGCGGTGCCGGCCATGCCGTCCACCCGTGCGGCCAGGTCGGCCGCCAGTTCCCGCATCCGCTCGGCGGCGGCGTGGACGGTGTCGTCGAAGACGAGCGTGCCGCTGCGGGCGTCGAGCATCGCGGCCCGAACCTGCTCGGCGTTCTTCGGCTCGGCGGTGGCCCGTACCCAGAGCCCGCTCTGCACCACCTCGACCACCGCGCCCGGGGCGAACCAGTAGACGCGGGGCGCGAGCTCCTCGGCGCCGGTCAGCGGCGGACGGTGGCGCAGCACCGTGGGACGGCGGGCCCGCGAGTTGGGGTGCGCCCGGGGCGAGTAGGACAGTTCCAGCGCGTACGGGGCCCAGCCGAACGCGCCGTCCGGCAGCACGGTACGGATCTCGTACTTCTGCGGGCTGCCGATCGGCACGCCGGTGTAGCAGGTGACCTCGGTGTTGAGCAGGTCGGCGAGCGCCTGCCCGAACGCCTCGCCCTCCGGCATGCGGATCTCGCCGAACTGCACGAAGCGCACCCGCTGCCGGTGCTCCTCGTCCAGTCCGCGCCAGAAGCGCACCACGTCGTCGAGCGACAGCGGCGGTGTGCCGGGGCAGCCCAGCAGCACCGACATGGTTTCCGCCTGGCACGGCACGTACGCGGTCAGCCGCCGCCGCTGCGGGTCGACCACCTGCGGGTCGCGGTTGCTGTGGATCCAGACCCCGGCCGGGATCGGCTCGATCTCGGCGACGGCGCTGGACGGGCGGGTGTCGACGGCGGCCCGGTCCCACGCCGGCGTCGGGTAGCGCTTCGCGTCCCAGGCCGGCGGGCGGCCGGGCCGGAACCGCACCCAGCCGCTGCCCGGTACGGAGTGGACGAACAGCGTGCCGGCCGAGCCGCGTACCAGGTCGCCGTCCGGGGCGATGACGGTGCGGTTGAGCCGCTCGGAGAGCCACTGCCCGGCCATCGCCGCGGAGTTGCCGTGCCGGCCGCAGGCGACCAGGCGGATGCCGCGGCGGCGGCGCGGCAGCACCCCGGCCATCGACTCCCACGCGCTGATCGGCATGCCGTCGCCGAGGTCGAGCACGACGACGTCGTTCTCCGCGTCCTCGATCATGGACAGTGCCAGCGACTGCGCCTCGGGGCTGATCGCGTCCTCGGCGTGCACCACGAGTGCGTTGCCGACCGTGTGCTGCACGACGCCGCCGGGGCGGTCCTTGCCGCCGCCGAACAGGTCCCGGATCCGGGTCGCCATGGTCGACCTACCCCACTTCCGCGGCCGCGATGGCCCTCAGGCTCAGCGCCGGGCCCTGCGGCAGCAACGCGAGCAACTCCTTCGGGAAGGGCACGTGCGGGACCCGGTCGAGCTTCAGCGCCTTCGCCGAGTCCTGGTCGCCGACGGGGTACGCCTTTCCGTCGTCCGCGATGTAGGTGGGCAGGGGGGCCACCCTGTCCGAGTCGAAGGGCGCCGGGAGCACGGCCATGCCGCTGCCCGGCCGGGTGCGTACCGACGCCTGCCCGGCGGGGCCGACGCCGGAGCGGTCCAGCGGGACGAGGACGGCGGTGCTGGCGAACCGCGTGCCGTCCACCGCGCTCTGCCGCAGGCACAGCGCGTTCGGGGCGGGCTCCTGCGGGGTGAGGCCGGTCAGGTCGGGCAGCCGGGTCAGCAGCGACCGGTCGGTCGACATGCGCGCGGCGGCGAGGTCGGCGGCGGTCAGCTCGATCGCCTTCGCGCCGGTGGTGGCCGTGGCGAGCAGGAACTCGGTGCGGCTCAGCGGGGCCAGGCCGTCGCTGCGCAGCACCAGCAACTGCTCCGCGCCGGTGTCGGGCTGCTGGCGGAACAGCGTGCCGACCGGGTACGTGCGGTCGCCGACCCGGCCGGACCGGCCCTCACCGGGGATCGTGGCCGGCGTCAGGGCCGGCCCGTCGGGCAGGAAGGCGAGCCAGTTCTCCGGCGCGGGCACCCGGCGGGTCGTGGTGGCGCCGAGCGCGACGAGCACGGCCGGGTCGCCGACCCGGAACTTGCGATCGGCGGTCACCAGGTAGGTCGGCCCGGCGGCGTCGCGGACCACCACGAACCGGTCGGCCGGTACCGCGGTGGCTTCCGCACGCGGGTCGAGGTTGAGGCCGAGCCGGTCGCCGGGGGTGTCGGCGACCGATCCGGGCAGGCAGGCGAGCCACGGCCCGGCGACCATCGCGCCGGTGGCGATCGACTGCGGCGCGCCGTCGATGCCGATGGACGGTCCGCGCGGCACGTCCTTGATCGACTCCTGGGAGATCAGCTTCACGGTGGCGGAGCCGCCCTGGATCAGCATCGCCGAGGTCAGGTTCGGCGTCGGCCGCAGCATCCCGTCGAGGTAGACGTATCTGGTGCCGCTCTCCTTCTCCACCAGGATCACGCCGGCCTTGGTGTACGCCTTGCTGCCGCCGGGCACGATCCAGCCGTAGACGGCGAACCCGGCCACGACCAGGACGCTGATGAGCACGCCGAAGGCCAGGCCGGTGACGGCGCGCCGACCGGGGATCTCCGCCGTCGACGGGTCGCCCTGCACCAGGGCGGAGCTCAGCCGGCCCATCATGAACTGGTGGGCGTGCACATGGTCGCGCTGGGTCTGCACGGTCGGCTACCCGAACAGTCCGCGGGCCCAGGCGTAGAGCCCCAGCACCTGGGCGAGCACCGGCAGCACGACCAGGCCGGTGGCGACGTCCAGCCCGCCCGCGGTGTACTCCCAGAACGGCAGCATGCGCCGCGGCCACGGCCGCAGCGCGGCCATCACCAGCGGCACCAGGAGGGCGACGAGCCCGCCGAGCAGCACGTACCGGCCGGTCGGGGCGAGCGTGTCGGAGAACATGAGGGCCACCATGAGATAGCCGACGGTACCGGCCGCCACCAGGGCGATCCGCTGCCAGAAACCGAAGAAGGTACGCGAGCGCAACAGGATTGCACTCGATGTCACGAGCACCAGCGTCCAGCCGGACCAGCCCGGTACCTGCATGGTGTGGTGCAGCAGCACCGGCAGGACCAGCGCGGACGCGGTCATGCAGGCGGTCAGGTAGGTGTCCGCCTCGTCGGCCCGCGCCTTGACCAGGTCGGAGTCCTCCGGCTCGATGTCGTAGGACATGTCGGCGCCGGTCTTGGGCAGCTGCGGGCCGCGCAGCCGGGCCAGCTTCACCGCCGCCCGGGGCGCGATCACGATCAGCACGAGGATCACCGAGACGGCGACGGCGGAGACCTTCGGCGCGGTGAGCTGGAACCCGGCGCCGGCCAGCAGCACGAGCACCACCATCGCGGCGGTCAGCGCGACGATCAGCAGCGGGGCGTACGGCATGACCGGCGTGACCGTACGCTGCGCCACGAGCAGGAACGCGGTGACCGTGACGATCGCGACGGCCGCGGCCAGCGCGGCGTCGCCGTTCCAGGCCACGCCGTCGGGGTCGCCGTCGACGGCGCTGGACGCGGCGACCGCCGCGAAGAACGCCGCGCCGCCGCCGAACAGCAGCGGGAAAGCGCCGTCGGTCTGCTGGCGGGCGCTGACGATCGCGGCGGTGAACAGGCCGGCGGCGAGCACCGCGCCGGCGATCACCTGGGGCAGCACCGGGCCCCGGTCCACGAGTACGGCGGCGATCAGGCCCATCGCCACCAGGGAGAGCACCAGGAACAGCACCCGACGGTACTCCGGCTGCCACCTGTCGGCCCGCCGGTTGACCACTGTGGCGACGCCCTCGGCGAGATCGTCGAAGTCGAGTTCGGGCAGCGGGTCCTGCGCGGGGCGCAGGTGCAACTCCTCGCCCTCCAGCCAGTCCAGGCTCTCCGGCGTGCCGGACAGCTCGAACGGCGCCTGGCCGAGGCGTTGCAGCACCCACGACTCGTCGGGCACGTCGCCGTCGGGAACCCGGGACAGTTCGGTGGTGTGCCGCACCAGTAGCGGCATCAGGTTCGCCACCGGCATCCGGGCCGGCACGGCCAGGTCGGCCCGCCGGGCCGGGCCGACCACGGTGATCCGGCACAGTTGGTCGTTCAGCGCTGCGCTCACCAGCGAGCCTCTCTCATCGGGCCGTGTCCGACACGAAACCGGTCTGCATCAGACGTACGCCGCGCCGGGTGACGAGCTGGGCGCGCCCCGGCGGCAGTTGGCGGGCCTTCGCCTCGCCCAGGAACTTGCCCTCCTCCTTGGGGTAGGAGAAGAGCGTGGCGGGCGTGCCCAGCTCCCACATGCGCCGGATCACCGGGTCCATCATGGCCCGCATCGCGCCGGAGGTGCTCCGGGCCACGATCACGTGCAGGCCGATGAAGGTGCCCTGGGCCAGCAACGGCAGGAGGGGGTCGAGCGTCGAGCCCATGCCGGTGCCCTTGGTCATCAGGTCGTAGTCGTCCACGATGACGAACAGCTCCGGCCCTTCCCACCAGTCGCGTTTGCGCATCCGCTCCGACGAGACGTCCGCCCCCGGCAGCCGCCGGTTCATCGAGACCGACGTCTGGCCGGCCAGCTCGAACATCTTGTCGCCGGTGAACGCGAAGCCCACCTGGTACGCGGCGCCGATCGCGGTGTCCAGGTCGCGCCGTGAGTCACCGAGCACGACCTTCGCCCGCTCCGGCGGGTAGTGCTGCTGGATGGCCCGCAGCACGAGCCGGAGCATGTTGGTCTTGCCGGTCTCGCTGTCGCCGAAGACCAGCATGTGCGGGGTGGCCATGAAGTCGTGCCAGACCGGGGCGAGACGCTGCTCGTCCTGGCCGATGACGACCTTGAACTCGGACTCGGGCGGCGGCAGCGTCTCGACCATCAGGTGCGCCGGGAGCATCCGTACCGGCGGGGCGGTCGGGCCGGGCCAGAACGTGCCGATCTCCTCGACCACCGACTTGGTCGCCTCGGCCAGGTCGCCCACCGCGGAGCTGCCGTCCATCCGGGGCAGCGCGGCCAGGAAGTGCAGCGCGCCCCCGGTCAGGCCGCGACCGACCTGGTTCGGCACGGTGGCCGCCTTGCGGGAGCCGTGCTCGGACTCCATCGCGTCGCCGAGCCGCAGCTCCAGCTTGGTGCCGAGCAGGTCCCGCATCCAGGTGCGCAGCTCCGACCAGCGGGTCGCGGTGACGATCACGTGCACGCCGAAGGACAGGCCGCGCGAGGCGAGTTCCTGGAACTTCTGCTCCAGCTCCTGGAAGTCCTGCTTCATCGTGTACCAGCCGTCGATGACCAGGAAGACGTGCCCGAAGCTGTCCTCGATCACCCCCTCGGCGACCTTGGCGAGGTAGCTGGACATGGAGTCGAGCCCGTGCCGGGCGAACTCCGCCTCCCGCTTCTCCATGACCTGGAGGACCTCTTCGACGGTACGGACGACGCGGTCGCGTTCCATCCGGGTGGCGACCGAGCCGACGTGCGGCAGGCCGGAGATCGAGGCGAGACCGCCGCCGCCGAAGTCGAGGCCGTAGAACTGCACCTCGCGGGGCGTGTTCGCCAGCGACAGCGCGAGGATCAGGCTGCGCAGCAGCGTCGACTTGCCGCTCTGCGGGGAGCCGGCGATGCCGACGTGGCCGTCCGCGCCGTTGAGGTCCACCACCAGCAGCTCGCGCAGCTGCTCGGCGGGCCGGTCCACCACGCCGACCGGCACCCGCAGACCGCCCTGGACGAGCGGGTCGTCGATGGTCATGCCGCGCACCGGGTCGGGCAGCACGCTCGGCATAAGCGAGTCCAGGCTGGGCGCACTGGACAACGGTGGCAACCAGACCTGGCGGGCCGGCGGGCCGGAGCCGGCGAGCCGGTCCAGCAGCACCTCGACCAGGCTCGGCCCGCCCGCGTCCACGCCGGGCTCCTCGGCCTGCTCGGCCGGGCGGTCCCGGCCGGGGTCGTGGCGCGCGGCGACCTGCCGGGTGGTGAACGGCACCACGTCGGCGGCCAGCTCGTCGTCGGCGTCGGCGACGCCGCTGAGGCGGCCGGTTCCGGTGTACGCGCCGGAGACGTACGCCGCCTTGAAGCGCACCAGGTTCGTGGTGTCGACCTTCAGGTAGCCGTTGCCGGGCTCGGGCGGCAGCTCGTACGCCGCGCCCACGCCGATCACCGACCGGGACTCCATCGAGGAGAACGTGCGCAGCGCCAGCCGGTACGACAGGTGCCCCTCGACCCGGTTGATCCGCCCCTCGTCCAGGCGCTGCGAGGCGAGCAGCAGGTGCACGCCGAGCGACCGGCCGAGCCGCCCGATGGAGACGAACAGGTCCATGAACTCGCTCTTGCTGGACAGCAGCTCGCTGAACTCGTCCACGATGATCAGCAGCACCGGGAACGGCACGAGCTGCGCGCCGTTGCCGCGCGCCTTCTCGTAGTCGAACAGCGAGGCGTAGCCGCTGGCGCGCAGCATCTCCTGCCGCCGGGTCATCTCGCCGTTGAGCGCGTCCTGCATCCGGTCGACGAGCGGCAGCTCGTCGGCCAGGTTGGTGATCACCGCCGAGGTGTGCGGCAGCTTGTCCATGCCGAGGAACGTGGCGCCGCCCTTGAAGTCGACGAGCACCAGGTTGAGGATCTCCGAGCTGTGCGTCGCGGCTAGGCCGCAGACGAGGGTACGCAGCAGCTCCGACTTGCCCGAGCCGGTGGCGCCGATGAGCAGGCCGTGCGGTCCCATGCCGCCCTGCGCGGACTCCTTCAGGTCCAGCTCGATGACCTCACCCTCCTCGGTGACGCCGATCGGCACCATGAGGCGGTTGCGCTGCGGGGTCCGGGTCCGCCACAGCGCCTGCACGTCGAAGGTCATCGCGTCGCGGATGCCGAGCAGCGTGGTCAGCTCGAAGCTGGTGTCCAGCGGCTCGTCGGAGACCTCCAGCGTGCCGCTGGTCCGCTTGGGCGCGATGATCCGGGCCAGGGCCTCGCACTGGGTCTCGTCGAGCCCGTCGCGCCTGGCCGTGCCGGTCGTCGCGCCGGCCGGGAACTCCACGGTGTCATCGGTGACGGTCAGCCTCAGCACCTTCGGGCCGCCGGGCATCGCGCCGGTCAGGTCGAGCAGCACCACGTTGCGGATGCCCGCGCCGAGCAGGCGGGAGCTGTCCGGCAGGTCCACCAGGTGCGCGACGATCACCAGGAACGGCTCGCTCGTGGTCGGCTTCACGGCCCGGTCGTGGTCGCCCCGGTCGGTGATCTCGGGGCCGAGCATGTCCATCAGCGCGTCGTGGCTGCCGGCGAACATCCGGACCGGGCCCGCCGCGTCGTACGCGGTGGGGTGCGCGTTGTGCGGCAGCCACTTGACCCACTCCCAGGGGCCCCGGTGCACCTCGGCGGCGAGCACGGCGATCCGCAGCTCGTCCGGGGCGTGGAAGGTGGCCAGCTGCGCCACCATGGCGCGGGCCAGGTCGATCGCCGGGTCGATGGCGCCCTCGAACTCGACGCTGGTGAAGCTCGGCAGTCCGACGGAGGTGGGGATGCCGGACACCGTGCGGTACGCCTCGGAGAAGCGCCGCAGCGAGATCGACGACAGCGGCTCCAGGTCCTCGATCGGCTTGGTGGAGGGCGGGTTGAACTTCAGCATCGCGGCCTGCCGGCCGAGACCGATGCGGACCCGGCCGAAGTCGTCGTGGCTGGGCCGGCGCTCCCACAGCCGGCTGCCCATCGCGATCGACCACAGCCAGCCCGGCTGCGGGTTGTTCCACAGGACGTGCCGGCGCTGCTGGTCGGCCGCGTCCCGGGCCTGCTTGCGCAGCTGCCCGATGTAGCGCAGGAAGTCGCGGCGCTCGCCGCGCATCTTGCGCTTACGCTCGGCGGCCGCGCGGCCGATCTGCATGACGCCCATGAGCAGCATGCCGCCGGCCATCGCGCCGCCCATCACGTACATGATCGGGGCGCGGTTGTAGAGGCCGAACATGGCGAGCATCGCGCCCATGCCGAGGCCCATCGGCACGACCATCGCGAACGAGCGGAAGTCGAGCGGGGCCTCCTCGGCCATCAGCGGCGGCTCCTGGAGCTCGATCGAGCCCTCCGGCGCCTCCGGGCCGGTGGCGCGGGGCGGGCGCTTGACGGTGACCGTACTCATCCGAGCCGCCCCACCCCGGCGTCGTCGCCACCCCAGGCGGTGTTCTCCTGGCGCAGCAGCTTCACGGCGTACCGGTCGTTGCGGTAGCGCTCGGTCACCTTGACGTCGTCGTCCTCCTCGGCCTGGCGCTTCTTCTCCTTCTCCGCCCGCTCCTGCTCCTCCTTGCGGCGCCGCTCCTGCTCGGCCCAGAACGCCTCGGCGCGTTCGGCCTCCTCCTTCTCCGCCGTCGCGAGCGCCTCCATGAACTCCGCGTCGCTGGCCGCGGGCTCGCCGCAGCGGCGCATCTTGTCCAGGTCGGCGCTGAAGAAGTCGGACGTGCCGTCGGCCGGCCGGGTCGCCTTCGCAGGCGGGACCCGTCGCCACACGGCACGCCGGGGCCCCGGTGTCTCGGACATGCTCACCTTTCCGTGCCCTGGTCGGCGGGCGCGCCGGTCAGCCAGTCGGCGTCGCTGAGGTCGTCCCACCCGGCCTTGTCGTCCGGGTCCTCGTCCGGCCGGACCAGCGGGACGTGGTCGTCCGCCGGGTGGTGGCGGGTGTCGCCGTCGCCGCCCCAGACGGAGTCGTCCTCGCGCAGCCCCGCGGCGGGGTCGGCGCTCTCCGCGGGCTCCCGGTCCTCGTCGCGGCCGGAGCGACGCCGCAGCGTGCCGGCCCGGGCCGGGTCGGCGGGGCCGCCCGCCCGTGGGCTCCGGCCGGCGAGACCGGCCACCGCGCCCGCGGCCGCCGGCCCGAGCGCCCCGGGGAGCACGACGGTCTCGACGTCCGCCACCGGGACGCCGCCGCCGGTCTTGCGGCGCGCCTCGTCCGGTTCTCCGCCGCCCGCCTCACCGGTGGGCGGCTCCACCGCCGTCGGCGCCTCCATCACTGTCGGTGGCGCGACCGCCTCGGGTACGGACGCACGCGGCGGCTCGGCGCCGTCGCGCGATTCCCCCGCCGCGACGTCCGCGTCCGGCGAGCAGCCCGCTGCTGCGGCCGGGGTCCGGCCGGCCTCGCCGGGCCGGACCGGACCGGACGCGCCGGGCCTGGCCGGGGGTGTGGTTCCGGCGGGCGTGGGCGGCAGCGTCCCGACGGCCACCGGCGTCGCCTCCGTCCGGCCGGGCAGGACCACCACCTCGGGTACGGCGACCCCGTCGGTGGACGAGTCACCAGCGACCGGCGGCGGCACGTCCGGCGCGGATTGGACCGCCGTCTCCAGTCCCGCGCCACCGGCTCCCGCGCCCGACGGCGCGTCCGGCGCTCCGGTGTCCGGGGCCGGCGGGCTCCAGTCGCCGGGATCCGCCTCGATCAGCCCGGAGGCGTCCGGCGCGTCCGGCACGCCACCGGCGGGCGCACCCGTGCCGGGGGCGCCTGGCGCTCCGGGCATCATCGGCATGCCGGCCGGCGCCGCCGCCACCGGCGAGTCGACGCCGACGTCCGAGGCCACTGGCAACGTGGCGGGAAGCTGCGGCCCGTCGACGCCGCCGAGCCCGTCGCCACCGGCCGGCGCGCCCCCGGACCCGTCCGGCACGCCGGCGTCGACGCCGGGCCGCCAGTCGTCGGCGTCGCCGCTGACCAGCCCTCGGGCGTCGGGCGACTCGGTGGCGCCGGAACCGTTCGCGCCTCCTGCCGGACCCGGCATGCCGGGCATGGCCGGCATGGGCGCGCCCAGCCCGGCGCCGCCGGACGACACGCCGGACGGCGCGCCGGGAACCTGCACGCCGTCGAACCCGGGCGACTGCCAGTCGGCCGCGTCACCTTCCACCAGGCCCTTGGCGTCCGGCGCCTCGGGAACGGCGGGTGCGCCGCCGCCACCGGCGCCGGGAGCACCGGCGCCGGGCATGCCCGGCATCATCGGCGACTGGAAGCCGCCGCCACCGGGTACCGCGCCGCCCGGGGCGGCCGGGATGTCCACGCCGCTGATCGCGCCGGGAGTGAAGTCCTTGCCGTTGCCCAGCAGCCCGTTCGCGTCCGGTTTCTCCGGCAGGCCGGGGCTGCCGCCGGCGCCGTTGCCGGCGCCGCCGGGTGAGCCGAGTCCCGGAACGCCGGGCGGGGTGAACCCGCCGCCGGCGGCGCCCCCGCCGACTCCGCCTCCGGGCTTCGGACCGCCGACCTCGCCCGGGCCGGAGAACGACGGCGGCTTCACCGAACCGCCGCCGCCGAGATTCGCCGAGCCCGGTGGCTTGATCCCCGGCGGCACCGCCCCGGGGACGAACCCGCCCGGTACGCCGCCGCCGGGCAGCCCGCCGCCGATACCGCCCGGGCCGTTGAACGCCGGGGCGTCGAAGCCGGGCAGCCCGCCGCCGACGCCACCTCCGCCCGGGGTGGGGCCGCCGATCTCGCCCGGGCCGGAGAACGACGGCGGGGTGACGGTCCCCGGGCCCTGGCCGGGACCCGGCCCGCCGATGCCGCCGAGGTTCGGCGGCGTGATCGTGGGGACGGTGATGTTCGGCGGCGCGGTGAGGGGCGCGGTGGTGATGCCGCCGATGGAGGGCGTGGTGAACACCGGCGGGGTGAGCGTCGGAGGCGCCGACAGGTTCATCGTGGTGATGTTCGGCGTCGGGAACGGCGACGTCGCAGGCATGCTGATGCTCGGCGTCGGCATGGTGACCCCGGCCGTCTTCGCCTTGTCGGTGGTGATCCGGTACTGCTCGGCGACGGTGTGGACGACCTCGGCCATCTGCTGCGCCATCGGCTTCTCGTACTCGGTGCCGCTGATCGGCACCGGGCCGCTGCCGCTGCCGACGCCGTTCTGGGAGGCGATCCTCGCCCACTCGCCGTCCAGGTAGGCGATCGTCTGCTGGGCCCAGGAGAGGTGGTTGGCCGCGTCGTAGAGCTGCGACGGCAGCGACGTGAGGTTCGGGGAGGAGTTGATGGCGTTCGACGCGGTGTCGGAGTCCGGGACCTTGCCGCCGGCGAGGTGCTCGGCCTGCTTGCCGAGCAGGTCCGCGTAGAAGTTCATCTTGTCGCGGAACGCGCTGGCCGCGGGTCCCTGCCACGCCTTGTCGTCACCGACCATCGAGGCGACAGCGGTACGGATGGTCTGTTCCAGCCAGATCAGCAGGTCCTGCGTCGCCTGGAACGCCCGCGCCGCCTCGACCACCGACGCGACGTTGACGCGGGAGGCTGCGTACTGCAGTCCCGCCTCGCTGAACACCGCGGCGCCCCCGTTGACCGCGGCCTCGAGTTTGCGCCAGCCCCGGGTCTCGGTCGCCCAGGTCCGGTAGTCGTACAGGTCACCGACGGGAATCACCTTCGGCGGGAAGGTCCCTGCCTCCTCCGCGGGGTCGTTCCACCCGTCGAGTTTGCTCTCACCGAGACCGTTGCCCATGCCCCGTCCCTCTTCGCGAGCGGCGAGAACCGCCCGGCCGCGCTAGTTGCCGTCGGTCTTGATGATCTTCTGGCCGTACGTGCTCAGGTTGTCGAGGCCCTTGAAGGAGTCACCCATGACCTCGTTGAGCTTCTCCGTGGTCAGCGAGTTCAGCTCTTCGAGGTTCTTGTACTGGGCGGCCATCTTCAGCAGGGCGTGCTGCACGGCGAGGAGGGCCGTGTTCATGTCGACGAGCATGTCCTTCGTGTCGCCCTTGACGCCGCCGTCCTGGGCGGTCGCCCCGACCACCGCCTGCCGCAGCACCTCCGCGCGGGCGAAGGCCCCGGGCCGCGGGTCGACAGCGTTCAACTGGTCCACGGTGGTGAGCAGGATGTTCCCGGGACCGGTGATCCGGCCCAGCACCTCGTTGGCGAACCACTCCAGCGCGGCGGTGTTCACGGCCACGCCGCTGGTCGAGGCGGTGTCACCCTTGAACGTCGGGCTGATGCCCGGCGGGGTGAAGCCCGAGTTCGTCGGGGTCTTCGTCTCGTCGATCCAGTCGGGCTTGTCGGTGAACGCGGGCGGCTTCACGTTCGACGGGTCGGTGATGTTGGCCTTGTACTCCTTGACGAGGTTCCGCCAGCCGTCGATGTCGAGGATGTTCTTGTCGTACCACTCGCGGGCCTCGATCCACTCCGGGTGCTCGGCGCGGACCTCGTCCTTCCACCTGTCGAAATCCACGCCGGTGCGCCGGTTCTGGTGCTTGTTGTAGAAGGCCATCCAGGAGTCGTACGCCGCCTGAGTGGTGCCTTCCGGCTTCCCGATGGCGGCGTCGCCCATGCCGTAGGCGTTCATCGCGGCGATGGCTTCGGGGCTGGCGTATCCCCAGTCAATGCGGGCCAAGGAGATCACTCCACTCGAGAGTCGACGGCGGCGGGACGAAGGCGCAGACCCCAGCGGCCCGGGTCGTCTAGCTCACCGGGCCGGGGACGGACGACGGAGACTGCCGCGCCGCGTCCGCGGCAGCCGCCCGGCGGATCAACCGCCGCGGACGTCGTTCCAGATCATGGCGTGACGCTGCTCGGTGGTGCCGTAGTTGTCCGAGATCCGCAGCAGCGTCTGCCGGGCCTGCTCCAGGTAGCCCACCATCGAGTCGGCCGCCTGGTTCCAGGCCACCTTCGAGACGTGGTACTGCTGCTGGGCGGCACCGGTCCACTGGGCGAGGCTCGCCTCGACGGTGCGCTCCATCTCCTCCAGCGACGACTGGATCTGGCCGTTGATGCGGTGCATGTCGGTCAGCACGGCGTCTGCCTGCACGAAGTCGAAGGTGTAGTTGGACACGTCAGTCCTCTCGGGAGATCAGGGATCGGGGGTACGGCTCAGATGCCCGGCAGGGCCGCGCCGAAGGAGCTGGCCACGCTCGACGCCTCGTCCTCGGCCGCCTGGTAGCCCTTGGTGGTCACGCCCATGACCTCGAGCATGTTCAGCAGCTCGTTGATGACCCGCTGGAACGCGTTCTCCCAGTTGTCCATGGCCTGGTTGAAGCCCTGCGACGCCTGGCCGGTCCAGGAGGAGATCAGGACGGCCATCTGCCCGTTGACCGCGCGCAGCTGGCTGGTGAACTCGGTGGCCTTGTCGGAGAACTCCTGGGCAGCCCGCTGCATACCCGCTTCGGTGGTGCTGACGCTCGGCATCGTCACGGCCGGACTCCTCATGTCAGGGAAAGGTGGCAGGGAAGAGTGTTGATCCGCCGCCCCGTGCGGGCGCAACTTCGTCGCGCCGCCATGTCCGAACGTCACCCAACATTGCACGGCAGCGCCCCCGCGCCCGGCGGCGACGGCCGGGAGGCCGGGAAAAGTGGTTGCACTTTCATGCACTGATGCCCGGCCGGAGTTCCGGCGCGACGGCCGCGCCGTCTTCACTTGACGGCGACGTCGAGGGAGTGGTCCGTCGTGAACTACAGCGAGCGCATCGAAGGCCTGTTCCAGGAGTACGAGCGGCAGCGCAACAGCCTCACGGAGATGCAGGCCCGGATGAGCGCGCTCTCGGCCACCGCGTCGTCACCGCGCCGCGAGGTGAGCGTCACCGTCGGCCAGAACGGCGTGCTCACCGACATCCAGTTCCCCACCGGCGCCCACAAGCGGCTCACCACGGCCGACCTGACCCGGCTCGTCCTCGACACCTACGCCGACGCCAAGGAACAGGTCATGAACCAGGCGGCCGACGTGCTGGCGCCGATGCTGCCGGACGGTGTCGACGCCCACAAGCTGGTCCGGGGCCAGGCCGGCGCCGACGCGTTCCTGCCGAAGGAGCCGCGCATGGTGACGAGCGTGCGGGAACTCCTGACCCGGGGACCCGAATGACCGGCAACAATCCCGGCGGCCGGTTGTGGGTCGACCCGGACGGTGTGGAAGGGCTCGGCAAGGCGTACGAGTCGCACGTCCAGCTCTACGAGTCCTACCTCGCCCAGGCGATCGCGCTGCGCGCCCGGTACTCCAACGCCTGGGGCGACGACGACATGGGCAAGGAGTTCTCGGAGAAGTTCCTGCAGGGCATGGACAACCTCGAAGCGATCATCGGCGGCGTCAAGGGCACCCTGCACTACACCGCCGAGGGCCTGAAGGAGAGCGGCCGGGCGTACCGCGAGGCCGACGAGGCCGCCGCCGACGTGAGCCGGATGTTGGCAAAGGACTTCGACGGCCTGCGGCGCCCCGCGTACCCGATGCGGGCGGCGGCCACCGGCGACGTGCCGGAGCCTGCCGCGGAGGGTGAGCCGCGCCGGCCTCATCTGCTGTCCCGCCGCCGGGCGGCCGGCGAGCCGGTCCCCGAGCAGGCCAGGCTCCTTCCGCGGCAGCAGGGCACGCCGCTGCTGCCGGTGGAGCCCGCCGAGCCGCTGATCCCGGTCACCGCCGCCACGCCGGCCATCTCGTCCTACTTCTCCAAGCCGGAGTACGCGACCGCGCACGTCGGCGGCCGGCCACTGCCCGACGGGTACCGGCTGATCGCGCTCAACCCGTTCGCCGACGGCAGCACCCGGGTGGACGCGAACCTCTACGACTCGATCACCCCGCTGGCCGGAACGCCTGTCACCACCCCGGACGGCAGGGAGATCGATCCCGGACAGGGCCGATTCTTCGTCGTCAAGGAGAACCCGGCCGCCGACCCCACCGTCCCCGGCTACCAGCCGCTGTACCTGAGCTACGCGCCGGACGGCACGCCCTCGCCGATCATCACCGGCGCCTGAGCCACCCACCACCCGTCGCCGGTAGCACATGCCCGACTTCCACATCCCCAACGACCCGCAGTGGCAGTGGGCGTACGACCTGATCCTCGTCGCCGTCGGTGAGGAGTACCCGAAGGCCGACCCCACCGCCCTTCGCGCAATGGGCGACGAGTTGTACGCGCTCAGCAGCACCATCCTCAACGGGATGGGCGCCACCGCCAACCTCGGCTACGGGCTGGCCGGCAGCCTGTCCGGCCCGGCGATGGACGCGTTCCAGCAGTACCAGGTGGGCATCACCAAGAACGTGCCGGCCGGCGGCAACATCGCGCTGGCGCTGGGCGGATCGGCGTACAACTTCGCGCTGGACTCGGAGAACACCCAGTACAACATCGTCATCGCGGCCTTCACCCAGGTCGTCGAGATCGCCATCGCGCTGGCCTCCGGCTTCGGCGCGGCGGCGGTTCCCGCCCTGATCAAGATCGGTCAGGAGATCGTCAAGGCTCTGATCGACCTGTTCCGGCAGCGCCTGCGGCACATGCTGATGCGGCTGGCCTGGGAGGCGTTCCAGGAGGGCCTGGAGGAACTCTGGCAGAGCGCCGCCGCCCAGGTGACCCAGATCATCGAGGGAAACCGCAAGTCCCTCGACTACAAGGACCTGGCGATCTCGTTCGCCGGTGGTGCCTTCATCGGCGCGGGCGTCAGCGGCGTACAGATGATCGGCGGCAAGTTCTTCCCGAAGATCAACGACAGCATCCTGTCCCGGGAAGGGTTGTCGGCGCTCGCCGAGACGCTGTTCGAGGGCATGTTCACCATGATGGTCGGCGGCGGTGGATTCAACCCGTGGGCCACCATGTCCTCCTCGCTGATCGGCGGGATGGCGCACCACTACGCCACAGTGGTCGGCAACAGCTACGGCCCCGGCGCGGGCGCCAAGGCGCCACCGAAGATCGAGACGAACAGCCTCACCACCACGCCGTCCACGCCGCCGCCGACGAGCGTGGACGGACCGCTCGTTCCCCCGCCCGTCGGCTCCCCCACCGGGACGGGCGCAGGTCACGGCGGCGCCGGGAACCAGGGCGTCGGTGGGCTGCCCGCCGACGGCTCCGGCGCCGCCGGTGGCGCCGCCGGCGACTCCGGTCCGGGCCGTTCGGTCGGCGGCATCCAGGGCTCCGGGGGTCAGGGCTCCGGAGGTCAAGGCGCCGGGAGTCAGGGCGGCGCCGGTCAGGGTCCAGGTAGTCAGGGGCCGGGTCAGCAGGGCGCGGGAAGCCCGGGCGTCCAGGTGGGTGGGGGTTCGGCCCCCGGTGGGCAGACCGGCGCTGGAAGCGCGACGGCCGGTGGGCAGAGCGGCGCCGACGGCCCGGTCGCGAGTGGTCAGGGCGCGGGTCGCGACGGCACCGGCAGCCAGGGCGCCGGCAACCCCGCCGGGACCGGCAACACGGCCGGCGGGACGGAGGCCCCGGTCTCCACCGGGGACAGGTCCGCGCGCGGCGACTCGACGGGTACTGCGACCGCAAGCCCGTCGACCGCCACCGGCGCGCCCTCGGCCGCCCCCGCGACGGTGGTCACCGACGCCGCGACGACGCGCGACGGCACCCTGGCCGGACCGGACGTCTCGACGTCGGGTGGTGGGCTGCCCGGGTTCGACACCACCACGCCGTCGACGTCGGCGACGCAGCCGCCCGCCACCTCCGGCTCCCCACCGGGAGCCCCGGCCGGACCGACGCCGTCCACGACCGCGCCGTCCCCCGCTACGTCCTCCCCGGCCACGCCGTCGGCCGCCCCGCCCGCACCCGCCACCCCTACGTCCTCGCCGAACCCGCCGTCGGCGGCCACGCCCGCGGCGGGGCGGACCGACAGCACCGGTGCCGCGCCTGTGCTGCCACCGGTACGGGAGCAGGCGGGCGGCGTCTCGGTCGAGGTCGCTGCGGTCGGCGTGCCACCGGCGACCGGTCCCGCAGGGGGCATCGACGCGCCGGCCACCCCGGCACCCGCGACTGCGGCGTCCACACCGACCGGGCCGGTGGTCACCACCGACGGTCCAGCCGTCACCGTGGAGGGTGCGACGACCGCCCACGCCCCGGTGGGCGCGGACCACACCGGCGGCCGGGACGACCTCGCGCAGGCAGGTTCCCACCCCGGCCCGGCCCGGACCGGCGACCCGGGAACGACTCAACCCGTCACCCCGGCTACCGGAACGCCCGGCCGGGCCACGCCGAGCCCGCAGTTCCAGCGGGCGAAGGCGAACGCGGAGCCGCAACGGCTGCGCACCGAGCGGTACGTCCCGTGGAAGGACACCGTCGTCCCCGGCACGCACCTGCTGCGCGGCGAGATCACCACAATCGACTTCACCACGCGGGAGTTCACCGCCGACGGACGCGACTACCGGTCGTTCGACGTACACCTGGATCTGGTCTCGAAGAACGACCGGATGTCCCCGCAGGAGCTGCGGGACTTCGCCGACGCCGTGCAGCGCACCGTCGACGAGATGGTCAACGACAGGTACACGCTGCCCGACGGGCGGCTGCTGCACATCGACCTGATCGTCGACACGCCGCCGTGGCGCGACGGCATGACCCGCGACTGGCAGGCCGATCCGCGCCGCAACCCGCCGGTCGAGGTGACCTCCGAGACCGGCGTCCGCTCCGACCAGCATCTGTGGAACACCGGCGACCGCCTGAGCGTGATGGTGCACGAGGTGATGCACTACCTCGGCGCCAAGGAGGGTCACCAGGCCGACGAACACCTGCTCACCACAGTGGACCGTTCGGGTGTGATGGGTCTCGAGGTCGACGTCCTGCCGACGTCGTCGGAGCAGGCCGCGACCTCGACCGGGCCGGTCGACTACCTCACCGCCGAGGATCTGGCGACGATCCACGACGCCGCGCTGACCGCGGGACCGGTACGCGAACTGCCGATCCCATCGGCGACGCGCGAGCAGGCGCCGGACCCGTACCCGAATCCGCAGGTCCCGTCGCGTGCGCCGGCCCCGACACCGTCAGAACCGCAGGCCGCTCCGGTTCCCCCACCGCCGCCGCCGCCACCGCCGGTCGCCCCGGTGCCCCCGCCACCACCGCCACCCATCGCCCCGGTGCCGCCGCCTCCCCCCGGGGTGCCCGGCCCTCCGCCACCACCGGCCGCGCCCGGCCGCCCGCCGCGGCCGGCCGGAGCGCCGACCCGGAACACCGCCCCACAGCGGGCGGACCTCTCCGCTGCCACACTGCCACCCCGGCAGCAGCCCGTGCCGACGGCGGTCGGGCGAGCGCTCACCGACAAGTACCAGATGGTGCACGTCCTCGACCAGGGCTCCCCGGGCCTGGGCCACCAGGCGGCGACGGTCGCCATGCTCGACGGGCTGGCCGCGACCGGCTACCAGGGCACTGTGGTGCTGACCTACCCCAGCAACAAGACGCCGTACTACGCCGGGCAGCTCGGCCGGCAGGCCGACTTCGACAGCCCGGTGGGCTCGTACGACCTGTTCCACCGCGAGTGGACCGGTCGCCGGGGCGGGATGAACGTCGTCATGCGTCCGCAGCAGAAGCCCGTCGACCCGGGCGAGGGGCGGATACAGACGCCCGCCGACGACCTACGCAAGGAGCGGGACTGGAAGGAGAGGCAGTGGCCCGGCGCCGGCGGCAGCGATCTGCCCGACTGGCGACGGGAGCTGCAGCCGTCGTTCCGGAAAGAGGCGGAGACAACCGCTCAGGAAGTCGGCCAGGGCCTGCGCCTCGACCTGGTCCGCGCCGAAACGCTACCTCCGGGCGCCGTCCTGATCGTTCTGCCGGCCGTCGACGCGAAGAACAACGACGGCTCGGAGGTAAGCGGGGAGAAGAAGGAGGAGTGGTTCCAGGAGAACTGGGAGCGTGGGCTGCGCACCGCCCACAACGGCAAGCACGACGTGCTCACGCTCCAGCCGTTCCTGTGGGACAAGTTCCCCCGTCAGTTCCGCAGCGCGGACGGGACGGTCAAGAATCTGGACGAGATCCTGACCGGTGTGCCGACCTACCGTGGCCGGCCACCGGCCACCCCGCCGCCGGCCGCCGCCGAGGTCGTCAGGGCCACCGGCGTTCCCGGGGCCGACGCTCTCGCGAACCTGGTCGACGACCCGGGCACCGACGTGGTGCTCGTCTACTACGGCATGACCGAGGCCACTCCTGAGCACAGGGACGTGGTCGGCCGGCTCGCCGTCGCCGCCCGGCCCGGCCGGCCGACTGTCGTCCTGGTGGTCGGCGACGCCGACCGGAGCTTCACGACAGGCAACCCCGACGTCCACGTCGCGGCGCTGCCCCGCGTCTCGCCGGAGCAGATGGCCGGGCTCCGCGACCGCGCCACGCTCGTCGTCACCGAGGGCGCCAACACCTGGCAGGAGTCCCTCGCGGCGGGCAAGCCCACGCTCTCGGTGACCGCGTCCGCGGGTGACACCCGGCCGTGGGAGCACGGGCCCGCGTCGGTCCGGACCGACTCCGGCGAAGGCCGCGACCGGCTATTGGCGGCGTCGGAGTACCTGCGGCACGGCGGCGATCCCGCCACCCTGCGGGACTTCGTCCAGGACGACGACGGCAGCGTCCGCACGTACTTCGACGGGTGGCAGCAGGCCCTCGGCCAGACCGGCTCCGACCAGGTCGACCAGGCCCTCGCCACGGTCACCGGCCTGAAGTTGGACCCGGAGGCCCGCTCGCGTGAGGCCGCGCCGGGCGCGCCCCCGGTGGACACCACCGCCCGCACGGCCGGGACCCCGCCGGCCCGGCTCGACGTACCCAAGACCCGCGACGAGATCGCCCGGGCGCGCCACGAGCAGCGCGACACCGCGCCGCGCCGGATCGCGAACACCAGCGCGTACGACGTGATCGTCCGCGACCCGAGTCCGGACACCCGGGTTCCGGACGTGGTCGCGCGCTCCTACGAGCGGGCCGGTCTGCCCCTTCCGGCGGCCGGCCGCCCCCGCCTGCGCCTCGAAGCGGTCGACAACCGCATCGCGTACGACCACCGGGTGCTCGACCTCGGCGACCGGAACGTGCAGGACTTCACGGTCAAGGTCTTCCTGGACGCGCGCGACGCCACGGCCGCCGCCGCCCGGGACGAGGTCGAGACCCGGGTGACCGAGGCGGTCGACCGGATCTACAACCAGGGCTTCCGCATCGGTGACCGCGACCAGCTGAACGTCACCGTGGAGTTCGTGACCCGGCCCGGCGAGGCGCACGCCGTCGTCGCGCTGCACGGCACTCCGTCGCCGACCACGCAGACCACCTGGTCGACGCATTCGTCCGACCTGGACCTGGCGCACGAGATCGGGCACTTCCTGGGCCTGCGCGACGAGTACGCGATACCGGGCAGGGCCCTGGAGCGCGCGTTGGTCCGCGACGACAACTCGCTGATGGCGACCACCACGCCGCAGCCCGGCAACGAGCCGCGGCTGCTGGCCCGCGGCGTCGAGCGGATCGCCGGCCTGCGGCACGACGTGCTCTCGCCCGATCGCGGCGCGCTGCCGCCACGGACGCGGCCGGCCCGGTTCGAGCCGGTACGGGTGCCCGGCGGCCGCAACGCGCGGTTCGACGAGCTGACCGGGCACACCCGCGACGTCGACCCGGGCAACTACCGGCAGGCGACGATCGACCTCAAGACCGAGGCGACGCCGATCGGGTTCGTCGTCAACTCGATGCTCCCGGCCGCCGACGTCGACCAGATCCCCGAGGTGGTGCGTGCCGTCACCGAGGGCCTCGCCCCGGGCACCCGGGTCGCGTTCGTCTTCGGCGTCAACACCACCGCCGAGGTGCCGGACCTGGCGTTCCGGGACGCTGTCGCCCGGGCCGCCCGGCTCGCCGAGAGCCTCGACGTGCCGGTGGCGGTGAACGGCTACGCGGTCGGCACGAAGAACGACAAGTTCCCGTACGGCCGCACCCGCAACCAGGTGCTGCGCGATCCCGACACGGTGGCCGCGATCCAGGGCCTCGCGCAGGGCGGCCCGGACGGCGCGGACCGCCGCTACCCGTACGTCTCGATCCAGGACTTCGACCGGGGCGCCCGGACGGTCGCCGACGGCACCCACGTCTTCGACCGCGTCGACCGGGCGACCCGGTTCGACCCGGAAGCGACCGGGCAGCAGGCGGACTCCCCGGCCCGGCCCTTGATGATCTCCGGCGGTTACCGGGTCGGCGACGCCGCGGATCTGGTCCGGCGGACCCGGGAACGGCTGGAACGACGCGCCCGCGACCACGAGGCGAGGATCGCCGAACTCGCCACGCGCGACGACCGGGAGGCGCGCAAGGAACTCGGGATCGAGCGACAGAAGCTGGCCGCCGTCCACGGCGGGCTCGGCAAGCTCGCCACCGAGGCCGGGCAGGAGAAGTTCGTCCGGGACTTCGCCACGGCCGTGGACGAGGACATGCGCTCCCGGGACCGGCAGGCCACCGTCCACCCCATGCTCCCGTACTCGCCGGAGCCGAACCTCTTCGTCGACGGCCTGCTCGTCCTCGGCCGGCCCGAGGTCCGGTTCGGTGACGCGGGCGCCGAGTTCCTCCTGCTGGCCGAGAGCCTGCACCAGGCGTACGGCGACGAGCTGGCCGTCGCCCACGGCGCGGCGACGCCGGCCGGCCTGCCCCCGGACGTCCTCACCACTGATGTCCAGGTCGAGTCGCAGAACAACAGGCACCCCGACCGCGACCTGGGGTTCATGACGGACTTCGTGGGCGCCGCCACGCCCACCGACCTGTCCCGGCTGGCGGCCGACTTCGCCGCCGGCAACTTCCTGCCCCAGTCGCACGCCGTGCCCACGAACGCCAACCGGCAGCTGTTCTACACCGAGGGCACCGGCTTCAAGGAGTACCGGGCCGAGCTGCGCAAGCCCGACAGAGCCGCCGGCAAGCCGTTCGCCGCCCCCACCGACGTGACGCCCCGCCGTGCCGGGGTGGCGCGTGCCCCGGGCGAGCCGCCGCGCACGTGGCAGGAGTCGCTGACGCCGGAGCAGCTCCAGCAGCTCGGCGCGCAGCCGCACAACCGGCTCGTCACCACCGTCTCGCTGCCGCCGCCCGGGTCCGGTCCCGCGCCGGAGCCGAGCGGCGAGTTCACCGTCGACCCCGACCTGGACCCGTCGAAGCCGGCCCGGACCGTGGGCCTGCCGACCAGCCAGCGCCTCGTCGCCGCGCACCTGGTCGCCACGTCCAACGACTCCGGGACCATCCAGCAGGAGTTCGCCGCCGCCACCGCCATCGCCGATCGTGGTGGGCTCAGCCGGCAGCCGGGCTCCCTCTACGACGCGATCGCCGCCGGGCTGCCGGGCGCCGACGCGGACACCCTGCGGATCGACACCCTGCGGGCGGGCCGGGACACGATCGTGCTGGACGACGCCGCCGCGATGCGGCAGCAGCGCCCGTACGACAACGGGCACTTCGTACGGGCGGCCCTCGCACCAGACCCCGGCACGCAGCGCCGCGGCGCCCCGATCGACGACGCCGAACGGCAGCGGATCGGCAACGCGCACGACGTGGTCGAGTTCGCCGCCGCCCGGGGCAGCCGGGTGCACCTCACCGTGCACGACGGGGCGGGCGGCCCGGTCCGGGAGTATCAGGTGCGCGGCGCCAAGCCGCAGGGCCGGCTGGCGCTGGTCCGCACGATCGACGCGTGGGGCGGGGTCACCTACGCGCCGTACGTGCCCCCGCCGCCCCCGGCGGCTGACACCGGCGACGACAGCGACAGCGAGTCCGGCGACTTCGGGATGTTCGGCGACGACGGCCTCGCCACGTTCGCGCCGACCGCCACCACGACAACGACCACGACCACGACCACGAGCGCCACGACCGGCGGCGCCGTCGACTCCGGCCTGGTGTTCGCCGCGCCCGACGACCGCGCCACCAGGTCCACCGCCCGGGACTTCCCGGACCGGCCCGACCGCTACCACGTGTTCGGACACGGCGAGACGGACGCGATCCGGGTCGGCGACGCCCGGATCACCCCGGCGCAGCTCGCCGCGCGCATCCGCGAGGACCACGACCGCTGGCAGGGACGCCCGATCGTCCTGATCGTCTGCGACAGCGGCACCGACCGCCGGGACGGCTTCGCCGCGCAGCTCGCCCGCGAACTGCCCGGCACCAGGATCATCGCGCCTGGCGGCGTGGTGTGGGCCGGGTCGACCGGACACGCGATCGTCACCGGCAGCGACAGTCGCGGCCCGGACGGCGAAGCGCTCACCCCGCCGACCGGTGACACCCGGTTCGTCGAGTTCGAGGCGTCACCCACCGCCCCCGCCCGGCTCACCGTCACCGAGTTGTCGCACGTGCTCGACGCGTACACCCCGGTCGGTCAGGTCGACCCCGACCGGACGGCTCGGTCCGTCGCGCAGCTCTCCGCCTGGGCGCGGTCCGACGCCACCGAGGTCGAGACCCGGACCCGGCCGGCGCTCGACGCGCTCGCTCCGGCCCTCGACGACGCCGGCCGGGCCGACGCCACGCACCGGCGCGCCGCCGGGCTGCACCACGACGCGGCGAACCGGGTGGCCGACCTGTCGGAGAGCCAGCTCCAGCTCGACCAGCGCGCCGACGAGGCACCGAAGCTGGCGCGGGCCGGCGTCGACGCGGCGGCCCGGGCCGGGGACACGGCCGACGCGCGGCGGCTGCGCGAGATCGCCGGCCGGACCGAGGAGCACATCCGCGACCGGGACGCCGGGGTACGCGCCTCGCTCGCCGCCTCGGCCGCCGAGGTGGCGACCGTACGCGACCTGCGCGACGACGCCGCGTGGGCCGAGTCGACGGCGGCGCGCGCCGACGCGGACCTGCGGTTCCTGCGGGAGCGGCACGACCGGCTCGCCGCCCTGCGGGCGGAGGCCCGGCACTGGGCGGATCACGCCGCCCGGGCGGCCGCCGACGCCACCGCGGCGCTCGGCCTCCCGCCCGGCCCACGACGGGACCTGGCGCTCGCGGACGCGCTGCTGCGGGCGTACCCGGCGGTCAACGCGACCGCGCGGCGACGCGCCGACCTCGACCGGATCACCGCCGAGCTAGCCCCGCTCGGTGACCTGCCCACCGCGGTCCGGGACCGGCGCGACGCCGCCGCCCAGGCCGAGCGCCTGGTCGCCGACGTGGCGTCCCGGGCGCCCGGGGCGTACGGCGCGCACACGGCCGCGCTGTCGCACATGGACGACGCCCACGACTCGCTGACCGGGTCGGAGGAGCGACTCAACGACGTCTACGACCTGGCCGAGCGGCTCGGCGTGCCGCCCCGGACCCCGTCGCCCGCGCCGGCCGGCACGCCGGACGCGACGACGCCGCAGGAGGACGCCGACTCCGACCTGGAGCCACCGGCCGACCTGCTGGTGGAGACCGCACCGGCGGGGCTGGCGCCGTTCTCTGCGCCGGAGGCCGGCACCGACGCGGCCACGACGGGCGAGGCGACCCCGGCCGAAGCCGGCCCGGAACAGATCGGCACGGCGCTGACCACCGAGGGCGAGACGGCGCTGCCGTCACCCGAGGCGGTACGCCGGCGCCTGCCCACCTACCTGCGGGACAGCCGCACCCTCGGCCTCGCCGAGCAGCTACGGGCCACCCGGGACGCGACGCTCGGCGCGGCGCTGCGGACCCTCGACCCCCGCCTGCCGGCCGACGTCGTCGCCGCGGTGGAGGCCGACAGCCGCGACGACATCGACCAGTTCCTCGGCGCGGGCCGCCCCTACCCGGTCACGGTCGGCGGCCGCCCCGCCGAACTGGTGGTGACCGCCGTCCTCGACTGGGACCGGCTGACGGTCGACCGGGTGCACGACGACCCGCGCAAGGTCACCACGAAGACCCGGGAGAACCTCACCCACACGCTGCGGCACACCCGGGACCGGCACGTCGAGCCGAAGGCGACTGTCACCGCGCTGCCGGGCGTGATCGTCGGCGCGGGCGGCTCGGTGCCGACGGCGCCCACCACCGAACACTCCACCGCCCACAAGAGCACCTACACGTCCACCACCACGGTCAAGGTCAGCGACCTGGCCGAAGTGACAGTGCCGATCCGCTTCGTCGCCCGGCTCGTCCGGCCCGGCCGCCCCGACACCGGACCGGTCCAGGCCGCCGGCACCGTCGCTCTCGCCGTACCGACCGGGTTGCGTCCGGTCGGCGCGACCGCGCCGTCGGCCGCGGGCCCGGCGCTCGACGGACCGGTCCCGGCCCGGTTCGCGGTGGAGAGCGTACGCAGCCGCCCGGCCGATCCGGGCGCCACGTTCTTCGAGCAGGTCGAGGCGATCCTCGCCGAGGACGGCATGGGCGACCTGGTCCGCATCGGCGCGCCCGGCCGTCCGGCCGTGCAGAAGCTGCTCAGCGACGCGGCGTTCGCCGGCAAGCTGCCGACGACGGTCGTCACCGACCCGGCGAACCGGCACGACGGCTGGGTCCGGTCCGGTTCGCTGCCGCGCGGCGCGCGCACCGGCTGGCGGCGCTTCTTCCCGGGCCGCAGCCAGCAGGTCGAGGTGCGCCTGGTCGCCCGCCGCGTCGAGCAGGTGGAGAGCGTCGACGGGATCACGCACGTCGACACGTCCGCGCTCGCCGCCGAGAGCACCGGCGGCGCCACCGCCAAGCGGCTGTGGGGTGTCTGGGGCACCGCCGGTCCCGGTGTGGACGCAGGGCCGCTCAGCCTGGTCGTCGCGCCCCGGGTCGGCGGCAGCCGGGAGTCCGGCGTCAGCCGGACGATCACCGAGCGGACCGGCGCAAAGCAGACCGTGACGGGCACCGCTCCCGCCGTGCGGTACCGCGTCGAGTACGGCGTCCAGGTGCGCGTCCTGGGCCGTCCGCCGCGGATGCTGGCCGGCTCCGTCGAGGCGCTCCAGTGGACCACCCGCGACCGGCTGCCGGGCACCGCGCTCGACCCGGGCGGCCGGGAATGGCACGGACGGCGCGGCGCCGCCCGGACCCACTTCGCGCCGGCCCGCATCGAGCGGGGCGAGTCGTTCGGCGGCGCGTACCTGACCCGGTTCGGCGACCAGGGGCTCTACGAGATGGTCGCCGAAGCGGTGCGGTCGGTGCCCGGTCACGACCGGTTCCGCCTGGCCACCCGGGACGAGATGCTGCGGCACTTCGACGACCCGCGGCTCGCCGACGGGCTGACCCCGCAACTGCAGGCGGCGCTGAGCCGCGACGCGGACCTGCGTACCCAGCTCTCCCCCGACCAGCTGCGCCACCTGGCGGACCGGATCGTCGGCCCCGGGCTGAAGATCCCGCTGATCCGCACCGGCACGTTCCACGACCACGTCACTGTGGTGACCATCCGGGGCACCCTCGGCGACGTGTCCGACGGCGACCTGCTCGACCACGACAAGGTCGGCGCCGACGCCAAACAGGACGCCCGGTCCACTGTGACCGGCGGGCGCGACCGCAGCACGTCGGCCGAGATCAGCCTGGAGCCGCGCATCCTCGGCCCGCTCGGCCAGGCCGCCTCGGCGATGATCGGCGGCCCCCGCGCCGCCGTCACCTGGAGCGCCGCCGACGAGAGCGCGATCACCGGCCGGCAGGCCGCCGAGAGCAGCCACGGACCGGCGCTCGACGACAAGGGCAAGCCCGCCGGGGTACGGCTGCGCCAGTTCGCCGCCACCCTCGACCTCACCGTCACGACCCGGTCCAGCGTGCGGGTCAACCAGGCGGGCCGGCAGCTGTCCGTCGGGGCGTACGGCCGGGACGTGCCCACCGTCGTCGCGACGTCCGAGCAGCGCCCCCGCACCCACCGCCTCGACGTGCGCATGCTCGTTCCCGAAACGCGGGTCTCCCGGCAGCGCCCCGCTCCCGAGCCCGGCCCCGCCGTCCGGGACGAGCAGACCATCGCGTACCCGCCGCCGCTGAGCCGGATGACCGGCGGACCGCACGACCTCGACGGACGCCGGGTGGAGTCCTTCGTCGGCGCCGGCCGGCTGCAAGAAGCCGTGGTCGACACGCTGCACGAGGCCAGCGGCGACGACATCTACACCGCCGAGGACGGCCGGATCTCCACAGTCGTCGCGGACGAGCTGTCGCCGGAGCGTCTCACCGGTGACGCCGAGCTGTTCAGCCGACCGCTGGCGCTGAGCAACCTGTGGCACGGCCGCCGGGCCGCGGACGCCCGCGCCGACGTGCGGGTACGGCTGCGACCGACGAACCCGGTGGTGCTCGACGACGCGGACGAGTTCGCCCGGATCAAGCGGACCTTCGCCAGCGGCACCGCGCGCAAGACCACGCACGGACGCTCGGTCGAGCTGAGCCTCTCCGCGACCGGCGTCGCCACGGTGAGCGGCCCGGCCGCCGAGCACGGCGGCAGCACCGGCCGGCCGGCGGGCGCCGTCGTCCTGTCCGTCACGCCGTGGCGGCGCGCCTGGGGCCGGATCAGCGAGCGCAGCGTCTCGGGGATCTCGAAGCTGCGCGTCGGCGGCCGGCCCGAACGCGAACTGCTGGTGCGGGTCGACGTGGAGGCGGAGGTGGTCGCCGAGGCGCGGCACGACATCAACCTGCTTCCGCTGGGCCTCTGGCCCGCCTCCCCGGCCCGCCGCGCCGGCCGGCGGCTCACACTGCCGGGCGCTGTCGTCATGCGGATGACGCCGGCGGAGCTGAAGCGGCTCCAGGACCGCGACCGGGTCCGCCGGCACCGGAGCGCCGACGTGCGGCTGCAACTGCGGCACGCCGAGAACGCCGAGACGGTCCGCGCCGACCAGCGCGAGCAGCGCGCCCGGATGGCGCGGGCACAGGCCACCGAGCGCGGGAAGCTGCTGCGGCGGCAGCACACCGAACGCCGCGACGCCTCCGACTACGTCGACCGGGTACGCCGGCGCCGCGAGGTCGGCGAGGCGGAGCGGCGGCTCGTCGACCAGTCCTTCGCCGCGCTGCAGGAGCGGCACCGGCGCGAGCTCGCCGAGCTGACCGCGACGCACGACGAGGCCACGCAGGCGCTGCTTCAGGCGCAGGAGCGCCAGCGGGCCGTACAGGCCGAGCACCAGCGGCGCGAACGCGAGCTCGTCCGGCAGGAACAGCAGCGGCAGGACGAGGCCGCGGCCGACCCCGGCACCCCGGACGACACGGAACAACCCGCGTTCCGGCCGGGACCGCAACGCTCGTTCGGCATCGGCGGCGCCACCACCCACGTCGACCTCACCGACCGCATCCCGCACCTGCGGCGGGCCCTGGCCCGGGCGGCCGGCGAGGAACTCGCCCAGGCGATCCTGCCGTCCACCCAGGACCGCAGCCCGTTCGACCCGGTACGCGGGCTCGGCAGCTCCGGTTTCCTCGGCGCCGCCCACCTGCACCTGGCGGACGCGCTCAACGGCGGCCGGAGCGAGCCGATCCGGGTGGAGCGGCGCTTCCGGGGCTCCACCTACCACGTCACGCTCACCGCCGAGCCGATGGGCGAGCCGAGCTTCACCGGCATCGAGGTGGTCGACGAGCTGTCGGTCACCGACCGCTCGGTCGTCGGCGAGGCGCACACCCGCACCACCTCCCGGACGGCGGCGCAGGTGACGCTGACCGCCCGGGCGCAGGGCACCGAGGCCGAACGGGTCGAGGACGACGCCACCCGGACCACCGGGCACGGCCCGGCCTCCGGCACCGTCGCCGCCGGTCTCACCGGCACCGCCGCCCTCGACAACCGGGCCACCAAGGCGACCGAACGCGCCGGCCGCACGTACGAACAGACGCTCACCGTCTCCGGGCCGGTGCCGACGTTCCGCGGGGCGGTCCGGCTGACCATGACCGTCACCGGCAAGGGGCTGCCCGAGGACGGCGTGTCGATCCGGGCCGTCCGCGACGTCACCACGTACTCGGCCACGCCGGGCCGGTCGCAGGCCGTCTCCGAGCCGGTCACGGCGGTACCCGCCGGGCAGACCACCGATGCGGGGCGGCAGGTGTGGCGCGCCGCCACCGGCTTCGATCCGCTGCCCGAGCCGGGCCGCTTCGCCGTCGAGGACGTCCTGGTCCGCCTGCCCGACCTGCACGAGGCGGCCCGGCAGGCGCTCGTCGCCTCGGGCGTCGAACCCGGCCGCGACGTCACCGCAGCGCTGCGCGACGCCCTGACCGTCACCCGGATGAAGGCGCTGCCGGCCATGCTGGCCGGCGCGTTCCCGCTGCCGATGCCGGCCCGGCTGGGCCGCGACCTGTTCCTCGACGCCCGCCTGGTGGCCCGCCCGAAGCTGCTGCGCGCGGACGCCACAGTGAAGATCGGCGGCTCGGCGAAGCGCAGCGCCGACACCGAGTACGAGCAGACCAGCGCTCATTCGTTCGCGCTGAGGACGGCCGGGCCGCTGGTCGTCGGCGGCGTCGGTCATCCGGGCGGCGCGAGCAAGGTCGGCGAGCGGGACGCCTTCAACGCGGTGAACGCCGCGACCCTCGTCGAGCAGCAGCTCTACCGCACCGACCCGGCCCGCCAGGTGAAGGACGAGGGCAAGGTCGCCGTCAGCACGACCGGCAAGCCGACCCGGCGCACCGATCCGGACGACAAGCTCACCGCGGCGGTGGAGTACGACGTCGAGTTCCGCTTCGTGGCGCGTTCCCGCGACGCCGCCGGCAAGCACCGGGGCGGCGCCGAGGTCCGGGTGCCGGGCGGCTACGTGGTCCGGCTGGACGAGGAGGCGGCCCGCACCGTCACCGGCCGGGACCTCCCCCCGGGGCTGCGCGCGTCCGCGCTCGCCGTCGCCGACGCGGCGAAGACGCTGTCCGAGACGACGGCCCGCCGGGACGGCCTGACGTCCCGGGCCGACGCGGACCCGGAGGACGTCGCCGCCGCCAAGCGGGCCGTGACGGACGCCGAGCGCGCCTGGTGGGACGCCCACCACGCGCACGAGGCCGAGGTGACCCGGCCGCCGGAGCCGGTCCCGCCGGAGGACGTGCCGGCCGAGGACGTCGCCACGCCGACCGCGCAGACGCCGCTCGTCGGCGACCCGGTCGACGTCGCCACCGGCCGGGTGATCTACACCGAGGTGGACGCCCGGCTCCCCGGGCTCACGCTGGAGCGGACCCACCGATCCGACTACCGCCAGGGCCGCTGCTTCGGCCCGGCCTGGGCCTCCACCCTGGACCAGCGCGTCGTCACCGACGCCACGCACGCGCGGTTCCTGGCCGCCGACGGCTCCGTCCACACGTACCGGCTGCCCGCCGAGGGCGACGAGGCCCGGCCGGTCCTGGGCCCGGGCGGGCCGCTGCGCCGGCTGACCGGCGGCGGCTGGCTGCTCACCGAGCCGGGCCGGTGGCTGCTGTTCGCCCCGGCCACCGGGCACGGTGACTCGTGGCTCAGCGACGTGGTCAGCGACGACGTCGGCTGGCACGTCGAACGCGCCGCCGACGGCACCCCCGAGCTGCTGACCTGCACCTCCGGCGTGGTCGTGGTGCCGCACCTGGCCGGCGGCCTGGTCGTCGGCGCGCACGTACGGGCACCCGGCGACACCGCCGCCGAGGCGCTCCACCTGCCCACCTTCGGCTACGACGACCGGCGGCACCTGGTCGAGGTACGCAACTCCTCCGGCCACGCCACGCGGCTGCGCTACGACGAGGCGGGCCGGCTGGTGCGCTGGCAGGACCGCAACGGCGAGTGGTTCGGCTACGACTACGACGAGGCGGGCCGCTGCGTGCGGGCCGGCGGCGCCGGTGACTGGCTGCGCTACCGCCTGCGGTACGACGACGGCGTCACGTCCGTGACGAACTCGCTGGGCCAGGTGACCCGGTACGAGATCAACGAACGCCGCCAGGTCACCGCGATCGTCGACCCGCTGGGCGCTACCACCCGGCAGGAGTGGGACGCGGCGAACCGGCTGCTGTCGCGCACCGACCCGCTCGGGCGCGTCACCCGGTTCGACCACGACGCGCGCACGGTCACCCTGCCGGACGGCTCGACCCACCGGGTCCCGCCGCCCCGGCCCGCGCCCGCGGGCGGCATCGAGTTCGACGCGCTCGGACGGGTCCGGGCGACCCGGGCCCCGGACCGGGCGGTCACGACGTACGGCTGGACCGCCGAGGGGGACCTCGCGTGGCGGGTCCGCCCGGACGGCTCCACGCAACGGTGGTTCTACGACGGTGAAGGGAATCTGGTGGACGTCATCGACGCCTCAGGAAGGGCGGTGAGCTTCGAGTACGGCCCCTTCGATCTACCCACGGCCCGGGTGGATCAGGCGGGGAACCGCACCGAGTTCACGTACGACACGGAACTACGGCTCGTCGGGGTGACGAATCCGGCGGGCCGGACGTGGCGCTACGAGTACGACGCGGCCGGCCGCCTGTGCGGGCAGACCGACTTCGACGGCCGTACCCAGCGCTACGAGCACGACGACGCGGGACAGCTGATCGCGCACACCGACGCCGCCGGCACCGTCACCCACTACCGCTGGGACGCGCTGGGCCGGGTCGTCGAACGCCGGGTCGGTGACGCCGTCACCCGCGTCGAGTACGACGCCGACGGCCACGTGGCGGCCGTGCTCAGCCCGGACGCGCAGGTGCGGTTCACCCGGGACGCCGAGGGCCGGGTGCTGTCCGAGACGATCAACGGCCGGACGGTGCACACGTCGTACACCGATTCCGGCGCGGTCGCGACGCGCACCACGCCGTCGGGCCGGTCGAGCCGGTGGACGTTCGACGCCGCCGGCCGCCCGGAGCGCCTGACCGCCGGGGAGCACCTGCTCGGCTTCACGCACGACGACGCCGGCCGGGAGATCGGCCGGACCGTCGGCGGCCTGGTCGCGCTGCGGCAGACCTTCGACGCGGCGGGCCGGCTCACCGGGCAGCAGATCGCCGACGCCGCCGAGCGCCGCTACAGCTACGACGCCGCCGACCGGGTCACCGCGATCGCCGACTCGCTCGCCGGTGACCAGTCCTTCACCGCCGACGACACCGGCCGCATCCGGGCCGTCGACGGGGACGTCCCGCAGCGGTACGACTACGACGAGGCCGGCAACCTGGTCGGCGCCGGTGGCGGACGCTGGGAGTTCACCGGCACGATGCTGGTGCGCTCCGACGACGCGACGTTCTCCTACGACGCGAAGGGGCGCCTCACCGGCCGGGTCGACGCCGCTGGCGCGTGGCGCTTCGAGTGGGACGCCGAGGACCGGCTGGTGCTGGCCGTCACCCCCGGCGGCGACCGCTGGCGCTACCGCTACGACGGCTTCGGCCGGCGCATCGCCAAGCAGCGCCTCGGCGACGGCGACCGGGTGCTGGAGGAGGTGTGCTTCGCCTGGTCCGGCGACCTGATGCTGGAGCAGACGCACCGCGACGTCACCGGCGCGACCACCACGACCACGTGGGACTACCGGCCGGACGCGCCGGTGCCGGTCGCGCAGACCGACGGCGGCACGCTCCGCGCGGTGATCACCGACAGCATCGGCACCCCGACCCACCTGGTCGAGCCGGGCGGCGGGCTGCGCTGGTGGTCGCGGGGTGACCTGTGGGGACGCGGCGCGGACCGCACCGTGACACCGCTGGCCTTCCCCGGCCAGTACGCCGACGCCGAGACCGGCCTGCACTACAACCGGTTCCGCTACTACGACCCGGCGACCGGCCGGTACGTCAGCCCCGACCCGCTCGGTCTGACCGGCGGCCCGAACCCGACGGCGTACGTCGCCGACCCGCTGACCGTGGCCGACCCGCTGGGTCTGACCAGTTGCACGCCGGCCCCGGCTACGCCCCACCCGATGGCCGCGGTGGAGCCGGCGCTCGCCGTTCCCTCCGCGCAGACGCCCAGCAGCCTGCCCACGACCGCGGCGCCGCCCCCGCCGAGCGCGCTGTACGGCATGCCGGTCTGGGTGCGGGAGACCAGGCGCAACGCGGACGGCACCGTCACCCACGTGTACGTGGAGCGCGACACCCCGTCGCCGCCGCCGTTGAGCACACCGGTCGGTCAGGTCACCGCGCAGGCCCAGGCCTGGTTCGACACCGTCGGTTTCGCCCCGCAGACGGCGCTGGCCGACACGTCCTCGACGGCGCACCAGAGCTTCGAGAGCATCCGCGCCGACATGTACGCGCGGACCGGTCACCGCCCGCGTACCGGTCCCCGCAGCAACCGCGAGGGTCACTTCAACGAGCCGATGATCGGCAGCCGCCCGTACAACCATGCGGACGGGACGAGCGGCCTCGGCGACCGGATCGGCGCGGAGTCCGACGGCGGCCGCCGTACCGCCGGCCAGATCGCGAACTACCTGCGCGGCTTCACCGCCCTGGAGTCCATCGAGAGCACCGCCGGGCGGGAGTTCGCCACAGTTGTCGCGTTCGCCGAGCAGGCCCGTGGCTACCGCCAGGAGCGGCACGAGGCGGCGAACGCGCTCCAGGAGATCCACTCACTGGCCCGGAGCGGGCGCGCACGGCGCTACTGGGGGGACGTCGGTCACTGGTACGGCCCCGCCCGTCGTGGCTACGCCAGCGAGGAGGACTACGTACCGCCGTCGGAGCGCCCCCGGCCAGATCAGCTGATCACCGGTGAACGCCGGCCGCAGCGGACCGCGGCCCGCACGTTGGCGGTCGACGGCGAGCCCAGCGGCAGCCGCGACCGCAGCGACAGGTCACGCAGCCCGCGGGACCGGAGCCGTCCCGGCGGCAGCAGCCACCGGCGCGGCGGTGGCCAGGCGTACGGCTTCCAGGGGCCGCAGAGCGCTCCCGCGAGCCTCGGCGCCGCCTCCGCCACGCCGTCGGCGGACACCACGACGCCGCTGGCCGAGCAACTGGCAGCCGCGCAGGGTGACCCGGCGGCGCAGTCCCGGATCCTCGACACCTTCCGGGACGCGCTGTCCCGCGACGTCCCGCTGAGCAACGGGTCGACGCTGCGGATCCTGGCGGCCAACTCGCACGGCGGCACCGCGAACACCGCCGCCGACCTGGCGACGCTCGACGACGCGGACCGGGGGCACCTGCGGCAGATCCACCAGGGCCGGGACGCGGCCAACCAGAACGACTGCGTCACGCTCACGATGGCCGTGGACAGCTACAAGCAGTCCGGGCTGATCACCCAGATCCCGCCGCAGACGCACCCGAGAGCGCTCAGCGACATCCAGAAGCAGTACCCGGGCCGCACCACCGAGGAGGTCGGCACCCTCCAGGGCCTGATGGACGCGCTCGGCGCCATGCCGAACGGCACCAACGGCATCGTCGGCTTCCGCACCGACGGCCCCGGCGCCGTCGGCCACGTGGTCAACGTGTCGAAGGACTCGCAGGGCCGCGTGACGTTCGAGGACTCGCAGGTGCCGGGCCTGGCCACGCTGCCGCAGATCGGCCCGGACGGCTCCGTCGTCCTGATCCGGACCAGCGACCCGCAGCCGGCCCCGTCCTCGGACGTGGACATGGCCTCGGTCCGCGACGCCGACTCCGACGTCGACATGGCGTCCGTCCGCGACACCGACTCCGACGTCGACATGGCGTCCGTCCGCGACACCGACTCCGACGTCGACATGGCCGACTTCTCGCCGACCACCGAGACGTTCGCCGGGGTGGCGCCCGAGGCGGTGGCGAAGACCACCGCGCAGACGCCCACCGTGGGTGACCCGATCGACGTCACCACCGGGCGGATGATCCTCACCCACACCGACGCGGTCCTGCCGGGGCTCACGCTGGAGCGGACCTACCGCTCCGACTACCGGTGGGGCCGGTCGTTCGGCCGGGCCTGGGCCTCCACCCTGGACCAGCGGATCATCGTCGACGGCGAGCAGGTCCGCTACCTGGCCGCCGACGGCTCGCTGCTCACCTACCCGCTGCCCGCCGAGGGCGAGGTGGCGCAGCCGGAGACCGGCCGGACGCTGCCGCTGCGCCGGCTGGTGGGCGGCGGCTGGCTGCTGACCGATCCGACGTCCGGCCGCAGCCTGCTGTTCGCCGCGGCGTCGGACACCGAGTCGCTGCTCACCGACGTCACCGACGGCGGCGTCAGCTGGACGATCCAGCGCGACCGCCGGGGTACGCCGACGCAGCTGCTGTCGTCGACCGGGGCCACCATCGCGTTCACCTCGTCCGCCGGGCTGATCACGATGGTCTCCCTGCCCAACGCCGCCGGTGACCTGATGGCGGCGTCGCGGTTCGGCTACGACGGTGACCTGAACCTGATCGAGGTGACGAACTCCTCGGGCGACCCCGAGCGCTTCACGTACGCCGACGGGCGGCTCGTGCGCTGGGAGGACCGCAACGGCGAGTGGTACACGTACACCTACGACGAGGCCGGCCGGTGCGTCGCCACCGACGGCAAGGGCGGCTACCTGCGCTACCGGTTCGACTACCAGCCGGGCCGCACCGTGGTGACCGACTCGCTCGGCGCGGTGCGCGTCTACGAGCTCAACGACCGCTTCCAGGTGGTCGCCGAGACCGACGCGCTGGGCGCGACCACGCGCAACGTCTGGGACGAGGCGTACCGCCTGCGGTCCACGACCGACCCGCTGGGCCGCACCACCTCCAGCGAGTACGACGCGCTCGGGCGGCTGGTCGCGGTCACCCGGCCGGACGGCAGCCGGTCCACCACCACGTACGACGACCTCGGTCGTGCGGTGTCCTGGACCGACTTCGACGGGAGCACCCGCAACCGTCAGTTCGGCCCGGACGGCCTGATGGTCGCCGAGGTGGACGCCGCAGGCGAGGTGGTCCGGTACGAGCAGCCGGCCGCCGACGGCCGGGGCACGACCACGCACGTCGGCCCGACCGCCGTCGTGCGCGACCCGGCCGGGCAGATCACCTCGGTGAGCACCGGGCAGGGCGAGACGGAGTACATCTATGACGCGCTCGGCCGCCTGTTCAGCATCGAGGACGACAACGGTCTGACCGAGTTCGGCTGGACGCTGGAGGGCGACCTGGCCTGGCGGGAGAACCCGGACGGCTCGGTCGAGGAGTTCCGCTACGACGGCGAGGGCAACCTGGTCGAGTGGGTTGACGCCACCGGCCGCCGGACGATCCGCGAGTACGGCGCGTTCGACCTGGTCACGGCCGAGATCGACGACGAGGGCAACCGCACCGAGTACGCGTACGACACCGAGCTGCGGCTGATCCGGGTCACCAACCCGGCGGGCGCGACGTGGACGTACACGTACGACCCGAACGGCCGGATGGTGTCCGAGACCGACTTCGACGGCCGCACCCAGCGGTACGTCTACGACGCCGCCGGGCAGCTCGTCGAGCGCACCGACGCGACCGGCGCTGTCACGCACTACGCGTACGACCTGCTCGGCCGGGTCGTGGAGCGGCGCACCGGCGAGGCGGTGACGCGGTTCGCGTACGACGCGGCAGGCCGGGTCGTCCCCGCCGGGGACGACGACTCGCAGATGCGGCTGGAGCGTGACCCCGTACCCCGGCGCTGACCCACTGCCCGACCACCATCGACAGACAAGGACAACCTGATGGACGCCGACGACGCCCGCACCCGGGCGCAGGACGCGCTGCGCCGGCTGGAGAACCCGGCGCAGCCGCTGACGCTGCTCGCCCCGGACGCCCCGGCCGAGTACGCCTGGTGCTGGGTGTACCCGTTCAACACGGTCCGGGCCACCGAGACCGGCAGCATCATGGACACGCTCGCGGTGGGCCCGCTCGTGGTGCCGAAGAACGGCGCCGAGCCCTGGGTGGCCCCGTCCGGCCCGCCGCTGGAGCGGTGGCTCAACGAGTACGCCGCACGCGAGGGGCTGCCCCCGGTGCCGGTTCCGGCCGCGCCGGACCCGTTCGCCTGAGCCCGGACGGTCCGCCGCGACCGGCACGACTGTCGCGGCGGACCGCCCGCCACCTGGAGGAACCATGACGGACCGGCCTTCCCCGCCCGGACCACCGCTGGCCGATCTGCTGCACCGGATGATGCGCGGCGACGAACCGGTGGAGCGGATCGGGTCGGCGCTGCGCGACGCCCGGCTCGACCTCGCGATGAACGGCGACGGCCGGCCGCTGGTCGTGCGCTCCTTCGACGACATGCCCTGCGTGGTGGTGGCCACCTCGGCGGCCACGCGCGCGGACACGTTCGCCCCGCTGTGGCGCCCGGTCGAGCTGGCCGAGCTCGCCGAACTGCTGCCCGACGGCATCGACCTGCTCGTCGACCCGGACGGTCCCGAGCCGGTACGGCTGGCCGCCGCGATCGTCTGGCACGCCCTGCTGCCCGCCGACGAGGAGGCCGCCGGGTGAGCGACGCCGAGTTCCTCCTGCTGCTCGATCCGGAGTGGACCGACGGCGAGGACGACGAGCCGCCGTTCGAGGCGGTCGTCGGGATGTGGCCGGTCGGCCCGGACGGCGAGGTCGGCCGGTTCCGGAGCAACCCGGAGTACCGTCCCCGCTTCCCGGACTCCCCCACCGACCCGGCCGACGCCCTGCTGCGCCTGACCGCGGCCGGCGAGGCCGAGCCGGCAGACCTGCTCACGGTCCTGCGGGACGCCACGTTCCACCTGGCGACGAACGGCGACGGGCGGCCACTCGTCGTGCCCGATCCCGAGGACGGGAGCTGCGTGGTGGTCACCACGAGCGCGGTGCACCGGGAGCGGGTGCCGGCGCCCGGCTGGCGGCTGCTCGACCTGACGGAACTGGCCACCGCGGTCGGCGCGTACGACGCGCTGGTCAACCCGGGCGGCCCGGCGCCGGCCCGCCTGTCCGCCGCCTTCCTGTGCGAGGCGGCGCCGTGAGCGCCGGGACGCTGCACCTGCTCCTGCTGCGCGCCGCGGGCCGCGTCCCGGACGACGACCTCGTCGCACTGCGCGCGCTGCTCGCCGACGGCGACCGGGGCGCCTGCGCGGCCCGGCTGCTCGGCGCGTTCCCGCAGTCCGCGGCGGAGATCGCGGCGCTGGCCACGCTGCTGCCACCGGAGACCCCGTTGCCGCCGGACCCGGCGGCCGACGAGGACGTGGACACCGAGCCGCGCACCCTGTTCGTCCCGTTCCCGCCGGCCGACCTGCCGCTGTACGCGACCGCCGCGCCGCTCGTCGTGGACGAGACTGCGGGCGGAAACGTGGACGACCTCGACCGGGCCCTGCTCGACGTGCTGGACCCGGCGCACACCGCCGGGGTGTGGCGCTGCTGGCGGATCACCGCCGGGCCGGGCGACACGGCGAGCGCCGTGCGCGTCTACCTGGTCGAGGCGACACTGCCCGACGACGAGCTGCCCGACGTCGCCGACCGGGGACAGCGGGCGCTCGGCGCCGCCGGTCACGCCGTGCCGGTCGAGGTCTACCGGCCCGGCCTGCCGCTGCCCGCGTACCAGTGGGCGGCCCGGTCCCGGTCGGCGCTGATCTGGGCCCCGCGGCCACCCGGCGAGGTCCGGGTGGCGGCCGACGGAGACGGGCGGCTCCCACTGGACGACGACGAGATCGCGCCGTTCGTCACCTACCTGCGGTCCGCCCCCGCGCTGACCGCGCGCCTGCGCACCGACGGCGCGTGGATCTGGCCGGCCGACCTGGCCGACCGGGTGCTCGACGAGGGCGCGCTGGCCGACGAGGGCCTGCGCCGGCACCTGCGGCTGCGCCGGGCCGAGCCGGGGCCGCCGGCCGACGCGGTCGCCGTGCACCGGGCGCTCGCCGCTCTGGTGCGCGCCGGCTGGCCGCGCTGATGCACGAACGGCTTCGGTCGGGGTGTCCTTAGGGCACGACCGTCCGGCCGGACCGGCGCCCACGGCACCCGGCGTGGTCGAATGCGCCGAGCGCCGCCGACGAGGACGCGAGGAGGCCGGGAATGACGGAGCAGGAGCAGCTGCACATCGCGCTGCTGCGCCTCGGCGGGCAGGTCCCCGACGCGATGCTGGCCGAGGCGCGGCTGCGGCTCGCCGACACCGGCACGGTGGCCCTGCCCGAGCCGCCCGGGGCCCTCGACCTGGCGTTCACGTTCGCCTCGGCCGTACCCGATCCGCGTGTCTTCGGTGGACGGGTGCCGCCGCTGGCGGACCTCACCGGCCGCGAGGGCCTGATGGACGACAACGACCGGGTCGCCGTCGCGGTGGTCCGGCGGCAGCCCGACGCCGTGGCGCTGTGGCGCGCGTGGCGGATCGCCCCGGAGTGGGCGGCCTCGGTGATCCCGCCCGCGCCGGTGTACGTGCTGGAGGCGAACGGGCCGCAGGCGGTGACGGCGGCGAACGTGATGCGGGCGCTCGCCGGGGCCGGGCTCACCGCGCCGCTGGTCGAGGTGTACCGCTCCGGTGACAAGCTTCCGCCGTACGCCGCGGCGGCCCGCGCATCCGGCGCGCTGCTCTGGGCCGACCGGGACGCCGAGCCACTGCGGATCGCCCGGGTCCACGACGAGGTGGACGACGACGGGGCCCGCTTCGCGCCCGACCGGGAGCGGCTGTCGGGCCCGGAACTGGCCCGGGTGGCCGCGTACCTCGACGCGGGCACCCCGGTGCTGGCCACCACCGCGCGGGGACCGGACGTGGTCCGGCCCGAACGCGGCCGGGTCGTGCCGATGACCTACCGCACGGACGGCCGCTGGCTGTGGCCCGAGTCGGTCGCCTACTACCTGCAGGCGTACGGGCTGGCGCCGGAACCGGACCTGCTGGCCCACATCCGCTCGCGCGGGGATCTGCTGCCGGTCACCGATCCCGCCGACGAGCACCGCGCGCTGGCCCTGCTGTTCCAGTCGTACGCCCTCGTGCCGGCGGCGCCGGACGCATGACGATCTTCGTGGCGATCGCGTCGTACCGGGACCGGGAACTGGTGCCGACGGTGCTGGACTGCCTGGCGAAGGCGGCGCGCCCACAGGACGTCCGCGTCGCGGTCTGCTGGCAGCACCTCGGCGACGAGGACATCTCCGCCATCCGGGACCTGCCCGGCGTGGACGTCCAGGAGTACGACGCCCGCGACAGCCGGGGCGCCTGCTGGGCCCGCGACCAGACGTTCCAGCGGTACCGCGGTGAGGACTGGCTGTTGCAGGTCGACAGCCACACCCGGTTCGCGCCGGACTGGGACACGCGGCTGATCCGGATGGCGCGGGAGACCGGCGCGGCGAAGCCGGTCCTGACCGCGTACCCGGCGAGTTACGAGCCCGAGCGGGAGTTCACCGGCGACGGCGTGCCGGCCGAGATCGTGGTCACCGACTGGACGGCGTTCGGCATACCGGTCTTCGGTCAGCGTCCCATCGAGGGTGCGGCGCCCGGCGTACCGCCCAAGCCGGCGCTGTTCCTGGCCGCCGGTTTCCTCTTCGCGCCCGGCTCGTTCGCCGTCGAGGTGCCGTACGACCCGGGCATCTACTTCCACGGTGAGGAGATCACCCTGGCGTTGCGCGCCTACACGTGGGGCTACGACCTGTTCCATCCCACCGAGGTGCTGGCGTGGCACTACTACATCCGCCAGGACAAGCCGCGGCACTGGAGCGACCACGTCGAGTCCGACTGGGCCCGCTACGAGGAGCTGAGCCGACGGCGGGTGCTCTACATGCTGCACACGCCGCCGGTCGACCGGCTCGGCATCGGCCCGGTACGCACGCTGCGGCAGTTCGTGGAACACACCGGCTGCAACTTCACCCGGCGCACCTGGACCGACATGCTGGCCCAGGAACTCGTGCTGCTCTTCTGACATTCCTGTCGGCCGGCTACCGGGCGAGCCGGTTCCGCTCGTAGTGGCCTCTGAAGTCGAAGAAGCGCAGCCCGTCCACAGTCGCGTCGGCCGCGATCTGCTCCGCCGTCCAGACATGGTCGGAGTAGTCGTCCATCGCGACGCCGCCCCGACCGAGCAGCGTCAACGTCAGGCGACGGACCTCCACCGTCCCGTCGACCCGGCCCGAGACGTCGACCTGCACCGCCCACCTGGGCCGGTCACCGCGGGCGCGGCTCAGGGCCCGCACCGCCGCCGGCTCCCAGTCCGCGTACAGGTGCTCGTCCTCGTCGGTCAGATCCGGGTACAGGCATCCGTCCACCAGCCACGGATGTCTCTGATCCGGCGACAGCCGGTCGAGCAGGGCGACGACGGCGGCCTGCTCCATGGCCGGGAAGACGAAGACGGTACGCACGCCACGAGCGTCGCACGCCGCAGCCGATCCGAAGCGCCCCGCCACTGCGACCTGCCGGCGTGCGGGCAGGCGTTCAGCCGTTGCTGGGACTGGAGATCCCGCGCCTCGCGAAGGACTCGGCGACCTCGTCGAAGGCCGCGACGGCCAGCTCCGGCCGCGCGGCGGCCTCGGCCAACGGCAGCTCCACCTGAGGGTCGTAGCCGGACAGACCGGTGACCGCCTCGACGACCGCGCCGAGCTGGTGCACCGCCGCGACGACGGCCCGGGCGTCACCGCCCCGGTACCAGTACGGCACGGTGACACTGACCTCGTCCGCGTAGTAGCTGACCTGGACGCCGGTCGGCTCGTGCGTCAGCTCGTAGTTGTCGGTCCCCTCGAACACGGAGACCTCACCGAGCACCTGCCGCGCCGCCGCCACGATCCGGTTCCACGCCTCGGCGCGCGAACGCTCGTCGCTGTCGGCCTCCGCCGCCGCCTCCAGGGCGTCCTCCCAGGACTGGTCGTCGCCTCGGGGTACGAAGATCAGGTCATAGCTCATGACGAAGGACCGTACATCCAGGCGCTTTGATGCGCCGGTCGACTCCGCCTACTGGTGATCAGGATGACCTGGACGAGTCAGCACATCGTCCAGTCCTCGACGGTCAAGACCAACTCCTCAGCGCGAGTGGTCGAGATGCGATGTCGTTTGGCGATATCCGCCAGCACCGCTCCCTCGCTGACCTCGACATTGTCCTGTGTTGCTTGGTTGAACTCCCCGCTGAGCCCGTATGCCTGCGCGGACGGGACTCGACACTTGTCCGGCTGGCTCAGCTTGTCGCGGACGATGGCCTGGTGGAGCTGGTAGCCCTGCCAAGAGGCGGCGTCCCCTTTGGCGGCGTCCGCCCAACGCCCCTCAGGCGCCCATTCGAACGCCGCGTAACTGGGCGACACCTCACGTCGGTCGTATGTGATCACGATCGACAGCGCCTGCCATCCCTGCCCTCTGTGGTTCTCCACGATACGTGTCGCGACGTCGATGACCTGCTGAACGCTGACGGGGTAGACGTGCAGTTCCACCCGCAGGGCTAGACGGCGAGCGCCGGAGCCGGAACTGACGTCTCGGCGCTCGAAGATGTCGTAGGCAGGCAGCACTTGCCTTGTACTCGCTGGGCGACTCGCCCCTACCGGTGGCGTGGAAGGCGGCGTGGCCGACGGGGTAGGCAGAGCGGTGGTGCGAACCGGCTCGGGCGTGCGCGTACTCGGTGCTGGCGTTCGCTCGATGGTAGGGGAGGCTGGGGCAGGTTGCGAAGGTGACGCCCCGCCGAGGAGAAGGCCGACAGCGGAGAGAGCACCTCCGCCGATGCAGCAAAGGAAGAGACCACCGACAACTGCCACCGACAGGACGATCCCTACCCTCATGCCCTTCCCGGGAGCCCTGGCCGCATACTGCGCCGGGGGTCGCCCTGAAGGCGTCGCCGCGTCGGTTCCAAGCGGATTAACGAACGGATCCGGCGGATCGGGCGTCTGCTGCACGGCAGCTCCAATGGGAGGGCGTACAAACGATTGTCGACACCGCCGCGGTCCCTTACGTTCCACCGAACAGTGGAACTACGAACTGGCTGAACGTTCACGGCTGCGAAGTGACACCCGAGCGTAGGGTCCCGCAGCTACCGGAACGCCTTGCGCTCAGAATAGCCGCCAGCACCTGGAACGAACGACGTCCAGGAAGCGGTCGCCAGCGGCAACGAATCGAAAACGCCACGTCCAAAGGGATGCGTCTCACGTGATGCTTGGCGAGCCTCCGGCTCGCTCTGCCGATGCGAGTGCCTCCTCGGTCTGTCGCACGACAGCGGCATCGGGTATCGGCATCTGGGCCGGACTACGGCGCAGAAGCGGAGCGGCGATGTCCTCGGCAGGTCACGGGCGACGCCGATCTGCCCGTACGGCCGCCCACGGCGACCCGTTCGAAGGGTCGATCACGATATATGCGGGTGCCACGCTGGCGGGCATGCCGAGCGAGCAACGGGAACAGTGGGTCCGGATGGCACGTGCCGCACTGATCATCGCCGCGATGCGACGGTCGCTGCTGACCTACGGCGAACTGGGCCAGGCGATCGGCATGGCCGGCGTGGATCTCCGCAACCAGATGCGCCACGTTCTGGCCCGGGTGGCCGAGGAGTGCACCGCCGCCGGAGAGCCTTCCCTACCTGCGCTGGTCGTCAATGCCACCACTGGTCAGCCAGGCTCCGGCTGGATCGACGGCGCGGTCCGCTGGCACGCGGAGGTGCAGAAGCTGTTCCGGCACTGGAACTCACCGCGCTGAGCCGGTCCCACTTCTGTTGGCGCACCGGCCCTCCGCGCCCACGTGAACGCACCCTCAGTCCCACGTAGCGCGCCGGTTCACTGACCGTTACTCGTCCGTGTTCGCCACTCGTCCAGGCGCGTACCGGCGATGCGGGCGCCGTCGGCGGGAACCAGCGAGCGTTCGGCCACCGCGGCACCGAAATAGCGGGCGCCGGGATCACCCACCACCGAACGAGTATCCCGCTGAGCGTCGAGGACGGATCGTCCCAGTTCGTCGAGGCGGAACTGCTCCGGGCCGCCGACCTCGACCACGGCGTACGTCGGCGCGCCGACCACGACCTCGGCCACTGCGGCGGCGACGTCGTCCGCTGCCATCGGCTGGATGAGCACCGGCGCGAGGTGCACGGTAGCGCCGTCCGTGGCGGCGTCGACGATGCCCTGGAGGAACTCGAAGAACTGGGTGGCGTGCACGAGCGAGTACGGGAGCCCGGACGCCGCGATGAGCTGCTCCTGGGCGACCTTCGCCCGCATGTATCCGCTGTCCGGAAGCCGTTCGGAACCCACGACGGACAGCGCCACGTAGTGACCCACCCCGGCGTCCGCGGCGGCGGCGAGAAGGTTGCGCGTGGACGTCTCGAAGAACTCCAACGCGGCGCTGCCCTCCAGCGACGGCGAGTTCGACACGTCGACGACGGCGCTGGCGCCGGTCAGCGCCTCCGCCACTCCTTCGCCGGTCAGCGTGTTCACGCCGGCCTTCGGCGACGCCGCCACCGCTTCGTGGCCCTGGCATCGAGGATCTTCACGAGCTTGGAGCCGATGAGCCCACTGCCACCGATGACGACGACCTTCATGATCGAGCCCCTCCCTGGTCGGCACTGGCTGATTGGCGCTGCCACCAGTAGGACGGAAACCCTGCGCGGACGCAGGAAATTCGCCGAGAACAGCTCGACGGAGATCGTCCGGCTTCGACTGGAAGATCCCGGGCGGTCACGCCGGGGCGTAGCGGCGCACTCCGTCGACGTCGGCAGCCTTCAGCCGCCCCTGCGCCACCAGCAGGTCGAGGTGGGCGGCCGTCTCGGTGACGGCGAGCATCTGGTTGAACAGGTCCAGGTCGGCGAAGGCACGCTCCCACCTGGTCCAGGTCAGTTGACCCGCCGCCTCGTAAGCCGTCGTCGCGTCACGCACGACCCCGCACGCCTGGTCGAGTCGCTTCGCATGATGGTGCAGGAGTTCGTCGACGCGCGCGTGGACACTCGGGCCGACCGGGCCGTGCGCGGGCAGCATCCGCTGGTCGGGCAGAGACCGGACCAACCGCAACGAATCCAGGTAGTCCCCGAGTGGCAGCGCCGCGGCCGCCGCCTCGAAGCCGATGGACGGTGTGATGTGCGGAAGGACGTGGTCGCCGGTGAACATCAGCTCCGCGTCGCGATCGAGGAAGACGACGTGCCCACGGGTGTGTCCAGGGGTCGCCACCACCCGCAGGGTCCTGGTCGGTAGGACGACGTCGGTCCCCCCGGCCAGCCAGTCGTCCGGTGCCGCCCAGTCCGTCGGATCATGCCGCGCCGACTCGGCCCGCGCGCGCAGCGCTTCGACGATCTCGCCCGCACCGCATCGCGTCAGCGCCTGCCAGTGTTCGGACATCGGCCGGTGGCCCGGAGTCGACAGCTCGCGGATAGAGGGTTCCTCGCCCTCGCCGAGGCTCACCGTGGTGCCGAACTCGCGCCGTACGGCCACCGCCATCGCGTAGTGGTCGCGGTGCACGTGCGTCACGAGGAACCGGCGCACGTCCGCAAGGCCCGCGCCCAGTGCAGCCAGGGCCGCATCCAGTGTCTGCCGGGCCGCCGTGATGGCCCAGCCCGAGTCGACCAGCACGAGGCCGTCGTCACCGGCCAGGGCGTACACGTTCACCGATCGCAGACCGTCCTGCGGTAGCGGCAGCGGAATGCGGTACACACCGGCGGCCACCTCGAACACGCCCGGACGCGTCCAGTCCGACGTCACGTCATCGGGCTCGACCCGCATCGCTGCTGCCCCCACCATTCGCCGTCCTCCATCCAGAGCATGACCGACACGACTGTGTCACTTGCGCTTGCGGATCTCCTCGGCGGCCTGGGGGACGACCTTGAACAGGTCGCCGACCACGCCGTAGTCGGCGAGTTCGAAGATCGGCGCTTCGGCGTCCTTGTTGACCGCGACGATGGTCTTCGAGGTCTGCATGCCGGCCCGGTGCTGGATCGCCCCGGAGATACCGAGGGCGACATACAGCTGCGGAGAGACGGTCTTGCCGGTCTGGCCGACCTGGAACTGGTGCGGGTAGTAGCCGGAGTCGACCGCCGCGCGGGACGCGCCGACCGCGCCGCCGAGCAGGTCGGCGATCTCCTCGACCAGCTTGAAGTTGTCCGCGTTACCGACACCACGCCCGCCGGACACGACCACGGACGCCTCGGTCAGCTCGGGGCGGGAGCCCTTCTGCTCGGCGACCCGCTCGACGACCTTGGCGAGCTTGTCCGCGTCGGTGACCGACACGGTGAGCTGCTCCACCTCCGGGCTGGCGGCGGCCGGGGCCGGGTTGAGCGAGTTCGGCCGGACGGTGACCAGCGGCAGGCCCTTGGTGACCTTGGACTTGACGATGGTGGAGCCGGCGAACGCCACCTGGGTGGCGGTGCCGTCGGCGGCCAGGGCGACCACGTCGGTCAGGATGCCGTTGTCCAGCTTCACCGCCAGCCGGGCGGCGATCTCCTTGCCCTCCTGCGACGAAGCCAGCAGCACCGCCGCCGGCTGCACCCGCGCGACGAGGTCGGCGACCACAGTCGCCTTCGGGGCGACCAGGTAGCCGTCGATCTCCTCACCCTCGGCCGCGTAGATCTTCTCCGCGCCGTACTCGCCGAGCTTGGCGCTCAGCGCCTCGGCGGCGCCGGCGCCACCGAGGACGACGGCGCTCGGGGTGCCCAGCTCGCGGGCGAGGGTGAGCATCTCGAGGGTGACCTTCTTGACGCCGAACTCCCGGGTGGCTTCGACGACGACGAGAACCTCAGACATGTCAGTGACCTCTCACACGAACTTCTCGGAGGCGAGGAACTCGACCAGCTTCACGCCGCCGTCGCCCTCGTCGGTGATCTTCTCGCCGCCGGAACGCGGCGGGCGCTTCGAGTGCTCCACCACCGCGCTGGTGGCGCCGTCGAAGCCCACCTCGGCCGCGGCCACGCCCAGGTCGCCCAGGGAGAGCGTCTGCACCGGCTTCTTCTTCGCGGCCATGATGCCCTTGAACGACGGGTACCGCGGCTCGTTGATCGTGTCCCACACGGAGACCACAGCCGGGGTCGAGGCGGTCACCACCTCGTAACCCTCCTCGGTCTGCCGCTCCACCGTCAGGGCCGACCCGTCCACGGTCAGCTTCCGCGCGCCGGTCAGCGCGGCCACACCCAGCCGCTCGGCGATCATGTGCGGCATCACCTGCACCCGCCCGTCGGTCGACTCCGCACCGCACAGAACCAGATCGGCGCCCAACTGCCCGAGCGCCGCGGCGAGGACCTTCGAGGTCGCCACCGCGCAGGAACCGTGCAGCGCGTCATCCACCACATGCACGGCCTTGTCCGGGCCCATCGACAACGCCTTACGGATCGACTCGGTCGCCCGGTCCGGACCCATCGTCAGGATGGTGACCTCACCACCATGCGCTTCCTTGATCTTCAACGCCTCTTCGATGGCGTACTCGTCCATCTCATTGATCACGTTGTTCGCCGAACCGCGGTCGACGGTGTTGTCGTCAGAACGCAGGCTGCGGTCCGCGCCCGAATCAGGCACCTGCTTGACGAGTACGACGATATTCATCGCTTCGATCACCCTTCCTGTCTCGCGGCGTCACGCATGCTCCGGGCGTCCTGGCCACCGAGGGAGTCACTGCCCACCTCGGCATTGTGCGCGTGAGCGACGTGGTGCAGCCCGAACACCGAATCCATTCCGTCCCGCAGGCCCATGAGGTCCTCGGCCTGGTTGACCGCCTTCTTGGTCAGCGCGAGACCCAGACGCGGCATCTGCGCGATCCGTGCGGCGAGCCCCATGACCTCCGCCTCGAGCTCGTCTCTGGCGACCACCCGGTTGACCATGCCCAGCTCCGCGGCGCGCGCCGCCGGCATCCGGTCGCCGGTGAAGAGGAACTCCTTGGCGAAGCGCGGACCCATCACCCACGGGTGGGCGAAGTACTCGACGCCGGGGATCCCCATGCGGACGACCGGATCGGCGAAGAACGCGTCGTCCGAGGCGACGATCAGGTCGCACGACCAGGCGAGCATGAGGCCCCCGGCGATGCACGCTCCCTGCACCATCGCGATCATCGGCTTGGGCAGCTCACGCCAGCGACGGCACATCCCGAGGTACACCTCGGACTCCCGGGCGAACCGGCTGTCGGCCCCGGCCTTGCCCACATGGTCCCACCACAGTCCGGCCCGCCGGTCGAACGACGAGTCGATGTCCCGGCCCGGCGTACCGATGTCGTGGCCGGCCGAGAAGTGCTTCCCCGCGCCCGCCAGGACGATGACCTTCACCTCGTCGTCCGCGGCCGCGCGGTAGAACGCGTCGTCGAGCGCGTAGGTCATCGCCGAGTTCTGCGCGTTGCGGTACTCCGGCCGGTTCATCGTCACGACGGCCACCGGCCCCCGCGTCTCGTACCGGACGACCTCCGCCGCCGCCTGCGGGTCCACGCCGCTGGTCTCGCTCATCTGGATCTCCTTCTCACGAGTCGGTGTACGTCGTGCGGGGCCGGCGGTCAGGACGCGGGGCGCACGCCGGTCAGGCCGACACCGAGGTCGTCCAGCAGAGCCGACCGGTGCCAGGCGGCGCTGCCCCACGACGACTCCAGAGCCCACGACCGCTTGAGGAACAGGTGCAGGTCGTACTCGGTCGTGTAACCGATCGCGCCGTGGCACTGCAGGGCGGCCCGGCCCACGACGTGCGCCGCCTCGGACGCCAGCGCCTTGGCCGTCGCCAGGGCGCGCAGCCGGCCCGGAAGGCCCGCGGCCAGTTCGAACCCGGCCGTCGCCACCACCGGTACGGCGAACTCCAGGTGCAGCAGCGCCGTGGCGAGGTGGTGCTTGACCGCCTGGAAGCTGCCGATCGGCACCCCGAACTGCTCCCGGGTGCGGACGTGCTCGACAGTGAGGTCGAGCATCCGCCGGGACAGCCCGATGAGTTCGGCCGAGGTCGCCAGCACCCCGCGCTCCCAGGCCAGCCGCATCACCTGCGGGTCGTCCACCGCCGCCACGAGCCGCGCGCCTGCGTACCCGGTCAGGTCCAGCGCGACGTCCACCGACGGCGACGTCGAGACCGCCGCGTCGGACACGTCGAGAATCTCGATGCGCCCCGTCCCACCGAAGCCGCCACGCAGCACCAGGTCGACACCGGAACCGAACGCGACATGCCCGGTCTCCGCAGGGTCGGCGCCGACCGTGAGGCCCCCATCGACGAGCTTCGCCAGCAGGTCCGGAGCGCCCGCGGCGAGCACCGCCGGGGCGACCGCGAGGGTCGCCGTGAGCGGCAGCGGCGCGGCGGCGTACCCGATCTGCGCGAAGACCGACACGAGGTGGTTCTCGTCCAGGCCCAGCCCGCCGTCGTCCTCGGCCACGAGCAGCCCCGCAACGCCGAGACCGGCCAGGCTCTCGGCCAGTGCGGCCACCTGCGCCGATCCGGCTCCGGCGCGTACCGTCTGCGGCGGGCACCGGTCGGTGAGCACCTGACGGACGACCGCCTCCAGCTCCCGCTGCTCGTCACTCGGAGCGAAACGCACGCCTGATCACCTCCTCGGCAGACCGAGCAGGCGCTCGGCGATGATGTTGCGCTGGATCTCGTTGGTGCCCGCGTAGATCGGACCCGACAGCGAGAACTGGTAGCCGCGGGTCCACGGCCCGTCGACGAGCGCGTCCGGGCCGAGCAGTTCCAGCGCCGTCTCGTGCAACGCGATGTCCAGCTCGGACCAGAAGACCTTGTTGAGGCTCGAACGCGCGCCAGCCGGACGACCCTCGACGATGTCGGTGACCTGAGCCAGCGTGAACTGCTGGTAGGCGTGCGCCTGCATCCACGAGCGCGCCACCCGGTCGCGGAGCAGGTCGGTCGCCGCCTCGCCCCGCTCGCCCGCGAGCGCCACGAGCGCGGCTGCCGCCTTGAGGAAACGCCCCGGTGAACGCAGCGTCAGTCCCCGCTCCGAGCCGGTCGTCGACATCGCGACCGACCAGCCCTGGTCGACGCCGCCGAGGACCGCCGAGTCCGGTACGAACGCGTTCTCGAAGAACACGTCGGCGAAGCCCTCGTCACCGTCGAGCCGGTCGAACCCGCGCACCGTCACGCCCGGGGTGTCCAACGGCACGAGGAAGTACGTCAGTCCGCGGTGCCGCTGCGCCTGCGGGTCGGTACGGAACAGCCCGAACAGGTGGGTGCAGAACGCGCCCCGGGTCGACCAGGTCTTCTGCCCGCTCAGGCGCCACCCGCCGGCCTGCTCGTCCCGCACCGCCCGGGACGTGATCCCGGCCAGGTCGCTGCCCGCGCCCGGCTCGGACCAGCCCTGGGCCCACAGGTCCTGCGCCGCCGCCATCCGCGGCAGCAGCTCGTCCTGCTGCTGCTTCGTGCCGAACTCGAAGATCGTCGGGGCGAGCAGGAAGATGCCGTTCTGCGTCACCCGCTGCGGCGCGCCGGCCCGGTAGTACTCCTCCTCGAAGATGAGCCACTGCCAGATCGAGGCCTCGCGGCCGCCGTACTCCTGCGGCCACGACACGACCGACCACCGGTCCGCGTGCAGTGCCCGCTCCCACTCCAGGTGGGCGGCGAAGCCCGCCGCGGTGTCCCCGGAGGGCAGCGGCTGCCGCGGTACGTTCGCGGTGAGCCAGTCGCGGGCCTCCGCACGGAACTGCTCGTCCTGTGCCGACCAGGTCAGATCCATCTCAGTCCCGTCCCGTCCCAGCGGAAACCGTCGCCGGCGTGTCGTGGTAGCGGCGTAGTTGCGTACGCGCCACCGTGCGCAGGTGCACCTCGTCCGGGCCGTCGGCGATGCCGAGGATGCGGGCGCTCGCCCACATCCGGGCGATCGGGAAGTCGTCGGTAACCCCACCGCCGCCGTGCGCCTGGATCGAACGGTCCAGCACGTTGCGGGCGACCCGGGGCGCGACGACCTTGATCGCGGCGATCTCGGTCGCGGCGCCCTGGATCCCGACCTGGTCGATGAGCCACGCCGCCTTGAGCACGAGCAGGCGCGCCTGCTCGATCTCCATGCGGGACTCGGCGATCCAGTTCCGCACCACGCCCTGGTCGGAGATCGGACCGCCGAACGCCTCGCGGGCCGTCGTCCGGCGCACCATCAGCTCGAGGCCCCGCTCGGCCATGCCGACGCAGCGCATCGCGTGGTGGATGCGGCCCGGGCCGAGGCGGGCCTGGGCGATGGCGAAACCCTCGCCCTCGGCGCCGAGCAGGTTCGTCACCGGCACCCGCACGTCGTCGAACCGGATCTCGCAGTGGCCGTGCTGGTCGTGGTAACCGAAGATCGGCAGCGAGCGCAGAATCGTCACCCCGGGGGTGTCGACCGGTACGAGGATCATGGACTGCTGCCGGTAGACGGCCGCCTCCGGGTCCGTCTTGCCCATCAGCACGAGGACGGCGCAGCGCGGGTCCGCGGCGCCGGTCGTCCACCACTTGCGTCCGTTGATGACGTACTCGTCGCCGTCACGCACGATCGAGGTGGCGATGTTGCGCGCGTCGGAGGAGGCCACGTCCGGCTCGGTCATCGAGAAGCCGGAGCGCATCGTGCCGTCGAGCAACGGGGCGAGCCACCGCTGCTTCTGCTCGGGCGTGCCGAACATGTGCAGCAGCTCCATGTTGCCGGTGTCCGGCGCGGCACAGTTCATCGCCTCGGGGGCCAGGTAGGGCGAGCGTCCGGTCTCCTCGGCCAGGTAGGCGTACTCGACGTTGGTGAGGCCGGACAGGTCGGGCAGGAAGAGGTTCCACAGCCCCAGCGTGCGCGCCGTCGCCTTCAGCTCCTCGACGACCGGCGGCAGGACGTGGGACACCCCGCCGTTCTCGCGGGCCGCGGCGGCGAGCTGGGCGGCGTACACCTTCTCGGCGGGGTAGACGTGCTCGGTCATGAACGTGCGCAACGTCGCGAGCAGTTCGCTCGCGCGCGGGCCGGGGCCGAGGTCCATCCGGGTCAGGTCGGTCGCGTCAGCCACCGTCACTCCTTGCCTGTGCTCGTGCGGAGGGCGATCTTGCCGCGCGCGCCACGATTCAGCACCGTGCCGAGCGCGCGGGCGGCCTCCTCCAGCGGGAAGACCTCGCTGACGTGCGGCCTCAGCCGGCCGGCGGCGATCCACTCCAGCACCGTCGTCATGTTGGCGGCGTTCGCCGCCGGGTCGCGCCTTGCCCAGGCGCCCCAGAGGACCCCCAGCACCGCGCCCTCGGTGAGCAGCAGCCGGTTCAGCTTGACCTGCGGGATCGTGCCCGCCGCGTAGCCGACGGTGAGGAACCTCCCGGCCCACGCGAGGGCGCGCAGCGCCGCGGTGGCGGCGTCGCCACCGACGGGGTCGTAGACGACGTCGGCGCCGGCGTCGCCGGTCAGCGCGCGCACCGTCGCGGTCAGGTCGTCGTAGCCGATGGCGTGGTCGGCGCCGTGCGTCAGGCACAGCTCACGCTTGTCCTCGCTCGACGCGGCCGCGATCACTGTCGCGCCGAGGGCCTTGCCGATCTGCACGGCGGTGAGGCCGACGCCGCCGGAGGCGCCGAGCACGAGCAGCGTCTCGCCGGCGGCGAGGCGGGCCCGGTCGACGAGGCCGTGGTAGGACGTGCCGTAGACCACGGGGATCGTGCTCGCCTCGACGAGGTCGACGCCGTCGGGCAACGGGTGGACCATGCGCGCGTCGACGAGCACCTGGGTGGCGTAGCCGCCGATGCCGCAGAAGCCGACGACGCGGGTGCCGACGGGTGGGCCGGTCACCCCGTCGCCGAGCGCCGCGACCGTGCCGGCGACCTCGCAGCCGGGCACGAACGGCAGTTCCGGCTTGGTCTGGTAGGTGCCGGCGACGATGAGGCCGTCGGGAAAGTTCACCCCGGCGCCGGCGACGTCGACGAGCACCTGCCCCGGTCCGGGCTGCGGCTGCGGCCCGTCGGTGACCGTGAGCACCTCGGGACCGCCGAGCTCGCGCACCACCATCGACCGCACGGCTCAGCCCTCGCTGCCCGGGCGCGCCGCCTTGTCGGTGCCGGCGAACTCGTCGCGGATCCGGTCGGCGACCCCGGTGAGGTTGAGCTCGAAGGTGAAGCCCTGCTCGAAGCGGTAGCTGCGGTTGACGTCCCACAGGTCGATGCCGTTGAGCGAGGCCTTGGCGGCGCGGATCACCGTGGGGTCCTTCTCGGCGATGCTGGTCGCGACGGCGAGCGCCGTCGCGCGCAACCGCTCCCGGGGTACGACGCTGTGCACCGAGCCGTACGCGTGCAGCTCCTGGGCGGTGGCGGTGGCCGAGGTGTAGACCATGGCGCGCATCCGGTGCTGGGGCACCATCCGGGACAGGTGGGTGGCCGCGCCGAGGGCGCCGCGGTCCACCTCGGGCAGGCCGAAGGTGGCGTCGTCGGAGGCGACGATGACGTCGGAGTTGCCGACCAGGCCGATGCCGCCACCGAGGCAGAAGCCGTGGACGGCGGTGACGACCGGGACGGGGCACTCGTAGACGGCCTTGAACGCGGCGTAGCAGCCGCGGTTGGCGCCGAGCAGCGCGGTGAAGCCGTCGGTGTGCTGCATCTCCTTGATGTCGACGCCGGCGTTGAAGCCGCGGCCCTCGGCGCGCAGCAGCACGACCCGCACCGACTCGTCGGCGCCGGCGGCGTCGAGGGCGGCGGCGAGCGCGAACCAGCCGGCCACCGGCAGCGCGTTGACCGGCGGGTTGTCCACGACGATCTCGGCGATCCCGTCGGCGTGCACGGTCGTCGTCACCGACGGGTGGCTCGTGGGGTTCATCCCTGCTCCTCGGTGGTCTCGGGCCGCTCGCCGGCCTCGACGGCGACGTCGAGGGGCAGCACGAATGTCGCCCACGCGGTGACGGCCTTGTCGCCGCTCTGCCGCCGGCAGGTCAGCTCGACGTCGACGCGGCCCTCACGGCCGTCCTCGCTTTCGAGCACGTAGGTGCGCAGCGGAACGCCGTCGAGGGTGAGGACGTCGCCGGGCCACACCTGGGCCAGGAACCGGATGCGGAAGTCGCGCACGTTGGGGCCGCCGAGCCAGTCGGTGGCGTAGGTGCCGAGCAGGCTGGCCTGCCACATGCCCACCGAGAAAGGGCTCGGGAACCCGGCCGCCTTGGCGAAGACCTCGTCGTGGTGGATCGGGTTCATGTCGCCCGAGGCACCCTGGTAGCGGACGAAGTCGGTGCGGGTCACCGGGCCGTACGTGCGCGCCGGAGGCGTCGCCGGGACGGGCAGGACGACCTCGGTCGTACGGGGCCCGGCGGTTGCCGTCGTGTCGCTCATGCGGACGCTCCGTCCCCGGTGACCGGCGGGCGGGCCGTCTCGACACCGGTGAGCTTGGCGCGGGCGACGAGACGCCCGGTCTCGTCGTGGAAGTCGGTGTACATCACGGCGAACGTCATCTCCCCGCCGCGACGCCCCACCTTGGTGTAGATCTCGCCGATGCGCGACTGGCAGGTGAGCCGGGTGCCGGCGCGGGGCGGCTCGCCGAAGAAGGTGTACTGCTGCTCGGCGTGCAGGCCGCGCTGCTGGTCGAGCTCGACCGCGGACCACGGGTTGGAGTCCTCGCCCTGCCAGAAGAACGTCGTGGTGAGGAACGTCGGCTGTACGACCGGGTTCTCCTCCCGCAGGTAGTCCGCGTCAGCCGCGCCGGTGGCCAGCGCGAACTCGCGGATCTTGCCGCGTTCGACGTCGAGCCGGAAGGGGGCGCCGGTGACGCCCTGCGCGTCGGGGTTGGCCACGACGTGCTCCTTTCGTTGTTCCGCTGCGAGCCGGCACGGTCGCCGGCGCGCAGCCGGTGGTCACGGGTGCTGGCTCGAGACGGACACGACCTCGCCGGTCATGTACGACGAGTAGTCACTGGCGAGGAAGACGATCACGTTGGCGATCTCCCACGGCGTCGCGGCCCGGCCGAACGCCTCCTGGGCCGAGAGCTGGGCGAGCAGCTCGTCGCTGGTCACCTTGGCCAGATGGGCGTGCATCGCGATGCTCGGGGACACCGCGTTGACCCGGATGCCGTGCTCGGCGACGTCGAGGGCCGCGCAGCGGGTCAGCGCCATGACTCCGGCCTTGGCCGCGGCGTAGTGCGCCTGCCCCTTCTGGGCGCGCCAGCCGATGACGGAGGCGTTGTTCACGATGACCCCCCTGCCGGCCGGGATCATGTGCCGCAGCACCGACCGGGTCGCCTTGAATGTCGAGGTCAGGGTCACCGACAGGACGGAATCCCACTGTTCGTCGGTCATGTCCTGCACCGCCGCGGTGCCGCCGAGGCCGGCGTTGTTGACGAGCACGTCGATGCCGCCGAACTCGGCGGCGACGGTGTCCATGAGGTGGTCGAGCTGGGCCTGGTCGGTGACGTCGCAGGGCACCGCGAGCGGCCGGGTCCCGGTGAGGCGCTCGATCTCGTCGGCCGACGCGGCGAGACGGCGCTCGTGGCGGTCGCTGACGGCGACACGCGCGCCTTCCTCCGCGGCGCGGCGCGCCGTGGCGAAGCCGATGCCGGTGCCGGCCGCGGCGGTGACGAGCACCGAACGCCCGGAGAGCAGCCCGTGGGCCGGGCCGGCCCAGTCGGCGACGTCGGTGTGACCGGTGTCAGACACGGGCGGCCATCTCCTTCGCGATCTCCTCGACGGTCCAGCGGGCGCCCTTGTCGATCGTCCAGTCGTAACTCCACGGCGCGCAGCGGCGGATCTCGCCGCCCTTGGCGTAGTACACCTCGCCGGTCACCGGCACGTCGGCGGTGAGCAGCCAGGCGACGAGCGGGGAGACGTTGCCCGGGTGGTAGACGTCGAACACGGCGGGGTCGGCCGGGGCGGCGACCATCTCGCCGATGCCAGGCAGGTCCTGGGTCATCCGGGTACGCGCGACCGGGACGATCGCGTTGACGCGTACGCCGTAGCGGCTGATCTCCTGGGCGAGAATGACGGTGAGGGCGGCGATGCCGGCCTTGCCCGCGCCGTAGTTCGTCTGCCCGACGGCGCCGATGATGCCCGAGGTCGACGAGACGTTGACGATCGAGGCGACCGGCTGGTTGCCGGCCTTGGACTCGGTGCGCCAGTGGTCGGCGAACACCCGGCACGGCGCGAACGTCGCGCGGAGCTGGCCACGGATGACCGCGTCCCAGTCGTCCTCGCTCATGTTGACGAACATCCGGTCCCGCAGGATGCCGGCGTTGTTGACGAGGCCGTCGACGCGTCCGTAGGTGTCGCGGGCGAGCGCGAGCAGCTCGCGGGCGCCCTCGGTGGTGGCGACGTCCGCGGTGCTGGCCACGGCCCGCCCGCCGGCGTTCGTGATCTCGGCGGCGACGGCCTCGACGACAGAGGGGTCGCTGCCGGTGCCGTCGGCGGCGGCGCCGGTGTCGGCGACGACGACCGAGGCGCCTTCGGCGGCGGCGAGCAGGGCGTGCTCACGGCCGAGGCCGCGGCCGGCACCGGTGACGACGACGACGCGTCCCTGCAGTGCTCCCATGACTACTCCTCCTTGTGCCCGGCCGGGGTCGACGCGACCGGCGCGGGCACGCCGAGCCGGTCGAGGGTCCGGGTGGCCTCGTCGATGATGCGGTCGATGAGCTCGGCGACGCTCGGTACGTCGTCGATCAGTCCGACGACCTGGCCGGTGGCCATGACGCCGAGGTCGGTCCTGCCCTCCAGCAGGGCCGACCGGTAGAGCATCGGAGCGTTTGCCGCCATGACGACCTGGCTCCACGTCAGGTCGTGGGCCTTGCGCATGGCCAGGCCCTCGCGGACCATGTCGCCCCACGGCGTGCCGGACAGCTTCTGGAAGGCGAAGGCGTTGCGTACGGCCCGCAGCAGCCGGCCGGCGGCGGAGGTGCGTTCCAGCTCGTCAATCGTGCCGGCGCGCAGCACGCGCTGCGGCACGCCGTCGACCTGCAGGGTCAGCACGGTGTCGTTGACCGTCTTGGACAGGTAGACGTCCTTCACCGACGGCTGGACCGGCGAGTCGCTGGTGAGCAGGAAGCGGGTGCCCATGGCGACGCCCTCGGCGCCGTAGGCGAGCGCGGCGACGAGGCCGCGGCCGTCGAAGAAGCCGCCGGCCCCGATGACCGGGATGTCGACGGCGTCGACGACCTGGGGCAGCAGCAGGCTGGTGGGCACCCCGCCGGTGTGGCCGCCGCCCTCACCACCCTGCACGATGACGGCGTCGGCGCCCCACGCGGCGACCTTCTCGGCGTGGCGGCGCGCGCCGATCGACGGTACGACGACGAGGCCGGCGTCCTTGCACCTGGCGATGAGTTCCTGCTTGGGGGCCAGCGCGAAGGACGCGACCTTGACGCCGGCCGAGATGAGCAGGTCGATGCGCTTGACGACGTCCGGCTGGTCGGCACGGATGTTGACGCCGAACGGCGCGTCCGTGCCGGCCTGGATCTGCTCGACGGCCTCCACGAGCTCGTCGTAGGAGAGCAGGCCGGCCGCGAGGATGCCCAGTCCACCGGCGTTGGCCGTCGCGGTGGTCAGGCGTACGTCGGAGACGTAGCCCATGCCGGTCTGGACGATCGGGTACCGCACCCCGAACAGGTCGGTCGCCCGGGTACGCAGCGTCGGGTGCATCCCGCGGCCCTGACTCATGCCGGGATCTCGCGGTCGCGCAGCGAGCGGGGGTCGATGACCTCGCGGATGAGGCGCAGTTCCTCGGCGCTCGGCTCGCGGGTGGCCGGGACCTCGCCCTCGACGTGCACGGCACAGCCGGTGGCGGCGTGGAACTCGTCGAGCGTGACGCCGGGGTGCAGGCTGAGCAGCCGCATCGTGCCGTCGGGGCCACCGAAGTCGAGGACCGCGAGGTTGGTGACGACGCGCCGCAGCTCGTGGTGCGCGATCGCGGCCGGGCCGGCGGCCCGGGCGCTGTCGGTGCCGACGCCGGAGATCATGTCGACGGTCCGGACGAAGCTGCGCGTGGAGTGGTTGGGCACCCAGTAGCTGGTCGGGTGGTAGATGCTGTTGCCGGGGGCGCCGCGTACGCCGAGCAGCTGGACCTTGGGCCGGGTGTAGTCGCCGATGGCCGAGATGTTGGTGTTGCCGTGTCCGTCGATCTGGACCGGGATCATCATGACGTGCCGCTTGCCGTGCCAGACGAGGTCGAAGATGGTGCGGAACGGGCTCCAGCCCTCGATGACGACGCCCTCGGTGGCGTGCGGGTCCGCGCCGATCTCCCAGGAGCCGGAGACGAAGTGGGCCTCACCGTCGGTGAGCAGCAGGTCGGGGGCGACGGTGAGCCGGGCGAGGCGGACGCCGATGGCCGGGATCGTGCCGAAGGCGCTGGCGATGGACTCACCGTCGCCGGCGAACGTGTCCGCCACGGCGACCGCGCAGTACTCGGCGCGGGTCACCGGCGCGTCGGCGGTGGTGGCGCTGCCCGTGGGCTGGTCCACGGACTCGGTGGCGGCGCTGCTCATGCGACCTCCTCGGCTCGGGCGGCGACGGCCGCCTGGTAGTCATCTTCGGTACCGGACAGGTACCGCTGCTCGAACTTGGCCCAGGCCTGCGGGTCGCCGGCGGCCTTGACGTACTCACGCTGAAAGGCCTCGTCGCGCTCGTAGTCGGGGGCGCAGGAGGTGAAGTGCGCGCCGTTCGGGGTCTCGACGACACCGGCGACGAGCTGGCGGTTGATCTTGATGGTCGCCGAGTGCCCGGCGGCGCTCAGCTCAGCCGTGGGCACGATCCGCTCGCAGGACATGAAGGCCTGGTCGGCGGCGAGGCAGTAGAGGTCGTCGAAGTACGGGTCGGGCCCGAGGAACTGGCCGTTGCCCTGGGCGTCGGCGCGGTTCATGTGCACGAGGGCCGCGTCGAGGCGCAGCGGCGGCATCGCCACGAGCTGCTCGGTGCCGTACGGGTCCTGGACGAGCTTGAGGTCGGGGTTGTGCTTCAGGACGTCCGACCCGAGCCCGGCGCGGGTCGGCAGGAAGGGCAGGCGGATGCCGGCGGCGTACAGCCCCCACTGGAGCATGCCCTCGTCGTACTCGGCGATCTCGACGGCGCCGTTCTGCCGCGCGGCGCGGAAGTGCGGGTCGAGGGCGATGCTGTCGAGGGAGACGAAACCGAAGACGACCTTCCTGACCTTGCCGGCGGCGCAGAGCAGCCCGACGTCCGGCCCGCCGTAGCTGACCACGGTCAGGTCCTTGAGGTCAGAACGCAGGATCTCGCGCACGAGGGCCATGGGCTTGCGCCGTGAGCCCCAGCCCCCGATGCCGATGGTCATCCCGGATTCGAGCCGCGACACGACGTCGCGGGCGGTCAGAGTCTTGTCGGCCATGTGTCCCTCATCGTTGCGTCTGTCGGAGCACTGCCCGAGCGGTGGTGAGCAGCGCGAAGGGCGAGTCGCGTGCCGGGCATCCACGGCCGGGTCGCCATGTAGCAAGCGCTTGGTTGGTACACTAACAGCCCCAGGGGAAGGGTCAAGACCCTGTGGCCAAGGAGGGCGGAAGATGGACACCGTGGTGCGCGAGCGCGTCGACGCGGTGGGAGTCGTCAGGATCAATCGGCCGCAGGTGCGCAACGCCCTCGATCCCGACACCCTCCTGGCGATGACCGACGCCCTGCTCCGGTACGACGCGGACCCGGGCGTACGCGCGATCGTGCTGACCGGCACGGGCGAGTTGTCCTTCAGCGCGGGGATGGACCTGCGCGCCGCGGCCGAGGGGCGCCTGGTCGACGTGGCCCGCAGCCCGCTGACGCTGCTGCGCGGCGGCTACCGCAAGCCGGTCATCGCCGCGGTCAACGGGCCCGCCGTCGGCGGCGGCTTCGAACTCGCCCTCGCCTGCGACCTCGTCGTCGCGGCCGAGCACGCCTACTTCGCGCTGCCCGAGGTGGGGCGCGGCATCGCCGCCACCGAGGGCGGCACCGACCTGCCGCGTCGCCTGCCGGTCGCCGTGGCCCTGGAACTCGGGCTGACCGCCGAACCGCTTGCCGCGGCCCGGGCCCACGAGCTGGGGCTGGTCAACGCTGTGGTCCCCGCCGACGAGGTTCTGCCGCGCGCGCTGCATCTGGGCGCCCGGATCGCGACCCACTCCCCCGCCGCGGTGCGGGCGACCAAGCGGCTCATGCACCTGAGCCTGGACCCCCGCGTGGGCGATCTCGCCGCGGTCAACCGGCTCGCGACCCTCGAACTGCTCGCCGGCCCGGACGCGGCCGAGGGCGCGGCCGCGTTCGTCGCCAAGCGCGCGCCGCGATGGGCGGACGCGCCCTGAGCGCTCAGGGACGCGCCGCCGCGATCTGCGCACGCGTCCACGCGACCGAACGGGTCAGCGCCGGCTCGGCGCCCTCGGCCTCGACGGCCGGGCCGAGCAACTCGACGTCGACGACGCCGGTGTAGCCGGCCCGCAGCACGCTCGCCAGCAGACCGGCCATCGGCAGGTCGCCGTCTCCGGGCACCCACCGGTTCGGGAACGTCGAGGTGCCGACCCGGAAGTCGGACACCTGCAGAATCTCGACCTGGCCGACCCGGTCGCGGATCAGCTCCGTCAGGCCCCGCTCCTGCCAGCAGCAGTAGAGGTCGAGGCAGATGCCGATGCCGCAGAGGTCGGCCAGGGCGACGGCGTCGCGCGCGGTGTGGGTGAAGCTGAGGTCGCACTTGACCGGCAGCGTGTTCTCCACAGCGAGGCGTACCCCGTGTTCGCGGGCGGTGGCCACGACCGGAGCGATCCGCTCGGCGAACCGGCCGGCCGCCTCCTCCCACGTCAGGTGCGCCGACGGGCCCGAGGTGAGGTAGACGAGGTCGGCCCCGAGCCGGCCGGCGTCCACGACGCCCTGCTGCAATGCCGCGACCTGCTGCGCCCAGCCCGGCTCGTCGTCCGGGTGGGCGGTGAAGCTGTGCACGAGGTAGCCGAGCCGTACGTCGTGCCGGGCGAGCAGGTCGCCGAGAGCGGCCACGCCGAAGGAGGCGGCCTTGCTGCGCTGCAGGCCGACGAGGTCGGCACCGGTACGCCGGTACATCGCGACCTCCTCGGGCAGGGCCCAGGACATCGCGGCCATGCCGCTGACGCAGACCGGGTTGGTCGTGGCGGACATCGGGCTCCTGTCGGCTCGGCGGTCGTCCGGAGGGTCGGACGTCGGGTCGGTCTCGGACGTCGGGTCGGCCTCGGACGTCGGGTCAGTCGAGGTATTCGATGCGCGCCCGGCGTACCCCGAGGGGCGCCAGGTGCGGTCGCAGCCGCGCCGTGACGGCCTCGGCGATGCGCTCCGGGGTCCACGCCGTGTCCCGCAGCACGGGCTCGGCGAGCGCCGGGTGGGTCGTCAGCATGAGTTCGGGACCGTAGGAGCGCAGCACCTGGCCGGTCAGTTCGGCGCTGAGGTCGGAGAGCAGGTAGAGCAGCAGCGGCACGTTGGCCTCGGGCGCGATGCCCGCGTTCTGCCCGCTCGGTACGCCGCGGAACCGCTCGAGCACCTCGGCCATCCGGGTCTGGGCGTTCGGGGAGATCGCGTTGACGCGGATCCCGGCCTCGGCGAGTTCGGCCGCCCAGGCGTAGGTGAGCGTGGCGATCGCGGCCTTCGTCGCCCCGTACACGGCCGTCTCGGCACGGCCCATCTGCTCGCCCGAGGTGACGTTGACCAGGACCCCGTGCCCCTGGATACGCATGGCCGCGATGGCGGCGTCGCCCCAGGCGACGGCGCCGAGCACGTTGACCTCGAGCATCCGGCGCACAGTGGCCTCGGACTCGGCGCCGGCGCGGGCCATGGCGAAGACGCCGGCGTTGTTGACGAGGCCGTCGAGCCTGCCGTGCTCGGCGAGGCAGTCACGCACGACGTCGTGCGCGCTCGCCCAGTCCGCGACGTCGGCGACCCGGATCGAGCCCCGGCCGTCCGCCGCAGCGATCTGCCCGCTGAGCCGTTCGAGTCCGTCCGCGTCGACGTCGACCGCGACCACGTGGCCTCCGGCCGCGGCGATGCCGCGCGCGTACGCCGCCCCCAGCCCGCCGGCGGCGCCGGTGACGAGGACGACACGGCCGGCGAGCAGGCCGGCTGCCCGGTCGGGCCGGGCGGCGGGCGGACGCCCGGACGGGACGGCGGGAATCGGGTCGGGCATCGGGCAGCCCCTCTCGGCTGATCGGGATCCGCAGCGGGCTCCGGGCACCGAACGAGCGCTTGGTTGGCCGCCACCCTAGGCATTGCGAGCACCCCGGTCAAGGGAGGCTGGCTTTATCATGCTGAAGGCATCGAAGTGATATAAAGCAAGCGCTTGACCAACACATTGCTCGAGGAACCGGGAGCACCCATATGTCGACGACCCAGGACCGACGCTCGGTCATCCTCGACAACGCCGCCCACCTTTTCGCAGCCAAAGGAATCGATGCCACGACCGTCCGCGAGATCGCCGATTCGGTCGGGATCCTCTCCGGCAGCCTGTACCACCACTTCAAGTCCAAGGACGAGATGGTCAACGCGATCATCTCGGACTACCTGACCGACCTGACCTACCGCTACGGCGAAGTCCTGGCGTCCGAGGAGAAGCCGGCGACCCAGTTGCGCAAGCTCGTCACCAGTTCGCTGGCCAACATCGAGGCCCACCCGCACGCGACCGAGATCTACCAGAACTCGAGCGGCTACCTGCCCAAGATCGAGGGCTACGAGCACATCCGCGAGGCGGCCGCCACGATCCAGCGGGCCTGGATCCAGGTGCTCGAGGCCGGTATCGCCACGGGCGACTTCCGCAACGACATCCCGGTACGCGTGCTGCACGGCATGCTGCGCGACGCGCTGTGGCTCTCGGTCCGCTGGTTCAAGCCGACCCCGTCGTACTCCATGGCGAACTTCGCCGACGACTTCGTCTCGGTGTTCCTCGACGGCATTCTCGCCCGCGACTGAGCGCGGGCAAACCAAGCGCTTGCTAGGGTGGTGCCCGGAAGAGGAGGCGCCCCCATGACGGCAGCAGGTCACGCCCGGACAGGTCCGGCCCCGATCGAGCCCACCCGGCACGCCGGGCTCCCGGCGGGCGTCGACGCCTGGCTCGGCCGCGCGGTGCCCGAGCTGCAGGGCAACCTCCGGCACGAGGTCATCGCCGGAGGGCGCTCCAACCTGACCTACCGGACCACCGACGCGGCCGGCCACGTCGTCGTGCTGCGCCGTCCACCGCTCGGAAACCACCCGGCCACCGCGCACGACGTCCTGCGCGAGGCGCGAATCCTGCGCGGGCTGCACGGCCACCTCCCGGTGCCCCGGGTGCTCGCGGTCGAGGAGACGGGCGAGGTGGCCGGCGCGCCCCTCGTCGTACTCGAGCACCTCGACGGCGTGATCCTGCGCAGCCCCGCCGACGTCGAGCGGCTCACCACCGAGGCCGACCGCGCGCTCATCGGCCCCACGCTCGTCGACGCTCTCGTGGCCCTGCACCGACTCGCCCCGGAGGTCATCGGACTGGGCGGCCTGGCCCGCCGCCGTGACTACCTCCCCCGGCAACTCGGACGCTGGCACGAGAACTGGCAGCGGAGCAGGATCCGCGACCTGCCCGACCTGCAGACCGCGCACGAGCACCTGGTGGCCGCGGCGCCCGGGCAGTCCCGCTCGGGGATCGTGCACGGCGACTTCCGCCTGGACAACTGCATGCTCGACTCGCGATGGCGGGTCCAGGGCGTACTCGACTGGGAACTCACCACCGTCGGCGACCCGTTGGCCGACGTCGGCCAGTTGCTCGTCTACTGGGCGCAGGCCGGCGACACGGCCCGCGCGCTGCACGACCCGGCCACGGTCCGGCCCGGCTTCTCGACCCGGGACGAACTGCTCTCCCGGTACTGCCTCGCCACCGGCACCGACTCGGCTCGGATCGACTACTTCGTCGCCTACAACTGGTGGAAGACCGCGTGCATCCTCGAGGGCGTGTACACCAGGGTCACGCAGGGCGCGATGAGCGGCGGCGACCGCACCGCGGCCTCGTTCGCTGAGCAGGCGGCCGCCGTCGCCGGCCGGGCGGCGGCCCTCGCGGCGGCGCTGCCCCGGCACTGATCCGCGCCCGGCCGTACCCACTCGGCGTGATGGCATGAGCCGGCTGTCGACGTCCCCGGTTCGACCGGGGACGTCGACACACCCGCCTAGGAGAGCCGCTCGATGACCATCGCCATGCCCTGGCCACCGGCCGTGCACATGGTCTCGAGGCCGAACTGGCCGTCCCGCGCCCGCAGCCCGTTGATGAGCGTCGTCGTCATCCGCGCTCCGGTCTGACCGAACGGGTGGCCCAGGGCGATCGCGCCGCCGTGCACGTTGACCTGCTCGGGGTTGGCCTTGAGGTCCGAGATGGAGGGGACGACCTGAGCGGCGAACGCCTCGTTGAGCTCGACGAGATCGATGTCGGCCATCGAGAGCCCGGCCAGCGCGAGGGCCCGCCTCGACGCCTCGACCGGGCCGAGACCCATGATCTCCGGCGAGATCGCCGAGACACCGGTGGACAGGATCCGGGCCAGCGGCGTGACGCCGAGTTCGGCGGCCTTGCGGCTGGACATGATGATGAGGGCGGCCGCGCCGTCGTTGAGCGGGCAGCAGTTGCCCGCGGTCACCGTACCGTCGGGCCGGAAGGCCGGTTTGAGGCCGGACAGCGACTCGGCCGTCACTCCGGCGCGAGGGCTGTCGTCGGTGGCCACGACGGTGCCGTCGGCGAGGGTCACCGGCGTGATGTCGGTGGCGAAGAAGCCCGACTCGATCGCGGCCTGGGCCCGCTGCTGGCTCGTGGCGGCCCACTCGTCCTGCTCGGCGCGGCTCACGCCGCGGTGGCTCGCGACGTTCTCCGCGGTCTCGCCCATCGCGATGTAGACGTCGGGCAGTTCATTCGCGTCGCGTGGGTCGGTCCACGGGCCGGCGCCACCCCGTCCGCGGGTGGCGGTGCGCTCCCCCGCCGCGGCGAAGATCGGGTTCTTCGTGTCCGGCATGCCGTCGGACTTGCCGGCGGCGAAGCGCGAGACGGCCTCGACCCCGGCGGAGACGAGCACGTCGGCCTCACCGGAGCGGATGGCGTGCAGCGCCATCCGGGTCGTCTGCAGGCTCGACGCGCAGTACCGCTGCACCGTCGTCCCGGGAACCCGGTCGAGCCCGAGTTCGACAGCGACGACGCGCGCGAGGCCCCAGCCCTGCTCGCCGGCCGGCTGCGCGCAGCCGAGCATGAGGTCGTCGATCTGGGTCGGGTCGAGCGCCGGCACCTGGGCCAGGGCCGCCTGGACCATCTGGGTGGCCAGGTCGTCGGCCCGCATCGAGGCCAACGACCCCTTGAAGGCCCGGCCGATCGGCGAGCGCGCCGCGGCGACGATGACTGCGTCCTGCATTGGTGTCCTCCGGTTCTCGGGCTGGCGCCCGTGACGGCGGTGCCGTCGGTGTCAGGTCTGGTCGGGGCGTCGGGCCTGCCGGCGAGCAGGGCACCGGGGCCGGTGCGCCCGCACGAAGCGCAACGCCGGGCTCACCCGGTGAGCTTGAACTTCTGGATCTTTCCGCTCGCGGTTCGTGGCAGCGCCGCAACGACGGTGAAGCTGCGCGGGCGCTTGAAGTTGGCCAGCCGCTCCCGGCACCACGCCTCGAGCTCGTCGGCGAGCGCCGACTCGTCACCGGTCCAGGCGGGAACGGTCTGCACGAAGGCGCTGCCGACCTCGCCCATCCGCGCGTCGGGGACCCCGACGACCGCGACGTCGAAGACGGCGGGATGTTCGGACAGCACCCGCTCGACCTCGGCGGGGTAGACGTTGAAGCCCCCGACCATGTAGACGTCCTTGATCCGGTCGGTGATGCGCAGGTAGCCGTCCTCGTCGACCCAGCCGACGTCACCGGTGTGCAGCCAGCCGTCCTCGTCGATGGCCTGCGCCGTGGCGTCCGGGTCCTCGAAGTAGCCCGCCATCACGTTGTAGCCGCGCACGAGGATCTCGCCCGACTCGCCGGCCGGCAGCGGCTGTCCGTCGAGACCGGCGATCCGCAACTCGGTGCCCGGGATCGCCCGCCCGCAGCTGGTCGAGATCCGTTCGAGGCCGGCGTCGGGCGGGCACACGGTAGCGGTGCCGCACGTCTCGGTCAGGCCGTAGGCGGTGATGACGTCGCGGAAGCCGAGTTCCTCGCGCATCCGGCGCAGCAGCGGCACCGGCACGATCGTGGCGCCGGTGACGGCCAGGCGTACCGAGCTGAGGTCGTACCTGCCGAGGTCGGGGTGTTCGAGCAGGGACGTGTAGACGGTGGGCGCGCCGGGGAAGACCGTGACCCGTTCCTGCTCGATGAGACGCAGCACGGTCTCGACGGCGAACACGGCGACCGGGATGATCGTGGCGCGTGTGAGGAGGCAGGCCAGGATGCCGGCCCGCCAGCCGAAGCTGTGGAAGAACGGGTTGACCATGAGATAGCGGTCGCCTCGCCGCAGCCCGACGAGTCGGGCCCACTCCCGGTCGACGCGAAGGTTCGAGGCGTGCGAGACCATCGCGCCCTTGGGGTAGCCGGTGGTGCCGGAGGTGAACAGGATGTCGGACACGTCCTCCGGGGCGAGGGCGGCGATCCGTTCGTCGACGACTCCGGGGTCGACCTGGTCGGCCAGCGCGGTGAAGCCCGCCAGGGACCACACGCCGTGATCGGTCTGCTCGCGGCCGGTGGCGGACAGGTCGACGACGGTACGCACCGAGGGCAGCAGTGGCACGGGGCGGCCGACGGCCGGTGACGACCCGTCACCGCGCAGCGCGGCCAGGTAGTGGGAGTCCAGGAAGGCGTCGTCCAGGACGACCATCGTGGCCCGGACCTTGGCGATGACGGACCGTGCCTCCGCACCACGGAAGCGGGTGTTGACGGGGCACAGCACGCCGCCCGCGGCCAGCACGCCGAGGGCGCTGACGACCCAGTCGGCGCTGTTCGGGGCCCAGACGACGACGCGGTCCCCCGGCTCGAGACCGTGCGCGACAGCGGCCCGCGCGAACCGGTTGACGGCCGCGTCGAGCTCGGCGAAGGTCATCCGCACGTCCCCGTCGACGAGGGCCTCCAGCTCGGCGGCGTCCTGCGCGGCCTGCCGCAGCAGGGCGGGGATCGTGGTCAACACGTCACTCACGCACATCTCCTCACGCGGAGCCGGTCACTTGTCGGAAACGAAGCACAGACTACCAACCAAGCGCTTGCTAGACTAGCGGCAGCGACGCCGGCGGCACCGACCGGTGAGGCATCTGAAGGAAGGGAACCCGGTGGCAGAGGCATACATCGTGGACGCCGTCCGCACCCCCGTCACGCGACGCGGCGGCGCGCTCGCCAAGATCCACTCCGCCGATCTGGGAGCCGCCGCGCTCACCAGCCTCATGAGTTCCTCGGGGATCGACCCCGGCGCCGTCGAGGACGTCGTGTTCGGCTGCGTCGACACCATCGGCCCACAGGCCGGTGACATCGCCCGCACCGCCTGGCTCGCCGCCGGCCTCCCGCAGCACGTACCCGGCGTCACAGTGGACCGGCAGTGCGGCTCGAGCCAGCAGGCGGTGCACTTCGCGGCCCAGGCCGTCATGGCCGGAGTCAACGACGTCGTCGTCGCCGGGGGCGTGCAGAACATGAGTGCCATCCCCATCTCGGCCGCGATGCTCACCGGTCAGCAGTACGGCTTCGACGACCCCTTCTCCGGGTCGATCGGCTGGCGCGAGCGCTACGGCGACGAGCAGATCTCGCAGTTCCGCTCGGCCGAGATGATCGCCGAGAAGTGGGGCGTCAGCCGGGAGGACATGGAGCGATTCGCCCTGCGTAGCCACGAGCGGGCCCTGCGGGCCATCGCCGAGGGCCGCTTCGGCCGCGAGATCCGCGCCGTCGGCGACGTCGACACCGACACCTGTCCGCGCGCCGACACGAGCCTGGAGAAGATGGCCGCCCTCGACCCGCTGACCCCCGGCGGCCGGGTCACCGCCGCCGTGGCGAGCCAGATCTGCGACGGCGCGGCGGCCCTGCTCGTCATGAGCGAGCAGGCCGTGGCCGAGCACGGCGTGACCCCGCGCGCCCGGATCCACCACCTGTCGGTACGCGCCGACGACCCGGTGCTGATGCTCACCGCCCCGATCCCCGCCACCGCCCACGCGCTCGAACGCACCGGAATGTCGATCGACGACATCGACCTGTTCGAGATCAACGAGGCGTTCGCCTCGGTCGTGCTCGCCTGGCTCCAGGAGACGGGGGCCGACCCGGAGCGGGTCAACGTCAACGGCGGCGCGATCGCCCTGGGCCACCCGCTCGGCGCCACCGGCGCCCGGCTGATGACCACCCTCCTGCACGAGCTCGAACGCACCGGCGGCCGCTACGGCCTGCAGGTGATGTGCGAGGGCGGCGGCCAGGCCAACGTCACGATCATCGAGAGGCTCTGATGACCCACTCCCCCGCGACGCCCGGCGGCGTCGACCTGACCGGCCAGGTCGCCGTCGTCACCGGAGGCACCCGTGGCATCGGCGCCGAGATCACCCGCGCCTTCCTCAGGGCCGGGGCGCGGGTGATCGTGTGCGGCCGCAGCGAGCCCGAGGAACTGCCCGGGATCGATGGACGCACCCCCGTCTTCGTCCAGTCGGACGTACGCGACCCGGAGCAGGCCAAGGCCCTCGTCACCGCGGCGGTGGACCGGTTCGGCCGGCTCGACATCCTGGTCAACAACGCCGGTGGCGCACCGAGCGCCGACACCGCGACGGTGTCCCCCCGCTTCGTCTCGGCGGTCGTCACGCTCAACCTGCTCGCCCCGTTCTACGTCGCCCAGCAGGCCAACGAGGTCATGCAGCGTCAGGGCAGCGGGACGATCATCAACATCGGCTCGGTCGCCGGAGCCAACCCGGCCCCGGACACCGCCGCGTACGCCGCGGCCAAGGCGGGCCTGACCATGCTGACCCGGTGCCTCGGGCTCGACTTCGCGCCCGCCGTACGGGTCAACCAGGTGACTGTGGGTCTCGTGCAGACCGAGCTGTCGCATCTCTACTACGGCGACGAGGCGGGGCAGGACCGCGTGGCGCGGACCATCCCCATGCGGCGGATGGCCACCCCGGCCGACATCGCCGCGGCCTGCCTGTTGCTCGTCTCGCCGCTGTCCGCCTACGTCACCGGCACCGAGATCGTCGTCGACGGTGGTGGGGAGATCCCGTCGCGGCACCTGGCCGCCCAGCCGCCCGGCGCCGGTCCGCTCGGCTGAGCGCGCGGGGCATGTACGGCGGAGGGGCCGCACCGGTTCGGTGCGGCCCCTCCGCTCCTGCCTGCCGTGGAGTTCGGCGCCTCGCTCAGAGGCCGGCGAGCGCCGCCACCTCGGCGCGGACCGCCGCCGCAGAGCCGGCCAGCAGCTGGGCCGACTTGCCGCGCTTGAAGAACAGGTGTGCGTGGTGTTCGAAGGTGAACCCGATGCCGCCGTGCAACTGGATCGCCTCGGCCGCGACGGTCATCAGCGTGTCGGCGCACACGAGCTTGGCCAGCGCCGCGTCGTGCGAGCGGGTGGCGGCCCCGGTGCGCAACGTCGTGACGAGGTGGTCGGCGGTGGCCCGCGCCCCGGCGACCGCGACGGCGAGGTCGGCGCAGCGGTGCTTGAGGGCCTGGAACGACCCGATCGGGCGGCCGAACTGCTCCCGCACCTTGAGGTAGTCGACGGTGAGGTCGAGGCAGGCGCGGGCGGCGGCCGCCGACTCCAGCGCGAGCATCGCGCGTACGTGGTCCAGCAGCACCCGGGCACCGTCGCCGCCGGGGGCGTCGACCCGGGTGGCGGCGGCCTCGCGCAGGCGCACGGTGCTCAGCCGACGGGTCTGGTCGAGCGTCATGTGCGTCCGCACGTCCACCCCGTCGGCGGCCCGGTCCACCGCGTAGACGCCGAGCTCACCGCCCTCGTTGCGGGCGGTGACGAGAACGACCCGGGCGGCTTCGGCCCCGGCGACGAGGGTCTTCGTCCCGGTCAGCGCCCACTCGTCCCCGGCGCCGGTGGCCCGGGTGGCGGTCTGCCCGAGATCCCAGCCCGCGCCGTCCTCGGCGAGCGCGACGGCCAGGGTCAGCTGCTCGTCCACGACGCGTGCCAGCAGGGGCTCGGCGCTCGGGCCGAGGGCGCGGGCGGCGAGGATCGCGGTGAGGCTCGTCGCGAGCGCGCCCGGCACGAGCCGGGCCCCGAGCTCCTCGATGACGGCGGTCGCGGCGGGCACGTCCAGGCCGAGGCCGCCGAGGTGCTCCGGCACGACGAGGCCGAGCAGGCCCAGCTCGGCCGTGAGCAACTCATGCAGCAGCGGGTCGTAGCCCCGCTCCCCGACCATGACCTCGTGGGTTCGGCGCAGGTCGGCCTGCCCGTCGAGCACCTCGGCCACGGAGGCACGGATCTCGGCGAGGTCCTCGGGCGTTCCGGTCATCGTCCTCACCTCATCGGGGCAGGCCGAGCAGGCGCTCGGCGATGATGTTGCGCTGGATCTCGTTGGAGCCGCCGTAGATCGTGTTGGCGCGGCTGAAGAGGAAGTGCGTCTGGGCGTCGTCCAGCTCGTACCCGGGCCCGGTGAGCAGCGCCCCGGCCCCCTCGACGTCGACCGCGAGCTCACCCAGCGAGCGGTTCCACGTGGCCCACTGGAGCTTGGAGATCGACGCCTCCAGACCGGACAGCCCCTCACCGGCGGACGCGAGCAGCCGCACCGCCGAGTGCCGCATCACCTCGAGCCCGATGTATGCGTCCACGAGGCGGTCACGCAGCGCCGGCTCCTGCCAGGCGCCGTTGGAGCGGGCCCGGGCGATGACGGCGTCGAGGCGCCGGCGGAAGCCGATCTGCTGGCCGAGGGTGGACACGCCCCGCTCGAAGCCCAGCGTGCCCATGGCGACCTTCCAGCCCTCGCCCTCGGCGCCGACACGGTGCTCGACGGCGGCGACGGCCTCGTCGAAGAAGACCTCGTTGAACTCGCTCGTGCCGGTCAGCTGGGTGATCGGGCGCACCGTCACGCCGGGCTGATTCATCGGCACCAGCAGGTACGACAGGCCCGCGTGGCGGGTCGAGCCGGGATCGGTGCGGCACAGCACGAAGCACCAGTCGGCCAGGTGCGCCAGCGAGGTCCACACCTTCTGCCCGGTGATGACGTAGTGGTCGCCCCGGCGTTCGGCGCGGGTGCGCACCCCGGCGAGGTCCGAGCCCGCGCCGGGCTCGGAGTAGCCCTGGCACCAGATGTCCTCACCGCTGGTGATGCGGGGCAGGAAGCGGGCCTTCTGCTCCGGCGTGCCGAACGCGAGCAGGGTCGGGCCGAGCAGCTGCTCGGACATGTGCCCGAGCCGGCCGGGCGCGCCGGCGCGGGCGTACTCCTCGTGGAAGATGACCTGCTGGGCGAGGGTCGCCGGGCGACCGCCGTACTCGGTGGGCCAGGAGAGGCCGATCCAGCCGGCCCGGCCCAGGTGGCGCTCCCACTCGCGGCGCAGCTCGTGCGCCTCGTGCTCGCGTCCCTCGCCGCCGGTGCCGACCGCCTCGGCGAACGGTCCGGTCAGGGCCTCCCGGAGCCAGCCGCGGATCTCGGCCCGGAACTGCTCGTCGCTCACCGGCGCACCCATGTCAGGCACCGTAGACGGGGGTCGGCGGCTCGGAGCGGGCGATGAGGTCGGCGACCACGTCGGTGAGCTCCTCCGGTTCCCATCGGCCGCCCTTGTCGGCGGCCGGCCCGTGGCGCCAGCCGTCGGCGAGCGAGACCTCGCCGCCGGCGACCTCGAAGACGGCGCCGCTGACGGCCCGCGCGGCGTCGGAGCCGAGCCAGACCACGAGCGGGGAGACGTTTGCCGGGTCCATCGCGTCGAAGCCCGTCTCGGGGGCGGCCATCGTCTCGGCGAAGACGGCCTCGGTCATCGGGGTACGGGCCGAGGGGGCGATCGCGTTGACGACGATGCCGTACCGGGCCCACTCGGCGGCCGCGATCTGGGTCAGCGCGGCGATCCCGGCCTTGGCGGCGCCGTAGTTGCCCTGTCCGACGCTGCCCATGAGCCCCGCGCCGGAGGACGTGTTGACCACGCGCGCGGCGACCGGGCGGCCGGCCTTGGCCTCGTCCCGCCAGTAGGCGGCGGCGTGGCGCATCGGGACGAAGTGTCCCTTGAGGTCGACCCGCAGGACCAGGTCCCACTCCTGCTCGCTCATGTTGACAAGCATCCGGTCGCGGTTGATGCCGGCGTTGTTGACGAGGGTGTGCAGCCCGCCGAAGGTCTCGACCGTCTCGCGCACGAGGCGCTCACCGTAGGCCCAGTCGCTGACGTCGCCGGTGCTGACGACCGCGCGACCGCCAAGCGCGCGGATCTCGTCGACGACGGCCTGGGCCGCCGCCCGGCTGCTGTCGATGTCGTTGACGACGACGTTCGCGCCCTGCCGGGCGAATTCGAGGGCGTGGACCCGGCCCAGCCCCTGTCCGGCACCGGTCACGATCACCGTTCGTCCTGCGCAGAAGCCGCTCACGGCACGCCCTTTCACTCGAGGTACGGGAAGAAAACCACACCCGGCACTAGCTATGCAAGCAAGCGCTTGGTAGGGTCCCGGAAACGACAGAAGGATGGCGAAAGACGTGAAAATGTTCTCGGCCCTGCAATTCCGAGACTTCCGCTTCGTACTCCTGACCCTGGTGTTGTCCCAGGCCGGCTACTGGGGCTGCAACATCGCCTTCCAGTCGGTGCTGATCGAGAGCGACGCCACCCCGGCGACGATGGGGGCGCTCTTCTTCTGTCTGCTCGTGCCGTTCACGCTCTTCTCCATCCCGGCCGGGGTGCTGGCCGACGCGGTCGACCGGCGGCGGCTGCAGATCGGCGTGCTCCTGGCGACCACCGTCCTGGCCGGGGTCTGCGCGGCGACGATCGCGGCCAGCATCGTCGCCCTGCCCGTGATGCTCGGGCTCGCCTTCCTCGCCGGCACCGGAATCAGCTTCCTGTCCCCCGTGACCCAGGCGCTCGTGGCAAACACCGTCCCGGCCGAGGCGCTCGGCCATGCCGTCCCGATCCAGGCGGCCGGGCTCAACCTCGCCCGCTCGATCGGCCCCGCGGTCGCCGGGCTGATCCTCGTGGCCTGGGGACCGCTGGGCACGTTCGTGATGTACGCGACGCTCACTCTCGCCGCGGCCGCCGCCGCGGTAGCGGTCCGCACCCGGCGCATCCCGCCGGCCGTCCGGGTGGCCCGGGAGAGCCTGACCACCCAGGTACGCGCGGGGATCCGGCACGCCCGCGAGCGTCCCCCGGCCGCGCTCTGCCTCGTCATCGTCGCGGTGAACGCGTTCTTCGGGTGCGCCTTCACCACCCAGCTCCCCGTCCGGGCGGCCGCGACCACTGACAACCCGGACCCGGTCTTCCCCGTGCTCGTGGCGCTGACCGGGCTGGGCTCGCTCCTCGGCATCCTCGTCGTGGCCCGCCTCTCCGAGCGCATCGCCACCGTGTGGCACGCCGCTGTCACCCTCGTTCTGCTCGGCCTGAGCAACGCCCTGCTCGGCGCCGCCACGACGGTGCCCGTGCTCGCGGCGGCCGCGCTGCTGTGCGGCACGTTCAGCATCGGCGCCATGGTGACCCTGCAGACGGTGGTCCAGAAGGTCGTCGACGACGCGCAGCGCGGCCGGGTGATGAGCCTCTACTTCCTCGGCTGGGGTGGCATGCCGTTCGGCGCCCTCCTGCTCGGCGGGCTGAGCACGTGGCTCGGCTCCACGACCGCGTTCCTGCTGTACGCCGCCGCATGCCTGGCCACGGCCGCCACCGTGCTCCTGTGGTTGCGCCGCGGACGCGCCGACCCCCTCCCCGCGACCTGACCTCCCCCGGCCCTCCCACCTCCTCAGGAGTTGTCGTGACCGACCAGTCCTCCCCGACCGCGCCCACGGCGGCACTGCCCGTGCCCGCCGACTTCGTCCACCGCGCCGGCGTCGCGCTCGTCACCGGCGGCACCGGCGGCCTCGGCCGGGTCATCGCCCGCGAGCTGGCGCGCCGAGGGTCGGCGGTGGCGATCACCTACCGCAGCGACGCCGACGCCGCCCGGCAGGTGCTCGACGAACTGCCGCCCGTCGCGTCCGGCACGCACTCGGCGCACCACCTCGATCTCACCGACGCCGAGGCCACCGCCGCGCTCGTGGCGCAGCTCACCGGAAGCCGCGGGCCGCTGCACACGGTCGTGCACGCGGCCGGGCCGCACGTGCCCATGCGGCACCTGTCCACAGTGCGTCCCGAGCAGTTCGCCACTCAGGTCGCAAACGACACGACCGCCTTCTTCACGCTGGTCTCGGCCTGCCTCCCGGCCCTGCGGCAGAGCCGTGGCAACGTCGTGGCGATCACGACCGCGGCGACGACGCGCTACCCCGCCCGGGACGGCCTGTCCGCCGCGCCGAAGGCGGCGGTCGAGGCGCTCGTACGGGCCTTCGCCAACGAGGAGGGCCGCTTCGGCATCCGGTTCAACTGCGTCGGGCCGGGCATGCTCACCGACGGGATGGCCGAGCGGCTGATCTCCTCCGGTGACCTCGACGAGCGCGCCCTGGCCGTCGCCCGGTCCTCGACTCCACTGCGGCGGTTCGGCAGTGCCCTCGACATCGCCGAGGCCGCCTGCTTCCTGGCCAGCGACCGGGCCGGCTTCATCTCCGGGCAGAAGCTCGACGTCGACGGAGGCTTCGGTGTCTGAGCCGTCGCGGTCCCTCCCGGTCGAGCTGGACGCGCTGCTCGCCGAGCGGGCCGTCGAACGGGCCCTGCTGCGCTATGCACGCGGGATCGACCGGATGGACCGGGCCCTGGCCGCGAGCGCCTTCCACCCGGACGCCCGGATCACCCTCGGCGGGACCACCGCCGACCGGGACACGATGCTGGACACGGTCTTCGCGCTCGTGGCGCGGCGCACCATGACGATGCACTACCTGACGAACATCCTGGTCGAACTCGACCCAACCGACCCGGACCGCGCCCGGGCCGAGACGTACGGCATCGCGTTGCAGCGCAGCACGTCCGAGCCGCCACGCGGCAACATCATCAGCGGGTTCCGCTACGTCGACCTGGTCACCCGGCGCGCGGGCGAGTGGCGCGTGCAGAAACGCCGCACCGTCTCCGAGTGGCAGCGGGTCGACGACCTCGCCGGCCAGTGGCCGATCCCCGAGGCGGCACTGCGGGGAGCCCGCGACGCCTCCGACCCGATCAGCAGCCCGTGGCCGCCCGGCGGCCCGGCTGCGGAGGCCGGGCCGGACCCGGCCGGCGAGCCCGGGCGCCCCTGTGGGTGACCCGCGGCCGGGGGTCGGCGCCGGCGCGCCGCGGCTCGGCTTCCGTACGGGCGACGTCGTCGTCGTGACCGGGGCCGGCTGCGGGATCGGCGCGGCGACCGCGGCAGCAGCCGCCGCCCAGGGACTCGTGGTGTCCGCCTGGGACCTCGACGCCGCCGCACTCACGGCGGTGAGCGCCGCCGTGAGTGCGGCGGGCGGGGTGGTCGACCCGCACGTGGTCGACGTCGCCGACGAGGCGGCCGTGTGCGCGGCCCTCGCCGCGACTTGCTCGGCGTACGGGCCGGTGCGCCACCTCGTCAACAACGCCGGCCCGTCCTCGGCGACCGAACTCGACTTCGACCACGCCGTACGGCTGTGTGTCGGCAGCGTACGGTCGGTGACCCGGGCCTGGCTCGAACAGGCCCCGCCCGGGGCGACCCTCGTGAACACCGCCTCGGTCGCCGGCACCGTCGTGGGCACCGCCTCCGACTGGTACAGCGCGGCGAAGGCAGCGATCGTCGGCTACACCCGGCACCTGGCCGCGCACCGGGCCGACGTCGTACGGGCCAACGCGGTCGCACCCGGCATGGTGGACACCCCGAGGTTGCGGGGCTTCGCCGGGTCCCCGACGGGGCAGTCCGTGCTGGCCCGGGTGCCGAGCCACCGGATGGCCACACCGGACGAGATCGCCTGGCCGATCCTCTTCCTGCTCTCGCCGCTGGCCTCGTACGTCAACGGGGCGGTGCTCGTCGTCGACGGCGGGTGGACCGTCACGCAGTGAACGCGGCCGGTCAGCTCGGGTCGGGGCCCGGGCCGCCGAGCATCGCCCGCATCCCGCCGTGGTTGCCGGCGACGAGGGCGGCCCGGTCCGGTCCGGAGCGCCGCGCGGCGATCTCGGCCTGCTGGCGCACCACGTGCACCGGGCCTGCGCCCAGGGCCGCCAGCCCCTCGGCGGCAACGTCAGCCGGGTCGGCCGCGCCGGTCAGGTCGAGGCCGGCGCGCGCCATGGCGGGGGTGGCAGTGAGCCCGAGCACCAGGTGCAGCACGTCGACACCCACCTGCCGCAGCTCGAGCCAGAGGCCCTCGGCGAAGATCCGGGTGAAGGCCTTGGCGGCGGCGTAGACGCCGATGTCGGCGTGGCCTAGGTAGCCGGCCGAGGAGCCGACGACGAGGATGCCGCCGCGGCCGCGGGCGGCGAGCCGGGCGCCGAGCTCCCGGCAGAGTTCGAGCGGGCGGGTGACGTTGAGATCGATGACGGCCCGGACCCGGGCGAGGTCCGCCTCGACGAAGCGGCTGCGGTAGGTGTTCGCGCCCGCGTTGAGGACGAGCAGGCCGAGGTCGAGGTCGGCGACGGCCTCGACGATCCGGGCGGTCGCGTCCGCGTCGAGCAGGTCCAGGGCGAGCACGCGGCACGGGACCCCGTGCGCCCGGACCCGGTCGGCGGTCTCCCCGAGCGGCGCGGGCTTGCGGGCGACGAGCACGATGCCCAGGCCGGCCCGGGCCAGCTGCTCGGCGAACGCGGCGCCGACCCCCTCGGAACCGCCGACGACCAGGGCCCAGGGCCCGTAGCGCTCGAACAGTCCGGCGGTGGCCTCGCTCATGCCACCCGGTCCGTCGCCGTGGCGGGCTCGTCGAACCAGTCCCACTCCCAGGGTGTGATGGTGGCCAGGGGCCCGGTGAACAGCGGGGTGGCCGTGCCGGCGAGCGCCGTGGGCGGGGCCGCCGGCGGGTCCGCGGCCAGGGCCCGCGCGAACTCGACCGGGTCGGCTTCGAGGTAGGTGAGCCGGATCCGCACGACGGGTCCGTCGGGGCGGCTGCGGCTCGGGGCGCTGCGGAAGGTCCACACGCCCGCGACGCCGTCGCGCGCGAGCAGGTCGGGCACCTGCGTCTCGTGCTCGAACCGGGACAGGTCGGCCACGTCCGGGCGCTGGGACGTCTCGACCCGGCTCACCTCGACGTACACCCCGCGGTGGGGCCGGAACGGCAGCGCGGCGAGGGTGACGAGGGCCCGGGGTGCGACGTGGCCCTGGACGGGCCGGAACATCCGGGTCATCGGCCGTTCGGTCCAGGCCAGCTCCGGACGCCGGCCCTGGTGGATCGCCCGGTCGCCGAGGTCCGTCCACTCGGCGACCGCGTCCGCGGCCGGCTCGGCGAACCAGTACATCGCCATGTACTGGCTGCCGGCGAGGGCGGGATCGGGGTAGCTGCCGAGCCGCTCGCACGCGGGCGTACGCACCCAGCGGTCGCCGTGCACGACCCCGGGCAGGGCGAGGTTCTCGGGGCGGTGGTCGAGCTGATGCCAGGCGTTGTAGTCGCGATGGCGGGCGGGGTCGGTCACCTTCGGAAACGAGAAGAAGGCTCGGGTGGCTGTCGCTGGGGTGCTGGGGAGCATCTCGGCCCTCTTCGCGGGTCGGGGCGCTGGTGACGCACGATCGGTCCGGTGTCGCCGCCGGGGCGCGGCCGGTGTTTCGAGCCTTGACCCTAGGGCAGCGCCGGTCATATGGTCAAGCAAGCGCTTGGTTGACACCGTTGTCCGCAAGAGGAGCCCCATGACCGGCAGTGACGCGGATTTCCGCGCCCGACTCGACGCTCTGATCGGCCTCACCGACCCGCCCCGCCGGGCCAAGGACGCGATCACCGAAGCAGCCATCCGCATCTGGTGCGACGCCGTCGGCGACGAGAACCCCGCGTACCAGGACCCCCGGTGGGCCGCCCGCTCCGTCTGGGGCGGCATCGTGGCCCCGGCGACCTCGCTGAACATGTGGACCCTGCCGGGCAACAGGCGCGCTCACCGCCACGCGGAGAGCCTCGACCGGGTCAACGAGGTCCTCGCCACGCGCGGGTTCACCTCGGTGGCCGCGGTGCAGACGGAGCACACCTACGTACGCCCGCTGCGCCCCGGCGACCACCTGGAGCAGTTCCCCTCCATCGGCGCGGTCTCCCCCGAGAAGTCCACCCGGCTCGGCCGGGGCCACTTCGTCGACCTCGTCAGCGACTACCGCACCGTCGAGGGCGAGCCGGTCGGCCGCGTCGTCCTGCGGATGCTCCGCTGGAACCCGGCGACCCGGACCGAGGGCCCGGCGTCATCAGGGGACCGCCTCGCCCGCCCGGTACGCCCGGCCGCCGCCCCGGTCGACCTGCCGCCGGCCGGCACCACCGGCACCCTGACCGCTCACCTGCAACCCGGCTACGCCGCCGCCCCGCTCGACGAGCGCCCCTACCTCGTCGGCAGCGCCGAACTCGCCGACGGGACCCGCTTCACCGGGGATGTCGCGTACCTGCGCCCCGACCTCGTGCACGACGGCATGCCGGTCGTCGTGGCGCACCGGCGCACCCGCGACGGTGCGATTCTGCCGGTGCTCACCGCCCCCCGGCCGCAACGCCGCACGAGCACCCGTACCGGGGCCGAGGTGAGCATCGGGCAACGCCTCGCGCCCTGGCCGATCCCCGTCACCCAGCTGTCCATCGCGGCGCTGGCGACCGCGACCTTCGACTTCAACGACGTGCACCTCGACCGCGACGCGGCCCTGGAACGGGGCGCCCGCGACGTCTACATGAACATCCTCGGCTCCAGCGCGCTGGTCAACTGCTACCTCACCGACTGGGCCGGACCGGAGGCTCGCGTCGTCGACTTCCGCACCCGCCTCGCCGCGCAGAACCACCCCGGCGACACCTGCACCCTCGACGGCGTCGTCACCGGCCTGAATCCGGCGGACGGGGGATCGCACGTCACCGTCGACGTCCGCGGCACCAACAGCCTCGGCGACCACGTCATCGCCTCCGCCACCATCGCCCTGCCCTGAGAGGAATCGCGTGCTCGCCAGCTACGTCGTCGACTCCGGCTCCCCCGACAGCCTGCGCCTCGGCCAACTCGACGCCCCGGCGCCCGGCCCCGGTCACGTGCTCGTGCGGGTCCAGGCGGCAAGCCTGGACCGGGTCGACACCTACATCCGTCGCGGCACCCACGGGATGGCGGTCACCGGCCCGACCATCCTCGGCCGGGACGTCGCCGGCACCGTCGTGCGGACCGGTCCGGGCGTCACCGGCTTCACCGCCGGCGACGCGGTCGTCGGGCTGACCACCGGCGCCCACGCCGAGTACGCCGTCGTCCCGGCCACGCACTGCTTCCCGCGCCCGGCCGCGCTCGACGCCGTCCACGCCGCGGCGGTGCCCACCGCCGGACGCACCGCCTACGACGCGGTCGTCAACCTCGCCGGCGTACGCCCCGGCGACCGGGTCCTCGTCGTCGCCGCCGCGGGCGCGGTCGGCACCTTCGCCGTCCAGTACGCCCACCACCTGGGCGCGCGCGTCTTCGGCACCAGCGCCCCGGCGAAGGCCGACGCGGTACGCGCCCTCGGCGCGCTCGACGTCGTGGACCACTACCGCCCCGACGTCGTCGAGTCCCTGCGTGCCGCGCTGCCCGGCGGCGAGGTGGACGTCATCGTCGAGTCGGTCGGCGGCACCCTCTGGTCCGACGTGCTCAAGGTCCTCGCCCCCGGCGGCCGGCTGGTCACCTGCGGCGTCACCGCCGACAGCCACGCCCACCTGCACCTGGGTCGCCTCATGGTCAAGGGCTGGACGCTGCGCGGCATCGGCCGGCCCGGGCCCGAGGCGGTGGCCGGCCAGCTACGCGAGGCGCTCACCCTCTCGGCCGTGACCGCCGCCCCCGCGATCGCCGCGACGTACCCGCTCGAGCAGGCCACTGTCGCGCACGACCGGCTGGAGGCGTCCGAGTTCGTCGGGCGGATCGTCCTCACCACCGGCTGAGCCGCTCAGGCGAGCGGCTCCCCCGAGACGGCGGTCAGGACGACGAGCGGGAGCTGCCGCCCGAAGCCGGCAGCCCGTTCGGCGTAGCGTCCCACGTTCGGCTTGCGCGCCACGACGTGCGCGAACAGCTCCGGGTCGCGCTCGCCGTCGGTCACCCGCGCCCGCACCGGGACCGTCCTGCGCCGCAGGACGATCCAGCACAGTTCGTGGTGACGCGCGTTGACCACCCAGGCGGGGTCCTTGGGGCCGCCGCCCTTGGAGCCGACGACCACCAGATCCTTCCCGTACGGTACGTAGGGCAGCGCCGCGTCGCGCAGTTCCCCGGAGCGACGGCCCACAGTCGTCAGCAGCAGCGTCGGGTGGTACGGGAACCTGCCCGCCAGCGCGTACTGCAACGACACGAGCGAGAACCCGGTCCGTCGCACGAGAAAGCGGTCGAACGCCATCCCGCGCGGCCCGCGGATGACGATCAGCCACGACCGGCCGTACGAGGCGAACGACCTCGTCTCCGCGCCGATCCGTCGGCTCACCGCGCACGCGCCAGCAGCGGCGACAGCGTCTCGGCGACGTCGGCGACGTCGTCGATGCCCCGGACCACCTCGACGAGCCGCTCCTGCGCGCCCGCGTCGAGGATCCCGTCGCAGAACGAGGCCAGCTTGCCGGTCACGAAGTCCCAGTCCGCCCGCGTCGTGTCGTCCCACGGGTCGCCCTGGGCGAAGTCCGACTCGACCACGTACTCCCGGCCGCCGGCCCGGATCGTCAGCGCGCCCCGCGTCCGGCGGATCTGGCCGCCCGGGTGTTCCCTGAGGTCGGCCTCCCACTCCGCGTAGAGCACCGGGTCGGGCGCCGTCGTGATCCGGCGCGCCAGGTCCCACACCGCCGGGTCGGCCAGCCGCTCGGGGTCGTACCACTGCGGTCCCGGTGCGTGCCCGAGCAGCGCCAGCGCCGCGGCGTACGGCATGTTGAAGGCGCCGTCCAGCGGCGCGACGGCGGTGTCCGGGATCCGCGGGGCCGGCTCCCGGAACTGCAACGTCCGGTAGGCCGCCGGGCTCAGCCGGATCTCCATGGACTCGATCTGCGACACCGGCACCCCGTGGGTGCCCGGGAACGCGCGGATCGCGTCGAGCGCCGCGTGGGTGAAACGGCACGTCGGGTACGGCTTGAGCGACGTCTCGGTGATCCACCACTTCGACCCCAGGCCGGCGACCATCTCGTGCCGCTCGCCGCCGAGGAAGCCCATCGCCTCGATGAAGCCCGGGGTGCGGTCCAGCACGTCCAGGTCGCCGGTGTAGCCCTCCTCGGCCAGCGCCGCGCCGAGCATCCCGGCGTGCGCGATCGCGCCGTACGGACCGTACTTGAACGCGTTGAACGAGCGCCGCTCGGCCATGTAGGAGTTCTTCGCCGGCGGGGCCAGCCAGGCGACCAGGCCGAGCGCGTAGGTCAGCCGCTCCGGCTCCCAGCCGCCGACGACAGCGCACGCCGCGGCCGCGCCCATCGAGGCGTACCCGTGCGACGACAACGGCGACCAGCGGAACTGGCCGTCCTCGAAGGCCATGAGCGAGGTCGACAGGTTCAGCCGCGCGTTGATCTCGAACGCGATGATGCTCGCGCGCAGCAGGCTCGCGCCGTCGGCGTGCAGCCGCTCGGCCTCTGCCAGACCGGCCGCGACGCCGAACACCGCGAAGTGCGCCGAGTTGAAGAACGTGTCGTCGGCGTCCAGCGCGTTCATCATGTCCGCGTTGGCGTGCGCGGCGTTGATCGCCGCGACCCGCTGCTCCAGCCCGAACACGGTCGCCTCGGCCGGGCCGCCGAACCGGGCCGCGACCCGCTGGACCATGCGGCTGCGCCGCAACCGCACCGCCGCCAGCCCGCAGACGAGCGAGTCGAGCAGGACGAGCTTGCCGTAGTCGCGTACCGACTCGGGGATCTCCTCGTCGCGCGTCGTCGCGAACCGCGCCAGCAGCTGCGTCCGGGTCGGTTCCGTCGTACCGGTCACCGTTCAGCCCACCCTTCCCGGCGCGACGAGCCGGTTGCCCTGCGCGTCGCGCGGCAGCGGCACGGGGATCGCCGCGAGCAGCTTCTTCGTGTACTCCTGCCGCGGGTTGGCGAAGATCTGGTCCGTCGTGTCCGTCTCCACCACCTCACCTGCGGCCATCACCATGACCCGGTCGGCGATGACCTCGACGAGGGCCAGGTCGTGACAGACGAACAGGTACGCCAGACCCAGCTCCTCCTGCAGGTCCCGGAGCAGGTTGAGCACCTGCGCCCGCACCGACACGTCGAGCGCCGCGACCGGTTCGTCGCACACGATGAGGCTCGGCTTCATCGTCAGCGCCCGGGCGATCGCGACCCGCTGCAACTGCCCGCCGGACAGCTCGGCCGGGTAGCGCTCCAGGTAGCGCGAACCGATGCCGACCTTGTCGAGCAGCTCGACGGCCTCCTTCTCCCGCGTGGCCCGGTCCTTGTCGGTGTGCACGAGGAGAGGTTCGGCGACCGCGTCCCTGATCGTCATCCGCGGGTCGAGCGAGCTGTACGGATCCTGGAAGATCATCTGCATCCGCTGGCGCAGCGCGCGCAGTTGCTTCGGCTTCGTGGCCAGTACGTCGATCCCGTCGAAGGTCACCGAGCCGGAGTCCGGCTCGATGAGGCGCAGCACCATGCGCCCGACCGTCGACTTGCCCGCGCCGGACTCGCCGACGACGGCGAGGCACTCGCCGCGCTCCAGGGTGAAGCTCACCCCCTTGACCGCGTTCAACCATTTCGTACGCCGGCCGAGCCAGTCCCGGCCGGCGCTGAACGACTTCGTGAGGTTCTCGACTTCGAGCAGGCTCATCAGACCGTCACTCCATCCAGAGAGAGCTCCGCGGCCCGCACGCACCGCGCATGGTGCTCGGCGGCGCCGTCGAGACGGACCAGGCCGGGGTGGGCCACGTCGCACCGGCCCGGCACGGCGAACTCGCACCGGCTGCTGAACCGGCACCCGTGCGGCCAGGCGCCCGGCGCCGGGATGCCACCGGGGATCGCGCGCAACCGCCGGTCGGTGCTCAGGCCCGGCTTCGGGATCGAGCCGATCAGGCCGGACGTGTAGGGGTGCCGCGGGTGGAAGAACAACTGCTCCGAGGGCGCGTTCTCGGCCACCTCGCCGGCGTACATGACCACGACGTCCCGGCACAGCTCGGCCACCACCGCGAGGTCGTGGCTGACGAACAGCAGCGCCACCCCGGTCTGCTCCTGCAGGTCGCGCAGCAGTTCGAGGATCCGTTCCTGCACCGTCACGTCGAGCGCCGTCGTCGGCTCGTCGGCGATGAGCAGGCGCGGGTTGCACGCCATGACCATCGCGATCATGACGCGCTGGCACATGCCGCCGGAGAACGCGTGCGGGTAGTCGTCGATCCGCTGCGCCGCCCGCGGGATCTGCACCATGTCGAGCATCTCGACGGCACGGGCCCGGGCTTGCTTGCGGTTCATGCCCAGGTGCTTGCGCACCGACTCGGCGATCTGGTCCCCGACCGTGTACGCCGGGTTGAGGCTGCGGATCGGCTGCTGGAAGATCATGCCCATGCCCGGGCCGCGCAGGTCCCGCCACTGCTTCTGGGTGCCCGCGGTGAGATCCACGCCGTCGAAGACGATCCGGCCCGAGGCGATCCGTCCTCCGGTCGCCCCGGTCAGGCCCATCACCGCGATGGAGGTCACCGTCTTGCCCGACCCGGACTCGCCGACCAGGGCCATCGAACCGCCCGGCTTGAGCGAGAACGAGACGTCCTGGACGGTCGTCTGCCAGCCGCCCGAGGGCGAGGGGAACTCGACGCTCAGGTTCTCCACGCGCAGCAGGTCCGCCGTTCCGCCGGTGGCGTCGGTCCTGGTGCCGGCGGGCGCCGTTTCACGTGCCATGTCAGCTCCTGGTGGTTGCCGGACGGTCAGTTGCCCGAGCGGGTGCGCACGAGGGCGCGACGGACGCCGTCACCGACGTAGGTGAAGGCGAGGACGGCGAGGAAGATCATCACGCCGGGCGGCCACACGAGGTACGGCGCGAGGCGCATGTTCGACGAGGCCGTCGAGAGCATCGAGCCCCAGCTGGCCGCGGGGGCCTGGACGCCCAGCCCGAGGAAGCTCAGGCTCGCCTCGGCCGCCACGGCGGTACCAAGCGACACCGAGATGACGAGGATGATCGGCGGCAGCACGTTGGGCAGCACGTGCCGCACCGCGATCCGCAGGGTGCTGCAGCCCAGGGCGATCGAGGCCTCGATGTAGGTCTCGTGCCGCACGTCCATCGTGCCGGCGCGGGCCACCCGGAAGAAGCGCGGGGCCATGACCAGGCCGATGGCGAGCATCGCGTTGGTGATGCCGGCGCCGAGGACCGCGACGATGGTGATGGCCAGCACGAGCGACGGGGCGCTCATCAGCGCGTCCATGATGCGGGTCAGGATCGCGTCGACCCAGCCGCCGCGGTAGCCCGCGATCATGCCGAGCGGCAGACCGAGGACGAGCGCGACGGCCGCGGCCTGCAGCGCCGCCCACAGCGAGACCCGCGCGCCGAAGATGAGCCGGCTCAGCACGTCCCGGCCGTAGTCGTCGGTCCCCAGCCAGTGCTCGGCGTTCGGCGGCCGGAGCCGCAGCAACAGGTTCTGCACGTCGGGGTCGTACGGTGCCAGGGCCGGGGCGAAGATCGCGATGAAGGTCAGCACGAGCAGGAAGACGCCGGCCGCGATCGTCGCGGGGCGGCGCACGATGCTCTTGAGGATGCCGGGGGCGGCGACCGGCTCCGGTTCGCCCGTGCCGATGGCCGCCGCCGGCACCTCGGCGAGGCCCGAGTCGTTCCCCGGCGCCGGAGCCGAGGGGGTCTGGTTGGCGCTCATGACCGCACCTTCGGGTTGAAGTAGCCGTAGGAGATGTCGACGATGAGGTTGACGAGCACGACGACAGTCGTGCTGAACAGGACGAAGCCGAGCAGCACCGGGATGTCACGGCCCTGCACCGCCTCGATCGCGGTACGACCGAGGCCCGGCATGTTGTAGATCATCTCGATGGTCACCGACCCGGCGAGGACCTCCGCGACGCGGAAGCCGAGGACGGTGACGACGGGGATGCATGCGTTCTTCAGGGAGTGCTTGAACACCACGCTGGATCGCGACAGTCCCTTGGCCTCGGCGTTGAGGACGTAGTCGGACTTCATGACCTGCCCGAGCGCCGAGCGGAGTTGCAGGGTCACCTCGGCCGCGGGTAGCAGGCCGAGGGCGATGCCCGGCAGGACGAGGTGCGACAGCCACGGCCAGAAGCCGTCGGCCAGCGGTTGATAGCCGAACGCCGGAAACATCTGCAGGCCCACCGCGAAGACCGAGGCGAGCACGAGGCCGAACCAGAAGCCCGGGATGGCGATCGCGATCGAGGCGAGCCCGTTGACGAACCGGTCGACGATGCCACCGGAGCGCAGCGTGGCCACGAGGGCGAGGGTGGCCCCGAGCACGACGGCGAAGATCATCGCGACGAGCACCAGCGACATCGTCGTGGCCATTCGCCGCGTCAGCAGCTCGATGACTGTCTGATCGGACAGGAAGGACGTGCCGAGGTCGCCGCGCAGGACGTCGCCGACCCACATGGCGTAGCGCACCAGGACCGGAGCGTTGAGGTTGAGTTCCTCGCGGATCGCCTCGACACGTTCCGGGGTCGGCTCGTCGCCGGCCAGGACGACGGCCGGGTCGCCCGGAGCGAGTTCGATCAGGGCGAAGACGAGCAGCGGGACGACGAACAGCAGGGGTATTGCCGCGAGCAAGCGCCTGCTGGCGTAGCGGATCATGTCCTACCTCGACTCTGAGCGTGTGCCTGGGACTGCGCCTCGCACGGCCTGGTGCCGGCAAGGCCGGTGGTGTCGCCGCCGGCCCCCGCCGCAGCGGGTGGTCCGGCGGCGACGCCACCGGTGGTCAGGAGCGACCGGTTACTTCTTGACGGCGATGTGGCGCAGGTCCCAGATGCCGATGTTCGACATCGGGATGTTGTCGGTGCCGACGATGTTCGCCTTCGAGACGTTCGCGTTGGTCTGGTTGCACAGCGGCACGAACCAGGCCTGCTCGAGCGTCGTCTTCCAGATGTCCTGGTACAGCGGGGCCCGCTTGTCCATCGGCAGCGTGGGGTTGGCGGCCTCGGCCGCCTTGCCCGCGATGAGCGAGGGGTCCGCGGCGAGCTTGTACGTGTTCAGCATGTAGGTGTTCACCGTCGCCGCCGGGTCGGCCTTCGGGCTCCACGACGTGCCGACCATCAGCTCGAAGTCGCCGGCGATGAAGCGCGGCTCGTTCTCGGTGTTGGGCACGGGGTTGAGCGTCGCGTCGACGCCGGCGGCCCGCAGGGACGCCTGCACGACGTTTGCCGGCTGCTCGGCGTTCGTGCCCGCGGCGAAGGTGACCGACACCTTGGCGCCGCCGGCCTGCTGCACGAGGGCCTTGGCCTTGTCCACGCTGAACTCGTACGGGTAGGTGTAGCTCGGGATGCGGCTCGGGTCCGTCTCCGGCACGACCTGGCGGGTCGGCGTGCAGTAGCCGCTGAAGAGCGCGCTGATCGCCTCCGGGTCGACCGCGTGGGCGATCGCCTGGCGGACCTCCGGCTTGACGAGGTCGCCCTTGTTGGCGCGCAGGTAGATGCCGACGACGTTCTTGAACTTCACCTGGTGCTGCTGGAGACCGCTGCCCGGGGTGACGATCTTCTCCACCGTGGCGATCTCGCCGGCCGAGCTGAGCGGGGCCAGGTCGACCTGGCCGCTCTGCAGGCCGTTGAGGCGGGCAGCGGCGTCGGGCACCCGCTGCAGCTCGATGCCGCCGAGACGGCCGACGTTCGGGTCCCAGTAGTTGTCGGCCCGCTTGAGGACGAGCTTCTCCTGGGGGACGAGCTGGGTGGCGATGTACGGGCCGGACCCGGCGGTGCCGGGATTGTTCTTGATGTCGGCGCCGTCCTTGATCGCCTTCGGGCTGACCATCATGCCGGCCGTGCCGGTGAAGGACGCGGGCAGCTGGACGCCCTTGCCCTTGACCAGCTTGAGGCGCGCGGTCGTCGCGTCGACGACCTCGACCGACTCGATGTCGGCGAGGTCGCTCTTGAGGGTCGAGCCCTCGAGCGTCTTGCCGCGCTCGATGTTGACCTTGACGGCCTCGGCGTCGAACGGCGTGCCGTCGTGGAACTTCACGTCGTCCCGGAGCTTGAGTTCCAGGACGCTGCCGTCCTCGACGAAGTTCCACTCCTTGGCCAGGCCCGGGACGATCTTGTCGTCCTTGTCCAGCATGGTCAGCCGGTCCCAGACGAGGAACAGGTAGCCCCACGCGCCGTAGCTCGTCTGCAGGGCCGGGTCGAGGTCGCGCAACGGACCCGCCGACGCGAACTTGAGCACTGCCGACGTGTCGATCTCGCCCTGCGCGGCGCTGCTGCCGCTGCCGGAGTTGTCCGGCGAGCTGCAGCCGGCCAGGGCGAGAGCCCCGATGCTGATCAACGCGACCACACGTTTGCGGGCCGTTATGGTGACGCCCATTCTCATCCTTCCTAAACACGAGCCGAGTCGTTCCGGCTGATCAGAGGTGGTGTTGTCCCTTCCGGCCGCTGCCGGGCGGGATCCGTGGGTCGCTGACGGCCTTCGGAGCTGTGGTGGTGGCCGGCGTCTCAGCCCTCCGCGGAGAGGATCAGTGCACTGGTGGGAACGCCGACGCCCGCCGTCACCAGGACGTTGCGGACGCCGTCGGGCTGGTTGGTCGAGGTGCCCCGGACGAGGCGGACGCCCTCCGCGACACCGTTCGTGCCGTGCAGGTAGGCCTCGCCGATCTGGCCGCCGTGGGTGTTCGTCGGCAGCGAGCCGGTGACCTCCAGGTTGCCATCGGCGATGAAGTCCTTGGCCTCACCGCGACCGCAGAAGCCGTACTCCTCGAGCTGGTTGAGCACGTACGGCGTGAAGTGGTCGTAGAGGATCGCCGCGTCCATGTCGGCGGGACCGAGCCCCGACTGGGCCCACAACTGCCGGGCGCAGAGCTCGACCTCGGGGATCCGGGTCAGGTCCTCGCGGTAGTAGCTGACCATCTGGTACTGGTCCGGTCCCAGGCCCTGGGCCGCGCCCCGGATGTAGACCGGGGTGACGGGCAGGTCCTTGGCGCGTTCGGCGCTGACGACGACCATCGCCTGACCGCCGTCGGTCTCCTGGCAGCAGTCGAACAGGTGCAGCGGCTCGGCGATCCAGCGCGAGGCCTGGTGCTCCTCGAGCGTGAGCGGCTTGCCGTAGAACCACGCCCTGGGGTTGTTCGCGGCGTGCTTGCGGGCGAGCACCGCCACCCGGCCGTAGTCCTCGCTGGTCGCGCCGTACGTGTGCATGTAGCGGCGGGCGAACATCGCGGTGTGCTGGGCCGGGGTGAGCAGGCCGTACGGGTTGACCCAGGAGCGGTACTCGTTGTCCGAGGTGGCCTGGGTCTTCGCCGGCGGAGGTCCCTGCCCGAAGCGGACGCCGGAGCGCTCGTTGAAGGCGCGGTACGCCACGACGACGTCGGCGAGCCCGCTCGCGACGGCCATGGCGGCCTGCTGAATGGGTGCGCAGGCGCCGCCGCCGCCGTAGGGGATCCGGGAGAAGAACTTCAGCTCCGGGATGCCCAGGCTGCGGGCGACCATGTTCTCCGGGTTGGTCTCCATGGTGAAGGTCGTCATGCCGTCGACGTCGGCTGGGCTCAGGCCCGCGTCGGCCAGGGCGGCCGAGACGGCCTCGACGGCCAGCTGCAGCTCGCTGCGGCCGGAGTTCTTCGAGAACTCCGTCGCGCCGATGCCGACGACAGCGGTGCGACCCGACAGGAAGGTGGACGTCACGTCACTGCTCCGATCCGCGGGGCAGGCGCACTGTCACCTCGGAGACGACGTGCCCGCCCTTGCTGTTCATGCCACGCACCGCGACGCGCACGGTGTCCTCCTCGACGCCGACGACCTCACCGGTCAGCCGCATCACGTCACCCGGGAAGTTCGGCACCCCGAGGCGGGTGCTCAGGCGCACCATGCGCGCGGCGGGGCCGGCCCAGTCGGTGACGTAGCGGCCGACGAGCCCGTTGGTATGGTTGATGCTCATGTACGTGTCGGGGGTGCCGCGACGCTGGGCCTGGGCCGGGTCGTGGTGCACGTCCTCGTAGTCGCGGGTCGCGAGCGCGCCGGCGACGATGACGGTCCGGGTCAGCGGGATCTCCAGCTCCGGCAGCGTGTCGCCGGGGCTCACCTGCTCGATGGTGATCTGCGTGCTCACAGCTGCTCCCCCTCGCCCACGAGGTCCGCGAGCTGCTGCAGGTGCCAGGCTCCGGAGCCGGCGGTGTTGGCAAGCTGCGTGGTCCAGAGCATGTAACGGTGGATCGGATAGGTGACGTCGGCACCCATGCCGCCGTGCACGTGCTGCACGGTGCGCGCGACGCGGTCGCCCGCCTCGGCGGCCCAGTACTTCGCGACGTGCACCGCCGCCCGGGACGGCCGCCCGGTCGTCTCGCGCCAGAGCGCGTTGAGGTAGGTGACCTCCATCGCCTCGGTGTCGATGTGGCAGTCGGCGAGCTGGTGGGCGACGGCCTGGAAGGTCGCGATCGGCACACCGAACTGCTCACGGCCCGAGGTGTAGTCGGCGGCCTGGCGTACGGCGGCCTGGCTGATGCCGCTCTGCAGAGCCGCCACGGCGGTCCAGACCTGGCGCAGCAGCCAGTCGAGCCGGTCCTCCTCGGGGCCCTCGGCGAGCAGCGCCGCGGCGGCGCCGTCGAAGTGCACGTCGGAGGCGAGTCCGCGGTCGGTGCGCTCGAAGGTGTCCCGGCGTACCCCGGGTCCGGCGGTCGGCACGAGGTACAGCCCGACCGCGCCCGCCTCGTCGGTGGCCGGGACGACGATCGCGTCGGCGAGGTGCGCCGAGCGGACGCCGACGGCGGTGCCGCTCAGGGTGACCCCGTCACCGCCGGGCTCGGCGCCGGACCGCGCGCGGACGCGGGCGCCGTACGGCCGGGCGTCGGTCAGGTCGTCGACGGCCACGGTGAGGACCGCGTCCCCGGCGGCCACGCGGGGCAGCCACTCGGCCTGCTGCTTGGCGTTGCCGTAGCGCAGCAGCGGCAGGACGCCGCCGACGAGGGTCTCCCACAGCGGGACGGTGCCGAGCGTGCGGCCCTGTTCGACGAAGACCCCGGCGACCTCCCACAGGCCCAGCCCGGCGCCGCCGTGCTCCTCGGGCACGGGCAGCCCGAGGATGCCGGACTCGGCCAGGTCGCGGTACAGGACGCGGTCGAAGCGGTCCGGCCCGGCCTCGATGTCGAAGAGCCGCTGCGGGTCGCCGTTGCGCGAGAACACGTCGCGCGCCAGGTCGTTGACCGTGACCTGCTCCTCGGCGAGCTGGAAGTCCATCAGTTCCCTTCCTCTTCTGTGGGCTCCGATGCGGAGGTCGCGGCCCGGAAACGCGGCAGCGTGAGGTTCTCGTCGTAGTCGAGCCAGTCGACCTGCACGGGCATGCCGATCTCGACCTCGCCGGCGTCCCCGACGAAGTCGGCGACCAGACGGGTGCCCTCTTCGAGGTCGACGAGCACGACGGTGAGCGGGTAGTCGTACCCGGGCGCCTTCGGGTGGTGGCTGACGACGTAGCTGTGCACGGTGCCCCGGCCGCTCGCCTCCACCTCGTGCCACGCGTACGAGTGGCAGGACGGGCAGATCGGGCCGGGCGGGTGGCGCAGCGTGCCGCAGTCGGTGCAGGCCTGGATGACGAGGCGACGCTGCGCGGCGGCGGCGAACCAGAACGCGTTGTCGCGCAGGATGAACGGCTTGTGCCGCAGCGCCGGGTCGGCGGCGGCCGGCGCCGCGGGCTTGGCGCCGGACGGGTCGAAGCGCAGGATGCGGAAGCGCTGGCGGGCCACGACCTCGTCGTTCTGGTCGGTGTAGGTGCGCAGCGTCGTGATGAAGTGGCCGGTGCCCAGCCCGGTGGTCTTGCGCGGGGAGACGTCCTCGATGACAGTGGTCATCTTGATCTCGTCGCCCAGGCGCAGCTCGCGCACGTACTCGTGCTCGTCGTTCGTCGCGACGACCCCGACGAAGCCGGCGTCGGCGAGCAGCGCGAGCAGCCGGGCCATCGGGGTGTCCGGCGCGGCGCCCGCGGCCGCGGCCGTGTGGGCCTTGTAGCCGACCATGAGCCAGGTGGACAGCATCGGCGGCGGGGCGACGACGCCCTCGCGGCCGGTGTCCCGGGCGGCCCGGTCGTCGACGTAGACGGGGTTCTCGTCGCCCATCGCCTCGACGAAGTGCCGGATCATCGCCTGGTTGACGGTGTCCTGGGCGTAACGGGTGGGCGTGGCCTCGAGGCCGACGAACTCGCGCAGACGGGCGAGGAAGGCGTCCTGGTCGGTGGCGTCGGAGGCGGGGGCCTGCGTCGTGGTGCTCATGCGGAACGCCCCTTCCTCGGCATGCCGAGACCGGCGACCGCGATCATGTCGCGCAGCACCTCGTTGGTGCCGCCGCCGAAGGTGTTGATGTAGGAGCCGCGGGTGTACGCCTCAAGCTGCCCGCCGAGGACGGCGTCCGGCGCGCCGGATCGCCGGGTCGCGCGGGGCCCGACGACGGAGACGAGGTTGCGGCAGACCCGGTCGTGGGTCTCCGTGCCGTAGACCTTGGCGACCGACGCGGCGGCGGGCGCCGGGTTCTGACCCTCCCCCACGACGGCGATCTTCCAGTTGAGCAGGCGCATCGCGGTCAGCTCGGCGTAGTCGCGGGCCAGTTCCGTGCGCACCCACGGCTTGTCCAGGACGCGGTTGCCGTCGGTGTCGGGCTCGGCGGCCCACGCGGCGACGTCGGTCCACAGCTGCTCGGTGCGCCCGCCCATCGCGGCCAGGCCCACCCGCTCGTGACCGAGCTGGCCGGTGATGAGGCGCCAGCCGCCGTTGACCTCGCCGACGAGGGCCTCGGGGCCGACGCGTACGTCCTCGTAGTAGGAGGCGTTGGTGTGGGTGATGCCGCTGGTGGCGATCGGCGTGCAGCTGAAGCCCGGGTCCGACGTCGGCACGATGAGGATGGTGATGCCCTTGTGCTTCGGGGCGGCGGGGTCGGTGCGCACGGCCATCCAGACGAAGTCGGCCTGGCTGACACCGCTGGTGAACACCTTCTGGCCGTTGATGACCCAGCCACCGTCGGGCGTCGCCTCGGCCCGGGCGCTCAGCGAGGCGAGGTCGGTGCCGGAGCCCGGCTCGCTGTAGCCGATGGCGAAGATGACGTCGCCGGTCAGCATGCCCGGCAGGTAGGCGCGCTTCTGCTCCTCGGTGCCGTAGCGCATCAGCATCGGGCCGATGTTGTTGATGGTGACGAAGGGGAACGGTGCCTGGGCGCGGTTGATCTCGTCGAAGAGGATGTACTGGTCGATCGCCGGGCGGCCCTGGCCGCCGTACTCCGTGGGCCAGCCGAGTCCGAGCAGGCCGTCCTTGCCGATCTGACGGATGATCTCGCGGTAGGCCGGGCGGTCCTCGTTGGTGCCGCCGAGCGCCTCGCGGACCTCGGGCGTGAGCAGGCGCGCGAAGTAGGCTCGCAGCTCCCTGCTCAGCTCTCGCTGCTCGGGCGTGTACTCCAGGTACATGGATGTTCCTCATTCTCGGGGCGTGGGCGCCAGTCGGTGTGCCGGGCGGGCCGGCAGGTCAGGGGGCCGGCAGGAGCGCGGCACGTCCGTTGTCGGCGAACTGCTTCTCGAGGTCCCGGACGTCCGCCTCGGTCAGCGGGCGGTACGCGGTGGACGCGCCGTCGCGGACCCAGACGGGGTCGGTCGTGACCCAGGCGGTACGGCGCAGGATCTGCTTGGCGACCTTGCCGTTGCCGGTGCTGGGGATCTGGTCGACGATCCGCACGAAGCGGGGCCGCCACTTGGTGCCGAGGTCGGCCTGCTCGTCGAGGAAGGCGGTGAACGCCTCGGGGTCGAAGGTGGCGCCGCTGCGCAGCTGGATCACGCACATGACCTGGTCGCCGGTACGCGGGTCGGGCACGGCGAAGACGGGGGCGACCGCCACCCGGTCCCAGCGCTCGATGATCCGCTCGGCGGGGCCGGCCGCGAAGTTCTCGCTGTCGACGCGGATCCAGTCCGAGGAGCGGCCGGCGAAGTAGAAGTAGCCGTCGGTGTCGCGGTAGGCCAGGTCCCCGGACCAGAAGTCCTCGCCGCGGACCCGCTCGGCGGCGGCCTCGGGGTTCTTGTAGTAGCCCTCGAACTTCGCCGCCATGCCGACGCCGACGAGCTGGCCGATGGCCTCGTCGGCGTTGAGCAGCCGCCCGGTCCCGTCGAGCCGGGCCGGCGGGCACTCCAGCCCGGTCTCCTCGTTCATGACCTTGATCTCGGCGCCGGCGACGGCCACACCGAGCGCCTCGGCGGGCGTCTCGGGGGTGCGGTTGATCCGCATGACGCCCTCGCTGGAGCCGTAGCCCTCGGAGATGACGACGCCGAAGCGCTCGGCGAAGCGGGTGATGTCGGCGGCCGAGGCCTCGGTTCCGACGGCGCGCCGCAGCGTGCTCGTCGCGTCGCGGGGGTCGACCGGCCGGGCCAGGATGTAGGCCAGTGCCCGGCCGACGTAGTTGAAGTAGGTGACGCCGTGCTCGTGCACGTCGCGTACGAAGCCGGACGCGGAGAACCTGCGGACCATGCAGATCGTCGCGCCGCAGACCATGGCGGGGCCGAGGTTGAGCATGACGGCGTTGCCGTGGAACAGCGGCATCGCCAGGTAGCTGACCGAGTCGCGGGTCAGCTCGGTGCGGGCCAGCAGCGCCTCGGAGACCGCGGCGAGGCGCCCGTGGGAGCAGATGACCGCCTTGGGGGCGCCGGTCGAGCCGGAGGAGAACATGAGCAGCAGGTTGGCGCGCGGGTCGACCTCGTCGGTGGGTACCGGCGCGCCGGCGTGCCGGGCCAGCCAGGCGGCGTACTCCGGGGAGTCGATGTTGCGCACCTGCCCGGCGGGGATGCCCAGGTCGAGCCCGTCGACGAGGCCGGCGAGGCGGTCCTCGGTGAGGAGCAGGTCGGTGTCGGTGTGCCGCACGTCGTGGGCCAGCTCGGCGCCACGCCGGGTCGGGTTGATCCCGACCACTGTGGCGCCGGCCAGCGCGGCGGCACAGATCCAGTACACGTAGTCGGGGGTGTTCTCCAGGAGCAGCCCGATGTGCAGTGGCCTGCCGTCGGGCCGGGGCACGTCGTCCAGTGCCGCGGCCCGGTCGGCGGCCTCCTGCACGATCCGGCCCCAGGTGATGGTGCGGCCTTCGAAGAGCAGGCCGGGGTGGTCGTCGCCCGTGCGTGCCCGCACGATGTCGGCGAAGACGGCGGGTCCCGAGTTTCGGGCCACCGGGGCCTGAGTCGTCATTGACGTTTGCTCCGTCTCGTCCGTCGTCAAATGCGAATCACCAAACAAGCAAGCGCTTGGTCGAAGCGTAGAGTGAGGCTTGCCGCAGGTCAAGGCCTTGACAACGCTTCCCATGGGCTGCTCGCGGCGAGCGCCGAGCGCACCCGGTCGGTGTCCTCACCACGCCGGCGCGGGGCCCGTGGGACCCCCGCGGGTGTACGCGAGAAACGGGGCGTCGGGGCCGGCTGGGCGACCCCCTCGACCTCGACGACGGCGCCCCGGGCCCGCATCTGCGGGTGCTCGGCCGACTCGGCGATGTCCAGCACCGGATGCACGCACGCGTCGACGCCCTCGAAGACGCCGGTCCACTCCCGCCGGGTGCGGCCGGCGAAGACCGACGCGATCCGCTCGGCCCAGCCGGCCCACCCCGACTCGTCGAACTGCGCCGGCCCGTCCTCCGGATCGAGGCCGAGGGTACGCAGGAACGTGCGGTAGAACTTCGCCTCGATGGCCGCCACGGACATGAACCTGTCGTCGGCGGTGCGGTACACCCGGTAGAAGTGCGCCCCGCCGTCGAGGTAGTTCGTGCCACGGGTGAGGTTCCAGGCGCCCCGCGCGAGCATCGAGTGGATGACGACGGTGAGCAGCGCGCTGCCCTCGAGCATCGAGGCGTCCACGACCTGCCCACGCCCGGAGGAGACACGCTCCTGCAGTGCGGCCAGCACGCCGAAGGCCAGCATCATGCCGCCGCCGGCGAAGTCGGCCAGATACATCGGCGGCACGACGGGGCCGGTGTCGGGCAGGCCGATCGTGTCGAGCACCCCGGAGACGGCGATGTAGTTGAGGTCGTGCCCGGCGGCCGCGGCGAGAGGGCCGTCCTGGCCCCAGCCGGTCATCCGCGCCACGACCAGGCGCGGGTACCGCTCGGTGAGTTCGGCCGGGGCCAGGCCGAGACGTTCGAGCACCCCGGGCCGGAACGGGTCGAGCAGCACGTCCGCGTCGGCGAGCAGCCGGTGCACGAGCGCCCGGTCGGCCTCGGACTTCAGGTCGAGCGTGACTGTCGTACGGCCCCTGTCGATCGCGTTGACCTGCGCGCGCTCCCGCCGGTCGGGCTCGCCGGGCGGGTCCACCCGGACCACCTGGGCACCCATGTCGGCGAGCATCATCGTCGCGAACGGCACCGGCCCCTGCCCACCGAGTTCGAGGAGCCGCAGGCCGGCCAGCGGCCCTTCGAACCGCTGGCCGGGGACGCTGTTCACGCCTGCTCCTGGGCGCCGGCCGGGACCGGGAGGCCGGTCACGGCACGGGGGTCGGTGCTCCACGTCCGCGCGGTCACGCCCTCCTCGCGCAGGACGCGCTTGAGGACCCGCCCGACGGCGTTCTTGGGCAGTTCGGTGCGGACCTCGATGTGGGAGGGCACGGCGTACCGCGGGATGCGCGGGTGCAGCCACTCGAAGAGCTCCGCGGGGTCGATCTGGGCGCCGGGCGCGGGCACGACAGTCACCTTGAGGTCGTCCTCGGCCAGCGGGGAGGGGACGGCGTGGACGGCGACCTCCCCGACGGCCGGGTGGGTCGCGACGACGCCCTCGATCTCGAAGCTGGAGATGTTCTCGCCGCCGCGGCGCAGGTAGTCCTTGCCCCGGTCGACGAAGTAGAGGTAGCCGTCCTCGTCGAGACGACCGTAGTCACCGCAGTGGAACCACAGGCCCCGGAAGACCTCCAGCGTCTTCTCCGGCTCACGCCAGTAGCCGTTGAACATGATCGCCGGACGGTTGGGACGGGCGACGATCTCGCCGACCTCGCCGACGGGCAGCGGGTTGTCGTGCTCGTCGACGATGCGTACCTCGAAGGAGTCGTTGATCTTGCCGGCGCTCCCGGCCCGGTAGCCCCCGGGTGGGGTGAGGGTGATCAGGCAGGCCTCGGTCAGGCCGTAGGCGCCCGAGCCGACCCGTTCGACGCCGAAGCGCTCCGTCCAGCGAGCGGCGAGCTCGGCGGTGACCGGCGAGCCGGACACGACGCGCAGCCGGCCGAAGGCCTCGCGGGTGGCCTCGGAGTCGGGGGCGCCGGCGATCATCGGCAGCATCGAGCCCATGAGCGCGGCCATCGTCGCGCGGCTGCGCAGGATCTCGTTCCAGAAGCCCCGGACCGAGAAGCGCGACGCGAGGTCGATGGCCGAGCCGAGCTGGAGCGAACCCATCACGTGCCCGACGGCGGCCATGTGGAACAGCGGCATCGCCGTCCAGAGGACGTCGTCGGCGCGGCGTTCGAGGTTCTCGTGCATCTGGCGGGCCATGTTCGCCACGTAGCCGTGGCTGACCATGCACGCCTTGGACGGCCCGGTCGTGCCGGCCGTGTAGATGAGGTGGCTGGTGGCGTACGCGTCGAGGTCCGGGGTGGTCGTCACCGCCGAGCCCTCAGCGACGGCGGCGTCGAAGTCCACGACCTCGGTGGCCCAGGCGGGCGCCGGGCCCGAGGCGGGCCGGATGGGGGCGCCGACGAGGACCGGCACCCGTAGCTCCGTGCCGATGAGGGCGTCGTCCAGGACGGGCACGAACTCGTCCTCGACGATCATCGCGACCGGGTCGGCGTCGAGCACCTGGTGGGCCAGTACGGCGCCGCGGTTGCTCGTGTTGAGCGGGACGACGAAACCGCCGCGAAGCGTCGTCGCCCACCAGGAGAGCAGGGCCAGGCGGCCGTTGCGGGCGAGGACGACGACCCGGTCGCCGGGCGCGACGCGGTCGGCGAGGAACCCGGCGAGGCGACGCGACGCGGCGTCGAGCTCGGCCACTGTGAACGGGGCGCCGGCGAGGGTGAGGGTCAGGTCCGGCTGCTCGTCGAGCAGGCGGGACAGGGCGGGCAGGAGCGGGGTGGCTGCGGTGGGACGGTTCACTGGCTCTGGCTACCTTTCTTCGGGTCGGCCGCGCGCGGTGGCGGACGGCGGGGACCTGACGCTCAGCCCTTCGTCATCGCGACGGTCCGCAGGTCGAACAGGCCGAGGTTGGTCCACGGCAGCTGCTCGGCCCCGACGACCTTCGGGGAGGCGATGGTGGCGCTGGTGAGGTTGCAGATCGGGATGAACCACGCCTCGCTGAACAGCCGCTCCCACAGCTGGTGGTACTGCTTGGCGCGCTCCTCGACGCTGGAGCGGGGGTCGGCGGCCTTGGCCGCGATCGGGCCGATGACCTCCGGGTCGGTGGCGAGCTTGTAGTTGCCGAGGAGGTAGTTGTCCACAGTGCCCGCCGGGTCGAGACGCGGGTTGAACGTGTTGGACACCTCGAGCTCGAAGTCGCCGGCGATGAAGCGGGCCTCGGTCTCGGAGTTCGGCGTCGGGTTGAGCTTCGCGTCGATGCCGGCCTGGGACATGGCGGCCTGGATGGCGGTGGCGGGCTGCTCGGTGTTGGTGCCGGCGGAGAAGCTGATCGACACCTTCGCCCCGCCGACCTCGGAGATCAGCGCCTTGGCCTTGGCCAGGTCGAACTCGTACGGGTAGGTCGCCGCCGGGTCCTCCCACGGGCTGTTCGGGTAGATGCTGCGGGTGGGCGTGCAGGTGTCGGCGAAGAGCGCGCGGATGGCGGCCGGGTCGACCGAGCGCGCGATTGCCTCACGGACCCGCTTGTCCTTGAGGTCGCCCATGTTGGCGCGCAGCAGGATGCCGAGGACGTTGCGGAACGGGCGGGTGGTCACCTTGAGCTGGCCGTCCTCGCCGAGCTGGCGGGCCTGGGTGATCTCGTTGGCCGAGGAGACGAAGCTGAGGTCGGTCTGACCGCTGATGACGCCGTTGAGCCGGGTGGCGCCCTCGGGGACCCGGGTGATCTCCATGCCGGCGAGGCGCCCGGCGTTGGGGTCCCAGTAGGTGCCCTCGGCGCGCTTGACGACGTACTTCTCGTTCGGGATGAACTCGGTGACGACGTACGGGCCCGAGCCGGCCTTGCCGGGGGCGCGCTTGAGGTCGACGCCGTCGGCGATCGCCTTGGGCGAGACCATCATCCCGGCGGCGGTGGCCAGGGCCGAGGGGAGCACGGCGCCGGTGCCCGGCTTGAGGTTGAGGCGCACGGTGTGCGCGTCGACGACCGTGACGCCGGTGATGCTGGCGAGGTCCTGCTTGATGGTGCTCGTGGGCAGCGTCTGGCCGCGCTCGATGTTGACCTTGACGGCGTTGGCGTCGAACGGCGTCCCGTCGTGGAACTTGACGTCGTCGCGCAGGGCGAGTTCGAGGTGGGAGCCGTCCTGGGCGTAGGTCCACTTCTTGGCCAGGCCGGGGACGACCTGGTCGGTGGAGTCGACCATGGTGAGCCGGTCGTAGATCAGCGTGAGGTAGGGGTAGCCGCCGGGGGCCGGCTGCGCCGGGTCGAGGTTCTGGAACGGCGACGAGGCGCTCACCCGCAGGACGGCGTCGGGGTCGATCTCACCCGTGGTGGCACCGGGGTCGCCGGTTCCGGTGGCGGAGCAGGCTCCGACGACGAGGGTGGCGGCGAGCAGGCTCGCGGCGACGGCGAGGCGTCGGCGGCGCGGGAGGCGAGACACAATGGTCCTTTCCTGACCTTCGGCCCGAGAGCGGGAGCGGCTCCGCGAGTCACCCGGCGGGTTCCCGGGGGCGGCCGGGCCGTTCGGCGGCGGCCGTGCGGGCGCGATGGTCATGGAGGTGATGGATGGCGGCGCTGGTGTGGAGCGCCTGTCCGGAACTGATCGGCATCCGCGCCCGAGACTGGCGGTGTTGCGGCCGTTCGCGATCCAAACAAGCGCTCGATTGGGAACCGTAGGTGGCAGCGTGCGGGCACGTCAATAGGCGATCGGCAGCATGATCGACAAGGGGGCGGCGCGTAGCGGGCAACCGTTGCCAGCGCGCGATCAGGTCGCTAAGGTGCGCATCAAGCAAGCGCTTGGTTGCTTGATGTCCGGCCGGCCAAAGGAGTCCGCACGGTGGAAGCCCCCCTCGCCACGGCACAGCCCCGCGACACCGGCATCGACGCGGTCGCCTCGGCCACCCGCCGGCTCATCGACGCGATCACGCGCGCGGGCGGCGCCGTCGACCCCGACGCCGACGCGATAGTGGCCGACCTCGACGCGCTCACCGCCCGGATCGACGCCCACGCCCCGGACCTCGCCGAGCGGATCGCGACGATGTGGCGCCAGCCCGGCCCGGGCCGCTTCGACCCCGCCGGCGGCACCGAGAACCCGCTGTCGCCGCCGGTGTCCCTCTGGGTCGAGCCGGACGGTTCCTTACGCGGGGAGGTCACCCTGAGACTTGCCTTCCAAGGGCCACCCGGGCACGTGCACGGCGGCACCTCGGCCATGCTCATGGACCACGCCCTCGGCATCGCCAACGCCCGCGCCGGATACGCCGCGGTGACCGTCGGGCTCGACATCTCGTTCCGCGCGGCCATCCCGATCGGCTCGACGATCACGATCCTGGCCCGGCACGACGGGCGCGACGGACGCAAGGTGCGCAGCTCCGGCGAACTGCGCGTCGGGGACCTGACGTGCGTCACGGCCACCGGCACCTTCGTCCTCATGGACGACCCGTCCACGCGGGAGAAGTTCCGCCGAGCGTCGCGGGAGCAGGCATGAGCACCGATCCCCATCCGAGCAGCGCCGCACCCGGCCCGCTCGCCGGCCGCGGCGCGCTCGTCATCGGCGGGGGCGGCGGCTTCGGCCGCGCCATCGCCGCCGCGCTGGCCGCCGACGGCGCCGCCGTGACGATCATGGGACGGACCGAGGCGACGCTGCGGGCGGCGGCCGGGACGGTCGCCGCAGCCGCCCCCGGAGCACCACCGGTACGGATCAGCGCCGGCGACTCCACCCGCGAAAAGGACGTGGCAGCAGCGGTCCGCGCCGCCGACGAGACCCCGCTGGCCGCGGTCGTCACCACAGTCGGCGGCGGCACCTTCCGTCCCCTGCTCGCCCTCGACGCCGAGACCCTCGAACACGACTTCCGGCGCAACGTCACCACGGCGCTGCACGCCATCCGGTACGGCGGGCAGGCCCTGGCCGCGCGCGGCGGGGGTGCGATCGTGTGCACCTCGTCGAGCGCGGGCGGCCACTCCTTCCCGTTCATGCCGTCGTACTCGGTGAGCAAGGCCGCGCTCGAAGCGCTCGTCCGGGTCGCCGCCGACGAACTCGGCCACCTCGCGGTACGGGTCAACGTGGTACGCCCCGGCATCGTCGCCACCGACGGCGAGAACCCGGGCCGGCTGCTGGCCGACCCCGAACTGGCCGCCGCGACGGTCGCCGAGAAGCCCCTGTCGCGGATCGGGCGCGCCGAGGACGTCGCCGCCGCGGTCCGCTTCCTCTGCGGTCCCGGCTCCTCCTGGATCACCGGCGCGTGCCTGCCCGTCGAGGGCGGGGCACACCTGCGGCGCGCGCCCCGGCTGGAGAAGCTCGCCCGGATCGTCAACGGCGACGAGGTCGTCGACGCCACCCTGGCGGGCCGCATCCCGTGACGGCGCCACAGACACCCGCCACCCGGATGGAGCTGACCACGACGCTGCCGCCGACGACGGCGCTGCGCGAGGTGCCCGCGGTCGTGGCGCGCATCGAACGGCTCGGCTTCGACACCGTGCACATCCCCGAGACGACGCACGACTCCCTGGCGGTCGCGCTGCTCGCGGCCGAGCACACCAGCCGGATCACCGTACGCACCAGCATGACGCTGGCCTTCCCTCGCAGCCCGATGGTGACCGCGTACGCCGCGTGGGACCTCGCGCGGTTCTCCGAGGGCCGCTTCCAGCTCGGTCTGGCCACCCAGGTACGCGGCAACATCGTCGGGCGCTTCTCGGTGCCGTGGGAGCGGCCGGTGGAGAACCTGCGCGACTACCTCGCCTCGATCCGGGGGATCTTCGCCGCGTTCAGCACCGGCGAACCCCTGGAGCACGAGGGCAGCCACTACCGCTTCACCCGGCTGCAGCCGTACTTCAATCCCGGCCCGCTGCCGACCGCGGCCCCGGCGCTGTACACCGGCGGGGTCAACCGGCGCGTCTGCGAGGTGGCCGGCGAGCTCGCCGACGGCTTCGTCACCCACGCGACGAACTCGCACCCGAGTCACCTGCGCACGGTCGTACTCCCCGCGCTGCGCGCCGGGGCCGAACGGGCCGGACGCGCCGGGATCCCGCGGGTCGTCGTGGTGTCCAAGTCGATCACCGGGCCGACGCCGGCCGCGCTCGCCGCGAGCCGCGACTCCGCCCGCCAGGAGCTGGCGTTCCTCTTCTCCACTCCCGCCTACCGCACCACCCTGGACCGGCTCGGCCTGGGCCGGGTCGGCGAACGGCTCGCCGCGATGGCCGCCTCCGGGCGCTGGACCGGACTCGCCACCGTCCTCGACGACGAGACCCTGGCCGCTCTCATCCCGCACGGCACCTACGCCGAGCTGCCGGACGTGCTCGGGCAGGCGTACGGCGGCATCGCCGACGGGCTCGGGCTCGGGCTGCCGCTCGACCCGGACGACGACGAGGACTTCGGCGCGTTGCTCGAACGCCTCCGGCTCATCCCGACCAGTGCCGCGGCCACCATCCCGCCCGCGAACGCCGGCCCCACCAGCGCGACGCGCGGCGTCGCCGGATCGGAGACCCTGTCATGACCGCACGCATCGGGCTGCTCACCCCGGTCGTCGTCCAGCATCCGCGCACCGCGGCCGCCTGGGAACGGGACGTCCTGTCCGGCCCCGACGTCGGCGGCGCGCTGCTGGCCGTCGCCCGCGCCGCCGACGACCTGGGCTACCACCACCTGACCTGCAGCGAGCACGTCGCCGTGCCCGCCCCGATCGCCGCCGAGCGGGGCGCGACGTACTTCGACCCCGTGGCCACGCTGTCGTTCCTCGCCTCGGCGACGCGCCGCGTCCGGCTCGCGACGAACGTCGTCGTCATCGGCTACCACCATCCGCTCGCCCTCGCCAAGACCTACGGCACCCTCGACCTGCTCAGCGGCGGCCGCGTCGTCCTCGGGATCGGGGTCGGCAGCCTCGAAGAGGAGTTCGACCTGCTCGGCGCCGAGTTCGCCGGGCGCGGCGAGATCGCCGACGAGGCGATCACCGCCCTGCGCGCGGCGTGGGGCAGGGCCGTGCCGCACCACGAGGGGCCCCGGTTCACGTTCACCGACTTCGTCGTCGAACCGCACGCGCCGCGCACCACGGTGCCGATGTGGATCGGCGGGCGCACCCGCCGCTCGCTGCGCCGCGCCGTGACGTACGGCACCGGGTGGGCGCCGTTCGGCCTCGGACCGGGGGAGCTGACCCGCATCTGGGAATCCGTGGAACGCCCGGACGGCTTCGACCTCGTGCTGCAGATTCCGCCGCTGGACCCGCTCGGCGACCCGGACGGCTCCCGCGCGCACCTGCGCATGGCCGACACCGTCGGGGCGACCGCTGTCAACGCGAGCCTCGTGGCCACCTCGGCCGCCCACCACCTCGAGCAGATGGCCGCGCTGCGCGAGCTCGCCCCGGAACGCTTCGAGACGAACCCGGCCTGACCGGCCGCCGACCGGTTCATCCGACGAGACCCGATCGAAAGGAACCCACCATGAGCGACTCGCAGCCCGACCGGCTCGCCCTGCTCGAGGCTCGCCTCGAACAGGCCGAACGGCGCCTCGCCGCAGCCGAGGACCAGCTCGCCCTCTGGCGGATCGTGGCCAGCTACGGCCCCGCCGTGGACAGCGGCTCGGCCGAGATCACCGCCCAGTTGTGGACCGAGGAGGGCGTGTACGACACCTTCCCGGTCGTGCTCAATGGCCGGGACGCGCTGCGCGGCATGGTCAACGGTGAGCGGCACCAGGCCCTGATCAACAACGGCGCCGCCCACCTCATGGGGCTGCCGCACATCGTCGTCGACGGCGACCGGGCCGTCGTGACGAACTACTCGCAGCTCGTGCTCAGCGCCCCCGACCAGAACGGCTACCGGATCTGGCGTACCGGCTCCAACCGGTGGGAGTTCACCCGCACCGACGAGGGCTGGAAGGTGACCCACCGCTGGAACCGCCAGCTCGACGGCACCGACGAGGGCCGCGATCTTCTCGCCCGCGCCGTCGAATCCGAGGCCTGAGGCCGTGCGCATCGGCCTCAGTTCCCCGGTCCTGGCCGACTCCGGGCCCCGGCCCCCGTGGGAGGCCGAGGCCGGGGTCGCCGAGTTGCGCACCGTCTTCACCACCGCCGACCGGCTCGGGTACGAGTTCTTCACCTGCCCGGAGCACGTCAGCGTGTCACCGGGGCTGGCCCGGGGTGAACGCTTCTACGACCCGGTCGCGACGTTCTCGTACCTCGCGGCGATCACCGAGCGGATCCGCTTCCTGCCGTACGTGCTCGTGCTCGGGCTGCACCATCCGCTCGAGTTGGCCAAGCGGTACGGCACGCTCGACCACCTCAGCGGCGGGCGGGTCGTCCTCGGCGTCGGCGTCGGCAACCTGGAGGAGGAGTTCGCGCTGCTCGGGCGTCCGTTCGCCGACCGTGGGCCACGGGCCGACGACGCCCTGCGGGCGCTGCGGGCGTCCCTGTCGGTACGGCTCGCGACCTACCACGGGGAGTACTACCACTTCACCGAGCAGGTGATCAGCCCGCACGCGGTTCAGCAGAAGGTCCCGATCTGGGTCGGTGGCCACAGCAGGCGTGCCCTCCGGCGCGCGGTCACCCTGGGCGACGGGTGGGCGCCGGCCCCCGTCACGTATCGCGGGCCGGACCTGGAGACGCTGCCGCGGATGCTCGCCGAGCACGACCTGCCGGAGGGGTTCGACGTCGTCATCACGCCTCCGGCCCGCCTCGACCCGACCGGCGCCCCCGAGGCCGCGCTGGACCTCGTCGGCCGGATCGGCGAGGCGGGCGCCACCGTGGTCAACCTCGTCGTCCGGCACCGTGACCTGGCCGAGTACCTCGACCAGCTCGCGGCGGCAGCGGAGCTCTTCGGTCTCGACCGCCGCGACTGAGCACTGCCGTGGACGCCGGGACCCGGCGACGAGCCCCGGCGTCCACGGTCACGCCTCGTTCGGCATGTTCGACCAGCCCTTGCGGTCGGCACGCGCGTACCAGCCCGAGGCCGCCAGGGTCCCTCCGTCCACGGGGATCGTGTGCCCGGTGACGAAGCGGGCGTCGTCGCTGGCGAGGAACTCGACCACGGCGGCATAGTCGTCGGGCTCGCCGAAGCGTCCGACGGGGATCCACGTACGGATCAGCTCCGGGTCGCGTCCGCGCAGCATCGCCGCGGCCGGTGTCTGGGGCGTGTCGGCGAGGTCGGGCGCGATGGCGTTGACCCGTACCCCGTGACCGGCGACCTCGACGGCGAGGCTCCTGGTGAAGGCGCTGACCCCGGCGTTGTAGGCGGAGTACGGGGCGCACGCCGGGATGCCCCGGAAGGCCTCGACTGTCGAGTTGTTGACGATGGCGCCACGGCCCCGATCGACCATGCCGGGCAGCAGCGCATGCGTCATCGCGAGCACGTGCCACAGGTTGATCTCGTAGAGCGCCTGCCACTGCTGCGGGGTCGAGTGCAGGAAGGTCTTGGCGGCCGGGCGGAAGTCGCCGACGTTGTTGACGAGCACGTCGACCCGCCCCGAGTCGACGGCCGCCGCGGCGGCGACCGCGTCGGCGACACCGTCGGCGGTGCGTACGTCGGCGAGGACGACCTCGACCTCGCCGCCGGCACTCCGGATGTCGGCGGCGGTGCCGGCCGCCGCCTCCCCGTCGATGTCGACAAGGACGACGTGGGCACCAGCGGCGGCGAGACGGCGGGAGATGCCGCCGCCGATCCCGAGGGCGCCGCCGGTGACGACAGCGATCCGGCCCTCGAGCCTGCGGGTGGCGCTCATCTGCCGGTTCCTTCCTCGTCGGCCCGGGTCACGGAGACGCGGTGGCGTTCGATCCAGTTGACGGTCACCGCGCGACGGGTGAACGCCCATCCTTCGCCGGTACGCGCGTACTCGTCGTCGTAGTGCAGGAACCAGACCACGTCCGAGGGCCCGTCGCGACCGGGAAGCAGGTGGTGGGCCGTGCCGCGAACCCGGCCACGGGCCCCGGTCGACGTCGGCAGGTAGCGCGCCCCGGCCACCACGTGAGTCGTCGCCAGGGTGCCGGCGAGCGCCCCTAACGCGGCCACGACAGCGGCGCGGCCGACGTGGGGCACGTGCGGGCCGAGGTGCGCCGGCGGCTCGGGAACCACCAGGACGCCGTCTGGGACGAACAGCGCGCCGATCGCTGCCGCGTCGCGGTCGTCGGCCGCTGCGGCGTACGTCTCGGAGAGCGCGCGCAGCGCGGTGAGGTCGGCCGCGCCGAGGCCGGTCACGCCGCGCGAGCGGTCGCCGCGCGCACGACCTGGACGAGCTCGGCGACGGCGCGCTCGCAGTCGCCGCGGGTGTAGCCGAGCAGCGCGGTCTCGGCCGGATCCGGCTCATAGGCGAGGACGTTTCCGCGACCCTGGACGATCATCGAGTCGGGCATGAAGGGGTGCGGCTCGTCGCGCTCGGCGATGGTGCGGTTGCCCCCGGCCGCGTCGACCAGCAGCTGGAAGAACTGCGTGAACGTCAGGTTGGCGTCACCGACGAGGTAGGCCGCGCCCGCCGCGCCACGGTCGAGCGCGCCGCCGATCGCCTCGGCCAGGGACCGGGCCGACATGTAGTTCGTGCCGCCGGCCGGCGCGTGGTCGGGGATCTGCGGCTCGTTGCCGGCCGCCCAGGACACCATGCGGCGGTAGCGCTTTGCCATGACGCCGGGGATGGCACCGATGATCGAGGGCGGGTTGAGAGTGCAGACAGTGAAGGAGTCGTCAGCCAGCGCCCGGGCACCCTCGTCGGCGTCGCGGCGGGCGGCGACGTAGGCGCTGGAGTCGGCCAGGTCGGGTCGCAGGTGGTGGTAGTAGCTGCCGACCTGGACGAAACGGGAGACGCCCGCGCTCTTGGCGAGGGCGGCGAAGGCCGGCACCCCCTCGCTCTGGGTCTCCTTCCAGAACGTGGCCTCGTCCGCGTCCCGGGGCAGGTGGCGTACGTCCTGCCCGGCGGCGAAGACGACCGCGTCGAAGGGGGCCAGGTCCTGGCGGGTGAAGGTCTGGCGGGTGTAGTCCCCGCGGAGGACGGGCAGGCCGGCGACGGGTGAGTCCGCGTCGACCGTCCCTCGGGCGGCGACGGTGACGTTGTCTCCCCGGTCGCGCAGGTGAAGGGCGGTGTGGACCCCGATCATGCCGGTTCCACCGACCACGAGTACCTCCATCGCGAGGTCTCCTTGCGTAGTGAGGCGGCTCCCCCGGCGTGAGTCTGGGAGCCGGCATGACGTCCGTATGAACCAACCAAGCGATTGGTAGGTTAGCACGAGCAAGCGCTCGCCGCGCCAGGCGTCGCCGCGCCGACATCGACCTGCGACTCAGCCGCCCGCGACATGGCGGACCGCCCTGCCCCGAGAAGTCGAATAGGCTCGATCAACCTGCTCTGCTGCCCCCGCCTCTTCGGACTGCTCGACTCACGGCACGTCCGGGTCAGGGTGCTCGGTCCGACAGCGGCTCGCGGCAGCGTCATCGATCAGGCATCTGTCGAGCAGCCAGTCAATGGCCCGGCGGGTTGCCCGAGCCTGGTGGAAGGCGTGCCAGACCGTCAGCAGGTGCGGATACTCGTCGTGCAGTTCGTCCCTGAACCGTCGGAAGGCACCCCTGCCTTGGACGGCCCGCAAGAGCCTGCGGCCCGCCTGCTCGTCGCTGACCCGCTGGGCAAAGTCGACCATGTCGCGGTGCCAGACGGAGGGCGGCAACGCCTCGATCGGAACCAGATCGAGTTCATCGAGGTCGATCGGCGTCTTCCCGTCGATGCCGCCGTCAGCCGTCCACATCACGATCTTCCCGCTGGCCGGATCGATGAGCCAGCGGTACTCGTACGCGCTCTGGTCCTGCAGCGCCGTGGCGATCTCTTCGAGATCGAGGTGGCGTACGTCGAGCATGATGTCCACTCCCGTTGCCGTGGTCGCCGGCGACCACGGTAGGTGCTCTTCCCTCTCGGCCGCGAACTAGAGCGCGGCGGTGTCCCGGTAGCTGCGGCGACAGATGGACACCCCTGCGGAGATGAGGCCGATGAGGATCGGGTAGACGGCGCAGCGCTCGACGAGGCCGACCAAGACGTTGGTCCCTGACCCGGCGACGGCGAGGAAAGCCGCCGTGGAGACGAGTCCGAAGGCGCCGAGCATGACCATGGCCTTCCCGGGCTTCCTGCCGATGCGGAGGTCTCGGTACATGCGCCCGAGCACGATGATCAGAATGTTGCCGCCGACGATGGCGGCCATGGCGCCCAGACCGTGGAAGTCGACAGTGCCCTGCCGGTCGGCTTCGCCGTCGCCGGGGAAGAGCGCCAGCACGACGCCGCCGGCACCGACCAGGGTGGCCATGCCGAGCAGGACCCCCCGGCGCCAGCCTCGCAGGCCGTTGAGCAGGGCGACACCGATGAACACCAGGACTCCGAAGAGGAAGAAGCCGGTGTTCATGACCCACCAGAGGGGCGAATACATGTACTGGCCGAACGCGGTCAACGGGCCGTGGACTCCGAGGTCGCTGATGTAGTGGTAGGTGTAGCTGTAGGGCGGGCTCCGCCAGGCCGCGGCGGCGACGAACTCGAGCAGCAGAAAGATCGCTGCTGCGGCGGCGAGCGCTGCCCCGGCGGGCCGGCGCTGGCCGCTCCGGTACGCCGCAGAGACGGTTGCCTTCGGCGTTGCCTTCACCAGTTGTGTCATGGCCGGGAGCCCTTCGGCGAGGTCGGCAGGGGCAGAGGAGCCTGGTATCACTACGGAAGTGTAGTGATACCAGTTTTGGTGTCAATACCATCATGGTCAGAGTTGTACGATGACGGCATGGCAAGGGAGCCGAATCGAACTGGGCGGCGCGAGCGCAAGAAGGCCATGACCAGGGCCGCGATCCTGCGAGCTGCGCAGGAGCTGTTCCTCGAGCGCGGCTTCGACGCGGTGAGCGTGCGGGAGATCGCCGACCAGGCGGACGTCTCCCCCACCACTGTCTTCGCCCACTTCCCCCAGAAGGAGGCACTCCTCTTCCACGAGGAAGACGCGCAACGCGAGCGACTCGTCGCCGCCGTGCGCGAGCGGCCGGCCGGCCTCTCGATCTCGGAAGCGCTGAAGGCCCACTACCGCTCCGAATTCGTCGCCATGTGGTCCGGCGAGGAAGCGCCGCTCCGCCGCCGGGTCATGTCGCTGATGGAAGCCACACCGGCCCTCCAGGAGTACGCCTCCCGGATGTGGCTCCGCCATGAGGACGCACTCGTCGCAGCCATCACCGAGGATCTCGGCCTGTCCCAGCCGAGCGACGACATCCGGATCTACGCCCGGTTCGCCCTCCAGATCCAGCTACTCGTGACGAGTGACACCGATCCGATGCTCGACGCGGGATTCCGGATCCTCGATCAGGGCTGGAGTGAGCACGACCCGGCGCGAGGCACGTAGCGTCCACGCCAATGGGCGTATGGAAACCTCACGGCCCCGTCACGGTGACGGGCTTCCCGTTGAGTCCTGGCCCACGTCACCAAAGAGCGCATTGAACCGCCGGTTGAGGTCATCGCCGACCCCGACGACTCCGGGCGGTTCAGTGGGTGGGGTACGCGAACGGCCAGGGCCGTTCGCGGTGCTACGACGCGCCGAGCCGCTCCTGCGCCTCGAACAGTTCGTCGCCATGCTCGGTGACCCAGGCGCCCAGCGCCCGCATCGGGCCGTCGGCGAAGCTGCGGCCGAGATCGGTGAGCGCGTAATCGACCCGGGGCGGCGCCTGGGGGAAGAACCGCCGCTCGACCAGGCCGTTGCCGACCAGCCTGTGTACGGCCTCGGTGAGCGCCTTGTCGCTGATTCCTCCGATGCGTGCCCGCAGTGAGCGGCGGCGGAGGGCGCCCTCGGCCAGCGCGGCCAGCACGACCGCATCCCACGTGTGCGCGAACAGGTCCGTCGCCATCCGCATCCGGCAGTCGGCTACGAGTTCCTCGCAGAGGTCGCCGTCACCCATGCGCCCATCCTGGCACGCCCGACATGCACCATCCGGTGCGCGTCGGCCTGCCTAGCGTGACGGTATGCGTATCGGAATCCTCGGCACCGGCAACCTCGCCACGGCACTGGCCACCGGCTGGGCCCGGGCCGGACACGACATCATCATCGGGGGTCGCTCGACGGCCGCCGCCGAAGCGATCGCGAACCGGATCGGCGGCACCGCGCGGCCCGTGCCGACGGTCGCCGCCGGCGCCGACGCGGTTCTGCTCGCGGTCCACTGGGACGGCGTCACCGAGATGCTGACAGCGGCCGGCGGGCCCGCCGGCGCACTGGCCGGCCTCGCCCTGATCGACCCGACGAACGCCGTCGAGCACGGTGTCGGCACCCTCCGGACGGAACCCGCCCGGTCGGCCGCCGGCCACATCGCCGCCCTCGCACCCGGCGCGCACGTGGTCAAGGCTTTCCATCTCTTCCCGGCCGACCGGTGGGTGACGCCCGATGCCGGACCGGTCACGGTCGCCATGTGCGGTGACGACGAGCGCGCACTCGATGTCGTCGGGTCGCTCGTGCGAGACGTCGGTGGAGTTCCCGCGGTCCTCGGAACGCTCGACCGGGTACGACAGTTGGAGGAGGTCGCCGGCTTTGTCATCGGGCTGGCGTTCGCCGGGGTCGACCCGCAGTCGGCGATTCCGTCGGTTCCCCGCTGACATGTGTCCGACAGGCCGCTCGTGGAGGCGGACGGTCCCCGCCGGGAGCGCCGTCTGCTCTCCCACCCGTCGATCTCCCACTTGCCCGATCCGAATGTGTCCGGCGGGTCGACCTAGACCCGCTCCGGGCCGGGACCGATCCGCCGGGCACTCACCGCTGCGCGTCACAGTCAGTCCAGATCGAGCAGGACCTTGCCCGGCACCCGTCGTTCCCGCAGCGCCTCGATCGCGCCCCCGAGGTGACGCCACGATCCGCGCCAGCCGATCGGCGCCCGCAGCGCCCCCTGAGCCACGAGGTCCACCAGCAGCACCAGATCGGCGGCCGGGGCGGTGGTGTCGCCGAAGGACCGCAGCGTCCGGGACGCGCCCGGGGCGAAGGTCGAGTTCACCGGAAAGACGGCCGGCTCACCGGAGGCCCAGCCAATGCTGTGCAGCACCCCGCCCGGCGCGAGCAGACCCCACGCGGCCACCAGCTGGGCGCCTCCCACGGTGTCCAGCACCACGTCGACCGGGTCGCCGACACCCTTCAGGCCGACCACCACCTCGTCGGCCCCCAGCGCCGCCAGCCCGTCGCCCCGGGACGCCGACCCGACCGCGGCGATCACGTACGCGCCCCCGTGCCGAGCCAACTGGACGGCAACTCGGCCCACTCCCCCGGACGCCCCGGTGATCAGTACGCGACGCCCGGGCAGCGGACCGGACTCACGCAGCGTCCGCAGCGCGGTGAGGCCGACCATCGGCAGCGCGGCAACCTCGGACAGGTCGACATCGGGGGGCACCACCGCGACGCTGTCCAGGTCGAACACCGCGAGTTGGGCCCACGCGCCCGGTCCGAAGGCGAGCACCCGGTCGCCCACCCGGGGACCGGTGCCGCTTTCGGCGGCGCGCAGCACCTCTCCGGCGGCGTCGTGCCCGAGCACCTGTCCGGCCGGCCAGAGGTCGAGGTGACGGATCTCGCCGTTGTTGACGGCGGCATGCCGCACCTCGACCAGCACCTGCCCCGGCCCGCATTCGGGCTCGGGGACATCGGTCACCCGGAACCCGTCGACGGTGCCCGGAGCGGCGACGATCGCACGCATACGACCTCCTTCGGTCCTCGCCAGGTTCCCGACAGGTGGCCCACAGTGGCGACCCTGTCGACGACGACCGGCGCAAGACGCCGGCCCGATGGTCAGGCGGCGGCGCGACGGGCCGTGCCGTCCGGAGCGTCCGCGAGACCGGCGTAGCGACCCCGGTGGTAGAGCAGCGGGGAGCCGACATCGGCGTGCCGGAGCAACTCCGGCTCGGCCAGCACGACCGCGTGATCGCCGACGACCACCCGGTCGACGACCCGGCACGCCAGCCAGGCCAGGGCGCCGTCGAGGATCGGCAGTCCGTTCGGCCCGGGCCGCCAGCGGGTCGGAGCGGCGAAGCGGTCGATGCCGCTCGTGGCGAAGGTATGGGCCAACTTGTGCTGGCCGTGTGCGAGCAGGTGCACCGCCACGTGCCGGGCCTGCGCCAGCGTCGGCCACGTGGACGAGCCGAGGTTCAGGCAGAACGAGACGATCGGCGGCGTCAGCGACACCGACGTGAACGATGTCGCGGTGAAGCCCACCGGCGGCGCACCGGGGGCGGTGACCACAGTGACGGTGCTGGCCTGGTGGCGCAGCAACCTGCGTAGCGCGTCGGCGTCGGCGTCCATCGGGTCGTCGGCGGACGAGGTCATGGGCGTTCCTCCCGAGTGGTGTGGGCGCGGAGCGCTAGGAACGGGCGGCGGGGTCGGCCGCCAGCCGCTCGTACGGGATCTTCTCCCCGGCCTCGACGGCGACCGGCAGCCGGTTCTCCGTCGGTGGCAGCGGGCACGTCGCGAAGTCGGTGTACGCGCACGGCAGGTTGACGGCCCGGTTGAAGTCCAGCGTCACCCGGCCCTGCTCGTCCGGCGCGCCGACGGCCAGCGACACCGACAGGCTGCCGGACGTCACACCGTTGAACGCGGTCAGGCTCAGCGGCAGCCCGTCGACGCAGAACTCGATCCGGCCGGGCGCGTCGTAGACGTGCTGGAGCCCCTCCACGGCAGCGCCGACCGTGGTGGGCCGGGGACGCTCGAACGGCACGAACCGCCCCTGGAGCACCCACCGCTCGGCGGGCGGGAAGGTGGCGGTACCCCGGTAGCGCGTCCGCAGCGGGTGGTCGGGGCGTCGGGGTCGGAGGATGTCGCGCCCACCCCGCCGGGCCACCTCGAGGACACCACCGTCGATCTCCACGGTGATCCCGGCGCGCTCGGCGATCACCCCGAACTGATGCCTCTCCCGGATGCGCCGGCCGTCGACGACGATCTCCTCGTCGTCGGCGAGGGTCACCACCGGCCCGTCCGTCCCGGTGCGCCACTCCCCGGGCACACCGGGGAACCGCTGCGGCTCCGCGGTGAGCCAGTGCAGTCCGGCCACGGCGAGGAAGCCGTGGCGGTCCGCCCGCGCCTCCTCGTGCCGGCGGTGCCACTCCTGCCAGTCGTCGGCGAACTCGCGGGTGGGTCGTGCGGCGTCGGGGGTGCGGGTTCACTGTTCATGACGGATCCCTCTCGTTGACGTGCGGCCGCTCGGAAACGGGCGCGGAGGTGCCGGACGCGAGCCGGCGGGACGAGGACCGAGAGGCAGCGAGCGCCCGCTCAGGCCGGAAGGGTCGCCACGCGACAGAGCTGCGCGGCGACCCGCATCAGGTCGACGACCCGGCGGGAGGTGAACAGCCGAACAAGCAGCATGGATCAATTTTCCTACTGAGCAAGTAGGATTTCAAGCCCCGGAGCCACTCAGCATCGCGTGGCCATCGCAACGTCTACCGGAATGGGCCGAACCAGGCAGCTGTCGCGCGGCCTGCCTCATCGAAAATGGATGTGCGGGAGCCGGGCAGCCATCGGTAAAGTGGCGTCCATGTCGAGCCCCGAGTCGGACACTTCGGGGGCTTTCGGCCACGCCGTCAGCCCCTGAACCACTGAGGTTCCAGCCTCCCGCCCACTACCGCATGCGTGCGGGCGGTTGTTCGACCCCCGGGTTGGCCGTGGTGACGAGACGCCTTCTGTCCGTTTCATGCCTCGGAGCAACTCGATGCCTTTCGCCCTCCATCTGCTTGCCCTCGCCGTCTTCGCCATGGGCACCTCTGAATTCATGCTCGCGGGCCTTGTGCCCGACATCGCCACGAGCCTCGATGTCTCCGTCGGGTCCGCCGGGCTGCTCACCTCCGCCTTCGCGGTCGGGATGATCGTCGGCTCACCCCTCATGGCTGCCTTCGCACGTCGGTGGCCGGCACGGACCACGCTCCTTGGATTCGTGGCGATCTTCACTCTCTGCCACGTCGTCGCCGCGGCAACCCCGTCCTTCTCCGTGCTGTTCGCAACCCGTGTCCTGGCTGCGGTTGCCAACGCCGGCTTCCTGGCCGTCGCCCTCACCACCGCGACCGGTCTCGTGGCCCCGAACCAGAAGGGGCGTGCCTTGGCGGCCCTCCTTTCCGGTACGACGATCGCTGTCGTCGCAGGCGTGCCGGCGGGCGCGCTGCTCGGCACCGCGATGGGGTGGCGAGCGACCTTCTGGGCAGTCGCGCTGCTGTGTGTCCCCGCCGCTGTCGGCATCCTCGCGGGGATCCGGCCCCGCTCGGAGCCGACAGCGGAAGGGCCCGCCGCCGGCGCGTCCCTGGCCTTCGAACTCGCGCAACTCCGAAAGCCCCGACTGCTCGTGGCAATGCTGCTCGGAGCGTTTGTCAACGGCGGGACCTTCGCGGCGTTCACCTTTCTTGCACCCGTCGTCACCGAGACCGCAGGACTGGACGAGGTGTGGGTACCGCTGGCCCTGGTCGTGTTCGGCATCGGATCGTTCATCGGCGTCACTGCCGCCGGGCGGCTCTCCGACCGGCGCCCTCGTCCGATTCTCGGAGTGGCCGCTCCCCTCCTGTTCCTGGGGTGGCTGGCACTCGCACTCGTCGCCACACACCCCGTACTGCTGCTGATCCTCGTCTTCGTCCAGGGCATCCTGGCTTTCGCGGTGGGTAGCACGCTCATCGCGCGGGTGCTCTACGCAGCATCCGAAGCGCCCACCATGGGAGGTTCCTACGCAACCGCCGCGCTCAACATAGGAGCCGCCGCCGGCCCGGCAATTGCGGCCCTGACGCTGTCGGATTCCAGTGACCTCGGTCCCGTGTGGGTGGCTTCTCTCCTGACTGGGCTTGCCCTGCTCATGCTGCTTCCATCGGTGGGGCTGATCGCGCCACGGAACCGGAGTGGGAAGGTCGTCCGGTGACTCACGCGAATGCTCCGCGCAACGTTGACGGCCGTCGGCGGCTCGTCGACGATGTCGAACTCGACCGATCGCTCACGTCGCGGCCGACAAACTCGCCGACTTGGACCGGACGGCGTGTCCATGGGCGTGACAATGACCAAGCCTTGGCGTCAGCCCTGACGGAGGGGGCGCAGGTGGCGGTCGGCCCACTCAGCGAACGGGGTCAGGGGGATGCCGAGGGCGCGCGCGAACTCCGGCCGGGCCGGCTGCCCGGCGACGTTCAAGAACTCGTGGGAGGTGGTGGCCCACGGCGGCATGCCGGCGGCAAGCGCTTCCGCCTCGGTCATGTCGGGAGCGGTGCCGTCGATGCCGAGCGACTCACCGATGATCTTCGCGATTTCCGTCATCGGCAGGTGGTCGCCGGCCAGTTCGAGTTCGACGCGGTGGAAGCGGTCGGGGTCGGCGACGGCAGCTGCGACCGCGCGACCAATGTCGTCGACGGCGACCAGCGACAGGTGGGTCTGCGGCCGGAGGACCGTCGCGAGCCCGCCCGCGATGCCCCGCGGCAGCAGGTAGGCCAGGTCGGGCAGGAAGTTCTCCATGAAGAAGCCCGGCTTGATCAGCGTCCACCGGTCGAAGCCGGCGGCCCGGACGCGTTCCTGCATGCCGGCCTTGGGCAGGAAGACGCGCTCCATCGCGGCCCAGCGCCCGTCGGTCCAGCCGGGGGCGTCCTCGTGCCGCCCGGCGCCGGACACCGAGGTGTGCACGAACTGCGGGACCTCCGCGGCCAGCGCGGCCTCGATCAGGTTGACGCCCTGGGCGAGTTCGCTCTCGAAGTCCCAGGTGTCGCCGCGCAGCTCCGGCATCTGTACGGAGAAGACGGCGCGGGCTCCCCGGGCGGCCGGGACCAGCGATGCGGGGTCGCGGAGATCGCCGGTGACCAGCTCGGCGCCGAGGGCGGCGACTTCGGCGGCCGTGGCGGCAGCAGGGTTACGGACCAGGGCGCGCACCGGGACGCCGGCGGCGAGCAGGGCGCGGGCGGTCGCCCCGCCCTGCTGGCCGGTAGCACCGGTGACCAGTACTGGTGCTCGATCAGACATGGACACTCCTCGACCCAAGAAACGGCGGGGCCCGCCGTTTATGCTTGCTAAGATACGGCGGACCCCGCCGCTTAGCAACGCCGAGGTGAGACATGCGAGCAGACGCACGCCGCAACTACGAACTTCTGCTCGCGGTGGCAGCGGAGGCGGTTGCCGAGCACGGGGCCGACGCGTCGCTGGAACAGATCGCCCGGACCGCCGGGGTGGGCTCCGGCACGGTCCGCCGCCACTTCCCGACCCGCCACGCCCTGCTCGAAGCCGTCTTCCGGGAGCGCATCGACGCCCTCTGCGCCCGCGCGGGCGAACTAGTGGGCAACCCGGACCCCGGGGCCGCGCTCGTCGAATTCCTGATCGAGATGACGCGGGCCGCCGCGACGATCCGGGGCCTGGCCGAGGCGCTGAACCGCGGCCGCGTCGAAAGCGTCCACTGCGCGTCCGACCAACTGTCCGAGGCGGGTGAGCCGCTGGTACGCCGGGCCGCCGAGGCCGGAGTGCTGGCGCCCGACGTCACCTTCGGCGACCTGTCGACACTGGTCACCGGGATCGCCCTGGCGACCGAGAACGACCGCGACCCCGGTACCACAGCGACCCGCCTGCTCTCGCTGGCCATGACCGGGTTCACGGTGACACCGCAGGAACCCGCACAGCACAGCCCGCTTCCGAATTCAGGTGCCTGACCACGCCCCCCGGGCCACGGCCTGATCGCAAGCCGTAGCTCGGGCCGGCTTCGCCGGACCAGATAGCGGTCCGAGCCACGGCTCGCGGGCCTACCCTGCGCCGTCGTGGCCGGCGAACCCCACCGCGCCTTCTACGGCAACCAGTTCAGTCTCACTGTGCCGACCCAGCCGACAAGGCCGAGGTCTACCGACAACTCGGTTTCCAGCCTGAAACGCAAACGGTGCGCGGTGCGCTCCCCGGCGTGCACAGCGTCGAAACCGAGATCGTCGCGCAGAGGATCAAGCGGGCGGGACCACTCGTCGCCTCCGGAGCCTGAGCGCGGCTTGCTTTCAAGCGCGCTCGAAGCTCTAGTGTCGGGGCCGTGACCACGACAGCCGAGACGAGAACATGGATCATCACGGGCGCGAGTTCCGGCCTCGGTCTGGGGCTCGCCGAGGCGGCACTCCAGGCTGGCGAGCATGTGATCGGGACCGCGCGACGGGCCGACCGCTTCGACGGGCTCAAGGCGCGGTACGGGGATGGGCTCCTCGCCGTCGCGCACGATGTGCGCGACACGGCCGGAGCGGCCGGTGTCGTGCAGCGGGCGCTGGAGGTGTTCGGGCGCGTCGACGTGCTCGTCAACAATGCAGGCGCCGGACAGGTCGGCGCCGCCGAAGAGATCACGGACGCTGCGCTGCGGGCCATGCTCGAGCAGCACCTGTTCGGCCCGGCCGCCTACGTGCGTGCCGTACTGCCCCACATGAGGGAACGTCGCTCTGGTGCGGTCGTGCAGATGAGCAGCCAGGGCGGGCGGATGTCGTTTCCCGCCGTCGGCAGCTACTCAGCCGGCAAGTTCGCGCTCGAGGGCTGGTCGGAGGCGCTGGCGGGCGAGGTCGCACCGTTCGGCATCCGCGTCCTCATCGTCGAGCCCAGTCGATTCCGCACCGCGTTCAACGCCGCGGACGTGCTCAACACAGCGCGGCAGAGCTCGATCTACGAGGGGGTCACCGGTGCCGTGCGCGCGAACATGGAGGGAGCCGACGGCATCCAGGAGGGCGACCCGGCACGAGCCGCCCGGGTGATCCGGAACATGCTCGACACACCCGACGCGCCGCTCCGGCTCCCGCTCGGCGCCGAGGCGGTTCGCAACCTCACCCGCGCCTACCGTGCAGCGCTCGACGACGTCGAGAAGTGGGCGTCGGTGAGCGAGTCGGCGGACTTCCCAGGTATGCCGCCCGCGGTTCGCCCGTTCTGATCGCCGTACGCTGATGGCCGAGACGGCATCCAGTTCGGCGTCGAGCGCTGACTCCGGAACGGCACATCCCGACTCCGGGAGTGCCCGCGACCTATTCGCCCAACTCTGAACGCCCGGCTCCGCCGACGTTGGGCCGCTTCCAGCATCCGGTCGAACCGGATGCCGAGTCGGTAGGTCACGATGGCGACGACGACACCAATACCGCGCCAAAACGGCCCACTACCAGCGAAGACTCCGACCTCACCAGGTGCGGCTGGAGTACCAAGCGCGGTTCAGCACCAGAACGCCTGACCCCGCAGTCGAGTGGCGATGATGTGCGTCAACCGCGCGGCGCTCGGTCCGCAGGATCGTCGCGACGCTGAGCTGCACGGCTCGGCTGGGCGGGGATGGTGCCGTCAGTACGAGTCGTGGCCGCCGCGGTCGCAGCCGCAGGCTTGGATTTGCGGCGGTGGAGCGTGAGAGTCATGACCAGCACGACCAGCGCTCCGACGATCAGCCCGAGGATCGCGCTGGCCACCGTGTTGACGAGCCAGCCGACGAGCCCGCCGAGCGCACCCGTGGAGTCGTGGGCGGCGACCTCCACGTGGTGCACGGCCTCGTACAGGAAGTGCAGGTTCAGCTCGTTCGTGCCTAGCAGCAGGATGTGCCCGCCCACCCACAGCATCGCCGCGGTGCCGACCACCGTCAGCACGGTGAGGACTACCGGCATCGCCCTCACCAGACCGCGGCCGAACGTGGCGACGGCCCCGGAACGTTGCGACAGGCGCAGCCCGGCGTCGTCCATCTTTACGATCAGGGCCACCACGCCGTACACCATGACGGTTATGACGACGGCGACGACAGCCAGGATCGCCAGGCGGGACCAGAACGCCTCATTGATCACCTCGTTAAGGCTGATGACCATGATCTCCGCCGAAAGGATCAGGTCGGTTCGTACCGCCCCGGACACCAGTGTCGTCTCGTCCTGCACCTTTTCCTCGCCCGCGCCGTGGGCATCGTGATGGGCGATCTTGGCCCACACCTTCTCCGCGCCTTCGTAACAGAGGTAGGCGCCGCCGAGCATGAGGATCGGAGTGAGCAGCCAGGGCACGAACTGACTGAGCAGCAGCATGGCCGGCAGGATGATGAAGAACTTGTTGCGCAGCGACCCCAGGGCAATGCGCTTGATAATCGGCAACTCGCGCTCGGCCGCCAGGCTCCGCACGTACTGCGGCGTGACGGCAGCATCGTCGACGACGACGCCCGCAGCCTTGGCGCCGGCCTTCGCGGCGCCCGCCCCGATGTCATCGATCGACGCGGCAGCGGCTCGGGCCAGCACCGCCACGTCATCCAGCAGGGCTACGAGTCCACCGGCCAAGGGAGGGTCCTTCCAGGGTTGCGCAGAGTTCGAACTGGCCCATTCTCGCTCAGGTCCTGTGCGCGGCAAGCCACCGCCCGGCCGTATATCGGGCGAGAGCTCGAGGTGAGCGTCTATCGCGCTCAGCCGACGACCCGCCACCACCGCGCCCGGGTCATCAACCTGGCGCCAGCTCAGGCCGAGCCCGTCCGCCGCGGTCGCCGTTAGCCAGGGTCGGCGTAGATGCGTTTCGGTCGCTGTCCGGGTCGGCCGCGGATGCCTTTGATCGGCGGGATCTCGTCGACCAGGGGCAGTAGACGGGCCGCCCTCGGCAGACAGCGACTGGAGCGACAATCCAGTTGCTGAGCAGCCTCGCGGCCTGGCGACACGAGGGGCGACGACAGGGCGTCACCAGATCCACGGCGCCACGGTCCCCCATCAACAGCGCACCCGTCAAAGTCCGGGGCGTCCACCCGGCCGCCGCAGTCGCGACGGTCGAGAACGGCCCACCCCCGTTCATCGTGACACGCTGCTCGCCGGCATGGGGGTTCGTGTCGGTGCGGCGACGGCATCTGGGCATACATGGTCGTCATCAGAGACGATCTGCAACTGGCGCCCAGGTAGCGAACGGCAGCCGGGCTGACGGATGCCGTTGGATTCGGTTCGTGTGTCAGGGGCTACGGCGCAGTGAGCGGAGCGCGGGAACCGCGTTGGTGGCGGCGAGCGCCCAGAGTACGAGCAGCGGCTGGAAGAGCAGGCGGACCGCCCGTGCCGCGTCGGTGTCCAGGCCGAATCCGTCACGCCCTTCGGTGAACTGAGCGATGTTGCCCGGGAAGACCGCGACGAAGAAGGCGGCTACGACCGCTCCGGTGAGGCCGCGTACGGGCTGTCTCCAAGCCGCGAGCAGGGCCAGCCCGAGACAGATCTCGACCACTCCGGAGGCGACGACGACGAGATCGGCGTCGAGCGGGAGCCAGGAGGGCACCTGCGCCAAGAACTCCTGGCGCGCGACTGTCAGGTGGGCGATGCCGGCACCGAGCAGCATCGCGCCCAACGCGACCTGGCCGACCGCGCCCGTCAACCGTCGGGCAAACGTGGAGGTCATGGCACCTCTCCAGTGGCGTGAACGAGGGACCGACGGCCGGCGCGCTGCGGGGGTGTCCCAATGGGTTTCGTCAAGCGGGGACCTCGACCTGGCGAGCCGTCGGGCTGGGGACATCCGACCATTGGCCGGCTTGATCGAGAAGCGGTCCGAGCTATGGCCGGGCTGAGAGTTCGAGCTTCGGGGCGACGATCTCGGCCAGCAGGTCGGCGCGTGTCGCGGAGGGGTCGCGGCGCCCGGCGTTGGCCTTGCCGCCGGGCGGGCGACGCTGGCCGACCGGGCCAACCAGTACTGGTTCGTCGAGGAGCGGATGCGGACGGAACGCCGAACCCGAGTGACGTTGGCGACCAGGCCATCCTCCCACCCGAAGGCGGGTGCTCACCGGGGGACCCGATCGCGAAGCCGCGCGACCAAATAGTCGACCATCTGGGCCGCATCACCCTCGAATTCGACGCCGTCGTCGTCACCGAAGATGACAAACCGTCCGGGACGGCGGACGAACACCGCGACGAGAATGCCGTCGCTGTATTCGTCGACAGACAACGCGAAACGGTGGCCCAGGCGAGGAAAGAATCGATTGAGGACGCTGTCACGCGAGGCCAGGAGAACAAGGCCCCGGAAGATGTGATCCTCTTCTTCAACCGAGGCAAGTAGCGCAGCCCATTGGTACTCGGCAGCAGTCCCTCTCTCATAGGCGAGTTGAAGCCCGGAGAACTTGATGAACGGATGGTCGGCGGCGAGATCCTCTAGACCTGAACCTTCTACCCAGCGCCGTGCCGCGTCGGCGACGTGGGAGATGTCGGAGGTTTGCCCGTGCGCCTGCTGCCGCTCCTTCCAGTTGAATGACAGCAAGTATGAGCCATCGTTATCGATCACGTTTACGAATCGTTCCCCAACTGAAAGGACGGCTACTGCAGTGCCGGCCGAAGCAATGCCCACCGTAAATTTCAGCGCAAGGGAGTGATCCAACTCGCCGCTAAGCGCACCAACCAGATTCTTCTCAGACATTGGCGCATCCGTTCCCATTCCAGTACGCCTCGCATGGCCGAAGTGACATTCGAACCGTTCAGGTACCAAGTTATCCGGCCAGCAAGATTCGGATTTCGGAAGGATTTGAGCATAATCTGTCTCATTTCCCAGTCCGTACCCGCGTTGCCCCTCCAGCCTCCCGGCCCGCTCCCACGCCTTGCCGCCGCCTCGAAGATCTCTCTGGGACCCCAACCCGCCTTCGCGTCGAGCCCACCTAGGTCGGCGGCGATGTTCATCCCATCATTACCGAGTGCATTCTGAACTTCGTTCACCCATTGCGGATTACCGTTCTCCCCGATGTTGGCGTATGCCTTGCCATTGAAATGGACTCCATTCAACTTCTCGGCGAGCGGGACTCCCAGCTCCGCTCTACCGAGAACAACCGTGTCTCCCACCTGCGGGTGGTATCCGGTGACAATGCCGGTATCTGCGCATGCGCATGTCGCATCATGCCGAGGGCGAGAGCCACCGCAATTGTGCACCAGGACTGGATCATTGAGCTCTTTTTCATCGTGATCAAGGGTGGTTGAGCAGGTAGGCGGGGGCGGCGTGTCGATTGTCCGGATAGGACGAAGCTCCCGGTAGGACAGCAGTCGACCAGACGCACTGTCCAGCACGGGAGCTTCGTTGCTGACCTATCCTGCCAGTATCCCGCTGTCCACGCGCAGCCTGACCCGCCTGACCGAGCTGATCCGCGACCGCCGACGTGCGCTCGGCGGCCGCTGGCGGAGGCTGCCTGCGCAGCAGCAGGCGCTGATGGCCCTGGCCCATCTGCGCAACGGCGACACCCTCACCCGCCTCGCGGCCGGCTTCGAGGTATCGGTGGCCACCGTGTGGCGGTACCTACGCGAGGCCGTCGACCTGCTCGCCGCCTGCGCCGACGACCTCACCGCCGCCATGCGTCGGGCTGCCCGGTTGGCGTACGCGATCCTCGACGGCACGCCGATTCCCATCGACCGGGTCGCTGACCAGCGGCCCTACTACTCCGGTAAGCACAAGCGCCACGGGGTGAACGTGCAGGTCCTGGCCGACCCGGCCGGGCGGTTGGTCTGGGCGTCGGCCGCGCTGCCCGACGCGGTCCACGACCTCACCGCCGCCCGCACCCACGGCCTGATCGACGCGCTGACCAGCGCAAACGTGCTGACCTTCGCAGACAAGGGCTATCAGGGAGCCGGCGGAAGCGTGCGCACGCCGTTCAAGCGCCACCGCTACCGACCGAAGCTGTCCCGCCGCCAGCGGGCCGTCAACCGTGGTCATACCCGGCTCCGCGCCCGCGGCGAACGAGCCATCGCCACGCTGAAGACCTGGAAGATCCTGACCAAGCTGCGTTGCTGTCCCCGCCGCGCTACGGCGATCGTGAAGGCCATCCTCGTCCTGCACCGCGCCGAGACCAACCGCTACACAGGATGAAAACGGCTCACTACATCGCCAAGCCGGTACAAGCCCCAGACGTGTCCGGCATCCTCGAACGGCTCGGCAGCCACCCGAGCAACCAAGGATCGTCGCCAGGAGAGAACGATGCACACCGATGACGAACTTGGTTGCCGCACCGCGTAAACGGGGGGTTTTCGGGGGGCGGTTCAAATCTCCATCGAAGAAAATCAAAGCCCTGACCAGCGTTCCCGCTGTTCAGGGCTTTTTCTTTGTCGGGACGGCCGGATTCGAACCGACGACCCCTTGACCCCCAGGACGACTCGCCGCACGTCCACGCACGTCACACACGCTGTCCCCAAGATCAGGCCGTGTAGTCGACGACATGCTGGCCACCATCGCGCATGCCGTGTGGTCCCCACCTGGTCCCTGGGCGTCGACACGGTTGCGACTGCACCAAGCGGTTTAGAAGTTCTCGACGCATTGGGATCCCGAGTTCTCGTCACGTGGCTTGACCTGCAGAGTGCCCGGTTAGTGCTTTCTCAACATCACCGTCTGGTGTATGCAGGTAGGATGGATGTCGATGTTGCGCAGACCGCTGCGGCGGTGATGCCATACGTCACCGCTGCGGTGACCGCTTACGGGATGAGCACTCTAGACAAGGTTCGCGACAGGGTGGTGGACGGAGCGTCCGACGCAACCGTGGGCGTAGGCCATCAACTGCTGAACCGCATCCTGGGCCGGGAACAGTCGCGGCAGGCAATCGAGGGCGCTGTCATCGACGTAGCGACCGGCGAGGAGGACGGCACCGTCGCACTCAAGCTGCAGATCCGAAAGGCGCTTGCGACCGACCCTGAGCTTGCCAGAGAGGTGGCAGCCATGCTGCCGGCCGGGTCGGTGCATATCGAGGCGTCCGGAGAACGATCGATCGCGATCCAGAACAATTTGGGCGTTGCCAGCACGGGCGAGAATGCGACGATCCAGCGGTGACCGATGCCATCGACCCTGGTCCGACCGCTGGAGGTACACGTTCCATTGCTATAGGGACGAACACAGGTACGGCGATCAGTGGCGATAACGCCAAGGTTCTCAATGTCTCTGCGGGTGCCTTGCGAGCGCCGGATAAGGTGCCGATGCCGGCACGGCTGGCCAGCCTTCCCCGTTCGCCAGCTGATCCGTTCGTGGGGCGCGAAGCTGACCTTCAGCTTCTAGATCAGGCGCTCCACCTGCAGGGTGCCAGCGTGGTGACCCAAGCGGTCTACGGTCTGGGTGGGGTGGGCAAGAGCGAGTTGGCGTTGCAGTATGCCGCTCGCCATGCAGAGGTGCACCCCCTGATCTGGTGGGCATCTGCCGAAGACTGCGAGTTACTGCATGGAGCGTTAGCCAATCTGGCTCGCAGGCTTGAGCCAGCCCATGCATTGTTGGGAACCACGACAGCCGACGCCGCCGAGTGGGCGACGCAATGGCTCCAATGCCATTCGGGCTGGCTTCTGATCCTGGACAATGTTGAAGACCATGCGACCGTGGCCGCGTTCCTTGGTCAGGTCGGCCGCCACGGTCGTGTAATAATGACCACACGGCGTGACATCAATTGGCGGGGATCAGCCAAACCGCTGTTACTGGACGTCCTTACCTCCGGCGCTTCCGTCGAACTGCTAATACGACTCGTGGGAAGCCCTGACGAAGCTGAAGCACTGGAATATCTTGCGGCGGAGCTTGGCTACCTGCCGCTTGCTTTGGAGCAGGCGGGCGCCTACATCGCGGAGCAGCGGATTACAGTAGCGAAATATCTGATGCTTCTAAGAGAGAAGCCTGCCGAAACGTTCCAGGGCGTGGACGAGGGTGGACAAGCGTCACGCACCATTGCCCGCGTCTGGGATATCACCCTGGAAGCCATCAGAGGCAAGGATCCGCGAGCCGAACTCCTTTTGCGGGTAATGGCGTATTTCGCCCCCGACAGCATTCCCCGTCGCCTTCTGGGTGCCGATGCGTCCGCCGCCGATTCAGTGGACAAGGCTCTTGGTATCCTCGCGTCCTACAGCATGATCACTCTCGATCAGCAACGCATCGTGATGCACCGGCTCGTGCAAGCCGTGCTGCGGGAGCAAGACAACGGCCTATACGGAGGGATCGACCACACCAAGACCCCGGCCGCAACCGCCACACGAATCCTTACCTCGGCCGCACCTGATGGCGACCCTCATACCAACATCGAGATATGGCCGGCTTGGCGGGAGTTGATGCCTCACATCGATGCGCTCACTCGTGCGATTAACGATGATCAGGCGACTGTAGAAACCGCAGCGCTACTGGCCAAATCGGCGTTCTTCGCCTCGACTCAAGGGGAGCACAACGTCGCTCTTCCACAAGAACGACGTGCACTGGCCATTGCCGAGGCTCGCCTTGGACCCCACCACCCCGTCGTGGGAACCACGCTGCTCAACCTCGGGCAGACATTGACCGCGCTGGGCAAGCCCGCGGAGGCGCTGCCGCTCCTGCAACGGGGCCTGGCGATCACTGAGGCTGTTCACGGTCCCGAACACCCGGACGTCGCCATCGGGCTGAGCCACCTCGCGCGGACGATGACCGAGCTTGGCAGAGCGGCGGAGGCGCTGCCGTTGCGACGGCGTGAGCTGGCGATTAGTGAGGCTGCCTTCGCTCCTGACCATCCCACTGTCGCCATTGCACTCAATAACCTCGCGGGAACCTTGGAGGCGCTGGGCAAGTCCGCGGAGGCACTGCCGCTGCGGGAGCGTGCCCTTGCGATCAGCGAGGCTGCCTTCGGTCCTGACCATCCCACCGTGGCCATCCGTCTGGGCAACCTGGCGGTAACGCTGACCACCTTGGGCAGGCCCGCTGACGCGTTGCCACTACATCGGCGTTCACTGGCGATCAGCGAGGCCGTTCTAGGAAGCGATCACCCTGAACTCGCCGCCCGACTGAACAACTTGGCACTGACCTTCGATGCGATGGGCAAGGCGGCAGAGGCGTTGCCGCTGAGGGAACGTGCGCTCACGATCAGCGAGGCCGCCTTCGGACCGGACCACCCCACCATCGGTGTCCGGCTCAACAACCTCGCGCAGACGTTGAACGATCTGGGCAAGCCGGCAGAGGCACTGCCACTGCAGCAGCGCGCCCTGGCCATCAGCGAGGCCGCCTTAGGCCCCAGCCATCCGACTATCGCTGTCTGGCTGGGTAACCTTGCGCAAACCGTCGACGCCTTGGGCAGGGCGGCGGAGGCGTTGCCGCTACGGGAGCGTGCGCTTGCAATTAGTGAGACTGCCCTCGGACCCGACCATCCCGACGTCGCCAAAGGGTTGCTCAATCTCGGTGGAACCTTGATCACGATGAGCCGGGCCTCCGAAGCACTGCCGCTGCTGCAGCGTGCACTGCCGATCATCGAGAGGGCCTTAGGCCCGAAACACCCAATCGTCGCCATCGCTCTAGGGAACCTTGCGCATGCATTTCAGGATCTGGGTCAGATCGGGGAGGCCCTACCGTTGCAAGAGCGTGCGCTGGCAATCAGCGAGGCTGCCCTCGGCTCGGACCATCCCCAGGTCGCCACCGGTCTGAACAACCTGGCGGGAACCTTGGCCGCGCTGGGCAAGGCCGTCGAGGCGCTACCGCTGCAGCAGCGTGCGCTTGCCATCAGCGAGGCAGCACTGGGCTCACACCACCCCGTTGTCGCTATCCGGCTAAACATCCTCGCGCAGACATTGGACGCGCTGGGGAGGCCGGCGGAGACACTGCCGATGCTCCAGCGCGCGCTCGCGATCAGCGAGGCGGCTCTAGGCCCCGACCACCCGGACATCGCCATCAGGCTAAGCAATCTTGCGCATATCTTGAAGGCGCTGGACAGGAAGTCGGAGGCGGTGCCGTTGCTACAGCGCGCGCTGGCCATCAGCGAGGCAGCTCAGGGCCCAGACCATCCTACAACTGCGGCGATACGCCGCACCCTTGGCCTTCAGAAGCAACGCTAGGGAACACCGTACCGCCTATGTTTTAGTTCGGGTGCCACTATGGAAAGGACTGCACCTCTCCGCCCGATTTCTAGGTGAATTCTGCCTTCTTCGCAGATAGCTCGGCCATGTCGAATCGATCCGCCTTGACCTCCGCCAAGTCATCGACGTGATCGAAGGTGAAATCACTCGCCGACATGCGGATATCGGTAGCAACTTCCGTCAAGGTATGCACCACGGCTGCAAGGTCATCGCGCCACAGGCACACATTCCCGGGCCGCCTTCGGTCCACCTCGGAGCCCGTCCGCTTGATCGCCACCCGCGCAGAGTACTACGGATCGCAAGCACGGCTGACTCACCGCCTCACCGAGGTCGAAGTGATGCCAAGCGATCATTAAGAATGGGACGTTACGGGCCAAACGAAATCACCTACTTGAGGGCGGAGATCTGGTACTCCACCGCAGCAGGGACGGAAGCAGTCACCTCCTCCAGAAGGTGTTCAATGGCATTGGCCTCCGCCGACTTGTCGATATCGATCATCTTCGACCATGCCGCGGGTTCGTACCGCGCAAGCGAGGATAGGGCAAGCAGCACCGCCCAAAGCGCCAGAAATGGATGTAGGCCACTCGACATTGAGCCGATCTTCGGAGTGACGAGGTAGTCATCGACCGCCCTGTAGCAAGCCACCCCTAGCTCAACCGTCGTCTTGTTATCTGCAAGCATCAGCGGCGGGGAGCCGGAGGCCCGACGCCACTCAAGGTCTAGGCGTAGCCCAGGGCCCACTTCGCTCCACCTAAGTTTCTTCATTGGTTGCTCTAGGCGTAGCATGCCGCCTCTAAGAGAGGGGTAGCCGTCCAGGTATTCCTTGACTTGCAGATGGTCCTCCCCATACAGATCGCGAACTCGTTTAGGAATCCAGCAGATCTCTGCCTGCGAGAAGGCTCCGGCATTGGGCCAATTACTCGGGAAGAGCAGCAGCACGGGCCGTGCAACCTCGCTCGTGAGCGGAACGAATGCAGTCTCGGGCAGTAACGGCCAAAGTTCGCTAAGCGGTGCGGGCTCACCGGCCACCAAGGATTCGAAGCCTAGCGCCGAGGCGACCGCGGGAAATAAGCCAGACCTGGCGGCGGTAACGCTGACATTCGCCGCGAGCGAAGCATCTGTCTTAGCCGAGAGGCCGTGTCCAGTCACCTTCCACGCCTGGTTACCGATCCGCGGAGAGGCAGCTACGATGGCGCGGCCAGCCTGGGACAAAGCATAGAAGAGCTGTACAGGTCGTGTGGCGTAGCCAGCCTCGGTAGCTGCCGCTAAGAACTGCTCACACTGTTCCAGCGCTGATTGGAAGGTAATACGTCGTCCCCCCTGCTTGGCATAGCCCGGAGGGTCGTACCTGAGAGCACGAAGCTTCCTTAAAGCTGTCCCCGCAACCGCCACTTCAGCCCTCCTTCGGCGTGACCTTGAATGCACTGTAGGGATCACACCGCCGCTGCAAGATTGTCGCAAGTGGTCGCGGTGCGAGCGCTGAATCGATCTACCGAGCCCTCACAGCGGGATCGGCAGTCGCAATGTCGATGTTCTAGGAAGTTACACAGGCCAAGGTGGACTCGGCGGCTCCGGCGATAGGGCTATGAGTGCGCCTGGGACGTCAGCTAGCCGGATTACCTGGCCGGGTCCGATGAAACGTCGCGCAACCAGTAGCCCTGCCTCGTGAGCCTCAGTGCCCGCGTGGCTTGCCGAGGCATCCGCGATCAGCCACGGCGTGAAATCGTGCTCGAAGGCGTCGACGGCCCCCTTCAAGACGCAGCTTTCGGTTGCGATTCCGCAGAAGTAGAACTCTTCCCATCCATGCTGCTTGAATAGAGCCACACCCTCCGGGGTGAAGGGACTATAGATCCTCTTGTCAAGCGTCGTACCGCGATCTACGTATGGGCGCAACTCTGGCACGAAATCAATGTCGGGTGACGACTGGAGCCGTTGCCAGCCAAAGAAGCGCTCAAAGGGGCTGCCAGGGTAGTTCAGGTATCGAGTGAAGAGCGTGTCGCCGCCGACGGCCTGCCAACGGCGTACCAGGTCGACAACGACGGGAACGATGTGCGCTGATTGATCTCGCACGAAGCCGTTTTGCATATCGGTCACGACAAGTACCGGGCGGCCTGATGTCATTGGCTCAACCTCGATCCGTCTCACGGAGGGTTTCGATGGCTTGGTCTAGGGCTGGCATTAGGTCACACGTCCGCAGAATCGCTCGACGCATGGCCTGATGCTGTCCAGGCTCCCGAAGTCGGGAAATAGTGAGTCGGGAGCGCACTCCCCGAAGGTAACTCCATCCATACTCAGGCGGTACCCGTGGGTCTCGACCCTGCTCTACCTGACGGGCGATTGCGTCGCTGTAGGCCCACATGGATTGGATCGCTAGCTCGCAGGAGATTACCTCATCCTCTGTCAAGGCACGCTCGGCTGAGATCGGGTAGTAAACGACTCCGGACCATGAGGCGTAACCCACCGAAATTCCCTGCAACCCGAACGACTCGATGCCTACGTGGTCGTACGACTCGGACAGCAACGACTGCTCGATCAGTTCGGCGTGCGCCAAGTGTTCGTCATCCATAGGGCGGTCGCGATGTAGCAACACCTTTGGCGTCGACATGATGCGTAGCGCAGTTCCTAGCAACTCTGCCGGCCATGCTGGCTCAACGACCCAATGAGCACCTAGCACATACACAGCAGACTCATCTTCGACTGGCGCTATAGGCGCGAGGTAGTCGATAGCCCAATTGATGTTGTCGCCGTACGACGCCACCCGCCACGCAGCTAACGCCGCGATCGTGGACAACTGCACAGGCTCGACAAGGTGAAAGACCACGGACCCGCACGGCCAGACGTACAGGGTGCAGTCGCCTTCAGGGTGCTCGACGGGTGCCGAGTAACACGTGTGCCACTCCCTCACCGCTGGCGCGCAGCCTGCGGCCTCCCGCAGTCGGGCAGCGCCGTCAGCGCCGACGAACGCCGTCACGAACTTGTGGGATCGCGCCGAGAAGTGCGGGCGTTCCTCAGCGCCGCTGGTCAGTTCGCCGAACAGATCTTGGGGCTTTGCGTCGTACGCCAGGCAGTAGAGCTGTCGGTAGATCGGGTCGGTGACCGCTACGCGCCCGGTCTCGTGGCGGTACATCGCTTTCTCGATGGCCTCGACCGTGGGCGTCTCGCGGATGCCGCGCTGTTGGCCTACGCGGTGCAGCTCTCGCGCGGCGCGCTTGCGCGACTCCCAGCCGGCGGCCTTGCGGCGGTTGACCAGCACGAGATTCGGCTTGTACTGCCGCGGGACCTCAGTGGACATAGGCCGTGTCCTTCGTGTCCGTGCGTATGACCTGCCCGGGCCGCTGCTCGGCGGGCAGTCTCATTGGCAGGCGAGCAAGGTGCCGCCACAAACGGGAGCCGAGGACAGGAGGCACCAGATGATCCGACCTAGCCGGTGGTGCCTTTACGAGGCCTCTCGGCCTGCCACTTCCGGATGGTCTCGGGCTGCCACGCCGGGGACCGGCCGAACATCCGGTCAGGCGCGGGAGCTTGCCCGCGTGAGACGTAAGAAGCCCAGGTTGCGCGACTGATCGGGGCACCTACCGAAGCCAGGTAGGTGCGTACGTGGTCCGTCGTCCACCAGTCGGCGGGCAGGTCAGCGTCAGTCATCAGTACAAGCCTACGCGGTACAGGCGCTTGCACGAATACAACGTGGGGTTGTAGCGTCACGAATACAACTCCACGTTGTACCGGCCGGATGCCGATGTCGAGCGGTGGTTGTCGGCCCGTCGCGTCTACCCGCAGGCGGCCTGATGACCACGCCTCAGCAACCGCCGATCGGCGTGCGCCTGGCCACCGATGTGGAACACCGGCCCGGCCGCGACCGGCCGTACCGGGCGCGGGTGCGGTGGACCGATCCGACCAGCAAGCGCCGGCTATCCAAGTCAACGACGGTCGCCACGCCGGAAGAAGCGCAAACCTGGCTCGACGGCATGGCCAGCGCCGCACAGGGTGGCGTCGACCCGCTCGCCGCTACCAAGCGCCTCGCCGAGTACGGCGAGAGCGTGATGACGCTGGCCCTACGCGGCTTGGAGCGCAAGACCCTTGATCCGTACCTGGCGGGTTGGCGAAAGCGGGTGGTGCCGACGCTCGGCCACATTCCCGTTCGGATGATTACCAATGGCGCGGTGGATCGGGCGGTGCACTCCTGGATAGCGGACGAACACAGCCGATCCACCGTGAAGAACAGTCTCGCCGTGCTGGTCCGCGTGATGGAGCAGGCGGTACGGGACGGCATCATCCAGCGGAATCCCGCACAGGTGACCGGGTGGCAGCGCGAGTACCAGCGGGCCGCCGACGAGCTGGACGATCCTCGCTCACTGGCACTGCCCGATTGGGAAACGCTGACCACTCTTGCCGCTGCACTGGTCGACCGCTCCGCGAATCACTTCACCGGATGGGCCGACGTGGTGATATTCGCCGCCTGTACCGCCGCCCGGATCGGCGAGGTTTCCGGCGTCCGCGCCGAGGACATCGACCGAGAAACGTGGATGTGGACGGTACGCCGCCAAACCACGCCCGGCCCCGGTGGTCTGATCGACAAGGGCACCAAGGGAAAACGCGCCCGGACCGTGCCGCTGATCGAAGAGGTACGACCGATCGTGGCTCACCGCCTGGACGCCGCGTCCAAACCGGAATCCCGGCTGTTCACCGGGCCGCGCGGTGGCCGAATCAGTACCGCCGTGCTGCGCGACGCGACGCATTGGGATGAGGTGGTCACGAAGCTCGGATACGAGCACCTACGCCGGCACGACCTGCGGCACACCGGCCTCACCTGGATGGCCGACGCTGGCGTACCAGTGCACGTCCTACGGAAAATTGCCGGACACGGATCGCTGACCACGACCCAGCGCTACCTACACCCCGACCGGCAGTCGATCACGGACGCCGGAGCGGCCCTCAGCGCCCACTTGAAGGCCCGCCGGTCCCCAGATGGTCCCCAGCTACGCGCCGTCTAGATCAGCAAATCCCCACTAGCCCAATACGAATTAGAGGCCGTTGACCAGGGTTTCACCCCGGTTGACGGCCTCTTTTCGTGCTGTCGGGACGGCCGGATTCGAACCGACGACCCCTTGACCCCCAGTTTTACAACGATTCTGTCACGCCATGCCAGAACAACTCGATACATCCGCATACCCGGACAGAACGACATCGTGCATCACGTCCTAATGCCATCCCATGTCAGCCACTCCCCCGCCGGCGGGCGTTCGCCGTTACCGGGTCCGTTACGGCGAACCGTCAAGGACCCGCCCTGCCGCCCCATCCAGATTGCACTGCTGAGGAGAAACACAGCCTGCAGAGCGTCCTAGGATAGGACTGCGGAGGCAGCCGGGCGCTCTTTGCGATCAGCAGATTCTCGATAGCTAAAACCCTGGCCGGGCGTAGCCGCCCAACGAGCTCCCGTCGCCCTAGCCGCAGCGTCGCCACCAGCGGCGCTTCCTGGGCGGCGCCCGACCGGAACACTGAACAAGGAGCAGAGACTCACGCTCGACACCACGTCACGGGATGCAACCCCGCTGTCGAGCCGACACCTTTCCACCCGGACGCCGACCGGCAGCAGTTTTCGTCGTACCTCCCCCTTAGACTCCGGATTCGGTCCGCATCCAAGGACGGGCGGACAGCAGCTACCGGGATCGCAGGAGCCGCTGGCATGAAACTCCCTATGGGTCGCGAGACACCTCGCGGAGCTAACGCATGTCCCAACTGCGGCAACCCGGTTCGTACGACCAGGGACGGCAATCCCCATCGCTGTCGTCGGGCCTCTTGCCGCCGTCTGCCACGGGCTGCGTGCATAGTTGAGGGCTGCGGGCGACCGCGCGAGTCTGCCACGCTCTGCACAGGACATAACAACCAGAAGAGTCGGGGCAGGCAACTCAGGGCGCTGCGTCCCAAGCGTTCGAGCGCATCTCTTTCCATACGGGACGCCGATGGGAGGAAATACTGCCAAGACTGCGATTCATGGCTAGAGGTGGCCATGTTTCGAACGACTGCGCAGTTCTCTGACGGCCTCGACCTGAGGTGTCGCCCCTGCAACGCCCTAATTAGTCGAATGAGAAACTATAGGATATCCGTCGCTCATTATAGGCAGATGCTTGCCGAACAGGGGGGCAAGTGTGCAATTTGCCAAGAGCCGCCGGAGCCCGGCCGGCTTCTCGTGGTGGACCATCGCCACTCATGCTGTCCGGAGAAAAGCAAGTCCTGCGGAGAATGCATCCGGGGGCTACTGTGCCAGACGTGCAACGCGGCAATCGGAATGTTTAACGAGAACGTGGAAACCCTTCGCCGGGCCGCGGCCTATGCACAGGGCACGCCGGCGACGAAGCTGGAAGCATTCTCATGAATAGGCCCGATTGCAAGCTCGACGGGTGCACCTCCCCTCAACGCAGTTTGGGTCTATGCCACAAGCATTACACGCGGTGGTATGCAATTGGCGACCCCCTTTGGGACGGAGATGATTGCACTAATTGCGGAAGGCGCCGGTCCCGCACGCCCGAAGGGGAACTGCGTCGCTGCCGGTTTTGTCCAGAGATCCGGCGGCCGACGTGCAGCTTTCCTGGGTGTGAAAAGCCCATGCGGTCAGCTGCTCTGTGCAACGGCCACTCCCAGCAGCAGCGTAAACGCGTTGCGGACGGACGAAAACTGGAATCACTGCGCCCCACTCGCCGCTCGAAGACGGCGGTCGGGTTGCGTGACGAGTTAGGGAGGAAACAATGCAGCGCCTGCGGAACGTGGAAACCCGAGACTGAATTTGGGCCGCAAAGGCTTGTTTCCGACGGGCTCGATCCTCGCTGCAAAAAGTGCGTCAATCGTCGGAACATCGAGCTCAAGTACAACATATCGGGCAGGAGATACGAGGCCTTGTTGGAGGCCCAAGATGGCGCCTGCGCAATCTGCCGCAAGCCACCCGACGGTCGAGACCTGGTCGTCGACCACGATCACGCCTGTTGCCCGTACAGGCCGAAAAAGGCCTGCGGACGGTGCGTGCGCGGTTTGCTCTGTTCAACCTGCAATTCGGGTTTGGGAATGCTCCGAGAAGACCCTCGCCTGATATACCGTGCGATTGCCTACCTCCAGTCCGATCAGCCTGCCTCGCTCGACGTAACTCTGCGCCGGCTCCCCTCGGGCAAGGCTAGTGCTTCCAGCATTACCTCCCCGAAAATGGCGAAGACTTCCAACTAGATAAGCTCGCCTGCCGGCTATCGCCCCAAAGCTAGTGTTGCGACTCATCGTGACGGGCCTGCGTTGGCACCCCACTTCGGCGCTTCGTTCGCTTCGCCTGGGCCAGCGCCTTCGCCCTAGCATGATCCGATGGACTGTCGGCATCGATAAGGGGGAACAACTGCTTCTCGTAGTCGAGAAGCGGTCGACCACCGTAAGTCGCCGCCGCCTCCCCACGCGGCTCGCTACGCCAGATCACTCCGAAAAAATCCGCATTCATATGGCGATACACCTTCACCACTTGCGGAGCCCCTCCGACCGTCGGATACTTCCTACTTCGAATCATGTCTCGTAGGACTTCAAAGGGCTCCATGTCTAGCGGGTCGTCCATCGTAAGGCCCAGCCTGGCACGGAGGAGGTTGAACTCGCGGAGAGCTTCTCCTGTTACATCGCCTCCAATTTGGAGCTGCACACTCGGTTGGTCCTCCCGGTACGGCTCTCTCTTGGAACGAACGTACCTTCTTTCCTTTCTACTGAAAACGTACTTCCAAATCTGGAACTGCTGGTATCGCCAAGACCAGCCTCCGAGAATGAACATCGTCGCGCTCTTTTCCAAGTGCGCCGATTCAAGTAGCGCCCTGTCGACCACCCTAATGTCCAGCATTTGGTTTAGGACATTTTCCACAATGTCCGCCAATTGCGTTATGTCGTATCGTCGACTGGTGACCGCAGGACTTGCCTCGACTGCTCGCTGAACTTGAAGCATTGCCGGATAGGCAATGTCAGTAATTCCAGCAAATGCCAGGACAGCATCCGAACGTGGGAGGGATAGGATCTTGGGGCAGCAGTCCCAGCGAGCGCCTCCCCCAGAGAGGCGACTGTCGCTTGCCATCACCATTTCTCGCACGTCGGGGGAGGAGTTCCGCACCCATGAAAAGACAAGCGTCATAGAGCGATCCTATTCCGTCGGCCGATGTTCGGGACTCCACTGGAGGTGGCGACCTGGCAGGGCTCCGTTTGCACTTGAGCCTGGCCCATCCTCAGACGAGCCGGTAGGCGTACTTGGTCGGAGTGAGCGCCTCGATGGCAATCATCCGTGGCCAGATGCAGCGGCCGACCCCGCCGAGGGCTTCGACGACTGGAGAGCGTCGAAGCTGGACGTCTGCAACGATGAGAGTGCGTGTCCGGCGTCGCAGCCGTCAGCCAGTTGGTTGTGGCATACTTCGTTTCGGGTGAGTACCAACTCCTCCCCAAGCGACTGAGTTCCCTTGACCTCGGTCATCAACGAGGAGCAGGGGAATCGGCAGTTGCCCGAATCGGCGAGGAGCGCCCGAGCGCCGCCGGTAGCACGATCATCGCGACGATCGCGACGACCTCGACCGCCAGCAGGCGATCCAGTCGGGTAAGGCCGGGAATGTCGGACGGCACGAGCACCTGCCGCAGTGGCAGCATGGCAAGCAGCGCGGCGGCGAGTTCCAGTGATGGCGAGGATCGCGGCGACTCGCGGCGACGGCGCCAGTTCTCGGCAGCGGCGGCAATCCCGAGCAGCAGCGGTGCCGCTGCGATGGAGTACACGGAGATGGTGTACTCCGTCGGTCGCCGGACGGAGCCCGAGAGGTCGGCGATCTGCGCGAAGCCCTCGCTCGGTCTGCTAATGGCGTACCCCGGTTCAACGGTCCAGTCCACGAGCTTGTCGCCTTGGGAGAGCGCGATTCCGAAGCTCAGCTGCTGCACTAGGCGGGCTGTGGCACCGTCGCCGACTCGGTATGAGATGCCCGCTGGCAACTCCAGGATGGCCGACGCGGTTGACAGGTCGTAGACGTCGTTGGGAAACGCCTGCGGAGCGGCACTCAGGTCAATCGAGGCCCTCATCTCGGTGTCGTCCTCGCTTCCAGAGATGGGGATCGACACATAGGTGGGCTCGGCGAAGAAGTCCGGGAAGATCGTCAGCCGCATGCGGGGATAGCTGGGGTCCGTGATCGGCCCGACCGGCAACCTGAACTGCTTGCCTTCACCATCCACTAGGCGATGGAAGAAGTCGTGCTGGTAGAACCGCGCTCGTATCGTGACATCCAGCTTGCGCTCGAGCGGGTTGATGGCAGTGACGTCGAGGACGATGTTCGCCAGCGGCTCGCTACGCGCCGCAGCCTCCTGCCGGATCCGTTCGTCCAGTTCGAACCACACCCAGGAGTCTCGGCTACCGACCCGAAAAGGCTCCCAGGGCAACACGAATGCGAGCGTGCCGCTGAGTACCGCGACCGTGGCGAGGATCAGCGCCCATGAGGGCCTCCGGGTGTCAGCTGCGCCAGGTGCTGCGGGCGCAAGTTCGCGACGTTGCCGCTGCGGTGGACTGCTGCGACGAATCCTGTCGTGCCGCTGGATCACCCGCTCTCTGGTGCTACCCATCGATCTCGCCAGCCGACGCGGGACGGGCTTCATGCCTACAGTGTGCGAACGGGTGTCAAGGCTGATCAGCTGCCGGCTGTTGGCGCAGGTCCTGAGACCCGACATCGCCCGCAGCCGGCCGGTGCTGCGAAATGGCTGCTCAGGCGGCGTAAACGGCGGTGGCGTCGTCGCTGCGCTTGTTGCGTGCCCATTTCATGCAGGACGGGTCGGCGGCCTCGATAGCGCGTACCCGGCGGATCAGCTCGGTCGGGCCGTTCTGCCCTAGGACGTCGAGCGCATCGGGCAAGTCGAGCAGACCGAACAGGGCCACCAGGCGGGCGGCTCCGTCGGTGAGCACGGGGACTCGTCGGACGGTGTCGAGCGGGACTTCGCCGGTAATGGCGTTCTGGGCCTCGAACGGATCCGCTGCTGCCACCCAGTACCCGCCGGGATGGCTACGGGCGGCCAGCTCGGCGTGCTTCATCCGCAGCAACGCGGCCTGCTTCTCGGCCGACCCGAACGGGTGCCGATCGGCTTCCTCGCGTTCGGCGCGAGCAGTCTTGTCCACACGGCCGTCGGTGATGACCTGGATGCCGTCGGCCGTGTCGATGAGCACTGTGACATCACCCAGCACCAGGTACTCCAACGCGGTGTCCTTGAGCCTGAGCATGGCCGTCGCCGCCGAAGGTGTACCAGGTCGGCTGAGGCCGCAGGTGTCCCGGTGCTGGTCGGCGGTGAACCGGATGCCGTACATCAGCGCATTGGCTAACCCGGAGTCACGGTCGGCGGCAAGGCCGGCGAGGACCGAGCCCAGCTTGGCGGCATACCAGGCGATGCCGTGAAATGCAGCCGGTGCCGGTGCGGGCGGTGGCACCATCGAGAACCACGCCGCCACCGCCGCATCCAGGCCGAACACGGAAGAGCTGGCGTACCTCCTCCTGCAGGGCCGGTTCCCGGTACGCGGCGGTGACGAGCGCGAGCAGCGCCGCCTCGGCGACCGAGGCCTCGACGCCGAAGCCGAGGTCCACCACGAACCTCGTGCCGGGCCGGGTCGGCCGAGGTCGACCACGGCTCGTCCTTGACGTAGTGCAGGATGCCGAGGTACCCCGTGCCGTCCGGAACTTTTGATGCAGTTGACTGTGTGCCGGGTGAGTGGCCACCTCGGTTTCGGCCGACAAGCGCTCACCAGCGAGCGGCCGCGTCAACATGTGCCCGGCCGTTGTCGGGGTTCCTGGCGAGCTCTTCCCATTTGACGAACTCTTCGTCGATTAGATTCCCGGCCGCGACGATGCGGTGTTGGATCGCGGTAAGGTGGTAGCGCGAGCGGCAATTGGCTGAGACTCCTCTTGCTGATGCTGGATCGCGACCCGTGCAAGGTGTTGGCGTTCAGCCATCCCTGCACGTCGGATCGGCCGAGGTACCAGGCCAGGTACTCCGGCGTGACCCCCGAACCCGGGCGCACCCGTATGCAGGTGTCGCCCATCAGCCAACCGGCTTCCTTAGCGGTGACGGTGCCGAACCGTTTCGTATCACCGACCCGGACCAGCAGGATGTCTCCGCGCCGCAGCTGGTAACGGTCCAGCCGCCGGACGGTCCAGTCGCCCACCCGCTTCTTCAGGTCTGGTGCGATGCCACCGTCGCGGATACCTCCGGCCATGACCACCGGAACACCGTCCGGCAGGTAGTCCGAGTCGCGCAACCGGGCAGTCGATGGGCCGGGTTGGATCTCACATCGCTGATCCAGTGGGCCTACCCACCAGTCGGCAGGCACTGCACCGATGAGGCTGTCCCTGGTCGTTTCCGCCCCGGGTGCCGGTCGGTAGTCGGGGCGGTCTCCGGTCGGGGCGGGTCCACGGCGGTCGGGGACTTCGGCCGACGCCCGTTGGTCGGGCAGCGCCGATGCCGCCGAATGTGGACGTCGAGGCTGATAGGTGTCGGGCTGGAGGGCGTACTTATGGTCGCGGACCTCGTCCCGAGTGACCGTGATCGCGGTGACCGGTGAACTCCCCTGGGACAAAGCAGCCGAGCCAGCCAGCCAGCGCCGGTAGGCATGGAGGATGGCGGTGCACCCGGCCTCGGTCAGCATCCGGTAGCTCCCGTCACCCCGCGTCGCCTTCCGGGCGTCGATCAGCAGGATGTCCTCGCGCGGCGGCTGACCGGGGTGCGCGAGGATCCACAACGTGACCGGAACCGCGGTCTCGCGGAACAGGTTCCTGGATAACGTGATCACGCACCGCACGAAACCGTGCTCGACCAAACCCCTGCGCACCGCTAACGCCTGGCCACTGAGACCGGAGGCGAAGGGGCTCGGCATGACCACCGCGGCCCGGCCCTGCGGCCCCAGCGCAACTGCCACCGCCTGCAACCAAGCCGAGGCGGTGTCATACGGCGCCGGCCGACCACACAACCACTCCCACCCGGTGCGCGATGCCGGAAGACTCCACTCCGCCTTACCGAACGGCGGATTGAGCAGCACCACGTCATAGCCGCCCGGCCCAGCGTCTACCTCGTTGGCGTGGGCTGGCGGCCCATCTCCCGGATCACATTGCAGGCCGTGGATCGTTGTGTTGAGGGTGGCCAACTGCCAGGTCCGTTCGGTCATCGCCCGACCGGTCAGCACAGTCGACGCGCCACCCACGGCCGGCTCACCGATGCTGGCTAGGTGCCGGCCGGCTTCCACCAGCAACGTTCCGGGGCCGCAGCACGGATCATGCACCCGCTGCCCTGGCCTGGGATCGACCAGGCTCACCATCAATCGGGCTAATGCGGCGGGTACCAGGTATTCGTCCGGGCTGCTGTGTCGGCGGCGGGCGAACTGGTCCAGCAGAACGTCGAACGTGTCGGCGGGCGGCGTCGGGGTCGCCGAAAGCTCCTTGACCAACGTCGATAGACAGCCCGGCCACCAGTCGGTCGGCAAACCGCGCAGCTTCTCGGTCGCCGCCGTTAGGTGTTGCGGAAGCCGCTGCGTCACCTCGATGACCTTGGCCTGGATGCCAGCGGGCGATGCTCGTTGCAGTTCATCCCAACCGGCGGGATCCACCTTCCGCACGCAGAGGAGCGACAACACGACCGTCTCGAACGTTATCGGGTCCGTGTCCGCCGGCAGCTGATCCGCCCAGGCCCGCAGCCGCTGCAGCGGCTCGCCCGGCCACCGGTTCGATCGAGCTCCGACATCGGGCGCGGCGGCTAGCCCGGCCGCGAAGCGGAAGCGCTGCCCGTAAGTCATGCCACGGGGATCGTCCGCGCGCCGGGCCTTCTGATGGATTTTGCGCCCGTCCAACCACTCGGCCACCGCATCGACCTGGTAACGCAGCCGGCGACCGTCCCTGATCGGCTGGGGGAAGGACTGGGGGTGTCGGCTGGCCCACAGGCTGACTGCTTGCTCCTCCACCCCAGCCGCCCGCGCCACCTCCGCGCGGGTCATCCACCGCCGGTCCGCGGCTGTTTTCCTGGCCTCCCCGGCGTCGAGGCTGGGTCGCCCGGTCATCGCCGGCCGGTGCGCCATGCGCGGATCAACTGGACCAGATGCCGCGTGCGCCGCTCACTCGTGATCACCCAACCGACGAACATCACCAGTACTCCGACAGCCATGAACAAATAGGGCCGTGGCCAGCCCTCGATCACCCCTGCCAGCCAGTCCACCATCGCTGACCTCCTCCCTGCTATCCACTGGGGTCGAAGGTAAGTCCACCTACGGCATCGCGGCGCGCGCGGATACAAGATTGGCCACTTTTGTTTCGGTAGCATTGGCGAACTGCGGCAGGCCAGTTGGGGCCGTTGTTTCTACCGACAAGGGCGTCCATGCAGGTCGCGGACCCTTGGCGTCCGGGCCCGACACTTGGTCTGATCGAGGGCCTCGTCCGCACCCATCCTCGATTCGTCAAAGGGCTTGATCCCTCGCTGCCCCTTTCAGAACGGGAAGGCCGGGTAGGTGGTCAGCCAGCCCTGGACCTCGTCCATGTCGTTGCCCTGCGGCGTCAGGGCCACCTCCGGCATCTTCAGGGGCAGCTTGGGCTTGCGGCCCGGCGAGTTGCTCGGTTACGAGCTGGCCGAATCCCTGGGGGTGGCGATCGGGGTGGTGGCCGCCGCGGTGGGTGATGCCGCCTGGCTACTCGCCGTTGCCGGCTGATCAGAGCCTCGCGCGAGCGCGGAGCCGACGGCGAGGTTGAGCAGCAGCGCACCCTCGGACAGCAGCCAGCGCACCTACGCTGATTGCACTTGCCCATCCGGCTCTGGCGTCCAGCCGAGCAGCGCGGCAAGATGCGCGGGTGGCCGTAAACTTCGTGCTGACCGAGGCGCGTGACGTGCCGCCCGGTGACCCGCTCGGGCGCACCTGGGTGGGGTGGAAGGCGACCGCGACCGACGATGAGTTGTGGGAAATCAACCGCGGCATCTGGACTCTCGGGAGCCGGGTCGACGGCGAGCGAATTGCGACCCTGTCGTTCGACGGCCGTGTGCAGGTCGTCGCGGAGATTGACGGCCGCACCCGCCACGATGTTGGCGGCGTGACGAAGTGGGCGCTGTTGGGCCGGGTGCTGCGCCCCGGCGACCCAGTCCATGATGCGCTGAAAGGCAGGCCGACGCCGCGGCACCGCAACCCGGTGAGCTACTTCGACACTACGGCGCTGGATTCACTCCCAGCGGCCGAACGGGCCGGCCTCGACCGGCGTGAGCGGGTCACGATGGTGGTGACGTGGAACCCCGAGCGGTGGAACCCGGACGGCTGGGCCGAGACCGTCTACCCGCGTGACGTCGAGGCGGTCGAGTCGGGGCGGATCCTGCGGCGGCAGTGGGCCACCGGGAACCGCAAGACCGGCATCGAACCTGGCGACCGCGTTTTCTTCTTGCGGCAGGGGCCCGAACCTCGCGGCATCATCGGCAGCGGCACCGCCACCAGCCGAATCTTCCCGGCCGAGCAGTGGGACGACAAGCGCGCCGACGAGGACGCCAACTACGTACTGATCGACTGGGACACGCTCCTGCTGCCGGAGGACGGGCTGCCGCACGCGTTCTTGGTCGGCCAGATCCCCGAGGGCGCCCCGTGGCGGCCGCAGAGCAGCGGGTGGGTCCTACCGCCGCGCGCCGCCGCGAAGCTCGAAAAGCTCTGGGCGGACCACCTCGGCCATCCGGTTCCCCTGCCGGCACGCGGTTCGCCTCGACAGGGCTGGCAGATGGATCCCGCGCGGCGCCGGAAGGTCGAAGACGCCGCCCAGCACCGGCTGATGGACTACTTCCGCGACCGTGGCTGGATCGTGCGGGACGTCCGGTTCGGCAATCCCTATGACGCCATCGCCACCAAAAACGGCCGGACGCTGTGGCTGGAGGCCAAGGGCACCGAGACCAAGGGTGCAGCCGTGATCGTCTCACGCCGCGAGGTGCAGTGGGCCCGGGAGCACGTCGGCGACTGCGTGCTCGGCATCCTGTCCGATGTCGTCTTCGGGCCAGACGGTGAAGTCGACTCGACGAGCGGAAGATTCCGGGTTTTCACCTGGAACCCGGACGGCGGCGCGCTCTCGGCCCGTGACTTCGACTTCACGCCGGCCGAGGCCGACCGACAGGGCTGATGCGGGTTGCCGGCAGCGGCTTGCGGTGATGGTGGCGCGCGCTCTTGTGATGCCCAACAGGCGGTTCGTTATGCGTTGGTTTCCTCGTCGTCGGTCCTGTAGTCGGGGTGTGTTAGGTCGGCGCGGATGGCCAGGTGCAGCGGCATGGGTGCAAGGGTGCGGTCGTCCCAGGTGATGGTGTGGTCGCACAGGCGGGCGGTGAGCAGGACGAGGGCGCGTTCGCTCCAGATGCCGGCCTGCGGGACGGCGATCTCGGTGCCGGTGTAGGCGTGCCAGTCATCCTTGAGCAGGTGCCTGAGGTTGTCGGGAAGAGTCCACGGGGTGTAGCGGGCTCCGATGCTGCCGCCTTTGGCGCGGTAAATCCGCGACGATTTGGGAAATAACCAGACGTTGCTGCTGGCCAGCTGATACACGTATCGGTCCGGGGCGGCTGGCTGGCGGGGGTCACCGGGCTGGTGGCCGCCGTGGCGGTGGACCGGCCGGGGCACCTCGCGGCTCGTGTTGCAGCGGACGATGGCGACGTCACGCTGAGCGGTAAGGCTGACCGCAGGCAGCGCGCCGACGGCGAACTGGTGGTTCTGCAGGCCGGGGTAGATGGACCTCAACGCCGCCGCGTCGATCATGATGACTACGGGGCCGGAAGGTAGCGCATCGAGGATCGACTCGACGTGGAGACGGGTCTGGACGGCCTTGGCGCCGCGGCGGCCGTGCTGGGCCGAGCCGATCGGTCCGGCGTGGAAATGCGCGATGCCGGCAGGTTGCGGTACCCAGCGGTTGGCGGTGTCGCTCCACATGCGTACCTGCCAGAATCGGTGCGGGTCCTGGTGGGCGTGGATGGCAGTTGCGGTGATCACGAGCTTCGGTGCCGTGCCGTCGACGGCGGAGTGCTGCAGGCGAGAGTGGAGCCCGACCAGGTGTACTGACGAATGGCCTGTGCCATCAAGGAAGTCCCGGAGAATATCGCGGGCCAGGTCCGGGTGCAGAACGCCGGTGGTACGCAGCAGCAGGTCAGCTGCTGCCGCCATGGCGGGATGGTCGGCCTTGGCGGTGGTCGCAGTCGTGGTCTTGACGGGCTGGCGCCGGGGCGCGTCAGTGGTGGTTGGTGGTGGGGGTGTGGCGAGGAACTGGGCGGTGATGTCGAGGCGGGACAGGAGACGGCGTACCGGGTTCTTGGCGTCGTCGGTGGCCTTGCCGGTCTTCGGGTCGTACTCGGTCTCGACCCATGCCACGACGGTGCCGGTCTCCTGTTTGGCGATCACCTCGATGTCGCTGGCCAGTGCGACGCGGTCGCGGTTGCCATGTTCGAGCAGTTCGGGGACGCGGTGGAAGGAGACGACGAGGCCGGGATGCACGTCGACGGCTTGATCGTCGAGGGCTGTTGCGGCTGCGGAAGCGACGGCGGCCAGTTGCGTGGCCATGCGGTGGCGGGCTGCGGACGTCGCGTACAGGCACAGCAGGCGGAGCCGGTGGGATCCGGCAGCCGCGACAGCGCCGGTGATGATGTCGGGTGTTACCAGCAGGGTGGTCTCGGTGCCCTTGTCCTTGGGGTCGGTGAGGACCTGCCGCCGGGGCGTCTTGACCTTGGTGTGCTTGTCCTTGGCCCACTCCAGCGGTTCGAGGTGTGGGCAGGTCCTGGCAATGTGTTCAGCCAGACGCAGCATGAGTCGCGCTCCGGGGCCTTTGCCGACGGGGTGGACTCGGGGTCCGGGGACCAGTGGCCGGGTGCGCCCGGGCCGTGGTGGGAGGTCTTGGTCGAGGTCGAGTCGCTCCATTCCGCACGCCTGCGCGATCGCGGCGGCGTGGTTGGCGGCTTCTGTGGTCCACCGGCCACCATCCGTCTTGGGTGGCACGTTCTTGACAGGTACCCGCAGGACCGGTAGTTCCGGCTTGTCGCGCTCGATCCAGGCGTTCTTGGATCCGCGCCACTGGTTGTTGATCCTGGATAGGTGGGCGTCGAAGACAACGGCGAGGTCCGGTACTCGGGGTAGCGTGATGATGCGGGCGGTGACGCGCAGCATGGCGTAGCCCGTGTAGTCGGCACCCCATTGGTTGCTGACGAGGTCGTCCCAGGCCAGCAGTGACCCGTCGGTGTCCATGCGGAGCGCGAGGTAGGGTCCGTTGTCGTCCAGGGCCAGCTTCCGTGAGCCGACCCGGGCCATGATCGCCCAGGTGGCGGAGTCGAAGAGCCAGCCGGGGGCGGTGGCGGTGCCGGACTCGGCGACGGTGATGTGGTCGCGGAATGCCCGGGTGGTGTCGGCCGACGGCAGCGCCGGGGCGAGGGTGTTGAGGTCCTCGCCCTTGCGGAGCTGCCGCTCGAAGGTACGCAGGCACGTGGTCAGGCGGAAGGGATTGATTGCGTCGCTGGTGAGGATCATGCCTTTGATACCGGCGGCGCGGTCATCGTCGGATAGCTGCCAGTCGTCGATGATGCGTACCGGCTGGCCGTGGACGGCGGCCAGTCCGGTGAGCAGTTGCCGGTATGGCGGGGTGGCGGGTGCGCCGCCTCGGCGCGGCGTGCGGGGCAGGCGCTGCCAGGCACCGGCGAAGTCGTCGCCCCACGGATAGACGGTGACCTGTCCGAGGAGGTCGGTGACGTGCTCGGCCGGGATGCGGTATCCGAGGGTGGCGAGCATGGCGTTCCTTTCCGTCAGGCGAGGAGCTTGGCTTCGTCGTCGGCGTAGCGGAAGAACTCGGCCAGCGTGGTGCCGTATAGCTGCTGCATTCGGGGTAGCTGGCCGGTCTGCTCCCAGTGGTCGCGTAGCCTGCGGACGAGCGTGCCGAACGTCGGCCCGCCGGCGGGGTCCAGCATGGCGCCGTCGGCGAGGTAGATCGTGGCTGGCGTGCCGCCGCGCCGGGCGCGTCCGACGAGCTGCACGATGCCGTTCATGATCTCTGCAGTGACCGAGAGCTGGACTCCACGGGGCATGGTACGGAAGTAGGGCAAGCTGGTGACGATCTGTTCGAAGTAGTGGCCGGCGGCCTGCTTACGGGCGTCGAGGACATCCGCGGGCCGGTGCTCCAGGTCGCGCAGTACGTCGTCGTTGGCATCTGGGGCGAGCGGGTGGGCGTTGACGTGAGCGATAAGCTCCGTGGGCTCGTCGATGATCGGCACCGGGCGTACCAGCAGCCAGATCGAGCCCAGCGCGGACCGGTCGCCGGCGCCGATGATGTTGACGCCGCGTTGGACCCGGGCCAGCGGGGCGATGAGGACGTCCACGCCCAGGCCGGGAGCCTCTTCGAGCCGGTCGGCGGCCAATTCTCGCCAGCCGGCCTGATCGGGCCGGTCGTCGCCGATATCGCCGATGTCTGGTGCGTCTTGAGGGCGGACCGCAAGGCATATGCGGCGGGGGTTGGCACCGGCCCGGACCAGACCTTCCGCGGCCGCCCGCGCCCCGTCGTAGGAGGTGGTGGCCAGCAGCACCAGGCGCCGGTCCGGTTCCTCATCCGCGAGGCGTCGCAGTTCCTGTTCCAGGCGGGTGCGCCACAGCAGTTCGGCGAGGCGGCGCAGTGCCTCCTGCCGCCGCGCTCCCTCGGTGCCCGACACCCGCAGCAGCGCGCGCTCGTCGCCGATTTGCTCGTTGACGTAGGCGGGCAGGATTTGGACACCTTGCGGGTCGTCGTCGGTGACCCACCAGTGTGGTTCGAGGTGGACGTGGTGGTGCGGCGCCTGCGGGAAGAACGCCGTGGCAGACAGTCCCAGCACTGCCCGGCGTGTCCCAGCTCGGCACAGGGCGGTGATGTCGGCGAGGGTGGTGGTGTAGACGTGCGGGTCTCCCCCGAACGCGGCCGCGTTGAGCCGGATGGGCAGGCGCCCGGTCGGGTCGACATGATGGCTGAATGCGAACAGCAGCCGGCCAAGCGGCCCGTTGGGCAGCGCCCGCCACCGGCTGTACGGGCCGAACGTCTCGGCGATCTCCCGTGCAGCTGGAACACCAGCGGCGGCCAGATGCGGGGCGTCGAAGACGAAGTGGCGAAGGTGCTGGCGCAACCGGTCCAAGATGGCCCGTTGCAGTAGCCGGTTGATGGCTTTTGCCCTGGCCTGCTCGTCGCGGATGAGCTCGGTCAGGAGCTCGTCGAGGCGTTCCCGGCTGTCCTGCAACCTGGTCGCGCCACTGCCGACCTCGGTCACGGTTGCCAGAATTTCCCGCACCGCGGCGAACTCGGCGGGCTCGTCCGCCTGCGGCGGTTCCTCCCCAGGGAACAGCGACCTGAACCCGCTGACCATTTCCGGTGTCAGCGGCTCGTGCTCGGCCAGGCCGTACAGCTGGGCGGTAAGGAGGCCGTCCCAGCGGCGGGGCACCAGCCAGTACCGGCCAGTCGCCGCTCCCGCGGTGCCCTCGACGCCGATGGTGCCGAAGTACAGCGCGGCGGTGTACAGCGAGGCCAGGAACTTCGAGTGGTGCACCATGTCCCGGACGCTGGACTCGACCTCCCGATTGATCCGGCCGGCCGCCCGCACGTACTCGGCCTCCAGTTCATGCAGCGGGGTACTGGTGCTGCCACGACGGTCCAAGACCAGCCCGCGAGCGGCCTGCGACACCACATTGTTCTGGAAGGCGTCAATCTCGTCTATCACGACCAGGTGGCTGCGTCGGAACACCAACTCCTCGACGGTCATCCGGTCGGTCAGCGCATGCTCATCGCGGACTGGAAGGTGCAACCGGCCGCTGTGGAAGTTGGCGTGACTGGTCACGATCACCGAGGCGTCGACCGCGGCGCGGGCGAGGCGGAACTTCCCGCACGTCGTCCGCCACGGGCAGGCCCGACGGGGCGCGGTCTCCTCCCCAGTTGGCTGCAGGCTGGTGCAGGGCTCCTCTCCAGGCGTCCAACCGTCGACTGATCCTTCGGTCTCCGCAGCCGCGGCCAGCGCGCACCCGTAGCCAAGCCGGTCCATCGTCCAATCGCCGTTAGGGTTCCAGGCCGGCCGCGTGCGGACCACCTTCCGGACGGCCTCGAACACCGCCGACGGCGACATCAACGCGGTAGCCGAGGCATCCACGCCCAGGGCGTCAAGGTCTTGTTCCACGGCCCGGGCGAGCTTGAGCACGTCCGCATTGGTTGGCACCACGATGGTGACGACCAGCTCGTGGGCGGCCATCCAACAGGCGACCACCTCCATGATCACGCTCTTGCCAATGCCGGTCGGCGCGTTGAGCAACCGGGTCTCGCCGGCAGGCAGTCCGAGAATCCCGTCGACTGACACCACTCCGTCGGCGGTCCGGAGCCGCTGGCACAGCTTCGTCACGTAGCGGGCGCGGTAGCCGGCACCACCACGGGCAGCGTCAATCTTGGCGGCTAGCTCGATGAGTTCGTGCGCGGAAATCAGGATCTCGTCCGCCGGCGGGGAGGTGCGCACGACGGGAGCCATCGGTTCCGCGGTGGAGGGATAGGCCGGCAGGACGTACCGCTGGTCCACCACCCGGGCCGCGCCACTACCGGCCGCGACCCGGACCGTGGTGTGGTACCGGCCGGGGCCAGCCACCGGAGTGTTCCCTCGGCCGACCGTGCTACGCCGCTCCAACTCGTGCAGCGCCTCGTCGACGAAGTCTCGCAGCGGCATCCCCGGCGCGCAGGCCACGGTCAGCGCGTCGTCCGCATCGGCCGTCAACCGGCAGGCGGGCAGGCCGTCCTGGTCCAGGCCCTGTCGCAGTGCCCGGCGCACCCATTCGCCGTCGGCGTACTCCGCCTGCCGCAGCCGCAGCAACCGCACGATCCGCTGCGTGTCATCGCCGCTTAAGGTGCGCCAAGCGGGCCACACATCGACGTGCCCGTCGAGCAAAAACGCCACGTCCCGGCTGGATACCAGCACCGTGCCCGCGTCCGCCTTGAGCGGGAAGTGCACCGCGGCCAGCCCGACCGCCGCGCGGAGCAGCAGCAGAATGTTCTGCTCCAGACCCTCGTCCTGCCGCTGCCGGGTCACGATGCACTCCGTTTCCGGCGCCGCAGCGCGCCCTTGATCTGGCTCACCAGCTGTCCTTCGGTGAGGATCGTGTAAGTGGGCAACGCCTCCCGTGCCGCGTGGACTTGGCCTGCGTGGGTGTCGGGCAGCACGATGTGCCGCACTGATGGTGAGTTCTCCCGGATGTGCCGCAGCAGTCCTTCCACGGTGGCGTGTTCCTTCACGTCGACGTCCCAGCGCCGGTCGCCCACCACGATGTCGAGGTCGTAGCGGTCGCAGTTCGGATACAACTGGACCGAAGCCCCGGCCTCAGTCAGCAGTCGAGCTAGCCGTAGCTCGGTGGCCCCCGGAACCACGATGAAACGCCACACCGGCTCCTCTAGCTGCACCGCACCGTCGGCGTCGTGCCGTTCCGGTAGCCCGCGCCCCACGCCGGCGGGCAGTCGCCGGTCCACAGCGATCAGCCCCGGAGCGCCCTTGTCCCGGTCGGTCACCTGGTACGTCGCTGTGTGGTAGGGGTACCGGCAGCGCACCATCTGTCCCCGCACGTCCATCGGCCATCCGCACACCCGGCAAGGCCACCACCACCGGCGTTCACCGCAGCGGTACGACTGTCCGTCGGTCACCGGCACGTAGTGGGCTACCCTGCGCGCCTGCCGCCGGTTGCACTCCTCCACCAGCAGTTGCTCCGGACCGGCGGGGCACTCGACCAGGAACTGCCGGGCCGTGCGGTACGCGGCCTCATCCGCGGTGCCGATGAGCCTCGCGAACAGCTCGTTCTCGAGGTCGTTGGCCCGCATCCACGACCACGACGGCAGCCAGTCCCGCCCCGGGTCGAGTCCGCTGATCACCTCACGGACATAGTCGGATCCGACCTCGTACGCGGCGTCGGCCAGCGCATCGCTGTCGTCGAGCAACACCACCTCGTCAACGCCGTCGCCGTAGCGGCCGTCGTCGCCATAAGGAATCGGGGGCAGCAGCGCGCCAAGCGGCCGGCGAAGGCAGCGCACCAGGTCCAGCGGTGCTACCGGCCCCTGACCGGGCCCCAGCTCGAACATCACGACACCGGTCATTCGCGCGACCTCATCGAACGCCCGCGGCTCGCGGTCGCGAACAGACCAGGCGTATGCCGCCCGCAGTGCGGCCGAGGTGATCCGGGCACGACGATCAAGCACGCTTGCGTCGGGCCCACCCCGTGTTGTCACTTTGGTTCCGCCCCCTCCTGGCGATCGGCCACAACAAGATTCACCTTCGGGCTTCGGTCACGACGCACACCGTGTCCGTCAACGCCAGTGATGGTCGCCGAACCAGCGGCCGCGCACTGCTGGGCGAATTCATCGCGCAACTGGTGCAGCGACGAGCGCGCGCCCAACAACCCGAAGAACTCATCGACCCCCCAGGTCGCCAACCAGCCGACCCGCGACATGTAGAACGCCACTTCGTCAAAGCGATACTCGTCGTCGTAGTCAAGCAGCACGTATCCCGCCAACTGCCAGATCGCCCTGTCCGTGAGGTTCTCGGGCCGGGAGGTCGACTTGATCTCCACCAGGCACCTATCGACAACCAGGTCTGCATCGGCACCACCAACATCTCCGCTGCCCGCGAACGTCGGCGCAGCCCGGCAGACCGCCACATCCGTAGCATCCCGCAGCCATCCGAGTGCACGCTCGGCCAGCTTGACCTGCACCTGCAGGTCCATAACCGCGTAGTCCGGAACGTACGCCAGCAAGGCGTCCAAGTCGCCGCCGCCGACGGTGCCAGCCAGAGGCGATCCAGGAGCGATGGCACCGTCGCGGAAGACCCGATCAAACCAAGCAAGGGCGAAACACATCCGGTTTAGGCGCGCCTCAACCTCCCGCTCCAGTAGCCAACGGCGCCCTCGCACGTAGGGCCCGCAGGTAAGCAGGTGCTCCACATACTCATCGACCAGCGCCTCACCGACGCGCCGCGACTCGGGCTCGCCGAGCGTGCCGGCCAACGCAGCGCCCGCGACGGCCGACGGCGGCGGCTGCGGCGCCACGAACGCGCAGCGAAGGCGGAAGTCCACCGCTACGCCCAGCAGATCCCACCGCACCACGGTCCGGCCGGCCGCCACCGGCCGCTGCACCCGCCGCACTGGAAACGCCGAGGCATACGACGCCCGAACCGCCGCCGTGCGCCGGAGGTGCGCAGCCAACCAGCGAGTCAACGGGTGATCATCATCAGGGATGACCGACGTCAGGCTCACGAATTTTGAGAATAGGCGCCGCCACCGACAATCTGGTTGAACCATGCTCGTCGAACCTTGCGTCTTCCGGCACATCCTGTCTGCCATCGACCCGCCCGACGGGGAGCGGGCCGTCGCCCGGCCCGCCACGGCCCGCGGACCTCGCTGCCTCCGCGCGTACGCTGGCGGGTCGGGCGGCGGTCTGCTCGGCTTGCCCGGGTCGATGGCAGACAGGATGCCCACCGCCACCACCCACGAAGCCGGCGGCCTCAGACGGCCCACCGGCCATCCTGGAGCCGGAGCGCCCCCGCCAGAGGCGCCGTAACCCGAGCCCGCGCGGCCCGCCAGCACGCTGACGCAGGCGGCACCCTCCCCTATTTCGCGCATGGTCATGCCCGTGACACCACATCATCGGCCTGATGGCGTACGTGTTGGAGACCCACCAGGCCCGTGCGTCCGCCGGCGGTCTATCTATTGATGCCCGCTGCGGTCACTCGGCTGCGCCGGTCTTGGCAGAGGCACGTTCGAAGAGGCGTTGGCGCTCAGCGGCCACGACCTCGCGGACGAGTTCAGCCTCGGACAAGTCCACCGCCTCGGGCGTGGAGTCGGCCATCTCGCTGACCCGGGCGAACTCATTGAAGATCCGCTTCTTACCGGCCAACAGTTCGGTGATCCGCTGGTCGACACTGTCCTCGGACAGCAGCCGGTGGACCTGCACCGACTGAACCTGCCCCATGCGGTGCGCGCGGGCGATGGCCTGTGCCTCGGTGGTGGGCTTGAGCTGAGGTTCACAGATGACGACGACGGATGCGGACTGGATGTTGAGCCCGACGCCGCCGGCCACGATCTGGGCAACGAGGACGGCGCCGTGTCTGGCGGACGAGAACTGGTCCACCATCTGCTGGCGCTGACCGGCTGGCACCGACCCCGTGAGTGGCCCGAAGACTGGCCCCGGCAACGACCGGGCAACGAGGCCGAGCACTTCCCTGAAGTGGGAAAACACGATGACTCGCCGTTCGTTCTCCTCCGCTTCGCGGACGATTTCGATCAGGCGCTGCATCTTCGTGGATTGGGCTCCCTGGAGCATCGCCGCTTGGCGCATCTCCATGAAGTTCCCGATCTCGACCGCCCCCCGATATCGGGAGCTGTCCGCCGTGGACATCGGGAGCCATTCCTCGACCTCGATCAGCTCAGGGAGTTCGGTCAGTACGTCTTCCTGGTTCCGGCGCAGGTAGGCTGGCGCGATCTGCCGCCGGAACGTCCTCGGCGACAGGTCGGTGGCGTCAACGGTGAGGTCGGGCCGTACGTAGGAGGCAAGGTTGCGGAACTCGTCGACCTTGTTCTCCAGTGGCGTGCCGGTGAGGAGGATCGCCCTGTCCGAGCGCGCGATGAGTTCCCTTGTCCTGGTCGTCCGCCGTGCCTGCGGGTTCTTGATGTAGTGGGCCTCGTCGACCACGACGCACGCCAGATCGCGGAGCTCCCGCAGCGCCGGCTCCCACCACGCCAGGGTCTCGTAGGTCGTGATGGCCACGCCGCCATCCCGCATCCAGCTACGGGCTGCCCGGTCGCGTTCCGGTCCGTGGACCCGATGCGGGCGCAGCTTCGACTTGCTGGTGACCTCGCGGACCCAGTTGGTCACCACCGCGGCCGGGCACACCACCAGGAAGTGCGTCTTACCTCTACTGCGCAGGTGTGCGAGGACCGCCATCGCCTCGACGGTCTTCCCGAGGCCCATCTCGTCCCCGACGATGACCTTGCGCTGCACCAGGGCGAAGCGGGCCGCAAAGCTCTGGTAGCCGCGCAGCGAGGCGGTCAGGTGTTCACCGTCGAGTGCCTGATCGCGTACCGCCTGGATGATCTCCTCCGGGAGATCGCCGTGCACCGCGTTCTCGTCCTCGGTGACGAACCCCAGCTCGGCGAGCATCGCGAAGTAGTCGGCGGGTCGAGCGAGGAAGTCTTCCCATGGGTCCGCACCGGCGCTCTTGCGACCGGATCCCGATGACATGCCCAGCAGTTCGGCTCGCCGTTTGACGATCTGGATGCTCTCGGAGAGCCCCGAGGCAGCGAGCTGCCTGGCCGGAATGACAAGCAGGTGACTGGTTTCGCCGTTGATCGCTGCCCGCAGCGGTGCGAGTTCGGATGCCCGTTCGAGGTCGGCGGCCGCTCCTCGGGTCTGCCGGCACGAGTCCCATTCGGCGAGGCAGCGCAGCAGTTGGGTGGTCTCTGAATGGCGGTGATTGATGTCGATGCGGACCGGCATCTCGTCGTACGTCGTCTGCCAGAGGGTTTGCGCTGCTCCGAGCATGCGCCGTGCTGAGGTCTCCCCGACGCCCGGCAGCGCCTGAAGGTCCAAGCCGACGTTCAACACGTCCTGCACCGTGCTGATCCCCGCCTCGCCGAGTGGCCCCAGCCGAAGTCGATCGCGGGTGGCGGTCTTCAACGCATCCACAGGCATCTCCTGCAGGATCCGTTGGACCTCGGCGCGTCTGACCTTCTCACCCGCCTTCTGTGCCGCCGATCGGTACGAGGCTTCGCCTGCGACAACCTTGTCGATGGCATCCAGCGCCTCGGGCAGTCCGTCGACGACCGAGCGGTCCAGGATCGCCGGAGCGGCCTGTCCGGTGACGAGGTCGAAGCGGAGGGCCGGGTCGAGCAGGGTCTCGAACTTGAGCCGTCGTGGGTCGGCGCGCGCGGTGAAGGCACCGAGCCACTCCAAGCGACGCGGCTGATCGTTTCGAAGGATCGCCGCGTGGTGATGGCGCAAAAACTCGGCAGCCGCGGCCGCCGATTGTTTCTTCGCCGACCCGGTGAAGAAACGACGTACGCCGAACATGGGGGCGATGTCGGCGATGGCACGGGGTGCGTCCGTGGTGAGCAGCTGCAGCAAGGAGCGGTCGTGGGCCGTCGGCACGGGAAGCGTGGCCCGCTCCCACAGGCGCCTGACGACCCCAATGTCACTCTTTCGGAGCGGGAGCACACGCCAGGCGGCTTGGCCGGCCCGGCCGACCATGACGCTCCGTGAGCGCAGGGCTCGCTCATCGCTGCTGGCGGCGTCCTGGACAGCCTGGTGCCAGTCCTGTACCTCCTCGGCACGGTGGCTCCATTGCGTGAAGTCCGCCATGAGGCGACGAATCTGTTCGCGCTCTGTCTTGTTCATGCTCACCGCAGAAATCGAGGGGTTTGCGGACGGATCGTAGTGCACCCCCCACTTGAACGGGACCTCCGGAGACAGTTGTCAGGAAAGCGACACCGACATACGCAACACCAGCTGGCGCAGCCTGCGCCCGCCTTGCGCTCGTCAGTAGTGTCGGTGCTCGTCGGTAGGCTCTGCTGGCTGTCGTTCTGGAGGTGGCTGGTGCGGCTCGAGGATCTTTCGTCGGGCGTTCGGGTGACTGGGGTGGTGCCGGGCGAGGCGGTCTCGGTTCTGGCAGCGCAGTGGCACGGCCGCGAGGCTGTGGAGCTGACCTACAAGACCCTCGATGGAGGCCTGCGTCAGCAGGTGCTCTTCCGGGCCGACGAGGCCAAACTGAGGCTCTCTGACGCGGGCAGCCGACCGTTCGACGCCGCCGCTGAGGAGTTCCGGCTGGTCGCCGAGGCGCAACGAATCTCTCTGGCTGGACTGTTCGACCCGATGCTGGCGGTTGCCACCAGCGACGTGCAGCCGCTGCCCCACCAGATCCGAGCCGTCTACGGCGAGATGCTCGACCGCATGCCGCTGCGGTTCCTGCTGGCTGACGACCCTGGCGCCGGCAAGACGATCATGGCTGGCCTGTACGTCAAGGAGCTCCTGCTCCGCGACGACGTGAAGCGCTGCCTGATCGTGGCTCCCGGTGGACTGGTCGACCAGTGGCAGGACGAGCTGTTCTTCAAGTTCGGTCTACGCTTCGACATCCTCACCACGGCCATGGTCGACGCCGCACTCGGGTCAAGCGTGTTCGAGCAGTATCCGCTACTCATCGCACGGATGGACCAACTCGCGCGCAACGAAGACCTGACCGCCCACCTCGACGACGCCGAGTTCGACCTCGTCGTCGTCGACGAGGCCCACCGGATGGGCGCGAACTACTTCGGCGGCAAGATCAATAAGACCCGCCGCTTCCAGCTCGGAGAAAAGCTGCGTGACCGCACCCGGCACCTGCTGCTGATGACCGCCACCCCGCACGCGGGCAAGGAGGAAGACTTCCAACTCTTCCTCACCCTGCTCGAGCGCGACGGCTTCGAGGGCAAGTTCAAGGCCGGCATACACAACCCGGACACCAGCGGGCTCATGCGACGCATGGTCAAGGAGGATCTACTCACCTTCGAGGGCAAACCGCTCTTCCCGGAACGCATTGCTCAGACCGTGCCCTACGAGCTCACCGCAGACGAGCAGGACCTCTACGAGCGCGTCACCGAGTACGTGCGCGAAGGGATGAACCGTGCCGCACGGCTGGACGACAAGCGTCGCAACACCGTCGGCTTCGCGCTCACGGTGCTGCAGCGACGCCTCGCCTCCAGCCCCGAGGCGATCTATCAGTCCCTGGTCCGACGCGCCGAACGACTCAAACGCCGCCGCGACGACCTGATCCACGGCCGCGGGGTCAGTGACGAGCCCGCCCCGATCAACCCACGCGACTGGGACAACGACGAGCACAGCGCCGAAGAGGTCGAGCAGCTCGAGGAGGAGCTGCTCGACGCCGCCACTGCGGCCCGCACCATCGAGGAACTCAACACCGAACTGGCCGACCTCGACAAGCTCATCCACGTCGCCCGCCGGGTCCGCAACCTCGACACCGACCGGAAGTGGGTCGAGCTGCGCAAGATCCTCGAAGACAACGATCTCATCCACCCTGGCGCCGAGAAGCCCCGCAAGCTGATCATCTTCACCGAGCACCGCGACACCCTCGACTACCTGGCCCGCAAGATCCGCTCGCTCTTCGGCAAGCCAGCCACTGTGCAAGCCATCCACGGCGGCGTCCGACGCGCCGACCGACGCGCCATCACCGAGGAGTTCACCAAGAGCCCGGCCTGCCAGATCCTCCTGGCCACCGACGCAGCCGGCGAAGGCCTCAACCTCCAAGCCGCCCACCTGATGGTCAACTACGACCTCCCGTGGAACCCCAACCGCATCGAGCAGCGATTCGGCCGCGTCCACCGCATCGGGCAGACCGAGGTGTGCCGCCTGTGGAACCTCGTCGCCGCCAACACCCGCGAGGGCGAAGTGTTCACCCGGCTGCTGCAGAAGGTCGAGGAGCAGCGCAAGGCCTACGGCGGCAAGGTTTTCGATGTCCTGGGGGCGGCCTTCGACGAGACCCCACTCCGAGAGCTGTTGATCGAGGCCATCCGATACGGCGATCTCCCCGAGACCCGAGCCAAGATGGAACAGGTCATCGACGCATCGGTCGCCCACGGTCTCAAGGAGCTTCTCGAGGAACGAGCACTCACCCACGACGCCATGTCCGACGCGGACCTGGCACAGATGCAGCGACTCATGGAGGAGGCTCGGGCCCGCCGGCTGCAGCCGCACTACATCGAATGGGCCTTCCGCCTCGCATTCCAGCGCCTCGGCGGCCGGCTCGCCAGACGTGAGCGTGGCCGTTACGAGATCACGCACGTCCCCGCGGCCGTCCGCGCCGTCACCAAGCATGGCCCCGTCGCCACCCGCTACGAGCGAGTCACCTTCGAGCTCGACCGCATCGACGTCGCCGACAAGCCGCGCGCCGATCTCCTCGCGCCCGGGCATCCGCTCCACGACGCCGTCGCTGAGCTCACCATCACCCAGCTCCGACCCACCCTCGAGCGCGGCACCGTCCTGGTCTCCCCAGAGGTCGAGGAGCCGACCCTGTTGGTCGGTGTCGTCGAGGAGGTCGTCGACGGCACCGAGGAGTCCATCGCGCGCCGGTTCGGCTACGCCTACGTCGACGCCACCGGCCAGGTCACGCCCGCCGGCCCGGCACCGTACCTCGACTGCGTGGCCGCTCCGAACACCCCATCCGTGGCTGCGGCCAAGAAGTTGGCCTGGCTTGGTGACGCCGAGTCCCGGGCCCGGACCTGGATCATCGGCCACCAGCTCAAGGACTACCTCGCCGAGGTCTCGCCCCGCCGGCTCGCCGAAGTTGAGCGCACCCGAATGCGGGTCGACCAGCGGTTGGCACACGAGTCGAATCGGCTGATCGGGGAGGCGATCGCTGCGCAGGAAAAGGAGCAGACCGGCACAAAGCCAAAGGAAAGCTCCGAGAGCCTTCTGCGCAAGGCACAGGAACTCCAAGCCCGCCGGGAAGCCCGCCTGGCGCTGCTGGGCCAGCAGGCACAGTTGGTCACCAAGCCGCCACGCATCATGACCGCCGCGCTCGTGCTGCCGTTGTCGATGGTCGAGGCCGAGATCCCCGCCGACGCTCCGGTCCACGCCAAGGAGACCAAGGCCGTCGAGCGGCGCGGCATCGAACTGGTGCTCGCCACCGAGCTTGCACTCGGCCGGAAGCCGCAGGAGCAGGCCTTCAACAACCCCGGCTACGACATCCTGTCCATCCCCACCGACGGCGGCCCCTCGATCCGAATTGAGGTCAAAGCACGCATCGAGGGCGCCGAGGACTTCTACGTCACCCACAACGAAATCGTCACCGGCAAAAACACCGTCCCCCACTACCGGCTCGCCCTAGTCACCGTCAGCAAGGCCGGCCCCGAACACGACCAGGTACGGTACGTCGCTGCCCCCTTCGCCAGCGTCGACTTCGGCGACCTCGCCGCCACCGGCGTCCGCGTCAACTGGCCGAAGACCTGGGCCGCCGGCACCCCGCCCTTCTGATCGACAGAGCTAGAGGAAGTTGATGAAGCGCAAGCTGATCGAGGTCGCTCTCCCCCTGGAAACGATCAACCGCGAGTCGGCCCGAGAGAAGTCGATCCGCCATGGCCACCCCTCCACCCTGCACCTTTGGTGGGCTCGGCGGCCGCTGGCCGCAGCGCGGGCGGTCCTGTTCGCTCAGCTCGTCGACGACCCGTCGTCGCGTCCGGACGAGTTCCCCACGGAGGAGGCGCAGCGCGCCGAGCGTGATCGGCTACACAAGATCATCGAACGCCTCGTGGTGTGGGAGAACATCCGTGACGAGGCCCTGCTCGCCGAGGCTCGCGTGGAGATCATGAAGTCCTGCGACGGCGATCCCCCGCCGATCCTCGACCCGTTCGCGGGCGGCGGGAGTATCCCGCTGGAAGCGCAGCGACTGGGCCTGGAAGCCCACGCCTCCGACCTCAATCCGGTGGCGGTTTTGATCAACAAGGCGCTCATCGAGATCCCGCCGAAGTTCCGCGATCGACCGCCCGTCTTCCCCGGCCTAGGGGAGTCCGAGATCCGGACCTGGAGGGGCACGGAGGGCCTGGCCGCGGACGTACGGGCCTACGGAACCTGGATGCGTGACGAAGCCGAGAAGCGCATCGGCCACCTGTACCCGGCGGCTGGTGGCCAAACGCCCATCGCCTGGATATGGGCTCGCACTGTCATTTGCCCCAATCCAGCTTGTGGAGCCGAAACGCCTCTTGTCAACTCCTTCACTATTTGTACTCGGAAGGGCAAGGAGGCAAGTGTGATTCCGTCGGTTGAATCCGATGGGATCCACTACTCGATTAACCAGGGCAAGTCTTCTGTAGCTGGCACTGTAAGTCGCACCGGCGCCCAATGCCTCGCATGTGACTCTGCCATCTCTCTTGAATACATCCGACTGCAGGGGCGAGACCACCGCTTGGGTCGACACCTGCTTTGCACGGTTGCCGAGGGCCATAGAAGCCGCAGCTATCTGCCAGCGACTCATGAAGCAAGCGGCGCTGCTGAGGTCGAAGCACCAGAAGATTTTCCCGTGGTCCCACTGCCCGAACGGGCCCTAGGTTTCCGAGTACAGGCGTATGGCTTCACAACACAGCAGGATTTCTACGCGCCTCGCCAGCAGCGACTGCTCACCGAGCTTGTGAAGCTGGCAGGCGAGGCGAGGCAGCAGGTAATCACCGACAGCGGCGACAAGGCATATGCTGACGCAATTGCTGTCTACCTGGCGCTGTTCATTGGGCGTGTTGCGAATCGATCGTCAAGCCAGAGCTTCTGGCATCCCGGTCGCGAAACCGTTGAACAGGTCTTTGCGCGCAACGCGATGCCAATGATCTGGGTCTACGCAGAGGCAAACCCCTTCTCCGACTCCACGGGAAACATCCTAGGCCAGCTTTCGTACTTGACAGAGGCCCTAGAACGCCTCCCTGCGACGTCGCCTGGGACAGTTTCGCAGCGTGATGCTATCGACCTGCCGAGCTCTCGGGTAGTTATCAGTACGGACCCGCCGTACTACGACAACGTGCCGTACAGCGATCTCTCCGATTTCTTCTATCTTTGGCACCGGCAAACGCTTAATTCAGTACTTCCTGACCTCTACGGGACTGTAGCAACCCCGAAGAGGCAGGAGCTGATTGCTGAACCAGCAAGACACGGAGGCGTTACTAACGCGTCGAAGTTCTTCGAGTCGAAGCTGCGTTGCTTTTTTGACTCGGCAATAACCGTTGAAGAAGACGATTACCCACTCACCGTATACTACGCGTTCAAACAATCCGACACCGATGACCAGGGCACAGCGTCGACAGGTTGGGAAACCATGCTGCAGGGCCTCGTGGACGCGGGGGGGCATGTGACTGCCACGTGGCCCATCCGGACTGAGCTCGGAGGAGGGTTGAGGGTGCTGGGTCGGAACGCACTGGCATCTTCTGTTGTACTGTCGGTCCGCCGCAGGCGGGATAAGGCGTTGACGACGGACCGCAAGGGATTCATCGCAGCGCTGAATGCGGAACTTCCCGACGCGCTACGGAAACTTCAGCAGGGCCGAATAGCGCCGGTGGACCTCCCGCAGGCGGCAATCGGACCAGGCATGGCAGTATTCAGCCATTACTCCAAAGTGCTAGAACCGGATGGGTCCCGAATGACCGTTCGTTCGGCACTCGCGCGAATCAACGAAATTTTGGACCAGGTGCTCAGTGAGCAGGAAGGGGACTTCGACTCCACGACACGGTTTGCGATCGCATGGTATCGCCAACACGGTTACAACACTGGGACGTTTGGTGACGCTGACAACCTGGCCCGTGCCCGCAACACGTCTGTGGAGCGGATGGACCGGGACGCGATCCTGACCAGCCGTGCCGGCAAGGTCGCGCTGATCAAGCCCGCCGATACCCCCGTTGACTACGACGTGGTCGCCGACGAGCACACCTCGACGTGGGAGGTGCTGCACCACACGATCCGGATTCTCGAGACCGCAGGGCTTCCCGCGGCGGGTGCGTTCCTCGCGACCGCTCAGAGCCGTCCGGACGGAGCCGTCGACCCCGATTTGGTCAAGGAGTTGGCGTTCCTGCTGTTCTCCATCGCCGAGAAGAACGGCTGGGCCAAGGACGCCATCAGCTTCAACGCCATCGCCCAGTCGTGGGGTGACGTCGTCGACGCCTCCAAGGCGGCCCCGGCGGCTCACGAGCAGGGCGAGTTCGACTTCTCCCCGGAGGATGACTGATGCCGCTGAAGGCGCACGAGCATCCGCTGAAGAAGATCTTCTCCGCTGACTTCGACTTCGCGATCCCGCACTACCAGCGGCCCTACGCGTGGGGCACCGAGCAGGCCCTGCAGCTCCTCGACGACCTTGAGGACGCCCTCGTTCGGGACGCAGCCGAGCCGTATTTTCTCGGTTCTCTGGTCCTGGTCAAGCCGGATGAGAACGCGTCGCGGGCGGACGTCATCGACGGTCAGCAGCGTTTGACGACGCTCAGCATCCTGCTCGCAGTCCTGCGAGATCTCGCCAAAAACGACGAGGTCGCTGTCGTTCTGCGCGACATGGTCCTGGAGCCAGGCGTGGCTCTCGACGGCATCAAGGCCAAGCCTCGCCTGCTGCTGCGCAATCAGGACTCCGGGTTCTTCACGACGTACGTGCAGACCCCCAACCGGCTGGACGACCTGCTGAAGCTCAGCGACCATGCGCTAGCGAACGACAGCCACCGAGCCATCCGGGACAACGCCAAGGTGTTGCAGGAACGACTGTCGTCCTGGACCGACGACAAGCGCAGTGCCCTCGCGGCCCTCGCCCGTAACCGGACCTTCCTGGTAGTTGTCAGCACGCCGGATCTGGCCAGCGCCCACCGCATCTTCAGCGTGATGAACGCCCGAGGTCTCGACCTCGAGCCCTCGGACATCTTCAAGTCCGAAGTGATCGGCTCTATCGACGCGGCGCAGCAGCAGGCGTACGCAAAGGCGTGGGAGACCGCGGAGCAAAACCTCGGGCGTACGACCTTCGCCGAACTGTTCCTGCACCTCCGAATGATCGTGGCGAAGGCACGAGGCCAGCGCGAGCTGCTGATCGAGTTTCCCCACCAGGTGCTCAACGCCTACACCAAGACCGGCAGGGCCGCGAGCTTCGTCGATGACATGCTCATGCCCTACGCCACGGCGTACACCCACCTGCTGAATCAGGACTACGACGACTATGACGCCGCCTGGTCCAAGGTCAACAACTGGCTGCGCCGCCTGGTCCAACTAGACAACAACGACTGGCGTCCGCCGGCATTGTGGGCACTGCGCAACCACGACGACGACCCTGCGTTTCTCGACGCCTTCCTGCGCCGGCTGGAACGGCTCGCAGCCAGCATGCTGCTGCGGCGCGTCTACACCACCCCTCGGGTGACCCGGTACATCGAGCTACTCAAGCAGCTAGACGCTGGCGCTGGTGTCAACGCGAAGGCCTTCGACCTCACTGCCGACGAGCGACAAGAGACGCGCGAACGCCTCGACGGGGAGCTGTACAAGGTGCAGCCCGTACGAAAGTACGTATTGCTGAGGCTCGACGAGCTACTGGCCAATGCCCCTGGTGTCTCCTACAAGCACAAGATCATTACCGTTGAGCATGTGCTTCCTCGGAACCCGCGGAACGACAGCCAGTGGGTCAAGGACTTCGCGGAGGATGAGCGCGCCTTCTGGACGCACCGCCTCGGGAACCTGCTGCTCCTCAACAGGAACAAGAACAGCCAGGCGCAGAACTACGACTTCGCGACAAAGAAGGAGAAATACTTCAGTCCCGCAGCCGGCGTCACTGGCTTTGCCTTGACAACCAGTGTGATCATGGAGCCGGTCTGGACTCCGGACGTGCTTGAACGGCGGCAGGCCGAGCTCACGGGAATTCTGGTCAAGGAGTGGGAGCTCAACTGACATGGCGATCTCGAACCGCGACCGCATCGGCCAGATGTTCGACGCGCTGTCTCCAGCGCTGAACGAGTTCATCACGAGAGTCGTGTCTCCCCAGCTACCGCAAGGCCACGACTGGACACAGCTGGTCGCGCTCAAGGACGCCAAGAACGGGGTCACGGGGAAGGCCTACTCGGTCACCGACCCGCAGCTCCAGCTGCGCATGCTGACCGAAAACATCCCCCACCAAGTCAAGCCCGGCTGGTTCCCCTTCGACGGCCAGCTGTCGAAGCTCCAGCAGTCCTACGCCAGCGAGTTGCGCGACGTGCGCAACGGCTGGGCGCACGGCGCCTCGTTCAGCAACGACGATGCCTACCGGGCGCTGGACACCGCGGAGCGGCTGTTGTCGGGCATCGGCGCCTCCGAGGCGGCCGCAGACGTCTCCAAGATCCGGCTGAACCTGCGCCGGGTCACTGCGGAGAAGGACGACCGCCGCACTCTTAAGGCGGCCGCCGAAACGGCCGACTCGACAGGGCTGCGGCCGTGGCGCGAGGTGCTGCGACCGCACGACGACGTGGCGACCGGCAACTTTCAGGCCTCGGAGTTCGCCGCTGACCTGTTCAAGGTCGCCGAGGGGCAGGCCGGCAACGATTACGCCGACCCGGTGCAGTTCTTCTCTCGTACCTACCTGACCGAGGGCCTACGCGACCTGGTCGACCGCGCGGTCCGGAGAATGACCGGGGACGACAACGCATCCCCGGTCATCAACCTGCAGACCAACTTCGGTGGCGGCAAGACACACTCGATGCTGGCGCTCTGGCACCTGGCCGGCGGCACGCCGCTCGGTTCGTTCCCACAGGACACCCAGGACCTGCTGGGACCGCTGGGCTACGACACGATCAAGGACGCCCATCGGGTCGCCATCGTCGGCAATCACTTCGCCCCCACTGGCGAGACCAAGCCGGACGGCACCGTGGTGCGGACGGTCTGGGGTGAGCTCGCCTGGCAGCTCGGCGGCGCTGAGGCGTACAAGATGGTCGCGGACTCCGACCGGGCCGGCACCAACCCTGGCCGGGCGCTGCACGACCTGCTCGCGGCGTACTCGCCGGCGGTGATCCTGATCGACGAGTGGGTGGCCTACGCCCGGCAACTGCCGGACCACCCTGAAGAGGCGACAGCCGCCGGCATCACGGGCGGCACCTTCGACACTCAGTTCACCTTCGCTCAGTCCCTGACCGAAGCGGCCAAGGCAACCAGCGGAGTGCTGCTGGCGATCTCGATCCCCGCGTCGGAGACAGGGAAGGACCCCAACGAGGTCGTTGCGGGTAACGCCGAGGAAGTCGGCGGCCGCCGTGGTCTTGAGGCGCTGCAGCGGCTCCAGAACGTCGTGCGCCGTGTCGCCGATCAGTGGCGACCGGCCTCATCCGACGAGGCCTACCACATCGTCCGGCAACGGCTCTTCGTCGCCCCCGATGCGAATGCGCTGGCCTCGATCGGTGCCACGGCACGAGCGTTCGTGGAGTTCTACCGCAAGCACAGCGACGAGTTCCCCCGCGAGGCGCGAGACTCGACGTACGAGGACCGGATCAAGCGAACCTACCCGATCCACCCGGAGCTGTTCGACCGGCTCTACGAGGACTGGTCGAGTCTCGAGCGCTTCCAGCGAACCCGCGGCGTGCTGCGCCTGATGAATACCGTCATCCACGCACTGTGGGTGGGGGAAGACACCGGCCCGCTGATCATGCCTGGGTCGATCCCGCTGGCAACCTCAGCGGTGAACTCCGAGCTCACGCAATATCTGCAGGACTCGTGGAAGGCGATCATCGACGCTGACGTCGACGGACCGAACTCCGAGCCGACCAAGATCGATAACGAGAAGCCGCTACTTCAGACGCGCCGGGTCACCAAGCGGCTGGCCCGGGCAATTTTCTTCGGCGCCGCCCCGACCATCGGCTCGGCACACAAGGGGCTGGAACGTCAGCGCGTCTTCCTCGGCACCGCGATCCCGGGTGATATCCCGGGCAACTTCCACTCCGCGCTCTCCGCTCTCGGGGATCGCGCGACCTACTTCTACTCCGGGTCGGGGAAGTACTGGTACGACCTCCAGGCCAATATCACGCGGCGGGCCAAGGACCAGGCCGAGCGGCTACACGTCGAAGAGGTATGGGCCGAGGTGCGCCGCAGGCTCACCGACCAGGCTCAGCGCCGTGGCGACTTCGCCGGCGTGCACATCTGTCCGGAGGACAACGGCGATATCCCGGACACCGACGAGGCGCGGCTGGTCATCCTGCACCCCAAGGTCACCCACAAGAAGGGGGACCAGGAGTCCAGCGCCACAAAGTTCGCCCGGTCCGCCACCGACCACCGTGGGACCGCCCACCGGTTGCACCGCAACATGCTGGTTTTCCTGGCGGCCGACGTGAACCGCATGGAGGAACTGGAATCAGCGGTACGGGACTACCTCGGGTGGTCGCACGTACTGGACAACGCCGACGAGCTCGATCTCACTCAGAACCAGAAGAACCAGGCGACGGACAAGAAGCGGCAGGCGCAGGACACTGTCAACTCTCGGCTGCTAGGCGCCTACCACTGGGCTCTCGTACCGGAGGCTCCCGACCCGGGATCACCCTTCGTCATAACCGCCACGAAGGCGGAGGGGCAGTCGACGTCGCTCGCGGAGCGTGTATCGAAGCGGCTCGGTGCCGATGGGGCGCTAGCCACCCAGCAGGCCGCCGCGGCAGTCTCGCTCTGGCTCAACCGACTGCCGAAGCTGTGGGAGAACGGCCACGTCAAGGTTGGCGATCTGTGGCGCCAGTACACGACGTACCCCTACATGCCACGGCTGCGGGATAGGTCTGTGCTGGCCCGTGGCATCGCGGACCAGCCGCTGTTGTGGCAGCAGGAGGGCTTTGCTCTTGCCCTTGAGTACGACGGCGAACGCTACAAGGGACTTATGTTGCCGTCCGACGGCAACTTCGGCCAGGCCACCGACTCCATGCTCTTGGTCAAGCCCGAGCTGGCGCTCGCACAGCGGCAGCAAGAGACGACCCCTGAACCCGGCCCTGAGCCTGGACCGGAGGCGAACCCAAGTACTGGGTCTGGCTCCGGTCCTGGTCCCCAGCCCGGTCCCGGTCCTGAGCCTGCCCCATCGCCGAAACCGACAATCGGCTACTTCTTCGGGAGCAAGACCCTCGACTCGACTCACTACGCCTTGGACTTCAAGAAGCTGATGGACGAGGTGATCCAGCACCTGACCTCCACGCCCGGGGTCAACCTGAAGGTCCGCGTCGAAATCGAAGCCGAGGCACCCCACGGGTTCTCGGAGTTTCAGATCCGCACGGTCTCGGAGAACAGCAACGCCCTCAAGTTCGACCAATCCGGCTTCGAGGAAGATCACTAAGCGTCGGCCCAGGAGCCCGCCGGCAGCAGCTGCTGCCGGCGGGCGCACATCTCGTTCGGATTGCCACGGCCTGCCACGCGTCTTGGCGGGCGCTGACAGGGTTCGGCATGATGCCTTCGTTTCGTCGGCATGAATTCGGGGCACGCGGACAGCGCGGTTGTCCGCATGCTGCGGCCCAACGTCGTGTCGTCCGCACCACGCCCTGCTGATCACGCCAGCTTGCGCCGTGGTGAACCGTGAGTGACCCTATGCGTGCGCGATGTCCACGCTGTCGTTACCGTTGCCATGGGCCAGCCCGAGGCCAATCTCGCAGGCGCGGCTCGGCGCCATGATCCGCTTCAGTGTCGACCTCGTGCGTCGCATCGAGACAGCGGACCGCTTCCCCTCCCGGGAATTCGTCGAGGCCTGCGACAAGGCGCTGGCAACCGACGGTGCCTTGATGCGGCTGCTGCCGCTGCCTGAGTTCCCCCCCACTTTGATGGAGCGGTGGTTACCTGCTGCCGGCTGGCGCAGGGGTGGCGATAGTTGGTTCGGCTGGTTGCGTCTGGCGGGTGTGCCAGGCGGTCTCGTACTCGTTCGGGCTGAGGTAGCCCAGTTCCGTCTGGATGCGTCGGGTGTTGTACCAGCCGTAATGGCAACCGAGGACGCCCGTACCAGCCGATGGCCGTCGAGCCGGGGAATCGAGAGCGGCGCCTCGTTGAGGATCGTGGCCGCTGCTGACGCCTGTAGAAGTGGCGGGGCGTTGACCCTGGATATCGAGAGGGGCGCGTGGCGGTCACGGCGATCGACGAGGATGATCGTTTTGTGGTTCGCCGGCGGGCTGAGCCTTGGTCAGTCGCAGGCCAGGAGCCTTGCGCGAGTTCGGGCGCCGCCGGTGGCGAGGCGAACGGCTCGTGAGATGTCGTGCGGCAAGCACTGTCCATTAGGGCGTCGCGCCTCGCTGTGGTCCATGACAGGGAGGAGCAACGGTGGTAGCGGTGGCGTGTGGCATCGACTGGGCTCAGGATCACCATGATGTAGCTGTCGTCGACGAGACGGGCGTCGTGGTGGCATCGGTCAGGATCAACGACGATGCCGCCGGCCTCAGTCAGGTTCTTGCGCTGCTGGCCGAGCATGATCCGACCGGCGGGAAACTGCCTGTAGCGATCGAGACGAGTCAGGGACTGCTGGTGGCTGGTCTCCGAGCCGCGGGTCGACAGGTGTTTGCGATCAATCCTTTGGCGGTGTCGCGGTATCGGGACCGGTATCGGGTCTCGCGCGGCAAGTCGGACGCGTTCGACGCGATGGTGCTGGCGAACATCCTGCGAACCGATGCGACCGCGCATCGGCCACTGCCCGCCGACAGTGAGTTGCTGCAGTCGCTGCGGGTTCTGACCCGGGCGCAGCAGGACGCTGCGTGGGACCAGGTCACGCTCACTAACCGGATCCGGACGCTGCTGCGGATGTTCTTTCCCGCCGCCCTGGCGGCGTTCGAGCGCGGCGGACGGCACCGGCTCGACTCACCGGCCGCGCGGGTGATCCTCGCCGCGGCGCCGACGCCTGCGGCCGCGGCTGCGCTGGCTCCCACCGAGCTCGCGGCGTTGCTGCGCTGCGCTGGCCGCCAACGCGGCATCGCCGCCGAGGCGGACAAGCTGCACGGCATCGTCCGTGGCGAGCAGATGCGTCAACCAGCAGCCGTTGAGCAGGCCATGGGCCTGCATCTTCAAGGACTGGTGCGGCAACTCGACGCGGTCTGCCAGACGTTGCAGCAGCTGGAGCAGCGCATCGACGAGGTGTTCACCGCCCACCCCGACGCGAAGATCGTCACCAGCATCCCCGGTCTCGGCGTGCAGCTCGGCGCTCGGCTGCTGGCCGAGATCGGCGACGACCGCGGCCGCTTCGCCGACGCCCGCGCGTTACGTGCTTTCGCCGGTGCCGCGCCTGTGACCCGTTCCTCGGGCAAGAGCAGTTTCGTGCACGCTCGCCGCGCCAAGAATGACCGGATCGCTGCTACCGGATACGTGTGGGCGCTGGCCGCGGTCCGGCATGACTCCCACTGGAACACCCGCTACCGATCCCGCCGCGCCTCCGGCGACAGGCACATCGCCGCCCTGCGTCGGCTGTTCCACCTCATGCTCGGCAAGCTGCACCATTGCCTGCGACACAACACCCTCTACGACTCCAGCAAGGCTTTCGCCGAACCCGCAACCTCAACTGCTTGACAGCCACCGTTGGTGAGATGTCTCGATGTAGGCGAAGATCGCGTTCTCGGTGTCAACGCCGGCTCAACCTTGGCTCTGGCACACATTTTGTGAGTCGCGCTCGGCGGTAGTTCGGGTTGGGTGCCGGAATGGAGATCATTCCGGCGTTGCTGCCGCACCTGACGGGCCTGCGGTTGGACGCGGTGGTGGTCCGGGGCGTCGGGGTCAGGATCGATGCGGCGACACAGACTGTGCGGGCGCGGTGTGGCACTTGCAGCACCTGGTCGACCACAAGGCATGGTCGCTATGTGCGGCGGCTGGCCGATGTCAGGTTGGGTGGTCACGAGGTGCTGGTCGCGTTGACGGTCCGCCGATTCACCTGCGTGAACGGCGAGTGCGGGCGGCGGACCTTCGTTGAGCAGGTCCCGGGCCTGACTCGTCGGCATGCCCGTCACACCGTCGTGGCGGCCGGTGACCTGGAGGCCGTCGCGGTGGCGCTGGGCGGTCGACCGGACAGCAGGTTGGCGCAGCGGTTGGCGGTGTCGGTCTCCCGGTCAACGTTGATCCGGATGATCCGGAGGATGCCCGACCCGCCGCCGGTGACGCCGACGGTGCTGGGCGTGGACGACTTTGCCCGCCGCCGTGGGCACCGCTACGCGACCGTGCTGCTCGACATGCATACCCGCCGACCGATCGACGTCCTGCCCGACCGCACCGCCGACACCCTCGCCGCCTGGCTGCACGACCATCCCGGTGTTCAGGTCATCTGCCGCGACCGAGGCGGCAGCTATGCCGACGGCGCCCGCAAGGGAGCACCTGGCGCGGTCCAGGTCGCCGACCGGTGGCACCTGCTGAAGAACCTCAGCGACACCGTCGAGAAAGTCATCCGCGGGCACCGCCGCTGCCTACGCGCCCACGCCGAACCAACATCTGCCCTGGTCACGCCGGCCGACGAGCCGGGCGAGGCGGGGCGTCGGGCGCCGAACACGCGCCAACGCCACGCGGCCGTGCACGCCCTGCGAGCCGAAGGGCTGTCGATCAGCGCGACCGCCCGCCGACTCGACATGAACGTCAGAACCGCCCGCAAGTACGCCCATGCCGCCACGGCCGAGGCGTTGATTGGCCCGAATGCCAGCAGCCGACCCAGCGTCCTCGCCCCGTTCCACTCCTACCTGCGGCAACGCCTCACCGACGGCGTTCATCAGACCGCTGACCTGCACGGCGAGATCCTGGCTCGCGGCTACCAAGGCAGCCTGCGGGTGCTGCGGGACTGGCTCACCATCAACCGCGCCCGGCCTGCCCCTGCGACCGTAGTCCTGGTGCCGTCGGCCCGGCGGATCACCGCCTGGATCATGCGACCCGGCCACAAACTCACCGACGACGAACGCGTCGATCTCGCCGACGCCCGCCGCCGCTGCCCGGACCTCGACACCGTCGTCGGCCTCGCCCGCGGGTTCGCCGCGCTGGTCCGCCACCAAGGCACCGGGCAGCACCTCGACGCCTGGATCGACCGCGCCCGCCGCGCCGGATACCCCGAGATCCGCGGCTTCGCCGCCGGTCTTGTCGGCGACCGCGACGCCGTCGTCGCCGGCCTCGCTCAGCCTTGGAGTTCAGGTCCGGTCGAGGGCCAGGTCAACCGCATCAAGACGATCAAGCGACAGATGTATGGCCGGGCGAACCTCGACCTCCTCCGCAAACGCGTCCTGACCAACTCGTGAGCCGCCATCAAGATCAATCACAGAATCTGCGCCAGAGCCAGTTTTCAGGCGGAGCCGACAGGGGCGGCTCCCCGCGCACGCGGGGGTAATCCCATCGTCGCCAGCCACCCCAAGGGCTACCTCATCTGCTCCCCGCGCACGCGGGGGTGATCCGACCCGCGCGGACGCGGTGGCGCTGCTCACCGACTGCTCCCCGCGCATGCGGGGGTGATCCCTTCGAGCGGGTCAGCCTCGACGAGGTGCCCGCATGCTCCCCGCGTACGCGGGGGTGATCCGGCGCTGGAGACGATCGACGGCCCGACGTACGCCTGCTCCCCGCGCGCGCAGGGGTGACCTCGGGAAGTTCGCCACCGCACCGGCGTGGTCGATCTGCTCCCCGCGCACGCAGCGGTGATCCCCAGGCCGAGACGGGGAACGCGGAGCGCCGCGACCGCTCCCCGCGCACGGAGGGCTAAATCGTTCACCTCGTCGAGTTCTGTTCCTCCAAGATGCAGGTATTACGACACCAACAAGTCCAATGTGTTCCGGAAGCTAGCGCTCAGGCTTTCAACGATCCGCTGCCCCTTGCCACTCGCTGCGAGTGAGGGACGTCCGATCACCCCGGACTCGGTGTAAGCGCCCATTCCAAGCGTGAGCAGGTGCGGATGCTCGGCGACGTGATCGCTTAGCTCGTAGCCGTCGCGCACGGTCTCCGGCGCCACGTGAAGCAGAATCGAGGTCTCAATCTCCCCGGCGTGCATGTCGTCATGCAGGGTGCTCGCGATGCCGGCATGCTGGCATGCAGCCTCCCAGGCTGTCCGATTCGGGAACAGCGCGAGCTGAGGTCCGGCGACGTTGGCCTGCTGCACGATGTTCGAGAGCACGTAGTTCCCGCCGTGACCGTTCACGATCACGAGGCGCTCCACGCCCGAGCGCTGAAGCGACTCCCTCACATCGGTGATGATCGCGTCTAGGGTGCGTGCGGAGATGCTCACCGTTCCGGGCCAGGCGGCGTGCTCGTGTGAGCAGGAGATTGTGATCGGTGGGAGTAGCAGCAGGTCGTAACGATCAGCCACGGCTGCGGCGATCGCGCTGGCGACGATCGTGTCGGTGGCCAGCGGGAGGTGGGAACCATGCTGCTCAAAGCTGCCGACTGGCAGAACGGCTACTGATGCGGCGTGGCGGCCGGCCTCCGTGGTCGTTGCTGTGGTCCATAGGTTCACTGGCCCATTCTGCCGACTACTTGATCCGCAAGGGCAAGTCGGTCGCGGAAACGCTGCGCCTCGTCCGTCACTCGTCGAGACCCGAGCTCGTGCTCCACACGACTCAGCGCCTTGATCAGACGCATAGATCCGGCATCGAGTGCGATAGTGAGCGCCTTCTCGCCCTGGTCAGCAGCTTCATCCGCTCGACCGAGGTTCGCGTAGCCGGTTGCGAGCCAGGCGCGGGCGAGCGCTTCGTCCTGCCGGTACGCGGATGGCCAGGCCCTCAGCACAGCTTCAAGAACAGCGATGGACTGCTTCGCCTGGCCCAGTATCAGATGACATTGCCCTTCGTACGCCAGCACGTAGGTGCGGGTGCAGTGCAGGCCGATGGTGTCTGGGTCGTCGAGGCCTTCGGCAGCTCCTACCAGTGAATGCGCCTTCTGCAGCGCGGATTGGCAGCGTGCTCGTTGTCCAGCGAGCGCGGCGGCCTGGGCGGTTCGGACGGCGCACAGCGCCCGATCACGGGCTGTCGACTCCTTCCTGGCATCGGCGAACTCGGCGAGGGCGATAGCTTGGGCGCTGTCCCCTCTCTCGACAGCGCGCTGCGCCTGCCGCATGAGGACGTAGGTCGCCATCCTGCCGTCAGCCGCTTCTCGGGCCATCGATAGTGACTGCCGCAACCAGTACGCCGCATCCTGGCTATCGCCGAGGTTGTCGGCGGTCCAACTGGCGAACTCCGCCCACCGCGACTCGACCCGCAGCAGCTCCCGCAGGGTTTGCCCGGCTGCGCCGGCGCGATGCCTTCGGATGATGTTCAGCTCACCCCGAACGACGTCGTGGAGCCGACGTGGGCCGAACGCGTCGTGGGAAGCGGCGAGGATGCGGAGCATGCTCATCCAGTGCGGCACGATGGCGGGGTCAACAGGACTCGTTGACGTCCTTGCCACCGCGGTGGCCGCAGCATGCGTGTCGACGGCTTCAAGCTCCGCTTCCTCAGGCATGGGGGGCAGAGCCTGCTGTTGGCGCATCGCCTGGTCATAGAGGCTGAGCAGTGAGCCGGCTGCCCCGAGGAGCTCATCGCAGCGCTGCCAGAACTCACGCGGCGCCCTCTGCCGGCCGGTCTCGACGTTCGCGATCGTGCTGCGGGCGTAGCCAGTCAGGGGTGCGAAAGAGTGCTGGTTGTAGCCGGCGGCGCGTCGAAGCTGCGCTAGCCGGACGCCCAGCGTCCGCCAACCGTCTACGTCGCCCATCGGCACCTGGCACCCTTCTCCTCGGCGGTCGCGAATGTCGGCAGCAAGCGACGCTGCTCCTCAATCGAGCTGGAACTCAACAGCCTGCCGGTAGCCTATGCGCTCCGGCCGCCAGCGAATGGCCCTTGATGTTCCCGCGCCCTCGTCCCCGGATGACGACAAGCAGCGTGCGCGTTGCTGGTCGGATCGTGACGGATTTCAGGGGATCCCGTCACTGGGGTTGTCGGTAAGAGGGTCGGCGGATTCCGACAATCCTCCGACATTCTGCCCGTCGCTCAACGTGCCGATCGGCACGGCGGCCAACCCTGAAGCGTCTCGCCGCAGGCGCTTTCGACTTCCAGGAGTAGGACCCTCCTGATCAGTTGACCGAGCATGTCAACGCAGTGTCGTAGATCCAATCCCGACCGTTCCCGACACCGGTCCACCTTTCGTTGGCTGGTCAGGCACCAGCAAGTGCAGGACCGGCGCCTCTCCGGCGCGCGAACGGTCCCTGCACCCATCAACCGGGGCGCGTAGTCGGAGCCGGGAGAGGCCCGGCCGCGCATCCCACGAGGAGGTGACGGGATGACGCGTATCAAATGGTTCGTCTCCGGGCAGGATCATCAGTCTTTCACGCCTTTCGGCATCGCCAGCACGGCGACGCTCGCCCGGCTTCGCGACGAGCCGGACCACGAATGCAGCAGGAGGCACCTGCCTCGGTCCGCGCTACGCGCCTCCGCCGCCTCGCTGCCCTGCCGCGACCCCGCCCCGTGACCGGCGCCGAGGAGAGCGACCGTCCCGTCGACCGCTTCGACGCGGCTCGCCGGACCGTGCTCGCCCACAAGGAGGGCGGCGCCTGCTTTCAGTGCCACGACGGCGTATGTCGCCAGAACGAGTGGGCGCTGGAGGAGCTGTCCCGTCATCCAGGTGGCCGTCGCCTCCTCGTACGGCTCCGACTTCTTCGATACGCAGACGACACGATTCAGGAAGGCCAGCCGCGGTGAATCCAGCCCTCGGCGCCGCTGACGAGCACGCCGCCTCGCATGTCCGTTCCGAGCCTGTCCCGGTCCCCCGTCCGGCGCCCGCCGGCGCCGCCTCCGAGCGGACCAGCCGGATCGCGGACGAGTTCTTCTTCATGTGCCACGACGACCGGACCGGCCGACCTCGGTTGTTCGACTCGGCGTTGGCGCACGGCCTGGCCGCTGGGCTGCTCGTCGAGCTCTACTACGGCGGGCGGATAACGTTCGAGCGCGGGCACGTGCGCGTCAAGGACATCCGGCCGCCGCAGGATTGGCTCCAGCACCTGGTCCTGGACCGGATTGCGGCCGAGCAGCAGCACACCGCGACCCGGGTGTGGCTCGCCTTCCTCGGCTCGTCCGCCTATGAGCAGGTCGCCCAGCGGATGTGGCAGTCGGGTCTGGTGCGACCGCAGCAGGCGGGCCCGTTCTGGCGGCAACGCACCCTGTACGTGCCGACCGACATCAACACCGCGGCCTGGTCGTGGGCGCGGCTGTCCCAGCACCTGCGCAACGGCCGGAGCCTGAACGGCGTGGACCTCGCCCTGGCCGGCCTGGCGCTGCACACCCAGCTGGACACGACGCTGCTCGACGGCGCCTCGCCGGCGGTGCGCTCGCATCTGCGGCGGTTGGTCGAGCAGTCGTGGCCGCCGTTGCGGGATCTGCTCGCCGATCTCGGCAGCGTCGTCGGCGGCGCGGTTCTGAGCCACCGCACCTCCTGACGGCACCCACCCCATCCACTCTTCGCGAAAGAGACCTGATGTCGCATTCGACTACTGACACTGTTTCCGAGGTTCTGGCGCGCGGCCGGCTCGGGATCCCCTCGGTGGTGTTCTTCGTCATCGCCGCCGCCGCGCCGCTGACGGTGGTCGCCGGCGGTGCGACCACCGGCTACGCGGTCACCGGCGTGGCGGGTATTCCGGTGGCGTACCTTGTCGTCGCCGCCGTGCTGGCGCTGTTCTCGGTCGGGTTCGTGGCCATGTCCCGGCGGATCGTCAACGCCGGCGCGTTCTACACCTACGTCACCCGAGGGCTCGGCCGTCCGGCCGGTGTCGGCGCGGCGATGGTCGCGCTGGTGGCGTACAACGCGATGCAGATCGGCCTGTACGGCGGGTTCGGCGCGGTCCTCGCGACGTTCCTGCGCGATCAGTACGGCCTGCACGTCACCTGGTGGGTGCCGGCGCTGATCGGGTGGGCTGTAGTCGCCGTGCTGGGCGTGCTGCGCATCGACCTCAACGGCAAGGTCCTGGCGGTCATGCTCGTCGCCGAGTGCGCGGTCGCGCTGGTCTTCGACGCGGTGATGGTCGGGCACCCCGCCGGCGGGACGGTCACCTTCGACACCCTCGCCCCGTCGCACATCCTCGCCGCGGGTATCGGCGCCGCACTGGTCACGGCCATCACGGGTTTCGTCGGCTTCGAGGGCACTGTGGTGTTCTCCGAGGAGACCCGCGACCCACGTCGGACGGTCGCCCGGGCCACCTACATCGCGGTGGCCGCCACCGGCCTGCTCTACGGCCTGTCCGCCTGGGCGATGTCCGTCGCCACCGGCCCGGACAGGATCGTCGATGCGGCCCGCGCCGACGGCACCGACCTCATCTTCAATCTCGTCTCACCGCACCTCGGGTCCAGCATCGTGACCGTCGGGCGGGTCCTGTTCATCACCAGCCTGTTCGCCGCGCTACTGAGCTTCCACCACACCGTCGCCCGGTATCTGTTCGCTCTCGGCCGGGAGCGGGTCCTGCCCGGCGTACTGGGCCGGACCAGCCGCCGCACCGGCGCCCCGAAGGTCGGGTCGATCCTGCAGAGCGTTCTCGCGGTGGTCGTCCTCATCGCCTACGCCACTGTCGGCGCGGACCCGATCGTGCACCTGTTCTTCTGGGTCACGGTGACCGGTGGCCTCGGCGTCCTGATCCTGATGACCGTCACCTCCGCCGCCGTGATCGGCTTCTTCGCCCGTATCGCCCACGGCGAAGGCTGGTGGCCGGCCTTCGTCGCGCCGCTGCTCGCCACGCTCACGCTGACCGGGTTTCTCGCCGCCACGCTACAGGAGTTCGACATCCTCCTCGGCGTCGACGCGCACTCACCGCTGCGCTGGCTCTTCCCGGCCGCCTACGCCATTGCCGCCCTCGCCGGCATCGCCTGGGCATTGGTCCTGCGCGCAACGCGGCCGCAGGTCTATGACGCCATCGGACTCGGCGCCGACAGCGCCACCGCGCCCCTGCGCCGCACCGACAGCTTCCGCCTGCCGGTCTGAACAAGGAGCTCACCATGACCGCCCCCAGCACCGGCGTGACCATCCGTCGCGCCACTCCCGCCGACACCGACCCCTTGGTCTCCGTACTCGTCGACGCGTTCTTCGACGGGCTGGTCGCCGACTGGCTGGTCCCTGACCACGACGACCGTCGCGCCGTCTACCGCCGGTACTTCACCCTCGTCCTGCGTCACGGGCTCGCTCACGGCCACGTCGACACCACCACCGACCGGTCCGCCGTCGCGATCTGGTACGCCCGGCCCGAACCTCCGCCCGCGGCGCCGCCGGAGCACCAGGCGGCGGTGGAAGCCGCCACCGGACCGTACGCGCCGAAGTTCACCCTCCTCGAGGCCATGTTCGACGTGTTCCACCCCCGCGAACCGCACCACTACCTCGCGTACGTGGCGGTCAGCCCCGACGAACAGCGCCGCGGCGTCGGAACCACCCTGCTCGACAGCTACCACCGCCGGCTCGACGCGCTGGGCCTGCCCGCCTACCTGGAGGCCAGCAACATGCGCAACCGCAGGCTGTACCTGCGGCTCGGCTACCGGGCTGGACCGCCGCTGATCCTGCCCATCAGCGGACCCACGATCTGGCGGATGTGGCGCGGGCCGGCCGGAGCCGCCGGCACGGCGGCGTTTCCCGACACCGAGCAACGACCAGCTCGGCGAGCCCGGCCGGCTGCCGCTTCCAGGGCCATATCAGCCCGTGGTGCCTGACCACGGTCGCTTCAAGCTCCGTCCGCATCGGGCGGTAGGGGTGACGCGTCACCGGGACGCGGCCACCCCGGCACCACCTCGGGTCACCACGGCCCGGGAGATCTCGAGATCGGAGGAAGACATGTCCACCAGCACCGCGGAGCAGACCACGGCCACCGACGGCAGGGACTTCGACCTGGACGTCAGCCTGCTGGAGGTGGCTGACGTCGCCGGCCTGGTCAACCTGACCGACGACGGCTGCGGCAGCACCTGCACCGCCTGCACCACAAACGTCGCCTGACCGACGAAACCTCCCCCGAAAGGCCGGCCGGCGCGGCAACACGCCCCCATTCTCCGCGCCGGCCGGCACCCCAACCGACATCCACCCGAGGTGCAGCGTGCGCTCTCCCACAGGCTCTCCGGCATACCGGTCGACCGGTGCCGCGCTCGTCCGCGCGGCCGCCCACCCCGACATCGACCTGCCGCCGTGGCCCGACCTGACCGAACCACGCGACGCCCTCGTCCCCGGCTGGGTGGCATGGCTGCGGCAGGTGTGGACGAACGAAACCATCGTCGACGCGATCAGCCACGCCAGCCCGGTACTCGCCGCGCAGGTCGCCAGGCTGTGCGCCGAAGAGGCCCTCACCGTCCGGGAGACCCGGCGGGTTATCCAGGCCGTCGCCCGCTACACGCAGCGCCTACGCGGCCGGCCGACCCCGTTCGGTCTCCTCGCCGGGGTGGCACCCGCCGTGTTCGGATCACGCTCGCCCACCCGATGGGGCACCGCACACCAGGCCGTCGCCCGGGCGGGCGCCGCCTGGCTCGCCGACGTGATCACCCACCTGGAACGATGCCCGGACCTGGTCGCCCGGCTCCCGGTGGTCGCGAACAACACCATGACGGTACGCGACGACCGGCTCGTCCTGCCCTACCAGCCGGACACCCGACCGCAGGGCACGACGGCTGTGGAGGTGTCGCTGCGGTACACCGCGCCGGTCCGCGCCGCGATCACCGCCGCCCACACCCCGATCCAGGTCGACGCACTGTCCGCGCAGCTGTGTGCCGCATTCCCGCGCGCTGCACCGGCGACCGTTAAGGGGATGCTCGCCGAGCTGATCACCCGCGGCGCGCTGATCACCAGCCTGCGCGCGCCCAGCACGGAACCCGACGCCCTGGCGTACCTGCTGCTCCAGCTCGACGACGTCGATGCCGGCGGCATCGCGGCGGTCGCCGACCTGGTACGCGCCCTGCGCGACATCCACACCGCGCTACGACGCCACCGCACCGCCCACGGCGCAGACGGTCGCGAGGCCCGCGCCCAGGTGACCTCCCGGATGCGTGCTCTCGGCATCTCCGTCCACGAGCCTCTCGCGGTGGATCTCCGGCTGGACGCGTCGGTCACGCTGCCGGACCAGGTGGCGCGGGAGGTGGAACGCGCCGCCCTGGCGTTGACCCGGCTCAGCGCCCACCCCTACGGCACCGCGGCGTGGCGCGCCTACCACCAGCGCTTCTACGAACGGTACGGGATCGGCTCGCTGGTGCCGGTACGCGACGTCGTCGACCCGGACAGCGGCATCGGCTTCCCCGACGGATACCCCGGCACCCCAGCAGACCAGCCACGAACACCCCTGTCCCGCCGCGACGAGCTGCTCCTCGCCCTCGCCCAGCGCGCCGCCCTGGACGGCGCGGACGAGGTGCTGCTCGACGAGGAGCTGATCGCACAACTGGAGCTGGGACCGCCACGGCTGCGGCTGCCGGCACACCTGGAGACGAGCGTCCGCGTGCACGCCGCCGGCGAAGCCGCCCTGGCGCGCGGCAGGTTCACCGTCGAGGTCACCTCCGTGTCGCGGGGCGCCGGCGGACTCACCGGCCGGTTCCTCAGCGTGCTGCGGGCGGTCGACGCGGCGAAGCTGGCCGCCGGCCTGACCGACCTGCCCACCGCCGATCGCGGCACGGTGCCCGCCCAGATGTCGTTCCCGCCGCTGGATCCCGCGACCGCCCACGTCACCCGCGCCACGCAGATCCTGCCCACTGTCATCAGCCTGGCCGAGCACCGGCGCCCGAACCGGTCGGTACTCGCCGTCGACGACCTGGCGGTCGGCTGCGACGGCCGACGCATGTACCTCGCTGCACCCGACCACGGCCACCGCATCGAAGCCGTCGGCATGCACGCGCTCAACCTGCGCACCCACACCCCACCACTGGCCCGGTTCCTCATCGAACTCGGCCGCGCCCAGTGCGCCCAGGTCACCGCTTTCGACTGGGGCGCCGCCGCCCGGGCCAAGCTGCCGTTCCATCCCCGCATCCGCTACGGGCGCGCGATCCTCGCCCCCGCCACCTGGCGGCTGGAAGCTACCGAGCTGCCCGACCGGCGGCAGCCCTGGTACGCCTGGGACGACGCCCTCGACCAGTGGCGGGCCCGCAGGCGCCTGCCCCGGCTGGTGCAGCTGGTCGAAGCCGACCGGCGTCTGCCGCTGGACCTCGACGAGTCCGCGCACCGCGTCCTGCTGCGCACCCACCTGCTCACCGCACCGCGAGCGGTCCTCGTGGAAGCACCCACCCCGCAGGAACTCGGCTGGTGCCGCGGCCGTCCGCATGAGGTCATCCTGACGCTGCACGCCACTGAGCGACCACCCTGGCCGCCCCTGCCCACACCGACGCCGGCCCGCGTCATCGGACGAGACCAGTGCCTAAGCCCTGCCGCTTCTCCGCTGCTGCTCGCGAAACTCTACGGAGACATCCGCCGACAAGACCTCCTCCTCGCCGAGCACCTGCCCCGACTGCTCACTGAGTGGGAGGTGCCGCCGGACTGGTGGTTCCTCCGGTTCCGCGACCCGGACCAGCATCTCCGCCTCCGCATCGCCCTGCCCGACCCGTCGGCATTCGGACCGGCCGCCGGACGTGTCAGCGCATGGGCCGACGATCTACGCCGACGTGGCCTGCTGCGGGAGGTCCAGTACGCCGCGTCCTACCCCGAGACCGGGCGGTGGGGATCCGGTGCGGCCATGCAGGCCGCCGAGGCGGTCTTCATCGCCGACTCCCATGCCGTCCTCACGCAGCTACGCCAGCCCGTCCGCCCGCGCCGACAGGCACTCGTCGCCGCGCAGATCGCCGCTATCGCCGTTGCCTACACCGGCAACGTCGACGCCGGCATGCGCTGGCTCATCGACCACGTACCCCCGACCGCGCCGCAGCCGGTCGAGCGGCCGCTGTTCCACGAAGCCGTACGACTCGCCCACCCCGGCGACGACTGGGCCGCACTGCGCGCTGTCCCCGGCGCCACCGCCATCGTCGACGCCTGGAAGAACCGCGACATCGCCCTCGCCGTCTACCGGACCCACCTACCCGGACCGCACACCGACGGCATCAACAGCGACGACGTCCTCGGCTCCCTCATGCACGCCCACTACATCCGCGCGGTCGGCATCGACTTCGACGACGAGGACCGGTGCCGCTACCTCGCCCGCGCCGCCGCCCTGGCCTACTTCGCCCGGAGCCGGCCATGACCCTTCCATATGAGAGCCACGGCCTCGCTGTCGCAGTCGCCGATCTGCTCGCCCATCCCGACGACCCACGGCTGCCGATCCGGCAACCCTGGTGGCAGCAGTCACTCGCCCTCGGCGTACCCGGCATCGCCCTGCTGCACGTCGAACTGGCAGCGGCAGGGCTAAGACCCTGGCAACGCGCCCACCACTGGCTCACCGCCGCTACCAGCCGACCGGTAACGGCGGGCCCCGACAGCCACCCATTCCACGGCGCACCCGCGCTCGCCCACGTCCTCGCCTGCGCCGCCACCCACCGGCCCGGCGCGTACGCCCGCGCGCTCGACGACCTCGACCGGACGATAGCCGCGGACGCCCGGCGCCGCGTGAGCGCCGCGCACGCCCGCATCGACGTCGGGGAACTACCAGCGCTCGCCGAGTTCGACGCCATCCGAGGATTGGCCGGGGTCGGGGCGTACCTGCTCCGCCGAGCACCCGACGGCGAGGAACTGCCCGCGGTGCTCGGGTATCTGGTCCGGCTGACGCAGCCCCTACCCGTCGGCAGCGAGGTGTTACCAGGCTGGTGGACCGGCAGCGGGCCCTCCGGCCGCGCCCACTCCCGCTTCCCCGGCGGACACGGCAACAACGGCACGGCCCACGGCATCGCCGGACCCTTGGCGCTACTGGCGCTCGCGGCCCTGCACGGCATTGTCGTCGACGGTCAGACCGCTGCCATCGCAACGATCTGCACCTGGCTCGACCGATGGTGCCACGACTCCAAGCCCGGTCCCCTCTGGCCGTACTGGATCACCAGACGGCAACTCCGGGCGGACCGCGCCGAGGTCCACCGCGTGCAGCGGCCGTCCTGGTGCTACGGCACCGCCGGCCTGGCGCGCGCCCAGCAACTCGCCGCCCTGGCCCTGAACGATCACGTCCGCCGCGCCACGGCCGAAGGCACACTCGTACGCGCTCTCGCTGACCCGTGCCAGCTCGCGGCGACCACCGACCCGTCGCTCTGCCACGGCCACGCCGGCCTGGCCCACATCGCGCACCGGATGGCCGCCGACGCCCTGCCCGACACCGCCGGGACCCTCGGCGTGCTGGTCCCTCGGCTTCTCGGCGCGCTCGACCCGGACGGCGCCGGGCCCCGGCGTGCCGCAGCTGACCTGGCCGCCGCGAGCCCTGGCCTGCTCGAAGGCGCCGCCGGCGTCGCGCTGGCGGCCCTCAGCTGCAGCAGCGCGGGCGCGTCAACCAGCTCCTGGGACGCCTGCCTGCTCACCGCCCCGCCTGCCCATCCCCTGACGTGAGGACGTCGAATGCCAACACCCGCCTGGCGGCAGTACACCGTCGAGTTCCCCGACCCCACCGCAGCCGAGGACGTCGCCGCCTCCGTCCTGGCCCCGGCGCTGGCCGCCGCGCAGGACGAGAGCGTGCTGCACGGGTGGTGGTACGTCCGGAAGTACCCCACCTGGCGGTGGCGCTACCTTGCCGACGACCCGACCTCCCACCGCGTCGAGGACCTGCTGGAGACACTCGCGGGCCAGGATCGAATCACCAACTGGACCCGAGGCGTCTACGAACCGGAGACCCTGGCCTTCGGCGGGTCGGCCGGCATGCAGGTAGCCCACGAGCTGTTTCATCAGGACAGCCGGCACCTGCTACTCGACCTGCCTCCCGCCACCCCGCTGGGAAGGCGCGAGCTCGCCGTGCTGCTGTGCAGCGTCCTGATGCGCGCCGCCGGTCTGGACTGGTACGAGCAGGGCGACACCTGGGCGAAGGTCGCCGACCTCCGGCCCTCCCCCGGCCTCGCAGTGCCAGAGCGGGCCGCCGAACTGGCCCGAGCGATCAACCGGCTCATGACCGTCGACGCCCACAGCCTCGCGAAGACAGGCGGACCACTCGTGGGCCTCGGCCCATGGCTCGACGCCTTCGCAACCGCCGGCCAGGCGCTCGCCGACCTCGCCCGGCACGGCCGCCTCCGACGGGGGCTACGCGCCGTCATCGCACACCACGTCATCTTCCACGCCAACCGATCTGGCCTGTCCGTTCAGGACCAGTCCACCCTCGCCGCGCTCGCGGTCCGCAACGTCTTCCACCACACCACGAGGAGCACCGTGTCGATCGCAGAACCCACGCCCACGAGCACTAGCGTCGATCGAGTGACCAGCGACCCCGCCGACCTGCGCGCCGCACTCACCGACGCACTGCGCGCCGAGAACATCATCCGCACGCCCGGCGTCGAGGCCGCCATCCGCGCCACCCCGCGCCACCTGTTCCTGCCCGGCGTACCGCTGGAGCAGGCCTACGCCGATGCTCCCATCTACACCAAGACCGACGGCCGAGGCGCCTCCATCAGCGCCGCCTCACAGCCACGAATCGTGGCAATGATGCTCGAACAACTCGACGTACGACCCGGCCACCGGGTCATGGAAGCCGGCGCCGGCACCGGCTACAACGCCGCCCTGCTCGCCGCCCTCACCGGCGACAACGGACGCGTCGTCACCCTCGACGTCGACGAGGACCTCGTCGACGGGGCCCGCAAGCACCTGGCCACGGCCGGCGTCACGAACGTGGACGTCATCCTCGGCGACGGAGCGCTCGGCTGCCCCGACGGCGCACCCTACGACCGGATCATCGCCACCGTCGGCGCCTACGAAACCCCGACAGCGTGGCTGGAGCAGCTCGCCCCGAATGGGCGACTCGTCGTACCGCTGCGCCTGCGTGGCGCCGCCTCCCGCTCGATCATCCTCCAGCGGCACGACGGCGGATGGCGCGACCAGGGCAGCGAGCTGGCCGTCTTCATGCCGCTGCGCGGCATCGGCGACGACGCCCGCCGGCAGGTACCGATCACACCGGAGCAGGACGTGATCCTCCAGGTGCACAAGGAACAGGACGTCGACGCCGCGGCACTGGCCGGCGTGCTTCACACCGAGCGGCGCAAGATCTGGACAGACGTGTTCTTCCCACCGATGGTGCCCTACGAGTGGATGGACCTCTGGCTGGCCTGCCGCCTCGACAACGCCATCATGCGCATGAACGTCCAACCCGCAGCCATCGAACGCGGCACCGTCACCCCGATGTTCCCCTGGGGCGCGATGGCCACCACCCGCGGCGCCGACCTCGCCTACCTCACCATCAGGCCCACCCCGACCAGACCCGACGGCACCAGACTGTACGAGGTCGGCGTCATCGGTCATGGCCCGGACGGCGCCGACCTCGCACACCAGGTCAGCGAGGAGATCCGCACCTGGAACGCCACCTACCGCTCCCGGAACGTCCGCTTCGAAATCCCCGACGCTCCCGCCGAGGCGGACCCGTCGGTCGGACGCTTCGTCCTTCCGCGGCCGCACCACCCGCTCACCGTCATCTGGCAGTGACCGTGGAGCTGGACAGCGCGGTGCTGCGGCGCTTCCCGCTGGTCGCGCGGCCACGGCCCATCGCTGGGCCGCTGGTTGAGCGGGTCGACAATCTGTGCGCACTGGCCGAACGCGCCGTGCGAGAGCACGACCGAGCTGCGGCGTCGGCCGCCTACAACCAGGCTGCTCTGCTCGCGTCAGACTGCGGCCAGCCGGACCTGGCCCGCAGGTGGTGCCACGAGCACGCCGACGCGTACCTGCAAGCCGTACCTCTGGACGCGCGGGCGGCGCGGTATGCGCTGGAGCCCTTGGTCAACCTCGCCCGGCTGCACGTTCGCGACCGCGACGGCGACGCCGCTCTTTGCCTCCTCACGAGCCTCTTCGAGGCGGTGTCGTCACGGACGGACACGGTGATCGACGGCCAGGCGCTGCCGGCGAGTCAGCTGACTCGCAGCGAGGACGAACACCATGAGGTGAAGCAGTGGCTGTGGAGCGTGCTCGTGGCGGAGGGCGCCCGTGCGCTGGCTGGTGCCGGCCGGTGGAGCGAGGCGTACGCGCACCTTGAGCGGCACCGTGGCATCGGCCAGCGGATGCTCGACGGACGTCAGGTGGCGGTCATTGCCCATGTCACGGCGGGTGATCCGGAGTCGGCCCGGGCGCTGGTGGCCGGAACCGCTCGGGGTGAGCCGTGGGAGGAGGTGGTCACCGGCTGCTTGGCCCACCTGTGCGACAGGTCTTCGCGTGCGAACTTGGACCTCGCGTTGGAGGGCTACCTCGGTCTACGGCCGGCGCAGGGCCTAGCTGTCTTCGAAACTCGGCTGGGCTTGACGCTCGTTGACGCGTCGACCGGAGCGGATCAGCGAATCTTGCCCAAGCTTGTTTCGGAAGTGGTTGCCAGAGCGGTCGGCTCCGGTGACGCCTGCGCTGCCCGCGAAGTTCTCCTCCACGAAGGTCTCATGGCGGCCCTTGACGGCTGGCACACCACCCAACTCAGGACCACCGTATCGGCCAGCGGGTTGATCTTGGTCTCACTTCCGGTCTGGTCGCGGGAACGCATCGACGGCGTCCTCGGCGCTTGTCGCGCTGCGATCGCTGAGGCCTGGTGAGCGCCTCGAATCGAGCGCCTGCGATCAACGAACCGGATTCCTTGCGACCCCTCCAGGGATGATGGCGACCGCCGTGCCCATGGACGGCGGGCTGAACGTCAATATCGCGTTGCGATCCCTTCAGGGTGATGAGCAACGCTGGGCTAGCCTGCTCTCCGGGTGCCGGCTCCTGTTGGGGTCATTCCAGAGGTGACGAGCGACGGCGTACCAGCCCGGCTTGGAGCGCAAGACCCTTGATCCGTACTTGGCGGGTTGGCGCAAGCGGGTGGTACCGACGCTCGGTCACATTCCCGTTCGGATGATTACCAATGGCGCGGTGGATCGGGCGGTGCACTCGTGGATCGCCGACGAGTACAGCCGATCGACGGTGAAGAACAGTCTCGCCGTGCTGGTCCGGGTGATGGAACAGGCGGTACGGGACGGCATCATCCAGCGGAATCCCGCCCAGGTGACCGGTTGGCAGCGCGAGTACCAGCGGGCCGCCGACGAGCTGGACGATCCTCGCTCACTGGCACCGCCCGATTGGGAAACGCTGACCACTCTTGCCGCTGCACTGGTCGACCGCTCCGCGAATCACTTCACCGGATGGGCCGACGTGGTGATATTCGCCGCCTGTACCGCCGCCCGGATCGGCGAGGTTTCCGGCGTCCGCGCCGAGGACATCGACCGGGAAACGTGGATGTGGACGGTCCGTCGCCAAACCACGCCCGGTCCCGGTGGTCTCATTGACAAGGGCACCAAGGGAAAGCGCGCCGCGCGGTGCCGCTGATTGAGGAGGTCCGGCCGATCGTGGCTCACCGCCTGGACGTCGCGACCAAGCCCGACTCCCGGCTGTTCACCGGGCCACGCGGTGGCCGGGTCAGCACCGCCGTACTACGCGACGCGACGCATTGGGATGAGGTCGTTACCGCACTCGGATACGAACACCTACGCCGCCACGACCTGCGGCACACCGGCCTTACCTGGATGGCCGACGCAGGCGTGCCGGTACACGTCCTAAGAAAGATCGCCGGACACGGGTCACTGACCACAACCCAGCGGTACCTACATCCGGACCAACGGTCAATCAGAGAAGCGGGTATAGCGCTCAGCGCCCATCTCAAGGTCCATCGGTTCCCGAAACCATTCGAATCACGCGCCGTTTAGTAATGACGATTGGCTGTGCGGAGCGTCCGGACGCTCCGCACAGCCGAGCAGCCTCAGCGAAGCTCGTAGGACCGGATGAGATGAGGGCGCTCGCTCAGTAGCGCTTCCAGGCGCGCATCGTTCCACACTTCAATACTGGGTCGACCGCCTCGCGCATTGTGCCGCTCAATCCACGCAACAGCATCAGTCGTAAAGCGCCCGCTGGTCGCAATCACAAGTACATCGAACGGAGGATCCTGCCAGTGCCCGATACTCACAATTGCTGAACTAACATCGACATCACGAACGGGCCGCGAGAGCCAGTGCTTGCACTGAATCGCTACCCTTTGTGAGCTGTGACCACTTAGAGGATCTCGTCGCAGGCGCGTTGCACTTACGTCTCGACCGTGGTCAGGGGCGTTGGTGTGCATTAGCCAGTCGACGTTCTCATAACCATCCGTCTCGACTACCAGCTGAAAAATTAGCCGCTCAAAAGCTCCAGAGTCAACATTCGACCAAGCAAGTTCTAAGCCAGGACGCCTGACCGGAAGGTCGATCGGCGAGTACGCCATTGGATCATCGAGATCTAGCGACCGCACAAAAAGGAGGTGAGACAGAGTGGACAGGGGAAGGCGTGAATCTCTCCGGTAAACGGAAACCTGCCACCCTTGAGCATACGCCCGGTCAACATCGGCCGAGATTCTCGTTACCGCACTATTGGCTGCTTGCTTCGCAGGCACTTTCTCTCTCACGCGGTAGGCCGCGCTTTCTTTCGCTGCCCGCCAGATAAAGTAGAACACTTGGCCGATTGAATACCACTTAAGAGCCCGGCGGAACACGTCGTCCGTTTTCTGTCCTGGCGCAAACTCCAAGCCGTGACGCTTAAGCATGTTAACGAGGTATGCCTTGCACTCCGCGACGGCAACGTCCAGCCAGAAACTCGGGAACTGTTCGACCCAGCGATCCGGCCACGAGCTACGCGAAGAAATCTTCCCGAAACTCTTAAGGTAGTCGTCCACACGATCATCTAGGGACCCCCTACCAGTCAGGTAGTAGGCACCGTGCGTGGGATAGAAGGAATCACTAAGGCTGCCGTCGTCGTTCCAGACAAACGATTCGGGCGACGAGGAAGGATGTAACTGCACCAGCCCCGAGTCTCGCAATAGGCTGAGCAACTTTACATCGTACTCAGTAGTTGGGGTGAAACGGTCAGTGCGTTGCGCAATTGGTGCGGTCACTCCGCGAGACAACTCTTCCGCATCTTCCAGCAAGGCAGCCAACGCGAAAGCCTCCTGCATGTCGAGATCCTCGGCACGAGGGGTCGACTCGTCCTCCACTACAGGAAAGTGATCACGTATGACTGCCGCCCTCGCGGCATCTGCTCGTTTGCGCTGTTCAGCCTGCCGCTGCTGTTCAGCCTCCACGCATGTCTGACATCGGCGATCGACGTACCGAGCACTGGACGTCCATTGCGCCCGGGACCGGAAAATGAAGCCTTCGCCACATTCGCTACAGCAAAGCTCGGCCGAGCGGGCATAGCAAGCCTCGGACACAACCTTGCTGACCTTGTACGAAGGGTAGCCAAAGGTGTCAGCAAGATCCTTCACAGCGTGGGCAAACGAGCCGTCTTCGCGCGTTGCCCAGTACGCCGAGCAGATTTCACTCAGATGCTGATGCTCTGGATCGATCTCAACCTCGAACCCCGGCACAAGCCCTCCACCCCGCTGGGGCTTCCGTTTGGCCCTTCGGGGCCAGCAACGGTCCCAGACGGTCCCCAGCCTCGACCGAGGGCAGGCCCACGGCTTAGCGAGAACCTGCCGCTGACCTGCGGCTACATACCGTCGGGACGGCCGGATTCGAACCGACGACCCCTTGACCCCCAGTCAAGTGCGCTACCAAGCTGCGCCACGTCCCGATGCCCCCGCCGGGTCTCCCCTGCGGCAGCCGGTACAGCTTAGCGCAGGATCTTCGCACCGTGCGCAGAGGCCCCTCCCGCGCCGCGCGCCACACCCCCTAGAGCATCCTAGGAGGGTGTGGCGCGACAACACCAAGAGCGCCAAGTAGAGCGTCAGCCGTGGGCCTTGCCCCGGCCGCCGGGGCCGAGCTTCTTGCGCGGGCGTACCGAGATCTCGATCGGGCTGCCCTCGAAGCCGAACTCCTCGCGGAGCTTGCGCTCGACGAAGCGCTGGTAGCCAGCGTCGAGCGGGCCGGTGGTGAACAGCACGAAGCGCGGCGGCGCCGCCCCGGCCTGGGTGGCGAACAGGATGCGCGGGGCGCGTCCGCCGCGTACCGGGTGCGGGGTGGCCTGGACCAGCGCGGTGAGCCACTGGTTGAGCTGCGCGGTCGGGATGCGCGTCTCCCAGCTCGCGAGGGCCTTGCGCAGCGCGGGTGCGAGCTTGTCGACGGCGCGGCCGGTCTTGGCAGACAGGTTCAGCCGGATCGCCCAGGGGATGCGCCGCAGCTCGCGGTCGATCTCCTTGTCCAGGTAGTAGCGGCGGTCGCCGTCGACCAGGTCCCACTTGTTGAACGCGATGACCAGCGCCCGGCCGGACTCGACCACCATGGTGAGGATCCGCTGGTCCTGCTCGCTGATCACCTCGCTGGAGTCGATCAGCACCACGGCGACCTCGGCCGCCTCGATCGCCGAGGCGGTACGCAGGCTGGCGTAGTACTCGGTGCCGCTGGCCTTGCCGACGCGCTTGCGCAGACCGGCGGTGTCGACCAGCTGCCAGGTCTCGCCGCCGATCTCGACCAGGCTGTCGACCGGGTCCACTGTGGTGCCGGCGACCGAGTCGACCACCGCCCGCTCCTCGCCGGAGAAGCGGTTGAGCAGGCTGGACTTGCCGACGTTGGGGCGGCCGACCAGCGCCACCCGGCGTGGGCCGCGCGGCCGGTTCTCCACGATCGCGGGCGCCTCGGGCAGCGCGTCGAGGATGGCGTCGAGCAGGTCGCCGGAGCCGCGGCCGTGCAGCGCCGAGATCGGGAACGGCTCACCGAGGCCGAGCGACCACAGCGAGGTCGCCTCCATCTCGATGGTGGTGTTGTCGGCCTTGTTGGCGATGAGGATCACCGGCTTGGCGCTGCGGCGCAGCATCTTCACCGCGGCCTCGTCCACGTCGGTGGCGCCGACCATGGCGTCCACCACGAACAGCACCACGTCGGCGGTCGCCACCGCGGTCTCGGCCTGGGCGGCGATGGCCGCGGCCCGGTCCTTGGCGTCGGGCTCCCAGCCGCCGGTGTCCACCACCGTGAACGCCCGGCCGTTCCACTGCGCGTCGTAGGGCACGCGGTCCCGGGTCACGCCGGGGATGTCCTCCACGACCGCCTGCCGGCGGCCGATGATGCGGTTGACGAGCGTGGACTTGCCCACGTTGGGGCGGCCGACCACGGCCACCACGGGCTGCGGGCCGGCCGGCTCACCGGAGTCGACCTCCGGCTCGCGCAGCTCCACCCAGCCTTCGAAATCCTGGCTCACGCGGCACCCCGCTCCGTGAGCATCTCGCGCAGGCGGGCCACTACCTCGTCGATGCCCAGCTCGGTGGTGTCCAGCACCACCGCGTCGGGGGCCTGCTGCAGCGGGTTGACCTTGCGGGTCGAGTCGAGGCGGTCCCGGCGGGCCAGGTCCGCGGCGGTCGCCGCGACGTCGGCGGCGTCCTCGGCGCTGCGCCGCTTCGCGCGCGCCGCCTCGGAGGCGGTCAGGTACACCTTCAGCTCCGCGTCCGGTGCGACCACCGAGCCGATGTCCCGGCCTTCGACCACGATCCGGCCCGCGTCGGCGATCACCCGCCGCTGCCGGTCCACCAGCAGCTCGCGTACGGCGGCGACGGCGGCCACCGCGGACACGGCGGCGGTCACCTCGGCGCCGCGGATGGCGGTGGACACGTCGGTGCCGTCGACCGTCACGGCGTACCCCTGGGGGTCGGTGCCGATGCGCAGGTCGGCCTCGGCGGCGACCTTGGCCACCGACTCGGTGTCGGTGAGTTCCACGCCGGAGCGCAGGACTGCCCAGGTCAGCGCCCGGTACATGGCGCCGGTGTCGAGGTAGCGGGCGCCGAGGCCCGCGGCCAGCCGCCGCGACACGGTGGACTTCCCCGAACCGGACGGCCCGTCCACAGCGACCACACATCGCCCGGCCGGTACGTTCTCCTCCACCGTTGTCCTCCTCAGCCCGTACCTCGCGGGTCGCCCGGATTCCCGGGCGCCGTTGAGCGGATGGTTCTGTCGTCAATCATGCCCGCGCCGCGCGGGCGTCCCGCCGGGCGGCACGCGCCGGCCCGCGGACCGCGTCGAAGCCTACCGGCAGCCGTACCCCGATCGGCGGGTCAGTCACCCACGGCCTTGAACAGGGCGGCGACCTCCGCGTTCGTCAGCCGCCGCAGCCGCCCGGTGCGCAGGTCGCCGAGCTTGATCGGACCGATCGAGGTACGGATCAGGCGGGACACCGGGTGTCCCACCTCGGCCATCAGGCGCCGGACGATGTGTTTGCGCCCCTCGTGCAGGGTCAGCTCCACCTGGGCGGTTTTGCCGAGCGTGTCGACCAGCTTGAACCCGTCGACCTTCACCGGCCCGTCCTCCAGCTCGACGCCGGCGGCGAGGCGCTTGCCCAGGTTGCGCGGGATCGGCCCGGCCACCTCGGCGAGGTAGGTCTTGAGCACCTCGTACGACGGGTGCATGAGCTTGTGCGCGAGGGTGCCGTCGTTGGTGAGCAGGAGCAGGCCCTCGCTGTCGGCGTCCAGTCGCCCGACGTGGTAGACCCGCTGCTCCAGCCGCGCGCCGATGAAGTCGGCCAGCTCGGTGCGGCCCTTCTCGTCAGCCATGGTGGTGACCACGCCGCGCGGCTTGTTCATCGCCACGTAGACCAGGCGGACGTCGGCCTGGAGCCGCTCCCCGTCGACGACGATCACGTCGCGGGCCGGGTCGGCCTTGTCGCCGAGCTGCGCCACCCGCCCGTTCACGGTGACCCGGCGCCGGAAGATCAGGTCTTCACAGGCGCGCCGGGAACCCACCCCCGCGGCGGCGAGCACCTTCTGCAGGCGCTCGGCGCCCTCGTACACGGGGGCGTCGGGCTTCGGGGCACGGTCATCGCGTCGCATCGGCAAGCTCTTCTACGTCGTCGGGAAGGAACGGGGCCAGCGGCGGCAGGTCGTCCACCGAGTTCAGCCCCAGCTTCTCCAGGAACATGGTGGTGGTCCGGTAGAGGTAGGCGCCGCTGTCCGCTTCGGTGCCGCACTCCTCGACCAGGCCGCGACCCACCAGGGTACGGAGCACCCCGTCGCAGTTGACACCCCGGATGGCCGAGATGCGCGAACGGGTCACCGGCTGCCGGTAGGCGACCACGGCGAGGGTCTCCAGCGCGGCCTGGGTCAGCCGCACGGACTGCCCGTCCAGTACGAACCGCTCGACGTAGGTGGCGTATTCCGGCCGGGTGTAGAGACGCCAGCCACCCGCCGCCCGGCGCAGGTCGAACCCGTGCCCGGCGGCGGTGTATCCGGCGGCGATCTCGTCGAGCATCGCGCCGACCCGTTCCGGGGACTGCTCCAGGACCTCGGCCAGGACCAGCTCGCTGACCGGCTGGTCCACCACGAGCAGGATCGCCTCCAGGGCGCCGCGCAGCTCCGCGTCGTCCAGGACCGGCGCGGGCACCGGTTCCGGCGCGGCCCGCCGCCGTCCCCGCTTGGCGGGTACGCCCTCAGCACCCGCTCCCCCACCCGCCCCCGGCGCCGCGTCCCGCGCGGGCAGGCCGACGTCTCCCCCGGCGTCGTCCGTCCCGGCCTCTCCCGAGATTTTGGTACGGTCCCGCCCTCCGAGGGGCGTCCCCGTACCAAGATCCCCCTGAACCGTGGCGATCTTGGAAGGAATGGGCCCCTCTGAGGGCCCTTCGCTTCCAAGATCCGCCGAGGAATCCGGTGTCGCGTCGAGATCTGCTTCCCGGGAATCGGTGGTGTCCGGGATGTCGGGGTCCGGGTGCTCGGCCGGTGCGTCGGAATCGTCCGGGGCTGGCCGGGGCGGGGCGGGACGCTCCCACGGGGGCACCCATGCGGCGGCCTGGTCGGCCAGGGAGTCGCGGCGTTCCTGGTCGCTCATCCGTTCACTCCTGCGTCGGTGCGTGTTCGTCCGCCGTCTCGCTGGGCACTGCGGCGTCGGATGCGGCATCTGCGGCGACGTCGCCCGGCACGGCGGCGTCGCTCACCCCGGCGCCGACGTCGGCCGGAGCAGCCGCGGCGTCGGCCGGTGCGGCGGGGACGGACGTGGTCGTGGGTTCGGGGCTGCCGGCGTACTCGTCGACGGTCAGCTCGGCCTCGCCGTCGACCGGGCCGGTCCAGCGAACGGTCAGCTCCTCCAGCGCCTGCTCCTGCACGAACGCCACGAGGCCCTGCCGGTACAGCTCCAGCAGCGCCAGGAACCGGGCCACCACCTCGAGCGTCATCTCACAGTCTGCGCAGAGCAGCGAGAACGTGGCGATCCCGGCGCGGCGCAGCCGGTCGGCGATGATGCCGGCGTGTTCGCGGACGCTGACCCGGACCATGTGCACGTGCGCGATGGACACCTCGGGCACCGGTTTCGGGCTCATCGCCTTGACCGCGAGCTTGCGCAGCCGCTCGGGACCGATGCCGAGCACCAGGTCGGGCAGCGCCTCGGCGTACCGGGGTTCGAGCGTGACCGCCCTCGGGTAGCGCCGTCCGCCGACCGCCTCCAGCTCGGCGATGTGCGCGGCGGCCTCCTTGTACGCCTTGTACTGCAGCAGCCGCGCGAACAGCAGGTCCCGCGCCTCCAGCAGCGCCAGGTCCTCCTCGTCCTCCACCTCGGCGGAGGGCAGCAGCCGGGCCGCCTTGAGGTCGAGCAGGGTGGCGGCGACGAGCAGGAACTCGCTGGTCTCGTCCAGGTCCCACTGGTCGCCCATCGCCCGCAGGTACGCGATGAACTCGTCGGTGACCTTGTGCAGCGCCACCTCGGTGACGTCCAGCTTGTGCTTGCTGATCAGCTGGAGCAGCAGGTCGAACGGGCCGGTGAAGTTGTCCAGCCGGACGGTGAAGCCACTGGCCTGCTCGCCGGTGCCCGCGTCGGCGGGCACCACACCGTCGACCTCGGCGGCCAGCTCCGCGGCTACGGCGGGGTCGCCGGCGCCGTGTGGCGGGTCGAGGGGCGGTGCGGTCACCGGGAAACCGTAGACGACGCGGCGGGCGGCCGGCGTGCGCCCTACCGGTCCGCCTGGGCGGCGATGACCTCCCGGGCCAGCTGCCGGTAGTTGCGGGCGCCGGAGGAGGCCGGGTCGAGGGTGGTGATCGGGGCGCCGGCCACGGTGGACTCGGGGAACTTCACCGTCTTGGTGATGACGGTCTGGTAGACCTTGTCGCCGAACGCCTCGACCACCCGCTGCAGCACCTGGCGGCAGTGGGTGGTGCGGCTGTCGTACATGGTGGCGAGGATGCCTTCGAGCTCCAGGTCGAAGTTGAGCCGCTCGCGCACCTTGTCGATGGTGTCCAGCAGCAGCGCGACACCGCGCAGGCTGAAGAACTCGCACTCCAGCGGGATGAGCACGCCGTGCGCGACGGTGAGCGCGTTGATCGCCAGCAGGCCCAGTGAGGGCTGGCAGTCGATCAGGATGAAGTCGTACTCCTTGCGGATGGTGCGCAGCACCCGCGCCAGGGCCATCTCCCGGGCGACCTCGTTGACGAGCTGGATCTCGGCGGCGGAGAGGTCGATGTTGGCGGGTAGCAGGTGCAGCCCGGCCACGTCGGTCTTGATCAGGACGTCCTCGGCGATGACGTCGTCCTGCATCAGCAGGTTGTAGACCGACAGGTCCAGGTTGTGCGGGTTGACGCCCAGCCCGACGGAGAGGGCGCCCTGCGGGTCGAAGTCGACGAGCAGCACCTTGCGGCCGTACTCGGCCAGGGCCGCGCCCAGGTTGATGGTCGTCGTGGTCTTGCCGACGCCGCCCTTCTGGTTGGCCATCGCGATGATCCGCGCCGGGCCGTGCCGGTCGGTCGGCATGGGTTCGGGGATCGGCTTGCGCATGGTGTACGCGGCCGGGTCGGCGGGGCCGAGATCGGCGCCGAGCGTCGCCTGCTGCTCACGGAGCTCCGACGTCCAGGTCTCGGCACGGTCACCGTTTCCTGCCATGTCCTCGTTGCCCCCTCCCGACGACCACCCGGCGTCGGAGCCGTCCGACGTCCCTCGCGGCGCCGCTGCGCACCCCCGGTCCGTCGCACCTGGAGGCCCGCGCCGATGCCGACTGTACGCCACCGGCCAGCAGCGCGTTCGGTAGCGGGTCGGCGTGTCGGCGGCCCGTCGGCCAGGGCCGGCCACGTCGGCGCTCAGCGGGCGCGCGGATGCGCTGTCGCGTACACCTCGCGCAGTCGTTCCACGGTGACCAGTGTGTAGACCTGGGTGGTGGTCACCGACGCGTGGCCGAGCAGTTCCTGCACCACGCGTACGTCCGCGCCGCCGTCGAGCAGGTGCGTGGCGTACGAGTGGCGCAGCGTGTGCGGGGAGACCGCGTCGGGGCCGTCGACCGGCAGGCCGGCCCGGGCGGCGGCGGCGCGCAGCACGGCCCAGGCGCCCTGCCGGGTGAGCGGGCCGCCGCGGGCGTTGACGAACACCGCGTGGGTGCCGCGTCCGGCCGCGAGCAGCGCCGGGCGGCCCCGGACCAGCCAGGCGCGCAGCGCGTCGGCCGCGTACCCGCCGACCGGGACCAGCCGGGTCCGGCCGCCCTTGCCGCGCAGCAGCACGGTTCCGGCGTCCAGGTCGAGGTCGTCGACGGCGGCGCCGACCGCCTCGGAGATGCGCGCGCCGGTGCCGTACAGGAATTCCAGCAGCGCCCGGTCGCGCAGCGCGCGGGCGGCGGCGTCGCCGGTGCCGTCGGCCGGGCCGGCGGCCTCCAGCAGCCGCAGGACCGCGTCGACGGGCAGCGCCCGGGGCAGGCGGCGCGGCGGCGCGGGCGGGCGGACGTCGCGGCTGGGGTCGGCGCCGGTGAGCCCTTCGCGCAGCGCGAAGCGGTGCAGGCCGCGTACCGCGCTGGCGGCGCGGGCGGCGGAGGAGACGGCGAGCGGCGGGTGGTCGTCGTCGCCGGCGCGCAGCCGGGCCAGGTGGGCCTCGACCTGCGCGGGCCCGGCGGCGGCCAGGTCGTCCACCCCGGCGGCGGCCAGGGTGGCGAGGTAGCGGTCCAGGTCCCGGCGGTACGAGGCGAGCGTGTTCGCGGACAGCCCGCGCTCGACGGTGAGGTGGTCCAGGTACGTCCGGACCGCGCGGCGCAGGGCCGGCGCGGGTTCCGCGCCGGCCGCGCGCACGGCGGCGTCGGTCAGCTCAGCACCTCGTCCAGCGGCAGCACGTCCATGCCGTGCGCCTCGGCGACCGGGCCGTAGACGACCTTGCCGGCGTGGGTGTTCAGGCCCAGCGCCAGCGCCGGGTCGTTGCGCAGCGCCGCCTGCCAGCCCTGGTTGGCCAGTTCCAGGGCGTACGGCAGGGTGACGTTGGTCAGCGCGTAGGTGCTGGTGTTCGGCACCGCGCCGGGCATGTTCGCCACGCAGTAGAAGATCGAGTCGTGGACCTTGTAGACCGGGTCGGCGTGCGTGGTCGGGCGCGAGTCCTCGAAGCAGCCGCCCTGGTCGATGGCGATGTCGACGAGCACGCTGCCCGGCTTCATCCGGGAGACCAGCTCGTTGGAGATGAGCTTCGGGGCCTTCGCGCCGGGCACCAGCACCGCGCCGATGACCAGGTCCGCGTCGAGCACTGCCCGCTCGATCTCGTACGCGTTTGAGGCGACGGTCTGCAGGTGGCCCCGGTAGATGGCGTCGGCGGAGCGCAGCCGGGCCACGTTCTTGTCCAGCAGCAGCACCTCGGACTGCAGGCCCAGCGCGATGGCGGCGGCGTTGAGGCCGGACACGCCCGCGCCGATGACCACGGTCTTTGCGGCGTACACGCCGGAGACGCCGCCGGGCAGCACGCCCCGCCCGCCGCCGGTGCGCATCATGTAGAAGGCGCCCACCTGGGGGGCGAGCCGGCCGGCCACCTCGGACATCGGGGCGAGCAGCGGCAGCGACCGGTCGGGCAGCTCGACCGTCTCGTACGCGATGCCGGTGACCTTGCGGTCGACCAGCGCGTCGGTGCACTCGCGGGAGGCGGCCAGGTGCAGGTACGTGAAGAGCACCTGTCCCTCGCGCATCCGGTGGTACTCCTCGGCGATCGGCTCCTTCACCTTGAGGACCAGCTCGGCGGTGTCCCACACCTCGTCGGCGGTGGCCAGGATCTTCGCACCGGCGGCGGCGAACTCGTCGTCGGTGATGCTGGAGCCGACGCCGGCGCCGGCCTCGACGAAGACCTCGTGGCCGTGGCGGGTGAACTCGTTGACGCCCGCGGGCGTGATCGCCACCCGGTACTCGTGGTTCTTGACCTCGCGGGGGATTCCGACCTTCACGATGCAGACACCTTCCTCCGGGGCTGCTCACCCCCGACTGCGCGGCGCCGCGCCGGCTCCGTTGCCGGCGCGGTACACCGGTCCCGCCGGCGGCAGTCTAGAGCCGTGGGAAGCCCACGGACGGCGACACTGTGACATCCGGTGCCCGCTGGTGCTGACGGTGTGTCAGGCATGGGCCAGGCTGGCCGGTGGAGACGTCATCAGCCGACAGGACAGAGTTCGGTAAATATCCTTCCACGACCGGGGTGCCGGGGCCGACAGGACGCGAGTCGATCACTATTGTGTCCGCTCATGACCACTCCTTACCAGCAGTACCCGCAGGGCGTCTCGGACAAGAGCAAGGTCGTCGCGGGTGTGCTCCAGATCCTCCTCGGCGGCTTCGGCATCGGCCGGTTCTACATGGGCGACACCAAGACCGGTGTCATCCAGCTCATCGTCACGCTCGTGACGTGCGGCATCGGCGCGATCTGGGGCCTCGTCGACGGCATCCTGATCCTCGTCAACGGCGGTGTCGACGGGCAGGGCCGCCCGCTGCGCGACTGACCACCGCAACGGAAAGGGGCCGCCCGGCGCACAGCGCCGCGCGGCCCCTTCGTCGTCGGTTCCCGATCAGCGCGGCAGCGGCGCCTCCGGCCGGCGCAGCTCGGTGAAGCCGGTCTCCCGGGCGCGGGCCGCGGCGAGCAGCCCGGCCACGCAGGACGCGTTGGTGATCTCACCGGCCAGCACCATCCGCACCGCCTCGTCCAGGTCCACGCGGACCACCTGGAGGTCGGCCTCCTCGTCGTGCCGGTCGTGCCGCTGCTCCGCCGGCACCTCGGCCAGCTCGCGGGCCAGGAACACCCGGACCATCTCGTCGGAGAAGCCGGGCGAGCTGTGCAGGTCCACGAGCACGTCCACGCGCGCCGCGGTCAGGTCGGCCTCCTCGGCCAGCTCCCGCAGCGCCGCGGCGGCCAGGTCCTCGCCGCCGACGTCCATCAGCCCGGCGGGCAGCTCCCACAGGTGCCGGCCGACCGGGTGCCGGTACTGGCGGATCAGCACCACCTGACCGGCGTCGTCGAGCGCCACCACGGCGACCGCGCCGACGTGCCGCACGTAGTCCCGGGTCGCCTCGCCGCCACCGGGCATGGTGACGTCGTCGCTGACCACCGAGAAGATCCGGCCGGACCAGATCTGGCGGCGCGCGGTCACCTCGTACCGGTGCTCGACGCCGCTCACTTGGCCTGGGCCTTGGCGCCGCCGCCGCGGCCGGCCTTCTTCGCCGCGCCGTCCAGGTCCACCGGCAGCTGGTCGGCCTGCGAGTACGCCACGGCGGCGCCGACGAACGCGGCGAACAGCGGGTGCGGGCGGGTGGGGCGGCTCTTGAGCTCCGGGTGCGCCTGGGTGGCCACGAAGAACGGGTGCAGGTTGCGGTCCAGCTCGACGAACTCCACGAGCCGCCCGTCCGGCGAGGTGCCGGAGATCGTCAGCCCCGCCTTGGTGAGCTGCTCCCGGTAGGCGTTGTTCACCTCGTACCGGTGGCGGTGCCGCTCGCTGACCTCGGTGCTGCCGTACGCCTCGGCGACGATCGACCCCTCGGCGAGCTTCGCCGGGTACGCCCCGAGCCGCATGGTGCCGCCGAGGTCGCCGCGGCCGGCCACGATGTCCTCCTGGTCGGCCATGGTGGCGATGACCGGGTGCACGGCCTCCTCGTCGAACTCCAGGGAGTTCGCCCCGTCCAGGTTGGCCAGGTGGCGGGCCACCTCGATGGTCATGCACTGCAGGCCGAGGCAGAGGCCGAGCAGGGGGATGCCGTTCTCCCGCGCGTACCGGGCGGTGCCGACCTTGCCCTCGATGCCGCGTACGCCGAAGCCGCCGGGGATGACGATGCCGTCGACGCCGGACAGCGCGGCGGCCGCGCCGGCCGCCGTCACGCAGTCGTCGCTGGGCACCCACTTGAGCTTCACCCGGGCGCGGTGGCCGAACCCGGCCGCCCGGATCGCCTCGCTCACCGACAGGTACGCGTCGGGCAGGTCGACGTACTTGCCGACGAGCGCGACGGTGATCGTGTGCCGCGGCTGGTGCACCCGCTCCAGCAGGTCGTCCCAGCGGGTCCAGTCGACGTCGCGGAACGACAGGCCGAGCCGGCGCACCACGTACGCGTCGAGGCCCTCCCGGTGCAGCACCTTCGGGATGTCGTAAATGCTCGGCGCGTCCGGGGCGGCGGTGACCGCCTCCCGGTCGACGTCGCAGTACAGCGACAGCTTCTCCTTGACCTTGTCCGGGATCTCCCGGTCGCAGCGCAGCACCAGCGCGTCGGGCTGGATGCCGATGCTGCGCAGCTGCGCCACCGAGTGCTGGGTCGGCTTGGTCTTCAGCTCGCCCGACGGCGCCAGGTACGGCACCAGCGACACGTGCAGGTAGAAGCAGTTGTCCCGGCCCAGGTCGTGGCGGATCTGCCGGATCGACTCCAGGAACGGCAGCGACTCGATGTCGCCGACCGTGCCGCCGACCTCGGTGATCACCACGTCGGGCACCTGGCCGTCGGCGTCCGGGTCGGCCATGCCGCGGATGCGGGCCTTGATCTCGTTGGTGATGTGCGGGATGACCTGCACCGTGTCGCCGAGGTACTCCCCGCGCCGCTCCTTGGCGATCACCGCCGAGTAGATCTGGCCGGTGGTGACGTTCGCCTTGCCGGAGAGGTCCCGGTCGAGGAACCGCTCGTAGTGCCCGACGTCGAGGTCGGTCTCGGCGCCGTCCTCGGTGACGAAGACCTCGCCGTGCTGGAACGGGTTCATCGTGCCGGGGTCGACGTTCAGGTACGGGTCGAGCTTCTGCATCACCACGCGCAGTCCGCGCGCGGTCAGCAGACTGCCGAGGCTGGAGGCGGTGAGGCCCTTACCCAGCGAGGAGGCGACGCCCCCGGTGACGAAAATGTGCCTGGTCGTCCGTGCTGTAGGGGCCAAGGCCTGCTCCCGTGTCGTCCGTAGCGGTCGTGCGAACCGCCGTGCCGATCAGACAAGTGATCACGCGATCCACGGGATTCCACGGTAACACCATCCGGACCGTGAGCCGGCGTCGCACCCGCTGTCGGCGCACGTGAGGCCCGTGCCGGCCCTCGTGCGGCGCTCTTCCGGCCCGGGTCCGGCTCTTGATCGACACCACTTCGCCGATGTGGTGCCTTCCGCAGGGCCTTGACCCCGCCACCTCCCCGATCTGGCGAGGGCGCGCGCGGGGGGCGGCACGCCCGCGGGGCAGCGCGGGCCGGGTCAGCCGGCGGGGACCTCCGAGGAGGCCGGGGTCGGCTGTGCGGGGACCCGCGCCCCGGCGCCGGGCGATGCGTTCGGCGTTTCCGTGCCGGCCGGGCCCTGCCGACCCGGTCCGGCCGGCTCCCCGGCCTCCCCCGGCGCGCCCACACCGTCACCGGCCGGACCGTCGCCCGCCGACCCACCATCACCAGCACCGTCACCGGCCGACGGAGCACCGTCAGGCGGGCCGTCGCCAGCGGGGCCGCCTCGGGAAGGGCTGTCCGGGCCGCCCGGTGGTACCGCGTCCGTCTCGCCGCCAGGGCGGCCGCTGTCGGGCAGCGTACGGTCGGTGGAGTGGTCGAGCACCCGCAGCGCCGACAGCGCCGCCATAGGCACCACGAGCGCCGCCGCCGCGCCGGCCACGTCCAGCGCCGAGCCGCCCAGCACGCCGCCCAGCCCGACGGCCACGCCGGTGCCGGCCATCGCGGCCCGGATCGCCGGGTAGATGCCGAACAGCCGCATCAGGCCGCCCCACGGCTGCAGCAGCGCCAGCCAGACCAGCGCCGCCCCGGCCAGGGCCAGCACGGTGAGCGGGCTGTTCACCAGCGTCTGGATGTTGGAGTCGCCGGAGCGGTGCACGGTGAGCCCGCCGGTGCCGTCGCCGAGCGCGGCCAGGAACCGGCCCAGGCTTCCCCGCTCGTCGGCGGGACGGCCCAGGTCGACCAGGGCGAAGCCGATGGTGACCGCGAGCGCGGCCATGGTGGCCCAGGCCAGCCGGCTCACGGTGAGCCAGCCGCCGGTGCAGATGGCGGCGGCGACGCTGACGCCGGCGGTGAGCGCGATCGCGCCGATCGAGTCGGCGCCCAGGTACGGGCTGCCCACGATCACCACTGCCAGTCCGCCGACGGCCACCATCACCATCGGCCGCCAGCCCTTGCGGAACCGCTGGGCGAGCCAGCCGCCGCACAGCAGTGATCCGGCGACGAACACGCCCAGCCCGACGGTGCCGAGCCCGGCGTACCGGCCGCCCTCCAGCGCGGAGTAACCGACCACGCCGTTGAGCTGCAGCCGGGAGCCGGTGAGCACGTCCACGCCGACCACGAGCGTGGCCAGCCCGGCGACCGCGCCGAGCGGGCCGAGCGTGCGCTCGTGCCCGGGGCTGAACCGGACCAGGGCGGTGCCGCCGACGACGAGCAGCGCGGTCACCGAGGCGTACCACACGCCGGCGTGGCTGCCGCGCCACCAGGGCACGGCGTCGGCCAGCAGCGCCGCGGGCACGGCCAGCGCGGCGGCGATGAGCAGCAGCTCCACCACGGCGACGACGCGCCGGGACACCGGTTCCGGTCCGTGCGGGCCGGCGAGGCGGCGGGCCCGGCGTAGCAGCGGCAGCACCGCTACCGCGAGGGCCAGCTGGGCGGCGGCGAGCAGCGTGAAGAACCAGCCGGCGACGCGCCGCTGGGCGGCGGCCTCCCGGTCCGCGTCGGCCGACGCCTCGATCGCGGCCCGCAGGTCGTCGGGCCGGTCGTCGGCGGTGACCGCGGGACGGCCGACGAAGGCCCGTTCCGGGGCCGGCCGGTCGAGCACGGCGAGCACGGTCGGGGCCAGGTCGACCAGTTGCAGGTAGCCGGAGCGGGCGGTGCTCGGCGAGGTCAGCCAGCCGCCCGTCCAGCCGGGGCCGTCGGCGATCGCGACGTGCAGCCGCGCCGGGTTGTCGGTGTCGGAGACGCCCGCGACCAGCACCAGTGAGCGCGGCGGCCGGGCGGCGAGGACCCGGGCCAGCCGGGCGTCGGCCTGCCGCGCCTGGGCGGCCCGTACGGCCGGGTCGTCGTCGTCGACGGTGCCGGCGTCGACGATGCTCAGCACGCAGGAGCCGAGCAGTTCCGCCGGGTTCTCGGGCAGCGTGGGCGCGTACCTGTCGACCCGGCCGAACGGACGGGCGGCGGCCACGGCGGCGCCCGGCCCCACCGCCACCGAGCAGCGCACCGACTCGGCCAGCGCGCCGGGCTTGGCGCCCCAGGCGAGCTGTTCCTGGTTGTGCGCCACGACGCTGGGCTGGTCGGGCAGGTTCGCGCCGATGCCGTCGGGCCGTTCCACAGTCACGCCGGCCGCCGGGCAGCCACCGCCCGGACGGGCGCCCGGCCAGGCGGCGAAGTTCCCGGCGCCGAGGGTGAGCCAGCCGTCGACGGGGCAGGTGGGCCGGTGCGCGGACCGCACCGACAGGGAGCCGATCGCGCCCTGCTCGGCCATCCGCCACAGCGTCGGCGTGTTCTCCGGGTCGACGTCGTCCCAGCGCAGGCCGGCCGCGCCGACGAGGACCACGAAGTCGGCGCCGGGCCGGTCCGCGCCGCGGTCCGGCCGGGCGGCCAGCGCGGTGATGCCCAGCGCCACCACGACCAGGGTGAGCAGGACCGGGGTCAGTCGGCGCAGCATCAGCGGTTCCCGGCGGAGTGCTGCGGTGTCAGCTCGGCGTAGAGGTCGGCGAGCGCGGCCACGGTGTCCGCCTCGGTGGGCCAGGTCGCGGCCCGGGCCAGGCCGCGCCGGCCCACCTCGGCCCGGCGTACGGGGTCGTCGAGCAGGTCGCGCACCGCCGCGTCGACGGCGTCCACGTCCCCGGGCGGCACCAGCACGGCCCCGTCGCCGACGAGCTCCGGCAGCCCGCCGACGGCGGTCGCGACGAGCGGTACGCCGGCCCGCAGCGCCTCCTGGGCGAACAGCTGCCGGGCCTCCCAGTCGCTGGTCACCACGGCGAGGTCGGCGCCGGCCAGCAGGTCCGCCACGTCGGTGCGGTGCCCGAGCAGCGTCACCGGCGCGCGGGCGGCCGAGATCCGGGCGGCCAGCGGCAGGTACGCGGGTCCGCTGCCGGCGATCACCACGACCGGGGCGGGGGTACGGGTGCGCCAGCGGGCGGCGGCGTCGATGAGCACGTCGTACCGTTTCTGCGGGTGCAGCCGGCCCACCGAGAGGATCAGCGGGCGGTCGGCGGTCACGCCGAACTCGGCGCGGACGGCGGCGCGGCGGCGGCCCGGCGGCGGCAGCGTGGGCGCGGCGACCGGGGCCAGGCGCGCGTCGGCGGCGCCCAGCGCGGCGGCGCGGTCGACCAGGTCGGCGGAGGCGCCCAGCGCGACCCGCACGGACCGGGCGACGATCCGCTCGACCAGCCGGGACGCCGCGCCGCGCAGCCCTTTCGCGAGGACCGCGTTGTGCCAGGTGACCACGAGCGGCGCGGTGGGGCGGGCGAGCGCCGCGACCAGGCCGGCGCGCAGCCCGTGCGCGTGCACCACGTCGACGGGTGTGTCCGCGAGCGCCCGGCGCAGCGCGGTGACCGCGCGCGCGTCGCCCGGCGTGGGGCTGGCCGGGATCTCCACCGGGGTGAACCGGGCGCCGACGCCGGTGAAGCCGAACTGCTCCTCGGTGGCGGCCGGTCCGCACACCAGCACCGACGCTCCGGCCTCGGTGAGTCCCCCGGCGATCGAGCGCACGTGCTGCCCGACCCCGCCGGTACTGGAGGCGAGCACGAGGGCCACCGACCCGGGCCAGCGCGGTGCGGGCGAGGCGTCCGTCATGAGGAAACGGTCTCCTTTCCGTCGCCCCGCTCGCCGGGGTGCTGCTGCGCCGGCGGGCCGTCGTCCCCGCCGGCCGGGCGTCGCCGGCGCAGCCGGCGGGTCACGGTCGCGAGCAGCGGCCGCAGGTCGCGGGCGTCGGTCAGCCAGGCGACGGCGAGGAACAGGACACCGACCACGACCCCGGACAGCATGCCCTGCGCGAGGGCCTGCGGTGTCGTCGGGGTGCCGTCACCGAGCCCGGCGAGTCCCGCCGCGACGGCCGCCCCGCCCGCTCCGGCGACCACGGCGGCGAGCAGTCCGGCGGCGCCGGCCCGGCCGATCCCGGCGAGCGCCCCGCCGCCGGCGGCACGCCGGACCGCGACGATCAGCAGCGCGCCGAGCAGCACCATGCCGACCGACGTCGCCAGCGTCACCGCGAGGACCCGGTCGGCCAGCGGCAGCGCCTGGGCGAACAGGAGGGCGAACGCGGGCACGCTGAGCCATCCGAGCGCGGTCGCGACGGTGGCCGCGCGGGTCTCGCCGCGGGCGTACAGGGCGCGGGTGAGGACCGCGAACAGGCCGTAGCCGAGCAGGCCGGGCGCGAACCCGGCGATCCCGACCGCGGCGGTACGCGCGTCCAGGGGGTCGGCGAAGAAGAAGTGCCCGACCGGGATCGCGGTGCCGACGAGCGCGGCGGCGCCGAGCAGGCTGAACAGCACCACGCCGCGTACCGCCGGGGCGAGCGTGTCCCGGTAGGCGCGCTCGTCGCCGGTGGCCCGGGCCGCGACGAGCGTCGGGTACGCGGCCACCGCCAGCGGAACCGCCAGCACCGCCCAGGGCAGGAAGTAGACGGTCTGGGCGAGGTTGTAGACGCCGACGTCGGCGGTCCGGCCGTAGGTGACCTGGTTGAGCGCTACCACCAGGGCGATCTGCTGGGCGGCGACGGTGACCACCCCGGCGACGGCCAGGCCGCCGACCCGGGCCCGGGCGTCGGCCGGGAACCGGTAGCCCGGCCGGATCCGGAGCTTCAGCCGGCGCAGCGGGATCAGCAGCGACAGCGAGAGCACCACCACGCCGAGTGTGGTGCCGGCGGACAGCAGCAGCTCGCCGCCGCGCCCGGCCTCGCCGATCGTGGCCAGCCGCCCCTCGGTCGCGGTGAAGGCGAGGTAGACGCCGATCACGCTGATGCTCGACAGCAGCGGCGCGATCACCGGCCAGGCGAACCGGCGGTGCGCCTGGAGCACCCCGGTGAGCACGATGCCCACGCCGTAGAGCGGCAGCTGCGGCGCGAAGACGCGCAGCATCCGGGCCCCGGACGCCTGCTGCGCCTCGCTGAGACCGTCTCCGATCAGGCCCGGCAGCGGGTCGGCGAAGATCGCCACCAGGACCGCCAGCGGCACCAGCAGCGTCAGCGTCCAGGTCAGCAGCGCGCCGGTGGTGGCGGCCACCGCACGCCGGTCACCGGCCTCGACCGCGCCGGCCAGCAACGGTACGACGAGACTGGCCAGCGCCCCGCCCGCGACGATCTCGAAGATGAAGTTCGGGACGTAGTTGGCCACCAGGTAGGCGCCGCCGAGGTCGCTGGTGGACAGCGTCCAGGTGAACACGGCGGTGCGGCCGAAGCCGGCGAGCCGGCTGACCACGGTGAGCACGGCGATGAGGGCGGCCGCCCCGGCGACGCGGCCGGCGGCGGCGAGAGGTGCCGGTTTCGTCACGTCAGTCGGGCAGCCGGCCCAGTTCGTCGAGGTGCCGCAGCCCCGGCGTGGACGCGATGACCTGGGTGAAGCTGACCTTCTCGCTGGCGGCGGTGAGCGCGGCGAGCACGGCCAGCACGCCGGCGCGGCCCAGCGGCCCGGTACGCGCGGCCAGGCTCACGCCGAGCAGCGCACCGAGCGCGTTCGCGCCGCTGTCCCCGACCATCACCCGTTCGCCCAGGTCGTCCCCGACCAGCGCGGCCGACGCGCCCACCGCGCCCGCCGCGATGCCGCCGTGCGGGCCGGTGGTCAGCGGCACGCCGAGCAGCATGCCGGACTTCAGCGCCCGGCCGGGCCGCAGGTCGAGCAGGTTGACCAGGTTGGCGGTGCCGGCCACCACGCCGGCGCCGAGCAGCACGTCGAGCCCGCGGCCAACCGCCCCGGCCCGCTGGCGGCGCGGGTGCGCGGCGACCCGCCGGTCGGCGGCGAGCAGCGCCGCGGCGGCGAGCCCGGCCACACCGACCCCGGCGACCTTCACCAGCCCGGCGGTGACCTGGCCCTCGCGCAGCGCGGCGAGGTGCCCGGCGAAGCCCTTGGCGGCCTTCTGCTCAGGGCGTGCGCCGACCACGTCGTCGTAGAGGCCGACAGCGCCCGCGCCCAGCCCGGCGACGAGCGCGGCGGCGCCGGCCGGTGCGCTGCCGGCGCCCAGCGCGCCGCCGGTCGCCGCGCCCACGGCGAGGGCCGGACCGGCGGCCAGGGTCACCGTGCGGCCCCGGTAGTTGGTGCGCTCCAGCGCCGGCCCGCCCGGCGACGTGCGCGTCTGGCGCAGCGTGTAGCGGGCGGCCAGCACCCCCGCGCCCACGGCGAGCAGCCGACCCAGTCTCACGGGACCTCCTCGATCCGGACTTCGAACGCGACGCGGCACGGACCGGGCGGCCCGAGCGGTCACCGGGGCAGTGTAGGCACCCGGGAGGCGGCGTTGTCGCCCACGCCGTACTGGCCGGTCTTCTTCTCGGTGAGCTGCTGCGCCAAGGCGAGGCTGGTGGCCAGCTGCCCCTGCACGGTGCTGGCGTTGTCGACGGTGGAGATGGTCTGCGACAGCACCGGGTCGCCGCGGACCACGGAGACCAGGTTCCCGCCGGTCGAGCCCATGCCGGCGACCACCAGCGCGCCGGCCCGGTCGAACTCCACGGCGATCTTCACCACCGACTCGTCCTTCTTGGCCGAGTCCTTGTCCACGTACGGCTGGCCGGTGACCATCACGACCGCCTCGGCGGCGGTGGAGATCTTGTCCGCCGGGGTGAGGTAGCCGGCGGTGGCGTACTGCTCCAGCACCGTGCGCCGGTCGGTCTCGCTGGCCGCCGGGGTGCCCGCGGGACGGTCGACCAGGACGTTCGCCAGCAGCGCGCTCGAGGTCTCCACGCCGTGCCCGTTGCCGGGCAGGTTGATGGCGGGGGACGTGTTCGGCCGGGCGGTGACCGCCAGTTCCAGCAGGTTGTTGTTGCTGTCCGGGTTGACGAACTTGTCCTGCACGTCGATGCGGCCGGTGACGTCCGCGCCGGCGGTCTGCAGCATCTTCACCACGCCCTCGGCCTGGTCGCGGCCGCTGGGCAGGGTGAGCACCAGCACCCGGCGGCCGGTCAGCTTGCCGGGCAGGACGAGCTGGGCCACCTCGGCGGCGAAGTCCTCCTCGGTCTCCAGCTGCTTCTGCATGCTGTTGACCGACTGGCGCATCAGCGAGTTGTCCTTGCGCAGGCCGTTGACGTTCTCCCGGAGCGAGTCGGCGACCGGCCCGTTGAGGGCGGCCGTGCCGACCACCAGGCCGATCGCCAGCGCCAGGAACACCGCGGTCAGGGACACCACATGGTAGCGAAAGTTGATCACGCTTGCAGCCTCTTGATCGTCGGGGGAGCTAGAAGAGCTGGCCGAGCTGGAACACGAAATTGTCCCACCATTCGGAGACCACGCCCAAATACGCCTTCCCGACGGTGGAGACCGCCACCGCGGAGGCCATCGCGGCCACCGCCGACAGGACCAGCAACAGCAGCGACGAACCGGAGATGCTCTGCCGGTAGAGCCGGCTGACGCCCTTGGCGTCGACCAGCTTGCCGCCCACCTTCAGCCGGGTCAGGAACGTCGACGCCATGCCGCCGCGCCCCTTGTCCAGGAACTCCACCAGGGTGGCGTGGGTGCCGACGGCCACCAGCAGCGACGCGCCCTTCTCGTCGGCCAGCAGCATGGCGAGATCCTCGCTGGTGGCCGCCGCCGGGAACGTGATCGCCGGTACGCCGAGCCCGTTGACCCGGGCCAGGCCGGGCGCCCGCCCGTCCGGGTAGGCGTGCACGATCACCTCGGCGCCGCAGCGCAGCACGTCGTCGGTGACCGAGTCCATGTCCCCGATGATCATGTCCGGGGTGTAGCCCGCCTCGACCAGCGCGTCGGCCCCGCCGTCGACGCCGATCAGCACCGGCTTGAACTCCCGGATGTACGGGCGCAGCACGTCCAGGTCGGCCTTGTAGTCGTAGCCGCGCACCACGATCAGGCAGTGCCGGCCCTGGATCTGGGTCTGGATCTCCGGCACGCCGACGCCGTCGAGCAGCAGGTCACGTTCCTGCCGCAGGTAGTCCATCGTGTTGGCGGCGAACGCCTCCAACTGCACCGACAGGCCCTCCCGGGCGTCGGCCATCGACTTGGCCACGGTCTCGGCGTCCTGCAACGTGCCGTGCGCGACCGGCTCCTCGCCGACGAACACGGTGTTGCCCTCGATGCGGACCCGGTCACCCTCGCGGACCTGCTCGAAGACGCTCTCGCCGAGATCGTCCAGCAGCGGGATGCCGGCCGAGATCAGCACCTCCGGGCCGAGGTTGGGATAGCGGCCGGAGACCGACGGCTTGGCGTTGAGCACCGCCGCCACACCCACCGCGACGAGCGAGTCGGCCGCCACCCGGTCCAGGTCGACGTGGTCGATGACCGCGATGTCGCCGGGGCGCAGCCGCCCGACCAGCCGTTTCGTCCGGCGGTCGAGGCGCGCGGTGCCGACGATGGAGCCCGGCTCCGGGTTCCGGCTCCGGCGCAGTATGGGTAGACGCATCGTGACCATCCTGGCATGTGAGGCAGGTTTTGCTGTCGCGACATGCCTGAGCAGGGCCGCCTACCCAGGGAAGCACACCGGAACCCGCGCCGGTGTGCTTGCGCTCACAATCGGGGTATCACGGACGCCTTTCCTTGGCCGCCACGGCCAGGAGCTCCTCGGCATGGGCGATACCCAGATCCGAGTCCGGCAAACCGGCGAGCATCCGGGCCAGTTCCCGGGCGCGCTCGGTGTCCTCCACCACGCGCACCCCGCTCGTGGTGACCGCTCCCCCGGTGTCCTTGGCCACCACCAGGTGCCGGTCGGCGAACGCGGCGACCTGCGGCAGGTGGGTGACCACGAGCACCTGATGACTGCGGGCCAGCCGGGCCAGCCGGCGGCCGATCTCCACCGCGGCCTGACCGCCGACACCCGCGTCGACCTCGTCGAACACCAGCGTGGGCGGGCCGCCGGAACCGGCGAAGACCACCTCGATGGCGAGCATCACCCGGGACAGCTCGCCGCCGGAGGCGCCCTTCTGCAACGGCAGCGCCGGCGCGCCCGGGTGGGCCAGCAGCCGCAGCTCCACCTCGTCGGCGCCGTCCGCGCCGACGCCGGTCTCGACACCGTTGACCGGCAGGCTCGGCTCGGACCGGCCCACCGGACGGGGCAGCACCGCCACCTCGATCCGGGCGTGCGGCATGGCCAGCCCGGCCAGCTCGACGGTGACCTCCTCGGCGAAGCGGACCGCGGCCTCCCGCCGGGACGCCGACACCCGGCCGGCGAGGTCGGCCACCTCACCGGCGAGCCGGGTGGCCTCGCGGTCCAGCTCGTCCAGCAGCTCGTCGGAGGTGTCCAGATCGGACAGCCGCGTGCGGGCCCGCTCGGCCCACGCCACCACGCCGTCGACGTCGTCGGCGTACTTGCGGGTGAGCCCGCGCAACGCGGCCCGCCGCTCGTAGACGGTCTGCAGGCGGGCCGGGTCGGCGTCCAGCGCGGCCAGGTAGGTGGACAGCTCCGCGGCCACGTCGGTGACCAGCGTGGCGGCCTCCTCCAGCCGGGCCGCCAGCTCGCCCAGCGCCGGGTCGGTGCCGGCCTGCGCCTCCAGCGTGCGCCGCGCGGTGCCCAGCAGCGCCGTCGCGTCCGGCGCGTCGTCGGCCGCCTCGACGCCGCCGGCCACGCACTGCTGCGCCACCTGCGCGGCGGTACGCAGCCCCTCGGCGTGCTCCAGCCGCTGCGCCTCCGCCTTCAGCTCGTCGTCCTCCCCCGGCTGCGGATCGACCCGGGTGATCTCGTCCAGGCCCAGCCGCAGCAGGTCGGCCTCCTGGTTGCGTTCGCGCGCGTTGCGCCGCCGGTCGGCCAGGTCGTCGACGACGGTGCGCCACCTGGCGTACGTCTCGCGCAGCGCGTCGAGCAGCTTCTCGTGCTCGGGCCCGGCGAACCGGTCGAGCGAGGCGCGCTGCTCGGCCGGGCGCAGCAGCCGCAGCTGGTCGGACTGGCCGTGCACGGCCAGCACCTGCTCGCCGACCTCACCGAGCGTGGACACCGGCATGGCCCGCCCGCCCAGGTGCGCGCGGGAACGCCCCTCGATGGTCACGGTGCGGCTGAGCAGCAGCGAGCCGTCCTCGTCGGGCTCACCACCGGCGTCGAGGATGCGGGCGTGCACCGACTCGGCCACCCGCCCACCGAGGCGCAGCCGGCCCTCCACCACGGCGCGGCCCGGCTGGGCGCGCACCCGGCCGGCGTCGGCGCGGCCGCCGAAGAGCAGGCCGAGGCCGGTCACCACCATGGTCTTGCCGGCGCCGGTCTCGCCGGTGATGACGTTCATCCCCGCGGCCAGCGGCAGCGTGGTGTCCTCGATGACGCCCAGTCCGGTGATGCGCAGCTCTTCCAGCACAGCACCCGACAGTAGCCCCGCCGTGTGACAGTTGACCAGCCGGCAGGTCGAGCCGCGGGCACCCGACCCCGGACGAGGAGGAGCTCCACCGCAGCCCGGTACGGGCGGACACGGCCCGGGCCGGTGAGTTCGCGCAGCGGCTGGGCCGCCGACCGGCCGTGGTGGACGGTCGCACCGCGACCTGCCCACTGGTGCACGGCGGCCGGCCGACCTGATGGCCGCCGTACCGGCGACCTGTCGCCAGGTGGACACGAGCGCAGCGCGGTAGAGGGCCGGGACGCCGGAGATCGCGTCGCCCAGCTCGCGCGCCGCCGCTTCCTCCGGCGGCGGCTGCACGACCTGTCCGCCCGACCGGGGTCGACACCCGATCGGGCGCGGCGCGCCGGTCCGCCCGCCGCGGCCGGCTACGACACTCCGGCGTCCCGACCGTCGCGGCCCCGACCACCCCCTGGCCGAGCCCGCGACATCCGGGCCGCGCATCCGGAAGCGGCGGGCCTCACCGCCGCACCCGGACTCACCTCATCGCGGCCCGTACGCCCACCGTAACGTGCGCGGCGGCCCGGACCGGTGGTCCGAACGGAGGTTTCCGCTGATCCGTCGGTCAGCGACGGTTGCCCCGCCAGCCCTGGACGGGCAGGTCGAACTTGGCCACCAGCCGGTCGGTGAACGGACGCGCCCGCAACCGAACGATGCGCACCGGCAACGTGCCCCGGCGCACCGTGACCCGGGCGCCCGGCGGCAGGTCGTAGACACGCCGGCCGTCGCAGCAGAGCACCGCGAGGGTGGTGAACGGGTCGACGGTGATGACGAACGTCGACGTCGGCGCGGTCACCAGCGGGCGGCTGAACAGCGCGTGCGCGCTGATCGGCACCAGCAGCAGCGCCTCCACCTCGGGCCAGACCACCGGCCCGCCGCCGGAGAACGCGTACGCGGTGGAGCCGGTCGGGGTCGCGCAGATCACGCCGTCGCAGCCGTACCGGGACAGCGGCCGGCCGTCCACGTCGACGAGCAGCTCCAGCATCTGGGCGCGCTCGCCCTTCTCCACGCTGATCTCGTTCAGCGCCCACGACTCGATGGTCGGCCCGCCGTCGAACTCGGCGGTGACGTCCAGCGTGAGCCGTTCGTCCACGCTGTAGTTACGCTCGACCACGTCACGTACCGCGGTGTCCAGGTCGTCGATCTCCGCCTCGGCGAGGAAGCCGACCTTGCCCAGGTTGATGCCCAGCAACGGGACCTTCGTCGGACGGGCCAGCTCGGCCGCGCGCAGGAACGTGCCGTCCCCGCCCAGCGCGAAGACGATCTCGGCGCCCTCGGCCGCCTCCGGGCCGGTCACCGGCACCACACCGGGCAGGTCCAGGTCGTCGGCCTCCTCGGCCACCACCCGCACCTCGAAACCGGCGGCGATCAGGTCGGCGGCCACCGCCCGGGCGTGCTCGGTGCTGCGTCGACGGCCGGTGTGCGTCACCAGCAGCGCGGTGCGGCTCACCCGGACACCTCCTCGGTCGTGGCCGCCGTGGTGGCGGCGCCCTGCGGGCCGGCGGCCACCACCGCGCGGACCCGCTCCGGGTCCGCGGCGGGCGCGTCCCCGCGCAACCATACGAAGAACTCGACGTTGCCGCTCGGCCCGGGCAGCGGGCTGGCCGCCACTCCGGCGAGGCCGAGGCCGAGCCCGGCGGCCGCGGCGGCCACGTCGAGCACCGCCTCGGCGCGCAGCGCCGGATCGCGGACCACGCCGCCGGCGCCGACGCGCTCCTTGCCGACCTCGAACTGCGGCTTGACCATCAGCGCCAGGTCGCCGCCGGGGCCGGTGCACGCGGCCAGCGCCGGCAGCACCAGACGCAGCGAGATGAACGACAGGTCGGCCACCGTCAGGTCGACCGGACCGCCGATCGCCTCCGGCGTGAGCGTACGCACGTTCGTACGCTCGAACACCCGCACCCGCTCGTCGGTGCGCAGCGACCAGGCGAGCTGCCCGTAGCCGACGTCCACGGCGACCACCTCGGCCGCGCCGCCGCGCAGCAGCACGTCGGTGAACCCGCCCGTCGACGCGCCCGCGTCCAGGCAGCGCCGGCCGGTGATGGTCAGCCCGCCGGGGGCGAACGCGGCGAGCGCGCCGGCCAGCTTGTGGCCGCCCCGGGAGACGTACTCGTCGGCCGGGTCCTCTCCGGTCACCAGCAGCGGATCGGCCGGATCGACCATCGCCGCGGGCTTGCGTGCCCGCACTCCGCGCAGCTGGACGCGACCGGCCTCCACGAGCGCGGCGGCCTGTTCCCGGGAGCGGGCCAGCCCGCGCCGGACCAGTTCGGCGTCCAGCCGGGTACGACGAGCCATCAGGTGTGTCTCCGCCTCTGCTCAGGCCTGGTCGATGGTGGCGAGGGTCTCGCGCAGCGTCTCGTACGCCGCCTCGTACTGGGCGATCTGGTCGGCCGGGGCGAGCGCCTCGGCGTTGGCCATGCCGAGCACCGCGGCGTCCACCGCCGGATGCCGCGCCTCGCCGACCTCCTCGGCCGGCGCGGGGCGTACCCCCGGGGGTGGTCCGGGCCGCGGGCCCGGCGGCGGACCGGGCCGCGGCGCGGTCACGAGCCGGCCGCCCGGCGGCCGGTGGCCTTCCTCGCCGGCCGGGCGGGCGCGGCGGGCGAGCCGTCGGCGGGGGTACGGGCCATGGTGGCGGGCGGCTTCTTCGCGATCGCCTTCTTGGCCACCGTCTTCTTCGCCACCGCCTTCGTCGGCGCCGTTGCCGCGGACTCGGCGGTCGGCGGCGCGGTCGCGCCGGACGGCGCGGTGGCGGTCCCGGCCGGTGCGGCGGCGGGCTCGGACGATCCGGCGGGCGGCGTCTCGCCGGGCCCGAGGTTGCCGCGCGCCTCGCGCAGCTGCCGCTCCAGGTCGTGCACCCGGCGGGTCAGCTCGGCGACCTCGTCGGCGGTGGCCAGCCCGACCGCGCCCAGCGCCCGGTCCACCTCGAAGCGGACCAGCTTGGTCAGCGACTCCCGGTTCGCCAGGCCGGTGGCCACCAGCTCCTCGGCGAGCGTCTGGATCTGGGCGGCGGTCGCGCCACCCTGACCGACGACGCGCATGACCGCGTCCTGTGCCTTCTTCCGGGGCGCCTCCGTCAGGCCCATGGCCAGCTCGAGGTAGGCGCGCCACGCGTCCTGCATGCCTGAGTCCTTCCGCGGGGCGAGGTGTGCAGGTGCCACGCTACCGGGCACCCCGGACGCCCCATTGCGGTACGGTGCCGGGAAACGGCGTGGTTCGTGGTGAGGAGACGATGTGGCCAGCGTGGACGAGTGCCGGCAGGCGTTGCAGGACCTGGCCGCGCGGCTGGACCGCAACGCCGAGGCGCAGGGACGCATCGACCTGGACCGCACGCTGGCCTGCCGGATCACCGATCTCGGCACCGCGTTCCACGGGCGGCTGGAGGGCGGGCGGCTGGTCGACCTGGCCGACGGCGACGACCCGAAGGCGAAGATCGCGCTGAGCACCGGCAGTGACGACCTGGTCGCGCTGGTGAACGGCCGGCTCGACGTGATGTCGGCGGTCGCGTCCCGGCGGGTCTCGATCAAGGCGAACCCGTTCGACCTGATGAAGCTCCGCAAGCTGCTCTAGCCGGTCCACCGCGACCGCGCCGCCGTCGGGGTGCTTCGCCGCTCAGCCGTCGAGGCCGAACGCGGCGAGCGCCTCCGCCGCCGCCGGGGACTGCGCCCGCACGCGCGGCCCGGCCGACGCCGACCAGGCCACCGCGCAGAGCGCGGCGAGCGCCTCCAGCGGCGGTCCCGCGCCGTCGAGCACGAGGTCCGCGCCGGCTTCCGCCACCGACCAGCCGCCGGCGGTCGCCCGGCCCGGCACCGCCACCACCGCGTCCGGGTCGAAGAGCCCCGCCAGGTCGAACGAGACGTACGCGGGGCGGCGCTCCTCGGGCGCGGCCAGCAGCTCGGCGGCGTCGCTGACCCCGGTGAGCACCAGCAGGCTGTCCAGCCCGGCCCGGCGGGCGCCCTCGATGTCGGTGTCCAGCCGGTCCCCCACCACGAGCGTGCGCCCGGCCCCGGCCCGGCGCGCGGCGGTGGTGAACAGCGCCGGCTCCGGCTTGCCCACCACCACGTCGGGGTCGCGGCCCAGCGCGGTACGCAGCACCGCGACCAGCGAGCCGTTGCCCGGCAGCGGGCCGCGCGGGCTGGGCAGGGTGCGGTCGGTGTTCGTGGCGTACCAGGGCGCGCCCGCGCGTACCGCCAGGGACGCCTCGGCCAGGTCGGACCAGCCGACCTGCGGGCCGTAGCCCTGGGCCACGGCGGCGGGCTCCTCGTCGACGGTGGACACCGGCCGCAGGCCGACCGCGCGCAGCTCGGCCCGCAGCGCCTCCGCGCCGACCACGAGTACCGGCGCGCCCTCGGGCAGCCGGTCCCGGAGCAGCTCGGCGGTGGCCGCCGCGGAGGTGAGCACCTCCGCCGGCTGCGCCGGGACGCCCATGCCGGTGAGCAGGTCGGCGACCTCGCTGGAGCGCCGGGAGGCGTTGTTCGTCGCGTACGCGACGGCGCGCCCCTCGGCGTGCAGCCGGCCGACCGCCTCGACCGCGCCCGGGATGGGCCGGTCGATCAGGTAGATGACGCCGTCCAGGTCGAAGACGACAAGCGAGTACGCGTCGACCAGCCGGCCGGCCGCTCCGGCGCGGACGGGTCGCCCCTGGTCCGCGCCGGTAGCGGTGTCCCCGCCGTACCCGGTCACCGGCGCTCCGCCGCCTCGCCCTCGCCGGACGCGGCGTCGCCCGGTGCGGGCCGGTCGGCGTCGGCCTTGTCGGCCGGGGTGACGTCGGTGGCGTCCGCAGCCGCGACGGTGCTGCCCGGCGTGGCGGTGTCCGCGGTCGACGTGGCGGTGTCCTCGGACGTCGTGGCGGCGGTCGGGGCGCCGGTGGCGAGCGAGCCGGCCTCGGCGTCGGTCAGCTCGTCGTCGGTCAGGTCGCCCGCGTCACGGTCCCGGTAGCCGGCCCGTGCCGCGTCGCCGCCGGTGCCCGACACGACGTCGTCGCTAAGCCGCGCGTCGTCCTCACGGTCGTCGTCATCGTCATCATCGTCGTCATCGTCGTCGTCATCGTCGTCGTCATCGTCGTCGTCATCGTCGTCGTCATCGTCGTGGTCATCGTCGTGGTCATCGTCATCGTCGTCGTCGTCGGCCGACGCCTCGGACGTGTCCGCGTCGTCCTCGGGCTCGTCGTCGCCCTCGATGACCACGCCGTCCAGCTCCAGCAGCCGCTCGGCGGCGTCGGTCTCCCCCTCGGAGTCGACGTCGGCGGCCCGGGAGAACCACTCCCGCGCCTCCTCGCGCCGGTCCACCGCCAGCAGCGCGTCCGCGTACGCGTAACGCAGTCGCGCCGCCCACGGCTCGGTCGAGTCGCCGGTCAGTTCGCGGACCTGCAGCATCGCCACGGCCGCGTCCTTCTGCCCGAGGTCGCCGCGCGCGCCGGCGGCCACGATGAGCAGTTCGATCGCGACGGCCTGGTCGAGCTTGTCCCGGTCGGCGCCGCGGAACAGGTCGATCGCCCGCTCCGGCCGGCCCAGCGCCCGCTCGCAGTCGGCCAGCACGGCCAGGTGGCTCTGCAGACCGCTCATCCGGTGGTACGTCCGCAGCTCGGCGATGGCCGTCTGCCACTCACCGGCGTGGTACGCGGCCAGTCCGACGGCCTCCCGCACGGCGGCGATCCGCGACGCGAGCCGGCGGGCCGCCATGGCGTGCGCCAGCGCCAGCGTCGGGTCCTCGTCGATCAGCAGCCCGGTCGCGACCAGGTGCCGGGCAACCGTCTCCGCAACCGGCTTGGCGAGGGAGAGCAGTTCCGCCCGGACGGCCGAGTCGAGGTCGCTCGCGACGACCTCGTCCGGCAACTCCGGCGCCTCACCGGTACGCCCTTCGCCGCGCTCGTCCCGGCGCTCCCGCTGCGGACCGAAGTTGCCACGGCGGTCGTCGCCGCCCGGCCGGTCACCGTAGCCACGGCGCTCACCGTCCCGCTCGCCCCGGAAGCCGCCCGGCCGACGGTCGTCACGACGGTCGTCGCGGCGGAAGCCACCCTCACGGCGCTCGCCACCGCGGAAGCCGCCCTCGCGGCGCTCGCCACCGGCGTAGCTCTCCCGACGGTCGCCACCCTGGTGGCCGCCTTCGCGGCGGTCGCCACCGCGGAAGCCGCCCTCACGACGCTCGCCGCCCTCACGACGGTCCCCGCCCCGGAAGCCACCCTCACGACGGTCACCACCGCGGAAACCGCCCTCGCGGTCGCCACCGCGGAAGCCACCCTCACGACGCTCGCCGCCCTCACGACGGTCACCACCACGGAAGCCACCCTCACGGTCGCCACCACGGAAACCGCCCTCACGGCGCTCACCACCGCGGAAGCCGCCTTCACGACGCTCGCCGCCCCGGAAACCGCCCTCACGGTCGCCACCGCGGAAACCACCCTCACGACGCTCTCCGCCGCGGAAGCCGCCGTCACGGTCACCGCCCCGGAAGCCACCCTCACGGCGCTCTCCGCCGCGGAAACCACCCTCACGGCCACCGCTCCGGAAGCCACCCTCACGACGGTCACCACCGCGGAAACCGCCCTCGCGGTCGCCACCGCGGAAGCCACCCTCACGACGCTCGCCACCGCGGAAACCGCCTTCCCGACGGTCACCGCCGGCGAAGCCACCCTCACGGCGCTCTCCGCCGCGGAAGCCGCCGTCACGGTCGCCGCCCCGGAAGCCGCCTTCACGACGGTCACCACCGCGGAAACCGCCGTCACGACGGTCACCGCCGGCGAAGCCACCCTCACGGCGGTCACCGCCGCGGTAGCCGCCGTCGCGGGTGCCGGCCTCACGGCGGTCGCCGCCCCGGAAGCCGCCCTCGCGACGCTCGCCGCCCCGGAAGCCGCCGTCACGGGCACCACCTTCACGGCGGTCGCCACCGCGGAAGCCGCCCTCGCGATCGCCACTGCGGAAGCCACCCTCACGGCGGTCGCCGCCACGGGCGCCACTGTCACGGTCGCCGCCCCGGAACCCGCCTTCGCGACGGTCGCCGCCCGGACGGCTTCCGCTCCGGAAGCCACCCTCACGGTCGCCACCACGGAAACCGCCCTCGCGACGCTCGCCACCGCCGAACCCGCCTTCACGACGGTCGCCACCGCGGAAGCCGCCCTCGCGATCGCCACTGCGGAAGCCACCCTCACGGCGGTCACCACCACGGAAGCCACCCTCACGGCGGTCACCACCACGGAAGCCACCCTCGCGACGGTCGCCACCACGGGCGCCACTGTCACGGTCACCACCGCGGAAGCCGCCCGGGCGGTCGTCGCGGCCACCCCGGTACGAGGGACGGTCATCGCGACGGCCGTCGCGGCCGGCGTCACCACGCCCCTGGCCACGGTCGGCGCGATCCTCGTAACGACGGGGGCGGTCCCCGCCCTGGGGTCCTGAGCTCACAGGTACATCCTTCCTGATGGCGTTTCCGCCGAGAACGCTAACGCAGTCGAGGGCCGCCCCTGCTGGGGCGGCCCTCGACTGGAAGATT